>NZ_KQ950180.1:0-2460 GCF_001517975.1 Thermobifida cellulosilytica TB100
GTGCTGGCCTCCGCCGTCGGCCTCGCCCGCGACCTGGTCAACACCGCTCCCGGCGACCTGTGCCCCGCGGACCTCGCGGGCGTCGCCGAGCAGGTCGGCCGGGACAGCGGTCTGGAGGTGACGGTCCTCGACGAGGAGGCGCTGGTCGAGGGCGGATACGGCGGCATCGTGGGGGTCGGCCAGGGATCGGCCAACCCGCCGCGCCTGGTCCGCCTGTCCTACCGCCACCCGCAGGCGGCCAGGACGCTCGCGCTCGTCGGCAAGGGCATCACCTTCGACTCCGGCGGCCTGTCGCTGAAGCCCACCTCCTCGATGGACTGGATGAAGTCCGACATGGGCGGCGCCGCGGCGGTGCTCGCCGCGATGCGCGCCATCGCCGAACTGCGGCCCGCGGTGAACGTCGTCGGCTACCTGGCCGTCGCCGAGAACATGCCCAGCGGCACCGCGCAGCGCCCCTCGGACGTGCTGACCGTCTACGGCGGCAAGACCGTGGAGGTCCTCAACACCGACGCGGAGGGCCGCCTGGTGATGGCGGACGCGCTGGTGCGCGCCCACGAGGACGACCCCGACCTGATCGTGGACGTGGCCACGCTGACCGGCGCGCAACTGGTCGCGCTGGGCACCCGCGTCTTCGCGGTGATGGCCAACGACGACGCCGTACGCGACCGGGTGGTGGCCGCGGCGACGGAGGCCGGCGAGGCGGCCTGGCCCATGCCGCTGCCCGAGGAACTGCGCAAGGGCCTGGACTCGTCGGTCGCCGACATCGCCAACGTCGCGTCGGAGCGCTGGGGCGGCATGCTCAGCGCCGGTGTCTTCCTCAAGGAGTTCATCGCCGACGGAGTCAAGTGGGCGCACCTGGACATCGCCGGACCGGCGTTCAACCAGGGGCAGCCCCACGGCTACACCCCCAAGGGGGGCACGGGCGCGGCGACACGCACCCTCGTGCGCCTGGCCGAGTCCCTCGCCGAAGCCGAATAACCCAAACCGGACGCCATGAGCCGCGTCCGGGCTCGCCAACGGTGTGCGACCACACCGCAGAAACCAGTCAAGGAGTGTCCTTCCCGTGAGTGAGAGCGGCGGCACATTCGACCTCGTCATCCTGGGCGCCGGTAGCGGCGGCTACGCGGCTGCCATCCGCGCCTCCGAACTCGGCATGCGTGTCGCCCTGATCGAGAAAGACAAGCTCGGCGGCACCTGCCTGCACTACGGCTGCATCCCGACCAAGGCCCTGCTGCACGCGGGCGAGGTCGCCGACACCATCCGAGAGAGCGAGAAGTTCGGCGTCCGGGCCGCGTTCGACACGATCGACATGGCCGGGGTGCACCAGTACAAGGACAAGGTCGTCAGCGGGCTGCACCGCGGTCTGACCGGTCTGATCAAGTCCCACGGCATCACCGTCGTCGAGGGCGAGGGCAAGCTGACCGGCGTCGACGAGGTGACCGTCAACGGCGCGGTCTACAAGGGCGCCAACATCGTGCTGGCCACCGGGTCCCAGGCGCGTTCCCTGCCGGGTCTGGAGGTGGACGGCGAGCGGATCATCACCAGCTACGAGGCCCTCCGGCTGGACCGCGTCCCCAAGTCCGCGATCATTCTGGGCGGCGGCGTCATCGGCGTGGAGTTCGCCAGCGTGTGGCGGTCCTTCGGCGCCGAGGTGACCATCGTCGAGGCCCTGCCGCACCTGGTCCCGGCCGAGGAGGAGTCCAGCTCCAAGCTGCTGGAGCGGGCCTTCCGCAAGCGCGGCATCAAGTTCGAGCTGGGTAGTCCGTTCGAGAGCGTCAAGACCACCGAGACCGGGGTCAGCCTGACCCTGGCCAACGGCAAGACCGTCGAGGGCGAGCTGCTGCTGGTGGCCGTGGGCCGCAGCCCGGTCTCCCAGGGCCTGGGCTTCGAGGAGGTCGGCATCCGGCTGGAGCGGGGCTTCGTCCAGGTCGACGAGAACCTGCACACCGGTGTCGGCAACATCTACGCGGTGGGCGACCTCATCCCCACCCTGCAGCTCGCGCACGTCGGCTTCGCCGAGGGCATCTTCGTGGCCGAGCACATCGCCGGGCTGAACCCGGTGAACATCGACTACGACGGCATTCCGCGGGTCACCTACTCCGAGCCCGAGGTGGCGTCCGTGGGCATCACCTCCAAGAAGGCGGCCGAGCGCGGCATCGAGACCGTCGAGTTCGTCTACAACCTGGCGGGCAACGGCAAGAGCCAGATCCTGCAAACGCAGGGCGCGGTCAAGGTCATCGCCGCCAAGGACGGCCCGGTGCTCGGCGTGCACATGGTGGGCAGCCGGGTCGGCGAGCTGGTCACCGAGGGCCAGCTCATCTACAACTGGGAGGCGCTGCCGGCCGAGGTGGCGCAGCTCATCCACCCGCACCCGACCCAGTCCGAGGCGCTGGGCGAGGCGCACCTGGCCCTGGCCGGCAAGCCGCTGCACGTCCACGACTGATCTCGGCGGGGGGGGGG
>NZ_KQ950180.1:3037-76854 GCF_001517975.1 Thermobifida cellulosilytica TB100
GTCACGCAGTGGCTCAAGCAGGAGGGCGACACCGTCGAGTCGGGTGAGCCGCTCCTGGAGGTCTCGACCGACAAGGTCGACACCGAGATCCCCTCACCCGTCTCCGGCGTGCTGACCAAGATCCTCGTCGGCGAGGACGAGACCGTCGAGGTCGGCGCCCAGATCGCGATCATCGGCAGCCCCGACGAGGCCCCCGCGGCCCCGCCCGCTCCCGAACAGCAGCCCGAACCCACCCAGCCCGAGCCCGCACCGCAGGCCGCACCCGCACCGCAGCCCGCGGCCGAGCAGCAGCCGCAGCCCCCCGCCCCGCAGGCCCGCCGCACCCGCGAGGAGGAGACCCCGACGGTGGACCTGGGGACGCTGAGCGGCACCGGGCGGCTGTCGGGGACCGACGCGACCAGCGAGGGGTACGTGACCCCGCTGGTGCGCAAGCTCGCCGCCCAGGAGGGCGTGGACCTGTCCGAGGTCAGGGGCACCGGCGTGGGCGGACGCATCCGCAAGAAGGACGTCCTGGAGGCCGCCCGGCGCAAGCGCGAGCAGCAGCGGGCCGCCGCGTCCCGGCCCGCGCCCGCCACGGCCGCGCCGCGCCGCACGGCCGACACCTCCCTGCGGGGCCGCACCGAGACGATGTCGCGGCTGCGCCAGACCATCGCCGAGCGGATGGTGGAGTCGCTGCGCACCTCCGCGCAGCTCACCCAGGTGGTCGAGGCGGACGTCACCAACATCGCGCGGCTGCGGGAGCAGGCCGCTGCGCGCTTCGCCTCGGTCGAGGGCGTGGAGCTGGGCTTCTTCCCGTTCTTCGCGCTGGCCGCGGTCGAGGCGCTCAAGGCCCACCCCAAGCTCAACGCGGTCATCGACGGCACCGAGGTCACCTACCACAGCACCGAGAACCTCGCGGTGGCGGTCTACACCGAGCAGGGCATGCTGGCCCCGGTGATCAAGGACGCCGGCAGCCTCAACCTGGGCGGCCTGGCCCGCAAGATCGCCGACCTGAGCGAGCGGGCGCACACCGCCCGCCTCGCCCCGGACGAGCTGAGCGGCGGCACCTTCACCATGGTCGACAGCGGCGCCAACGGCGCGCTGCTGGAGACGCCGATCATCAACCAGCCGCAGGTGGCGGTCCTGAGCACCGGCACCGTGGTCAAGCGGCCGGTGGTGGTGGAGGACCCGCAACTGGGCGAGGTCATCACGGTCCGCTCGGTGGTGTACCTGTCGCTGAGCTACGACCACCGGCTCGTCGACGGCGCCGACGCCGCGCGCTTCCTCACCGACGTCAGGCAGCGTCTGGAGGAGGGCGCCTTCGAGGCCGCCCTGGGGCTGGACTAGGTCCGGCCGCGAACGCACGGTGGGGCGGCACTGTCCCGTGCCGCCCCACCGCATACCCCACCATCATCCCCTGGTGATCCCCACCACCAAGGTCTTCGTGTCCCGGTTGCCGAGCAGCCGACACCGGGGCGCCCGTCGCGGCGAACCGCCGGACAAGCGCGATGTAATCAGACTATCACCCACCGTCGCACTAGGGAGAGTTTCCGGGAAAACCTTCCCGCTTTCCGTCTTCTCCCCGCATGCGGCGGGCTCCGCTCGGCGCTCTCCGGGGCCGGGGCAGCGCATAAGGTGGAGGGCGTGAGTGAGCTCCTGTACCACTGGTTGGGCGAGACCCCCGTCCCCTACGAGGAGGGCTGGGAACTACAGCGGCAGCTCCACAGGCGCCGCGTCGCCGATCAACTGCCGGACACCGTGCTGCTCCTGGAGCACGAACCCGTCTACACCGCGGGCAAGCGGACCGGCCCGTGGGACCGTCCGCTGACCGACCCGGGCGCCCCGGTCGTCGACATCGACCGCGGCGGCAAGATCACCTGGCACGGCCCCGGCCAGCTCACCGCCTACCCGATCGTCAGGCTCCCGGCCCCCATGGACGTCGTCGCCTACGTGCGCGCGCTGGAGGAGGCGGTCATCCGGATGATCGGCGAGTTCGGGCTCGCCGGCATGCGGGTGGAGGGCCGCACCGGCGTATGGCTCGCCGCCGACCCCGGGCGGGGCCTGCCCGAGCGCAAGATCGCCGCGATCGGCTGCCGGGTCGCCAAGGGGGTGACGATGCACGGGTTCGCGGTGAACTGCAACAACGACCTGTCGTGGTTCGACCGGATCGTGCCCTGCGGGATCTCCGACGCCGGAGTGACCTCGCTGACGGCCGAACTGGGTCGCGACGTCCGCGTGGGCGACATCCTGGCGGCCACCGAGCACCACCTGGCCGAGGTGCTCGGCGCGTCCAGCCACCGCAGAGTCGTCGGGTGGCCCGCGCTCCCCGAGCCCGTCGACGCCTGAGCCACGTCGACGGGTACGCGCCACAAGCGAAACGAAAGGAAGGCCGGCTGTGAGCATCGCTCCCGAGGGCCGCAAGCTGCTGCGGGTGGAGGCCCGCAACAGCGCGACTCCCATCGAGAAGAAGCCGCCGTGGATCAAGATCAAGGCGAGGATGGGGCCGGAGTACACCGAGCTGCACTCCCTGGTCAGGAACGAGGGCCTGCACACGGTGTGCCAGGAGGCCGGGTGCCCCAACATCTACGAGTGCTGGGAGGACCGGGAGGCCACCTTCCTCATCGGCGGCGACCAGTGCACCCGGCGCTGCGACTTCTGCCAGATCGCCACGGGCAAGCCCGCCGCGCTGGACCGGGGCGAGCCGCTGCGGGTCGCCGAGTCGGTACGCACGATGGGCCTCAAGTACGCGACCGTCACCGGGGTGGCCCGCGACGACCTGGACGACGGCGGCGCGTGGCTGTACGCCGAGACGGTCCGCCAGATCCACAAGCTGAACCCCGGCACCGGCGTCGAGCTGCTGATCCCCGACTTCAACGCCGACCCCGACCTGCTGGGCGAGGTGTTCGGCTCGCGTCCGGAGGTGCTGGCGCACAACATCGAGACGGTGCCGCGGATCTTCCGCCGCATCCGGCCCGGGTTCCGCTACGAGCGCTCCCTGGAGGTGATCACCCGCGCCCGCGAGGCGGGACTGGTCACCAAGTCCAACCTGATCCTGGGCATGGGCGAGACCCGCGAGGAGATCAGCCAGGCCATGCGCGACCTGCACGAGGCCGGCTGCGACCTGCTCACCATCACCCAGTACCTGCGCCCCTCGAGGCTGCACCACCCGGTCGACCGCTGGGTCAAGCCGGAGGAGTTCGTGGAGCTGGGCCGGGAGGCCGAGGAGATCGGTTTCGCCGGGGTCATGTCGGGCCCGCTGGTGCGCTCCTCCTACCGGGCGGGACGGCTGTACCGGCAGGCGGTCGAGCGCCGCGGGGCGGCCGCCGCGTCCTGAGCCCGCAGCGGCGGTGACACCGGGGTGACACCGATGTGAGACGGCGGCGGGGAACCGCCGCCGTCTCACATGTCCGCTTCCCGCCCTATCCTTGAGGTATGGCCAAGAAGCCCAAGGACACCAGGACCGCCCAGGCCGACTCGGCCAAGGGCGAGGCCGCCGCGAAGCAGCCCGGCAGGTTCAAGCAGTTCGGCATGGTCGTCAGGATCGTGCACCAGCACAGCCCGAAGAGCATCCCGATCGCGGTCGGGATCATGGTGGCGGTGCTGGCCGCAGCCGTCCTGATCGCCGTCCTCACGGGCTCCTGGCTGTACCCACTGCTGCTGGGCATCCCGCTGGCGGTGCTGGCGGGCCTGATCGCCTTCTCGCAGAGCGCGCAGAAGGTGCAGTACCGCCTGCTGGACGGCCAGCTCGGCGCAGGGCTGGCGATCCTCCAGAACCTGCGCGGCAACTGGACGGTCGACCCGGGAGTCAACGCCAACCGCAACATGGACGTCGTGCACCGCGCGGTGGGCTACCCGGGTGTGGTGCTGGTCGGCGAGGGCGACCCGCAGCGGCTGAAGTCGCTGATCGCGGCGGAGCGCAAGCGCGTCATGCGGGTGGCCTACGACACGCCCATCTACGACGTGCAGGTCGGCAACGGCGAGGGCCAGGTCAAGGTCTCCGAACTGCAAAAGAGCCTCTTCAAGCTGCCCCGCAACCTGGACAAGCCGCAACTGACGGAGCTGCGCTACCGGCTCAAGGCGCTGCCCCCGGCCATGCAGGCCCCGCGCGGCCCCCTCCCCAAGGGCGTCAAGATGCCCAGGATGCCCCGTCCCAGGCAGCGCTGACCCGCTCCGAACGCGACCGGCGCTGCCGGGGCCGCCCGCGCGGCCCCGGCAGCGCCGGTTTCCGTCTGTCCCGTTCTCAGAAGCGCCGGTTGACCGTTCCGGCGGCGCGGTCGTGCAGGCCGCGCTGGTCGCGGTCGTAGACGACGGCGGGCAGCCCCAGGCACAGCAGGAGAGTCCGCACCAGCATCGCGACGGGCCACGGCCATCTCCGCTCGCCGGTGGCGGCGATGCGGATGCCGACCAGCCGCTTGCCCACGGTGGTGCCGAACAGGGTCAGCAGCGCGGCGGTCATCACCCCGAAGACCAGGAGCGGCAGCCACAGGGCCACTCCCTGGGGGGAGGCCGCCCCCGTGCCGGGCAGCAGCGGGGTGCCGAAGAGCAGCGCCGACAGGCAGTTCGCGAGAAACCAGTCGATCACCACGGCGGCCAGGCGGCGTCCGAAGCCGGGCACCGACCCCGGCCCCGTCTCGGGGAACCCCAGTCGGCTGCCCCGGTAGCGGAACTCGGTACCGTCCCCGCCCTCGGCGACTCCGGTCGGACCGTCGTGACCTTTCGATTCACCCATGCCCTCACCGTACTGTCCTCCGGAGTTTGCGCTTTCTTGACCCGCAGAAACGGGGACCAGAGCCCGCAAACCGGAAAAGACCTCCGGCGTAACATCCACGAAACATACGAGACACGGGTCGGAAATCGGCCGCTCCTAGCGTCGCATACGTAGCCGGGAGGTGGCGTGGGCGGATCTCTCGCGACGCGGCAAACACCCGTCCCGCGGCCTTGGAACCTGCACGGAGGTAACCTTGTTCAGCAGCGCCGATGAGGCTCTCGCTTACATTCGCGAAGAAGGCGTCCAGTTCGTGGACGTCCGGTTCACCGACCTGTTCGGTGGCGTCCACCACGTGACGATCCCGGTCGAGAAGGTCGACGAGGACTTCCTCACCAACGGCCAGATGTTCGACGGATCGTCGATCCGCGGCTTCCAGGCGATCCACGAGTCCGACATGCTGCTCCTGCCGGACCTGAGCACCGCGGTCATCGACCCGTTCCGCGAGTACAAGACGCTGAACATCACCTTCTTCGTGCACGACCCGCTCACCCGGGAGTCCTACAGCCGCGACCCCCGCAACGTCGCCCGCAAGGCCGAGGCGTACCTGAAGAGCACCGGCATCGCCGACACCGCGTACTTCGGTCCCGAGGCCGAGTTCTACATCTTCGACGACGTCCAGTTCGCCACCGAGCCCAACGCGGGCTACTACTCGATCGACTCGGTCGAGGGCGCCTGGAACACCGGCAGCAAGCGCGAGGGCGGCAACCTGGGCTACCGGCCCCGCTACAAGGGCGGCTACTTCCCGGTGGAGCCCAGCGACCACTACAGCGACCTGCGCTCCCGCATGGTCCGCACCCTGGCGGAGGCGGGTCTGCCGGTCGAGCTGCACCACCACGAGGTGGGCACCGCCGGCCAGTCCGAGATCGGCATCAAGTTCGGCACCCTGCTCCAGCAGGCCGACCGGGTGCAGCTCTACAAGTACATCGTCAAGAACGTCGCCAACGCCGCGGGCAAGACGGTGACCTTCATGCCCAAGCCGCTGTTCGGCGACAACGGCTCCGGCATGCACTGCCACCAGAGCCTGTGGAAGGACGGCTCCCCGCTGTTCTTCGACGAGAACGGCTACGCGCAGCTGTCCGACACGGCCCGCTACTACATCGGCGGTCTGCTGCGGCACGCCCCGTCGCTGCTGGCCTTCACCAACCCGACGGTGAACTCCTACCACCGCCTGGTGCCGGGCTACGAGGCGCCGATCAACCTGGTCTACTCGCAGCGCAACCGCTCCGCCTGCGTCCGGATCCCGCTGACCGGCCCCAACCCGAAGGCCAAGCGCCTGGAGTTCCGGGTGCCCGACCCGTCGGCCAACCCGTACCTGGCCTTCTCCGCCATGCTGATGGCCGGCATCGACGGCATCAAGAACAAGATCGAGCCGCCGGAGCCGCTGGACAAGGACCTGTACGAGCTGCCGCCGGAGGAGGCCGCCGAGATCGCCAAGGTCCCGGCGTCCCTGGACGAGGTCCTGGACAACCTGGAGGCCGACCACGAGTACCTGGTCGAGGGCGGCGTCTTCACCGAGGACCTGATCGAGACCTACATCGACTACAAGCGCACGGTCGAGATCGACTCGCTGCGGCTGCGCCCGCACCCGCGCGAGTTCGAGCTCTACTACGACGTCTGATCGCGCACCGCTCGGCACCGCACCGCGGGGCTTCGTGGCCGGGCTCCCGGTGCGCGCCGGGACGCGCCTGACGGCAGCGGCGGGGCCGCCCTCCTCCGGGAGGGCGGCCCCGCCTCGTTGTCCCCACCCCGGCGGCCGGGCCTGCCGCGCCGTCGGCAGGCGTGGCCGCCTCCCGGGTACGCTCAGGTTCCCTGAGCCCCGGGTGCCGCTGCACGGCATGCCGCCCGGGGCGCGGTCGTTCTCCGGGCCCGGCAGGCCGCCGCGGGGAACCGCGAAAGAGCCGCTCCTGATCCTCAGTGCGCCGCGCCCAGTTCCAGGGCGGCGACGCCCGCGATCACCAGGACGATGCCGACCACCTGGACCGGGGTGAGGGTGTCGCCGAGGAACAGGGCCCCGACGAGCGCGACCAGGGTGACGCCCAGCGCCGACCAGATGCCGTAGGCGACTCCCACGCCCATGCCCCGCTCGAGCACCAGGGAGAGCAGGTAGAACGCCGCTCCGTAGCACGTGAGCGCGACGACGGAGGGCAGCGGGCGGGTGAACCCCTCCGAGTACCGGAGCGAGAGCGTCCCGGTCACCTCGGTGAGGATCGCGCCGATGAGCAGCAGCCACTGCATGGAACCCCCAGGGGGAAGCGTCGGAGGACAGACACCGCCCCAAGTGTCCTCTTTGTGGCTTATGACTGCCATGGCGGATTCGTTCCTTTCTTTCGCCCCTCGCACGCTCCCCACCGCGCCCCCGGCGGCTACCGTTGTGCTGTGGCGACTCGGGAAAGCTCTGGAATGGGTGTGGGCGCGCTGGCTCGCCGGGGGTTCGGCGACGCGACGCGCGCGGCGCAGTTGTTGCGGGAGGCGGGGCTGGACCCCGTCGTCCACGAGGCGGTCGTGGACGCGCTGGGCCGGGCGGCCGATCCGGACCTGGCGCTGCTGGGACTGGTCCGGATCCTGGAGCGCTCCGAGGAGACGGACCTGCTGGGCGCCCTGCTCGACGACGCCGACCTGCGCGAGCGCCTGGTCCAGGTGCTGGGGGCCAGCCGCGCGCTCGCCGACCACCTGGTGCGCCACCCCGGCGACTGGCGGGAGCTGCGCGGCGCCGACGCCGCCCGCGTGCCCGACGCCGAGGAGCTGCGCACGGGGCTGCTGCACGTGATCGGCGCCGACCCGTACTCCCCCGCCCCGGTGGCCGACCTGACGCAGGCCGACGCGGCCGAGGTGACGCACGCGCTGCGCCTGGCCTACCGGCGGCGGGTGCTGCGGCTGGCCGGGCGGGACCTCACCGGACTGCAAGACCTCAAGGAGGTCGCCGCCGAGCTGGCGGACCTGGCCGCGGCCGTGCTGGAGGGCTCCCTGGCCGTGGCCCGCGCCCGCCTCCCCGAGGACGCCGCGCGCTGCCGCCTGGCCGTGATCGGCATGGGCAAGTGCGGCGGCCGGGAGCTCAACTACGTCAGCGACGTGGACGTGGTCTTCGTCGCCGCGCCGGCCGAAGGCTGCGACGAGACCGCCGCGATGGAGTCCGCCACCCGGCTGGCCGCCGCGATGATGGAGATCCCGCGGCAGACCGACGCCGAGGGCACCCTGTGGGAGGTGGACGCGGCGCTGCGTCCCGACGGCAGGAACGGGCCGCTGGTGCGTCCGCTGGCCGGGCACGTCGCCTACTACGAGCGCTGGGCCAAGACCTGGGAGTTCCAGGCGCTGCTGAAGGCCCGCCCGATCGCCGGGGACGCGGAGCTGGGCGCGGCCTACGTCAAGGCGATCAGCCCGATGGTGTGGCACGCTGCGAGCCGGCCGGACTTCGTCGAGGAGGTGCAGGCGATGCGCCGCCGGGTCGAGTCGCACATCCCGCGGGCCGAGGCCGACCGGGAGCTCAAGCTGGGCCGGGGCGGGCTGCGCGACATCGAGTTCGCGGTGCAGTTGCTGCAACTGGTCCACGGCCGCAGCGACGAGTCGCTGCGCTCCGGCAACACCCTGGAGGCGCTGGAGGCGCTGTCCCAGGGGGGCTACGTGGGCCGCCAGGACGCCGCCGACATGGCCGACTCCTACCGCTTCCTGCGCCGCGTGGAGCACCTGCTGCAACTGCACCGGCTGCGCCGCACCCACCTGCTGCCCGACTCGCGGACCGAGAACGGCCAGCAGGAGCTGCGTCGGCTGGGCCGGTCGCTGGGCTTCACCGCCAACCCGGTCGCCGACCTGACCGCCACCTGGCGGCGGCGCGCCGGCGAGGTGCGCCGCCTGCACGAGAAGCTGTTCTACCGGCCGCTGCTCAAGGCGGTGGCGCGGCTGCCCGAGGACGAGGTGCGGCTCTCCCCCGAGCAGGCGCGCACCCGGCTGGAGGCGCTGGGCTTCGTCGATCCGGCGGGGGCGCTGCGCCACCTGGAGGCCCTCACCTCCGGGGTGTCGCGGCGCGCGGCGATCCAGCGCACCCTGCTGCCGGTGATGCTGGGCTGGTTCGCCGACTCGCCCGACCCCGACGCCGGTCTGCTGGGCTTCCGCCAGGTCAGCGACGCGCTGGGGACCACCCCCTGGTACCTGCGGCTGCTCCGCGACGACGTGCGGGTGGCCGAGCGGATGGCCTACCTGCTGGGCACCAGCCGCTACGTCACTGACCTGCTGCTGCGCGCGCCGGAGGCGGTGGCGATGCTCGCCGACGACGCCGACCTCGTGCAGCGCCGCACCGCGGAGCTGGTCACCGAGGCCGACGCGGCGCTGCGGCGGCACGACACGGCGGAGAACCAGGTGGCGGGGGTGCGGGCACTGCGCCGCCGCGAGCTGCTGCGCACGGCGGTGGCCGACCTGCTGGGGGTGACCGACATCGACGGGGTCGGCGACGCGCTGACCGCGATCGCGGCGGTCACCATCGACGCGGCGCTGCGCGCGGCGATCGAACGGGTGGCCCACCGGCGGGGCTCGGAGCCGTGCACCCGGATGTGCGTGATCGCGATGGGGCGGTTCGGCGGCAACGAGCTGAGCTACACCAGCGACGCCGACGTGATGTACGTGCACGACCCGCTGCCGGGGGCGGATCCGGCCGAGGCCGCGGCGACCGCGGAGGCGGTCGTGCGGGAGCTGTCCCGGCTGCTGGAGCTGCCCGCGGCAGAACCCCCGATGCGCCTGGACGCGGCGCTGCGCCCGGAGGGCCGCAACGGGCCGATGGTGCGGACCTTCGACTCCTACGCTGCCTACTACACCCGCTGGGCGGCGAACTGGGAGAGCCAGGCGCTGCTGCGCGCGATGCCGGTGGCCGGGGACGTCGAGCTGGGGCAGCGGTTCGTGGAGCTGATCGATCCGATCCGCTACCCGGACGGGGGTCCCAGCGACCAGGCGATCCGGGAGATCCGGCGGCTCAAGGCGCGCATGGAGGCCGAGCGGCTGCCGCGCGGCGCCGATCCGGCCCTGCACACGAAGCTGGGCCGGGGCGGGCTCTCGGACGTGGAGTGGGTGGTGCAACTGATCCAGTTGCGCCACGCCCACGCGGTTCCCGAGCTGCGCACGACGGGGACGCTGCAAGCGCTGAACGCGGCGGTGAGCAGCGGCCTGCTGGACCCCGACGACGGCGCGACGCTGGAGGTGGCCTGGCGGCTGGCGTCGCGGGTGCGCGGCGCGATCACCCTGGTCCGCGGCAAGGGCGGCGACTCCATCCCGACCGACCTGCGGGAGCGCACCGCCATCGCGGCCGCGCTGGGCTACCGCGCCGACAACGGCGAGGTGGGTCCGGGGGCGCGGATGACCGAGGAGTACCTCCGGGCCACCCGCCGGGCCCGCGTGGTGATGGAGCGCGTGTTCTACGACAGTTGAGCCGTGCCGGGGCGTCCGGCGCTCGGAGCCGGGCGGCGGCCTGCGCGTGCGACCGGCCCGCCGGGCAGGCGGGACTCCCGGGGCGGCGCCCGCCCCTGTCCCGGCGCCGTCGGGCGTCGCGCCGTGCGCCCGCCCGGGCCGGGCTCCCCCCTCTCACTCGAGCAGGTTTACGCAAGCTGTTGCGGTTCTTGCGGAGTTTTCAAGCACCTGTCGCACCACTCCGTCCCCCGAATCCCCTCCCATGAACCCGACATAACTCCCATATAGTCGCATCTTTCGCCATCCATCACGACTCCGCACCGGGCGGTTCACAAACCAGGCACCGGTTGTTATCTTCGTCTCACCCTGAAAGTTCTTGCAAGATTTTCGTTGCTTGCACGGACTCTTTCAGGCGTGTGTTTTCCCCGATCCGTATTGGAGCGTCTGTATGGGAGTGCGCAGACCCCTGGCCGCGGTACTCGCGGCCGTCGCGGGCTTCGCGTCGCCCCTGGTTCCCCTGACCGTCGCGGCCTCCCCCGCTCATGCCGCGCCGGCCGGGAACCGGGACGTCATCGTCCACCTGTTCCAGTGGCGCTGGGAGTCGGTCGCCGAGGAGTGCGAGAGCACGCTGGGCCCCAACGGCTTCGGCGCGGTGCAGGTCTCCCCGCCCCAGGAGCACGTGGTGCTGGCCGGCGAGGGCTACCCCTGGTGGCAGGACTACCAGCCGGTCTCCTACGCGCTCGACCAGACCCGGCGCGGCACCCGCGCCGAGTTCGTCGACATGGTCGACACCTGCCGCGAGGCCGGGGTCAAGATCTACGTCGACGCGGTCGTCAACCACATGAGCGGCACCGGGTCCGTCGGCTCCGGGCCGGGCAGCGCGGGCTCGACCTACAGCAAGTACGACTACCCGGGCCTCTACCAGAGCCAGGACTTCAACGACTGCCGCCGCGACATCGCCGACTGGAACGACAAGTGGGAGGTGCAGCACTGCGAGCTGGTCGGCCTGTCCGACCTGAGAACCTCCTCCGACCACGTCCGCGACCGCATCGCCGACTACCTCAACGAGCTGGTCGGCATCGGCGTGGCGGGCTTCCGCATCGACGCGGCCAAGCACATCCCCGAGGCCGACGTCCAGGCGATCCTCTCCCGGCTGGACGACGTCCACCCCGACTGGGGCGGCGGCAGGCCGTACGTCTTCCAGGAGGTCATCGCCGACGGCACGATCGGCACCGGCTCCTACACCCCCATGGGGGACGTCACCGAGTTCCAGTACCACCGCGACATCAGCCACGCCTTCGCCGACGGCAGCATCGCCCACCTGACCGGGCTGGGCGGCGGCCTGACCCCCGGCGACAAGGCCGTGGTGTTCGTGGCCAACCACGACACCCAGCGCAACGACCCGATCCTCACCCACGCCGACGGGGCCCGCTACGACCTGGCGCAGAAGTTCATGCTGGCCCACCCCTACGGCACGCCCAAGGTGATGTCCAGCTACACCTGGTCCGGCGACCCCAGGACCGGCCCGCCGATGGACGCCGACGGCACCACCCGGCCCACCGACTGCTCCGCGGACCGCTGGGTGTGCGAGCACCGCGCGGTCGCGGGCATGGTGTCCTTCCACAACGCGGTGGCCGGACAGGGCATCGGCCCGTCCGTCACCGACGGCAGCGGCCGCCTGGCCTTCGCCCGGGGCTCCGCCGGGTACGCCGCGTTCAACGCCACAAGCAGCGCCTGGACGCGCACCTTCACCACCGGCCTGCCCGACGGCACCTACTGCGACGTGGCCAACGGCACCTTCGTCGACGGCGTGTGCGACGCGCCCACCTACCAGGTGTCCGGCGGCCGGTTCACCGCCACCGTCCCGGCCGACGGCGCGGTCGCGCTGCACGTCGAGGCGCTGACCGAGTGCACCGACCCCGACGGCTGCGGCCCCGGGCAGCCCTCGGCGGGCGACGACTGCTCGGCCGTCGCCGCGCGCTTCGACGCCACCGTCACCACCTGGTACGGCCAGGAGGTCCGGGTGGTGGGCTCCATCCCCGAGCTGGGCTCCTGGAACCCCGCGAACGGGCTGCGGCTGAGCACCGACGCGGCCGCCTACCCGGTGTGGACGGGGCAGACCGCCCTGCCCGAGGGGGTCCCGTTCGAGTACAAGTACGTGAAGGTCAACCCCGACGACACCGTGGAGTGGGAGCACGGGGGCAACCGGTGGGCCACGGCCGACGGCGGCCCGGACTGCTCGCAGACCTTCACCGACTCCTGGCGGGAGTGAACCCTCCGGACCACCAAAGGCCCCGGCGGGCGGTGCCCCTCCCCGTGACGCCCCGCCCGCCGTGAGCGCCTCGTCCCGCGACGCCGCCCCGGTCCCCTCCCGGGGCGGCGTCCCCGCCGCCACCCCACCTCGGAGAGAGGGCGGCGGCGGGAGGGGGTAACGTGCGACGTATGGGAATTGTCTTGTCCGTACTCGTCTTCCTCCACCTGGTGACCATGGCCGGGATCGTCTCGGGATGGCTGATGCAGCAACTGGGCGGCTACGCCAACGCGCCCAAGGTGCTGCTGCACAGCGCGCTGACCCAGTTGGTCCTGGGTCTGCTGCTGGTGGGCGTCCGGGAGATGGGCGACCTCGGCTCCGTCGACCACGTCAAGATCGCAGTCAAGCTGGTGGTCAACATCGCGGTGATCGTGCTGGCCGTCCTCAACTCGCGCAAGCCCTCCTCGCGGCTGGCGCTGGCCGCCGGTCTGCTGACCCTGCTCAACGTCGGCGTGGCCGTGTTCTGGTGACACGCGCCACCGAAGACGGCGACGGCGGCGGACCACCGCGACCGGTGGTCCGCCGCCGTCTTCGTCACCGGGTCAGACCGTCCACCGGCTGGTGATCGGCAGTCGGCGGTCCCGGCCGAAGTTGCGCTTGCTGATCTTGGGTCCCGGCGGGTACTGGCGGCGCTTGTACTCGGCCCGGTCGACCAGGCGGATCACCCGGTCCACCAGCGCGGGGTCGTGCCCGGCCGCGACCAGTTCGGCCCGGCCCAGGTCGGTGCCCACGTAGTCGTCCAGCAGCGCGTCCAGGACCTCGTACTCCGGCAGCGAGTCGGTGTCGAGCTGGCCGGGCCGCAGCTCGGCGCTGGGCGGCTTGGTGATGGAGTTCTCCGGGATCGGCGGGGTCTGGCCCCGGCGCTCGGCCTCGGCGTTGCGCCACCGCGCCAGCTCCCACACCAGGGTCTTCCAGACGTCCTTGATCGGCGCGAACCCGCCCGCGGAGTCGCCGTAGAGGGTGGAGTAGCCGGTCGCCAGCTCGCTCTTGTTGCCGGTGGTCAGCACCAGGTGGCCCTCCTGGTTGGACAGCGTCATCAGCAACTGTCCGCGCACCCTGGCCTGTAGGTTCTCCGCGGCCAGCCCGTCCACCTCCACGGCCTGCTCGAACGCCTCCACCATCGGCCCCACCGGGATGATGCGCCCGTTGATGCCCTGGCGGCGCACCAGCTCCTCGGCGTCGGCGACCGAGTGGTCGCTGGAGTAGCGGCTCGGCATGAGCACCCCGTGGACCCGCTCGGGGCCGATCGCGTCGGCGGCGATGGTGGCGACCAGCGCCGAGTCGATGCCGCCGGACAGGCCGAGGACCACCGAGGAGAACCGGTTCTTGCGCACGTAGTCGCGGGTGGCCAGCACCAGGGCCGCGTACACCTCGCCGAGGTCGTCGGTGTGCGGCGCCACCGGGGCGGGCAGCGGCTCGTAGGCGGGCACCGGCTGCTCGGACAGCAGGTGCCGCTCGATGGTGATGCCGCCGACCTCCGCCGCTCCGGTGTCCGGCGGTCCCGCCGTGTCCGGCAGTTCCAGGTCCACCACCAGCAGCGTCTCCTCGAAGCGGGGGGCGCGGGCCAGCAGGCTCCCGGAGGCGTCGACGACGAGGGAGTCACCGTCGAAGACGAGTTCGTCCTGGCCGCCGACCATGTTGACGTAGGCCAGGGCCGCCCCGGCCTCGCGGGCCCGGCGGGCGCACAGCTCCAGCCTGGTGTCGCTCTTGTCGCGCTCGTAGGGCGAGCCGTTCAGCACCACCAGCAGCGAGGCCCCGGACGCGCGCACCGCGGAGACCGGGCCGCCGTCCTGCCACAGGTCCTCGCAGACCACGAAGGCCGTGTCCACGCCGTGCAGCCGCACCACCGGCAGCACGTTGCCGGGGACGAAGTGGCGGAACTCGTCGAAGACCCCGTAGTTGGGCAGGTGGTGCTTGGCGGAGGTGAAGACCGCCCGCCCCCGGTGCAGCAGTGCGACCGCGTTCTGCGGGGCGCCGACCGGCTGCCCCAGCGCGGTGGTCGTCCCTCCCCTGCGGCGTCCCAGGTAGCCGACGACGACGGGGAGGTCGCCCAGCCCGTCGGCGGCGAGCCGCCCGGCCAGGGCGTGCATGGCCTCGATGGAGGCGTCGACGAAGGTCCAACGCAGGGCGAGGTCCTCCACCGGGTATCCGGTGAGTACCATCTCGGGGAACACCACCAGGTGCGCCCCCGCCTCGGCGGCCCGACGCGCCTGGGCGCAGACGAGGCCGCAGTTTCCCTCCAGATCGCCCACGGTGGGGTTGACCTGGGCCATAGCGAGTCGCAGTTGTGCCACGGCTTCGAGCCTAACGCCCGGCCCCCTCCGCCCGGTACGCGCGGTCTCCTCCTGTGCCCCGCACGTCCGGTGTCGCCTCCCTCCTCCTCGGGTAGAGGCGGAAAGGAGAGGCCGGGTTAACGTCCCGGTAACGCCTTCAGGGCACACTGTCGGTGGGAGTCTGGTAAGAACGTCAGGCGTCCCGCGAAATCGAATGAGGAAGGTGGACCGTGAACCGACAGCAGGAATTCGTGCTCCGCACTCTTGAGGAGCGCGATATCCGCTTCGTGCGACTGTGGTTCACCGACGTGCTCGGGTACCTCAAGTCGGTTGCGGTGGCCCCCGCCGAGCTGGAGGCCGCCTTCGCCGAGGGCATCGGCTTCGACGGATCGGCGATCGAGGGCTTCGCCCGGGTCTACGAGTCGGACATGCTCGCCCAGCCCGATCCCACCACGTTCCAGGTGCTGCCGTGGCGCAACGAGCCGCACGGGACGGCGCGCATGTACTGCGACATCCTGCTGCCCGACGGCTCGCCGAGCTACGCCGACCCGCGCAACGTGCTCAAGCGGCAGTTGAGCCGGGCCTCCGACCTGGGGTTCACGTTCTACACCCACCCCGAGATCGAGTTCTACCTGCTGAAGAAGAAGCCCGAGTACGGCGAGTTCCCGGAGCCGAACGACGACGGCGGCTACTTCGACCACACTCCGCACAACAGCGCGCACGACTTCCGCCGCAACGCGATCATGATGCTGGAGGACATGGGCATCTCGGTGGAGTTCAGCCACCACGAGGGCGGCCCGGGCCAGCAGGAGATCGACCTGCGCTACGCCGACGCGCTGACCACCGCCGACAACATCATGACCTTCCGGCTGGTCATGAAGGAGGTCGCCCTGGAGCAGGGCGTCTACGCCACCTTCATGCCCAAGCCGTTCACCGAGTTCCCCGGCTCCGGCATGCACACGCACCTGTCGCTGTTCGAGGGCGACCGCAACGCCTTCTACGAGCCGGGGGCCGAGTACCAGCTCTCCAAGATCGGCCGCGGGTTCATCGCGGGCCTGCTGCGGCACGCCGCCGAGATCACGGCGGTGTGCAACCAGTTCGTCAACTCCTACAAGCGGCTGTGGGGCAACGCCGCGGCCTCGGCCGGGGCCGGCGGCGAGGCGCCCGCCTACATCTGCTGGGGGCACAACAACCGCTCCGCGCTGGTGCGGGTGCCGATGTACAAGCCGCGCAAGGGCAACTCCACCCGGATCGAGTTCCGTTCGCTGGACTCCGCGTGCAACCCCTACCTGGCCTTCGCGGTGATCCTGGCGGCCGGGCTGAAGGGGATCGAGGAGGGCTACGAGCTTCCTCCGGGCGCCTCCGACGACGTGTGGGCGCTGACCGACGCCGAGCGGCGGGCGCTGGGCATCACCCCGCTGCCGCAGAGCCTGGACGAGGCGCTGCGGGCGATGGAGAACAGCGAGCTGGTCGCCGAGGCGCTGGGCGAGCACGTGTTCGACTTCTTCCTGCGCAACAAGAAGGCGGAGTGGCAGGAGTACCGCCGCCAGGTCACCCCCTTCGAGTTGCAGCGCTACCTGCCGACGCTCTGATCCCGTCCGGCCGCGGCGCAACCGACCGCCGCGGCCGTCCGCGGCCGCGCCGTCCTCCCCGAGCGGGCCGCCCCACCGCGCACCTGCGGTGACCCGTTTTCTGCATACCAGGAGGGTTTGGGGTAGCAAATCGGTTTCATCTGGTAGAACAACGCAAATCATGCGTGCCATGATGAGAACGTCCGGCGCGTCCGCGCCGACCGCGACCGACAACGTCCGGGGACGCCTCCACGGCGCTTCGAGACAACGGAGGAAACGCACAGATGAACCCCAAGACCCCCGCTCCTGCCCTGTACGGCGGCGCTTCGAACCGCCGCGTCACCGTCCACGACCTCGCCCTGGCCAAGCAGCGCGGTGAGCGCTGGCCCATGCTCACCGCCTACGACGCGCTGACGGCGCGGATCTTCGACGAGGCGGGCATCCCGGTCCTGCTGGTGGGCGACTCCGCCGCCATGGTCGTCTTCGGCTACGACTCCACCATCCCGGTCACCCTCGACGACCTGGTGCCGCTGACCGCCGCGGTGTCGCGGGCGGCCAAGCGGGCGCTGGTCGTGGCCGACCTGCCCTTCGGCTCCTACCAGTCCGGCCCCGAGCAGGCGCTGGCCTCGGCCGCCCGGCTGATGAAGGAGGGCGGAGCCCAGGCCGTCAAACTGGAGGGCGGCCACCGGGTCACCCCCCAGGTGGAGGCGCTGACCTCCGCGGGCGTGCCGGTGATGGGCCACATCGGGCTGACCCCGCAGTCGGTCAACACCCTGGGCGGCTACCGCGTGCAGGGGCGCGGCCACGAGGCGGCCGAGACCCTGCTGTCGGACGCCAAGGAGCTGGAGCGGGCGGGCGCCTTCGCCGTGGTCCTGGAGTGCGTCCCGGCCCGGCTGGGCGCCGAGATCACCCGGCAGCTCACCATTCCGACCATCGGCATCGGCGCGGGGCCGGACACCGACGCCCAGGTGCTGGTGTGGCAGGACATGGCCGGGCTGTCGCCGAAGGTGGCCAAGTTCGTCAAGCCCTACTCCGACCTCGCCACCCAGTTGCGCAACGCCGCCACGAGCTTCGCCGACGAGGTGGTGTCCGGGGTGTTCCCGGACGAGCAGCACTCCTACGCCTGAGCCCGGCGCGGCTCCGGTCTCCACGTCCCGCGGCGGCCCGGCCGGGCCGCCGCGGGTTCCGTTGTCCGCCCCAGAAAACTACTCAGTAGTAGCATGATCGGGATCCTGGCGCACCGGACAGCGGAGGCTTCCCATGCAGATCTCCATGCCCCTGAACTACTCGGGGGACATCAAGAAGACCGTCGACCAGGTGGTCGAGCTGGAGAAGGTCGGCCTGGACACCGTGTGGGTGGCCGAGCTCTACGGCTTCGACGCCGTCTCCCTGATGGGCTACCTGGCCGCCCGCACCGAGCGGGTGCAGATCGGTTCGGCGATCCTGCCGCTGTACTCCCGCACCCCCACCCTGATCGCGCAGACCGCCGCCGGCCTAGACTACCTCTCCGACGGCCGCGCCGTCCTCGGCCTGGGAGCCAGCGGACCGCAGGTCATCGAGGGCTGGCACGGAGTGCCCTACACCACGCCGCTGGCCCGCACCCGCGAGGTCATCGAGATCTGCCGCAAGGTGTGGGCGCGCCGCGGCCCGCTCACCCACGAGGGCCGGGTCTTCACCCTGCCGCTGCCGCCGGGGGAGGGCACCGGCCTGGGCAAGCCGCTCAAGATCATCAACCACCCGGTACGCGACGACATCCCGGTCTTCGTGGCCTCCCTGGGCGCCAAGAACGTCGAGATGACCGCGGAGATCGCCGACGGCTGGCTGCCCCACCTGTTCATCCCGGAGAAGGCCGCCGCCGTGTGGGGCGACGCGCTGGCCGCGGGCCGCGCCAAGCGCTCCCCCGAACTGGGCGAGCTCCAGATCGCCGCGGGCGGCATGATCGCGATCGGCGAGGGGCCGGAGACCAAGAAGCTGCTGGACCTCGCCCGCCCCATGATCGCGCTGTACGTCGGCGGCATGGGCGCCAAGGGCAAGAACTTCTACAACTCGGTGGCCCGGCGCTACGGCTACGAGGAGGCCGCCGAGAAGATCCAGGACCTCTATCTGTCGGGGAAGAAGGAGGAGGCCGCGGCCGCGGTGCCCGAGGAGATGGTGGAGCTGACCAACCTGGTCGGCCCCGAGTCCTACGTCCGCGAGCGGATCGAGGCGTTCCGCGAGGCCGGGGTCACCCACCTCAACCTGGTCCCCGTCGCCGACGACCCGGTCGCGCTGATCGAGAAGGTCAGGGGCTGGCTCTGAGCCGCCCCTCCGCCGTGCCGCCCGCCGCACCGCAGGGGCGGCACGGCCGGCCCGCGCCCCGGTACGGCACTGCGGCGGCCCGTCCGGCCGCCGCTGCGGGATCCCACCGCCCCCGGTCCCGGCAGGCCCCGCCGCCGTCCCCTCGGCGCCGGGGCCTGCCCGCCGTACCCTCTCCTGGCAGGCGCGGCGGACGGGGCTCCCGGCACGCGGCGCCGGGCCGCGACGGACCCGGGGCCCGCGGCTCAGACGTCGGTGATGCGGATGCCCGCGTGCGCCTTGTAGCGGCGGTTGATCGAGATCAGGTTCGCGGTGAACGCCTCGACCTGATGGGCGTTGCGCAGCCGTCCGCCGTAGATGCCGCGCACGCCGGGGATGCGGGAGGCCAGGGCGCGCACGACGTCGGTGGCCTCCCGGTCGTCGCCGAGCACCAGCACGTCCAGGTCCACCTCGGCGACCTCCGGGTCGAGCAGGACCACGGCGGAGACGTGGTGGAAGGCGGCCACGACCCGGCTGTCCGGCAGGACCGCGGCGGCCTGCTCGGCGGCGCTGCCCTCCTCGACCGGGAGCGCGTAGGCGCCGCGCTTGTCGAAGCCCAGCGGGTTGACGCAGTCGATGACGATCTTGCCCGCCAGGACGTCCTTCAGCGACTCCAGCAGGGCGCGGTGGCCGTCCCAGGGAACGGCGACGATCACGACGTCGCCGGCCTGGGCCGCGGCCGCGTTGTCCGCGCCGCGCACCGGAAGGCCGCCGCCGAGCTCCTCGGCGACGGCCTGGGCGCGCTCGGCGCTGCGGGAGCCGAGGATGACCTCGTGCCCGGCCATCGCGAACCGGCGGGCCAGTCCGCGTCCCTGGTCGCCGGTACCGCCCAGCACGGCGATGGACAGACCGGAGACGTCGGGCAGATCGTGCGGAGAACTCTGTTGTGTCATAACTATGATCATGTCAGCCGCGGTGGCGGCGGCTGCGCCCGGACCCCCGTTTACCAGGAAAGATCTTCGTCACCACTCGTTCCAGGCGCGGTCTTCCTCCTCCCACTGCTCGTTGCGCTCCCGGGCCCGGGCCATGGCCGCCTCGGCTGAGGCCCGGTCGGGATAGGGGCCCAGCCGGTCCTTGTTGGGACTGCCCGGACCGCGTTCGACCTGCCCGGTCTTGAGCGAGTACCACCACTTGTCCGCGCCGTCCTCCGGTTCGGGCAGGATGTCCCGCCCCAGTCCGCTGCTCACGGACGCCTCCCGTCGTCGCTGACTACACTCGTATTCCATGACTACCCCGCTGGTTCCCGGGCGTATCTCGCCCAGACGAACGGTCCCGCCGTCCATCCCGCGCCCCGAGTACGTGGGCAAGAAACACCCGGTCGAGGGCGTGCTGGGCGATGTGCAGACTCCGGAGACCATCGAGGCCATGCGGGTGGCCGGCCGGATCGCGGCGCAGGCGCTGGAGGAGGTCGGCAAGCACGTCCGGCCCGGCGTCACCACCGACGAGCTCGACCGCATCGGCCACGAGTTCCTCTGCGACCACGGCGCCTACCCCAGCCCGCTGGGCTACAAGGGGTTCCCCAAGTCGCTGTGCACCTCGATCAACGAGGTCATCTGCCACGGCATCCCCGACGACACCGTCATCTCCGAGGGTGACATCGTCAACGTCGACGTCACCGCCTACATCCACGGCGTGCACGGCGACACCAACGCCACCTTCCTGGCCGGGGAGGTCGACGAGGAGTCCCGGCTGCTGGTGGAGCGCACCCGCGAGGCCCTGATGCGCGGCATCAAGGCGTGCCGTCCGGGGCGGCAGATCAACGTGATCGGCCGGGTCATCGAGTCCTACGCCAAGCGCTTCGGCTACGGCGTGGTGCGCGACTTCACCGGCCACGGCGTGGGGCCGGAGTTCCACTCGGGGCTGATCGTCCCGCACTACGACGACCCGCGCGCCGACACCGTGATGGTCCCCGGCATGACCTTCACCATCGAGCCGATGATCACCCTGGGCACCATCGAGTACGAGGTGTGGGAGGACGGCTGGACCGCGGTGACCAAGGACCGCAAGCGCACCGCCCAGTTCGAGCACACCCTCGTGATCACCGAGGATGGCGCGGAGATCCTGACGCTGCCCTGACCGCCCGCCGCGGCGTGCCCCGCCCCGCCGCTCGCTCCCTTCCCGCGGCCCCGGACCGGCGCGGCCCCGCCCGGTCCGGGGCCGCGGCCGTCAGCGGCGGGCGGACCGGTGCGGCGGCGCGCTCGGGCACGAAGAGACCGCCCGTGCCCCGCGGCCCCGACATGATCCCCACGAGCATGCCGGGCGCCACCGGGGCCAGGGACACCGCGGACGGGCCACGGCGCCCAGGTCCGGCACTGGACACCGAGCAGTCGGCGCCAGACGGCCACGCCGGAACGGGCGGTTGGAACGAAGCATATGCGCAGCCGGGCGAGGGCTCGGCTCCGTCCGCGGCCCGCCCGGTCCGGGCGGTCGTCCGGGAAGGCGGGGTTGCGGCCGACCGCAAGCCCGCGAGCAGGGACCTCCGCCGGGCGCTGACCGCACCCGGCCAGCGCTCCCGCCCGGCGGTCCGCAGCCGAGCGGTGTCCCGCACCGCCCCGGGCGGTTCCCCCTCCAGACCGCTGACCTCCACCACTCGCCAAAAACCGTCTGGAACCGCTACGGTTCCGCCCATGATGGGGCATTCTCACGCCCTCAGCGGCGTGGTCGGTTGGATGGCTGTCGTTCCGTTGCTCAACCAGGTCGACGTCTTCGGCGTCACCTTGGACCTGGGGCCCGGCGAGATCATCGCGGGCGGTCTGGTCTGCGCGGGAGCCGCGCTCATTCCCGACCTGGACCACAAGAGCGCCACCATCACCAAGACCTACGGGGTCTTCACCGAGACGCTGGGGGCGTTCTTCAACTGGGCGTTCGGCGGCCACCGCAACGGCACCCACTCCCTGCTGTTCGCACTGCTGATGGGCGGGCTCGCGCAACTGCTGGTGTGGTGGTCGGAGCTGGCCGCCCAGGTGTTCGTGTTCCTGCTGATCGGCATCGCGCTGAACGGACTGGGCTACGGCATGGAGAAGAACCGCGTGGCCGCCGAGTTCATCAACGCGCTGGCCACGGCGGGCATCACCCTGGCGCTGTACTCCTCCGGGACGAACTACTCCTGGCTCGGCCTGGCCGTGTGCTACGGCTGCCTGCTGCACTTCGTCGGCGACATGGCCACCGAGATGGGGGTGCCGCTGCTGTGGCCGTTCTGGAAGTACCGGTTCGGGCAGAACATCGGCTTCAAGACCGACGGGCCGGTGGAGCGCAAGGTCATCACCCCCATGCTCACGATCGCGATCGTGCTCATGTCGATCTACCTGTTCCCGTGGCCCGACCTCATCCCCGACCTGTGAGGCCGCCCGGTTGCCGGGGCCGGCTCCGGCGGGCGGGCTGAGGGCGGGGCGCCCGCCCGGAAGGCCCCGGGCCGCACGCCTCCCGTCACGTACGGCGCCCCGGGCGCCGGGGCACCGGCCGCCTCCGTTTCGGACGGGAAAACCACCCTCCCTTTACCGTCCTCTTACCCGGAGCGGAGAGGTCTCCCGGTGTGACCGCCCCACCTCCCCTTTCCGTCCCCCTCGACGAGTTCGTGCTCCGCTACCCGAGACACTGCCTGGTCCTGCTCGGCGGCCTCCCGGGAGCGGGCAAGAGCACCCTGCTGGGCCGCCTCTACGGCCTGACGGGGGCCGAGACCGCCACGGTGCGCACCGGCGACGGAGCCCACGTCGTCGACTCCCTGCAATCCCGCAACCGGCTCACCCCGCTCCTGGGAGCCCTCCCCTACCCGCTGTGGCGGTGGGTCACCCACCTGCTGCACTACCTGCGCGTCCTGGCCGCGCTGTGCGGGGGCGGCCCGGTCATCGTGCACGACGCGGGCACCCGCCGCGCGGTGCGCCTGCTGTTCGCGCTGTACTGCCGCCTGACCGGAGCCGAACTCCACCTGCTGTTCGTCGCCGCCGCTCCGGCCGAGGCCCTCCTCGGGCAGATCACCCGCGGCCGCAGGGTCGGCAGACGCAGCTTCCGCGGGCACGTGCGCCGGTGGCGGGCCCTGCTCGACGCCGTCGCGCGCGACCCCCGCGACGCGGTGCCCGAGGCCCGCTCCCTGGTGCTGCTCAACCGCGCCGAGGCCGCCCTGCTGCGCCGGATCGACTTCGGCCCCCGGCCGCACCTGAGCGCCTGCCCGGCGCACCGCTCCGGTCGGTCCGCGGCCGTCTGAGCCGCCACACCCGGCCCCGGACCGCGGTACCGGTCCGGCAGTGGGACAATCGTCCGGTGATCTCGCTGCTCACCACTATCGCCATCTTCGGAGTCGGCGGCGTCGTGCTCAACGTCGCCCTTCAGGGACTGCTGCTCGCCCTCGTCGGCCGCTCGGCCCGGACGGGTCCGCGCGTCGTCTCGGGGGCGGCCATCGCCCTGCTGCTCGTCGCCCTGCCCGCGCTGGGCGCCGTCCGCCTGCTGGCCGACGTCCCCCAGGCGGGGTTCGCCTCGGCCTTCACCACGGCGTTCTGCGTGGCCCTGCTGATCCTCGGCTCGACCCTGCTCTTCTCCGCGCTGCTCGCCCGGCGCGCCGCGCAGTCCGAGGCGCTGCCGCGCCTGTCGGGACCGGCCGTGTACCTGGGCTCGCTGGGCGTGTGCGTGCTGGTGGGCCTCCTCGGCGCGGTCGTCGCCGTTCTCCTCGTCTGAGCCGCAGCCGGGCGGAGCGGGCCGCCCCGGACGGCCGTGCGACCGGCCCGGGGCGGCCCGCTCCGCCGGGTGCGGGATCCGGTTCAGCGCTGCTGGCGCTGCTCCTGCTCCCTGGCGCGGCGGTCCAGGGAGGCCAGGTAGGCGTTGTAGGCGTCCAGGTCGGCGTCCTCGGAGCCGCCGCGGCGGCTGTGGCGCTCGCGGCGGCGCTCGGCGCGCTCCTCGTCGCGGGACCACTGCACGACCAGCGCGATCAGCACCAGCATGGTGGGGACCTCGCCGATGGCCCAGGCCACCCCGCCGCCCGCGTACTGGTCGTCGGCGAGGCTCTCCAGCCACGGCACGTCGAACTGGCCGTAGTACTCCATGCCCAGCGGCGCCGACTGCATCATGATCGCCACGCCGAAGAAGGCGTGGAAGCCCATCGCCAGCAGCAGCAGCACGATCCGCAGCAGGAAGGGGACCTTCCTCGGGGCGGGGTCCACTCCGATGATGATCCAGTAGAACAGGAACCCCGAGAGCAGGAAGTGCACGTTCATGTACATGTGCCCGAGGTGGTCCTGCATGAGCGTGCCGAACAGCGGGGTGAAGTAGAGCGCGTAGACGCTGAGGACGAACATGGGGGTGGCGAAGCCCGGGTGCGTCACCAGCCGCGAGTACCCGCTGTGCAGGAAGACGGTGAGCCACTCGCGGGGCCCCCGGTCGCCGCGCCGGCGGGCGGGCCGCAGGGCGCGCAGCGCCAGCGTCGCCGGCGCGCCGAGCACCAGCAGGATCGGCACCAGCATGGACAGCACCATGTGCTGCACCATGTGCACGCTGAACAGCACGTAGGAGTAGGTGCCCACTCCGGTGAACAGGACCGCGCCCAGCGCCAGCAGACCGGCCAGCCACGCGACGGTCCGCCCCCACGGCCAGGTGTCGCCGCGGCGGCGCAGCCGGACCACGGCCGCCAGGTAGAGGCCGCCCAGCACGGCGACGACCAGGATGAAGAACAGGTCGGGCCGCCACAGCGTGAGCAGGGTCCGCACGCCCATGGGCGGCGGCAGGGCGAAGCCGGTGAGGTTGCGGAAGGCGTCCGTGGCCTGCGTCAGGTCCGGCGGTGGGGCGGTGCGGCTGAGCGCGGCGGCCAGCCCCATCGCCGCGGCCATGAGCGCGACCTCGACCGCGGCGAAGCGCAGGAACAGGCGGCGCCCCGGCTCCTCGGCGATGCGGGGGACGGTGCGGGTGCGGTGCACCCAGCCCAGTGCGCCCAGGGCGAGGAAGGCCGCGACCTTGGCGAGCATCACCTGTCCGTAGGCGGTGGTGAACAGCTCCGCGGCGGCGGAGAGGCGGCTTGCGGCGCTGGCCAGGCCGCTGAGGGCCACGCCGATCCAGGCCCACAGCGCCAGCGTGCTGAACCGCCGCACCGCGACGGGCACGTGCTCGCCGGTGCCGCGCAGGGCGTGGAAGAGCAGTGCGGCCAGGCCGCCCACCCACAGCGAGACGGACAGCACGTGCGCGGACAGGCCGACGACCGCCATCTCGTGGTTGCCCGCGGAGGAGGCGTGCCCGGTGAGCGCGGGCGGCAGCATCCCGACCAGGGCGAGGCCGGTGAGCAGGGCCGTTCCCGAGGCGCTGACGACGGTGCGCCCGGTGAGGGCCACCCCGAGGGCGATCAGCAGGGCCAGGGTCCACCCGATGCCCTGGGGCACCGAGCTGGCGTAGCTGGTGATCTCGTTGCCGAGGATCTCCGTGACCGGCCGCCCCAGGATGTCGGAGAGCTGGAAGACGAGCGCGGCGCCGGCCGACGCCGCCCACACCAGGGCCGCCCAGGAGGCGGCGCGCACGTACCCCTGGGCCTGCCCGCCGAGGGCGGTCCGCTCCAGCGGGATCAGGAACACCGCGAGCACCAGCAGCCCGACCGTGAGCGCGGCGGAGACGTCCACGGTGGTCTTGGCGACCGGCAGCCCCCAGCGGGTGAGTGTGCCGGGGTCGGGCAGGCCGGGGGTGATCTGGGGGTATCCGGCGCCGCCCAGCAGCAGGGCGAGGATCAGCGCGACCAGGCAGGCCGCCGCCGACGCCGCGGCGACCAGCACGACGGCCTCGCCCGTGCCGGGTGTGTCGGTCCTGGGTCGTTGGTTACCGGGGGAAGCCACGTCCACGCTCCGTCGTCGAACGTCCTCACGTCCTGCGGCGACTGCTGATCACCGCGGCGGCGATCCCCGCACCGACCAGTACCCCGAGCGCTCCCCACAGCCACGACGCGGCCGTCTCGGCCGCGTCACCGAAGAACCAGACCAGGATGTTCAGTGCGGACACCACCTCGGACAAGCCTAAGCGAACGACTACAAGCCGTCGTACCCCCCTGCCCCGACACTATACGTAGGGGCGCTGCCGCGTTCCGGAGGCGCCTGCGGGCCAGAAACTCGGCCCAGGTGTGTCGAAAAGCCCGCGCTCTTCCCGAATGCCGGGGACAATGGCGCACAGCGGCACGACCTGCCGGTGTCGGTGCCCGGGCCGGACGTCGGCGCCGCGGTACGGTCGATCCGCCGGGAACCGACGCCCGACCCGCGTCGCACGGTCCGCGAGGCCCGGCACCGGGACGGGCCCGACTGTCGGCGACAACCACGCAAGGGGGCCAGGTGCGCCAATTCGATCTCGTCATCCGATCCCGACGCGCGGTCACACCGACGGGTGTGGGTCCGGCCGCGGTCGCCGTCCTCGACGGGCGTATCGCCGCGGTCGCCGACCACTCCGCCGACCTGCCCTGCCGGGAGGAGACCGATCTGGGCGAGGTCGCGTTGCTGCCCGGGATGGTGGACGTCGACGTGGCGGTGCAGGCTCCCGGACAACTGCTGTCCCAGGGGTACGCGCACACCACGCGCGCCGCCGCGGCCGGGGGCGTCACCACCCTCGTCGTGGCCCCGGCGCCCGCCAGCCCCGCGATCACCTCCACCGACGCGCTCCGCGCCCACCTGCACGCCTCGGCGAGCGACTGCGCCGTCCACGTCGCCTTCCTCGGCGGGGTCACCCCGCGCAGCGGCCCCGCCGAACTGGCGGACCTGCGCGCCAACGGCGTGGTGGGGTTCGCCTGCTCGCTGTCGGACGGGGGCGGCGCGGACCTGCCCGCCCTCGACGACATCCACCTGGGCAAGAGCATGGCCGAGGTGGCGACGATGGGCGTGCCGCTGGTGGTGCACGCCGAGGACGCCGGGGAACTGGGCACCCCGGTGGGGCCGAGCAACAGCGCGCTGCTGGCCGCGCGCCCGCCCCGGGCGGAGCGGCGCGGGCTGGAACGGGTGCTCGCCGCCGCACGGAGCAGCGGCGCCCGGGTGCACATCGCGCCGTTCGTGGCGGCCGAGTGCGCGGCGATCCTCGCCGCCGCGCGGGCCGTCGGCATCCCGGTGAGCGCCCAGACCAGTCCGCACTACCTGTGCCTGCCCGCCGAGCACGTGCCCGACAGCGACCCCGCCTACCGCTGCCGCCCGCCGCTGCGCTCCGACGCCAACCGCGGTGCGCTGTGGAACGCCCTGCTGCGCGGTTCGGGTCCCTCCGGGGAGACCGTCGTCGGCTCGGTGGGCTCGGGGCACCGGCCGGGCACCGGCATCGCGGCGATCCGGTGGAGCCTGCCCGCGCTGTGGACCGCGGCCCGGCGCCGCGGGTGCGGACTGGCCGAGCTGAGCCTGTGGACCGCGCAGCGCCCCGCGGAGCTGGTGGGGCTGGCCACCAAGGGCGCCGTCGAGGCGGGCCGCGACGCGGACCTGGTCGCCTTCGACCCCGACACCCACCAGGTGGTCCCCGCCTCCGACACCAGCCCGTACGCGGGGAGACGCCTGCAAGGGAGGGTGCTGGGCACGTGGGTGTCCGGCACCGCGGTGCCCTCCGAGCCCGACAAGGACCCCTCGCCGCGCGGCGGCCCCCTGCTGGCCGCCTACCACTAGGCGGCCGGGGCGGCCCGCACGGCGTGGCCTGGGCCCGCTCCACCGCTCCCGGCCGCCGCGCCCCGATCCCGCGTCCGCCGCGTGCGGGGCGGTGCGCTCCTGCGTGTCCGTCCGCGGCCGGAGCACGGGATCTGCGGCGGCGGGTGCCCCTGACCGGTGGTGTTCGGTCCGGTGGAGCGGATACCGTCGGGGATGAGAAGAACGGCCGGTTCCGCGGCCGCGACCCAGGTGTTCGGGAGGCGACAGGTCAGTGGCACGCACGGAGCCGACGACCCTCACCCGCGTGGCGGCCGTGGAGATGCGTCTGGTGCGGCTGCCCCGGCCGCGGCAGCGGTCCGGCGGCTGCGGCCGCTTCGTGCGGCACATCCTGGTCCGGGTGCGCGACGACGCGGGGACCAGCGGCTGGGGGGAGATCCCCGACGCCGACGACTCCCTGTGGGAGGCCCTGGTGACCGCCTACGCCCCGGCGCTGGTGGGGTACCGCTGGCAGCGGCCCACCGAGGCCGCGACGGCCTGGCGGTCGCTGGCCTACCGGCCCGCCGTGGCGGCCGCGCTGGACACCGCCTGCTGGGACCTGTGGAGCCGCCAGCGCGGCACCCCGCTGGCGCACGCGCTGGGCGGGGTCCGCACCGCCGTCGCCACCGGGGTCACGCTGGGGCCGCAGCCCTCCGTGGAGTCACTGATCCGCGAGGTGAACCGGCAGGTCAGCGCGGGGCACAAGCGCATCCGCCTGGCGATCGCCCCCGGCTGGGACGTGGAGGCGGTGCGCGCCGTGCACGAGACCTACCCGTTCCTCGTCCTCCAGGTGGACGGGGGCGGCCGCTACACCGAGAGCCCTGAGGACCTGGCCGCGCTGCGTGCCCTGGACGACTACGGGCTGCTCGCCGTCGAGCAGCCCTTCCCCGCCGACGACCTCGCCGCCCACGCCCGGCTCAGCCGCGCCCTGCGCACCCCGGTGGCGCTGGACGACTCCGCCGACTCCCTGGAGCGGCTGGACGAGGCGATCCGGCTGGGGGCGGGCTCCGCGCTGAACCTGCGGATCGTGCGGATGGGCGGGCTCACCCCGGCGCGGCGCGCCCACGACCGGGCGGTGGACGCCGGCTGGCAGGTGTGGTGCGGGTCCGACCACGAGTCGGGGCTGGGCCGGGCCGCGGTCGTGGCGCTGGCCTCGCTGCCCGGTGCGGCGCTGCCGTGCGAGATGCCTCCGGCGGGTGAGCGCTTCGCGCACGACCTGGTGCTTCCGGCGGTGCGGGCGCACGACGGCGTGGCGGCGGTCCCGCTCACCCGTCCTGGGCTGGGACACGAGGTGGACGAGCGCACCGTCGAGGCGCTGACGGTGCGCTCGGCGTCGCTGGGCCTCCTCGACTGAGCGGGGTCAGGCCCCCGGACCGGTGAGGTCCCAGCCGCGCCGGTCGGCGAGGTGGGCGGCGACGGTCACCGGGTCGTACCTGGCGGGGCGCTGCTCGTCCACGCAGGTGGGCAGCGGGGTCACGAGGGCGTCGAAGTCCCCGTCGTGGAAGAAGGTGGCCATCCGGCAGCGGTCCCGGCTGTCCGCCCCGGACGGGGGGACGACGCGGTAGACGGGCGAGACCCAGCGGTCGTTGGTCCAGCGCGCCAGCAGGTCGCCGACGTTGACCAGGACGGCGTCCCCTTCGGGGACGACGCGGTGCCAGCGGCCGTCGTCGCCCCGGTACTGCACGCACGGCTCCGGGGTGGCCCGGCGGATGGTGAGGATGCCCGCGTCGGTGCGCTCCGGCGTGGGCGCCGGAGGGTTCTCGATGCGGAGCACGTCGAGGGAGTGCCCGGTGTAGGTGTGGAAGAACCCCTCGGGCAGGTTCAGGGTGACGGCGAAGATCCGGGTGAGCCGACGGGCCAACTGTCGGACCGCCTCGAACCACGCCATCATCTGGTGGCGGAACCGCGGCAGGGCCGCCGGCCAGAGGTTCTCGGGGTAGTGCGCGGAGGGCAGGGCCAGGTCGCGGTAGTCGTCGGCCTGGGTGCCGATGGTGAAGGACTCGGCTGGGCGGAGTCCGGGCGCGACGGGGAACGACCGGTAGCCGCGGTCGATCCAGGCCGCGGGGGCGCCGACGGCCTGCTTGGCCCGGTCGTTCAGGGCGAAGAAGGTGTCCATCGCCCGTTCCAGTCCGTTCACGACGGGGTCGGGAATCTTGTGCCCGGCGATCTGGAGCAGTCCGGTCTCCGTGGCCGCGGCGTCCACCTGTGCGGCGATGGAGGCGCGGTGACGTGCCGAGCCCATCTCCCAGCGGGAGATGTTGATCACTGGTACGTGGAGGGGTCGTCCGGTCGCCTCGACCGAGTGAGTCATGGTCCTCTACCTCGCTGTGGAAGACCCGGCACGGCTGAGGGCGCCCTCCCGGGTGCTGGTGGCCGCGTCCTCATAGGCGCGGATGGCCGTCCCGGTGCGGGAGGTCCGCGCGGTCGTGCTGCGGCCCGGCTCTCGTGGTGGTGCTGGACCGCACACCGCATGCACCGGCCTCCCTTCGTCACTCCCCGCCGTCGACCCACATCCCGTGGGTAGTCGGTCACGGACCGTTTATCGTGACACTAGGAAGCTTTGGTTTCCGTTCTGTCAACTTGCGTAACGGGACTGTTTCGCAACTACGCAGTCCCGGAGGTCGCCCCATGATCGGTGGTTCACTATTTCCCTATGCGCCGGGATTGCTCCGCTGCAATTTCACTGCGTCGTATTGCCGCGGGGACTCCGCTCCGGAATGATCAGAAACCCCTCCTCCGCAGAAAGGAAGACCTGTGGCGTTGTACGAGGTACGCGCCCGCAAATGGGAGAACGGCTGGGAGCTCCGCGTCCCCGACGTGGGGGTCACCTGGTCGCCGACTCTGGGTGACGCCCCCGCGCGGGCCAGGGAGTTCATCTCCGCCCAGCTCGACCGGGAGGAGCGCACCGTCCACGTCGACCTGCAACCGCACGTGAGCGAGGAGCTCGACCAGTTGGCGGTCGAGGCCCGGCGTGCGCTGCACATCGCCGACGAGGCCGTGCGCACCGCCTCGGCCAAGCTGAGGGAGATCGTTCAGGGGCTCTCCGCCGCCGGGCTGCCGCTGCCCGACGTCGCCCAGTACCTCGGCGTCCCCCAGCAGCGCCTGGAGGAGCTGCTCCGGGACTGAGGCGGCCTCCGCGGGCCCGGCCGACCGCCCCCAGGTCCGCGGGGCCCCCCACGACCGCCCTTTTCCGGGCGGTACTGTAGCCCATGACACATACCATCCAGTCGGTCTGTCGGCGGCGCGGCCGCCGCGGACGGGAGGAGAAAGGGTCGCCCAGCATGCAGGAGTTCGCCGACGTCCACGCGCTGGCCGCCGCCAAGGGCAGCCACCTGGGGCACAGCCCCTGGCACACCGTCACCCAGGAGCAGGTCGACCGGTTCGCCGACGCCACCGGCGACCACCAGTGGATCCACGTGGACGTGGAACGCGCCGCCGCCGGGCCGTTCGGCGGCACCATCGCGCACGGCTTCCTCTCCCTGTCCCTGCTGCCGATGTTCTCCTGGCAGGTCTACCGCCTGCGCAAGGCCCCGGCCATGGCCATCAACTACGGCCTGAACCGGGTCCGCTTCCTGCAACCGGTGCGGGTGGGCTCGCGCGTCCGCGACGGCCTCGAACTGGTCGACGCCGCGGAGAACGCCAAGGGCATCCTGCTGACCATGCGGCACGAGGTCGAGATCGAGGGCGGGGAGCGTCCCGCCCTCGTCGCCGAGGCGCTGAGCCTGGTCGTCCCCTGACCCGGCCGCGCCCGGTCCGGTGCGGGACCCGGCAGGCATGAGGAGAACGGCGGAGGGTAGCGGGCGGCCGGCGGCCGCCGCCGCAGCCCCTGCCCCAGAGGCGATGCCGGAGGGGAATCCCTCCGGCTGATAGTTTTCTGTGTAGCGATCTTTCGCAGGGGTCAACTGTCAGATCTCTAGAACTGGAAGGTGCGTAGATGTCCGCGCCGTACTCGCTTCCGGAACTGCCCTACGACTACTCCGCGCTGGAGCCGTGGATCTCGGGCCAGATCATGGAGCTGCACCACGACAAGCACCACGCCGCCTACGTCAAGGGCGCCAACGACGCTCTGGAGCAGTTGGCGGAGGCTCGGGAGAAGGGCGACCTGGGCAAGATCAACCTGCTGCAGAAGAACCTCGCCTTCAACCTGGCCGGGCACGTGAACCACACGGTGTTCTGGCCGAACCTGTCGCCGGACGGCGGCGACAAGCCCGAGGGCGAGCTGGGTGCCGCCATCGACGACGCCTTCGGCTCCTTCGACGCCTTCCGCGCCCACTTCAACGCCGCGGCCACCGGCATCCAGGGCTCCGGCTGGGCCATCCTGGCCTGGGACATCCTCGGCCAGCGGCTCATCATCGAGCAGCTCTACGACCACCAGGGCAACCTGGCGGCCGGCTCCTACCCGCTGCTCATGCTGGACATGTGGGAGCACGCCTTCTACTTGCAGTACAAGAACGTCAAGGCCGACTACGTCAAGGCGTTCTGGAACGTCGTGAACTGGGCCGACGTCGCCCGGCGCTTCGAGGACGCCCGCAAGGTCGCCCTCGGCTGACCCGGTTCCGCGCACTGACGCGACAGGGGCGGTGCTCCGCACGGAGCACCGCCCCTCCGTCGTCCTCGGGCACTCAGGCGAGCAGCATCCGCACCGCCTCGCCCAGCGAGTCGGCCACCGGGTGGCCGGTCTCCTCCAGCCGCTCCCGGCTCATCAGCCCCGTGCTGACCAGGATCGCGCGGGCGCCCGCCGCGCGGGCGGCGTGCGCGTCGTCGTCGATGTCGCCGATGAGCACCACCGTGGCCGGGTCGATGTCCTGTGCTGCCAGGTGGTCGACCAGGTGCTCGGCCTTGGAGTCGGCGTCGGTGTCGTAGCGCCGCCCGTCCACCCTGGTGAAGTGCGGCACCAGGCCGTGCTCGGTGATCACCGGGACCAGGTGGTCGTGCGCGGCCATGGACAGCAGCGACTGCGACCCTCCCGCCCCGCGCCAGGTGTGCAGCGTCTCCAGCGCGCCGTCGGCCAGCCGGCAGGAGGGCAGCAGGTTCCGGTAGTGGCTGTCGTAGGCGGTGTTGAGCCGCGCCCACTCCTCTGGGGTGAGGGGCCTGCCCAGCAGTTCCTCGTAGAAGGGCACCAGCGGGCGGCGGAAGATCCGCCGCCACTCCTCCAGCTCCACGGGGGGTCGGCCGAACAGCGCGCACACGTGGTTGGCCGCGGCCAGGTTGGCGTGGTTGTCGTCGAGGAGGGTGCCGTTCCAGTCCCACACGATGTGTCGGACGCCCTCGCGCAAGGTCGGGAATCGCTCTTCCACGTCCCGTACTCTAGGCGCCCGAGGCAAACGTCCGGGAACGCGAGCTCACCCGCGGCGGCCCCGGCCGGACCCGCCGCCCGCCTCCGCGGCCCGGTCGCGCCGCCGCCCGTAGGACCACCCCGCGAGCCATCCCAGGGCCACGACCGCCACCACGACCAGCAGCAGGATCAGCACCGGCAGCAGGACGGCGAGCAGGGCCGTCACCGCGCTGACGGCGTCCTCGGCGGTGCTGACCACGGGCGCGCCCACACCCCCGCTGGCGCTGTTGACCATCATGCGGGTCACCGCCTTGGCGGCGTGGAAGAACAGCGCGATGACCGCCCCCACGACGATCATCCACACCCCGCCCCCGGAGTCGGCCGCGGCGACGTCCGCGTCGCCGCTCACCGCGGTCCCGCTGGCGCCGAAGACGATGCCGCCCGCCGTCGGCCGGATGACCGTCTGGAGCACGTCGTTGAGGTGGTCCAGGATCGGGATCTTGTCGGCCAGGAGCTCCACGACCAGGAGGACCGTGAGGATGCCCAGCGCCCAGGGGTCCTCCAGCCACTGCCACCCGCCGGACAGCGACAGCACGTCGGTGTAGCGGGAGAGCAGGCCCGCGACGAGCAGGGGGATGTAGGCGTTCAGTCCGGCCGAGGAGGCCATGCCGATCGCGGTCAGTATCTCCACTGTGTGGCGCCTTCTGGTCGGTCGCCCCGCACGGAGGCGATGGGGAGGTTCATCCCCGTTTGATGCCGACCGGGCCGCCGGGGTTCCCGCGTCCGCGGCGGATCCGCAGCAGGCCGCCTACTGCCGGTACCCCTCCACCTGGTCCCGGGGGCGGGGGTGCGCCTCGTCGGGGTCTCCCCCGAACTCCTCCCTGGCCCGCCGCTGGCGCAGCAGGTCCCAGCACTGGTCCAGGGTGGTCTCCAGCTCCCTGATGCGGTCGCGCTCGGCCGGGGTGAGCCGGTGCCCGCGCTGCTCCCTCAGGTCGCGCTCCTCGGTCACGAGCTCACCGATGCGCCGGATGAGCTCCACCTCGTGCCCGCTCTGTCCGCTCATGCCCCCATGCTCGACCGCCCCGCCCGGCAGGGCAAGCGCGCAACGCGGGGTTTCCGCAGATCACTGGTTGTCTGGCAGGGTATGTCCCACAGGTCGGATTGGCCGGGGCAGGCGGGGGAACACCCTCTTCACGCCGCCGCACGCCCCGCCGTCCGGCGATCCCCCGTCCCCCCACCCTTCCGGGAGCCCTGGTGAAGATCTACGCCGACCGTCCGCTGCGCCTCTGCGTGCAACTGCTGTGCGACGTCCTCGCGATCGCCTGGATCGCGCTGTGGGTGAAGGCCGCGACGGCCCTGCACGAGGCGCTCAGCGCGCTGGCGCGCCCCGGCGTCCTCCTGGAGGACGCGGGCGAGGGTCTGAGCACCCACATGGAGGCCGCGGCCGAGGCGGCGCGGGAGGTGCCGTTCGTGGGCGAGCAGTTGGCCGAGCCGTTCGTGAGCATGGGCGCGACCGGCGAGGACCTGAGCTCGGCCGGGGTGGGCTTCCAGCAGACCGTGGCCGAACTGGCCCTGACGCTGTCGCTGGCCGTCGCGGTCCTGCCCGCGGTGGCCGCGCTGGGGCTGTGGCTGCCGGCGCGGATCCGCTGGATCCGGCGGGCCTCGCAGGCCCGCGGGCTGCGCCGGGCGCCCGGGGGGACCGGGACCCGGCTGCTGGCGCTGCGCGCGCTGACGACGGCGCCGGTGGGCGCGCTGAGCCGCGTCCACGCCGACCCGGTGGACGCGTGGCAGCGCGGGGACGAGCGGGTCGTGGCGGAGCTGGCCGCCCTGGAGCTGCGGCGGCTCGGCCTGCGGTCCTGAGCGCCCGGGCCGGGACACGCGGGCGGATCAGCGACGATGGAGCGACCGCGCCCTCCGCGGTCGGGAAGTGACCGTCTCCGGAGCCCACTCCGGATATACCCGTAGGGGGTATGATTGGCCGAGGAAGCGACCAGCCGACAGGAGAACACCGCGATGGCCGCCTACGGCTACCACGACAACAAGCGGCGGCATCTGAACCGACTGCGCCGGATCGAGGGGCAGGTGCGCGGCCTGCAACGGATGGTCGAGGACGACGCCTACTGCATCGACATCCTCACCCAGACCTCCGCGGTGACCAAGGCGCTGCGCTCCTTCGCCCTGTCGCTGCTGGACGAGCACCTCAAGCACTGCGTGGCCCACGCGCTCGCCGACGGCGGCGCCGAGGCCGACGCGAAGGTGCGCGAGGCGTCCGAGGCGATCGCGCGGCTGGTCCGCTCCTGACCGATGTGGACACCGATCGAGAGACGAGGGTCGCCATGGCCAGCACCACCATCACCGTCACCGGCATGACCTGCGGACACTGCGTGAGCTCGGTGAAGGAGGAGATCGGCGAACTGCCGGGCGTGACCGACGTGCGCGTGGACCTGGCGAGCGGACGGGTCGAGATCGACAGCGCGGCCCCGCTCGACGCCGAGCAGCTCCGCTCCGCTGTGGCCGAGGCCGGCTACGAGGTGGTCGCCTGACCGTACGGCCGTAGACCGCACGGGCGCCGCACCCGCTCCGTCCCGCGCTCCCCGCGGGGCGGTGCCGGGCGGCGCCCGTGCCGTCCGTACGGGGCGGCCCCTCACTCCCCCAGCGCCAGGCTCACCTTCTCCCTGGCCTGCTCGGGCTTCAGGTAGCGGGAGTACTCCTCGATGTCCACCAGCGTCTCGATGCTGCGGTTGAGGAAGCCCAGCCGGCAGACCTCGCCGCCGAGCAGCGCCCGGATGCCCCAGTTGACGGCCACCCGCGTCCGGGCGGGGCCGGAGGGCACCGAGTACAGGTGGTAGGCCCTGGTCAGCGCCAGCGCGGGGGAGCCGGTGATCTCCACGCCGAGCGGGCGGGCCACCGCGTCGCGGCCGCTGAGGTCCACCAGCAGGCCGAGGTCGCGGTGGTGGTACTCCCTGCCCGGGCGTCCCAGCAGCGACGCGACGACGTTGTCCGCGGCCACCGGGCCCTGCCGGGAGGCGTGCTGCGCCGTGGGCGGGCAGAACGCGCCGTCGTCCTTGCTCAGGTCGGGGACGGCCGCGGAGTCGCCGATGCCGAAGATCTCCGGGTGCCCCGGGACCGCCAGGTCCGGGCCCACCAGGAGCTTGCCGCGCTCGGTGGGCAGGCCGGTGGCGGCGATGAGCGGGCTCGGCGCGGTCCCGGCGGTCCAGATCAGCGTCCGGCAGGGCAGCACCCGGTCGTCGGTGAGGGTCACCTTGTCCTGGGTCACCTCGCGGACGGTGACCTCCAGCGCCACCTGGATGCCGCGTGCGCGCAGCAGTTCCAGGGCGCTGCGCCCCAGGGTCTCGCCCAGCTCCGGCATCAGGCGGGGCGCGATGTCCACCAGGTGCCACTGGATGTGCCGGTGCAGGTCCGGGTAGAGCTTGCACGCCTCCTCGCACAGCAGCTCCATCGAGGCCGCCGTCTCCACGCCGGTGTAGCCGCCGCCCACCACGACGAAGGTGCAGCGCTCGTCGCGCTCGGCGGGGTCGTCGCTGGCGTGGGCCAGCTCCAGTTGGGCCAGCACGTGGTCGCGCAGGTAGACCGCCTCGGCGAGGTTCTTGTTGCCGCGGCCGTGCTCCATGAGGCCGGGGATGTCGAAGGTGCGGGTGACGCTTCCCGGCGCCAGGACGAGCCGGTCGTAGCGTTCGTAGCTGTACTCCCCCGAGATCTTGCGCACCACGACCGTGCGCCGCTCGACGTCGACCCCGAGGGCCGCGCCGGGGACGATCCGGGTGCGGCGGAGCTTGCGGTGCAGGGAGACGGCGATCGACTGCGGGGTCAGCAGCCCCGAGGCCACCTGGGGGAGCAGCGGCTGGTAGAGCATGTAGTCGTTGGGCGCGACCAGCACCAGTTCGGCCCTGCCCTGCGGAATTCTGCGTTCCAGTCGGCGCAGCGCGTTCAGTCCCGCGAACCCCGCGCCGACCACGACGATGCGTGGCCGTGTCATCGTCGGACCCCCTGTCAGTCGGACGTTCGCCGTGCCCGCTGCCCGCGGGCCGGGGGGCCAAACGTGGCGCCGTGCTACTCCGCGGCGGTGAGCAGCGCCGTCCGGGCCATCCGGAACAGCAGGTCGGCCATCCGGTCCCGGTCGAGTTCTCCCGCGCTGTGCGGGGTGGAGTTGAGCAGGCCGAACACCGCGTGCAGCGCGGTGCGCAGCACCGGCTCGGCGGTGCCGGGGCGCAGCCGGGCCAGCACGGCCACCCACTGCTCCACGTAGGCGCGCTGGAGCCTGCGGATGCGGTGCCGCGGCTCGGGCGGGACGCTGCCCAGTTCGCGGTCGTGCACGGTGATCAGCGCCGGCTCGTCCAGGGCGAAGGCGATGTGGCCGTGCAGCAGGGCGTCCAGGGCGTCGGCGGGGTCGGGGTGGGCGGCGACGCGGTCCTCTCCCCCGTGCAGCAGCCGCTCGCTGATGTCGAGCAGGACCTCGGCGAGCAGCGCCTCCTTGCTGGGGAAGTGCCGGTACAGGGCGGGGCCGGTGGTGCCGACCGCCCGGCCCAGGTCCTCGATGGACACGCCGCGGAAGCCGCGTTCGGCGAAGAGTTCGGCGGCGGCGCGCAGAATGGCCTCCCGACGTCCCGCCCCGCTGTTCCGCACCGTCGCACCTCCGTCCGCCTCGGTCCTGGACGCCAATGTTAACAGTGACTAACATCACTGTTGTTAATGCTCATTAACAATGTGGGGAGGGACGATGAGCGGCCCGTCCGTGCTCACCTCCGCCGTGGACCCGTCCAGCCCGGCCTTCCGGGCCAACGCCGAGGTCAACCGCGTCCTGGCCGCCGAACTGCGGCGCCACCTGGCCGCCGCGGCGCTGGGCGGCCCCGAGCAGGCCCGCAGGCGCCACCGGGCGCGCGGCAAGCTGCTGCCCCGGGAGCGCGTGGACGCCCTCCTCGACCCGGGGTCGCCGTTCCTGGAGCTGTCGCCGCTGGCCGCCCACGGGATGTACGGGCCCGACGGCCGCGACGCGCCCGCCGCCGGGATCATCACCGGGGTGGGGCGGGTCGCGGGCCGCGAGGTCGTGGTGGTGGCCAACGACGCCACCGTGAAGGGCGGCAGCTACTACCCGATGACCGTCAAGAAGCACCTGCGCGCCCAGGAGGTGGCGCTGCACAACCGCCTGCCGTGCATCTACCTCGTCGACTCCGGCGGCGCCTTCCTGCCCATGCAGGACGAGGTCTTCCCCGACCGCGAGCACTTCGGCCGCATCTTCTACAACCAGGCCACCATGTCCCGGCTGGGCATCCCGCAGATCGCCGCAGTGCTGGGCTCGTGCACCGCGGGCGGCGCCTACGTGCCCGCCATGAGCGACGAGGCGGTGATCGTCCGCGAGCAAGGCACCGTCTTCCTGGGCGGGCCGCCGCTGGTGAAGGCCGCCACCGGCGAGGTCGTCACCGCCGAGGAGCTGGGCGGCGGCGACGTGCACGCCCGCGTCTCCGGCGTGGTCGACCACCTCGCCGACGACGACGCGCACGCGCTGGACATCGTCCGCCGGATCGTCGCCACCCTCGGCCCCCGCCCGGCCCCCGCCTGGGAGGTCCGCGCCCCGCGGCCGCCCGCGGCCGACCCCGCCGACCTGTACGGCATCGTCCCCGCCGACACCCGCACCCCCTACGACGTGCGCGAGGTGATCGCGCGGATCGTCGACGGCAGCGAGTTCACCGAGTTCAAGGCCGAGTACGGCCCCACCCTGGTCACCGGGTTCGCGCACGTCCACGGCCACCCGGTGGGGGTGGTCGCCAACAACGGCATCCTGTTCTCGGAGTCCGCGCTGAAGGGCGCGCACTTCGTCGAGCTGTGCGACCGGCGCTCCGTGCCGCTGCTGTTCCTACAGAACATCTCCGGCTTCATGGTGGGCCGCGACTACGAGGCCGGGGGGATCGCCAAGCACGGCGCGAAGATGGTCACCGCCGTGGCCTGCGCCCGCGTCCCCAAGTTCACCGTCGTCATCGGCGGCTCCTTCGGCGCGGGCAACTACAGCATGTGCGGCCGCGCCTACTCGCCGCGCTTCCTGTGGATGTGGCCCAACGCGCGGATCTCCGTCATGGGGGGCGAGCAGGCCGCGGCCGTGCTGGCCACGGTGCGCCGCGACCAGATGGCCGCGCGCGGCGAGGAGTGGACGGCCGAGGCCGAGGAGGCGTTCAAGGCCCCCATCCGGGCCCGCTACGAGGAGCAGGGCAGCCCCTACTACTCCACCGCGCGACTGTGGGACGACGGGGTCATCGACCCGGTCGACACCCGCACCGTGCTCGGGCTGGCGCTGTCCGCGGCCCGGCACGCCCCGCTGGAACCGGTGGGCTACGGCGTCTTCCGCATGTAGCCAGACAAGGAACGGAGCCCGCGATGACGACCTTCCCCACCCCGCTGTCCGGGTCCCCCGCCGTGCTGGTGGCCAACCGGGGCGAGATCGCGGTGCGGATCATCCGCACCCTGCGGCGACTGGCGCTGCGCGCGGTGGCCGTGTACAGCGACGCCGACGCCGACGCGCCCCACGTGCGCGCCGCCGACACCGCGCTGCGCGTGCCCGACTACCTGGACGCCGCCGCGATCGTCGAGGCCGCCCTGTCCGCGGGGGCCGACCTGGTCCACCCCGGCTACGGCTTCCTGGCGGAGAACGCCGCCTTCGCGCGGGCCTGCGCCGCGGCGGGACTGGTCTTCGTCGGCCCGCCGCCGGAGGCCGTGGAGGCGATGGGCGACAAGATCCGCGCCAAGCGCACCGCGGCCGCCGCGGGGGTGCCGCTGCTGCCCGGCTTCGCCGAGACCCCGGGCCGCCCCATGTCCGACGCGGAGCTGGCCGCCGCGGCCGAACGGGTCGGCTACCCGCTGCTGCTCAAGCCGTCGGCGGGCGGCGGCGGCAAGGGCATGCGCCTGGTGCGCCGGGCCGCCGAACTGGCGGAGGCCGCCGCGGCGGCGCGCCGGGAGGCCCGGGCGGCGTTCGGCGACGCCACCCTGCTGGCGGAGCGGTTCGTGGAGCATCCGCGCCACATCGAGGTGCAGGTCCTCGCCGACGCCCACGGCAACGTCGTGCACCTGGGGGAACGCGAGTGCAGCCTCCAGCGCCGCCACCAGAAGATCGTGGAGGAGGCCCCCTCCCCGCTGCTCACCCCGGACCGGCGCGCCGCGATGGGGCGGGCCGCGGTGGCCGCCGCCCGGGCCTGCGGCTACGTGGGCGCGGGCACCGTGGAGTTCGTCGTGCCCGCCGCGGACGCGGCCGTGCCCGGCACGGACGCGGACCACTTCTTCCTGGAGATGAACACCCGCCTCCAGGTGGAGCACCCGGTCACCGAGGAGGTGGTCACGATCCGCGGTGTGCGCGGCATCGACCTGGTGGAGGCGCAACTGCGCATCGCCCTGGGCGAGGAGCTGCCGTTCGCCCAGGACGACGTCTCCTGGACCGGCCACGCCCTGGAGTGCCGGATCTACGCCGAGGACCCGGCCCGGGGCTTCCTGCCCACCGGGGGCCGGGTACTGCGGTGGGAGGAGCCCGCCGGGCCGGGCGTGCGGGTGGACTCCGGGATCGCCGGGGGCGGCGTCGTCACCTCCGCCTACGATCCGCTGCTGGCCAAGGTCACCGTGTGGGACGCCGACCGGGCGGGCGCGCTGCGGCGGGCCGACGCCGCCCTGGCCCGCACCACGCTGCTGGGCTGCGGGGCCAACACCGCGTTCCTGCGCGCCCTGCTGGCCCGCCCCGAGGTGGCCGCCGGGGACCTGAGCACCGGCCTGGTCGAACGGCTGCGCCCGGAGCTGACCGCCGACGCGGGGGCGGACGAGGAGGTGCTGGCCGCCGCGGCCCTGGACCGGCAGCTCGGCCTGCGCCCTCCCGCCGGGGAGGCGAACCGCTTCGCCGTGCCCGACGGCTGGCGGATCGGCGGCCCCGCCTGGACCGTGTGGCGGCTGCACCCCGCCGGGGGCGACGCCGTCGCGGTCCGGGTCCGCGCCGAGCCCGGCTCGCCGGACCGCTTCCAGGTGCGGGTGGGCGACGGCGCGCCCGTCGCCGCCTCCGCAACCCGCACCGCCGACGGCCGCGGCCTGCACGTCGTCTACGGCGGGCGCGCCCACGACTACGCCCGCGCCGAGCACGGGCGCGACCTGTGGCTGGGCCGCGGCGGGGCGGCCTGGCACATCCGGGAGGAGGCCCGTACGGCCCCGCTGCGGACGCCGGAGGCGCACGCCGACGGCGTGCTGCGCAGCCCCATGCCCGGCACGGTGCTGGCCGTGCCGGCCGTCCTGGGCGGCGCCGTGCGGGCGGGCGCGACGGTCGCCGTGGTCGAGGCCATGAAGATGGAGCACCCCGTCACCGCGCCGTTCGACGGCACCATTACCGAACTGCGTGTCCGCCCCGGGCAGTCGGTGGCCATGGACGACCTCCTGGCCGTCGTCGCCCGGGCGTCCGGTCCGCAACCGGACCGCTCGGCGTCCACCACCACCGAGGAGCAGAGCTGATGTCGTACCGTCTCAGCCCGGAACACGAAGAGCTGCGCCGCACCGTCGCGGAGTTCGCCCGCACCGAGGTGGCGCCCGTCATCGGCGACTACTACGAGCGCGCCGCCTTCCCCTACGACATCGTCGCGAAGATGGGCCGGATGGGCCTGTTCGGGCTGCCCTTCCCGGAGGAGGTGGGCGGCATGGGCGGCGACTACTTCGCGCTCTGCCTGGCCCTGGAGGAGCTGGCGCGGGTGGACTCCTCGGTGGCGATCACCCTGGAGGCGGCGGTGTCGCTGGGGGCGATGCCGATCCACCGCTTCGGCAGCCCCGAGCAGCAGGCGACCTGGCTGCCCCGGCTCTGCTCGGGCGAGGCGCTGGGCGCGTTCGGGCTGACCGAGCCCGACGGCGGCTCCGACGCCGGAGCCACCCGCACCACGGCCCGGCTCGACGGCGGCCAGTGGGTGATCGACGGGACCAAGTGCTTCATCACCAACTCCGGCACCGCCATCACGGCCCTGGTCACGGTGACCGCGGTGACCGGCAGGCGGCCCGACGGGCGCCCGGAGATCTCCGCGATCATCGTCCCCTCGGGTACCCCGGGCCTGTCCGTGGGGCAGAAGTACTCCAAGGTCGGCTGGAGCGCGTCGGACACCCGCGAACTGGTCTTCGCCGACTGCCGGGTGCCCGAGGACCACCTGCTGGGCGAGCGGGGCCGCGGCTACGCGCAGTTCCTGCGCATCCTGGACGAGGGGCGCATCGCCATCGCCGCGCTGGCGGTGGGCCTGGCCCAGGGCTGCGTGGACGAGAGCCTGCGCCACGCGGGCGAACGGGTCGCCTTCGGCCGGCAGATCGGCCACTACCAGGCGATCCAGTTCAAGATCGCGGACATGGCGGCCCGGGTGCACACCGCCCGCCTGGCCTACTACGACGCGGCCGCGCGCATGCTGGCCGGGGAGCCGTTCAAGAAGGAGGCGGCCATCGCCAAGCTGGTGGCCTCCAACGCGGCCATGGACAACGCCCGCGACGCCACGCAGATCTTCGGCGGCTACGGGTTCATGAACGAGTTCCCCGTGGGCCGGTTCTACCGCGACGCCAAGATCCTGGAGGTGGGCGAGGGCACCTCGGAGATCCAGCGCATGCTCATCGCCCGCGAGCTGGGGCTTCCCGCCTGAACCGGGGCGGTCGGGCTCAGGCCGGGTCTCCGGCGTCGCCGCTCCCGGACCGCGCCCCCGCCTCGCCGTGGCCCTCCCCCGTCTGCCGGTACAGGCCGCAGGCGTGGGCGAGCGCGGCCGCGGCCTCCTCGAACCGCCCCGCCTCCCGCAGCGCCAGCCCGAGGTTGCGCCAGGAGCCCGCCTCGCCGTGCATGTCCCCCGTCTGCCGGTACAGGCCGCAGGCGCGGGTGTGGGCGTCGACCGCCTCCTCGACGCGCCCTGCCCGCCGCAGCACGACGCCGAGGTCGTGCCAGGCCGCCGCCTTGCCGTGCATGTCCCCCGTCTGCCGGTACAGGCCGCAGGCGCGGGCGAGCGCGGCCGCGGCCTCCTCGAACCGCCCCGCCTCCCGCAGCGCCAGCCCGAGGTTGCGCCAGGAGCCCACCTCGCTGGAGGGGTCCTCCAGGCGGTGGAAGATCCGGCGGGCGCGGGTGTGGGCGTCGGCCGCCTCGTCGAACCGTCCGGTTTCGCGCAGCGCCAGGCCGAGGTTGTTCCACGCCCCCGCCTCGCCGTGGGGGTCGTCCGTCTGCCGGTGCAGGTCGCGGGCGCGGGTGAGCGCGGCCACGGCCTCCGCGTACCGCCGCGCCTGCTGGAGCACGGCGCCGAGGTTGTTCCAGGCCGCCGCCTCGGCGGCCCGGTCGCCGGCCGCGTGGGCGGCGGCCAGGGCGGAGCGGGCGACTTTCTCCCAGTCCCCGAAACGGCGCCCGTGGTAGAGGTACCGGGCCAGGTGCCCGGGCAGGGCGACGGCCGCGCGGGCGTGGCCGAGCGCGGGGGCGGCCAGAGCGGCGGCCACCAGGGCGTCTCCCTCCCGGTCCAGCCACGCCAGCGCCTCCTCCCGGGAGGCGAACGGCCCGTCGGGAGCCTGCCGGCCGGGCAGGGCCCGCAGGCGGGCGTCGGCGGCACCGGCGGTGTCGGTGTAGTGGTCCAGCAGCCGTGCCAGCGCCCGGCCGCGGTCCCGGTGGGGGTGGGCGGCGGCGTGGTCGGCGAGCAGGTCGTGCACGCCCACCGCCCCGGGGCGGGCCGGGTGAGCAGGCGCGCGGCCGCCAGCTCGCCCAGCGCCTCCTCTGCCTCGTGCCGGGTGAGGCCGGTCAGCACCGCGGCCGCGGCGGTGGAGACGCTCGGCCCGGGAGCGGAGGCGACCAGGAGGAGCACCCGCGCCCGGTCCGGGGCCGGTCCGGTGAGGCAGACGTCGAGCAGGGCCCGCAGCGCCCGGGGCTGCTCCCCGTCCTCATCTGTCCGCGAGGCGGCCTGCTCCAGCCGTCCGGCCAGGCCCGCCGGGGTCAGGCCGGGGCTGCGGGCCAGGTGGGCGGCGGCGATCTCCAGCGCCAACGGCAGGCGCCCACACAGCCCGGCCAGGCGGTCCAGCCCTTCCCGGTCGCGGGCGCGTACGTCGTCGCTGCGCAGGGAGGAGGACAGCAGCTCCCGGGCCGCCTCGGGGGTGAGGGCGGCCAGGTCCACGCAGCGGACGCCGGTCAGGGAGTGCAGGCCGCGCCGTCCGGGGGCCACCAGGCGGTGCCCGCCCGGCCCCGGCAGCAGGGGACGCACCTGGTCGGCGCTGCGGGCGTTGTCGGCCACCACCAGCACCGGGCGCTGCTGCTCGTCGGCGCGGGACAGGGCGGCCAGGGTGGACCGGTAGCACGCGGCCCGCTCCTCCAGGCCGGGCGGAACGCGCTCGGGGTCCACCCCGGCCTGGTGCAGCAGCACCTCCAGGGCCTCCTCCGCGGACAGGGGTTCGGCGCCGGGGGCGTGGCCGCGCAGGTCCACGCACAGCTCCGCGCAGAACCACCCCCGGTGGCGGGCGACCGCACCGGCGGCCGCCACCAGAGCGGTCTTGCCCGTCCCGCCCGGAGCCGACACCACCGTGCCGGTCTTCCCGTCCCGCTCCGCCCCGGCGGGGGCGAGCCAGTCCAGCAGCGCCGCCAGCTCCTCCGTCCTCCCCACCAGTGTTGCGGGAGGCGGCAGGAGGGGCAGCGCCGCGGCCCGCAGCCCGGTCAGGTCGATCCGGGTGTCGGGGGTGGGGCGCCCGGAGTCCTCGCCCTGCTGTCCGCCGCCGGTCACCGGAGCCTCCCGCCCGGTGCCGGGGCGAGCCCGGCGCGCACGTCCCGGCCCGCGCGGACCTCCCGCGCACGGGTCCGCTCCCCGACCGGGGAGGCGCCCCGGCGCGTCCCCGGCGTCAGCGGCCCTTCGGCCCGTGCGTCTTCCATGTGTCGACCACCGCCCCGCTGCTGGTTCCGAGAGAGTGCAGCAGGTGCCGGGGCGGGCCGACGGTCGGACCGTGACCGGGACCGCCGCGCCCGCACCCGGGCCTCCCCTCACTCCACGCGGGCGATTGTGTCCTATTTACGGAGATATGGACAGTTTTTAATGGGGGCAGGAACCGGGTGGCCGGACCGGCGGCACCCGCCCTCCGGCGCCGCGGGGCTTCCCCGCCACGGACACGCGGACCGCGGCGGGCCTGCCTGCTCCGCGGAACCGTCGGAAGCCCTCGGAGCGAGGCGAGCAGGCCCGGGCACGCGCCTTGCCCCGGGCGTCCTCAGACCGGTGCTCGTCGGCCTCGGCGAGGTTGCGGTGGTAGCGGGCCTGGCCGTCCCCGCCCGCCGCCGTTCTGCTCCGCCCCGCACCGGGCTGCGGGGTACCGGAAGCCGACGCCCCCACGAACCGGTCCCCGGGGCCCCGCTCCCGGAGCAGGGCACCGCGGAGCACAGCACGGGGGCCGCCGCTCCCGTGGGCCGGTGGCGCCGCAGCGCGCCGGGGCGGCCCCGCCGCGCCGGGCTCAGTCCTCCTCGGCCCGGCTCCACCACTCCACCGCCTCCACCACCCTCCCCTGCTCCTCGCACAGCCCGGCCAGCGCGCGCATGGCGCCGACGTGGCCGTCCTCGGCGGCGCGCCGGTACCACTCCTCGGCCTCGGCGGTCCGCCCCCGCGACTGGAGCAGCGTGCCGAGGCCGACCATGGCGTCGGCGTCACCGGAAGCGGCGGCGCGGCGCAGCAGGCTCTCGTCCGCACCGGCCTCCTCCCGCTGCCGGAGCAGGTAGTCGAGGGCGTCCATGGCGTCGGGGTTTCCGGCGGCCGCGGCGCGGTGCCACCAGACCTCGGCCTCGGCGGTCTTTCCGCGCTGGTGGAGCAGCACGCCGAGGTTGTACATCGCCTCGTCCCGGCCCCTCTCGGCGGCGCGCCGCTGCCACTCCTCGGCCTCGGCGGTCCGCCCCCGCGACTGGAGCAGCACGCCCAGGTTGTACATGGCGGTGGTGTCGCCGTCTTGGGCGGCTTTCCGGTACCACTGTTCGGCCTCCGTCTCCTCCCCCCGCTCCGCGAGCAGGAGGCCGAGGCTGTTCATGGCCCGGGGGTTTCCTGCCGTGGCGGCGCGTCTCCAGGCGGCCTCGGCGATGGGAAGAAGGTCGTGGTCGTAGGCGGCCCAGCCGATGGAGGTGTGGACGGCCGGGTCGGCGGTGTGCTCCAGGGCCAGGTGCCACAGGCCCTCGGGAAGGGGGGTGGTGGTCCGGTCGACGAGGTAGTCGAAGGGCCGCCAGGCCGTGGGCGGGGTGTCGGCGGTGGCGGGCAGCAGCAGGCCGCAGGTGCCCTCGTGGACACGGGCGGCCCAGGCCAGGGCCTGCTCGAAGGGCTCGGGGCGCAGCACGGCGGGCAGGTCGTAGAGCTCGTGGGCGGCCTCCAGCAGATCCCGGTCGGCGTGTTCGACGCCGATACGGGCCAGGTCCACGCAGGCGGCCACCACCCAAAACGCCCGCGGATGCCCGCCCTCGCCGACGGACAGCTCCCGCTGGGCCTGCCACAGGTCGTACAGGGCCGGCGCCGAGGACAGGTACTCGCCCACCCCGTGGCCGCGGCCGTCGCGCTGGCGACGCGCCGCCTCGACCACCGCGGCGTCCCCGCTGGCCTGCGCGCGCTCCAGCTCCGCCTCACTCCACCGGCGGGCGATCTCCACCGGGTCGGCCTCGCGCAGCAGGCCCTGCTCCTCCTCGCCGAGGCGCAGACCGGGCACGGCGTGCTCCGCGGGGCCGGGGTCGGTGAGGCGGGCGTAGGCGCCCCGGCGCAGGGTGGCCACCACCACCGCGCCCGCCCGGCGGAACCGCTCCAGCAGGGAGTTGGTGAGCCGGGTGCCTTCGTTGAGGTGCTTGTCGAGGTCGTCCAGCCACACCACCGCCCGTCTGCTGCTTTCCCGGATGCGGGCGGCGACGGCGTCTGCGAGGCGGGTCAGGTCGGCCCCCGGGTCGGGCACGTACACGTCCCGGTCGGCGAAGCGGGCGGCCACCGCCTGCCAGGCCGCCCGGGTCTTGCCCGCCGCGGACGGCCCCACCGCCAGCACGAGCGTCCCGTGCTCGACCGCCCGGTCCAGCCGCCGGGCCAGCTCGAGGTCGCAGTCGCGCGCCACGTAGGCGGGCAGGCCGTCCCTGGAGCGGTGCACGCCCACCCGCAGCGGGTCCACCTCGGCCACCGGCGCCGACCACCACTCCCGGTGGCGCTGCGGTCCGGCTGCCGCACCCCGCGCGCGGGGGCGCAGGGCCCAGCCCCACAGGCCCGCCGACAGCAGGAGCGCGGCGGGGACCGCGAGCCAGCCGAGGGGCACCGCTGCCGGTCCCGGCTGGTCTTCGGCCGTCCACAGCACCGCGGCCGCGGCGGCCAGGAGCACGGTGGTCGCCAGCGCGACAGGAATTTTCACAGACCTGCCCATAACGCCACGTTTCCACCAAACTCCGGCCCTGGCGAGACGTCCACCCCGAATTCGTCACTCGCCTCGACCACTCTCCCACGGTCCGTGACCGCACGTCCGCGGGGCCGTCCCGTGGCGGCCCGCGGCTTTCCGGCCGCCCGCACAGGAGCGCCCCGGGTCGGCGACCCGGGGCGCGGAGGACCGGAGCGGCGCAAGGCGTCCCGGCCGCCCCTGCCGGAACGCGGCGGTGCGGGTGCCCGCGGTCCGGTCCGCGGCCGTCAGGAGACGTGGTCGGCGGGGCCGGACTTGATCGCCTCGACCAGGCGGCCGACCTGCTCCTCGGGCAGGTGCTGGGCGAGGTCGGCCTCGCTGACGATGCCGACCAGCGTGCGGTTCTCGATCACCGGCAGCCGTTTGATCTTGTGCTGGATCATCTCCTGCAACACGGTCTCGATGTCGGCCTGGGCGTCGACGTAGAACGGCTTGCCCTGGGCGAGCTCGATCGCGCTACAGGCGTCCGGGTCCTTGCCCTCCGCCAGGCACTTCACCACGATGTCGCGGTCGGTGATGATGCCCTTCAGCTTGCCGTCCTCTCCGCAGATGGGCAGCGCGCCCACCCCCAGGTCGCGCATCATGCGGGCCGCCTCGGTCAGGTTGACGTTCGCGTCGACGCACGTGGCGCCCCGGTGCATGACATCCTTGGCGGTGGTCATGGATTCCCCCCTTGTGCTGGCGTTCCCGCACTCCTGTGTCCTCCCGTAGCGGGAACACGGGGCCCCTACCCACCAACCGCGACAGCATCCATCCAGAGGGCAAACCGCACACCGGCTGCCGCGGCTGTCTCAGCGGCGGCGGCAGATCATGATCTCGGTGGTCGGGCTCTCCGTCCGCGACCGCACCAGGCGCCGTTCCAGCGGGTAGAGGGCGGCCCCGGCGAGCCACCCGGTCGGCTCGGTGAGCGTGGCGGCGCGCAGCACCCCGCCCCACGCCTTGCGCCACAGCGTCCCCGCGTCGACCTGGGCGTTCATGAGCACCAGGAACGGGGAGCGGTGCACCACGTCGAAACCGGCCCGGTCCAGTCGTGCGGTGATCCAGCCGATCGGCCGGTTGACCTGGTTGACGCCGCGCTGCGCCGGACGGTGCAGGAAGTTCTCCGAGAACACGAAGTAGCCGCCGGGGCGCACCAGGCGGGCGACGGACTCCACGGCGGCGGTGTAGCGGTCGTCGTCGGTGATGTGGAAGAGCACGTCCATGCAGGAGACCGCGTCGAAGTCGGCCCCGGCGAACGTGTCCCCCGGCTCGGCGACGTCCAGGCGTTCGAAGCGCAGCGCGGGGAAGTGGTCGCGCAGCCGCGCCACGGCCGCCTCGGTCAGGTCGCTGCCGGTGATCGAGGCGGCGCCCAACTGCTGCCAGGCGCGGACGTAGAAGCCGGTCCCCGAGCCCACGTCGAGCACGCGCGCGCGGGTCCAGTCCACGTCGAGGGCGCCCACCCGGTCCAGGAACACCTCCCGGCGCACCCGGTACATCCACTCGTTGAACGACCTGCCCAGAGCCCGGTAGCCGACACCGGTCTCCGTCCAGTCCGCCGCCAGGCGCTCCTCCCAGAAGGCCCTGCGTTCGTCTTGGGAAGTCATGCCCGCATGATTCCCCGTCGCCGTCGGCAGGTCCAGCATCCCGCGCCGGAGCACGGCAAAGGAGCGGGGTACGGCTCGTCCGGCCGAACCCCGCTGTCCTTCTCATCTAGCGCCAGGAGGGGTGACCGCCGGTGGAGGTGGTCTCGGCGGAGGCGTCGCCGATCGCGATGGCGTGCTCGACCAGCCGGATCAGGGTGGCCTTGGTGGAGGCCCTGTCCCGCGCGTCGCACTGCACGATCGGGATGTCCTCGCTGAGCGTGAGGGCGTCCCGCACCTCGCTGATGGAGTGGGGGTAGTAGGAGTCGAAGCCGTTGATCGCCACGATGAACGGCAGCTTCGCCTCTTCGAAGTAGTCGATGGCCGGGAAGCAGTCCGCCAGCCGCCGGGTGTCGACCAGGACCACGGCTCCGATGGCGCCCTTGACCAGGTCGTCCCACATGAACCAGAAGCGGTGCTGTCCGGGGGTGCCGAACAGGTAGAGGATGAGGTCGGAGTCGAGGGAGACCCGACCGAAGTCCATGGCGACCGTGGTCGTCTGCTTGTCCGGCGTCTTGGCCAGGTCGTCGACGCCGACGCTGGCGCTGGTCATGACCGCTTCGGTGGTCAGTGGAACGATCTCGGAGACCGACCCCACAAACGTCGTCTTACCGACGCCGAAGCCCCCGGCGACGACGATCTTCACCGACGTCATCGCGTTCGCCACAGCACCGCCCTCGTCGGCCGGGCTAGAGCTTGCGAAGTCCACTGAGTACCCTTTCAAGCAGGTTGACGTTGGGTCGGCTGTCGGTGTTCAGCGACGACCTAATCTGCACAAGACCCTGTTCTGCCATGTCTGCCACCAGGACCCGGGCAACACCGAGCGGGATCCGGCACAGGGCGGAGATCTCCGCCACCGAACGCCACTCCTGGCACAGGTCGCTGATCGCCTGGCATTCGGGGGTGAGGGTCCCGAACTCGCTGCGCGCTGTCGCCGTCGTGGAGATCAGCGCCTCCAGCGGCAGCTGAGTCTTGGGCCTGGTCCGGCCTCGGGTCACCGCATAGGGGCGGACCAGCGAACTCGGTGCGTTCTCACTGATCGACCACTGTTGTCCGGTGACCTGCTGGGGGGATTGCGTCATCTCCCCACCGGTCAGGGGATCGGGCAGCGGCTTGGGCGCGCTGGCTGACGGGGAATCGCCGAACCACGAGGCGCTCCCGGGGTCTCTACCGTGAGGTGGTGCCACCACTTCCTCCTGTCGGTGGTGGGTCAGTGGATACCCGACGTGCGCGCCGCCGGGGTCAGCGCCCGGCCGGCCCGCTCGACGAGCAGGGTCATCTCGTAACCGACCAAGCCGAGATCGCATTCCGCGGCAGCGAGTACCGCGAGACACGATCCGTCGCTGATCGCCATGATAAGGAGCAATCCACGCTCCATCTCGACCACGGTCTGGGCGACCGCTCCGCCCTCGAAGACCCGGGCCGCGCCCTGGGTGAGGCTGGAGAGACCGGAGGCGATCGCAGCGAGCTGGTCGGCCCGATCGGTGGGGAATCCGGCTGAGGCCGCCAACGGTAGACCATCCGACGACACCACGATCGCGTGCGCCACGTCGGGCACACGGTTGGCGAAGTCAGTGATCAGCCAGTTGAGTTCGTTCACCGGTTGACTCATCTGCTCTCCTGTCGGTCCCAGCCTTTGCATCGACCGATCTGGTAAACGGCCGACAGCCGAGAGTTTCTCGCGGATGACTTGATGGCGATCCCATGTCCGAGAAGTGCAGATGATGTTAATTCATTACTCATCTGGTATCCACTCCTCGCTGACGGCCCATGATGCCTCTCCGTCATGGGACACCGACCTTCAAAACGGACACTACTCCTCCCGGTGCGAACGCTTGTTCAAGGCGTCGCGTCCCTGGCGGATGCCCTGCTGGAAACTGGAGAACCGGCTGCGCACCCGGTCTGCGGACCGCGAGGTGATCTGCTTGAAGTTCTCCGGCGTCGGGACGGTTCCCGGGACCAGGTTGGCCTTGGGGACCCGCTTGGGCAGGCCCGACGCGGTGATCCCGCCCGCGATCGGCTCGCTGACCCGCTCGGCAGCGGTCTTCCAGCCGACGTCGGCCGCGGAGCGCCACTCGTCCTCGGGACGGGTCTGTCCGGAGGTGCTGCCGGCCGGAGGGGTGGTGCCGAGTCCGTCGGGGGTGTTGACGGCGGTGATCGGACCGGTCTCGGTCACCGGGACCGCCGGGTTGACGGTGCGGCGGCGGAACCAGTTCGACTCGATGGAGTCGAAGATCGGCAGCGGCTCGTCGGGCTCGTGCTCCGGGGAGGGGGGGATGATCGTGTTCTGGCTGCCGCCACCCGTCCCGTACCGCTTGGACAGGTAGGCGGTGGAGCCGTAGCCCTCGCGGACCTCCGGACGGTCCGAGGCCCCGCTGCTCGTGTAGGGCTTGTTCAGCGGGCTCTGCCAGTTGCGGCTCTCCCCGCCGAGCCGGCTCGGCCCGCCGAGCGGGTGGGCGGAGCGCTGCTCGGGCCGGTCCACGGAGTAGCCGTAGACCTGCCGGCGGTCGGAGCGCGCGGGCTCCGCCGGAGCGGGCCGCGGAGGCTCCGCCGCGGGCGGCGGGGTCACCGGGCTCTCGTGCTGCGGTGCGGGAGAGGGCGCCGACTGGGCCGCGGCGCGGGCGCGCTTGGCCCACCCGGCGTCCCACAGGTCCTGGCCGCTGGGCGGGTGCTCCGGCGGACGCTCCTGCTGGGAGCGCTGTGCGGCGCGCGTGGCCGGGTCGGGGCGCTTGGGCAGACCGGACGGCGTGCTGGTGCGCTCCCAGATCGGACGGTCGTTGCCCTCCGGCGGCTGCCACACGCTGTCGGCGGGGTCGGCGGGCGCCGGCGAGGACGCGAAGGCCGCGGTGGCCTCGGCGTAGGTGTCCGGCACCGCTCCCCGAGACGGGCCGAGCGCCGGGGTGGCGGGCTCGATCGGGGTGATGAGCAGGTCGTGGGGGAGGGTCACGGCCGCGGTGATGCCGCCGTTGTGGGCGGCGCTGAGCCGCACCCTGATGCCGTGCCGGTTGGCCAGGCGGCTGACCACGAACAGGCCCATGCGGCGGGAGACCGCGACGTCGATGAGCGGCGGCTCGGCGAGCCGCTGGTTGGCGCTCTCGATCTCCTCCGGCGGCATGCCGATGCCCGAGTCGGTGATCTCGACGACGACCTCGCCGCCGTCCATCACCTGGGCGGTGACCGAGACCTGGGTGTCCTGCGAGGAGAAGATGGTGGCGTTCTCCACCAGCTCCGCGATGAGGTGGATGACGTCGTTGACCGGGCGGCCCAGGACCGAGACGTGCGAGGGGGCGCGGACGTTGACCCGCGCGTACTGCTCCACCTCGGAGACCGCGGCGCGCAGCACGTCGACCAGCGGGACCGGCTGGGCCCACTTGCGGGTGTTGTCCTGGCCGGAGAGCACCAGCAGGTTCTCGTTGTTGCGGCGCATGCGGGTGGCCAGGTGGTCGAGCTGGAACAGCTCGGCCAGGCGCTCGTCGTCCTGCTCGCCCTGCTCCAGGCGCTCGATGAGGCGGAGCTGCCGCTCCACCAGGCTCTGGCTGCGCCGGGAGAGGTTGACGAACATCGCGTTGACGTTGGTGCGCAGCGCGGCCTCGTCGGAGGCCAGCCGCAGCGCGGCGCGGTGGACCTCGTCGAAGGAGCGGGCCACCTCGCCGAACTCGTCGGCGGAGTCGATCTCGATCGGGGTGATCTTCACCTCGCCCGGCCGCACGTTGGTCTCCCGCATCCGGCCGATGGCGTCGGGCAGGTCCTTGGCGGCGATGCGCGTGGCACTGTCGCGCAGCACGCGCAGCGGGACGACCATGGTGCGCGCCACCCACGAGGTGGTCAGGACGACGAAGACGAGCACGAGGAGCACGCCGAGGCTGTCCAGCAGCAGCAGGGAGCGGCCGCTCTCCTTGTGCTGGGTCGCCTCGGTGCGGACCGTCGTGGCCAGGGAGCTCTCGACCTGGGCCAGGCTCTCCATGGCGCTGAGGGCCGTCTCCTCGTAGGTCTCCGGGCCGTCGCCGTCGGTGAGGCCGGTCAGCGCCCGGCCGTCCTCGGCCCGCAGCAGGGCGCGCAGGCGCATGGTGCCCAGGCGGCTGACGTCCAGGCCGCCGTAGTTGTCGTCCAGCAGCGCCTCCTGCTCGGGAGTGGCGCTGTTGCGGAAGTTCCGGATCTCGTTGTTGTAGCGCGCCTGGGTGTTCTCGATGGCCTCCCGGACGCCGCCCGACATCGAACCGCGGATCAGGGAGTGCAGCATCAGCGCGGTCTCGTAGGACTGGTCGTCGCGGGCCCGGCCGAGCGAGCTGAGCGCGCGGATGCTCTCCCGCAGCGTCGAGGACCGGTCGGTGGTGTTGGCCAGCGTCTCGACGAAGTCGGTGAGGGTGTCGATGATCTGGCGGTACTTGGTGACCGCCGGGAGCATCGTGACCCGGGTGTTGGCGACCTCCTCGCGGACGCCGTTGAGTTTCTCCAGGGCCTCCAGCATGGACTCGAGCCGGTCCTGGACCACCGGGTCCCCCGGGTCGCCCAGCTCGTTGGCGCCCGCGCGGACGTCGTTGAGCTCCTGGTCGACGACCTTCTGCTGCTCTTGCAGCGCGACCGCGCGCTCGTCGGAGCGCCGGTCGGGGTTGGGGTTGTCGGCGATGTAGGCGGCGACGAGCATCCGCTCGTGGCCCAGCTCGTTGCCCAACTGCACGATTTCCTCGGCGAGGATCACCATCGCCTCGGTGCGCTCGTGCCTGAAGGTGATCAGAGCGCTGTCGGAGATCCTGATGACGCCCAGGAGCAGAGCCGCCGCCGTGGGAACGACCACGAGCGCCACCAGCCGGGAACGGACGCGCCAGTTCCGGGGGTGCCACCGTCTGGCGGGGCGCTTGGCCGCGGCCTCCTTTTCGGTCTGCTCCGGCACATCGTCGTGGGCATCAGCGCCGTTGTTCGTCGCTCGTGTCGACACGGACCCTCGCAACCTTTCGTGTCACCGCCTGGGGCCCCGGGGGCGAGCCCCATGGGGGTGGGTACCGGACAGCACCACCCGGCCCGCTGTGAAGCCACAGTGTGCCGTCTGAGGTGTCATGTGTATGGAACCCGGTATCGGGAAGAGAGAACTCGTCGCCGCAGGACGCACCTCAGGGGGCTTGAGGTGTCACGCGACGCTGTACCGGGAACAGCGTGCGTGAGCTGTTAGCGTACCAATCAGGACAGATGACCCGCACTACCCTGATCGTCCCTAATCACCGGAGTTACCTACGACCGGTTTATACCGTCCAGCCCGACTGGTCCAGTCTTTCCAGGCTGTTTAGGCCGAAATTCTCCCCGTCACAGGACCGGTCGACGCCCATTCCAGCACATGGATAACTTTTTGCCCACGCCCCGTCCCCAGGCTGGGGAAAACCCGGCGGTGGCCGGACCTCCGGAATTGGGACGGGCGCGGGCGACCGGCTCAGGTGCCCGTATCCGTCCCGACCCGAAGCTCGAAGGAGCCCAGCGGTCCCGCCTCCACGAAGAACTCCGCCCCGGCGGCGACCGGGCCGGTCCGCGCGGGCAGCGAGCCGACCGGCTCCGTGCCCGCCCCGGGGGCCCGCCACGGGCCGTCCCCGAGCACGCCCTGCGCCGCCGGGAGGTCGTCCACGCTCACGGAGACGGCGAGTGCGGCGCCGTCGGCCTCCTCCGCGGTGACCAGTGCCGGCCCCAGGGTCAGCGCGACCGGCTCCCCCTCCCCCGCGGTCCACAGGCAGGCCGGGGTGTACCCGGCGACCTGTCCCGTGCCGTACCGGAACGCGACCGCGCCCACTTCCGCGACCAGTTCCCGCTCCCCGGCCGGGAGCACCACGCCGTCGTCGGTGCCGCGCACCAGGCCCGGGGGGACGGCCACGGGCTCCCGCCCCGCGCGGTGCAGGACGACGGGCCGGTCGGGGACCAGCGGGGCGCACAGCCGCGTCTCGAACTCCACGATGATCTCCACGGGAGCCTCCAGCGCGCGGCGGTGGGCGGCCGCCAGCGCGTCGGCTCCGCCGGCCAGCAGCCCGGGGACGTCCTCGCCGCCCGGACAGCCGAAGACACAGCCGTCGTCCACCACTCCCGGCCGCCGCTCGCCCCCGCTCGGGGAGAGATAGGTGACCCAGCGCATCGTCCACCCCCTGCCGTCCGGGTCCGCCGCCGTCGCGGACACCGGTCCTGGAGGAAACCTACCGGCTCCGGTCCGCGGCGCCCGGACGGGAGGCGCCGGACGGCACGCTCACAGCGGATTGTGCTCCTTGCCGGTGCCGCCGCACATGCGGCACCGCTCCAGCACCCGGACCCAGCCGATCACCCCGTCGGCGTCGCGTCTGGGCCGCTCCGGCCGCCACTGGCCGGTCCCGCCGCAGCAGCGGCACGGATAGTCGGACCGGCTGCACCACTCGCACCCGTCCACCGCACACCGCGTGAGGAGCGTCTCCACCGGCTCCTGCCCGTCCCCTGTCGTCGTTTTCTCCACCATTCTCAGAGGTCAGCGTGGCACAGCGGGGGCGGCCCCGTCCACCGCCGGAACGGGGTCGCCGCCGGGCGGGATCACCCGGACTCCCGGATCATCAGGTGGGTCTCCAGAACCAGCCGGACCGGCTCCCTGGTCTCGCCCGTGATGCGGTCGACCAGGAGGCGCGCCATCTCCCGCCCCATCAGTTCGGTGGGCTGGTTGACGCTGCTCATCGGCGGCTCGGCGTGCTCGGCCACGGTCGAGTCGTCGTAGCCGATCACGGCGACGTCCTTGGGCACGTTGCGCCCCGCCGCGCGCAGCTCCCGCAGCGCCGCCAGCCCCATCAGGTCGGAGGCCGCGAACACCGCGTCCAGGTCCGGGTGGCGCTCCAGCAGCTCCCGCATGGCGGCCACGCCGCTGTCGTAGGTGAAGTCGCCGTAGCTGACCAGGCTCTCGTCGTACTCCAGTCCGGCGTCGAGCAGCGCCTCGCGGTATCCCTGGAGACGTTCCACGCCGGCGACCATGTCCTGGGAGCCGGCGATGGTGGTGATGCGGCGGTGGCCGGTCTCGATCAGGCGCTGGGTGGCCTGGCGGCCCCCGCCGATGTTGTCGATGTCGACGTAGGACACCTGCTCCTCGGGGACGCCGAGCGGCCGGCCGCCGTAGACGTAGGGCACCCCGGCCTCGTCGAGCATCTGCGGCAGCGGGTCGTCGCGGTGCGGCGACAGCAGCAGGACCCCGTCGACGTGCTGGCCCGCCAGGTAGCCGCCCAGCCGCTCGTGCTCGGCTCCGGAGCGGCCGGTGGCCAGCACGAACTGGAAGCCCCGGTCGGACAGTGCCACGCCCACGCCGAGGACGATCCCGGCGTAGAAGGGTTCGGCGAAGAGCCGCTGGTTGTCCTCTGCCACCACCAGGGCCACGGTGTCGGTGCGTCTGGTGACCAGGGTGCGGGCCGCCCGGTTGGGCACGTAGCCCAGCTCCTTGATCGCCCTCTTCACTGCCTCCCGTGTGGTCGGGCTCACCTGGTCGGAGCCGTTGATCACGCGGGACACCGTCCCGCGGCCGACTCCTGCCAGGGCAGCCACCATCTCCAGTGTCGGACGCCGCCGACGCTCCATCCTCTTCCCCCAACCCACGACCACGCCGTCCCGGTGGCCTCCTTGTCTCTATTTCTATCTTGGAAGTCACCGGGACGGCGAGGTTCTGACCTTGTTATCGGAGCTGCTACTGCTGCCCGACGATGCCTCCGGCCCGGACGACCCGCGAGTACCACAGGCCGCTGTCCTTGACCGTGCGGACCTGGCTCTCGTAGTCCACGTGCACGATGCCGAAGCGCTTGCCGTAGCCCAGCGCCCACTCGAAGTTGTCCAGCAGCGACCAGGCGAAGTAGCCCTTGAGCGGCACCCCGGCCTCGATCGCGGCGTGCACCGCGCGCAGGTGCGCGTCCAGGTAGGCGATGCGCTCGGTGTCGTGCACCGCGCCGTCGACGACCTTGTCGTCGAAGGCGGCGCCGTTCTCGGTCACGTAGAGCGTCAGCCCCGGGTAGTCGTTGGCCAGCCGGGTGAGCGTGTCGTACATGCCGCTGGCGTCGATCGGCCAGCCCATGGCGGTGACCGGGAGGCCGGGGTCGACGTCGACGACGTGCTCGCTGCCCACCGACGGCGAGTAGTCCTCCGAGGGCAGCCGGTCGGAGCCTCCGTTCTCCCGGTTGCCCGACACCCAACTGGGGTTGTAGAAGTTGACGCCCATCATGTCGAGCGGCGTGGAGATGATCTCCAGGTCGCCGTCCTTGACGAAGCCGTAGTCGCTGATCCCGGAGACGTCGGCGAGCAGGTCCTCCGGGTAGCGGCCCTTCACCAGGGGTTCGGTGAAGATGCGGTTGCGCAGCGCGTCGATGCGGCGCGCGGCGTCCCGGTCGGCCTCGCTGTCGGTGTAGGGGCGCACCGTGGTCTGGTTGTGCACGATGCCGACCTTCGGGGCGTGGCCGGCCTGGCGGCCCAGCTCCCGGATGGCGTTGGCGGCCAGGCCGTGGCCCAGCATCAGGTGGTGCGCGGCGGCCAGCGCGGCGGCGGGCTCGCGGCGGCCCGGGGCGTGCACGCCCGAGGCGTAGCCGAGGAAGGCCGAGCACCACGGCTCGTTGAGGGTGTTCCAGTGGGTGATCCGGTCGCCCAGACGGGAGTAGACGATCTCCGCGTAGTCGGCGAAGCGCTTGGCGGTGTCCCGGTTGGGCCAGCCGCCCTCGTCCTCCAGGGCCTGGGGCAGGTCCCAGTGGTAGAGGGTCGGCCACGGGTCGATGCCGGCCTCCAGCACGCAGTCCACGAGCCGGTCGTAGAAGTCCAGACCGGCCTCCAGAGGCTTGCCCTTGCCCTCGGGCTGGATGCGCGGCCAGGCGATGGAGAAGCGGTAGGCGCCGACGCCCAGGTCCCGCATGAGCGCGACGTCGTCGCGGTAGCGGTGGTAGTGGTCGCAGGCGGGGTCGCCGGTGTCACCGTTCTCGACCTTGCCGGGGGTGGCGCAGAAGGTGTCCCAGATGCTGGGGCCGCGGCCGTCTTCCGTGGTGGCGCCCTCGATCTGGAACGAGGCGGTGGCCACCCCCCACACGAAGTCCTCGGGGAAATGAATGTCCGGTTTTGGTTCCTCCTCGGTCTGGCCGAGCGAGGCTGTCGACTGCGAGGTCACTTGATGGCCCCTTCCATGATCCGGCCGATCAGTTGACGGCCGAGGACGAAGAACAGAATGAGCAGGGGGAGTGTGGCGACGACGGACCCGGTGAACATGAGCGCGAAGTCACGCGAGTACGCCGACTGGTTGAGCTGGTTGATGGCGATCTGGACCGTCGGGTTGGCCGGGGTCAGCACCGCCAGCGCCCAGGTGAACTCGTTCCACTGCGTCATGAACGTCAGCAGGCCGAGCACGACCATCGCGGGCCGGAGCGCGGGCAGGACCACGCTCCAGTAGATGCGGAAGGTGGAGCAGCCGTCCATGCGGGCCGCTTCCAGCAGTTCGTCGGGGATCGCCTGGACGCAGTACTGCCGCATCATGAACACGCCGAAGCCGCTGACCATGAAGGGCACGATGATCGCGATGATCTGCCCGCGCCAGCCGAACCACTCCATGAGCATCAGCAGCGGGATGATTCCCATCTGCACGGGCACGGCCATGGTCAGCACCACGCCCACGGCGGCGGCGTTGCGGCCCTTGAACCTCAGCTTGGCCAGGGCGAAGCCGGCCAGCGAGGAGAAGAACACCACCGACAGGGCGAGGACGGTGGCCGACACCGCCGAGTTGATCAGACCGAGCGTGAAGTTGGCGGAGGTGTTGGCGAAGAGGCGTTCCAGGTTGTCCAGGAAGTTGCCGCCGGGCCACATGTAGGGCGGGCGGGCGGAGGCGGCGGCGGAGTCGCGGGTGGCCACGACGAACATCCACCACAGGGGGAAGAAGGAGAGCAGGACGGTGAGGGAGAGCCCGATGTAGGTCAGCGGGGTCGCCTCGGGCACCCCGGTGCTGCCCTTGTTCTTCCGCTTCTTCTCGGCGGGCTGGGGCGCCGCGGGGGCGGTGCCCTTGGGCGGAGTCAGGGTGGTGGTCATCATGCCCCCTTGATCCTGCTGCTGAGCAGCGCGTTGAGTGCGCTGAGCACCACGACGAGCATGAACAGCGTCCAGGCGATCGCGGAGCCGTAGCCGTAGTTGTTGAAGCGGAACGCCTCCTCGAAGATCAGCATCATCGTGGTCTGGAACTGTCCCTGCGTGCCGCCGGCGACACCACCGAAGATCACCGGCTCGGTGAACAGTTGCATCTGGCCGATCGTGGAGACGATCACGGTGAAGATGATGGTGGGCCGCAGCATCGGGACGGTGATCTGCCAGAACTGGCGGGTCCGGGACGCTCCGTCGATGGAGGCGGCCTCGTAGATGTCCCTGGGGATGGCCGACATGGCCGCCAGGTAGATCAGCGCGTTGTAGCCGGTCCAGCGCCAGTCGACCATGACCGCGATGGCGACCCAGGAGCTGAAGGTGCCGCCCTGCCAGTTGATCGGGTCGATCCCGAAGAAGCCCAGGGCGTAGTTGATGAGGCCGAACTGGGTGCCGAAGAGCTGGGAGAAGACGATCGCGACGGCCGCGACAGAGGTCAGGTAGGGCAGCAGCAGGCCCATCCGGAAGAAGTTGACCGCGCGGACCTTGCGGCTGAGCGTGTCGGCCAGGTACATGGCCAGCAGCAGCTGCGGGACGACGGCGATGACGAAGATGCCGAAGGTGTTGTACAGCGAGTTCCAGAACTTGCCGTCCTGGACCAGCCGGACGTAGTTGTCGAGCCCGACGAAGCCCTGGTTGCCGCCCAGCAGCGTCCAGTCGTGCAGCGACACCCAGACGGTGTAGACCAGGGGGAACAGGCCGAAGATCGCGAAGAGGATGAAGAAGGGAGAGATGAACAGGTAGGGGGAGACCTTCAGGTCGAGCCGGGTCCAGAAGATCTGCCTGCGCTCCCGCTTGGCGTTGGCGTCGTTCCCGGGCGGGGAGAGGACCGGTTCCTCCTTGCCCCCGGGCGGTGCGCCGCCGTGGCTGAGAAGAGTCACGTCAAGCGCTCCTCGTCTAAGAGAGATCAGATGTCAGATGGATAGAGAGGAGACGGCCCGTCCGAGCCGTTCGGGGGTGGAGGCTTCGGGGAGGTGGGGACAAGCCGTCTGACGGAGATGCTCCGTACGGGGTTGGCGCGGACCCGCCCCGCGGGGTCGGCCGCCGCTGCGGGCGGAGGGCGGGGCGGGTCCGCGTGTGGTCGTCACGGCCGGCGGAGTTCCGGCCGCTGGCCTGTTACTGGCCGGAGGCGCGCTTGGCACCCTCGATCGCCTGGTTCCAGGCCTCCTCCGGGGAGACCTGTCCCTGCTCCATGGCCTCCAGGGCCTTGCGGAACTCCTCGGAGACCTGGGCGTTGTGGATGCCGTAGTAGACCGGCTTCAGCTCCTTGGCGGTGGTGGCGTAGATCTCGCCGACCGGGGCCTCGTTGAAGTACTCGCGGGTGAACTCGGTGACGGCCGGGTCCTCCAGGGCCTGCGGCGAGGAGGGCAGCGTGTTGGCGGCGTTCCACGCGGAGATCTGGCCCTCGGGGCTGGTCAGGAACATGGCCAGCTTGGCGGCCTCCTCCGGGTGCTCGCTCTGGGTGGTCACCGCGAGCCAGGAGCCGCCCCAGTTGCCGCCCTCGCCGGGAACGCTGGCGACGTCCCACTGGTCGCGGCCGCTCTCACCGGCGGTGTTCTCGATGTGGCCGAGCATCCAGGCCGGGCAGGGCAGGGTCGCGAAGACGTTGTTCTGGATGCCGGCGTTCCACTCGTCGGACCACATCGGCAGGTTGGCGGAGAGGCCCTCGTCGACCATCTTCTCCACCAGGGCCCAACTGTCCTTGATCACCGGGTTGGTCTCGGCGACCAGGTTGTTGTCGGTGTCGAAGAAGGTGTGGCTGCCGCTCTGGGCGTTGATGGCGTTGAAGTAGGGGGTGACCGTGGAGATGAAGGACGCCCCGGTGTCGGCCTTCTGGAACTTCTTGCCGACCTCGATGAAGTCGTCCCAGGTCTCCCAGCTCGCGCTGACCTCTTCACGGTCGGTGGGCAGGCCCGCGTCCTCGAAGAGGGTCTTGTTGTAGCACATGCTCATGCCGCCGATGTCGGTGCCCAGACCGAAGATCTCCCCGTTCGGGCCCTTGCCCATCTCCCACTTCCAGGGCAGGAAGTTCTCCTCCAGGTCGGCCGCACCGTACTCGGCGAGGTCGACGAAGTTGTCGCCCTGGCTGAGGAAGAACTGCTGGACGATGCCCTCCTCGATGGCGACGATGTCGCCCGCACCGCTGCCGGCGGCGATGTTCTGCTGGAGCTGCGGCACGTAGTCGGCGTTCAGGTCGGTGACGTTGTTCTCTTCGATGACGATGTTCGGGTTCTCTTCCATGTACTGCTCGAAGAGCTCGTCGTACCCGAACACACCGAAGGTGTCGACGGTCAGGGTGATCTTGCCGTCCTCGGCCGCGTCGTCCCCGCCGCCGCTACACGCCGCGGTGCTGAGGAGAGTGACCACTCCCAGTGTCGCAGCGGCCATCTTCCAGTGCCGACGTTCAAAAGTTCGCATGTGTGCGACCCCTCGCTCAGAGTGGAATGTCTTGGATCGCGTCCCTTGGATCCCCCGCTTTGGGAGCGCTCCCAAGAGCGTGGCCCACACCACTGTGATCCGTCAATCCCGGATCCCGCCTGCGCAACACAACCGTTACCTGAAACACCTTGCACACCGCCCAGTAACCCCTCAGGCCCCGCAAAAGCACAGGGAGAACGGGTGGTGAACGAAACTTTTCGCCCTGCCGCCCGCCCCGAAAGCCCCGCCGAACCGCGGCCGGAGGCCGGATCCGGCCCCGCCGGAAGACGGGGACCGCACGGCCCGAAGGACCGCCGCCGGCGCCGCCTTCTCCCCGGTCACCGCATGTGCGGCGCCCCGCCTCCCGGCTGCGGGGCGCCCGGCACAGCCGCAATCTGTGATGTAGATCACGCATAATTTCCGTTTTCTCCCACAGAGGCGCCTAAACTCGATATCCGCCGAGTGTGTGGTGGCTGCCCGCCCCTGGACTGTCCCGGGTCGGCCCCCTCGGCCCATCCCAGAAGCAGGGGCCCGCTTCCCGTCGGGCGGCCGACGCCGCCCCAGGACCTCTGTGCGACCGAGGAGCGAAGAAGTGCTGCCCAAGCATTCGAGCGGCGACGGCCGAGAAGACCCCTACGCCGATTTCTGGGCGCCCGATCCGACCGACGGAACCTGGCGCGACCACCTGGCAGACCTCGTCGAATCCCTCACCCCCCGCGCGGGCCGCCCCAGCCGCCTCCCGAGGGCCGCCGCGGCGCTCTCCCTCGTCCTGGCCGCGACCTCCCTCTCCGTCCCCGCCGCACCCGCGGCCGCCGCGGCCCCCGCCGCCCCGGTGGCGCCGACCGAGAGCCTGGACTCCCTGCTGGAACGGGCGGACGCGCTGAGCGAGGAGTACAACGGCGAGCTCCGCGACATGGAGGCCGTCATCGCGGAGGCCGAGCAGGCCCAGGAGCGCGCCGACGCCACCCGCAAGGAGGTCGACGAGGCCCGCGAGCAGGTCCGCTACCTGGCCGTCGCCACCTACACCAGCAGCGGACTGGACCCGGCGCTGAGCCTGCTGCTCTCCGCCGAACCGCAGGAGATCATCGACACCGCCACCGTGGTCGACCACCTCACCCACACCAACAGCGACAAGATCTCCTACCTGGTCGAGGCGATGGAGCGCGACGAGAAGGCGCAGGCCAACGCCGAGGAGAAACTGGAGGCGGTCGAGGCGGACCTCGACGAGCTGGAGGCGCGCCGCTGGGAGGTCCGCCGACTCATCGCCGACTACCCGGTGCAGCAGATGGGGCCGCCCGACAACCTCACCCCGCGGACGCGCCAGATGCGGGACCTCATCATCGAGAAGTTCGGCCGCAACGACGAGAACGGCGGGGTCGGCTGCTACCGCCCCAACGGCGGCTGGGTGGTCGGCGAGCACCCCAAGGGGCGGGCCTGCGACTTCATGGTCAACCCCAACGGGCAGATGCCCACCCCCGAGCAGCAGGCGCACGGCCAGGCGATCGCCGACTGGGCGGTCGAGCACGCCGAGGACCTCGGCATCATGTACGTCATCTGGCGCCAGGAGATCTGGGACATCCGGCGCAACAACGGCTGGCGCCCCATGGCGGACCGCGGCAGCATCACCGAGAACCACTACGACCACGTGCACATCTCGATGTTCTGACCGCCGGGCGGGGCGGCCCCGGGGCCGCCCCGCTCAGCCGCCGAACACCGGCGCGTACATCCAGGCGGTGCACCTGACGCAGACGGCGAGCACCGCCGCGATCGCGCCGAGGAAGACGAGCCAGGACAGCAGTCCGTGCCTGGGCGGTCCGTCGTACTCGGGCGGCTCCGGGTGAGACGGCATCCTCTCCCCCTGGGCTTCCGTCCTCACAGCGGCCACCCTACGTCCGCGGTCTCCGACGCTCCAGAGGACTCGCCTGGTCCGGCCAGACAGGTTTGGCGGCGCCCGCGGACGTCACGGGACCGAATAGGACGTTTTCCGCGGTCAGCGGAAGAGACGCAGGTCACCTCGCTACTTCACGGACGACGGGGCGGTCTTTTTCACTCGTTTCCGGACGTCCGCCCACCTCGGAGATCGCAATAGGACAACGATTCGACACCAGTGAGCACCGTGTGTTCCAAAAGGATGACAATTCCCCCCTTTTTGCCCCCGGTGGTCCTGGCTGGCTTCATTCTTATTGAAGATAAGATCTCAAAGCTTTGTCATCAGCGCAGGGCTTCGACCCGGCCGAGCCGCCGTCCTCAGCGGTCCCGGGAGAACACCAGTGGAACCGCGAACGAGTCAACGCGCGTCCCAGTCCTGACGTAAGCAGCTCGCGCGAGGGGAGTCATGAGCGACAACGGACCCTACACCCAGCCACCCCAGTACCCCGGTGGCGAGGGCAACTCAGGTGGGCAGCCCGGAGCGTACGGAGGCGCCTACGGCCAGGGCGGGCACCCCGCTCCCAACCCCGGGGGACAGCCCGGGCCCGGACCCAACACCGGGGGGCAGCCCTCTTTCGGCACCGGCGGACAGCCCGGGTACCCGGGCGGCCCCTACCCGCAGCCCCCCTACGGGGACGGGGGAACCGGTGGACAGCAGCCCCCCGGGTACGCCTCGGGTCCGTATCCGGGCATGGGCGGTCCGCAGTACCACCAGGCCAACCAGCCCCCCTACCCCCAGGGCTACCCCCCGGCGCAGCCCCCGCAGTCCGGGAAGAGCAGCGCGGGCCTGTGGATCGTGATCGCCGGTGGCGTGGTCATCGTCCTGCTGATCGTCGCGGTCGTCGTGGTGCTGTTCAGCCGGGGCGGCGGCGAGCCCCCGGCGGCCGGCGGGCAGACCCAGCAGACCCAGGCGCCCGGCTCCCAGGGCGACGAGCCGGGCAGCGGCGGGGGCGGTGACGCCACTCCCTCCTCCGACGGTCCGCCGTACTCGCCGCCCGAGGACCCCTGCTCCGTGCTGTCCGAGGGCACCCTCGACAGCTTCGGCGCGTCCGACAGCAGCAAGAACATCACCGACTACTCGTCGAGCTGCTCCTGGAGCACCGTGGTGGACGGGCTCTACGGGACGCTGACCGTGGAGTACTCCACCCCCTTCAGCGGCTCCGACTCGGTCGAGGCGGCCAAGGACGACTACGCGTTCGAGTACGACTACGCCACCGACGAGGAGTCCTCCATCTTCGACATGAAGGTGATCGAGGAGCAGCAGCTCGACTACGGCAGCGAGTCGGTGATCGTCTTCGTCCAGGAGGAGATCATCTCCCCCGGCAACCGGACCACCGTCCTGATCCGCCAGGACAACATCATCGTCTCCGTCGAGTGGAGCGTCAGCAACTTCGACTCCGACGACTACCCGCAGACCTTCGACGACGTGGAGAGCGTCATGAAGACCGCCGCCGAGGAGGCGCTGAGCGCGCTGTAGCCCCCGGTCGCCGGAGCACGACGGGAGCGCGGGTCCCGACCCGCGCTCCCGTTTCCGTCTGCACGCACCGCGGCGTTGTCAGCGCCCCGGGTGGACGGGATACTACTCCCTCGCAGAGCGCCCCGACCCGCCGGTTCCGAAAGGACGCCCCTGTGATCACCGTCGTAGGTGAAGCACTCATCGACCTCATCAGCGCCGAGAGCGGCACGTACCGCTCCGCTCCCGGCGGCGCGCCCGCCAACACCGCGGTCGCGCTGGCCCGGCTCGGTGTGGAGTCCTCGCTGCTGGCGCGGATCAGCACCGACCGCTTCGGCCGACAGTTGCGCGCCTACCTGGGATCGCGCGGTGTGAGCACCCGCGACCTGGTCACCGCCGAGCAGTCCACCACCCTGGCCATCGCGACCCTCGACGAGACCGGCCACGCCAGCTACGACTTCTACGTCCGCGACACCGCCGACTGGCAGTGGCGGCCCGAGGAGCTGCCCGACCCGATCGCCGACGACGTCCTCGCCCTGCACACCGGTTCACTGGCGATGGCGATGCCGCCGGGGGCGGCCGTGCTGGAGGAGTGGGTGGCCCGGCAGCGCGGCCGGACCGTGATCAGCTACGACCCCAACATCCGCCCCGCGCTGGCGGGCAGCCCGGCCGAGGCCCGGGAGCGGGTGGAGCGCCAGGTGGCGCTGGCGGACGTGGTCAAGGTCAGCGACGAGGACGTGCGCTGGCTGTTCGAGCACGACGCCGACGCCGACCCCACCGACCTGCTGCTGGAGACCGCCCGCTCCTGGCTGCGCCGGGGTCCGGTGCTCGTCGCGGTCACCTGCGGCGGGGAGCGGACCCTCGTCGTGGTGCGCGGCCGGGAGGACCGGCCGCTGTCGGTGGTGCCCGAACCGGTGGAGGTCGTCGACAGCGTCGGCGCGGGCGACGCGTTCTGCGCCGGGCTGCTCGACGCCTTCGGCCAGGCCAAGGCCCTGGGCCCGGGCGGCCGCGACCGACTGGCGGCGCTCACCGACGCCCAGCTCACCGTGTGCGTGGAGCACGCCCACCGGGTGGCCGCCCACACCTGCCGGCGCGTGGGCGCCGACCCCGGCGAGCTCGACTTCGCCCCGCTGGAGTTCTGATCCGCCCCTGCGGGGTTTCCGGGGCCGGGCGGGGACAGGTGATGGTCACCGTCAGGGGACTGCCGGAGGCCCCCGGAACAGGAAATTCTTGATTCTGGGGTTCTCCCCGTGATTTCTGCCCGGACGGGCCTACACTAGGAGTTTGTGGGTCATTGACATGCACGGTCGGCCAGGGCGCACTCCCGGCCGACGTACCGGCGACGCCCCGTCGCCAAGGTTCCCCGAGCCTGGGACGGTGCTGGGCGACGGCCCACACGCCCTCCGTTCGTTCCTCGCCCGGTCGAATCCCCATGTGCCCCTTCGGCACGTCAACACCGGAATCCTGTCTGGAGGGACGGGCTGATGTCCGTTGCGTACGCCCGTGACTACGCCTGGCTGGAGGAGAGCCAGCCCGACCTGGCCGAGGCCTACTGCCTGAGCTATGTCAGAGGACTGTCCAAGACCGAGGCACTGTGCCGGCTCGGCGCGGACGAGCGGGCACTGCGCTCCCTGCCCATCGCCGAGGCGGTGGAGGCATGCCTGTGCGCCGAGGAGGAGCCGCCGCTCACCGCGCACGCCCTGACGCTGGACGGGTGGACCGTGATCGTGGAGCCGACGGGCTGCTCCTGCACGCGCCCCCAGGTGTACCGGAGGCTGTCGGCCGGAACCGAGCTGGTCTGCGTGCGGGTGGTCATGGGCTACCGCTACGAGTTCCGCTGGGTGGTCGACGGCGTGCTGCGCCTGGTCTTCGACGCGCGCCTGCCCGACCAGCGCGGCGGCTCCGACCCGGACTGCCTGGCCGAGGACATGCGCGCCCTCGGGCTGACCGGTGAGACCGGCCCCGACGAGAGCGAGCTGGCCCCGGCCCTGCTGGCCCTGGCCGGGCGGGTCACCGGGGTGCGGCTGCGCCCCGAGCACCTCAGCGGTCCGCTGCTGGGCGCCGAGCTGGACGCGCCGGTGCCCGCGGCCGCCCGCTGAGCCGCCCGCGGGCGGCTCAGGCCGGGGAGCGGTCCGCCGCCGGGTCCACGTCCGCGCCGACCGCGTCGGCGATCGAGGCGTAGCCCTCGCGGCGGGCCAGTTCGGCCAGGCCGCGGTGGATGCGGCGGGGCCACAGCGGCCCGCCGTAGATGAGGCCCGTGTAGCCCTGGACGAGGCTGGCGCCCGCCCGGATGCGCTTCCAGGCGTCCTGCGGGGTCTCGATGCCGCCGACCGCGACGAGCACCAGCCGGTCCCCCACACGGGCGCGCAGCCGGCGCAGCACCTCCAGGGAGCGCTCCTTGAGCGGAGCCCCGGACAGCCCGCCCGCGCCGACCGCGGCGACCTGGGCGGGGTCGGTGGACAGCCCCTCCCGGGAGATGGTGGTGTTGGTGGCGATGATGCCGTGCAGTCCCAGCTCCACGGCCAGGTCCGCGACCGCGTCCACGTCCTCGTCCGCCAGGTCGGGGGCGATCTTGACCAGCAGCGGCAGGTCGGGGCGTCCGGCCTCGTCGAGGGTGCGGCGCACCGCCTCCAGCAGCGGGCGGAGCCGCTCGGCGGCCTGGAGGTCGCGCAGGCCCGGCGTGTTGGGCGAGCTGACGTTGACCACCAGGTAGTCGGCGAGGTCGGCGAAGCGGCGCGCGCTCGTGACGTAGTCGGCCACGGCCTCCTCGTCCGGGACGACCTTGGTCTTGCCGATGTTGACGCCGATGACGAGGTCGCGGGCGCGGCGGGCGCGCTGGGCGCGCAGCCGGCGCGACACCGCTTCGGAACCGTCGTTGTTGAAGCCCATCCGGTTGACGACGGCGCGGTCGGCGACCAGGCGGAACAGCCGCGGCCGGGGGTTTCCGGGCTGCGGCCGGGCGGTGACGGTGCCGATCTCGACGTGGCTGAACCCGAGGGCGGTGAGGCCCACGACGCCGCGGGCGTTCTTGTCGAAGCCCGCGGCCAGGCCGAGCGGCCCGGAGAACTCCCGGCCGAGCACGCGCACGCGCAGTTCCGGTTCGCGCGGACCGAGCAGGCGGCCCATGAGGCGGGCCGTGCCGGGCACGGCGCTGAGCGCGCGCAGGGAGGCGAAGCTCACCCGGTGGGCCCGTTCTGCGTCGATGCGGCGCAGCAGGGCGTGGAAGAGGAACTGGTAGAGCACGTGTGGACTCTACCCCTCGGTGCCGCGGTCGTGTTCGGCGAGGAAGCGCTCCAGCTCCGCGCCCAGCTCCTCGGCGGTGGGCAGCTTCGACTCGTCCCCCGACAGCAGCGAGTCGAGGTCGAGCCCGTTGTGGGCGGCCATGAAGTTGTCGTACTGGGCCTCCAGGTTGCGCACCACGCGCTGGACGTCCTCGGAGGACTCCACCTGGCGGTTGATCTCGTTGTCGGTCTTGTCGGCCTCTTCGGCGAGCTTCTCGGTGGGCAGGGACAGGCCCGTGGCTCCCGCGACGTACTCCAGCACGGCGAGGCCGGCGCGCGGGTACTCGGACTGGGCGAGGTAGCTCGGCACGTGCACGGCGTAGCCGATGACGTCGTGGCCCGCCTGTCCCAGCCGGTACTCCAGCAGCGACATGGCGTTGCCCGGCACCTGGATGCGGCCGACCCAGGGCGGGTGCTCGGAGACGAGGTCGGGGCGGGTGGCGTGCGGGGTCGCGGTCATCGGGCGGGTGTGCGGGACCGCCATGGGGATCCCGTAGAAGCAGACGGTCAGCCGTACCGACAGGCGCTCCACGAGCTGGCGGACCGCCGCGGCGAACTTCTCCCACTCGCGGTCCGGCTCCAGGCCGTGCAGCAGCAGGAAGGGGGTCCCCTCCAGGTCGCGCACGAGGTAGAGGGAGAGCACGGGGTCGGTGTAGGCGCCCCAGGAGGTCTCGTCGAAGGTCATGACCGGGCGGCGGGACCGGTAGTCCAGGAGCCTGTCGATGTCGAAAGCGGCGAGTTCGGTGGTCTCCAGTCCGTCGAAGAGGGCCGCCACCGCCTGTTTTCCGGCTGCTCCTGCATCCACGAAGCCGTCCAGAGACACCAGGAGGACCGGGGAGGACAGCTCGGGAAGGTCGGATCGAAGCTCGTAGAGATCAGCGGGATCTCGCACCTGGACGGGTCTCCGTTCTCACGTTTCCGTGTGATCGGGTCTTCAGGATACCGACCCACGGTTGACTGGCCGTAAAACCTCAATGTCGGCAACCCGGATTCACGTTGCTCTATTTCCGTTTTAGCACTGTTTGCGGATCTTGAGAGTGCGCAGCCGGTTGAGTGCGGCGGCCACCTCCTGGCGGCGCACCGCGGCGTAGTCGCCCTGGTAGCCGCGGCCCAGGAAGGTGACGCCGTGGTCGTGCAGGGCCTCGTCCAACAGGTCCAGGGCCTGCCCCAGCGTCCGCTCCCCGTCGAGGAACCCCTCCTCGACGAGGGCGCGCAGCGCCAGCCCCAGGCCGATCACCTGGGAGGGGTCCACCAGTTGGGCGAGGAAGCGCAGGTCGATGTCGGTCTCCCCGAAGGTGAGCACGTCCATGTCGCGCCGTTTGATCCGGGTGCGCCCGCGGGCCGAGGCGTCCACCGAGGCCGGGTCGACGACGCGGCGCGCCGGAGCGGTCAGGGCGGCGTCGCGGCGCGGGCGGGCCAGGCCGCGGGCCCGCTCGGTGACGTCGTGGGCGCGGTAGGCGTCCAGCAGGACCACGTGGTCGGCCACGTCGAAGTAGTCGCCGCTGGCGCCCATGACCAGCACGGTGGAGACGCCGTGGTCACGGCGGAGCGGCCGGACGAGGTCGACGAACGGGGTGAGCGGCTCGCGGTCGCCGTGGACCAGTTGCTGCATGCGCTCGTCGCGGATCATGAGGTTGGTGGCGGTGGTGTCCTCGTCGACCAGCAGCACGGAGGTCCCGGCCTCCAGCGCCTCGGCGATGTTGGCGGCCTGGGAGGTGGAGCCGGAGGCGTTGTCGGTGGCGAAGTCGGCGGTGTCGGCGCCGGTGGGCAGGTTGCGCACGAACGCGCTGACGTCGGTGCGCTCCACCCGGCGCCCCTCCTCGGCGCGGATCTTCACCGCGTCGGCGCGGGTGACGACGAGCTCCCGGCCGTCGCCGGGCACGTGGTCGTAGACGCCGCGCTCCAGGGCGTGCAGCAGGGTGGACTTGCCGTGGAAGCCGCCGCCGACGATGAGGGTGATCCCCTCGGGGACGCCCATGCCGGTGACCCTCCCCCGGTGCGGCAGTTCCACGGCGACGCGCAGGCTCTCCGGGGAGGTGAAGGGGACCGCGTCGGGCATGGGCAGGTCGCTGACGCCGCTGGCGCGCGGCAGCACGGCGCCGTCGGCGACGAAGGCCACCAGCCCGAGGCGGGGGAGCTGTTCGCGCAGCGCGACGGTGTCGGCGACGCTGTCGGCGAAGGCGGTGGCCTCCGCGGCGTCCAGGGCCTGCCAGCACAGGTCGTCCACCAGGTCGGGGACGGTCTCGCACAGCGCGCGGACGGCGCCGCGGCCGTCGATGCGGCGGCCGTGCCCGGGCAGCTCCACGCCCAGCCGCAGCTCGACGGCGCCGTCCCGGATCTGGCCGGAGGAGCGGTCGAGGACCTGCTGTCCCCCGGCGTCGATGCGCACCCGGGTCCCCCTGAGCAGCCGCCGGGCGCGGCGGATCAGGTAGTCGGCGGTGGCGCGGCGGCGCACCGGGTCGCGCCAGGCGTGCTCGGGCATCCCCGCGGTCTGCGCGGGGATGCGCACCAGAAGCCGGGAGGGCGGGGCGAAGGGGTCGGCCTGGACCTTGCTCACGGTGAGCGTGAAGTCGCCGAAGTCCCAGTCGCCGACCAGCGACTTGTAGCGGCCGTAGGAGGCGCCGTCCATGCGGCGCAGCTCCTCCTCCAGCCGCCGGGCGTCGCGACGCCCCCGGACCGGTTCGACCTCGCGGCGCCGGTGGCCCTCGCCGCCCCTCCGCTCGTCGCGGTCACGTCCGTACCGCCTGCCGCTGTAGCCCGCAGACATGGCCGTGTGCACTCCCCCGTGTGGTCGACTGCCAGGTGCACCAGCATGCCACGGGAACGCGGCCGGACCCGGCCGGTCGGCGGTCCGGCCGTCTGCGGGCGGCGGCCGGGGCTCAGGCCTGCGGGTAGCGGTCCAGCCAGCCGGGGGCGGCGGCCGGGTCCTCGGTGGTGAACGCGGTGACCAGGTCGTCGGCGAGCGCCAGCAGGTCGTCGCGGCCCTCCACCGGGTCGGCCAGGGTGCGGGGCAGGGCGGCCTCGCCGTGCCGGGCGCCGAGGAGGTTGCCGCAGACCGCGCCGGTGGAGTCGCTGTCGCCGGAGTGGGTGACGGCCAGGGCGAGGGCGTCGGCGAACTCGTCGGGTGCGGGGTGGGCCAGCGCCGCGTACACCGCGATGGCCAGCGCCTCCTCGGCGACCCAGCCCGCGCCCAGGGACTCGACGGCCTCGGCGCCGGGCTCACCGTCGGCGGCCGCGTCGCGTGCCGCGAGCAGGGCCTTGGTGGTCTCCTCGTGGCCGGGGCGGGTGCGCAGCGCGGCGAGGGCCGCATCGAGTGCGGCGTCCAGGCCGTCTCCGGCCACCAGTCGGCGGACCAGCAGCGCGGTGGCCCCCGAGGCCAGCCGTCCGGTGGGGTGGCCGTGGGTGAGCCCGGCGGCCTGCTCCGCCCAGGTGAAGACCTGTTCGTCGGTGGCGGCGTGCTCGGGCAGCAGGCCGAAGGGGGCGCTGCGCATGACGCCGCCGCAGCCCTTGGAGGCGTTGGCGGCGGCCTCTCCCCTGGCCTGGTGTCCCCGTGCGGCCTCGGACAGGGCGGTCAGGCAGGTGTTTCCGGGGGCGCGCCGGGCGTGCAGCCAGTCCCGCCCGGCCAGCCACCCGTCGTACCCGCCGGCGGGCGCCCCGCTGTGCTGGGTGTGGTACCAGCGCAGGTAGGCGTCGTGGACGGCGGGCACCGGGGCGAGCTGCCCGCCGCGGACCGCCTGCCGGCTGCGGGCGCGCAGGAGTCCTTCGACGGTCCACAGCGTCATCTGGGTGTCGTCGGTGACCAGCGCCCGCGGGTCGGCGTGGGAGCGCACGCCCGCGGGGCCGTGCGCGGCGCGGATGGCGCCGAGCGTGTCGAACTCCACGGGGGCGCCGAGCGCGTCGCCGAGGGCGCCGCCGAGCAGGCAGCCGCGCACCCGCGCACGGTACCCGGCGCGGTCTCCGCCGTCCTGTGCCATGGGGGAACCGTCCTTGTCTCCTCGGGGTCGGGGGCAGCAGCCAGCATGCCAGCGTCCCTGCTCCCGCGGGAGGGGGCGGTCCCGGGCGGCGCGTGCCGCCCGGGTCAGGACCGGCGGTGGTGGCGGCCCTCGGGGCGGGCGAGGCGGACGATCTTCCTGCCCGCGACGACCGCGGCGGTGGCGACGACGGCGAGGGTGACCCCGGCCGAGACCATGGGGACCTCGTTGGCGACGAGGTCGAGGTCGGGCTGGTCGGCCGCGGTGACCGCGGTGGTCTGCCCGCCCTCCTCCGGGGCACCCGGGGCGTCGGCCGCCTGCGGCGCGTCGGTCTGCGCCGCGGCGTCCTCCTCGGGGGCGGCCTGGGCGCCGTCGGCGGCCCCGTCCTGCGCGGGCTGCTGCTCCTGCTGCTCGGCGGACTCCTCCGGCTGCTCGTCCTCGGCCCCGCCCTCCCCGGTCTTGGCCTCCTCGGTCTCGGACTCCTGGGACTCCGGAACCGGGGAGACCGCGCTGTCGCAGGGCTCGGAGGGGTTCTGGAAGGGGTGCGGGGTGCCCGGGGTGCCGTTTCCGTCACCCCACTCGGTGATGAAGTACTCGACGGTGATGTGCCCCTCGCCGCCGCTGACCGTGTAGCTGCTGCTGTTCCAGGACTCCCCGGTCAGTTCGGCGAAGGTCTTGCCGTCGATGTCGAGCATCACGTCGCAGCCCTGGGAGGGCTCCCCGGGGCCGCGGTCGCCGATGAAGAAGTCGGCGGTCTTGCCCTCGTAGACCACGTAGCCTTTGGTGCCCAGCGGCCAGCTCGGCGCCGCGAACAGGCCCTTCTGCATGGGCTCGCCGGAGGCGGGCGCCCCGGTGTCGCCGTTGATGCCGGAACCGTCGTCCCAGAAGTAGGAGGCTTTGACCTCGCCGTGCAGCAGCACGTCATCGGTGGGCTTGGAAGGTGTCATGGAAATGCCAAGGGGTCGGTGGCGGGAACGTGAGCGGGCCCGGACCGGGGTGCGGCGCTCGCGGGGAGCGCGGCAGGGACGCCTCGACCGTCGGGTCGGGCCGGATGCGCGGCCACCGTCACAGACAGCGGGTCTAGGGGGGTCAGCGGAGCACTGGCCGTGCCCCGCACCGCGTGGCGGGTCCACCCCGGCGAGCGCCTGACGACGCTCGTAGGGGCCGCTCGGTTGACCGGTTCTTGACAAAAGTCTGATTACAAACCGGCAACGAGGACTCTAATCGACAAAACACCCCAAAAAGCATCAAACAGGGTAAAATTACGCTCGGTCGCGGTACCGCCACCCTCCGGGCCGCACCGCAGGGCCCGGACACGCCGCGGGGGCGGTCCGGACCTCCGGACCGCCCCCGCGACCAGCTCTTCTCGGCCGCTCAGGTCACCTGGGCGCGCCGGGCGAAGCGGGGATCGCGCCACTCCCCCGACGCGACGACCTCCACCAGCGCGGTGGCCGCGTCGTAGACGTCCACGTACCGCAGGTACAGCGGAGCGAAGCCGAAGCGCAGGATGTCGGGCGCGCGGAAGTCCCCGACGACCCCTCGGGCGATGAGGGCCTGCACCATCGGGTAGCCGTCGGGGTGGCGCAGCGAGACCTGGCTGCCGCGCCGGGCGTGCTCGACCGGGGTCGCGCACTCCAGCCCCGCCTCGGCGGTCAGCTCCAGGAACAGGTCGGTCAGTGCCAGGCTCTTGGCGCGCACCTGCCCCAGGTCGACGCGCCGCCACAGCTCCAGGCTCGCCTCCAGCGCGGCGGCGGCGATCAGCGGCTGCGAACCGCTGAGGAACCGGCTCACCCCCGCGGCGGGCTCGTACTCCTCGGTGAAGTCGAACGGCCGCGCGTGCCCGTGCCAGCCGCTGAGCGGCTGGCGGGCGTGCGCGTGGTGGCGGCGGGCCGCGTAGGTGAAGGCGGGCGCGCCCGGTCCGGCGTTGAGGTACTTGTAGGTGCAGCCCACCGCGAAGTCCGCGCCCGCCCGCGACAGCTCGACGGGCAGCGCGCCCACGCTGTGGCACAGGTCCCACACCACGAGCGCGCCGTGGGCGTGCGCCAGTTCGGTCACGGCGGCCATGTCGCGCAGCACGCCGGTGCGGTAGTCCACGTGGCTGAGCAGCAGCACGGCGGCGTCG
>NZ_KQ950180.1:76859-81322 GCF_001517975.1 Thermobifida cellulosilytica TB100
GCACGGCGGCGTCGCCGGGCTCCAGCGCGGCGGTCAGCGCGGCGGTGTCGTCCACGTCGACCGGGCGGACGCTCGCGCCGTCGAACAGCTCCACGACCCCCTGCGCGATGTACCGGTCGGTGGGGAAGTTCCCGGCCTCGGCCACGACCACGCGCCGCCCGGGGTTCAGCCGCAGCGCCGCCACCAGCGTCTTGAACAGGTTGGCCGAGGTGCCGTCGCCCACCACGACCTCGTCGGCCCCGGCCCCCACCAGCGGCGCGAGCAGCGCGCCGAGCGTGCGCGGCTTGTCCCACCAGCCCGCCTCGTTCCAACTGGCGATGAGCCGCTGCCCCCACTCTCGCTCGACCACCTGCGCGACCCGTGCGGGGGTCGCCCTGGGCAGCGCGCCCAGGGAGTTGCCGTCGAGGTAGACGACTCCCTCGGGCAGCACGAACTCGTCGCGGAAGGGCGCCAGCGGGTCGGCGGCGTCCCGCGCGGCGCACTCCTGGCGGGTGACGGGGGTGGTCACGGTCCTTGGCTCCTCACTTGTCGGTCCTGCTCGTCGGCGCTCCGGTCACAGCCCGGTGCGCAACTGCCAGAGTTCGCAGAAGACGTCCTGCTGGACGTTGCCCCTCAACCATCGCAGACCGGCCGATCCTCCCGTCCCCGGCTTGGCCCCCATCGCGCGCTTGACCGCCATCAGGTGGCGGTGCCGCCAGCGGGTCACCCGCTCCGCGGTGTCCAGCAGGGCCTCGGCGAGGGCGAGCAGCTCGTTGCCGGGCCGGTCGTCGGCGTAGACCAGCTCCCAGGCCCGCACCACCTGCGGGTGCGGCTCGGCCGGGCGGGTCCAGTCGCGCTCCACCCGCTCGGCGGGCACCGGCAGTCCGCGCCGGTGCAGCAGCCGCAGCGCCGCGTCGTAGAGGCTCGGCTCGCCCAGCGCCCGCTCCAGTTCGGCGCGCACCCGCGGGTCGGCGCGGTGCGGGCCGATCATGGCCGCGGACTTGTTGCCGAGCAGGAACTCCAGGTGGCGGTAGCCGTAGGACTGGAACCCGGACGCCTCGCCCAGATGGTCGCGGAACCGGTTGAACTCGGTGGGGGTCAGCGCGGACAGCAGGTCCCACGACTCCACCAGCACGTCCTGGGCGGCGTGCCCGCGGCGCAGCGCGGCCAGCGCGGCGGGCACGTCGTCGGCGTCCAGCGCGCTGCGGGCCTGCTCCCACTCGTGGCGGACGAGCGCGAACAGCAGCTCCATGACCTGGGTGGTGATGATGAACGAGGTCTCGGCGGGCTCGTCGGTGTTGGGCCGCTGCAACGACAGCAGGGTGTCGACGGCGCCGTAGCGGACGTAGGGGGTGGCGCCGTCGAAGGAGAGCGTGGGGCGGCCGCGGTTGCGCTCGGCGCGCTCCTGGCGGGCGAGGGCGGCGGAGGGGGACACGGACTCACCTCCCGGTCGGAGTTCTGCTGGGCCTCCAGGATGCCGCCGCTCCGCCGCGCCGAGAAGAAGAAGACAACGGTGATCCAGGCTCTTCACCCGCAGAACCGAAGGTGTTCGCCGGGTTCTCCTTTATGATCGTCAACCGTGCTGGATGCGGTGGACTGGCGGATCCTCGCCGAACTCCAGGAGGACGGCCGCCTCTCCTACAACGAGCTGTCCCGCCGGGTGGCGCTGTCGCCCCCGGCCGTCGCCGAGCGGGTGCGCCGCCTGGAGGAGCGCGGCGTGATCACCGGCTACCACGCCCACGTCGACCTGTCGGCCGTGGGCCTGCCGGTGGTGGCCCTGGTCCAGATGGGCTGCTACGGGCCGCTGTGCCTGCTGCGCGACGAGGCGGCCGTGGCCCGGCCGGAGATCCTGCAACTGCACCGGGTCACCGGCGACGCCTGCTGCGTGCTGCTCGTGGCCGTGCCGTCGATGGAGCACTTCGAACGGCTCATCGACGACCTCGCCGAGCACGGCCGCCCCTCCTCCACGATGGTGCTGTCCTCGCCGGTCACCCGGCGCACGATCGGCGGCCCGCCGTCCGGCCGGTAGTCTCGGTGCGGTGATCCTCATCGACCCGCCCGCGTGGCCGGGGCCGCGCGGCCTGCTCTGGTCCCACCTGGTCAGCGACTCCTCCTACGCGGAGCTGCACGAGTTCGCCCGCGCCCTCGGCCTGCCCGAGCGCGCCTTCGAGCGGGACCACTACGACGTGCCCGAGACGCGCTACGCCGACGCCCTGGCGCTGGGCGCGCAGCCGGTGTCGAGCCGCACGATCGTGGCGCGCCTGCACGCCTCAGGACTGCGACGGCGTAAACCCGGACGCCTGCTCCGCTAGCCGGGCGATCTCGGCCGCCAGGTTGGCGCGGGCGCGCTCCTCCCACCACTCGTGCCCCTCCCGGGTGCGGTACAGGCGGGGGGCGGCCAGCAGCTCGCGCAGCACCGCGGTGCGGCCCCGCGCGAAGTCCACGTCGCTCACGTGCGCGTACTCCTGGCGGACCGCCGCGGCGTAGGCGGCGTACTCCTCCTCGTCGGCGGCCAGGACCGCCAGGTCGGCGTCGCACAGCACCTCGGCGTCGGCGTCCCCGGGAGGCGGGGAGTGGTCGGCGGTGATCCGCACCAGGCGGGCCACCTCGGCCACGCGCTCCGTGCTCAGCCCGCACGAGGGCAGCAGCAGTTCGGCGAGCTGGGCGCTGTTCTCCTCGTCGGCCCCCGGCTCCCCCCGGTACACCGCGTCGTGGAACCAGGCGGCGTAGCGCACCGAGTCGACGTCGCGGGCGGCGTCGGCGAGCTGGTCCACGGCGGCCAGCACCGACCACAGGTGGTCGAGCGTGTGGTAGCGGCGGTGCGGTTCGGCCCACCGGGCGAGCAGCTCGGCGCCGACCGCCGCGGCCTCCCGCCCCGGTCCGGCGAGTCGCTTCCACTCCTGTGCCAGCTCGAACAGCCGTCGGGCCATCGGTGTCTCCTCCTCATGCCGCATCCCGGTGTCCCCACTCCCCCAGCGGCGCTGGAGTCACCCCGCGTACGCGAATCTATCGGGCCGTCGGCCCCGGGGAGCGGACCCACGCCCGAGAGGCGTCCGCGGCCTCGGCACCCCTGCCGAAAGTCAGGGTCCGCACCCGACGGCTGCCGGATGTGCCGGTGCTCCTGCGGCCCGTAGCGTTGCGCTCCGTTGGTTCGACGACGGAGGAGAGCGCGTGATCAGTCTGCGCGGCTTGACCAAACGCTACGGCGCGGCGACCGCCGTGGACGACCTGACCCTGGACGTCCGCCCCGGCAGGGTCACCGGGTTCCTCGGCCCCAACGGGGCGGGCAAGAGCACCACGATGCGGATGATCCTCGGCCTGGACCGGCCCACGCGCGGCAGCGCGCTGGTCAACGGCCGCCCCTACGCCGCCCTGCGCCACCCGCTGCGCGAGGTGGGCGCGCTGCTGGACGCCAGGGCCGTGCACCCGGGCCTCACCGCCCGCACCCACCTCACGGCGCTCGCGCGCAGCAACGGCCTGCCCGTCTCCCGGGTGGCCGAGGTGCTGGAGACCGTGGGCCTGACCGAGGTGGCCGACCGCCGCACCGGCTCCTTCTCCCTGGGGATGGGGCAGCGCCTGGGCATCGCCGCCGCGCTGCTGGGCGATCCGGCCGTGCTGCTGTTCGACGAGCCGGTCAACGGCCTGGACCCGGACGGGGTGCGCTGGGTGCGGCGCCTCATGCGGTCGCTGGCCGCCGAGGGGCGCACCGTGTTCGTCTCCAGCCACCTGATGAGCGAGATGCAGGCCACCGCCGACCAGCTGGTGGTGCTCGGCCGGGGGCGGCTGATCGCCGACGCCCCCGTCGCCGAGGTGGTCGCGGCCGGTTCGGGCCACGCGGTGCGGGTGCGCAGCCCGCAGGCGTCCCTGCTGGGCGGGCGGCTGGCCGCCGAGGGCGCCCTGGTGGAGCAGGGCACCGCCGACGAGCTGCTCGTCACCGGGCTGAGCGCCGAGCGCATCGGCGGGCTGGCCCACCGGGAGGGGGTCGTGCTGCACGAGCTGAGCCCCCAGCCGGTGTCCCTGGAGGAGGCGTACCTGGAGCTGACCGCCTCCAGCATCGAGTACTCCGCCGCCACGGCGGACCGGAACGGAACGGGAGTCTGACATGGCGAACACGACGGCGCGGACCGGGACGGCGCGCGCGGGCGGCGGTCTCCCCGGCGCCCTGGCCGCCGAGTGGACCAAGCTGTGGGGCCTGCGGTCCACCTGGACGTGCCTGGCCGCGGCGCTGGTCCTGGCGGCGGGCACCTGCGTGATGGGCGCGGAGTCCATCCTGCACTCCGGGGGCGCGACGCGGATCGACGCCCAGGCCCTGACCCAGATGGCGACCCTGCTGCCCCAGTTCGCCCTGGTCGCCCTGGCCTCGCTGGTCGTCACCGGAGAGTACGCCGCCGGCGCGGCCCGCACCACGCTGACCGCCGTGCCGCGCCGGGGCGTCCTGCTGGCGGCCAAGGCCGTGGTGACCGCGGTGGTGGCCCTGCTGGCCG
>NZ_KQ950180.1:82325-108316 GCF_001517975.1 Thermobifida cellulosilytica TB100
GAGGTGCTGGCGCTGGTCGGCGCCGGGCTGTCCAACGCGGAGATCGCCCGCCGCCTGTTCCTGACGGAGGGGACGGTCAAGAGCTACGTCAGCACGATCCTCAACCGCCTGGAGGTCCGCAACCGGGTGCAGGCCGCGATCCTGGCCTACGAGGCGGGCCTGGCCCGCGACCAGTAGGCCGCCGCGGCCGGGCGTCACCCGCCCGCCATGAGGGCGACGGCCGCGACGGCGGCGGCCCCGAGGCACAGCAGCGCCACGAACGCGGCGAGGCCCCAGCGCACCCGGTGCCTGACCTGGCGGTAGTAGCGGGCGGTGAGGCTGTGCTCCGCCGTCCCGGGCTCCGGGTCCCGCCGGTCGCCCGCCTCCTCCCGGACGGGCAGCCTGGCCTCGACCTGCCAGCCCTCCCCGTGCCTGCCGGCCCGCAGGACCCCGCCGGCCAGGCTCACCCGCTCGCGCAGCCCGATCAGCCCGTTCCCGCCGCCGGCCGGTGCCGCGGCGGGCCGGTCCGGCGGGCCGTTGACCACCCGCACCTCCACCCGGTCGGGGGCGTGGTCCAGCCGGACGGCGACCTCGGCCCCGGGGGCGTGCCTGCCGGCGTTGGTGAGCGCCTCCTGGACCACCCGGTACACCGCGCGGTCGGTCATCGGCGGCAGCCGCCGGGCCCGGCCGCGGCGCTCCAGGGTCACGGTCATGCCCGCGGCGCGGGCGCGGTCCACCAGGGCGGACACGTCCTCGTCCACGGGGCGCACCGGGGCGGGCTCGGCGTCGTCGCGCAGCACCCCGATGATCTCGTGCAGCCGGTCGGTGGCCGCGGCCGCGCTCTCCCGCAGCTCCCGCGCGGCCTGCCGGACGTGCTCGTCCGTGCCGGGGGCGACCTCCAGCGCGGCCGCGCGCAGCGCGATCAGGCTCAGCTCGTGGCCGAGGGAGTCGTGCATGTCCTGGGCGATCCGGGAGCGTTCGCGCAGCCGCGCCCGGTCGGCGACGATGCGCTGCTCCCGTTCCAGTTGCTCGGCCAGTTCCCAGCCCGCGGCGGCCAGCTCGGCGCGCTGGCGCCGGTACAGGCCCACCACCCAGGGGAACAGCAGGGTGAAGGTGAGGACGGTGACCGCCGTGAACCAGCTCGTCGCCTCGGCGGGGTCGGGCAGCGCGACCAGCAGTGCGCCGCCCACGGCGATCAGGCCGAAGAGGGCGAACGCCGGCCGCGAGCGCGGCGTGCGGCGTCCCGCCAGGTAGGCGACGACCGCCGTGGGCAGCGCGAAGGAGGGCAGCCACGCGGACGCCAGGAACGCCAGGGCCAGCGCGGGCAGCGGCCAGGGCCGGGCCAGCAGCACCACGCCGACCAGGACCAGGACCGTCGCCGCGGCCTCGGCGACGACCGGAGCGGACGCCGCCTGCTCCCAGTCCTCCCCGCGCGCGCCGACGACCCCCAGCACGACCACCGGGGCCAGCGCGAGGACCAGCAGGGCGTCGCGGATCCGCGCGTCCCGGCCGGACCAGTCCCCGACCGGGCGCAGCACCTCTGCGAAGCGGCGCAGCGCCGCGGCTGACGTCGTCATGGGACGACGCTAGCCCGACGCGTCCGGTCCGGACGACAGCAGAGGGCCGAAGAGGCGGAACCGGAGAAAGGCCGGGCAAAGACTCCACAACCCCCCATCACCGAAGGTCACATTCTGTGACCTCTCTGCGATGTTTCCTCTGTGACATCGGCGACGCAGTGCAGAGGGAGAAGGTTATGAGGGTGCGGACGGCGTTCGAGATCGCCGCGGTGGCCGCGATTCTGGCCCTGGGAGCCGGGGCGGCGGCCGCCGACGACGCCATCACGGTGTTCCCGCCGGAGGCGGAGCCGGGGTCCACGGTCGTCGTGCGGGTCTCCTGCGGCGGTGGAGCGCAGTGGGTGGACTACTCCTCGCCCGCCTTCTCCGACTCCGAGGTCCCCCGGGTGCTGCTGGACGGAGCGGTGGCGGCCGAGGAGGAGATCCCCCTGGCGCCGGACCTGGAGCCCGGCGAGTACGAGATCAGGGGCGAGTGCGGCACCGACGACTCCAGCCGGGTGCTGTACTCCGGCGTCACCGTGCTCGGGGACGGCGCCGCTCACGGCGCCCCGGGGCCGTCGGCCGACCTCGCCCAGCCGCCGGCCGCGACGCCCACTCCGAGCGGCGCGCCGAACTCGGGGGGCGGCGGACTGCACCGGCCGTCCGACCCGGCCGTGCCGCTGGCGGTGCTGGGGGGCGGGCTCCTGCTGGTCGCCGCCACCGGCCTGCTGTCCTACCGGCGGGCGGTGCGCGATGGATGCTAGGCAGTACCGGAGCACCGGCACCGGGGCGCTGCTGGCCGTGGCGCTGGGCGTGGCGTTCGCGCTGGCCCACGGCGGCCCCGGCGGGACCGCCCCGGTGGAGGCGCTGGAGCGGTCGGCGCCGGTCCGGTTGACGATCGACGCGATCGGGGTGGACGCGCCCCTGACGGAGCTGGGTCTCAACCCCGACGGCACGCTGGAGGACCCGCCGCTGGAGGAGGACCACCTGGCGGGCTGGTACGCGCTGGGCGCCTCTCCCGGGGAGCGGGGGCCCGCCGTCATCACCGGGCATCTGGACACCCGGGACGGGCCGGCGGTCTTCGCCCGCCTGGCGGAGCTGCGCCGCGGGGACACCGTCCGCGTCCTGCGCGCCGACGGCTCCCGGCCGGTCTTCGTGGTGGAGCGGGTGGAGCAGGTGGCCAAGGAGGACTTCCCCACCGAGCGGGTCTACGGCCCGCTCGACCGCCCGGAGCTGCGCCTGGTCACCTGCGCCGGGGAGTTCGACGAGGCCGCCGACAGCTACACGGCCGCCACCGTGGTCTACGCCCGCATGGTGGAGTCGGCCGCCTGAGCGGTGCCGGGCCCGGCGGGCGGGGGCGGTACGCGGTGCTTGCCCCACCGCGTACCGCCGTGTTCCGGTCCCGGGAAACCCGCTGTCTTTGCCCCTCCGGGACCGGCCTGCCGCTGGTCAGGCGGGAACGCCGTCCCGTCCCGAGGAGCGCAGCGCATCGTTGACGGTGCGCAGCACGGGCGGCTCGACCACCAGGCCGGGGTCGAGGTGGGCGCCGCCGCTCACCGTGAAGGTGTGCGACTCCCCCGGGAGCAGGGTGACCAGCATGTCGTCCGCCTCGGCCCCCGGGTCGAGGCGGTCTGCGAACAGCGTGAGATCACGCAGCAGGCTCTGCGCGGTGACGGTGACGCGCAGGTCGCCGCCGTCGGGCACGACGCGGACGTCGTACTCCGGCTTGGGGTAGGCGAGGTCGCGGTCCTCGGCGAAGAACCAGTAGGCCCTGCGCACCCCGGTGTCCGCGGTGACCAGCTCCTCGGTCGCGGTGCCGGGACGGGCCACCTCGGACGGCAGCGGCACCCGGACCGCGCCGCGGGCGGGGACCGTGAAGGGCTTCTCGACCGAGGCGAGCACCGTGCCGTCGAAGGCGCGCCGGGCCACGCGCGCGGTGGCCGACCACTCCCGGTCGGTGTCGTTGGCCAGCACCAGGACCAGGCCGTCGCCGTCGGGCTGCACGGTGGCCAGGCGGTCGGCGTAGACCGCGCGCAGCGCGTACCACAAGGGCTTGCGCCGCCCCTCGCCGTCCACGGCCGCCCACGAGGTGACCGGCCAGCAGTCGTTGAGCTGCCAAACCACGCTTCCGGAGCAGTCGGGCCACTGGGCGCGGAAGTGCTCGATCCCCAGAGTGATCGCCCGGGCCTGGTTGACCTGGGTCAGGTAGTGCCAGTCGTCGAAGTCGTCGGTCTCGCCGAAGTGCGGGGCCAGGCCGCGGGCGAGCTTGCCGTTGCCGTCGACGGCCTTCTGGTGGTGCAGCATGCCGGGCGAGTCGGGGCGCAGCTCCTCGCCGGGCAGGGCCGAGCGCAGCGTGGCGTAGGAGGGCGGCGCCTGGAACCCGAACTCGGCGACGAAGCGGGGCCGGTAGTTGCGGTAGACGGTGTAGTCGACCTCGTTCCACACGTCCCAGATGTGCACGGTGGCGTGGCGGGGGTCGTTGGGGTGGACGTCCGGCACGCCGGAGTAGGGGCTGCCCGGCCAGTAGGGGCGGGTGGGGTCGGTCTCGGCGACGACGCGCGGCAGCAGGTCCAGGTAGTAGCCCTCGCCCCAGCTCCGCCCGGCCAACTGCTCCTTCCAGCCCCAGTCCCAAAATCCCCAGATGTTCTCGTTGTTGCCGTTCCACAGCACCAGGCTGGGGTAGGGGGCGAGCCGGGCCACGGCCTCGCGCGCCTCGGCCTCGACCTCCTCGGCCAGCGGCGGCTCCTCGGGGTAGGCCGCGCAGGCGAACAGGAAGTCCTGCCAGACGAGGATGCCGCGCTCGTCGCACAGCTCGTAGAAGTCCTCGCTCTCGTAGCGGCCGCCGCCCCAGACGCGCAGCAGGTTCATGTTGGCCGCGACGGCCTGGTCGATGCGGCGGGCGTAGCGGTCGCGCCCCACCCGGGTCACGAAGCAGTCGTCGGGGATCCAGTTGGCGCCCTTGACCAGGACGGGCACGCCGTTGACGACGAAGGTGAAGCGCCGGCCGCCCGCGTCGACGCCGGTGTCCAGCTCCACGGTGCGGAAGCCGATCCGGCGCTGCCAGGCGTCCAGTTCGGCGCCGCCCGCGGCGAGTTCGACCCGCAGGTCGTACAGCGGCTGGTCGCCGTAGCCGCGCGGCCACCACAGCTCGGGGTCGGCGACGGTCACCTCGATCTCGGTGCGGCACACGCCGCCGGGCAGCACGACCGCCTGCTCGCGGTCGGCGACGCGGGCACGCAGCACCAGTTCGGCGTCCTCGCCGGGCTCGCTGCGTTCGACCTCGACGCGGACCAGCACCCGGCCCTCGACCGTGCCGTCGTGTGCGGTGGCCACGGTGACCTGCGGGACCACGCCGGCCAGGCGGGCGGTGTTCCAGGCGTGCACCCGGATCGGCCGCCAGATGCCGGAGGTGACCACGGTGGGGCCCCAGTCCCAGCCGAAGTTGCAGGCCATCTTGCGGATGAACTGGAACGGCTCGGGGTAGGCGTTGGGCCGGTCGCCGAGCTGCCTGCGCAGCGCCTCGGCGTAGCCGTAGGGGGAGGCGAACTCGACCCGCAGTTCGTTGGCGCCCGGGCGCAGCGCGTCGCGCAGGTCGAAGCGGTAGGAGCGGTGCATGTTGCGGCTCTCGCCGACCCGCTCGCCGTTGAGGAGCACGGTGGCCACGGTGTCCAGTCCCTCGCACTCCAGGTCCACCCGCTCGGCGCCGGCCAGGTCGGCGGCGTCGAAGGAGGTGGTGTAGCTCCACGGGGTGCGGCCGATCCAGCCGAGCTCGGTCTCGTTGCGCCCCTGGTAGGGGTCGGGGATGAGGCGGGCCGCCAGCAGGTCGGTGTGCACGCATCCCGGCACGGTCGCCGGTATCCCGGAGGAGCCGATGTGCTGCGGGACCCCGTCGGGGTCCTCCGCTCTCAGGATCCAGTTCTCGCGCAGTTCGATGCGCACTGCCATGGCGTCTCCACACGTGAGCGGGTGTGCTGCTCCGGGGGTGCGACCCGGGCGCCTGGAGGAGGGAGGGGGCGTAACCCGGTGCCGGGCCGCACCCGACTCGTGACGGCCCTGGTGTCGCCGCCACATTTCCCATGACACTACTAAACCGGTTCAGGGTCAAGAGTCCGGAGAAGAAAATGAATCGGTTCAGCTTTTTGTCCGAAATTACTCTGGGTGATCTTCTCCGCGGAAGACGAGGAGCCGGTCGGCACCTGCCGACCGGCTCCGGAGGGGGACTGGTCAGACTGCGGCTCTGGGGTGGAAGGGCTGCACGTAGTGCCCCTCCGTGACCTCGACCAGCTCGCTGGGGACCGCCTGGCCCTCTGCCAGGTGGTAGGGCTGGGAGGAGGTGTCGGCCGCCTCGCGGGCGCGCAGCTCGGCCTCGACCTCGTCCCACTTCTTGTGGAACTGCGGCACCGAGGCGAACAGCTTCTTGGTGTAGGGGTGGCGCGGGTCGGCGAACACCTTCGAGGTGACGCCGCGCTCCACGATCTCCCCCCTGTGGAGGATCACGGTCTGGTCGCTGATGTAGTTGCCCAGCGCCAGGTCGTGCGTGACGAACAGGATGCCCATGCCCCGCGCCTTCAGGTCGGCCAGCAGGTTGAGCACGTCGATACGGGTCGAGGCGTCCAGCATGCTGATCACCTCGTCCGCCACCAGGTAGTCGATGTCCAGCAGCAGGGCGCGGGCCAGCAGCATGCGCTGCAACTGGCCGCCGCTGAGCTGGTGGGGGTACTTGCCCAGGACCTGGTCCGGGTCGAGCCGCACCACCTTCAGCGCGTCGGCCACCTTGTCCCGCCACTCGGCGTCGGAGACGCCCGGGTGGTACTCCGAGCGGATCATCGCGAAGACCCGGTCGGCCTTGAAGACGGGGTTGTAGCTGCTGAAGGGGTCCTGGAAGACGCCCTGGACCTTGCGGTAGTACTCCTTGAGCCGACGGTGGCCGCGCAGCGTAGACACGTCGGTGCCGTCGCAGGTGATCGTTCCGGAGCTGACCGAGGCGATCCGCAGCGCCATCTTGCCGAGGGTGCTCTTGCCGCTGCCGCTCTCGCCGATCAGGGACACCACCTCGCCGGGGCGCACCTCGAAGCTGGCCTCCCGCACGGCCGTGAAGCTTCCCCCGCCGAAGGCGCCCACCTTGTAGACCTTGGTGACCCGGTCGAATTTCAGCATCTGCTCACTCGGCCTTCCAACAGGCGACGTGGTGGTCGCGTTCCACTTCCACGAACGGCGGCTGCTCCAGGCACTGCTTGTCGGCCAGCGGGCAGCGATCCCGGAAGCGGCAGCCCTGCGGGGGCTTGAGCAGGCCGGGCGGGCTGCCCGGGATGCCGCTCAACCGCTTGTCCTCGTACTTGACGCCGACCTCGGGGAGGGAGTCCAGCAGCATCTTGGTGTAGGGATGCTTGGGCATCTCGATGATGGTCTTGGCGGAGGCCTTCTCCGCCAGCCGCCCCGCGTACATCACCATGATGGTGTCGGCGATCTGGTAGACCAGCGAGATGTCGTGGGTGACCACGATCATGCTCTTGACGAACCGGCGGTCGCGGAACTCCACCAGGGTCTCGGCGACCGCCCGCTGGGTGGAGACGTCCAGCGCCGAGGTGACCTCGTCGGCGATCAGCAGCGACGGGTTGAGCAGGGTGGAGATCACCATGACGGTGCGCTGCTTCATGCCGCCCGACAGTTCGAGCGGGTAGCGGTCCAGCACGTCCCGCTGCAACCCGACCAGTTCCAGGCGGCGGTGCAGCTCGTCCCGGGTGTCGCGGAAGCGGACCCCCCGCGACTCCAGCAGCTCGGCGATCATCTTGCCGATCTTGCGGGTGGGGTTCATCGCGCTCATCGCGTACTGCGGGATGAGCGAGATCCGCTTGTAGCGGAACTCGTTCATCGCCTGGTCGTCCCAGATCGGCACCTCGTCGCCGTCCAGGGTGACGCTGCCGCCGATGTAGCGCATCCGCCCGTCCAGCCGGATCAGGCTCTTGCTGAGCGTGGACTTGCCGCTGCCCGACTCGCCGGCCAGACCCATGATCTCGCCGTCGGCGAGGCCGAAGGTGGGCCCGTCGAGGGCGCGGACGTCGCCGCGCAGGGTGCGGTAGTAGACCTGCAGGTCCGAGACTTCGAGGGTCACCTGCTCACATCTCCCTCAGCTTGGGGTTGAAGACCTCGTCCAGACCCACGTTCATGATGTACATCGCTCCGACGATCGCGGTGATGCCCAGGCCCGGGGGCACGAACCACCACCACACGCCCAACTGCAAGGCACCCCACTTGACGGCCTGGTGCATGATCAGGCCCAGCGACATGCCGTCGCTCGGCCCCAGGCCCACGAAGTCCAGTCCCGCGGCGGCCAGCACGGCGCCGCCGAAGAGCAGGATGAACGTCATGAACAGGTAGGAGCTCATGTTCGGCGCGATGTCGCGGACGATGATCTTCCAGGTCCGCACGCCGCTGAGCCGGGCCAGGTCCACGAAGTCGCGGGAGCTGAGCGACAGCGCCTGGGAGCGCACCGCGCGCGCCGCCCACGGCCACGAGGTCATACCGATGAAGAAGGACTGCGTCGTCACGCTGTAGGAGTCCACGTAGGCGGCGATGATGAAGAGCACCGCCAGGGTGGGCAGCACCAGGACGACGTTGGTCAGCATGTTGAGGACCTCGTCGACCCAGCCGCCCTTGTAGCCGGCGACGAAGCCGATCGTCATGCCGATGACGGCCGCGATGCCGCCGCCGAGGAGCCCCACCAGGAAGGTCGCCCGGATGCCGTAGGCGAACTGGGTGAACAGGTCCTGTCCGAACTGCGTGGTGCCGAACCAGTGCTCGCCCGAGGGCGGCAGCAGCGGCGGCGCGTACCGCTCGTTGGGGCCGTGCTCCAGCAGCGGCGGGACGACCAGGCCGACCAGCAGGAAGAGGAGCACGATGCTCAGGCCGACGATCAGCTTGGGGTTGCGCAGCGCGAAGTAGAGCGCCTCGCGCTGGGGGGCCTCCGGCGTGGCGGCCGCGGGCTCCTCCGCAGCCGTGGTCGGGTCGGGCAGCGGCTGCGCGGCGGTCATTTCGCCCCTCCCTGCATCTGGACGCGGACACGCGGGTCGACCAGGACGTAGACGACGTCGATGATGAAGTTGGCGATGAGCACGCCGATGACGATGAAGAGGAAGGTCCCCTGGAGCAGGAAGAAGTCCTGGTTCTGGATCGCCTGGAGGATGAGGTAGCCCAGGCCCTGGTAGGAGAAGACGATCTCGGTGAGCAGTGCTCCCGCGACGACCGTGCCGAGCTGCACGGCCAGGCCGGTGATCTGGGGCAGCATCGCGTTGCGGAAGGCGTACCGGCGGACCAGACGGCGCGGCGCCCCCAGGGCCTGCAAGTAGTTGGAGTACTCCGACTCCAGCTCGTAGATGATCATGTTGCGCATGCCGATGGCCCAGCCGCCCAGGGCGACGAGGAACAGCGACAGGAACGGCAGGAACCAGTGCGACAGCAGGCTAGAGATGAACGTCCAGGTGAAGGCGGGCTGGAGGGAGAGGCCGTAGGACCCGGCGGCGGGGAACAGGCCCGCGACGATGCCCAGGCTCCAGGCCAGCAGCAGCGCCAGCCACATGTAGGGGGTGGCGGTGAGCACGTAGCCCAGCGGCAGGATGGTGTTGTCCAGCCACTTGCTGCGTGCGGCGTAGGCGCCGAACCAGTTGCCGACGAACCAGCTCAGGATGATGGAGGGCAGCAGCAGCCCCAGGCTGTATGGAACCGCTCCCATGATGAGGTCGGTGACGGGCGTGGGGAAGTTCCAGATACTGATCCCCAGGTCGCCCTGGAGCAGCGACCACCAGAAGTTGAGGTACTGCTGCCACAGCGGCTGGTCCAGGCCGAACATGTTGTTGAAGTACTCGTACAACGCCTCGGCCGCCGTGGCGTCGGTGAGCGAGGCGCGTGCGAGACGGCTCTTGATGGGATCGCCGGGCATGAGCCGCGGGATCATCCAGTTGATGGTGACGGCTGCGAAGAAGGTCAGCAGGTAGACAAAGATCTTGCGGCCGAAGTACTTGCGCAACGGGCCCTCCTGGGCTCGGTGGTCACACGGCCCCGCCCCGCCGCCCTGCGCTGTGGGGCGGGCGACGGGGCGGGGCGCCTAGCGGACCACGTCGGGGGAAAACTCGCCGCCTACTCTTCTTCCGTGGCGGGCTCCAGCTCGGTCAGCATCAGGATGCTGCCCAACTGGAAGTAGCCGCGCCAGGTCGAGGGCAGGTAGTGGTTGTCGCTCTCGCTGGAGGGCCAGTTGGTCCACACCGAGGTGTTGGTCTGCGACCACAGGCCGTTGTACCAGAGCGGGATGATGGGCAGCTCTTCGAGGTGGATCTTCTGGATCTTGCTGGCGACCTCGCGGATGCTCTCGGTGTCCTCGACCGGGATGCGGTCGAGGTCGCCGACCAGCTTCCAGACCTCCTCGTTCTCGTAGCGGCCGAAGTTGACCGTGCCCTGCTGCTCCTGGACCGGCAGGCGGAACATGTAGTCGTAGTAGGTCCACGGCGTGTTGCTGACCTGGCGCTCGTTGTTGATCACCAGGTCGAACTCACCGCTGTTGCGCTGGTCGACCAGCGCGTTGAACTCGGGGAACTCGGCGTTGACCTTGATGCCGACGGCCTGGGCGCTCTCGCTGATGACCCGGGCGGCCTCCATCCAGTCGGTCCAGCCGCTGGGGACGATCAGGGTCAGGTCGATCGGGTCGCCGTCGGGGGTCTCCACGAAGCCGTCGTCGTCGGTGTCCTTGTAGCCGGCTTCCTCGAGGATGTCCTTGGCCACCTTGGGGTCGCGCGGGGTGGCGTACTCGTCGACGACCTTGTCGTCGATGTACTGCTCCCACACCGGCAGCAGACCGGTCGGGTTGGCCTCAGTGACCAGACCGCCGTAGACGTTGTTGACGATCTCGTCCATGTCGATGGAGGCCGAGAGCGCCTTGCGGAACTCGGGGTCGTCCATCGGCTTCCTGGTGGTGTTGGGCACCAGCCAGGCGGTGTTGGCCGCGAGCATGTAGGGGGCTTCGGGGAAGTAGGTCTGGATCTGGTAGCCGCCCTGGACGAGCTGCGCGATGCCCGGCAGGAAGTTGTTGTTGATGTCCATGTTGCCCTGCAACACCTGGCTCAGCGCGGCCTCGTTGCTGGTGTTGACAACATCGACGATGTAGGTCGGGGCGACCTCGTGGCCGAGGGCCTCGGTGGCCCACCAGTCCTCGTTCTTCTTCCAGACCTGGCGGTCCTGGTCGTGGGTCTCGTAGAGGTAGGGGCCGGTGCCGATGGGCTCCTCGTTGGCGCCGGTGAGGATCTCCTCCTCGGAGCGCTCCGACCAGATGTGCTCGGGCACGATGGCGTTGAAGTACAGCCAGTTGGCCCACTGCGCGTAGTTGGCCTCGGAGAAGGTGAACTTCACCGTGTAGTCGTCGACGGCCTCGGCGCTCTCCAGCCACTCCCACAGGTTGTGGTAGGTGGAGGCCTCGTACTTGCCGATCTCGACGGTGAAGACGACGTCGTCGGCGGTGAAGTCCTCGCCGTCGCTCCACTTGACGCCCTGGCGGAGCTTCAGCTCGTAGGTCTTGTCGTCGACCCACTGGCCGCTCTCGGCCAGCCAGGGGATGTACTCGTCGGACTGGGGCTCGTAGAGGAACAGGGTCTCGTAGACCAGGCCCACGGTACCGGTGGCGTGGTTACCGGTGTCGAGGGGGTTCCAGGTGCTCGGCGGACCCCACTGGGTGCCGCCGGTGTAGAGGGTCTCCGCCCGGGGGTAGTCCCCTGCCGCTCCACCGTCGCTCTCCGTGTCACCCGCGCAGGACGTGGCCAGCAGGCTGACCAGCGCGAGGGGAATCAGAAACCTGTAGCGGTTTCGCATCGTCCTCTTCTCTCCTCCATCTGCCACCGGAGGCGTCATGCCTGGTGGCAGCCGATTGGGAGCGTTCCCAGTTGCCGGCACCCCCGTGGCCGGTCAGCCTGGGTACGCAGATGCCGCCGGTGCGGCTCGATCTCTCCCTCCCCGTCCGGACCATGACGTAGGCCACAGACGGGAGTGAACGAAAGAACATCAACAAACCGATTTAGCGTCAAGGAGTGTTATGAAAACTAAACCGGTTTACTTACCTTCGGGCACGCCAAAGGGCACCCTGACGCATTGAGCCGCCGGGGCGCTGAGGTTGGGGAGATACTAACGCGAAACGGACACCGTCCAGGTCAGAACGGCGCCGGGCCGGTGCTCCCCCGGGGAACGAGCCGGCTGGGCGGGGTCTGCCGGGAGCGGGGAGTCCCTCCCTCGACGGCCTCCAGCAGCAGGGCGGTGGCGATCCGGCCGTACTGGGTCACCTCGCGCGCGACCGCGGTCAGCGAGGGGTGGATGACCCGGCAGACCATGGAGTCGTCCCAGGCCACGATGGACAGCTCCTCGGGCACGGCCACGCCCATCTCCTGTGCCGCGCCCAGCGCGGCCACCGCCATGAGGTCGTTGTCGAAGACGAGGGCGCTGGGCGGGTTCGGGCCGGACAGCAGCTCCCGGGTGATGTCCGCGGCCTGGGAGTCGAAGTAGTCGGCGTGGACCACCTCGGCGAGCGTCAGGCCGACCTCCCGCGCCGTCTGCGCGAAGGCCCGCGAGCGCACCTCGGTGTGCACGAACTCCTCGGGCCCGGCCACCCGCACGATCCGGCGGTGGCCCAGACCGGCCAGGTACCGGGTGACCTCGGCCATGACGTCGGCGTCGTCGGTCCACACGCACGGCAGGCCCTCGGTGTACTCGGGGCCGCCGATCACCACCGCGGGCAGCCCGAGCTCCTTGACGACGGGCAGCCGGGGGTCGTTGCGGCGCAGGTCCACCAGCAGGACGCCGTCGACCCGGCGCTCGGCGTGCCAGCGCTGGTAGGTGGCCATCTCCTCGTCCCGGTCCTCCGCCGAGCGCAGCATCAGCGAGATCGGACTGCCGTCGAGCTCGACCTGGATGCCCCCGATCAGCCGCATGAAGAACGGCTCGGCGGCCAGCGTCCTGGCAGGCCGGTCCACGACCAGGCCGATCGCCCAGGCCCTGCCGTCCGACAGCGACCGCGCCGCGCTGCTGGGCGCCCAGCCCAACTGCTCGGCGATGTCGAGGATGCGGCGGCGGGTGGCGTCCGAGACCCCGGGACGACCGTTGAGCGCGTAGGAGACGGCGCCCTTGGAGACCCCGGCGGCCTTGGCGATGTCAACGATCGTTGGACGCCTCATGTCCTCTCCCCCGTATGAACCGGTTAACCAGGGCTGAGGTTACCAATCGGCGCCTCGTTGTCCCCGGAGAACGGGGACGTGCCTGCGCCGTGTCGTCCGCTCGGTGCCCCGCGGCCGGAGGGCGCGGGCCGCCGCGGGGCGGACGCCCTGCCACTGTTCGGAAATGATCCCCGACATCGGGTTAATCACACTTCACACCAATGTGACGGGCGTGTTTCCAACCCGGGAGGGGCGGCGTACTCTGGTCCTTTGTGCCTACGTTGTTCTCCCCGCTCCGTCTGCGGGCGTCGCACCGTCGCAGAGAGGCAGCCGTGCCCACCCTGACCGGAATCGCGCACGTCACCCTGTCCGTCCGCGACCGCGACGACAGTGTCGAGTTCTACTGCGACGTGCTGGGTTTCCGCGAGTACGAGACCACGGACGACTCCCGGTGGTTCCGCACCACCTGCCACCACCCCTGCGGCCTGCTGCTGTGCCTGACCCAGCACCGGGACCGCTTCAACGCGCGCTTCGACCACCGGCACACCGGCCTGGACCACCTCGCCTTCGCCGTCGCCTCCCTGGAGGAGCTGGAGAGGTGGGAGGAGCGCCTGGACGCGTTCGAGGTGGAGCACACCCCGATCATGCGTCGCGACCACGGGGCCCTGCTGATGTTCGAGGACCCCGACGGCATCCAGCTCGAACTGTTCTGCCCGGCCCTGTCCGTGGACTGAGCCGCGCCCGGCCGCTCAGTCCACGGGGACCAGTTGCAGGCGGATGTCGCGCTCCCGCAACTGCTGCACCGCGTTGGCGGGGAGCCGGTCGTCGGTGATGATGAGGTCGAACTCCTCCAGCCGGGCGACGGTGAAGGTGCCGAACTTGCCGTACTTGGTGCTGTCCACCGTGAGCACGCTCTTGGAGGCGACCCGCAGCAGCTCCTGCTTGGCCACCACCTTGGCCTCCGAGGGCGTGGTGGAGCCGCGGTCGACGTCCCAGGAGCTGCTGGCGACGAAGGCGATGTCCACGTTGACCCGGCGCAGGAACTCGGCGGTGAACTGCCCGACCGAGGAGTGGTCGGCGTGCGAGACCACGCCGCCGGTGTGGATGAGCTCGATGTTGGGGTACTCCATGAGGTGCCCGACCACGTTGAAGTCGTTGGTCACCACGGTCAGCCCGGCCTTGTCGGTGAGCAGCGGCACCATCTGGAGCGTGGTCGTCCCCGCGTCCAGGTAGATCGTGAAGTTCTCCCGAACCAGCTCGGCCGCGGCCCGCGCGATGGCGCGCTTGGCCGGCACCTCCAACTGGGCCTTGGCCAGGTAGGACGGCTCGCTCTTGAGCCGCGCGGCCAGGCGGACTCCCCCGGTCACGGAGAGGACCTTGCCCTCGTTCTCCAGCGCCTGGATGTCCCTGCGCACCGTCATGTGGGAGACGGACAGCATCGACGTGAGCTCGCTGATGCTGAGAACGTGGCGTTCTTGCAGCAGCTTCAGGATGTGTTCGCGACGCTGATCGGGGATCATCTACGGACCTTCGCGTTCGGTTCTGCTGGGTGCGGGAAGCGCGGTGAGGCGCACCTCCTTTCTTAGCAGCTCCGCGGGGCCCCTCGACGCCCGTCCCCCTGCCGCGGCCGCCCCTCCGGGGACCCGCGGGGAGCCCTGGGGGCGGCCCGCGGGCGGCCCCCCGGGGGGCGGCCGTGAATTCCCTGCCATTACGTGAAAACATTTCACATTCAGTTCCGCACCCCTTCGAAGGGAATTAGGAGTACCAGGGAAAACACGATGCGGAAACAGTTCTGAACCGACGGTCGAAATTCACGCGTCACTTACGCGGACGGCGCTATCCTCGAAAACGGTTCGTAACAAAACCGCCCCTGAGAGCGGACTCACTCTCCCCCTTCCGCGCGCCGTCCTCCGCCACAGGGCGGCATCCCCGCGGGTCACGGGGTTCCCGATGACCACGATGACCACAGATCTCTCAGCACACGAAGCCCTGTTCACCGGGCACGTTCTCGACACCGCATGCCGCCTGTTCGCCGAACGCGGCCCCGCCGGTGTGAGCATGTACGCCATCGCCGCGGCGGCCGGCGTCGACCCGATCGATTTCCGCCGCGTCTTCCCCAGCAAACTCGACCTGCTCCACAGACTCGTCCTCGACCGCACCCGAACTCTGGTGGAGTACGAGCCCGCAGCGAAGGAGCCCGACTCCCCGGTGGAGCAGATGCGCGCGCTGATCCGCCGCCATATCGAGTTCAACTGCCGCTACCGCACGGAACTGGAGCTGCGCCGCGTCCTGCTGCCCACCCTGCGGGCGATCTCCCCGGCGCGCTACCGCGAGCTGCACCGGCTGATGCGCACCTACCACGACCGGGTCCACCGCCTCATCGAGCGGGGCCGCGCCGACGGCGTGTTCTCCCCGTACGGCGAGTCCCGGGAGCCGGTGACCGCGACCACCGTGTTGCAGACCCTGGAGTCCAGCCTGAACTGGTACGAACCCGACTCGCTGATGACCCCCGAGCAGCTCGGCGACGTCTACGAGGACCTGGTGCTGCACCACCTGCTCGGCGTGGCGCGCGACTGACCCCGGGGCGGACCGCCGCGCCGCCTAGCGGAAGACGAGCTCGGCGTCCCTGATGAAGTGCGCCACCTTCTCCGTGGACAGCGTCGAGCCGTCGGCGGCGACGTGGTTGGCGCCGTTCCAGACGTTGAGGCAGGCGATCGCGTCCACCTTGAGCCTGCGGGTCTCCTCCGGCAGGACGATGCGGTTGACCCGCTCCCACGGCACCCGGGGGTCCTCCGGGTGGGCCCAGTGCCACAGCCAGACCGGGCAGCCCAGCACCGGGATGCCCAGCGCGGCCGAGACGGTGCGCGCCGTGCGGCCCACCGCCTCGTGGTCGGGGTGCCGGTCCCCCTCCCACGGGGCCAGGCACAGGTCGAACCCCGCGCACAACTGGGCCAGCGCCTCCTCCAGCCCGGCCGCGCCGTCGCGGATCGCCCCGCCGGACATCCCCAGCGGCACGATCTCGGCCTCGTCGGCGCCCAGGGCCCCCAGGGCCTGGCGCACCTCGGTCAGCCGCTCCCAGGCCGTCCCGCGGGTGCCCGGACCGAACTCGCCCTCGTCGCTGACGGAGACCACGCGCAGCCGCGCCCCCGAGGCGGCCAGCATGGAGATCGCCCCGCCGACCGAGAGGACCTCGTCGCCGGGGTGCGGGGCGACGACGACCGCGCTGCCGATCCCGGCCATGTGGACCGCGGGGAACTCGCGCAGCGCGGGCCAGCCCCGCCAGGACGCCTCGGAGGTCCCGGGGCGGTCCATGGGGTGTCGGCGCCGTTCCGCCCACCGTGTGGCGCGCATGGTGTTCCTCCTCTTCAGCGGCGGTCCGTGTGCTGGACACATGCCCCAAACCCCGCTGCGCATGCGCGGCGCCGGGGTGGTGTGCGCGGCCCGCCCCGGACACACTGGACGGGTGAGCCAACCACCGCCCCCCGCGCCGCCGGCGCCCGTGTGGATCGTCGCGGGAGCCCCCGGCGCGGGCAAGTCCACCGTCGCCGACCTGCTGCTGGCCCGCCTGCGCCCGGTCCCGGCCCTGCTGGACAAGGACACCCTCTACAGCGGCTTCGTCGCGGCCCTGCTGCGCGCGCACGGGCGCCCCCACGGGGAGCGCGAGGGCGCCTGGTACGACGAGCACGTCAAGGTGCACGAGTACGGCGGGCTGACCGCCGCGGCGCGCCGGGTCCGCTCGGCGGGCTGCCCGGTGCTGCTGGACGCCCCCTTCACCCAGCAGATCCGCGACCTGTCCCGGTGGCGGGCCTGGGTGGCGGAGCTGGGCGGGGAGCCGGTGCGGCTGCTGTGGGTCCGCAGCGACCCCGAGACCCTGCGCGAGCGCCTCGTCGCGCGCGGCCGGGCCCGCGACGCGGGCAAGCTCGCGGACTTCGCCGCGTTCACCGCCCGGGTGCGCCCCGCCGAGCCGCCCGCGGCGCCGCACGCCGTGGTGGACAACTCCCGGGGCGCTCCCCCGCTGGCCGTCCAGGTGGACGCCCTGCTGCGGGAGCGCTGGCCGGATTACGGCATGCCCGACGCGCGCCAACAACGGCCCCAAATCTGAGAAAACCATTCGCGAAAGGTCTGGACCAATCGGGTGGAGGGCCACCTACTATGTGTTCATGACAGCACCCCTGCGCACTGAGCGCCTCCTCATCCGGCACTGGACACTCGACGACGCCGAGGCCGCCTACAAGATCTACGGATCCCCCGAGGTGGCGCGCTGGATCACCATGAAGGAGGTCGACGACGTCTCCGCGATGCGCTCGGTGCTGGAGGCGTGGGTGGAGGCACAGCCCAACCTGGTCCCCCCGGCCGGGCGGTGGGCGGTGGTGCGCCTGGCCGACAACGAGGTCATCGGGGGCCTGTCGCTGCGGCTGCTGCCGCCCTTCGAGGAGGACTTCGAGCTGAACTGGCAGTTGCGCCCCGACGCCTGGGGCCACGGCTACGCCACCGAGGCCAGTCGGGCGCTGATCCGCTGGGCGTTCGACCAGGGCCTCGAAGAGGTGTTCGCGGTGGCGCGGCCGGAGAACAAGCGCGCCATCGCCACGGCCCGCCGCATCGGCATGGAGTGGGTGGGCGAGACCGACAAGTACTACGACGGCCGCCGCCTCCAGGTCTTCCGCTACCGCCCCTCGGACCTCTGAGCGCCGACGCCGCCGCTCCCCCCGCCGACGGCCAGCCGGGCGAGCAGCTCGGCCTCGGTGATGATCTCGATGCGTGAACCGCTGGCGTTGTAGGACTCGGCCCGGCGGTGCTTGGCGGTCTTCACGCCCCCGTTGTCCCCCACGACCAGCACGTCGGTGCGGCGGGTGACGTTCCTGGCGGGGACACCGCCCGCCGCGGCGACGCGCCGCCACGCCTCGGGCTTGGACAGGGCGGCCAGGTCGCCGCTGACGCACACCACCTTCCCGTACAGCGGCCCGCCGGGGTCGGCGTGCGGGTTCGGCTCGGGCAGCGGCTCGGCGGCCTCCCGCCGCCAGCGGTCGAACCTCGTCCCGGGCGACCACAGCGGTGCGGGCGCGGCCTGCGGCACGGGGGACGCCCCGGCGCGCCGCAGGGGACGGCGCAGCCGCTGGCACAGCTCGGGCAGCGTGGCCACGCCGTGCTCGCGGAACGCGGCGAGCATGATGTGCGCGGCGGCCTCGGCGTCGGCGTCGGCGGCGTGGTGGCGGCGCAGGTCGTGGCCGATCCGGCGGCAGACCGTGGGCAGCCGGTGGTCGCGCAGCTCGGGCCAGGTCCGCCGCGCGGTGTCCAGCGAGCACGCGTAGTCGAGCGGGCTGCCCTCCAGGCCGGTGTGGGCGCAGGCGGCCCGGATGACCCCCATGTCGAACGCGGCGTTGTGGGCGACGAAGGGGCCGCCGTCGGCGAACTCCAGGATGGTCGCGTGCACCTGCGGCCATTCGGGGGCGTCCGCGACCTGCTCGGGGGTGATCCCGTGGAACTCGATGTTGAAGCGGTCGAAGTAGGCGACCGGCGCGGGCGGCCGCACCAGGGTGGTGTGGCGGTCGACGATCCGGCCGTCCACGACCCGGACCAGTCCCACCGCGCAGACGCTGCCCCGGTCGCGGTTGGCGGTCTCGAAGTCGATGGCGGTCCAGGAGTCACCCATCGTCGCGTCCTCGCGTCCTCTCTGCGGCCTCGTCGCTCCCACCCTAGTGCGGAGCCCCGGGAGAGGCCGCCGGTTCCGGGAGGACGGGCCGCCCGGAGGCGGCCCCGGGACGCCGCCCCGTGAGTGCCCCGGGACCGCCTCCGGGCGGGTGGGACCCCGCACACGGACCCCACACGCCCCGGTCAGTGACTCAGATCACCCTTTTCCCTGACCTTGTGCTACCTTCCCATTACGTACCGAGAAAGTCGCGCCCCCGAAACCCGTCATCTTTGCCCCGGTGCGCACCACTTCGGCATGGGAGCGCTCCCAATGCTCCCGACTCCCTCTCGACCGATGGAGGAACGATGACCAGATCCCCCACAGCACTGCGGGGCGCCTCTCCGACGGCCGCCGCGCTGACCGCGGTGCTCGCCCTCGTCCTCGCGCTGCTCTCCCCCGGCACGGCACGGGCCGCCGGGCTCACCGCCACCTTCGCCAAGGACTCGTCCTGGGACGGCGGCTACACCGCGACCGTCACGGTGCGCAACGACACCGGCAGCGCCGTGAACTGGCAGGTCGTCCTCACCCTGCCGAACGGCACCACGGTCAACAACGCGTGGAACACCCAGCACAGCGCCAGCGGCAACACCCACACCTTCACCGGGGTCTCCTGGAACGCCACCGTCCAGCCGGGAGGCACCGCCTCCTTCGGCTTCGTGGCCAGCGGCAACGGCGACCCCGTGGGCTGCACCGTCAACGGGGCGTCCTGCTCCGAGGGCTCCACCGACCCCGGCACCGACCCGGGAACCGACCCCGGCACGGACCCGGGGACCGACCCCGGCACGGACCCGGGCAGCGGAGCCGGCACCCCCGTCGAGCGGTACGGCAAGGTCCAGGTCTGCGGCACCAAGCTGTGCGACAAGAACGGCAACCCCGTCCAACTGCGCGGCATGAGCACGCACGGCATCCAGTGGTTCGACCACTGCCTCACCGGCAGCTCGCTGGACGCCCTGGCCTACGACTGGAAGGCCGACATCATCCGGCTGTCGATGTATATCCAGGAGGACGGCTACGAGACCAACCCGCGCGGCTTCACCGACCGGATGCACCAGCTCATCGACATGGCCACGGCGCGCGGCCTGTACGTGATCGTGGACTGGCACATCCTCACCCCGGGCGACCCCCACTACAACCTCGAGCGGGCCAGGACCTTCTTCTCCGAGATCGCCCAGCGGCACGCGGGCAAGACCAACGTGCTCTACGAGATCGCCAACGAGCCCAACGGGGTGAGCTGGAACTCGATCAAGAGCTACGCCGAGACGATCATCCCGGTGATCCGCCAGCACGACCCCGACTCGGTGGTCATCGTCGGCAGCCCCGGCTGGTCCTCGCTCGGCGTCTCCGAGGGCTCCGGCCCGGCGCAGATCGCGGCCAACCCGGTCAACGCCGACAACGTCATGTACGCCTTCCACTTCTACGCGGCCTCGCACCGGGACAACTACCTCAACGCGCTGCGCGACGCGGCGTCGATGTTCCCGGTGTTCGTCACCGAGTTCGGCACCGAGACCTACACCGGCGACGGCGCCAACGACTTCGCGATGGCCGACCGCTACATCGAGCTGATGAAGCAGGAGAAGATCGGCTGGACGAAGTGGAACTACTCCGACGACTTCCGCTCCGGGGCGGTCTTCAACCCGGGCACCTGCGCGGCGGGCGGCCCGTGGAGCGGCTCGTCGCTGAAGTCGTCCGGGCAGTGGGTGCGCAACCACCTCCTCGCGGGGTGACCCCCGGCTGAGGCCGGTCGCCCGGCACTGCACACGGCGGAGCGGCCCGCGGGCACTGCCCGTGGGCCGCTCCGCGCGCTGTCCGGCCGGTCCGGAAAGCGCCGGGGATCAGTCGACGGAGCAGGTCAGCGTCAGCGCGCCCGGGGCGCTGCCCGAGCCGATGAAGCCGAAGGCGGTGGACTGCCCCGCGCCCAGTTGGCCGTTGTAGGACAGGCTGGTGGCCGTGACCGAGCTGCTGCCGTTGAAGGCGGCGTTCCAGCCGTGGCTGACGCTCTGGCCCCCGGGGAAGGTCCAGGTCACCTTCCAGTGGGAGATGGCGGAGCTGCCCGCGGTCACCGTGACCTCGCCCTGGAAGCCGCTGCCCCAGTCGCCGACGGTGGTGTAGGCGGCCGAGCAGGCGCCCGTGCCGGGGTCGGTTCCGGGGTCGGTGCCCGGGTCGGTCCCCGGGTCGGTGCCCGGGTCGGTGCCCGGGTCGCCGGAGTAGACCGTGGCCTCCCGCGCGGTGCCGGAGATGCCGTTGGGGCCGTAGAAGATCCGCCGGCCCCACGAGGTCAGGCTGTCGCCGTCGAAGTTGTCGACCATGTCCAGGTACTCGACGCCGCCGCCGTTGCCGCTCCACGACCAGCCGATGTAGCCCAGGCCCAGCCGCTCGGCCTCGGCCATGATGGTGTCCTCGTCGGGGTTGCCGTCCGAGTGGTCGTGGCCGAACTCGCCGATGACGAGCGGCAGGCCGGCGTTGACGAAGTGCTCCAGGTAGCTGGTGACCGTGGAGCCCTGGGAGTAGACGCCGTACATGTGGATCGAGAAGATCGTGTTGCCGGTCGGGTCGCTGGCGTAGACGTCGGCGGCGTTGGTGCGCATGGTGTGCGACCAGTCCTGGCCCCAGTTGGGGGCGTCCACCACGATGGCGTGCTCGAAGCCCGCAGCACGCAGCCGCCGGATGGCGGCCGAGGTGTCGGAGGCCCAGTTCGCGACGGTGGCGGCGTTGTTGCCGTAGGGCTCGTTGCCGATGTTGATCAGGACGTAGTCCTCCTGGCCCTGCAACACGCTCTTCAGCTCGATCCAGTAGTCGACCGCCTGGTCGAGGGTGGCGGCTCCGCTCTGCTCGCCGTAACCGGTGGTGTCGTGGACCTCCAGCATGCAGATGAGCCTGTTCTGCTTGCACAGGGAGATGATGTCGGCGACGTCGGACGGCCCGTTCTTGGACCAGCGGACGCCGTTGCTCAGCACCACGCGCACGGTGTTGGCGCCGTGCGACTTGATGTCGGCGAACGCCCGGGTGTGCTGGGGGTACCAGGTGTGCGCGTGGCTCACGCCGCGCATGACGAACTCCTGGCCGTTGGCCTCGTAGATGCGTCCGTTCCGGACGTGGATCCCGGTCGCAGCGCTGGCCGGCTGCGCGGTGACGAAGACGGACGCGAGCAGCACGAGAATCGTCGCTGCCGCGACCGCGAGACGGTTGCTCATGGCCTTCCTCACGAAAGCAGGGGTGTGGACACGAGTGGATTACGCAGCCCTCGCCCGCTGTCTCCCTCCTGAGGCGCCGACACCACGATAGCCTCAGTGGCCTAGTTCACACAACCGGTTCAGTTTGTTTTCGGTGAACCGGTTCATCCCATCCCGGTAATTGCCACAAAACACCACCGATCATCCTCTATCACCACTTTCCTGACATACCCCTGTGAGCTGGGACTATACAGACGCTCCGCCTCCCGGAAAACCGGCCGGTTTTCACGATTCCCCCGTATTCCCCGAGGTGAGAGGCGACCATGGAAGCCAGGGAGGAAAATCCGGCGGCACAACCGCCGGACGAGGAGAGGAAGAGGGAACCGGATGGACACGTTCCCCCACCCGACCGCCGCCGAGTACCAGTGGCAGGAGCAGCGGGCCGCACAGCGGTTCGCCGAGACCGAACAGGCGCGCTCCCGCATCCGGCGCCTTCAGGAGCGCACCGGGGTCGCCGTCCACGACACCTTCGACCAGGTGCGGGCCCGCGCCGAACGGCTCCTCGCCCTGCGCCGCACCCCCGTCACCACGGCCGCCGCCGTGTCCGACCCCGTCCAGCAGCACCGCATCTACCAGCGCGTCATAGGAGCCGCCAGCCAGTCGCAGTCGGTCGGCTTCCTGTACCGGGGAGCGCGCGTCGCCGCGGCCGTGGCCCGGCTCGTCCTGGTCCACCACGGCCGCGAGCTCCCCTGCGGCACCGGGTTCCTGGTCTCTCCCGAACTGCTGCTGACCAACCACCACGTGCTCGGCGACCCCGAGACCGCCGAACAGGTCGTCGCCGAGTTCGGCGCCGAGGTCGACGGCGAGCTGCGTCCCCGCGTGCCGGTCCGCTACCCGCTCGACCCGGGCACCTTCTTCGTCGCCGACCGGGAGCTGGACTTCGCCCTCGTCCACGTCCACCCCGACCGCGAGGGCCGCCCGCCGGGCGCGGTCTTCGGCTGGAACCCGCTGCTGCGCACCCAGGGCAAGATCGTCACCGGCGAGCCCGTGAACGTCATCGGCCACCCCCGGGGGCGCCTCAAGGAGATCGCCATCCGCGACAGCCACGTCCTCCAGCAGACCGAGGACTTCCTCCAGTACTCCGCCGACACCGAACCCGGCAGCTCCGGCTCGCCCGTCTGCAACGACCAGTGGGAGGTCGTGGCCCTGCACCACTCGGCCGTGCCCCGGCGCGACGCCCACGGGCGGCGGCTGCGCACCGACGGCACCCCGCTGCGCCCCGGCGACCCCGACTCCGTGGCGGCCTGGATCGGCAACGAGGGCACCCGGGTCAGCTCCATCCTCGACTTCCTCGCCCGGGCCGACCTCCCGCGGGCGCAGCGCGACCTGCTCACGGGCCTGGGCCCCGGCGCCGGCCTGGACGGGCGGCCCCCGGGCCGGACCGGCGAGCCGTTCTGGGAGCGCGAGAGCCTTCCCCGACCGGGCCGCTCGGGGCTGCGCGGCAACGGCGGCCCCGACGACGTCCACCTGGTGTTCCTGCACGGCCGCGGCACGGAGGGGCAGAACCCCGCGCGGCTGCGCGCCGCGTGGACGGCCGCGCTCAACTCGGGGCTGCTCGCGGCGGGCCGGCCCACCGTGTCCGCGGCGTCGGTGTGGTTCCCCTACTACGGGGACCTGCTCGCCGAACTGACCGCGAGCACGGCCACGACCCGCTCCGTCGAGCCCGCCGAGGCGCTCGCCCCGCCCCTGGAGGAGTCGCGCACGCTCTACGAGACGCTGCTGGAGCAGGCCGCGCTGCGGGCGGGCATGCCCCGCGAGCTGCTGGGCCGCGGCGGCGACCAGGAGGGCGGCTCCTTCCTCGGCCTCCTCTCCCCGCTGGTCAGCCGCCTCCAGCGGGAGCTGAGCTGGATCGCGGCCCGCAGCGGCCTCGACGAGGCGCTGATCGCCCTGCTGTTCCGGGACCTGTCCGCCTACCTGAGCGAGCCGGACGTGCGCTCCGCGGTCCTGGACCGGGTGGCCGCCGACTTCCCGCAGCACGGGCAGGTCGTCGTGGTCGCCCACAGCCTCGGCACGATCGTCGCCGTCGACCTGCTCAGCCGGGCCCGCCCCGACGTGGCCGTGCCGCTGCTGGTCACCGTGGGCAGCCCGCTCGGCCTCGACGCCGTCCACGACCGGGTGCTCCTCCAGCCGCCCCGGCGCCCCGACCGCGTCGCGGCCTGGCTGAACGCGTGGAGCCCGGCCGACGCGGCGACCATCGGCTGCCCGCTGGGGCCCGTGTGGGGGCCGGGGCTGACCGAGGTGGTGACCGCCAACTCCCCCAAGCGCCCCCACGACGCCGAGGAGTACCTGCGCCAGCCCCAGGTGGCCAGCCCCGTCGCCGAGGTCCTGTACCCCGACGGCGTCCCCGCCCCGCCCGGCCTGGCGGCCTAGCCCGGAGCCGGGCCACCGGCGATCTTGGCCCCAGAGCCGTTGCGGAATGACGTCAATGGCCCTGGGGCCATAGCGGACGCGGGCCACTGCTGAGGGGACCGGGGGTGAGGAAAAGGGGCCTAGAGCCCGCCCCGCCGCACCGCCCGCACGAACGCGGCCCACTCCCCGGCGGGGAAGAACAGCGCGCCGAGATCACGGTTCTTGCTGTCCCGCACCCCCGTCACCGGCCCCTCGGACACCTCGACACAGGCAGCTTCTTCGTGTGTGTAGCTGGAAGTGTGCCACCGGCGGACCGTTGTACGCGTCTGGGAAGCAAACCTGTTCTCAGGCATATGCATCTTTCAATTCCTTGACTATTTTCCGAAGGAACGCAGGAGTCTCACCCACAGGCAGAGCTGCCGCCTGAATCAGTTCGAACCTTCGAGTATGGTCGGCGACTTCGTCCGGGCCTTCGAAGAAGTGCCCGCTGGGCGGGACGTCGATGTATCCAACTCGCTCACTCCCACCAAGGCTCATAAGCGTGAAATTGTAGGGCTGGGTCATCCCCCTCGACAAAGGAAGTATCTGAATTTCGAGGTTGGGCCTACTGGCCATTTCGATGAGATGTTCCAACTGTGTACACATGACTTGTCCATCACCGATGAGGCAGCGCAGAGCTGACTCGTCGATGACCGACCACATCTGGGGTGGATTGTCGCGTTCCAGGATGTTGATCTGCCGTTGGCGGCGGGCATCACACCGCTTCTTCTGCTGCTCGGGGTTCTTGATCAGCCCACGCCGCATCAGCGCTTCGATGTAGTCCGGGTGCTGGAGCAGTCCCGGGACAAGGCCGACGGTGTACTCCTGGATCTTGGTCGCTTCGTTCTCCAAGCCGTAGAAGGCATTACCCGCCACTTCCTCGTACTGAAACCACCAGGGTTTGTGCTTACGTGCAGCTTTGGCGATACCGACAAGTTCCTCGCGCAAGCTGTCGTCAGCCCCGTAGAGACGGCACAGTGCAGCGACCGATTCAGTACTGAGCCGGACAAATCGACCGTTCTCGATGCGGTAGAGCTTGCTGACGTCCCAACCCATCTCGTTGGCAACCTGCTCTTGGGACAGCTTCGCTTCCGCGCGCAACCGCTTGAGCTGGCTGACCAGATAGTGCCTGCGCACCGGTGAGCCCTGGGTCACGACTGTCTCCTTCGCTCGGCCAACTCTGCTTCGGGGTGCTGCGGCCATCATCCCATTGCTCGAAAACAGACATAGCCCAATAATACAGACCAGTTGTTTTACATGGCTTGTAAGTTGCAGGGCATGCATTTAGCTTTGAGTCATGCGGTCACGCAGAGCGTGCATCCTTCACGACCGCACTCCGACACTCGTGCACTTCCTTGGGAGGACCATGTCCGTACACGTCATGACCGGTGGCACCCGTCAGTCCTCGCTCGCCCGCCCGCGCGAGGAGATCCACGGGTTGGGAGGGTCTGCCCTGCTGGCCCTGTCCTCGACCGCGCACCCGGTGCTCTACGTCCGCACCGAAGGCCGCCTCGTGCCGGTCGTGGTGGTCGAGGACGCCTTCGGCCACCGGTGGTTCATCTGGGGCCGCACCGGCTCCGCCCACATCTCCCAGACCGCAAGGGCCGCGACCGCACTGTGCGGCCACCGGCAGAACACCCGCTCACGGGTCAACCCCGTGCCCGCGCGCCGTTCCTCGCTGAGGGGAGCGGCCTGATGAGCACCACCCCCGACACCGACGCCAGCACCTCCAGGCCCAGCCCCGGGCATCCGTGCCCGGTCTCGAAGTTCTGGGAGCTGCCCGGCGACACGGCGCTCTGCCCCGACCTGCGCCGCCGGGTCCGCACCAGCCTGGCAGGCTTCACCCACCTGGTCGACGACGCCGAACTGGCGGCCTGCGAACTGTTCGCCAACGCCTGCCGCCACACCCGCAGCGGCCAGGAAGGCACGGTCTCGGTCAGCCTGTCCGGCCTGCGCACCGGACTGGTCC
>NZ_KQ950180.1:111923-131621 GCF_001517975.1 Thermobifida cellulosilytica TB100
CGTGCCAGGGGCAGCGGAGGCAGCCCCTGTCGACCTCGCCCTTCTCCAGCGGCCCGCCCAGGTGGGAGCAGACCCCCACGAGCGCGTGGACCTGGCCGCCGGTGCGGACGACCGCCAGCGGCACCTCGCCGACGTCGACGCGGCTGGGCCTGCCCTCGGGGAAGTCCTCGACCCGGCCGATCTCCTGCCACTCGGAGGGCATCCGGTCGATCAGGTAGTCGGCGCGGTTGGCCCCGCTGGACCGGTAGTAGGACAGGTGGCCGCCGAGCATGCCGCCGACCGCCACCGCGCTCATGCCCATCCCGCCGAGCAGCGCCCCCATCGACTGCTGCCCCCGGGAGCGCGCCAGTGAGGACAGTCCGAACAGCAGGATGCCCGTGCCGTTGGCCAGCGCGTGGACCACGCCGGTGCGCTGCTGGCGCTCGTGCTGCTGGGTCAGGTCCACCCAGCCGGCGACCGCTGTCGGGACGGCCGCGAGCAGGCCGATGTTCACCAGCAGGTGCGCCGAACGGCGCAGCCCGGGGCCGCCGCCCGGCACCATGTCGAGCAGGGTCGCCGACAGCCACGTGCCGATGGGCACCTGCACCAGCAGCGGGTGCGCCGGGTGGCCGATGGGGACGCCGTGCAGCAGGTCACGGGCCTTCCCCTTGGGTATGGCGCGGTCCACCAGTTGCTTGGCGAAGGCCGCGATCCGGTCCAGGTTCTGGATCCGCTCAATCCTGCGGATGGGTTCACCGAGTCTCATGGGCGCCCGGCTACCCGTGAAGCGGTCGGCCGAATCCCCCTGGTCCCCCGTTTCCTCCCGGCCGCCGCGGGCGGCGCCGCCGGGCCGACGTTTGCCCCGGGGGCGTTTCGGTAGGCGGAATCCATGGCAGAAGACCACGTCGTCCCGCCCGCCGCCGTTCCCCGCCCCGTCGGCCCCGACCGGGAGCGGCCGATCCTGCTGGTGCTGCGCGCCCGCGGGATCGGCGGCTTCGCGACCACGGTCCCCGCGCTGCGCGCGCTGGACCGGGCCTTCCCCCGGCACCGCCGCATCCTGGCCGGCCCCGCCTACTACGGCGAGCTGCTCGCGCTGGCCGGCCTGACGTGGGAGGCCGTCGCCACGGACGGCCCGCACCCCCCGCCGTGGGACGGGCTGGACCCGCCGGACCTCGCGGTCGACCTGCACGGCCGCGGCCCGCAGGGTGCCCGCGCGCTGGCCGCGCTGCACCCGAGGCGGCTGTGGACGCACCGCGACGCCGGGGAGACGGCCGTACGGGGACCGGCGTGGGCCGAGGAGCTGCACGAGGTGGACCGGTGGTGCCGTCTGCTCTCCTACCACGGCGTCGTCACCGACCCCGAGGACCTGCGGTGGCCCGCCCCGGTGGGCGGCGCGTCGCCCGCGGGGACGGCCGTGGTCCACCCGGGGGCGTCGTCGGGGGCCCGCCGCTGGCCGGAGCCGCGGTTCGCGGAGGTCGCCCGCCACCTGCGGGGGCGCGGGCTGCGGGTGGTGGTCACCGGTTCGGCGGAGGAGCGCGGGATCGCCGAGCGCGTCGCCCGGGCGGCGGGGCTGGCCCCGCAGGAGGACCTGGCGGGCGCGACCGGGCTGTCCCAGCTCGCCGGGCTCGTGGCGGAGGCGCACCTCGTGGTCTGCGGCGACACCGGGGTGGCACACCTGGCGACCGCCTACGGCACCCCGTCGGTGGTGCTGTTCGGCCCGTCCTCGCCGCGGGTGTGGGGGCCGCGCCTCGACGCCGACCGGCACCGCTGCCTGTGGGCGGGCGCCACGGGCGACCCGCACTCCGACCGCCTCGACCCGGGGCTGGCGTCGATCACCGTCGACGAGGTGGCGGCGGCCTGCGACGACCTGCTGGCCGCGCTCCCCCGCGCGTGGCGGTGAGCCGCCCGGGCCGTCAGCGCGCCCGGCGGGTGCGGGAGCGGTTCTCCTTCTTCAGCGCCTCCACCAGCTCCTCCTTGGTCATGCTGGAGCGGCCGGGGATGTCCAGTTGGCGGGCGCGTTCGTACAGGCGCCTGCGGGGGGCGTTGGCGTCGACCCCCTCGGCGGTCGGGTGGTCCTCGCCCCGCCCGGCGCGGGGGTTGGCCGCCTGCCGGTCCGACGGCCCCCGGGACGGCTTGGGCTCCCAGTGGTCGCCGACCTTCTCGAAGGTGCGTTTCAGCGTGGCGTAGGCGGTGCGGTGGGCGCGCTCCCCCTCGCCGTAGGTCTCCACCGCCGCGTCGTGCGCCTTGGCCCAGGTGCGCCGGGCCTCCTCCGGGGAGCGCCGCAGCGTGCTGGGCATCTCGTCCCTGGCGGGCATGTCCTCACCCTCCTCTGCGCCGCGTCCGGGCCGCGCGGCTCTCACTGCGCTGCTGACCGGCCTCCGCGCGGACAAACATCCCGGCGCATCCGGCGCAGCACGGCGGCCAGCACCCCTCCGTACACCAGGTGCGCGGCCGCCATGGTGGCCGCGCGTCCGGGGGCGTCGCGGTGCGCGGGCGGCTGCACGGTCAGCTTCGGCACCCAGCCCTCGTAGCTGACCAGCCACACGGCCGCCCCGTAGGCCAGGCCGAGCGCGACGCGCGGCCGCCGGCCGCCGGTCAGCAGGCCGAAGACGGCCCCCGCCGCGGAGCCGAAGCCCCAGTGCGCCGCGGTGGTCGCGAGGTTCTCCCCCGGGCGCGGGGTGTGCTCTCCTCCGCCGGGCAGGAACCGGCGGGTCAGCAGCTTCGGCGGCAGCCGTCCGACCCCGCCCTGCTTGCGGGCCGCCGCCATGACGCCGGTCATCGCGGCCGTCGCCGCCGCGCCCGCCGCCGCGCCCTGCGCGGCCGCCGCCACCACTCCCATGCCGTCCTCCACGGTCTCGCCGGGGCCGTGCGCGGCGTGCGCCGCGCCTCGTCCTCGCGCTACCGGACGGCGCGGCGGTCAAACCTCCGCCGCCGTACGTCGGCGTTTGCCCCCGACGCGGTTCGGTAGCGGGGAGGGGGAAGAACCCGCACCGGAGGAGTCACGGGGAGGCAGCAATGGCCCACCACCGCCTCGGCGGCGACACCGTCGAACTGTGGACGCGGTTCCACGAACTGGTCAACATGAACGGCAACGAACTGCGCTCCTGGCTGCTGACCGAAGCGTCGGGCCCGGAGGGCTTCACCTCCGCCCCCTCCCTGGACATCGACGTCACCGGGCGGGACGTCGTCCACGTCCTGGACAAGCGGCGCACCGACCTGACCCCCGAGGACGTGGAGACCATGCGCGCGGTGGTGGAGGAGGTGTCGTCGCTGCTGGTGGAGCCGCACCCGGAGGACGAGAACTGGCGGCGCACCCTGATGAACCTGGGCCACGACCCGCTCAAGCCCTCCTCGCCGCGCCCCGGGGAGGACCCGGACATCGGCGGTGCGGAGTGACCGGCAGCCGCACCGCGCCCGGGCGGTCCGCCGCGGCGCCGCCGTCCCTGCCCCGCCTGTCCCCGGCGGAGCGGGCGCGGGTCGCCGCGGCCCTGCTGGCGCCCCTCGTCGCCCGGGGCGCCGTCGTCCGGCGCCGCGGCGGTGTGGCCGCGGTGGGGGCGCTGGACGCCGACCGCCGCGCGGTGGAGACGCTGCGGCTGCTGCGCGCCGGGTACGGCTCCGGGCCGGTCCGGGCGGACCTGTTCGGCAGGCGCACGGTCCTGCTGCTCACCCCCGGCCAGGTCCGCCGGGTCCTCGACGGCTCGCCCGAACCGTTCACCCCCGCGAACCGGGAGAAGCGGGGCGCGCTGGCACACTTCCAGCCGCACGGGGTGCTCGTCTCCCGGGGGCCCGAACGGGAGCGGCGGCGGGAGTTCACCGAGGCGGCCCTGGACTCCCGCCACCGGGTCCACGCCCTGGCCGACTCCTTCCTCGCGGTCGTCCGCGATGAGGTGGAGATCCTGGACCGCGCCCTGGGCGGCGTCGGCGAACTGACCTGGCCGCGGTGGGCGCCGTCGGTGTGGAACGCGGTCCGGGCGGTCGTGCTGGGCAGGGCGGCCCGCGACGACCGGAGGCTCACCGACCTGCTGGCGCGGCTGCGCTCCGACGCCAACTGGTCCTTCCTGCGGCCGCGGCGCGCACGGCTGCGCGCCCGGTTCGAGGAGCGGCTCCGCGGCCACCTGGACCGGCCCGACCCGCACTGCCTGGCGGGCGCGGCAACCGGGGAGGCGCCGGGCAGCGCCGAGGCGGCCGAGCAGGTGCCGCACTGGCTGTTCGCGTTCGACGCCGCCGTGACCAGCGCCTTCCGCGCGCTCGCGCTGCTCGCCGCCCACCCCTGGCAGGCGGAGGCGGTGCGCGCCGAACTCGACGCGCACAACCCCGCGTCGGTGCAGGGGGTGACCCGGTTGGAGCGGCTGCGGGCCACGGTGCTGGAGGCGGTCCGGCTGTGGCCGACCACGCCGGTCGTCCTGCGGGACAGCACCGCCGCCACCGAGTGGGACGGCGCGGTCGTCCCCGCGGGCACGGCCTTCGTCGTCGTCAGCGCGTTCTTCCACCGCGACCCCGAGCGGCTGCCCTACGCCGACCGGTTCGCGCCGGAGATCTGGCTGGACGGCACCGCCGAGGAGGACGGGCTGGTCCCGTTCAGCGGCGGCCCCGCCGGGTGCCCGGGCCGCAACCTGGTGCTGTTCACGGTCACCGCGCTGCTCGCCGCGCTGCTGGAGCGCCGCGAGGTGCTGCTGGCCGGGCCTGCCGAGCTGCACCCGGGGCGGCCGCTGCCCCACTCCCTCGACCACTTCGCCCTGCGTCTGGCCACCCGCCCGGTGCGGCTGCACGGCACGGGCACTGCCCTCCCGCCGCCGCGGCGGGAGGGCGGCGCCGCCCGGTAGGCGGTCGCCGCCGGGGTCGGCGGGTGCGGTCCGGGCCGCGCCGGGGATCAGCCGATGCCGTACACCCCGTAGGGGCGGCCCAGGACGGGCAGCGCGACGTTGCGCACCCGCACCCCGCCCGGGGTCGTGCCGCACTCGGTGCCCCGGTGGGCGTGCCCGTGCACGGCCAGGTCCACGTCCGAGGCGTCGATCGCCTCGGCCAGCAGGTAGCTGCCGAGGAAGGCGAAGATCTCCGGCGGCTCCCCGGCCAGGGTGTCCTCGACCGGCGAGTAGTGGGTGAGGGCGACGACGGCGTCGGCCTCCAGCGGCTTGAGCGCCCTGCGCAGGCCTTCGGCCGCCTCCCGGGAGTGGCGGACGAAGCTCTTCATCTCCGGTTCGCCGAACTCCGAGGCGCACCGGCCCGGGAAGCCCATGGCGAAGCCCTTGGCCCCGGCGACGCCGAGCCGCCCGCCGGGGCAGTCGACGACCGTGCCCTCCCCCTCCAGCACGGTGACCCCCTCGGCCCGCAGCACCTCGGCGACCGCGTCCGGGGCGTCGGACTGGTAGTCGTGGTTGCCGAGGACCGCGACGACGGGCACCGGCAGGCCGCGGAACTCCTCGGCGACCACGCGGGCCTCCTCGACCGTGCCGTGCTTGGTGAGGTCGCCGGCGAGCAGCAGCACGTCGGCGTCCCCGGCCAGGCCGCCGAGCCGCCGCCGGTAGCGTCCGCGCATCTCCTCGTCGAGGTGCACGTCGCCCACCGCCGCGACGGTGATCATGTCAGTCGCTCCTCTCGGACCGGGCCGTCGAACCGGACCACGGACAGCTCGTCGTGGATGCGGCGGCCCGGCATCCGCTCCCGGGCCACCTCGAGGACCCGGTCCCGCCGCCGCGGGCAGGACACCGAGCCGGACAGGTAGACGTCGTCGCCCGCCACGCGGACCCGGATGCCCTGCTCGGCGGTGCGCGGGTCCTCCGCCAGCGCCTGCTGGAGGTGGCCGGCCGCGTACTGCGGCGGCTCGTGCCGCACGCCGCTGTGCTCCGCGCCGACCACGCCCAACTGGTGCAGCAGCACCAGGAAGGCCCGCGCGTACGGGGAGCCGGCCTCGGCGCGCACCCGCCCCCAGTCGACCTGTTCGCGCAGCGCCCGGGCGGTGGCCAGCGGCCCGGAGAAGTCGCACTCGTGCTCGGTGAGGGCGCGCAGCCGCATGACCAGCAGGTCGGTGGCCTCCATGACGGGCAGGCGCACCGAGTCGACCTGCAACGGCGTGGCGCGGGCCAGTTGGGCGGGCGTGACCGGGGAGTCGGCGGGGCTGTGGATGAGGTCCACCAGGACGTCGCCGTCGTGCGCCTTGACCAGCCAGTCCTCGACGGCGTCGACGGGCCGCAGCCCGGCCTTGGCCAGGACCTCCAGGGCGCGTTCGGCGTCCTCGGGCAGCACCGCGAAGTCGACGTCGTGGCGGGACGGGGGCGCGCCGCGCGCGAACGCCCCGAACCCCCCGGTCAGCGCGAACGGCACTCCGTCGGCCTTGAACGCTCCGGCCACGCGCTTGAGCGTGGTCAGCATGTCCCGGATGTGTGGCTCGTACTCCATCGGAGCGCCCCTCCCGCGCGGCCTCGGGTCTGCGGCGCGTCCCGGGACCGCATGATGCTGCGTGGTCTCCTCCGCTACCGCCGCCGGACCGCTTCAAACCGTCCGGTGTCCGGCCGCTCGGCGGCGGGCGCGGCGGCGTGCTCCCTGCGGCCGGGGGACGCGGCCGCGCTCCTGCTCGGGCCACTGGTTGAGGTCGCGTCCGGCCCGGTCGTTGAGCCGGGTGAGCAGCCGCATCCCCCACCGGTCGGCGCGGGGCGCGGCTTCCAGGCCGGTGGTGGGCCCCTCGGCTCCCGGCCCCGGCAGTGCGCGGTTCATGGTGCGCAGCGCGGCCTGGGTGAGGCCCGGGGCCACGCCGTGCACGGCGGTGGCGGCGCGCGCCATCGGGGTGAGGGTGAGGTGGCGGCGGCCGTGCTGCACGGCGTCGACGATCCGGCGGGCCGCGCGCGCCGCGTTCATCGACACCAGGGGCGCCCCGGCGAGCAGGGAGAACCAGGCGTACTCCAGGGCGGGGCGGCCCGCGTAGCTGGCGCGGACCGTCGACCCGGTGCGCATCAGGCCGGGCACCACGGTGAGCACGCGGATGCCGTCGCGGGTCAGTTCCGCGTCGAGCCCTTCGGAGAGGCCGACCTGGGCGGACTTGGCGCAGGCGTAGGGCAGCAGGTGGGGCGGGCTGATCTTGCCGCCGACGGAGGTGATGTTGACCAGCACCCCGCCGCGCAGGTGCGGTCTGGCCTCGGTGAACACCCACAGGGGCGCCCAGAACATGATCCGCATCGCGTCCTCGAACTCGGCCTCGCCGAGCGAGTCCAGCGGGGCGCTGTGGATGATCCCGGCGTTGTTGACCACGACGTCGAGCCCGCCGAGGCGGTCGACGGCCTCGGCGACCATGGCCCGCACCTGGTCGCGGTCGCGCAGGTCGCAGGTGATGCCGTGGGCCTCGACGCCGAGGGTGCGCAGGTCGGTGACGGCCCGCCGCAGCTCGTCGCCGTTCCTGGCGCACACCGCGACGCGGCAGCCGCGCTCGCCCAGTTCGCGGGCGAGCAGCAGGCCCAGTCCCCGGGTGCCTCCGGTGACCAGTGCCGCCCGGCCGCGCAGCGGGTAGCGGCGGGCGCGGCGGAGCGCGTACCCGGCGGCCGCGGACGCGGCCAGTCCCAGCAGTGCCGTACGTGGTTGCATACCGTCTCCCCGTGGTACGTGGCGCTGAGGAGCTCCACTCACCGATCCCGGCCGGTCCAAACTTCGGCGTGTTGTCACTGGGCAAAACAACTGCCCGGTTTCGGCCGCGTTCGTTCCCACATCGTGATCCCTTGCTTACAGTGGGTGGCGATATCCGGGTCCAAATGGGGACCTACATCCCATCCACCACTTCGGCCCGTTTTGCCGGAAGGACGGCACCGCAGGCCATCCGCTTCCCGCACCGCGACGGAGCCCGGCGGGGCCGCCGACACCGCACCGCCCGAAGTGCGCGGACCACACCCACAGACCCTGCGGGGGACGTTTCGCAATGTCCGTTTCGGTTTCACCCACCGGTTACGGCGCCGACGGCAGACGCAGCGGCCGCGGCCCGTCGGCCCGTCACGCCGACGAGGCCTACCTGCGCCAGACCCGCGAACTGCTCGACGAGCTCGACCGCGTCCGTGAGGACCCGGACGCCCGCGAACGCATCTACCTGAAGCTGACCGAACTGCACGCTCCCGTGGCCCGGCGCATCGCCCGCCAGTACCGCAACCGCGGCGAGCCGGAGGAGGACCTGCGCCAGGTCGCGATGGTCGCCTGTACAACGCCATCCGCAACTTCAACCCCGCCTACGGCAAGGAGTTCATCTCCTACGCGCTGCCGATGATGACCGGCGAGGTCAAGCGGCACTTCCGGGACCGCACCTGGGCGGTGCGGGTGCCGCGCAAGTACCAGGAGCGCCGCGCCGAGCTCAACCGGGTGACCGCCGAGTTCACCCAGCAGCACGGGCGCGCGCCGACCGTGCAGGAGCTGGGCGAGCTGCTGGAGCTGGACGAGGAGGAGACCCTCGAGCTCATCGACGCGGCCCGCGCCTACAGCACGCTCTCGCTGGACGTGCCGTTCGGCCCCGACGACGACGGCGCCACACTGGGCGACACCCTGGGCGGGTTGGACGACGCGCTGGAACGGGTCGTCGACCACGCCGCCCTGCGCCCCGCGCTGGCCTCGCTCTCCCCGCGCGACCGGCGCATCCTGCTGCTCCGGTTCGCCGGGGACAAGACCCAGGCGCAGATCGCGGAGATCGTGGGGCTGTCGCAGATGCACGTCTCGCGGCGGCTCGCGGCCATCCTGGCCACCCTGCGCCGCCAGCTCATGGGCGACAACTGAGACCGGGACCGGGGCGGCGGGGACGCGACCGGCCCCGCCGCCCCGGCGTGCCGCCCCGCCCGCAGCGCCGCGGTCGGCCCTTGGAGGTCAACGGAAAGCTTTCCCCATCCCGCCCCGCCCCGCGTTCGTCCCCGCCCCGTCCGGGTAGCCGTCGCCACTCGAACGCCCGCGACCGGCCGCGCGGGCACCGGAGAAGGGGGCAGAGATGTTCCGTCACGACAAGCGCCTGCAATTCGAGGCCAAGCCGGAGAAGCCCGACCCGCTGTTCGCCCGGAAGCTCCAGGAGCTGATCGGCGGCGCCTACGGCGAGATGACCGTGACCATGCAGTACCTCTTCCAGGGGTGGAACTGCCGCGTGGAGGGCAAGTACAAGGACCTCATCATGGACGTGGCCACCGAGGAGATCGGGCACGTGGAGATGCTCGCCACGATGGTGGCCCGGCTGCTGGAGGGCGCCCCCGCCGAGACCACGGCCGAGGCGGTGAAGGACCCGGCGGTGGCGGCCGTCGTCGGCGGCATGGACGTCCAGCAGGCGATCGTGTCGGGCGGCGGCGCGACCCCGGCCGACTCCTCGGGCACCCCGTGGAACGGCAAGTACATCGTGGCCAGCGGCAACCTGCTGGCCGACTTCTACGCCAACGTCGCCGCCGAGGCGCAGGGGCGGTTGCAGACCGCGCGCCTGTACCACATGACCGACGACCCCGGCGTCAAGGAGATGCTCCGGTTCAACCTCGCCCGCGACACCGTCCACCAGAACCTGTGGCTCGCCGCGATCGAGGAGCTCAAGGAGGACGGCCTGGCGGGGACGATCGCGCCCACCGCCCTGCTCGACGAGGAGAACCAGGAGCACTCCGAGACCGTCTGGGGCCTGTCCGCGGGCGGCGCCGCGGCCCAGGGCGGCTGGCTGCGGCGGCCCGCACCCGACGGGGAGCACCGGCTGCGCTACCTCGACGACCCCGAACCGCTCGGCGGCCCGGCCTCGGCCCCGCCGCCCGACCCCAAGCTGTACGGCACCTTCGACGGCGCCCACCGGGCCCCCGGCCCCCGGCGGAGCCCGACCGACCGGGCCGCGAAGACCGTCGAGTGACGTGCGGTGCGGCGCCGGTCCCGCGGACCGGCGCCGCACGCGCCGGCCGACCCGTACGGCTGACGGAGAGGGAGGACCGGAATGCGAGCGCTCACCTGGCACGGGCCGCGCGACGTGCGCGTGGAGACCGTGCCCGACCCGGCCGTCCAGGAGCCCACCGACGCGGTCATCCGCGTCACCAGCTCCGGACTGTGCGGCTCCGACCTGCACCTGTACGAGGTGATGGCGCCCTTCATGCACGAGGGCGACATCCTCGGCCACGAGCCGATGGGGGTGGTCGAGGAGGTCGGCGAGGAGGTGACCGGCCTGCGCCCGGGCGACCGGGTGGTGGTGCCCTTCCAGATCGCCTGCGGCCGCTGCTTCATGTGCGAGCAGGGCCTACAGACCCAGTGCGAGACCACCCAGGTCCGCGACAGGGGCATGGGCGCCCGGATCTTCGGCTACACCAGCCTCTACGGCTCCGTCCCCGGCGCGCAGGCGGAGTTCCTGCGCGTCCCGCACGCCGACTACGGTCCCGTCAGGGTGCCCGACGGGCCGCCCGACGACCGGTTCCTCTACCTGTCCGACGTGCTGTCCACCGCGTGGCAGGCCGTGCGCTATGCCGCGGTGCCGCCCGGCGGCAGCCTCGCGGTGCTGGGCCTGGGGCCCATCGGCGACATGTGCTGCCGCGTCGCCCGCCACCTCGGCGTCGAGCAGGTCTTCGGGGTGGACCCGGTGCCCGCGCGGCTGGCCCGGGCCGAACAGCACGGGGTGGAGGTCTTCCGGTTCGACGACGACACCGTCGCGGCGATCCGGGACCGCACCGACGGGCGCGGCCCCGACGCCGTCATCGACGCCGTCGGCATGGAGGCGCACGGGGCGCCCGCGGTCCGGACCGCGCAGCGCCTGGCGGCGCTGCTGCCCAGGGCGGCGGGCGCCCGGCTCATGGGCACGGTCGGCATGGACCGGCTCACCGCGCTGTACACCGCGATCGACCTGGTCCGGCGCGGGGGCACCGTCTCCCTGTCCGGGGTCTACGGGGGCGCGGCCGACCCGCTGCCCATGCTCACCCTGTTCGACAAGCAGATCCAGGTGCGCATGGGGCAGGCCAACGTCCGGCGCTGGGCGGACGAGATCCTGCCGCTGCTCACCGACGACGACCCGCTGGGCGTGGACTCCTTCGCCACGCACCGGCTCCCCCTCGACGAGGCGCCGCGCGCCTACGCGGCGTTCCAGCGCAAGTCCGACGGGATGGTCAAGACCCTGTTCCGGCCGTGACCCGCCCCGCGCCGCCCGCTGGGTCCGGGGCGCGCGCCGCCTCCGGCATGCCGCCCCCGTGTCCCCCCTCGGTCCGCCCGTCCGTCCGATCGAGGAGGGGACATGTCATCCACACTCCGGTCCGCCACGGCCAGAGAACCGCTGGAGCGCACCGAGCAGCGGCGGCTGCCCGAGGGGGCGTGGGCGCTGGGCGCGGTCTGCGCGGCGTTCGCCGTCGCGGGCCTCACCCTGGTCCCGCCGTGGCTGGGGCTGGGCTGGGACGAGGTCGTCTACGTCAGCCAGTACGACCCGCGCAACCCCGCCGCGTTCTTCAGCGCGCCCCGGTCGCGGGGCGTCTCGCTGCTGGCCGCGCCGGTGGTGCTGGCCACGGACTCGGTGGTCGCGCTGCGGCTGTGGCTCGCGGCGGCGGGCGCCGCGGCGATGTTCGCGGCGTTCTGGCCGTGGCTGCGGCTGTGGCCGCACGGCTCGGTGGCGCCGCTGGCGGCGGCGGGCTACGCGAGCCTGTGGGTGAGCCTGTTCTACGCGGCCGCGGCCATGCCCAACCACTACACGGCGATGGCCGCGGTGGGCGCGGTCGGCTGGTTCCTGACGGCGGTCCGCGCCCCGGCGTCCCGGGCTGCGCTGCCTGCTCTGGCGGCGATGCTGGCGGTGGCCGGGCTGATGCGCCCCAGCGACGCGTTCTGGCTGGCCGCGCCGCTGGGCCTGGCGGCGCTGGCGGTCCCGGCGTGGCGGCGGGCCCCCCTGGTCGCGGCCGTCGCCGCGGGCGCCCTGGCCGGGGTGGCGCCGTGGCTGGTGGAGGCGGAGCTGTCCTACGGGGGCGTACTGGAGCGGCTGGAGCGGGCCGCCGAGATCCAGGGCGGCACCGGGTGGACGCTCAGCGCGTGGTACGTGCTCACCTCCCTGGACGGGCCGCTGCTGTGCCGCCCCTGCGACGAGGACCTGGTGCGCTGGCCCGCCCTGCTGTGGCCGATCGCGCTGGGGGTGCTGGTGGTGTTCGGGGTGCTGGGCGCACACCGGGAGGGGCGGGGCGCGCTGGGCTGGCTGCCGGTCGCGGTCGCGGCGTCGATGTCCGTCACCTACCTGTTCCTCCTCTCCTACGCGGCCCCGCGCTTCCTGCTGCCGGTCTACGCCCTGCTGGCGCTGCCCGCGGCGGCCGGGCTGCGGGACGCGTGGGCGGCGACGCGCCCGGCGCTGCGCCCCGCGCTGGGCGCCGGGCTGGCCGTGGCGGTCGCCGGGCACCTGCTCATCCAGGGGGCGGTCCTGACGCACTGGGCCACCACCCACCTGGCGGCCCGGCAGGACTACGCGCGGCTCGCCGGTGAGCTGCGGGAGGCGGGGCTGCGCCCGCCCTGCCTGCTCACCGGGGACGACGCGATCCCCGTCGCCTACTACGCGGGGTGCGCCTCGGCCGCGCCGTCGGGCAACAACGCCACGCACTCTCTGGAGGAGCTGCTCGCGCTGGGCCGCACCGTGCCGTTCGGGCTGCTGGTCAAGGACGGTGGTCCGCCCGGCTGGGCGGCCGACTGGAGCGCCCGGCCCGTGGGGCCCGCCGACGACCCCTACGCCTGGGTGCTGTACGTGCCCGAGTGGAGTCCGGCGGCCGGATCCGGTTGAGCGTCCGGGCGGCACGGCCCCGCCCGGACGGCCCGCCCCGGGGGAGTCCCCGGGGCTTTTGCGTGCGCGGGCCGCGGCCCCGCGCGTCCCGCCGCGCCCCGTCGACGGAGACGCCCGTTCCGCACGGTGACGATCCGGGGACCGGTGGTTTCACGGATGCGCGGCGGGCGGGCGGCGCCGAACCGTGTGCGGTGCAGCCGAGGCAAGGGCCGGTCAACGCCGGGTTGCGCTGCCGCGTTCTTTCTTTCCCGAACGGCACGGCCGCATCGGCCCTCCGCGGCCCCCGCGGGTGCGCGGGGGGACCGGACCGTTCGGCTCCCCGCGGCGAACGGCACGGTCCGCCCCGGCACCGGAGTCCGGGGTGTCGGCCCTCGTGACACCTGGACGACATCGCTCACTCTCTGCTGTGATTGTGGAGCGCACTGTCATCGCGTGTCCCGGGCGCGTCCGCACACGCACCTGAAGAACGAGGAACACCGACCATGTCGATCATCACCCCCGGAAGGGCACGTCGCTGCTCTCCCAGGTCACCGCGGTGGTGGCCGCCGCTGCCGCCGCCGTGACCCTGTCCGCCCCGGCCCTGGCCGCCAACCCCTACGAGCGCGGCCCCGACCCGACCCAGGCCTCCCTGGAGGCGTCGCGCGGCCCCTTCCCCGTCAGCGAGGAGCGGGTGTCGTCGCCGGTGAGCGGCTTCGGCGGCGGCACCATCTACTACCCGCAGGAGAACAACACCTACGGCGCGGTCGCCATCTCCCCCGGCTACACCGCCACCCAGTCCTCCGTCGCGTGGCTGGGCGAGCGCATCGCCTCCCACGGCTTCGTGGTCATCACCATCGACACCAACACCACCCTCGACCAGCCGGACAGCCGCGCCGACCAGCTCGAGGCGGCGCTCGACCACATGGTCGACGGGGCCTCCTCGACCGTGCGCAGCCGCATCGACCGCAACCGCCTGGCGGTCATGGGCCACTCCATGGGCGGCGGCGGCACGCTGCGCCTGGCCTCCCGGCGCCCGGACCTGAAGGCCGCGATCCCGCTGACCCCCTGGCACCTCAACAAGTCCTGGTCCAACGTCCAGGTGCCCACCCTGATCATCGGCGCGGAGAACGACACCGTCGCCCCGGTCGCCCTGCACGCCGAGCCGTCCTACACCAGCATCCCCACCTCCACCCGCAAGGCCTACCTGGAGCTCAACGGGGCGAGCCACTTCGCGCCGAGCGTCGCCAACGCCACCATCGGGATGTACGGCGTCGCCTGGCTCAAGCGCTTCGTCGACGAGGACACCCGCTACACCCGGTTCCTCTGCCCCGGCCCGCGCACCGGCCTGTTCAGCGACGTCGAGGAGTACCGCTCCACCTGCCCGTTCTAGGACACGGCTCCTTGCTCCCCGCCCGGCGGCGGTCGCGCTCTGCGGCCGCCGCCGGCCGTTTCGCGTCCGGCCTCCACCGCCCTCCCGCGGCCCGTGGAGCCGACGGCGCCCGTCCCCGCGGGGGCGGACACTGGTGGTTTCACGGATTCACCGTAACTGTTTCATGACACATAGTGGCAACACGGTCGAGACGAGGAGTTCACACCCCCATCTCCTCGCCGAACCTGCCGGGCGGCCCCGTCCGGGAGGTGCGGTACCCGGGCCGGGCGACCCGGCCCGCCCGTCGGCCGCGGCCGCCGTGTCCCCCGCGGTGCCGGACCGTTCGGCTCCCCACGGCGAACGGCACGGTCCCGGCACCGGCCGTGGTCCGGGCAGGGTTCCGCGCTCTCGGGCACCGCCGCCTGCTCCGTCGTCGGGCGGAACCTCCCCGGCACGCGCCGCGTGCGGGCCGGGACCGGTTCCCGAACACGAAGAGGAACAGAGTATGTCTGTCACCACCCCCCGCCGGAGGACCCCGCTGCTCTCCCGGGTCCTCCGCACCGCCGCGGTGGCCGCCACCGCCGCCGCGTCCGTCCTGGCCCTGTCCGCTCCGGCCCAGGCCGCCAACCCCTACGAGCGCGGCCCCAACCCGACCCAGGCCCTCCTGGAGGCGCGCAGCGGCCCCTTCTCCGTCAGCAGCGAGCGCGCCTGGCGCCTGGGCTCGGACGGCTTCGGCGGCGGCACCATCTACTACCCGCGGGAGAACAACACCTACGGCGCGGTCGCCATCTCCCCCGGCTACACCGGCACCCAGGCGTCGGTCGCGTGGCTGGGCGAGCGCATCGCCTCCCACGGCTTCGTGGTCATCACCATCGACACCAACACCACCCTCGACCAGCCGGACAGCCGCGCCCGCCAGTTGGACGCCGCGCTCGACCACATGCTCAACGACGCGTCGTCCGCGGTGCGCAGCCGCATCGACCGCAACCGCCTGGCGGTCATGGGCCACTCCATGGGCGGCGGCGGCACGCTGCGCCTGGCCTCGCAGCGCCCGGACCTGAAGGCCGCGATCCCGCTGACCCCCTGGCACCTCAACAAGTCCTGGTCCAACGTCCAGGTGCCCACCCTGATCATCGGGGCCGACCTGGACACGATCGCCCCGGTGCTCACGCACGCCGAGCCGTTCTACAACAGCATCCCCACCTCCACCCGCAAGGCCTACCTGGAGCTGGACGGCGCCACCCACTTCGCGCCGAACATCACCAACTCCACGATCGGCATGTACAGCGTCGCCTGGCTCAAGCGCTTCGTCGACGAGGACACCCGCTACACCCAGTTCCTCTGCCCCGGCCCGCGCACCGGCCTGTTCAGCGACGTCGAGGAGTACCGCTCCACCTGCCCGTTCTAGGACAGCACCGGCCCCCAGCGGGGCCTCTGGTCCCCTTCACTCCGGTGGCGGCCACGGCTGTGGCCGCCACCGGCCGTTCGGTCAGCCTCCGGCCGCCGTCACTTCCGTTCGGGGACGTCCTGTTCGACGGTGGTCGACGCGTACGGGTGGTGCAGGTCGAAGGCGGGACGCTCGGAGCGGATGCGCGGCAGCGAGGTGAAGTTGTGCCGCGGCGGCGGGCAGGAGGTCGCCCACTCCAGGGACGCGCCGTAGCCCCACGGGTCGTCCACGGTCACCTTCGGCGCCTTCTTGTGGGTGATCCAGACGTTCCAGAGGAAGACCAGGGTCGAGGCGCCCAGGACGAAGGAGCCCACGGACGAGATCTGGTTGAGCAGGGTGAAGCCGTCGCTGGGCAGGTAGTCGGCGTAGCGCCGCGGCATGCCCTCGGCCCCCAGCCAGTGCTGCACCAGGAAGGTGGCGTGGAAGCCGAAGAACAGCGTCCAGAAGTGCCACTTGGCCAGCGTCTCGTTGAGCATCTTCCCGGTGAGCTTGGGCCACCAGAAGTAGAAGCCCGCGAACATCGCGAACACCACGGTGCCGAAGAGCGTGTAGTGGAAGTGGGCCACCACGAAGTAGGAGTCGGCGGTGTGGAAGTCCATCGGCGGCGACGCGAGCATGATCCCGGTCAGGCCGCCGAACAGGAAGGTGACCAGGAAGCCGATGATGAACAGCATCGGCGACTCGAAGGAGAGCTGGCCGCGCCACATGGTGCCGATCCAGTTGAAGAACTTCACGCCGGTGGGCACCGCGATGAGGAAGGTCATGAAGGAGAAGAACGGCAGCAGCACCGCGCCGGTGGGGAACATGTGGTGCGCCCACACCGTGATCGACAGGCCGGCGATGGCCAGGGTGGCGCCGATGAGGCTCTTGTAGCCGAAGATCGGCTTGCGGCTGAACACCGGCAGGATCTCGGTGGCGATGCCGAAGAACGGCAGCGCGATGATGTAGACCTCCGGGTGGCCGAAGAACCAGAACAGGTGCTGGTAGAGGATCGGGCCGCCGTGCGAGGGGTCGTAGACGTGGGTGCCCAGGATCCGGTCGGTGAGCAGGGCGATGAAGGCCGCGGTGAGCACCGGGAAGACGAGCAGGATCAGCACGGCGGTCAGCGCGATGTTCCAGGTGAAGACCGGCATCCGGAACATGGTCATGCCGGGGGCGCGCATGGCCAGGATCGTGGTGAGGAAGTTGACCGCACCCAGGATCGAGGAGAGGCCGGTCAGCGCCAGTCCGAGGATCCACAGGTCGCCGCCGAGACCGGGCGAGCGCACCGCGTCCGCCAGCGGCACGTAGGCGAACCAGCCGAAGCTCGCCGCGCCGCCCGGGGTGAAGAACCCGGAGACCGCGATCAGGCTGCCGAACAGGAACAGGTAGTACCCGAACTGGTTGAGCCGGGGGAAGGCCACGTCCGGCGCGCCGATCTGCAACGGCACCAGCACGTTCGCGAACCCGACGAACAGCGGGGTCGCGAACATCAGCAGCATCACCGTGCCGTGCATGGTGAACAACTGGTTGTAGGTCTCGTTGTTCATCAACTGCATGCCGGGGAGCATCAGCTCCGCGCGGATCAGCAGCGCCATGACGCCGGCGACGACGAAGAACACGAACGAGGTGATCAGGTACAGGTTCCCGATCACCTTGTGGTCGGTCGACGTCAGCCAGTCGACGATCTTCGATCCGGGGCGTGCCCGGACAGACGGCTTCGGAGCCGTCGCGACCTGTGTGGTGGCCACGAATTCATCTCCCCTTCGAGTCGACCGCCTCGTCCCGGGGGTGCCCGACGGGACTCCGCCGGGACGCGCCATGCTCCAGAAGACAGGCAGCGACCAGCAAAAAGTTAATGCACAAATACTTGGCGCACTAATTACTTGTAGGATGCTACACAGGGTCCGAGGGGACCCTCATTGGGGGTGAGGATTGTGAGCGGCGGCGACTCCGGCACGGGCGATCCGCTGTCCCTGGACAACCAGGTCTGCTTCGCACTGACGGTCGCGGCACGCAACATCGTCGCGCTCTACCGCCCGGTGCTGGCCCCGCTCGGCCTGACCCACCCGCAGTACCTGGTGATGCTCGCGCTGTGGCAGTCGGCCCCCCTGTCGGTCAAGGAGCTGGCCGTCCTGCTGGAGCTGGACTCCGCGACCCTCTCCCCGCTGCTCAAGCGCCTGGAGGCGGCGGGCCTGGTGCGCCGGGGGCGCGACCCCGAGGACGAGCGGCGGCTCGTGGTGACCCTCACCCCGGCCGGACGCGAGATGCGCGAGCGGGCCCGGGACATCCCCGAGCGGATCATGCGCCTGCTGGGCATGGACGCCGAGGAGCTCCAGCAGCTCAACTCCGTGCTCACCCGGCTCAGCACGGCGGCGGCCGCCGCCGACCCCGCCGACTCCTGAGCCGAGCATCCCGCCTCCCCTCCGGGCGTCCCGCCGAGTTCCCGCCCCGGTGTCCGCACTCGGAACCACCGGGATAACATCCACGCTATCAATTAGTGCACAAATGGTTTGGGCACTAAGTCCCAGATCGGACGGGACTTTCGACCCGGTGGGGTAGCGGGTCCCGGAGGGGAGGAAAGAGCATGGCGAACCGACTGGCGAAGACGGCGCCCACCACCCGGGTCGCCCTGCCGAAAGGGGTCGTCTTCTGCGTGTTCCTGACCGTTCCGGCGCTGGTGACCGGCTGGATGTGGTCCGGGAACCCGCTGTGGGCGGTCGCCGCCGGGGCGGTCGCGGTCCTCGCCTTCGCGGTGACCGCTCTCGTCTACCGGAGCGACGGCAGGAGCGGGCCGGGCCGCCGGACCGTGGAACTGTACGGCGGCCCCCTCGACGGCGAGCTCCTGGACCTGTCCACGGTGCCCGAGGAGCAGCTCGTGCGGGGAGTCGTCACCCTGCCCGTCCGCGGCGGCGGCACCTCCCGCTACGCCCAGGACCCCTCGGGCGTCCTGCGCCACGTGGGCGGCTGCTGAGCACGGCCGGATCCGCCGCCGTCGGCGGGTGCGGCGGGGCAGTGCCGCGGCGGCCGGGAGGGGAGGCCCGGCGGGGCCGAGCCCGCCCCTCGTCCGGACAGCGCCGTGCGGCCGTGTCCCCTGCCGTCCGCTCGCGGGCGCGGGGTCGGGCCGGGGCCGGGAACGTGAAACCCCGGACGCGCCCGGGGCCTGGCTCCTAGGCTGGAAGCGCGATCCACCAGCGGCAGAAAGCAGACCCCCATGAACGACGCTGCCCGCGAGTCCATCGGTGTGCGCATCGCCCGCGCCAGGAAGCGCCGCGGCCTCACCCAGCACGGCCTGGCCGCCCGCTGCCACTACTCCCGCTCCCACATCGCCCAGGTGGAAAAGGGCCACAAGGTCGCCACCCCCGCCTTCGTCGCCGCCGCCGCGGCCGCCCTCGCCGTCGACCCCTCCGAGCTGTACGGGCAGCCCTACCGCGGCGACACCCCCCGCGACGACCAGGTCCACGCCGCCATCCCGGAACTCCGCCGCGCCCTGACCGCCGTCGACGCTCCCCCCGATCTCGACGCCCCGCCCCGCGACCTCGACCAGCTCGCCGCCGAGGTCGCCGTGCTGCGCCGCGACTCGCTGGCGGCCCGGCACAGCCGCGTCGGCGCCCGCCTTCCCGCGGTACTGGTGGAACTCGCCGTGCACGCCCACGCCAGCGGATCGCCGCGCGCCTGGCGCCTGCTCAACTCCGCCCAGGCCGTCGCCGCCTCGCTGGCCCGCAGGCTCGGTTACACCGATCTCGCGTCCGTCGCCATCAAGGACGCGGCCGTCGCCGCGGACCGCTCCGACGACCCGAACCTTCCGCGGCTGGCGCTGCTGTCGCGGGCGCTGCTGATGATGACCATCGGCGCGTGGGAGCCAGGGCTGGCACTGGTGCGGCGCGCCGGGGAGGGTCTGGACACCACCGCCCCGGCGGGCCTGGCCGTGTACGGAGCCCTGCACCTGCGCTCGGCGGTGCTGTCCGCGCGCAGCACCGCCGCGGGACACCCCGGCCCGCAGGACGCGTGGGACCACTACGAGCAGGCCCGCGAGATCGCCGCGCGGCTTCCGGCGCGTGCGCCGGACTTCTACGCGCTCCAGTTCAACCCCACCAACGTGGCGATCCACGGGGCCGCGGTCGCCGTGGAGCTGCGCGACTACGACGAGGCGGTGCGCAGGGACGCCGAACTCGCCCCGCGGTTGCGCCGTCCGGGGCTGCCCGCGGAGCGGCGCGCCCACCACGAAATCGACATGTCCCGGGCCTT
>NZ_KQ950180.1:131721-196179 GCF_001517975.1 Thermobifida cellulosilytica TB100
ATCGACATGTCCCGGGCCTTCGCCGAACTCGGCGAGTACGACACGGCACTGCGGCGGCTGCTGTCGGCCGAGCGGATCGCGCCGCAGATGACCCGCTACCACCCCACGGCGCGCCTGGTGGTGCGCCACCTGGTGGACGTGCGCCGCACCCTGCCCGAACCGCTGCGCGGCCTGCACGCGCGGATGCGCGTCTGAGCCGGTGTCCCCCGGACTGTTCCAAACATGGAACACTGCCGCGCCCGCCAGAGGTGACGCTGTGTCCTATGAGTGCGACATCCAGCGACACCACGGCGGAACTCCTCGCACGCGTCCGCGCCGGCCTCCCGCTGCGGGAGGCTGCCCACTCGCCGCACCGGGGCCCGCACCACCGGTGGCGGACAGGCAGGTGCACCCCGTCCACCGCGGCCGGGGCGTATCGGGGGCGGCGGGCCGCCGCGCCGAACGCCCCCGACGCCGAGCAGGACGCCCAGGACGGCCCGGGGGCGGTGACGGCCCGTGGCTGACTACCGGCTCACCGCCGAACAGGTCTCGGCTCTTGCCCGCGGCCAGGCGCGCGTCGAACCCTGCGGCGGCGGCGTGGCCCTGGTGCTGGAGGGCGACCGGATCGTCCTGCCCGAATGCCCGGACCTGCTGACCGCGCTCGTCAGGGCCGAGGGGCTGATGGGGCAGGCGTTCAACACGGTCACCGAGACACAGCGCCAACGGCTGCACCAACAGCGCTGAAGCGACCGCGCCGACCCGTGCCCCGCGCGGTCGGCGCGCGGCGGGTGTGTCCGGGGTCAGGGCTGTTTGGTGGCCCCACGGCCCCGCAGGCGCGTCCCGGGGCGGTGGGGGCGTCGTCGTCGAAGGAATCGCAGGTGGGGATGGGTAGGCCGGGCGGGGCTCGAACCCGCGACCCAGGGATTATGAGTCCCCTGCTCTGACCTGCTGAGCTACCGGCCCGCACGGACAACCGGCCCCGAGGGGCTCCGCTCACCGGACCGGGTCTCGGCCCCGGCCACGGTGTCCGCGATTCTAGCAGGGGCGCCCGCCCCGCCGACCGTGCCGGAAACCCCGCAGCGGCAGGGCGGTCGGCGCCGCGCCCGTCCGGCCACGCGCTCCCCGGAGGGCCCCCTTCCCCGCGGGACCGGAACGATCGGGTGCGCAGAGCGGGCAGTATGGAGGGGTGAGCCTCATCGATCATTTCCCCAGGGACACCGCAGACCCCGACACCCTGTTCGACGCCTTCGCGCTGTGGGCCGAGGAACGGGGGCTCACCCTCTACCCCCACCAGGAGGAGGCCCTCATCGAGGTGGTGTCGGGTTCCAACGTCATCCTCAACACGCCCACCGGTTCCGGCAAGAGCCTGGTGGCCACCGGCGCGATCTTCGCCGCGCTCGCCCGCGACGAGTGCAGCTTCTACACCGCGCCGATCAAGGCCCTGGTCTCGGAGAAGTTCTTCGACCTGTGCGAGATCTTCGGCACCGAGAACGTCGGCATGATGACCGGCGACGCCAGTGTCAACGCCGACGCCCCCATCGTGTGCTGCACCGCCGAGGTGCTGGCCAACATCGCGCTGCGCGACGGCGCCGACGCCGACATCGGCACGGTCGTCATGGACGAGTTCCACTTCTACGCCGACCCCGACCGGGGCTGGGCCTGGCAGGTGCCGCTGCTGGAACTGCCGCAGGCGCAGTTCCTGCTGATGTCGGCCACGCTCGGCGACGTCTCCCGCTTCGAGGAGGACCTCACCCGCCGCACCGGCCGCGCCACCAGCGTGGTCTCCTCGGCCGAGCGCCCGGTCCCGCTGTTCTACTCCTACCGGACCACCCCGCTGCACGAGACGCTGGAGGAGCTGCTGGAGGCCCGCGAGGCCCCCGTCTACATCGTGCACTTCACCCAGGCCGCAGCGGTCGAGCGCGCCCAGTCGCTGATGAGCATCAACATGTGCTCCAAGGCGGAGAAGGAGGCCATCGCCGCGGAGATCGGCGGCTTCCGGTTCACCACCCGGTTCGGCCGCAACCTGTCCCGCTACGTCCGGCACGGCATCGGCGTGCACCACGCGGGCATGCTCCCCAAGTACCGGCGGCTGGTGGAGCGGCTGGCGCAGCGGGGCCTGCTCAAGGTCATCTGCGGCACCGACACCCTGGGGGTCGGGGTGAACGTGCCCATCCGCACCGTGCTGTTCACCGCGCTGTCCAAGTTCGACGGCTCCCGGGTGCGCAGGCTCAGCGCCCGCGAGTTCCACCAGATCGCGGGCCGCGCCGGGCGGGCCGGGTTCGACACGGTCGGCAACGTGGTGGTGCAGGCCCCCGAGCACGTGGTGGAGAACGAGCGGGCGCTGGCCAAGGCGGGCGACGACCCCAAGAAGCGGCGCAAGGTGGTGCGCAAGAAGCCGCCGGAGGGGTTCGTCGGCTGGGACGAGGCGGTCTTCGAGAAGCTGATCAACGCCCAGCCCGAGCCGCTGACCTCCCGGTTCAAGGTGAGCAACGCGATGCTGCTGAGCGTCATCGCCCGCCCCGGCGACTGCTTCGCGGCCATGCGCCACCTGCTCACCGACAACCACGACGACCGCAAGACCCAGCGGCGCCACATCCGCGAGGCCATCGCGATCTACCGGTCCCTGCTGGACGGCGGGATCGTGGAGCGGCTGGAGGAGCCCGACGAGGAGGGCCGCACCGCGCGGCTCACCGTGGACCTGCAACCGGACTTCGCGCTCAACCAGCCGCTGTCCACGTTCGCGCTCGCCGCCTTCGACCTGTTGGACCCCGAGTCGCCCAGCTACGCGCTGGACGTGGTGAGCGTGGTGGAGTCCACCCTGGACGACCCGCGCCAGATCCTGGCCGCCCAGCTCAACAAGGCGCGCGGCGAGGCCGTGCAGCAGATGAAGGCCGACGGCGTCGAGTACGAGGAGCGGATGGCGCGGCTGGAGGAGATCACCTACCCCAAGCCGCTGGAGGACCTGCTCGAGCACGCCTACGAGACCTACCGGCGCGGCCACCCCTGGGTGGGGGACCATCCGCTTCAGGTCAAGTCGGTGGTGCGCGACATGTACGAGCGCGCGATGACCTTCACCGACTACATCGGCTACTACGAGCTGGCCCGCTCCGAGGGCCTGGTGCTGCGCTACCTGGCCAGCGCCTACAAGGCGCTGACCCAGACGGTTCCCGAGGACGCCAAGACCGAGGAGCTGCGCGACCTGGTGGAGTGGCTGGGCGAGATGGTGCGCCAGGTCGACTCCAGCCTGCTGGACGAGTGGGAGCAGCTCACCAACCCGACTCCGGAGCAGGACGAGGACGCCCCCGTGGAGTCCAAGCCCAAGCCGGTCACCGCCAACCAGCGCGCCTTCCGGGTGCTGGTGCGCAACGAGATGTTCCGCCGGGTGGAGCTGGCCGCACTGCACCGCTACCGGGAGCTGGGCGAGCTGGACGGCGAGGACGGCTGGGACGCCGAGGCGTGGGAGGAGGCGATGGCCGCCTACTACGCCGAGCACGAGACGCTGGGCACCGGCCCGGACGCGCGCGGCCCGCACCTGCTGCTCATCGAGGAGCGGGAGGGCGCCTGGGAGGTCCGGCAGATCTTCGACGACCCGGAGGGCAACCACGACTGGGGCATCAGCGCCCGCGTGGACCTGGCCGCCTCCGACGCCGAGGGCCGCGCGGTCGTGCACGTGGTGGCGGTGGACCGCAAGGACTCCTTCTGACCGGCCCGCCGCCCCGGAGCGCTCAGCGCGGCCCGAGCAGGTGGGCGTTGACCTCCCGCACCAGCGGGGCCAGCCCGGGGACCTCCACGACCTCGCGGCCGGCGGCGCGCAGCAGTTCGGCGCCCTCGCAGTCGACGAACAGGTCGGGCTCCCGCCAGGCGAACACCACGCGGGGGATCGGGGTGCCCAGGATCAGCGCGGTGCACGAGCGGGGCCGGGAGGCGCGGGTGCTGCACGGCTCCAGCGAGCTGTAGAGGGTGGCCGTGGCCAGGCGCGGGTCGTCGGCGGCCAGTGCCCGCAGCGCCGCCTCCTCGGCGTGGTCGTGCGGGTCGTCGCGGCGGGAGTAGCCGTCGGCGAGGACCGTGCCGTCCGCGGCGACCACGAGCGCGCCCACGGAGAACGCGGTGCGCGAGGGCGGGCAGGAGCGGGACAGCTCCACGGCCTCCCGCAGCAGGCGCAGGTCCCGGTCGGTGGCCCGGCTCACCGCTCCTCCCCCGCCACGTAGTGCAGTACCGCGGTCCCGCCCACGTCGCGGGCGGACACCAGCCGCAGCGGCCGGTCGGGGCGCTGCGGGAACGCCCCGGGGTGGACGAAGCGGGGCGCGTCGGCGTCGCCGACGAAGAACGGCGCGACCGCCAGGCGCAGCTCGTCGGCGAGGTCCTGAGTGAGGAACGCGGTGTGCACCGCTCCCCCGCCCTCTACCAGGAGTCGGCGCACCCCGCGGCGGGCCAGGTCGGCCAGGACGGTGTCGAGCCGCACCGGCTGCCCCGCCGCCACCACCTCGACGCCGTCGAGTCCGCCGAGGCGCCGCTCGGCGGCGGCCCGCGCACCGTCGGCCACGTACACCAGGCATCCGGCGTCGCCGGTGGTGAAGACCCGCGCCGCGGGGTCCAGGTCGCCGCTGCTGCTCAGCACCACCTTGCGCAGGTGGGCGGTGCGGCCCTCGGCGCGCCTGCGCCGCTGCCGTTCGGGGGAGCGCACCAGCAGCCGCGGGTTGTCGGCGCGCACGGTGCCCGCGCCCACGAGAATCGCGTCGCAGGACGCGCGCAGTTCGTCGACCTCGTCGAAGTCGGCCTCGCTGGACAGGCGCAGCCGGTCGGGGGAGGCGTCGTCGATGCGGCCGTCCAGCGACACGGCGCAACTGAGGATGACTCGGGGGCGTTCGGCGGTCATGGCGACCAGGCTAGCGGCCCGCGCCCGGCTCCCCCGCGCCGCTGCAAGCCGCGCCGTTCGGAAGGCCCCCTGCGCCGCACCACACAAACTGACCGGACGGTATGTTGCTGACCGTCCCCGGTCGACTGCGAGTCAGGAGTGACCCCATGACCGACGTGTACGTCCTCGACGCGGTACGCACCCCCTTCGGCCGCTACGGCGGCGCCCTGTCCGGAATCCGGCCCGACGACCTGGCCGCGCACGTGCTGCGCGCGCTCGCCGCACGCTCCCCCGGCCTGGACCCCGCCGCCGTGGACGACGTCTACCTCGGCGACGCCAACGGCGCCGGGGAGGACAACCGCAACGTGGCCCGCATGGCGGCGCTGCTGGCGGGCTGGCCCACCTCGGTCCCCGGAGCCACCCTCAACCGGCTGTGCGGCTCCGGCATGGAGGCCGTGATCGCCGCCAACCGCGCGATCGCGGTGGGCGACGCCTCCCTGGTGGTGGCCGGCGGCGTGGAGTCGATGAGCCGCGCACCGTGGGTGCTGCCCAAGCCCGCCCGGGGCTTCCCGGCGGGGCACGAGACCCTGCACTCCACCACCCTGGGCTGGCGCATGGTCAACCCGGCCATGCCGGAGCGGTGGACCGTGTCCCTGGGCGAGAGCACCGAACAGGTCGCCGCCCGCTACGGCATCGGCCGCGCCGAGCAGGACGCCTTCGCGCTGCGCAGCCACGAGCGCGCGGCCCGCGCCTGGGCCGCCGGGGTCTTCGACGCCGAGATCGCCCAGGTGCCGGGCGCGGAACTGGAGCGGGACGAGAGCATCCGCGAGACCTCCGCCGAGCAACTGGCCACCCTCAAGCCCGCGTTCCGCCCCGACGGCACCATCACCGCGGGCAACGCCTCCCCCCTCAACGACGGCGCGGCCGCCCTGCTCGTCGGGGACGCCGCGGCGGCCGAGCGGATCGGCCGCGACCCCCTGGCCCGGATCGTCAGCCGCGGGGTGGCCGCCGTGGACCCCGACGTCTTCGGCATCGGCCCGGTCCAGGCGGCCGAGACCGCCCTGCGCCGGGCCGGGATCGGCTGGGACGACCTGTCCGTGGTGGAGCTCAACGAGGCGTTCGCCGCCCAGTCGCTGGCCTGTCTGAAGCTGTGGCCGGACCTGGACCCCAAGATCGTCAACCCCAACGGCGGGGCCATCGCCATCGGCCACCCGCTGGGCGCCTCCGGTGCCCGCATCGTCGGCACGCTCGCGCACGAGCTGCGCCGCCGCGGCGGCGGGTGGGGGCTGGCCGCCCTCTGCATCGGCGTGGGCCAGGGGCTCGCCGTGGTGCTGCACGCCTGACCCCGCCCGGCCGGGGAGGACGCGGGCGGGGGGACGGCCGGGTGCGGCGCTCGGCGGCCCGGGACCTGCGGACGCCGCGCCGCCCGGAGATTCCGCCCGGGCATGTCCCCTCCGCTCCCCTCGTGGGTAGCGGCGAAGGGGGTGGGCGTCCCGCCGGGTGTACGAGGAGAGCAGCACCCCGTGCCGCAGACCGCGGGCCGGTCCCGGAGCGCGGCGCCGCGGACGGCCGCGCGTGTACCGCAGCGCCCGATGCGTCATGATCAGACAGCGCGAGGCAGCGCCGAGCCCGCTTTCCGCCCCGGCCGACAGACGTGATGAGGAGAGACGATGAGTGTTGACGTGCACTACACCGTGGACGGTCCCGAGGACGCGCCGCTGGTGGTGCTCAGCGGCGCGCTGGGCAGCCGTCTCGACATGTGGGACCCGCAGATGGCGGGGCTCACCGGGCAGTTCCGGGTGGTCCGCTACGACATGCGCGGGCACGGCAGCTCCCCGGTCCCGCCCGCGCCCTACTCCCTCGCCGACCTGGGCTCCGACGTGCTGCGCCTGCTCGACCGGCTGAAGGTGGAGCGCGCGCACTTCGCGGGCCTGTCGATCGGCGGCATGATCGGCATGTGGCTGGCGGCGCACGCCCCCGAGCGGATCGACCGGCTGGCGCTGCTGTGCACCTCCCCGAAGCCTCCGGGCACTCCGGAGGGGTGGGCCGAGCGCATCGACACGGTGCGCTCCGGGGGGACGGCCGCGGTGGCCCCGACCGTGGTGGGCCGCTGGTTCACCCCCGCCTACGCCGCGCGCGAGCCCGAGACCGTGGCGCTGTTCGTCGACATGATCTCGGCCACCTCCGACGAGGGGTACGCGGGCTGCTGCGCCGCCATCCAGCAGATGGACCTGCGGCCGGACCTGCCCTCGATCAGCGCGCCCACCCTCGTCGTGGCGGCCGAGCAGGACACCTCCATCCCTCCGGAGCTGGCCGACCTGATCGTCGCGGGGATTCCCGACTCCCGCCTGGAGGTCGTGCCCGACGCCGCCCACCTGGTGTCGTGGGAGCAGGCCACCCTCGTCAACGAACTGCTCGTGGAGCACTTCGGCAAGTAGCCCGCGCAGCGGCCCGGGCGGCGACCGCGCCGCCCGGGCCGCTCTCCGGAAGGCCGTGTCCGGGGCCGTTCACCCCGCCCCGCCGGCGCCGACGCGGTCGGCCGCCTCCTCGGCCCGCGCGCCGCGCCCCGCCCGCGAAAGCACCCCGGTGCGGTGCAGCATGGCCAGGGCCGCGTCGATGGCCTCGGGGGTGGTGTCGAAGACGCAGCCCGCCTCCCGCAGCCTGGGCAGGGTGCCCAGCGACTCCAGGGGGCGCAGTTGGCCGGGGCGCAGACCGGACACCATGACGGTGACGCCGCGCGCCTGGAGCCGGTCCACGGCGTCGCCGAGGACCTGCGCCCCGGTGGCGTCGATGGTGCTGACCCGGGCCATGCGCAGGATGACCACCCTGGCGTCGGCGACCTCGGTGAGTTCCAGCAGGAACCGGTGGGCGGCGGCGAAGAACAGCGGCCCGTCGATCCGGTAGGCGACGATGTGCTCGGCCAGCAGGGCGCGCTCGGCCTCGGTGTGGTCGCCCGGGGGCAGGTGCCGCGTCAGCTCCTCCTGGTCGAGGCTGGCGTTGCGGGCCAGCGAGACCAGGGCGAGGGCGCCCGCGACGAGCATGCCGACCAGGACCGCGACCACCAGGTCCACGGCGAGGGTGGCCACCGCGGTGAGCACCAGCACGAAGGCGTCGGAGCGGGTGGCGCGGAGCATGGCGCGCACCGACCCGACCTCCACCATGCGCACCGCCGTGGCCAGCAGCACTCCGGCCAGCGCGGCCAGCGGGATGCGCTCCACCAGGGGCGCGGCCGTGTAGACGATCACGGCGAGGATGAGGGCGTGGCTGAGCGCCGCCAGCCGGGAGCTCGCCCCGGAGCGCACGTTGACGGCGGTGCGCGCGATGGCCGCGGTCGCCGGGACCCCGCCGAACAGCGGGGTGGCGATGTTGGCCAGTCCCTGGCCGAACAGCTCCCGGTCGGGGTCGTGGCGCTGGTTGACGCTCATGCCGTCGGCGACCGTGGCCGACAGCAGCGACTCCAGCGCGGCCAGGGCCGCCACCGCGGCGGCGGGCGCCGCCAGCGCGCTCACCTGGGAGAGGTCGAGGAAGTCGAGGGAGGGCGCGGGCAGTCCCGCCGGGAGGTCGCCGATCCGCTCCGCCTCCAGGGGCGTGGTCTCCACGAGCAGGGTGGCCGCCGCGACGGCCAGCAGCGAGAACGGGACCGTGGGCCGCCACCGGGCGCCGACCAGCATCACCACGGCCACGCCGACGGCGAGGCCCGGTGCGCTCCACTGCGGGTGGGCGGCGAAGTCGCGCACCGCCTCCCACGCCACCAGGAGCACCTTCTCCCCCTCCGGGGTGGGCACGCCGAGCGCGGCGGGCACCTGTTGCAGGGCGATGACGGCGGCGATGCCGACGGTGAAGCCCTCCACCACGGAGGCGGGGATGTAGCGGACGTAGCGGCCCGCGCGCAGCAGGGCCATCAGGACGAGCAGCACGCCCGCGAGCAGGCCGACGGTGAGCACCCCGGACGGGCCGTGCTGGGCGACGATGGGCACCAGGACCACGGTCATCGCGCCGGTGGGCCCCGACACCTGGAGGTTGGAGCCCCCGAAGAACGCGGCGAGCGCGCCCGCGACGATCGCGGTAACCAGTCCGGCCTGGGCGCCCAGCCCCGAGGAGATGCCGAAGCCGAGGGCGAGCGGGAGTGCGACGACGGCGACGGTCAGCCCGGCCAGCAGGTTGCGTCCGGGGGCGTGCCGCATGCGCGCCAGGTCGGCGCGGGCCGGGAGCAGTCCGGTGACCCGGTGCAGGGCGGCGCGCAGGGTGCCGCCGCGGGGAGAGGAGGGGGTGCTCACCGCTGCTCCTCCCGCTCGGCCTCGCGCAGTTCGGCCAGGAGTTCGCCCTGGTCGACGAGCATGCTGGTGAGGATGGTGCGAGCGGCCCGCAGCAGGTCCACCACCTGGGGGGTGCTCAGTTCGTAGCGCACGGCGTTGCCCTCGCGCCGGGAGACCACCAGGCCGGTGCGGCGCAGCACCGCCAGTTGCTGGGAGAGGTTGGAGGCCTCGACTCCGATGTCGGCGAGCAGTTCGTGGACGGGACGCGGTCCGTCCTGGAGCAGTTCGAGGACCCGGATGCGGACGGGATGGCCGAGCGCGCGGAAGAACTCGGCCTTGGCCTGATAGAGCGGCACAGGCACAGATGACTCTCTTTTCACTTTTTGGGATGCACTGGGAGGTTTGCCGGGATAAGAATGTCTGAACATGAAGAATTGTTCAAATCAGAAAATCCTCAGGTGACCGCAGTCACACCTGGGGAGACGTCCGGATGCGGGCACCACGGAGGAGCGGTCCGCCGGACCGGATCGCTCCGGCGGACCGCTGACAAAGGAAGCGCAGAGGAGTCCCTCCCCCGGAGAGGAGCACAGGCCCCGGTCTGCTAACCGAGCAGCCTCTTCTCCCTGGCCCAGGACTCAAACCCGCCCCGGGGGAAGGGAAGCCGCATCCCCGTGGCAGGGAGGTCGTCCACGAGGACCGACGCGTTCGTGACCGTGCGCCTTCCCCGTCGGCAGGCGTCGGCGATCAGGCCCACGGTGCCGCGGACGGCCAGGCCGTGCCGCTCCGCCACCCTGCGTGCCGCGAGGTCGTCGAGCACCAGTGTGCCGCCGTTGACCTCAGCGTAGGCGCACAGCGTTGTCTCTCCGACGTTGTAGCCGTGAGTCGCTCCTAGGCGTTCGCTCCACGCACCGAAGGCCTTAAGCAATTCCAACGAGTCAGTGTTGACCACCGAGATCCACGAGGCGTTGAGGACCGCCGCCCGCGCCTCCGCGTGTTTGCTGCCGACCTCGTCGACCACTGCTCTGGTGGTCACCGCGTCGAGTCCGCTGATGAGGTCTCCGAGCACGTCGAGGCGGTCCGCCTTGGCCGAGTGCAGCAGTGGAGGGGTGTCGAACAGCAGTCGGTTACCAGAGGGGGTCAATCAGCCGCTTCCTCAGTGAGTTCCTCGATCGAGACTTGGCCGCGCATCAGTTCCACAGCGCGTACAGGGGTAATGCGCTCCTCGCGCAGCGCCGCCATCACCGCCGAGGCGAAGCGAGGGGAGACGCGCACCGAAGCGAGGTCCGGCTGCGGCTTCCAGCCCACCGCGTCCCGGAACTCGGCATCCGTTGGCTTGCGTCCCCGCAACTCGCGCAGCTCCTCCGCGTCCACCAGCCCGGTGCGTTTGAGCTGGGCGACAGCAAGGCCCCAGGAGACCCGGTAGACCGCTGCCAGGCGTACCAGGGCATAGCGGCGCGCCAGCGCGTCGTCCTCCTCCGCGACGTCCCGCACCCTGGCCCTGGGGAGCAGGAACTCGGCGGTGAACGCCTCCACCACCCGTTCGCGCTCCTCCCGGGAGGCGTGCACCCCGAGATCGCTGGAGAACTCGTCGCCCAGAACCAGATGACCGAGTTCGTGCGCGGCCGTACTGCGCCGCCGTCCCGGATCCTGCTGTGCACCGACGACGGCGACCGCAATCTCGCCGTCCACGAGAGACGCACCGTCTGAGGGGAGCTGGACGACCGCGACGAACTGGCCTGCCCGCTCGCACACGTCGGCCACCGAGTCGATCGGCTCCTCCCCCAGCCCGAGCTCCCCCCGCAGCCACCGGGCGGCCTGTTCGGCCTCCTCCGCACTGGTTACCCGTCCGGGGTAACGCCGCAGCGGTTCCGGTCTGAGGACACCAACACGGACGAGCTGGCGCACGTCCCGCAGCCACTCGGAGAGCAGAGCCTCGGTGCGGTAGGCATTCCGTGCGGCCTCGCTGCCTCCGATCTCGCTGCTGTCGGCAATGGCCGCACGCCGAGACACCACCTCCGGCGGCGGGTGCAGGAAGTGCGACAGTGGAAAGCCGAGAGTGCGGGCGATCTGGGTGAGCTCCATCGCGTCGATACGGCGGTCGCCCTTCTCCAGCTTGGAGATCATGCTGCGCTCCAAGCCGATCTCGTCGGCAAGAGCCTGTTGGGTGAGACCGGCGGCCGCCCGGCTCTCCCGGATCCGCTCGCCGATACTCGCCCAGCTCAGCTCCTCAACCATGTGTGCGATTATCGCACGGCAAAGCGGTAGGGTGAATGTCACCGACAGTAAAAATTTGGTCTGCCCCGGCATCCTGTCGCCATGTACCGGAAGACCACCGCTGGACACCGTTGGAGCAGACGGCCTGTCGAAGGACCGCGCGGAAGACCAGGTAAAACGAAGAAGGCCCCTCCCTCGACGGGAAGAGCCCTGATACGGGGCTTTTGTCGGAACCCCGGAATCCGGTAGGAGCGCGACCCGAATCAGTGTTCCAGTCGTGCTGTGGTGGCTCCCGCGATTGGACTCGAACCAATAACCTGCCGGTTAACAGCCGGCTGCTCTGCCAATTGAGCTACGCGGGATCGCGTCGGCTGCCGTTCCGGGGTGTTCCCCGCAGCGACATGAATAGGTTAGCGCACTCGGCACAGTGGTCGTGACAGGTTTTCCTCCGGCCCGGCGCGGAGCGCCGTTGTCGCCTCCTGCCCTGCCGACTTCGCGGCAGGTAGCGTGGACAGCGCCACAACCCCATCGTCTCGGGAGGACCGCATGCGCATGCGCTACCAGATCGCCTTCGTCGCCGGACTCGCCGTCGGCTACGTGCTCGGGAGCAGGGCCGGACGGGAGCGCTACGAGCAGATCGCCAAGGCCGCACGCGGCATCGTCGAGAACCCGACCGTGCAGGAGACCGCCGGGCTGGTGCGGGCCCAGGTCACCAGCGCCGGCAAGACCGCCTACACCAAGATCTCCGAGAAGCTTCCCGTCTCCTCGCTGCGCGACTTCCTCTCCCGGCCCACCCCGGAGGAGGAGGCCGAGCTCGACCGGGTCGAGGCCGCCGCGCCCCGGGACTGAACCGGCCCCGCGTCCTCCGCCCGCGGGCGCGGACTACGGTGGGGGCATGCTGCGATGGCTGCGCCGACACTCCCTTCCCTCCGAGATCCGCGCCCGGCTCGCCCTCGAACCGGGGGAACGGGTGATCGCCCACGCGCTGACCGGGGACCGCACGGCGGCGGTGGTGGCCACCACCGCCGCCGTGCACCTGCCCGACGGGCGGCGGGTGCCGTGGGAGCGCGTGGACCACGCCGGATGGAACGACGTCGGCCTGACGCTCACCGTCGAGGACGAGCCCGAACTGGTCGTCCCCCTCCCCGCCCCCGGGCGGCTGGCCCAGGCCGTCTACGAGCGGGTCACCGCCACCATCCTGGTCTCCCGGCACGTGCCGCTGCTGGCGGCGGAGGAGGGCTCCCCGGGCGTGCGGCTGGTCGCGCGCCGCTCCCCCGGCGGCTCCGAGGTCACCTGGCGCCTCCGCTACGACGAGGGCGTGGACCCCGACTCCGCGGAGGTCCGGGAGCGCACCGCCTTGGCCCTGGCACGGCTGCGCGAGCAGATGGGGATCTGAACCGGCGACACGCGACCGGAGACTGACCGGGGCTGTCAGGTATCCCGGCGATACTTCCGTCCCATGACGAACTGGGAGTCCTTCGCCGCACAGGCGCCGCGGCTCGCCGCCGCGGTGCGCGCCCGCTTCACCGCCCACCGGCACCACGTCCTGGCCACCCTGCGCCGGGACGGGTCGCCCCGGGTCAGCGGAACCGAGGTGTCCTTCCACGGCCCCGACCTCGTGATCGGGTCGATGCCCGGTTCGGTCAAGGCCCGGGACCTGCTGCGCGACGGCCGGTTCGCGCTGCACGCCAACCCCGGCGACGGCTCGATGACGGGCGGCGACGCCAAGGTATCGGGGACCGCCGTGGAGGTGACCGCCCCCGAGGAGCTGGAGTCCTTCCGCCGCCGCACCGACGTCCCGCCCGGGCCGTTCCACCTGTTCCGGCTGGAGCTGCGCGACGCCGTACTGACCTCGGTGGAGGGCGACGCCCTGGTCGTCGACCTGTGGCAGGCGGGATCGGGGGTGCGCCGCTTCACCCGGAGGTGACGGGCCGCGCTCACCCCAGCGCCTCGGCCATCGCGGCCACCAGCTCGCCCTCCGGGTCCATGTCGAGGTTCCACAGGACCATACCGCGCAGGCCGTGCTCGACGACGTAGCCGCCCTTGAGGCGGACCACCTCGGGAGTGTCGTAGGACCACCACTCGTCGCCGTCGTAGACCCACTGGGCGCCGGTCTCCCGGTCGAAGAAGCGCTCGCCGGGGAGCTGTTCCAGGGTCTCGTAGGCGTCGGTCGACTGCCCGTAGTCGCCGTCGGCGCCCGCCTCGGCCGGGGAGAGCCAGCCGTCCCCGTCCGGTCCGGGGTCCACGCCGCTCCAGCCGCGCCCGTAGCCGGGGATGCCCAGGACCAGCTTGTCGGCGGGCAGCCCGTGGTCGAGGTAGGCGCGCACCGCCCGGTCGACGCTGGGCTGGTCGGGTTCCTGCTCGGGCGCGTACAACTGCGCGTGGTGCCCGGTGGTCCCCCGCCACGCACCGGTCAGGTCGTACCCCTGGACCGTCGCGAAGTCCAGGTAGGCGAAGACCTCGGGTTCGTAGCTGTCGCGCATGGTCTGCGGGTCGTTGCTCAGCGACGCCGAGAGGGTGTACTCCCGGCCGGTCTCGCGTTCCAGGGCGTCCAACTGCTCGCGGAACTCGATCACCGCGAGCGTGAAGTTGCGCCTGTCGTCGGGGTGCTCCACGTTGTCGGGGTGCCCGCGGCCGCCCGGCCACTCCCAGTCCAGGTCGATGCCGTCGAAGATGCCCGCGGCCACGCCCTCGCCGCCCTGCGGCTCCCCCGCCAGCTTCGGCAGGTTGCCGCGCAGCCACAGGTCGATGCAGGAGGCGACGAAGCGTTCGCGCGACTCCTCGGTGCGCACCGCCTCCGAGAAGTACCTCGACCAGTTCCAGCCGCCCAGCGAGATGCTGGTCCGCAGGTGGGGGTGCTTCTCCCTGAGCTTGCGCAGTTGGTTGAGGCTTCCGGCGAGCGGCTGCTCGTAGCGGTCGGCCCTGCCGTCCACGCTCTGCTCGGCCGTGTAGCGGCGCTGGAAGATCTGCCACGGCTGGTCGGCACCGGGCGGGACGTGGCACAGCCCGTCCTCGCTGACGTCCCCGAACGCCCAGATCAGCCGGTCCAGATGCGCCGCTGCGCCGCTGGTGTCGACGTCCTTGACGGTGTAGCCCCGGTTGGCGGTGTTCCAGTCCGCGAAGTAGGCCATGCGCTCCCCCGCGGAGTCCGGCGGCCCCGCCCGCACGACCGCGACGACCCCGGCCAGGACCGCGACTGCGACGGCTGCCGCGAGGGCGGCCCACACGACCGCCGACGGGCGCCGCCGCGCTGGATGGATCCGGTGCTGCCCCGTCATGGCCCCAAGGTATCCGTGTCCGCGGCGCGGCCGGCGTCAGCGGAGCACACCGGGGGCGTCCCCGCCGGACGGCCGCGGCGCAACCGCCGTCGCGGAGGACTCATCCGAGGTAGTCGCGGAGGATCCGGGCGCGCGCAGGCTGGCGGAGCTTGGCGAGCGTCTTGGACTCGATCTGCCGGATGCGCTCGCGGGTGACCCCGAACTCCCGGCCCACCTCCTCCAGGGTGTGCGGCTTGCCGTCGGCCAGTCCGTAGCGGAGGGTGATGACCCGCTGTTCGCGTTCGGAGAGCCCGCGCAGCACCTGGGCCAACTGGTCCTGGAGCAGGACGAACGCCGCGGCCTCCACCGGGGGGACGGCGTCGGAGTCCTCGATGAAGTCGCCGAACGCGGAGTCCTCCTCGCCCACCGGCGTGTACAGGGAGATCGGCTCCTGGGAGACGCGCTGGATCTCGACGACGCGCTCGTCGTCGACGTCCAGTTCCCGGGAGATCTCCTGCAGCGTCGGCTCCCGGCCCAGCTCCTGGTGGAGTCGGCGGCGGGTGCGGGCGAGCTTGTTGATGCTCTCGGCCATGTGGACGGGGACGCGGATGGTGCGCGCCTGGTCGGCGATGGCGCGGGTGATCGCCTGGCGGATCCACCAGGTGGCGTAGGTGGAGAACTTGTAGCCGCGGGCGTAGTCGAACTTCTCGACCGCGCGGATCAGCCCCAGGTTGCCCTCCTGGACCAGGTCGAGCAGGGCCAGGCCACGCCCCAGGTAGCGCTTGGCGATGGAGACCACCAGGCGCAGGTTGGCCTCGATGAGCCGGCGTTTGGCGGCCTCGCCCTCGTGGACCAGCTCCTCGAGGTCGGCGACCCACTCGGGGTGGTACTGCTGGGGCACCGGGCCGGTGCGCGCGGCGCGCAGCTTCTGCTCGGCGTACAGCCCGGCCTCGATGGCCTTGGCGAGCTCCACCTCCTCCTCCGCCGTGAGCAGGGGGACCCGGCCGATCTCCCGCAGGTAGACGCGGACCAGGTCTCCGGAGGAGGTGCGCTGGCCGGGGAGGTCCGCGAGGTCGTCGCGGTAGCGGTCCGGTTCCTCCGGCAGCGGGTCGACCGCTTCGACGGGAAGGCCGTCGTACTCCGGCGCGGTCAGGGGACCGCGCGGCGGTCTGCTCCGCGCGCCCGCGGTCCGGGCCACCGTGCGCCGCACCGGCGGCCTTCCGTTGGGTACCACCGAAAAAGCCACCCTTACAGTCTGCCTGTGTTTTCCCCAGGCAGAGAGATCGAATTTTGTCACCTTTGTGTCACACAGTACCCCCAAAACGCTCCCGCATCATACGTTTATGCTGCTCAACCGCCATGAGATCGGCGAACACACGCTGGTATTCCTCGGCGTCGGAGATCGGGTCGAGCCTGCCCAGCCGCGATTTGAGGTTTGTGATCCTCCGGTTGACGGAATGAATTCTTATTGTGCTGATGATCTCCTGGGCGCGGTGTTCGTCGAGTTCTCCGTAGACCTCGATCGGCTCCACCGCCAACTGGGTGAGGAAGGTGCGCTGCGCGTCGGTGCGGGCGGCCTCGCGCAGTTGTCCGGCCCACCGCGCCGGGTCCTCCGCCGCGGCCGTGCCGCCCTGCTCCTGGATCAGGGCGAACACCTGGCGGTGCTGCTCGACGGTGAACGCCTCGGGTTCGAGCTCGTCGAACCCGGTGCACAACTGGGGGTGCTGCACCGCGAGCTTGAGCACCTGCCGCTCCCGCCGCACCGACGGGTCGCGCAGGTCGTAGTCGGGCGCGGGCGGCGCGGGCCGCCGCTCCGGGCGCCCGCCCTGCCGGGCGCGCCGCATGTGCTCGCGGACCCGCCTGGCGACGAACTCCTCGTCCATGATGCCGAGCCAGCGGTCCAGGCTGACGCCGTAGAGCTTGCGCACCCCGGCGTTGCGGATGCTCGCCACGATGGGGGCCGCCGCGTCCAGCGCGGCCAGCCGCCCTTCGGGGGTGTCGAGGTTGTGGCCCTCGAACTTGCTGCGGATCATGAACTCGTACAGCGGCTGCTTGGCCGCGATCAGGTCGCGCACCGCGGCGTCGCCGCGCTGCACGCGCAGGTCGCACGGGTCGAGCCCGTCGGGCTGCACGGCGACGAAGGTCTCCGAGGCGAACCCGTGCTCCTCGGCGAAGGCGCGCAGGGCCGCGTTGCGTCCGGCCTGGTCCCCGTCGAAGGTGAAGACCACCTCGCCGCCGAACTCCGAGCGGCCCAGCAGCAGCCGCCGCAGGATCTTCAGGTGCTCCTCGCCGAAGGAGGTGCCGCAGGTGGCGATGGCGGTGGTGACCCCGGCCAGGTGGCAGGCCATCACGTCGGTGTAGCCCTCGACGACCACCGCCTGGCGCTGCCGGGCGATCTCCTTCTTGGCCAGGTCCAGCCCGTAGAGCAGGCTGCCCTTCTTGAACAGCGGGGTCTCGGGGGTGTTGAGGTACTTGGGCCCGTCGTCGTCGGGGTCGAGCTTGCGCGCGCCGAAGCCGACGACCTCTCCGGCGACGTCGCGCACCGGCCACACCAGGCGGCCGCGGAACCGGTCGTAGAGGCCGCGCCGCCCCTGGCTGGCCAGGCCGCCGCGGAGGATCTCGGCGTCGGTGAAGCCCTTCTTGCGCAGGTGGGTGGTGAGCGCCTCCCAGGAGGCCGGGGCGTAGCCGACCCCGAAGCGCTCGGCGTCGGCCCGGGTGAAGCCGCGCTCGGCGAGGAAGCGGCGGCCCGCCTGCGCCTGCGGGCTGAGCAGTTGCTCGGCGTAGAACTCCGCGGCGACGCGGTGCGCCTCGACCAGCCGCTGCCGCTGCCCCTGCTCGTTGCGGGGCACGTAGCCGCCCTGCTCGTAGCGGAGCTGGATGCCCGCCGCGCGCGCCAGGTGCTCGACGGCCTCCACGAACCCCAGGTGCTCGATCCGCTGGATGAAGGCGATGACGTCGCCGCCCTCGCCGCAGCCGAAGCAGTACCAGAGGTTGCGCGCCGGGGTGACGTTGAACGAGGGGGTCTTCTCGTCGTGGAAGGGGCACAGGCCCTTCAGGGAGCCGCCGCCTGCGTTGCGGAGCTGGAGGTACTCGCCGACCACGTCGGCGATGGGGGACCGTTCCCTCACCAGGGCGACGTCTTCGTCTCTGATTCGACCTGCCACGAGAGTTCAGGGTAGTTCCTCCCCGCGGCCGTGCGGCGCCGCGGGACGGCCGCCTCAGCACAGGCGGTCGTGCCAGGCCAGGGCGGAGGTGTCGGTGAGCGAGGCCACCTGGTCGACGACCACCCGCAGCGCGGCGGCGTCGTCGCGGGCCGCCGCGTAGTCGGCCCGGAACCGCGGCTCCAGGGTGTGGGGCGCCCCCGCGGCGACCGCCTCGACCAGTTCGGCGACCACCCTGCGCTCCCGCGCGTAGCGGCTGCTGTCGTCCTCGGGGAAGACGTAGTGCGCGGTCACCGCCTTGAGCAGCGCGCACTCCAGCCGCTGGCGGCGCGGCACCACCAGTTCGGCGGAGTAGCGGGTCAGCCGCGCCGTCCCGTAGGCGGCCCGGGTGGCCTGCTCGGCCGCGCGGCAGAACCGCCCGATCAGCTCGCTGGTGAGGTTCTTCAGCGCCGCGAGCGAGGGCAGGTCCCCGGTGAGCGCGTCGGGCCAGCAGTCCTGGGCCACCAGGCCTTCGAAGACCTCCTCCAGCTCGGCCGGTTCGGCGTCGCAGTAGCGCGCCGCCGCGGTCGTGCACACCCGGGCCCGTTCGACCGGGCTGCGCAGCGCGGCCAGCCGGATCTGCCCGGAGTACAGCCCGTCCTCCAGGTCGTGCACCGAGTAGGCCACGTCGTCGGACCAGTCCATGACCTGGGCCTCGAAGCAGGGGCGCCGCTCGGGCGCGCCCTGGCGCACCCAGGCGAAGACGTCGGCGTCGTCGGCGTAGGCGTTGAACTTGCGGGTGTCCCCTCCGGCGCCGCGCGGCCACGGGTACTTGAGGGTGGCGTCCAGGGTGGCGCGGGTCAGGTTGAGCCCGGCGCTGCGCCCTCCCGGCGCGCTGACCTTGGCCTCCAGGCGGGTGAGCAGGCGCAGGCTCTGTGCGTTGCCCTCGAAGCCCCCGCAGGGGCGCGCCGCCGCGTCCAGGGCGGCCTCGCCGTTGTGCCCGAACGGCGGATGCCCCAGGTCGTGCGCCAGGCAGGCCGCCTCCACGAGATCCGGGTCGCAGCCGAGGGCGGCGCCGAGCTCCCGGCCGATCTGGGCGCACTCCAGCGAGTGGGTGAGCCGGGTGCGCGGGAAGTCGCTGGCCCCCGGCTGGGCCACCTGGGTCTTGGCGGCGAGCCTGCGCAGCGCGAAGCTGTGCAGGACGCGGGCGCGGTCCCGCTCGAAGTCGCCCCGGGACCGCCTCTTGGGCGGTTCGGCGACCCACCTGCTCCGGTCGTGGTCGCCGTAACCGCTGTCCGGGGTCTCGACCATGGGTGTCCCAACGACGCGCCAGTACCTTCTGCCCCACTTTATGGAGATTTGTGAGGGAAGTTCGGTGTTTCCCGGGCGCGCCGCGGCCGCCGGATCAGAGCGCGTCGACGCGGACCGTGGCGCTCTCGCCGAAGACCCAGTAGTGCCACAGCGAGGCGGTCTCGCGGGTGATGTACCAGAGCTGGGTCTCGCGTTCCCGCACGGCGGGGCCCGAGCGGGCGGGGGACGTGGCGGCCTCGATCCCGAAGTCCTCGGCGATCTCCCGGGAGCGCAGCGAGTGCCAGGGGTCGCTGACGATCACGGCGCTGCGCCAGCCCTGCTCCTCGAAGACCCGCGCGACCAGCTCCAGGCTCTCCAGGGTGTCGCTGCCCTCCCCGATGGGGACGACGCTGTCCTCGGGCAGCCCCTGCTCGACCAGCCAGCGGGCGCCGCTGTCGCCCTCGGTGTAGTTGTCGCCCGGCTGGCTGCCGCCGACGGTGACCACGACGGGCGCCACCCCCTCCGCGTACAGTTCGGCGGCGTGGCTCAGCCGGGCCTCGAAGACCGGGGAGGGGCGGCCGTTGTACTGGCTGGCGCCCAGCACCACGATCGCGTCGGAGGGCGGGCGCTGGTCCTGGCGGGCGGTGTACCAGACCCAGCCCCAGGTGGCGACGGGCAGCAGGACCGCGACGAGCACGAGCAGGGCGAGGGCGCGCAGCACCAGCCGCCCCGGGCGGATCCTGCGGGAGCCCTCGCGGGCGGGACGGCGCAGGGTGCGGGTGTCGCCGGGGTCCCCGGCGCCGAAGGGGTCCTCGGGAACGGCTTCCCGGGGCTCGGGGCGGCGCGGTGCGGGCTCCTCGTCGCGGGCGAACCGCCGGGTGGCCTCGTCCGCGGGGCCGCCGGGGCGGGCGGCCCCGAAGCCGTCCGCGGGCCGGACGAACGTCCTGGCCCGGTCGTCGTGGCCGTCCCGCTCGAACCGGGCGGTGGGCTCGGCGGCGGGGGCGGGCCTGGGGAACACCCGGGTGGCCTCGTCGTCAGGCTCCCCCCGGTTCCCCCTCTCAGGTCCGTCGCCGGTCGCGCGCACTTTCACCCCCTGGCCGATCGAGCACGGTCGTGCGGTACCGCTCCCCGGGGCACGGGCAGGGTCCCTGCCGCGGGTACGGGCGGCCACGGTGCGCCCGTGCGGTCGGCGCCGCCCTGACCGGGGCCGCGCACCGCCGGGACCGGCCCGGATCACGCTTCCCGAGGTCAATGCTATGAGAGGGACACGATCACCACGGCGGTATGTCCACTATCAGCCATTGGCGGGGTTCGGACCCCGGGGGGCGAACCCGGGGCCCGGACGGAGCGTCTAAGCGTCCCCCTGCCGCGGGCTACCGGGCGGCGGCGCGCCCCGCCTCCAGCCGGGCGACGGGCACCCGGAACGGGGAGCAGGAGACGTAGTCCAGCCCCACCTCGTGGAAGAAGTGCACCGAGGCCGGGTCGCCGCCGTGCTCGCCGCAGACGCCGAGCTTGAGGCCGGGCCGGGTGGCGCGGCCCTCCTCCGCGGCGATCCGCACCAGTCGGCCGACGCCGTCGACGTCCAGCGACTCGAACGGGGAGACGCCGAACACGCCCTTCTCCAGGTAGTTGGAGAAGAAGGACGCCTCCACGTCGTCGCGGGAGAAGCCCCACGTGGTCTGGGTGAGGTCGTTGGTGCCGAAGGAGAAGAACTCGGCGCTCTCCGCGATCTGCCCGGCGGTCAGCGCCGCGCGGGGCAGCTCGATCATGGTGCCGATCGGGAAGTCGAGCTCGACCCCGTGGGCCTCGCCGACCTCGCGCATGACCTGCACCGCCTCGTCGCGGATGATCTCCAGCTCCTGGACGGTGCCGACCAGCGGGATCATGATCTCGGGGCGCGGGCGGCCGCCCTGCCTGATCCGCTCGGCGGCGGCCTCGGCGATCGCGCGGACCTGCATGGTGAACAGGCCGGGGACCACCAGGCCCAGGCGCACGCCGCGCAGGCCCAGCATCGGGTTCTGCTCGTGCAGCCGGTGCACGGCCTGGAGCAGCCGCAGGTCGCCCTCGTGCTCCTCGCCGCGGGCCTCGGCCACCGCCACGCGCACCGACAGCTCGGTGATGTCGGGCAGGAACTCGTGCAGCGGCGGGTCGAGCAGGCGCACGGTGACGGGCAGCCCGTCCATGGCCTCGAAGATGCCGGTGAAGTCCTCGCGCTGCAAGGGCAGCAGGGCGGCCAGGGCCTCTTCGCGCTCCTTGTCGGTGTCGGCGAGGATGAGCCGCTCCACCAGGGTGCGGCGGTCGCCGAGGAACATGTGCTCGGTGCGGCACAGGCCGATGCCCTGGGCGCCCATGCGGCGGGCGCGGGCGGCGTCCTCGGGGGTGTCGGCGTTGGCGCGCACATCCATGCGGCGGGCGGCGTCGGCGTACTGCATGAACCGGTGCACCGCGCGGACCAGCTCGTCGGCCTCGGCGGAGTCCGGGTCGAGCTCGCCCTCAAAGTAGCGCACGACCGGGGAGGCCACGACCGGGACCTCGCCGAGGAACACCTCGCCGGTGGTGCCGTCGATGGAGATGACGTCGCCTTCTTCGACCACCCGGCCGTCGGCGGCGACCATGCGGCGGTTCTTGGTGTCGATGTCGAGCTCCTCGGCGCCGCACACGCAGGTCTTGCCCATGCCGCGGGCGACCACGGCGGCGTGCGAGGTCTTGCCGCCGCGGCTGGTGAGGATGCCGCGCGCGGCGATCATGCCCTCCAGGTCGTCGGGGTTGGTCTCGCGGCGGCACAGGATGACGGCCTCGCCGCTGCGGGACCACTTGATGGCGGTGTAGGAGTCGAACACCGCGCGTCCCACGGCCGCGCCGGGGGAGGCGTTCATGCCCCGGCCCAGCCGGTCGCGCTCGGCCTTCTCGTCGAAGCGGGGGAACATCAGTTGGGCGAGCTGGTCGCCGGTGACCCGGCCGACCGCCTCCTCCAGGGTGATCAGCCCCTGGTCGACGAGCTGGTTGGCGATGCGGAAGGCCGCCGCGGCGGTGCGCTTGCCGACCCGGGTCTGCAACATCCACAGCTTGCCGCGCTCGATGGTGAACTCGATGTCGCACAGGTCGCGGTAGTGCGTCTCCAGCTTCTCCATGATGGAGAGGAGCTCCGCGTAGCTCTTGGGGTCGATCCGCTCCAGCTCGGAGAGCGGGACGGTGTTGCGGATGCCCGCGACGACGTCCTCGCCCTGCGCGTTCTGCAGGTAGTCGCCGTAGACGCCCTGCTGGCCGGTGGCAGGGTCGCGGGTGAAGGCGACGCCGGTGCCCGAGTCCATGCCGAGGTTGCCGAAGACCATGGAGCAGATGTTGACGGCGGTGCCCAGCCCGCCGGGGATGCGCTCCTGGCGGCGGTAGAGGACGGCGCGGGGCGCGTTCCAGGACTGGAAGACGGCCTCGATGGCCAGGCGCATCTGCTCGCGCGGGTCGGTGGGGAACTCCGCGCCGGTCTCCTCCCGCACGATGTCCTTGAAGGTCTCGACGAGTCCGGCCAGGTCGTCGGCGTTGAGGTCGAGGTCGCTGGTGACCCCCTTGCCGGCCTTGAGCACGTCGATGGCCTCCTCGAACAGCTCGCCGTCGATGCCCAGGACGGTCTTGCCGAACATCTGGATGAGGCGGCGGTAGGAGTCCCAGGCGAAGCGCTCGTTGCCGGACTGGGCGGCCAGCCCCTTGACCGAGTCGTCGTTGAGGCCGATGTTGAGGACCGTCTCCATCATTCCGGGCATGGAGAACTTGGCGCCGGAGCGTACGCTCACCAGCAGCGGGTCGTCGGGCTGACCCAGGCGCTTGCCCATCTTCGCCTCGAGCGCGGCCAGCTTCTCCTCGATCTCGGCGTCCAGCCCCGGCGGCATCGTGCCGTGCTCCAGGTAGTGCCGGCACGCCTCGGTGGTGATGGTGAACCCCGGGGGGACCGGGAGACCGAGGTTGGTCATCTCGGCGAGGTTCGCACCCTTACCCCCGAGGAGGTCCTTGAGGTCCTTGTTCCCCTCGGCGAATTCGTAGACGTACTTGGGCACGGGAACTCCTTTTGTCACGGCCGGGCGACCTGGGATGGCGCGACTTTACCCGACACCGTCCAGCAACTTTGCTCAGCACACCCCCCATTCTAGTGTTTACGCAGGTCAGAAGCTGTTGAGTGGTTTAAACCAATGGTCTGTCTGTTCTGTACTGATTCATACCCCGAACCCCTCCGCCAGCCGTCGCCAGTGACCCTCAGAACCAGAGGTCAGAGCAGATCTAGACCACTCACCCCCGCAGCTACCCCCGGAACTGGTCCACAACACCACCCGACACCCCCGGAATGTGCCCAGCGCCACAGTTGTACCAATGAGTAACCTACGTAGGCGTAAGTTACTCTCCAGACAGAAGGCCCACGGGCGTCCGGAGATTCAGAGGCGGCGAAGAAGAGCGTGACCGTGCAGTCTGAGGACCGATCCAGAGCAGAGAACCCGCACGTCTCCCCCGACACCACCGGGCCGCTGGACCGGGTCGAGGCGGCAGCGTCCGACCTGCTGCACGCGGCCAAGCCCCGCCTGCGCGGCTGGCTGCACCTGGGCACCGCCCCCCTGGCCCTGGCGGCGGGGATCGTCCTGGTCTGCTTCGCGCCCACCGCCGCCGCCCGGTTCGCCAGCGCGGTCTACGGCCTCAGCGCGGTCCTGCTGTTCGCCACCTCGGCCACCTACCACGTGGGCCGCTGGTCGCCGCGGACCGCGGCCGCGCTGCGCCGGATGGACCACTCCAACATCTACCTGATCATCGCCGGCACCTACACGCCGTTCGTGCTGCTGGTGCTGGAGGGCTCGCTGCGCACCGCGATGCTCGCGCTGATCTGGGGCTGCGCCGCCGCCGGGGTGCTGTTCACGATGTTCTGGCTCAACGCCCCGCGCTGGCTGTCCACCGCGCTGTACCTGGCCCTGGGCTGGGTGGCGCTGCTGTTCCTCGGCGACCTGGTCCGGGGGGTCGACACCGCCCCGCTGGTGCTGGTCCTCGCCGGCGGCATCCTCTACAGCCTGGGCGCGCTGGTCTACGCCCTGAAGCGCCCCGACCCCGCGCCGCGCTGGTTCGGCTTCCACGAGATCTTCCACGTGCTGACCATCGCGGCCTTCGTCTGCCAGTACGTCGCGGTGTTCCTCGTTGTCCACGCGGCGGGCTGAGGCGGCCCGGAACAGGGGAGGGGCCCCGGACCGCGCGGTCCGGGGCCCCTCCCGTGCCGGTCTGCGGGTCAGCAGCCGGGCAGCCGCTCCCACAGGTACTGCTCGACCCGGTCCAGGGAGATGCGCTCCTGGGCCATGGAGTCGCGCTCGCGCACGGTGACCGCGTTGTCCTCCAGGGTCTCGAAGTCGATCGTCACGCAGAACGGGGTGCCGATCTCGTCCTGGCGGCGGTAGCGGCGGCCGATCGCGCCGGCGTCGTCGAACTCCACGTTCCACCGCTTGCGCAACTGCGCGGCCAGGTCGCGGGCCTTGGGCGACAGGTCGGCGTTGCGCGACAGCGGCAGCACCGCCGCCTTGACCGGGGCCAGGCGCGGGTCGAGCCGCATGACGACGCGCTTCTCCATCTTGCCCTTGGCGTTGGGCGCCTCGTCCTCGGAGTAGGCGTCCAGCATGAAGGTGAGCATCGCCCGGTCGACACCCGCCGCGGGCTCGATGACGTAGGGGACGAACCGCTCGTTGTTCTCCTGGTCGAAGTAGGACAGGTCGGTGCCCGACTTCTCCGAGTGCGTGGACAGGTCGAAGTTGGTGCGGTTGGCGATGCCCTCCAGCTCGCCCCACTCGCTGCCGACGAAGTTGAACCGGTACTCGATGTCGACGGTGCGCTTGGAGTAGTGGGACAGCTTCTCCTTCGGGTGCTCGTACAGCCGCAGGTTGTCCTTGTTGATGCCCAGGTCGACGTACCACTGCATGCGGGCGTCGATCCAGTACTCGTGCCACTCCTCGTCGGTGCCGGGCCGGACGAAGAACTCCATCTCCATCTGCTCGAACTCGCGGGTCCGGAAGATGAAGTTGCCCGGGGTGATCTCGTTGCGGAACGACTTGCCGATCTGGCCGATACCGAACGGGATCTTGCGGCGGGCCGACTGCTCGACGTTCTTGTAGTTGATGAAGATGCCCTGGGCGGTCTCGGGGCGCAGGAACGCCAGCCCGCTCTCGTCCTGCACGGGGCCCAGGTAGGTGCGGAGCAGGCCGTTGAACATGCGCGGCTCGGTGAAGGCGCCCTTGGCCCCGCAGTTGGGGCAGTTCAGGTCGGCCAGGCCCCCGGCGGGCTCGCGGCCGTGCTTGGCCTCGTACGCCTCGGCGAGGTGGTCGGCGCGGAAGCGCTTGTGGCAGGACTGGCACTCGGTGAGGGGGTCGACGAACGCCTCGACGTGCCCGGACGCCTCCCAGACCTCACGGGCCAGGATGACACTGGAGTCGATGCCGACGACGTCCTCGCGCTCCTGGACCATCGCGCGCCACCACTGGCGCTTGATGTTGTTCTTCAGCTCCACGCCCAGCGGGCCGTAGTCCCATGAGGCACGCAGACCTCCGTAGATCTCGCTGGACGGGTAGACCAGTCCACGACGCTTGGCGAGACTGACGAGGGTGTCCATTGCCTCTGACTTGGCGGCCATAGTTGTTGTCTCCATCCATCCGGCTGGCGGTCGGCGGATCGCGGGAAGGCGCGACGCTCGAAGTGGATACAGCTCCCCAAGCCTATTGGACCCGCAGACGTCTTCGCTCATCCGGTGATGTGACCGTTTTCCGCGGTCACCGGGGTGCGGGCCGCCGGGCCGCCCCGGGGCCTCAGCCCGCCGCGGGGGGCTGCTCCGCCAGGACCTCGAAGGCGCTGGCCTCGTCGTGGGCGGTGGACAGCAGCGGCACCGCGGAGACCTTGACGTCGAAGTCCGACAGCGCCCGGCGGTAGAAGCCCGGCCCCTCCCACTCGGTGACGAGCGTCCACAGGGCGGGGTCGTCCACGGCGCGCGCCAGCGACCCCCGGCGGTAGCCGGGCCTGCGGGCCAGGGCCTCCAGCGCGGTCGCGGCGCGGACGGCGAAGTCGTCGGCGTCCTCGGGGGGAACGGTGTGCCTGGTGATGACGATCACCCGGCCATGCTGCCACAGCGGCGGCGCAGGCGGGCACCCGCCGGCCTTCCGGGGCCCTCATCCGCCGTCGACGGCGGCGCGCCACAGGGGGGCGCAGTCGGGGTGTTCGGCCGGCTCGGGCCAGCGCTCGGGAACCGGAGGGCACGGGCGCAGCGGCGGGTTGCGCCACCGCAGCGCCCCGGGGGTGACCGTGGTCCCCCGCTCGTCCCACCCGGTGTGCTCGCACAGGGAGTGCGGGGGGCGCAGGCACAGTCCCCCCGACAGCATGTGGTGGTACCACCAGCCGACCGCCCAGAGGTTGCGCGGACCGGCCTCGGCCGCCATCTTGGGCATGTCGCTGCCGTAGCGTTCGATGTCGACGCCCCGGGCCGCGCACCGCTCCATGGTCTCCACGGCGGGGCGGTCCATCCCCTCCCAGGCGCGCCGCCAGGTCCCCCAGACCCAGCACTCGGCCTTGCCGTCGAAGTAGGGGCGTCCGTCCAGACCGTCGGGGGTGATCCGCGGGTGGGTCCACGCGGTCACGCTCATCACCCGCGGGTCGTCGGCGTAGTGCTCGAGCGCGGCGGTCAGGTAGGTGTAGGCGCCCTGCTGGCACACCAGGTCGTCCTCGACGAAGATCGCGGCCTCGTACCGGTCCAGCACCCGGCTCGCCCCGTCCACCACGGAACGCCCCAGCCCCAGGTTGACGGGGCGCTCGTGGACCTCCACCGGGCACCACGACACCTCACGCAGCAGGCGCCGGACCTGCGTGACACCGGGGACGTCCCCGGTGTCGCGCGGACCGTCGCTGAAGGCGATGAGGAGCGGGACCCCGTCGGCCCGCAGCGCCGCCAGGGTCTGCTCCAGCAGGTCCGGGCGGCGGAAGGCGAAGACGACGACGGGGACGGTCACGGTGCGAGGGCCGATCCGGTGCGCCGTTGCAGGTGCCGCAGCAGCACGTCGACGGTGGCTTTCTTGTGCACCCGGCAGGTCCGCGTCTCGGCGACGTCGAAGCGGCCGGTCTCGAAGAACTTGTTCGACGGGGACCCGCCCCCGCAGAACGCCCAGTAGTCGCACGTCTCCCGGCACTTCTGGACGCCGGCCGCGATCTCGTCGCGGACCCCCCGGAAGGTGGGGTGCTCGAGCATCTCGTCCAGGGGCCGGTCCACCAGGTTCCCCATCGCGAACCCCGCACCGTCGGCCGCACGCGCGGTGACCAGTTCGGGGCAGAAGGTGCTGACGTTGCCCAGGTGGTCCACGTTGAAGATGTGAAAGGGCTGGTTGGTGGTGTTCACCGGGTCCGCGCCGCCGTAGGCCAGTGCGGCGGTGTTCGTCCACACCTCGCGGATCTTGACGGCTCCCCGGTGGTGCTCCGCACGCTCCAGCAGGCGGGCGAGGAACTCCTCGTAGCGTTCGGTGGAGTCGGCGGAGCCCAGTGACGAGGTGCGGTTGACCCCCTCGATCTCGTCGATGTTGAACCCGACCTCCCTGATCCCGTGGTCGACGAAGAAGTCGTAGAACTCCTCGGGGTGGTCCAGGGTGAAGTCGGTCAGGACGCTGATCGCGCCGAACCCGATCCCCGCCTCCTGGAGCAGCCCGACCCCCCGCATCACCGCGGCGTGCGTGGGACCGCCCCTGCGGGTGGTGCGGACCCGGTCGTGGATGAACGCCGGGCCGTCCACGCTCACTCCCATGCCGACCCGGTGCCGCCGGATGAGATCCACCCAGGCGCCGTCGAGCAGTGTGGCGTTGGTCTGGAAACCGTGCTGGACCCGCCGCCCGTGGCGCTCGGCGGCACGGGCGGCGGTCTCGAAAGCCTCCTCGTAGAATTCCCGCGGCATCGCCAGGGGTTCACCGAGGTGCCACAGGAACACCACTGAATCCCCGACCAGTGAACTGGAGAGAATTCCCGAACACACGGCGCGCAGTACTTCCGGGCGCATTTTCACGGTCCGGTGGCGTTCGGGAAGATAGCAGTACGAACAGTCGAGATTGCAGAAGGTCGTCGGCTGGAGGACGACCAGCGTCCGCCGGGGTTCCGCCGCGGGCGCGTCAGGGGTTTCTACTCGTACCACTGCGTGAACTGCACCCAGTCCGACCATTCCTGGACCGCCGTCTCGCCGGTCGGGGAGACGCGCGCGGGAAGCAGTTCGGCGAGCAGTCCGGAGTTTTCGGGGGCGCCCAGCGCCTCCCGCAGTTGACCGATTCGTGCGGCCATCGGCAGAGGGGAGCCTTTGGGCTCAGGGAACACAGCCATCGGGGTCTCACAATTCTCCGGTTCCGGGGACACCGTTCAGTCTAGGTCCCGGTGCCGCAGCGCAGAAGGTCAAGGCCCGAAGAAATTTTCTCCAGAGGATTTTTCATTCTTTTTGATGAAGATCTCCGAGGACGCGCCGGGGCGCGGGCCCCGGCGGAGGGGCGGGGACGGCGGCCCGCACGGCCGGGGCGGGCGGCGCCGGACTCAGTACTCTTGGACCGTCGCCCCGAACGCCGTGGAGGAGAGCCGGGTTGTCCCCCGAACAGCACCGTCCCGAGCCCGCCGACCGCCGCTCCCCGGCGGGGGAGCCGTCCGCCCCCGGAGCGTCCCGTCTGCGCCGCACGGTCGAGGAGCGCAGCGCGGTCCCGCTGCTGGTCCTGCACAACGCACCCAGGTGGGTGCTGCCGGTGGCGGTGGTCGGGGTGTTCTTCTCCGGCCTGCTGCTGCCCGGGATCGCGGGCGCGCTGCTGCTGGTGCTGCTGGCCGCCTTCTTCGCCTGGCTGGGCTACCTGGCCTGGCCCCGGCTGTCGGGGGCCGAGCGGGCCATGCGGTGCGCGGTGGTGGCGGTGCTGCTCGGCCTCGGGGTGCTCCAGTCCGGGATGTTTTGACAATCATTTTCGTTTTCGCGACACTGGAGTAGTGTCGTCATCCACACAGCCCGCCGCACCCGCCGCACCCGTCGTTCCCGCCTTCGCCGCGCACGACGTCGTCGTGTCCTACGACCGCAGACCCGTGGTGCGCGGCGTCTCCTTCGAGATCGCCCCGGGCGAGACCGTCGCCGTCATGGGCCCCAACGGGTCGGGCAAGTCCACCCTGACCCGCGCCCTGCTCGGCCTGGTCCCGCTCACCTCCGGCCGGGTCTCGATCTGCGGCACCCCGCTGCGCCGCTTCCGCGACTGGGCGCGCATCGGGTACGTGCCGCAGCGGCTGTCCGTGGGCGGCGGCGTCCCCGCGACCGTGCGCGAGGTGGTGGCCTCCGGCCGGATCAACCGGCGCCGCCGGTTCCGTCCCGCCTCCGCGCGGGACCGCGCGGCCGTCTCCGACGCCCTGGCCGCCGTGGGCCTGCTCGACCGCGCCGACGACTCCGTGTACGGCCTCTCCGGCGGCCAGCAGCAGCGCGTGCTCATCGCGCGCGCCCTGGCCGGGGAGCCCGACATCTTCGTCATGGACGAGCCCATGGCCGGCGTCGACGCCGCCAACCAGCAGGCGCTGGCCCGCACCCTGGAGGCGCTGTCGCAGCGGGGGGCCACCGTCCTGCTGGTCCTGCACGAACTCGGCCCGCTCCAGCCGCTGATCGGCCGCGCGCTCACCCTGGACAACGGCACGCTGGTCGGCGACGGCGCGCCGCACTCCCCCGAGGGCGACTGCGCCGCTCCCGGCCACGACCACGTCCACCCGCACGCCGACGCCGACCGGAGGCCGTCGGCCCTCCCCGTCGTCGAGGTCCCCCGCAGTGCCTGAGATCCTCCAACTCGACTTCATGGTCCGCGCCCTCGTGGCCTCCGCGCTGGTGGGCCTGACCGCCCCGGTCATCGGGGTCTTCCTGGTGCAGCGCCGCCTGGCCCTGCTGGGCGACGGGATCGGGCACGTCGCCCTGACCGGCGTGGGCCTGGGGTTCCTCACGGGCAACTCCCCGGTGCTGACCGCACTGGTCGTCTCCGCCCTCGGGGCGGTCCTCATCGAGCTGGTGCGCACCCACACCCGCACCAGCGGCGACCTCGCCCTGGCGCTGCTGTTCTACGGCGGCATCGCCGGGGGTGTGTTCCTGACCGGGCTGGCCCCGGGGGTCAACAGCGCCGATCTCACGTCCTTCCTGTTCGGCTCGGTCAGCACGGTGAGCGAGGAGGACGTGCTCGTGGTCGCCCTCCTGGCCGCGGCCGTCCTCGCGGTGATGGGCTACTTCGGGCGGGAGCTGTTCGTCCTGTGCCAGGACGAGGAGGTGGCCCGCGCGCACGGGCTCCCGGTGCGCCTGCTGAGCACGGTGATCGCGGTCGTCGCGGCGGTCACCGTGGTCCTGGCCATGCGGGTCGTGGGGGTGCTGCTGGTCAGCGCCCTGATGGTGGTGCCGGTGGCCGCGGCCCAGCAGCTCGCCCGCAGCTTCCGGGCCACCGTGTGCCTGTCCGTGCTGCTCGGCGTGCTCGCCGCCCTGACCGGGCTGTCCACCGCGTTCTACACCGACACCGCCCCGGGCGCCGCCATCGTGCTGGTCGCGATCGCGGTGTTCGTCGCGGCCGCGGGAGGCGGGATCCTGCTGCGCGGCAGGCGGTCCCGCATCACCCCGGAGGAGGTTTCCCCGCCCGCGGTGGGTACCATTTCCGGGACCGATCCCGGGAGCGTTTCGTCATGAGTACACGTCGCGAGACCGTCCGTCAGGCGCTGCACCGGAGCAGCGGCTTCCGCAGCGCCCAGGATCTCTACGCCACTCTGCGGGCCGACGGCGCCAAGATCGGACTGACCACCGTCTACCGGGCCCTACAGGCTCTCACCGACGCGGGCGAGGTCGACGTCCTGATGACCGACGAGGGCGAGGCCGTCTACCGGGCCTGCGCCACCCCGACCCACCACCACCACCTGGTCTGCCGCTCCTGCGGCAAGGCCGTGGAGATCGAGGGGCCGGCGGTGGAGAGCTGGGCGGACGAACTGGCCGCCCAGCACGGCTTCGTCGACCTCACCCACACGCTGGAGCTGTTCGGCACCTGCTCCGACTGCGCGGCCTCCCGGTCGCAGGACTGACCCGGCGGCGCCTCAGCGCCGGACGAGCGGCTCCAGGTGGGGACGCTTGGGCTGGAGCCCGTCGCCCGAGGAGCGGCCGGTCAGCCGCCGGTGGATCCACGGCACCAGGTGCTGGCGCGCCCACACCAGGTCCTCCTGGCGGGCCCGCCGCCAGGGCTGCGGCGGCTCCGGGGGCCAGGGCTCGTCCCAGTTCCCCTCGGCCGGCACACCGAGCACCTCGCACACCCGCAGCGCCAGCCTGCGGTGCGCCTCCGCGGACAGGTGCAGCCGGTCGCTGCTCCAGGCCCGGCGGTCCTGGAAGATCTTCATGCTCCACAGGTCCACCACCGCGCAGCCGTAGCGGTCGGCGATGGCGCGCAGGTGCATGTTGTAGGTCGCGACCTTGCCCCGCAGGTGCTTCATGACCGGCTGGAACCCGGTGTCGAACCCGGTGAAGACCACCACGTCCGCCCCTGCGTCGCGGAGTCTGCGCACCCCCGTCTCGAAGGCGTCGGCGAGCGCGTCGGGGTCCGATCCGGGGCGCAGGATGTCGTTGCCGCCCCCGCAGAGGGTGACCAGGTCCGGGCGGAGTTCCACCGCGCGGGGCAACTGCTCGGTGAGGATCTGGCGCAGCAGCTTGCCGCGCACGGCCAGGTTGGCGTAGCGCAGCTCGCCCGTGTGCTGGGCCAGGTGTTCGGCGAAGCGGTCCGCCCAGCCGCGGTAGCGGCCGCGGGGGGTGTCCGCGCTGTCCGGGTAGGGGTCGTCGAGGCCCTCGGTGAAGCTGTCGCCGAGGGCCACGTAGGAGAGGATGTCCTTCCCGATCTGAAAGCCGCTCATGGTAGACGATGATGCATCGCGAATCCATGGTTACGCGACAGTAAGTTTCGGGACCGCCGACTCTTGTCGGACTCCTCACACCGTTCCCGGCGGGCCGCGGTGCGGCGCGGACCCGGCTCAGCCGCTCGCTTCGAACTGCTCCTCGGGCCGGTACTTCTCCAGGTCGGGGCGCTTGGCGGTGACCGAGTCGCCGGAGGAGCGGCCGGTCAGCCGCCGGTGGACCCACGGCGCCAGGTGCTCGCGCACCCAGCGCGCGTCCTCGCGCAGCGCCCGCGACCGCGGCAGCGGCTCCGCCTCGGGCCAGGGCTCGTCCCAGCGCTCCTGTGTGGGCACGCCGAGCACCTCGCACACCCGCAGCGCCAGCCTGCGGTGGCCCTCCGCGGACAGGTGCAGCCGGTCGGCGTCCCAGGCCCGCGGATCGGTCAGCACCGCCATGGACCACTGGTCGACCAGGTGGCAGCCGTGCCGGTCGGCGATGGCGCGGATGTTGAGGTAGTAGCGGGCGAACCGGCCGATGAGCCCCCGCATGTACCCGGTGGAGATGTTGACGCCGGTGAACAGCACCACCTCGGCGCCGACCGCGCGCAGCCTGCGCACCCCGATCTCCAGGGCGCGCGCCAGCCGGTCGGGGTCGCCGCCCGGCCGCAGCAGGTCGTTGCCGCCCGCGCTCAGCGTCGCCAGGGTGGGGCGCAGCTCCACCGCGCGGGGCAACTGCTCCTCCATCACCTGGCGCAGCAGCTTGCCGCGCACGGCCAGGTTGGCGTAGCGCACCTGGCCCGAGTACCGCGCCAGGTGCGCGGCGAAGCGGTCCGCCCAGCCGCGCGGCGTGCCGTCGGGGTACCAGTCGCCCACGCCCTCGGTGAAGCTGTCGCCGACGGCCACGTAGTCGACCGGGATCCCGGGGCCGATCGCGCCCATCAGCGCTCCCCCGCGTCCGCGGAGGACGGCGGCGGTTCCACCGGGTTGGGTTCGGCTCCCCCGTAGCGGCGGTCCCGGCTGGCGTAGATCTCGCAGGCGTGCCAGAAGTGCCGCCGGTCGAAGTCGGGCCAGAGCGTGTCGAGGAACACGAACTCCGCGTAGGAGGACTGCCAGAGCAGGAAGTTGGAGAAGCGCTGCTCGCCCGAGGAGCGCACGAACAGGTCCACGTCGGGGATGTCCGGCTGGTACAGGTAGCGGGCGAGCGTGGCCTCGGTGACCCGCTTCGGGTCGAGGCGGCCCGCGGCGACGTCGCGGGCCAGCGCGGCGGCGGCGTCGGCGATCTCGGCGCGGCCCCCGTAGTTGACGCAGAACTGAAGGGTGAGCTTGGTGTTGTGCTTGGTCAGCTCCTCGGCGTCGGCGAGCTCCTTGATGACGCTCTTCCACAGCCGCCCCTGCCGGCCCGCCCAGCGCACCCGGACGCCGCGCGCGTGCAGTTCGTCGCGGCGGCGGCGGATCACGTCGCGGTTGAAGCCCATGAGGAAGCGCACCTCGTCGGGCGAGCGCTTCCAGTTCTCGGTGGAGAAGGCGTAGGCGGACAGGTAGGGCACGCCCAGCTCCAGCGCCCCCTCGATCACGTCGAAGAGGGAGGACTCGCCCGCCTTGTGGCCCTCGGTGCGGGGCAGCCCGCGCTGCTTGGCCCACCGGCCGTTGCCGTCCATGACGATGGCCACGTGGCGGGGGATCAGCTCCCGGGGCAGTTCGGGGGGCCGGGCGCCGCTGGGGTGCGGTCGCGGCGGGACCGGCTCCTGTCGGGCGGTCCGGGACGAGAAGGCGGTGTTGGGACTCACGCACGCTCCACAAGGCGCAAAGATCGGATTCCGTTCTCCAGGTGCCACTGGAGGTAGGCGGCCACCAGGCCGCTGCACTCGGTGCGGTCGCGCTCGGCACTGGCCTCGGCGGTCTCCCAGTCGCCCCGCAGCAGCGCGGCCATCAGCGCCACCGCCGCGGGGGACGGTTTCACCGTGCCTGCGGGACGGCACAGCGAGCACACCATACCCCCGGCGTGCACCGCGAAGTCCCGGTGCGGGCCCTGCGAGCCGCAGCGGGCACATTCTTCCAAAGCCGGGGCATACCCGGCGACAGCGAGGGAGCGCAGCAGGTAGGCGTCGAGGACCAGGCGGGGCTCCCGGACCCCCTCGGCGAGCGTGCGCAGCCCGCCCCACAGCAGCAGGAACTGCCGCAGCGACGGGTCCTTCTCCACGCTCACGATCTTCTCCGCCGTCTCCAGCATCGCGGTTCCGGCGGTGTAGCGCGGATAGTCGGCGACCAGGACGCCGCCGTAGGCGTGCAGGGTGTCGGCCTGGGTGACCACGTCCAGGTTCCTGCCGGTGTAGAGCTGCAAGTCGACGTGGCTGAACGGCTCCAGGCGCGCACCGAAGCGGGACTTGGTACGGCGGACTCCCTTGCCGACCGCGCGGACCAGCCCGGTACGCCGGGTGAGCAGGGTCACAATGCGGTCGGCCTCACCCAGTTTCTGGGTGCGCAGGACGATGCCCTCGTCGCGGTAGAGGCTCACTCTCCCATTGTCGCCGACGCCCTCCACCAGGGCGACCCCGACACCTTTCCCGGATCCGGTCATCGACAACCATGGAACGGATATCGACTGAGTAACACTTTAAGCGCTATTTTCGTCTACGATCATCCCCCAAGGCAGGAGAATCCGACATCCGACCCTTGGGGTCCCGCACACGAACGGAGGCAGGCGAATGCCCGAGGACGAGCTGCCCTCACGCAGCTCCCGGTCGCATCGGCGCCGCGCCCACTCCCGGAAACGACGCGCTTCCCGTCCCCGCCGCCGCTGGCGCGGCCCACTGATCGCCGCCGTGGTCTCCGTCCCCGTGGGGCTGGCCCTGGCCGCCGTCCTGCTGCTCGGCTCGGTGACGCTGCCCAACGGCGACCCGCTCGCCCACGCGCCCGACTCACTGCTCCCCAACGACGCCCTGCCCACCGAGTTCTTCCCCGCGACCGAACCGTCGCAGGGGGCCGCGGAGCCCTCCGCCGCGCCCTCTCCGACCGTCCGGGCCGAGCAGCGGCTCGACGGGGTGGAGACCCGGGCCGAGGTGAGCAACTCCGGCGGCGAGGGCTCGTCCTCCGGGGGCGGCTCCGGCTCCGGTTCCGGCGGCTCCGGGGGAGGCCGCGGCGGGTCGGGCGGCGAGGGCTCGTCGTCCTCCGGCGGCTCCACCGGGTCCATGACCACGTTGAGCGCCCAGGTCTTCCAGCTGGTCAACGAGGAGCGTGCGGAGGCGGGCTGTCCTCCGGTCCGCGCGGACGACCGGCTGACCGCCGCCGCCCAGTTGCACAGCGAGGACATGGACCGCAACAACTACATGTCCCACACGAGCCTGGACGGCCGCTCCCCCGCCGACCGCGCCCGGGCCCAGGGCTACACCGCCTGGTCCGGTGAGAACGTCGCCAAGGGCCAGCGCGCCGAAGAGGTCATGCGCGACTGGATGAACAGCCCTGGCCACCGCCAGAACATCCTCAACTGCAACAACCGCGCCCTGGGCGTGGGCGAGTCCAACGGCGCCTGGACCCAGATGTTCGGCCGGGAGTGACCGCCGCCGCGTCCGGCGGCGCCACCGGTCCGGTGAACGCGAACGGCCGGGCGCGGTGCGGGAAGCCCCGCACCGCGCCCGGCCGTCGTCGTGGGATCAGCTCTGGGCGCGGTTGATCGCGCTGCACACCGCCTTCAGCGAGGCGGTGGTGATGTTGCTGTTGATCCCCACGCCCCACAGGACGCGGCCGTCGACCTCGGCCTCCACGTAGGCGGCGGCGCGGGCGTCGCCGCCCTCGCTCAGGGCGTGCTCGCTGTAGTCCAGCACCCGGACCTTGAGGCCCACGCCGGCCAGCGCGTCCACGAAGGCGGAGATCGGACCGTTGCCGGTGCCGGAGATCTCCCGGATCTCGTCGCGCAGCCGCACGTCCGCGCTGATGCGGTACTCGCCGTCGCCGGTGGTCTCGGAGCGGTGCGCCATGATCCCGACCATGCCCTCGGACAGGTAGGTGTCGGTGAAGATCTCCCAGATGCGCTCGCCGCTGAACTCGCCGCCCTCGGCGTCGGTGTACCCCTGGACGACCCGGGAGAACTCGATCTGCAGGCGGCGCGGCAGGTCGATGGAGTAGTCGCGCTGCAGGACGTAGGAGACGCCGCCCTTGCCGGACTGGCTGTTGACCCGGATGACGGCCTCGTAGGTGCGGCCGACGTCCTTGGGGTCGATCGGCAGGTACGGCACGTTCCACCGGTACTCGTCCACCGGGACGCCCGCCGCCGCGGCGTCGGCCTCCAGCGCGTGGAAGCCCTTCTTGATGGCGTCCTGGTGGGAGCCGGAGAACGCGGTGTACACCAGGTCGCCGCCGTAGGGGTGGCGGGGGCTGACCGGCAGTTGGGTGCAGTGCTCGACGACGCGGCGGATCTCGTCGATGTCGGAGAAGTCGATCATCGGGTCGACGCCCTGGCTGAACAGGTTCAGGCCCAGGGTCACCAGGCAGACGTTGCCCGTGCGCTCGCCGTGCCCGAACAGGCAGCCCTCGACGCGGTCGGCGCCCGCCATCACGGCCAGCTCCGCCGAGGCCACGCCGGTGCCGCGGTCGTTGTGCGGGTGGACCGACAGGCACACGTACTCGCGCCGCGACAGGTTGCGGCTCATCCACTCGATCTGGTCGGCGTAGACGTTGGGGGTGGCGCGCTCGACCGTGGCGGGCAGGTTGAGGATGATCTCGCGGTCCGGACCGGGCTGGTAGACGTCCATGACGGCCTCGCACACCTCGAGTGCGAAGTCCAGCTCGGTGTCGATGAAGATCTCCGGCGAGTACTCGTAGCCGAAGTACTCGGTGTCGCCCAGGTACTGCTCGGCGAACTTCAGCACCTGCCGCGTGCCCTCCACGGCGATGCCCTTGCACTCCTCGCGGTTGACGCCGAACACCACCCGGCGGAACTCCGGCGCGGTGGCGTTGTACAGGTGCACGGTGGCCCGCTTGGCGCCGACCAGGCTCTGCACGGTGCGCTCGATCAGCTCCTCGCGCGCCTGGGTCAGCACCGAGATCTGCACGTCGTCGGGGATGCGGTCCTCTTCGATCAGGTAGCGCACGAAGTCGTAGTCGGTCTGGCTGGCCGCGGGGAAGCCGACCTCGATCTCCTTGTAGCCCATGCGGACCAGCAGGTCGAAGATCTCGCTCTTGCGCCGGGCGTCCATGGGCTCGATCAGCGCCTGGTTGCCGTCACGCAGGTCGGTGGAGAGCCACCGGGGGGCCTTGGTGATGGTCTTGGAGGGCCAGGTGCGGTCGGGCAGGTCGACCGGCTTGAACGGCTGGTAGCGGTGGAAGGGCATGCCACTGGGCTTTTGCTGCGGAATCATGGAAGGAAAGCTCCGAAAAAGATCTCTTGCGGTCGTGCGGCCGACAGCGGACAGGTCGAACCTCCGCGGCGAGGGAGCCGGCCTATCGGCCCCCGCCGCGGCCGCTAAGCAGGAGCAGCTCGCGCAGCATGACAGCAGTAACGTTAGCAGACTGTTCCCACAGGCGCGGCAGCAACCCCCGCCCTCCGAGGCTACTCATCCGCTCCGGTGGTCGGCGCCACCGCGTCTGCGCAGGCAGCCGCTGTCGGGAACACCACGTTCCCCGCACCCGCCCCGCGGCCACGGAATCGCCCGCCGCACTTCCGCATGACGGATGCCGACTTCTACACTTCGGAAGGACACCGGGCCGCCGCCGTCCCCGCCCCGGCGGGCGCACAGGCGCGGACCGGTGGGGTTTTACCCGCGCAACACGGGCGCGGTACCCGCGGACCGGCCCCCGGGTATCCCACAATGAGGGTCCCGAGAACTCATGTGGCCGTCACCCGGTCGGTCACGGCGATGGGAGCTGATTCCTTTGACCACGTCACAGACAGCTACCGGTGGCGCCGGACTCGACGACATGAACGGGACCCCCGTCGCCCCGGCCAAGCGGGAGCGCGGCGGGGTGCAGTCTCTGGACCGTGCGTTCGCCCTGCTGGAGATCATGGCCGAGGCGGGCGGGGAGACCTCGCTCAGCGAGCTCGCGCACTCCTCGGGGCTGCCGCTGCCCACGATCCACCGCATCGTCCGCTCCCTGGTGGGCAACGGCTACGTGCGCCAGTTGCCGTCGCGCCGCTACGCCCTGGGGCCGCGCCTGATCGGCCTGGGCGAGAGCGCCTCCCGCCTCCTGGGCGCCTGGGCGCGCCCGCACCTGGCGCACCTGGTGGACGAGCTCGGCGAGACCGCCAACCTGGCCATCCTCGACGGCGACCGGGTCGTCTACGTGGCGCAGGTGCCCTCGGCCCATGCGATGCGCATGTTCACCGAGGTCGGCCGCAGGGTGCTGCCGCACTCGGCGGGGGTGGGCAAGGCGCTGCTCGCGCAACTGCCCGAGGAGGAGGCGCTGGCCGTGGTGCGCCGCACCGGGATGCCCGCGGCCACCGACCGCACCATCACCACCCCGGAGGAGTTCGCCGCCGAACTGGCCCGCGTGCGCAGCCGCGGCTACGCCATCGACGACGGGGAGCAGGAGGTGGGCGTGCGTTGCCTGGCCGTGCCGATCCTGGGCGGCCCGGCGATGATGGCGATCTCCATCTCCGGCCCGGAATCCCGGATGACCTGGGATTTCGTGGCCAAGGCCGCACCCGTGGTGCGCCGGGTGGCCCAGGAGCTGGCCGACGACCTCAACCAGCAGTCCTCCGGCTGACCGCTCAGACCTGCTGGTCGAAGCCGAGGCGGCGCAGTTGCTTGGGGTCGCTCTGCCAGTCCTTGGCGACCTTCACCCGCAGGTCCAGGTAGACGCGGCTGCCCAGCAGCGCCTCGATCTGCCTGCGCGCCCGGGTGCCGACCTCACGCAGCCGGGAGCCCTTCGCGCCGATGACGATCGCCTTCTGGCTGGGGCGCTCCACGTACAGCGAGGCGTGGATGTCGATGAGCTCGCGTCCGGGCTTGGTGCCCGCGCGCGGCGCCATCTCGTCGACCACCACCGCGATGGAGTGCGGCAGCTCGTCGCGCACCCCCTCCAGGGCGGCCTCCCGGACCAGTTCGGCCACCAGCATCTCGTCGGGCTCGTCGGTGAGGTCGCCGTCGGGGTACAGCGGCGGCCCCTCCGGCAGGTGGCCGCAGAGCACGTCGGTGAGCTCGCCCAGTTGGAAGCCGCTCTCGGCGGAGACCGGCACGATGTCGGCCCAGTCCCCCAGCCGGGAGACCGCCAGCAACTGCTCGACGATCTGCGCCCGCTCGGCCTTGTCGGTCTTGGTGACGATCGCGACGACCGGGGTCTCCTTCTGCTGGGCGAGTTCCCGGGCGATGTAGGTGTCGCCGCGTCCGATGGGCTCGTCGGCGGGGATGCAGAACCCGATCACGTCGACCTCGACCAGGGTGGAGCGCACCAGGCTGTCCAGCCGCTCCCCCAGCAGGGTGCGCGGCTTGTGCAGGCCCGGGGTGTCCACGATGATCAACTGCGCGTCCGGGCGGTGCACGATGCCGCGCACGGTGCGCCGGGTGGTCTGCGGCCGGTTGCTGGTGATCGCCACCTTCTGCCCGACGAGGGCGTTCATCAGCGTCGACTTGCCCACGTTGGGGCGTCCGACGAAGCAGACGAAACCGCTGCGGTAGCCCTCCTTGCCGGTGGGCATCGGAAGCGGCGGGGTGCTGTCGAGATCGTCCATGGTCTCCAGTCTCACCGGTTCACGCGACCGTTCACGCCTGCTCCACCTGGACGGGGGTGCCGTCGGGCGCGGCCAGCAGCAGGGTCGCGGCGCCGAGGTCGGCCGCCACCGCGCGGTCGGCCGCCGTCCACTCCGCGGCCTCGCCCACCACCGCGGCCGCCTCCAGGCGCTGCGCGCCGCTGGAGACCGCGGCCGCCACGGCGGCCTGTAGGGCGCTGAGCTGAAGCGACGGCAGGGCGACGGTCGTGGCCACGTAGGTGCGGCCCGTCTCGTCGCGCACCGCCGCGCCCTCGGCCGCGCCGTTGCGGGCGCGCGAGGAGCGGGCCAGGGTGATCAGCTTGGCGTCCTCGGGGTCCTGGATGTCGTGGGTGGTCTCGCTCACGGAAAACTGCCTCCTGTGGTCAGGTCTGCTCTGGCTCCGCCGGCTCCGCGGGAGCGGGCAGCCGCTCCACCAGGACCGTGGCGGTCTTGCGGCGGCGGCGTGCGGGGTCCTCCGCCACCAGGCGCAGCCCTGCGTAGTCGGCCTGGGAGCCGGGGACCGGGACCCGGCCGAGCGCGTAGGCGAGCAGGCCGCCGACGGTGTCCACGTCCGGCGCGTCGATCGCCACGGCGAACAGTTCGGCGAGCTCCCCCACCGGGAGCCGCGCGGTGACCCGCGCGCGGTCCTCGCCCAGGCGTTCGATCGGCGGAACCTCGTCATCGTACTCGTCGGTGATCTCCCCGACGATCTCCTCCACGATGTCCTCGATCGTGACGATTCCCGCGGTGCCGCCGTACTCGTCGATCACCACCGCCAGGTGGATGCGCTGCTGCTGCATCTCCCGCAGCAGTTCGTCGACCGGTTTGGAGTCGGGCACGTAGGTGGGCTCGCGCATGATGTCGCGGACCGTGCGCCCCGGGTCGGGGGACCCGCCGTCGGCCCGCCAGGCGTCGTGCATGCGCGCCACGACGTCCTTGAGGTAGACGATGCCGACGATGTCGTCGAGGCTCTCCCCGATCACCGGGATGCGGGAGTAGCCGCTGCTCAGCGCCTTCTCCAGGGCATCGGTGACGGAGACGTCGGCGTCCAGGAAGACGATGTCGGTGCGCGGGATCATCACCTCGCGCACGGTGGTGTCGTCGAGCTGGAACACCGAGTGGATCATCTGGCGCTCCTCGGGGTCGATGACGTGCCCCCGTTCGGCCAGGTCCACCAGGTGGCGCAGCTCCTCCTCGCTGGAGAAGGGACCCTCGCGGTCGGCGCCGCCGCCCGGCACGAGGAGCTGCCCGGCGGCCACCAGGAGCCGGGCCAGCGGTCCCAGCACCGCCGCCGCGGGGCGCACCACGGCCGCGCCGAGCCCGGCCACCAGGACCGGGAAGCGCCGCGCCAGGAGCCTCGGGACCACTCCGACCAGCACGTAGTCGGCGACCACCGCCACCGCCGCGGTCAGGACGGCCACGGGCCAGGTCAGGCCGAGCCAGCCGAAGAAGCCGACCGCCAGCGCCAGGGCGGCCGTGACCTCGCAGCCGCCCCGCAGCAGCAGCACCGTGTTGAGGTGCTGGGCGGGCTCGGCGGTGATCCGCGCCAGGCGGCGCGCGCCCGGGCGGTCGCGGTCCACCGGGTCCGTGCCCAGCCGGATGGCCCGGCTGAGTGCGGTCTCGGCCGCGACGAAGAAAGCCGCTCCGACGGTGAGCAGGACCGCCAGGCCGAAGGCGATCCCCGTGCCGGCGGCCCCGCTCACTGGTTCTCTTCCAGACTCCGGCGCCAGCCCGCGAGGAGTTCGTTCTGGAGGCCGAACATCTCCCGGTGCTCGTCGGGTTCGGCGTGGTCGTAGCCGAGCAGGTGCAGGATCCCGTGGGTGCACAGCAGGTCGATCTCGTCCTGCATGCTGTGCCCGGCCTGCTCCGCCTGGCGGGCGGCGACCTGCGGGCAGATGATCACGTCTCCGAGGATTCCCGGCTCGGAGGTCCGCCCGGGCGCTCCGGGGCGCAGCTCGTCCATGGGGAAGGAGAGCACGTCGGTGGGACCGGGCTCGTTCATCCACCGGACGTGCAGATCCGTCATGGGCTCCTCGTCGACGAGGAGCACCGACAGCTCCGCGAGGGGGTGGACCCGCATGGCGTCCAGCACGTACTGCGCCAGGCGGGCCAGCCGCTCCTCGTCGGCGGGGACGCCGGACTCGTTCGCGACGTCGATACTCATAGCTGTTACCGGCCTCAATTCCGTTGGGGTCAGCAGGATGCTCCCGCGGCGCGGGCCGCGCCGCGGGGTCAACCAGCTCCGGGGCCCGTCCCGTCGGAGCGGTTCGCCCTGCGTCCCGTGGAACCGTTGCCCTGTCTCTGGAGCTGTTGCGCCTCGTGCCTGCCGTAGGCGTCCACGATCTTTCCGACCAGCTTGTGCCGGACCACGTCGTTGCTGGTGAGCCGGCAGAAGCAGATGTCCTCGATGCCGTCGAGGATGGTCTCGACGGTCCTCAGTCCGCTCGACTGGCCGCTGGGCAGGTCGACCTGGGTGATGTCACCGGTGACCACGATCTTGGAGCCGAAGCCGAGCCGGGTGAGGAACATCTTCATCTGCTCCGGAGAGGTGTTCTGCGCCTCGTCCAGGATGATGAAGGCGTCGTTGAGGGTGCGTCCGCGCATGTAGGCCAGCGGTGCGACCTCGATCGTCCCCGCCGACATCAGCTTGGGGATGGAGTCGGGGTCGATCATGTCGTGCAGCGCGTCGTAGAGCGGACGCAGGTAGGGGTCGATCTTCTCGTAGAGGGTGCCCGGCAGGAAGCCCAGCCGCTCGCCCGCCTCGACTGCGGGGCGGGTGAGGATGATCCGGTTGACCTCCTTGGCCTGCAACGCCTTGACGGCCTTGGCCATGGCCAGGTAGGTCTTGCCGGTTCCCGCGGGACCGATCCCGAAGACGATGGTGTGCCTGTCGATCGCGTCGACATAGCGCTTCTGGTTCAGCGTCTTGGGCCGGATGGTGCGCCCGCGGGCCGACAGGATGTTCATCGTCAGCACGTCGGCGGGTCGCTCACCGTCGGAGGGAGAGCGGAGCATGGCCAGGACCCGCTCGATCGCGTCGGGAGTGATCTGGGTCCCGTTCTCCACGAACCGGAGGAGCTCCTCGATGAGCCGCACCACCTGGGCGTTGTCCTCGGGCCGACCGCTGATCGTGATCTCGTTGCCCCGGACGTGGATGTCGCTGTCGAAGGAGTTCTCGACCACCCGGAGCAGTTCGTCTCCGGAGCCCAGCAGGTGGATCATCATCTGCTCTTCGGGGACGACGACCTTGACCTGGGTGTTTGCGTACGTTGACTCGACCATGATGGGGCCTTGCGGCCGTCTCGCCCCTGCCTTTCGCGTCTCCGGAGGCCATGTCACAGAGGCCACTACGGCCTCTCCGTTCCAACTGCGATTCTACCAACCGGCACCGCAGTCCCCGAGGGGTTTTCTCCGGCCCCGGAGCCGCCCGCCGGACGGGGGCGGCCCCGGGGCCGCCCGCTCACCCGGGAGGCCACTGTAGACCGCGTCCGCCCAGCAGGTGGCCGTGGACGTGGAACACGGTCTGCCCGGCCCCGGGGCCGGTGTTGAAGACCAGGCGGTACCCGCTCTCCGCGATGCCCTCGGCCCGGGCGACCTCCCGCGCCTCGCGGGCGATCTCGTCGACGACGCCGACCCCGGCGGCCCCGGCGCTGGCCACGTCGGGGTAGTGCTCGCGCGGAACGATCAGCACGTGCGTGGGCGCCTGCGGGTTGATGTCGCGGAAGGCGAGCGTGCGCTCTCCCTCCCGGACGACCTCGGCGGGCACCTCCCCCGTGACGATCTTGCAGAACAGGCAGTCGGACCGACTGTCGGTCACCGCTCCTCCCTTCTCCGAAGAGCGCGGGGCGCTCTTCCGGCTCCCCATCATGCCGGAGTCCCGCACCGGGGGCGGCGGTGAGGGCCGCCCGCCCTCGGATCGCGCAACCGGGCCTGCGGTACCGCCTCCGCCACTATCCTGGTAGTTCGCGCGGCCCCCGACTGCCACGGAGGGGGCCGGCGCGCCGACCGCGCCCCCGGACACCGAAGGAGGTCATGGGCGCCTTCTCCAGCAAACACCAGTCTCCGACCGAGCGAGAAGAACGGCATGGCCTTTCGTAAACCCGGCGAGAAGGGGCCGCGTCCTAACCACGTGACTGAAACCATGGTGGCGGGAGCGCCCGCAGCGACGGTGTCGGTCAGGTGGGACGCCGACCAAGCGGTGACGCAGCTCTACTCGGCCCACTACCGTCCCCTCGTGCGGCTCGCCGCCCTCCTCGTCCGCGATGTCGCCACCGCCGAAGAAGTCGTACAGGACGCGTTCGTCGCCATGCACGGAGCCTGGCGGCGGCTGCGCGATCCCAACAAGGCGCTCTCCTATCTGCGCCAGTCGGTGGTCAACAAGGCCCGGTCCGTCCTGCGGCACCGGGCCGTCGTCGAGAAGCACGCCCCCAAAGCGCTTCCCGACGCCCCCAGCGCCGAGCACGGGGCCCTCGGTGAACTGGAGCGCGCCGACGTGGTCAACGCCCTGCGCGCCCTGCCGACACGGCAACGGGAAGCCATCGTCCTGCGGTACTACGGGGACCTCTCCGAGGCCCAGATCGCCGACGCCATGGGTATCAGCCGCGGTGCGGTCAAGAGCCACACGGCGCGCGGCATCTCCACGCTCCGCAAGCTCCTGGAGCAGACGACATGACCGAAGAATTCGACGACTTCGAAGAGCGGCTTCGGGCGGCCCTGCGCGCCGAGGCCGACAGCATCCCCATCTCCCACGACGCGCTGGAGCGCATCCGGGCCCGCACCGAACGCAGGCGCCTGTTCCCCTGGTCCGGGCTGGTGTGGTTCCGTCCCGTCGTCGCCGTCTGCGCGGCCGTGCTGATCGCCGGATCGGTCCTGCTGGGCACTCCGCAGATCCGCGACCACGTGCTGCCCGGGTCGTTCGTCTCCGCCTCGGACAGCCGACAGGCCGAGGACCCTCCGCCGAGCCTGGGCCAGGAGCCCCACGACGGGGACGGCGCGGTGGCCCCCCCGGCCGGCGGCGTGCCCTTCCAGCCCGTCCCGCCCCACTCCGAAGCGTCGCCGTCCGTTCCGGAGGCGACCAGCTCCCCGGAGGAGTCCCAGCAGCCCTCCTGCACGGCGACCCCCAGGAGCCGGGACGACGACGCGCACCGCGCCGAGAGCAGCCGTTCCGACGACACCCGTCCCTGCCCCTCGGGCTCTCCCGCTGCCGAGGAGGGCGAGGAGACGCCGTCCTCCCCGCCCTCCGCAGACGACGAGCAGGACGGCGTCTCCTCGTCCCCGCGTCCCAGCGACCCGGGGGAGACGCCGTCCTCCTCGCCCACGCTCTCCGGGGATGGCAGCACCCGGTGACCCCCTCGCCGGGGAGGGCTCCCCGGCAGCGGTCCGGCCGGGCTACCAGCGGTCGCACCGGGCCTGGAGGACGGCCAGCGCCGCCACTCCCGCCGTGGAGGTGCGCAGCACGGTGGGGCCGAGCAGCGCCCGCACCGCCCCGACCGCCTCGAAGGCCGCCAGCTCCGCGTCGGTGAAGCCCCCCTCGGGGCCGACGACCAGGACCACGTGCCCCCCGGGGGCGGACAGCTTCTCGGGCAGTTCCAGCTCCGACAGCCGCACCGCGCCCTCCTCGTGCAGCACGATCCCCAGCGAGGCGGACGCGAGCAGCTCCGCGACCTCCTCCGCCCGGCCCGCCGGCTCGGCGATCTCGGGGATGCGGCTGCGGCGGGCCTGCTTGGCCGCGGCTCGGGCCGCAGAACGCCACTTGGCCAGCGCCTTGGCGGCGCGGTCGCCCCGCCACCGGGTGACGCAGCGCTCCGCCTGCCAGGGCACCACGGCGTCGACGCCCGCCTCGGTCATGACCTCCACGGCCAGCTCCCCGCGGTCGCCTTTGGGCAGCGCCTGGACGACGGTGATGCGCGGCACGGGCGCCTCCTCGTGGACGCGCTCGCGCACCGCGCAGGTGACCGTGTCCCTGCCGACCGCGGTGACCACGCAGTGCGCCCGGTTGCCCGCGCCGTCGACCAGGTGCACGGTCTCACCCACGCCGATCCTGCGCACGGTGGCGGCGTGCCGTCCCTCGGCGCCCGTCACCAGCACGGGGTCGGTGTCCAGGTCCGCGGGGTCGACCAGGAAGACCGGGGCCGTCACCGCGCGCCGAAAGCGTCGCGGATGCGGGAGAAGAGGTTGCCGTGTCCGGGGCTGAACTTGCCGGGCGGGCGGTCCTCGCCGCGCAGCTCGGCGAGCTTGCGCAGCAGCGCCTCCTGCTCCTCGTCGAGGCGGCTGGGCGTCTCCACCGTGACGTGGATCAGCAGGTCGCCGCGGCCCGCCGCGTTGAGGTGGTGGCAGCCCTTGGACTCCAGGGTGATGATCTGCCCGGAGTTGGTGCCGGGACGCAGGTCGATCTCCTCGGGGCCGTCGAGGGTGTCGATGGTCAGCGACGCGCCCAGCGCCGCCGCCGTCATCGGCACCGTGACCGTGCAGTGCAGGTCGTCGCCGCGCCGCTCGAAGATCGGGTGCGGGCGCTGCACGATCTCCAGGAAGATGTCGCCGCGCGGGCCGCCGTTCGGACCGACCTCGCCCTCGCCCGCCAACTGGATCTGGGTGCCGTCCTCGACGCCCGCGGGGATCTGGACCTTGCGGGTGACGCGCTCGCGCACCCGGCCCTCCCCGGCGCAGTCGGGGCAGGGGTTGCGGATGACGGTGCCCTGCCCGGCGCACTGCGGACACGGCCGGGTGGTCATGACCTGGCCGAGGAAGGAGCGGGTGACCTGGGAGACCTCGCCGCGGCCGCCGCACATGTCGCAGGTCTCGGGGTGGCTGCCCCGCGCCGTCCCCTCGCCCTGGCAGGTGTCGCACACGACCGCGGTGGGGAAGGTGATGTCCTTGGTGACGCCGAACGCGGTCTCGGCCAGGTCCAGCTCGACCCGCACCTTGATGCTGCGTCCCCGGCGCATCCGCTCGCGCGCCGTGCGGGGGCCGCCCGCAGCGCCCCCGAAGAACGCGTTCATCAGGTCGTCGAACGGGAAGCCCGCCCCGCCGAAGCCGCCCGCTCCGCCGCCCGCGGCGCCGCCGCGGGCGAAGGGGTCGACGCCCATGTCGAACATGCGGCGCTTCTCCGGGTTGGAGAGCACCTCGTAGGCCTGGGCGACCTCCTTGAACCGCTCCTGCGTCTCCGGATTGGGGTTGACGTCCGGATGGAGTTCACGCGCGAGACGGCGATATGCCTTCTTGATCTCGTCCTGGGTCGCGTCACGGCGGACGCCGAGAATCTCGTAATAGTCCCTGGCCACTTACTGCCCCGCCAAGATCTGACCGACGTACCTTGCCACTGCGCGCACCGCTCCCATCGTTCCTGGGTAGTCCATCCGGGTGGGGCCGACGACCCCGAGTTTGGCCAGCGTCTGGTCGCCGATCCCGTATCCGGCGGCGACCACCGACGTGGCCTGTAGGCCCTCGTGGGCGTTCTCCGTCCCGATGCGCACCGTCAGCATCGAGGCGTCGCCCATCTCACCCAGCAAACGGATGAGCACGACGTTTTCTTCCAGTGCTTCGAGGACGTCGCGGAGTCCGGCCGAGAACCCCATCGCGGCGAGGTTCGACGTGCCCCCGAAGACGACCTTCTCCTCGTGCTTCTCGACGAGGCTCTCCATCAGGACCGACAGGACCGACTCGGCCATCGGACGGTCGTCCACCGGGAGCTGGGAGGTGACCCCCGCCAGCGCCTGGGGCGCCTCGGTGAGCCACTTCCCGGCGAGCGCCCGGTTGAGCACCCTGCGCAGGTTCTCGACCACGTCGTCGGAGACCTCTGCGAGGCCGTCGATGACGCGCTGCTCGACCCGCCCGGTGTTGGTGATCAGCACCATCATGACACGCTGCGGCGCCAGCGGCACGAGTTCGATGTGCTGCACGCACGACCGGGTCAGCGACGGGTACTGCATGATCGCCACCTGGCGGGTCAGGTGGGCCAGCAGTCGCACCGTGCGGGAGACGATCTCGTCGAGGTCCAGCGCCCCGCTCAGGAACGTCTCGATGGCCCGCCGCTCGGCCTTGGACAGCGGTTTGACCGTGGAGAGCCGGTCCACGAAGAGCCGGTATCCCTTGTCCGTGGGCACCCGGCCCGCGCTGGTGTGCGGCTGGGCGATGTATCCCTGTTCCTCCAACGCCACCATGTCGTTGCGGATGGTAGCCGGGGACACCCCCAGCTTGTGCCGCTCGACCAGTGCTTTGGATCCCACGGGCTCGTTCGTGGACACGTAGTCTTCGACGATGGCACGCAGCACCGCGAGTTTACGGTCGTCGAGCACGCGCTCACCTCCTGGCACTCCGTGGTCTCAAGTGCTAATTCTACGCGGCGGAGCCAAGAGGCGTTATGTCCGTTCGGGGACGGTATCAACCAGTAACCGCCGCGGTCAGGCCCCACCCGTCCGCCAGGGGATTCTGCCGCGCCGCCGCGCGGCGTCCGCGTCCTCCCCGGCGGCGCGGCCACTACAATCCGCACCATGCCTCCCCACCCCAGGCGCTACGGCGACGACGTCCTCTCCGGCGACCGGCGGCGCCGGGACCGGCGCAGCGTCCCGACCGTCCCCGCCGAGCTCGGGCTGGTCGTGGAGGTCGCCGACGACGGCTTCTGCGGTGCGGTGGTGGCCTGGGACCGTACCACGCTCACCCTGGAGGACCGGCACGGCCGGCGCCGGGTGTTCGAGATGGCCCCCGCGTCCTTCCTGATCGACGGGCGTCCGGTGACCGTGGTGCGCCCGCCCTCGGCGCCCTCCGGACCGCTGCGCAGCGCCTCGGGCTCGGTCCTGGTGCCCGGCCTGCGGGCGCGGACCGCGCGGGAGAGCCGGATCTTCGTCGAGGGCGTCCAGGACGCCGAGCTCGTGGAGCGGATCTGGGGCCACGACCTGCGGGTGGAGGGCATCGTCGTGGAGTGCCTGGAGGGGGTGGACCGCCTGGAGGAGGCGGTCGCGGCGTTCGCGCCCGGCCCGCAGCGGCGGCTCGGCGTGCTCCTGGACCACCTCGTCCCCGGCTCCAAGGAGAGCCGGATCGCCGAACGGGTCTCCTCCCCGCACGTCCTGGTCGTGGGGCACCCCTTCGTCGACGTCTGGCAGGCGGTGCGGCCCTCGGTCCTCGGCATCCCCGCCTGGCCCTCCGTCCCGCAGGGGACCCCCTGGAAGGAGGGGGTGCTGGCCGCGCTGGGCTGGCGCACGGACCCCCAGGAGGCGTGGCGGCGCATCCTGGGCTCGGTGCGCTCCTACGCCGACCTGGAGCCGGAACTGCTCGGCCGGGTCGAAGAAGTCATCGACTTCTTGACCGCTCCGTGCTCTTCCCCTGCCTAGGCTGCGTCTGTGGACCCGTGTCCCCGTCCGCACCACGGCACGGCCAAGGGAAGAGCATGAGCGAGACACCGCCCCACCCCCCGTCCCACGGCTGGGACCCGCCCCAGAGCCCCCCGGACCCCCGGTCGGCCCCGCCCGGGCCGCAGCAGCAGCCGCGGCGCCCGCCGAGGTTCGCCCCGCCGCACCCCCCGCAGTCCGCCTCGGAGCCGCAGTCCGTCCCGCCCCCGCCGGGGCGCCCCTCCGCGCTCCCCGGCCCGTACCAGGCCCCCGCGGGCCACGGCCCGTGGCCCGCGGGGGCCCCGGGCTCCGACGGGAGCACCTGGGCGATGGTCGCGCACCTGGTCGGCGTGGTCTTCGCCTGCACCGCCTGGCTGCCGTCTCTGGTCGTCTACCTGGTGGCGAAGGGCCGTTCGCCGTTCGTGCGCCACCACGCCGCCGAGGCGCTCAACCTCCAGTTGACCCTGTTCTTCCCGTACGTCGTCGGTGCCGGCCTCTTCGTCGGGCTGGGGTTCTCCTCCCCCGACCTGGCGTGGATCGGGACGGCGGTGACGGTCGCCGTGTGGCTGGTCTGTCTCGTCTTCGGGACGCTGGCCGCCACGGCCGCGGCACGGGATTCCTGGTACCGCTACCCGATCGCTTTTCATCTGGTCAAATGACGGGAACCTCCCCTACGGTAATTCCGTCGGAGTTGTCGAACGGCGCCCCGCCGGACCGTGGCGGATCTGCCCGCATCTCCCGAAGAACGAACACGAGGATGAACATGAGCAACCCCTACCCGCCCCCCGGCCCCGAGAACTACGGTCAGGGCGGCTACGGCCCCGACCCCTCCGCGACGGGCGGTCAGCCCGGCTACGGCCAGCCCGGGTACGGCGCTCCGCAGCCCGGCTACCCCCCGCAGCCCGGCTACGGCCAGCAGCCCGCCGCCAGCGGCGACGACAACACGTTCGCGCTCCTGACGCACCTGCTGGGCATCGTCACCATGTTCGTCGGTGCGCTCGTGATGTACCTGGTGAAGAAGGACACCGCCTCCCCCTACCTCAGGCACCACCTGCTGGAGGCGCTGAACTTCCAGATCACGGTCACCATCGCCTACGTGGTCTCCTGGGTCCTGGCGGTGGTCACCCTCGGGATCCTGTCCTTCGTCCCGGCGATTGTCTGGATCTTCGGCCTGGTCTTCTCCATCCTCGCCACGGTGGCCGCCAACAAGGGCGAGTGGTACCGCTACCCGGTCACCATCCGCATGATCAAGTAGTCGTCCCGCACGGCTCGGGGATCCGGTCACCGGATCCCCTTTCTCGTGTCCCGGGCTCAGGACAGGTCGAGCACCAGCGCGTCGGCGAGCAGCCGCCCCCGCAGGGTGAGCACCGCGCGCCCCCGGGCGTGCGCGGCGGCGTCCAGCAGTCCGTCCGCGGCGGCGCGGGCCGCGGCGGCGCGTCCGGAGTCGTCGAGCAGGTCCAGCGGACACCCCTGAGCGAGGCGCAGCTCCAGCAGGATGCGCTCGAAGCGGCGGTCCTCGGCGGAGAGGAGTTCGCGGGCCTGCGCCGGGGTGCGCCCCGCGGCCAGGCGCGCGGCGTAGGCGGCGGGGTGCTTGACGTTCCACCAGCGCACTCCCCCGACGTGGCTGTGCGCGCCGGGACCGATCCCCCACCAGTCGCCGCCGGTCCAGTACAGCAGGTTGTGGGCGCTGCGCGCGGAGGGGCCGGCCGCCCAGTTGGACACCTCGTACCAGTGCAGTCCCGCGGCGGACAGCAGTTCGTCGGCCATCAGGTAGCGGTCGGCCATGACGTCGTCGTCGGGCGGGGCGAGCTCGCCGCGGCGCACCCGCGCGGCCAGCCGGGTGCCCTCCTCCACGATGAGCGAGTAGGCGGAGACGTGGTCGGGCCCGGCCGCGAGCGCGGCGGTGAGGGACTCCTTCCAGTCGGCGTCGCTCTCCCCGGGCGTGCCGTAGATGAGGTCCAGGTTGACGTGCTCGAACCCGGCCTCGCGGGCCCAGGCCACGCACTGCTGGGGCCGCCCCGGGGTGTGCGTGCGCTCCAGGACCGCCAGCACGTGCTCCCGGGCGCTCTGCATGCCGAAGGAGATCCGGGTGAACCCGGCGTCGCGCAGCCGCAGCAGCACGTCGCGGTCGACGGTCTCGGGGTTGGCCTCGGTGGTGACCTCCGCGCCGGGGGCGAGGCCGAACCGGTCGTCGATCGCGGCGAGGATCCGCCCCAGCTCCTCGGGGGAGAGCAGCGTGGGGGTGCCGCCGCCGAAGAAGACGGTGCGCACCGGGACCTCGCGGTCGCCCAGCACCCGCCGGGCCAGGTCCACCTCGGCCACGGCCTGGTCGGCGTAGGTGCGCGGGGAGGCGACCGCCGAACCGTCCCGGGAGCGCAGCTCGGCGGCGGTGTAGGTGTTGAAGTCGCAGTAGCCGCAGCGGGTGGCGCAGAACGGCACGTGCACGTAGACCCCGAACGGCCGCGAGCCGACGCCCGCCAGCGCGGACGCGGGCAGGGAGCCGTCGTCGGGGACGGGGACGCCGTCGAGCGGGACTGAGGGCATGTCTCCAGTGTCGGCGATGCCGGGCGGTGCCCGCGCCCGCCGGGGCGCGGGCGCCCCGGTCACCTCGGCGCGGTGCCGAGCTGCTCTTCGACGGCGGCCAGTTGGGCCCGCCACTTGGCGGCGCTGCCGGGGATCTCCACGACACGGCGCAGCAGGGCCGCGTCGCGTCCGTGGCGGGCGCGGAAGGCGGTGGCGAGGTCGATGCCGTGGTCGGGGCGGTACTCCACGACCACGGGGTCGCCGGCGGCCACCTCGCCCTCCTCGAGCACCCTCAGGTAGGCGCCGGTGCGCGCCTCCTGGGTGAAGCGCTTGACCCAGCCGCGCTCCCCCAGCCAGTTCTGGAAGGTGCCGCACGGCGTGCGCGGCAGCGTCACCTCCAGCAGCGCGCTGCCGACCCGCCACCGCTCGCCGATGAGCGCACGGCTGACCTCGACCCCGCGGGTGGTGAGGTTCTCGCCGAACATCCCGTCACGCAGCGGCCTGCCCAGCCGCTCCTGCCACAGGTCCAGCTCCTCCCGGGCGTAGGCGTAGACGGCCTGGTCGCGGCCGCCGTGGTTGACGGTGTCGGCCTGGACGTCCCCCTCCAGCCCCAGGGAGTGGACGCGCACCCGGCCCGCGGCCGGGCGTTTGTCGATGGCGGTGTGCTTGAGTCTGCCCGCCCACTCGGCGGAGACGGGCAGGCCGGTGTTGACTGACAGCACGATCCCGGTGTCCATGGGCCGTACGCTACCTGCCCGCCCGGACGACCCGCTCCCCCATTTCCGCCCGGTGCACCCCGGTGGAGCCGCGGACGACGAGCTCCGGCTCGAACACGTACTCGGTGCGCGCCGGGGCGTGCCCGGCGATCTCGTCGCACAGCGCCCGGACCGCCGCCAGCGCCATGGCCTGGACCGGCTGGCGCACCGTGGTCAGCGGCGGGTCGGTGAACGCGATGAGCTGGGAGTCGTCGTAGCCGACCACCGACAGGTCGCCGGGGACCGACAGCCCTCGCTGGCGGGCCGCGCGGACCGCGCCCAGCGCCATCAGGTCGGAGCCGCACACGATGGCGGTGACGCCGCGGTCGAGCAGCCTGCTGGCCGCCGCGTGCCCGCCCTCGACCCCGAACAGGGACAGCTCCACGAGGTCGTCGTGGAACTCCAGGCCGTTGCGGTCGAGCGCGGCCTTGAAGCCCTCCAGCTTGCGCTGGACCGGGACGTAGCGGTAGGGGCCGCTGGCGAACCCGATGCGGGTGTGGCCCAGGGCCGCCAGGTGGTCGACCGCGAGCCGGGCCGCGGCCCGGTCGTCGGGGGAGACGAACACCGCGGGCAGCCCCTCGACGTAGCCGTTGACCAGGACGATGGGCAGGCGGCGGGCCAGCAGGGCGCGGTAGCGGTCGTGGTTGGCGGTGGTGTCGGCGTGCAGGCCGGAGACGAAGATGATGCCGGAGACGTTGCGCTCCAGCAGCATCTCGACGTACTCGTCCTCCACGATCCCGCCCGGCGTCTGGGTGCACAGCACCGGGGTGTAGCCGTGCTGGGCGAGCACCCCCTCGGCCGCCTGCGCGAACATGGGGAATATCGGGTTCTCCAGCTCCGGCACGACCATGCCGACCAGCCCGGCCGAGCGCTGTCTCAGGCGGGCCGGGCGCTCGTAGCCGAGCACGTCGAGCGCGGTCAGCACGGCCTTGCGCGTGGCCGGACCCACTCCCGGTTTGTCGTTGAGCACCCGGGAGACCGTCGCCTCACTCACGCCCGCCTGGCGGGCGATGTCGGCCAATCGTGGTGGACCCATGCCAGCACTCTAATCCAAAACCCGCTTCCCCCGCTGCAAGAAATCGGTAACCTTGCGCAAGCGATTGCAGTCCCCGTTACCCCCAGGTTCTCTGGAGACCTCCATGCAGCAGACTCCTGACAGCGCCCGCCCCGCGGCAGCGGCCGCACCCTCCCGCTGGTGGCGGCACGCGGTCATCTACCAGGTCTACGTCCGCAGCTTCGCCGACTCCAACGGCGACGGCGAGGGCGACCTGAACGGCATCCGGGAACGCCTGCCCGCACTGTCCGACCTCGGCGTGGACGCGGTCTGGCTCACCCCCTTCTACGTCTCCCCGCTGGCCGACGGCGGCTACGACGTCGCCGACTACCGCGACGTCGACCCCCGGTTCGGCACCCTGGACGACTTCGACGCGCTGCTGGCCGCAGCCCACGACCTGGGCATCCGGGTCATCATCGACATCGTCCCCAACCACACCTCCTCGGCGCACCGCTGGTTCCGCGAGGCGCTGGCCGCCGGGCCGGGCAGCCCCGAACGCGACCGGTACGTCTTCCGGCCGGGCCGGGGCAGGGACGGCGAGCTGCCGCCGAACAACTGGCAGTCGATCTTCGGCGGCCCCGCCTGGACCCGGGTCAAGGCGCCCGGGGGGCAGCCCGAGGAGTGGTACCTGCACCTGTTCGACGTCGAGCAGCCCGACCTGAACTGGGAGAACCCGGAGGTGAGGGCGGAGTTCGCCGACATCCTCCGGTTCTGGCTGGACCGCGGCGTGGACGGGTTCCGCATCGACGTGGCGCACGGAATGATCAAGGACCCCGCGCTGCCCGACATCGCCGAGGGGCAGAAGGCCGACCTGCTGGACGGCCACACCCGGCTGCCCTACTTCGACCAGGACGGCGTGCACGAGATCTACCGGGAGTGGCGGGCCATCGTCGACAGCTACCCGGGCGAGCGCGCCCTGGTGGCGGAGGCCTGGGTGGAGGACGCCGACCGGGTGGCCCGCTACCTGCGCCCCGACGAGCTGCACCAGGCGTTCAACTTCGAGTACCTCACCTCCCCGTGGGACGCCGCGGCGCTGCGCTCGGTCGTGGACCGCTCCCTGGCCGCCAACGGCGCGGTCGGCGCACCCACCACCTGGGTGCTGTCCAACCACGACGTGACCCGGCACGTCACGCGGTTCGGCGGGGGCGCGCAGGGCCTGGCCCGGGCCCGGGCCGCCGCCCTGCTGATGCTGGCCCTGCCCGGGTCCGTCTACCTCTACCAGGGCGAGGAGCTGGGCCTTCCCGAGGTCACCGACCTGCCGGAGGAGGCGTTGCAGGACCCCACCTGGGAGCGCTCCGGGCACACCGAGCGGGGACGCGACGGCTGCCGCGTGCCGCTGCCGTGGGAGGGCGAGGAGCCGCCGTTCGGCTTCGGCTGCACCGCCGAGCGCGCCTGGCTGCCGGTACCCGCGCAGTGGCGCTCGCTCACCCGGCAGGCCCAGGAGGGCGACCCCGGCTCCACCCTGTCGCTGTACAAGGCGGCCCTGCGGCTGCGCCGGGAGCTGCCGGCCCTCGGCGACGGCTCGCTGACCTGGCAGGACGCTCCCGAGAACGTGCTGGTGCTGGCGCGTGACCCGGGCTTCTGCTGCGCGGTCAACCTCGGCTCCGCTCCCGTTGGGCTCTCCCTGGAGGGCGAGGTGCTGCTGTCCAGCGGTCCGGTGGAGCGGTCCGGGACGGAGCTGGTGCTGCCCGCGGACACCGCGGTGTGGCTGCGACGCTGACGCGCGGACGGCTCCCCGGGGTGCGGGATGCCAGTCACGGAGAGCGGGGGTCCGGGCGCACGGGGGCGCCCGGACCCCCGCTGCTGTCAACCGGACATTTCACTTGGATTACGTATCTTGCAGCAAGAGACCGAAAACTCTTCCAAAGTTTGCAAGATCTTGCTAACGTCTCACGCCACCGCACTGGAAGCCGCGCGGTGCCGGGGGACGCCGCAGCGGCATGCTCGAAGGAGAATCCATGAAGTTCCGCAGCTTCAGCGTGCTGTCGGGCGCGGCGGTCCTCGCGCTGCTCGCGACCTCGTGCGGCGGCGGAGGCGACGAGACCGCGTCCTCAGAGGAGCCCGCAGACGGCACCATGGTCATCTGGGCCGACCCCAACCGAACCGACGTACTGATCCCCTACGCGGAGAAGTTCGGCGACGCGCACGGCGTCACCGTGGAGGTCGAGTCCGTCCCCAACGAGGACCTCCAGGACAACTTCGTCACCGCCCACCAGGCGGGCTCTCCCCCCGACCTGGTGGTCGGCGCCCACGACTGGACGGGCAACCTGGTCCGCAACGGCGCCGTCGACCCGATCCAGCTCCCCCAGGAGACGGCCGACGGCTTCGAGCAGGTCGCCCTCGACGCGGTGACCTTCGACGGCCAGCTCTACGGCGTGCCCTACGCCATGGAGAACCTGGTGCTGTTCCGCAACACCGACCTGGCCCCCGACGCCCCCGAGAGCATCGAGGACCTCGTCGAGCAGGGCAGGAAGCTCAAGGACGACGGCAAAGTCGAGGAGATCCTGAGCCTCCAGGTGGGCTCGGAGGGCGACGCCTACCACATCTACCCGCTGTACACCTCCGCGGGCGGCTACCTGTTCGGCAGGGACGGCGAGGGCAGCCTCGACCCCTCCGACCTGGGCGTGGGCACCGACTCGTCCATCGAGGCGTTCGAGAAGATCGCCGAGCTCGGCGAGAAGGGCGAGGGCGTGCTCAAGCGCTCCATCGACAGCCAGAACGCCGGCCCGCTGTTCCACGAGGGCAGGACCGCCTTCCTCATCTCCGGCCCCTGGGCCATCGCGGACATGAAGGAGGCGGGCATCCCCTACGAGATCAGCCCCGTCCCCGGATTCGCCGACGGCGAGGAGGCCCGGCCCTTCATCGGCGTCCAGGCGTTCTTCGTCGCCTCCGGAGGCGCCAACAAGCTCCTCGCCCAGGAGTTCGTCACCAACTACGTGGCCGACCCGCAACTGGCCGTGGCGCTGTACCAGGCCGACCCCCGTCCCCCGGCGCTGACCTCGGCCCTGGACGCCGTCGCCGAGAGCAACCCCGACCTGGCCAAGATCGTCGAGGCCGGCGCGAACGGCGACCCGCTGCCCGCCATCCCCGAGATGGCCGCCGTGTGGGGGCCGTTCGGACAGGCCGAGGCCGCCGTCATCGCCGGTGAGGACGTGGCCGAGGCCGTGAAGGCCGCGGGCGCCGCGATCTCCGAGCAGATCGGCGGCTGACCGCGGTGGCCCGCAACGCCGCAGCGGGCGCCCCGGAAAGGGCGCCCGCTCCCACGTCCCGCGTCCGCGGAGCGCCCTCCGCCTCGGTGGCCGGGCTGGCCCTCAAGATCGGCGCGCTGGGCCTGGCCTCCGCCCTGGCGATCTGGGCGGCCGTCCCGCTCGTCGGCGCGGCCAACTGGATCGGGGTGGGGATCGTCGCCGCGGTGACGGCCCTCGTCTTCTACGTCTACCTGTCGCCCCGCCACGTGCCGCTGAAGTACCTGCTGCCCGGCACGCTGCTGCTCATCGCCTTCCAGATCCTGCCGGTGCTGTACACCGTCAGCACCTCGGTGACGAACTTCGGCGACGGGCACCGCGGCGACAAGGAGCAGGCCATCGCGGCGATCGAGGCCTACTCCGTGGTGCGCTCCCCCGACTCGCCCAGCTACACCCTCACCGTGGCGGCCGACGGCGACCCGGCGACCGGAGACCTGGTGTTCCTGCTGACCGCCGCCGACGGAACCGTCTACGCGGGCGACGCCGAAGGGCTCACCGAGCTCGACGCCGACGACGTCGCCGTCGACCCCTCGGGCAAGGTCACCGAGGCCGAGGACTACACCGTCCTCACCACCGCCGAGATCAACGAGCGCGGCAACGAGATCGCCGACTTCGCGGTCCCCACCGGCGACGGCACCGGCATCCGCTCCAGCGGGCTGTCCATGGCCTACGAGGGCCGGGCCACCCGCACCTACCAGGAGGACTGCGACTGCGTCGTGGACTCCGCCACCGGGGTGGAGTACGTCGCCGACGACGCCGCGGGCGCCTTCGTCTCCGCCGACGGGCAGCGGCTGCTCCAGGGCTGGCAGGTCGGCGTCGGCTTCGACAACTTCCTGCGGTTCGTCACCGACCCGACCACCGCCTCCTCGTTCCTGTCCATCCTCACCTGGAACATCGGCTTCGCCGCGGGCACCACGCTGCTGGTCTTCGCCCTGGGGCTGGGCCTGGCCCTGCTCATGCACACCCGCACGCCCCTGCGCGGCCGCACCCTCTACCGGATCCTGCTGGTCCTGCCCTACGCGATGCCCTCGTTCGCGATGCTGCTGCTGTGGCGCGACATGTTCAACACCGACTTCGGGCTGATCAACCGGGTGCTGGGACTGGACGTGAACTGGCTGGGCAACGCCTGGACCGCGCGCGGCTCGATCCTGCTGGTCAACACCTGGCTCGGCTTCCCGTACATGTTCCTGGTGGCCACCGGGGCGTTGCAGTCGATCCCCCGGGAGCTGGGGCAGGCCGCCCGGATCGACGGCGCGGGCGCCTGGCAGGCGTTCCGCCACGTCACCCTGCCGCTGCTGATGGTCGCCATGACCCCCATCCTGGTCTCCACCTTCGCGTTCAACTTCAACAACTTCAACGCGGTGTGGCTGACCACCGCGGGCGGGCCGTTCCGTCCCGACAACCCGCTGGCCGGCGCCACCGACCTGCTCATCACCTACACCTTCCGGCTGGCCTTCGGCGGCCAGGGCGCCCAGTACGGGTTCGCCTCGGCGGTGTCGGTCCTCATCTTCCTGATCGTGGCGCTGCTGTCCGTGGTGAGCCTGCGGCAGAGCCGCTCCCTGGAGGAGGTGAACCGGTGACGACCGCCGCGACACGCAACCGGCGCGCCCTGCGGTGGCTGCGGGAGAACTCCTGGCGGCACCTGCTGCTGTGGTTCGCGCTGGCCTTCGCGCTGTTCCCGATCCTGTTCGTGGTCTCGGCCGCGCTCAACCCGCTGGGCACGCTCAGCTCCAGCCACCTGCTGCCCAGCGGGGCGTCCCTGGACAACGCGCGGGAGCTGTTCGCGACCACCCCGTTCGGGTCCTGGTACGTCAACTCCATGGTGCTGGCGCTGTGCAACGCCGCGGTCACGGTGTTCCTGTCCGCGCTGGCCGCCTACGCCTTCAGCCGCTTCCGGTTCACCGGACGGCGCCTCGGCCTGCTCGGCATCCTGCTGATCCAGATGTTCCCGCAGTTCCTGGCGATCGTGGCGATCTACCTGATATTCAACACGGTCACCGACTACTGGCCCGCGTTCGGCTTCGACACCCGCTGGGGCCTGCTGCTGGTCTACCTGGGCGGCGCGCTGAGCGTGAACACCTGGCTGATGAAGGGCTTCTTCGACACCGTTCCGGCGGAGCTCGACGAGTCCGCCAAGGTCGACGGCGCCAGCCACGCCCAGGCGTTCTTCCGCATCATGCTGCCGCTGGTGACCCCGGTGCTGGCGATCGTCGGACTGCTGGTGTTCATCAACACCGTCAACGAGTTCCTCATCGCCACCGTGTTCCTGCGCGACCCGGAGGCCAAGACGGTCGCGCTGGGCCTGTACTCGCTGGTGGCCGACGAACGCAACGCCAACTTCGGCCTGTTCGCGGTGGGCACCCTGCTCGTCGCGCTGCCGACCATGGCGGTCTTCTGGTTCCTGCAACGCTACATCGTCGAGGGGCTGACCTCGGGCGCGGTCAAGGGATGAGCCCCGGGCCGGTGCGACCGCCCTCTCCCCGGCCCGCACCGGCCCCTCCGCGACGCGCTCCCCGGTGTGCGGGCCGGGGAGCGCGTCCCTACTTCTTCTTGCCGTCCTTGCCCTCGCCGGAGCTCTCGGTGGACAGCGCCGAGATGAACGCCTCCTGCGGCACCTCGACCCGGCCCACCATCTTCATGCGCTTCTTGCCCTCCTTCTGCTTCTCCAGCAGCTTGCGCTTGCGGCTGATGTCGCCGCCGTAGCACTTGGAGAGCACGTCCTTGCGCAGGGCGCGGATGTTCTCGCGGGCGATCACCCGGGAGCCGATGGCGGCCTGGATGGGCACCTCGAACTGCTGCCGGGGGATGAGCTCCCGCAGCTTCTTGGTCATCTCCACGCCGTAGGAGTAGGCGTTGTCGCGGTGCACGATCGCGGAGAAGGCGTCGACCACCTGGCCCTGCAACAGGATGTCGACCTTGACCAGGTCGGCGGCCTGCTCCCCGGACGGCTCGTAGTCCAGCGAGGCGTACCCCTTGGTGCGGGACTTGAGCTGGTCGAAGAAGTCGAAGACGATCTCGGCGAGCGGCAGCGTGTAACGCATCTCCACCCGGTCCTCGGACAGGTAGTCCATGCCCTCCAGCGAACCGCGCCGCCCCTGGCACAGCTCCATGATCGGTCCGACGTAGTCGGCGGGCGTCAGCACGGTGGCCTTCACCACCGGCTCGCGGACCTCGGCGATCTTGCCCTCGGGGAACTCGCTGGGGTTGGTCACCGTGTGCTCGGCGCCGTTCTCCATGCGGACGCGGTAGACCACGTTGGGCGCGGTGGAGATGAGCGCCAGGTCGAACTCGCGCTCCAGCCGGTCCCGGGTGATCTCCAGGTGCAGCAGCCCCAGGAACCCGCAGCGGAACCCGAATCCCAGCGCCGCGGAGGTCTCCGGCTCGAACACCAGGGCCGCGTCGTTGAGCTGCAACTTCTCCAGGGCGTCGCGCAGCACCGGGTAGTCGGTGCCCTCGATCGGGTACAGCCCGGAGAACACCATCGGCTTGGGGTCGCGGTAGCCGGGCAGCCCCTCCGCGGCGGGGGAGGCGGCGGAGGTGACGGTGTCGCCGACCTTGGACTGGCGCACGTCCTTGACGCCGGTGATGATGTAGCCGACCTCGCCCACGCCCAGGGACTCCACCCTGGTGGGCTCGGGCGAGCTCACCCCGATCTCCAGCGTCTCGTGGGTGGCCTTGGTCGACATCATCTGGATGCGCTCGCGGGTGTTGAGCTGCCCGTCGACGACCCGCACGTAGGTGACCACGCCCCGGTAGGTGTCGTAGACCGAGTCGAAGATCATGGCGCGCGCGGGCGCGTCCGCGTCGCCGACCGGCGGCGGGATGCGGGTGACGATCTCGTTGAGCAGCTCCTCCACGCCCTCGCCGGTCTTGGCGCTGACCCGGAGCACGTCCGACGGCTCGCAGCCGATGATGCCCGCCAGCTCGGCCGCGTACTTCTCGGGCTGGGCCGCGGGCAGGTCGATCTTGTTGAGCACCGGGATGATCGTCAGGTCGTTCTCCAGCGCCAGGTACAGGTTGGCCAGCGTCTGGGCCTCGATGCCCTGCGCCGCGTCGACCAGCAGGACCGCGCCCTCGCAGGCGGCCAGCGACCGGGAGACCTCGTAGCTGAAGTCCACGTGGCCAGGCGTGTCGATGAGGTTGAGCACGTAGGTCACGTCGTCGAGCGCGGTGAAGGGCAGCCGCACCGCCTGCGACTTGATCGTGATGCCACGCTCGCGTTCGATGTCCATGCGGTCGAGGTACTGGGCACGCATCTGGCGTTCCTCGACCACACCGGTCAGTTGCAGCATGCGGTCGGCCAGTGTCGACTTGCCATGGTCGATGTGCGCGATGATGCAGAAGTTCCGGATCAGCGCGGGATCGGTCCGAGTTGGCTGTGGCACCGTGGTCCGTTCACATTCTTCGAGGTCGGATGGGCACGACGCGGCGGGAGCGCACGCGCGGCCCCGGATTCGGGCGGTGTCCCCATGGTCCCACGGGTGCGACATCGGGCGGTACCACGGGCCAGAATGGGACACACGGCCCCCACCAGGCTATGCGACGACACGAACCGGGAGACCCACGTGCGCTGGCTACTCACACGTCTTCTCGCGGGACTGGCCGCGGTACTGGTGGTGGCGGTGGGCGCGGGCGTGCTGCTGGCCGCGCAGTTCTCCGGCGAGAAGGCGGAGTGGGCGGTCTCCACGGGCGCGGACGCGGCGTGGCTGGACGCCTCCTGGCTCGACGGGGAGGCCGACCTCGCCGCCGCGCTGCCCCGGCTGCGCTCCTTCTCCGAGGTGTACGTGCACGTGGGGGAGATCGCCGAGGACGGGTCGGTGGACCCCGACGGCTACGCGCAGGCCGGCGCCTTCCTGGAGCGGATGGGGCGGGAACTGCCCGAGGTGCGCGTCCTGGGCTGGCTGAGCAGCACCGCCGACGGCTCGTCGCTGCTGGAGGACCGCGTGCCCAAGGAGGCCCGTGCCCGCCTGGTGGAGGCGGCCGCCGCGGTGGTGGACGCCGGCTTCGACGGGGTGCACTACGACATCACCCCGGTCACCGTCAACGACCCGGGCTTCGTCGCCCTGCTGGAGGAGACCCGCGAGGCGGTCGGCGAGGAGGCGGTGCTGTCGGTGCTCGCGCTGCCGGTGGAGCCGCTGCCCGGGGTGCGGCTGCCGGTGTTCCTCGCCGAACGGGGGGAGCGCTACTGGTCCACCGGCTTCCTGCAACGGGTCGCGGAGCCGGCCGACGTGGTCGTGGTCTCCGGCGGCGGCACCGGCATGCCGGGCGGCTCCCTGTACGGCGGCTTCATGGCGCGCCAGACCGAGCTGGCCCTGCGCGCGGTCCCCGAGGAGACGGGGCTGCGGATCGGCACGCCGCGCGACGCCGCCCCCGACGACCTGGCGACCGCGGCGGAGGCGGTGCGCATCGCGCTGACCGGGCACGGCGAACGCGACGGCTTCGGGATGGCGGTGCACGCGCCGGAGGCCATGGCCGAGGAGGAGTGGGCGGCGTTCGAGGAGGGCTGGCTGGCGCCCAGCCGCTGAACAGGCGTCGCGGTGCGAGCAGCCCGGGTGACGGGGCATAATGGAAGTCCGTGTCTCGGACGTTCCACGTTCGATTGAGCCCTTGGTCTCAGCACTCGCGTCGGCCTCCGCGGACCTCCTTGTGGATCGGCTGCCCACAACCGCGGTCCGGGTGTCCCCGGCGCGCACCCTGACAGCAACTGGAGCATGTTTTCGCATGGCGAACATCAAGTCGCAGAAGAAGCGCAACCGGCAGAACGAGAAGGCCCGTCTGCGCAACCGGGCGGTCAAGTCCTCGCTCAAGACCGCCATCCGCAAGTTCCGTGAAGCTGCCGAGGCCGGGAACGTCGAAGAGGCGGTCGTCCTCCAGCGCGCCGCCGCGCGCCTGCTGGACAAGGCCGTCAGCAAGGGTGTCATCCACAAGAACCAGGCCGCGAACCGCAAGAGCGCGATCGCGAAGCGGCTCAACCAGTTGCAGAACGCCTAGTTCTCGCACAGACGCCGGAGGCCGGACCCCCAGGGTCCGGCCTCCGCTCTTTTCGCTCCCGGGAGGCCGCCGGGAGCGGCACGGCCGACCGGGCCGGTCCGGGTTGTCCACAGGCGGGGGTTCTTGTGCGGCGACGCCCCGGCGCCGCGCCCTAGCGTCGACGCCATGGCATCTCGACACCCCTCGTCCGTTCCCTCCGCCACCCCGGAGCAGCGGCTGCGGGCCCTGGTCCGGCCCGTCCGCTGCGCCCCCGCTCCCGAAGCCGCGGCCGACGACGGCGCCGACCTTCCCGCGCCTCCTCCCGTCCCCGACGGCGACGACGGCTCGGAGCCGCCGCTCATACCGCCGCCGCCACCGCCCTACGCCGTGGTCGACCCGCCCGACCGGCACGCCCCGGAGTCGGCACCAAAGCCCGTTCCGCCGTCCGCCGCGTCTGCCGACGGCGGCGCACTCGGGCCGTCCGCGACTCCGGACGACGCCTCCGGGCGCGACGGCCCCCACGTCCTGCCCCCGCCCGCCGCCCCCGTGTTCTGGGAGGAGCCCCGGGACGCGGGCAGCGGCGGCGCGGAGCCGCCTCCTGCGCCGGCCCGGTCCCCGGGCGGCCGCGGGCGGGACCGACGGCGCGGGGACGGCGGCGGGGTCCGCCTGCCCCCGCCGGAGGAGCCGCCTCCCGGATACGTGCGGCTGCTGCCCTCCGGCCCCGCCGAGCGGCGGCTTCCGGCACCGCTCGCGGCACTGCTGGAGCGGCTGCCGTTCCCGGGTGGGGAGGACCGTCCCCGCCTGGGCGCCTCCGGGGTCTTCGCGCTGGCCGCGGTGTGCCTGCTGGCGGCGGGGGCCACCGGGTGGTTCATGGTCGCCGCCCGTCCCGCCTCCGCCCCGGCCCCGCCCGTGCCCTCCCCCGCCGCCTCCCCGTCCGCCGCCGGCGCGGGGGGCACGGTGGTCGTCCACGTCGGCGGCGAGGTCGAGTCGCCCGGTGTGGTCACCCTGCCCGCCGGTTCCCGGGTGGCCGACGCCATCGAGGCCGCGGGCGGGCTGCTGCCCGACGCCGACCCCGGGCTGCTCAACCTGGCCCGCCCGCTCGTCGACGGCGAGCAGGTGCTCGTGGGCGTCACTCCGCCGCCCGCGCCCTCCCCCGGCCAGGCGGCCCCGGGCGGCGGTGTCGGCGGCGGAACGATCGACCTCAACACCGCGACCGCCGAGCAGTTGCAGACCCTGCCGGGAATCGGCCCGGTACTGGCCCGGCGCATCGTCGACTACCGCACCTCCCACGGCGGCTTCACCTCGGTGGAGCAGTTGCGCGACGTCACCGGCATCGGCGACCGCCGCTTCGAGGAGCTGCGCGGCCTGGTCCACGTGGGCGGGGTGTCGTGACCGCGCCCGCCCCGCTCCTCCCATCCGGCGGGCACGCCCCGCTGGACCTGCGTCTGGCCGCTCCCGCGGTGGGGCTGTGGCTGACCGTGCTGGCGCTGCTGGACGCCGCTCCGCGCACCGCCTTCCTGGTCGCGGCGGCGGCCGGGGGCGCGGCAGCGGCGGTGCTGCCGCTGCTGCGCCGTCCCCGCCTGGGAGCCGTGGCCGCCCCGCTCGCCGCGGTCCTGGTGTGCGCGGCGGGCGGGGCCCTGGCGGTGGCGGGCCGCAGCGCCGCGGTGGCGGGCTCCCCGGTGTCCGCGCTGGCCGCGGAGGGCAGGACCGCGGAGCTGTCCGTGACGGTGTCCTTGGACCCGCGGCCCCGCGCCGCCCCGTCGCTGCCGGGCGGCGTCGAGTTCGTCGTGGCGGCCCGCACCGAGTGGGTGGCGTCGGCGGACGGGACCCGGGTGCACACCCGGGTCCCGGTGGTCCTGCTGGTCCGCGGGGAGGAGTGGCGGCACCTGGTCCCCAGCCAGTCGGTCCGGGTGTCGGGCAGGGCCGTCGCCGCCGAGGGCGGTTTCGAGGCCGCGCTGCTGCTGGTGCGCGGCCCGCCGCGCGAGGTGGGGCCGCCGTCCGGGGTCCACTCCTGGGCCGAGGAGGTCCGGGAGCGGC
>NZ_KQ950180.1:196793-248471 GCF_001517975.1 Thermobifida cellulosilytica TB100
CGCCCTGGACGACGGCGACACCCTGCACTACGACGAACTGGTGCTGGCCACCGGGGCGCGCGCGGCGGTGCCGCCGCTGCCCGGGGCCACCACCTCCCGCTCCCGGCCCGCCGAGGGGGTGACCGTCCTGCGCGACCTGGCCGACTGCCGCCGCCTGGCCGCCCTGACCCGCCCCGGGGCGCCCGTGGTCGTCCTGGGCGGCGGCGTGCTCGGCCTGGAGACCGCACGCGCGCTGGGGCGGCGCGGCGCCCGCGTGCACCTGGTGGAGGCCGCCGCCTGGCTGATGCACCGCCAGCTCGACCAGGGCGCCGCCCGCGTGCTGGCGGGCCACTACACGCGGCTGGGCGTGACCGTCCACTCCCGGACGGCGGCGTTGCGCTGGATCCCCGGACGCGGCCTGGAACTGGAGGACGGCCGGGTCCTGGCCGGGGACGTCCTGGTCGTCGCCACCGGGGTGCGGCCGCGCACCGTGCACGCCGGCCACGAGCTCGCCGCGGGGCCGTGGCGGCTGTCCGTGCTGTGGCCGCCGCCCGACTTCGCCGGGGACGACCCCAACGAGGGCAGCGTGGTGCTGCTGGCCCGCCTGCCCTCCTCCGCGGACGCCGCCGGGCTGTCGGTGCTGCTCACCGGTGACATCGAGGAGTCGGCGCAGCGCGCCCTGCTGCCCGAGCCCGCGATCCGCGGGGTCGACGTGCTCAAGACCCCGCACCACGGCGCGGCCACCCAGGAGGCCGCCTTCCTGGACGCCACCCGCCCGCGGGTGACGCTCACCTCGGTGGGCGCCGACAACCCCTACGGCCATCCCGCCCCGGCCACGTGGGCGCGGCTGACGGGCCTGACCCCGGCCTCCTACCGCACCGACCGGCACGGCGACGTGGCGGTGGTCCCCGGTCCCGACGGCCCGGTCGTGCACTGGCGCGGCCCCAGGCCGCGGTGAGCCGGGTCTGGGAGGGTCTGAAGGCCCTCCCAGGCCCGGGCCCCTCCGGACCTAAGCTGAGGGCATGTCTATCGGCCTCCCTCCCGAGGACTCCGCCCTGCGCCGCGTCTCCCGTGAGGCGGCCGTCCTCGGCGCCGCCGGATACGCAGTCCTGTTGCAGATCGCCCACCCCGCGGTGGGGCAGGGCGTGCACGACCACAGCGACTTCGCGTCCCGGCCGCTCAACCGGCTGCACGGCACCCTCACCTTCGTCTACGGCGTGGTGTTCGGCACCCCCGCCGAGGCCGAGCGGATCGGCGCGATCGTGCGCGCCATGCACGCCAGGGTCACCGGCCCCGGCTACCGCGCGCTCGACCCGGAACTGCAACTGTGGGTGGCCGCCACCCTGTACCGGGCCGCGGAGACGATGTACGGGCTGGCCGTGGGCGACCTCACCGAGGCGGAGCAGGACGAGGTGTACGCGCACTCGGCGGTGTTCGCCACGGCGCTGGGCTGCCCGGCGGAGTACTGGCCGCCCTCCCGCGCCGACTTCGAGCGCTACTGGGCGCGGATGCTGCCGGTGCTGCGGGCCACCCCGGCCTCGCGCACCGTGGTCCGCGAACTGTTCCACCCCGTCTCCCCGCTGCTACGGCCCGCCATGCGCCTCCAGGGGTTCGTCGCGGCCGGACTGCTGCCGCCCCGGCTACGCGAGGAGCTGGGGCTGGCCTGGGACGCGGGCCGGCAGCGCCGCTTCGACCGGTGGTGCGCCCTGGTGCGGGCGGTCTACCCGAGGCTTCCGCTGCGGCTGCGCACCTCGGTGCGGGACTTCTTCCTGTGGGACATCCGCCGCCGGACGGCCGACAACCGGCTGTACCGCCGTCCCCGCGGGTGGCGGCCGGTGCTGCGGGGCGAGGCCGCCCGGGCGCGGCAGCGCTCCCGGTAGGCCGCGCGGTCGGCGGAAGGCGCCCGCCGGTCGCCGCCGCGTGGCATGCTGGCCTCCATGGACTCCACCCCTGTTGCGCCGCTGACCGTCGTCGTCGGCGACGAGGAGCTGCTCGTCGACCGGGCCGTGGCCGGCCTCGTGGCGGCGGTGCGCGCCGCCGATCCCGAAGTGGACGTGCACGACCTGGTCCCCTCGCAGGTCAGTGCGGGGAAGCTGGTCGAGGTCACCTCGCCCTCGCTGTTCGGGGAGCGCCGGGTGGTGGTGCTGCGTTCGGTGCAGGACCTCACCAAGGAGCCCGCCGGAGTGGTGACCGACTACCTGAAGGACCCCGCCGACGACGTGGTGCTGGTCCTGGTGCACGCGGGCGGCGCCAAGGGCAAGGCACTGCTGCAGGCGGCGTTGAAGGCCGGGGCGCACCGGATCGACTGCGCCAAGCCGACCAAGGCGTCCGAGCGGCTCGCGTTCGTCAAGGGCGAGTTCGCCCGGGCCGGGCGGCAGATCGCCCCGGACGCCGCCCAGGCGCTGCTGGACGCGGTCGGCACCGATCTGCGGGAGATCGCGGCGGCCTGCACCCAGTTGATCGCCGACACCGAGGGCAGGGTGGACGCCGCTGCCGTGGCCCGCTACCACCGGGGCCGGGCGGAGGCGTCGGGGTTCACGGTCGCCGACCGCGCCGTGGAGGGGCGCCTGGCCGAGGCGCTGGAGCAGTTGCGCTGGTCCCTGGCGGTGGGCATGGCTCCGGTGCTGATCAACAGTGCGCTGGCGGGCGCGGTGCGCGGGATCGCGGTGGCCGTGCAGCCGCCGCGCGGCCTCTCCGACGCCGAGCTCGCCAAGCAGGCCAAGGTGCCGCCGTGGAAGCTGCGGACCATCCGCCAGCAGGCCCGCGGCTGGACCCCGCGGGGCGTGGCGCACGCCATGCGCGTGGTCGCCGAGACCGACGCCCTGATCAAGGGGGCGGGACGCGATCCCGCCTACGCCCTGGAACGCGCCGTCGTCGAGATCGTCTCGGCCCGGGGGCGGCGCTGAGCGGTCCGCGCGGGGCGGCCCGGTGCCGCGGAGGGGACTCCCGGCGGGGTGGACCGGGGCTCCGGAAGCGCGGGGTGTTCCCGACCCGGGGTGCGTCGGCGTCCGCCTGACGCCCGGGGGTCAGCGGATCGGCTCGCCGTCGCGCCACACGCGCATGGCCTTCAGGCCGTAGGCCCAGGCGAACGCGCCCTCGTGGTCGGCGTCCCACTGGACGACGTCGGCGGCCCGGCCGGGGGCGATGACGCCGCGGTCGGTGAGGCCCAGCGCCTGCGCCCCGCCGACGGTGGCCGCGCGCAGCGCCTCGAGCACGCTCATCCGGTACAGGCCGATGGCCATGCACACGATCAGCGACATCATGGTCGTCCCGGACTGGGCGGGGTTGTGGTCGGTGCCCAGCGCCACCGGGACGCGGTGGTCGAGGAGGGTGCGCACCGGCGGTTCGCGGCGCTCGCTCAGCGAGGCGGTGGGGCAGACCACCACCGGGGTGGCGGTCTTCGCCAGCGCCAGCACGTCCTCGTCGTCGGTCTCGTGCAGCAGGTCCACCGAGTCGCACTGCAGGTCGGCGGCCATGCGCACGGCGCCGTGCCGGGGTTTGGAGCAGGCGTGCAGCCGGGTCTTGAGCCCCACGGAGCGGCCCAGCGACAGCAGCCAGCGCGCGTCCTCGGTGGTGAACTGGCGGTTGTCGCAGTAGACGTCCACGCCGTCGGCACCGGCCTGGGCGGCGTCGCCCAGCCAGGAGCCGACGGCCTGCACGTAGTCGCGGTGGCGGCCGAAGTACTCGGGCGGGACCGCGTGCGCGGCGAAGAAGGTGACGTGCAGCCGGGGCATGCCGGGCTCCTCCTCCAGGGAGCGCAGCAGGCGCACGTCGGCGAGCTCGCCGTCGCGGGTCAGGTGGTAGCCGGTCTTGGCCTCGACCGTGGTGGTGCCCCACAGCAGCCAGTGGCGCAGCCGGTCCCGCACGTCGTTGCAGAGGGTCCACGGGTCGGTCCCCCGGGTCACGGTGACGGTGGAGGCGACCCCGCCGCCCGCGGCGACGATGTCGCTCTGCGAGGCGCCGTCGGAGCGCGCGGAGATCTCGGCGAACCGGTTCCCGGCGTAGACGGGGTGGGTGTGGGCGTCGATGAGACCGGGGGTGACGAGCGCGCCGCCCGCGTTGTCGATCTCGGCGTCGGCGATGTGGTCAATGACTCCGGGAATGCTCTGGGGCAGGTCGGCGGCGGGGCCGACCCAGACGATGATCCCGTCGTGCATGACGATGGCGGCGTTGCTGATGAGTTCGACGCCGGTCCATAGTCGTCCGATGTTCGTCAGCAGTCGTACCGTCATTGTCTCACCGCTCGCCCGTCCGCGTCGTCACGGCCGTCATCCGGTGCGCAGGGGACGGCCACGCCGCACGAACAGTCCTCACACGACTTCATATCGATGCCTTGGCCTAGGTAGGGGGTCACAACGCGGCCGGGACGGGGCCGGGCAGCAGCATCTCACTTCGGTGAAGGCAACCGTAGTTCATAGAACGCCGGGATGTACACCTCTACGCCCGAACAGTAAACGGCGGAACCCCTTAAGGGGTTCCGCCAGGTTCGTTCGTGTTCGTTCGCGTTCGTTCCGATCACCGTGGGCTACCGCACGGCGACACCGTACCGGTCGAGCTGGCCCGCGAGCTCCTGGGGGACCCAGGCGGACAGGACCGTGCCCTCGTCGGTGTACTGCTCGCTGATGATCCGGCCCTCCTGGTGGACCCGGGAGACCAGGTCGCCGCGCTCGTAGGGCAGCAGCACGGAGACCTCGCACCCGAGCTCGGGCAGCGCCCCGGCGATGGCCTGGAGCAGCTCCTGGATGCCCTCGCCGGTGCGGGCGGACACCTCGACGGCGTCGGGGTGCTTCGTGCGCAACTGCTTGAGCAGCGTCTCCTCGGCCGCGTCGACCTTGTTGACGACGATCAGCTCCGGGATGTCGCTGGCCCCGATCTCGGCGAAGACCTCGCGCACCGAGGCGATCTGCTGCTCGGGGTCGGGGTGGGAGCCGTCCACGACGTGCAGGATGAGGTCGGCGTCGGTGACCTCCTCCAGGGTGGAGCGGAACGCCTCGACGAGCTGGTGCGGCAGGTGCCGCACGAATCCGACGGTGTCGCTGAGGGTGAACAGCCGGCCGTCGGGGGTGCGCGCCCGGCGCACGGTGGGCTCCAGGGTGGCGAACAGCGCGTCCTCCACCAGCACGCCCGCCCCGGTGAGCCGGTTGAGCAGGCTGGACTTGCCCGCGTTGGTGTATCCGGCGATGGCCACGGCGGGCACCTGGCGGGTGCGGCGCCGCTCACGCTTGACGTCGCGGGCCACGGCCATGTGCGCCAGTTGGCGGCGGAGCTTGGCCATGCGGGTGTTGATGCGGCGCCGGTCGGTCTCCAGCTTGGTCTCACCGGGACCGCGCAGGCCCACGCCGCCGTTGCCGCCGCCGGAGGTGCCGGTCTGGCGGGACAGCGCCTCACCCCAACCGCGCAGCCGCGGCAGCAGGTAGGTGAGCTGCGCCAGTTCCACCTGGGCCTTGCCCTCCCTGCTGCGGGCGTGCTGGGCGAAGATGTCCAGGATGAGGGCGGTGCGGTCGATCACCTTGACCTTGACCACGTCCTCGAGCTGGCGCAACTGGCCGGGGGTCAGTTCGCCGTCGCAGATGACGGTGTCGGCCCCGGTGCTCTCCACGATGTCGCGGAGTTCGGCGGCCTTGCCGCTGCCGACGTAGGTGGCGGGGTCGGGCTTGGAGCGGCGCTGGGTGAGCCCTTCCAGCACCAGGGCTCCCGCGGTCTCGGCGAGCTGCTTGAGCTCGAACAGCGAGTTGTCGGCGTCCTGCTGGGTGCCGCTGGTCCACACCCCGATGAGGACGACCCGCTCCAGCCGCAGGGACCGGTACTCGACCTCGGTGACGTCGCGGAGTTCGGTGGACAGCCCCTGGACGCGGCGCAGCGCGTAGCGGTCCTGGAGTTCGAGCTGTCCGCGGTCGATCTCGCGGTCGTCCGGGCGGGTCCGGGGGGACTCCGCCGTCACGACGCTGGATCCGGTGCGGGGAGCGTGGCCGTTGAGAGAAGTACGTGTCATATCCATCCGTGGGGTGTCAACGCGGAGTCACCGCGGTTTCTTCCCCGATCGTCCCACGCGTACCGCTCGGCGTCAGCTTTTTTTCTCGCCGCCGGGCCCGGCAGCGGCAGGGCCGCGGGCTCGTCAGATGACGAAGAAGACGAGTTCTTTAACCGCTCTTGACCCAGAAAAACACGAATCCTTTCGTTTCAGTGAAAATTTCCGGCTGTGCAGCGCGGAGACTGCGTTGACCGGCCCCCAGGGGCGGAGTAGCGTCACATTCCACATAACAGAAGCAAGTTTCGCAATGCGGAAGGTTGGGTTCCATGGGTGCTCCCGCCGGGGTCGAGATCACCGGCCCGATGAACGACAGGTACGACGAGATCCTCACCGAGGACGCCCTCGCGCTCATCGCCGACCTGCACCGCAGGTTCGAGCCGCGCCGCCAGGAGCTGCTCGCCGCGCGCAGGCGCCGCCAGGAGGAGATCTCCGCAGGGGCCGACCTGGACTTCCTCCCCGAGACCAAGGCCATCCGCGAGGACCCGAACTGGCGCGTGGCCCCTCCGGCCCCCGGCATCGTCGACCGCCGGGTCGAGATCACCGGTCCCACCGACCGCAAGATGACCATCAACGCCCTCAACTCCGGGGCGAAGGTGTGGCTGGCCGACTTCGAGGACGCCAACACCCCGCTGTGGGAGAACATGATCGAGGGCCAGCTCAACCTGCGGGACGCGCTGGACCGCACCATCGACTTCACCACCCCGGAGGGCAAGCGCTACGCCCTCAAGGACGACGCCGAGCTGGCCACCATCGTGGTCCGCCCGCGCGGCTGGCACCTGGACGAGAAGCACATCCTCGTCGACGGCCAGCGCACCTCCGGCGGCATCGTCGACTTCGCGCTCTACTTCTTCCACTGCGCGCGCCGCCAGCTCGCCAAGGGCAAGGGCCCCTACTTCTACCTGCCGAAGATGCAGAGCCACCTGGAGGCCCGGCTGTGGAACGACATCTTCGTGCGCGCCCAGGAGTCGCTGGGCATCGAGCGCGGCACCATCCGCGCCACCGTGCTGATCGAGACCATCCCGGCCGCCTTCGAGATGGAGGAGATCCTCTACGAGCTGCGCGAGCACTCCGCCGGGCTCAACGCGGGCCGCTGGGACTACCTGTTCAGCATCATCAAGACGCACCGCACCCGCGGCCGCCGGTTCCTCCTGCCCGAGCGCAACGCCGTCACGATGACCGCGCCGTTCATGCGCGCCTACACCGAGCTGCTGGTCAAGACCTGCCACAAGCGCGGCGCGCACGCCATCGGCGGCATGGCCGCGTTCATCCCCAACCGCCGCGACCCCGAGGTCAACCGGGTGGCGCTGGCCAAGGTCCGCGACGACAAGGCCCGCGAGTCCGCGGACGGCTTCGACGGCTCCTGGGTGGCCCACCCCGACCTGGTCCCGGTCGCCATGGAGGTCTTCGACGGCGTCCTCGGCGACCGGCCCAACCAGATCGACCGGCAGCGCGACGACGTCGAGGTCACCGCGGCCGACCTGCTGGACGTCTCCAGCGCCGAGGGCGGCATCACCGAGGCGGGCCTGCGCAACAACATCAACGTCGCCCTCCAGTACCTGGCCGCGTGGCTGGGCGGCAGCGGCGCGGTGGCCATCCACAACCTCATGGAGGACGCGGCCACCGCGGAGATCTCCCGCTCCCAGATCTGGCAGTGGCTGCACAACGACGTCACCCTGGACGACGGCACCCGCGTCACCGCCGACCTGGTGGAGCGCCTGATCGGCGAGGAGCTGGCGGCGATCCGCGCGGCCACGTCCCTCGACGCCGACCTGCTGGACCGCGCCACCGCGCTGTTCAAGGAGGTCGCCCTGGCCGACGACTACGCCGAGTTCCTCACCCTGCCCGCCTACGAGCGGATGCCGTAGCAGGCCCCGCCCGCCGCGTCCCCGCGACCGCTCCCCGGCCGCGGGGGCGTGGCGGGCGCCCGCTACCGCTCGACGAGGTAGCCGATGTCGGCGTAGTCGAGCGTGCCGAGTCCGGGGGCGCCCACGTTGGCCAGGGTGGAGCGGACCGCGTAGAGCTGCGGCCGCTGGTACAGGGGCAGGGTGTGGCCCGCCTCCCACAGCAGCCTGTCGGCCGTGTTGATCCGGTCGAGCGCGGTGTCGGGGTCTAGGGCCTCCAGCGCCTCGTGCAGCGCCGCGTCGATCTCCTCCGACCCGATGCGGCCCACGTTGGCGCGCCACTGCGGCTCCCCGTCGGGACCCTCCACCGCGTCGGTCCACTGGTACAGGGACTCCGACACCGGGAAGCCGCTCCCGCTGTTGACGAAGGCCACCAGGTCGTAGTTGCCGGGCTGCACGTACTTGCCGAACAACTGGTCGCCGGGGACGCTCTTGATCTTCACCTCCACGCCGATCTCGGCGAGCATCGACTGCACCAGCTCGGCCTCGTCGCGCGCCGGCGCGTACCCCTGCGGGACCACGAAGCGCAGGGTGAGCGGTTCGCCGTCGCGGACGCGCACCGCGCCCGGCTCCGGGGCGGTCCACCCCGCCCGCTCCAGAAGCTGCGCCGCGCGTTCGGGGTCGTGCCCGCCCCACTCGCCGCTGTTGTCGGCGTAGCCGGGGTGCTCGGGGGTGAGGAAGCGGTTGTTGAGCACCTCCGGCTGCCAGCCCAGGGCGCTGAACGCCGCCCCGGCCAGCGCCTCGCGGTCGATGCCGAGGAAGACCGCGTGGCGCACGTCCACGTCTTGCAGGGCCGGGCTCTGCCCGTTGAGGGTGATGTGCCGGTAGTCGGGCGCCAGCGCGGCGCGGATCTCCGCGTCGGGCGCGGAGCGGACCCGCTGGTAGGAGCTGGAGTCGAGGGAGAGCGCGTACAGGTCGATGCTGCCGTCCAGGAAGGCCGCGTCCAGGGCGTCCGGGGCCAGCGCGCGGAAGACGATCGAGTCGAGCTTGGCCGGCGCGCCCCACCAGTCGTCGTCGCGGCGCAGGGTGACGGTCTGGGCGACGGGGTCGAGCTCGGCCACCTCGAACGGCCCCGCGGTGACCGGGATCTGCTCCAGGTAGCCCGTGTTGAACGCCTCCGGGTCCGCGGTGTACTCCTCGGGCAGCAGGGGGGGAGAACAGCGCCCGGTATTCGGCGAAGGGCCGGTCGAAGACGATGACGACCTGGTACTCGTCCTCGCCCTTGCGGACCTCGGCGATCCGGTCGTAGCCGGCCGCGCCGAGCGCCTGGTACTCGGCGTCTTCCCCGGACAGCGCCTCGGCCATGGAGGCGTAGTCGCGCCAGGTGATGGGCTCCCCGGTGGACCAGGTGGCCTCGGGGTTGAGGGTGAGGGTGACGACCTGCTCCGGCTCGGTGGTGACCGACACCCCCGTCACGTAGTCGGGGTCGGGGTGGGACTGGCCCCGCTCGTCGGTGCGGAACGGCGCGGGCAGCAGCGCCTCCAGGACGGTGTGCGCGGTGGTGAGGTTGCCCGCCTGGTGGTGGGGGTTCCACTGGGTGGGGAACTCGTTGATCCCCCAGGTCACCGTGCCGCCGTCGGCGACCTGCGCGCGGTCCGCGGCGTTGATCGAGGCCGTGGCGGGGTCCGGGGCCGCCTGGCCGCCCTCCACCGTGGTCTGGCAGCCCGCGAGCGCGGTGACCAGGACCAGCGGGAGCAGCCCCGCCGGAATCGCACGCCATTTCCCAGTTCGCACTTGTCCCCCAAATGTCATGGGACGCCCGCGGCAACAGGTTCCGAACCCACCGGAACCCCACCGGACCGACACGCCATGATCGCCTTAACAAAAGGCATCAATGGAACAATTGGGGAAAATAGTACTCCGATTGGGAGTGTAGTTCAGTGTTTGACTTCCGCTAACCCGCACGGGAGCGCGGATCCAGCACCGCCCGGGCGGTGTCGGACACCACTCCCGCCGCGGTCACGCACACCGCGCCGAAACAGCAGACCGCCGCGACGGCGTTCACGTCCCCCTCCCCGATCGACTCGAACAGGTACTCCCCCACCCCGTGCCAGCCGAACACCTGCTCGGTGAAGACCGTACTGGTCAACAGCACTGCCAGGGAATAACCGAAATACACGACAGCGGGCGCCAGGGTGACCCGCAGCGCGTGCCGCACCACCGCCCGGAACCGGGTCATCCCCTTGGCGCGCGCCGTGCGCAGGTAGTCGGCGCCCAACTGGTCGGCGACCAACGACCGCTGGTACCGGCTGTACAGGGCGATCTGCGGCAGCGCCACGGCCAGCGTCGGCAGCACCAGGTGGCGCAGCCGGTCCGCCCCCCGCTCCGCGATCCCGCCCTCCAGCCCGGGGGTGGCCTCGCCGGTGACCCGCAGCAGGTCCGCCCCCGCCGTCTGGTTCACCCACAGCGCCGCGTTCTGCAACGACACCGCGACCACCACCACCGGCACCGAGATCAGCAGCAGGGACACCGCCGTCACGGCCCGGTCCGCGGCCCCGTGCGGCCGCGCCCCCGTCCACGTGCCCAGCAGCACCCCGCCGACGCAGCCGAGCACGGCGCCCGCCGCCAGCAGCCGCACGCTCACCCCGATCCGGCGGGACAGCTCCTCGTTGACCGACGCCCCGTCCCAGGTGCGGCCGAAGTCGCCGACCACCACCCCCGAGACCCAGACCGCGTAGCGCCGCAGCAGCGGCGTCTCGTCGTTGAGGTTGGCGGCGTCCAGCGCGGCGGTCACCGCCTCGGCCGGCGGCGGGGGCCGCCGCGCCTCGTAGTTCTCCCGGGGGTTCAGCGCGGCGGCCGCGAGCAGGTAGGCGCAACTGGCCGCGGCGAACAGCAGCACCAGCCGCCCCAGCACCCGGACCAGCAGCGGCCCCGCGGCCAGACGCCCCGCCGCGACCGCGCTCACCGGGCCACGGGCAGTCGCACGTCCCCCTCGGCGACGATCACCGCGGGCCCGCGCAGCCGGGCCTCACCCTCCTGCAAGACCACGGTGCACACCCCGCCCGGCACCCGCACCGTCCACTCGGCGTCCTCGCCCTCCGGGGTGGCCGCGGCCGCCGCGGCCACGATCCCCGTGCCGCACGACCGGGTCTCCGCGGCGCCGCGCTCGTAGACGCGCATCTCCAGCAGGCCCGGCGCGACCTCGCGGAACACCTCCACGTTGGCCCCCTCCGGGAACTCGTCCGCCCGCAGCACCGGGGGACGGCCCAGGTCGACCTCGGCCACCGGGCGCGCCACCCGGCAGGCCAGGTGCGGGTTGCCCACCGACACCCGCACCCCCCGCACCGGGCCGTCGGCCAGCTCCGCGCTGCCCGGGCCGAGCAGGGTCACCGGCCCCATGTCGACGGTGACCTCCCCGTCGTCCTCCATCGTCACCCGGCGCGCCCCCGCCCGGGTCCCGACCTCGAACACGGTGTCGCCGACCAGCCCCGACTCCCGCAGGTAGCGCGCGAACACGCGCACCCCGTTGCCGCACATCTCGGCGATGCTGCCGTCGGCGTTGCGGTAGTCCATGAACCACTCGCAGCGCAGCGCCGAGGCGGCCGCCCCCTCCAACGGCTCCCCCAGCGCCTTGGTCCGTACCACCCGCAGCACCCCGTCGCCGCCGATGCCGGCGCGGCGGTCGCACAGTGCGGCGACCTCCGCCGCGCCGAGGTCCCACTCCCCGTCCGGGTCGGGGAGGATCACGAAGTCGTTCTCGGTGCCGTGGCCCTTGGCGAAACGCATGCGTTCATCCTAGATTCCCCGCTCCGCCCCCCGGACCCGGTCCCGAGCAGCGCGAACCGGTCCTCCCGGCCGCGGCGCGCTGCCACACTTGAGGCATGAGCACAGTGATCGCGGTCGTCGGAGCGACCGCAGTGGGCAAGTCCGACCTCAGCGTCGAGCTGGCGCTGCGCCTGGGCGCGCACGGCCGCCCCGCCGAGATCGTCAACGCCGACTCCATGCAGTTGTACCGGGGCATGGACATCGGCACCGCCAAGCTCACCGCCGAGGAGCGGCGCGGTGTCCCCCACCACCTGCTCGACGTCTGGGAGGTCACCCAGACCGCGAACGTCGCCGACTACCAGCGCATGGCCCGCGCCGTCATCGACGGCCTCCGCTCCGCCGGGCGCGTGCCCGTCCTGGTCGGCGGCTCCGGCCTGTACGTGCGCGGCGCACTGGACGAGCTGGACTTCCCCGGCACCGACCCGCAGGTGCGCGCCCGGCTGGAGGCCGAGCTCGCCGAGCACGGCCCGCTCGCCCTGCACGCCCGGCTCGCCCGCCTCGACCCCGCCGCGGCGCAGGCGATCCTGCCCAGCAACGGGCGGCGCATCGTGCGCGCCCTGGAGGTCATCGAGATCACCGGCGGACCGTTCACCGCCACCCTGCCCGAGCACGTCTCCCGCTACCCGTGTGTGCAGATCGGGCTCACCGCCCCCCGCCCCGAACTGGACGAGCGCATCGCGCTGCGGGTGGAGCGGATGTGGCAGGCGGGCCTGGTCGACGAGGTCCGCACCCTGGAGAAGGCGGGGCTGCGCAGCGGCTTCACCGCCTCGCGCGCCCTCGGCTACGCCCAGGTGCTGCGCTTCCTCGCCGGGGAGTGCACCGAGGAGGAGGCCAAGGAGGAGACCGTGCGGGCCACCCGGCGCTTCGCCCGCCGCCAGGAGTCCTGGTTCCGCCGCGACCCGCGCGTGCACTGGCTCCCCTACGACGCCCCCGACCTGCTGGACCGGGCGTTCGCCCTGGTCGAGAAGGCCCTCGACGGGGACTGACCCCGGCCCGGTACAGACACGTCAAAACACCGGCAAAACCCCGGCCGCGCCGCGCGGACCGCCGCGCCCAGCGAATCGAACACACGTACGATTCGAGGCATGACGTACTCCATCGCCTACGCGCCCGGCGCGCCCGCCTGGCTCGACCTGACCGTCACCGACCCCGACGCCGCCCAGCGCTTCTACGCGGCCGTGCTCGGCTGGGAGTTCACCGACGACGGCCCCTACCGCACCGTCCGGATCGGCGGACGGCGGATCGCCGCGCTGTCCAGCCCCGCCGACGGCGCCCCGCCGCCCGGGCGGCCCGCCTGGACCGTCTACCTCGCCACCCACGACCTCGACGCCACCCTGGCCGCCGTGCGCGCCGCGGGCGGCACGGTGGCCGTCGGCCGCAGCGACCTCCCCGGTCTCGGTTCGACGGCGATCGTCCAGGACCCCGCCGGTACGGCCTGCGGACTGTGGCAGGGCTCGGGCCTGGCCGGCTCGGAGGCGTCCGGGATCCCCGGCGCCCCCGCCTGGGCCGAGGTGGCCAGCCCCGACCCCGCGACCGCGGAGTTCTTCGCCGCCGTCTTCGGCCTGACCGCCGAGCGCCTCCCCGGGGTCGACTTCACCAGCCTGACCCGCAACGGGGACCCGCTGTTCGGCGTCCACGGGGGAGGCGGCCGCGACCGCCGCGGCACCGGGGCCTGGCTGCCCTACTTCACGGCCGCCGACGTCGATGGGGCGGCCGCGCGCGCCGGGAGGGCGGGCGGCACGGTGCTGCGCGCCCCGGCCGACTCCCCGTACGGCCGCTGGGCGGTGCTCGCCGACCCCGCGGGAGCGCGCTTCGCCGTCGCCCGCCCCGTCGACTGAACCGCCCGGCCGCGCCCCGGAACCGGGAATGCGCCGGTGATCGGGTCCGACCACCGGCGCCGGATTTCCCGGTTCCGGCATTCCCGGCCACCCCGGCCATCACATTTCAGACACTTCATACCGGGCTTTTCCTCCGCCGCCGGAAAACCGCAGCACAGGCCCCCGGAAAACCGGAAGAACCCCGGCACCGGGCACCCCGGAAATCGCATACCGCCGGTCCGCAGGGAGCAGGACCGCCGTTTCCTCCGGCACCGCCGCACACCGCACGCCGGTCCCGCCGGAGCAGGAGCGCCACGGCGACCGGGCGTTCCCGGCCCGCCCCTGGACGCCGAAGGGGCGGCCCCGTCCCACCGGACCGGGCCGCCCCGCGCCACCACAGGTCAGGGGTCGCAGCAGCCGCTCGCCGCCGTCGGCAGCGGAGCGGGCGCGCCCACCTTCGGCATGCCCAGCAGCACGCCCGACGACCGCTTCGCCGGGGCCGCGTTGCGGGCCTCCCAGACGTCGCCCGCGCGGGTCCGCCGCACCGAGCGCACCCCGGAGTCGGCCACCAGGTGGTGCGGCGCCGCGTAGGTCACCTCGACGGTGACCATGTCGCCGGGGCGCACGCCCAGGCTCTCGTCCACGGAGAAGTGCACCAGCCGGTTGTCGCGGGCCCGCCCCGACATGCGGCGGTGCACGTCGTCCTTGCGGCCCTCGCCCTCGGCGACCAGCACCTCCACCTCGCGGCCCACCAGCTTGGCGTTCTCCTCCTCGGAGATGCGCTCCTGCACCTCCAGCAGCCGCTGGTACCGCTCCTTCACCACCTCCGGGGGCACCTGGTCCGCCATCGACGCCGCCGGGGTGCCCGGGCGCTTGGAGTACTGGAAGGTGAAGGCGTGCGCGAACCGCGCCTCCTCCACCACCCGCAGCGTCTCGGCGAAGTCCTCCTCGGTCTCCCCCGGGAAGCCCACGATGATGTCGGTGCTGATGGCCGCCTCCGGCATGGCCTCCCGCACCTTCTCCACGATCCGCAGGAAGCGGTCGGACCGGTAGGAGCGGCGCATCGCCCGAAGCACCCGGTCCGAGCCCGACTGCAACGGCATGTGCAGTTGCGGCATCACGTTGGGGGTCTCCGCCATCGCCGCGATCACGTCGTCGGTGAAGTCCCGCGGATGGGGGGAGGTGAACCGCACCCGCTCCAGGCCCTCCACCTCGCCGCAGGCCCGCAGCAGTTTGGAGAACGCCTGCCGGTCGCCGAACTCCGACCCGTAGGCGTTGACGTTCTGCCCCAGCAGGGTCACCTCGACCGCGCCCTCGGCCACCACCGCGCGCACCTCGGCCAGCACGTCGCCGGGACGGCGGTCCTTCTCCTTGCCGCGCAGCGCCGGGACGATGCAGAACGTGCAGGTGTTGTTGCAGCCCACCGAGATCGCCACCCAGGCCGCGTACACCGACTCGCGCCGCGTCGGCAGGGTCGAGGGGAAGGTCTCCAGCGCCTCGACGATCTCCACCTGGGCCTCGCGCTGCACCCGGGCACGCTCCAGCAGCGCGGGCAGCGAGCCGATGTTGTGCGTCCCGAAGACCACGTCCACCCACGGGGCACGGCGCACGATCTCCCCGCGGTCCTTCTGGGCCAGGCACCCGCCCACCGCGATCTGCATGCCCGGATGGGCTTCCTTGATCGGCCGCAGGTGGCCGAGGTTGCCGTAGAGGCGGTTGTCCGCGTTCTCGCGCACCGCGCAGGTGTTGAAGACGACGACGTCCGGCGTGGCGTCCTCGGCTGCCCGCTGGTACCCCGCGTCCTCCAGCAGTCCGGAAAGCCGCTCGGAGTCGTGGACGTTCATCTGGCAGCCGTAGGTCCGCACTTGGTAGGTACGACTCTGGCTCACCCATCCAGGCTAATCGTTCCTCATACCCGCGCGGACCGCCGCTCTCCCCCTCGCGGCCGGAACCGGTCACGGCCCTCCGGTGACGTGCGACTCCTCCAGACAGGCAGCTCAAAATTCCGCAGTTGAACGTAACATTTGTACGGTTTTGGGGATAACAAGTCCGCCACTCTGCCTAAGTTCACCGGTTAACCCTGGTGACAAAACAACCCGCGCACACTAGGTTCCGATCCCATGGCCGCTACTCCTCTCGTCGTCCTGGAGAACGTCAACAAGCACTTCGGTGAACTCCACGTACTCCGCGACATCAACCTCTCCGTGGCCGCGGGCGAGGTGGTCGTCGTCATCGGTCCCTCGGGATCGGGAAAGTCCACCCTGTGCCGCACGATCAACCGGTTGGAGACCATCGACAGCGGTCGCATCCTGCTGGACGGCCAGCCGCTGCCCGCCGAGGGCCGCGCCCTGGCCCGGCTCCGCAGCGACGTGGGAATGGTGTTCCAGTCGTTCAACCTGTTCTCCCACAAAACCGTGCTGGAGAACATCACCCTCGGACCCACCAAAGTCCTCAAGGTCCCCAAGGCCGAGGCCACCCTGCGTGCCTGGGAACTCCTGGAGCGGGTCCGCATCACCGAGCAGGCCAAGAAATATCCGGCCCAGCTCTCCGGCGGCCAGCAGCAGCGCGTGGCCATCGCCCGCGCCCTCGCGATGAACCCCAAGGTCATCCTCTTCGACGAGCCCACCTCCGCGCTCGACCCCGAAATGGTGCAGGAGGTCCTCGACGTCATGACCGACCTGGCCTCCGAGGGAATGACCATGATCGTGGTCACCCACGAGATGGGCTTCGCCCGCCGCGCCGCCGACCGGGTCGTGTTCATGGCCGACGGCCAGATCGTCGAGGAGAACACCCCCGACGAGTTCTTCACCAGTCCCCGTACCGAACGAGCCCGCGACTTCCTCTCCAAGATCCTCACCCACTGAACCGCCCGACCGTTCTCCGCACCACCCGAGAAGAAGAGGTTCGCCCCATGCGTATCCGTCGTACCAGCGCCACCCTGGCGGGAGCGTCCGCCCTCGCCCTCGTCCTCGCCTCCTGCGGCACCGCCGAAGTCGGCGGCGGAGGCGGAGGAGACGAGAGCGGAGGCGCAGACACCATCACCATCGGCGTCAAGTACGACCAGCCCGGCCTCGGCCTCCTCGAAGGCGGCACCCCGTCCGGCTTCGACGTCGACGTCGCCACCTACATCGCCGGCGAGCTCGGCTACTCCCCCGAGCAGATCGAGTGGACCGAGGCCGCCTCCGCCAACCGCGAGACGTTCCTCCAGCAGGGCACCGTCGACATGGTCGTGGCCACCTACTCCATCACCGACGAGCGCAAGAACGTCGTCGACTTCGCCGGCCCCTACTACGTCGCCCAGCAGGACATCATCGTCGCCGCCGACAACACCGACATCCAGGGCCCCGAGGACCTGTCGGGCAAGGTCCTCTGCTCCGCCTCCGGCTCCCGCTCCGCCAACAACATCGTCGACAGCGAGGAGGACGGCGGCCTGGGCATCGACGCCGAACTGCGCGAGGCCGGCAACTACTCCGAGTGCATGGAGCTCCTCGCCAACGGCACCGTCGACGCCGTCACCACCGACAACACCATCCTCGCCGGGTTCGCCGCACAGAACCCCGACGCCTACCGCATGGTGAACAACCCCTTCGGCGAGGAGAAGTACGGCGTCGGCCTGCCCAAGGGCTCCACCGAGATGTGCGAGAAGGTCAACCAGGCCATCACCAAGATGTGGGAGGAGGGCAAGGCCCTGGAGTTCCTGGAGAAGGCGTTCGGCGAGACCGGCTTCGCCTACGCAGAGGAACAGCCCGCGCTCGAGGGCTGCGCCTGACCCCTGATCGCCCGGCCCGGTCGGCGGAGCCGCACCGCCCCGCCGACCGGGCCCCTACCGGCTGGGATCGATGGAAGCCTTCTTCGACAACATCGACAGGGTCATCGACGGCTTCTCCTGGACCGTCCGACTCACCCTGTTCAGCGCCCTGTTCTCCTTCCTGCTGGGCGTCCTGCTCACCGCCATGCGGGTCTCCCCCGTCGCGCTGCTGCGCGGCGTGTCCACCGTCTACGTGGAGACCGTCCGCAACTCGCCGCTCACCCTCGTCCTCCTCTTCTGCGGACTGGGCCTCAACAGCGCGCTCGGCCTGAGCCTCTCCGGCACGGTCGCCTGGGACGTGTTCTGGTGGGCGGTCATCGGACTGTCCGCCTACACCTCCTGCTTCGTCTCCGAGTCGCTGCGCTCCGGCATCAACACCATCCCTCTCGGCCAGGCCGAGGCCGCCCGCGCCCTCGGCCTCACCTTCACCCAGAGCCTGCGCCTGATCATCATCCCCCAGGCGCTGCGCACCGTCATCGGCCCGCTCGGCAGCGTCCTCATCGCCCTCATCAAGAACACCACCGTCGCCTCCGTCGCGGGCCTCGGCGTCCAGGAGGCGTCCCGCCAGATGAAGCTCATGTTCGACCAGGGCATCGCACCGGTCCTGCCGACCTTCGTCGGCTTCGCGATCGGCTTCCTCGTCCTCACCCTGCCGGTCGGCTACCTCTTCAGTTGGCTCAGCAAGCGAATGGCGGTGGCCCGATGAGCACGCAGCAGGTCCTCTTCGACGCCCCCGGCCCCAAGGCCCGCATCCGCCACGCCGTCTACACCGCGCTCACCGTCGTGGCCTTCCTCTGCGTCCTCGCAGTCGTCTACCTGGGCTTCAACCGGACCCTCGGCGAGGGGGCGCCCTCACCGCTCAGCGCCGACGCCTGGCGGATCAACCCCGACGGCCAGTGGGCCGCGGCCAGGTGGCAGCCCTTCCTCGACCCGGCCACCTGGACCGACTACGTCCTCCCCGGCCTACAGAACACCCTGACCGCCGCGCTCACCGCATCCTGCCTGGCCCTGCTGTTCGGCCTGGTCTTCGGCATCGCCCGGCTCTCCGACCACGCCTGGATCCGCATCCCGGCGGGCGCCGTCGTGGAGTTCTTCCGCGGCATCCCGCTGCTCATGCTGATCTTCTTCACCATGGCGCTGCCCCTCGCGGTCAACCAGTTGCTGCCCGCCTTCGGCCTGCCGCCGCTCACCCCCGGCACCTTCCAGGTCTCCGCGCTCGCCGCGGTCGTCACCGGGCTCACCCTCTACAACGGGTCGGTCCTGGCCGAGGTGTTCCGCGCCGGCATCAACGCCGTCCCCAAGGGGCAGGCCGAGGCCGCCTACTCGCTGGGCATGAACAAGAGCAAGGTCATGCGGCTGATCCTCATCCCCCAGGCCGTCAGCTCCATGATGCCCGCGATCGTCGCCCAGCTCGTGATCCTGCTCAAGGACTCCGCGCTCGGCTACATCGTCGCCTTCCCCGAACTGCTCCGCAGCTTCTCCCTCATCGGCACCCGCTACGGCAACGTCATCCCCGCGGCGATCATCTGCGCCGCCATCTACATCGCCATCAACATCTCCCTGAGCCGCCTGGCGATCTGGCTGGAACGGCGCAACGCCCGCAGCGGCGCACAGCGGGGCGCCGCGCCCCCGACCGCCGCGCTCACCGCCCCCGGCAACCCGGGCGCCCCCGGCAGCCCCGCCTGACCGCCCCCCTCGAGCCCCGCCCTCCACCACGGTCGGCGGGGCTCCACCATTCCCTCCCACCAGCGGCTAAGGTCTTCCTTGATTCCCACCACATCCCACTCATCGCCTGGGAAAGCGCCATGAACGAACGCGTGATCCTGCCCTACGGCAGTTGGCCCTCGCCCGTCACCGCAGCCGACAGCGCCCAAGGCACCGTCCGCCTGGGCTTCCCGTCCGTCGCCGCCGGCGAGATCTGGTGGGAGGAGACCCGCCCCGACGAGGGCGGCCGCACCACCGTCATGCACCTCGCGCCCGACGGCACCGTCACCGACCTGCTTCCCGCCCCGTGGAACGCCCGCACCCGCGTCCACGAGTACGGCGGCCGCTCCTACCTGCCCGTCCCCCGCCGCGACGACAAGGCCCTCACCCGCTGGGGCATCGTCTTCGCCAACTTCTCCGACCAGCGCCTCTACCTGCTGGAGAAGGGATCCCGCGAACCCCGCCCCCTCACCCCCGAACCGGCCTCCCCCGGCGCGCTCCGCTACGCCGACCCCGTCCTCGCCCCCGACCGCAAGCACCTCATCTGCGTCCAGGAGAGCCACGACGGCGCCGCCGTCACCCGCTCCATCGTCTCCATCCCCCTCTCCGGACGCGCCTCCCACACCCCCTCCGCCGTCCGCACCCTCGTCACCGGCGCCGACTTCTTCGCCTCCCCCGTCCCCTCGCCGGACGGCACCAAGCTCGCCTGGATCTCCTGGGACTCCCCCCGCATGCCCTGGACCGGCACCCAGTTGCGCGTGGCCGCCCTCCCCGGGAGCGGCCCCGTCACCGCCTCCCGCGTCCTGCGCGGCGGCATCAAGGAGTCCGTCCTCCACCCCCGCTGGCGCGACGACGACACCCTCTACTTCGTGTCCGACTGGTCCGGCTGGTGGAACCTGTACGAGACCCGCGTCCAGGGCCAGGCCCTGGCGCTCTACCCCGACGAGGCCGAGTTCACCCCGCCCCCGTGGCAGCTCGGCACCACCCCCTACTGCGTCCTCGACAACGGCCGGATCGTCACCCTGCGCGGCCACGCCGACCTCACCGTCAGCGCCTACGACCCCGCCACCGCCGACCTCACCCCGCTGACCACCCCCTACACCACCTGGCAGGACCTCGCCAGCGACGGGACGACCGTGGTCGGCGTGGCCTCCTCCCCCACCGAGCCGACCAGCCTGGTGCGGCTCAACCCCGACACCGGGGCCACCACCGTGCTCCGCCGCCCCCTCGACACCCCGCCCACCGTCGACTACCTGCCCCGCCCCGAGGCCACCACCCTGTCCGGGCGCTACGGCACCACCGTGCACGCCAACGTCTACCCGCCCACCAACCCCGCCATCGAGGACGAAGGCCCCGCCCCCTACGTGGTCTGGGTCCACGGCGGCCCCACCGGAGCCGCCACCGCCGCCTTCGACCTCCACAAGGCGTACTTCACCAGCCGCGGCATCGGCATCATCGACGTCAACTACGGCGGCTCCACCGGCTACGGCCGCTCCTACCGGGAACGCCTCAACGGCCAGTGGGGCGTCGTGGACGTCGAGGACGCCATCGCCGCCGCCCAGGCCCTCGTCGACAAGGGCCTCGCCGACCCCACCCGACTCGCCATCCGCGGCGGCAGCGCGGGCGGACTCACCACCCTCCTCGCCCTCACCCACGGCGTCTTCGCCTGCGGCGTCTCCTACTACGGCGTCACCGACCTGCTCCGCCTCGCCCAGGAGACGCACGACTTCGAGTCGCGCTACCTCGACACCATCATCGGCGCCCTCCCCGGCTACACCTCCACCTACCGGGAACGCTCCCCCATCAACCGGGCCGCCGAGATCACCTCCCCCGTCCTGCTCCTCCAGGGCACCGAGGACCCCGTGGTCCCCGTCTCCCAGGCCCGGGAACTCGCCGCCGTCCTGCGCGACCGCAAGATCCCCCACGCGCTCGTGGAGTTCGAGGGCGAGAGCCACGGCTTCCGCAGGACCGACACCGTCACCACCGCCCTGGAGAAGGAACTCGCCTTCTACTGCAAGGTGTTCTTCGGCTTCACCCCGCCCGGCGTCCCCCCGATCGAACTCGTCACCCCCGAAGGCGACTCCTGAGCCGGGTTCCGGCCCCCGCGGCCGGAACCCGCACCCCGTTCACCGGGCCGTCTCCGTCGCACGGGACTCCCGGATCACCGTCACCCGGATCTGCCCCGGATAGGTCAGCTCCTCCTCCACCCGCTTGGCGATGTCCCGCGCGATCACCTGCGCCTGCACGTCGTCCACCACGCTCGGGCGGACCATCACCCGGATCTCGCGCCCCGCCTGCATCGCAAAGACCTTCTCCACGCCGTCGCTGGCGGCGTAGGCGATCTCCTCCATCCGCTGCAACCGCTCCACGTACGACTCCAGCGACGCCCGCCGCGCCCCCGGACGCCCCCCGCTGATCGCGTCCGCGGCCTGCGTCAGCACCGCCTCCACCGTGCGCACCTCGACCTCGTTGTGGTGCGCCTCGATCGCGTGCACCACGTCCTCGCACTCCCCGTACCGGCGGGCGATCTCCGCGCCGATCACCGCGTGGCTGCCCTCGACCTCGTGCGTCAGCGCCTTCCCGATGTCGTGCAGCAGCGCGCACCGCTTCAGCAACTGCACGTCCAGTCCCAGCTCGGCCGCCATCATCCCCGCCAGGTGGGCGCTCTCCACCAGGTGCGCCAGCACGTTCTGCCCGTAGGAGGTGCGGTAGCGCAACTGCCCCAGCAGCGTCACCAGCTCCGGGTGCATGTCGGAGATGCCCACCTCCACCAGGGCGTCCTCCCCCGCCCGCACGCACGACTGGTCCACCTCGCGGCGGCTGGCCTCGTAGGCCTCCTCGATCCGGTGCGGATGGATCCGCCCGTCCGCCACCAGCTTCTCCAGCGTGCGCCGCGCCACCTCGCGCCGCACCGGGTCGAAGCACGACAGCAGCACCGCGCCCGGGGTGTCGTCGATGATCAGGTTCACCCCCGTGACCATCTCGAACGCCCGGATGTTGCGCCCCTCCCGGCCGATGATCCGCCCCTTCATGTCGTCTCCCGGCAGGTGGACGACCGAGATCACCGACTCGCTGGTCTGCTCGCTCGCCAGCCGCTGGATCGCCAGCGTGATGATCTTGCGGGCGCGCGCCTCACCGTTCTTGCGCGCCTCCCGCTCGATCTCCCGCACCAGGAGCGCCGCCTCCCGCTTCGCCTGGCCCGCCACCTCGGCGACCAGCTCGGCCTTGGCCTCCTCCGCGCTCAGCGCCGCGGTCCGCTCCAGCACGGCCCGCCTCTCCTCGGCCAGCCGCGACAGCTCGGCCTCCCGCCGGTCCAGCTCGGCTGCCCGCTCCTCGGCGCGTCGGCGCGCCTCGTCCAGTCGGCGCGCCTCACCGTCGAGACGGTGCTCCCGGGCGGCGATCCGCTGCTCCCGGCGCTCCAGCTCGGCCCGCTGCTCCGCGGCCTCGGCGAGCAGCCGCTCCTGTTCGGCCCGCACCGCCCCGACCCGACGCTGCGCCTCCCGTTCCGCGTCGGCCCGGATCCGGTCGGCGTCCCGGCGGGCCTGTGCCAGCATCTCCCGGACCCGCGACCTGACCAGCAGCGACCCGACCACGAGGAGAGCGACCAGCGCCACGAGGAGTGCCACGACCGCAAGGTCGGCCACGCCGTCCATGGAGCTACCCCCCACCGCGCCCTGTCCTGGTCCGACCACCGAACGCGGCCGACCGGACAGCCCCACCGCGCGCTCCCGCGCGTCGTCCGTCTGGATAGGGTTACCCCTCGGACCACCGGGTTAACTCGCGCCCGCGGGAGATTAAAGAGAACGGTGATCCCCAGGTCATCAAACCGGTACGCGCGGAACCGCCCCTCACAGGTCGTCCGGGACCTCGACGTCCACCTCGGCGCCCTCGGCCTCCAGCTCCTCGCGGACCAGCCGATAGGCCAGACCAGCCGAGTACCCCTTGCGCGCCAGCATCCCCGTCAGCCGGCGCACCCGCACCTCGACGGGCTTGCCCCGGGTCGCCGCGATCCTGCGGCGCACCAGGTGGCGCGCGGTGGCCTCCTCCTGCTCCGGGCCGAGCCCGTCCACCGCGTCGCGCACCGTGTCCTCGTCCACCCCGCGCTGGCGCAGCTCCGCCGCCAGCGCGCGGCGGGCCAGTCCGCGTCCGGCGTGCCGCGAGTCCACCCACGCCTTGGCGAAGGCGGCGTCGTCGACGATGCCGACCTCCCCGAACCGGCCCAGCACCGACTCGACCGTCTCCTCGGGGATCCCCCGCCGCCGCAGCGCCTCGGCGAGCTGCGCCCTGGTCCGCGGCGCGCGGGTGAGCAGTCGCAGGCAGATCGCCCGCGCCCGCGCTTCCGGGTCCTCCGGACCGCCACTCTCCGGAGGACCCGTCGGCGCCGTACCGCGCCGGTCGCGGTCGTCAGGCATCCGCGCCCGGGGTCGTGGGCTTCGCCTCGGCGGCGGGAGCGGCGGCCTTGCGCGTGGTGCGCCGGGTCGTCGCGGCCGGAGCCGTCTTGGCGGCCTCCTTGGCCTCGCCCGTCGCGGCCTCGCCGGAGGCGCTGTCGTCGCCCGTGGGCACGCCCAGCTTCTCCTTGATCCGCTTCTCGATCTCGTTGGCCATGTCGGGGTTGGAGCGCAGGAAGTTCCGCGCGTTCTCCTTGCCCTGGCCGAGCTGGGTGCCCTCGTAGGTGTACCAGGCCCCGGACTTGCGCACGATCCCGTTCTCGACGCCGAGGTCGATCAGGCCGCCCTCACGGGAGATCCCGACCCCGTACAGGATGTCGAACTCCGCCTGCTTGAACGGCGGCGCGAGCTTGTTCTTGACGACCTTCACACGGGTCCGGTTCCCGACGGCCTCCGTGCCGTCCTTCAGCGTCTCGATCCGCCGGACGTCCATGCGGACGGAGGCGTAGAACTTCAGTGCCCGACCGCCCGAGGTGGTCTCGGGGCTGTTGTGCACCATGACGCCGTCGACGAAGTAGTTGTGGTTGCCCTCGACCTCGATGTCGAACTTGCGCATGACGGGGGTTTCGGGCTTGATCCGGACGTCGAGCACCGGAGCCGCCACCAGCCTCTGCACGGGCTCGGCGTACTCGGGGGCGACGGCGCAGCGGCCCCGGAACCGGGGAAGCAGCGTGTGGGCCATGGACTCGGGCACGTAGGGAGCGACGACGTCCATGAACTCGGCCGTGGCCGCCGCGGTGAACTGGATGAAGGCCTCCTCGGCGGGACCGCGCCGGACCAGTCCGACGTCCAGCCCGTAGGTGTCGCGGAGGTACTCGACCAGCCGCTGGCGGGAGCCGGGGCTCATCGCCTCGACGCAGATCTCGATCCGGCCGCCGTCGCCCTCCGTGCGGGACCGGGCCTCCTGGGAACCCGGCGTGAAACGGCCGCTGTCCATGTACCACACGGCCAGCGCCAACGGGGTCAACTGCTTGAGGAACTCCCAGGTGAGGTGCTTCTTGCCGTCTCCGAAGCACACGACCTGGTACAGCTCGTCGAGCTCGGGCAGCGGCGTGAAGTCGACGGACACCGCCTGCTCGGCGTCGGTGGTCCGCGAGTGCTCGATGTTGCCCAGCAGGGAGACCTTCCAGTCGAGGTAGGCCTGCTGCCCGGCACTGTGTCCCATGCGGAGACGCGCGCCGGGGCTCCCCTGCCGGTCCGGCGCGAGCTCGCCGCCGCCCATGACGGCCCCGTAGACCACCTGGCGCTGCTGTTCGCTCAGGTAGTGGGTCTCGTTGACCAGCACCCGGTCCCCGGCCATCAGCTCGCCGGCCTGCCGCCAGCCGCCGGGGGTGCGGACCAGGTGGTTGGGGGTGGCCGCGAACCGCGCGCCGCCGTCCTTGCCGGACCTGGCGACGGTGAACTGCAAGAAGTGGTCGGCTGTCCCGTTGTCGAACCAGTTCACGATCCGGCGGGGGACGATCCGGTCCGTCTCGGGGTCGTAGGAGAGGACCTCGACGTCCATCTTCTGGTCGACGATCCTGCCGATCTTCTCCTGGGTGCCGTCGGCCAGCGTCACCGGGGTGTCGTAGTGCATGCAGCCGAACATGACGCCGACCTTCTCGCGGAGCTGGTTGATGAAGATCGCGGTGGTCTTCGTCTGGTTCAGCGCTCCGGCGATCTTGCGCAGGGCCTGGGACATCAGGCGGGCCTGGAGGCCGACGTGGCTGTCGCCCATCTCGCCCTCGATCTCGGCGCGCGGCACGAGCGCGGCCACCGAGTCGATGACGACGATGGAGATCGCGCCGGAGCGGACCAGCATGTCGACGATCTCCAGCGCCTGCTCGCCGGTGTCCGGCTGGGACAGCAGCAGGTCGTCGGTGTTGACGCCGATCTTCCTGGCGTAGGAGGGGTCGAGCGCGTGCTCGGCGTCGACGAAGGCAGCGATCCCCCCGGCCCGCTGCGCGTTGGCCACGGCGTGCAGGGCGACGGTGGTCTTGCCCGAGGACTCGGGACCGTAGATCTCCACGATCCGGCCGCGCGGGATGCCGCCGATTCCCAGCGCGATGTCCAGGGAGATGGACCCGGTGGGGATCGACTCGACGGGCGGGCGGTTGTCGTCGCCGAGGCGCATGATGGTGCCCTTGCCGAACTGGCGCTCGATCTGCGCGAGTGCGGTTTCAAGAGCTTTCTCTCGATCAGCAGCTGCCACGGGAAACCCCTGTTGGGTCGGTGCCTTCTTCTTCATGGTGGGGGTGACGTTACGCCGCGGCAGTGACATCCCGCGGTGTTCTCTCCCCCGCTGTGGACAACCTTCCGGGCCGTCCCCTTCCCGGGCGGTGGCGGCCGTCCCCGGGAGCGGCGGTACCGCTCCGGAACCACTCCAGGCTCGGGTCTCTCACCATCCTACCCGAACCTTTGTTCGATTTCGTGTGTCGCGGCCGTCTCAGTGGACACTTGCGGGAAGGTCGAAGGCGCGGCACACCGCGCGCCAGACCTCCTTGGTCTCGACCCCGTCGTCGAGGGCCTGGCGGACCGTCCGGGAGCCGAGCTCCTCGATGACGTGGTCGCGGGCGAGGCTCTCGGCGTAGGCCTCGCCGAACTGCTCGTACATGAGCTGCCAGAAGTGGGAGAGTCTCATCTCGCTCCAGTGTCGGCCCCGTCCGATCCGCTACCGCCGCGGAGCGGAACGGGGCATGCTGACAGGATGAAGTTCACGATACGACCGATGGCGGCGGCGGACCGGCAACGGCTGGTCGAGGTGAGTCTCGCCGCCGACCAGTTGTTCGAGCGGGCCGGACTGCGGCTGCCGCCCGACGACCCGGCGGCGATGCTGGACCGCTGCTCGCCGGTGCTGGTGGCGGGCAGCCCGCCGGTGGGTCTGGCGGCGCTGACGGTGCTGGACGGCAACGCCCACCTGGAGCAGATCTCGGTCCACCCCGACCACGGGCGGCGCGGGGTGGGCAGCGCCCTGCTCGAGGCGGCCTGCGCGTGGGCGCGGCGGCTGGGCCACCGGTGGATCACCCTGACCACGTTCCGGGACCTGCCCTGGAACGCGCCGTGGTACGCCCGGCACGGCTTCACGGTGCTGGCGGAGTCGGAGTGGGGGCCGCAACTGGCCGCGCAGTGGCGTGCGGAGGCCGCGACCGGGATCGCGGTGGTGCCGCGCGTGGTGATGCGACGCGCACTCGGCTGAGCGGGTTTGCGGCCGCCCGGTAGTCTGGGTGGAGACACAGCGGCGTGTCGGCCTCGTTCTCCGGTTCCTTCCCGGTCGCGGGGCGTGGCGCACCCGCTTATCGACTTTCTCGGTAGGAGAACTGGCTATGAGACACGAGAGCACCGAGCGGCCGCTTCCCGGCCGACCCACTGGCCCGACCTCTTCCTACTTCACGGCATAATCGCAGCATGCGCCTTTCCGCCCGGGTTGATTACGCGCTGCGCGCCGCGGCCGAACTCGCGGCCGCCAGTGGCGGCCCCGTCACGGCCGAGCAGCTTGCGCGTGCCCAAGCCATCCCCGGAAAATTCCTGGAGAACATCCTGACCCAGTTGCGCCGCGCCGGCCTGGTACGCAGCCAGCGCGGTCCGGTGGGAGGGTACTGGCTGGCGCGTCCAGCCTCGGAGATCTCCCTGGCCGACGTCATCCGCGCGGTGGACGGCCCGCTGGCGAACGTACGCGGCGAGCGTCCCGAGCACGTCGACTACGACGGTGCGGCGCGCAGCTTGCAGCAGGTGTGGATCGCGCTGCGGGCCAGCGAGCGGGCCATTCTGGAGTCGGTGACACTGGAGCACGTGGCGACCTCGTCGCTGCCGGACTCGGTCCGGTCGCTGGCGGAGAAGCCGGAGGCGTGGACCAGTTGACCGTGGTCTGACGTGTGCGGCCCCCGTCGTGCGGGGGCCGCGGCTCTTGTGCGGGTTCAGCGCATCGCCTCGAACATCCAGTGCTGCTGCTCGAGGTCCTGGGCGGCGGCGATGAGCAGGTCCTGGGTGACGGGGTCGGCCTCCTCGGTGGCCTCGATGTGCTCGCGGAAGCGTTCGACCGCACCGCTGAGCGCCTCGACGGCGAAGGCGACGACCTTGTCGTCGGAGATGTAGCCGGGGTCGGGCTGGGGAAGCCGGGTGTCCTCGGCGACCCTGCCGGCCCGCCCGTCGGGGTTGACGCCGATGGCGACGGCCCGCTCGGCGAGGACGTCGGTGTGCCTGCGGGCTGCCTCGACGAGTTCGTCGAGCTGTAGGTGGATGGAGCGGAAGTTGCGGCCGATCACGTTCCAGTGCGCCTGCTTGCCCAGCAGCGACAGGTCGATGAGGTCGACGATCGCGGCCTGGAGCGCCTGTCCGGTGACCTTGCGGGCGTCTTCGGTGAGTGCCCCGCGGATCTTCGCCATGGTTCATCCCCCTGGGTGCTCGGTTGCGGGAAGTGGGGTCCCACTGCCCAGACGGGGCTGGGGAAAACCCGGCGGGGCGTCCGGGAAGCGTGAACGGGCCAGCCGCGGCGTGCGCGGTCGGCCCGTTCGTCTCCGTGGGGGTGGGGTCTAGACACCCACCATGTCGACGACCTCGGGAACGCGATCGGGGATGGGGTCGATGCCGAGGCGGTCGGGAGTGGTACCGGACCCGGCCGGGACCGAACCGCTGAGCGCCGCCTCCTGGAGTTCGGCGAGAGCGAGCTGGTCCGAGACCTCTCGGAGAACCTGGGAGAGGGGGACCCCCAGCGCGCCGCAGATCGAGGCGAGCAGCTCGGAGGACGCCTCCTTCTGTCCGCGCTCGACCTCCGACAGGTATCCCAGTGACACTCGGGCATCGGCCGACACCTCGCGGAGAGTGCGGCCCTGCCGCTGCCGAAGCTGCCGTAGCACGTCACCGAGCAGGTGACGAAGCAGGACCATCATTCGCGCTCCCTCCTACCGGTAGCGACCTTCATAAAAACACCGTACCTGCCCGAAGCCCGATCGTCGCACCTCATCGCTTCCTTGTTCGCTGGAGGGATAACACGATCTTGGTGAGGTTTTGTTCCCCGAGATCGGCGACTTGAACGGGTTGGCGGCCGTTAATTCGCGGTGGTTTGTGCCACGTCGTCGAGGAGGGTGTCGTGGAGGAGCTCCAGGGCGGCGGCGACGGTCTGCTCCCGGATGGCCGCGCGACCGCCGTGGAGCTGGAGTTTTCTCAGGTGGCAGCGGTCGTCGGGGAGGGCCGCGGCGGCGTAGACGGTGCCGACGGGCTGCCCGTCCTGGGGGTCGGGCCCGGCGACGCCGGTGACGGCGAGGCCGAATGTGGCCGCGAAGAGGCGGCGTGCGCCGCGGGCCATGGCCGCGGCGACGTCGGGGTGGACGGCGCCGTGGTCGGCGAGGAGGGCGGCGGGCACGCCGAGGAGGGCGGCCTTGGTGTCGGTGGCGTAGGTGACGGCTCCGCCGCGGAAGGTGGCGGAGGCGCCGGGGACCGCGGTGAGGGCGGCGCCGATCATGCCTCCGGTGAGCGACTCGGCGACGGCGAGGGTGTGGCCGCGGCGGGCCAGCAGGGCGTGGACGCGGGCGGCGGTGTCGGTCACCGGTTCAGCCTCTTCCCGCTTCCCCGCCGTGCTGTCCGGCACCGGCCCGGTGGCGCAGGCGCAGGGCCTTGACGACGTAGTCGGCACCGGTCCAGAGGGTGAGCGCGACCGCGGCGGCCATGACGGCGTGCGCGGGCAGCTTCAGGTACCACAGGTCGGGCAGCGGGAACAGGTAGGCGCTGATGGCGACGATCTGTAGCACCGTCTTGAGCTTGCCGCCGGGGCTGGCGGGGATGACTCCGTGTCTGATGACGGCGAACCGCAGCACGGTGACGCCCCACTCGCGGACGAGGATGACGGCGGTGACCCACCACCACAGTGCGCCCGTCCAGGAGAGCAGGAGGAGCGCGGCTCCGGTGAGGGCCTTGTCGGCGATGGGGTCGGCGATCTTGCCGAAGTCGGTGACGAGGTTGTGGCGGCGGGCGAGTTCGCCGTCGACGCGGTCGGTGATGGCGGCGACCACGAAGACGGCGAAGGCCGCCAGGCGCCACCAGACGCCGTCCTGGAGCATGAGGACGACGAAGAGGGGCACCATGACGATCCTGCTGATAGTCAGGATGTTGGCGATGTTCAGCACCGGAACGCGGCCGGTGGACGCAGCGGGGTCCGGGGTGCTCACGGGGTATCAGCGTCTTCCTGGTGTTCGGCGACGAGGTCGACTCCCATGGCGGTCAGCACGGTGGCGGGCACGATGTCTCCCACGCGCAGTTCGGTCTCGGCGTAGACGATGGTGCTGCCGTCCACCTCGGGGGCCTGGTGCGCGGCACGTCCTTCGTAGGCGCCTTCGTCCAGTTCGGCTTCGACGAGCACCTCGACGGTGGTGCCGACGCGTTCCTCGGCGCGCTGGGCCATGAGCTCCTCGGCGAGCTGGTTGAGCTGTTCGACCCGCTCGGCGATGGTCTCCTCGGGGAGCTTGCCGTCGAAGCCCGCGGCCTCGGTGCCCTCCTCGTCGGAGTAGCCGAAGATGCCGACGGCGTCGAGGCGGGCCTGTTCCAGAAAGGCGGTGAGTTCGGCGAGGTCCTCTTCGGTCTCGCCGGGGAATCCGACGATGAAGTTGGAGCGGATGCCCGCTTCGGGGGACCGGGCGCGGATGGTCTCCACGAGTTCGAGGAAGCGTTCGCGGTCGCCGAAGCGGCGCATGCGGCGCAGCAGGGGGCCGCTGGCGTGCTGGAAGGACAGGTCGAAGTAGGGCACCACCTTGGGGGTGCCGGTGAGGACGTCGACGAGTCCGGGGCGGACCTCGGCGGGTTGCAGGTAGCTGACGCGGACGCGTTCGATGCCGGGGACCTCGGCGAGGCGGGGCAGGAGCTTCTCCAGGGCGCGCAGGTCGCCGAGGTCCTTGCCGTAGGAGGTGGAGTTCTCGCTGACCAGGAAGAGCTCGCGGACGCCCTGGTCGGCGAGCCATTCGGCTTCGCGCAGGACGTCGTCGGGGTGGCGGGAGAGGTAGGCGCCGCGGAAGGAGGGGATGGCGCAGAAGGAGCAGCGGCGGTCGCAGCCGGAGGCGATCTTGAGGTTGGCGACGGGGCCGCCGTTGAGGCGCAGCCGGGGAACGGTGGGCCCGGAGGCGGGGGCGACGCCCTCGGGCAGCGGTTCGGGGTCCGCGCCGAAGGTGAGGTGGCCGGGGGTGTGGGGGCCGGACGCGGCGGAGCGCTCGACCGGGGTGATGGGCAGGAGGGTACGGCGGTCGCGCGGGGTGTGGGGGGTCAGGGGCCGTCCGGCGAGGACGTCGTCGAGGCGCTTGCTGATCTGCGTGTAGTCGTCGAAGCTGAGGACCTGCGCCTCGGGCATGGCCTCCGCCAGTTCTGCTCCGTACCGTTCGGCCAGGCAGCCCGCGGCGACGACCTTGGCACCGCTGTCGGCCGCGTTCAGCAGGGTCTCGATGGAGTCCTGTTTGGCGGCTTCGATGAATCCGCAGGTGTTGACGAGGACGACGTCGGCTTTCTCACCGTCGTCACCGTCGACGAGGGTCCACCCGTCGGCGGCGAGCCGACCGGCGAGTTCTTCGGAGTCGACCTCGTTGCGCGCACACCCGAGGGTGATGAGCGAGACAGTACGGCGCGATGACATAGTTCCCAAGGTTAGGGGAATTCGCGGGCGCGGTGGTCCCCGTTGCTTCCAGGGTAGGCGGTGCCGTCGGGGGGAGGTCCGGCGGGTCCGGGCGGGACGCCGGTGTCGGCGGTGAAGGAGAGACGCGTCACTTCTCCGTCGGCCCCGGGGGTGCCGTGGGCTCTGCCGTTGACCCACAGGCGGACGCCGCCGGCGTCGCCGAGGCGGAGGAGCACCGCGCGGGGAACGCTCCAGTACCGGGTCTGTCCGGGGGCGAGGACCCCGGTGAAGAGGTCGGTCCCGGTGGCGTCGGCCACGCTGACCCAGGTGCGGCGGTGGGCGGTGACGCGCAGGGTGACCGGTTCGGCGGCGGGCGGGACGGTGGGGGCCGCGGAGCGGTCGGCGGGCGCGGGGGCGGCGTGCCGGGCTGCCGCGGGGGCCGGGTCGTGGTCGGGCCAGACGGGGAAGGTCAGGGCGAGGGCCGCGGCGAGGACGGCGGCGGTCCAGGCCCGACGGCGGCGCCGCAGGCCGCGGTCGCAGCGGCCGGGGTCTGCCGGGCGGGGCTCCGCGGCGCTGCGGGGCGGCGGGGCGGCGTGCTCGGTGTCGTAGCGGCGCAGCAGGGGGTCCGGGTCGAGGCCCAGGGCGGCGCAGAGGACGCGCAGGTGTCCGCGGGCGTAGAAGTCCCCGCCGCAGGCGGTGAAGTCGTCGCGCTCCATGGCGCGCAGGACGGGTTCGGGGATGCGCGTGGCCGCGCTGAGCCGGCGGAGGGTGCGGCCGTGCCGGGCCCGGGCGTGCGCGAGTGCCTGTCCGATGGTCGCCATCCGTCTCCCTCCCCGTCGTGTCGGGACGCCGCCGGTGTATGCCTACCGCGTCACCGGGCGGCCCGGAGGGGGACACGCTCCCGGGTCCGGTCAAGGAAGGACCAGGGGTCGGTCGGGGCGCGCGGCGCGCCCCGACCGGGTCAGGAACCGCGCAGGGAGGCGAGGACCTGCGGCAGTTCGTCGGGTTTGACGAGGACTTCGCGGGCTTTGGAGCCTTCGCTGGGGCCGACGATGCCGCGGCTCTCCATGAGGTCCATGAGGCGTCCCGCCTTGGCGAAGCCCACGCGCAGCTTGCGCTGCAACATGGAGGTGGAGCCGAACTGGGTGGTGACGACCAGTTCGGCGGCCTGGAGGAGCAGGTCGAGGTCGTCGCCGATCTCCTCGTCGATCTCCTTCTTCCTGGCTTCGGTGACGCCCACGTCCTCGCGGTAGGTGGGCTTGGCCTGCTGCTTGCAGTGCTCGACGACGGCGCGGATCTCCTTCTCGGAGACCCACGCGTTCTGTAGGCGGATGGGCTTGGAGGAGCCCATGGGGAGGAACAGCGCGTCGCCCTTGCCGACGAGCTTCTCGGCGCCGGGCTGGTCGAGGATGACGCGGCTGTCGGAGAGGCTGGAGGTGGCGAAGGCCAGCCGGGAGGGCACGTTGGCCTTGATGAGGCCGGTGACCACGTCGACGCTGGGGCGCTGGGTGGCGAGGACGAGGTGGATGCCGGCGGCGCGGGCCAGTTGGGTGATGCGGACGATGGCGTCCTCGACGTCGCGGGGGGCGACCATCATGAGGTCGGCGAGCTCGTCGACGACGACGAGCAGGTAGGGGTAGGGCTCGTAGCCGCGTTCGCTGCCGGGCGGCGCGGTGAGCTCGCCGGAGCGCACGGCGGCGTTGAAGTCGTCGATGTGGCGGAACCCGGAGGCCGCGAGGTCGTCGTAGCGGCGGTCCATCTCGCCGACGACCCACTGGAGCGCGTCGGCCGCCTTCTTGGGGTCGGTGATGATGGGGGTGATGAGGTGGGGGATGCCCTCGTACATGGTGAGCTCGACCCGTTTGGGGTCGATGAGGATGAGGCGGACCTCGTCGGGCAGGGCGCGCATCATGATCGAGGTGATGAGCCCGTTGATGCAGGTGGACTTGCCGGCGCCGGTGGCGCCCGCGACGAGGACGTGGGGCATGCGGGCGAGGTTGGCGACGACGTCGGTGCCCTCGACGTCCTTGCCGAGTCCGACGAGCATGGGGTGGTCGTCGGAGGTGGCGGCGGGTGAGCGCAGGACGTCGCCGAGGCTGACGAGGTCCTTGTCGGTGTTGGGGATCTCCACGCCGATCGCGGACTTGCCGGGGATGGGCGACAGGATGCGCACGTCGGCGCTCTTCACGGCGAGGGAGATGTTCTTGGCCAGGGCGGTGACCTTCTCGACCTTGACGGCGGGGCCGAGCTCGATCTCGTAGCGGGTGACCGTGGGTCCGCGGGTGAAGCCGGTGACGCGGGCGTCGACGGAGAACTGCTCCAGGACTTCGGTGAGCGCCTGGACGACGGCCTCGTTGGCCTTGGTGCGCTGTTTGGGCGGGGTCCCGGGCTTGAGGAGGTGCGGGGGCGGCAGGGTGTAGTCGCCGTCGACGACGCGGGTGGGGATGGCCAACTGGGTGGCGGTGGCGGGCGCCGGGGTGGGGTCGGGGACGGTGGGCCTGGGGAGTTCGGGCTCGGGTTCGGGGTCGGGGGCGGCTTCGACGACGGGGGTGTCGTAGGGGCGTTCGTGGTCCCCGGCGTGGGTGCGGGGTTCAGCGGCGGCAGCGGCCTTCTTGGGGATGCGCCGCCGGGGGCGGGGGGCCTCGGCGGGAGGGTCGAGGATGTCGACCCCGGCGGAGGGGCCGTCGTCGGCGGCCAGGAGGCTGCCGAGGAGCTGCTGGAACCGTTCGGGGATGCGGTGGACGGGGGTGGCGGTGACGACGAGCAGCCCGAACAGCATGAGCAGGAACAGCAGGACCGCGGTCAGCCAGGGGGTGATGAGGAGGCTGAGGGGGCCGGAGGCGGCGAAGCCGATGATTCCGCCGGCGTCGTGGAGCGCGGCCATGCCGTCGGAGGGCCAGGGGGTGCCGCGGCCGATGTGGATGAGGCCGAGCAGCCCGGTGAGCAGCGCCGTGGTGCCGATGGCGATGCGCCCGGTGTCGGCGGGCCGGGGCGGCCCGGGGCTGCGCATGAGGCGCCACGCGAACGGCAGGCACAGCAGCGGGATGACCGGGGCGAAGACGCCGACGGCGCCGACGACCACGGTGCGGGTGACGTCGAGCAGGGGGCTCCGGCTGTCCCACCACACGGCGGCGGCGATGAGCAGGCCGACCGCGAGCAGGATCATGCCGACGCCGTCGCGGCGCAGGTCGGGGTCGAGGTCGCGGGTGCCGCGGCCGACGGCGCGGACCAGGAACCCCACGGTGTGCGCGACCAGCCGCAGCGCCAGCAGCAGGCAGCGTCCGATCCAGGTGAACAGGAGCGCGACGGGTCCCTCGGAGGGCTGCTTGCGGGGCGGCGGGGTCCGCCTGGCCGGCCGACGGGGGCGGGAGGACTGGTTCGCGGGGCGGCGGGCCGGGGCTTTCCTGCCGGTTCCGCCGCCCGAACGCTGGGAGGATCTGGGCGCGCGGGTGGCCATGGGCGCAGCCTACTAAGGAAGGCTGGGCCGCTTCAGGCACCCGCCGGGTGTGTCGTGGCCGGTGCCCGCGCGGTCAGACCTCGACGACCACGGGGACCAGCATGGGCCTGCGCCGGTAGCTCTCGTTGACCCAGCGGCCGATGCTGCGGCGGACCAGTTGGCGCAACTGCGCGGTGTCGCTGACGCCTTCGGCGGCGGCCCGTTCCAGGGTCTCCTGGATCTTGGGGATGACGTCGTCGTAGGCCTCGGAGTCGATCCCGGCGCCGCGGGTGTGGATCTGCGGCTCCCCGATGAGTTTGCCGGTGGTGGACTCCACCACGATGACCACGGAGATGAAGCCCTCCTCGCCGAGGATGCGGCGGTCCTTGAGGGCGGCCTCGGTGACGTCGCCGACGGAGGTGCCGTCGACGTAGACGTAGCCGGCCTGGACGACCCCGGTGATGCGGGCCCGGCCCTCGTGGAGGTCGACGACGACGCCGTCCTCGGCGATGACGACGCGGTCCTCGGGGACGCCGCTGAGCACGGCGAGCTGGGCGTGGGCGCGCAGGTGCCGCCACTCGCCGTGGATCGGCATGAAGTTGCGGGGCCGCACCATGTTGAGCACGTACAGCAGCTCCCCTGCGGGGGCGTGCCCGGAGACGTGGACCAGGGCGTTGCCCTTGTGGACGACCTTGGCGCCCCAGCGGGTGAGGCCGTTGATGACCCGGTTGACGGAGTTCTCGTTGCCGGGGATCAGCGAGGAGGCCAGGATGACCGTGTCGCCGGGTTCGATGTGGATCTGGTGGTCGCGGTTGGCCATGCGGCTGAGCGCGGCCATGGGCTCGCCCTGGGAGCCGGTGCACACCAGCACCACCTCGTCGGAGGGCAGCTCGTCGAGGTCGCGCGGGTCGACGAGGAGGCCCGCGGGGACCTTGAGGTAGCCGAGTTCCCGGGCGATGTTCATGTTGCGGACCATGGAGCGGCCCACGAAGGCGACCTTGCGGCCGTGCGCCAGGGCGGCGTCGAGGACCTGCTGCACCCGGTGGATATGGGAGGCGAAGCAGGCGACGATGACGCGCTTCTCGGCCTTGGCGAAGACGTTGTCGATGACCCCGGAGATGTCGCGCTCGCTGGTGACGAAGCCGGGCACCTCGGCGTTGGTGGAGTCCGACAGCAGCAGGTCGACGCCTTCGGAGCCGAAGCGGGCGAAGCCGCCGAGGTCGGTGATGCGGTTGTCCAGCGGAAGCTGGTCCATCTTGAAGTCGCCGGTGTGCAGCAGGTTCCCGGCGGGGGTGCGCACGCCGACCGCGAGCGCGTCGGGGATGGAGTGGTTGACCGCGAAGAACTCCAGGTCGAAGGAGCCGAAGGTGTGCCGCTCCCCTTCGGCGACCTGCACCAGTTCGGGCTTGATGCGGTGCTCGCCGAGCTTGGCGGAGAGGAACGCGAGGGTGAGGCGGGAGCCCACCAGCGGGATGTCGTTGCGCTCGCGCAGCAGGAACGGGACGCCGCCGATGTGGTCCTCGTGCCCGTGGGTGAGCACGATCGCCTCGACGTCGTCGAGGCGGCCCCGGAGGTACTCGAAGTCGGGGAGGATGAGGTCGACGCCGGGCTGCTCCTCCTCGGGGAAGAGCACGCCGCAGTCGATGACGAGCAGCTTGCCGTCGTACTCCAGGACGGTCATGTTGCGGCCGATCTCCCCCAGACCGCCCAGGGCGACGATCCGCAGGGCGTCGCGGGGCAGCGGCGGCGGCGGACCGAGTTCCGGGTGCGGGTGACTCATGCCGTTCCCTCCGTGAGCCGTTCCGCTCCCGCCGCGCCGGCCGGCACGGCCTGGTGGGGCGCGAGCCCGTTGGGGCTCTTCACCCCGGCCGCGGCGAGGTCCTCGCTCAGGAGCGCCTGTAGTTCGGGGGAGGCGTCGGTCAGAGGGCTGCGGACCGTCCCGCCGGGCAGTCCGGACATGTTGAGCACCGCCTTGGTGGTGATGACGCCCTGGGTACGGAACATGCCCGTGTAGACGGGGATGAGGCGGCGGTGGATGGCCAGGGCGCGGGCGACGTCGCCGGAGTGGTAGGCGTCGATCATGTCGTGCAGGTCGCCGCCGACGACGTGGCCCACCACGCTGACGAAGCCGGCCGCGCCGATGGACAGCATCGGCAGGTTGAGCATGTCGTTGCCGGAGTAGTAGGCGAGGTCGGTGCGCGCCATCACCCAGGAGCTGGCGCCGAGGTCGTCCTTGGCGTCCTTGTTGGCGACGATGCGGGGGTGCTCGGCGAGGCGGACCAGGGTCTCGGAGGCGATGGGGGTCCCGGTGCGGCCGGGGATGTCGTAGAGCATCACCGGTAGCCCGGTGGCGTCGGCGATAGCGGTGAAGTGCCGCAGCAGCCCCTCCTGGGGCGGGCGGTTGTAGTAGGGGGTGACGAGCAGCAGGCCGTGGGCTCCGGCGCGTTCGGCGGTCCGGGCGAGCTCGATGCTGTGCCGGGTGTCGTTGCTGCCCGCCCCGGCGACGATGGTGGCGCGGTCGCCGACCGCCTCGACGACGGTGCGGAGGATGCGCTCCTTCTCCTCGTCGCTGGTGGTGGCGGACTCGCCGGTGGTTCCGTTGACGACGAGGCCGTCGTTGCGCTGCTCGTCGACCAGGTAGGCCGCGAGGCGGGCCACTCCGTCGTAGTCGACTTCCCCGTTGTCGCGCATGGGGGTGATCATCGCGGTCAACATCTGGCCGAAGGGCGCGTTCGGCGTAGTACTGCCTACCATGCTGCAAACGGTACCGCGAAAGCTGGACAGAGCGCGCCAACCTCCCCGGTCGAGGAGGTCTGTGGCGCGCTCCGGTCTGCGGGGACGGCCGTCCCGGGGGCGGTCAGTCGTCGTCTCCGCCGACGAACAGGCTGAGCAGCCAACTGACGACGGCGACGATGATGGACCCCCAGAACGCGGCCCAGAAGCCGTCGATGGTGAAGGGGATGCCCAGTGCTCCGGCCAGCCATCCGGTGAACCACAGCAGCAGGGCGTTGACGACGAGGGCGACCAGGCCGAGGGTGACGATGTAGAAGATGCAGCCCACGGTCTTGACGACCGGTTTGATGACGGCGTTGACGATGCCGAAGAGCGCGCCGATGCCCAGGTAGGTCAGGATCATGGCGGCCGTGTTGTCGGTGGTGACCTCGATCCCGTCGACCAGGAGCACCGCGGCCCACAGGGCGATGGCGTTGACGATGACTCTCAAGATGATGCTCACGACTCGATGCTCCCACGCCACGGGGGCGCGTTGGCAGTCCAGGGCGGAATTTGGGGGGATTCTCAGGGGCGTGCGGGCGCCTTCTCGGGGTGGGCGGGGCCTCGGTTCCCGGTTGCGGAGTGTTCCTGGGACGATGGGCGGGTTGCCCGTGCCGTCGAGTGTGTGAGGGGGCGTGCCGTGTCGACGCGGCGTTTCGTCCGGTCAGCCCGCGTGGAGGACGTCGAGGCGATCGTGGACGTCCAGGTGGCGGCGTGGCTGGAGACCTACCGGGAGCTGCTGCCCGAAGCGGTGCTGGCGGAGCTGTCGGGGGCGGAGGCCCGCGCGGCGTTCGTGGCGCGGTGGCGGGCCGCGGTGGAGTCGCCGCCGACGTCGCGGCACCGGCTGCTGGTGGCCACGGACGAGGGGGCGGTGGCCGGGTTCGCGGCGTTCGGTCCGGCGCAGGACGCGGACCGCTGGCCGGGGACCGACGCGGAGATCTACGCGCTGCACGTGGCCCCGGACCGGGTGCGGCGCGGGCACGGCAGCCGGCTGCTGCACGCGGTGGTGGACCACCTGCTCGACGACGGCTTCCAGGCGGTGTACGTGTGGACGCTGGAGCAGCAGAACGCGCTGCGCACGTTCGTGGAGCAGGCGGGGTGGGCCGCGGACGGGGCGCGCCGCGAGCTGGACATGGGGACCGTGGTGCCCATGGTCCGGCTGCACGCGGCGATCAGCCGCTGACCGGGGCCGCGGCGGGCGGCGCTACGGTGGAGACCGCACAGAACGGACCGGTGGTTCCGTCCGCGGCGGCGGGCGGTTGGGGGAAGTGAGGCCGACACGTGGCCACGGTGAGCCAGTGGGTGGCGGGGGCCCGTCCGCGCACCCTGCCGAACTCGGTCGTCCCGGTGGCGGTGGGCACCGGGCTCGCCTTCGGGCTGGGCGCCGCCGTGTGGTGGAAGGCGCTGCTGGCGCTGGTGGTGGCGGTGGCGTTGCAGGTGGGCGTGAACTACGCCAACGACTACAGCGACGGGGTCCGGGGCACCGACGAGAACCGGGTGGGGCCGCTGCGGCTGACCGCGTCCCGGCTGGCCGAGCCGCGGCACGTGTTCGCCGCGGCCTGGCTGTGCTTCGGGGTGGCGGCGGTCGTCGGCCTGGTGCTGGTGGCGGTGTCGTCGTGGTGGCTGCTGCTGGTGGGCGCGGTGGCGATCGCCGCGGCCTGGTTCTACACCGGCGGGCGCAACCCGTACGGCTACCGGGCGCTGGGCGAGGTGTCGGTGTTCGTGTTCTTCGGCCTGGTGGCGGTGGCCGGGACGGTCTTCGTGCAGGCGGGCTCGGTGCCGTGGCGGGGGTGGACGGCGGCCGTGGCGGTGGGGCTGCTGTCGTGTTCGATGCTGGTCGTCAACAACGTGCGGGACCTGCCCACCGACGTGGTGACCGGCAAGCGGACCCTGGCGGTGGTGCTGGGCGACCGGCGGGCGCGGCTGCTGTTCGCCGGGTGCGTGGCGGGTGCGTTCGTCGCGGCGCTGGCCACGGCGGTGGGGGCGTGGTGGGTGCTGCTGGTGCTGCTGTCCGCGCCGCTGGCGGTACGGCCGTGCGCGCGGGTGCTGCGCGGCGAGACCGGCCCCGACCTGATCCGCGGCCTGGGCGAGACGGGGCGGTTGCAGACGGCGTTCGGCGTGCTGTTCGCGCTGGGGCTCGCCCTGGGGTGACCCGGCCGCGGCACCCGCGTGCTCCCCGCTCGCTGCCGCTGGCCCGTCCCAGCCTCGGGAACACGTCCTCGGGCCGGTCCCAGACCGTGCGCTCCCGGCTGGGCTCCCGACGGCCCGCGGGCCACTGACGGGCGCGCAGGGGCGGCGCGCCCACCCCGGTTCCGGGGCCGCCGGGAAGCGCCTGCGCCGCCTCCGGCGTCATGTCCGAGTTCTCCCCGGCCGACCTGACCCCGGAGCCGCAGCGGCCCGGCCTCCCGGCTCCACGCCCGGCCCCGGGACGCGCCCGCGGACGGTCGGCTCCCCGGGACGGGTGTGATCCCGCTAACGTCGGTGGCGACCGTGGAACGCGCGGAACGGAAGGGCGGGGTCCGGTGACCGAACAGTACGTGGCGGCGATCGACCAGGGCACCACGTCGAGCCGCTGCATCGTCTTCGACCGGCGCGGCGACGTCGTCTCGGTGGGGCAGCGCGAGCACCGCCAGATCTTCCCCCGGCCCGGGTGGGTGGAGCACGACGCCGCGGAGATCTGGGCGAACGTGGTCGCGGTGGTCGAGGAGGCGCTCGCGGCGGGCGGGCTGACCCCGGACCGGCTGGCCGCGGTGGGCATCACCAACCAGCGGGAGACCACCGTGGTGTGGGACCGCAGGACCGGCGAGCCGGTGCACCACGCGATCGTGTGGCAGGACACCCGCACCGACCGGCTGCTGGACGTCCTGGGCGGGGAGGCGGGCCAGGACCGGTTCCGGGAGCGGTGCGGGCTGCCGCTGGCCACCTACTTCTCCGGGCCGAAGCTGCGCTGGCTGCTGGACGAGGTGCCAGGGCTGCGCGAGCGCGCCGAGCGCGGCGAGGTGCTGTTCGGCACGGTGGACACCTGGCTGGTGTGGAAGCTCACCGGGCGGCACGTCACCGACGTCACCAACGCCAGCCGCACCATGCTGATGAACCTGCACACCCTGGACTGGGACGAGCAGATCCTCGACGCGATGGGCGTGCCCGCGGCGATGCTGCCCGAGATCCGGTCCAGCTCCGAGGTGTACGGCACGGCCCGCGGGCCGCTGGAGGGGGTGCCGGTGGCGGCGGCGCTGGGCGACCAGCACGCCGCGCTGTTCGGGCAGACCTGCTTCGACCCGGGCGACGTCAAGGGCACCTACGGCACGGGCGCGTTCCTGGTGCTCAACACCGGGACCGAGCCGGTGGTCTCCGCCAACGGCCTGCTCACCACGGTGGGCTACCGGATCGGCGACCGGCCCGCGGTGTACGCGCTGGAGGGCTCCATCGCGATGGCGGGCTCGCTGGTGCAGTGGCTGCGCGACAACCTGGGGATGATCTCGCACGCCGCGGAGATCGAGGAGCTGGCGTCCACGGTCTCCGACAACGGCGGCTGCTACATCGTGCCCGCGTTCTCCGGGCTGTTCGCGCCGCACTGGCGCAGCGACGCCCGCGGGGTCGTCGCCGGGCTCACCTCCTATGTGACCCGGGCGCACCTGGCGCGCGCGGTGCTGGAGGCCACCGCGTGGCAGACCCGCGAGGTCGTGGACGCGATGAACAGCGACTCCGGCATCCCGCTGACCTCGCTGAAGGTGGACGGCGGCATGGTCGCCAACGCGCTGCTCAACCAGGCCCTCGCCGACGTGCTGGACCTGGAGGTGGTGCGGCCGAAGGTCGCGGAGACCACCTGCCTGGGAGCCGCCTACGCGGCGGGGCTGGCCGTGGGCTACTGGCCCGACCTGGACAGTCTGCGCGCGAACTGGCGGCGCGACGCGGTGTGGACCCCGGCGATCGACCCGCGGCTGCGCGACCGCGAGTACCGCAACTGGAAGAAGGCGGTGCAGCGCACCCTCGGCTGGGTGGAGGCGGAACGGGAGTAGCCGCCGGGGAGGGGGCCGGGGACCGGCCGCTCCTCCCCGGGGCCGGGCACAAGCCCGTCAGAGTCCGAGCAGGGACTCCAGCCCGACGGTGAGCCGGTCCGGCAGGGACGCGACCCGGCGGACGCCCAGCAGGACGCCCGGCATGAACGACTCGCGGTTCATCGAGTCGTGGCGGATGGTCAGCGTCTCGCCGTGGGTGCCGAAGACGACCTCCTGGTGGGCGATCATGCCGGTGATCCGCAGCGCGTGCACCCGCACTCCCGCGACCTGGGCGCCCCGGGCGCCGGGCAGTTCCGAGGTGGTGGCGTCGGGGGCGGGGGCCAGGCCCGCCTCGGCGCGCGCCGCCCCGATCAGTTCGGCGGTGCGGTAGGCGGTCCCGCTGGGCGCGTCGGCCTTCTTCGGGTGGTGCAGCTCGACGATCTCGGCCGACTCGAAGTAGGGGGCCGCCTTGGCCGCGAAGTTCATCATGAGCACGGCCGCGATGCCGAAGTTGGGTGCGATGAGCACGTTGGGCCCCGGGCGGGCGTCGAGCAGGCCGCGCACCTCGGCCAGCTTGCCCTCGTCGAAGCCGCTGGTCCCCACCACCGCGTGGATGCCGTGGTCGACGAGCCAGCGCAGGTTGTCCATCACCACGTCGGGGTGGGTGAAGTCGACGACCACGTCGGCGCCGAGCACCTTGTCGCGCTCGTCCGCGCTGTCGATCCCGGCCACCAGTTCGGTGTCCTCCGCCGCTTCGACGGCCTTGACGACTTCTGACCCCATGCGCCCGAGGGCGCCGAACACTCCTACCTTGATCACGGGTCTCACCGTACCGGACGCAGGTGGGAGGCGGTCCGCGCCGGGGCCGTACAGGCGCGGCCGGTCCGGGTGGTCCGTCCGCGCCCCGCGGCCGGGTCAACCGAAGGAGCGGCCCTCCTCGTAGGGGCCGACCACCGCCAGGGCCTCGGGCCGGTTGAGGATGTCGGCGGCGACCTCGCTGACGTCGTCGGTGGTGACGGCGTCGAACAGGGCGAGGTCCTCGTCGAGGGAGAGGTGGCGGGTGCGGCCCAGCTCGTGGCCGGTGAGGCGGCTCATGCGCGCGTTGGTGCCCTCGGTGCCCAGCACCCAGGAGCCGCGGATCTGCCCCTTGGCGCGGGCCAGCTCCTCGGGGAGGACGCCGTGGGCGGCCGCCCGGGCCAGCTCGGTGCGGCAGACGTCGAGCACCTCGTCGATCTTGTCGGGCAGGCAGCCGACGTAGACCTGGAACAGGCCGGTGTCGGAGTAGCTGGACGAGTAGCCGTGCACGGCGTAGGCGAGGCCGCGCTTCTCCCGCACCTCCTGGAACAGCCGGGAGGACATGCCGCCGCCCAGGATCGCGCCGAGGACCCGCAGCGCGTACCAGCGCGGGTCGGTGCGGTGGACGCCCTCGCGGCCCAGGATCAGGTGGGCCTGTTCGGTGTCCCTGCTGACCAGCACCGTTCCCGGGTGGGTGGCGGGTGTGGGGCCGCCGATGCGGGGCGGGGCGGGGCGGGCGTCCCCGGCCGCCTCGAGCAGGTCGCGGAACGCCTCGGCGACCCGGCGCACCACCTCGTCGTGGTCGAGGTTGCCCGCGGCGGCGACGACGAGTTCGGAGGGCACGTACGCCTTCCGGTACTGCTCGAGGATGCGCTCGCGGGGCAGCGCGCGGATCGTGTCGTTGGTGCCCAGGATGGGCCGGCCCAGCGGGGAGTCCTTGAAGAAGTGCGCGGCGAACACGTCGTCGACCACGTCGGCGGGTTCGTCCTCGTACATGGCGATCTCTTCGAGGATCACCCCGCGCTCGGTCTCCACCTCTGCGGGGTCGAGGACCGAGTTGGCGATCATGTCGCTGATGACGTCGATGGCCAGCGGCAGGTCGCGGTCGAGGACCTTGGCGTAGTAGGTGGTCTGCTCCTTGGTGGTGTAGGCGTTGTAGTCGGCGCCCACGCCGTCGAGCAGCGCGGAGATGTCCAGGGCACTGCGCTGTTCGGTGCCCTTGAACAGCAGGTGTTCCAGGAAGTGCGCGGAGCCGGCGTGGGCCGCGTCCTCGTCGCGGGACCCGGTGGTGGCCGAGATCCCGAAGGCCGCGGAGCGCACTCCCGGCATGGTCTCGGTGACCACCCGCAGGCCGCCCGGCAGCACGGTGCGCCGTACCAGGCCGGTGCCGTTCTGCGGGGGAAGCACGGTGACGGTGGTGCCCGGTTCCTGCTCGGCCGCGATCGGAACTGTCGTCATGGGTCCTTCTTCAGCGAAAGCGGAAACGGTGGGGTCGCCCCTCGGGTAAACGGGGGGCGGCCGTCCTCTTACGGTACGGCCGCCCGACGGGTTCTCCCACCGCCCGGACGCCCCGGGCGGTGGCGGGACAGATCAGGTGTTCTCGCTGGACCGGCTGGAGGAGCGGGTGCGGCGGCGCCGACGCGGCTGCGGCTGCTCGCCGCCGTTGTCGGACTTCTTGGCCGCGTCGCGGTCCGCCTCGCCGTTGGCGGCGGCCGCCGCCTCGGCCTCGATGACCTCCACCGGGATGAGCGAGAGCTTGCCGCGGTCGTCGATCTCGCGGATCTCGACCTGGATCTTCTCGCCGATGCTGATCACGTCGTCGATGTTCTCGATCCGCTGGCCGCCGTGCAGCTTGCGGATCTGCGAGATGTGCAGCAGGCCGTCCTTGCCGGGCAGCAGCGACACGAACGCGCCGAACGCGGTGGTCTTGACGACCGTGCCGAGGTAGCGGTCGCCGACCTCGGGCATCGTCGGGTTGGCGATGCTGTTGATGGTGTCGCGGGCCGCCTCCGCGGAGGGCCCGTCGGTGGCGCCGATGTAGATGGTGCCGTCGTCCTCGATGGTGATCTCGGCGCCGGTCTCGTCCTGGATCGAGTTGATCATCTTGCCCTTGGGGCCGATGACCTCGCCGATCTTGTCGACGGGCACCTTGATGGTGAGGATGCGCGGCGCGTACGGGCTCATCTCGGCGGGCCTGTCGATCGCCTCGGCCATGACGTCGAGGATCGCCAGGCGCGCCCCGCGGGCCTGCTGCAGGGCGGCGGCCAGCACCTCGGCGGGGATGCCGTCGAGCTTGGTGTCCAGTTGCAGCGCGGTGATGAGGTCGCGGGTTCCGGCGACCTTGAAGTCCATGTCGCCGTAGGCGTCCTCGGCGCCGAGGATGTCGGTGAGGGTGACGTACTCGCCGTCCTCGGCGATGAGGCCCATGGCGATGCCCGCGACCATGTCCTTGAGCGGCACGCCCGCCGCCAGCAGCGACATGGTGGAGGCGCACACCGACCCCATGGAGGTGGAGCCGTTGGAGCCGAGGGCCTCCGACACCTGCCGGATGGCGTAGGGGAACTCCTCCCGCGAGGGCAGCACCGGCAGGAGGGCGCGTTCGGCGAGCGCGCCGTGGCCGATCTCGCGGCGCTTGGGCGAGCCCACCCGGCCGGTCTCCCCGGTGGAGTACGGCGGGAAGTTGTAGTTGTGCATGTAGCGCTTGGTCCGCTCGGGGTTGAGCGTGTCGATGGTCTGCTCCATGCGCAGCATGTTGAGCGTGGTGATGCCCAGGATCTGGGTCTCGCCGCGCTCGAACAGGGCGGAGCCGTGGACCCGCGGCACGACGTTGACCTCGGCGGTCAGGGAGCGGATGTCCTTGACCCCGCGGCCGTCGATGCGGACCCGCTCCTTGATGATGCGCTCGCGCACCAGCTTCTTGGTGAGCGCGCGGAACGCCGCGGCCAGCTCCTTCTCGCGGCCCTCGAAGTCCTCGGCGAGCTTCTCCGCGGCCAGCGTCTTGACCCGCTCGAGCTCGGCCTCGCGCTCCTGCTTGTCGGCGATGGTGAGGGCGGAGGCCAGCTCGGAGCGGATCGCCCCCTCGACGGCGGCGTAGGCGTCGTCCTGGTAGTCGAGGAAGATCGGGTACTCGACGGTCTCCTTGGCCGCGGCGTCGGCCAGCGTCTGCTGGGCGCGGCACAGCACCTTGATGAACGGCTTGGCGGCTTCCAGGCCCTCGGCGACGGTCTGCTCGTTGGGGCCGATCGCGCCCTCGGCGACCAGTCGGAGGGTGTGCGGGGTGGACTCGGCCTCGACCATCATGATCGCGACGTCGCCGTTGTCCAGCACCCGGCCGGCCACCACCATGTCGAAGGTGGCGTTGGACAGTTCGGAGTGGGTCGGGAAGGCCACCCACTGGCCCTCGATGAGCGCCACGCGCACCCCGCCGATGGGGCCGGAGAACGGCAGCCCGGCCAACTGGGTGGACATCGAGGCGGCGTTGATGGCGATGACGTCGTAGAGGTGGTCGGGGTGCAGCGCCAGGACCGTCGCGACGATCTGGATCTCGTTGCGCAGCCCCTTCTGGAAGGACGGGCGCAGCGGCCGGTCGATCAGGCGGCAGGTGAGGATGGCGTCCTCGGAGGGGCGGCCCTCACGGCGGAAGAAGGAGCCGGGGATGCGCCCCGCCGCGTACATGCGCTCCTCGACGTCGACGGTCAGCGGGAAGAAGTCGAGGGCCTCCTTGGGGCGCTTCGACGCGGTCGTCGCCGACAGGACCATGGTCTCGTCGTCGAGGTAGGCGGTGGCCGATCCGGCTGCCTGGCGGGCCAGCCGACCGGTCTCGAAACGGATGGTACGGGTGCCGAAGCGGCCGTTGTCGATGACGGCCTCGGCGGAATACACGCCCTCCATGGGCGACCTCCTACACGGTGAACGAAGCTCCCGCGTCCGTGCCCCGTTGAGAAGAGTGTCCGTCCCGAAGGAGTCGTACGGCTCCGCGACGCCGCGTGTGGCGGTCCACGACCGCACGGCGATGGCCCTGACGGCCGGCCATCGATCGAAGTCCCCCGGAGGCGCCGTCGGTTACGGACGCGTCGGGGAACCACTACCGAGGACCGGCCTCGACACCGTGGTGAGGTCCTTCCTCACCTGCCGGCAGATGCCACCGCGGCTGGAACGGCCGAGGGTGGGGCGCGGGAATGGTCTGCTTTTCAGTTGTCGACCGACACGTCGCGGCAAGGTACTACCCCGCCGCGGGAGCCGGTAACGAGTCCACACTACTAAGAAAAGGGAGCGGCGGCGGCCACTCCCCTCTCCGCTGGCAACCGGCTACCGGCGCAGACCGAGGCGCTCGATCAGTTGACGGTAGCGGTTGATGTCCTTCTTCGCGATGTACTGGAGAAGCCGGCGCCGACGACCGACCAGCAGCAGCAGGCCACGACGGCTGTGGTGGTCGTGCTTGTGCTGCTTGAGGTGCTCGGTGAGCTGGGTGATGCGGTGCGTCAGCAGCGCGACCTGCACGTCGGGCGAACCGGTGTCACCCTCCGAGGTACCGTACTCGGCGATGATCTTCTTCTTGGTGTCGCTGTCGATCGACACGACGCTCCTTCTTACGTCTCGGCGCGCGGACCTTGACCTGTGCTTTCGGGAAACCGGTCCGGACGGACCGTCGAAAGCCGACAACCGTGCGCGCCCACAGTCGTCGGACGGGATGGTGCACCCGGCGTGCCGCGGGCCCGGACGGGCAGTGCAGCGGGCACGGCCGAGGGTCGGCGCTACAGCCGACTTCCAGGCAAGCTTACTACCGTTGCGCGGCGGCCGCGGCAGGGGCGTGCCGCGGCTCAGCCGCCCAGGAGCAGCTCCCGGCAGCGGGCGACGTCGCGTCCCATGGCGGCGATGAGCTCCTCGATGCCGTCGAAGCGCAGCATGGGGCGGATGTGGTGGGTGAACTCCACCGCCATGTGCAGGCCGTACAGCTCCAGGTCGTCGCGGTCCAGGGCGTAGGCCTCGACCGTGCGGGCGGTCCCCTCGAAGGTGGGGTTGGTGCCCACCGAGACGGCCGCCGCCCACCGCTCCTGCTCCTCCACCCCGTCGAGCAGGACCAGCCAGCCCGCGTAGACGCCGTCGGCGGGGACGGCGGTGTGCGGGGGGCACTCCAGGTTCGCGGTGGGGAAGCCGAGCAGCTCCCGGCCCCGGGCCGCGCCGTGCACGACCACGCCCTCGACGCGGTGCGGGCGCCCCAGGGCGGCGTGCGCCGCGGCGACGTCCCCCTCGGTGACGAGGGAGCGCACCCGGGCGGAGGTGACCGGTTCGGTGCCGGCGGCGGGCTGCACCTCCTCCACGGCGAAGCCGTGCTCCTTGCCGAGGGCGCGCAGCTCGTCGGCGTCCCCCGCGGGCAGGCGGTCGCCGTACCCGGCGGGGACGACCACCGCGGCGTGCAGCGCGCCGACCAGGACGCGCTCGGCGAACTCCGCGGCGGGCTGCTCGGCGAACTCCGGGGTGAACGGCAGGAGGCACACCGCGTCCGCGCCCTGCTCGGCCAGCAGCCGGGCCCGGTAGTCGGCGCCGGTGAGCACCACGGCGGGCTCCAGGGTGCCCAGCACCAGTCCGGGCGGGGGGTCGAAGGCGGCCACGACCAGCGGCAGCCCCAGCCGGTCGGCGTGCCCCCGGGCCTGGCGCAGGAGGTGCTGGTGGCCGAGGTGGACTCCGTCGAAGGTTCCGACGGCCACGACCGAGCGTCCCCAGTCAGCGGGCACCTCGTCCAGGCCGCGCCAAAGCCGTACGCTCACCGCTCTCCCATCAGGGGTGTGGTCGACAGGGCGGGCGGCGGATCGGGTGCCGCCCCGCGCCATGTTACTCCCCGTGATCTCCCCTCCGTGCGGCGGCCGGGACCGGGGCCGGACGGGCACCCGGAGGCGGGGACCGCGCCGTCAGTTCCCGGCGAAGACCACCACGGGCTTGCCGTAGCCGGGGCGGTCCTCGGCCAGGGCCAGCACGCTGCCGTCCGGGGCGAACAGGCCGACCGGGCCGGGGTGCCCGCTCGGGGAGATGCGGTTGCCGTGGGCCACCCGGCGGGCCTCCGCCTCGGTGAGGCGGCGGACCGGGAAGGCCGCGGCGACCGCTTCGGCCAGCGGCATCAGGGTGAACTCGGCGGCCAGCTCCTCCAGGGTGGCGGCCTGGTCCAGGGTGTAGGGGCCCACCCGGGTGCGGCGCAGCGCGGTGAGGTGTCCGCCCACGCCGAGGTCCGCGCCCAGGTCGCGGGCCAGGGCGCGGATGTAGGTGCCGCTGGAGCAGGTGACGCGGGCGTCGACGTCGACGAAGTCCCCGCCGGGGTCGGCGACGCGGCGGAACCCGGTCACCTCGAACTCGCGGACCGTCACCTCGCGTGCCCGCAGCTCGACCGACTCGCCCGCGCGCGCCCTGCGGTAGGCGCGCTGGCCGTTCACCTTGATCGCGCTGACCTGCGGCGGCACCTGCTGGATCACCCCGGTGAGCGCCTTGGCGCCGGCCCGGACCTCGTCCTCGCCGACCCGGTCCGCGGCGCGGTGCTCCAGCGGTTCGCCCTCGGCGTCATCGGTGGTGGTGGTCTGCCCCAGGCGGATGGTGGCCTCGTAGACCTTCTCGGTGAGGGCGAGGTGCCCCAGCAGGCGGGTGGCCCGGCCCACGCCCAGCACCAGCACCCCGGTGGCCATCGGGTCGAGGGTGCCGGCGTGGCCGACCCGGCGGGTCCCCGCCAGGCGGCGGACCTTCGCGACCACGTCGTGGGAGGTCCAGTCGGCGGGCTTGTCGACGATGACGACGCCGTCGGTCATGGGTCAGTCGTCCTCGTCCTCGCGGACGCGCGGGGTGCGGTAGGGGTCGGGATCCCCGGCCGGGCGGGCGTTGGCCGCGGCGCGGGCCACCTCCGCGTCGGCCATCTTGGCCTTGGCCAGCAGTTCCTCGATGTGTTGGGCGTTGGCCTGCACCTCGTCGGCCACGAAGGTGATGGTGGGGGTGTGCCGCAGCCCGGTGCGGCGGCCGACCTCGGAGCGGATCAGCCCCTTGGCGCTCTCCAGGGCCGCCGCGGTCCCGGCCTTCTCCGTGTCGCTGCCGAACACCGTGTAGTAGACGGTGGCGTCGCGCAGGTCGTTGGTGAGCCGCGCGTCGGTGACGGTCACGAAGCCCAGGCGCGGGTCCTTGATACGGCGTTCCAGCATCTCGGCCACGATCCGCTGGATGCGGTCGGCGAGCTTGCTCGCGCGTGCGGCGTCAACCATCGCTCTATTCCTCGTCGTTGAAGAGCCGCCGTCGGGCGGACAGCAGCTCGACTTCGGGGTGATTGGCGACCAGGTTCTCGCAGGAGTCCATCAGCGCCGTGCAGTGCGCCGCGGTGGCGGCGACCACCGCCACTCCGATCTCGCAGCGCCGGTACAGGTCGTGGTTGCCGGTCTCGGCGACCGAAACCCTGTGCTTGCGCTGGAGCTCGGCCACGATGGGACGCACGACGGAACGCTTCTGCTTCAGTGATCGGACGTCACCCAGCAGCAGGTCCAGCGTCAGGGCCCCGACGAACACGCGCTCACCCCGTGATTCTGTAGTTGTGGATGCCGTCTCCCGGCACGGACCGCTGTGGGGCCCCGGGTCGGGGCCCGGCAGACCTGCCGGGCCCCGACCTCCCCGAAGGGTCAGTCGCGCGGCTTCTCCTGCATCTCAAACGTCTCGATGACGTCGCCGACGCGGATGTCGTTGTAGCCGATTCCGATACCGCACTCGAAGCCCTCGCGGACCTCGGTGACGTCGTCCTTGAACCGGCGCAGCGACTCGACGGTGAGGTTGTCGGAGATGACCACCCCGTCGCGGATGAGCCGTGCCTTGGAGTTGCGCTTGATGAGGCCGTCGCGGACGATCGAACCGGCGATGTTGCCGACCCGCGGCACCTTGAAGACCTCGCGGATCTCCGCGGTGCCGAGCCGGACCTCCTCGTACTCGGGCTTGAGCATGCCCTTGAGGGCCGCTTCCACCTCTTCGATGGCCTGGTAGATGACCGAGTAGTAGCGGATGTCCACGCCCATGCGGTCGGCCAGCTCGCTGTTCTTGCCCTCGGGCCGAACGTTGAAGCCGATGATGATCGCACCGGCCGAGGCCGCCAGGTTGATGTCGTTCTGCGTGATCGCGCCGACACCGCGGCCGATCACGCGGATCGCGACCTCGTCCCCGCCCACGTCGATCTTGAGCAGGGACTCCTCCAGCGCCTCCACCGAACCGGACATGTCGCCCTTGATGATGAGGAGCAGCTCTTCGCGCTTGCCCTCCTCCAGGGTCTTCTGCCAGTTGTCGAGGGTGACCCGGCGGCTGGCCTTGGCCTGCTGCGCGAACCGCTCGCGCGCCTCGCGCTGCTGGGCGATCTGGCGGGCGACCCGGTCGTCCTTGACCACCAGGAAGTTGTCGCCCGCGCTGGGCACGTTGGTCAGTCCGAGCACCTGCACCGGACGGGACGGCTCGGCCTCCTTGACCGGGTTGCCGTTCTCGTCGAGCATCGCGCGGACGCGGCCGTAGGCGTCGCCGCAGACGATCGAGTCGCCGACGCGCAGCGTTCCGCGCTGCACCAGGACGGTGGCCATGGATCCGCGGCCGCGGTCCAGGTAGGCCTCGATGGCCAGGCCCTGGGCCGGCATGTCGGGGTTGGCCTTCAGGTCCAGCTCGGCGTCCGAGGTCAGGATGATGGCCTCGAGGAGTCCGTCGATGTTGATGTTCTGCTTCGCGGAGATGTCCACGAACTGGACGTCGCCGCCGTACTCCTCGGCCACCAGGCCGTACTCGGTGAGCTGCGCCCGGACCTTCTGCGGGTCGGCGCCCTCGAGGTCGATCTTGTTGACCGCGACCACGATCGGCACGTTGGCCGCCTTGGCGTGGTCGATGGCCTCGGCCGTCTGCGGCTTGACGCCGTCGTCGGCCGCGACCACCAGCACCGCGATGTCGGTGGCCTGCGCACCGCGGGCACGCATGGCGGTGAACGCCTCGTGGCCCGGGGTGTCGATGAAGGTGATCTTGCGCTCTTCACCGTCCACCGTGGTGGTGACCTGGTAGGCGCCGATGTGCTGGGTGATGCCGCCCGCCTCGCCGCTGGCCACGTTGGTGTTGCGGATCGCGTCGAGCAGCCGGGTCTTACCGTGGTCGACGTGACCCATGACGGTCACCACCGGGGCGCGCGGCTTGAGGTCCTCCTCGCTTCCGGCGTCCTCGCCGAACTCGATGGAGAAGGACTCCAGCAGCTCGCGGTCCTCGTCCTCGGGGCTGACGACCTCGACCGTGTAGTTGAGCTCCTCGCCCAGCAGTTGCAGGGTCTCGTCCGGCAGCGACTGGGTGGCCGTGACCATCTCGCCCAACTGCAACATGACGACCTGCACCAGCGACGCCGGGTTGACGTCGATGCGCTCGCCGAAGTCGGCCAGCGAGGCCCCGCGCGACAGCCGGATCACCTTGCCGTTGCCGCTGGGGATCTTGACGCCGCCGAACGACGGCGCCTGCATGTCGTTGAACTCCTGGCGCCGCTGCTTCTTGGACTTGCGGGCGCGGCCCGGACGGCCGCCGGGACGCCCGAAGGCTCCCGCCGTGCCGCCGCCGCGGCCGCGGCCGCCGCCGCTGGGACGGCCGCCGAAGCCGCCGGGACGCGGGCCGCCGCCCCCCGGGGTGCTCCGG
>NZ_KQ950180.1:249126-256752 GCF_001517975.1 Thermobifida cellulosilytica TB100
CGGGGCGCGGACCCGGCTTGGGCGCCGCCGGACGCGGGGCCTCACCCTCGGGGGCCGGTGCGCGGAAGCCGCCGGGGGCGTTGGCCGCGGGGCGCGGACCCGGCTTGGGGCCGGGCTTGGGAACAACGGTGGGACGTGCTGCTTCGCCGCCGGCCGACGGGGCCGGGGCCTTGGTCGGCTCGGGACGCGGGCGCGGCTTGGGGCTGCTCTTCGCCCCGCCCTTCGCCCCGCCGGAGCCGTTGTTCTCGTTGAAAGCCTCTTTCAGGCGGCGTACCACGGGCGCCTCGATCGTCGAGGACGCCGAACGTACGAATTCGCCCATCTCCTGGAGTTTGGCCAGGACAGCCTTGCTCTCCACACCAAACTCTTTAGCGAGCTCGTATACCCGGACCTTCGCCACTGCTCTCCTCTATCTCGGTCCGGGACATGAGCGTGTGCCGGACCGTCGCTAGCTTGACGTACTCATCGCTGCGTACTCATCGAGCGCTCATCGCAATCTCGACCCGCTTCCGACTCGTCGCTACACAACAATGGGTGGATGACACCGGGTCCTCCCGGCATGACAAGACCCGCCGCGTACCCGGTCAGTACAACCAGGCGGGCGGCGTGATCATTCCAACCCTAATCCAGAACCCCGGCTGATTCGAAATCAGACCGCGGCGAAGCACTCGGCGACGGCCGAGGCGTCGAGTGCCCGACCTGCGCGGAACGCCCGTGGCCAGACCCGACGCCGCTGAGCGGCCTCCCAGCACCGCCGGTCGGGGTGGAGGTAGGCTCCCCGTCCCGGCATCCGCCGTGCCGGGTCGCACACGACCGCGTCCCCGTCCAGTGCCAACCGTACGAGGTCGGACTGGGCTGCTTTCGCCCTGCAGCCCACGCACGTGCGCACGGGAGCCGCTGGATCGGTTCCCATCCTAACAGCGGCCCCCGTCAGCCCTGGGCGCCGGTACGGCCGTCCGACTCCCCCTGCTCCTGCTCGCGCTGGGCGGCCAGCTCGGTGTCGGAGCGGATGTCGATGCGCCAGCCGGTGAGGCGGGCCGCCAGCCGGGCGTTCTGCCCCTCCTTGCCGATCGCCAGCGACTGCTGGTAGTCGGGCACGGTGACCCGGGCCACACGGGCCGCGGCGTCGACCACCTCGACGTGGTTGACCTTGGCGGGCGACAGCGCGTTGGCGACGAACCTGGCCGGGTCCTCGGAGTAGTCGACGATGTCGATCTTCTCGCCGCGCAGCTCGTTCATGACGTTGCGCACCCGGCTGCCGAGCGGTCCGATGCACGCGCCCTTGGCGTTGACGCCGGGCTTGTTGGACCGGACGGCCATCTTGGTGCGGTGCCCCGCCTCGCGCGCGATCGCGGCGATCTCGACGGTGCCGTCGGCGATCTCGGGCACCTCCAACTGGAAGAGCTTGCGCACCAGGTTGGGGTGGGTGCGCGACAGTGTCACCGAGGGGCCGCGGTGGCCCTTGCGGACCTGGACGACGTAGGCGCGCAGCCGCTCGCCGTGGTTGTAGGTCTCGGTCGGCACCTGCTCCTGGGGCGGCAGGACGGCCTCGATGCGGCCGAGGTCGACCAGCACGTTGCGCGGGTCCTTGCCCTGCTGGATGACGCCGGAGACGATCTCGCCCTCGCGGCCGGCGAACTCGCCCAGGGTGACCTCGTCCTCGGCGTCGCGCAGCCGTTGCAGGATGACCTGCTTGGCGGTGGAGGTGGCGATACGGCCGAAGCCGGAGGGAGTGGCGTCGTACTCGCGCACGAACTGCCCGTCCTCGTCGCGCTCCTCGACCCACACCGTGACGTGTCCCGTGGCGCGGTCCAACTCCACTCTGGCGTTGGTGTCGGGGCCCTCCTGGCGGCGGTACGCGATCAGCAGCGCGTCCTCGATCGCCTTGACGACGAGGTCCACCGAGATGTCCTTCTCGCGTTCCAGGCTGCGCAGGACACTCATGTCGATATCCACGGGGCTCCCCCTCTAGTCCGCCGCGTCGTCGTGGCGGAATTCCACCTGGACCTTGCCTCGTCCCAGGTCGGAGAAGGCGTACACCTGGCTCTGGCCATCGACGTCGAAGGTGACGCCCGTCTCGTCGGTGGCGACCACGCGCCCTCTCACCTGGCCACCGGCGACGAGCGGCGCGTGCACCAGGCGTCCCCGGGCGCGCCGCCAGTGCCGTGGCTCGGTCAGCGGCCGGTCCACGCCAGGCGAGGTCACCTCCAGTACGTACGGAGACTGCCCCATGACATCGGCCTCGTCAAGCGCGGTGGAGATCTTCTGGCTGACCTCGCCCACGGTCTCCAGGTCAACGCCGTCGTCGGAGTCGACCACCACCCGGACCCGACGGCGCCTGCCGACCGGAGCGATCTCCAGTCCCTCCAGGTCGAGTCCTGCCTCGTCCAGGATGGGGGTCAGCAGTTGCGCGAGACGCTCGTGGCGGGTCTGCGCGCCCATCGTGATCCTCCTCGGCGTTCCCGTCCCGGTCCCGGCGGTCGCGGGGCGGTCCAGTCGTGTCATCGGTGCGCCGCCGCCCCGGAGGCGACGGCTTCAGCTCCAAGGGTATCCACAGTCGGCGGCTGCCCCGCATCGCTCCACGTGCCGTGGTGCCGCCTCCCGGTCCGCCGCCCCGCCGCGCACCGCCCCGCAGCACTGCACGGCGTGCGAAGATAGGGCGCGTTCGGCTCCTCTCCCGTCGTGTCCTCAGGAGGTACCGTTGCGCGACCACGCCCTCTCCCGCCGCGCGGTCCTGGCGGGCGGCGCGCTGGCCGCCGTGCTCGGGGCGAGCGGCTGCCGCGGCTCCGACTGGTACCCCAGCGAGGTCACTCCCGACGAGTACCTGCTGCGGGCAGCGATCGCGGAGAAGGAGCGGCTGGTGGCCCGCTACAGGGCGGCGATCGACGCCGGGGCCGTCCGGGACCCCGGGCTGTGCGAGGAGCTGCGCGGCCACCACGAGCGGCACCTGGCGGTGCTGCGGGACCGATTGCCCCCGCGCGACACCGAGCCGGAGGTGTCCGCGAGTCCCGGGGCGCCCGCGCCCGAGGCCACCGACGAGGAGGGGCTGCGGCTCGCGGAGGAGGCCGCCGCGGCGAACCGGCTCCGCCAGCTCGGCCAGGCCACCGACCCCGCACTGGCCCAGCTCTTCGCCAGCGTCGGCGCCTGCGAGGCGGGGCACGTCCACCTACTGTCGGAGGCATAGTTGACCGGTACGTCCGAGCCCACCCCCACCGAGACGGCGGACGCCGCGGTCGCGGCGCTGCGGGACGCGCTGCTGGCCGAGCACGCGGCGGTGTACGGCTACGGCTTCGCGGCCGCCGGGATCGGCGCGGACCTGCGCGAGCTGTGCCTGGCCCACCTGGAGGAGCACCGCGCCTGGCGGGACGCGCTCCACGGCGAGCTGGCCGCGCGCAACACCGTTCCCCCCGGCGGAGAGGACGCCTACCAACTGCCGGAGGAGGACGGGACCGAGGCGCTGCGGGCCTTCGCGGCCGGGCTGGAGGAGACCACGGCGCAGGCGTACCTGGAGCTGGCCGCCGTGCCCGACACCGGCCTGCGCGACCTCGCGGGCCGCGCCCTGCGCGAGGCGACCCGGCGCACCCTGGCGCTGGGCGGCACGCTGAGCGCCTTCCCCGGCTTCCCCGGCGGGGAGCTGTAGGGCGCACACACGTCCGGGGCGCCCGCGCGGGACGCCCCGGGAGCTGCGGTCCGGCCTCAGCCGTTGACGATGGCGACGACCGTGTCGACGACGCTGTCCAGGGAGACCTCGGAGCGCTCGCCGGTGGCGCGGTCGCGCAGTTCGACCACGCCGTCGGCCAGTCCCCTGCCCACGATGACCCCGGTGGGGATGCCGAGCAGCTCCGCGTCGGTGAACTTCACCCCGGGGGAGACGCCCTTGCGGTCGTCCACCAGCACCCGCACGCCCCGCTCCTCCAGCTCCCGGCCGATCCGCAGGGCGACCTCGATCTGCTCGCCCTTGCCGGTGCCGACCACGTGCACGTCGGCGGGGGCGATCTGCCGCGGCCAGATGATGCCCCGCTCGTCGTGGGACTGCTCGACGACGGCGGCGACCACGCGGGAGACGCCGATGCCGTAGGAGCCCATGGTGATCCGCCTGGGCTTGCCGTCGGGGCCGAGCGCGTCCAGGGAGAACGCGTCGGTGTACTTGCGGCCGAGCTGGAAGACGTGCCCGATCTCGATGCCGCGCGCGGTGTAGAGGGTGCCGCTGCCGTCGGGCGCGGGGTCGCCGTCGCGGACCTCGGCGGCCTCGATCGTGCCGTCGGGGGTGAAGTCGCGCCCGCACACCAGGTCGACCACGTGGTGGTCGGCCTGGTCGGCGCCGGTGACCCAGGCGGTGCCCTCGACGACGCGGGGGTCGACGAGGTAGCGGATCTTGTTGGCCTGTAGCGCGCCGGGGCCGATGTAGCCCTTGACCAGGAAGGGGTGGGCCGCGAAGTCCTCCTCCTCCAGCAGCGCCACCTCGGCCGGGGCGAGGGACGCCTCCAGGCGCTTCATGTCGACCTCGCGGTCGCCGGGCACGCCGATGCCGACGATCTCCCAGTCCTTCTCGCCGGGGGCGCGGGTCTTGACCATGACGTTCTTGAGGGTGTCGGCGGCGGTGAAGGTCCGGCCGAGCCCGGCGCCGTTGAGGAAGTCCACCAGCGACTCGATGGTGGGGGTGCCGGGGGTGTGGTGCACCCGCGCCTCCGGCAGGCCCTCGATCGGGCGGGCGGGCGGGGCGGGCGTGACCACGGCCTCCACGTTGGCGGCGTAGTCGGAGCCGGTGCTGCGGACGAAGGTGTCCTCGCCGCTGGGCGCGATCGCCAGGAACTCCTCGGAGGCGGAGCCGCCCATCGCGCCGGAGGTGGCCTTGACGATCACGTATTCCAGGCCGAGCCGGTCGAAGATGCGGATGTAGGCCTCGCGGTGCGCCTCGTAGGAGCGCCGCAGCCCCTCGTCGTCGAGGTCGAAGGAGTAGGAGTCCTTCATGTGGAACTCGCGGCCCCGCAGGATCCCGGCGCGCGGCCGGGCCTCGTCGCGGAACTTCTCCTGGATCTGGTAGAGGATGACCGGGAAGTCCTTGTAGGAGGAGTACTCGCCCTTGACCAGCAGGGTGAACAGCTCCTCGTGGGTGGGGCCGAGCAGGTAGTCGGCACCCCGGCGGTCCTTCAGCCGGAACAGGGTGTCGCCGTACTCGGTCCACCGGCCGGTGGCCTCGTAGTACTCGCGGGGCAGCAGCGCGGGCAGCAGCACCTCCTGGGCGCCGATGCGGTTCATCTCCTCGCGCACCACGGCGGCGACGTTCTCCAGCACGATCTTGCCCAGGGGCAGCCAGGTGTAGACGCCGGGCGCGGTGCGGCGCACGAACCCGCCGCGTACCAGGAGTTTGTGGCTCGGCACCTCGGCGTCCGCCGGGTCCTCACGCAGGGTGCGCAGGAACAGGTTCGACATCCGCAGTAGCACGACCACCACTCCTCGGTGAGATCGCGGAGGCACTCCGCTCGGGCTTCTTGGGTCTGGGCGGGTCGACGGCCTCGCCCGGAAGGGGCTTCCAGGCTAGCGGTACCGGGCGGGAGGCGCGGACTCCCCGCGCGTCCGCTCCGCGGTGCGCCTACCGTGGGACCGGCACGGACCGCACGACCAGGAGGGACGGAAGACGCATGGGCAGGGGCGACGCGGAGGCGGCGGAGCGGCCGACGAGGGAACTGCTGCGGGACGCCGACCGCCCCGACTCGTGGGTGCTGCTGGTGGACGGCACCCCGCAGTCGCACGTGGACCTCTCCGATCCCACCCACCTCGACTTCGAGTACGTGCGCCGCCTGGGGCACGTGGCGGACCTGGTGGCGCCGGAGCGGACCCCCGTCGACGCCTTCCACCTGGGCGCGGGGGCGCTCACCCTGGCCCGCTACATCGCCGCCACCCGCCCCGGGTCGCGGCAGCGCGCCGTGGACATCGACGGGGACCTGGTCGCGCTGGTGCGGCGGGAGCTGCCCTGGGACCGCCGGGCCGACCTGCGGGTGGCCACGGGGGACGCCCGCGCCTGGCTGGCGGCGCGCCGGGAGGACAGCGCCGACCTGGTGGTGTGCGACGTGTTCGCGGGGGCGCGCACCCCGGCGCACCTGACGTCGGTGGAGTTCGCGGCGGAGGCGGCCCGGGTGGTGCGGCCCGGCGGCCTGTACGCGGCGAACGTGGGCGACGGCCGCGCGCTGCGGCACGCCCGCGCCCAGGTCGCCACCGTGGGCCGGGTCTTCGCGCACGTGGCGCTGATCGCCGAGCCCTCGGTGCTGCGTGGGCGGCGGTTCGGCAACCTGGTCCTGGTGGCGGGGCACCGGGAGCTGCCCGTGGACGAGCTGGCCCGGCGGGCGCACCGGGACCCGGACATGGCCCGGGTGCTGTGCGGCGCGGAGCTCGACCGGTTCGCCGCGGGGGCGGCGGTCGTGCACGACGCGACGGCCCAGGACTCCCCGGCTCCCCCGGAGAGCGTCTTCTGAGCCTGCGGGTCAGGCGGGCAGGCGCCGCTCGATGAGGTCGCTGAACTCCGGGGACTGCCTGAGCTGCACGCCGCCGTCCGGCGCGGGCCGGGTGGACATGCCGTGGACCCGGCCGTCGTGCCACCACAGCATCTGGTCGGTGACCGGGGCGGCGGCGTACTGCCGGAAGACGGTGTAGAGGAACGGGATGACCGGCAGCGAACGGCGGCTGTACAGCACCGTGTAGACCATGACGTTGGGGTCGGGCAGCATGACCAGCGCCCCGTGGGGGGCGGGGCGGCGCATGACGTCGGGCAGCCGCATCACGTGTGCCGAGCCGGCCCAGTCGACGCCCTGGACGACGTGGACGTCGGTGTCGGCGCCCGAGGGCAGCACGTGCTCCTGGTAGCGGTCGCGGGCCATGTTGCCCAGGGCGGCGAACCACAGGTCCTGCTTGCTGCGCCCCCACGCCTGGGCGTGGCGCTTGTCGAGGACCGCGCCGGAGTAGTCGTTCGGATTGGTGCGGTAGACGAGCAGTGCCGTCAGGAGCGGGTTGATGGAGTAGGCCAGCTTGTCGGTGCCCAGAGGGGTGGGGTCTCCGGCGAGGATCACGCGCAGCCACGGCGCGGCCGTCTCGTAGGGGACGCGCAGCAGTTCCTCGTGCAGGTTGCCCTGGGGCCCCGGGTAGGGGCCGGGGTGCGGAAAGTTCATGGGGTCTCGGGTGTTTCCTCACGGTTCCGCCCGCCGGGTGCGGGCTGGTCTTGGTCCGCACGGTACCGCTGTCGGCCGACAGCGGGCGCCCGGAGCGGCCGGCCCTCTCTTTGAGGTAGGTTCATCCCATGTTTCGAGTGCCGGGTGCCCGTCCCGGCCGTCCCACCCTACGGAGTCCCCGTGTCCGAGACCGCCCCGTCCCGTTCCGCCCCGCCCGGCTGGCGCTCTCCCCTACTGCTCGCGCTCGCCGGGGTGCTGTGGGGCACCGGCGGCTTCGCCGGATCGGTCGTGCAGGACCTGACCGGAGTCCACCCCCTGGCGACGGCCTGCTACCGCCTGCTCGTGGGCGGGGCTGCGGCCACCGGGGTGCTGGCGGCGGCCGGGCGGCTGCGGCGCCTGCCGCGCACCGGGGCCGCGGCGCGCCGGGTCGGCGCCGCGGGCGCCCTGCTGGCCGCCTTCCAGG
>NZ_KQ950180.1:257646-310128 GCF_001517975.1 Thermobifida cellulosilytica TB100
GACCTGGCGGTCACCGCGGTGGTGGCCGGGATCTCCTTCGCGTCCACCGTCTTTCCCGTGGCGGACGCCCCGGAGGGCCTGGCCGCGCTCGGGAGGCTGCTGCCGTGGGGACTGCTGCTCATGGTGCTGGCGGTGGCGCCGCTGCTGTGGCTGAGCACGTTCCCGGTCCCCGTGGCCGTGGTGTCGGTGCTGGCCACCACGGCCTACTATCCGCTCGGCTACCCCGACAACCTCGTCATCGTCGCGGGTGCGGCGGCGCTGTTCAACGTGGTCTCGCTGGGGTACCGCCGCACCGGCTGGCTGCTCGGGCTCGCCCAGTACCTCATCATCCACGTCGTCGAGACGGTGCACTTCGGCGCGCCCCGGCTGGGGTACGCGCTGGGCATGCTCGCCTGGGTGCTCGTGGTGCTCGTCGGCGGCGAGGGGATCCGCAAGCACCGCGAGTACCGGGACATGGCGCGCAGGCACTCGGAGGAGGCCGAGCGCACCCGGGAGGAGGAGGCGCGCCGCCGCGCCTCGGAGGAGCGCCTGAAGCTGGCCCGCGAGGTGCACGACGTGATCGCGCACCACATCTCCCTGATCAACGTGCAGGCGGGCAGCGCCCTCTACCTGATCGACTCCCAGCCGGAGCGCGCGGCCGAGGCGCTGGCCGCGATCAAGCAGGCCAGCCAGGAGACCCTGCGGCAACTGCGTGCGATCCTGGGGGTGCTGCGCGCGGTGGACGAGGAGGCGCCACGCTCCCCCGCCCCAGGGCTGGACCGGCTGGAGGAGCTGGCGGCCGGGGTGCGGGCCTCCGGGATCGGGGTGCGCCTGGAGGTCGTCGGCACGCCGCGGCAACTGGGCGCGGGGGTGGACGCGGCGGCCTACCGGATCGTGCAGGAGGCGCTGACCAACGTGGTGCGGCACTCCGGAGCCGGTACGGTCACCGTGTCCGTCGGGTACGCCCCCGACGGGGTGTCCGTCCGGGTGTCCGACGACGGGCGGGGCTGCGCCGACGGGTTCGCCCCCGGCAACGGCATCGCCGGGATGCGGGACCGCGCCGAGGCGCTGGGCGGCGAGCTGACCGCCGCTCCCGCCCCGGGCGGCGGGTTCGCGGTGCGGGCCTGGCTGCCGGACTGACCGGCGGCCCCGTCGGTGTCCGAACTGTGGGGGAGACGATGATCCGGGTACTTCTCGCCGACGACCAGGCGCTGGTCCGGGCCGGTTTCGGCGCCCTGCTCAACAGCGCCCCCGACATCGAGGTGGTGGCCGAGGCCGCGGACGGGGCCGAGGCGGTCCGCCTGGCCGCCGCGCAGCACCCCGACGTCGCGCTGCTCGACATCCGCATGCCGGTGATGGACGGGCTGACGGCGGCGGAGCGCATCCTCTCCCACCCCGGCCTGGAGTCGACCCGGGTGGTCATCCTGACCACCTTCGACCTCGACGAGTACATCTTCGAGGCGCTGCGGCTGGGGGCCAGCGGGTTCCTGGTCAAGGACACCGAGCCGGAGGAGCTGCTGAACGGGGTGCGGGTGGTGGCCCGGGGCGAGGCGCTGCTGTCGCCGAACGTCACCCGCCGCATCATCGCCGAGTACGCGGGGCGTCCGCGCCGCCCCGACCCGGCGAAGCTGCTGGGCGAGCTGACCGCCCGGGAGCGCGAGGTGGTGGCCCTGGTCGGGGAGGGGCTGTCCAACGAGGAGATCGCAGCACGGCTGGTGCTGAGCCCGGCGACGGTCAAGACCCACGTCAGCCGGGCGATGGTGAAACTGCGGCTGCGCGACCGGGCGCAGTTGGTGGTCCTCGCCTACGAGACAGGGCTGGTGACCCCGGGGTGGATGCGCTGAGCGGCCCGTCGGGGAGATCCCCGAGGGGGTTCGGAGTACTCCCGTAGTCCCCGGGGAGTAGCCGCCGCGCCCCGTGCACCCCCGTCGGCGTAGTGGAAACGCCTTCTCGCAGACGATGCGCCCACTCCCCTCGGCCGGGGAGCATCGTCGTTGTCCCCCGCTGACGGTCCGGTCGAGGAGTCTGCCTTCCCATGTTCGACGATCCGCTGCTGTGGGCGCGGTTGCAGTTCGCGCTGACCGCGGGCATCCACTACACCTTCGTCGCCCTCACCCTGGGCATGGCCGCGCTGATCCTGGTCTCCCAGTTCAGCGCGGTGCTGCGGGGGGACGCGGCGCGTCTGGCCGCGGTGCGGTTCTGGGGCGGCCTCTACGTCGTCAACTACGGCATGGGGGTGCTGTCCGGCCTGGTGATGGAGTTGCAGTTGGCGCTGAACTGGAACGGGCTGAACGAGGTGTTCGGCCACGTGGTCAGCGCCCCGCTGGCGGTGGAGACGGTGGCCGCGTTCTTCGCCGAGTCCACCTTCCTGGGCCTGTGGATCTTCGGCTGGGACCGCATGAACCGGTGGCTGCACCTGGCCTGTTTCGGTGTGGTGACGCTGACCGCCTACCTGTCGGCGTTCTGGGTGCTGGTCTCCAACGGCTTCCTGAAGAACCCGGTGGGGTTCGAGATGCGCGGCGGCGTGGCGGTGCTCACCGACCCGGTCGCCCTGGTCACCAACCCGTCGGCGCTGCTGGCCTTCGGCCACGTGGCGACCAGCACGCTGCTGGTGGGCGGCCTGGTGACGGCCGGGGTCAGCGCCTACCACCTGCGCCGCGGCAGCGACCCGGAGGGGATGTTCCGGCGGGGCGTGCGGCGGGGCGTGCTGGCGGCCTCGGTCGCGCTGCTGCCGACCGCGGCGGCGGGCGGCGCCCAGTACCCGCTGCTGTTCGACCCGCCGGCGAGCAGCGGCACGACGCTGGACGCGGCCGAGATCGAACGGATCGAGGCGGCCGGGTCCGGGCTGGTGCGCGTGCTCGCCGAGACCGGCAACGCCGTGATGGCCCTGGTCTGGACGGTGTTCTTCCTCGTCCTGCCCCTGGCGCTGCTGGCCTGGCCGCTGCGCGGGCTGGACCGCTGGCGCTGGCTGCAATGGCTGATGCCGGTCCTTCCCGTGCTGGCCCTGCTGGCGGGGGTGGGCGGCTGGGTCTACCGGGAGCTGAACCGCCAGCCGTGGACGGTGCGGCACCACCTGACCACCGCGCAGGCGGTGACCGAGCTCTCCCCGGGGCTGGCGCTGCTGTCGTTCGTACTGTTCACCGGGGTGTTCGTGGTCCTGGCCGGGATCACCGGGTGGCTCCTGGTGCGGTTCGCCCGCCGCGGTCCCGCGGGCGGTCCGCTGGCTCCGGCGCCGCCGCCGGACAGCGGTGCGGCCGTCCCGGTCCACAGCTACTAGCCGTCGTCCTCGGAGTGCTGTCGTGGAACTTGTTGCCGTGGTCCTTCTCGTCGGCCTGCTGGCGGGCTACTCCGTCCTGGCCGGGTGCGACATCGGGTTGGGCATGCTGTCGCCGTACGTGGCGCGCACCCCCGAGGAGCGCCGCCGGGTGGTCTCCGCCGCCGCCCCCTACTTCCTGGGGAGCGAGGTGTGGCTGGTGGCCGCCGTCGGCGTGACGGCGGGCCTGTTCCCGCAGATCGAGGGCGAGGTGGTGGCCGGGCAGTGGCCCCTGTTCGTCCTGCTGCTGGCCGGATGGCTGGTGCGCGACGCCGGGCTGTGGCTGCGCGGGCGGGTGGCCGCGGCGGCCTGGCACGCGGTCTGGGACACGGCCGTCGTGGCGGGCAGTTGGGCGGTCGCACTGGCCTGGGGGCTGGTGCTGGCCGCGCTGCTGGGCGGCGGGGCGCTGCCCCTGCTGTTCACACCGCTGTGCGTGGCGGCGGTGGCGCTGCTGTTCCTGCTGCGGGGGGCGGCGTTCGGCGCGGAGCGCCTGGTGCCGGTGGCCGGCCGTACCGGTGCGGAGTCGGCGGAGGCGGCGGCCCGCGCCACGCGGGTGCTGGCGCGGGCCGGGCTGGTCGTGCTGCCGGTCGCGGCGGCCGCGGCCTGGCTGGACGGCGGGGTGCGGGCCGGTGCGCCCGCCCTCGCCGTGGCCGCCGCGGTGACGGCCGTGCTGGCGGTGACCGCGGGGGTGTCGGGTCCGCGCTGGTCGCGGCCGACGTCGGCGGCGGCGATGGCGTCGCTGCCGGTGCTGGCCGCGGTCGGGGGGCAGGTGTCGGCGGCCGTGGCCGATCCGCGCTCCCTGGTGCTGGTGGCGGTCGCGACGGCGCCCATGGTCCCCGTCCTGGCGGTGGGCCAGGTGTGGCTGTACCGGATGGTGCGCCGCCCGGCCCCCGAGTCCGGGTTCTTCGCCTGAGCGGCGGCGAGGGCTGCGCCTGCGCCCCGCTTCTCAAACCCGTCTTGCGGTGTTTTGCCGGAACCGGCCACCCCGGTTGGCGCGGCGCGGTACCGGGGAAGGCTTGGGGGCGACGACGATTCCCCGGTGCCGCGAGGCTGTGGCCGGGTGCGGAGGAGGGACCATGCTTCACATCGAGACCGAGATGCGCGGCGGCTGCAACTGCGGCTCCAACTGCGGGTGCGGCTGCCAGAACGGCGGCTCCTGCTCCTGTGGCGGCAACTGCTGACCGCACACAGCGGGTTTCTCTGCCGCAGTCCGACGCGGGCCGTCCCATCCCCCCGGGACGGCCCGTCATCCTGTCGGGCGCGGGTCCGCGGCACGGGGCCGGGCGTACTGCCCGGCGGCCTCCGCCACCTCGATACCGAGCGCGGTGAGCTCACCGGGGGTGCGGGTGGTCAGGAACCAGTCGCGGAACCGCGGGTGCGGCACGAGGCGGGAGGCCGCCGCCAGCGCCCGGTCGCCGACGAGGTGGCAGCGGTAGCCGTACGGTTCCAGCAGGGAGCGCAGCCGCTCGGCGTCGGCGTCGGGCAGCACCTCGCAGAGGATGTCGGGGCGGTGCTCGGCGAGGAACTTCTGGCCGTGTTCGAACACCTCGGCCTCGGTCCCCTCCACGTCGACCTTGAGCAGCACGCCCCTGCCCTGGGGAATCCGGTCGGCGAGGGAGTCCAGGGCGACGGTCTCGACCGGCACCCCGTCGGGGAAACCGAGCCGGCTGGAGTAGAAGCACGGCAGCGCCGAGTCCGCCGTCCGCGCGGGCATCATGAGGGTGACCGAGGGGTCGCCGACACCGGTGTGGTGGAGGGTGACCCGGTGCAGGACGCGGTTGCGCACGCAGTTGTCGACCAGGGCCTGGTACACCTCGGGCACGATCTCGAAGGCGTGCGCCCGCAGCGCGGGGTTGACCGCGGTGCCGACCAGGGTGAACAGCCCGGTGTAGGCGCCGATGTCGAGCAGGGTGGCCGCGTGGCGGGCCGCCGCGGCGAAGACGCGCACCGCGAGGTCGTCGGCGGGCTGGGGGCGGCGGCCTCCGCCCCAGTACAGCTCCTTGGCGATGACGCAGCGGGCGGGGTCGCCCATCACGTACTCGACGCCGTCGACGCGGCCGGTGACCTCGCGGAGCGCGGCGGGCGCGGGGAGCCGTCCGGTGGCGCGCACCCCGGGGGCCAGGACGCGCACCGCCGCGCGCATCGCCAGGTGCGGCACCCGCCATCCCAGGACCCGCTTGACGTGTTTCTTCGCTCCGTACCAGCGGTGTCGGCGGCAGGCGGCGCTGCGGCGGTAGTCGGCCACCGCGGACTGTGTTGGCGGCATCTCACCTTCCCGGCCTCTGTGCCCGTCCTGTCTGCGGGCCCGCTCCCCGGCCGTCGGCGCCCGTGCGGGCCGGTACCGCCGAAGGCGTGCGGGAGCTCGAACCAGACCCCTATGACATTACCCCAAGCAACCGGTCAAACACTCTCAGCAGTGGAACGTGTGGCCGGGGCCGCCGCGGCTGGCGGGGCGCCTCTGCGGCGCGGGCGCCCCGTGGGAGCCGGTCAGAGGGTGAACTGCACCGCGGCGCGGTCGGCCAGCATCGGCCTGATGACCGCCAGCACCGCCTGGTGGTCGGGATGCTCCTGGTAGGCGCGGAAGCCCTCCTCCCCCTCGACGTCGGCGACCACGGCGAAGTCGTGGTTGCCCGCCGCGATGCCCAGGTCTGCGCCGAAGGAGTAGCTCTTCAGCTCCGGAATCGCCTCGGGCAGCCTGCCCAGCATGGCCGCCACGCGCTCGACCTGTTCGGGGTGACGCCTTCGTTCCAGCGGAACAGTGCGATGTGCCGAATTCCCATGGTGAGAAACCTAGTACACCGGCTGCCGGGAGCTCCCCGTCCGCCGGGCCGCGGCGGTCAGCCGATCCGGGTGGCGAGCAGGTAGGCGTCCGGCGTCTCGGGGGTCACGATGTCGTCGACCCGCCACACCTGGTCGCCCACCATGAACGTCTCGCCGATCCGCACCTCCAGCAGGCCCTGCCACTCGGCGGGGCCGCCGAGTCTGGCCACGGGTCTGCCCTCCTCGTCGATCCAGAATCTCCCTCCTCCGACCGGCCCGTTGGCGAACCGGTCGTTGCGGCCGTAGGTGATCTTCTCCTGTGTACCGACTTCGTGAGTCACAGCGGGTTTTCCACTTCCAGAGGGTCAACGGTCCTGAACAAGACGCATACGGAAAGCGCGTGGTTGTCCCGCGTCCCGGCAGCGGCCCGCAGCCCCGGCCGCCTCTCGGGACCCCCGCCGCCCGACGGGCGCACAACGTCCGTCCCCGACACGACAGTGCGGGTCCGCGGCGCAGGAGCCGCGGACCCGCACCGGGTCGGGCAGGGGCGGTCGGCGGGGTCAGTCCCGGCCGACCAGGTTCTTCACCCGGCCGACGATGTTCTCGAAGTCGGTGCTGAAGGGCTGGTCCTGCACCATGTAGGTCCAGGTGGTGGAGGGCCGCTTGACCCCGGCCCCGGCCACGTCGAGGCGGCCGTCCACGACCTTCAGCTCCGCGAACATCTCGGCCGCGCGGGCGCGCGCCTCGTCGAGGAAGCCCTTGAAGGCGGGGACCGCGTCGCGGTTGAACTCGTCCAGCGGGTCGCGCCGTCCCAGGAAGCGCAGGTGGATGCCCTCGCGCAGGTCGGCCAGGAAGGCGTTGTGGTCGGTCCACCCCCGGTCCAGGTGGTAGAGGGTGACCAGGCGGGCCGCGCGGGCGACCTCCTCCTCGCCGACCTGTTCGACCAGTTCCTCGTAGGTGGCGGGGCAGTCCACCGCGAGCTGCCGGCTGCCCAGGTTGTCGTGGAGCACCGCGCGGCGGTGCTCCAGCACCACGCTGCGCTGGACGTCGATGAGCTTGTTGTACCGCCAGGTGTTGCGGTGCAGCTCCAGCAGTTGGCCCTCGGCAATGCGCTGCGCGTGGTTGACGGTCTGCCGCCAGGCCGGGTCGGTGATCTCCCCGTCGGCGGAGGAGACCCGGTAGCCGCGCGCCTCGGGCACGTTGTTGGTGATGAGGTCGTCCTCGACGCTGACGTAGAACACCGAGCCGCCCGGGTCGCCCTGGCGTCCGGCGCGTCCGCGCAACTGGTCGTCCAGGCGGCTGCTGGGGTAGCGGCCGTAGCCGATGACGTAGAGGCCGCCGGTCGCCACCACCCGGTCGCGGTCCTTCATGTCGCTGCCGCCCAGGCGGATGTCGGTGCCGCGCCCCGCCATCTGGGTGGACACGGTGATCCTGCCGTAGGTGCCGGCCTCTGCGATGACCGCGGCCTCGTCGGCGTCGTTCTTGGCGTTGAGGACGACGCACTCGAGCCCGGCCCGCTCCAGGCGCTTGGCCAGCCGCTCGGACTCGGCGACGTCCTGGGTGCCGATGAGGATGGGGCGGCCGGTGGCGTGGACCTCGGCGACCTTCTCGACGAGGGCGTCCTCCTTCTCCTCGGCCGTGGCGTAGAGCCGGTCCTCCTCGTCCACCCGGATGTTGGGCTTGTTCGGGGGGATGACCGCGACCTCGAGCTCGTAGAACTCGCGCAACTGCTCGGCGACGGCCATCGCGGTGCCGGTCATGCCGCAGCGGATCGGGTAGCGCAGCACCAGCGACTGCACGGTGATGGAGTCCAGCACCTCGCCGGTCTCGCTGGCGGCCAGGTGCTCCTTGGCCTCGACGGCGGCCTGGAGCCCGTCCGGCCAGCGTTGCAGCAGCGCGATACGGCCCCGCGACTCGTTGATCAGCCGCACCTTGCCGTCCCGCACCACGTAGTGCACGTCGCGCTGGAGCAGCGCGTGGGCGTGCAGGGCCAGGTTGACGCGGGAGAGCAGGGTGGTGTCCTCGGCGGAGTACAGGTCGACCCCGCCCAGGGCCTTCTCGACCGCGTCGATCCCCGCGTCGGTGAGGTGGACGTTGCGGCCGTCGTCGTCGACCCGGTAGTCGATGCCGGGCCGGAGCTTGCGCACGAGCTCGGCCATCGCCGCGTCGGACTCGGCGGGCTCGGCGGCGCCCGCCAGCACCAGCGGCACCCGCGCCTCGTCGACGAGCACCGAGTCCGCCTCGTCGATGATCGCCACGTTCGGTTCGGGCACCACCAGGTCGGCGGGGTCGGTGGCGAGCCGGTCCCGCAGCACGTCGAAGCCGAGCTCGCTGACGGACGCGTAGGTGATGTCGGCGGCGTAGGCGGCGCGCCGCTCCTCGGTGGTGGACTCCTGGCCGATCCAGCCGACCTCGACGCCGAGCAGCCGGTACAGCGGCCCCATCCACTCGGCGTCGCGCCGGGCCAGGTAGTCGTTCACGCTGAGCACGTGCACCCGCTGGCCGCGCAGCGCGAACCCGGCGGCGGCCAGCGCGCCGGTCAGGGTCTTGCCCTCACCGGTGGCCATCTCCGCGACGTGTCCGTCGAGCAGCGCCATGACACCGATGAGCTGGGTGTCGAAGGGACGCTCCCCCAGCGTGCGGCGGGCGGCCTCGCGGCCCAGCGCGCACAGCTCGGTGAGGTCGGAGCGGTCGTAGGGAAGCTCGGCGTTGCCGAGTTCGGCCGCGGCTTCGGTGAGCTCGGCGTCGCTCAGCGCGCGCAGGGCCTCCTCGCGCTCCTCGATCGTCTTCAGCAGCTTGGTATAGGGCTGGAGTGACACCGATCCGGGCCTGCCCAGAAGGCGTCGCACACTCTCTGCCATTCGTCCGAACACCACAGCAGGGTAACGCTGTTCGCGCCGTTTCGGTTCCCCGGATGAGAGCTGGATCACCCCGGGTTTCGGTCACCCCTCCCGCCCCGGACCGAAACCCCCCATCCTGACCTGCTGTTATACTCCGGTCACTCTGTGCACGCCGACAAGAATTTTTTTCCTGCGCTGCCGGTCCCTCCCTCCGGCCCGCCGGACGCGTCAGTGGACGAGCTGGCGGCTCTGGCGGCGCTCCACCGCCATCGCGTGCTTGACCAGACTGATCAGGGTTTGCAGCACGGCCTCGCGCTTGCGGGCGTCGGTGGACACGATCGGCACGTCGGCGGGCAGGGCGAGCGCCTCGCGCAGCTCCTGCTCGGTGTAGCGGTAGTAGTCCTCCTCGGTCTCGAAGGAGTTCACCGCGATGACGAAGGGCAGCGGGTACTGCTGCTCGAAGTACTCGATGGCGGGGAAGCAGTCCTCGAGACGGCGGGGGTCCACGAGGACGACGGCGCCCAGCGCGCCGCGCGCCAGGTCGTCCCACATGAACCAGAACCGCTGCTGGCCGGGGGTGCCGAACAGGTAGAGCACCAGGTCGGTGGGGAGCGAGATGCGTCCGAAGTCCATGGCCACCGTGGTGCTCCGCTTGTCGGGGGTCTTGGACAGGTCGTCCACCCCGATGCTGGCGTTGGTGATCGCCGCCTCGGTGCGCACCGGAGGGATCTCCGAGATCGCGCCGATGAAGGTGGTCTTGCCGACGCCGAAGCCCCCGGCGACGATGATCTTCGTGGTGAGTTTCGGGGAATCGTTCACGTGTTCGTTACCTCGGGACGCTGAGGGAGCGCGTGCGCGGCCCCGCTCCGGAAAGGTCCGCCGCGAATGCCGAGGGGCGGCCGGGCGGACATGATCATCAGAAGGGAACCTAGCACCGTCTCCACCCACCCGCGGCGTTCTCCGCCGATTCGACTGCACGGTGAGACGGGGCGCACACCTGCGGTGCCGGCCTCAGCCGCCCGCGGCGCCCGCCGGGGCGCGGCCGCGTCCGCCCCGCCGCTGCGGCGCGGGAACAGATTTCCCGAAAGCGGCGACAGGGGTGAAACAGGATTCCCCGTTTTCCTCCGGAAAGAAAATGACGACCGCAGGACAATGCCCCCGAAACAGGGCGCTCCGGGGACCTGGAAGACAGGGCAGCGACATCGTGGGTTTTGGAGGGAAAACTCACGAGGGGGGACAAGTCACCGCCTCTCGCCATCTCCGAAACTAAGGCTACACTTTCCTGTCCCAGAAGGTCAAGAAAGAAGAAAGAACCGACTCGCAAACGGGAGATTTTTCCGAATCATCCCTGTCCAGCACCCATTTTGATCACCTGTACGAGTTTTTGGCGCCGTTATTTTCCGCGGATTCCGCGGCCGCCCGGGCGGCTCTCCCCGTCCCCCTGATTCCGCCGCTCCCGGAGCAGGCCCCGGTCCGTTTCCGCCGCCCCGCCCGCCCGGAAATAGCGCTCTGCGGAAGCGCCGCACGCGCCCCGGCGGCGCGTTCCGAAACCCTTCCCCGCCGCACCCGGCGCTCTCCCGTCCGCGCCTCCCCCGCGGACCGGCGGAGGGAGCCGTGCGGCCCTCCCCCGCCCAGGGCCTACGATTGGGCCGTACGCCCAACGGTCCCTGGCTAAGGAGCCAACCGCACCCATGTCCGAACAGCGCATCATCCGGCCCACACCCATCAGCGGATTCCCCGAGTGGACCCCCCGCATCCGGTCCGTGGAGCTGCGCTGGCTGGACCATATCCGCAGCGGTTTCGAGCGCTACGGGTTCTCCTCGGTGGAGACCCCGTCGGTGGAGGCGCTGGACGTGCTGATGTCCAAGGGCGAGACCTCCCAGGAGGTCTACACCCTGCACCGGCTCCAGGCCGACGCCGACGACGACAGCGACGCGCGGCTGGGCCTGCACTTCGACCTGACCGTGCCGTTCGCCCGCTACGTGGCGCAGCACTTCAACGACCTCGTCTTCCCGTTCAAGCGCTACCAGATCCAGCGCGTGTGGCGCGGGGAGCGCCCCCAGGAGGGGCGGTTCCGCGAGTTCACCCAGTGCGACATCGACGTCATCAACGTCGACCGCATCCCGCTGCACTTCGACGCCGAACTGCCGCGCATCGTGCACGAGGTGCTCGCCGGGCTGGACCTGCCCGCCTGGACGCTCAGCATCAACAACCGCAAGGTGCTCCAGGGCTTCTACGAGGGCCTGGGCGTCACCGACCCGATCGCGGTGATCCGCGCGGTGGACAAGCTGCACAAGATCGGCGCGGACGCGGTGCGCGACCTCCTCGTCGACCGGGTCGGCCTCAGCCGCGACCAGGCCACGGCCTGCCTGGACCTGGCCCGCATCCGCGGCGCCGACGCCTCGGTGGTCGACGAGGTCGCCAAGCTGGGCGTGGGCAACGAGACGCTCTCCAGCGGCCTGGACGAGCTGGGGCAGGTGCTGGACGAGCTGTCGGACCTGCCGTCGGGCAGCGTCGTGGCGGACCTGTCCGTGGCCCGGGGCCTGGACTACTACACCGGCACCGTCTACGAGGCCGCGTTCGACGACGACCCCGGCTACGGGAGCATCTGCGCGGGCGGCCGCTACGAGAACCTCGCCGGGCAGTTCATCCGCCGCTCCCTGCCGGGCGTGGGCATCTCCGTCGGCCTGACGCGGATCTTCGCCAAACTGGTGGCCGAGGGGCGGATCAGCGGCGGCCGGTTCTGCCCGACCGACGTGCTCGTGGTGCTGCCCAGCGACGAACGGCGCGGCGCCGCGCTGGCGGTCGCGGCGCAACTGCGCGCCCGCGGCTTCAACACCGAGGTCTACCACCAGGCCGCCAAGATCGGTAAGCAGATCCAGTACGCCGCCAAGAAGGACATCCCCTTCGTCTGGTTCCCGCCGTTCGAGGAGGGCCGGCCGCACGAAGTCAAGAACCTGACCACCGGAGAGCAGGTCGAGGCGGACCCCGCCGCCTGGAACGGGTAGGCCACGCCGGACCGCACACGGCCGTCAGCGGTCGCGTCCGACACCGTGCCCTCCTGCTTCCTCCTCTCTTGCGGCTCCGCGGGACGTCCGCCGGGGAAGCGGAGCCGCAAGGGGACGACACCACGGTTGCAGAGACGAGACCATGCCAGCGCCACGACACCACCTGCCCGCCCCCCGCACTCCGCTCATCGGCCGGGAGCGCGACGCCGCCGACCTCGGCCACCTGCTGCGGACCGTGCGGCTGGTCACCCTCACCGGTGCGGGGGGCATCGGCAAGACGCGGCTGGCGCTGCGGGTCGCCGAACGGGAGCACGACCGGTTCGCCGACGGGACGCTCTTCGTCGACCTGAGCACGGCCACCACCGGCGACCACGTGCTGTACTCGCTGGCCAACCGGCTGGGCATCGAGGTCGGCCGCGGCCAGCCGCTGCGGGAGGCGGTGCTGCTGGCGCTGCGCTCCTGCGACCTGCTGCTGGTCCTGGACACCTGCGAGCGCATCGTGGCCCCCCTGGCCGAGCTGTGCCGCGCCCTGCTGAGCACCTGCCCCCGGCTGCGGCTGCTCGCCACCAGCCGGGAGCCGCTGCGCATCCCGGGGGAGAACGTCTGGCGGGTGCCCCCGCTGGAGCTCCCCCCCGCCGCGCGGGAGCTCCCCGCGGACGACTCCTGCTCCGCGGCCGTGTCCGGGAGGCTGAGCGTGCGCGAGGCGATGCGCTCCACCGCGGTCCGCCTGTTCGTGACGCGGGCCAGACAGGCGCGGCCCGGCTTCACGGTCACCCCCGACACCATCGACACCGTCGTCCGGATCTGCCGCATGCTGGACGGCGTCCCCCTCGCCATCGAACTGGCGGCGGCCCGGGTGCGCGTGCTGTCGGTCGAGCAGATCCTGGAGCGCCTCGACGACCGCTTCACCCTGCTCAACAGCACCGACCAGCGGCTGCCCGAGCGGCAGCGCACCATGCGCGCGGTGGTGGAGTGGAGCCACGCCCTGCTCACCGACGCGGAGAAGGCCCTGCTGCGGCGCCTGTCGATCTTCGCGTGCTGGTCGCTGGACATGGCCGAGGGCCTCTTCACCGCGGACTTCGGCGACGAGCTGCTGCAACTGCACGGCTCCCTGCTGGACAAGTCGCTGATCGTGCTGGAGGGGGAGTTCGAGGGCATCGCCTACTACCGGATCCTCGACACCATCCGGGCTTACGCGGCCGAGGAGCTGAGCGCCGCCGGCGAGGCCGAGACCTACCACCGGCGGACCCTGGAGTACGGGCTGTACTGGGCGAGCGCGTTCAACGCGGCCATGGGCTCGGCCCTGCCGTGGCGGGAGCGGATGAAGCTGCTGAGCCGGGTGGAGCGCAGCCTGGACAACCTCCGCTCCTTCCTGCGCTGGGCCGCCTCCCACGGCATGGCCGAGCCGGGACTGCGCATCTGCGTGATGCTGCGGGCCTACTGGCTGACGTTCAACCGCTGCGCGGAGGGGGCCGCCTTCCTGACCGCCCTGCTCGACGCGGCCTCCGACGACCTTCCCCCGGAGCTGCGGGCGCGCGCCCTGGTGCTGCACGGGGAGCTGACCCTGGACCTGGACGGCCCCCACGTCGTCCGGGAACGGCTCGCCGAGGGCCTGCGGCTGGCCGAGGCCGCCGACGACGCGGTCCGGGCCGACGCGCTGACCGCGCTGGCCAACCTCGCGCTGCGCACGCGGGAGTTCTCCGCGGGCGCGGACCACGCCGCCGGGGCCCTGGAGCTCGCGCGGCGCCTGGGCAACCGCCTGCTGGAGGCGCACGCCATGGAGCTGTGCGGCCGACTGGCCGACGCCGCCGGAGACCGCGCCGAGGCCCGCCGCCGGCTGTCGGAGGCGCTGGAGCTGAGCGAGGAGACGGGCTGCGGCTGGAACGCGGCCCGCTGCCACGAGGCGCTGAGCACCCTCGCCCTCCGGGGGGGCGACTACGACCAGGCGGAGCAGCACCTGGACCGCGCGCTCTCCCTGTTCCTGGAGCTGGGCTCCGCGCTGGGCACCGCACGCTGCCTGGCCGTCCTGGGCCACCTGGCGGCGCGGCGCGGCGAGCGGCTCAAGGCGTGGGAGCACCTGAGCGAGGCCGTCCGCCGCAGCGGCCTGTCGGGGCGGCGGCTGGCCCTGGCCCGTTCTCTGGAGGACCTGGCCCGGTTCGCGGCCTCGGAGGGGATGACCGACCGGGTGGTGCTGCTGGGCGCGCAGGCCGAGGCGCTGCGCCAGCGGGCGAACGCGCCCTCGGCCGGCAACCGGATGCTGCGCGAGTACGTGGTGCAGCGGTGGGGGGCCGCGTCCGCGACCGCGGCGTGGACCCGGGCCCTCACGCTGCCCCTGGAGGAGGCGCTGTCCGCCGCCCTGGACGACCCGCCGCTGGACGACGTGCGCGAGCTGACCTCGCGGGAACGCCAGGTCGCCGAACTGGCGAGGGCGGGGCTGTCCAACCGGGAGATCGCCGCCCGCCTGGTGATCAGCCAGGCGACGGTGGCGCGGCATATCGCCAATGTCTTCGCGAAACTGGGCATTTCCACCCGGGCCGAACTGCCGTCCCGGCTCGCACCGGCCGACGGGGAGCCCTGGGCCGACGGGGACCCGCACTCACCGGCCGCCTCCGCCCGCCCCTCCTGACCCGGCCGCGCATTTCCGATATCGCCATTTCGAACAGCAAAAACATTCGTTCTGGTTGCGTCGGGCGGAAACAGCTACTAAGACAGAACGTGATGCACTTTCCTCCCTGTTTCGGTCCGTTCCCCGCAACGCGCGCTCTCCCCGGGCAGGACGCCGCGTTCCCGACCGCCTGACCCCATGGAGTCCATGGCTGCGAATACGGCACAGGCACGGCAGAATCTGCCTCTGGAGCTGAACAGGTTCGTCGGTCGTGAACGCGACCTCGACACCATCCTCCGCCTGCTGCGCAACCACCGGGTCGTCACGCTGTGCGGAGTGGGGGGGATCGGCAAGACCCGGCTGGCGCTGCGTGCCGCCGCACAGGCCACCGACTACTTCCGCGACGGGGTGTGGCTGTGCGAGATGGCCGAGGCGACCGACCGCGAGGAGGTCGTCGGGCGGATCGCGACCGTCCTGGGCGCCCGGGGCGACGGCGAGCGCTCCCCCGAGCGGGCGCTGGCCGACGTGCTGCGCTCCCGCCGCCTGCTGCTGGTCCTGGACAACTGCGAGCACGCGGTCGCCGACGTCGCGACCGTGGTCGAGCAGCTCCTCGCCCGCTGCCCCGGCGTCTCCTTCCTGGTCACCACCCGCGAGCCCCTGCGCATCCCCAGTGAGACCGTGTGGCGGGTGCCGCCGCTGGCCGTGCCCGAACCGGGAGAGGGCGACCCGCTCAGCGCCGAGTCGGTCCAGTTGTTCGTGGACCGCGCCCGCGCCCACGCCCACGACTTCACCATGACCCCGGAGCGGCTGGACTCCGTCGCGGAGATCTGCCGCCGCCTGGACGGGATCCCGCTGGGCATCGAACTGGCGGCGGCCCGGGTGCGGCTGCTGTCGGTCTCCCAGATCGCCGAGCGGCTCAACGACCGGTTCACGGTGCTGACCTACGGCGACCGGAGCGCACCGGCCCGCCAGCGGACGCTGCGCGCGGTCATCGACTGGAGCCACGACATGCTGGACGAGCAGGAGCAGACGCTGCTGCGCCGGCTGTCGGTGTTCTCCGACTGGGACCTGGAGCTGGCCGAGGCGGTCTGCGCCGACGAGGCCCTGCCCGCCTCCTCGCTGCTCGACCTGCTCGTCTCGCTGGTGGACCGCTCGCTGGTCACCGTGGTCGGCGAGGTCGAGGGCCGGATGCGGTACCGGATGCTCGACACCATCCGGCACTACGCCTCGGTCCGGCTGGCGGAGAGCGGGGAGGAGGAGCGGCTGCGGCTGCGGCACCGCGAGCAGATGCTGGCACTGGCCGAGGACCTGGCGCACCGGGCCGTGGCCGGGCCCGAGGTCTCCTGGTCCGAGCGGCTCTCCGCCTTCCAGCGGGTCTGCGCCGACCGGGACAACATGCGGGCCGCGCTCAACTGGTCGGCGGAGCGGGGGGACGCCGTCGAGGGGCTGCGGCTGTGCGTGGCGCTGCGCCCGTACTGGATGGTCAACGGGCTGCTGTCGGAGGGCGCGCACTGGACCGACCGCTTCCTGGAGATGGGCTGCCCCGACGAGGCGCTGCGGGGACAGGCGATGGTGCGCCGGGCGGAACTGGCCTGGGACCGCAGCGACCAGGCGTCCACGGTGCGCGTCGGCGAGGAGGGGCTGCGGCTGTGCCGGGAGGCCGGGGACCACGCCTCGGTGGCGCTGGCCCTGAACATCCTGGCGATGAGCGACATCCGCGCCGGGAACCTGGAGCGGGCCGGGGAGCGGCTCGCCGAGTCGGTCGCACTGACCCGGGCGACGGACGACCCGTGGAACGAGGGCATCGCCCGCAGCACCCAGGGGGCGCTGGCCGCGCGGCGGGGGCGCCTGGCGGAGGCCCGGACCCGCTACGAGGAGGCGCTGACGCTGCTGCGCGCCATCGACCACCGGTGGGGGGTGGGCCTCACCCTCATCGGCCAGGGGCGGGTGGCGGAGGCCAGCGGCGACCTCACCGGCGCCGAGCGGTGCTTCCGGGAGGCCCTGGAGATCCAGCGGGCCGTCGGCGGTGCCCCGGAGCTGGCGCGCTGCCTGGCCGGGGTGGGCCGGGTCCTGGCCCGGCAGGGGAAGGTCGCCGAGGCCTACGAGTGCCTGCGGGAGAGCCTGACCCTGTGCCACAACACCGGCCAGCGGCTGGGGACGGCCCGGGGGCTGCTCGCCGTCGCCACGGTCGCCGCGGCACAGGGGCAGGCGGAGGAGGCGACCCGGCTGGCGGGTGCGGCGGAGCGGATCCGGGAGCGCCTGGGGCAGCCCGCGTCGGGGACCCCGTGGCCGCTGCGGGCCGGGGCGTTCGCGCGGCTGTGGGAGGAGGGCCGCCGCATGGAGGCCGACCGGGCGGTCCGGCTGGCGCTGCGGCTGGCGGCGGCCGGGCGGTCGTCGTCCCACCCCGCACCGGTCGACGCGGCCCCGGCGGTGCTGACCCCGCGGGAGCGCGAGGTGGCCCAGTTGATCGGTCAGGGCATGAGCAACCGGTCGATCGCGGAGCAGTTGTTCATCAGCCCGGCGACGGTGGCCCGGCACGTGGCCAACATCAACACCAAGCTGGGTTTCAACTCCCGGACGCAGATCGCCGCGTGGATCAACCGGTGACGGCCGCCACCGACCTGCTCCCTTTCCCCGGAACGGCTGCCGAAGGTATTCTGTACCGCACCGCTCATTCCGCTCTGAACTGCGGAAAAGCCGACTACACACCCCGTCCGCCAAGAATCTACATATGCATATGCACGCGAGAACGCATGTGCAGTCAGGCCCGATGGGGGTAGTCTCACCTATGTGCGGTCGCTGCCCGCAGAGCACCGCGGTCCGCACGCACGCGCCGTGGGCGCGCCATTCCGGCGCTCCCGGCCGTCCGTTCCGCCGCAGGCCGCACTGCGGAGACACGCGGTGCGGAGGGGGCAGACGGCCGCGGCCGCGCCGGGGCTCGTGCTGCCGCGGGTCGTTCTTGAGGGGAAACGCCCCGCGGCACCGGCCGCAGGCGTCCGGGTTCGTCACGTGGAGGGGGCGCGACGAACCCGGACCCGGCCACCGGGAGGACCCCTGGGGAGGGTGGGAGACATGAGGGCCGAGCAGTTGCCGTGCTCAGCCGACACGCCCGCCGCGCACCTGCCGCGCGGTCCGGTCCCGAACGGTTCGCTGACCGGTGGCCTGCTCGACCGGCTCCGGCGTTTCGGGGACTCCGGTTCGGTCGCCGACCACCGGGGCCCGCGCATGAGCGGCGCCGAGTTCGCCACCATCGTCCACCGTGCCGCCGCCGGGCTGAGCCGGCGCGGGCTGCACCCCAACGACGTGGTCGCGGTCCTCGCACCGGTGTGCACCGCCCGCCTCGTCTCCGTCTACACCGCGATGGCGGTGGGCTGCGTCGCGCTGCCGCTGGAGCTGACCTCCGACATCGACACCCTGATCCGGGTCCTGGTCGACACCGAGGCCCGGATGCTGCTGACCACCGGCGAGCTGGCGCCCCTGGCGGTGGAGCTGGCCGACCGCTCCCGGGTGCGCCAGGTGGTGTCCTTCGGCGGCGCCCCCGAGACCACTCCCTTCGCCGAACTGCTGCGCCCCGCGCCGCGCAGCAGCGGCTACGATCCCGCGCAACGCTGCCTGTTCGACAGCGGACTGCTGGACTACACGGCCGTCTCCGGCGCCCCGCCGCGCACCGTGCGCCGCCCCCACCGGGAGCTCGTCGAGCACTTCCGCGTCCTCGACGCCCGCCTGCGGCTCTCCCGCGGCGACACGGTGGTCCTGGAGAGCGGCATGAGCGAGTTCGACCGCTGCGTGTTGGCCTCGGTGGCGCTGTGGAACGGCGCCTCGGTGCTCTCCATGGGGGGCGCGGGCCCCGCCGGTGCGGTTCCCCGGCCCCCCCGGGCCGTCGAGCCGCCGCTCTCCCCGACCGGTCTTCCCTCCGCATGACACAGCCGGAGCCGCGTTGGGCTGGCCGCGGCTCCGGCTGTGTCCCCGCACTCAGGGGAGGTCGATCTCGAACCAGGCGACATGGGTGGTCTCGGTCCAGTACTCGCCGTTGCGGGAGGAGCAGTCCTCGACGATGAGCTTGCCGCGGCCGTACTCGTGCCGGTCCTCCCGGTGGATCACGTCGCTCTCCAGGGGGTCCTTGCGGCCCTGGTCGACCACTGCCACGCGTACGCCGTCGGCGTCGATCCGGATGAACAGGGTCATCACCCCGCCGGTCTGACCGGAGCGGGAGTGGAGCAGGGCGTTGGTGGCCAGTTCGCTGACGGCGAGCTCGGCGTCGTCCTGGACGGACTCGGGGCATCCCGCCCGGCCCAGGAACTCGCGGACCCGGGAGCGGATGGAGCGGACCGCGGTGAGGTTCCCCACGCAGCTCCACACCGTGTGGTCGGTGGCGGGGGCGGCGAGTTCGACGGAGTCGACCACGGGCGCGTCGCAGGCGTCAGCGGCTTCGAAGGTGCGCACCTCCTGCGAATCGGTCGTCCCCATGTCACTCCCATCGCTCTTCGGTGGGACCGCCAGGATCGCACGCCCACGGAACCGTCACTGCGGAACTCAACAACAGGACAGCACACCGACGGCTACCCGGACACGGCAGCCCCGCAAAACACGGTCACGTGTCCCACAGAGACAGCACAAAGGATTCCACGTCCGGGGCACGGCTACCCCTGCTGAGCTGCAACGTTCCGGCAACACCGCCAAGAGGGGGCCAAGGCCTCCACCATTCCTTGTCCGACGCGCGATCCAATCGTGACCTCATGGCTTTCCAAGAGCGAAGGCAGAAACGATAATCGTTGTCAGTACCGTTTCGGGAGGTCCTGTCCCCACCCCCCGTTCCGCACAACGTCACACCAGGGAGAGCACCCATGAAGATCGCGTTCGTCGGCAAGGGCGGCAGCGGCAAGACCACCCTGTCCGCGCTGTTCGCCCGCTACCTCGCCTCCTGCGGCGCCCCCGTGGTGGCCGTCGACGCCGACATCAACCAGCACCTCGGCCCCGCCCTGGGCGCCCGGCCCGCCGACCTCGCCGGGGTCCCCGCCCTGGGCGGGCACCTCGCCGAGATCAAGGAGCTGCTGCGCGGCTCCAACCCGCGCATCGCCTCGGCGGACCAGATGGTCAAGACCACCCCGCCCGGCCGGGGCTCCCGGCTGCTCGACTTCTCCGAGGACAACCCGGTGCACCGGCGCTTCGGCCACCACGTCGACGGGGTGCTGCTCATGCTCACCGGGCCGTTCAGCGAGGACGACCTGGGGGTGGCCTGCTACCACTCCAAGGTGGGCGCGGTGGAGATGTACCTGAACCACATGGTGGACGGCCCCCGCGAGTACGTCGTGGTGGACATGACCGCCGGGGCCGACTCCTTCGCCTCCGGCATGTTCACCCGGTTCGACGTCACCTTCCTGGTCGCCGAGCCGACCCTGCGCGGCGTCGGCGTCTACCGCCAGTACGCCGAGTACGCGCGCGACCACGACGTCACCATCAAGGTGGTCGGCAACAAGGTGCAGGGTCCCGAGGACGTGGAGTTCCTGCGCGAGCACGTGGGCGACGCGCTCAGCGTGTGCGTGTCCCACTCGGAGTTCGTCCGCGCCATGGAGAAGGGGCGCCACCCGGACTTCACCGAACTGGAGGAGGACAACCTCAAGGCGCTGGCCTGGATGCGCGACGTCGTCGACGCCACCGAGCAGGACTGGGAGCGGTTCACCCGCCAGAACGTGGAGTTCCACCTGCGCAACGCCGAGCGGTGGGCCAACGCGGCGACCGGGGTCGACCTGGCGGCCCAGGTCGACCCGGAGTTCGTCATGGGGCCCGCGGCCCTGGCCGCGTCTCGGGCCGCGGGCTGATCACCGTCCGTACAGCGCGTTGTCGGCGGCGGTGCGGATCTGCTCCAACCGGTCGGTGTCCAGCGGCACGGCGCCGCGCTGCGCCGAGGCGAACAGCGGGTGCAGCCCGGTGGACAGCTCCTCGCTGAACTGCGAGTAGTAGGGGGTCACCGGCCGGACCTGGGCGTCGTCCACCGCCAGCCGGACGGTGTCCAGGAAGTGGCCGGCCTCGGCGTGCCAGGCGTCCTCCCCGGTGACGCCGTACCCGGCGCACAGCCGCGCGGCGTCCTCGGGGGACAGCTTGTCCACGTAGACGTCCTGCCGGGTCGGCGCGTACCCGCCGCAGTAGTACAGCACCTGCTGCTGGCGGGCGCCGGTGAGGAAGCCGATGAGGTCGAGCGCGGCCTCCTCGTTCGTGCTCCCGCTGCTCAGGGCGAGGCTCTGCCCGCCCAGCAGGGCTCCGGGCAGCGCCTCCACCGTGTACTCGGGGGCGTGCCCGGAGTCCTGCTCCGTGGACGCGATGAGCAGCCGCCGGTACCAGATGGGCCAGTTGCGCATCGCCACCGCCTCACCGCTGAGGAAGCGGACGTAGGTCTCCTCCTCGGTGCCCTCCAGCGAGGCGGGGTGGAAGGTCCCGTCCGCGAACCCCTCGGCGATGAGGTTCAGCGCCTGGTACTCGACGCTGTTGCGGTGGATGTCGGCGAGGCGCTGCTCGCCGGGGAGGACCAGGCTGCCGCCCTCCCCCGCGACGATCTCCATGGTGTTGACGGTGAACCCCTCGTACCGGGCGAACTGCCCGATGTAGAGGTGCTCGACGTCGGCGTCCTCGGTGGCCTCGGCGAGTTCGGCGAGGATCCCGCTCAGGCTGCGGCCCGCGGTCAGCGGCTCCTGGCCCACCAGGTCCCTGCGGTAGTAGAGCATGCCCACGTCCGCGGTGAAGGGGACCGCGTAGACCCGGTTCCGGTAGGTCACCGACTGGCTCGGCTTCTCCTGGAAGACCTGGGTGAGGACGCTGTCGGAGTCCCCGTCCGGGGCCACCCCGGCGGCCTCCGCCCAGCCGGGGCCGATCTCCCTGATCCATCCGGCCTCGGCGAACATGGCGGTGAACTGGTTGTCGATGTTGATGACGTCGTACTCGGGGTCGCCGCTCTGGACGTCGCGCACCATCTCGGCGTACTGCTGGTCGGCGCTGCCGGGCAGGACCACGAGGTAGGCGCGGTAGCCGTCCGGCCCCTGCGCGGCGTTCCACTCCTGGATGAGGTTCAGGTAGAGGTCGTTGCCGCTGACGTCCTGGCCGGTCGCCACGTAGATGGTGCGCTCCTCGTCCGCCCCGGGCGCCGTGCAGGCCGCCGCCAGGCACAGTGCCGCCGCGGCGACGGCCGTCCTCCGGAACAACCGGTCACCTCCCACCGCGCGCCTCCTCGACCACGCCGCGCGCGCTCTCGTCCGCCCTGCCCCGGTCGGCGTCGCGGCACTCGACGCGCGGGTGCCCGGTGAGCTGGGGCAGGATGCCCACCTCGCAGGCGGCCTGGTCGGCCGCCTGCTGTGCGCCGCCGCCGACCGCGATGATCCGCACCCGCACGTCCGTCCCGTCCAGCACCCGGTCCAGCTCCTCCTGGCTGAGCCCGCGGTCGTCCTGGATGCGCACCCCGTCGGTGACGACGACCAGCATTGCGCCGGGGGCCGCGTCCTCCTCCAGGGCGAGCACGCCCGCGCGGATGACCTCCCGCAGCGGGGTCGGGCGGTGCGTCGGGGCGAGGCCCTCCACGGTGGCGATGAGCTCTTCGGGGAGGTTGTCGCGGTGGGTGGTCGACACGAGCGTGGTCGCGGCGGTGGCCTCCCGGCCGCTGTCGCCTGCCGGGTAGGACCACAGCCCGAAGCGGTCCTGGGCGCGCAGGTCGCCGATGATCGTGGTCGCGGCCGTGCGCGCGGCGTCGAACTGCTGCGGCACCGAGGCCATGGAGGTGGACCGGTCGAACGCGAGCAGGATCGTCGCGGGCTCGCTCGCCTCCCGGTGCGCCTCGTCGGCCTGGAGCGCCCACTCCCACCACTGGACGGGGTCGAACCGGGCCGCCCACTCGGAGACCTGCGGCCCGTGCGCGGCGTCGTGCTCGGCGGCCATGGCCTCCGCGGCCCGGCCCTGCCCCGTCACGGAGCGGTACCCGGCGTAGACCCCGTCGGCGGCGTAGGCGTCCTCGTCCTCGGCGAGGTCGAGGAGGAACCGCTCGAACTCCTGGCGCTCCGCCGTGAGGTCCGAGGGCTCCTCGTCCTCCCAGAGCACCCGGACCAGCGGGTGGTCGAGAAAGGGCAGGCCGGGGCCGTAGCGGGGGGACAGGTCGGTCCGCATCCCCTCGGGGCAGTCGGGGGAGGCGCTGTCGAGGGCGCTGCGGGCCTGGTAGACCGCGGCCTCGCTGACCAGTGCCACCGTGTCGGCCCACTTCCCGACCCGGCACAGCAGCGCCAGGCTGCTGTCGGCCCCCTCCTCGCCGAGGAAGCGGGCCTCCGCCTGCACCTGCTCGGCCGCGCGGCCGCTCTCGGCGAGGAGGCGGGCCTGGTGGGCGCCGTGCAGCCGCCCCACCGAGGTCCACCGCAATCCCGGACGCGCCCATTCCAGGTCGGGACCGTCGGGGAGAATCCCCGGTTCGACGTCGGGCGGGAATGCGTCGGGAACCGCCCACACGAGCGGGGTCATGCGGGTGGGGCCGAGATAGTCGAGACCCGCGTCGCCGAGTTTCCCGTTGCTGTTGACGCGCCCGTCCTCCGGCGGCACCAATTCGAGAAATTCGACGGTGGATTCAGGAATCCAGTAGTGGGGTCTGGCGCCCAGGGAACGGTCGACCAGATAACTGCGTCCGGGCGGCCCGGCGCCCATCTCGGTGGTGTTCGCGGGCAGTTCCCAGCCGTTGGCCAGCGTCTGGCGCACCGTCTCCGTCGTCCCCGCGGCGTAGACCAGGACGTCGACCGGCCGGCAGCCGCCGTTCTCCTCGCGGCGCTCGGTCTCGTAGACGTCGGCGGCCTCCCGCAGCACCGCCTCGCTGTCGGCTGCGGTGACCACGATGAGCTGGGTGGGCAGGGGGCAGGACGGGCTCAGCACCGGCCAGACGAGGGGCGCGATCAGGACCGCGGCGCTCAGGCCCGCGACCACGGTGAGGACGTAGCCGGTGACCGGTGAGTTCGGCAGCATCCTGACGATCAGGCGGAGCGGCTCGTAGGGGGCGCCGCGCTGTGCGTGGGCGATCAGCAGGATGAGCGATCCCAGCAGGAGGAGGATCGCGCTGATCCACAGGAGGTCTCCCAGCAGCGCTCCGAGGGTCTGACCGATGAACTCCTGCCACAGGGCGATGAAGAGGGACGAGAGAACCGTGGCGGCGAGAAAACCGGTGAGCGATGTGGACTTCTTTGTCTTACCGCGCCTGTCGGTCTGAGTCATGTCAAGGCGGGCGCCAGAGCCGCGAAGGATACCAGCCGGGGCCGCCTGAGCCACCTCCCTCGGGCCTACCAGGATATGCGGCATCAATCACATTTTCCATACTTATAGAACCTTGCTCCAATTAGTCGGACTTCGCATCGGCTGTCCCGTTCGGGACAATCGTGTTTTCCTGTCTTTGTCGATGCCGCAGGAGATATCCGAAACGGCAGACACACCGCACCACCAAGCGGTTCCCGACTTCCCCCGGCGGCCGCACCCCAAAAATGCCAACAGTTCTTATGATTAGAAAAGAACTTCTCCTGCTCGAACCGGGGTGTCCCCGTCCCGTCACGCGGCCCCGTGCGACCTGGTCGGCGAACTCGCCGGAACGGGCTTCGGCCCGCGCGCGGCCGGGGTCGTGGCCACCGGCGCGACCGGCGTCCGCGGGCCGCCCTCGCCGAGGCCGAGGAGTTCCTGGAACGCCGCATCGCACGGTCCGGATCGGCAACGGCACGGGCGCCGCCGAAGGCAGACGCCCCGAGGACCGGCCGCCGTACCGGGCGGGAGCAGCCGGGCGGCGGACTGCTCCCGCCCCGGCCCCCGCGGGCGGGCGGGGACGGCCCCGGGACGGGGCGGAGGTGGACGGACCTCCCCGCCCCGGTCCTCTTCTCCGCCGGGCCCTCAGAACAGGATCGACATCACCTCGTCGATCTCGCGGAAGCCCACCCTGCGGTAGGCGGCGCGAGCCGGGGTGTTGAAGTCGTTGACGTAGAGGGTGACCGTGGGCGCGATCTCGGCGAGCGCGTAGCGCACCACGGCCGCCATGCCCCCCACCGAGTAGCCCCGGCCGCGCAGGTCCGGGTGCACCCACACCCCCTGCACCTGGCAGGCGTGCGGGGTGACCGCACCGATCTCGGCCTTGAACACGACCCGCCCGTCCTCGATCCGGGCGAAGGCCCGCCCCAGCCGGATCAGCTCCTCGACCCGGGCCCGGTACAGCGCGCCGCCGTCGCCCGAGTCCGGCGGCACCCCCACCTCCTCGGTGAACATGGCGATGCTGGCGGGCAGCAGGATGCCCAGCTCCTCCGGCCGCACCCGGCGCACCAGCGGATCGGCGGGCACCGGCGGCTCCTGCGAGGTGGCCATGACGGGCTGCCTGGCCCGGATGGCCCGGGCCGGTCCCCAGTAGGGGCGCAGGCGGCGCCACAGGTCGGTCACGGCCGGGATCGGCCCCACGATGGAGGAGCAGCGCCGCCCCTGCCAGCGGGCCCGGCTGGCGAAGTGCCGGACCGCGTCGGCGTTGGCGTTGATCGGGATGAGGTTCGCGCCCGCGTAGCACAGCGCGGTGATGGAGCCGTGCTCGACGTAGCCCCACAGCTCCGCGCCGAGCTGCCCGGGGTCCAGGCCCACGGCACGCAGCCGGGAGGCGACGAACACGTTGCCGACCGGGTCCTGGTCGAGGAGCGCGTGCACCTCCGCGTGGTCTCGTTCCCCGAGCACCCGTATCGGCGAGGTCCGCAGCATCCGTATCACCTCACCTGCGAGCTTCCAGGGGCGGGATCGGCCACCGCTTTAGGGCAATCGTAGCCGCAGCACCGGTGGTGGAAACGCACAAACCGTCGCTTTCGCGGACCCGCCGGGCGGCCGCGGCGCGGCGCGTCCAGCGTGCTCACCGCCCCCGTCCCCCGCTGCCGGGCGCGGATCGGGCTGGGGCCGCGCGCCGCAGGTCAGGTCCGCGCCGTCGGCCCCGCCTCCGGCCGCGGGCAGGGTCCCGTACCGCAGGTAGTCGGCGAAGACCCGGTCCACGCACGGGTTGCCGCTGAGCGTGACCCCGTGGTCCACCCCGCCGTCCTCGACGACGAGCCGGGCGCCCGGGAAACGGTCGCGCATCGCGTAGGCCCCGGCCAGCGGTGTCGGCCCGTCCTCGGTGGCGTGGACGAGCAGCACGCCGCCCACCGCGGTGCCGTCCACCTGGAACCAGGGGCGGGCCGGGACCGGCCAGGTCCGGCACGGAGCGTTGTACCAGGTGTTGTTCCAGGTGACGAAGGGGGCCTCGGCGTGCGTCTTGACCGTGTCGGCGCGCCAGGTCTCCCAGTCGGCGGGCCACGGCGAGTCGGTGCACTCGGTGGCCAGGTAGGAGCCGAAGGTCCGGTCGTTGTCGGGGTCCTCGCCGAACCGGCGGTACACGGCGAGCAGCGTGGCGTCCGTGCCGCCGACGACCCGGTCGGACAGGGCCTGGGCCAGCGGCGGCCAGACGGCGCTGGCGTAGGCGGCGAGGATGAAGGCCTCCTCCAGCTCGGCGGGGCCGACCGTGCCCGCGGCCGGCTGCGCGGCCAGCTCCTCGCGGGTGGCGTAGTAGTGCTCCGCGACCTGCTCGCCGGTCGTGCCCAGGCCGTAGACGTCGTGGTGGCGGGCGGTCCAGGAGAAGAAGTTGCGGGCCGCGGCGTCCAGGCTCCTGTTCTGCGCCAGGTTCCCCTCGTACCAGGGCAGGCCGGGGTGGACGACGCTGTCCAGGACGAGGCGGCGCACCCGGTCGGGGTAGCGGGTGGCGTAGACGGCGCCCAGGTAGGTGCCGTAGGAGTAGCCGAGGTAGTCGATCCGCTCCACGCCGAGGGCGAGCCGGATGTGCTCCATGTCGGCGGCGTGGTCCACGGTGGTCACGTGGCGCAGCAGCTCGCCGGTGTGCTCCTCGCAGGCGCGGGCGTAGGCGGCGGCCCGCTCCAGCAGCACCTGCTCGGCCTGCTCGTCGGCGGGGACCGTGTCGGGGCGCACCGGCTCGAAGTAGCCGGGGTCGCAGGCGACGGCGGGGGTGGAGGCCCCCGTGCCGCGCGGATCGAAGCCCACCACGTCGTAGGAGGCGCGCAGGTCCGGGGGCAGCCGTTCGGCGACCACGGCCGCCCACTCGCGCCCAGGGCTGCCCGGTCCCCCCGGGTTGACCAGCAGGGTGCCCTGGCGCTGCCCGGCCGCGGGGACCCGCGACAGCGCGAGGACGACCGTTCCCCCCGGTTCCAGGCCGTCCTCGTGGATCATGGGCACCCGCACCTCGGCGCACTCCAGGCCGAGCCCCTCCTCCGCCGCCAGGTCCGCGCACTCGGTCCACCGCAGTGTCCCGCCCGCCGCGGCCGGGACGACGGCCCCGCAGGCCACCAGAACTCCCGCCGCAACCGTCCCGGCCGCCTTGGCCGCCGCATGCCGCATCCGCTCCGCCTTCCCCACAACCAGCAGTTCAGGGGAATTCTGCCGAGGCCGGGCCGCGGAGCCGGGAAGCGACACTCACGCTCTGTTTTCGGTCGGCGACAGAAACCGTCGGGCTGTGGGCGGCAAAAGGGCCGCCGCCCCGGCCGGGGTGCGGCGGCCCGCGGGCCGGGTCGCGCGGGCTCAGCCCGCCACGTCGACGCTGGGCTGCCCGGAGGGCACGCCCGCCGCGCGCATCTCCTCGGCGATGCGCATGGCCTCCTCGATGAGGGTCTCCACGATCTGCGACTCCGGCACGGTCTTGATGACCTCGCCCTTGACGAAGATCTGGCCCTTGCCGTTGCCGGAGGCCACGCCCAGGTCGGCCTCCCGGGCCTCGCCGGGGCCGTTGACCACGCAGCCCATGACGGCCACGCGCAGCGGCACGTCCAGGCCCTCCAGGCCCGCGGTGACCCGGTTGGCGAGCGTGTAGACGTCGACCTGGGCGCGCCCGCAACTGGGGCAGGAGACGATCTCCAGGCCGCGCTGGCGCAGGCCGAGGGCCTCCAGGATCTGGGTGCCGACCTTGACCTCCTCGACGGGCGGCGCCGACAGCGAGACGCGGATGGTGTCGCCGATGCCCTCGGCCAGCAGCGCGCCGAACGCGACCGCGGACTTGACGGTCCCCTGGAAGGCCGGCCCCGCCTCGGTGACGCCCAGGTGCAGCGGGTAGTCGCAGCGCTCGGCGAGCAGCCGGTAGGCCTGGATCATGACGACGGGGTCGTGGTGCTTGACCGAGATCTTGATGTCGCGGAAGCCGTACTCCTCGAACAGGGAGCACTCCCACAGCGCCGACTCCACCAGCGCCTCGGGGGTGGCCTTGCCGTACTTGGCGAGCAGGCGCTTGTCCAGCGACCCGGCGTTGACGCCGATGCGGATCGGGATCCCGGCCTCGCTGGCGGCCTTGGCGATCTCGCCGACCTTGTCGTCGAACTTCTTGATGTTGCCCGGGTTGACCCGCACGGCCGCGCAGCCCGCGTCGATCGCGGCGAACACGTACTTGGGCTGGAAGTGGATGTCGGCGATCACCGGGATCTTCGACTTCTTGGCGATGATCGGCAGCGCGTCGGCGTCGTCGGCGCTGGGCACCGCGACCCGCACGATCTGGCAGCCCGCGGCGGTCAGCTCCGCGATCTGTTGCAGCGTGGCGTTGACGTCGGCGGTCACGGTGGTGGTCATCGACTGCACCGACACGGGAGCGTCCCCGCCCACGGGCACGGTGCCGACCATGATCTGCCGCGACTTGCGGCGCGGCGCCAGCGGCTGCGGAGGAGCAACGGGCATTCCGAGATCGACGGACACGCGATTTCACCTCGCTGGCCGCCGGGACGACCGACGGCATCGCTCGACTTACTGGTTACCGGGGGAACTGCCGCGGCGCAGACGGGCTCCGCGGCGCAGAACGGGGGGAAAGACCTCGCCGTTGGTTTCGTGTGCCACAAGGCTACCCGGAGCGGGAGGCGGTTCCCGCCACCTCCGGAGGGGTTGCGGACGGCCGCTGCGGGCCGTCCGCGCACGTTCACCGGAGGGTCACCGCCGGGTCGCCGCAGGTGGCGGTCAGTAGATCAGCCGGACCGGGTTGACGATGTCGGCGACCAGCAGGATCAGGCTGAAGCCGAGGAAGCAGGCGACCATGACGTAGGCCACCGGCATGAGCTGGGCCACGTCGAAGGGCCCGGGGTCGGGGCGCCGGAAGAGCCGGGCGGTGTTGCGGCGCAGCGACTCCCACAGCGCGCCGACGATGTGCCCGCCGTCCAGCGGCAGGATCGGCAGCATGTTGAAGGCGAACAGGAAGAGGTTGATCCCGGCCAGCAGGTTGATCATCATCGCGACGCGGTCCAGGACCGGCGCGGGCATGGCGAGGATCTCGCCGCTGATCCGGGAGGCCCCCACGACGCCGACCGGGGAGTCGGGGGCCCGCTCGGCGCCGAGGAACGCCGCCGCGAACACGTCGGGGATCTTCGCCGGGAGGGTGACGATGGCCTTGCCGACGGAGACCATGGTGTCGCCGAAGAAGGTCGCGGTCTCGGCGGCGCTGAGGGTCTGGCGCTGCTCCTGGGGCACGAACCCGAGGAAGCCGGCGGTGACCGTCTCGGGGATCTGCCGCCCCTCCTCGTCGAGGACCGGGTTGCCGTCCTCGTCGGTCCGCAGCACGGTGTTGCCGTCCTCGTCCCGCTTGACCACCTGGTTCTCGATGAAGTCGGCGGTGAGCGTCAGCTCCTGGCCGTCCCGGACGACCTGGAGGGTGCCGGGGCCGACGTGGGCGCGGATGGCGGCCTGCACGTCCTCCCACTCGGGGGTGGGCTGCCCGTTGACCGCGACGATCCGGTCCCCGGGGCGCAGCCCGGCCTGGGCGGCGGGGGAGGGTTCGGCGTCCTCGGGGCAGGTGGCGGTGGAGGCGGTGGCGGGCACCACGCACTTGTGCACCGCGCCGACCACGGTGGTGGGCCGGTAGACGCCGATGCCCATGAGGAGCACGGCGAACAGCACGACCGCCAGGACCAGGTTCATGAACGGCCCGCCGACCATGACGATGAGCCGCTTCCACGGCGGGCGCTGGTAGAACTGCCGGTCCTCGTCCCCGGGCTCCAGTTCCACGAAGGACGCCTCGCGGGCGTCCTCGATCATGGCGCGCCACCGCGACATGGGCTTGCCGGGGTCGGGGCGCTCCTTGGCGGGCGGGATCATGCCGACCATGCGCACGTACCCGCCCAGCGGGATCGCCTTGATGCCGTACTCGGTGTCGCCGCGGCGGAAGGACCACAGCGTCTTGCCGAAGCCCACCATGTACTGGGTGCAGCGGATGCCGAACAGCTTGGCCGGCACCATGTGCCCCAGTTCATGCCAGGCGATCGAGAACAGCAGGCCGAGGACCATGACGACGATCCCCAGCGCGGTCAGCAGCGCCACCATGTAGGTCTCCTCACCCCTGTCGGGAGATGAGCTCGCCGGCCCGGCGCCGAGCCCACCCGTCGGCCTCGTAGACGTCCTCCAGCCGAGGCGTGGTTCCTGGGGCCTCTCCCCGGTGCTCAGAGACTACCCGCGCAACGGTGTCCAGGATCGCCGGGAATGCGAGGCGTCCCTCGAGGAAGGCGGCGACGGCCTCCTCGTTGACGGCGTTGTAGACGGCCGGGGCGGTGCCGCCCGCCGCGCCGACCTCGCAGGCCAGACGCACCGCGGGGAACGCCTCATGGTCCAGCGGCTCGAAGGTCCACTGCTGGGCGCGGGTCCAGTCGACCGCGGGCGCGGCGTCGGCGACCCGGTCCGGCCAGGCGATGCCGTGGGCGATGGGGATGCGCATGCTGGGCGGGCTCGCCTGGGCGATGGTGGAACCGTCCGTGTACTCCACCATCGAGTGGACGACCGACTGCGGGTGGACGACGACCTCGATCCGGTCGAAGGGGATGTCGAAGAGCAGGTGCGCCTCGATGACCTCCAGGCCCTTGTTGACCAGGGTCGCGGAGTTGACGGTGATGACCGGCCCCATGCTCCAGGTGGGGTGGGCGAGCGCCTCGGCGGGGGTGACGTCGGCGAGTTCGGCGGCGGAGCGGCCGCGGAACGGGCCGCCGCTGGCGGTGACGACGAGGCGGCGCACCTGGTCGCGGCGGGCGGCGACGGCGCCCTGCGCCAGGCTGGTGAGCCGGTCGGGGGGCAGGCGGGGGAAGCACTGGGCGATCGCGTGGTGCTCGGAGTCCACCGGCACGATCTGCCCGGGGGCGGCGATCTCGCGGACCAGGGGGCCGCCGACGATCAGCGACTCCTTGTTGGCCAGCGCGAGCAGCCGTCCGGCGCGCAGCGCGGCGAGGGTGGACTCCAGGCCCAGGGCCCCGGTGATGCCGTTGAGGACGACGTCGCACTCCCAGGCGGCGAGTTCGGCGACGCCCTCGGGGCCGACCAGCACCTTGGCGGCGCTGCCGCGTTCGGCGAGCCGGTCGCGCAGTTCGGGGGCCTTGGCGGGGTCGGCGACCGCGACCGCCTGGACGTCGAGCTCGCAGACCTGGTCGACCAGCAGGTCCAGGCGTCCTCCCCCGGCGGCCAGGCCGACCACGTCGAAGCGGCGCGGCGCCTGGCGGACCACGTCGATCGCCTGGGTGCCGATCGAGCCGGTCGAGCCGAGGATCACCACCTCGCGCGGGGCCTGGTCGGAGGGTGCGGGCGGCGGGACGAACGCCTCGTGGGGCTGAGCAGCAGTGGTCACGTCCCCATTGTGGCGTAGCGCCCGCTTCGTTCGGCCCGGATGCGCGCAACGGGGGCCGCGGCCCTTTCCGGCCCCTCGGGCGCCCGCGACAGCCGCCGCAGGAAAAGTGACCCGCTTCACAGAAGAGTCTTTACAAACCGCTTATCCCTGCCTTAACTTAACGCCAAAGTAACTTACCTCACAGTAGCAAGGGCTCCCCGCCGGGAACCCCCGTGGCCCCACCGGGATGCGACGGCCGACCAGCCGTCACTCCCGCTCATTCCGGAACGAGGTCCCATGAGACGACTGTCCGCAGTCATCGGCGCTGCACTGGTCACGCTACTCACCGCAACACTGCTGTCACCCCCCGCCCATGCCTCCGTCGGCTCCACCACCCGGCGGGTCAGCATCACCGTCGACGACGGCGTGAAGCTGAGCGCGCTCGTCATCACCCCCACCGGCACCCCCGGCCCCCACCCGCTGCTGGTCATGCCCTCCGCGTGGGCCACCAACAAGCTGCTGTACGTGGGAGCCGCCTGGAAGCTCGCCCGGGAGTCCGGCTACCAGGTGGTCAGCTACACCTCCCGCGGCTTCAACGAGTCCGGCGGCACGATCGAGGTCGCCGGCCCCCGGGACGTCGCCGACGCCCGCGCGGTCATCGACTGGGCGCTCGCCAACACCGACGCCGACCCCGAGCGCATCGGCATGGCGGGCATCTCCTACGGCGCGGGCATCAGCCTGCTCACCGCGGCCGAGGACGACCGGGTCCGGGCCGTGGGCGCGATGAGCGGCTGGGCCGACCTGGCCGCCTCCGTCTACCCCAACCAGACCCTCAGCACCCAGGCCATCGAACTGCTGCTCTCCTCCGCCCACCTGACCGGCCGCCCGGGGAGCACCCTGCAAGAGATGGAGCGGGGCTACCGCAGGGGCGACGTCCAGCCCGCCCTGGACGCCGCCCCCGCACGATCCCCGGCGACCAGGGTCGAGGCCCTCAACGCCAACGGCACCGCGGTCATGATCGCGCACGCCTGGAACGACGGGATCTTCCCGCCCAGCCAGATGACCGACTTCTACACCGCGCTGCGGGGTCCCAAGCGGCTGATGCTGGCCCCCGGCGACCACGCCACCCAGGAGGCGTTCGGCGCCTTCGGTCTGCCCGACGAGACCTGGGAGTCCCTGACCCGCTGGTTCGACCACCACCTGCGCGGCGTCGACAACGGCATCGACGCCGAACCCCCCGTGCAGGTGAAGCCGAACAGCGGCGGCGGGACGTGGACCGGCTACCCCGACTGGCCGTCGGTGACGGCGTCGCAGACCGTCTACCACCTGACCAAGCCCGCCGCCACCTGGACCAACTGGCGGACCACCGGCGGCCTGGCCGCCGAGCCCGCCACCGGGTGGAGCTACCAGATCCGCACCGCGCTCGGCACCGCCGCCAACAGCGGGGCGCTGATGCTCAGCGGCGCCGTCCAGCAGTTCGCCGACATCCCCACCGGGGTCTCGCTGCCGCTGGTCAGCCGGGTCTACGCGGGCGTGTGGACCGGCCCGGCGCTCAACGGCGTCACGGTGAGCGGAACGCCGCGCGTCCGCCTGACCGTGACCCCCAACCGCTCCGACGCCTCCCTGTTCGTCTACCTGTACGCGGTGGACTCCACCGGCACGGGGGCGCTCGTCACGCACAAGCCCTACACCCTGCGCGGGGCGACCCCGGGCAAGGCCCAGACGGTGGAGATCGCGCTGGAGCCGGTGGTCTGGCGCGTCCCCTCCGGCCACCGCCTGGCCCTGGTCGTCGACGGCCAGGACCTGCGCTACGGCAGCGAGAACGGGGTGGGCGCCACCGTCACGGTGAGCTCCCCCGCCGCCTCCCCGTCCTGGCTGCGGATCCCGACCGCCTGACACCCCGCCTGATCGCGGCCTCCCCGTGCACCGGGGAGGCCGCTCCCCTTTTGTCCGGGACTCCCCTCAGCCACCCAGGGGAAATAACTGAAAGGAGTCACACCAATACGGAGAGTGTGGCATGATCCGGGGGCATGAATCGGTCCATCGTCTACTCGATCCTCGCCTCTTTCACGCTCGCCGTGCTCGGAGCGTCTCCGGCATCGGCCGTCGAACCGTCCGCCCCGGAGGGGACGGCCACCGCCTCCTCCCCCCACGTGGTCCGCCAGTCGGCCGCCACCACCCCGCAGCAGCGGCGCTCCGTCCTGGAGTACTGGACGACCGAGCGCATGGCCTCGGCCACCCCCCTCTCCCGGGGGATCGGGGAGCTGGACGTGCCGCTGTTCGCCTCCCCCCGCTCCCCCGAGAGCGCCGACGCGGGCCGCGGCTCCGGCTCGGTCCGCCGCTGGACCGGCGGCGGCCTGGTCGCGGCCACCACCGGACGGGTGTACCTGACCCTCGACGGCGTGGACTACACCTGTACGGCCTCGGTGATCGACGCCGAGAACCGGGACACCGTGCTCACCGCGGGCCACTGCCTCAAGGACAAGACCGGCTCGTGGGCGGAGAACTGGATCTTCGTCCCCGGCTACACCGACGGACGCGAGCCCTACGGCCGCTACTCCGCCCGGGACATGCTCGTCTCGCCGAAGTGGTCCCGCCAGGGCGACGACAGCTACGACTTCGGCCTGGTGGTGCTCAACACCGACCTCCTGGGGCGGCACGTCGCCGACCGCACCGGCAGCCAGCAGGTCTCCTTCGACGGGCACATCGCCCCGCGGGTCTACGCCTTCGGCTACCCCTCCTCGTCGCCCTACTCGGGCCGCCACCTCTACTACTGCGCCGGCCCCACCCACCCCGACCGCAACGGCACGCACGGCTCCGGGATGGACTGCGCGATGACCCAGGGCTCCAGCGGCGGCCCGTGGTTCGCGAACTTCGACCCCTCCACCGGGATCGGCACGATCACCTCGCTGATCAGCTTCAAGTACGCCGACAACCCGGACGTCCAGTACGGCCCCCGGCTCGGCGAGGAGGCCCGGCGGGTCTACCAGGCCGCACAGACCCTGTAACCGGACGACCGCGCCCGGGGGACCTGCTCCGGCCTCCCGCCGCCCCGGGCCGCGGTCACCGGCGGGCCCCGGGAAGCCAGGTCCCGGGGCCCGCCCGCTGCCCGTCAGTTTCCGGCCGGTTTGACCAGCGGGAAGAGGATGGTCTCCCTGATCCCCTTGCCGGTGAAGGCCATCAGCAGCCGGTCGATCCCGATCCCCACTCCGGCGGTGGGCGGCATCCCGTACTCCAGGGCGCGCAGGAAGTCCTCGTCCAACTGCATCGCCTCGGGGTCGCCCCCGGCGGCCAGCAGCGACTGCTCGGTGAGGCGGCGCCGCTGCTCGACCGGGTCGATCAGCTCCGAGAACCCGGTGCCCAGCTCCATGCCGAACCCGATCAGGTCCCACTTCTCGGTGAGCAGCGGCTCGTCGCGGTGCTGGCGGGTCAGCGGGCTGGTCTCCACGGGGAAGTCCCGGACGAACGTGGGCTGGACCAGGGCGGGCTGGACCAGCTCCTCGAACAGGTGCTCCACGAGCTTGCCCGGCCCCCACGCCGGGTTCCACTCGACCCCCCGGGCGTCGGCGAGCCGGCGGACGCGCTCCACCGGAGTGCGGACGGTGACCTCCTCGCCGAGCGCCTCGGACACCGACCCGTACAGGGTGATGTGCGGCCATTCGCCGCCCAGGTCCCACTCCCCGTCAGGACGCCGGACCACGGTGGAGCCGAACACCGCCCGGGCGGCCCCCTGGACCAGCTCCCGGGTGAGTTCCGCGCCGTCGTTGTAGTCGGCGTAGGCCCGGTAGAACTCCAGCATGGTGAACTCGGGGTTGTGCGTGGAGTCCGCGCCCTCGTTGCGGAAGTTCCGGTTGATCTCGAAGACCTTCTCCAGGCCGCCGACCACGAGTCTCTTGAGGAAGAGCTCGGGGGCGATCCGGAGGTACAGGTCCATGCCGTAGGCGTTGATGCGCGTGGTGAACGGCCGGGCCGTCGCGCCTCCGTGCACCGTCTGCAACATGGGGGTTTCGACCTCGACGAACCCCCGCATCTCCAGTTCCGTGCGGAGCGCACGCACCATGCGTACCCTGCTGCGCACCATCCTCTGCGCCTCGGGGTTGACGATGAGGTCCACGTAGCGCTGCCGGACCCGCGCCTCGGGGTCGGTCAGCCCCTTGTGCTTGTCGGGCAGCGGGCGCAGGCACTTGGCGGTCAGCGTCCAGGAGTCGACGAGGACCGACAGCTCACCGCGGCGGGAGGTGATCACCTCGCCCTCCACACCGACGTGGTCGCCGAGATCGACGTCCGCCTTCCAGGAGTCGAGGCTGTCCTGGCCGACCTTGTCCAGCGAGAGCATGACCTGGAGGTCGCCGGTCCCGTCCCGCAGCGTTGCGAAGCACAGTTTTCCACCGGTTCGGTAGAGCATCACTCGACCCGCGATGGAGACCTTTTCTCCGGTATGCGTATCCGGTGCCAGGTCGGCGTGTTTGTCGCGCACGTCCTTGATCAGAACAGTCCGGGGGAAGGTGGCGGGGAAGGGGTCGATTCCCTTCTCACGCAGCCTCTCCAGCTTCTGCCGCCGGACTCGTACCTGTTCAGGAAGATTGTCGTTATTGGTGTCATGCGCGTCAGTCACAGAGCTGATCCTATCCGCCGTTGCGTCCTCCAACAGCACGTTCAGTGGCTGCCACCGTGCGACAGGAGTGTGTCCTCCTGGGAGAGCCCTGAATCGAGCAACCCTTGACGGTCGACACTGACCAGGAAGGCCACCACGTCCTCGTACACCTGAGCGCGTGGAACGTTGTGTTGACTGGCCACACGATCGACGATTCCCGCTACGGTAACTGTTCCGTCGCACAGCTTCAGCACTTCGGCCGCAGTTGGGTTGATCACCAGTACACGCACGTCCATGTTTTCAGGAACGACGATCGCATACTGTCCGGTGTGCTGAATCCTGGACGGAACAAGACAAGGACGTGAGGTCGGAATCATGGAAGGTGCCTTTCATGTGCACGAAGCCAATCATCAACAGAGTGGAGAGCCCACAGAGCAGGAGCGTGACGGCGATCACCATTCTGATATCGGATCAAGGCCGACTTGTAGCGAACTGGGTCGAGGATTCCCAGGTCGATAAGTGGACTGTCCTTACCGATTGAGCGAAGCCTGCTCTGATTGTCTTGGAGACCAGAGTTTAGAATCATCAAGGCCTCAGCTTTGTCTGCTCTGGAAATGACAGAAGAAGGCAGAAACATGTCCAGCGCCCGACGGAGAATCACCTTCTCCAGTCCGTTATTCCGAAACATGTGAGGGGGCAGTGCCCAGGTAATTGAGGCGAGATCCGGATCGAAGAAGGGATAGACGATCGTGACTCCTGCCCGGCGGCCAGCGTCCTCCCACCATCCTCCACATTGAGCTCGGCCAGCTGCCCCGGCTTCCGCAAACAAGCTCTGTGAATAAACTTTCGTCATTCCTCCGGCTTCCCCCAGAACAGGGTAGCCGTCGATGAGCTTACTCAGAAGGTCCGCTTTATCCATCCACTCTTGGGTGAACCACGGCGGTATATCTTTCAGAGCACGTTCCAGACGCGCTCGGGGAGCGTCGTAGTCCCCTGCCAGAAGATGATTGACAACACGGCGTACCCGATTGGGACGAGGAAAAGTATCGATTTCTCGCCACCCGCTGGTATCCCCCAAAGCGATCCGGTCTGCTATGGCAAAGACCTGCCCGAGCAACAGCTCGTCTCCGCCTTCTCCAGCGATGACTGTGGTCGGCGAAGCGGAACTGTGGGCAATATGATTGAGCATCGCCCAGTTCCGTCCGGCATAAGGCCAGGCCTCAGGCTCGTGTCTCACCGGATAGGACGCTGACAGTGGCAGCAGTTTGTCAGCTGGCAGCTCCTCGAAGAGTAATCCGGTTTCCATCGCCACATCGCGAGCATAGGAGCGCTCATCGCATGCTGGTAGCGCCTCGGTGTAAGTCAGACCGTAGGCACGTACCGGTTGCAGCCCTGTGGCCGCGTACACTCCAGCCAAACTGGAAGAGTCGATACCACCGCTGAGCAACAATGCATCAGAAGCCCCTGAGCATCTCTCCACAGCGGTGAAAAGAGCTTCTCGAAACATCCCGACAAGTTGTTCATCATCTGCTCCAGTGACGTCCTGAGGTCTGAGGCGGGTCAACGGGAAGCAGTTGGTCTCCCCGTTGCTCCATACCAGGCTGTGTCCAGGGGGCAGGCGTCGCACTCCTCGCCAAGGACTGCCGTGTGGATCACACAGCTGGGGGACGAGATAAGCAGCCAGGCCGGCGATGTCCACCTTCGCCGGAAGTAGACAGGTGAGCGCGTCAGAACAGGTTGCAACAGCCACCTGACCATCGGGACCAGTTGCGTAGAACAGGGGACGTGCCGATAGCGGTCCCCGATAGGCGACAAGAGTGCGGCCGGGAAGAACCACGACCGCGTGAGCGTCTCCTGTCAGATTTGCCAACCACCTCGTAGCATCGGCGCTAGCAGACAACATCGCCGCACAAGGCGGAGAAAGACGCCTACGCAACCACTCTGGGGCATCGATGATCGCAAAACCGTCTCCCTTTTCGAAGGGCAGAAGCAAGCTCCCTTCAAAAGTGACATTCCTGCCTCCAGCAGCGGTAATACCATCCAGACTCCGCTGATCCCACTGGGAAGCCCGGTAAGCGAGAGCGTCCTGCATCGTGTTCAGCGCACCTTCTGGCCAGGAGCCAGCAAGCGCCACCAGTGCCGTCATGTCGTTTCTTTCTTCTGCTGAGATGATCGGATCTGCATAAATCCCGTTGCCGCCAAGAGGAAGAATCGATTATCTGCCAATTTCTCCTCAAGTTCAGCCACCGCATCCGCGTCATCTGTGATAGCTCGACAGAGCGAACAGAAGGACTCGTCCAGGAGTCGCTCTGCGACTCGTTGTTGCGTTTTGGGAGACAGTCGGTCGTAGAGAGCACGCGGCCCCTGAATGTGAAGCAAATTGAGGAGCGGATTGGAAGCCGCTGACCTTAATGCCTCACCCACCTGTGCAGAAGAGGTGATCGACAGACGTAGGGGAGAATTCGGAGAGGCTCCCCTGGCAGGACCGCAACAGGTGTAGAGGTCACCTTCAGGAGTCAGAACCGGGCGAACCACGACTCCGCAGGCATCACCGGGTACGTTATCAATGCTGGGGTTACGCATGACCGCCAAGTTACGCCCTCTCCCAAAAGGAAGGACCCTGGAGGAGAGCAACGGCACCTGATGGACATCTACAATCTTCCTCAATTGTTCATAAATTTTATTTTCACTATTTCCACAGTACTGCACCTGGAGCCGAATTCCAGCATCGCTGCCACAAGCAAGAAGACGATCCAGCATATGAATATTAGTCAGACGCTCATGAATTTTGTGGTAGCTGTCAAACGAAATTGCAAGTCTATCGAGCCCGGCCTCTTTGAGCTCTGAGAAGACTCTTCGGGCTTCCTCTTCGGTACGTGCCCAGTAGCCGTTGCTGATCATGGAGACAACCAAGCCGAGACTGTGTGCGAGACGAATGGTCTTCAGCGTGGTGTCACGGCGCAGCCAAGGTTCACCGCCAGTGACGCACACCCCATCGATGTACGGAGCAGAGCTACGGACAGCGGCATCGATCTTTTCCCAGGGAAGATCTCCGCGAGCTCTTGGGGAGGAGTTCGTGATGCAGTGAGCACACTCCATGTTGCAGGAATTGGTCACCTGTATTCCAAGTGTGTTGTAACGCATTCTTCCCTCCTGAGGTCCGCAGAACAGGAGCTCTGCGGACCTCTGTTCTACTCAGATCAACTGTTCTGGACTGTGTGCACGTGTGGACTCAGGTCTTCAGGCACGCTTCCAGCGAGCTGCTCCTGCTCGAGGCCCACCAGAACAACTGGAGGCTCATACTCCCCAAAAGAGTCGTTCTCCACTCTTTGCTCCTTTTAAGTCGGACTGTTCTCCCTCACGGCGACTGCAAGGGATCCCTTTCCGATCCAATAGAACACCTTCGACGTCCCCCAGTCACCAGGTCCAGCGACATGCTTCTTATGTCATGGAAATCTTTCTGATCTGGCTTTATGGACGGTGACCAGGATTTCTATGTCACTTAGGCACTCCGCTACCCGGCTCCGCTGTTGCGTCTCTGCCGACTCTGGGAGATCGTGGTACCGGGTTCTTGGAGGAGATCCACGGATGGGATGGACAAAACGGCAGATCACTCAGCTCCGCGAACGCATGCGTAAGCAGGGGAGAAGTGACGACGACATCGCTGATGAGATCCGCTACCGATGCGGCTGTTCCCGCTTGGCCGCCTACCGAAGGTTGCATGGTTGGAGTCAGGCAGAAGCTGCCGATCGGTACCGCGAGCACTCCCCGGGCCTGTTTCTCGATCAGGCATCTCTGAGCAGACTGGAACTGTGGCCGCAGGTTGGTGGTCGTTCTCCGAAAGCAGCTCAGATCATCGCTCTGGCGTCGCTGTACGGAACATCACCGTTGCGTCTTCTCTGCCCGGAGGGGTTAGAAAATCTCGACCCTTCTGAGCGAGATGTCCTTCTTCGAGCGAGTCTCTCAGGCAACACTCCGACACAACCTCCCCTGTCTCGAGAACTCGAGACGGACAGCTGGGCTCCAGACAACCTTGTAACACCGAAAAGCAAAATGGAGACAGCAGCGCAACGCGCACTGAAATTCGGTTCTATCGCCGAAGGAGGAAACGTTGGCAGCGAGACAGTTCAACAGCTCTTCGAAGAGGCCGAACGATTGTGCTCTCTCTATCCCAGGGTGGCACTTTCTCGGCTTCTCGATGATTTAATCGAGGCCCAGAATGTTGTGTTCACTCTCCTCGAAGGACGCCAACGTCCCAGCCAGACCCGGGATCTCTACCTACTTGGCGGAATAATCTGTTTCATGCTCGCGAAAGCAAGCCACGACATCGGCGATCCGAAGTCTGCAATGAAACAAGCCCGCACTGCCTATATTTGCGCAGACAACGCCGAGCACAACGGCCTACGTCTCAGAATTCGCGTACAGCAATCATTAACCGCCTACTGGGCAAGCTGGAATACTGAAGCAGCACGTTACATCGAACTTGCACAGAGTATCCCGGCGGGAAGCGCCGGGAGCGCCACTGTCTGGCTTGCAGCTCAGAGCGCGCGCACCTGGGCATCACTGGGCGACCGGGAACGGGCCTTAAAAGAATTGTCGGTTGTAACCACACTTCGAGACCAGACACAGGAAAGTGACCTGGACAGGCTGGGCGGACTGATGCGATTCACAGACTGCCGGCGGCTTTACTATGAAGCCGAGACCTTGGTCTGGCTTCCCGGAAATGAGATAGAGATGGAGCAAACTGCGCTTACCGCAGTACGAGCCTACGAGGAAGCTGCAGAGAAAAATTCCGACGACTGGGCTTACGGGGACGAGGCAGGCGCACGAGCCGATCTGAGTTTCGCGCGGATCAGTCAAGGGGAGATCGAGGGAGCCCACGAGGCACTCATCCCTGTTCTAGAACTTCCGGTTGAGCAGCGCACGGCTGGCATTGTCGCCAGTGTGATGCGTATTCACGGCACTCTTCGAAACACTAAGAGCAACAACTCTGTGTCACAGCTAAAGCGCGAGATCGAGCTGTACAGTCAACACTCCGCTTCATCCCTAGCTTCAGGACGTTAAGCTCAGAGTGTGCGTATCGATATGTCCAGTGACCGCCTTCGGTTGCGGGAGTTCCGTTCTTCCGATGTCGAAGACCTGCTGCGGGTGTACGGGGACGAGGAGACCGTCCGACACCTTTCCTTCACCCCACGGACAGCCGAGCAGTGTAATGCCATAGTGCAAGGCGCGATCAGAGACGCCGAGGCTGATCCGCGGACCGTGTACATGCTCGCCGTAGCGGCCGACGATGACCGGGTCGTGGGGGCCGCGCGCCTAGCTGTCGACGAACGGCCGCACAGCGCGCAAATCGGCTTTGCGCTCCGTGCTGACCTGTGGGGCAGGGGTCTCGGTTCAGAAATGGTGGGCCTTCTGCTCCGCCTCGCCTTCGACACCCTCGAACTGAAGCGCGTCTGGGGTGCCCGTTCTCCTGACAACGAGCTTTCGCGGCGGGTCATGCTCCGCGCCGGAATGATCGAGGAAGGACGTATCCGCCGACACCTGTGGACACGAGGGGCCTGGCGCGACTCCGTGGTCCACTCGATCCTCGACGACGAGTGGCGCGCCACGGCTGCTGGACGGTCCTAGGGAGCACAACCGACCTCCGTGCCCCGGGCGAGGAGCAGACGGGGACCGCCCCACCACGGTAGGAGCTCGAGCCGACGGCTTCGACTTCTGTTGACGCTGGACCGTCGATGCCGCTGTCGGACGTAGCGGTCTCGAGGACGCGGTCGTGACAGGGGTGCCGACCAGCACCGCGGTGCTGGTCCTGGCCTCCTGCGGGCCGTTTTCCCGGGGCCCGGAGGATCACACACCCCGCCGACGTCTGCACTTCCCGTGCCGCTGCTCCTGGCGGCGCTGCCGTTCGGCCTCCCCTGAAGCGTGCGGCGCGTCCCGGGCTGCAGTGGTCGGGCGAAGCCCCCACGCCCCGCTCGCCCCGGGCCTGGGGCGTGGCGTGCTCCGTCCCGGCGTCGGGCGCCCAGCCGCCGCCGGGACGGAGCCGATCCGCGGCTCTGGTGTCCGGGACCGGAGACCGGACCCGAAGCCGCGGTGAAGGTACTGGTCAGAGCACTCCGGTGAGGACCAGTACCCGCTCGTCGGTGAGGTCGTCCATCGCCGAGCGGACGCCCTCCTTGCCGACGCCGGACTTCTTGATGCCGCCGTAGGGCATCTGGTCGGCGCGGTAGGAGGGAACGTCGCCGATGATGACGCCGCCCACCTTCAGTTCTCGGTGCGCGCGGAAGGCCGTGTGCAGGTCGCGGGTGAACACGCCCGCCTGAAGGCCGTAGTCACTATTGTTGACCTCGGCGAACGCCGCGTCCACATCGCTGACCCGGCGCAGCACCAGGACGGGGCCGAACACCTCCTCGCACACCACCTTGGCGTCGTCGGGCACGTCGGCCAGCACGGTCGGGGCGACGTTGACGCCGTCGCGGGTGCCGCCGGTGAGCAGGGTGGCGCCGCCCTCGACGGCCTCGTTCACCCACTGCTCGACCCGGATCGCGGCGGCCTCGTTGATCAGCGGACCCACCTGGGTGGCCTCGTCCGCGGGATCGCCGGTGACCAGCTCCTCGACGTACTGCACCAGCTTGGCGGCGAACTCGTCGTAGACGGCGTCCTCGACGACGACCCGCTGCACGCCGATGCAGACCTGGCCGGCCTGGTTGTTGCCGAACAGGGCGATGCGCCGGGCCGCCCAGTCCAGGTCGGCGTCGGCCAGCACCACGGCCGCGGCGTTGCCGCCCAGCTCCAGGGTGACGTGCTTGTTCGGGGCCAGTCTGCGCAGCTCCCAGCCGAACTGGCCGCCGGTGAAGGAGATGACCGGCAGCCGCTCGTCGGTGATCAGCGGCTGCGCCAGCTCGTTGGGCATGGGCAGCACCGAGAACATCCCGGCGGGCAGGTCGGTCTCGGCCAGGATCTCGCCGAGGACCAGCGCGGACAGGGGGGTGGCGGGGGCGGGCTTGACCACGATGGGGGCGCCCACCGCGATCGCCGGGGCGACCTTGTGCGCGACCAGGTTGAGGGGGAAGTTGAACGGGGAGATCGCCAGCACCGCGCCCTTGGGCACGCGGCGGATCAGCGCGACCCGGCCCACTCCTCCCGGGTCGGTGTCCAGCCGCTGCATCCGTCCGCTGTCGCGGCGGACCTCCTCGGCCGCCCAGGTGAACACGGAGACCGCCCGTCCCGCCTCGATGCGCGCCCACTGGATCGGCTTGCCGCTCTCCGCGGTGATGGTCTGGGCGATCTCCTCGGAGCGCTCCTTGAGTCGGCGGGCCACGTGGGCGAGGGCCTCGGCGCGGACGTGCGCGGGCAGCGCCGCGGCCTCGTCGAGGACGCCGTGGGCGGCGGCGACCGCCTGCTCGATCTGCTCGGGGGTGGGAACCGCGACGGTGGCCACGGTCCGGCCCGTGTAGGGGTTGGTGACGGTGAGTTCTCTGTCGCCGGTGGTAGCGGACCCGGCCAGCCAGAACGGACGTTTGGACATGTCCGTGACGCTACTGCGCCGCCGCGTCCGGTTCCTCATCCATTCGGGCCCAACGACACGGTTCTCCGCTCCATAGTGGCGGATGCCGAAATCCCCCGTTTGCTGTCCGCCGTCTCCGCCGGGGGTTGTCCACAGTCGGCCGCGGCTGGTGGCGTATCCGGCGTCGGTCGGCCACAGTGGTGTCAGGGCGCGCGTCGGTTCCTCCCCCGCCGCTTCGCGTGCTCGGGGCAGCGTCGCCCCACCCGAGCTCTGTCAGAGACCGGGTCCGGCCGACGCCGGACCGCAGCCCGCGAGGACCGATCTGGAGAACACCGCTTGCCGCTCGTCTACCGCACCATCTTCACCGTCTCGCCGCCGTGCGACGCCGTCGAACTGAGCCTCGACACCTTCTCGAGCTGGCTCGCGCACAAGTTCGGCGGCAGGACCGTGGACGTGAGCCGGTCGGGGCACCACGCGCTGGACCACCACTACACCGTGAAGGTGGTCCGGCACGAGAACCCCGACGAGAACGTCCGCTTCCTGCGGCTTCGGACCGAGTCCGTGCACGAGCGGAGCGGGACCGTCTGGCAGACCGTGCTGACCGCCGTGTCCGACCCCGGGCGCGCCTCCGACCGGACCGTGTGGATCGACATGGTCGCGATCCCGCCCGGGGAGGAGGACGTGCTGGACCGGATCGAGGTGGTCCGCCCCAAGCTGGTGCGGCTGTTCCTGAACACGGCGCGGTGCCTCGACGGCGCGGCGGTGCTCACCGCGGCCCCGGTGATCGTCCGGGGCCGCGACGAGCAGGCGGTGGACGCGCTGCTGGCGGCGATCCGCGACGACTCCCGGCGCATGGCGGTGATCGCCACAGGGGCGCCCGCCGACCTCACCGTTGTCGGGTGGCGGGCCGCCATGGGGCAGGTGCTCAAGTTCGCGTGCGGCATGTACTCCGGGTACGTGCTGGACCGGGCCGCCCAGGAGCGGGTGGCCGCGCGGCTGCCCGAGGACTTCGACATCCCCGTGGGCGGGGCGCGCACCTTCCGTCCCGGGGTGCGGCTGACCGACCCCGACGACCACCGCCGGCATCCCCGGCTCAGCACGCGCAGCATGGACGCCGCCCGCACCGGCGGCATGATCCGCCCGCGGGTGGGCCGGGCGCTGGCGCAGTCGGTGCGCGAGGTGATCCTGGACGCCCCGCTCCCCGGGGAGCTGAGATCCCTGGACGCGCTGCTGAACGAGGAGGAGGCGGACCTGTCGGCCTCCCCCGCGGTGCCGGTCCCCTGCTCCGGTTCGACGGTCGTCTACCGCACCGAGTCCGCCACCGCCGCCCGGCGCCCCGCCGTGCCCCCTCCCGACCCGGACCGCACCGCCGAGCTGACCGCCGAGATCAAACGGCGCAATGCGCGCATCGCCGAACTGGAGAAGGAGCGCGAGCACCTGATCGCCGAGCTGGCCGAGACCGTGGAGGAGCGGGACCGCTGCCTGGAGGAGGCGCGCGCGGCCCGCCACGAGGTCGCCTGGCTGCGCGACCAGTTGCGCGGCCTCGGCCAGTACGCGCTGGCCGCCGCGCGCCCTCCCGTGGTGCCGAGCGAGCAGCCGCCCAACGACTTCGAGGAGCTGCTGGAGCGCATGACCGACGGGGTGCCCTTCCCCTACCTGTGCGTGACGATGGACGACTCGCTCGACGACGTGCGGGAGCTCAGCGGCAACCGGAAGGAGCGGCTGTGGGCGACCAAGGCGTGGGAGGCGCTGCGGGCCCTCAACGACTACGTGCGCTACCAGTTGACGCATCCCGGCAACGGCCGGACGCTCCACGACTACCTGCGGGAACAGCCCGAGGGCTATGCCACCATCCCGGTGAAGCGGATGGCCGCCCACGAGAGCGACACCGTGCAGAACCGGGCGAAGTTCAGCGGCAAGCGGGTCTTCCGGGTCCCCGTCGAGGTGCACCCCGACGGGGAGGTCCCGATGTTCGCGCACATCAAGCTGGACACCGAGTACGGGATCTGCCCGCGCCTGTACTACTACCCGGACCTGGGGCCGGGGCGGACCAACCGGATCTACATCGGGTACCTGGGTCGCCACCTGCCGGTGCACAGCACCAACTGAGCCCGCCCCGGCCGGGGCCGCGCTCCGGCGGCGCGGGGTGCCCGCCCGCCGGGGGGCGTCAGTGGCCGCCCGGGGGCAGCGCTCCTCCGCTGTGCGGAGCGGTCACGTCGGCTCCGCCGTGCGCCGCCGTGGGCGGGAGGGCGCGGCCGGGCAGGTCGGCCGCGGGCGCCCCGACACCGGCTGTCGCCTCGATGCGGCGGTTGCGGGCGCGCCCCTCCACGGTGCTGTTGTCGGCCACCGGGTCGGCGGAGCCGTGCCCCGCGGTGATGAAGGCGACCCCCTCGGTCGGCATCTGCTCCTGGATGAAGGCCACCACCTCCTCGGCGCGTTGCAGCGAGACCCGCAGGTTCGCCTCGGGGCTCCCGGTGCTGTCGCCGTATCCGTCGACGCGCACCCAGGCGACGTCGGCCTGGGCGGCCTCCTCGGCGAAACGTTGCAGTTCGACGATTCCCTCATAGGTGAGTTCGGTGCCGTTGTGGGAGAAGTGGACCACCGCGGTGATTTCCTCCGCCGTGTTCTCCTTCTCCCGGTACTCGGCCGCCTCCCCCTCACCTGCGGTTTTCGCTGTTTCTTCTTTTCTTGCGGCCAGATCGGCTTCTTTGCGGACCGCTTTCCCGGTGGTCTCCGCGGGGGTGTCCGCGGGCGCGGGGGCGGCCGCGTCGCGGTTGGGCCGCTGGGGCGGGAACAGGGCGACCGAGAACGCGAACAGGCCGAGAACGAGGACGCCGACGAAGGGAAGGGTGACGTAGCCGGACCACGCCCCCCGGTGCGACTCCCGTTCCCGTCCCGCTGTCCTCGTGTTCCGGGCCGCAGCGACCCGCCACTGCCCATACTGTCGTTCCGTCACCCGACCGAGAGTAGGAAACTCCGTCCCCGTCCGGGGCGAGAAATCGCGGCAGGGGTGCTTTCCCCGGGCTTTCCCCGTCCCGCACCCCGACGCTTTTCTCCCTTTTTTCCGGTCGCCTTCCGCGGTTTGTCGGATTTCTTCGCGCCACCTCCCCGAAAAAGCAAGTGGCGCAGATCACACCACCTGGGGCCGTGGCCGCTCCCGTCGAGCCCCGGACACATCCGGCGTTCGCGACGTCCTACCCTGGAGCTGTCATGGACAGCGTCGCCCCTTCCCCGATCCCCGCGACCCGCACCGTCCTCACCGAACAGGAGTGGCGGGAGCGCGCCGCCCGGCACGCCGAACGCGCCGAGGAGTTCGTCCGCAGCGCCCAGCGCCCCGCCGCGCGGCCGGTGGAGAGTTTCCTGTTCACCTACTACAGCTACCGCCCCGCCCAGTTGCGCCGCTGGCACCCGGGTCCGGGGGTGGTGCTGCTGGGCGAGTCGGCGCGCGCCGAGTTCCGCCGCTGGTACCGCACGGTCACGGTCCCCGACGCCTCGGGCACGCCGCACACCGGCGTGGAGCTGGACGTCGCGGCCTTCGTCGCCGACCGGGGGCGCGCGCTGCGGTTCGTCGCCGACCTGCTGTCGGCCGTCCGGGCGCGCAGCGCGAACTTCGGCTGCTTCGGACTGCACGAGTGGGCGATGGTCTACCGGCAGTCCCCCGAGGAGCGGCGGCACGCGCTTCCGCTGCGGCTGGGCGCGGAGGCCACGGACCGGGTGGTGGAGTCGCACCGCATCCGCTGCTCGCACTTCGACGCGTTCCGCTTCTTCACCCCCGAGGCGCGCCCGCTCAACCAGCTCCAGCCCACCCGCGACACCCAGATCGCCCTCGACCAGCCGGGCTGCCTGCACGCCACCATGGACTGCTACAAGTGGGCCTACAAGCTCTCCCCCGCCGTCCCCGGCGAGCTGCTGCTGGACTGCTTCGAGCTGGCGCGCGACGTGCGGGAGCTGGACATGCGCGCCTCCCCCTACGACCTGTCCGCGCACGGGTACGCCCCGGTGTGCGTCGAGACCCCCGAGGGCAAGGCCGAGTACGCCGCCACCCAGCGGGTGTTCAGCGAACGCGGCCAGGTGCTGCGGGACCGGTTGCTGGAGGTGATCGCGGCGCTGGGCGTGGCGGTGGAGCGCCCCGCGGCCGGCTAGCGCGCCCCGCCGCTCCCCCAGCCCGCGGGGATGCGCTCCAGCACCCCGCCGCGGAACACCTCGTACAGGCCGAGGGGCTCCAGGTGGACGTAGCCGATGTGGCAGTCGCACGTCGCCGCCGGGCACGGGCGGGGCCGCAGCCGCCTGGCGAAGGAGCCGTCGTACAGGTTGCCCAGCTCGGTGGGGAGGAAGTGGCAGCGGCGCACCGTGCCGTCACCGGAGACGGAGACGACGGTGTCGCCGGTGCGGCACGGCAGCCCCCGGCTGGGGTGCGGGTGGCGGCTGTAGGGGAAGAGGGGGTCGAGGGCCTGCCAGTCGGCGGCCTCCTCGTCGGTGTAGGTGCGGCCCTCGGCGGCGTTCACCCACAGGTAGACGTCGTCGGGCAGGTCGGCGCGGAGCCTGCGCGCCCGGGCCAGGTGCTCGGGCAGTCCGACGATCCCCACGCTGAACCGGACGCCCAGGTCGCGCAGGCGGCGGCACTTGGCGAGGAACCGGTCGTAGGGCGTCTGGGTGGGGTGGAAGGTGGTCCACAGCGCCGCGGTGGCGCGGTCGCAGTCGGCCAGCCACTCGACGCGGCCGCTCAGGTTGGTCTGGATGGCGACCCGCTCGACGTGCGGCAGGTGGCTGAGCCGGACGATCGCGGCACGGTACCAGGACCGCACCAGCCCTTCGCCCCACGGGGTGAACAGCACGGACAGGCGCGTGCCGGGGCTCTGCTCGGCCTGGGCGGCGACCCAGTCGACGAAGCGGGCCAGGGCGGCGCGGTCGGCGCGCAACTGCTCGGGGGTGTCGCGCCGCTTCGCGAACGGGCAGTACGGGCAGTCGTAGTCGCAACTGGCCAGCGGCCCCCGGTACAGCAGGGTCAGGGTGGGCGGCAGGCTCATCGCGCGTCGTACTCCGCCATCAGCCGGTTGACGCGCTCGGAGAAGAACAGCGGCCCGACCGCGTCGGAGTGGGCGAGCCCGCCCTCGGTGAGCCGCACCGGGCCGGGGCCGTCGGCGACCCAGCCGCGCTCGTCGAGCAGCGCGAACTCGGCGGGGAAGTCGGTGCGCGGGTCGGAGCCGAACCGCGCCCGGTACAGGCCGGGGTCCACGCCGTCGGCCTGGAGCAGCGATTGCAGCAGGTGGCGTCGGCGGCGTTCGTCGTCGTCGAGACGGAACCCGACCTCGGCGCGGTCGAAGCCGCCCGGCCCGCGGGAGACGTAGTCGTCGAGGATGGCGCGCACCGCCGTGATGCCCACCGCGTAGTCGAAGGAGTAGTGCAGTCCGCGGGTGTAGGAGCGGGCCCCGCAGCCCAGGCCGACCATGCCGTCGGTCTGGCAGCAGTAGGCGGGGCCGTCCACGGACGGCGCGTCGGCCCGTTCGAACATGCGCATGGACACCTGCCGGTAGCCGTGCTCCAGCAGGTGGTCGCGGCCCCGCCGGTACAGGTCGAGGCGCTGGTCGTCCCAGGCGCGCCCGGTCTTGCCGAGCCCGGTGAGCGGGCGCACGTACAGCGGGTACAGGTAGATCTCCTCGGGCCGGTGCTCCAGCGCGGCGTCCAGGGAGTAGCGCCAACTGTCGGGGGTCTGTCCGGCGATGCCGTAGATGAGGTCGATGTTGAGGCGGGCCGCGGGGGCGTGGGTGCGGATCGCGGCGAGGGCGCGGTCCACGTCGGCGCGGCGCTGCGGCCGTCCCACGGCGTGCGCCTCGGCGTCGACGAAGCTCTGCACGCCGATGCTGATCCGGCTGGCGCCGCGCGCGGCGAGCACCGCCAGCCGGTCGGGGGTGGCGGTGGCCGGGGAGGTCTCCACGGAGGTGGGGATGGCCGCCAGGTCCGCGCCGAGGAGGTTGTCGGCCAGGTCGTAGAGGCGGTGCAGCTCGTCGGCGGTCAGGTAGGTGGGGGTGCCGCCGCCGAGGGCGGCGCGGGCGAAGCGGGCCCTGCCGCCGAGCGCCTCGGCGACCGCGGCGGTCTGGCGGGTGAGCGCCTCCAGGTAGGCGGTGACCTGTTCGGCGGGCGGCGTGGCGCGGGTGAACAGGTTGCAGAACCCGCAGCGCACCTCGCAGAACGGGATGTGGAAGTACAGGAACAGGGCGTCGGTGGGCTCGTCGCGCCACACGTCGGCGAGGGTCGGGGGGTCGGCGAGCGGCCGGTAGGCGGTCTTGTGCGGGTAGCCGTAGACGTAGGAGCGGTACGGCGAGTCCGCGGGCGGCGCGGCTACGGGGTGGCTGTACAGGAGGGTCACGGGCCGTCGGTCCTTCTGTGCGGTGGTCGGGCGGGCTCGGGCGGCGCAGGTCAGCGTCGCAGGACGAAGTGCGCGTAGGGAACCGTCCACACCGTCTCGTGGCCGAGGCGGTGGCCGGTGTAGCCGTCCTCGCCGTAGGCGGTGCCGTGGTCGGAGCAGACGATGGTGAAGCAGGGGCGGCGCGAGGCGGCCGCGTCGAACAGGGCGGGGATGTGCCGGTCCACGTACTCCAGGGCGGCGGCGTGGCTGGCGGGGGAGTCGCCGTCGGCGCGGGTGGCACCGGGCAGGTAGAACCAGTTGGGCTGGTGCAGCGCGGACACGTTCACCAGCAGGAACAGCGGCTGGTCGGCGGGGGTGGCCGCGATGACGTCGACCGCGCGCGCCACCTGGTGTTCGAAGGAGGCGGGGTCGGCGACGCCGAAGGAGGGCTCCCAGTGGCTCTCGGCGAACAGGTCGGGGAGCACCGAGCCGAGCGCGGAGAGCCGGTTGAAGAAGCCGGTGCCGCCCACGCACGCGGTGTGGTAGCCGATGCGGGCGAGGGCGGTGGGCAGATCGGGGGCGTCGAAGGTCCAGGTCCGCTCGTCGGTGGTGGCGCTGCCGGGGAAGTCCGCCGCGAACAGCCGGGGGTGGGGGCCGGGGGCGGCCGGGGTGGGCAGGAAGCCGGCGAGCATCGCCAGGTGGGAGGGGTAGGTGAAGCTGGCGGGGGCGTGCCGCCGCTCCCATCCCGTCTCGGGCAGGACCGCGGCGAGGTTGGGGGTGCGCCCCTCGGCGAGCAGGCGCGCCGCCACGTCGTAGCGGAGGGTGTCGAGGGTGACCAGCAGGATGTCGTGGGTGCCGACCACCTCGTTCATGTCGGGTCGGGAGTCCATCGGCTGCTCCGTGGGGAGTCGGGCGGCCCTGGGCGGGCCGGGGTCTGGGGGTGTCCGGGCGGGTGCGGCCGGGCCGCCGTCCGCCCGCGGGGCGGGCCGCACTCCCGGCGAGGTGTGCGGCCGGGGCGCGGGCCGCGCGGAGTTGTCCACAGGGGGTGCGGGTCTGCTTGCCGTGGGGACTTGACAGCGAGCAGACTCTTCTTCGCGGTTCCTCAGTAGGGGGTGGCCTGCCCCCGGACGGGGCGGGGCGTGGATCAGTCCGTGCCCACCGCCGCCTCCTCTGCTGCCCTGCCGCCGGTCGTCCGGCCCGGCGGCCCGGCCGGGGTGAACCTGCCCGAGTACACCGCGTCGACCTGTTCGGCATAGGTGTCGCGGCCCTCGTGCAGGATGCCGGGCAGCAGGTCGCCGAAGGCGTTGACCTCGCACACCGCGTTGCTGCGCCAGTCGGGGGAGACCAGCAGGTCCACCCCCGCGTGCAGGGTGCGGGGGAAGCACGCGGCGGCGGCCTCGGCGGTGCGCATCGCGCGCTGCCAGGCGGCCTCGCCCATCCGGTCGCGCAGGGCGGCGAGGTCGCCGCGGGCGTTGCCCAGGTGCAGGTTGGTCATGGGCGACTTCGAGGCGCGCACCACCACGTGGGTGGCGCGGCCCGCCACGACCAGCACCCGCAGGTCGATGGTGCGGTTGTGCAGTCCGGCCTTGGGCAGCCAGCGTTCCACGTGCACCCCTTCGGCGCACAGCGTGTCGACGAGCACGGCCACGTCCGCCTCGTCGGTGTAGGTGCAGATGCGCAGGCTGTTGTACAGCTCCACCCCGGCGGGGGTGCGCACCAGGTGGGCGGAGGTGACCGCGTGCACCCGGTCGGGGCGGGCGGCCAGCGCCACCACCCCGGAGGCGGAGGAGCCGTGCACGGGTTTGACGAACACCCGGGCCCAGCCGCGTTCGGCCATGCGTGCGCGCAGCTCCGCGTAGTCGCCGACCGGCCCGTCCAGGGCGGGCGGCACCGGGACCCCGGCGGCGGCGAGCCGGGCGTGGCAGCGCCGCTTGTCGCACATGACGGCGAGGTCGTCGGGGTCCTGGAGCAGCCGGGCTCCCGGGGTTTCGGCCACGGTTTCGGCGAGCCGGTCCAGGGCGGCGCGCAGGCCCGCGTGGAAGGCCGCACGGCCCTCCACCCGGTAGGGGTCGGGGGCCTGGTCGAGGCCGCTGAGCAGCCGCGCCGTCTCGGGGTCCTCCCCGGGGGAGTCGACGCGCACCAGCGCGCCGGGGGGCACCCGCACGTGCCCGGCGGCCAGTTCCGGCCAGGGCAGGAGCACCGGGTCGGGCAGTCCGGCGGCGCGCACCGCCTCGGTGAACAGGCGCAGCCTGCGGCTGCCGGGAACGGCGACGACGGCGAGGGGCGGGGTGCTCATTCGGTGACCTCGGGGAAGTAGACGGGGACCTCGGCGCCGTCGTCGTCGAGGTCGTGGTCGGGTTCCTGGGGGTCGTCCAGGTCGAGGGCGACTCCGGACAGCGCCTGGCGGATCCGCTCCAGGACGGGTTCGGGGACGAAGTGGTAGCGCATGACCAGGCGGTCGAGTCCGCGGAAGGCGGGGGCGGCGGCGAGCACCTCGCCGCCCGGCTCGGTGAGCACGTGGCCGGACAGGTCCAGCACCTTCACCCGCTGCGTGACGGGCGCGTCGGCCAGGCGGCGGACCAGGTCGTCGCCCCACTCCGCGTTGCGCAGCCCCAGGCTGCGCAGGTTCGGGAAGGCCTTCCCCTCCAGGAGGGGGGCGAGGTCGCCCACCTCGGTGGTGCCGCCGTAGTCCTCGACGCCGAACCACAGTTCCAGGTGTTCCAGGGCGGGCAGGTCCGAGGCGAGCACCCCGGGCAGGCCGCCGGCCTGCACGACCAGCCTGCGCAGCGCCTCGTGCCGGGTGGCGGGGAACTCCAGGCCGCTGCCGCCGCGCACCCACAGCTCCTCCAGGCGGGGGGCCAGGCCAGCAGCGGGCCAACGCCCCCCGCCCCCCCCCACCCCCCCTGGGGCCCGGG
>NZ_KQ950180.1:311055-314422 GCF_001517975.1 Thermobifida cellulosilytica TB100
GCGGGGAACTCCAGGCCGTTGCCGCCGCGCACCCGCAGCTCCTCCAGGCGGGGGAAGGCGGCCAGCAGCGGGGTCACGTCGCACTGCTGGATCCAGGAGATCTCGGCCTCCTCCTGGACCAGCTCGCCGAGGAACAGGGCGCGCAGCGCGGGGAACCGGTCGGCGTGCTCGACCAGCACTCCGACCGGTTCCTGCGCGGTGACCTCCAGGTCGTCCTCCCCCCACATCCACCTGCCGATGATGAGCGCGGTGACCTTCTCGGTGTCGACCTCGTCGACGAAGCGGGCGAAGACGTGGGCGAACGACGTGAAGTCTCCGTAGGGGAAGAAGGAGGCGTGGAGGCGCCACGCGAACGCGCCCGGGTCGGGGCGGGCCGTCCGGTAGGCGTCCTCGTAGGCGGCCCGCATGTCGTCCGGAAGGTCGTCCGGGACGTCGCCGCCGAACGCGACGACCGGCAGCCCGGCGAACTCGGTGAGGTTGTCGTAGATGGCCAAGACAGGCTCCGTGATCGGTCTTCGGGATCTGGGGATCGGTCGGGACGGCGGCGTCCGGCGGTGCCGCCGGGGGCGGGGCCTATTCGGTGAGCCCGGGGTAGTAGGCGGGCTCCCCGTTCTCGTCCACGAAGTACTCCTCGGGTTCGCTCAGGTCGAGGGCGACTCCGGACAGCGCCTGGCGGATCCGCTCCAGCACGGGTTCGGGGACGAAGTGGTAGTCCATGGTCAGGCTGTCGAGTCCGCGGAAGACGGGGGCGGAGGCCAGCACCTCGCCGCCGTCGGGGCCCAGCGCGTTGCTCGACAGGTCCAGCGCTCTGACCCGCTCCATGACGGGCGCGTCGGCCAGGGCGCGCACGAGGTCGTCGCCCCACTCCGCGTTGCACAGCCCCAGGCTGCGCAGGTTCGGGAAGACCTCTCCCTCGAAGAGGGGGGCGAGGTCGTCGAACTCGGTGGTGCAGCCGTACCCCTCGACGCCGAACCACAGTTCCAGGTGTTCCAGGGCGGGCAGGTCCGAGGCGAGCACCCCGGGCAGGCCGCCGGTCTGCACGACCAGCCTGCGCAGCGCCTCGTGCCGGGTGGCGGGGAACTCCAGGCCGTTGCCGCCGCGCACCCACAGCTCCTCCAGGCGGGGGAAGGCGGCCAGCAGCGGGGCCACGTCGCACTGCTGGATCCAGGAGATCTCGCACTCCTGCTGGACCATCTCGCCGAGGAACAGGGCGCGCAGCGCGGGGAACCGGTCGGCGTGCTCGACCAGCAGTCCGACCGGCTCGTGCGCGGAGGACTCGCCGAAGTCCCAGTAGCCGGCGATGAGCGCGGTGACCTTCGTGGTGTCCACCTCGTCGACGAAGCGCAGGAAGAGGTCCCGGAAGATCGCCTCTCCGCCGTAGGCGGGGAGCTGGAGGCGCCACGCGAACGCGCCCGGGTCGGCGCGGGCCGTCTGGTAGGCCTCCTCGTAGTCGTCCAGGGTGGGGTCGGGCTTGTCGACTCTCGCCCTCTCCTCCACCAGCCACCAGAAGTTCTCCCTCTGGTCGGTGTCGGGGGCGACGACGACGGGCAGTCCGGCGAACTCGTCCAGGTACTCGTAGTTGGGCATGGGGACTCCGGGATCGGGGAAGGACACGACAGTGGTACCAGGAGGGTCCGACAGGAACCGGACGGTCCGGGGTCGGGGAGGAGGCGCCGGGGCACCGCACGCGGGACACGCCGGTCTGCCTCGCCGTGTCCACCGGCGTTGACTTCGGATGACGGGTGAGAAGACTGTACTGTCAGGCCCGTCCCGTGGAAGAGGTGTCGTCCGGGACCGCGGGCGCCCCGTCGGGAGTGCTGCGGCGGGCGGGGGCCGTGACGACGTTCCGCGCGGCTGTCGCCGCCCGTTGCTCCGGGGAGTGGCATGTCCCGTCCTGACATGAGGGCCGTGGTGATCGACTCGTTCGGCGGCCCGGAGGTGCTCCGTCTCACCCGGCTGCCCCGTCCCGTCCCCGGCCCGGGCGAGGTCCAGGTCAGGGTGGCGGCCGCGGGGGTGGACCCGGAGGACTGCCGGGCCCGCCGGGGGCGCGGCGCCGTCCGCATCCCCCGGTTCCCCGCCGTGCTGGGCTGGGGCGTCGCCGGGACGGTGGCCGCGACAGGGCCGGGCGTGCACGCCTTCGCCGTCGGCGACCGGGTGTTCGGCATGCCCGCGTTCCCGCGGCTCGCGGGGGCGTATGCGGAGTACGTGACGGCGCACGTCAACGAGCTGGCCGCGCTGCCGGAGGAGGTCGCGTTCCGTGAGGCGGCGGGCGCGACGGCGGCCGCGCTGACGGCCTGGCAGGCGCTGTTCTGCGCCGGCGGGCTGCGCGCGGGGCAGCGGGTGCTGGTGGCCGCCGCCTCCGGCGGGGTCGGGCACCTCGCCGTGCAACTGGCCCGCTGGGCCGGTGCCGAGGCGGTGGGGGCCGCCCCGCCCGGCGACCACGCGTTCGTGAAGGGCCTGGGCGCCGGGCAGGTCGTCGACGACTCGGAGGGGGTGGCGGCGTGGCAGGGCGTCCCCTTCGACGTCGTGGTGGACGCCCACGGGGACGTCGGGGAGGCGGCGGTGCGGCTGCTGCGGCCGGGAGGGGTGCTGGTGTCCGCGGCTGCGGTGGACGCCGACCGGTTCCGGGCGCAGGGCCGGGTCGCGCGCACCGTGCTGGTCCACCCCGAGGGACGGCAGCTCGACCGGGTCGCCGCCCTGCTCCGCAGCGGGGAGCTGCGGGTCCACGTGGACCGGGCGTTCCGGCTGCCCGAGGTCGCGGCGGCCCACGTGCACGTGGAGCGGGGGGCGCGGGGCTCGGTCGTGCTGGAGGCGTCCGACGGCGGTGCCGCGGCTCCGGCGTGAGCCCGTGGGCGGACTCCGGTCCTACTCGGTGACCTGCGGGTAGTAGAAGACCTCGTCCTTGTAGACCTCGGGTTCGCGGCGCCCGTCCAGGTCGACGTCCACTCCGGTGAGGGCCGCGCGCAGCCGCTCCTCCATCTCCTCGGTGAGGAAGTGGTGGTGGATGACGAGGCGTTCCAGGCCGCGGAAGGCGGGGGCGGCGGCGAGCACCTCGCCGCCCGCGTCGGTGAGCACGTGGCCGGACAGATCCAGCACCTTCACCCGCTGCGTGACGGGCGCGTCGGCCAGGCGGCGGACCAGGTCGTCGCCCCACTCCGAGTTGCGCAGCCCCAGGCGGCGCAGGGCGGGGAACCGCTCCCCGGCGAGCAGCGGGGCAAGGTCGTCGACGGTGGTGGTGCCGCCGTAGTCCTCGACGCCGAACCACAGTTCCAGGTGTTCCAGGGCGGGCAGGTCCGAGGCGAGCACCCCCGCGGGGACCCTCCGGGGCAGGCCGCCGGTCTCCACCACGAGCGTGCGCAGCGCCTCG
>NZ_KQ950180.1:314614-391286 GCF_001517975.1 Thermobifida cellulosilytica TB100
GCGGGGGAAGGCGGCCAGCAGCGGGGCCACGTCGCACTGCTCGATCCAGGAGACCTCCGCCTCCTCCTGGACGAACTCGCCGAAGAACAGGGCGCGCAGCGCGGGGAACCGGTCGGCGTGCTCAACCAGCAGGTCGCGCGGCCCCTGCCCGGTCTCCTCTCCCCAGCAGCCGACGACGAGCGCGCTGACCTGCGCGGTGTCGACCTCGTCGAGGAAGTGCGCGAACAGGTCGGCGAACGGCTGGCGGGCGGGGTACATCACGCGCAGCCGCCATGCCGCGGTGCCCGGCGCGGCGAGCGCCGCCGTGTATGCCTCGCTCGGTTCCAGCCGCTCGGGGAGGGGGTGCCCGGTCCGGCGCGCCCACTGCCGGGCTCTGTTCAGTTGCTCCTCTTGGAGGTCGGCGCAGGGGTAGTCCACGACGGGCAGCCCGCCGAACTCGGTGAGGTGCTCGAAGAAGCTCATGGTCGCTTTCCTGTCGGTGTATGCCAGGGCTGCCCCCAGTCAAGCAGCAGGGGCCGACAGGGTGAGCGTGCCACGCCCGGCGGCGCCGCGGCGGCCGGTCCGACGCAGCGGGGTGCCGCGCCGGGCGGCCGGGAGCGGTCCGCCCGGCGCGTGCGGGTCACGGCCGGTGCGCGGCCACCCGGTCGAAGAAGCCGAGCGCCAGCGGCTCGTGCCGGTCGATCACGAATCCCTGGTCCCGGGCGACGTCCACGGGGCGGCGGCGGGGCGCGGTGCCGCGCCGCCGGGCGCGCAGCGGTTCGATCCAGCGGAACGGGGCGCGGGCGTACTCGACGTGGTCGACGAGGAGCAGCCGTCCGCCGGGGCGCAGCACGCGGTGCATCTCGGCGAGGGCGGCGGCCTGGCCGGGGATCTCGCACAGCGCCAGGGTGCAGACGACGGTGTCGAAGTCGGCGTCGGGGAAGGGCAGGTTCCGGGCGTCTCCCTCGTGCAGTTCCACCGGGAAGCCGACCCGGGCGGCGGCGGTGCGGGCGCGGGCCAGCATGTTGGGGCTCAGGTCGATGCCGACCACCTCGGTGACGCCGTCGGGGTAGTGGGCGAGGTTGCGGCCGGTGCCCACGGCCACCTCCAGGACCCGGCCGCGGGCCTGTCGGCACAGCCACTGCCGGGTGTCGCCGATGATCCACCGCTCCGCCCGGGCGCCGTTGTCGTATCCGGCGGCTCTGCGGTCCCAGAGCCGCCGGGTGGTGGCGACCGCCCGGTCCTGCCTGGCGTTGCTGGTCTGTTCGCGCATCGCTCGACCCCCGTCCCGCGTTCGTCCTTGACTCCTGACCCCCAGTGTGGAAGTTAATGTCAACATGAAGTCAAGCAGCGTGGAGCTGTCCATCGGGGAGCTCGCCGAGCGGTTCGGGCTCGCCCCGCACGTGCTGCGGCACTGGGAGTCGGTGGGTCTGCTCCAGCCGTCCCGGCGGGTCAACGGGCGCCGCCGCTACACGCCCGACACCCTGGCGCGGGTCGCGCTGATCCTGCGCGGCAAGGACGCCGGGTTCAGCCTGGAGCAGATGCGGGAGCTGCTCACCGCGCCCGACGGCGCCGCGCGCCGCGCGATGCTGGCCGAGCACCTGGCCGCGCTGGACACCAAGATCGCCCAGTTGCAACTGGCCCGGTCGCTGGTGGAGCACACCCTGGAGTGCACCGCCGAGGACTTCCTGACCTGCCCGAACCTGGCGGCGATGCTGGAGGACCTGGTCGCCTGCGCCCTGCCGCCCCAGGGTCAGGCCGAGCGCAGCCCGTCGTCCTGCGTGTCCGGGACGCTCCGGTAGGCGGACGCCTGGAGCGCGTACAGCTCGGCGTAGAGTCCTCCGGCGGCCATCAACTGCTCGTGGGTGCCGTGGGCGACGACCCTGCCCCGGTCGAGGACGTAGATGCGGTCGGCCATGCGCACGCTGGCCAGGCGGTGGGTGATCAGCACGACCGCGCTGCCGGTGCGGCGGGCGTGCTCGTGGATGGACGCGAACAGCCGGTGCTCGGCGCGGGCGTCCAGCGCGGCGGTGGGCTCGTCGCAGATCAGCAGGGGCGCGTCGCGGTAGAAGCCGCGGGCGGCGGCCAGCCGCTGCCACTGCCCGCCGGACAGCTCCTGTCCCGCGGCGAAACGGCGGTCCAGCAGGGTGTCCCAGCCGTACGCGAGTTCCGCGACGACCTCGTCGGCGCCGGAGAGGCGGGCGGCGTCCCCCAGCCGCCGCTCGTCGTCGGGGCTGCTCATGGTGACGTTGCGGCGGGCCGACAGCGGCCAGTGCGTGTGGTCCTGCGCGACCACCGCGATGCGTCGGCGCAGTTCGTGGGTGTCGACCTCGGCCAGGTCGGTGCCGTCCCAGCGCACCCTGCCCCGCTCGGGCTGGTAGAGCCCGGCGAGCAGTTTGGACAGGGTGGTCTTGCCGGACCCGTTCTCGCCGACCAGCGCGATCGTCTCGCCGCGGTCCAGGTGCAGGCTCACCCCGGCGAGGGCGGGCCGGTCCTTGCCGGGGTAGGTGAAGGTGGCGTCGTCCACGGTGATCCGGTCGAAGCCGGCGGGGGCGGGCCGTCGCGGGGGCGGCGGCAGCCACCGCTGGGCGTGTTCGCAGAAGTCCAGGTAGTCGCGGAAGTACAGGCCGGACTCGTAGGTGCTGTTGACCGCCCGCAGGGTGACGGCCAGCTCGGAGCGGCCGGTGCGGATGGCGAGGACCGCGGTGCCCGCCACCGCCAGCGGCATCACCCCGTTGACCAGCAGCAACCCCAGGACGAGGTAGGTCAGCGCGGTGGCTGCGCCGCTCGCACCGTCGCCGAACAGCCGCACCAGGGCCTGGCGGCGGGCCAGGTCCAACTGCACGTCGCGCTCGTGCCCGGCGATCGCGGCGAACTCGGAGAGCAGGGGTTCGCGCATGGTGTAGGAGCGGACCTCGGCACAGGTGTTGCGGGAGGTCATCAGGTCGTCGAGCATGGCCCGGCGGCGCCGGACGTCGGTGATCGCCATCAGCCAGGTGTAGCGCATGCGGGCCGCGTGCGCCGCCGCCCACCCCTCGGGCACCACGGTGAGCACCAGCAGCGGGAGCAGCACGGGGTGCAGCACGCCGAGCACCCCGGCGGCGGCGCAGATGCCGATGGCCCCGGTGAGGATGTCGACGGTGAAGGTGACGAGGCGTTTGGTCTCGCTGGCGCCGCGCACCGAGGCGCGGAACAGGCGGTCGTGGAAGTCGTTGTCGTCGAAGGCCAGCACCTGCACGGCGGTGGCCAGTTCCATCAGGCGGGTCTCGGCGGCCTGTTCCACGTGCGGTTCCAGGCGCGCCTGCGCCCATCCGGCGGCCGCGGACAGGGCTCCGCGCAGCACGGTCGCGGAGGCGACCAGCACCAGCGCGGGCACTGCGGCGTACACCCGGTCGGGGGTGGGGCCGGCGGCGAAGAGTTCGTCGAGCACCCCCGCGGTGGCGACCAGCGCGACCGCGGTGAAGACCCCGGCGGCGAGGTTGAGGGCGAGGGTGGCCGCGGTGTTGCCGGGTGAGGCCCGCCACGCCAGGGCCAGCGCTCTGCCCACGAGTCCGGGGAGCTGCCCGATCATGCGCGCCCACCCGGTGTGGAGGACCTGCCGGTCGTAGCGGTACCACTCGGGTTCGACCAGTTCGGGCAGTTCCAGCCCGGTCGCCGCCCCGGTGGCCGGGGTTGTCGGTTCTTTTGCGGATTGCGGGGATCGCACGCACCCTCCTGCGCTGCCGGCACCGCCTCGATGATGGCGACGCGCACGGTCGGGTGTGACCGGTTTCCCGGAACGGGCGGGATTAGGGGCGGCCCGAATCCCGCCGCGGCCTCACCGGGTTTCCAGGTCGGCCCGGTACCAGTCGGTTCCGCACAGGGCGTGCAGTTCGGCGCCGTGGCCGGTGAACCGGGTCTGTGCCGGGGCGGGGCTCCCGTCGGGGAGGCGGACCCGGCCGGTGCCGGTGGTGGCCGCCTTCCCGGCGGACCGTTCCAGGAACACGACCCGGTTGTGGTCGGTGTCGTAACCCCCGACCAGGGCGACGCGGTCGCCGTGCACCGCGAGGGCCTGCGCGGGCACGCCCGCGGGCCACGCCTCCGCCCGGCCGTCGCAGATCCGCACCACCGGGAAAGCGTCGTAGTAGCAGGTCCACGTCTCGGTGTCGGTGACGTTCAGCGCGTAGCAGTCGGCGATGAACCCCGCTTCCTCGGGGGGTTCGTACCGCCAGGTCTGCCGCAGGTCGGCGTCGAAGCGGACCAGGCCGGGCGCGCCGATCGGGTCGTCCCACCCCAGGTTGCCGAACACGCCCTCGTCGAAGTAGCCGACCCAGACGTCCCCCGCGGTGGTGGTGCGCACGTGTTCGATGCCGTCGCCCAGGACACCGGTGCGGACCGGGGTGCCGTCGGGGTCGTGGACGGCGGCGTTGTGCTCGGGGTCGCCGCCGCGTCTGCGGCACCGTGCCCCCACGACCAGGAGGCGGCCGTCGGGCAGCGGCTGCACGCTCGGGAAGCCGATCCGCAGCTCCCGCAGCGTCACGACCCGCTGCATCCGGGGCGCGTACTCGGCGACACGCACTTCGACCGGCCGTGCCGTCCGGGGGTCGGGGAAGGAGGCCCCGCCGCTGCCGCGGGTCCGGCCGAACAGCGCCTCCCGGTCCTCGGGGCGGGCCCACAGCGCGACCATCGTCCCCTGCGGTCCGAGGTCGGCGGAGACCAGCACGTCGCCTTCGACGGGGGGTGCCAGCCGTCCGTGCCGCCGCAGCACCAGGGAAGTGTCGCGTTCCGTTTCGTTGCTCACCCGGTGAGCGTTCCAGAACCGCGGTTGGCGGCTCAACGGGATTTCCGGGCGGATCGGGGGTGCGGGACGGGGGCCGCTGTCCCCACCGCCCCGGTTCTTCTCCGGCTCCCGGTGCGCGGGCTTCCGTTCGGCTGTCGCCGGCTACCGCTCCAGTGCCGCCGCCGTTCGCCCCGCGTCCCAGGAGCGAACCGCATGCACTCCCCCTCTTCTCGCAGGTCGCCTACTGCGCGGGCTGGTCCGCGTCGACCGCCTCGATCGTCGGCCCGATCAGTCCGGCCACGGCCCGGGAGCGCGACTCGCGCGGCGAGCCGTACGCCGTCGTGCTCGGCGACGCGGCGGGCACACCGCTGGTCCTGCTGGAGATCTCCTGGCGGGACGCCCACTGCGGGGTGTGGACGCTGGACGGGCGCCGCCGCACCGCCCACCACCGGTTCGTCCGCGACGGCGACCGGTTGCTGCTGATCCGCAGCCGCGAGTGGCGCTACGCCGAGGAGGACCCCGAGTTCCACGACGGGGCGTGGTACCGGGAGCGGGAGTACGAGGTGGACGGCTCCCACACCCAACTGCTCCGCCCGCACGGTGAGCGGGGCAGCTTCCGGCAGGACCGGGACCGCAACCCCGACAGCACGGTCCACCGTCGCACCCCGGCCTTCGGGGACTGGGCGGACCTGGCGATGCTGCACCCCGCCGTGGTATCCCCGCCCGCCCTGACGGAGGCGGCGGCGGAGGACGCCCCGGTCGAGGCGCCCTGGTCTCCCCCGCGGCCGCTGCGGTTCGAGCACGCCGACGCCCTGTTCCGACCGGGGGCGGTGTTCCGGTCCGGCCACTGGACGGGGCGGACCGCGCGCGTCGAGGTGCACGACGCGGGCGTGCTGCGGCTTCCCACCGGCCGCGTCGTCGCCTGCGACCCGACGAGCGTCTGGGAGAGGACCGAGCCCTACACCGTGCCCGTCCCGGTCGGCGACCACCCGGTGGCGCTGTCGGCGGTCCGGTTCGACGACGATCCCACGCACGTGCGCGCCGCCGCCGCGCGGGTGGTGTTCGCCGACGTCCCCGTGGCCTCGTGGGAGCCGGCGACGCTGCCGGGGCAGGACCCGAGGCGGCTCGACGACGGCGAGTTCTTCGGGTTCGGTGTGGACGGCGGCATCGGCTGCTTCTTCGACGCCGCCGCCCTGCCCCACTTCCTGAAGCTGATGGAGGACTTCGACCGGTACACGGACGTCTTCCTCGGAGACAACCCCGAGGGAATCGAGGTGCAGGGCGAGCGGACGCTCAGCATCACCGACCCGGACAGCGGCGCGAACCTCGTCGCGTTCTCCTCGGGATGGGGGGACGGCAGCTACCCGGTGTGGGCGGGCCGGGACGCCGACGGGCGGGTGTGCCGCCTGGTCGCCGACCTGCTCGTGGTCAACGGCGCCACCCTCCTGGGGTGAGGGCCGCGCGGCCCCGTTCGCCGTGGGGAAAGACCCGAACGGGGGCCGCGCGGCGGCTTGCCCGGGGATCAGCCGGGGAAGACCACGTCACTGCAGGCGTAGAACGTCTGGTCGTAGTGGCTGGCCTTCCAGATCATGTAGACGACGTGGCGGCCGGTGCGTCCGGGGGCGTGTACGTCGATGTCGATGGACACCCCGTTGAGGGGGTAGCTGTTCTCGGGGCGTCCCTCGCCGGGCGCGAGGAGGCCGGTGTCGGCGACGAGTTCCAGGTCGTCCCAGCCGAGCGGTTCGGTGACGGGGTCGTAGCCCTGCTCGGTGACGTAGATCCGGATGTAGTCGGCGCCGTGGTGGGCCTGGTCGTGCACGGTGACGGTGAAGTCGTTGTCGACCTCGGTGGCGTGCCACTCACCGGGCACGTCGAGTGCGGCGTAGCGGTCGCCGCCGGTGCGGCCCGCGCTGCACAGTTGTCCGTCGGGGATGGCGGCCTGGTGGTTGCCCGCGACGTGCTCGCGGTACAGGCCGTTCCAGTTCCACATGGCGGTGGTGTCGGCCTGCCAGGCCTGCCAGCACATGGGGTCCTCGGTGGCCATGTCGGGCGACTGGAAGTCGCTGCCCCACCGCTCCCAGCAGCCGTAGTTGCGGGACGGCGGGTCGATGGTGGAGCCGTGCGCGGACGCGGTGCCGACCATGACGGTGGAGAGCAGCAGCGTGGCCGCCGAGGCCACGACGAGTGCGCGCCGCCCGAGGCGGCGTCGGATCTGTCCTGCGGAAGGCAAGGGACCTCCTCCGAAGCGGGGTTTTCGGTGGTGTGCTCCCGCTGGGATAGTAGGACCGTAAGCTCTGCGTAATCAAGACATAACAGTACGGAAAACTCTTTTCCGTGACGGGACCGTCACACCCGACCGTCCTCCCGCAGGTGGCGCCACTCGACAGGACCGCCGCGGGCGGGAGTCCTCGGCGGAGGACTCCCGCCGCCGTCACCCCGTGGCGGACGAGAAGCCCCCGACCGTGCCCGTTTGCGGCGGCGTCGGCGCGTCCGGCACCGGGGGCAGGAACCGAACGGAGGGCCTGCCGTCCGGCCCGTCGCGGGTCACCACGGTCCGGACGCCGTAGACGTCGGCGATCAGCTCCTCGGTGAGCACCTGCCCGGGCGTGCCCGCCGCGACGGCGCGGCCGTGCTTGAGGACCAGCAGGTGGTCGCAGAACATCGCCGCGAGGTTGAGGTCGTGCAGCGCGACCACGCTGGTGAGCGGCAGCCGCGCGACGAGCGCGAGCAACTCCAGTTGGTGCTGGATGTCCAGGTGGTTGGTCGGCTCGTCCAGCAGCAGTTCGCGCGGCTGCTGGGCGAGGGCCCGGGCGATCTGCACCCGCTGGCGCTCTCCGCCGGAGAGCGTGTGCCAGGACTGTTCGGCCCGCTCCTCCAGACGGGTCCGCCGGATGGCCTCGCGCACCGCCTCCTCGTCCCTGGCGGAAAGGACCCCCCAGGGGCGCCGGTGGGGAGTCCGCCCCAGGCGCACCACGTCGAGGACGGTCATGTGGACCTGGGTGGTGGCGTGCTGTTCGACGACGGCGACGCGCCGCGCGACAGCCCTGCGGCCCAGTTCCCTCAGGGGGTTCCCGTCGAGCCGGACGACCCCTGACGACGTCGGCCGCACTCCGGCGAGCAGGCGCAGCAGCGTCGACTTGCCCGAACCGTTGGGGCCGAGCAGCCCCAGGGTCTCACCCGGGCGGGGTTCGAGGCTGACCCCGTCGACGATGATCCTGCCGCCTGCCGTCCACGAGACGTTCTCGGCGCTCAGTCCCACGCCGTCACCTCCTTCGGCACGTTCACGTTCCCCTCCGCACCCGGTAGAGGACGACCGCGAAGGCGGGCACCCCGACCAGTGAGGTCACCACCCCCACGGGGATCTCCTGCGGGTCCATCGCGGTACGGGCGACGGTGTCGACCCACACCAGGAAGACCGCTCCCGCCAGGGCGGTGGTGGGCAGCAGGCGCCGGTGCCCGGAACCGACGACGGCGCGCACGGCGTGCGGCAGCACCAGCCCCACGAACCCGATCGCTCCGGCCACGCTCACCAGCACCGCGGTCAGCAGGGCGGTGGCGGTGAGCAGCAGCAGCCGGACGCGGGTGACGGAGACCCCGAGGGAGGCCGCCGCGTCGCTGCCGAAGGCGAACGCGTCCAGCGCGGTGGCGGTGTAGACGGCCACGGCCAGCACCGCGCCCAGGACGGCGGCGCCCGTGATGACGTCGTTCCAGTTCGCGCCGCTGAGCGAGCCCAGCAGCCAGAACAGCACGCCGCGGGTCTGCTCGGCGTCGGCGGAGGAGATCACGATGAACGACGTCAACGCCGAGAACAACTGCATGGCGGCGACCCCGGAGAGGACGAGGCGGTCGGTGGTGCCGCCGGAGGCGTAGCCGAGCAGCAGCACGCAGGCGAAGGAGCACAGCGCTCCCGCGAAGGCGCCCACGGACAGCGACACCGCCCCGCCGCCCACTCCGAGGACCACCACCAGGACCGCCCCTGTCGAGGCGCCCGAGGAGACACCGAGCAGGAAGGGGTCGGCGAGCGGGTTGCGCAGCAGGGACTGCAGGACGGCTCCGCACAGTCCCAGCCCCGCCCCGCACACCGCGGCGAGCAGGGTGCGGGGCAGCCGCAGGTCCCAGATGATCCCCTCGCGGATGGGGGTGAGGGAGGACTCGCCCCCGCCGAGCCGGGAGACGACGACCGCCCAGACGTCGCGGACGGCGATGTCGGCGGGGCCGATCGTGATCGCCGTGGCGACGGAGAGCGCGAGCAGGGCGAGACCGCCCGCCCACAGCAGCAGAACCCCCCGGAGTCCGAGCCTGGCCACCGGGTCAGTCCGCGAGGCCGAGGTCGCGCAGGCCCTGGGCGACCTTCTCGATTCCCTCGACGGTGCGGATCGACGGGTTCATGGCGGCGCCGCTGAGCAGGATGTAGCGCTCGTTGCGGACCGCGTCCATGTGCCGGGTGACCGGATTGCCCTCCAGGAAGCGGATCTTGGCCTCCGCCGTCTCCGCGGTCTGGCTCTCGCGGGTGAGGTCGCCGATGACGAGGACGTCCGGGTTGCGGTCGGCGACGGTCTCCCAGTTGATCTGGGGCCACTCGGCGTAGGTGTCGTCGAAGACGTTCTCGGCGCCGACCGCCTCGGTGATGATGCCGGGGGCGCCGCAGCAGCCCGCCATGTAGGGGGATTCGGAGTTGGCGAACCAGTAGAGGACGGTGACCCCGGAGGCGTCGATGCCGGCGGTGGCGGTGTCGACGCGTTCTTGGAGTTCAGCGACGAGTTCCTCCCCGCGCTCCTCGACCCCGAAGACCGTCGCGAGGTCGCGCACCTCCCCGTAGACGGTGTCCAGCGCCAGCGGTTCCTCGCGGACGCCGTCACCGGCGCCCTCGTTGGACTTGACGCAGTCGGCCGGGGACAGGTAGGTGGGCACCCCGAGGTTCTCGAAGTCCTCGCGCGTGGCGACCCCGCCCTCGCTGAGGGTGGAGACGAACGACGCGGAGACGAAGTCGGGCTCCTCCTCCAGGACCCGCTCGAACGACGGCGCGTTGTCCGCCAGCCGGGGGACGGTGGCGTTGGCCTCCTCCAGTCCCTCGGCGACCGGGTCGGTCCAGGTCGCGGTCCCCACCATGCGGTCGGCCAGGCCGAGGGAGAGCAGGATCTCGGTGGAGCCCTGGTTGAGGGAGACCGCCCGCTCGGGCGGGGCTTCGACGGTGACTTCCCGACCACAGTTCTCGATGGTCCTGGGGTAGCCTTCGGCGGTGCCGGCGGGGGATTCGGTCGCTTCCGTGCCGCACGCGGCGAGCAGGAGCAGGGGAGGCAGGGCGAGCGCGGACAGGACACGTCGCGGTGAGGGCATGGCTGTTCCTCTGTGCGTGAGGCTCGTGCGCGGAGCCTGGCGGCTGTTCGGTCTCCGTCCGCCGCGCGGGCGGCCGGAGGGTGCCAGCAGGTCTTCGGGCTCGGGTTCATCCGAGCGGGACGCCTTCCCAGAGACTGCTCCAGTGGCCGATGTCCCGCCCGTCCCCCACACCGCTGCGCGTCAGCTCCGGATTCGCACCGGATTCCCTGGCCCAACCGTGGGTCGACTGGCAGCAGCAAGCTATCACGGGGGCCGTCCGGGCCCGCCGGGGCCTTCCCCTTGCCCATCCCGTCGGGGCCGAGCGGCCACCCCGGCGGCTCGGACAGGACCCTCGCGGCCGGTGCGCGGGCTGGCCCCGTCCTGTCCGCCGGGCGCGTGCTCTCTTGCGGCCGGCACCGTGTCCGCAGCACTCCCGGCAGCGCGGTCGCGGGGCGACGGGTCAGGGGCGGGTCCGCCCGGAGCGGTCTCCCGCCGCACCGCGGCCGCTCACTCCGACGGTTCGGGCAGGTCTCCGCAGTCGACCTGGGGGTTGGCCCCCATGTAGTTGAGCGGGCCCGCGACGACGGTGACGAAGGTGGTGCCGATCGACGCGCAGTTCTGCTCGGAGGTGCTGAAGTAGCCGCGCTGCCAGGCCGCCAGGGCTCCGATGGCCAGCCACACGAGGACGATGAGTGTTGCCAGACCGCGCACTGTTCCTCCTGGGGGGTCGACGGTTGTGGTGGACGCGCCACTACCCGGGGGACACGGGAGCATCCGCGGAAGGGGCGGAAGAGGATGGTCCGTTCACCGGACAATCCGGAAAAGACCTGGTTGCTAGCCTCGTCCTATGACCACGAGCGTGCCCACCCGGACTGTCGCGGACCTGTCCTACCTGCTCTCCCACACCAGTTACGTGCTGGCGACCCGGCTGGCGGCCGCCCTCACCGAGATCGGGACCACACCCCGCGTCCACTGCGTGCTGTACCACGCCATGGAGGCCGAGCGCACGCAGATCGAACTGGCCGAGCTCTCCGACCTGGACAAGACCACGATGGTGGTCACCGTGGACGAGCTGGAGCGGGCCGGGCTCGCCGAGCGCCGCCCGTCGAGCCGGGACCGGCGGGCGCGGATCATCCACGTCACGCCGGAGGGGGAGCGGCTCGTCGCCCGGGCGACCGAGATCGCCGACCGGGTGCACCGCGAGGTCCTCGACTCACTGCCCGAGGAGCAGCGGGAGGTGTTCCTGTCCGCGCTCACCCGCCTGGCCGAGGGGTACCTGGCCACCCCGGTGGAGACGCCGACACCGGTGCGGCGGAGCCGCCAACGCCGAAACTAGTTCCGAACTAGATCGTCTACAACAAAACAATCTGCTACGGTTCCTTCTGTTGTCTTTCGACAGAGAGGAACCAGCCATGCCCTCCTCCCCTCCCCGTGCGCGCTGGCTGGCGCTGGCGGCGCTGTGCACGGGAACGCTGATGATCGTCCTCGACGGCAGCGTCGTCACCGTGGCCCTGCCGCAGATCCAGCGCGACCTGGCCTTCTCCCCCGCCGACCTCACCTGGACCGTCAACGCCTACCTGATCGCGTTCGGCGGCCTGCTGCTGTTCGCCGGACGCCTCGGCGACCTGCTCGGCCACGGCAGAGTGTTCGTGGCGGGCCTGCTGCTGTTCACCGCCGCGTCGCTGCTGTGCGGCCTGGCCACCGGCCAGGCGGTGCTCGTCGCCGCGCGGTTCCTCCAGGGCGTGGGCGCCGCCGCGGTCTCGGCCGTGGGCCTGGGCATGACCGCCACCCTCTTCCCCGAGCCGGGCGAGCGCGCGAAGGCGTTCGGCGTCTTCGGCTTCGTCGGCGCGGCCGGGGCCTCGATCGGCCAGGTCCTCGGCGGCCTCCTCACCGAGGCGTTCGGCTGGCCCTGGATCTTCTTCGTCAACCTGCCCTTCGGCGTCGCCGTCGGCCTGCTGTCCCTGCGGGTGCTGGACCTCGGGCGCGGCCCGGGACTGCGCGCGGGAGCCGACGCGCTCGGCGCGGTCCTGGCCACCGGCGGCCTGATGCTCGGCATCGCCACGATCGTCGCCACCGACCCGCACGGCTGGGCCTCGGTGCGCACGGTCGGCGGCGGACTCCTCGCGGTCGCCCTGCTCGCGGCGTTCGCGGTCCGCCAGTCCCGGGCGGCCGCCCCGCTGCTCCCGCCGCGCGTGTTCCGCACACGCGCGGTCCCCGTCGCCAACCTGGCCCAACTGCTGACGCTCTCCGCGATGTTCGGAGTCCAGATCCTCGCCGCCCTCTATCTTCAGGACGTGCTCGGCTACGGGGCGCTGGCCACCGGCGCGGCGATGCTCCCGGCGGCCGTGGCGATCGGGGCCGCCTCCCTCTTCCTGGCGCCCCGCCTCATCGCCCGCCTCGGCGAGCGGACCGTACTGCTCACCGGACTGGGCCTGCTGGTCGCGGCGTTCGTCCTGTTCACCCGCCTGACCCCGCACGCCGGGTACGTGACGCACGTGCTGCCGACGATGCTGCTGCTGGGCGGCTTCGGCCTGGTGCTCCCCTCGCTCACCGCCCTGGGCATGTCCGGGGCCTCCCCCGAGGACGCCGGAGTGGTCTCGGGGCTGTTCAACACCGGTCGGCAGGTCGGCAGCGCACTCGGCGTCGCGGTGCTGTCCACGCTGGCCGCCGCACGCGCCGATGCCCTGCTCGCCGCGGGGCAGTCCACGGCGCAGGCGCTGACCGGCGGCTACACGCTCGCCTTCGGGACCGCCGCGGGCCTGGTGGCCGCGGCGTTCGTCCTCGTCGCGGCCCTGCTGCGGCGGCCGCGGCGCACAGCCGCCGCAGCCGCGCCGGTCGGCACGTCCCGCCCGGCGGCCTGAGTGCCGCCCGGCACGGGCGTGCTGCCCGCGCCGGGCGGCGCTCCTTTTCCTTTTCCGAAGAAAAAGTATTGACGGAACTCCCGGGAAATCGTCTCCTGGAATTGTCCGAACGATTCTGGACCGCGGAGACGTGATGACCGCTCTCTCCCACGGAGCCCCCCTCACCCACAGACAGCCGCCGAGGAACCGAAAATTCACCGAACAGATCGCCGCCAATTTCCTGCTGGACGCCTCCGCTTGCGGGGAGTCCGCATCCGGTGACGGGGAGCGGCTGCGCGGGCCGCTGCGGACACTGCTGCGGAGCATGGGCGCTCTGCTGGGGATTCCCGTCACCCTGCACGAGGAGGAACGGCTCTCCGTACCCGGGGGGCGGCTGGTTTTCGGGGTGTACGCCAATAGTGTTTCCAGCGGTCCGGATTACCGCATCGGCGATGTGGAAATCCGCTCCCCCGGAAGTCCGGAACTCTCCGGCGCCCCCGCGGACGGAGACGGCGGGAACCGGTGGGAGGGGTTCTGGGAGCTGCCCAACATTCTCTGCACCGACGGTTCCGAGTGGTCGCTTTTCCGCCGCGGAACGCAGCGGGGGCCGACCGTGGTCCTCCCGCAATTCCCCGGGGAGCCGGCGGCGCGTATTCCCGCCGCGGAGTTCGAAGTGCTGCTCTGGGAATTCCTGTCGTGGCGGCCGGACGGCGACCGCCCGGCCTCCGTCCTGCTGCGCAACCCCCGCGGCGAGGCGCGGCCGGACGCCTCCGACCAGGGAGAAGTGCGCGTCCCCCGGCCGACCCTCCCCCCGGACGACAGCGCCGGGACCACCTCCCGGGCACCGCGGGAGCTGCCCGCGCCCCGCACCGCGCCCCGCACCGCGCCGCGGCCGCCGCAGTGGCGGTCGCTGCCGACCGTGGACGACCTGCTGCCGTGGCACCAGCCCGGTGTGGCGGCGCGCCGGGCGTGGATGTACGCCCCCGAAGCGCGGACGCTGCGGCGCCGCTGGCAGCAACTGGTCTCGGCCCCGCCCAGGCAGCAGGACCTGCTGCTGCGCACGGACAAGTCGCCGCCCCGCCCCGGCACCGCGGGAGGGCCGGCGGCCTCCCCCGCCGTGCGCCCGGTCCTCTACCGGGCCTTCGACCGCCGCTACCTGCTCGCCGAGGAGCTCTGCCTGGACCGGCCGCGCCCCCACCTGTGGCAGGTCTGCGGCCCCCGGCAGATCTTCGTGGTCGAACAGCACACCCGCCCCGTCACCACCGGTCCGGGACTGCTCTTCAGCGCCCTCGTCCCGGACGCGGACTGCTTCGACGGCCAGGGCGGCCGGGTGCTGCCGCTGTACCGCGACCCCGAGGGCGGCGTCCCCAACCTGACCCCGGGGCTGCTGCCGTACCTGGCGGCCCGGCTGGGCACGCCGGTCTCCCCGGGCGACCTGGTCGCCTACCTGGCCGCGGTGGTCGCCCACCCCGGCTACTCGGCCGCGTTCCGCGACCGGCTGGCGGTGTCCGGCGTCCGGGTGCCGCTGACCCGCGACCCGCGGCTGTGGCGGGAGGCCGTCGCGCTCGGCCGCGAGGTGGTGCGCCACCACACCTTCGGGCAGCGCTCCCCCGACCCCGCGGCCGCCGACCCGCCGGGGCTGTTCCGGCTTCCGGTCAGCGAACGACCGCAGGTGGCCGTGGCGGTCCCCGGCTCCCCCACCGCGTTCCCCAACCGGATCCGGCACGACTGCGACACCGGGGCGGGCGGCAGGCGGCTGTACGTGGGCGGCGGCGTCATCGCCCCGGTCCGCCCCGAGGTGTGGCGCTACGACGTGGGCGGAATGCGCGTGGTCCACAACTGGTTCGCCGCCCGCCGCCGCACCCCCCGCGGCGGCGGCACCTCGCCGCTGGACGGCATCCGCCCCGACCGCTGGAGCCCGCGCCGCACCGAGGAGCTGGTGACGCTGCTGACCGTGCTGACCTGCCTGGTGCGGCTCGCCCCCCGCCAGGCGGACCTGCTGTCCCGTATCCGCTCGGCCCCGCTGGTCACGGTCGCCGACCTCACCGCGGCGGGCGTCCTCCCGGTCCCCGAGGGCGCGCGCAGGCCGCCCCCGCTGGGCGGGCAGCTGGAGCTGCCGCTGGACTGACGGACACGGCGGCACGTCACTGCGGACGGCCGCGGGCGGCGCCCGTGCGACAGCGGTCCTGCCGGACCCCCTGGCCGACCCCGGCCACCTGCGCCCGTGTGCTTGGGCTGCGGGCCCCGCATCGCCGATGCTGGGTTCCACCGCCCCCTCAGGAGGACTCCCCCCATGCACGTCTCGGCCCTGTTGGAATTCGACGCCGTCCCGGTGGACTCCGCCGACACGGTGCATCTCCTGCTCGACATCACCGCGCCGGAGCTGCCCGGCCAGGACCGCCCGCCCGCGACCCTACAGGTCGTGCTGGACCGCAGCGGCTCCATGGCCGGTGAGCGCCTGGACGGGGCGGTGCGTGCGCTGCTGAGCCTGGTGGACCGGCTGGACCCGACCGACAACTTCGGGCTGGTCACCTTCGACAGCACCGCGCGGGTGGAGGTCCCGGCCGGGCCGCTGACCGACAAGGACGCGGTGCGCCGGCGCATCCGCGCGCTGCGCCCGGGCGGGCTGACCGACCTGTCCAGCGGGCTGCTGCGCGGGGTGCAGGAGGCGCGGCGGGCCTCCGCGGACCGCGGCGCCACGCTGCTGCTCGTCTCCGACGGGCACGCCAACCAGGGCATCACCGACCACGAGCGGCTCGCCGGGATCGCCCGGTCGGCGCACGACCACGGGGTGTCGACCACCACGCTCGGCTACGGCCTGGGCTACGACGAGGAGCTGCTGGGCGCGATCTCCGACGGCGGGACCGGCAGCGCGCTGTTCGCCGAGGACCCCGACACCGCGGGCGCGCTCATCGCCGGCGAGGTGGAGAACCTGCTCGCCAAGACCGTGCAGGCGGCGTCGCTTCAGGCGCGTCCGGTGGGCGCGGCACGCGAGGTGTCCGTCGTCGGCGAGCTCCCCTCCTCCCGCCTGCCCGACGGGACGGTCATGGTAGAGCTCGGCGACTTCTACTCCGGGGAGCAGCGCAGGCTGCTGCTGCGCGTCGACGTCCCCGGAGTGGCGCAGCTCGGCCCCGCGCAGGTGGCGGAGGTGGAGGTCGGCTACGTGGACCCGGCGTCGCTCACCACGTACACGGTGTCGCTTCCGGTGTCGGTGAACGTGGTTCCGGGCGACGACGCCGCGGGCCGGGTGCCCGACCCGAAGGTGCGCACCGAACTGGCCTACCAGGAGGCGCAGACCGCCAAGCGCCGCGCCGCCGAGGCGATGCGCCGCGGCGACCGCGAGACCGCGACCGGCATCCTGGCCCAGGCCAGCGGTTCGCTCGTCGCCTCCGTTCCCCTGGACCCGTCGGGGGAGCTGCGCACCCAGATCGCGGAGCTCGACTCCCTGGCCGCGCAGGCCCGTGTCGACGACGTGAACCGCACCGCCAAGAGCATCTACACCAACCAGTACCAGGCCAGCCGCAAACGCGGCAGGCCGCAGAGCACCCCGCCCCGGCCGCCGCAGGGCACCGACCGGCAGGACCCGCCGGACGCCGCCCCGGACGGCCGCCGAGGACACTGAGGTCCCGGGCCGCGGGTCTTCCGTGTCCGGGGCGCGGACGCGGGTAGGCGTCCCCCTAGCCCTGGGAACCGCGCAACGACGGGGGATGCCGTGGACCGTTCGCCGTGGATCTGCCTGACCTGCGGGGGCCACTACCCCGCCGCCGAGGAGCCGCCCGCCTCCTGCCGGTTCTGCACGGACGAACGCCAGTGGGTGCCGCCGACCGGCCAGCGGTGGGCGACCCTGGCAGGGCTGGCCGCGGACGGGTATGCGACCGAGGTCCGCGAGGTGGAGCCCGGCCTGCTCGGCGTCGGGGTGCGCCGGCACATCGGCGTCGGCCAGCGCGGCCTGCTGGTGTGCACGAGCGGCGGCAACCTGCTGTGGGACCCGCCCGCCTTCCTCGACGAGGAGGCGGTCCGGGCGGTGCGGGACGCGGGCGGGCTGCGGGCCGTCACCGCCAGCCACCCGCACATGTACGGGGCGATCGTCGACTGGAGTGACGCCTTCGACGCCGAGATCCTGCTGCCCGAGGTGGACGCGCACTGGCTCCAGCGGCCGTCGTCGGCCGTGCGCACCTGGTCGGGCACGCTGCCGGTGCTGCCCGGCGTGACGCTGGTGCAGTGCGGCGGGCACTTCCCCGGCAGCGCGGCCCTGCACTGGGCCGACGGCGCGGACGGCGCGGGGGCGCTGCTGGTCGGCGACACGGTCATGGTCACCCCGGGCGAGGACCGCATCACCTTCATGTGGAGTGCGCCGAACCGGCTGCCGCTGCCGGAGCGCTGGGTGCGCGGCATCGTGGCGGCGCTGCGCCCCTACTGGTTCGACCGGATCTACGGCGGCTGGTGGCTGCCGGTGCTGCGCCGCGACGCCAAACGGGTCCTGGAGGTCTGCGCCGACCGGTACATCCAGTTCCTGCGCGGCGAGGTGGACCTGGACGGGTGAGCCCGCCGCGGGGCGGGTGTACTTCGGCTTCCGGGCGTGTGCTCGGCGAGAGGGAGTCGGCAGTGCTCCGAGAAGGACAGCCGGTCAGCGCCCTCCGGAGTCATGGAGATTCGTCGTCTCCCGTGGTGGCGCGGGCTCTGCGGATACGGTGGAGACCGCCTCCGGGCAGCGGTCTCACCCAGCAGCGTCTTCCTCGTGGACAGCACAGGTGGCCCGGTCGAACGGGCTGCTGGTGATGCGCTTGACCAGCGGTTGCGCTGGCGCGAAGCCCGGTTCGAGCTGCCGGGCGAGCACGACCGTGACGACCTTGCGCGCCCCGGCCCGTTTGAGCCGGTGCGCCGCTGACTGCGCCCTCGCGCCGCTCACCCACGTGTCGTCGATGAGCAGGACGTCCGTCTGCGGCTTGGGGTCTGGAATCCTGTCGAGGAGAAACCAGTCCTGGTTGAACTCCCGTGATTCGGCCGAGATGTCGGTGTTGACGCCGAGGTCGATCCTTCGGAGGCTCTGGACAGTCGGGGTGAGCAGGGCCTGCAACGGATGGATCTGGTCGGGTTTCTTAGTGCTGGGCACAAAAGCCACATGGGTGAAGGACGCTACTCCTGCCGCGTTCTTGACGCAGCGGATGTGTCGCATGCAGAAGTCCCGGAACAGCACGGTCAGGTTCTTGCGTGCCGCTTCGCTTGCCGGGGTCTTCTTGTACATCCTCAGGTCACGGCTGTGCTGCCCTTCACTCCCGTTGCGGTAGGTGATCGGGACGACCAGGTCGGCGAGGAGGCCGCCCGCCCTGTCCCGGGTTTTCTGGCACTGGTAGCAGAGCTGGTACCGCGGACTGGTGGTTGCGCCGAAGCAGGTCCGGCAGACGCCTTCACCGTGGCGGGGCCCGGCGTGCAGGTAGTTGACCTGGACGTCCACCCGGCTGTCTATCGGGTGGCGGCGCACCTCACCAGCCAAGTTCCACCGTTTCCAGCGAATCGACCAGTTCGTCGGCGGTCATGGCGGACTCTGCGAGGATGTCGTCCACGATGTCCATGAGGTCCGCCATCCCCGCCACGACGTACACCCCGGGGCGTTGGGCGTAGTCGCGTGCCCACTGGTTGGCCAGGAGCTCCCGCGGGAAGACCACCGGACGTCCGTGTTTGAGGGCAAACCGTGCCTGGATGCGCGCACCGCTGTGCTCCCCGGCCTCGACGACGACGGTGGCGGCGGCGTAGCCGCTCATCACCGCGTTGCGCATCGGGAAGCTGTGCCGGGTGGGCGGCGCGTCGGGCAGGAACTGGCTGAGCACCATCCCCCGCTCGGCGATCTCGTCCTGGAGCCTCCGGTTCTCCCGGGGATAGCAGCGGTTGATCCCGGTGCCGATGACGGCCACGGTCCGTCCGCCCCGTCGCAGCGCCGCGGTGTGCGCGGCCGTGTCGATTCCGGCCGCGAGCCCACTGACGACCGTCACTCCCCTGTCCACGAGCACTTCGGCGATGTTGCTCGCGATCTCCCGTCCGCGCGGGGACGCCCTGCGCGCACCGACGACGGCGATGGCGCGCCGGTCGTCGACCCTCTCCCCTCTGGTGAACACCACCGGGGGCATTTCGTGGATCTCGCGGAGCGCGGCGGGGTAGTCGTCCTCCCAGAAGGCCCGCACGGCGACGCCTCGGGACTCGCACTGCTCCAGAAGGGCACGGGCTCGGGCCAGCGCGCGCTCGACCGGGGAATCCGCGACGTCGAAGAGGGCGTCCCGGGAGCCGAACGTTCTCTCCAGGACCGTCCAGACACTGTCGGTGTCGAGAATGTCCTCGACAATCCTCGACCATCCGCCGCTCTTGCCCAGCAGGAGGGCGAGCAGGGCAGCCCGTTCCTCGTCCCGCCGCACGGCTTCCAGGGTAGAGCGTTCCCGCCGAGCAGCAAATCCCGACACCTGGGCTCCCTCCTTCCCAGCCTGCTCTGATCCCACCATTTTCCTAGAACATATGTTCTAACATATGGCGGATACCGCTTGGAATGGACCGCAGAGTCAGAAGACTGTTTCTCCCGGAGGGGGAACAGATCACCGACAGCGGTGGCCTTCACAGGTCGCCGCTCCGCTTCTACGAGGCGCCCCGGGTCGGGAAGCCAGGTACAGCGGCGCAACCGTTATCGCCACGGCAGCGCCCGGGAAGCCGACCGCAAGCCGCTCATCACCCTCCCGATACGGCCGCGCCCTCCGCGGCCATGGCGCGCACCACCTCCCAGGCGGACTCCAGGTCCAGAGCACGCGCCGCATAGGAGCGCACGAGGAGCTCGTCGTCCAGGTACCGGTCGTGTTTGTCGACGGCTTTGTCCACGGCCTGGGCGGCGAGCTCCCACGGCTCCGGCGGCTTGCCCGCCGCGAGTTCCCGGACCGTCCGCCACAGGTCCTGCGGACGGGTGTCCGACACCGTCAGCGCAGCGCCGTCGTCGCCGACGGTCAGACCGCACCGTCTGAGCAGAAGGGCGAGGGTGTTCATCACCCGGTCGCCGCGCCACGGGAACACCAGGAGGTCGCTCCCCCAGGCGTACACGGTCCTGTCGGCCAGTCCCATCCGGTGGAAGTGCCCGCGGCCTTCGGCGAGGAGGTCCTGCGCGGTGGCGTCCAGGTACCTGGGCACGTCCCGGCCGGTGTACAGGCGCCGCATCCGGGCCCGCACCCCGTCCGACACGTCCGTGTCGGCCCCGGTGAACACGGGCGGCCGTCCTCCGCCTCCCGGTCGCAGGACGACCACCTTCTGCCGGGGGTCGACCTCGACGACCTGCCACCGGCGCCCTCCGAAGACCAGCAGACTCCCCGGGCCGACATGGTTGTCGACCGGCATGCTGCCCAGGGTCTGCGCGCCGTTCACGAGGCGGTACTCGTCGACCGTGGTGAACGCGGCGTAGAAGTCGTGCCGGTTGAGCAGTTCCTCCCCTGCCTCTCCCGGGAGCAGCAGGCCGTCCTCCTCCTGGACGAGCAGGTCGTGGCGGGCCATTGATCGGAGGAGCCGGGCGAACGCGGAGGCGTCCACCCGGTGGAAGGGGCCGCTGCCGCACAGCGTGTCGTACAACTCCCGCGCGCGGGCGCCGCCCCGCTGCGCGATCACGGAGAGGACCTGTTGGATCAGGGTGGACAGGTGCAGCCGCCCGGTGTCCGGCGGCTCGTACCAGCGTTCCAGCAGCAGGTCGACCATGGCGACCGTCTGGAACAACCCGGTCCGGAGCATGTCCCCGGGAGGGGTCTCCGGGGTGTTCTCCCGTTCGGCGACGTAGACGCGCAGGGTTGCGGGTCGGCCGCGCCGCCCCGAGCGGCCGAGCCGCTGCCGCAGTCCGGCGACCGAATCAGGGGCCCCGAGCTGCGCCACGGTGTCGACCAGGCCGATGTCGATCCCCATCTCCAGGGTGGCGGTACACACGGCCGTGGCGGGGCGGGTGCCGTCCTTGAGGCGTGCCTCCGCTTCCTCCCGCAGCTCCTTGGAGAGGCTGCCGTGGTGGGGCAGGAACTCGTCGGGCAGCCCGTGCCGCCGGGAGCGCCGGGCCAGCCGGTCGGTGTACTCCTCCACCGCCGCACGCGTGTTGGCGAAGACGAGGTTGTGGCCGCCCCGCAGGGCCGCCCACAGGTCGTCGGCGATCGACTCCGCCGCGGGCCTGCCCGGCCCTCCCCCGTCGTCGCCCGGGGCCTGCCGGTCGAGGTAGCCCCGGACCGCGAGCCTGACCCGCTGGCCCGCGTCCTTGCCCACGATGACCCGCACCCGGTCCCGCTCGCCCGGCCGGAGGAAGTCGGCCGCCGCGGAGAAGTCGCCCAGCGTCGCGGACAGGCCGATCCGCGGCACCCTGCGGCGGCGCAGCAGCTCAACCCTGTGGAGCAGCGACTGCATCTGGGCGCCGCGCTCGGTGCCCATCAGGGCGTGCAGCTCGTCGACGACGACGTAGTCCAGCCCGGCGAACACCCGGGCGGCGGCGTGCCCCCGGCGAACGAACAGGGCTTCCAGGGACTCCGGGGTGATCAGCAGGATCCCGTCCGGGGTGCGCAGGACGGCCTTCTTGTCCGCCTCGGCCACGTCGCCGTGCCAGCGGTGCACGGGCACGTCGATGTGGCGACAGAGGTCGGTGAGCCGCGCGTACTGGTCGTTGATCAGCGCTTTGAGCGGGCTGACGTACAGGGCGCGGATCCCGTGTCCGCCGCTCCGCTCAGCCAGGGCGGAGCAGACCGGCAGGAAGGCCGCCTCCGTCTTGCCGCTGGCGGTCGCGGCGACGAGGATCACGTCGGAGCGCTCGTCCAGCACCGGGCCGATGGCCCGCTCCTGGATGTCGCGCAGCCCGGTCCAGCCCTGTTCCCAGAGCCAACGCTGGACACCGCGGTGGAGCCGCCGGTAGCCCGGGACGGTGCCGCTGGCCGCCATGTCAGAGCCGGAAGTCGACGAGGTCGTCACCGCCGCTGCCCCGAGGCGACCGTCCGGGGGACGGGGCCGCCTCCCCGCCGTCTCCACTGTCGTAGGGCTCCGGTGCGGTCTCGGGGGCGATGTCGAGTCGGCCGAGCAGTGTCCTCCAGTCCGCGCCGGGGTTCTGTTCCAGCACCGCCAGCAGGTCGAGGAACTTCTTGATGGTGGTGCGCGGGGTGCGGAAGTACGCCTCGCCGATGCGTTGCGCGCAGTGGTCCATGAAGGCGGTGAGGGCCTCGTCGGGAAGCAGGTAGCGTTCCGGGTCTCCGTAGGCGTGGACGTGGCGCAGCTTGGTGAGGAGGACGTAGAAGTCCTCCTGGGAGAGGTTCTCCAGCCGCAGCACGGGACCGGAGTGGTCGACCAGCCCGGAGTCGGCGTCGGCGTAGGCGTTCTCCTCCAGCCGCGACTGCAGGGCGGTGTAGGAGTAGAGGCCCCGCCGCGGGTCGGTGAGGAACTCGGGGGTCCCGCCGAAGAGGAAGCCCAGGTGCGTGGCGGTCCCCTGGAAGCTGTCGTTGAGGATGCGCAGGATCTGCTCGTAGTTGGCGTTACGCGACTGCGTGTGGGTGATCTTGTACAGGTTGACCATCTCGTCCAGGCAGACCAGCAGCCCGCCGAAGCCCGCCATGGTCACGAATCTGGCCAGCAGTTTGAGGTGGTCGTAGAAGGACGCGTCGTCGATGATCGTCCGCACGCCCAGGGCCTGCCGGGCCTCGGTACGGGTACCGTACCCGGCGCGCAGCCAGCGCACCGCGTTGCTCTTGAGCTGCTCGTCGCCGGTGTCGTGGCCGCGCCAGTAGGCGGCGACCACCTCGGCGAAGTCGTAGCCGCCGGTGAGTTCGCCGAGCTGGTCGAGGCGGGAGCGGATCACCTGTTCGACGTCGACGCCCTCGTCCCTGGCCTGGGTGAGGGCCTGGGAGACGAACCGCTCCACCACGCTCGCGAGGGCTCCTCCTTCGGGTTTGGCGCGGGTGGCCATGTTGGTCATGAGCTCGGCGTAGAGGCTGCGGGCCTGTCCGCCCGTGGACTGCAGCCGCCGGTCCGGGGAGAGGTCGGCGTGCACGGTGACCAGGCGCTTCTCCAGGGCGATCGACCGGACCAGGTGGAGGAAGAAGGTCTTGCCCGAGCCGTAGCGGCCGATGACGAACCTGCTGCCCGCTCCCCCGCCGGCGATCCGGTTGATGTCGTCGATGAGGGCCTTGATCTCCTCGACCCGCCCCACCTGGATGAGGTGCTGTCCGCGGCGGGGCACCATGCCCGCGCGCAGGGACTGGACGACCGCGTCGCGTTCTCGCGGGCGGATGGCCCCCCGGTGTGTGGTGCGGTGGTGCGCTTCACTCATCCAACAGCTCCTGCAGCACGTCGGTGTCGATGTCCATCGGGTCGTCGCCGTCGATGACCGGGTTTCCGGTGACGTCGAGCGCGAGTTCGTTGAGGGTGTCGACCGCGCCGTCGGGCATCAGCCCGTGGCGGGCGGCGAGCGCGTGGAAGTCACTTCGCGGCCACGTCGACCGTTCGGCGAGGGAGCGGAGCAGCGCGGAGTGCGCCGCGTCCAGGCCCGCGACCGTCGGCGGCGCGTTCTGCGGGGCGGGGGGCCGCCCGTTCTGCTGCGGGGCCGCCGGTGCGGCGGGCGCCTGCCGGGCAGGGGTGTCCGGCGGCGTGTCCTCGTCGGTGAACACGGCGCTGAGCAGGGCGGCCACTTCTTCGCTCTCGCGCAGCTTCGCTGCGACGGCGGCTTGGTCCAGGCCGATGCCCGCCGTCGGTTTCCGGCCCGTCGTCGCGGTGCTTCCGGGCGGCCGCCCCAGCGTGTGCGTGGGGCGCAGCCGCTGGTGGACGCGGTCGGGGTCGAGTCCCAGCAGCTCGTAGATCCTGCTGAGCGTCTTCACCTCCCGCGGGGAGGTGACCCCGTCGGCGGTGGCGACGGTGACGAGGAAGTCGCCGATGGAGGTGCGTTGGGCCCGGGTCAGGGCCTCCAGCCGCTGTCGGATGCCGGCGAGTTTGGCCCCCGACTCGACCGCCCACGTCAGGTGGGCGTTCAGGCGGGTCTGTTCCGCCTCGGTGAGGTGGAGCGCCGTCTGCAGGTGGCGGACCAGGTGGCGCTGCTCGTCCGCGTGGAACTCCCCGTCGGCGATCGCGACCGCCGCGGCCAGGTGCACCAGGACCGCGGTCGCCGTGTAGGCGGGGGACGGGGCGTCGGAAGCGGCTTCGCCCGTGGGGAACAGGACCGCGGGGCCGGGTTTCAGCGCGGGGCCGCCCCAGCGCACGTCGGGTTCCACGCCGATCCCGTGGCGGGCCAGGAACCCGGTGAGGGCGGTCGCTTCCCGCTTGGTCATCTTGTTCGGGGCGGCGGTGGGCCAGCGCGCGATGAGTTCGGCGGCGTTGACGACAGCCGGGGCGTCTCCCGTGAGCCGGCCCCGGACCCAGTCGAGGAACGCGCCGACCTCGCCATCGGAGGTGTCGACCAGTTCGGCGGGGAGCAGCGCCGCCGCAGCCAGGGTCCCCGCGCTCTCCGGGTGGCGGCCCAGCCAGCGGCTGTAGGGTTCCAGTTCGGCCGTGACCTGGTCGACCAGTTCGGCGAGCTTGCGGGTGGGGGCGGCCTGTTCCACGACGTCGGGCACGTCGAGGCCGGTGACGTCGACCGTCGTCCCCAGGAAGCCCTCGCTGGCGGGCCGGTAGTGCCAGTGCAGCCGGGTCTTCCCCGGGCGCACAGCCAGGCCCCGGGGGTGGCGTTCGGCGAACCGGAGGCGGAACAGGCTCTGGAACTCGTCGGGACAGCGCTGCTGCGGTGTCCTGGGGTGGATCTGCGGGTGGTACCAGGCCCAGGAGAGCGCCCAGTCGGCGGGGACCCGGCGGCCTTCCTGTGCCATCCGGCCGAGGGCGAGGCGCAGCCGGAACGGGGTCGGCCACCGCTCCCCGCCGTAGGGCGGCGGAGTCCGTTCCGCCTCCTCGTCCTCTGTCAGGATGTCGAGGACGGTCAGGAAGTCGGTGGCGTAGCCGTGGAACGACGAGTTCTCCCCGTAGATCGACAGCAGCCGGAGCACTTCCGCGCGGATTCCCGGAAGCTCTCCGCGCAGGTGCTTCTGCGCGCCGATGTCGCAGAGCACGCGCCGTTCCAGACCGTAGAAGAAGAGGAAGACGTATCCGATGGAGGCCCGGGGGTCGCGGCGGCCGCCCGCCAACCAGGAGAGGTAGGCGGCGCGTGCGCTGGGCGTGATGGAGTCGTAGGACGGCCAGTAGTCCATGGTCCGGCCGGTGCGGTCCGGGCTGTTCCGGTTGACCCGCAGCTGCGGGTTGATCAGCGCGGGTTCCGTGCTGCCGTTGTCGGCCCACAGTTCCCTGCCCACGTACAGCATCCCGCCGGGGATGTCGTATCCCTGGACGTGCACGGTTTCTCCGGCGGGGATCCACCGGCCGACCTTGGGGACCTGGTCGGTCCGCGGTCGGGGCGCCGCCTGCTCGGGGGCGGGTTTCGGGCGCGGCGTCGAGGGGGGACGGGAGTGCTGCACGGCAGCAGGACGGGGCGGTTTCGCCGTGGCGGGAGGAGTTGCGGGCGGTGCCGACGGCCGCGGCCTGTCCGTACCGGTCTCCGCCCGGGACGGGGCCGCGGGTGCGGGGATGTGGGGCAGTCCGTGCCGGGGTCGAGGGCCCGCGTGGGGGTCGAGGGGCGGCCTCGGTGCGGGAGGCAGGCCGCCGCCGAGCGCCGCCGCGCTGTTCGGAGCCGTGGGCCAGTGCCGGGGAGGCGCCTGCGGTCCGGTCGGCCCGTGGCCCGGCCGGTTCCTGCCGATGCGGAACGCGAACCACACGGCCGCCCCGCCGACGGCGACGAAGACCGAGCCCACGACCATCGTGGCGAAGGCAGCGGCCACGTCTCCGACCAGCAGGCCGCCGAACGCAGCGAGGCACAACACTCCTCCCAGCAACGCGCCCAGCACACCAGGAATCCCGAGGACGACGATTCCGGCGATGCGTGCCGCTGAAGACCGCGTGTGTCCGCCACCGTGCATGGAGTCCTACCTCTGACCGGGGGAAGTCAAGGGCTGCTGATGTTAGGGCCAACCAAGCCGGGCGAGCCGGAAAACAGCTCGAATTACTCAAATTTCATGATTTTCAAGGCGGGCAGTGCGCCCTCTTGAGCCAACAGGAAGGCTGCCTTTTCTCCTACATTGTCCCCCAATACACCTTTTCGGCCACGGTGTCGGAGGACCGCTTCAACGCGTCCCGGCCTCGGGGAATCGCGGTAGCGGGACCGCCTGGCCTCCGGCTTCGGGGTCGGGGGGACAACGGTCTCCGGGGCTCTGCCGGACTCGGAGACTTTCGGAAGTCCCTTTTCCTTCTTCCTCGATCCTGGAGATCGCTGATCACAATCCCCGCCACCGCTGTGCGCACTGTGCGTTACCCGGAGCTGCCCAGGCGCGGGCTGCCCGGCCGTTCCTCCCGCATCGGCGCGCCTCGCCCGCCGACGTGCACCGCTCCCGCCTACGTGGCCGCCGCGGCGGACTCTGCGAGGATGTCGTCCACGATGTCCATGAGGTCCGCCATCCCCGCCACGACGTACACCCCGGGGCGTTGGGCGTAGTCGCGTGCCCACTGGTTGGCCAGGAGCTCCCGCGGGAAGACCACCGGACGTCCGTGTTTGAGGGCAAACCGTGCCTGGATGCGCGCACCGCTGTGCTCCCCGGCCTCGACGACGACGGTGGCGGCGGCGTAGCCGCTCATCACCGCGTTGCGCATCGGGAAGCTGTGCCGGGTGGGCGGCGCGTCGGGCAGGAACTGGCTGAGCACCATCCCCCGCTCGGCGATCTCGTCCTGGAGCCTCCGGTTCTCCCGGGGATAGCAGCGGTTGATCCCGGTGCCGATGACGGCCACGGTCCGTCCGCCCCGTCGCAGCGCCGCGGTGTGCGCGGCCGTGTCGATTCCGGCCGCGAGCCCACTGACGACCGTCACTCCCCTGTCGCACCCCGCACCCGCGCTGGAACCCGAGTTCTCCCCAGGGCAGATGCTGTCGGAATGGATTTCCGCGACAGAAGGCCGTTTCTCCCCAACCCCCTCGATTCAGCACCGCTTCGGACACTCCGCTCGTAAGGTAGGAGACGCCTTCCCCGCCCTCCGAAGGCAGCGTTTCCGCCCGACGTCTGGAGAAGACCCCCCATCATGCCGCAGCTCGCCATCGACAAGGATTTCCTGCAGCGGTACGCGAAGCTCGACAAGCGCGTGCAGAAGGCCGTGGACGAGGCGCTCCACAAGTTCGCCACCAACTACTACGCCGGCGGGCACCTGGAGAAGATCGCCGACGCACGCGACCCCCGGGTCCGCACGCTGCGCATCACCCAGGGCTACCGGGGCGTGGTGCTCGCTCCGGAGAAGGGCGACACCTACCTGCTGGTCACGGTGCTGCCGCACGACGACGCCTACGCCTACATCCGCAACAAGCGCTTCTCCGTCAACCAGGCGCTGGGCGTGCTGGAGGTCCGCGACGAGGCCGGGCTGGAGACCATGAGCGGTGTGCTCGCCTCGGTTGCCGAGACCACCGAGACCCGCCTGTTCGACCACGTGCCCGACAAGCACCTGTTGCAGTTGGGCGTCGACCAGCAGGTCCTGTCGATCGTGCGGCTGCTGACCGACGAGGCCCACCTGGACGCGCTGGAGGCCCTGCTGCCCCAGGCCCAGCACAACGCCCTGGTGGCGCTGGCCTCGGGGATGACCGTGGAGGAGGCGTGGGAGCAGCTCAGCCGGGACCTGGCGGAGGAGTCCGCGCCCGAGCAGGTCGACCCCGACGACCTCACCGCGGCGATCCGACGCTCCCCCGACCGGGCGGTGTTCGTGGAGGGCCCGGAGAGCCTGCGCGAACTGCTGGAAGCCCCGTTCGACCTGTGGCGGGTGTTCCTGCACCCGCAGCAGCGCCGGATCGCCTACCGCGACTACAACGGACCGGCGATGGTCACCGGCGGCGCGGGCACCGGCAAGACGGTGACGGCGCTGCACCGCGTCGCCCACCTGGCGGCCCGCTACGACTCGGGGCGGCCGATCCTGCTGACCACGTTCACCAAGTCCCTGGACGCGGCGCTGCGCGCGCAACTGGAACTGCTGGTCAAGGATCCCGGGCAGCGGGACCGGGTGGACGTGCGCAACCTCGACAAGGTCGCCTACCAGGTGGTGGCCGAGGACCGCGGCACCGACCCCAAGCCGTGCCGTGCCACGGTCCTGGAACCGCTGTGGGACGAGGCGGGCGCGGACAGCGGGTTCTCCGGCGCGTTCCTGCTCACCGAGTGGGAGCAGGTGATCCTCGCCCAGAACCTGCGCACCGAACGCGACTACCTGGAGGCGCCGCGGCGCGGCCGGGGCGGGCGGCTCGGCCCCGACCAGCGGCGCCGGGTGTGGCGCGCGGTGCTGGCCGCCACCGGCCGGATGGCCGAGTCCAACCTGTGGTCGTTCACGCAGATCGCCGCGGAGGCCGCCGACATCCTGGACCGCACCGGGCAGCGGCGGTACCGGCACGTGGTGGTGGACGAGGCCCAGGACCTGCACCCGGCGAAGTGGCGGCTGGTGCGGGCGCTGGTCGCCGAGGGGCCTGACGACCTGTTCCTCGCGGGTGACCCGCACCAGCGCATCTACGACCACCGGGTGTCGCTGAACTCGCTGGGCATCAGCGTGCGGGGGCGCAGCCGCCGCCTGACGGTGAGCTACCGCAGCACCCAGGAGATCCTGTCGTGGGCGGTGCGGGTGCTGGGTGCCGCGCCCGTCACCGGCCTGGACGACCTGGCCGACGGCCTGGACTCCTACACCTCCCCGCTGCACGGGCGGCGGCCGGTGGTGCGGGGCTTCGCCGACCGCGGGGCCGAGCTGGACGCGCTGGTCGACCAGGTGGAGGAGTGGCTGACGCAGGGTGTGGAGGCCGCCTCGATCGGGATCGCCGCGCGCACCCGGTTGCTCTCCGACGAGGTCGCCGAACGGCTGCGGGAGGCGGGCGTCGACTGCTGCTCCCTGACGGACAGACCGGGGGTTCCGGGGGTGCGGGTGGGCACCATGCACGGCATGAAGGGCCTGGAGTTCCGGTGCGTGGCGGTCGTCGGTGTGGACGCCGACCTGGTGCCCTACACCGCCCAGGTCACCGACCGCGCGGAGGACCCCGTCGCGCACGGCCACGACCTGCAGCGGGAGCGGAACCTGCTGTTCGTGTCGTGCACCCGGGCACGCGACGCGCTGTACGTGTCGTACAGCGGCGAGCCGAGCCCGTTCCTGCCGTGACGGCGGTGGGGGCGGGTGCGGCCCGCCCCCACCTGCCGGTCACAGGAGGTCGCGGACGCGGCGGCGGGCGGTCTCCAGCTCCTCGGGGGTGAACAGCTTGGCGTAGGCGGGGTGGCTGAGCACGACCGCCTCGACGGTCAGGTCGGGCCGTCCCAGCTCCCACAGCTTGACGAAGCCGTCGGAGATGGTCGGCTTGGACAGCAGCAGTTTGGCGGTGGCCAGGGCGCCGCGCTCGTTGAGCATCTTCCGGAAGTAGGTGGGCCGGTACCCGGTCTCCGCCCAGGTGCGGTCGCACACCGAGTTGAGGGCCTCGTCGAACGCGGCGAGGATCTCCGGGTCCGCTCCCCCGTCGGCGGCCCCCGCTCCGGCGGGCGGGGCCGACTCCGTCTCCCCGGCGGCCTTGGCGTTGCGCCGCCGCGCGTACTCCAGCAGCGCGTCGGCGGAGGTGAACACGCGGTATCCGAGCCCTTCCAGGGCGGCTTCGTCGGCCTCCTCCGGGTCGAGTTCCAGGACCACCGGGTCGTCCTGGCCGGTCTGCAACCCGTCCGGCCAGTACGCCTCGGCGACGGCCAGAGGGCGCCCGTCGGAGGGATCGGCGATCTCGACGTTGCGTTGCGGCGCGGCGCAGCCGAGCGCGGCCAGCTCCTCGACGAGGGCGTCGAGCTGGGCGGCGCGGGCGTCGCGCTCGGTGTCCTCCTCCTCGACCACGGCGACCCGTCCCAGCGCGACGCTCTCCGCGGCCTCGGAGCGCCCCTCGCGGAGCTCGTCGAGGAAGCGGTTGGCGGCGTCGGCGAGCAGCCGGGTGCGTTCGCTGAGGAAGTCCTCGTAGCGCTCCACCTCGCGCAGCGCAGGGTCGAGGGGGATCCACTGGGAGGCCAGCGCTCCCGGGTTGCGCTGCTCGACCTCGGCGAAGTACTCGCGCGGTTCGCGCTTGCCGATCTTCAGGTTGGTGTCCTGGGTGAGGAAGCAGAAGTTGGCGACCGCGTTGACCTGGCGGCGGTTGTAGTGCTGCTTGAGCAGGGCCTTGGGGAAGATGTGGTGCACCTGGAGGCTGGTGAGGCGGCCCAGCATCTCCTTGCGCAGCGGCAGCCCGGAGCCGAAGTCCTGGGCCTGGCCGACCCGGGTGAGCAGGTACAGCATCGGGTAGAAGCGGGAGCCCATGGTGGAGCCGGAGAAGTCGACCGGGCGGACGGTGAGGGCGCCGCCCCGCCACTGCTCCAGCACCCGGATGAGCCCGTCGACGCCGTCGTCCTGCACGGCCGCGTAGTCCTGGGCGAGCATCGTCTCGGTGGAGCCGGAGTGCCGTCCCCACAGGGCGGCGTGGACGTACCAGTAGAGGACGCGGTCCCGGTGCCGGGCGTCGTCGAAGTCGCCGCCGTTGAGGTGGAGCAGGCGGCAGACGACGGGGACGGCGTAGCGGCCCATGAGCACCCGGTCGTGGTCGAGGCCGAGGCGTCCGGAGACGGTGTCGAGGAACTTGCCGATGTAGTCGACGGCGGCGTCCAGCGCGTCGCGGAACTGCTGCGGGCTGACCTCCTCCAGGGCGGAGAAGAAGGCGCGCCCGGTGGCGACCGCGGTGACGCAGCGCAGCAGCCAGTCGAGGCTGAAGGAGAAGCCCATCTCCTCCCAGCGGGCGAGGTGGCCGCGCATGATGCCGCGCGCCTCCGGCCACTCGGCGCAGATGTTGGCGAGCGCGAGGTCACCCTTGGACAGTTTGGTGCCGCCGGAGTTGACCCGGTTGAAGATGTCGACGACGACGTCGACGGTCTTGTCCCGGCCGGTGATCTTCTCCTCGTGGAAGTCGCGTTCCTGGATGGCGTGCAGTTTGGTCAGCCGCTCCATCACCGCGATCATGTCGGTGCCGGGGGCGCTCGGGTCGAAGGTGGAGAGCGCGGCGCGCAGCCCTTCGGTGAACAGCCGGGACACGTCCACCCAGCGCGAGTCGCCGCGCATCTTGGTCGCGGTGTAGAACTCGAAGACCTCGGTCTCGACGTTGAAGTGCAGGCCGGTGAAGGCGGTGGCGTCGCCTTCGAAGAAGGCGGGCGGGCGCCCCCGCATCACCCCGTACAGCGAGGTGATGCGCTGCTGCCCGTCGAGGAGCAGCGCCCGGGTGCCGGAGACGTTGGCGGTGACGCCGCGGACTGCTTCCGGGTCCACCTCGGTCTCCCACACCAGCAGCGAACCGACGGGGTACCCCAGGTAGAGGGAGCGCATCAGTCCTCTGACCTGGTCGCGGTTCCACACGTAGCCGCGTTGGAACTCGGGCAGCAGCATCGCCCCGCTGTCGATGTGGTCGAGGATGGTGGAGAGTTTGGTCATCGGTGGCCTCGTTGGGGGATTCGGTGCTCGTCGTTCCTGAGTCCTGTCCGGCCGGCTGTGCGGCGCCCGCCGGGCCGGGGCCGGTCAGAAGATCTCCAGTTGTCCGGGGGTGGGCCGCACGACGGCCCTGATGTGGCCGAGGGTCTCGGGGGACACCTCGTAGAGCAGGTCGACGTCGTCGGTCCACACCGCGAAGGCCGACCGCAGCGCGTCGGGGAGCCGCCGGAGCTTGGCGAGTTCGAAGGTGAGCGCGGAGTCGTCGCCGATCTCGGCCGCGGAGCGCACCGCGGTCCAGACCTCGGCGAAGCTGGCGAACAGGTCCCGGAGGTGGGCGGCGCAGCGGTGGATCCGGTCGAGGAGTTCGGCCGCGGTCTCCTCCCGGTCCGCGTCCTCCTGCTCTTCGCCGTCGGCCGCCGGTTCGGGGAGGTCGTCGTCGGCGAAGAGCGCGTCCTGCTCCTCGTCCTCCGCCCACCGGGGGATCTCCCCGCTGGGCGTGTAGCCGACCTTGCCGGGCACGGCCCAGTAGTCGGTGCCCCAGTCGTCGAGCAGCACGTCCTTGGCGACCCGTGCCAGGGCCGCGTAGACCCGCAGCGGCGTCTCGTCGAGGTCGCGGACGGTGGCGCACAGGTCGTCGACGTACCGGCTGATCCGGGGGTAGCGGTAGTCGTCCAGGTCGTCGCCGATGCGCGCCGCGTAGGCCCCGATGCGCCGGGAGATCTCGGTGAGCGGCTGGTCGAGGGCGACGAATTCGGCGTTCAGCCGTTTCTTGAGCTCCTTGTACTCCTCAAGCGCTTCCCTGTCCCTCAGCACGGGGCCTGCTCCCTACAACCGGTTTCCAGACGTGGGAACCGTAGCAGCCGAATAGGACATTCCGATTGCTTTTCGCACTCGCTTTATTTCTCGAACACCTGTTCGCTAATTCCGTTTTGTCTGCCCCCTGTGCTACCCATAGCGTTCGACCGTCGTGCGACGTCACGGCGGACTGCCGCGAGACACCACGGGATCTGGGTGGTATGGACGTCTTCTCCGTTCACGGTGAACTGATCAAGCACTACAGTGAGTACACGAGTTCGCTGGTCCACGTCCGCGATCCGCGGATCGCCGACTATCTGAAACAGGAAAAGGAGCAGAAACTCCGCTGGCCCGATCCGTGGCTGTCCCTCAATCCCAACTTCGCCTCCGGCGGCACCGTATCCGAACTGGTCGCCGAGGGGGTGCTGCGCCCCGAGTGCGAGCGTTTCTTCCGCAACAAGAAGCGCGAGGACGACCCCGGCGAGGACCCGCTCACCCTGCACCGCCACCAGCGGGAGGCACTGGACGCGGCCCGCACCGGCGACAGCTACGTGCTGACCACCGGCACCGGTTCCGGCAAGAGCCTCTCCTACATCCTGCCGATCGTGGACGCGGTGCTGCGCGAGCCGACCGAGCCGCACGGCGGCAGGATCCGGGCGATCGTGGTCTATCCGATGAACGCCCTCGCCAACAGCCAGCACCACGAGCTGACCAAGTACCTGCGCTGGGGCCTGCCCCGCCGCGAGCAGCGGATCCGGTTCGCCAGCTACACCGGCCAGGAGGACCAGCAGCAGCGCGACCAGGTGTTCGCCAACCCGCCGCACATCCTGCTCACCAACTACGTGATGCTGGAGTACCTGCTGACCCGCCCGCACGAGCGCCAGCAGCTGCTCGTCGCGGCCCGGGGACTGCGCTTCCTGGTCCTGGACGAGCTGCACACCTACCGGGGCCGCCAGGGCGCCGACGTGGCGCTGCTGGTGCGGCGGCTGCGCGACGCCTGCGCCTCCCCGGACCTGCAGTGCATCGGCACGTCGGCGACGATGGCCTCGGCGGCCACGTTCGCCGAGGCGCGGCAGCGCGTGGCCGAGGTGGCGTCGCGGCTGTTCGGCACGCAGGTCAAACCGGAGCGGGTCATCGGCGAGACGTTGCAGCGCGCCACGGCCGACCTCGACCCCTCGCCGGGGGAGCTGGTGCGCGGCATGGACGCGGTGCTTGCGGGCGCGGAGCGCGACTACCAGGCGCTGGCCGCGGACCCGCTGGCGAGCTGGGTGGAGTCGACCTTCGGCCTGGCCGTGGAGGAGCCGGAGCGGGCCGACGCGCCCGCCCGCCTGGTCCGGCGCCGCCCCACCACGCTGCCCGCCGCCGCCCGGCAGCTCAGCGAACTCACCGGGGTGGACGGGGGGCGCTGCGAGGAGGCCATCGCCGAACTGCTGCGGCAGGGCTCCCGGGTCCGCCACCCCGGGACCGGGCGTCCGCTGTTCGCGTTCCGGCTGCACCAGTTCCTGTCCAAGGGCGACACGGTGTACGTGAGCCTGGAGCCGCCCGGGGAGCGCCGCATCACCGGCAAGTACCAGGTGAGCGTGCCCGGCGAGCGCGACAAGGTGCTGCTGCCGCTGGCGTTCTGCCGCGAGTGCGGCCAGGAGTACCTGACGGTGAACCGCGTCACCGGGCGGACGGGCCCGGCGTTCTACACCAGCAACCAGCAGCAGGACGAGAGCGGGGAGAACGAGGTCGCCACCGGCTACCTGTACGTCAGCGAGGACCTGCCGTGGCCGGCGGACCCGGTCGCCGAGGGGCGGCTGCCCGACTCCTGGGTGACGGTCGGCGACGACGGCGCCCCCCAACTGCTGTCCCAGCACCGTGACCGCCTCCCCCAGGAGAAGTGGGTCGACCCGTCCGGCCGCGAGACCGCGCGGGGGGAGGGCCTGCGGGCGTGGTTCGTCCGGGCTCCGTTCCGGTTCTGCCTGCGCTGCCGGGTCTCCTACGAGGAGCCGCGGATGAACGACTTCGCCAAGCTGGCGACGTTCGCGGCGGAGGGCCGCAGTTCGGCGGTCACCCTGATCAGCGGCAGCGTGGTCAACGCCCTGGAACGCCAGGAGGGCCTGCCGCCCGAGGCCCGCAAGCTGCTGACCTTCGTCGACAACCGGCAGGACGCGTCGTTGCAGGCGGGCCACTTCAACGACTTCGCCCAGGTCGCCCAGTTGCGTTCGGCGCTGTACCGGGCGGCGCTGGACGCCGGGGAGGCGGGACTGCGCTACGACACGGTCGCCGAACGCGTCACCGAGGCACTGGACCTGCCGCTGGCCGAGTTCGCACAGCAGCCCGACGTGAAGTTCCAACGCCGCAAGGAGACCGTGGCCGCGCTGCGCGGCGTGCTGGGCTACCGGGTCTACACCGACCTGCGGGACGGCTGGCGGGTCACCATGCCGAACCTGGAGCGCACGGGCCTGATCCGGTTCGACTACCTGGACCTGCCCGAGATCGCCGCCGACGAGGAGAGCTGGCAGCAGCGTTCTTCCGGAAAGCAGAAGACTCCCGTGTCGGCGTTCCTCCGCGACGCCCCCGCCGAGCTGCGGCTGCGGCTGTGCACGATCCTGCTGGACGAGATGCGCCGCTCGCTCGCGGTGGACGCCGAGGAGCTCACCGAGGCCGGGTTCGAGCGGCTGCGCAGCCGCTCGGGCCAGCTGCTGACCGGCCCGTGGGCGCTGGGCGACAACGAGCACCCGGTGGCTCCCGTCACCGTCTTCACCTCCTCGCGCCGCACCGGCCAGTCGCGCTCCGTCAAGAACATCACCGCCCGCGGCGCCTTCGGCCGCTACCTGCGCCGCCCCGGCCTGTTCTCCCACGTCCAGCCGGACCGCATCACGGTGGACGATGCGGAGCTGGTCATCAACGACCTGGTGGGGGTGCTGGCCGACCTGGGCCTGCTGGTCCGCATCGAGGAGGGGCCGTCGGGGCCCGGCTACCGGCTGGCGGCCTCGTCGCTGATCTGGCGGGCCGGGGACGGCTCCGCCGGCATGTCCGACCCGCTGCGCAAGACAGTCGACGAGGAGGCGGGCGCGTACGTCAACGAGTTCTTCCGCGACCTGTACCGCGAGGGCGCGACCCGGTTCCGCGGCCTGGACGCCAAGGAGCACACCGCGCAGGTGCCCGGCGAAAAGCGCAAGGAGCGGGAGGACGCGTTCCGCGCCGGCACGCTGAAGCTGCTGTTCTGCTCGCCCACGATGGAGCTGGGCGTGGACATCTCCGACCTGAACGCCGTGAACATGCGCAACGTGCCGCCGACCCCGGCCAACTACGCGCAGCGGTCGGGACGCGCGGGCCGCAGCGGCCAGCCCGCGCTGGTCACCACCTACTGCTCCACCGGCAACGCCCACGACCAGTACTACTTCCGCCGCTCCGACCGCATGGTCGCGGGCAGCGTGGAGCCGCCCCGCCTCGACCTGGCCAACCAGGACCTGGTGCGCTCCCACGTGCACGCCATCTGGCTGGCGGAGACGGGCGTCCACCTCAACAGCAGCATGAGCGACGTCCTGGACGTGTCGGAGGAGGACGGCTCGCTGCCCACGCTGGAGCTGCGCCCCAGCATCACCAGCCGGATCAACGACCTCGAAGCGCGGCTGCGCGCCGCCGAACGCGCCCGGGCGGTGCTGTCGGGGCTGGGGCTGGAGGAGGCCCCGTGGTGGCATCCGCACTGGATCGAGGACGTGGTGCGCAACGCCCCCGCGAACTTCGACCGCGCCTGCGAACGGTGGCGCAGGCTGTACCTGAACGCTTTCGAGGAGCAGCGGGAACAGAACCGCCTCGCCAACGACCCGAGCAACGACCCGAGGCGCAAGAACGAGGCGAAGGCCCGCCGCAAGCACGCCGAGTCGCGGAAGGAGCTGCTGCTCAACCAGGACAGCAACCACCCGTTCAGCGACTTCTACACCTACCGCTACTTCGCGTCCGAGGGCTTCCTGCCCGGCTACTCCTTCCCCCGGCTGCCGCTGGCCGCCTACATTCCGGCGCGTCGGGAGCACGGCACCTACCTGCAGCGCCCCCGGTTCATCGCGGTGTCGGAGTTCGGCCCGGGCGCGCTGATCTACCACGAGGGCCAGCGCTACCAGGTCACCAGCGTGCAGGTGCCCACCGACGGCAGCGGCGAGCTGAGCACCACCGAGGCCCACGTGTGCGCCTCGTGCGGCTACTGGCACGAGCGGCGGGCGGGCGCGGACACCTGCGACGAGTGCGGCCAGCCGCTGCAGGCCCCCATGCGGGACCTGATGCGGTTGGAGACGGTGTTCACGGTGCGCCGCCAGCGCATCTCCTCCGACGAGGAGGAGCGCCGCCGCGCCGGGTTCGAGCTGCGCACCACGTTCCGCTTCTCCGACCACGGGGAGCGGTCCGGGCGGGTGGCGGCGACGGTCCGCGCCAAGGACGGTTCGCCGCTGGCCGAACTGGTCTACGGTGACGCGGCGACGGTGCGCGTGGTCAACGTGGGCCGCCGCTACCGCCGCAACCGCAGCGAGGTGGGTTTCTGGTTGGACTCGGTGACGGGGCGCTGGCTGAGCGAGTCCCAGGCGCTGGAGAGCGCCACCGAGGAGGAGCGGCTCGAACCGGTCGGGAAGGCGAAGAAGCCGACCAAGGTCGTCCCCTACGTGGAGGACCACAAGAACATCCTGGTGCTGCGCTGGGCCGATTCCCTGAAGCCGGAGCAGGCGGTGACCCTGCGCTACGCCCTGGAGCGCGGCATCGAGGCGATGTTCCAGTTGGAGGACTCCGAACTGAACAGCGAGGACCTGCCCGACCCGCAGCAGCGCGGCCGCATGCTGTTCGTGGAGAGCGCCGAGGGCGGCGCGGGCGTGCTGCGCCAACTGCTCGACGACCCGGAGCAGCTGGGCAAGGTCGCGGAGAAGGCGTTGGAGATCATCCACGTCTCCCCCGCCGGCGTCGACCTGGGGCACGCGCCCGGCTCCTCTGAGCGCTGCGAACGCGGCTGCTACGACTGCCTGCTCGCCTACTCCAACCAGCGCTACCACACGGCCGTCGACCGGCTGTCGGCGGTGGAGCCGCTGCTGGCGCTGGCCGACAGCCGGGTGGAGGCGGCGGGCGGCGGCGCGCAGGACCGCGCCGAGCAGCGCGCCGGCCTGGACCGGCTGGCCGGCAGCGGCCTGGAGCGGAAGCTGGTGGCGGTGCTGGAGGAGGGCGGCCACCGGCTGCCCGACGAGGGCCAGGTGACGGTGCCGCAGGCACTGGCCCGCCCCGACTTCGTGTACCGGCTGCCGGAGTCCCCGGTGGCGGTGTTCGTGGACGGCCCGCACCACGGCGACGCCCACCAGGCGCTGCGCGACCTGCAGGCGCAGTACCGGCTGGAGGACCTGGGCTGGCTGGTGGTGCGGTTCCCGCACGACGCCGACTGGGGAAAGATCATCGCCGCCCACCCGAACGTGTTCGGTCCCGGCCGGGGCAGGTGACCGTCTCCGGCGGTCTTGGCACCGGGGGCCGGTGCTCCGTGCTCCTCGGCCTCCGGTGTCGATCCCGACGCCTGCTGTCCGCGCTTCCCAGTCCTCCGGAGACGCCCGCCCTTCCCCCGCCCTCTGGAAACATCCGCCTTCCCAACCCCTCCCCCACCGCAGCCCAGGTCAAAGCTGCCGGGCCTCCCGGCCGACGCCCACCCGCCACCCATCCACCTGGAGAACCCCGAACCTGAAAACCACTCCTCCGCTTCAGCCGCGCTCCGCACCCGGGCGACAAAAGCCCTCAACCCGCCCCGACTGTCCCCCCGAATCTCTAAACTGACCTGGTATCCCCCGATCGACGACTGCGAGGTTTCCCGTGTCCCCTGCTCTGCGAGGTGGTGCCGCATGAGTCCCGCCGGTACGGCAGCCTTCGAACCCGGCTCCCTGGTGAAGGGGCGCGGACGCGAGTGGGTGGTGCTGCCCTCCTCCGACGACGCCTTCGTGGTGGTCCGCCCCCTCAACGGCGACGACGCCCTCACCGCGCTGCTCTTCCGCGACGAGGTGGAGCCCGCCGACTTCCCGCCCCCGTCCACGGAGTCGGCCCAGATCGGCGACCACGCCTCGGCGTCGCTGCTGCGCACCGCGATGCGGGTGGGGTTCACCTCCACCGCGGGGCCGTTCCGCTCCCTGGGGTCGATCAGCGTGCAGCCGCGCCAGTACCAGTTCGTGCCGCTGCTGCTGGCGCTGCGCATGGAGACGGTGCGGCTGCTGATCGCCGACGACGTCGGCATCGGCAAGACCGTCGAGGCGGCGCTGATCGCCAAGGAGCTGCTGGAGCGCGGCGAGGTGGACCGCATGACGGTGCTGTGCTCCCCGGCACTGGCCGAGCAGTGGCAGGCGGAGCTGCGCGACAAGTTCGGCATCGAGGCCGAGCTGGTGCTGCCGTCCACGGTGCGCCGCCTGGAGCGACCGATCCGCACCGATCAGTCGGTCTTCCGGGAGTACCCGTACACGATCGTCTCCACCGACTTCATCAAGTCCGAGCAGCGCCGCGCCCAGTTCCTCAACCACTGCCCCGACCTGGTGATCGTGGACGAGGCGCACACCTGCGTGAGCGCGTCGGGCGCCGGGCAGCGCCAGCGGCGTTTCGAGCTCCTGCAGAAGGTGGCCGCCAAGCAGGACCGGCACTTGATCCTGGTCACCGCCACCCCGCACAGCGGCAAGCAGGACGCGTTCCGCGACCTGCTGGGCCTGCTCAAACCGGAGCTGGCCGACGTGGTCGAACACGAGCTGGGCACCCGGAAGGGCCGTGAACTGCTGGCCCGCCACTTCGTGCAGCGCCGCCGCCGCGACATCCGGCACTTCCTCGACCAGGACACGCCTTTCCCGAAGGACCGCGAGGTCCGCGACCAGAAGTACGAGATGAGCCCGGCCTACGCCGAGTTCAGCGCCGACGTGCTGGCCTACGCCCGGGAGACGGTCGCCGACCCCAGCGGCACGGGGGTGCAGCAGCGGGTGCGGTGGTGGTCGGCGCTGGCGCTGCTGCGGTCGGTGGCGTCCTCCCCGGCCGCGGCCGCGGCCACGCTGCGCACCCGGTCGGCGGCCCTGTGCGCGAACAGCGTGGCCGAGGCCGACGCGCTGGCGCGGGAGTCGGTGTACGACACCGACAGCGAGGCCACGGAGGGGGTGGACGCCGTGCCCGGCGCGGACGCCGACTCCGAGATCCTGCCTCCGGCGGCCGCGCGGCGGCTGCAGGAGCTGGCCGAACGCGCCGAGAAGCTGACGGGCGTCGAGCACGACACGAAGCTGAAGGCGCTGATCAAAACGGTCAAGGGCCTGCTCGCCGACGGCTACGACCCGATCGTGTTCTGCCGCTACATCCCCACCGCCCGCTACGTCGCCGACGAGCTGCGCAAGGCCCTGAAGAAGGGCTGCGCGGTGGAGGCGGTCACCGGCGAGCTGCCTCCGGCCGAGCGGGAGGCCCGCGTCGCGCAGCTCACCTCGGCCGAGGGCCGCCACGTGCTGGTCGCCACCGACTGCCTGTCGGAGGGCGTGAACCTCCAGGAGCACTTCCGCGCGGTGGTCCACTACGACCTGGCGTGGAACCCCACCCGGCACGAGCAGCGCGAGGGCCGCGTGGACCGGTTCGGGCAGCGCGCCGAACGGGTGCGCGCCGTCACCCTGTACGGGGTGGACAACGGCATCGACGGCATCGTGCTGGACGTGCTGATCAAGAAGCACCGCACGATCGCCGAGCAGACGGGGGTGGCGGTGCCGGTGCCCGCGTCCAGCGAGTCGGTGCTGCAGGCGCTCGCGGAGGGCCTGCTGCTGCGCGGCCAGCAGGCGCAGCTCGAACTCGACTTGGGCGTCACCGAGGCTCGCCGCGCCCTGGACCGCGACTGGGAGCTGCTGTCGGAGCGCGAGTCGAAGCGGATCACCAAGTTCGCGCACTCCGGCATGGACCTGACCAGTGTGGAGGAGGAGCTGAAGCGGCTGGCGCCCGCCGCCTACGACGAGCTGGGCCGCCCCAGCGACATCGCCGCGTTCGTGGAGCGCGCGCTCGCGGAGATGGGCGTGCAGGTGCGCGCCGACGACGAGAAGCTCACCGTCTCCCCGCAGGTGCTGCCGCCGGGGGTGCGCTCCGCGCTGGGCGTGCCCGACGACGTCAGGAAGGATCTAGTGTTCCGCCGCGACCTGCCCGCCGGGCCGCGCGAGCACGTGCTGATCCGCACCGACCCTGCGGTGCGCGCCCTGGCCCGCTACGTGCTGGAGACCGCGCTCGACCCGAGACCGGAGGTGCGTCCGGCCGCGAAGCGCTGCGGGGTCACCCGCACCGCGAAGGTGTCCACCCGCACCGTGCTGCTGCTGGTGCGCTACCGGTTCCTGCTGACCCTGCCCGGCGTGGACGGGCCGCGCACCGTGGTGGTGGAGGACGCCCGCCTGCGCGGCTACCGGTCGGGCGCGCAGGGCCGCGAGTGGCTGGACGACGCCGAGGTCGCCGCGCTGCTCGCCGCCACCCCCGACGCGAACGTGCTGCCGGAGCTGGTGCAGCGGCAGGCGCAGCGCGCCGTCGCCGAGATCGACGAGGTGCGCGGCGACCTCGACGAGCTGGGCGTCGCCCTCGCCGAGGAGCTGCGCCAGGCCCACTACGACATCCGCAAGTCCGCCGAGGCCCGCGTGCGCGGCCTCAAACTCGTCCCCCACGACCGCGCCGACGTGCTCGGCGTGTACGTCTACCTTCCCCTGGGAGGCGCCCAGTGAGCACCGTGACGTCTGTGACCACGACGGCGGCGACGGCCGCCGCCGCGACCCCGCGCGGCTACTCGTCGGTGCGCGTGGTCGGTTCGCTGCTGACCGCTGACCTGATCGGCCGGATCGGCTCCGGCGACCCGCAGTTGAAGGGCCTGCGTTCGGAGGACTACGGCCTGGTCCCGGGGCGGCGGCTGGGTGAGGCGGCGAGCCGCCGCTGGGAGGAGCTGCTCGGCGTGTACCGGGCGTTCCAGCAGCAGCTCGCCAAGGCCGGACCGGACGAGTCGCTGGTGACGCTGACCCGGGAGCGCTGGCTGCTGCCGCTGTTCGACGCGCTCGGTTTCGGCCGCCTCCAGTACCGGCGCGGCGGCCTGACCGCCGAGGGCCGCACGTTCCCGGTCAGCCACCTGTGGCACAACGTGCCCGTCCACCTGGTGGCGTGGGGACGCGACCTGGACAAGAAACGCGGCGGCAACGGAAGCGCGGGCGGCGACCGCGCCCCCCAGTCGATGCTCCAGGACTTCCTCAACTCCAGCGAAGCGCACCTGTGGGGCATCGTCAGCAACGGGCAGAAGCTTCGGCTGCTGCGGGACGCCGCCTCCCTGGCGGAGGCCGCGTTCGTCGAGTTCGACCTGGAGTCGATGTTCGACGGCGAACTGTACTCCGACTTCGTGCTGCTGTTCGCGCTCGCCCACGCCTCCCGGTTCGAGCCGCACACCCCCGAGGCCGAGGAGGAGGATGAGGGGCGGGCCCCGGCGAAGGCGAGCGTCGCGGACTGCTGGATCGAGAGGTGGCGGGTCGAGGGCGACCGCACCGGAATCCGGTTCCGCGACAAGCTCCGCGACGGCTTGCAGGCGGCCCTGGAGGAGCTGGGCACCGGCTTCCTGGAAGCCAACGAGGAGCTGCGGGAGAAGCTGCGCGCCGGGGAGGTGTCCCGCCACGACCTGCGCGACGAGCTGCTGCGGCTGGCCTACCAGGTGCTGTTCCTGTTCGTCGCCGAGGACAAGGGCGTACTGCTCGACCCGGACGCCGACGAGACGGCACGGGAACGCTACCGCGTCTACTTCTCCACGCAGCGTCTGCGCCGTATCGCCCTGGAGCGGGTGGGCGACCGCCACGACGACCTGTGGCGGACCCTGCTGATCGTGCTGGACGCGCTCGGCTCCGACGAGGGCCGCAAGGAGTTGGCGCTGCCCGCGCTGGGCGGCCTGTACTTCACCGCCGAGGCGTTGGGAGACGGGGGCGCGCGGCCGGAACTGCTGCGCGGCGGGGGGATCACCCTGTCCAACCGGCGGCTGCTGGCCGCGGTGCGCCACCTCACCCGGGTCAAGGACGAGAGCGGACGCTGGCAGCAGGTGGACTACCAGCACCTCGACGCCGAGGAACTGGGGTCGGTGTACGAGTCGCTGCTGGAGCTGATCCCGTATGTCGACTCCGCCAACCGCGCCTTCGAACTGCGCAGCGCCGCCGGGAACGACCGCAAGACCACCGGCTCCTACTACACGCCGTCCTCCCTGGTGGAAACCCTGCTGGACAGCGCACTCAACCCGGTCATCGAGCGGTACTCCGAGCGGGGAGTTCCCGACGACCTGCTGAAGATCACCGTGTGCGACCCGGCGTGCGGCTCCGGACACTTCCTGGTGGCGGCGGCCCGCCGCATCGCCCGCGCCTACGCGGTCCTGGAAGCCGGGGACGAGGAGCCCACCCCCGACGCCATCACCAGGGCCATGCCGAAGGTGGTGCGCCACTGCATCTACGGTGTGGACCTCAACCCGCTGGCGGTGGAGCTGACCAAGGTGTCGCTGTGGCTGGCGTCGCTGGAGCCCGGCAAGCCGCTGGCGTTTTTGGACGCGCACGTCAAGGTCGGCAACGCGCTGCTGGGCGCGACGCCGAAACTCCTGGACGGCGGCATCCCGGACGGGGCGTTCAAGGCGCTGGAGGGCGACGACAAGAAGTTCGTCGGCGTGCTGAAGAAGCAGAACAAGCAGGAGCGCCAGACCGGGCAGATCAGCGTGCTCGCCGCCGGTGAGGGCTTCTCCAGCAACGTGGAACTCGCCGAACGGGCTCGCCGGATCAACCGGACCGCCAAACCGGGCCTGGCCGGCATCCGCGAGCAGGCACGGCAGTGGCGTGAGCTTGAGGCGTCCCCGGAGAAGCAGCGCCGCAAGCGGGTCGCTGACGCCTGGTGTGCGGCGTTCGTCTGGCCGAAGCGCCCCGACGCTCCCGCCGCCATCACCACCGAAACCGTGCGGCAACTCGAAGAGGCAGGCGGAACCCTCACCCCGGAGCAGACCAGGCAGCTCGACAACCTGGTCAAGAGCTACCACTTCTTCCACTGGCACCTGGAATTCCCGGAGGTCTTTCCCGGGATTGACGAGGACGCGGAGGACTACAACCCGGACACGGGATGGCAGGGCGGCTTCACGTGCGTGTTGGGGAACCCGCCGTGGGAGCGGGTGAAACTCCAGGAGAAGGAGTTCTTCGAGTCGCGCGCCCCGGAGATCGCCAAGGCCCCGAACAAGGCCAAGCGGGAAGCCCTCATCAAGCAACTGGGGGAAACCGAGGAGGGCGCATACCTGCTTCGCGAATTCCAGGAGGCCAAGCACCGGTCCGAGGGGATCAGCCTGTTCCTGCGCGAGTCGGGGAAGTACCCGCTGAACGGACGCGGCGACGTCAACACCTACTCGGTGTTCACGGAACACGGCAGGGAGCTGCTTCACCCTCGCGGCAGGCTCGGCATCATTGTTCCCACCGGGATCGTCACCGACGCCACCACCCAGCATTTCTTCAAGGACGTCGTGAAGCGGCGGGTTCTGGCGACTGTCTACGACTTTGAGAACCGAAGCAAAATCTTCCCTGCCGTTGACAGCCGCGTGAAGTTCACCCTGCTGACCCTGGCTGGACGCGCAGCCAACGTTGAGCGCGCCGAGTTCGCGTTCTTCCTGCACAGTACAGCCGAACTGAGCGACCCGGAGAAGGTCTTCACTCTCAGCGCCGAGGAGATCCTGAAACTCAACCCGAACACCGGAACCTGCCCGGTCTTCCGTTCCCGCCGCGATGCCGACATCACGTTGAAGATCTACGACAAGGCCCCTGTCCTCATCAAGCGTGGGGAAGAGGAGGAAAATCCGTGGGGCGTGTCGTTCATGCGCATGTTCGACATGTCCAACGACTCCGACCTGTTCAAGACCCGTGAGGACCTGGAGGCCGACGGCTGGCGCCTGGAGGGCAACGTCTTCGTCCGAGGCGAGGAGCGGATGCTTCGGCTCTACGAAGGAAGAATGGGACACCAGTTCAACCACCGCTTTACATCTATCGAACACGACGAGGTGAAAATCAGCGAAGAACAGCTTCTCTCAGCAGAGACTGTTGCTTGGCCTGAGTATTGGGTATCCGAAAAGGAAACCACCAACCGCTTGTCTCGGCGAAAATTCCACTGCAAATCTGGACTCCTGGGCCACCGACGAGTCGCTCGTGACACCGATGAGCGGACCGTGATATCGGCAATCATTCCATGGGGGGCAGCCTCGTACGGGTGGATCATCACCTCTGGCCCCGATGCATGTGACCTCGCCACTCTCTCCGCGATCTACAATTCACTCCCCTACGATTACCTACTAAGAAATTCCCTTAGCCAACCAAGCATTCCCCAAGGAACATCAGAACAGATAGCAGTTCCCACAAAGGAATCTATAAATAATTTTACTGATTTTGCTCTTAGTGACCGAAAGTGGATCGTTTCCCGGGTGCTCGAACTCGTTTACACCGCTTGGGATTTGGAACTCTTCGCGCGCGACCTCGGAGACTCCATGCCCCCTTTCATCTGGAACAGCGAACGACGGTTCCTGATTCGCTGCGAAATGGACGCTGCTTTCTTTCATCTGTATGGAATTGAGCGGAACGACGTCGGTTTCATCATCGACAGCTTCCGAACTTTTCGGAACAATGATCCCGAGCGGTTCTATCGCACCAAGGACACGATCCTCGACATCTACGACGCGATGGTGAAGGCCATCGAGACCGGTGAGCCATATCAGACGGTCCTCGACCCGCCCCCCGGCGAAGGTCCCCGCCACCCTGCGCGGGACTGAGGCCGACCTCAGACACACGACAGCCGCGCAGCCGAGTGCGGGTACTCGGCTGCGCGGCTGTCCGGCAACGTCAGCTCTCGAACTCTTCCCGGTTGAGGCTGGCGACGAAGGCCCTCCACTCAGCGGCAGGGAAGGTCAGCACGGCGGCGTCGGGGTGCTTGGAGTCACGGAGGGCGGTGGTGCCGGGAAGGTTGGCGACTTTAAAGCAGTTGTCGTGCTGGCCACTGTAGCTGCTCCTGCGCCAGTGCGGCAGAGAAACTTCAACACAGTTCTCGTTCGCGCCACTGTATCTACTTCTTCTCCATATCCGCCGGTCAATCACTTACTTCTCCTCCCAATGACCGGATGACATCGTTGATGAAGGCCAGCGACTGCTCTTGGTCCAAGGAGGAATCCCTGACGTTGTAGAACATGGAGTTGAAGTACTCCAGTTCTCCTGCTTCTTCCAGGAAAAGGCCACACACAGGCGTCTCCACGTAAGCAACGCTTGAATCCCGCGGATCAGGGAAATCCATGATCAGAAAACTACCCTCGGTTGCCAGGTGCGCCCCCGCTGAAAAGGGCAGGACGTAGATCTCCACGTTGTGACGCACGGCCATGTAAGTCAGACGCCGAAGCTGCATAAGCATTACGTCCTTTGACCCGAAAGGCCTACGTAGCACAGCTTCATCGAGAACAGCCTGGTAGAGCGGCGGGTCAACCCTGTCCAGGATCTGCTGCCGTCTCATCCTGGCACCGACTCGCAGCATGACCTCGTCAACCGACCGAGTCTTGTCCGCACCGATGACTGCCTCTGCATATCCAGCCACCTGGAGTAGCCCTGGCACCACCTGCGCCTCGTAGACACGGAACGCTGAAGCTTCCGTTTCGAAGTCGACCAAGTCAGTGGGGAAGATGCTCCTGTACTTGGCCCACCAGCCACGCTCACCGGCAAGCCTGGCCAACTCATGCAGGTTCTCGCGATCTTCCTTGTCGGTGACCCCGTACAGCTTGAGCAGCTTGTCCAGGATCTCCGCAGAGACAGTCTTGGACTCCGCCGACTCGATCTTGCTGAGGTTGGACCTGCTGATCCCCGTCTTCTCTGCCACCTCTTGCAGGGACAGGCCGTGCGACTTTCGGAGGCGGCGCAGCTCTGCCGAGAGCCGACGTCGACGGATAGTCGGACTGTAGGGAGCGGACATGGGAGCGAGTCTAGGGCAACCTCCTTCGACCTTTTTAGTGGATTCCCTTGAAGCAAAGTAGATTCCACTCCATTATGAATGGAGTCTAACAGCTCAGAGCACTCCTGGAGGAGACATGGCTCCGCCCATGCATGCCCACAGCGCCCTCTCACTCACAACACCGCAGGTCAACCGCCTGCAAGCCCATCCCCGCACCGACTGCCTCGCCCGGCTCGCCGAGGCGGTCCGGTCCCTCGGGGGGACCGCTCTGCTGGCCCTGTCCTCGACCGCACACCCGGTGCTCTACGTCCGAACCCCGGACCGCCTCGTGCCGGTCGTGGTGGTGCAGGGGATCACCGGCGGTTGGTGGTTCATCTGGGGCCGCACCGGTCAGGCGCCCGTCAGCCACGTCGAAGGGGCCGCTGCGGCGCTGTGCGCCGACACCGCTTCCGCGCCGCGCCGGAACCTGGTGGCCGCGCGCCGTTCCTCGTTGAGGGGAGCGGCCTGATGAGCACCACCCCCGACACCGACGCCAGCACCTCCAGGCCCAGCCCTGGGCATCCGTGCCCGGTCTCGAAGTTCTGGGAGCTGCCCGGCGACACGGCGCTCTGCCCCGACCTGCGCCGCCGGGTCCGCACCAGCCTGGCAGGCTTCACCCACCTGGTCGACGACGCCGAACTGGTGGCCTGCGAACTGTTCGCCAACGCCTGCCGCCACACCCGCAGCGGCCAGGAAGGCACGGTCTCGGTCAGCCTGTCGGCCCTGCGCACCGGACTGGTCCTCATCACCGTCACCGACCAGGGCCCCCACACCGACCCGCACACCGGCCTCCCGCACATCCCCCACACCCGCCGGCCGAGCACCGATCCGCTCACCCCGGGCGGGCGCGGCCTGCTCCTGGTCGCCTCCCTGGCCACCCACTGGGGCCACTGGACCACCGAGGCAGGCGGCACCACCGTCTGGGCCGTCTTCGCACCCCCGACCACCACCCCCACCCAACTCCCCTGACCCCGCACCCGCCACCAAGGACCCGCACCAGACCAACGGTGTCCCCTGCCGGGGCGAGCCTCCACGCAGCCGCACCCGCGCGTAAGCCGTCCGCGCCGCTCGCCCTCGCCCCACCCCAAGGACCACACCCAGGCCCCAACCCGGCCGACCAAAAGGGCCTTCACCCAGGCCCCAGCCCTCTGGAAACGCCCGCCTTCCCGATCCCTCCCGCGCCCCAGCCCAGGTCAGGGCTGCCGGGCCTCCCGGCCGAAACCCACCCGCACCCGAAAAACCTTGGGTTCCCCAACCGGAAACCCGATCCCTCTGCTTCGGCCGCGAGGCGCGGCAGCCCTGAGGTCGCCCCGGGCCCGGGAGGGATTCGAACCCCTCCCTCTCCACACCCATCCCAGGCCCACCCCAAGGACCACACACCGGCCAGCTCAAGGACCTTTCACCCCGGCCCCTGAGAGGCCCGCCTTCCCAGCCCTTCCCGCAGTTCCGGAAGTCCGCCTATGACCGCACCCGACACCGACGCCATGCCCGACACCGCCCACACCGCGCCCGCATCCGGCTCCGACGTGTCCGACCCCCGCCACGAACCCCTACGGTTCGGCTACACCCTCACCGAACTCGACGACATCGCCGCAACCGCCGCCGCCACCGTCCACCACCGCAGCCACCTCAACCGCGACATCCGCGTCCAGACCGCCTGGGAGGCCATCACCACCCACCTCTACGCAACCGACCAGGCCCCCACCCGCCACACCCTGCTCACCGTCGCCTGGAACGCCATCCGCCAGGCCGCCCGCGCCGACTGCGCCTTCCGCGGCTGGCAGCCCGGCTACGAGGCGGTCACCCGCCCCGGCTTCGAGCGCTACTGGGCGTTGAGCGCCAACCCGCACCCCAGCCCCGAGGCCGCCGTCGTGGAACGCCTCGCCCTCGCCCAGATCTGGCCCCGGCTGCGCCCCCGCCACCGCGAACTCCTGCTCGCCCTGGCCGTGCACGACGACTACACCCGCGCCGCCGAAGCCGTCGGCCTGAAGTACCACAGCTTCGTGTCCTGCATCTCGCGGGCCCGGCGCGCCTTCCTCGCCCTCTGGCACGAGCACGAGGCCCCGTCCCGGCCCTGGGGCCACGACGTGCGCGGCAAGCAGCCCACCACCCGCACCGTCACCGGAACCGTCCTGCGGCTGCGCGAACGCCGCCGCGCCCAGCGCGACACCCCGCCCCGGCCCCGCGGCCCCCGCAGGAAGGACGTCGGCGTCCCCGACGCCGAGCTCGCCCGCCGCTACCTCGCGGGCGAGTCCCTCGCCTCCATCGCCCGGTCCGTCGGCCTCGGCAAGACCACCGTCCACACCCGCATCCAGCCCCACCTGGGTGAGCGCCGGTGAAACGCGGTCACACCCGGTTCTCGACCGGCGTCTGGACGCTGATCTGGTTGGTGATCGGCGTGTAGATGTCCACGTCGACGTCCGGAGCCGACAACGACACCAGCAGGGAGTAGCGCACAGCACGCTCCCGGCGGTCGCCGAGCTTGGTCTCCTTCCACCACCCGTTGACAGGAACGACACCGATAAGGCCCGACTCTGCCAACTGAGCCCCGGTCCCGCTCCAGATGTCGCAGCTCACGGATCCCTTATTCCGACTCTCCGGGCCGATAAACCAGTTCTTGTCCTCCCCCTGACTCTTTTTGGAGCGACTGTTCTCCTCATCAGAGGCTTCTCTGCCGATCCGCTTCACGAAGTCCTCATCGGATTCCTCTGGTTTTTTGACCGCGAAACGCAACTGGTGGGAAGCGTAGCTGTAGCGGCCTCGCCAACCTCGGCGGGAGGGGTTCGGTTCCACGAAATAGGAGAGCGTCACCTTCATGTGACACTGTACGTCCCACAACTGCCGGAACACCTCAGCCGGCCAGGGAAGTTCGTGCAGACGGAACTTCCGTATGGAGAACCTGCCAGACTTGCTTTTCTCAAAGGGGTGGAACTCGTCCTCAATCAGCATGGTGACGGTGTTGCGGAAACTGTTGAGGACGGCTTTCTCCCGTGGGACCCCCCAGCCGTACTGTCGCAGCAACTGCTTCCTGTCCGTCTTCCTCTTCGCGCCGTTGAACTTGGCCTGCATCGGCTCGGTCCACTCTGCGGCGTGCACGAGGAGTCCTCGCACGGTCTCCGGCCACAGCTTCGGATAGCGTTCCCACACGAGCGCGCAGAGGCGGGCGGCCTGAGCTGTGGCCGCGCTGGTGGCGTTCGCCGTGTGCAGCAGATCCGGTGGAGGCCCCGTGGTCACCAGGCTCACCGACTCGTGATCGACTGCATGGGTGAAGTTCTTGTCCCGCAGGAGGTTTCCGCCTTCCAGGACGATGTCGGGCTTGTTGGGCCACGGCTTCCTGAACTCGACCGCGGTCCGGCTCCAAGGTGACAGTTCACCTCGGGGAGCGAGCGGCGTGTAGCCCTGGAGCTCCGGAACGCTCGGATCTCCCATGAGTTCCGTGTACGCGCCAACCGTCAGGACGTTCCACGCCTGAGCTGGAGCCTCGATGACTGACGTGACATTGACGTCCAGATAGTCGTCCCCGCTGAAACCGTGGTTTCTGCTGTACCTGTTGTTGTCGACGTTTCCCGCAGAGACGACGTAGAGTCGCGCTGCCTCGGGATCGGGGTCTCCGAGCAGCTCAATCCCGTTGTCACTGCGCGCAACGTCGGTACCGAACGCCAGTGCGTCAAGCGATGCGGACCACGCGGTCGGGAGTCCTTGTGTCGCGGGGCTTTTGAAGTCGGTAATGGGCAGGGAGAAAGCTCGTCTGCGTTCCGGGTCCGCTGCCTCCGCCAGTGCGGTCCCCGCAGCCGTCACCTCCCCGTACAACGGAAGTTCCGTCGCCCGTCTCGCATCGACGATCTTGACCGACTCCAGAAGAGTGCGTATGAGGGGTGCCTCGGATCCCACCAATGCCTTGTCCAAGCTATCCCCGAACAGCGCGAGACCGGCCATACGGGTTCCGTGGTAGTTACCCCCGTCCGCAGGAGTGGTATCCGGCAGCGCGGTGAGCGGCGGGTGGGCCAGGAACGGCCGCAACAGCGGGTGCTCCCCCAGAATCCCGGTGTCGAGGAGGCAGACGGCCGGCGCCCGTCGGTCCGGTGGAGTCAGCCTTCTCGCCAGGTCGTAGACAAGTTCGCGTCGCAGGTCGGTGTCGGCTCCGGCGAGCTCGTGGATCTCGCTGGGCCGGTGCAGTTCGGCGAGGGAGGCGTCTGTGGCCACGATCGGGGCGAGGTCACGGGCGCTGGCGTAGACGTTGACGATGACATGGTCGTGGATCGTGAGCGCTCCGCTGACCGTCCACCCGTACCGCTGGGCCGCGATCCGCAGCGATTTCAACGGCTGGTGTTTCGGTGAGCGGCGAAGCAGCCACACCTCCCACCAGAGAGGGACGTCTTCATCGGGGAACTCCGCCTCCTCCACCCAGAAGTCACGGAGAGCCGCGGTCATCAACTGCTGGATGTGAGCGACGGTTTCGGCGTGCCTGGGTTTGCCGTTCGGACGGTCTTCTGTGGCGAACTCGTCGAGCCGCTTGAGGAAATCCTCCTGCGCCTTCGGTGGCAGCCAGACCACTGCCCGCTGAGGGGCGTCCTTGGTCTGAGGGTGCTCCACCAGCAGTCTTCCGCCGTCGGCTCTGGTGCTGTCCAGCCCTCCCAATGAGAACTGGTAACCCGAACAGCCCACAACGGAGACGGTGATCCCTTTGTCCTGAATCTCGGTGGGAACACTGGCCTTTCGTTCTTGTACCTCTTCTTGGACACGGGTGAGTTGCGTACGGAGACTGCGGGCGTGTCCTCGCCGATCCGTGATCGGACGTATGGCCGGGGGTCGTCCTCCCCCACCGGGTTTATAGGCTCTGTCCTGGCCGGTTCCAGGAACGACAAGGTGCGGGAGCCCCGACCAACGGGAGCCCCCGGAGGGGTTCTCGGTCATGCGTGAGCCAGGCGCCTTTCATCCAGAGCGCTGATCAGATCGGTGTTGGTGACAGATTCCGAATCGCTCAGGATAGCGTTCTTCGCGGCGGTTTCCGCTGCTCGTACGAGCTCGGCATGGCTGAGGCCGTCCACGTGGTCATGCAACTGTTCCCAATCGACGCCCGAGGTGTCCATGACGGCCAACCGTCCACGGAGCACCCGCACGGCTTGTTCCGCATTGGGACGATCGTAAGCGACAACCATGTCGAAGCGCCGGAAAAGCGCCCGATCCAGTAGATCAGGATGATTTGTCGCCGCTACAACTAGACTTTCCGGACTTGTCTCATCCAGGAAGAGCAGGAACGTGTTGAGAATCCTCCGCGCCTCGCCCACGTCGTTTCCTGCCCCGCGTTCACCGCCGAGCGCGTCGAACTCATCGAACAGGTAGACCGCACGGGTCTGAACCGTGGCGTCGAAGATCACGCGCAGCTTAGCCGAGGTCTCCCCCATGAAACGGCTGATCAGACCGTCGAGGCGGATGGTGAAGAGGGGGAGGCCCAACTCCTTGGCGAGGACGGCCGCCGTCATGCTCTTGCCCGTCCCGGGCGGCCCCACCAGCAGCAGTCGGTGCATGGGAGCGAACCCGAAGCCCTCCAGGCGCTCCCGCTGCCGCTGCTCACGGATCACTCGTTCCAGGCGCGCCCGCACTCCGTCGGCAAGCGTCATGTCCCTGAGCCGAATCTCCGGGTACTCGGCCGTGACGAGTTCGGCGAGTTCCCCCTTCGGCTTGACCACCGGTATGGGCCCCGTCCTGCGGGCTGTCGGCCTGGACTGCGCAGCGTCAATGAGTTCACGCAGATCCGCGGCGAACCGGGTGTGCCCCTGCCGTGCCGCCTTGGCCGCGACCTGAAGCGCGACCGAGTAGAAGCCCTGGTCGTCGTCTCGGGCGTGTGCACGAACGAGTGCCCTGACGTGGTCCGCGGTCGCAGCCATGTCGCCCTCCTCGCCGTGCGTGGGGTACACCTCCGGAGGCCAGTTAATGACCTAGAGGACTGACTTAGTCACTCTGCGCTCAGGCGTGTCGCCGTGTTGACGAGCATCTCTTTTTGGGTTCTACCCAGAACCGAAGCAACTAGCACTGTTGCCCACCGGTCTGACAAGGATTCCCCCAGGATGTCCACTATCGGCCACCCTGGAAGCAGATGCCGCATACCAGCACAGAAGTCTGCTTCTTGCGCCCCGGAGATCCTAACGGCTCCATTCCACACGATGACAGCAGCATCCGGGACCAAAACGATTACATTCCTTGCCGTTCTGCTCTCCTCAGTCGACAGCCCTCACCCGTTCCGGTGTGCTCATAGTTCCCGTAAGCCCTGGTCCGCACGCCGGCTCCTCGGAGAACAGTGGCGGGCAGAAGAGCGGCAGAGGACTCTCCCCTTCCGGCTTCCACACCGGACAGGCAGGGGTGGGGACCCTCAATCGACCCGCCAGCGCACAGATGCGTCTGGTCACCTCTTGTCAGCGCGCCGTGTTCGACGCTGCTGTCCAAACGTTGGAAGAATACGTCTGGGCCTACAAGAACCTCGTGGTCCCTGCCTGCCCGGAGCTTGTCGCCCGCGCCTGGCGGCAGTGCCGCATCCGTCCGGAGGACTTCGAACCCCAGTCGCTCGCCTGCGTCGGCCTGACGCTCGAAGCGGTGTGCGGCACAGGACTCCTCAGCGTCCTTGAAGGGAAAGAGCAGCGTTGACGCGCCCCGAACGGGTCTCCCGCACCACCGTCTACACCAGCCCGTGGCTGACCCTGTTCGAGGACGAGATCGTCCGCGGCGACCAGCCCGGCCGCTACGCCGTGGTGGAACGCGCCGACTCGGTGGTGCTGCTCGTCCGCTCCGAGCGCGACCGGCTGCTGTTCGTCCACACCTACCGGTATCCGACCGGGGAGCTCTCCCTGGAACTGCCCATGGGCGGCATCGATCCCGGCGAGGAGCCCGTGGCGGCGGCACTGCGGGAGCTCGCCGAGGAGACCGCCCTCACCCTGCGCCCCGGCGACCTGCGCTGCCACGGCGTGTTCCGCGGCTGCCCCGGCCTCACCCCGCAGTCGGTGTGGGTCTACTCGGCCACTGTCGACGACGCCCTGCTCGACTCCGCCACCACCCGCCACAGCGGGGACGACCTCGAAGGCACCCGCGTCGTCGCCCTGGCAGAGGTGCCCGCGCTGATCGCCGCGGGCCGCATCACCGACAGCTTCTCCCTGAGCAGCCTCGCGCTCAGCGGATGGCTTTCCGCTGCACCGGACGGCGGCCCACGGCGCTGACCCCGGCCAGGAGCGGCGGGGCCGCTTCCGGTGCCGACAGAGCCGGGGCGCGTCGACGTGGTCAGAGCCCCGCTTCAGTGAGGAAACGGGACAGCGGCACCGCTTCGGCCCGCAGTTCCAGGGCTCTGGCCTCCAGTTCCCGCACCGCGTCGGGAGCGCGGACCAGCCAGCCGCCGGTCTGTTCGCCGACCGGCCCCTCCCCGTAGTCGTGGACCAGGGCAACATCCCGGTCGAACAGCAGGAAGTCGAAGCAGTCGCGGCTCGGTAGCGGCACGCCGGGGGCGGCGCGCACCACTTCGACGGTCTCGCCCATGCGGGCGCGGATCCGGTAGGCCAGCAGCTCGTAGCGGAGGTAGTCGGTCAGCGGCTCCCGCAGCACCCGGATGCGCGCGAACTCGATCCCCCGGGATCGCACGTCCTCGTACAGCGGCCGGTCGGCCTCGGCCTCCTCCCGCAGCAGTTCCACGGCCCGGTCGTACTCTCCCTGCTCGTAGGCGCGCTGGGAGGCGCTGTTGACGTTCTCCCGGTAGGACTGCCAGCACTCGACCTTGAGGAACCGCCTCCCCAGTTGCGCCCAGGCGCGGGAGAACTCCGAAGCAAAAGCGTCGAGGTCGAGCCGCTTGCCGCGGTCCACTGCCCAACCGGGTGGTCGCATCTGTTCCTCCGGGATGTCTTTCCTGATCATTGCCGGGGCATTGAACGGAATGCGCATGGCGCTCTGTTTGTTCACCGCGCCTCTGGCATCGGGCAGCAGCGTCCCACCGAGCTCTTCGATCACGTCCCTGCCAATGACCGCGAAACTGCGTCGTCAAGTCCCAAGGTATCCGGTGAGCCATTCACTCCAGTGGTGTTTCCGGGCTCCTCCGAAAGCCTTCCCGGCACTGAGCCGCCTTCGCCCCCACCGTTCATCGCATCCTTCGCGATGTCGGGGAGATGCGAGGGCCTGGACCTCTCTTCTGAGCCTCTCTCGGCTCCCCGCAGTCAGCACCAGCACCCATGGCTCCTGGCCCAGCAGGTGATCCCGGCTTCATCGTCCAGCCCTGGTCACAGCAGCCCTGGCTGTTCCTGGACAGGCCCGTGATGTGTCCCCGGCGCGTCCTGCCGGACGGGAGCAGCCGGGGATTGCCCCGAGCGCTCTTCCTGTGATGCGGGCGAACCTGTGGGAACGGCGCAACGGCTCCAAAACAGTCGTCACCGTCTGGTTATCTGAGGCCGGATACCACGAGCAGGAATTTCGTGAAGAATGCCGACAACTACGGCTTCTGAACCCCCGGCAACCGTGTTGGAGCCACGCGTGCTGACACCGAACCAGCAGGTGAGGAACAGGATCGCTCGGACGGCGATGGAGATACTCGCCGAATCGGATGACAGCAGAGGAGTGCACAAGGACGACCTCTGGCGCCAGGTCAAGGAGCGTTACCCCGAAGTCGACCGGGACTGGGCAAGGCACGCCAATGCCAAGAGCGGCCCATTTGTCTTTCTGACCTGGCATTCCTCGGGACTGTCCACTATCGGCTGGCTCTACAAAGACGGCTGGGGACACTGGCGGATCACCGGGGCAGGGCGGTGGTCGTTGGAGGAGTATCCGTCCCTGGACGCCTGGGCTGCGGCCATCGACCAGCGTTACCAGGACTGGAGCAGGAAACGCGACCGGTTCGAGCAGGCCGAGAAACTGCTCTCCTCGCTCCCCGAGGACTCCTAGATCAGCGCCGACGCCCTCTCCGCTCAACTGGGAGTCTCCAAGGAACTGCTGGTCCAGCGGCTGCACCGGTTTCAGCCGGAAGGCTGGTACCGGGTCCTCGACCCTGAGGGCACTCCCCCGAAAGACGCCCACCTCACCCCGGCCGAACGGGCCGAGTTCGAGAAGCTCCTGGTCGAGAGCGGCACAGCCGGTCCCGACGGCCGCGCACCGCTCCACCGGCGGCTCGACCTCGCCGACATGGCGCAGTACCTGGACGCCGAGGACACCTCCGGCTCCGACGAGGCCAAGCGCCGTGCGTGGCTGGTGCGCGGCTCCAACGTGCAGGGCGAGAACCTGGTGCGCTCCCTGTGGCTGCCGCAGGGCGTGTGCTCCCTGGCGGCCTCCCGGCTGCGGGAGCTGCCCGCCGGCAGCAGCCGCGAGGACGTGCAGGCCGCGGTCGCCGAGGACTACGCGCACCTGAGCGCGGCCGAACGCTCCCGGCTGGCCGTGGAGTACCACGCCTTCCTCACCCGCATGCGCACCGGCGACATCGTGCTCACCAACGACGGCTCCGCGGTCTACATCGGCGTCGTCGGCGGCCCCGCGAGCTTCACCGCCAGCAGCGGCAACCGCGCCAACCTGCAACGCGCGGTCTCCTGGCACAACCCGCGCCGCCCGCTCGACTACGCCGACGCGCTGCCCGCCGACGCCGCCAACCGGATGGCCAACCCCGACACGACCGTCGTCGACCTCACCGAGTTCGTCGGCGACCTGGAGAAGCTGCTCGGTAAGGAGCCCGAGCAGCCGGTCACCTCGCGGCCGTTCACCCTTCCCGACGCCACCGGGGCGCTGGCCGCAGAGCTCCACCTGCCCGAGGAGTGGCTCCAGGAGTGCGTGGAGCTGCTGCGCGACCGGCCGCAACTGGTGTTCTACGGACCGCCCGGCACCGGCAAGACCTACGTCGCCCAGGCGCTGGCCAAACACCTGACCGGCGGCAAGCCGGAGAACATGCAGCTCGTGCAGTTCCACCCCGCCTACTCCTACGAGGACTTCTTCGAGGGCTACCGTCCGCGGCCCGGCGGCGACGGCCAAACGGGCGGGTTCGAGCTGGTGCCGGGCCCGCTGCGCACCCTCGCCGACGCCGCCCGCAAGCACCCCGACGAACCGTTCGTGCTGATCGTCGACGAGATCAACCGCGGCAACCTCGCCAAGGTCTTCGGGGAGCTGTACTTCCTGCTGGAGTACCGCGACCGGTCGGTCAACCTGCTCTACGGCTCCGACGGCGGCCTCGGCTTCACCCTGCCGAAGAACCTCGTCCTGCTCGCCACGATGAACACCGCCGACCGCTCCATCGCGCTCATCGACGCGGCGATGCGCCGCCGGTTCTGGTTCCGGGAGCTGCACCCCAGTACCGAACCGGCCGCCGGCGTCCTGGAGCGCTGGATCGCCGCCCGCGCGTCCGCGGGCGAGCCGGTGCACGAGGACGCGGCCCGCCTGCTGGCCGCCCTCAACGAACGCATCGAGGACCGCGACTTCCGCATCGGCCCCGCCTACCTGATGCGTCCCGCCGTCCACGAGCATCCGCGCGGGCTGGAGCGGGTGTGGGAGCACCAGATCCTGCCGCTGCTCCAGGAGCACCACTACGGCGACGGCACCGACGTGGCCGGGCGGTACGGGCTGGCCGCGCTGCGGAAGCAGCTCGCCGGGGACGAGGGCTGATGCCTCCGCTGCTCATATCGGTCGCCGAGAACAAGTCGTGCTCGGTAGTGTCCCTGACTCCCGAGCAGAGGGAGACCCTGGACTCGTCGGAACTGGTGTCCTCGGTGCGGAAGCAGCGGGACGGCACCTGGACCGTGACCGTGAAGCAGGGGGTGGCGGGCGCGGTCGTGCTCGGCAGGGGCGCCGGCGCGGTGGAGCTTCGCATCGAGCCGAAGCTGCCGATCCAGCGGCTGCTGTTCCTCGTCGGCTACGCCCGGCGCGGCGTGGACTGGCGGATCGACGAGGTGCCGGTGGGCGCCGAACCCGGCCTGCTGCCCGCCCTCGCGCACGTGTTCGGGAGGATGGCCGACCGTGTCCTCGCCAAGGGGGTGCTCAGAGGGTACCGGTCGGTCGAGGAGCCGCTGCCGGTGGTGCGCGGCCGCATCCGGGTGGCCGAGCAGGTGCGCCGCCGGTTCGGGGTCGCGCCGCCGGTGGAGGTCGGCTACGACGACCACACCCCCGACGTTGCGGAGAACCGCATCCTGCTGACCGCCGCCCTCCGCCTGCTGGCCCTGCGGGGGATCGGCGAGGCGGCGCGGTCCCTGCTGCGCCGGGTGCTGATCCGGTTGGACGGGGTCACCCCGCTGCCTCCCGGGTCGTCCCCGGCCTGGCAGCCCACCCGGCTGAACGCCCGCTACCACTCCGTGCTCGAGCTGGCCCGCCTGGTGCTGGACGGCGAGTCCTGCGAACTGGAGGACGGCACCCGGGTGCGGGTGGAGGGCCTGGTCCTGACCATGTGGCAGGTGTACGAGGACTTCGTGACCCGGGCCGTGGCCGACGTCCTGCGGAGGTCCGGGGCCCGCTGCCTCCTCCAGGACACCCGGTTCCACCTCGACCGGGCGCGGACCCTGCCGCTCAGACCGGACCTCGTGGCCGAGCGGAGAGGGCCGGACGGGACCGTGCGCCCCTTCGGCGTCCTGGACGCCAAGTACAAGCAGGACACTCCCCGCGAGGATCTCTACCAGGTGCTCGCCTACTGCACGGTCCTCGACCTGGCCGAGGGGCACCTCGTCTACGCCGCGGGCTCGGACTCCCGGAACGCCGCGGGCGCCGACACCGTCCGCCGCGTCCACCACCTGAACACTCCCGGCGGCATCACCGTCTACCAGCACGCCCTGGACCTGGACCGGCCTCCGGAGGAGGTGCTGGCGCAGATCCGGTCCATCGCGGCGCGGATGCTCGGCGGCTCTAGGTAAAGCCGCATGCCGTCCGTCGGCTGACACCGGACGTTGCCTCCCTGTTCGGTGTCGGCCGACGAGTGCCGGTGGTCGGCTGCTCGTTTGGCGGGTGACTCCGAGCTCACCGGCGTGAGAGCACCGCTGTGGCTCAGAGACACGCCCCAGGATCATCCGGTTTTGCCTGAGTTTGCCCCGAGGCGCTGTCCGCCCGGTACGGAAGTCCGCCTCCACGACACGGCGGCACTTTCTACCGCACCTGGGGGCGGTCAGCGGTGCGGCACACATCCCAACCCGCTGATCCGCCGCACTCAGTTACAACCCTGTGTACGCGAGCACCCGCCGAGCGCAACAGAGGAACGTCAGCGGGGAGCCTGTGGACTCCCACCGCTCCAGGGATGTCGCCAATCCCCAGAACTCAAAGAAGCTTTCGGACCCACAATGTCCCAGAAAGCGATCTCTAATCCCTTTTGTCCGCATCCAGATTTCCAACTCCAAGCAATATTTTGCAAAAAACGGCCAAAAATCCACAAACCTCCAGAACGCGTCAAAAGATTACCCTTCCCCCTGCGCCACCCAAACCAACAACCCAGATCCAACAAGGGAAACAAAACAGACAAAACTCTCTACGCGCCACAAATTCACACCTGGAGAGCAGAGGAGCCGAACAGAGAGACGCCTAACAAAATTTATGGAAAAATCGCTACCCACCGACCACCACCAATGTGGACAGATACGGTGAAGCTCGATACAGCAGCCGGACAGGGGGGAGCAATGCGGACGACAATCATGACCGTTACGCCCGAGCTGGCACAGCAGTGGCTCGATGAGAGCAATCTGCACAACAGGCCACTCCGCGAGGCCGCGGTACGCGCACTGGCCAAACAGATCGAGCGCGGTGAGTGGCAGCTCTCTCACCAGGGAATCGCGTTCGACGAAAAGGGGATCCTCCTCGACGGTCAGCACCGGCTCGCCGCGATCGCACGTGCTGGCCGACAGGTCGAAATCATGGTCACCTTTGACGCTCCCCGGTCCTCGTTCAGCGTCCTCGACACAGGACAGAAAAGGACAGGACGGGACGTTCTCGCCCTGGCGAACGAGGACAACCCCCTGTACCTGGCCTCGGCACTGCGAGGGCTGTACCTGTATCAGAACTTTCCAGAAAACTCCTGGTCCGGGCAGACGTCCATGATCAGCAACGACCAGCTGCTCGATCTGCTGGAGGAACACCCCGGCATGCGAGAGGCCGTAGTACGCGGCATCGCCATCGGCAGGGAGATCGCGATGACCCCCACGGCAGCGGCGATCGGCTGGTACGTGACCACTACCGCGCGCCCCGACGTCAACCAGCACGAGTGGTACGTCGGTCTCACCACTGGCGCGAACCTCCCCATCGGGGACCCCCGGCTCGCCCTGATCAAGACCATGCGCTTGCTCGCCAGCGGCAAAACGACCCGGCGCCGCGACGACTCCCGTATCCACCTCTTCTACTACCTGAAAGCGTGGAACGCCTGGGTCGAGGGACGCAGCATCAAACAGCTCCGTATGTCTCCCCGGGAGAAGGCTCCCCGTCCCACCACCCGTCCCGCCATTTTCTGAACTCCTGACACGCCCCTACGGCCTCCTCCCCCTGCTGCCCGCGCCCCAACTGTGCGCCAAGCAGCAGGGGCCCAGGCCGCGTACCAAAGACCTCAGAGGCAGCCCCAAATGCAAGGGTTTGCAAGCACGTGTGCGCGTAGAGAGTCGTCACGCCTCCTCGGCCCGTCTGTCCACGAGCACGCCCCTGAGATGTTCCCCCGCTTGGAGACCGATCGTGAGTGACATCCCAGACGAACAACAGCAACCGTTGCCGGACCGCAACGGGTCCAGCAGCGCTCCCGCCCCGGCGGAAATCACGCAGAAAGCCTCATACGACCACATCTACGAACTGTTTGATCATGAGGTGACCGCCGTCCAAATCAACAACTTGAAGGCGGAACTGCTGCTGGCCCGAATCTACCGGGAGGTGTTGCACCTCTCTCAGGTCTTCCCGAGGACGTCGGGTACGTGGAACGACACTGGACAGAATCAGCTCATCGAGTCCCTGCTGCTGGTCAACCTACTCTCGACGTTCTATTCGGCGAAGTTCGGCGACGACACGGACTGACTCCACTCACCGGAGTGAACTCCACCGATCCCGCGTCGGTCATCGCAACAACCGTTTTTGGTCTCCAGAGGTCCACTGGCCGATCCTGGCTCCAGCGAAAGATCCCCCGAGATCCAGGACACGTTGCCCGCCCCAAAAGACGTCTGGGCATCACCGTCACGGCCAGCATCCAGGAGAGAAGCAGACCTCTGCCCACAGAGCTGATCGACGGAGCTTGTTTCCGCGCCTTTGCGCCGAGCGGCTCTCCTCCCAGAGGAAGGGGGCAATCAAGCGACTGACCTGCACATTCTCCCCTGAGACTGCAGGAGAAAGATCAGCTGTACGACCATTCGCGCCGTGTCTCCTGGCTAGGAAACGGCAGGCGAATCCGGCTCTGAGGACAGGCCCGCGACATCCGGACACGGGTACCGCGGGCCTGTCAAGCGGAGTTGATAGATCCGGCCAGGATGGAGCTGCGTATTCGTCCCTCCCCGGCCCGCCAGTACACGTCGTCGCTGTTACGGCTGACGACGAATGCTGCGACAGACACTGTCAGCATTGCCGATCACAGAGCCCTTCAACCTCTCTGACCTCGCCTGCTTCCCGGCTTCGGTCCGCCTGCCCAGGCGCGCCGACACGGTCTTTGCACTTCCCTGGACTCATGGCAGTCCCCTGCTCCGACTCACGCACCGCAGTCGAGTCCTTGCCCACAGGCCCGGTTCTGGCCCTCTCGTCTGCTCTCCCCTGTCTTGCTCCCTGGGCGCGGAACTTCCCTCCGGGCATCAGACCGCTGCGTCTCGGGCAGTGGCAGCGCATGACCAGTCAGTCTCCTGTGGCTCAGACCCGGCTGCCCGGGCTGCTGCTCGCGCTCACCTTCTCCACAGGTGTCGTCGACGCGGTCAGCTTCCTCGGGCTGGACCTGGTGTTCACCGGCAACGCCACGGGAAACGTACTGCTTGTCGGCATGTCCGTGGTCAGCTCTTCCGGTCCTTCCCCGCTGCGGCCTGCGGTGTCCCTGGTCGCCTTCGCGGCGGGCGCCGCCCTGGCCGGGCGGGTGCTGCGGGGCGTGCCCGCCGTCTGGACGCGCCGCACCACCGTGCTGTTGGCCCTGGTCGGCCTGGTGCTGCTGCTCTGCTCCGGGCTGTGGCTGGGGTGGGGGACAGCGGGGGGACGCTGGCGGTCACGGTGGTGCTCGGCCTGGTCATGGGCGCCCAGGCCGCCACGGCGCGCCGTCTGGCGGTGGCGGACCTGAACACGGTGGTGGTCACCGTGGCGTTGATCGGTCTGGCCGCCGAGTCCCCGCTGGGGGCGGGCACCAACCGGCGGTGGCGGCGCCGGGCGGGCGCCATCGCGCTCCTCTGCGCGGGCGCGGCCACCGGGTCGCTGCTGCTCCAGGTGCACCCCGGTCTGGGCTTGCTGCTGTCGGCGGCCGTGGTACTGGCGGTGGCCGCGGTCGGCGCGCGAACCCCCTCTCCCCCGGCGCAGGGGGACTCGGCACCGCACCACCGGTGACGGCCCGCCCACGGGCCGGGGTCTCAGCCGACCAGGCCCGCGACCGTGTCTGCGGCGCCGACGAGGGCCGTGAACAGCACCAGCACGCCCGCGCAGCCCCCGCTGTTCCTCGCCGCTGCACCGGCGGCGGAGGCCGACGACGGGGTGAAGACCGGTTCCGGCTCGTCGGCGAACCGGTCGACGAACCTGGCGCGGTACTCGGCTGCCGTCAGTTCGCGGGGCCTCCAGAACCCGTGCCACTCGGGGACTTCCGCACCTTTGTCGCTGGCCTGCTCGGCAGCGATGCGTGCGGCCACCTCCTCCGCCCGGTCGTCGGCGACCAGCGCCTCCTCCCGCTGGTGTCGTTCCACTTCGGCGGTCAGCAGCTTCCTCGCCTCCTCGGGGGTGAGGACCGGCACTCCCCTCTGGCGGGCCTGGGCGGTTTTGGGGGTCTCGACGCCTTCGGCAGCGATGACGAGCCGGACCGTCTTGGTGACGTTCACCGCGACCGCGGCCCCGTGGTCCACCGCGTAGTCCATCACCTCGGCCAGTTGCTCCCCCTCGCCGACGGGGAGCAGCCGCCATCCCTTCAGCGGCCCCGACCGGCGTGCCCGTTCGGCTGCTGCGGCCTCCTCCAGGTCGCTGATGAGGTGGCCGACCGCCAGGTTCTTCGCGGCGCGCTGGAGTTCCCGGAGCTCGGCGGCGGTGACCACGCCGTCGGCTTCGGCCCGGTCGCGGGCCCGGAGCAGAAACTCCCCGTGGACGCCGCGCGCGGTCTCCTGGGTGAGTCCGGCGCGGGCCGCCAGCAGCGCCAACTGTTCGGCTTCTTCTCCCACGACCCGGCCGTCGGCGAGGGCGTGGGCCAGCATCGCCTGGTAGTCGTCGAGTCCGCTTCGCCTGGGCGGGGGTGCGTCCGCCATCAGCGGGAGCCGCGCGGTGAGGGTGGCGAGCCACCCTTCGCTGCCCTTGCGGAGTCCTGCGGCGCGGGGCGCGATGAGCCGGGTGCGCGGCAGTTGCGGCAGCGCCGAGGGCGGCGGTCCGTCCCAGTACAGCGGCTGCGGGGCGGCGCCGACGAGTTCGGTCAGCAGGGCGGCGAGCGACCGGGCGTCGCCGAGGGCGCTGTGTTCGGCTGTCGGCCACCGGCCGGTGAGCAGGTGGTGCAGGTGGGGCAGGCGGTAGCCGTAGCGGTCGAGGTGGGTGCGGGCGGCGACGAGGGTGCACAGTCCCGGTATCCCGGACAGAGGGGTGCCGAGGCGGGCGAACTCCGCGGCGAGGAACCCCTCTTCGAAGTCGAGCTTGTGGCCGACGACGATCGCGCCGTCCAGGCAGGCGAGCAGGTCTCCGGCGATCTGCGCGAAGCTCGGCGCCCCTTTCACCCAGGTGTCGGTGATGCCGTGGAGTTCGGCGTTGGGGATGGGGACGCCGGGGTCGACCAGGGTGGAGTACTCGTCGAGCACGGTTCCGTCGCCGCGCATCCGCACCACCGCCACCTCGCAGACCCGCGCTCCCCGCTTCGGGTCCAGACCGGTCGTTTCCAGGTCGAGGACGGCAAAGGTCAGGGCACGCGGGTCGAGGCCGCCGCTTCGGGTGAGGCGGCCGTAGCGGAACACCATGGGGGACCTCCGGGAAAACTGTTCGCGTCCGCAACGGTCCCGGATCTGCCAGGGGTTTTCCAGGGAGAAGCCGGAAATTCCCCAATTTTGCGGAAGCCGGACGGCCGTCCACCATGGCCCTGGTGCCATTCCGGCGCGCGATCATGGCTTCAGGGACAGAACCGCGGTACCCCGGTGCCCCGGACGGCCGTCCGGTCGGCACCGCCCGGCTCACTCCCCGCTGACGAACCGGGTCGGCTCCGCCAGTGCCGCCCGCGCGCCCTCCACGTCGGCCAGCCGGGCCGCGAGGGTGCGTTCGGCGAGGTGGCGGGGGAGCGCCGCGGTGAACTTCAGCCCTTCCAGGGCCCTGTCGTCCACCTGCGGCAGCGCGACACGGTCGGCCGCGGCCTCCCGGACGGCCCGCCAGCGGGCCGGGTCGGTGTCGTCGCCCAGCCGCAGGTGGGTGTCGCGGGCCTGCTGGGCGGGGTCGGCGATCCCGGTGAGGGTGGCGCGCAGGGTGAGGTTGGCCCGGGTGCCCGCCCAGGTCCACCAGCGCACGTCGCCGCCGCGGCGGGTGAGCACGGTGCCGTCGGGGTGGACGTGGTCGGCGTGCCGGTCGCGGGCCTTGGCCAGGGCGTCGACGGCGCGCCGGGTCAGCTTCACCGGCGGGTCCGCGCCCAGCAGCACCTCGCGCACCGCGCGGCTCAGCTCGAACGACCAGCCGGTGTGGCCGGTGGCGTCCCAGCGGGCCCGCCCGCCGCCGTCCTCGGCCGGTTCCACGAAGCAGCGCCGCCGTTTCCAGTCCACCCAGGTCACCGCCCAGGTCCGGCCCGCCAGCAGCAGCCTGCGCGGCCCCTCCCCCGGTTCGGCCGCCGCGAGGAGCGCCGGGTTGGTGCGGCCGATCTCGGTGCGGCCGTGCAGCACCGTGAACTCGGGAGGCGCGGTGAACACGCCGGTGAGTTCGGCGAAGTGCCGCCGCCCGAACCGGCGTTCCGCCTCGGGGCCGACGAGGAGCATGCCGCCGTCGCGGGTGAGGAAGCCTTCGCGCAGCAGGTGGGCGAGGACGGGGCGGCCGTGGTCGAACGGTTCCAGGCCGTTCCACCACTCCGGCCACAGCTCTTCGCCGACCCGGGGCTCTTGCAGGCACAGCGCCAAGAGCTGCTGGGCGACGATGTGCCGGGGCTCGGGTGTGGGGCGCACCGGTTCCACCCAGTGCCGTCCCCACAGGTGCAGCAGTCCGGCGGCCTGTAGCAGCCCGGGCTCGTGGAGGGCGAGGAACAGGCAGTTGCGTGTGGTGCCGGGGCGGCGTCCGGTGCGGCCGATGCGCTGCAGGAAGGAGGCGACCGTGGCGGGCGCGTTGATCTGCACGACCCGGTCGAGGTCGCCGACGTCGATGCCGAGCTCCAGGGTGGAGGTGGCGACGATGACGCAGTCGCGGGCCTCGGCGAACGCCTGCTCGGCGCGGCGGCGTTCGTCGACGGACAGGGAGGCGTGCGACAGGAACACGGTGGTGCCGCGGGCGCGCAGCGCCGCGCCGATGCGTTCCACGAGCTGCCGGGAGTCGCAGAACACCAGCCGTTTCTCGCCCCGGTGCAGGGCCGCGACCACGGTGGCGGCGTTCTCCGGGGAGCCCACGTAGTCGAGTTCCACGTCGCCGGGCGGCGGCCCCTGGTCTGACGGTGCGGCTCCGGGCAGCCGCACCCCGGGGGCGACGACCCGGCCGGGGCGTGTCCCGGCACCGCTGCCCTGCAACCAGGTGAGCAGGTCGTGGGGGTTGCCGACGGTGGCGGACAGGCCCACCCGCTGGACGGGCCGACCGCACAGCCGGGTGAGGCGTTCCAGGACGGCGAGCAGGTGCCAGCCGCGGTCGTCGGAGGCGAACGCGTGCACCTCGTCGACGACGACGGCGCGTACCCCGCCGAGGAACGCGCGGTGGTCGACCTTGGTGCTCACCAGCATCGCCTCCAGCGACTCGGGCGTGGTGAGCAGGACGTCGGGGCGGTCGCGCAGGATGCGTCGGCGGGCGGCCGCGGTGACGTCGCCGTGCCACAGGGCGGCGGTGCGGCCCAGCCACCCGGCGTAGCTCTGCACACGCGGCAGCAGGTTGTTGAGCAGGGCTTTCAGCGGGCACACGTACAGCAGCGACACGCCGTCCCAGCCGTCGCGGGCCATGGCGGTGAGCAGCGGGAAGACCGCGGCCTCGGTCTTGCCGCCGGCGGTGGGCGCGAGCAGCACCGCGTCCTCTCCGGCGAGGAGCGGGGCGAACGCTTCGCGTTGCAGGGGGCGCAGCGCGGGCCAGCCCAGCGTGTTGACGACGTGGTGGACGAGGGTGGGGTGCAGCAGGTCGAGGCTGGCGGGCGCGGTCACGGGTCGGGCTCCCCTTGTGGGCTTCGGCGCAGGGCGCGGGTGCCGGTGGGCGGGCGCGGATTCCCGGTGCAGGCGGCGCACGGGGCGGCTGACGAGGGGCGGCGGTTACGGGACCGGCCGGGTGTGGAACCCGCCTCTCGGGCCGTGCGGCATCCCGCTCAAGGGTACGGCGGCCGCCGGAGGCGGCGCGCGGGTCGCGGTCCTCTCCCGCTCCTCCGCATCCGTGGGCCGCCCCGCAGCCGCGTCCTGCCCTCTGATCGGGGGACCACTCTCCGTGAAACCCTCGCTTTCCCCAGTTTTCGGGGTTGATAGCTGTTCTTTTCTCTGTTTCCGTGGAACTCCCGCGAGCAGGAGGACCCGAGGAATGGTGAGTCGCATCCCCGAGGACGGCCAGGAACCCGACGCCTTCCCCTTCCATGTCTGTTCCTCCGAGTGCGACTGCGACCAGGCCTTCCAGCGTGCCCTCGGCAGCGCGGCGGCGGCCGCGGAAGGAGTCGGCCTCGACCCCGGCTCCTTGCGGCCGGTCCGGCTCGACGTGCGGCAGTTCCGGGACCTGCTGGCCTGCCTGCCCTCGCCGGTCGAGTCGACCGGGCTCCAGCGGCTCTGGTACCCTGGCCCGCGGGTCCGCATGGAAGAGGCGAAGACGGTCCACCAGAACCTGTACCGCAGGGTCTCGGAGGAGGAGCGCAGGCAGTACCTGCTGCTGCGGACGTATCCGGTGGCCTCGCTGACCCTCACCCCCCAGGCGCTGGAACTGGACGCGGACGCCTGCGTGGCCCTGCTGTCGGAGGAGTGCGCCCGCGAGGTCGTCGCCTCCCGGTCCATGCTGCTCTCCTTCCTGGAACTCGCGGCCCGGCTTCCGGACCCGGCCCGCCTGCTGGCCCTGGAGACGGCGGCCCTGCACTGCCGCCCGGCTCCCCCGCTCGCCGTCGGACTGCTGCTGGCGGACCCGGAGAGCCCGCCCGACGTGGTCGAGCAGGCGGCTGCCGTGTGGCAGGCCATGCGCCGCCACCGCCCCGACCTTCCCGAGCGCCCGCTGTCCCTGCCGCGCCTCACCGAGATCGCCGCCGAGGTGGCACGACACCTCGGCACGGAGACGACGGACCCTCCGAGAAGCGCCGAGACCTCTGCCGAGGAGCCCGCCGTCTCCCCCGTCCCACTGTCCGTCCCCGCACCGGAGAACCCCGTGTCGCCCCTCTCTTCCGACCTCGACACACTGGCCGCCGACCTGGACCGGCTGTCCGACGCGTTCGGGGCCGCCGCCGAAGCCGCCCGCCGGGTCCACGACGCGGTGGCCGAGCAGCGCCGCCCCGACTCCGCCGACCTGGACCGGCTCACCTCCCTGGCCGCCGACCTGGACCGCATCGGCGCCGCGGTGTGCGCGCTCACCGGCCGCTCCACGCTTCCCGGGTCGCTGGCGGAGCTGACGGCCGAGTTCGAGGCGGCCCGCGCCCACGCCGAGCGGGCCGGGCTGCTGTCCCGGTTCGCCACGCTGTCCGGCCCGGACGAGATCGAGCCGGTGCTCGCCGAGATCCGCGCCGCCGCCGAGAGCGCCGACGAGACCGCGGTGGAGTGGCTCGGACTGTTCGCCGAGCTCGTCGACCGGCAGCGGCAGAACCCCTTCGACGCGAGCCTGATCGACCTGAGCATCCGGCTCAGGGAGCAGGTTCCGCAGGAGTGGGAAACCGCCGTGATGGCCGCGATGACCGGGAAGCTCGCCCTGGGCGAGGCGGCCGCGGTTGCACCTCCGGCCGCGGCACCCGTCACGGAACCGGAGGAGCCCGCTGCGGCCGACCCAGCGGAACCGGCCGCCGGTCCCGAGGACGCGGTCGAGGACACGGCGGCCGTCCCCACAGCAGACCCCCTGGAGGAGGAGCTGGCCGAGCTTGATGCGGTGCTGGCCGCCGAGTCCGCCGCTCCCCCGTCCTCCGACGCGCCCGCCGGGGAGTCTGTTGAGGAGCCTGCCGAGGAGGCGGACCTCCCGCCGTCCGAACCGCCTGCCGCCCCCGGTGCGGACACCGGCTCCGAACCGGATGCTCCGGCGCCCGAATCCGCGCCGGAGGCGGAGTCCGAGTCCTCCGGTTCCGTCCCGGAAGCCGCCGCGCCGGCGGACCCCGAACCGGAGCAGCCCGCACCCGACCCCGCCCCGGAGGACGAGCCGGACGCGGACGCCCCGGAGGACGAGCCCGCAGTTGCCGGACCCCCGGCCTCCGCCTTCGACGGGGACCTCTCCGTGGAGCTTCCCGTCCCGGCCCCCGACTTCGCCCCCGCCGCCGTGGACCCGGCCCACCGCGCCCCCGCCCTCGTCCGCCACGAGCAGCAGGCCCTCCACCAGGGGCGGTTCGCCCTCGCCGGATGGCTCAACCGCGCCGCCGGGCTCCCGGGGAACATCGCCGAGATCCGCTACGCCGCCGCCTGCGCCGAACAGCTCCGCGACACCACCGGGCCGATGGTCGAGGCGTTCCGGGTGCGCGCCGAGGCCCTCGCCGACGACCTGCCCGACGCCCCCGCCGACCGGCTGCTGGCGTGGGCCGCGGCGATCCGCGCCGTGCTGGTCGCCCCCATCCCCGAGGCGTTCCAGCTCATCGAGCAGACCGCCGCCGTCACCTCCGGCCGTCCGGCCCTGCAGACGATCGGCGACGCGTTCCGCACCGCCGCCCAGTCCGGCGTCTACCTGGACCTGTCCCGCACCGGGGAGCTGCTGCGCGACGCCGACCTGGCCCAGCAGGAGCACGACAACGCGGTGAGCCGGGCCGCCGAGCTGCGGGAGAACGCCCGCTCCCGCACCATCAACTACCAGGCCGCCAGCGCCCTGTGGCGGCAGATGGTGTCGCCGGGCGGGGCGCTGTGGGACCTGCTGGACATCCCGGCGGGCAACAACGTCGCGCGGCTGGGCGAGTGCCGCCGCCTGGTGTCGGAGCTGCTCGCCCCCGACGCCATCGACGACCTGATCGACCGCCTGTACCGGGAGTCGCGCAAGGGCGTGCCCCACAAGAAGCGGCACCAGACGATCATCGCGGGCGCCCGCACCGCGCTGCGCAAGTACATCGAGGACGTCCGCGACACCGCCAACGAGTGGATCACCGCGGTCGACCACATGCGCGCCCTCAGCGACTCGCGCGGCCACGGCCCGGCCGGCCGCGGCCTCAGCGACCTGCGCCAGGTCATGGTGGAGCAGTACGAGCGGGCCGCCGCCGAACTGGACGTCCTCGTCGACGGCGACAACCCGCTGCTGGGCGCGGCGGCGCGCGGCGCGCGGCACCTGCTCGACGACGTGCACGCGCTGCTGCGCGGCCGCGTCCCCCAGGCGAGCGGCCTCGCTCCCGCGCTGGTCCTCAACCGGGACGTGCTGCTCGTCCCCCGCATCCGGGTGTCGCCGTCCGGGGAGGTCGCCGACGTGCCGACCCTGGAGGAGCTGGCGGAGGTGCTGCGCGACGACCTCGACCCGGCCGAGGTGTGCCGTCGGCGCATCGAGCGCGGCGACCTGGTCGGCGCGGAGCTGGTGGCCGCCCTGGTCCGCACCGGCGACCCGGCGCTGGCCGACCGGCTGGTGGAGCAGGTGTCGGCCCGGGTGGACGAGGAGTGGGCGCGGCTGCGCGAGAGGTGCGAGGAGTTCCAGACCGACGCGGCGATCCGCTGGCGCAACGGCGCACTGTCGGAGGAGGAGTTCGCGCGGCTGCGCGGCGGCGTGGAGTCGCTGCTCGCCGGGTCGGAGCGCCGCGACTTCGACGTGATGGCCGCGGAGCTGGACGCGCTGCGCGCGGAGGCCGACCGGCTGTGCGAGGAGCGCATCGCCGGGCGGCGGGAGGAGGTGCGCCGCGCCGCCGAGACGTCCGACCAGGTCGCCCGGTACGCCGACCGGCTCCGCCGCTACCTGGACCACGGCCAGGTCACCAGCGCCGACGAGACGCTCGCCCAACTGCGGGCCAACCGGGGCTTCGACATGCGCCCCGACGAGGAGGTCGACCACTTCTCCCAGTTCTACCCGGACTTCCCGAAGCGTCTGGAGCGGACGCAGCGCCGGGTCCGCCGGCGCGAGCAGCCGCTCCAGGCGGTCTTCGACGAACTGCTGCGGCACCTCAACCGCAGGCCGGGCGACGAGCCCCTGCCGGTCGCCGAGCTTCCGGAGCTGTTCACCGACCTGCTGCGCGCGCCCAGCTCGAACCGGGAGCGCGACACGGCGGCGGAGGCGCTGCGCCAGTGGCGCACGGTGGCGCAGGGCGCGAAGAGCTCCGGCAACCTCAAGAGCGCGGTGGAGAAGATCCTGCGGCTGCTCGGCATGGAGGGCACCGTCCCCGTCAACCCGCTGGCCGCCCAGCCGCAGTACCGGGAGCGGCTGCTGCCGGTGACGCTGACCGGGGTGAAGCTCACCGGGAAGCCGCTGCTGCCGGCCTTCGGGTCCAAGATGCTGCGCCCCGGCCCCCAGGGCAGCGAGGTGCTGCTGCACCTGGTGTGGAAGCGGCCCGAGCCTCGCGAGGTGTTCCAGTGGCTGAGCGAGGTGCCGCACGACCGCACGGTGCTGGTCCTCTACTTCGGCCTGCTCACCTACGAGCAGCGCCAGGAGCTGGCCGCGCTGTCGCGCCACAGCCCCAGCCCGGTGGTGGCGGTGGTCGACGACGCGGTGGTCTGCTACCTGGCGGCGCTGGCCAAGCCGGAGTGGTCGACCACGGTGCGGCTGGTGGCGCCGTTCACCGCAACCCGGCCGTTCCAGGCGGAGCGGATGATCCCCGAGGAGATGTTCTACGGCCGCGAGGACGCCCTGAACGCGGTGATGGCCCCCTCGGGTGCGCACTTCGTCTACGGCGGCCGCCAGCTCGGCAAGTCGGTGCTGCTGGCCGAGGCGGGCCGCCGCCTGCGGGCGCAGATCGACCGGCCGGTGGTGGTGCAGCTCGACATCTACGAGATCGGCCGGTCGGAGTTGCAGGCCGCGGCGTTCTGGACGCGGCTGGGCGGGGCGCTGCCCGAGCACGGGATCGTGCCGGAGTCCGCACCGGTCCCGGCGACCCGCCAGGAGGTGTGCGACGCGATCCGCCGCTGGTCGCGCGCCCACCCGGACCGGCGGCTGATGCTGTTCTTCGACGAGGCCGACGAGTTCCTCAACCTGGACGCGCGCGAGCACCAGTTCGCGAACGTGGTGGCGCTGCGGGAGCTGATGAACGCCACCGACAACCGGGTCAAGGCGGTGTTCGCGGGCCTGCACAAGATCGCGCGGTTCCGCAGCTACCCGAACCAGCCGTTCGCGAACCTCGGCGAGCCGCTGGGCATCGGCCCGCTGGCGTTCCAGGACGCGTTCGACCTGCTGACCCGGCCGCTGCGCACGCTCGGCTTCCACCTGCCGGAGGACCTGGCGGTCAACGTCATCGCGCAGGCCAACAACGCCCCGGCGATCGTGCAGTACTTCGGCGACCTGCTGCTGAAGCGGCTGCGCCGCTCCGCGACGGTGGAGCTGCCCTACGAGGTGACGGTGGAGGACGTGCAGGCGGTCCGCGACGACACCGACCTGGACAAGGCGTTCCGGGACCGGTTCGAGTGGACGCTGGACCTGGACCGCCGCTACAAGGTGATCGCCTACACGGTGGCGTTGCAGACGATGGACGCGCGCGACGCCGCCGTGGACGAGAAGGACCTGCTGGCCGAGTGCCGCGACTGGTGGCCGACCGCGTTCAACGACTGCACCCCCGACGAGTTCGGCGCGCTGCTGGAGGAGTGCGTGGACCTGGGCGTGCTCGCCGAGGACGACGGGGAGTTCCGGCTGCGCACCCCGCACATCCTCAACCTGCTGGGCGGCCGGGCCAAGGTGGAGCGGGAGTTGCAGGAGGCGGAGGCCACCTACCAGTTGCCCGACGACAGCTTCGACCCGGCCTACTACCGCTCCTACTACGCCGGCGGCCCCGAGCTGTCGCCGCTGACGGCGGCGCAGGTGGCGCGGCTCGGCAAGCCCGACGGCCGCCTGCGCCTGGTGGTGGGCTCCGAGGCGCTGCAACTGCCGCGGGTGCCGCAGGTGCTGGCGGACGAGGTCGCCAAGACGCAGGGCCGCTGCCACCACGTGCGCCCCGGCGGTCCGGACCTCGCGGAGGCGGTGCAACTGGCGGGCGGCCGCGACGTGGTGCTGGTCGAACTGGTCGAGCCCGTGGAGGAGGCGCTGGCGCAGGTCGCGGCGGCCGAGGCGGCGCTGCGCGCGGACGCGGACGGCGGGCTGAACATCGTGCTGCTGGCCCGTCCCGTGCACGCGTCGCTGATCAGCGGCGCGCTGGGCCATCCCGTGTCGGAGGCGCAGGCCGAGGCGCTGTCGCGGGTCGACGTGGTGGAGCTGCGCCGCTTCGGCCGCTCGGGGGTGGGCCAGTGGCGGCTGTTGGACGACTTCGAGCCGATCGCCAAGGAGACCTTCCACGAGCCGCTGTTCCGGGTCACCGGGGGCTGGCCGAGCCTGGTGAACGAGGTGGTCCGGGAGGTCGTGGGCGGCGAGCGGCGCACCCCGAAGGAGGCGCTGGCGCAGGTCGAGGCGCGGCTGCTGGGCGATCCGGACGCGTTCGTGGCGAGCACGGGCGTCACCGCCCACCCCGCGGTGCTGGCGGCGTGGGCGCAGATCGTCGAGCACGCCGACGGCGCGGAGGAGGAGGACGCCCTGGCCCTGCTGCTGAGGATGCTGGAGGAGGACAGCCCGGGGCTGTTCGACGCGCCGGACCACGGCGCGGTCGACGCCTCCGGCCTGGTCGCCGTGCTCCGCGGTCTGGGCGCCCTGGTGCCGTTGGAGAAGAAGCGGCTGGCGCCCGAGCCGGTGCTGCTGGCCGCCTACCGGGCCTCGCGGTTCGCCGCGGCGGGCAGGGCGGGCCGGTGAGCGCGGCCACGGCCCCCGTGGACGGGGCGACCGGGGCGCTGGGGCTGGTGGCGTCGGTGGTGTGGGAGCGGCCGGCGTTCGCCGGTCCGGAGCGCGACCCCGCCGAGCTGGCGCGGAGCCGCCCCGAGTGGCTGCTGAGCCTGCTGGTGCGGGTGCCCGCGCTGCGGCAGGCGGCGCGGGGCCGGGCCGCGGCGCCGCTGTGGGAGGCCCCGGCGGAGGGGGTGTCGCGGGCGGAGGCGCTGTGCCGTCTGCTGCTGCACCCGGCGCCGGGGGTGGCCGCGGCGGCGGCCGCGCTGGCGGAGCCGCTGCTGGTGGCCGGGCAGGAGGCCGCACCGGAGGAGCGGCGGGTGCGGGAGCCCGCTGATGCGGCGTCCGGCGGCGGAAACCCGGCCAAACGCGTCAAGTGGTTGGAGCGCGACCGGGCCGAGCTGCGCAGACGGGTCAGGAGGCTGACCCGGCAGTTGGAGGAGGCCGAAGGCGAGCGCAACCACGCCCGTGCCGAGGCCGCCGCCGTACGCGCCCGCGTCGAGGAGCTGGCGGCCGAGCTCGACGCCGCCGAGCGGCGGTGGGAGTTGGCGCTGGCGGACCTGGCCGACCCCCGGCTGCTCGCCGGTCGGCTGGTGGGGGTGTGGGACGCCGCCGAGCCCGGGCTCGCCGACGACGACCACGCGGGCCGCGACCCGCGGCGGCGCGAGCACGGCGACCTGGCCGTGGACGAGCGGCGGCTGCCCTTCCACACCGCGGCGCGCCGCGCGGACCTGCCCGTGGAGGCGCTGGTGGCGGCGCTGCGCGCGCTGGCCGTGCCCGAGCCGGAGCCCGAGGCCGCCCCGCCCGGCCCGGTCCTGGAGGTGGGCGGGACCCGGGAGCTGCGGGTCACCCAACTGGGCGGCGGCACCGGCATCGGCGGCTCGTGCGTGCTGGTGGAGACCGCGTCCACCCGCATCCTGGTGGACGCGGGCCTGCGCGTGGCGGACGGCTCCTCCGCCGGTCCGGTGGGGCTCGCCGACCTGGACGACCGCCGCGTCGACGCGGTGGTGGTCACCCACGCCCACAACGACCACGGCGGCTACGTGCCCGCGCTGCTGGCCGAACGCGGCCCGTTCCCGGTGATCGCCACCCCGCAGACCGCGGACCTGCTGTCGACGATGTGGCAGGACACGGCCAAGATCAGCGCGGGCCGGGCGGCGGTCCACGCCCGCCACAGCGCCGCGGGGTCGGCCGCGCTGTACGACATGGCGGCGGTGGGCCAGGCGCGGCGGGCGCTGCTGCGGCTGCCGACCGGGGTGGAGCACACCGTCGGCGACGTCGTCGTGGAGCTGTTCCCCGCCGGGCACATCCTGGGCGCGGCGGGCGTGGTGCTGCGCGCGGGGAACCGGCGGGTGGTGGTCACCGGCGACGTCTCCGGTTTCGGCCAACACACCGTGTCCGGGTACGTGCTGCCGGAGTCGGCGCGCGGCGCGGACCTGCTGGTGATGGAGTCCACCTGCTGCGACATGGACCTGCCGAGCCGGGAGGACGGGGTGGCGCGGCTGCTGTCCACGGTCAGGGATGCCTACGGCCGCGGCGGCCGGGTGCTGGTGCCCGCGATGGCGCTGGGCCGCGCCCAGGAGGTCGCGGGCCTGCTGGGCGCCCACCTGCCGGAGGTGCCGGTCCTGGTGGACGGGCTGGCCGCGCGGATCGCCCGCCAGTACGAGCAGGCCGCGGCCTCCGGGGAGGCCCCGGCGGGCCTGTTCGGCGACCGGGTGCGGATGGTGGACGCGCGGCAGCGCGCCGAGGAGATCGCCAGGCTGCGGCAGGGCGTGGTGATCAGCCCGTCCGCGAACCTGACCGGCGGCCCGGTCGTGGAGTGGGCGCGGGCGATCCTGCCCGACCCGAACAGCGTGGTGCTCATCCCCGGGCGCACCGACGAGGAGTCTCCCGGGGGGATGCTGGAGCGGCTGCGCGACGGCGGCGGCCGACGGCTGCCCCTGGACGGGCTGGGCTGGTCGGAGGAGGTCGCGGTGCGGGCGCGCGTGGCGGACATGAAGCTGTCGGCGCACGCGGACCGGCAGGGTCTGCTGGACCTTGTCGCCGAGGCGGCCCCGCAGCGGGTGCACCTGGTCCACGGCAGGCCGAGCGCGCAGCGCCTGTTCGGCACGGTGCTGGCCTCGCGCGGCTACCGGTGGGCCCTGGGTGTGGAGGGGCGGACCGCGGTCCTGGGGTGAGCGCGGGCGGGTCGGGGCTCCTGCCCGGTGGGGCGCTTCCCCCTGTTCCGGGGGTGTCGCCGCGGCTCGCCGGGGCGGCTCTGGGACCGGGCCTGTGGGAGCTCACGCCGCCGCCCTCCGGCGTGTCCGGCCGCGGGTGGGCGGCGGCACGGCCGTCGGCACCGGTTCCGGCGGGGGCGTCCTTCAGGGCGCCTTTCGGGCGTCTCCTGTCGGCCCCGGAGGGCAGTCGGTGGCGGCGTTGCGGACCCGACGGTTCTCCCCCGGCTCGGAAAACCGTTCCGGAGGAGACGCGGGACGCCCGGTCCTGTGGACGCCTCGGCGGTTCCGCCGGAAAATCACCGTGCGTTCTGCGCGCTTCGCACAGAATCGCCTCGTACGCCGTTTTGATGATTTCCCGCGAATTCTTCGGACCGGCGCTCGCCGGAGGCATGTTCTGCCCGTCCAAAGCGCCGAGAGCCGACTGGAGAACGCGTGAGCAGCGAAAAGACCGTTCCCCCGGCGGAGCCCGCCGACGGGACCGCCGCCAGGGGGAAGAGCCGCGCCCCTCGATCCTCCACCCGTACCGTGCCCAAGTGGGAGAGCACCGCGCGGGACCGCCTGCGCGCCGCCGTCCGAAGGTTCTCCAAGCCCTTGGGCGACCTGGTGGCACGCGACGCCAACGAGGGGGACACCCGACTCCTGGTCACCGACTTCCTGTGCGAGGGCCTCGGATACGACAAGTACGAGGACCTGACCACGGAATACCAGGTGAAAGGTGAATTCGCCGACTACGGAATCCGCATCGACAAGCAACTGGCCGCGTTCATCGAAGTCAAGAGGTGCAGCCAGAAACTCAACCCGCGCCACCTGCGGCAGGTGCAGTCCTATGCCGTGAACGAGGGCGTGGAGTGGATGGTGCTGACCAACGGCCAGGTCTGGCAGGTCTACCACCTGTCCGCCGGGCTGCCGGTGACCGTGGACCTGGTGTTCGACGTGGACCTCCTCGCGGAGGGCGGGATCGCCGCCAAGGTCGACTCGCTGTTCTACCTGAGCAAGGACGCGTTCACACGCAGGCTCGTCGACGGCCTGTGGAAGGCGCGCGCCGCCACGTCGGGGCGGTCGCTGGCGCAGGTGCTGCAGAACGCCGCGGTGATCGACGCGATCCGCAAGGAGGTGCGCCGCCAGACCGGGCACAACGCCGAGCCCAAGGAGCTCCGGCGCGTCCTGTGCGAGGAGGTCATCAACCCGGAGCTGGTGTCCTGACCCGGCGTCGGGTCCGCTCAGGCCTCCTCGGCGCCGACCTCGCCGGTCCGCACCCGCCCGGCGGGGAGGTAGGTGTGCACGGCGACGCCGGTGTCGGTCGTCGCCGTGTCGATCAGGCGCAGCGCCTTCGGTGCGGCTCCCTCCGGGAACAGGCGCCTGCCGCGGCCGAGGAGGACCGGGCAGATCCACAGCCGGTACTCGTCGACGAGGTCGTGGGCGGTCAGCGTCCGCAGCAGGTCGCCGCTGCCGTGGACCTGGAGCTCGCGGGCGGTCCGCTGTTTGAGGTCGGCGACCCGCGCGGGCAGGTCGTCGGCGATCAGGGTGGTGTTCGCCCACTCCGCGCGGTCCAGGGTGCGTGAGGCGACGTACTTGGGCAGGGTGTTCAGCGGTCCGGCGATCGGGTGGGCGGGGTCGGTGACGCGCGGCCAGTACGCCGCGAAGATCTCGTAGGTCCTGCGCCCCAGCAGGAAGGCGTCGGCCCGGGAGAACCACTCGGCGATCTGCTCGTTCATGCTCTCGTCGACGTAGGGGGCCAGCCAGCCGCCGAGGTCGAACCCGCCCTGGCGGTCCTCGTCGGGGGCTCCCGGGGCCTGCACGACCCCGTCCAGCGACACGAACATGGTGGCGGTGAGTCTGCCCATGGCCGGGCTCCTTCCGGACGGTTCCCGCGTCGTTTCGGGTCGGGTGCCTGCTACCCGCGGCTGCGGCGGATCATCCGGTCCGGTGCCTCCCCGCCCGGGTCGGCGCCGAGCAGGAGGGCGGCCGCACGGCGCAGCGCGGCGGCCTCGGCGGGGGCGGGG
>NZ_KQ950180.1:391616-399098 GCF_001517975.1 Thermobifida cellulosilytica TB100
CCCCTTCCAGCGCGTCCAGGTAGACGGCGAGGAAGCGGTCCTGGGCGCGCAGCCACGCCGCCGCCACGAGGTCGTCACGGCGCGGGAAGCGGTGGTAGACGGAGCCGCTGGGCGCTCCGACGGCCTGGGAGACCGCGCGTGCCGAGGCGGCCGCCGGTCCGCCGTCGAGGACGAGTGCGCGGGCGGCGTCGAGCATGGCGTCGGTGGAGTGCTTGACCGGTCGCGGCATGGAATCAGAGAATACTCTCTAATTGAATCGGAGGCCCCTCCCCGGGAGGAACCGTGGTCCGCAACGAGCACCAGCGCCGCCTCGCCGCCTCCCCCGAGGCCGTGGGCGCCCTGGTCGACTCCCTCGCCTCCCCCGACGACCGGCTGTGGCCCGCGGAGCGCTGGCCCGCGATGCGCCTGGACGGGCCGCTGGCCGTGGGAGCCCGCGGCGGGCACGGTCCCGTCCGCTACCGCGTCGCGGAGTACCGTCCGGGCCGCTCCGTCCGGTTCCGTTTCGAGGCACCCGCGGGTTTCCACGGCCACCACGAGTACGCCGTCATCCCGCTCGGCGAGGAGGAGGCCCTGCTGCGCCACAGCCTCGTCATGCGGACCACCGGTTGGGCGCGGCTGAGCTGGCCGCTGTTCTACCGGCCGCTCCACGACGCGCTCATCGAGGACAGCCTGGACCGGGCCTGCCGGTCCCTCGGCCTCGCCGTCGCCCGCCCCCACCGGTGGAGTCCGCTGGTGCGCCTGCTGCGCACGGTCGCGGTCCGCGCCGCGGTCCGGCGCTGAGTCCCGGCCCCGGGCCCCGCAGGCCTGCGGGGCCCGGGGCCGGGAGTTGTCCACAGCCCGCGGATCCGTCTGGCCGCGGCCCGCGGGCAGTGCTCATGCTCGACGCATGGACACGATTCGGGCCGCGAGTGCGTACGCGGCCGCACAGTACGGGGTGATTAGCCGCAGCCAGGCGCTGCGCCACGGCGTCACCGGACCGCAGATGCGCTCCCTGGTGCGTCAGGGGGCGTGGATCCCGCTGCGCCGGGACGTCTACCTGGTGGGCGAGCACACGCCCGCCACCGAGCGGGGCCGCCTGCTGGCGGCGGTGATGGCCGCGCAACTGGCGCTGGGGCCCGCCGCGGTCGCCAGCGGGCCCACCGCCGCCCGCCTGTGGCGGATGCGCGGACTGCCGCCCTGGTCGGGGGAGGTCCACCTGACGGTGCCCGCGTCGCTGGCCCGGCACGGCGGGGACGGCGTGGTCACGCACTGCTGGGCCACCGACCCCGCCGAGGTCACCACGTGCGGTGCGCTGCGGGTGACCACTCCGCAGCGCACCTTGCGCGACGTGCTGCTGGGCACCGACCGCGACACCGCGGTGTGCCTGCTCGACTCCGCTCTCAACCAGGGCCTGGTCCGCGCGGCGGAGCTGCCCGCGCTCGCCGCGGCCAACGCGGGCCGCCCCGGCAGCCTCCCGTCCCGGCCGTGGTGGACGCTGGCCGACGGCCGGGCGCGCAGTCCGCTGGAGACCCGCATCAGACTGGTGTGCGTCGACGGCGGGGTGCCGCCCGACTCCCTGCGGCACCCGTTCCACGACGCGCGGGGACGCCTCGTCGCGGTGGGCGCCCTGTGGTGGGAGAAGCACCGCCTGCTCGTCGAGGCGGAGGAGCGGGACCTGCCCGACTCCGCCGAGGTGCTGCGCCGCGCCCGCCGCCGCAGTGCGCTGGAACTGGCCGTCCCCGGCATCCGCGTCGTCCACTTCTCCTGGGCCGACCTGCGCACCCCCGACCGCATCCTGGCCACCGTGCGCCGCCTGTGCGTCCGGTGAGCGCGGCCGGGCCGGCTCTGCGGTCTCAGGTCGTCCACACCACGTACTGCCAGGCCGCGGCGAGCACGACCAGGACGGCCACGAACAGGATGGTCTTCGGATTCCACTTCGGCCCTGGGAGCTCCTCGCGGGAGTCGGTGCTGGGCGGGTCGATGACCAGGTCCTTGGGGGCGGCGGCGGATTCGGCGAACTGCGCCCGGTACTCCTGCGGGGTCAGCTCCCGCGGCCGCCACACCTCCCGCCAGTCGGGCGCCGAGCTGCTTCCGCGGTCCCCTCCGCCGCCCGGTTCGGCCGCCGCACCGGCCGCACCGACGCGCTGGGGGACCCGCGCGAGCAGCTCGCGGTGGACCTCGCGCGCGGTCTGCTGGGTGAGTCCGGCGCGGCAGGCCAGCATCGCCAGCCGTTCCACCTGCTCTGCCGGGATCACACCGTCGACGGTGAACTTCTCCAGTGCCATGCGGTAGTTGGCCAGGCCGTCCACGCGGGGGGCGGGCGGGTTGCCCATCCGGGGCAGCCGGGAGGCCAGGGTGTCGAGGTCCTCGTCGACCGCCCGGCGGGGGACGGCGGGGCGCGGTGCGATGTCGCCCCCGCAGGCGAGCATCGGCAGCGCCGCCGACACCGGCCCCTCCCAGCCCAGCGGCTGGGGGGCGGTGGCGATCAGGGCCGTCAGCATCGCGGCGAGGCAGCGGGCGTCCTCCAGGGCGTGGTGCTCGGCTGCCGGCCACTGTCCGGTCATCAGCCGGCACAGCGAGTCGAAGCGGTAGTCGGGGTGCTTGAGGTGGGTGCGGCAGGTGCTCAGCAGGCACAGGCCGGGCAGGTTGGTCAGCGGGATGCCGAGGGCGTCGAACTCGGCGGTGAGGAACCGCTCGGCGGTGAAGAGGTCGTAGCCGACGACGACGGCGTCCCCGAGGAAGGAGACCAGGTCCCCGGCGATCTGCTCGAACCCGGGCACGCCCGTCATCCAGGTCTCGGTGATCCCGTGGAGTTCGGTGTTGCCCACGGGGACCCCCGGGTTGACGAGGGTGGCGTACTCGTCGAGCACGGTGCCGTCACCGCGCATCCGGACCACGGCCACCTCGCACAGGCGCGCTCCCCACTCCGCGTCCAGGCCGGTCGTCTGCAGGGAGAGGACGGCGAAGGTGAGCGTTCGGGGATCGGCTCCACCGTTCCTGGTGAGACGGCCGTAGTGGAAAACCATGGGGACCTCCGGGGATGTGGTGACCCCAAGGATCGTAGACCGCAGGCCTGTCGGGGCGGGGTGAAAAGCGGCCTGCGGGGCTGCCGCTGCCGGTCCCGCTCTGCGGTGTGGCCGCGGGTGGGATCGGGGCCGGGAACCGCCGTCCGAGAGGGCTCGGCCTGCTCCCGGCCCGGGCGGGGCCCGTCGGCGGAGCGTCCGGAGGTGCGGTGGGGCGGCTCCGGGGGTGCCGTGTCCGCTTCCGGCCATGCGGGGGCAGAGGAGCACCACGGGATCCCCGTTCCTCACCCGCCGCGCCGGTTCCGCGGCGGCCCGGGCCGGGACAGCGACTCCGACACTGTCGGATTTCTCCTGGAATACTGGGGTTCCCCGTGGTTCGTCCCTGGCGCCGCGGGAAGCCACCGGGTCGGCCGCAGCCGAGCCGCGCCCCTTCGACAGGTCGGGAGTCCCACAGGTGACCGGTAAGGAGCTCAGCCCCTCCGCGCACCAGAAGCAGGAGGTCCGCGAGGTGCTGCGGGCGCTGGTGGCGGACGGGTGGACGCTCCGCGACGAGGGCCACTGGGGTCGGCTGCACTGCCCGTGCGGCTGCTCCCGGATCCAGATCCCGGGCACTCCGCGCAACCCCGGCCAGGCCGCCCGCCGCATCCTGCGGGAGGCGCGGCGCTGCCCGCTTCCTCCCGACGACCCGCGGCGTCCTCCCCTGCGGGAGCGGGGAGAGGGCCGCCCCGTCCAGTCGCGTTGACGTTTGTCAACGGCAGTGCGAGACTGGAGGACGGCAGGGCGCCCCTCCCCCGCCAGCCGCGCCCGCCCTTCGGAAAGGGAACAACCGTTGCCCGACTACGAGTTCGTCTTCGTCGTGGACGGGATCAGCCTTGACGACCACGCCGTCGTCGGCGCCCTCACCGACGAACTGGACGCTGTGCTGTCCTGCTCCCACGGAGTGCACCGCATGACGGTTTCGGGCAGCGGTCCGGACGCGGTCGCCGCCGCCGGAGCCGTGGTGGCGCGCGCCCGGCAGATCGCCCCCGCCATGCGCATCCTGCGTCTGGACCCCGACCTGGTCGGCGTGTCCGACATCGCCGAACGCACCGGCCGCAGCCGCCAGAACGTCACCCAGTGGGTGCACGGCCAGCGTCGGGACCGCGCCCCCTTCCCCGCCCCGGAGGGCACCGTCGGCCGGTCCCTGGTGTGGCTGTGGTCGGAGGTCAACGCCTGGCTGCGCGGCATCGGCCTGGACGACGGCGAGAACCGTCCCACGCGGGCCGAGGCGACCGAGATCGACTGGCTGCTGCGGCACGGCGCGCGGCCGGTCCGGGTCAGCCTCGACGTGGACTTCGACGTGCTGCCCGGCCGCGACGAGACCCGCGGCATCGCCGAACGCCTGGTGGAGCACGCCCGCCACACCCCCCGGTTCATCGAGTACCTGCTGCGCCACCCGCAGGTCCGGGACGCGCGGGGCCGCCACACCGTCGTGGTGTGCTCGCCCGACGACCTGGCCGCCACGGTCTTCGGCCGCCTGTCCGCCCACGGCCGCCCGGTGGTGGTCGCGACCATCACCACCGGTGTCTTCGCCCAGGTCGTCAGCGCGGCCCGGCGGCCGGGCAGCACCCCGGTGGAACTGCCCGCGGGCGCGACGGTGCGCGACTGGATCGGCCTGGTCGCCCTCTACCCGGACCGGGAGTTCTCCGTCGGGGCCGACGCCCTGGGCGCGGTCACGGAGGGCGCCCCCCTGGAGTTCGCGTCGCGGTGACGCCCGCGGCGGGTTCCGGTCGCCCCGCAGTGCCTGCGATCCAGTACGGTCGGAGCGTGAGCGGTGAACACAGCGCCTATCTGATGGTGATCGGCGACCGGGAGGCCCTGGCCTGGGTGCTGTCCACCCGGCAGACCGCGTTTCCCGCCGCCCGGGCAGGCCAGGTGTCCCGCCTGGCGGTCGGGGACGAACTGCTCGTCTACACCACCCGAGGCTGTTTCCGGAACCCCACCCGCGACCGGGGCCGCGTCGTCGCGCGCGCCACCGTGGCCGCCCCGATCGCCCGGGACGAGGAGCCGGTGCGCTTCGGCGGACGCGAGTACCCGCTGCGCTGCCCGCTGCACGTCACCGAACTGGCGCCGTTCGGCCGGGGCGTGGTCCTCGCCGACCACGTCGAGGCGCTGCACGCCTTCCCCGACCCCCGCTCGTGGAGCGTGCGGCTGCGCCGCCCGCTGGTGCCGCTCGACGCGCACGACCGCGACCTCCTGGCCGGTCTGCTGCGCCCGGAGCTCGCCCCGCTCGACGACGCCCTCCCCGAGTACCTGCGCCGCGGCGTCCCGGTGCAGCAGCAGTCGCGCCGGGCTCCGGCCCCGTGACCGTCCCCGGTCCGGCTGTCCCGCCTGCCGGGACTCGGCGTCTGCCGTTTGCCCCTGCCTCTGTCGCAGTCTTCCGGACATGCGTTCCCGCTGCCGCCACCACGCCGGAAATCCCGACCAGACCGGGATTCCCGGCATCCTGGTCGATAATGGGCCGACGGTTACCGTTCTGCCCGACATCGCACCGAATGGGATTCACAGCACCATGGACCCGGAAGCCACCCAAGTACTGACCTGGACCGGAGAGTTCGCCAGCATCGAGGACCCGATCCCGCAGTGGGAGGCCGAAGCCCGCGACCGGCTGCGCACGGCCCTGGACCATCTCACCAAGCCGCTGGAGGACCTGGTGGCCAGGGACGCCAACGAGGGCGACACCCGCCTGCTGATCACCGACTTCCTCAGCGAGGGGCTGGGCTACAACAAGTACGACGAGGTGACCACCGAGTACCGCACCAAGAACGACGCCGTCGACTACGGGCTGAAGGTCGGCGACGAGACCTTCGCCCTGGTCGAGGCGAAGCGGTGCGGCCAGGACCTCAACGCGCGCAGTCTGCGCCCGGCCCGCATCAGCGCCGCGGCCGAGGGGATCAAGTGGCTGGTGCTCACCAACGGCCGGGCGTGGCAGGTCTACCACGCGGAGACGGCCGAGGAGACCCCCCTGCTGGTCCTGGAGGTGGACCTGCTGGGTGAGGCCGACGCGAAGGCCAAGGTGGACGCCCTGTTCCACCTGAGTCGGGCCGCCGTCGCGAACGGTCGGCTGGACACGCTGCTCAAGTGGCGGCAGACGCTGGCCGGCGCGCCGCTGGCCGAGGTGGTGCAGAGCCCGACCGTGGTCGAGGCCATCCGCTCCGAGGTGCGTCGCCTCACCGGGCACGTCGGCCACGTCGGGGACTTCGACGACGTCCTGCGCGCGCTGCGCGAGGAGGTCATCCCCCAGCGGCTGCTGGAGGACTGATCAGCACCCCCGTCTCCGCACGCGCTGCGGGGACGGGGGCGTCCGACGGGTGTCCGCCGCCCGGCAGTGCCCGGCGGCAGCGGAGTGCGCCGTGTGCCGGAGCGGGCGGCCCCGCGTGCGCGTCCGGCCGCCCGCTCCGTCCCGCATCAGGCCAGGGCGGCGTCCAGGGTGATGGCCGTCGCCGCGAGGGCCTTGCTGACCGGGCAGTTCTCCTTGGCGCCCTCGGCCGCCTTGACGAAGTCGTCGGCGGAGATGCCCGGGACCTCGCCGCGGACGACCAGGTGGATGCCCTTGATGCCCTCGCCCGGCTGGAAGGTCACCTGGGCCTCGGTGTGCAGCGTGGTGGCCGGAGTGCCCGCCTTGGCCAGGGCGTTGCTCAGGGCCATGGAGAAGCAGGAGGAGTGGGCCGCGGCGATCAGCTCCTCGGGGCTGGTCAGGCCGCCGTGGGACTCGGCGCGGGCCTTCCAGGTGACCTGCTGCTGGGGCAGGTCGGAGGAGTCGAAGAAGACGGTTCCGCTGCCCTCGAACAGGGTTCCCTGCCACTCGGTGTGGGCCTTGGAGACGATCGGCATGGCAGACTCCGAATCTTTGTCGGTGATCCGTACAGGCTGTGGCTGTCCGGCCGGAGGCGCGGCGCTTCCGGCCGGGCGCACCGGCGGTGCGCGCAGGAACGATCATTCCGGATCCGCGTCGGCTTCCGGTAAGGCAGGGGCCGCCATCGCCGCCGTGTCCTGCTGACCTGGCACCTTGCGGGCACCGGCGGGTGCGGTCCCGGCCCCGCCCCTACCCGGCGCGGCGGCTGTTGACGCACTCCTGCGGGTGACGTGGCGGACACGGCACCGCTCTTTCACCCCGCAGCCCCAATTGGTTTAGACCTTTCCGTCTACGATGGGAGCGGCCCCCGGGCCGACGAGCGCCCGGACCCCGGCCGGGGGCAACCGGGATCGACCACCGCCGACCCAGAAGAGAGCGCGCATGATCCTCACAGTCACGCCCAACCCCAGCGTCGACCGCACCCTGGAGATCGACACCTACGTCCGCGGCTCGGTGCTGCGCATCCACACGTCCATGGCACACGCGGGAGGCAAGGGGGTCAACGTCTCCCGGGCACTGCGCAACCACGGCGTCCAGACCGTCGCGGTGCTGCCCGTGGGCGGCGCCGAGGGCGCCCAGCTCACC
>NZ_KQ950180.1:400059-414389 GCF_001517975.1 Thermobifida cellulosilytica TB100
CCGTGGCGGGCAGCGGCGTCCCATGGGCGACATCAGGACGGGCACGGCGTCGTGGACGGACCCCTCGCTGATCGGGTCCGGCTGGTATCCGGACGACGCCACCACCCCGCAGCGGCGGCTCGGCTACTACGCCTCCCGGTTCCCGGTCGTGGAGGTCGACTCCGCCTACTACGCGCTGCCCAGGGCGCCGGTCGCGCAGTTGTGGGCGGAGCGCACCCCGGACGGGTTCACCTTCAACGTCAAGGCGTTCTCCCTGCTCACCCACCATCCGACGCGGGTGTCCGCGCTCCCGGTGGAGCTGCGCGGCGCGGCGGCCGGGGCCGTCAACCGCAGGGGCGTCCTCTACCTGCACGCCGCGGCCCCGGACCTGGTGGAGCAGGTGTGGGACCGCTTCCGCGGGGCGTTGGAGCCGCTGCGGCGCGCGGGGCGGCTCGGCGCGGTGCTGTTCCAGTTCCCGCAGTGGTTCCCCTACGGCGAGGACACCCTGCGCTACCTGCTGGAGTGCCGGGACCGGTGCGCGCCGCTGCGGGTGTGCGTGGAGTTCCGCAACCGCACCTGGCTGGACTCCGGGCACCGGGAGCGGACCCTGGCCTTCCTGCGCGGGCACGGCCTGCCCTACGTGTGCGTGGACATGCCGCAGGGCCACGCCAGTTCGGTGCCGCCCGTGGCCGAGGCCGTCTCCGACCTGGCGGTCGTGCGGTTCCACGGCCGTTCCGAGCACTGGGCCGGCGGCGACAAGCGGCGGCGGTTCGGCTACCGCTACTCCGACGAGGAGCTGGCCGAGTGGGTGCCCCGGGTGGGCCGTCTGGCCGAGCGGGCCGCCTCGGTGCACGTGCTGTTCAACAACTGCCTGCGCGACTACGCCGTGCGCAACGCCGAGCGGTTCACCGGGCTGCTGCGCGCGGCCGAGCTTCCCGTCCTTCCCCCGCCGCGGCCGACCGCGGAATCCTCCTGGTCACAGAAATAACAAAAGAACATCAAAGGCCAGAAAAAGGAACTATCTACCGCGTCGCCTCATCGGAGGGTTCGTCAATCCCCCGCGACCGAACCCGAACAAAGGCGATCATGGACTTTCAGCAGTTGCAGAGCCTGCCGCGGATGATCATGCGGCAGCGTATCCGCCCGATGGTCAACCAGTACGAGTTCCACGCCGTCCTCCCCGACGGCAGCGAGGGGGAGCTGCTGGCCTTCGCGCAGCAGAAGCGGCTGGCCCTCAAGGAGCAGGTGACCCTCTACACCGACGACACCAAGCAGTACCCGGTCCTGGGGTTCAAGGCCCGCAACGTCATCGACCTGGGCGCCACCTACGACGTCTTCGACGCCTCCGGCACCCCCATCGGACTGTTCCGCAAGGACTTCAAGCAGTCCCTGCTGCGTTCCACCTGGCACCTGGAGCAGCCGAACCTGGGGCAGATCACCGGCCAGGAGCGCGACGTCGCGCTCGCCGTGCTGCGCCGCTTCATCGAGGCGCTCGCCTTCGTGCCCTACCACTTCGACTTCGTCCTCAACGGGCAGGTCATGTTCTCGATCGACAAGAAGTGGGGCATCCGCGACCGCTACACCATCGAGATCCCCAGCCCGCACGTCGACCGGCGGCTGGTGATCGCCATGGCGGTGGCGGTCGACGCGCTCCAGGGGCGCTGACCCGCTCGGGCGGGTCGATAATGGCCATCTGACTGCGGTTTCACACCCCTGACGCCACGATCACCGAGGAGGGGAGCAGCAGTGGATGTCCATGTGCTGGCGGGCCGTATCCGCAACTCCGGCTACGGGCCCGCCAGCGCCGAGGCCGTGCAGCGGCAGATCGCGGCGATCGCCGAGCGGCTGGCCGCCCACGCGGCCGACTTCGGCTACAACCCCGCCGCTCTGGAGCCCGAGCAGGCCGACGCGCTGGAGGAGGTCTACCTCGCCGAGCGCGACGTGCCCGTGGTCGAGGCCGAGCACATCCGGGAGCTGTACGAGGCGCACGAGCCCGACGCGATCCCGTACAACGACGACATCGCGGTCCTGGCGGTCGACCCGGAGCTGTGGGACGACTACGCCGTGATGAGCGCGGCGGAGGCGCTGGCCAAGGGGCTGCGCGCGGTCTACCACGCGCGCCTGCTCGCCGAGCGCCTGGCCGGCGCCGAGCTCACCGACGACCTCGCCGAGGAGATCGCCTGGGAGGTCACCAGCGAGGTCTCCCCGCGCTGAGGCGGGCTCACCCCGTCTGGCAGCCCGGGCACCAGTACAGGACGCGCCCGGCCAGTTCCGCGGAGCGGACCGGGGTGGTGCAGACCCGGCAGGGCTGCCCGGTGCGGTAGGCGACGTAGAAGGCGTCCTCCCGGGACGGCAGCTCCGGCACGGGGTCGTCCCGGTGTTCGGGGTGGGTGGTGACGATCCGGCCGTCCCGGACCCCGGCGTGCAGCAGGCGGACCAGGTCGGCCCAGAGCTCCTCCCACCGGGCGCGGTCCAGGTCGCGTCCGGCGCGGTAGGGGTCGATCCCCGCGCGGAACAGCGACTCGGCGCGGTAGATGTTGCCCACGCCGGCGACCACGTCCTGGCGCATGAGCAGCGCCGCGATCGGGGTGCGGGACCTGCTGACCTTCCGCCACGCCTGCTCGGGGTCGGCGTCCGCGCGCAGCGGGTCGGGGCCGAGCCGGGCCTGCACCGCCCGCTTGCCCTCGGGGTCCACCACCTCGCAGGCGGACGGGCCGCGCAGGTCGGCCCAGCCGTCGGCGCCGACCAGCCGCAGCCGCACCGCTCCGGTGGGCGGCGGCGGGACCGCGAACCCCTCCGCGTCGCGCCGGAGCGTCCACGCGGTGTCCGTGTCGGCCCGCGGGGCGCCCAGGTAGCGTTCGCCGTCGGCGTCGCCGAAGGTCCAGGCCCCGTACAGCCCGAGGTGGACGCGGACCCACTCGCCGGAGTCGAAGCCGAGGAAGAGGTGCTTGCCGTGGGCCTCGGCCCCGCCCAGCACCCGTCCGTCGATCCGCCGCGCCCCCTCGGCGAACCGCCCCTGCGGACTGGTGGCGCGCAGCCGCTGCCCGCCGTAGGTCTTGGTGAAGTGGATCGCCAGCCGGTGCAGCGTGTGGCCCTCGGGCACCGTGTCGTCGCCTCCTCCGCTCGTCGGGGCCGCCCGCCGCGGCCCCTCCGGCGGTTGTGCACCCTACCCGGTCCCCTCCCCGGTCCCGGACATGCCCCCGGGCACGCTCCCGGCCCCTCAGGCCCGGCCGAGCAGGATCTCCTTGGCCAGGTCCACGGGGTCGTGGAGGCAGCGCCAGAGGGGGACGCGGAGCACGGGCAGGTTCGTCACCTCCCGCAGCCGCTGCTGGCGGTCGAGCAGGCGGCGCAGGCCGCGGCCGTCGCGGGTGCGGTCCACCAGGACCAGGACCCGTCCGCCGGGGGCCGCCACGGCCAGGTCGACCCGGTAGCCCGCCACCGCCGCTCCGGTCTCGACCTCGGCGGACAGGTCGCCCAGCGCCTGGAGCAGCGGGCGCGGCACGGCCGGTCCGTCCGCCTCGCCCGTCCCTGTCGCGGCCGCCTCCGCCACCGCCGCGGGGACCCCGCCGCCCTCCTCCCAGAACCGGCGGTCCCCCACGACGACGAGCTGCGCGATCGCCCCCGTCAGCAGCGGGTGCCACCACTGCGCCCCCGCCAGCGTCCGGGCCACCGTGCGGTGCGGGGTGGAGCCGCTCAGCACGGGGGAGACCACCAGCGCGTCGCACGGCTGCGCGCCGAAGGCGTGCGGGCTGTCGATCCGGATGCGGCGGGAGTAGCGCCGACGGCCGGTCAACCGGCCCAGCAGGTCCCGCTGTCCGCTGAACGGGCTGGTCACCCCCACGGTCGCCCCGTGGGGGAGGCGCACGTCCAGCGCGGTCAGCACCGCCGCCACCCGGTGCGCCTCCTCCCGGTTGACGTAGGAGCCTCCGTCCTCCTCCTCGTACTCGCCGGTCACGTCGTGCCACTGCACCGGCCGGTCGGCGTCGCCGGGCAGGCTCCAGGGGTCGGTGAGCACGGTCGCCCGTCCCCCGTAGCAGTAGCGGTCGGCCAGCGCCGCGATCGCCGGCTGGCACCGGTCGTGCTCGTCGAGCCAGAGCACCCGTCCCCCGGTCTCGGTGCGGACGCGTGCCAGCGCCCGGTAGGCGGACGGGACCGTGCCGGGTCCCCGACCGTTCGCGCCGACCACGGGCGGGGGCGCGGCCGGGTCGCCGATGACCAGTGCGCGGCGGGCCCGGTAGAGCAGCGGAAGCACCTCGCCGATGCCGCAGCGGTCCGCGCGGTCCACGATCACCAGGTCGAACATGCCGGCCCGGGGCGGCAGTTCGTGGGCCCGGCCCACCGCCACCGCCCACACCGGGGCGGTGGCCCCGGTGTCGTCCGTGCCGCGGGCCCGCGCCCGGGCCGCCAGGTAGGCGGCGCTGGACCGCCGGTGCGCCTCCAGGGCCGCCACCAGGTCGGCGTACAGCTCCTCCAGGGAGGTCGCGCGGCGCCGGGTGTCGAGGACGGTGCGCCACTCCTGTTCCACCCGGGCGATCTGGCACACCCGGGCCAGGACGGCCGGGTCGGCGGCGGCGGCCAGCCTGCGCCACGCGCCGGAGCGCCGCAGCGGCCGGAGGGGGAAGCGCTGGGCGGCCTGCTCCCCCCACCGCAGCCACTCCTGAGGGCTGCTGCCGCGGAACAGCGCCCCGGGGTCCCAGCCCGCCGCGATGATCTGCCCGCGGGCCTCCGCCAGCAGCGCCAGGTCGCGTTCGATGCGCGCGATCGCGTCGATGGCGGCGCGGGCCACGCACACCGCGGCCCAGTCCCGGTACAGCGCCGTGCGCGCCTCGGTCTCCTCCTCCTTCAGCGCGCGCCGCTCCTGGAGGGTGCTGCGGGCGCCGCCGCGGGCGGGCACGGCGACCGCTCCGCCCGCGACCAGGTGCGCGGTCTCCAGCTCGGTGCGGACGTCGACGGTGAAGGCGTCGGCGGAGGCGGTGTCGGAGGCGACGAAGAGCACGCTCTGCCCGGAGGCGACGGCCGTGTGCGCGGCGGCGGTCGCCAGTGTCCCCGCCCCGTTTCCGGGCGGGGCGGCGACGACGGTGAGCCGCCGGGTCATCGCCGACTCCACCGCCTTGTGGTGGGCTTCGCTCACCGGGACCGCGCTGACGGGGATGGCCGGTTCGGCCCGCCCGGGTTCGGGCACGTGGGTGAGGCTGGCCAGCGCGGTGTCGCCGAACCTGGCCACGTCCAGGCCCTCGACCTCGGCGAGGTCGGTGAGCAGGGAGCGCGGGTCGGGGCCGGCCTCATGCCCTGCGGACCACCCGGCGGAGGCCGGCCCGCAGGGGCGGCGGGCCAGGGGGACGGGGGGCGCCTCGGTGACGAGCACCGGGCCGTGGTCGGCGGCGCTGTTGCGGCGCAGGTACTCGTCGAGGTCGGCGGTGTCGATCCAGCCGTCGCCGTCGCGGTCGGGCGCGGCCCCCCGCAGCGCCCGGGCCACGCCCAGGCTGAGCGGTTCGGCGCCGCGGTGCCCGCCCGCCGCCGCGAAGACCGTGCAGCCCTCCCCGGGGAACGACCGCCGCAGGTCGAGTTGGGGGACCGTCAGGGTGCAGCCGTCCGGCCCGTCGTCGAACCAGCCGCTGTATCCGCAGTCCAGCAGCACGACCGTGGCGCGGGCCGGGGAGGACTGGATCACCTCGCTCACGGCGTCCAGCCGCACGGCCCCGGAGGCGAACCGGCGCCCCGGCGCGGTGGGGAAGCACACCGCGCCGTCGCTGCCCCGGACCACGGTGCCGTGCAGCGCGAGCAGGAGGACGTCGGTCGGTTCGGCCACCGCGAAGAAGGAGCGCACCTCCTCCAGCATCCGGGTGCGTCCCGGGTCGTCCAGGGCGCGCACCTCGTCGAAGGCCGCGTCGGTCAGCGCCGATCCCAGCGCCTCGACTTCCTCCCGCACCCCCGCTTCGGCTCCGGAGGCGCTCCCGTGGGCGGGGGTGGCCGCCACGAGCAGCGCCCTGCGTGTCCGAGGTCTCATCGCCGTCCCACCCCGTAGCGCGCCCGCGGCGTGAACGGTGGAGGAAATGTGTGGAATAACCGCACGTGACACCTCTGCTCCCACTGACCGACCTCATCGGACCGTCAAGTGACGAATTAGTCACCCAAAGCAACTCATCGCATTCTCGCGACCGGTCGTTCCATGTGTGATGCGTATGGGAAAAATTTCCGGACCGATTTTCCGCGCCGGAACGCACCACCATGTGTGAACAACGGTAATCCCGGGTAGGGGTCGTTCGCGCCGTCCGGGCCGGGGATCACCCCATACCGTGACCCGATTCCGGTTCCGCGGCCGCCTCCGCGGTCCTTTCACCGCCCCGCCCCGCACTCCGCCGCCCCCTGGGACCGCTTCCGCTCCCGGTGCGCGGCGGACGCCGACCGCCTGATCCTGGGCTTCTGCACCGGCGGGCACCCCTGGGACCCGCGCGGGAACGGCGGGCGCCCGCCCCGGCTCCGCGGCCCGGCAGCGGAATTCCGGCGCAGAAAAGCCATTCCTGACCGCATTTGTCCGCGACACGGGCAAAAAGCGTTGTTAACCCTTTCTGTCCGCCACGACGGCGGAGGACGACGGTTTTCCTCCCGAATCCCTCCTTTTCTGCACCGGGACGGAGGAAAGGCCGTCTGCGCGTCCGCCGCGACGGCCCGGCAGAAAACCGGCCGCACCGCACCGCCGCGACACGGGAAAACCGCCCCGAAAACGGGACTATTCCGGCGGAGGAGCGGAATCGCCGTCGTCCTCGGCGGCGGCCTGCGCCTCGGCGCGCCGCACCGGGACCACGAGCGCCAGGACCGCGCCCACGAGGAGCAGGAACGGGCCGGCGTGGCGCAGGGCGTCGGCCGCGCGCCCGGCAGGGCCTTCCCCGTCGGACGTCTCCTCCAGCCGCTCCAGCAGGCCGGTGAGCGTGGCCGTGGCGCTGCCGCCGTCCCGCCGGGCGTCCTCGGCGATCCTGGCCAGGACGGCCCCGCGCGGGCCGAACCGGCTCGCGGCAGCGCTGCCGCCCACCGACCCGGCGACCACGTTCCCCTCCTCGTCCACCAGGTAGACGACGACGGGAGCGTCGCGCTCCCCCTGCACCAGATCGGCGACGCTGCCGGAGCCCCGGTGCAGCACCGCGCTCTCGTAGGCGACCGCCTCGCCGGGCAGCAGCGCCACCCGCACCCCGTCCGGCAGCGCGGCCAGCCGCTCGGCCAGCTCCTCGGTCCGCTGCGGGGTGAGGTCGGTCGCCAGGCCGGGGGCCGCGTACAGCGGCGTCTGCGCCAGCGCCTGCGCGGCCGCGGAGGTGACCTCCCCGCGCAGGGCCGCGGACAGGGTCTCCATGTGGGAGAGCAGGTCCTCGGGGGCGACCCGGTCCTCCAGCAGCCGGCCGCCGACGCCCCGGGGCCCCGCGGCGCCCGCGTCGACCTGGAAGGCGTGCCCGTCCCAGCGGTAGAGGACCACGGTCCGCCGCTCCTGCGCTCCGTGCACCTGGGAGGCGAGCTCCTGCGCTGCGGCGTCCTCCCCCGGCAGCACGGCGACCCGGACGGAGCGGTCGTCGGCGAAGGCGTCGGCCACGGCGTCGGGGGTGACCTCGGGCAGCACCCCGGTGACCCGGTCGTGGACGTAGGGCTCCGCGTCCTCCCAGGCCTCGCGGATCTCGGCGAGGCAGGCCCCGCCCCCGTCCTCCGGCTCGGCCGCCGCCGTGGGAGCGCCGAGGAGCAGGCCCGCCAGCACGCCCGCTGCCGCCGCCGACGCCCGCAGTACCCGCCCGACCATCGCCCCTCCGGATGCTCTGCCTTCTCGCGTTCCGGACCTCCCGTCCTGTCTTCTTGTGACCTTGAACACAGCACACCCGGTCCGACATTCCGCCGACAGAGCCCAACCGCGAACAAAACATGAGGTCAGAGCGGCTTTCGCGAAGAACTCCCCAGGTTCGGGCAGGCGACGGCAGAGGAGGAGCAAACCGGCGCCGCCCGGCCCGCCTCACCCCCGCTCGGTCATGCGCAGGGCCAGCCACAGTTCGGCCCGGTAGTCGGGGTCGTCCAGGTCGCCGGGGAGCAGCTCGCGGATGCGCGCGATCCGGTAGCGCAGGGTGTGCCGGTGGATCCCCAGGGACTCGGCCGCGGCGTCCCAGCGGCCCGCCGCGGCCAGGTAGGCGCGCAGGGAGGCCAGCAGTTCGGCGCTGGACCGGTGGCCGTGCAGCGGGGCGAGCAGCCGCCGCGCCGTGCCCTCCCCCGCGGGGGTGTCCAGCAGTCCGAGGAACCCGACCGGCAGGTCGGCGTGGCGGACCAGCCCGAAGTGGTCGCGCCGGGCGACCTCCAGCGCCCGTTCGGCCTGGGCCAGCGCCTCGGGCAGCTCCTCGTAGCCGGACTCCCCGCTCACGCCCAACCGGTCCGCCCGTGAACGCGGCCAGGCGGCCTCCCGGGTCGGACCGGGCGCTGCCCAGGAACACGAACCGCCCGTCCCGCACGGCCGCCAGTCCGTCCTCCTCGTCGCGCCCCCAGGACACGGCGGCGGGGCTCTCCTCGGCTGCCACGACGACCACGGGTTCCGCGGGCAGGGCCGCGCGCAGCGCCTCGGTCCCGGGGCCGGACACGCTCACGGCCCCGCCCAGCAGGGCCTCCAGCAGTCCGCTGCGCAGCCGCTCCGAGGCGGCGGGACGGCCGCGCTCCAGCTCCAGGGAGAGCAGGGAGCCGGCGGCGTTGACCAGGGTCCGCTCGTCCGAGCCGAGCGGGTGCGGGCTGCCCACCGCGAGGAAGCCGCGCACCCGTCCGGACACGCCCAGGGGCTGCACGGTGACGTGTCCGGAGGCGGCCGCCAGCGAGGCGCTGGCGGGGCGGCGCAGGCCGCGCAGCCGCCGCACCTCCTCGGCGAGGTCCGGGACGTGGGCACTGGCCTGGGCGGGGCGGGCGTGCAGCGGCGCGCCGCCCGGGGAGAGCAGCAGCACCCATCCCCCGTCCAGCTCCGCGTGGAGCCGGTCCACCACCGCCTCGGCGCCGCGCAGCGCGGCGCGCGTCAACTGGCGCTGCGCGGCGAACGCCTTGGTCAGCCCCTCGTACTCCTCCCGGGCCAGCAGCCGGGAGACCTCCTTGCCGATGGCGATGAACGGGGTCTGGCGGGGCACCGCGAGGAACGGCAGGTCGAACCGGGCGACCGCCTCGGACAGGGTGGCAGGCACCTGGTCGTGCACGACGCCGAGGCCGAAGCCGAGCCCGGCGACCCCGCGGTCGACCAGGCGCCGCACGTAGCTGCGCGCCGCGTCGGGCTCGTGGGTCCAGCGCATGCCGGTGGTCAGCAGCAGCTCCCCGCCCTCCAGGTAGGGGGTGGGGTCGGTGAGCTCGCTGACCGCCACCCAGCGCACCGGGGTGTCCAGCTTGTCGGCGCCGTTGAGCAACCGCAGGCGCAGCCGCGGAGTGCGCAGGATCGCTCCCAGGGAAGGCGGCACGCTCACCCCTTGTTTGCCGGTTTCGGGCCGTCAGGACCGCAGTTCTGCCAAAAAGGCCAAGAACGCCCTGAAATCCTATCCATCCTGGCGAGGGAATCCACCTGCCGTTCGGCTTACTGTTCAGTCCATAAGCCCGGATGGTCGAGCCGCCACCACGAGGAGGGGCAGGAAGCCATGGCCGTTGAGCACGCGGAGCTCCCGCAGCAGCGCCGGATCGTCACCGAGATCCCCGGTCCCAGGTCGCGTGCGCTGCACGAACGCCGGGTCGCGGCCGTCGCCCGGGGGGTGGGCAGCTCCCTGCCGGTCTACGTGGCCCGGGCGGGCGGCGGCATCGTCGAGGACGTCGACGGCAACCGCTTCATCGACTTCGGCTCCGGCATCGCCGTGACCAACGTGGGCAACGCCAACCCGCGGGTGGTGGCCCGCGCCGGCGAGCAGTTGGCCCGCTTCACGCACACCTGTTTCATGATCAACCCCTACGAGGGCTACGTCGAGGTGTGCGAGGCGCTCAACCGGATCACCCCCGGCGACCACGAGAAGCGCTCCATCCTGGTGAACTCGGGCGCCGAGGCGGTGGAGAACGCGGTCAAGATCGCGCGCAGCGCCACCGGGCGCCAGGCGGTGGTGGTGTTCGACCACGCCTACCACGGCCGCACCAACCTGACGATGGCGCTGACCGCCAAGAACATGCCCTACAAGCAGGGGTTCGGCCCCTTCGCGGGCGAGGTCTACCGGATGCCGATGGCCTACCCCTTCCGCTGGCCGACCGGCCCCGACAACTGCGGCCCCGAGGCCGCGGCCCAGGCCGTCGACCTGATCACCAAGCAGATCGGGCCGGAGAACGTGGCCGCGGTGCTGATCGAGCCGATCCAGGGCGAGGGCGGCTTCATCGTGCCGGGCCGGGGGTTCCTGCCCGCGCTCGTGGAGTTCTGCCGGGCGCACGGCATCGTGTTCATCGCCGACGAGGTGCAGACCGGCTTCGCGCGCACCGGCGACATGTTCGCCTGCGAGCACGAGGGGATCGTGCCGGACCTGATCACCACGGCCAAGGGGATCGCGGGCGGCCTGCCGCTGGCCGCGGTCACCGGGCGGGCCGAGCTCATGGACGCCGTCCACAGCGGCGGCCTGGGCGGCACCTACGGCGGCAACCCGGCCGCGTGCGCGGCGGCGCTGGCCGCGCTGGAGACGATCGAGAGCGAGAACCTGGTGGCGCGCTCCCGCGCCATCGGCGAGGTGCTGCTGCCCCGGCTGCACGCGCTCGCCGAGCGGTACGACATCGTCGGCGACGTGCGGGGGCGCGGCGCGATGGTCGCCCTGGAGCTGGTGGCGGGCGCAGGCGACACGACCCCCAACCCGGGGGCGATCGCTCCGATCGTCGAGTACTGCCACTCCAACGGCCTGGTCCTGCTGACCGCGGGCACCTACGGCAACGTGATCCGGCTGCTGCCGCCGCTGGTCATCGGCGACGACCTGCTCGACGAGGGGATGTCCATCCTGGAGGAGGCGTTCGCCCGGCTGTAGGCGCGGGGCGCGGCGGGGCCGGGGGCGGGTGAGGCGTGCGGGGGCCGCCTCGCCCGCCCCCGGTCCCGCCGCGCCGGTGTCCCCGCGGATCGCGTAGGGTCACGGTCGTCGGGAAGCTCGCAGGCTGAGGGGGTCGGCATGGTCGCGGTGGCCGTCGCGCAGTTCGCGCCGGGGACGGACAAGCAGGCGAACCTGGCCCGGGCCGCCGAACTGGTGCGTGCGGCGGCCGGGCGGGGCGCCCGGGTGGTGGTGCTGCCCGAGTACGCGATGTTCACCGCCCCGGTCACCGACCGCCGGTTCGTGGAGTCGGCCGAGCCCCTGGACGGCCGCTACGTGTCGGGGCTGCGGGAGTTGGCGCGCGAGGCGGGCGTCTACGTCGTGGCGGGGGTCAACGAGGCGCTGGACGAGCCGGAGCGCTTCTCCAACACCACGGTGGCCGTCGGCCCCGACGCCGAGCTGGCGGCGTGCTACCGCAAGCTGCACCTGTACGACGCCTTCGGGTTCACCGAGTCGGCGGTGGTGCGCCCGGGGGAGGTCACCGATCCCCCGGTGTTCTCCGTCGACGGGCTCGTCTTCGGCCTACAGACCTGCTACGACCTGCGCTTCCCCGAGGTCACGCGGAGGCTGGCCGACGCCGGGGCGCAGGTGGTGGCGGTCGGCGCGGAGTGGGTTCCGGGGCCGTTGAAGGAGGAGCACTGGCGTCTCCTGGTGCGCGCCCGGGCCGTCGAGAACACCCTGTACGTCGCGGCGGCGGGGCAGAGCGCGCCGATGGGGTCGGGAAACAGCATGGTCGTGGACCCGATGGGGGTGGTGGTGACCTCCCTGGGCGAGCAGGAGGGCGTGGCCGTGGCGGAGGCGGACCCCGCCCGGGTGGCGCAGGTGCGCAAGGTCAATCCCGCCCTGGCGTTGCGGCGCTTCACCACTGTGCCGAGATACCCGGCGTAACGCTGGCTTCCAGCGCTTTATCCCCTTTTAGCCCTTTAAGTTGTAGTACGGAATTCCAGTTTTGACTACACAGAGTCAATACCCCTAAGCTCAAGGCCACAGTTTTGGCTCTGCTTTATCCGGCGAGCACACCCTGTCTGCTTGAATCCAATCACCGACATCCGTCTGCACTGACTGATCCGCGACTGTCCTGTACCACGGGGGGGAGTAGGGACGTTGAGCGGTCTGGGCATCATGTGCGAGCGCAGTGCGCCCGCAGACGAAGACGACAGCCACGTCTTCGACCTGGAAGGACTCAGCGACGCGCAGGTCACGGGGGAAGCCTGCGTCGTCTGCCACGCGAGGTGGCCGCGCCCGCGCCAACCGCTGGGAACGCTGCCCGACGGGACCCCGGTCTACGGCTGCGCCGAGTGCGCGCGCCTGGCCGCCGACCACCGTCCCGACCCCTTCGACCCCCAGCTTCTCGCCACGCCCTGACCGGGGCGTACCGCCCGCGGGCCGACGCCGAGTCCGCCCGCACGCGACGCCGCCGGAGCGCGCCCGGCCCGCCCCGGGCCAACCGCCGCCGCCCGGGACAGGCTCGCCGTTGCGCACCTCGGCGGTGCGCGGCGACAGGGGGAGGGGAGTGCTCCGGGCCGGGGGGAGAAGCTGCCCGGAGCATCCCTTCACCATGCGCCCGGTTCCGGAGGGGGGAGTGGAACGAGGCGCACCCTCTCGTGGTCTCCACCGACGACCGGGGCGCAGAGCAGCGGTCCCGGAGCGGTGAACCGGCAACCACGATACTCCGACCGGTGTGCGGCCGCCCTCCGGTGCGCAGCCCCGCTGTCGATTCGTGCGCGAGACCGCCGTTTCGTCGGGGCCGACGCCTCACCCGTTGGTGGGGAAGCCGAGGTTGACCCCGCCGTGGCTGGGGTCGAGCCAGCGTGCGGTGACCGCCTTGGTGCGGGTGTAGAAGTGCACGCCCTCCGTTCCGTGCGCGTGCGAGTCGCCGAACAGCGAGTTCTTCCAGCCGCCGAAGGAGTAGTAGGCCATCGGCACCGGGATGGGCACGTTGATGCCGACCATGCCCACCTCCACCTCGTTCTGGAAGCGCCGTGCCGCGCCGCCGTCGTTGGTGAAGATGGCGGTGCCGTTGCCGTAGGGGTTGGCGTTGACGAGGCGGATCGCCTCCTCGTAGGTGTCGACGCGCAGCACCGACAGCACCGGGCCGAAGATCTCGTCGCGGTAGCACGACATCTCGGGGGTGACGTGGTCCAGCACCGACGGCCCCAGCCAGAAGCCGTCGGGTTCGCCGCCGAGCACCGGGTGCACGCGGCCGTCGACCGCCAGGGTCGCGCCCTCGCGCACCCCCGACTCCAGGTAGGAGGCGACCCGGTCGCGGTGTTCGCGGGTCACCAGCGGCCCCATCTCGCTGCGCGTGTCGTCCCCCGGTCCCACGCGCAGCCGCGCCACCCGCTGTTTGATCCCGGCCAGCAGGTCGTCGGCGATCCCGCCGACGGCCACCACCGCCGAGATCGCCATGCACCGCTCCCCCGCCGAGCCGAACCCCGCCGAGACCGCGGCGTCGGCGGCCAGGTCCAGGTCGGCGTCGGGCAGCACCACCATGTGGTTCTTGGCCCCGCCCAGCGCCTGCACCCGCTTGCCGTGGGCCGCCGCGGTGGAGTAGACGTAGCGCGCGATCGGGGTGGAGCCGACGAAGCTGACCGCCTTGACGTCCTCGTGGGTCAGCAGCGCGTCGACCGCCTCCTTCGCGCCGTGCACCACGTTGAACACGCCGTCGGGCAGGCCGGCCTCGGCCCACAGCTCGGCCAGGCGGACCGCGGCCGAGGGGTCCTTCTCGCTCGGCTTGAGCACGAAGGTGTTGCCGCAGGCGATGGCGATGGGGAACATCCACATCGGCACCATGGCGGGGAAGTTGAACGGGGTGATCCCGGCGACCACGCCGAGCGGCTGGAGGATGGAGTAGGCGTCCACCCGGGTGGAGACGTTCTCCGAGTAGCCGCCCTTGAGCAGGTGCGGGATGCCGCAGGCGAACTCCACGACCTCCAGGCCGCGGGAGACCTCGCCCAGCGCGTCGGAGACGACCTTGCCGTGCTCGGCGCTGATGAGGCGGGCCAGCTCGTCGCGGTGGGCGCGGACCAGCTCGCGGAAGGCGAACATGACCTCGGTGCGCCGGGCCAGCGAGGTGTCCCGCCAGGCCGGGAAGGCCGCCTTGGCGGCGGCCACCGCGGCGGCCACCTCCTCCGGTCCGCCGAGGCCGACCGTGCCCGAGACGCGCCCGGTCGCCGGGTTGTGGATGTCGCCGCGGCGCTCGGCCGGCCCCTGCCAGGGCTTGCCGCCGATCCAGTGTGGGACGTGCTTGACAGACAACGGAACCTTCTTCGTCGTTGCGGGATGGTGCGGGTTTGCTGCGGGAGGGCGCGGCCCCGGATCCGG
>NZ_KQ950180.1:414452-446980 GCF_001517975.1 Thermobifida cellulosilytica TB100
CGGCCCCGGATCCGGGGCCGCGCCCGGTCGGCTCAGGCGGCCGCGTCGTTGACCGCGGTGACGGCCTCGACCAGGATGGCCGCTCCCTCCTCGGCCTCCTCCTCGGTGAGGGTGAGCGGCGGCGCCATGCGCAGGGTGTGGCCGTGCAGCCCGCCCTTGCCGACGAGCAGGCCCCGCCTGCGGGTCTCCTCCAGCACGGCGGCGGCCAGTTCGGCGCTGGGGGCGCCGGTGGCCGGGTCGGCCATGTCGACGGCGAACATCAGCCCCTTGCCGCGCACCCCGCCCACCGCGGGCAGTTGCCGCAGCGGGGCGAGCCGCTCCAGGACCAGCGGTCCCAGCCGCGCCGCGTTGGCCTGGAGGTCGTGGTCGAGCACGTAGTCGAGGGTGGCGTTGGCCGCGGCGGTGGCGATCGGGTTGCCGCCGAAGGTGGAGACCCCGTTGGCGGGCAGCGCGTCCATGAGGTCGCCGCGGGCGACCACGCCGCCGATGGCGAAGCCGTTGCCCAGTCCCTTGGCGAAGGTCATCATGTCCGGGACGACGCCGTGGTTGCCGATCCCCCAGAAGCTGGAGCCGGTGCGCCCCCAGCCGGTCTGCACCTCGTCGGAGACGAACAGGATGCCCTGCTCGTCCAGGACCTCCCGGTAGGCGGCGAACAGGCCGTCGGGGGGCATCGCGAACCCGCCGACCCCCTGGACGGGCTCGGCGATGAGGCAGGCCACGTTCGGGGCCGTGGTGCTGAGCACCTCCCGCAGGTCGGCCACGCACACGTCGATGTACTCGGCGTCGGACAGGTGCGCGAAGGCCGGGTGGGAGCGGTCGGTTCCGTGCAGGTAGTGCACGTTGAGCGGGGACAGCGACGAGTTCTTCCAGCCCCGGTTGCCGGTGACCGCGATGGTGCCGTACGAGCGCCCGTGGTAGCTGTTGCGCAGGGCCAGCACCTGGTCGCTGCCGCGCGCGTGGGTGGCCAGCAGCAGCGCGGTCTCGTTGGCCTCGGTGCCGGAGTTGGTGAAGAACACCTTCGCGTCGGGGATGCCGGAGAGCCGGGCGATCTTCTCGGCCAGCTCCACCTGGCCGCGCAGCAGGTACAGGGTGGAGGTGTGCACGACGCCGCGGGCCAGTTGGGCCTGGACGGCCTCCCGCACCTCCGCGACGTCGTAGCCGATCATGTTGGTGAGGATCCCGGCGAAGAAGTCCAGGTAGGTGTTGCCGTCGGAGTCGACGACCCGGTTCCCCTTGCCGCTGACGATCTCGATGGGCTTGTCGTAGTACAGGGCCATCCACGAGGGCATGACCGCACGGTGGCGCGCGAGCAGATCCGACATGTCCTCCAGTCTCACCGCTGCGCTCCCGCCTTGACCAGCGGCACAGTGGCGATTTCCGGGCCCTGTGGCTTACAGGTCGTCAAGAGGACCCAGGTCCCGTCTGTACACTCGGCCTGTGCTCCCCTCCCTCGCCGAAGTGCTCGACCTGCCCGTGGTGCGGCGCGCCCGCCCCAGGGTCGTGGTGGGGGCGGACCGGCTCGACTCCCCCGTGCGCTGGGTGCACGTCGCCGAGGTCACCGACCTGGCCCACCTGCTGCGCGGCGGCGAGCTCGTGCTGACCACCGGGATCGCGCTGCCCGACGACGCGGAGGCGCTGCGCCGCTACGTCACCGACCTGGCGGAGGCGGGGGTCAGCGGGCTCGCCGTGGAACTGGGCCGCAAGTACCGCGGCCGACTGCCCGACGCGCTGCGGGAGGCGGCCCTGGAGGCCGGCGTGCCGCTGGTCTGCCTGGAGCGCGAGACCCGGTTCGTGGAGATCACCGAGGCCGTGCACCGCCGCGTGCTCGGCGAGCAGCTTGAGGAGCTGCGCGCCTCGGAGCACCTGCACTCCGTCTTCACCGAGCTGTCGGTGGAGGGCGCCCCCCACGACCGGGTGCTGCGGGAGGTGGCCCGGCTCTCGGGCTGCCCCGTGCTGCTGGAGAACCTGGCCCACCAGGTGCTGGCCTGCGACCTCAACGGGGAGGACCCCGGAATCCTGCTGACGTCCTGGGAGAGCCGCTCCCGGTCGGTGCGCAGCACCAGGCGGACCGTCCACGACCCGGCGACGGGCTGGCTGGTCACCATGGTGGGCGCGCGCGGCCAGGACTGGGGGCGGCTCGTCCTGGTGTGCGGTGCCTCCCCCACCCCGCTGCTGACCACGCTGGTGGAGCGCGCGGCGACGACGCTGGCCCTGGGCCGGCTGCTGGAGCGGCACCAGGAGGGGCTGGAACGCCAGGCCCACCGCACGATCATCGCGGGCATCGTCGACCGCTCCTACTCCGATCCGGAGGAGGCGCTGGTCCGGGCGCGTGCCGTCGGCGTCCCGCTGACCGGGCGCACCCTGGTCGCCCTGGTGCTGCGGCTGCGCGACACCGGGACCGGACTGGCCACGCAGGCCCGGCTGGCCGACGCCGCCGAGGGCGCCGCCCGGGTCTGCCGGGAGCTGCGGCTGCCCGCCCTGGTGGGCTCGCTCGACGACCTGCGGGTCGGCGTCCTGCTGGCCCTGCCGCCCGCCGAGGATCCGGAGCGGTGCCTGGACCGGCTCGCCCCGCTGGTCCGCGAGCGCGTCGGCACCGGGACGGTGCTCGCGGTGGGGTCGCCCGTCGACGACATCCGCGGGGTCCGGCGCTCCTTCCTGGAGGCCCGCCAGGTGGCGGACGTCGCCGCGCGCCAGGTCACCGACCGCCCCTACCACCGCCTTCCCGACCTGCACCTGCGCGGGCTGCTGCACCTGCTCCGCGACGACGAGCGGTTGCAGACCTACGTGGAGCGCGAGGTGGGGCCGCTGCTGGACCACGACGCCCGGCACGGCACGGACCTGACCTCGGTGCTGCGGCACTACCTGGACGCCGGACGCAACAAGACCCTGGCGGCGTCCCGGGCGCACCTGTCACGTCCCGCTTTCTACGAGCGACTGAGACGCATCTCACATATTCTCGGTGTGGACCTGGAGTCGGTGGAGACCTGTCTGTCCCTGCACGTCGCCCTGCTGGCGCTGGACTCCGTACGCGACCCGCTTGCCGGCCGGGAACTTGCAACCTCCCTGAAACACACCGAAACTTGTGATTCCGCTACCCGAAGTACTCTGGACAACCAATTCAGGACATTTGACCGGCACAAACAACCGATAGCGGAGGATTAGGTGGCCGAGGGATCGGAGTCAACGCCCGGGCCGCGCCGCAACGGCGGCGGGGTGGTCCTCGACGACACCGCCAAGCGGATCATCGAGCAGCTCCAGCAGGACGGACGGCGCTCCTACGCGGCGATCGGCAAGGCCGTCGGCCTCTCCGAAGCCGCCGTCCGACAGCGTGTCCAGCGCCTCCTGGAAAGCGGAGTGGTCCAGGTCGTCGGCGTGACCGACCCGATGATGCTGGGGTTCAAACGCCAGGCGATGATCGGCGTCCGCTGCAACGGCGACCTCAACGCCGTGGCCGACGCGATCGCCGACCTGGACGGCGTCGAGTACGTCGTCATCACCGCCGGTTCCCTGGACCTGCTGGTGGAGGTCGTGGCCGAGGACGACGACCAGTTGCTGAAGATCCTCAGCCACATCCGCGCGGTCCCCACCGTCACCTCCACCGAGACCTTCCTCTACCTGAAGCTGCGCAAGCAGACCTACGCCTGGGGAACGCGCTAGCCCCGGTGAGGGCCGCACCGGCCCCGGCGGCCGCGTCCAGGCGGCCCGCCGGGGCCGCGCCGGGTCACAGCAGCGCCGCGGCCGCGCCGGGCACGCACACCAGCACGGCGAAACGGGCGGTGCGGGTCGCCATGGTCACCGCCAGGAACACCGCCACTGGCATCCGCACCGTGCCCGCCAGCACCGAGACCACCATGAACGGGGGGACGCTGGTCAGGGAGCTGACCGCGAGCAGCCCCGCCGCCCACACCGGGTGCTCCTCGGCCCGCTCCCGCCAGCGGGCGATGCGCGCGCTCCACCGTCCCGGAGTCCTGCTCCTGCGCTGCAGCCAGGGGACCGTGAGCACCCCCCGCCCCACGAGGTAGTAGGCCAGTTTGCCCAGGGTCTGTCCCGCTCCCGCGGCCGCCGCGGCCGCCAGCAGCCACCCGCCGTCCGTCAGCGCGGCCACGCCGAGCAGGTAGACCTCGATGTTGAGGAACGGCAGCAGTGCGGAGACCAGTGCGACGAGGAAGGCGAGGAGGCTCTCGGCCAACGCGCGCCGCCGGACCCTCAGGCCCCGGAGGCGGCGAGCTGACCGCAGGCGCCGTCGATCTCCTGTCCGCGGGTGTCGCGGACCGTCACCGGCACGCCGCGCGCCTGGAGCCTGCGCACGAACTCCCGCTCGTCCTCGGGCCGGGAGGCGGTCCACTTGGACCCCGGCGTCGGGTTCAACGGGATCAGGTTGACGTGCGCCAGTCGGCCCGCCAGCAGCCTGCCGAGCAGGTCGGCGCGCCAGGGCTGGTCGTTGATGTCCCGGATCAGGGCGTACTCGATGGACACGCGGCGCCCCGTGGTGTCGGCGTAGCGCCACGCGGCGTCCAGGACCTCGGCGACCTTCCACCGGTTGTTGACCGGGACCAGCTCGTCGCGCAGCTCGTCGTCGGGGGCGTGCAGGGAGACCGCGAGCCGCACCTGGAGCCGCTCCGCGGTGAGCTTCTCGATCGCGGGCACCAGCCCCACCGTGGAGACGGTGACCCCGCGCTGGGAGATCCCCAGCCCGTCGGGCACCGGGTCGGTGATGCGGCGCACCGCGTCCAGCACCCGCCGGTAGTTGGCCAGCGGTTCGCCCATGCCCATGAAGACGATGTTGCTGATCCGCCCCGGACCGCCCGCGACCTCGCCGCGGGCCAGGTCCCGGGCGATCGAGACGACCTGGTCGACGATCTCCCCGGTGGACAGGTTGCGGGTGAGCCCGGCCTGGCCGGTGGCGCAGAACGGGCAGTTCATGCCGCAGCCCGCCTGGGAGGACACGCACAGGGTGATCCGGTCCGGGTAGCGCATCAGCACCGACTCGAACAGCACCCCGTCGAAGGCCCGCCACAGCGTCTTGCGGGTCATGCCGTTGTCACAGGTGACGTGCTTGACCGGGGTGAGCAGGCGGGGCAGCAGCGCCTCCCCCAGCCGCTCCCGCGCGGCGGCGGGCAGGTCGGTCATCCGCGCGGTGTCCGACTCCAGACGCCCGAAGTAGTGCCGGGCCAACTGCTTGGCGCGGAACGGCTTCTCCCCGAGCTCGGCGACCGCGGCTCGACGCTCCTCGGGGCCCATGTCGGCGAGGTGCCGGGGCGGTTGGGCCCGGCGCGGCGCTACGAAAGTGAGCTCAGCAGGCATGGCTTCATGTCCAGGTCACAAAAGGGTGTCTGTCGTCGTACGGGACGGCGGGGGTGGGCATTACGCGATAATTGTGGGGCCGACCACGGAATTTTCCCCAGAGACGGCGTGCTCCCCCGAACCGGCACTGCCGTCCATACTACGCGGCGCGGGCAGGCTGCCGCGCGGTGGCCGAGTGACGAGCGAGTGACGAGGAGGAAGGCGTGGCCCAGACCCAGATTCTCCTCGACGAGACCAGTCCCTACCGCAGTCGCCGGGTCATCGTCGAGTACGACACCCACACCACGGCCGCCTACCTTCTGGACCCGCGCGGCCAGGTGCGCGTCCCGGTGTGGCTGGCCAACCACGAGATCGCGCCGGAGACCAGCGACCCCTCCGGCCTCTACGCGGGCCGGGCGCCGCTCATGCCCGCCGCCTACACCAAGCACCCGCAGGGCCGCGCCCCGCTGAACGCCTCCCGGCTGCGCGTGGTGTGGTTCGAGGAGGGCGACGGGGTCGCCCTGCTCGACGAGGAAGGGCTCCTGGCGATCATCCCGGGGTGGGCCGAGGCCGACCGCGGGCTGCCCGGGTACTCGCGGGACGCGATCGGCCGCAGCGCCTACGCCTGGGCGCTCGACGACGTGGCGGCCCAGTTGTGGCCCCGGGTGGTGCACGCCGAGGCGTACTGGTCCTGGCGTGCCGCCCCGGGAGCCTGGCGCAGCGTGCAGCGCTCGGTCTTCAACCATCTCCGGACGGTGGGACCGGCCGGACACTACTGGGACGTCTCCGACGGCCACGACCCGCTGATCCGCGTCTCGGAGCGGCCGCCCACCCCGGACCGTCCCTACACGGTGCTGAGCACCGTGGGCATGTGCGGCCAGCGGATGCCCACCCTGGACCGGTACATGGCGGACACCTCCGCCTATGCGCGCATCGAACTGGCGCTGGCCACCACCGCCCCCGCACACCTGGCGGCGCGGATCTTCCGCTGGCTGGGCACCTTCCCGTGGCGGGCGGTCACCTGGTTCGGGCCCGGCCACAGCATCAAGTGGCTGGACAACGGCGAGGACTCCCCGCTGCGCGGCAACCACGCGGCGGTGCTGCTGGTCTCCGACCCCAGCGTGCTGGCCGGCCCGGAGTGGGCCCCGCCGCCCGACCTGTCGGGGCTGACCTTCCACGGCGACCCGGTGAACTGGCTGTGGGTGGTGCCCATCACCCGCCCCGAGCACCTGTTCGCCAAGGAGCACGACGCCGAGACCCTCATCGCCAAGCTCGCCGCCGAGGGACGCAGTTGGATCCTGGGCTGAGGCCGCGGTCCGGCCTGGCCCTGAACCCGCACGGACACGGAAGGAAGGTCGGGTGTTTCCCTTGCTCGAACGCGGCACCCACGCCTATCTGAGCACCCTGCTCCGGCTGGCCCAGCAGGAGGGCCTGCTGACCTTCCACGAGGACCGGGGACGGGACGCCTACCGGATCACCACGCGGGCGGGCCGTCCCGTGACGCTCTCCCCCGACCAGGTGGTGCCGTTCTGCGAGGGCCTGTGCGCGGCCCACACGGCGCTCGCCGACGAACCACTGGACTCCCTCGCCCGCGCCATCGACGAGGGCGTGGGGACCGTCTCCTGCACGGCCTGCCGGGCCCCCAACCCCAAGCACGCGCTGCGCTGCCGCATCTGCGGGCAGCGCCTGCTGGAGGAGTCCTCGCCGGGAGGCGAGCGGGCCGCGGGGTGAGCCCTCCGCAACGGCGGGGGCCGCGACACACGGCGTGTCGCGGCCCCCGGTGCGCGGCGGTCAGGCCGCGGGGACGAGCAGGCTCAGCACGATCCACGCCACCGGACCGGCGATGAGCAGCGAGTCGACCCGGTCCAGCAGCCCGCCGTGCCCGGGCATGAAGGACCCCATGTCCTTGAGGCCGAAGTCGCGTTTGATGAGCGACTCGATCAGGTCGCCGACGGTCGCCGCGAGGACCACGGCGCCGCCGAGCACCAGCCCGGCCCAGACGGAGCCGTCCAGCAGGAGGCTGACGGTGAGCGCCCCGGCCACCATGCAGCTCAGCACCGACCCGGCAAAACCCTCCCAGGTCTTGTTGGGGCTGATCACCGGAGCCATCTTGTGGCGGCCGAACAGGATGCCCGCGAAGTAGCCCCCGATGTCGCTGCTGATCGTCACCACGATGAAGGCGATGAGCCGCCAGCGGCCGTCGGGCTCGGCCAGCAGCATCAGCCAGGTGCTCAGCAGCAGCGGCAGGTAGACCAGGACGAACAGGGTGGCCGTGGCGTCCTGCACGTATCCCTCGGCGCCGCCGCGCAGCCGCCACACCAGTCCCAGGATCGCCGCCACCGCGAGCGTCCCCACCAGCCAGAGCGGCCCGCCGAAGAAGGCCGCGGCCTGCATGGCCACCCCACCAGCGACGACGGGAACCAGGGCTGGGCGGATGCCGCGGGAGGCGAAGGCCCGGCGCAGCTCCCTCACCCCCAGCACCACGGCGATCGAGGTGATGACGGTGAACAGGGGCGGGTACGGCACGATCGCGAGGTAGGCGAGCGCTCCCAGGGCCAGCCCGCTGCCGATGGCCAGCGGGAGGTTGCGCCCGGTGCGCACGGGACGGCCGTCGGGTTTGTGCAGGGTGAAGCGCTTTTCGCGGGAGTCGGCGCGCTGCGCCTCTGGTCCGGCTCCTCCGTCCGGAGACGTGTCGTCACCGCCCCGTTCCGGTACCGGACCCTCGAATGAGTCGGAGTTGGACAAGGATCAGACCTCGAGCAGCTCTGATTCCTTGTGCTTCAGCATCTCGTCGATCTCGGCGACGTACTTGTGGGTGAGCGCTTCGAGCTCCTTCTGGGCGCGGTGGCCCTCGTCCTCTCCGATCTCACCTGCCTTGACGGCCTTGTCGATGGCGTCCTTGGCGTGCCGTCGCACGTTGCGGATGGACGTCCTGCCGTCCTCGGCCTTGCCCCGCACGACCTTGACGTACTCCTTGCGGCGCTCCTCGGACAGCTCGGGGAAGACCACGCGGATGATGGTGCCGTCGTTGACGGGGTTGACACCGAGGTCGCTGTCCCGGATCGCCTTCTCGATGGCCGGGATCGCCGACCGGTCGAACGGGGAGACGACGACCATGCGCGGCTCGGGCACCTGGAAGGACGCGAGCTGGTTGATCGGGGTCATCGTGCCGTAGTACTCGGCGTTGATCCGGCTGAAGGTCGCTGGGCTGGGACGCCCGGTACGGATCGAGGCGAAGTCTTCCTTGGTGACGAGGACGGCCTTCTCCATCTTCTCCTCTGCTTCGAGGAGGGTCTCTTCGATCATTTCGGGACTCCCGTGTGTCGCTTTGCCGGAGTGGTACGAGGACTGGGCAGACCTGTCAGACGTCCGCGGGACACACGACCGTGCCGATCTTCTCCCCCTGCACCGCACGGAGGATGTTGCCCTGTCCCATCAGGTCGAAGACCACGATCGGCAGACCGTTGTCCATGCACAGGCTCACCGCCGTGGCGTCCATGACCTTCAGGCCGCGGGTGAGCACTTCGTTGTAGTCGAGGCGGTCGAACCGGACCGCCGTGGGGTTCTTGCGCGGGTCGGAGTCGTAGACGCCGTCGACCTGTGTCCCCTTGAGCACGGCCTGCGCGCCGATCTCCAGCGCCCGCTGCGCGGCTGCGGTGTCGGTGGAGAAGAAGGGCGCCCCGAGCCCGGCTCCGAAGATGACCACGCGGCCCTTCTCCAGATGCCGGATCGCGCGGCGCGGAATGTAGGCCTCGGCGACCTGGCTCATGTGGATGGCGGTCTGCACCCGGGTCTCGACCCCGAGCCGCTCCAGGAAGTCCTGCAACGCGAGGCAGTTGATGACGGTGCCGAGCATGCCCATGTAGTCGGCGCGGCTGCGCTCCATACCGTCCTGGGACAGTTCTGCGCCCCGGAACATGTTGCCGCCACCGATGACGACGGCTACCTGGATGCCCTTGGCGACCGCCTCGGCGATCGCCTGCGCGATGTAGCCGACGACCTTGGGGGAGATGCCGAGCTGCTCGTCGCCCGCGAACGCCTCCCCCGACAGCTTGAGCACCACACGCTTCCATCCGCCGTCGCGCCTGGCCACGACGTGCTGTCCCTCGTTGTCCGGCACGAAGATCGGCCCCCTTCTGGTTCCCCCGGTGGGTTGTACTGCGCGAACCCGCTGGGTCTCCAGGAGGCTCACACACCGTCCAGATCTGACGGAGGTGCCGGGGGAAGTTGTCCCGACACCTCCATCATCGCAGAAGCTCTAGGCCTGGCCGACCTTGAAGCGCACGAAGCGACGCACGGTCACGCCGGCCTCGTCGACGATCTTCTGGACCGTCTTCTTGTTCTCCTTGACGAACGGCTGACCGAGCAGGGTCACGTCCTTGAGGAAGCCGTTGACCCGGCCCTCGATGATCTTGGGCAGCGCCTTCTCGGGCTTGCCCTCCTCGCGGGCGGTGGCCTCGGCGATGCGCCGCTCGTTCTCGAGGACGTCGGCGGGCACGTCGTCACGGCTGATGTACTTCGGGGCCAGGGCGGCGATCTGCTGCGCCAGGTCCTTGGCGACCTCGGGGTTGGCCTTGTCCAGCTCGACCAGGACGCCGAGGGTCGGCGGCAGGTCGGGGTCGGACTTGTGCATGTAGCTGGCCACGTAGGCGCCCTCGACCTTGACGAAGCGCCGGACCTCCAGCTTCTCGCCGATGACCGCGCTGTTCTCCTCGATCACCTGGGCGACGGTCTTGCCGTCGGCGTACTCGGCGGCGAGCAGCGACGGCACGTCGCTCGGGTCGGTGCGCGCCACGAACTCGGCGAGGTCCGCGGCCAACTGCTGGAACTTCTCGTTCTTGGCGACGAAGTCGGTCTCGCAGTTGAGCTCCAGCAGGACGGCGGAGGTGTCGTCGTTCTGGACGAGGGCGATCAGGCCGTTGGCCGCGGTGCGCTCGGCGCGCTTGCCGACGTCCTTGGCGCCCTTGATCCGGAGGGCCTCGATGGCCTTGTCGAAGTCACCGGCCGACTCCTCCAGGGCCTTCTTGCAGGCCATCATGCCAGCGCCGGTGATCTCGCGCAGCCTCTTCACATCGGCGGCGGTGTAGTTCGCCATAGCTTCAGTATCTCTATCCGCTAGGTATGGGTCGGAAAGGATTGCGGAGGAGCCTAGGCCTCCTCGGTGCTCCCGTTCTCGGCAGCCGGAGCGGCCTCCTCGGCCGGGGCCTCGGCGGTCTGGGCCTCGCCCTTGCCCTCCAGAAGCTCGCGCTCCCACTCGGCCAGCGGCTCTTCGGAGCCCTTCTCCCCGCCCGGGGCCCCGCCGGAGCGGATCATCAGACCCTCCGCGACGGCGTCGGCGACCACCCGGGTGAGCAGGCTGACGCTGCGGATCGCGTCGTCGTTGCCCGGGATCGGGTAGTCGACCTCGTCGGGGTCGCAGTTGGTGTCGAGGATCGCCACGACCGGGATGTTGAGCTTGCGGGCCTCGCTGATCGCGATGTGCTCCTTCTTGGTGTCCACGATCCACACCGCGCTGGGCACGCGGGCCATGTCGCGGATACCGCCGAGGGTGCGCTCCAGCTTCTCCTTCTCCCGGCGCAGGCCGAGGAGCTCCTTCTTGGTGCGGCCGGAGGAGGCCACGTCCTCGAAGTCGATCTCCTCGAGCTCCTTGAGGCGCTGAAGGCGCTTGTGCACGGTGGAGAAGTTGGTGAGCATGCCGCCCAGCCAGCGCTGGTTGACGTAGGGCATGCCGACCCGGCGGGCCTGCTCGTAGATGGCTTCCTGGGCCTGCTTCTTGGTGCCGACGAACAGGATGGTGCCGCCGTGGGCGACCGTCTCCTTGACGAACTCGTAGGCGCGGTCGATGTAGGACAGCGACTTCTGCAGGTCGATGATGTAGATGCCGTTGCGCTCGGTGAAGATGAAGCGCTTCATCTTCGGGTTCCAGCGACGGGTCTGGTGCCCGAAGTGGACGCCGCTCTCCAGCAACTGGCGAATCGTCACGACTGTGGCCATGACTTCGGCCCTCCTTGTGCGCGGGCGGTCGGCCCGCATCCGGTTGTTCCTGACGCCCCGACCGGGCCGCCGCGCCGCCACCAGGCGTGACGCGGACCGTGAGTCCGGTCCCTCCACTCGGAAGGCTCGGGGACGTGCGTGATGTGCGGCCCGGTACTGGGCCACCCCATGAATTCTAGCCGCCCGGCGGGTGGGCCGCGTTGCGGCTCTGTCCGCCGCAACGTGTCCGGACCCCTCTGTCCACAGCCTGCGGATCCGCCCGGCGACGCCCCGCTGCGGGGAGCCACGCTGGCGCCATGTTCCACTCGCTCCGTGTCTTTACCCTGCTGGTACTGCTGACCCTGACGGCCGTGGCCGTCCCGGGCCCCGCCGCCCGCTCCGACACCGGCCCGTGGACCTGGCCGCTGCGGGGAGCCCCCGTCGTGCTGCGGGAGTTCGCCCCGCCCGCACAGCGCTGGCTCGCCGGGCACCGCGGCGTCGACCTCGCCGCCGCCCCGGGCGACACCGTGCTGGCCGCCGGGCCGGGGCGGGTCGGGTTCGCCGGGACCGTGGGCGGCGCCCCGGTGGTGACCGTCGTGCACGGCCGGACGCACACCACCTACCTTCCGGTGACCGCCCTGGTCCGGCCCGGCGAGGAGGTCCGCGCGGGCCAGCCCGTCGGCACGCTCGCCGCCCTCCCCCTCCACTGCGCTCCGCGGCACTGCCTGCACTGGGGGCTGCGGTACGGCCGCGACTACCTCGACCCGCTGGCGCTGCTGGGCGAGGCGGCCGTGCGCCTGCTGCCGCTGTCCGGGGACCGGTCAGGCCCGGGGGTGGGCCTGGCGGTAGACGCGGGTCAGCCGCTCGACGGAGACGTGCGTGTAGATCTGGGTGCTGGCCAGCGCGGCGTGTCCGAGGATCTCCTGGACGCTGCGCAGGTCGGCGCCGCCGTTGAGCAGGTGGGTGGCGGCGCTGTGCCGCAGCCCGTGCGGTCCGGTCCGCGCCACCGCCCCGGTGCTCTCGTGGACGTCGCGGCGGGCGGTGCGCACGCCCAGCCTGCCGCCGCGCGCTCCGAGGAACAGCGCGTCCCCGCTGGCGGGCACGGCCCAGCGGGGCCGTCCGTCGGCCAGCCAGCGGTCCACGGCGTCGAGGGCCGGGCGGCCCACGGGGACCACCCGCTCCTTGTCCCCCTTGCCGAGCACGCGCACCGTGGCGCGTTCCCGGTCCACGTCGCCCAGGTCCAGGCCGCACAGCTCGGCCACGCGGATGCCGGTGCCGTACAGGAGCTCCACCACCGCCCGGCGGCGCAGTGCGAGCGGCGACTCCCCGTCGCCTCCCGCCGCGGCGCACACCTCGGCGGCCTGGGCCTCGTCCAGCACCGCGGGGAGTGTCCGGTGCCGCCGGGGGCCGACGAGCAGCAGCCCCGGGTCGGACTCCAGCCGCCCGGTGCGGTGCAGGTAGGAGGTGAACACCCGGGCTGAGGCGATCCGCCGTGCCAGGGTGGCGCGGCTGGCTCCGGCCGCGTGCTGCGCGCCGAGCCAGCCGCGCAGCACCCCCAGGTCCAGGTCGGCCAGGGCGCGCCCCTCCCGCCGCAGGTGGTCCCGCAGTCCGCGCAGGTCCGCCAGGTAGGCGCGCACGGTGTGCGGCGAGCGGCCGAGTTCGGCCCGCAGGTGGCGCTCGAAGTCGGCGAGGGCGTCGGCGAAGGCGTCCTCGGAGGAGTTCCCGGTGTCGGCCATGGGTCCAGCTTCGCCGACCCCGGCCCGCCGGGGAACCTGTTCCCGGCGTGCCGGGTGCCGCGCGTCACGGCGCGGGCCGGACCGCCACCGCGTCGATCTCGACCAGGTAGCGGGAGTCCAGCAGGCCGCTGACCTCGACCAGGGTCCCCGCGGGGCGGGGGTGGTGGACCAGCCGTTCGGCCAGGACCTGGCGCAGCGCGGGAAGGTCGGCGATGTGGCGCAGGTAGTAGGTGCACTTGACGACGTGCCGCAGGTCGGCCCCGTAGGGGGCCAGTGCGCTCTCGATGTTGGCGAGGACCTGCCGTACCTGTGCGGCGGCGTCGCCCTCGGCGACGCTGCCGTCCGCGTCCTCGGGCACCTGGCCGGAGACGAAGATCAGCGGCCCTTCCGCGAGCCGGGCGGGACTGTAGTTCTTGGCCACGTCGGCACTCTAACCCCGGGAGGTGCGGGAACCGGGGATTCGCCGCCAGCCCGCGGCGGCGCGCTCGACGTGCCCGGCCGCCGCGAGCAGGCCGAGCCGCCGCAGCGCGGCGTCGGGGGTCAGCCCGCTGGCCGCCGCGGCCACCGCCACGCCGACGCTTCCCCGCTCGGGCAGCGCCTCCAGCAGTCGGCGGGCGGTGTCGTCGAGGAGGTCGGCGCCCACCCGGACGCGCTCCTCGCCCGGCGGCTCCGCCCCCACCGGGCTGAGCTGCTCGATGACGTCGCGGGCACAGGTGACGCACACCGCCTGGTAGTCGCGGAGCAGGCGGTGGCAGCCCACCGACAGCGCCGACGTCACCGGCCCGGGCACCGCCATCAGAGTGCGTCCCAGCTCCTGGGCGTGCGCGGCGGTGTTCGCGGCCCCGCTGCGCCGCCCCGCCTCGACCACCACGGTTCCCGGGGTGAGCGCGGCGATGAGCCGGTTGCGGACCAGGAAGGCGTGGCGGTTCGGAGCGGCACCGGGCGGGTGCTCGCTGACCAGGACCCCGTGCCCGGCGATCTCGGCGAAGAGCTGCTCGTGGCCTCTCGGGTAGTGCATGTCGACCCCGCAGGCCAGCACGGCGACCGTGGCGGCGCCGCCGGCCAGCGCGCCCCGGTGGGCCGCGCCGTCGATGCCGTAGGCGCCGCCCGACACCACGCACCAGCCGTGCTCGGCGAGCGTGTGGGACATCTCCGTGGCCACGTGCAGGCCGTAGGCGGAGGCCGCCCGGGAGCCCACCACGGACACGGCGCGCAGGCAGGCGTTGCGGAGGTCGTGGGCGCCGCGCACCCACAGCGCGTGGGGGCGGCGCTCGGCCAGCGTGTCGAGCTGGCTGGGCCATTCGGGGTCGCCGGGGACCACCAGCCGGATCCCCTGGTCTCCGGCCCGGGAGAGCACCAGGTCGGGGTCGACCTCGCGGGCGCGGGCCCGCCACCGCTCCAGTCGGCCGCGCAGGGCGGCCGCGGTCCACCCGGCGGGCGGCTCCAGCGGGGCTCCGGTGCGCAGCGCCGTCCACACCCGGGACGCGGGCCGGCTCTCCAGGAGCGCGCCCAGCACCGGATCGCCCGGTTCGACGGCGGCGCTCAGCCCTGCGCGGGCCGCGGCCTCCTCGGCGGCGGAGGGGGACGGGTCGGGCCGTTCGCCGCCGCTCATCGCACGGCCCCCGTCCACAGCGCGAACGCGTGGCCGACGTCGTCGGGGGTGGGGGCGTCCCTGCCGCCCAGGTCGGCGACGGTCCACGCCAGGCGGAGGACGCGGTCAGCGCCGCGCGCGCTCAGCAGCCCCCGGTCCATGGCCTCGCCCAGGACGCGCAGGGCCTCGGGCGGCGGCGGGAAGCGTCGGCGCAGCTCGGCCCCTGGCACCGCGGCGTTGCAGGACCAGGGGGTGTCCTTCAGGCGGTGCGCCGCGCGTTCCCGGGCCTGGGCCACCCGGGCGGCGACGGTCGCGGAGGACTCCGCGAACGCGCGGTCGGCGAGGAGTTCGGCCCGGGAGACGGGTTGGAGCTCCACCTTGAGGTCGATCCGGTCCAGCAGCGGTCCGGAGAGGCGGCCGAGGTAGCGCCTGCGGGCGGCCGACGGACACACGCACTTGGCCCCCGACTGGCCGCAGGGGCACGGGTTGGCCGCCATGACCAGCAGGAACCGTGCCGGGAAGCGGGCGGTGGCGGCGGCGCGCGCGACCACGACCTCCCCGCTCTCCAGCGGCTGGCGCAGGCAGTCCAGCACTCCCCGGGCGAATTCGGGGGCCTCGTCCAGGAAGAGCACCCCGCGGTGGGCGAGGCTGACCGCGCCGGGCCGCAGCACCCCGCTGCCGCCGCCGATGATGGCGGTGCGGGTGGCCGTGTGGTGCGGGGCGCAGAAGGGCGGACGGGTGATGAGCGGCCCGCCGCAGGGCAGGGCGCCCGCCACCGAGTGGATGGCGGTGACCTCGATGGCCTCGTCGGTGTCGAGGCGGGGCATGATCGTGGGGAGGCGTTCGGCCAGCAGGCTCTTGCCGGTGCCGGGAGGTCCCAGGAGGAACAGGTTGTGGCCGCCCGCCGCGGCGATCTCGACCGCCCTGCGGGCCACGGGCTGGCCGAGGACGTCGGCGAGGTCGGGGCGGCCCTCGGCGTCCTCGCGGTCGTCCGCCGCGGCGGCGGCCGGTTCGGGCGCGGGCTCCGGGGCTGCGGTGCCGTTCCGGAGGCGGCTGACGAGTTCGGCGAGGGAGCCCACCGCGACCACCTCGGCCCCGCTGACGAGGCGGGCTTCCTCGGCGTTGGCCCGCGCGACGACGAACGAGCGGCGGCCGCGGACCGCCTCGGCCAGCACCATCGGCAGCACCCCGTGGATGGGGCGGGTGCGGCCGTCGAGGCTGAGTTCGGCCAGGAAGGCGGTCTCGCGGACCTCGTCGGCGGGGATGACGCCGCTGGCGGCGAGGATCGCCACGGCGATGCTGAGGTCGAACCCGCTGCCCCTCTTGGGCAGGCTGGCCGGGGACAGGCTGACGGTGATGTGGTTGTCGGGCCAGTACTCGCCGCTGTTGACGACGGCGGCCCTGATGCGGTCGCGGGCCTCGCGCAGCGCGGCGTCGGGCAGGCCGACCAGGGTGAGTCCGGATTTTCCGCGGCCGATGTGGGCCTCGACGTCGATGCCGTAGCCCTCGACCCCGAGCAGGGCGACGGAACGGGTGCGTGCCAGCGCCACGGCTAGGCCACCCCCCGCTGGTGGCTGAGGAACCAGCGGCCGTCCGGGCGGGCCAGCAGCCCCAGGACGTCCACCCGGATCCGCGCGGCGGGGCAGCCGTGCTCGCGCGCCCAGCGGCGTCCCAGGGCGCGCAGCCGGGCGCCGCGGGTCCCGTCCACCGCGCCGGTCGGGGCGCCGTACCGCAGCCCCGAGCGGGTCTTGACCTCGACGACGACCAGGGTCCGCCCCTGGCGTGCGACGATGTCGAGTTCGCCGTCCCGGCACCGCCAGTTGCGCTGGAGGATCCGCAGTCCTGTCCGGGCCAGGTACTCGGCGGCGGCCTCCTCGCCGAGCCGCCCCAACTCCTGCCGCCGGTTCGACGGCCGTGACCGTGTGCGCACCCGCACCACCTCCCGGATCCACGGTGGCGGACGTGCGCGGGGCGTCGGCGGGACTTCTCCCGGGCTGTGGACAACTCCGGGGCGGACGGGAGAGGGCCGTGGGCGCACCGGGACCGGCTCCCGGTGCGCGACGGGGTTCACCGCGTTGTGTTCAGGGGGTTTCCGTGCCGCTCGCGGGCTGGTCGGGGCGGGTGTCGACCTCGCCGTCGGGCTTTCCGGGGACGGCGTTGGCCACGGTGGTGACCTGCCGGGGGTCCCCCGGTCCGGCACGGGTCGCCTGGATTCCGGGCGCGTCCTGCGGGGCTTCGGCGGCCGGGATTCCTGCGCCGACGGCCGATCGCGGGGAGCCGCCGCGTCGGCCGGAGTCCGTCTCCTCCACTTCGGCCCCCGAGGTCCCCAGCTCCTCGTTGCGCCGTACCGCCCGCTGTCCGGGAGGGGACTGCGGTGTGGCCGGAAGGGGCTCGCTGCGGGCCTGGTTGGTCCGGGCCGCGTCGTGTCCGGGCTGCTCTTCCATGGTCTCTCCCGCGAGTCGTGCGGTCGCTCTCCCGACGGCCACTACCCGGGGAGGGGGAGGTGAGACCACGGAGGCCGCCCGTCCCTCACGAGGAGGAGTTGTGCGGCGGGATCTCCAGGTCGGCCTTGGTGATCTCCTCCACGTTGACGTCCTTGAAGGTCACCACACGGACGTTCTTGACGAACCTGGCCGGCCGGTACATGTCCCAGACCCAGGCGTCCTGCATCGTGACCTCGAAGTACATCTCGCCGTTGTCGGTGGAACGCGGCTGCAGGTCGACGTGGTTGGTGAGATAGAAGCGGCGCTCGGTCTCCACCACGTAGCTGAACAGTCCGACGACGTCCCGGTACTCGCGGTAGAGCTGCAGCTCCATCTCGGCTTCGTACTTCTCCAGGTCCTCAGAACTCATCACACAGCTCGCTTTCCTCGTGCCGTTCCGGTCTGCGGTGAGCCGACCTCCTTACCGGTCGTGCAGCGGGGCGCGGGTGCCCTCTCGACCCTCAGAGCAGGAAACATGCCCACAGCACCATAGTGGTGCACGTGTCAACTACCCGCCACTACTCCTGGTGATGCCCGGAGTCGCCGCCGCCCCGCGGGCGGCGCAGCAGGCGCCGTCCGATCAGGTGGAGGGGGACCGCTCCGGCCAGGCCCAGTGCGAACGGGACCGCGGCCGCGGCCTGGTCCACGGCCGCGTCGTCCAGTTCGTCGAACGCGTCGGACGAGGAGAGCAGCCCGATGTTCTCCGGCGGCCAGATGACGACGAAGGCGTGGCCGACCACGGCCTCCTGGGGGATGCTGCCGCCCCCGTTGTTGCTCTGGTGCATGCGCGAGTCGTAGGAGATGGCGCGGTGGTCGCCCATCACCCACAGGTGGCCCTCGGGCACGGTGACCGGCCCGAACGGCTGGTGGGTGGCCAGGCTGTCGGGGTAGAGGTAGTCCTCGTCCACCGAGACGCCGTTGACGATGATCCGGTTCTGCTCGTCGCAGCACTCGACGGTGTCGCCGGGCAGGCCGATGACGCGTTTGATGTAGTCCTTGCCGGTGGGGGCGGCACCCAGTTGCTGGCCCACCCAGGTGAAGAACCGGGAGATCGGGTTGGTGTCCGCGGGGAGCGCGACCTCGGTGCCCTCGTCCCAGGTACCGCCGCCGTTGAAGACGATGACGTCGCCGCGCTCGATGTCGCGGAACTGGTAGACCAGCTTGTTGACCAGCACCCGGTCTCCGACGAGGAGGGTCTCCTCCATCGAGCGGGACGGGATGTGGAAGGGCTGGACCACCCACCTCTGGATGACGAACGCCAGGACCAGGGCGACCACGATCAGTATGGGGAGTTCCTTCCAGAAGGATCCCTGGCTGTCCTCGCCCTTCTTCTTCGCGCTCATGCTGCCATCCGGATTCTCTGCGGTGTCGTTGTGCCCTTCGGCCGCCTTCTCGGAAAGCACACCGGCTCCCCCGTGCGAAGGCACGGGGGAGCCGGTGTCGTCGACCGGGTCGCCCGCGACGGGGCGGCTGACGGAGTCGTCTGGATCGTGGTTCCCGATCGGGCCGGACCGTTCATCGTTGCTCATCGGATCTGAAGCCTAGCCGAGCGCAACGACTTCTGTCGGAAAAGGCGCCCCCGATCGGGTGAAACCGTATCGCCGTATCGGCCGACCGGTCAGCGGCGCTCGCGGATGCGGGCGGCCTTGCCGCGCAGGTTGCGCAGGTAGTAGAGCTTGGCGCGGCGGACGCGGCCACGGGAGACGACCTCGATCTTCTCCAGCACCGGGCTGTGCACCGGGAAGGTCCGCTCCACGCCGACGGCGTAGCTGATCTTGCGGACGGTGAAGGTCTCGCGGATTCCCGACCCCTGCCGCCGGATCACCACGCCCTTGAAGACCTGGATCCGGGTCCGGTTGCCCTCGGTGACCCGAACGTGGACGTTCAGCGTGTCGCCCGGACGGAAGTCGGGCACGTCGGAGCGCAACTGGGCCTTTTCAAGCTCCTGAATGGCGGTGTGCATCTCAGCGGTTCCTCATCGACAGCGCGCCGCGCCGACGGGTTGCGCTCGCGCGGGCGGATCTGCTGGGTGGAATGACGTCGCCCCTGCCTGTCCGGGCCCGGTGTCCGCGGTGGGACCCGGGGTTTGCGGAACGTCGGCGCGGGCCGACGGTCAGGGACAACCCTCCCTAGTCTGCCACAGGTTGCGGCGTGTCCTGTAACCGCACCTCCGCGAGGACCTCGCGGTCGCGCTTGTCGAGCTGGTCGGGGTCGAGGCGGTCGATCAGGTCGGGGCGGTTGCGGGCGGTCTTGCGCAGTGCCTCGTCGCGCCGCCAGCGGTCCACCGCGCCGTGGTGTCCGGACAGCAGCACGGGCGGCACCTCGTGGCCGCGCCAGACCGCGGGCTTGGTGTAGACCGGCCCCTCCACCAGGTGGTCCATCGTGCCCGGGGAGAAGGAGTCCTGTGCGGCGGACTCCGCGTTGCCGAGCACCCCCGGCAGGAGGCGGGAGACGGCCTCCACCACGACCAGGGTCGCGACCTCGCCGCCGTTGAGCACGTAGTCGCCGATGCTGATCTCCTCGACGGGCATCCTGCGCGCCGCGTCGACCGCGACGCGCGCGTCGATGCCCTCGTAGCGTCCGCAGGCGAAGACCAGCCAGGGCTCCTCGGCGAGCCGGACCGCGTCGCGCTGGGTGAAGGGCCGCCCGCTGGGCGTCGGCAGGATCAGGCGGGGGACCGCCCCGTCGGCGTCGGCGGTGACCGCGTCCAGGGCCTCGCCCCACGGCTCCGGCTTCATCACCATGCCGGGCCCGCCCCCGTAGGGGGTGTCGTCGACGGTGTGGTGGCGGTCGTAGGTCCACCGGCGCAGGTCGTGCAGGCGCACGTCGATCAGCCCGGCGCGGCGGGCCTTGCCGATCAGGGAGAGGTCGAGCGGGGCGAAGTAGTCGGGGAAGATCGTGATGATGTCGATGCGCATGGGGCGTGGCGGCCTTTCCGGCTACTGGCCGAGTTCGAGCAGGCCCGGGGGCGGGTCGATGACGATGCGGCCCGCCTCGGTGTCGATCTCGGGCACCAGCGCGCGCACGAACGGCACGAGGACCTCCGCCTTTCCGTTCCCGGAGACCACGAGGGTGTCCTGGGCGTGGTGCAGGACGTCCACGACCTCGCCGACGGCCTCGCCCGAGGTGGTCTCCACCCGCAGGCCGATGAGCTCGTAGTCGTGGAACTCGTCGGGGTCGTCCAGCGGGGGCAGCTCGGAGGAGTCGATCACCAGGAAGACGCCGCGCAGCTCCTCGGCGGCGTTGCGGTCGGCGACCCCCTCGAAGCGCACCAGCAGCCGGTCGCCGTGCTGCCGTACCGCCGTGATCGTGAGCGGTCCGGCGTCGGAGGGGTCGGTGTCGAGTGTGGTACCCACCTCGAAGCGTTCTTCGGGCGCGTCGGTGCGCACCTCGACGGCCACCTCGCCTCTGACGCCGTGCGGGCGGCCGATCCGGCCGACGACGAGACGCACATCTTCTCCTAGGCACGTGGCGGCGCGGGGCGCGGCACGGTGCCGCGGGACACGCCGGGGGTGGGGCATGCGGGAAAGCGGGTGTGCGGACAGGACGCGTTCCTGTCCGCACACCCGCATCGTCCACGGGGCACCGGCGGGCGGTGCCTCATGGACGCGAGTCAGCGCACCTCGTTGAGGTCCAGCAGGTCGACCCGGACGTACCGGCCGCCGGCCAGGGACCCGATGACGGTCCGCAGCGACTTGGCGGTACGGCCGTTGCGACCGATCACCTTGCCGAGGTCGTCGGGATGGACCCGGACTTCGAGCACCTTGCCCTTGCGGAGTCTGCGGGACCGCACGTGGACGTCGTCAGGGTTCTCCACGATCCCCCTGACGAGGTGCTCAAGCGCCTCTTCCAGCACGTCAGGCCTCGCCCTCGGACTTCTCCGCGGTGGTTTCGGCCGACTTCTCGCCGGCCTTCTTGGACTTTCCGCCCTTGCTCTCGTTGCCCGGCAGGACAAGCTCCTTCAGCACGGCCTGGAAGGCGGCCTCCTGGGCCTCCTTGTCCTTGGGCTCGGCGACCTTGAGCGGCTTGGTCGGAGCGGGCAGGCCCTTGAACTTCTGCCAGTCGCCGGTGAGCTTGAGGATGTGCTGCACCGGACCGGTGGGCTGGGCGCCCACGGACAGCCAGTACTGCACCCGCTCGGAGTTCACCTCGATGAGGCTCGGCTCCTCCTTCGGGTGGTACTTGCCGATCTCCTCGATCGCCTTTCCATCGCGCTTGGTGCGCGCGTCAGCCACGACGATCCGGTACTGCGGCGTACGGATCTTCCCCATACGCTTGAGTTTGATCTTGACAGCCACTGGTGTGGTCTCTCCCGGTTAAGGCGGAAACACCCTGGCGACCACCGCGTGGGGTTGCGGCGCCGCACCGGGTGGGACGTGGGTGCGAGGGGTGAGATAGAGGGCTGACCCCGCGCACCGTTAGTCAACAACCAATTGTGCCAGATGATCGGAGGAGGGACGCGCAGGCTCCGGCGCGGCGCGTGGCCGCACGCGGTCAGCCCAGCCCGGCTCACTTCTTCTTCGGCAGCCTGAAGTTGGACAGGTCGGGGATCTGCCCGCCGCCGAAGCCGGGCGGGAGCTGCGGCATGCCGCCCCCGAAGCCCGCGGGCAGTCCGGTGTCGGCGGGCGCCTCGGTGCGCTTGCGCTCGCGCTGTGCGGCGCGCTCGGCCTCCTGCTGGCGGGCCTTCATCGGGTTGCCGCTGCGCTGCTTGTTCTTCTTGGCCTTCTTGCCCGCGGCCTTGGCCGCCTTCCTCCGGCCCCCGCCCATGCCGGGCATGCCCGGCAGCCCCGGCATGCCGGGGAACCCGCCGCCCTGCTTGAGCTGGCGGAGCATCTTCTGCGCCCCGAAGAAGCGAGTGACCAGTTGGCTGACCTCGCTGACCTGGGTGCCCGAACCGTTGGCGATGCGCAGTCGGCGGGACCCGTTGATGATCTTGGGGTTGGCGCGCTCGGCCGGGGTCATCGACCGGATGATGGCCGCGATCCGGTCCAGGTCGCGGTCGTCGATGCTGTCGATCTGGTCGCGCAACTGCCCCATGCCGGGCATCATGCTCAGCAGGTTGCTGATGGGACCGAGCCGACGGATCATCATCATCTGCTCGAGGAAGTCGTCGAGCGTGAAGTCCTCGTCGGAGGCCAGCGTGCTGGCCATCTTCTGGACCTCGGCCTCCTCGAAGGTGCGCTGCGCCTGCTCGATCAGGGTGAGCACGTCGCCCATGTCGAGGATGCGCGAGGCCATGCGGTCGGGGTGGAAGAGGTCGAAGTCCTCGAGCTTCTCACCGGTGGAGGCGAACATGATGGGCCGGCCGGTGATGTGCCGGATCGACAGCGCGGCACCGCCCCTGGCGTCGCCGTCCAGCTTGGTCAGCGCGACCGCGTCGTAGCCGACCCCGTCGAGGAACGCCTGCGCGGTGTTGACCGCGTCCTGACCGATCATCGCGTCGACGACGAAGAGGATCTCGTCGGGGGAGACCGCGTCCCGGATGTCGGCGGCCTGCCGCATCATCTCCTCGTCGACGCCGAGCCGACCCGCGGTGTCGATGATGACGACGTTGTGGTTGTTGCGCCGTGCGTAGTCGACAGAGCTGCGCGCCACCTCGACCGGGTCGCCGACGCCGTTGCCCGGCTCGGGCGCGTAGACCGGGACCTTCGCCCGCTCCCCCAGGACCTGGAGCTGGGTGACCGCGTTGGGCCGTTGCAGGTCGGCGGCGACCAGCAGCGGGGTGTTGCGCTGGTCGGCGAGCCACTTGGCGAGCTTGCCCGCCAGGGTCGTCTTACCCGAGCCCTGGAGACCCGCCAGCATGATGACCGTCGGCGGGGTCTTGGCGAACCGGATCGTGCGGGTCTCGCCGCCCAGGACCTCGATGAGCTCCTCGTTGACGATCTTGATGACCTGCTGGGCGGGGTTCAGCGCCTTGGAGACCTCCGCACCGCGTGCCCGCTCCTTGATCCGCGCGATGAACTCGCGTACGACGGGCAGCGCGACGTCGGCCTCCAGCAGGGCGACGCGGATCTCGCGCGCGGTCGTGTTGATGTCCTCCTCGGAGAGACGGCCTTTGCCGCGCAGCGAGGAGAAGACCGTGGTCAGGCGGTCGGAAAGCGTCTCGAACACGGGTGAGCCCTGTCCTTCGTCTCTCGGGTCAGACTCTCAGGTTACCCGCCGGAGGCCCGGTGCCGCGCCGAGCGTCTCGCCGACGCGGAGCGGCCGGTCCGGACCGGACCGGCCGCCGGGGCTCAGGAGCTCTCGGCCTCCTCGCCGCCCTCTTCTGCGGTGTCGCCGCCGGAGAGGGTGGCCTCCCGCTGCTCGTTGATCGTCGCGACCAACTGCTCGCGGGCGTCCTTGGAGAGCGCCCGGGTGGACAGCAGCGCCTCGAAGTCGATCGTGTAGGTGACCGGGTTGGCGCTGGGCGCCAGCGCGTAGTCGATCGAGCAGGAGAGCTCGACGGTGCCCCCGGCCTTCAGCTCGGCGGTCTTGGTGCACGTCTTCTCGCCCAGCTCGTCGTTGTTGAAGCGGCTGTCCATGCGCACGAGGATGGAGCCCTCGGTGGCGCCGCTGGTCTCCTCGACCTTGCCGACCATGGTGCACGCGCCGCCGGTCTGGCAGTCGCCGCCGAGCTCCTCGGCCCAGGCCACTTCGAGGCGGGCGTCGCGCGCGGACTCCAGCTCCTCCCCGGCGTACTTGGCGAGGTCGTCGTAGAGCTGCTCGACGGCGGCGGTGTCGACCTCGGCGAAGCTGGCGTCGATGCGGCTGGCCACCCCCTCTCCCTCGGCCGGGGCGAGTTCCTCGATCTGCATCCGCACCAGCGTGTGCGGGGCCTCCGAGGTGATCCAGGCCGTGCCCCCGGACAGCTCGACGCGGTAGACGAGGACCCCGTCGAGCTTCTCCTCCACCGCCTCGGCGTCGGCCCCCGGGGCCTTGGTGCGCAGGCTCTCCGCGAGCCCGGCGGGGGTCAGCACGCCGCCCGGGTCGAGGCCGAACTGCTCGTGGGTGATCCGCACCCAGTTGTCGGGGTAGGCGTCGCTGTCGGGGTTGAAGACGTCGTGGGTCAGCCAGTAGTCGGAGTCGGCCTTGACGAAGAGTTTGCCGTCGGCCTCGAAGTAGCTGGCCTCCCCGCCCGTCCCTACCTGGAAGGTGCCCAGGGCCGCCCCGGCGTCGGTGACCGTGAGGGAGGTGTTCACCACGTTGCTGGTGTCCTGCGGGTCGGAGAACTGCCCCTGGAGCTGGATGGCGGGGGACTCCTCCAGCGCGGCCAGCGCCTCTTCGAAGAGGGGGGCCGCGCTGACCGGAGTCGGCGAGGGGGACGGTTCGGCGCCGCCCTGCGACCCCAGCCCCAGCAGTCCGCAGCCGGTCGTGCTGAGTACGAACACGGTCGCTGCCGCGACGGGGGTCGTCCTTCTCACTGGTCGCCACGGCATGCGAATCGCCCGCGCCATTGTGCCTCCTGGCCCTAACGAAGGGGGGTGGGGGTGTGTACTCGAGAATTTTGGACGTAGCGGAGTCCGTTCCGGTTCTGGAGGATCCGGAAACCCGGGGGATTCGGGCCGCCCGCGCCTCGTCCGCCAACCGGACGTGCGGGCCCGGTTCCGACCGGCACGGCACCGAGTCGGGTTCCGAGCCTATCCAACCCCCGGCGGTTGTTCTCGCAGCCGAGCACAGCAGAACCACGCGACAGCCGGTCCGACGCCGCGTGGGCGGACAGCAGCGTGGGGCGGCGAGGAAGATCCTCGCCGCCCCAGCCGGCCCCCATCGCGTTGCGGTGCGGGATTGCGACCTCAACGTCGGGGACGCTAGACCTGCACCTGCTTTGAGGGCTTCTCCTCGCCCGGAGGCGTCGACGAGGAGAGCTCTTCGGCGTCGAGCTCGTCGAAGGCGTAGGCGGACTCGGAGTGGAGCTCGGTGTCCAGCCCGTTGGTCTCGACGTGCTCGGGGATACGGAAGCCCATGACCAGGTCGATGCCCTTGCCGATGAGCCAGGTGACCACGAAGGAGTAGATGATCGTGGCCACGACGGCGATGAACTGGACCAGGAGGAAGGTCGGGGTTCCGCCGAAGAAGATGCCGTCGGGCGCGCCCTCGCCGACCACGGAGGAGGCGAACAGGCCCAGGGCCAGCGAGCCGATGATGCCGCCGACCATGTGGATGCCGACCACGTCGAGGGCGTCGTCGTACTTGAACTTGAACTTCCAGCTGATCGCGTAGGCGCAGACCGCACCGGCGATCAGGCCCAGGATGACGGACCAGATCGGGGTCAGGTTGGCGGCAGACGGGGTGATCGCGACCAGGCCGGCGATGGCGCCGGAGGCGAAGCCGAGCGCGGTCACCTTGCCGTAGCGGATGCGCTCGACCAGCATCCACGCGGCGGTGGCGGCGGCGGTGCAGACCTGGGTGTTGACCAGGGCCAGAGCCGCGGTCTCGTTGGCGCCGTAGGCGGAGCCGGCGTTGAAGCCGAACCAGCCGAACCACAGCAGCGCCGCACCCAGCAGGACGAACGGCAGGTTGTGCGGACGCATGGACTCGGAGCCGAAGCCCTTGCGGCGGCCCAGGACGAAGGTCAGGGCGAGCGCGGCGGCACCGGCGTTGATGTGGACCGCGGTACCACCGGCGAAGTCGACGACGCCGGAGCCGAACCAGCCCTCGAGCTGGTCGAACCAGCCGCCGCCCCACACCCAGCGGGCGACGGGGAAGTAGACGAGGAGCGACCAGAGCGGGACGAAGAGGAGCCAGGCCCCGAACTTGGCCCGGTCGGCGATGGCACCGCTGATCAGGGCGACGGTGATGATGGCGAACATCATCTGGAAGCCGACGTCGACCATGAGCGGGTAGCCGCCCTCCTCGTCGACCACGTTGATGAAGCCGCCGGAACCGAAGTCACCGAAGCCGCCGATGAAGTACGTGAGCGGACCGTATCCCTCACCGTAGGTGAGCGAGTAGCCGACCAGCACCCAGAGGATGCTGACGATGGCGATGCTGGCGAAGCTCATCAGCATCATGTTGAGGACGCTCTTGGCCCGGGACATGCCTCCGTAGAAGAAGGCCAGGCCGGGGGTCATGAGCATGACGAGTGCGGCGCTGATCAACAGCCACGCGGTCGTGCCGGTATCTAACACGTCGCCTCCACGATTATCCGTGCGGGGGATCTGCTGGTGCCAGGGAATGTGTGGTTCGCTCGGGCGCGTCTTCGGGCTCGACGACCAGTTCCACGACCGAAAGCTTCGGACCGGCGTGTTAATCGGCACGACCAAGACTGTTGCGTGCTTGTAAAGACATTGGACAGCGCGTTACGAATATGTGAATCCACCTCGTTCCGGTGGGATGCCCCGGTCTTTCGCTGCGGTTTCGGCGGCTGCACGCCCACTCTGCCGCGGATAGCGTTACCGTCTTGTTATTCCGAACGGGCCGGGCCGCGGACCTGCGGCGGGCCCGGCACCCCGGTCCGTCGGGCCCCGCTTCGCCGACCGGGCGGGGGTGCCGTGCCGCCCTTCTGGGAACACCTGTTCTGGAACCCTGTCCCGGAAGGGGGAGCCCTCGTGCACGCCGCTCCGGACCCCGTCATCGACATCCGCGGCCTCACCAAGGACTACGGCGCACACCGCGCCCTGTTCGGCCTGGACCTGAGCGTCCGCGCCGGCGAGGTCTTCGGCTTCCTCGGCCCCAACGGCGCGGGGAAGTCCACCACCATCCGCGTCCTGCTCGACCTGGTCCGCCGCTCCGGGGGCGAGGTCCGCGTCCTGGGCCTCGACCCGCGCACCGACGGCGTCGCGATCCGCCGCCGGGTCGGCTACCTGCCCGGGGACCTCGTCCTCACCAGCCGTCGTACCGCCCGCGACCTGCTCGCCTACCTCGGGGACCTGCGCGGCGGAGTGCCCGCGGCCCGCATCGCCGAGCTCGCCGAGCGCCTCGACCTGGACCTGTCGCGGCCCGTGCGCAGCCTGTCCAAGGGCAACCGGCAGAAGGTCGGCCTGGTCCAGGCGTTCATGCACCGCCCCGAGCTGCTCGTCCTGGACGAGCCCACCAGCGGGCTGGACCCGCTCCTGCAACGGGAGTTCCTGGAGATGGTGCAGGAGGTGCGGGCCGAGGGCCGCACCGTGTTCATGTCCTCCCACGTGCTCAGCGAGGTCCAGGACGTCGCCGACCGCGCCGCGGTCGTCCGAAGGGGGCGGCTCGTGGCCGTCGAGGACATGGACGCGCTGCGCCGGCGCGCCGCCCGCCGGGTGCGCGTCCGCTTCGCCGCACCCGTCGCCGCCGCCGAGTTCGCCTCCCTGGCGGGGGTGCGCGACCTGCACGTGGACGGCGACACCGTGCGCTGCGTCGTCGAGGGCAGCCCCGACGCCCTGGTCAAGCAGGCGGCCCGGCACACCGTGCTGGAGTTCGACAGCGCCGAGCCCGACCTGGAGGACCTGTTCTTCACCTACTACACCGACCGGGAGGAGAGCGGGGATGCGGCGTAGCGTGTTCGGCCGGTTCCTGCGCGACCACCTGCGCGCCCTCGTCGGCTGGGGCGTCGGCGTCGCCGCCGTGACCGCGCTGTACAGCGCGTTCTGGCCGTCGATGCGCGACTCCAGCGGCGCGATGGACGCCTACCTGGAGTCGCTTCCCCAGGGGCTGCTGGAGACGATGGGCTGGAACAGCCTCTCCACGGCCGAGGGCTACCTGGGAGCCACCGTGTTCGGGCTGCTCGTCCCGGCACTGCTGGTGATCGCCGCGGCCGTGCTGGGAGCACGGGCGATCGCGGGGGACGAGGAGGACGGGGGCCTGGAGCTCCTGCTGGCCCACCCGGTCAGCCGGACCGGCGTCCTGGTGCAGCGGTTCGCCGCCCTGACGGTGTTCGTCGCCGTCCTCGGCGCGGTCGTGTTCGGCACCCTGCTGCTCCTCGGCCCGGCGATCGACATCGGCCTGCCCGCCGACCGGCTGCTCGCCGCCAGCACCGCCGTCGCCCTGATCGGCCTGGTCCACGGCGCGGCGGCGCTGGCGGTGGGGGCGGCGACGGGCCGCCGCGCCCTCGCGCTGGGCGCCGCCGCGGTGCTGGCGGTCGTGGGCTACCTGGGCCACACCCTCGCCCGGCAGGTCGAGGAGCTGGAGTGGCTGCGGTTCGCGTCGGCGTTCCACTACGCGCTGGAGCCGGACCCGCTGGCCAACGGCTTCGACCCCGCGCCCACCGCGGTGCTGCTGGCCGTCCCGGTGGTGCTGGTCGCGCTGGGCGCGGCGGCCTTCAACCGGCGCGACGTCGGGGTCTGACCCCCTGCGGCGCGGGCGCGCCCGCGCCGCAGGGGGTCAGGAGGACTCCAGGATGGCGTCGACGAACGCCTCCGGGTCGAAGAGGGCCAGGTCGTCGGGGCCCTCGCCGAGGCCGACGAGCTTGACGGGCACGCCGAGCTCCCGCTGCACCTGGATGATGATGCCGCCCTTGGCGGTGCCGTCCATCTTGGTCAGCACGATCCCGGTGACGTTGACGACCTCGGCGAACACCCGGGCCTGGCGCAGGCCGTTCTGGCCGGTGGTGGCGTCCAGCACCAGCAGGACCTCGTCCACCTGGGCCTTCTTCTCCACGACCCGCTTGACCTTGCCCAGCTCGTCCATCAGGCCGGTCTTGGTGTGCAGGCGTCCGGCGGTGTCGATGATGACGGTGCCGGCGCCCTCCTCGATGCCCTTGGCGACCGCGTCGAAGGCCACGCTGGCGGGGTCGGCGCCCTCCCCCCTGCGGACCACCGTGGCGCCCACGCGGTCGCCCCAGGTCTGCAACTGCTCCGCGGCGGCGGCCCGGAAGGTGTCGGCCGCGCCCAGGACGACGCTGCCGCCGTCCCCGACGACGACCCGGGCCAGTTTGCCCGCGGTGGTGGTCTTGCCGACGCCGTTCACCCCGACCATCAGGATCACGGCCGGGCGGTCGCCGTGCGGCTCGGTGCGCACCGAGCGGTCCAGGTCGGGGTTGATGTGCGCGAGCAGTTCGGCGCGCAGCAGCGCGCGGACCTCGTCGGCGCTCCGGGTGCCCAGCACCTTCACCCGGGTGCGCAGCGCATCGGTGATCTGCGTGGCCGAGGTGACGCCGACGTCGGCGGTGATGAGGATCTCCTCGACCTCTTCCCAGGTCTCCTCGTCGAGCTTGTCGCCGGCCAGCAGGTTCAGCAGGCCGCGGCCGAAGACGTTCTGCGACTGGGCCAGGCGGGCCCGCAGCCGCACCAGGCGCCCGGCCGAGGGCGGGGGGAGTTCGACCTGCGGTGCCGGTGCCGGTGCCGGGACCGCGGGCGCCTCGGGCACGGCGACGGCCGTCGCCCCCTCGGCCTCCTCGTCCTCGGCGACCGCCGTGGCCCCCGCCCCCGAGCCGCCCTCGGGCCGCTCGATCTCGGGTTTCTTCTCGGCCGGTCCCACCTGGCGCCTGGGGATCACCAGCAGTGCGCCGCCGACCGCCACGAGAGCGACGATGAAGATGGCGATGACAACAATCGTGTAGTCCATAACGTCCTCAGTCTCGCAGACCCCCGCTGATTTCCCGGTATCCCCCGGGCAGGCCGCGCAGGGCTGCTAGCCCGCGCGCGACCGGGTGGCGTGCAGCACGAGGACGAAGAAGGGCGCGCCGACGAACGCGGTGACCACGCCCAGGGGGAGTTCGGCGGGAGCGACCAGGGTACGCGCCGCGATGTCGGCCACGACCAGGAACGCTCCGCCGAACAGCAGCGAGACCGGGAGGATGCGGCGGTGGTCGGGGCCGACGAGGCGGCGCACCAGGTGCGGGACCACGATGCCCACGAACCCGATCAGCCCGCTCACCGCCACGGCCGAGGCGGTGGCCAGCGACGCCGCGGAGATCACGACCAGCCGCACCGTGGCGGGCCGCACCCCCAGGCTGGTGGCCTTCTCGTCGCCGAGCGCGAGCAGGTCGAGCAGGAAGCCGCTGCCCAGCAGCACCGCCAGCGACACCGCCGCGTACGGTGCGACCAGCCGCAGGTCCTCCCAGCCGCCGTAGCCCAGGCCGCCGAGCATCCAGGTGTAGACGCGTTGCAGTTCGTCGATCCGGGACTGCTGGACGAAGGTCTGCACCGCGGTCAGGAAGGACGACACCGCCACCCCCGCCAGCAGCAGGGGGGCCGTACCGCCGCGTCCGGCGGCACGGCCCAGCAGGTAGGCGGCCATGACGCCGAGCAGGGCACCGGCGAACGCGGCCACCGGGACCAGCGGCAGCCCGGCCGGGGCCGCGCCGCCGTACACGATGACCAGGGTCGCGCCCAGCCCGGCCCCGCTGGCCGCCCCCAGCAGGTAGGGGTCGGCCAGCGGGTTGCGGAACACGCCCTGGTAGGCGGCGCCCGCGCCGGCGAGCAGACCGCCCACGAGGGCGCCCAGGACGACCCGGGGCATCCGCAACTGCACCAGGACGGCCCGCTGCCGTTCGTTCAGCGTGGACTCCACCCCCAGGAACGGCAGGTGGCTGAGGAGTTCGCGGACGATCTCGGCCGGGGTGAGGGAGGCCGCGCCCGCGCTGACCCCCAGGACCGTCGCGCCGAGCAGCGCGGCCAGTCCGACTCCCAGCCACAGCGGTCCGGGCACGGCCCGGCGTCCGGTTCCCACCCGAATCCCCGTCCGGAGGCCCGTGCGCAGGGCGGCTCCGGTCATTCGGCGCGCGCCGCCTCGACGGCTTCGGCCACGTCCTCGGCGAAGTCGACGATGCGCGGCCCCCAGCGGGAGGAGGTGTCGGGGTCCACCTCGATCACGTTGCCCTCGCGCACGGCGGTGAGCGAGTCGAAGGCGGGCCGCCCCAGCACGTCCTGCGCGCCGCCGGGGTAGGAGACGAAGATCAGGTCGGGGTCCTGGTCGACGATGAACTCCGCGGACAGTTGCGGGTATCCGCCCGCGGCGTCCTCGGCCTCGTCGGCGATGTTGACGAGGCCGAACAGTCCGTAGACCTGGCCGATGAAGGTGTCGGAGGTGACCGAGTAGAGCTGGGCGTCGATCTCGTGGTAGTAGCTCAGCCCGGCCGCGTCCTCGCCGATCCCGGCGACGAGGGCGTCGAGGCGGCCGCGCAGCTCCTCGGCCGCGGCCGCGCCCTCCTCGGCGTTGCCGGTGGCCTCGCCCAGCAGCTCCATCTGGGCGTAGGTGTCGTCCACGGTCTGGGCGGCGGGCAGCAGCAGGACCGGGATCGCCAGCTTCTCCAGTTGTTCGGTGATGTCGCTGCCGTCGTCGGAGAGCACGACCAGGTCGGGCTCGTAGTCGGCGATGGCCTCGACGTTGGGGGTGAATCCGGACAGGTCGGTGGTGGGGGCCTCCGGAGGGTGGTTGGAGTACTCGTCGACCGCGACGACCTGGTCGCCCGCCCCGACCTCGAACAGGATCTCGGTGAGGGACGGGGAGAGCGAGACGATGCGCCGGGGGGCCGTTTCCAGGGTGACCTCGCCGCGCGCGTCGGTGACGGTCACCGGGAATCCTTCGGCCGCGGCGGACTGCTCGGCGGTCGGCTGGTCGGAGGCGGAGGTGCCGCAGGCGGTGAGGACGAGGAGAAGGGGCAGCGAGAACGCCGTGAGGCTGCGTGCGGTGCGCACGGAGGGCTCCTTACAGCAGTGCAGGGAGAACAGAGCCCGCAGAAGACGGACCGTCCTTCCCACGAGGACAATGTACGTCGACGAGCGCGTGAGGCGACCTGGCTCCACCCCGTTCCCGCCGTACGGCCGGCCCGGGGTGTCACAGTTGCGGAGACAGCGCCGGTTTCGGATCCGGACTTCGCTCACGCGACGCCATCGCCCCGCTTCCGGCGCGCTGCGCCGCGGGCGGTGCGACCAGGCCATCTTAGGACTTGCCGGGTAACGTCCAACAGGCGAGTCGCGGGAGTGCGCGGACCGGTCCCGGGGTGGGCGGGGCGCCGCTCCTCGGCACCGCCCCGCCCGCCCCGGCGGGTCACTTCGTCGTGCGTTCCAGCTTCTGGCTGATCACCTGGGAGATCCCGTCCCCCTGCATCGTCACGCCGTACAGCGCGTCGGCGATCTCCATGGTGCGCTTCTGGTGGGTGATGACGATCAGTTGGGAGGAGGCGCGCAGCTCCTCGAAGATCACGAGCAGCCGTTGCAGGTTGGTGTCGTCCAGCGCGGCCTCCACCTCGTCCATCACGTAGAACGGGGAGGGGCGGGCCTTGAAGATGGCGACCAGGAAGGCCACCGCCGTCAGCGACCGCTCCCCGCCGGACAGCAGGGACAGGCGCTTGACCTTCTTGCCGGGCGGCCGGGCCTCGACCTCGACCCCGGTGGCGAGCATGTCGTCGGGCTCGGTGAGGACGAGGCGGCCCTCGCCGCCGGGGAAGAGGCGGGCGAAGATCCGGGAGAACTCCCGCTCGACGTCGGCGTAGGCGGCCGAGAACACCTCCCGGACCCGGTCGTCGACCTCCTTGACGACGGTCAGCAGGTCGCGGCGGGTCTTCTTCAGGTCCTCCAACTGGGTGGTGAGGAAGTTGTGCCGCTCCTCCAGCGCGGCGAACTCCTCCAG
>NZ_KQ950180.1:448005-459825 GCF_001517975.1 Thermobifida cellulosilytica TB100
CCGTTCGGCGAGCACCCGGGCGGCCGCGGCCATGTCGGGGACGAGCACGGTGTCGGCGAGCAGCGCGGTCACCGCGGCGCGCAGCTCCTGCGGGCAGGTGACGGAGTCCAGGGCGTGGCGGGCGCCCGGCGGCGGTTCGGCCCGGGGCCGCGGCGGCGCGGCGGCGCCCGTGTCCGCGACGACGATGCCGGCGCGTCCCGCGTCGCGCTTCTTGAGCAGTTCGAGGGCGGCCCGGGCGGCCTCGTGGGTGTCGAGCACGACCGCTTCGGAGGCCGCTCCCAGGGACGCGGCGATCGCGGTCTCGTCGCCCGGCTCGACGTCGAGCAGGGCGGCGAGGGTGCCGAGCACCCCGGGGGCCTCCCCGTCGGAGGCGAGCAGCGCGGCGGCGCCGTCCCGGCGTTCCAGGCCCATCTGGAGCGCGTCCCGGCGGGCCTCCAGGGCGGCGCGTTCGCGTTCGGCGGTCCGTTCGGCGTCCCGCAGCTCGTTGAGCCGGGCCTCCGCCGCGGCCAGCTCCTCGCGGGCCTGCTCGTAGACCTCGTCCAGTTCGCTGTCGCCCAGTTCCAGGCCTGCGGCCTCGGCCCTGGCCTCCTCGAACTCCTGCTGCGCCGCGGCCGCGCGCCGCCGGGCCTCCGCCGCGGCCTGGTCGAGCCGTTCGATCTCGGCCTGCCCGGCCTCCAGCCTGCTGCGCAGCGCCTCCACCTTGCCGCGGAGCCGGGCCAGCCCTTCGCGGCGGTCGGCGGCGGCCCGCGCGGCCGCGGCGATGCGCTGCTCCTCGTCGCGCAGGGCCGCCTCGGCCTCGGCCCGCTCGAAGACGATGCCCTTCAGTTCGGTGCGCGCGGCGTCCAGGCGGGCCTGCAACTCCTCCTCCTGGGCGCGCACCTCCTCGGCCTCGCGCTCCAGCTCCTCGGGGTCGCGGCCGCGGCGCTCCTCCTCCCCGGCCGCGGTGAGGTTGCGGTGGCGCTCGGTGGCCAGGCTCGCGACCGCGCTGAGCCGCTCCTTGAGCCGGGACAGCGCGTGGTAGGTCTCCTGCGCCCGGGTGAGCAGCGGGGCCGCCTCGGCGTCGGCCTGCTCCAGGAGCGCCTCGCGCTCCTGGGCCTGGGCCAGGGCCTGCTCCGCGGCGGCGCGGCGTTCCCGGACCGCGGCCTCGTTGGCCTCCTCCTTGGCCAGGGCCTCGCGCAGGGTGACGATGTCGTCGGCGAGCAGGCGGAGCCGGGCGTCGCGCAGTTCGGCCTGGATGACGGCGGCCCGGCGGGCCAGTTCGGCCTGGCGCCCCAGGGGTTTGAGCTGGCGGCGCAGCTCGGCGGCCAGGTCGCTGACCCGGTCCAGGTTGCCCTGCATCGCGGAGAGCTTGCGCAGCGCCTTCTCCTTGCGTTTGCGGTGCTTGAGGATTCCGGCGGCCTCCTCGATGAGCGCGCGCCGTTCCTCCGGTCCCGCGTGCAGGACGGTGTCGAGCTGGCCCTGGCCGACGATGACGTGCATCTCGCGGCCGATGCCCGAGTCGCTGAGGAGCTCCTGGATGTCGAGCAGGCGGCAGGTGTCGCCGTTGATGGCGTACTCGGAGCCCCCGTTGCGGAACATGGTCCGCCTGATGGTGACCTCGGAGTAGTCGATGGGCAGGGCGCCGTCGGTGTTGTCGATGGTGAGGCTGACCTCGGCACGGCCGAGCGGGGGACGGGAGGACGTCCCCGCGAAGATGACGTCCTCCATCTTGGCGCCGCGCAGGGTCTTGGCGCCCTGCTCGCCCATGACCCACGCCAGGGCGTCGACCACGTTGGACTTGCCGGACCCGTTGGGGCCCACCACGCAGGTGATGCCGGGCTCGAAGCGGAGGGTGGTGGCCGACGCGAAGGACTTGAATCCGCGCAGCGTGAGCGTTTTCAGGTACACGGTCGCGCGCCACCTCCGCGGCCTCCCGACAACATCGTCCGTGGTCAAGAGTGCCACGTTCTGCGAGGTGGACGGCACGCTTCCGGTCCACCGTGACCCCGCCCCGCGCCGGGCAGGTCACGGTGTCACGACGGAGCCGGGTCGACCGCGGCGGCCGGGACGTCCCCCAATGGCGCGCCGCCCTTTTTCGGGCATGCCGAAAAGCGGGCAAGCCCGTTTTCGGGCATGAGGACGCAGGCGGCGGGAAATCGCCGGGTCGCCTCTCCCCCGTCGCGACATGGCTGTCCGGTCCCGATACGGCGGGCCCCACCGGACCGACCGTGTCGCGACTGCGGGAGGAATTTGATCTTTCGGGGTTATCGCCAGGGGTCCGTGGGTAAACCCTCGATAATCCCAATGGAAAGAGAAATCTTCTCAGCGGTCAGCGTCCACCCCCGCGGTCCGCGGGGCGCCAGGCGGCACGACGGTATTCGCAGGCGCCCTTCGGATGCCGGGATGCGCGCAGCGCTGAGGGAACCGCGTCAGGCCAGAGCCGGCTCGCGCTCGGAGGTGGGGACAGTGACGTCCGTGAGCGTCTCGGAAAGCCGGTCGTTCTGGGCCTGGAGTCGAACGATCTCGTCCTCGAGGTCGCGTACTCGCTTCTGCAGGCGCCGCAGTTCCTGGACCATACGGGGGTCCGGGCCTCCGACGTGACCGAACAGAGCTTTTGCCATGATGCGGGTCCTCCACACTGAGTGACCTGACGGAAATGCGCGCGGGAACGAGAACACGACCGGGTACCGGGAATCCCTCCGAGTCACCCCGGTGTGAACGTGGATAAGCGCGTTATGTACCTTCCAGCGTCTCACCGTGCGTGCCGTCGGTCAAGAAATTGGATCGGAAAGCCGACGACGGCTGTGCGCGCCAGCGCCGTTCGGGCATGCGAGGTTCCACGATTCGTCGGTGATCCCCTGGGTGGTGCACTGCGTGGTTCGCCGTGGAGGGGGTTGTCCCTCCGGAGCGGAACGGCCGTGGGTCGCACGCCGGGATCTCACGCGAATCGCGTCCTCATATCCAGGATACTCACCGCTCCTCGAAACCGGTGAAAGAACCCCTATGGTTTGTCCAACGCTCAATCACCGAATCGACACGGCCGGGCGTCTGCCCGCTGCGCAACAGCGCGAGCAGCCGTTCGCAGGCGGCGCGGTCGCCTTCGGCGACCACCTCGACCCTGCCGTCTACCAGGTTCGTTGCGGCTCCGGTGAGTCCCAGTTCCAGAGCGCGTGCCCGCACCCACCACCGGAACCCCACACCCTGCACGCGTCCGCGCACCCACGCGGTCAGACGAATGTCACCCATTGGCTACCCTCTCGCGTCCGGTCCGCCGCACGGGAAAAAGGGGGTCACGCGCGTGCGCGGCGCGGTTTCGGCTGGCACCGCGGACAACTGTACGACGAGCGGTTCATGAACGTCTCCCTCAGGATCGGCGTGCCGCAGCGGGCGCACGGACGGTCGCGGCGCCCGTAGGCGTTGAGGCTGCGCTCGAAGTAGCCGCTCTCCCCGTTGACGTTCACGTAGAGGCTGTCGAAGGACGTCCCGCCCTGGGCCAGTGCCGCGGTCATCACCTCGCGGACCGCCGCGAGCAGCTCGTCGACGCGGGGGCGCGGCAGCGTCTCGGCAGGGCTGGCCCAGTGCAGCCGGGCCATCCACAGCGCCTCGTCGGCGTAGATGTTGCCGATGCCGCTGACCAGCGTCTGGTCCAGCAGCGCCCGTTTGAGGCCGGTGCGCCTGCGGCGCAGCGCCGCGGCGAACGCGTCGTCGTCGAAGGCCGGGTCCAGGGGGTCGCGGGCGATGTGCGCCACCGCGGAGGGCAGCCCCTCCCCCGCGCCGTCGTCGACCAGCCGGTCCACCAGCAGGTGGCCGAAGGTGCGCTGGTCGACGAAGCGGAGCTCCCGGGGGGTGCCGGGGGCGTCGCCCGGCCGCGCCTCCAGCGGCATCCGCACCCGCAGGTGCCGCTCGTCCGCCGCGGTGCGGGGCTGGACCAGGAGCTGTCCGCTCATCCCCAGGTGGGCCAGGAGCGCCTCCCCGGAGTCCAGGGGCAGCCAGAGGTACTTGCCGCGGCGCCGCGCCGCGGTGACCGCGCGCCCCGTCAGACGCGCGGCGAAGTCCGCCGCCCCCGGCGCGTGGCGCCGTACCGCACGCGGGTGCAGGACCGCGACCTCGCCGAGGGAGGCGCCGACGACCCACTTCTCCAGGCCGCGCCGCACCACCTCGACCTCGGGCAGCTCCGGCATCCCGTCAGCTCTCCTGCGCGCTGTCCTGCTGGGAGGCGGCCCGGATGGCCTTCCACGCGGACTCGGCGGCCTGCTGCTCGGCCTCCTTCTTGCTGCGGCCCTCGCCCGAGCCGTAGGTCTGGCCGGCGACCCGCACCGTGGCGCGGAAGGTCTTCTGGTGGTCCGGACCGCTCTCCTCGACCAGGTACTCGGGCACGCCGAGCAGTTCGGCGGCGGTGAGCTCCTGGAGGGAGGTCTTCCAGTCCAGGCCCGCGCCCAGTCCGGAGGCCCGGGCGATCAGCGGGTCGAACAGGCGGTGGACCAGCGCGGACGCCTCGTCCAGGCCGCGGTCCAGGTAGACGGCCCCGATCAGGGCCTCCAGGGTGTCGGCCAGGATCGACGACTTGTCCCGGCCGCCCGTGGCCTCCTCGCCACGGCCCAGCCGCACGTAGCGGCCGATCCCCAGCCCGCGGGCCACGTCGGCGAGCGCCCGCATGTTGACCACCGCGGCACGCAGCTTGGCGAGCTGCCCCTCGGGGAGGTCCGGGTGGGTGCGGTAGAGGGTGTCGGTGACCACCAGGCCGAGCACGGAGTCGCCGAGGAACTCCAGCCGCTCGTTGGTGGGCAGGCCGCCGTTCTCGTAGGCGTAGGAGCGGTGGGTGAGGGCGCGCGTGAGAATGTCGGGGGCGACCTCGATCCCGACCGTCTGCTGGAAATCGCGGGCTTCGGACTCGGAGATCTGCGTTCCCATCGGATTCACATCCTGTACGGACCGTGCGGGGACCCCGCAGGGCGGGGCCGCCGCAGAACTGACTGACCGTTCGGATCGGATACGGAGACTGGGGGCCACGGTCCGGTCAGGAACGCTCGAAGGCGAGGTGGACGTCGCGGAATGGGCACGGCGACCACCACGACCTCGGGAGTTCCCGAACCGCTCTGGAAGACGCCCGCCCCGGGTCCGTGGACCGCTCGCAGGCGTACGAACGGCGGGTCCGACCAGGCTCTCGGACCCGCCTTCGCGCTGTCACGCCGGGCTGATGACCTGGCGGTTGTTGTAGGTGCCGCACGTGGGGCAGGCGACGTGCGGGAGCTTGGGGTCGCGGCAGCGCGGGCAACTGATCAGCACCGGACGCGACGCCTTCCACTGGGAACGACGGATGCGAGTGTTGCTCCGCGACATCTTCCGCTTCGGGACGGCCACTTCAATCCTCCTGGGTCACCCCCGCGCTCGCGGGAGCTCACTTTGCTGGGTCACCCCCCGCGAGCGCGGGGGCACTCGTGCTCCTGGTCGCCCCGCCGCCGTTGCGGAGGGAAGGACCCGGTACGGGGAGCACCGAGTTGCTGGGCTTCGCCGGCCGAACCGCCCGACGTCCGCCGGTGGTGCGTTCAGCTCTCTTCGGACTCCTCGCGCAGCCGACGCAACGCCTCCCACCGGGGGTCGAGACTCTCGCCGTGGCTGTGCCCGGGACCGGCGTCGGCCAGTTTGACGCCGCACTCCACGCACAGGCCGGGGCAGTCGTCCCGACACAGCGGCGACTGCGGCAGTGCGAGCACCACCGCGTCGCGGACCACCGGCTCGAGGTCGAGCAGATCGCCCTCAAGATAGTAGTCCTCATCCTCGTCGCCGGTGTCCGCCTCGTCCACGGGACCGTACCCGTCGTCCGACGGGTAGCGGAACAGCTCCTGGAAGTCGACCGCCAACTCCTCGGAGACCGGGTCGAGGCAGCGCGAGCACTCGGCGGCGTACCGGGTGCGCGCCTCACCGGTCACGAGCACACCGTCCATCACGGCCTCGAGCCGCAGGAACAGCTCGACGTCACTGCCCTCGGGCACGCTGGCCATGCCCACGGCCAACGACTCGGGCGCGGGGACGACGCGGTCCTCGGTCCGCATCGAACCGGCTTGCCTGCCCAGCGGCCGGGTGTCGACCACGAGCGGAGAACGGGAGTCTAGACGAGACAGGGTGATCGCGCTTTCAGTTGAGACGGCTCCCACGCGAGGCGGAAGCGAGGACTGACCACGGCGGCGGCCGGTCGCCGACCGCCCGACCGACCCGCGGACACGACCGCGGAGACAGGCCAATCACCGATTCTACCGGCGGGGATCCCCCGTCCCAAATCGCCGCATCCCGCGCCGCCGTCACCCCCGGCGCGCGGCCAGCTCGGCGTACTTGACGCGCAGCCGCTCCTCCACGTAGGGCGGGACCAGCGCGCTCACGTCCCCGTTGTACTGCGCGATCTCGCGGACCAGGCTGGAGCTGAGGAACGAGTACTTGGGATTGGCGGTGAGGAACAGCGTGTCCACCCCCGCGAGCTGGTAGTTCATCTGCGCGATCTGCAACTCGTAGTCGAAGTCGCTGACCGAGCGCAGACTGCGCACGATGGCGGAGACGTCGTTGGCCCGGCAGAAGTCGACGAGCAGTCCGTCGAACTTGGCCACCGTGACGTTGTCGAACTCCTTGGTGGCCTCCCGGAGCATGTCGAGCTTCTCATCCGCCGTGAAAAGCCCCTTCTTGTTGACGTTCACCAGGACCGCGACGATGACTTCCTCGTTCTGCCGGGCCACCCGACGGATGATGTCGATGTGGCCGTTGGTGACGGGATCGAACGATCCGGGGCAGACGACACGGCGCACGGGTCCGCTCCTCTCTGACTTGCCTGCGGGTCGGCGAGCCGATACCACAGGATTCTGCCCAGCGGGTCAGCCCTGGTCGGAGAGGCTCGCGGCGTGACCGTACCAAAGGCGTGCTTCACCGTATTTACGCGACTTGGCCTCCAGGTACCCGTCGGGCCAGCGCAGGGTGTCGCCGCGTGAGGACCGCTCCACGACGACCAGCGCCCCGGCGGCCAGCCAGCCGCGGCCGCGCAGCGCCGCCAGCACCGCGGTGACCTCCTGCTCTCCGACCGCGTAGGGCGGGTCGGCGACCACCAGGTCGTAGGGGCCGCCGTCCGGTCCCCGCTCCACTACCCGCTCCACCCGGTCCACCACCAGCCGCGCCCCCGACAGACCGGTCCGGACGATGTTGCGGCGGATGACCGCGGCGGCGCGCCGGTCCGCCTCCACCAGCAGCGCGTGCTCGGCACCGCGGGAGAGCGCCTCCAGGCCGATCGCGCCCGAGCCCGCGTACAGGTCCAGCACCCGCAGCCCGGCCAGGGAGCCGAGGTCGGACAGCACCGAGGCGAACAGGGCCTCGCGTACCCGGTCGCTGGTGGGCCGGGTGGTGCGGCCCTCGGGGACGGCGATCCGGCGCCCTCCCGCGACACCGGCGATGATGCGGGTCATCTCGTCGTGTGCTCCTCGTCCGTGCGGTCCTGCGCGTCAACCCTAGGGCGTCGCCGGAGGGAGCCCGCCCGTCGGCAGCCGGAAAAAAATCCGGGGTGACTTCGGACACAGCGGTTTTTTGCGCCCCGCCGCATCCCGCCCCGGGGCCTGCCGGGCGCGGGACGCGGCGGGGCCGGTCACGCCTTCTCCAGGTACTCCGCGCGGTCGTCGCCGAGGAGCTCGTCCAGCGCCCGGGCCAGCACGGGGTGGTCGGCCAGCTCCGGATCGGCCTCGACCAGGGCGGTCGCCTCCTCCCGGGCCCGGCCGATGATCTCCTCGTCCTGCTGCTGGGTGACGGTGAGCATCCGCAGGGTGGCGCTGCGGCCGGACTGGGCCGCGCCCAGCACGTCGCCCTCCCGGCGCTGCTCCAGGTCCAGCCGGGACAGCTCGAAGCCGTCGGTGGTGGAGGCCACCGCGTCCAGCCGCCGCCGCGCGGGACTGCCCTCCTCGGCCTCGGTGACCAGCAGGCACAGGCCCGGCAGGCTGCCCCGGCCCACCCGGCCGCGCAACTGGTGCAGTTGGGAGACGCCGAACCGGTCGGCGTCCATGATCATCATCACCGTGGCGTTGGGGACGTTCACCCCGACCTCGACCACGGTGGTCGCGACCAGCACGTCGATCTCGCCCGCGGCGAAGGCCCGCATGACCTTGTCCTTGTCGTCGGGGGCGAGGCGGCCGTGCAGCGCCGCCAGCCGCAGCCCTCGCAGCGGCCCCTGCTCCGCCTCCGCGAGCAGGTCGACCACGGCCAGCGGGGCGCGCCGCCCCTGTACCCCGGCCTCGGCGTCGGGGACGAGCTGCCCGGCCTCCTCGGGCTCCTCCCCGTCCCCGTCGATGCGCGGGCAGACGACGTAGGCCTGCCGTCCCTGGGCGACCTCCTCGCGGATGCGCTCCCAGGCGCGGGCCAGGTAGTGCGGCTTGTCCCGGGCGGGGACCACGTGGGTGGCCACGGGCGAGCGCCCCTCCGGAAGCTGCCTGAGCGCGACGACGTCGAGGTCGCCGTAGACGGTCATGGCCACGGTGCGCGGGATCGGGGTGGCGGTCATGACCAGGACGTGCGGCCGACCGTCGGCGGACTTGTCGCGCAGCGCGTCGCGCTGCTCCACCCCGAAGCGGTGCTGCTCGTCCACGACGACCAGGCCGAGGTCGGCGAAGGAGACCTGCTCCTGGAGCAGGGCGTGGGTGCCGATGACGATGCCCGCCCGGCCCGAGGCGGCGTCCAGCAGCGCCTCGCGGCGGGCCGCCGCCCCCAGCGAGCCGGTGAGCAGGGCCACCCGGGTGGCGTGCTCGGCCCCGTCGAGCTGCCCGGCCCGGGCGAGCGGACCGAGCATCGCGGTGATGGACCGCTGGTGCTGCTGGGCGAGCACCTCGGTGGGGGCGAGCAGCGCCGCCTGCCCTCCGGCGTCCACCACCTGGAGCATGGCGCGCAGCGCGACCAGGGTCTTGCCCGCGCCGACGTCGCCCTGGAGCAGCCGGTGCATGGGGTGTTCGGAGGCGAGGTCCGCGGCGATCACCTCGCCGACCTCGCGCTGCCCCTCGGTGAGGGTGAAGGGCAGGTTCGCGTCGAAGGCGTCCAGCAGCCGACCGGGGACGCGCGGGCGCGGCCGGGCGGGCTGCTGCTGGGCCGCGCGCCGCCGCCGGGCCAGCGCCACCTGCACCGCGAACGCCTCGTCCCACTTGAGCCGCTTGCGCGCCGCGTTCACGTCGTCCCAGTCCCGGGGGGTATGCAGGAGCCGGTAGGCCTCGGCCAGTCCGACGAGGCGGTGCCGCCTGCGCAGCTCCTCGGGCAGCGGGTCGGGCAGGTCGCCCAGCATGCCCAGCACGGTGGCCACGGCCTTCGCGATCGCCCACGAGGTGACCTTCTCCGCGGCCGGGTAGATGGGGATGAGCGCGTCGGCGTAGGCGCGGGCCCGCTCCTCGGCGCCGTCCTCGGTCTCGAACAGCTCGTACTCGGGGTGGGCCAGTTGGCGGCGGCCCCGGTAGACGGAGACCTTGCCGGCGAACAGTCCGCGCCGTCCGGGTTGCAGCCGGTCGCGGTGCCATCCGGCGCGGTGGAAGAAGAGCAGGGACAACTGGCCGCTGCCGTCGGTGACGGTGGCCTCGAAGATGGAGCCGCGCCGGTTGCGCATCGGCCTGGTGACGCCCCTGAGGACCTCGGCGACCACGGTGACCTGCTCGCCCTCGACCAGCCCGGCCAGGTCGGTGAGCTCGCCGCGGCGGTCGTAGCGCCGGGGGTAGTGCCGCAGCAGGTCGCCGACGGTGTGCAGGTCCAGCGCGGAGGCCAGGACCTTCGCGGTCCGCTCGCCGATGACCTTCAGCGGCTCGTTCAGGTCTGTCATGCCTCTTCCCCCGGCTTCCCCGGGCCGCGTCCCCGCCCGCGCGGCCCGCCACGGTGGCATCTTACGGACGACCGCGGGGCTATACTTGGTGGAGCGATTATCTTGGGACGGCTCCTCAGCGGGGGACTTCCTGGGGCCGGATCTCCCGTTCCGGTTGAGAATCCGGTGTTCGTCCGAGGGCGCGGGTCCCCTGGCTCAGTGGATCCGCTTCGTCTTCGGGTACGCTTCGACGGTTGGCGCCCAGCGCCGACCTGCTTGCCCATCAGACCTCTCTCGGGTCATCGACGTGCGTGCGAGCACAGCCGGCCCGAGCGCGTGAATGGAGTTGCCGTGGCTTCCGTCTGTGACATCTGCAGCAAGGGACCGGGGTTCGGGAACCGTATCTCGCACTCGCACCGTCGTACCCGCCGCCGTTGGAACCCGAACATCCAGACCGTCCGCACCCGCGTGGGCGGTACGCCGAAGCGGCTGAACGTGTGCACCTCCTGCCTCAAGGCGGGCAAGGTCGAGCGTTCCTGAAAACCTGTCCGCCGCACCCCGCGTGCGCGACCGCCGTCGAGCGCCACAGACGAACCGTCGTGGCGCTCGACCGCTGTCTGCGGCCCGTCCGCCCTCCGGGAGGCGCGGGGGTCACAGGGAGCAGGACGCGCCGTTGAGAGAACAGCTCTCGGGGGTGTGGCTGCTGCCCTGCGCGGTGAAGCTGACGGTGGTCGACTGCCCCGGGGGGATGCCGCTCTCCCAGGAGGGCTGGCGCGCGATGAAGCCGTCCTGGGTCGACTCCCACTCGGTCCCCCAGGCCGAGGTCACCTGAGCGTCGCTGAAGCCGACCCGCAGCTCCCAGCCCTCCAGGACGCCGCTGCCGGTGTTGGTGATGGTCAGGTGCCCCATGAAGTTGCTGTCGTCGTAGACGGTCTTCTGGTAGGAGACCCGCAGCGTGCCGGTTCCGCTCTGCGGCACCGGCGCGGGCTGGCGCGCGCCGTCGCCTCCGTCCCGGTTCTCCTGCCCGGCCCCGTCGCTCCTGTCGCGCCCCTCGTCCTCGGGCGCGGCTCCGTCGTCGGTCTCGGGGTCCTCCTCGCTGCCTCCCACCGCGATGTCCACCTGGGTGGAGGCGGCGGCCTGCGTGTTGCGGCCGCCGGTCCCCGGCGAGGCCGACGCGGTGACGCCCGGGACGGGCGGCTCCTGGTTCGGTTCGGCGAAGCGCAGGTAGATCTGGGTGGTGCTGTAGCTGAACAGCAGGCCGGCGACGATCGCCCCGGAGACCACGATGATGCGCAGCGGCCGCGGCGGGGGCACGCGCTTGGGCACGGTGCTGCCCAGCAGGTTGCGGACCGCGGCCAGCGGACCGCTGCCGGGAGCCTCCGCACGGTGCGCGCCGCGTTGCTCCCGTCTCAGCCCCTGCCTCCGCATAGGTTTTCGCGCCTTTCCGAGGATCCGACCGGCCAGCTCCCGCCGGGGGTCTCCGCTGGTGGACGAGTCGCCGGTCGCCAGAGCTTAGCGCGACCAGTCTCTCAAAACCGGATTCGCGTTCTTGGGCGTCCTCCGTATGACTGACCGCCGTTGTCCGGTGTTCTACCTGAAATGATCCCATCCGGGAAGTTCTGGCGCGGTTCCGTCCACGGTGACTCCGTTTCCTTCGGCCACCGTACCGATGACGGTCCATTCGGGAGGCAGCGCGGTCCCGGCGGGGAAGGCGGCGACCAGCGCGTGGTCCTCTCCCCCGGCGAGCATGTGGTCGAGCGGGGAGCGGGGGGAGGCTCCGGCCCGGGCGAGCGCCTCGACCGCCTCCACCAGGGCGGGGTGGGGGCGCAGGGCCGCGCTCCGCAGGTCCACCCGCACGCCGGAGGCCGCGGCGATGTGGCCGAGGTCCTGCACCAGCCCGTCGCTGACGTCGATCATGGCGGTCGCGCCCAGCGCCGCCGCGGCCGGCCCCGCCGCGTACGGCGGCGCGGGCCTGCGGTGCGCGGCCAGGCAGGCCGCGGGCCCCGTGGCGAGTCCGGCCCGGAGCAGGGCCAGTCCGGCGGCGG
>NZ_KQ950180.1:459852-531208 GCF_001517975.1 Thermobifida cellulosilytica TB100
GGTCGCCGACGACGGCGACGAGGTCGCCGGGCCTGGCCCCGTCGCGGCGGACCGGGGAGACGCCCTGTAGGTCGCCGAGCGCGGTGACGGCGATGGTGAGGGTGTCGGAGGAGACGACGTCCCCGCCCACCACCGCGACGCCGGCGGCCGCGCACTCGGCGTGCAGCCCCTCGGTGAGCTCCTCCGCCCAGGCGGTGGGCAGGTCGGCGGGGGCGGCGAAGCCGACGAGCAGCGCGGTGGGCCGGGCTCCCATGGCGGCGACGTCGGCGAGGTTCTGCGCGGCGGCCTTGTGCCCGACGTCGCGCGCGCTGGACCAGTCCCGGCGGAAGTGCCGCCCCTCCACCAGCAGGTCGGTGGTGGCGACGACACGGCTGTCGGGCGCGGCGACGACGGCCGCGTCGTCGCCGGGTCCGAGGAGCACGTCGTCGGTGAGGGGGCGGTTGGCGGTGACCCGGGCGATCAGTCCGAATTCGCCGAGGGTTCCAATGGTGCTCGACACAGTTCTCAGGGTACGGTGGCGCTCCGGCACATTGGTCTAGACCCGCTCTCCGTCCGCCGGACGGGCGTCTCCCGCGGAACGGTCCGCGCGGGTCCCGCACGCACGACAACCACACGCTCGAACGCAGAGTCGCGGAGGCTTCATCCCATGGTGCAGGCGTACATTCTGATCCAGACCGAGGTCGGCAGAGCCGCGCAGGTGGCGGCGGACATCGCCGGAGTCGAAGGGGTCGTCCAGGTCGACGACGTCACCGGCCCCTACGATGTGATCGTGCGGGTGCAGGCCGAGGACGTGGACGCCCTGGGACGTCTGGTCATCGCGCGGATCCAGCGGCTCGACGGCATCACCCGCACGCTGACCTGCCCGATCGTGAACCTGAAGTCCTGAGCGTCTGGAGCCATGCCGATGCGACGTGCGGCCCGTGCGCTGTCCTGCGTCCCGGTGCTGGCGGTGGTGCTCGCGCTGGTGTCGGGGTGCGGCGCGGTCCGGATGGAGCCGCCGGAGCCCGACGCCCGGACCGCCGAGCTGTGCCGGGCGATGATGGCGCGGCTGCCCGAGACCCTCTACGAGCAGGAGCGCGTCGCCGTGGTGCCCGACTCCGAACTGGTGGCGGCCTGGGGCTCTCCGACGATCGCGGTGCGCTGCGGGGTGGAGCGGCCCGCGGGCCTGCGGCCCGACTCGCAACTGCTGTCGGTCAACGACATCGCGTGGCTGCCGGAGCCCGCGGACTCGCCGACCCTGTTCACGGCGGTGGGCCGCGAGGCGTACGTGGAACTGACGCTGCCCGCCACCTACACGCCCTCCGGTGTGGCGCTGACCGTGCTCAGCGACCTGGTTGCGGAGGAGATCCCGGCACTGCCCCCCGGAAAGCTGTGAGGTGCGGCGGGCGCCGCGTCCCCGTCGGTCCGCGGCGCCCGTCCTGGGTCCTCCCGCCCCGAGGGGCGGCCGGAGGCTACTCCTGCTCGCTCTGCTCCATGGTCTGCACGCCTCCCAGCAGGGTCTCCCACGCCTCGTCGGAGTCGGCGGTGGTGAGTCCGACCGCACCGGCGCAGGAGGCGCCCGGCTCGGGGGTCTGCGGGCCGCGCTCGTAGAGGCGCAGGAAGCGGCTCAGCCGGTCGTCGTCGGCGCTGTCCACGCCCAGTTGGACGCCCCAGGCCGAGGCGACGATGGGCGAGTCCATCTCGCCCTCGTAGGGGCTGACCAGGATGTAGCTGCCCGGGGTGTAGAGCGCCGCCAGCTTCTCGACCTCCGCCTCGGGCAGGTCGGGCCGGTAGGTGATCCAGACCGCGCCGTGCTCCAGGGAGTGGACGGCGTGCACGTTCCGCAGGGGCGCGTCGTAGACTCCGCAGTTCTGCCATGCCGCGTGGTGGTCGCCGCCCACCGGGGGGCTCTGCTCGTAGGACACGTCCTCGGTGACGTGCTGGCGTGTGAGCCCCGCGTACTCCTGGACGCCCTCGATGTTGCGGTTGCGGTAGTCGATGTAGAAGAGATAGCCGATGCCCCCCGCCACCAGGGCGATCACCGCGACGATGGTGGTGATTCTGATGATCTTGCGGTTGCGGGCCTCGCGTTCCCGCCGTGCACGCATCTCCAGCGCGACCTGGCGTCGCCGTTCCGCTGAACTCTTGCCCACCCGTGACTCCTAGTGGCTGACATCGGTTAAGACTGTAAGCATTGTCACTTATGCTCCCCAGGAGGAACATACGCACCAATCAACGCGATTCCCCTCAGGATGGTTCCGTTGGATCACGAAGACGACGACAAGCCCGTAACGGCATCGCTACCGCGCGTGGTGCGACGCGTCCCGCTGGCGATCGTGGTGCTCCTGGTCGTGCTCGCCGCAACTGCCGGTTTCCTGGCCAGCCGCCCCCACCGGCCGCTGGACACCTCGGCCGACGCGGGTTTCCTGCGCGACATGGGCGCCCACCACGCCCAGGCGGTGGAGATGGCGCTGATCATCTACGACAAGTCCGAGGAGCCCCGGCTGAAGACGGTGGCCTACGACATCGCCCTCACCCAGCAGGCGCAGATCGGGCGCATGGACGGCTGGCTGACCGCCTGGGACCTGCCCCTGCGCGGCTCCCAGCCGCCGATGGCCTGGATGGCCGGGCACGACCACGGCGAGGGCGGCCGGGCGCCGGACCGGATGCCCGGGCTGGCCACGGACGAGCAGATGGCGCAGTTGCGCGAGTCCTCGGGTGTGGAGGCGGAGATCCTGTTCCTGCAACTGATGATCGAGCACCACAGGGGCGGGGTCGAGATGGCGGAGGCGGCGGTGCGGCTGGCCTCCGAGGAGGAGGTGGTCTCGCTGGCCCAGGGCATGATCGACGCCCAGCAGAGCGAGATCGACCTGATGAACGAGATGCTGGTGGCGCGCGGGGCCGAGCCGGTCGAGTAGGGCTCCCCCGTCCGGCGGGCCGCGCCCCGCTGGACCACCCTCCCCCACGCTGTCGGACGTCCGCTGTGACAAGCGCCGCAATCTACTACAAGCCGTAGAACTACAAGTTGTAGTAGTACACTTTGTAGTAGTTCCGGCCACGGGACCGTCCGGCTTTCGGGAGGGGCTTATGGACGCACTCGATCTCGCACGGTGGCAGTTCGGAGTCACCACCGTCTACCACTTCCTGTTCGTCCCGTTGACGATCGGCCTGTCCGTCATCGTCGCCAGTTTGCAGACGGCCTGGTACCGCACCGGCAAGCACGAGTACCTGCAGGCGACCAAGTTCTTCGGCAAGCTCTTCCTGATCAACTTCGCCATGGGCGTGGTCACCGGCATCGTGCAGGAGTTCCAGTTCGGCATGAACTGGAGCGAGTACTCGCGGTTCGTCGGCGACGTGTTCGGCGCCCCCCTGGCCATGGAGGCCCTGCTCGCCTTCTTCCTGGAGTCCACCTTCATCGGCCTGTGGATCTTCGGCTGGGACAAGCTGCCCCGCGGGGTCCACCTGGCCACCATCTGGGCCGCGGCCATCGGCACCAACCTGTCCGCCTACTTCATCCTCGCCGCCAACGCGTGGATGCGGCACCCGGTGGGCTTCGAGGTCGACCCCGAGACCGGCCGCGCCCAGCTCACCAGCATCTGGGCGGTGCTCTCCAACGACCAGGCGTGGTCGACCTACCTGCACACGGTCGCCGGGGCGTTCATCACGGCGGGCCTGTTCGTGGTCGCGGTCAGCGCCTTCAAGCTGATGCGCTCCCGCTTCCACGGCGACACCGGCACCCCCGGCGAGACCCCCCACCCCGGCGAGGCCGGGCTGTTCCGCAAGACCCTGCGCGCCGGTCTGGCCGTCACCGCGATCGCCGGCGTGCTGGTCGCCCTCTCCGGCCACCACCAGGCCCAACTGATGGCCCAGTACGAGCCGATGAAGCTGGCCAGCGCCGAGGCGCTGTGGGAGGACGAGGACGGCGCGGGCTTCTCGCTGTTCGCGGTCGGCGACGTGGTCGACGGACGCAACCACGTCAACGTCCAGATCCCCAACCTGCTCAGCTTCCTGGCCACCAACAGCCTCGACGGCAACGTCCAGGGCATCAACGACGTGCAGGAACGCTACGAGGACGCCTACGGCCCCGGCTCCTACGTGCCCAACGTCCCCGTCGTCTACTGGTCGTTCCGGCTGATGATGGGCCTGGGACTGGCCGGCGTCGCGGTGGCGGTCGCAGGGCTGTGGCTGACCCGCCGCGGCCGGCTTCCCGAGCAGCGCTGGCCGTACTGGGCGGCGATCCTCGCCCTGCCCGCCGCGCTGGCCGCCGACATCTGCGGCTGGATCCTCACCGAGATCGGACGCCAGCCCTGGACCGTCGTGGGCGAGCTGCTCACCGCGTCCAGCGTCTCGCCCGGCGTCTCCCTCACCGAGGTCGCCCTCTCGCTCAGCCTGTTCACCCTCGTCTACGGCGTGCTCGCGGTCGTCGAGGCCGGGCTGCTGTGGCGCTACGTCAAGGCGGGTCCCGCCCACGTCGTGCCGCCCAAGGACGACGACTCCGAGCAGGAGGACCGCGACACCCCCGTCCCCGCCTTCGTCTACTAGGAGCCCGGCAATGGATCTCGCAGTCATCTGGTTCACCGCCATCGCGGTGCTGTGGATCGGCTACTTCGTCCTGGAAGGGTTCGACTTCGGGGTGGGCGTCCTGCTGCCCTTCCTCGGCCGGACCAACACCGACCGCCGCGTCATGATCAACGCGATCGGACCGGTCTGGGACGGCAACGAGGTGTGGGTGCTCACCGCGGGAGGCGCGATGTTCGCCGCCTTCCCCGCCTGGTACGCCTCCCTGTTCAGCGGCTTCTACCTGCCGCTGCTGCTGGTCCTGCTCGCGCTGATCGTGCGCGGGGTGGCCTTCGAGTACCGCGGCAAGGTCGACGACGACCGCTGGCGCGCCCGCTGGGACCAGGCGATCTTCTGGGGCAGCGCCCTGCCCGCCCTGCTGTGGGGCGTCGCCTTCGCCAACATCGTGCGCGGCGTGCCCATGGACGCCGACCACATCGTCACCGCCTCCCTGCTCGACCTGCTCAACCCGTACGCGCTGCTCGGCGGGCTCACCACGCTGTCGCTGTTCACCCTGCACGGCGCGATGTTCCTCAGCCTCAAGACCGAGGGCGAGGTGCGGGAGCGGGCCCGCCGCGCGGTCCCGGCGGTCGCCCTGGTCGCGGTGCCCTCGGCCGCCGGGTTCCTGCTGTGGACCCAGGTCTCCTACGGCGCGGCGTGGACGCTGCCGCTGGTCGCGGTGGCCGCCGTCACGCTGGTCGCCGCCGTCACGCTGTCGCTGCGGGGCCGGGAGGGCTGGTCGTTCGCCGCGACCGCGACGACCATCGCCGTGGCGACCGTGGTGCTGTTCGGCTCGCTGTTCCCGAACGTGCTGCCCTCCACCACCAACCCGCTGTACAGCCTGACCGTGGAGAACGCCTCCTCGGCCGACTACACGCTGACCGTGATGACGTGGGTGGCGGTGGTCTTCCTGCCTCTGGTGCTCGCCTACCAGAGCTGGACCTACTGGGTGTTCCGCAAGCGCGTCGCCCGGGAACACATCGAGCCGGCGCCCGCCTCCGCCGCGGGCGCACAGCACCCCTGATCCGCAAAGGAAGAGGCACCGTATGAAGCCCCTCGATCCCCGGCTGGTACGCACCGCCAGCGCGGTCCGCGTCCACCTCGCCGTGACCGTGCTGTGCGCGGCGGCCGTGACCGGACTGGTCCTGGCCCAGGCATGGCTCGTCGCACGGATCATCTCCGGCGCCGCCGCGGGCGAGGGGCTCGCCGAACTGTCCTGGGCGATCGCCGCCGTCGCCGCGGTCGCCCTGGGCCGGGCGGCGCTGTCCTACGGCACCGAGGCCGCCGCCCTGCACTCGGCGGCCCGCGCCAAGTCGCAGCTCCGCCGACGTCTGATCGCCCGCGTGACGGGCGTCGCGCTTCCCGGCTCCCCCGAACCGCCCCGGGGGGAGCCGGGCCGGGGACCGGTCTGGCTGGCAGCGCCGAGCGGCCCCGGAACAGGCGAGGGGGAGAGCACCCCGCGCGCCGGCGAACTGGCCACACTCGCCACCCGTGGCCTGGACGCGCTGGACGACTACTTCGCCCGGTACCTCCCGCAGTTGGTGCTCGCGGTGCTCGTCCCCCTCGCCGTACTGGCCGTCGTGGCCCGGGCCGACTGGATCTCGGCCCTCGTCGTCGCCCTGACCCTCCCCCTCATCCCGATCTTCATGGCGCTGGTCGGCTGGCACACCCAGGCCCGCACCCGGCGCCAGTGGCGGCTGCTGAACCGGCTGGGCGGCCACTTCCTGGACGTGGTGGAGGGCCTGCCCACCCTCGCGGTCTTCCGCCGCGCCAAGGCGCAGGCCGCCGTCATCCGCCGGATCACCGACGAGCACCGGCACGCCACCATGGGCACCCTGCGCATCGCGTTCCTGTCCGCGCTGGTGCTGGAGCTGCTGTCCACGATCGCGGTGGCGCTGGTCGCCGTCGAGATCGGCCTGCGCCTCATGTACGGCATGGTCGACTACCAGACCGCGCTGCTGGTGCTGATCCTCGCCCCCGAGGCGTACCTGCCGCTGCGCGAGGTGGGCGCCCGCTTCCACGCCAGCATGGAGGGGGTCGCCGCGGCCGAGCAGGTCTTCGCCGTCCTGGACGAGCGGCTCGACGCGGCCGCCGGACCGGACCCCGCACCGGAGCGGGAGACGTCCTCCCGCGCCCTGGTGCGCCCCTGCCGCGACGGCTGCGCCGCGCCCCGCCTCCGCCTGGACCGCGTCTCGCTGACCTACCCGGGACGCACCGTCCCCGCGCTGTCGGAGGTCTCCCTGGTGATCCGCCCCGGACAGCGCGTACTGCTCACCGGGCCCAGCGGATCGGGCAAGAGCTCCCTGCTGGCGCTGCTGCTCCGCTTCGTCAAACCCACCGGGGGCGAGATCCTCGTGGAACGGCCCAGCGGATCCGGGTCCGCGCCGCTGTCCCACATCCCCGCCGACCAGTGGCGCCGGCTCATCGCCTGGGTGCCCCAGCACCCCTACCTGTTCGACGACACGGTCCTGGACAACATCCGGCTGGGCAAACCGGAGGCGAGCGTCGCCGAGGTGCGCCGCGCCGCCGAACTCGCCGAGGCGCACGACTTCGTCTCCACCCTGCCCCAGGGCTACGGCACCCGGCTCGGGGAGCGCGGCGCGCGGCTGTCCGCCGGACAGCGCCAGCGCATCGCCCTGGCCCGCGCCTTCCTGCGGGACGCGCCGATCGTGCTGCTGGACGAGCCCACCGCCCACCTCGACCCCGACAACGCCGCCGCCGTGCGCCGCGCCGTGGCCCGCCTGCTGGAGGGCCGCACCGGCGTCGTCGTCGCGCACGACAGCGGATGGTCGGAGCTGGTCGACGAGACCGTGCACATCACCGGCGGCCGGATCGGAGCCCCGCTATGACACGACCCGCCTCACCGCACCGCGTCTCCCGGCCGCTGCTGCGGATGGTCGCGCTGGCCCGCCCGCGCGGCGTGCGGTTCGCGCTCGGCGTGCTGCTGGGCGCGCTGGCCACCGCCGCCGGGGTGGGCCTGCTCAGCGTCTCCGCGTGGCTGCTGGCCACCGCCGCCACCCACCCGCCGATCACCGCGCTCGGGGTCGCGGTCGTCGCCACCCGGGCCTTCGGCGTGACCCGGGGCGTGGCCCGCTACCTGGAGCGCCTGGTCACCCACGACGCGGCGTTCCGCACCCTCGCCGACGTGCGGGTGCGGGTGTACCAGCGGCTGGCCCGCAGCGAGCCGGTCCGCCGCTTCCGCTCCGGGGACCTGGTGTCGCGGCTGGTCAACGACACCGACGCGACCCAGGACCTGCTGGTGCGCGGCCTCACCCCGCCGCTGGTCGCCGTCGTGGTGGGCGGCGCGGTGGTGGCGCTGAGCACGGCGCTGTTCGTGCCGGGCGGCCTGCTGCTGGCCGCGGGCCTGGTCCTGGGCGGGCTGGCCGTCCCGCTGTTCGCGGCCGCGCTGGGCCGCCGGTCGGGCCGCCGCCAGGCCGCGGCGCGCGGCGAGCTGTCCACCGCTCTGGTCGACACCCTCTACGGCGCCCCCGACCTGGTCGCCTACGGGGCGATGGAGCAAGCCGTGCTCCGGGTGGAGCGCGCCGACGCCGAGCTGACCCGGCTGGCCCGGCGCGACGCCGCGGTCCTGGGCCTGGGCTCGGGGGCGAGCGCGCTGGTCGCCGGAGCGACCGTGTGGGCCACCCTGCTGCTGGGCGTGGCGGCGGTCGCGGGCGGCGCGCTCGACGCGGTCCCGTTCGCGGTGGTCGTGCTGACCGCGCTGGCGGCCTTCGAGATCGTCGCGCCGCTGCCCGCGGTGGCGGCCAAGCTGGCGGCGATCCGCGCCAGCGGGGCCCGCCTGTTCGACGTGCTGGACACCGAGCCCGCGGTGCGGGTGGCCGAGGCCCCCGCCGACCGGCCGGGGCTGCCCGAGGAGGGCGCGGCGACGCTGCGGGTGCGCGGCCTGCGCGTGCGCTACGGCCCCGACGAGCCGTGGGCGCTGGACGGGATCGACCTCGACCTGCCCCCCGGCAGGCGGATCGCCGTGCTCGGCCCGAGCGGCTCCGGCAAGAGCACGCTGGCGTCGGTGCTGTTCCGCTTCCGCGACCCCGACGCGGGGACGGTGACGCTGGACGGCGCCGACATCACCGAGCACCCGGCCGACGAGGTGCGCCGCTTCATCAGCGGGGTGCCGCAGGACCCGCACATCTTCGCCAGCACCCTGCGCGAGAACCTGCGGCTGGCGCGGCCCGGGGCCGACGACGCCCAGGTGTGGGAGGCGCTGGAGCGGGCGCGGCTCGCCGAGGACGTGCGCGCGACCATGCCCGACGGGCTGGACACCCAGGTGGGCGCGCACGGGGCGCGGCTCAGCGGCGGCATGCGGCAGCGGCTGGCGCTGGCCCGGGCCCTGCTGGCCCAGCCCCGCATCCTGGTGCTGGACGAGCCCACCACGCACCTGGACCCCGACACCCGCGACGCGGTGCTCGACGACCTGCTGGCGGCCTCCGAGGGGTACTCCACCCTGCTGATCACCCACGACCTGGCGCGGCTGGAGCACATGGACGAGATCTACGTGATCGTCGACGGCCGGGTGGTGCAGCGCGGCTCCCACGCCGACCTGCTGGCGGAGAAGGGCTGGTACCGCCGTGCCCACGGCCTGGGCGACCCTCCGCGGGGCGGCCTGCGGGTGGTGCGGTGAACTGACTCAGTGCTTTCCGCCGTATCAGCCACTTTCCCTCCGGTACGCCCGGCCGTACCGGAACCGGAGTGCCCGCACGGCGCTATTGTCGCCCCGTGACTCTTCTGCGCGAGATCTTCACCGGTGTCGGCGCGCTGCTCCGCGGATTCGGCATGATCCTGCGGCGGCCGAAGCTGTTCCTGCTGGGAGCGCTGCCTCCCCTGATCACCTCCATCCTGTTCCTGGTCGCCCTGATCGCGCTGGTGGCGCAGATCGACCCCCTCGTCTCCTGGATGACGCCGTTCGCCGACGACTGGAGCGACGGCTGGGCCACCACCGTCCGGGTGGCCCTCGGCATCGTCCTCGTCGCCGCGTCCGTGCTGCTCATGGTCATCGGCTTCACCACGATCACCCTGGCGCTCGGCTCCCCCCTCTACGACAAGATCGCCGAGGAGGTCGAGCAGGAGCTGGGCGACGCGCCCGAACCGCTGGACGAGCCGCTGCTGAGGTCGCTCATGCGGGCGCTGCGCATCTCGCTGACGCTGATCCTCATCTCCGTGGCCACGGCGATCCCGCTGTTCGTCGCCGGCTTCCTCCCGGTGGTGGGGCAGACGGTGGTGCCGGTGGTCTCGACGCTGGTCGGCGGCTGGCTGCTGGGCGCGGAACTGATCGGTTCGGCGTTCGAGCGGCGCGGCCTGCTGCGGCTGCGGGACCGGTTCGCGGGCCTGCGGCGCCGCAGGCTGCGCTCGCTGGGCTTCGCGGTGCCCGCGTTCCTGCTGCTGTCGATCCCGTTCGTGGCGGTCGTGGTGTTCCCCGCGGCCACGGCGGGCGGCACCATCCTGGCCCGCGGCCTGCTGCCGCCGACGCTGCCGCCCCGGCCGGGCCAGGCCCCGCTCCCCGGGCAGGCCGCCCCGCCCCGGCAGTCCCCCCAGGTCGGCCCCTGACCCCGTCCCGAAAGACGCGCGGAGCCCCGGGCGGGTGGCGCCCAGGGCTCCGGCGTGCGCGGGCGCGGCCCGCTCAGCGCAGTCCGGTGCGGCGGTTGAGGGCGGTGCGGATCAGGCGGTCCACCAGCGCCGGGTAGTCCAGGCCGCTGGCCGCCCACATCTGCGGGAACGCCGAGGAGGGGGTGAACCCCGGCAGGGTGTTGAGCTCGTTGACGTAGAGTTCGCCGTCGTCGCCGTAGAAGAAGTCCACCCGGGCCAGCCCTTCGCAGCCCAGCGCCTCGAAGGCGTCGGCGGCCAGGCGGCGCACCCGCCGGGTCACCTCGTCGGGCAGGTCCGCGGGGATGCTGAGGCTGCTGCTGGACAGGTACTTGGCCTCGAAGTCGTAGAAGTCGTAGCCCTCGGCGACGTGGATCTCGGCGGGCAGCGACACGTCGGGCTCGCCGCCGTCGAGGCTCTCCAGCACGCCGCACTCGATCTCGCGGCCCCGGATGCCCGCCTCGACGATGACCTTGGGGTCGTGGGCGCGGGCCGCCTCGACCGCCTCGACGACCGCCTCGGTGTCGGTGGCGTCGGGCACCCGGCTGATGCCGATGCTGGACCCGGCGCGCGCGGGCTTGACGAAGACGACCCCGCCGAGCGTGGCGATGTTGTCCAGGACGCGCTTGCGGTCGCGGGTCCACGCCCGGTCGCTGACCGCCAGGTACGGGCCGGTCTTCAGGCCCTGCCCGGTGAGCAGCGCCTTCATGAACACCTTGTCCATGGAGGCGGCGCTGGCGAAGACGCCCGCCCCCGCGTAGCGCACCTCGGCCAGCTCCAGCAGGCCCTGGAGGGTGCCGTCCTCCCCGAAGGGGCCGTGCAGCAGCGGCAGCACCACGTCGACCTGCCCGAGCAGGCGGGGCACGGCCTCCGGTGCGACCTCCAGGAAGGCGCCGGGGGTGATGAGGGCCAGCGCCAGCCCCGGACCGGTGTCGGGGACGCTGGGCAGGCGGCCGTCGACGATCGCCAGCTCGCTGGGATCGACGTCGACCAGTCTCCAGTGGCCGTCCCGGGTGATCCCGACGGGCACGACCTCGTAGCGTTCGGTGTCGATGACGGACAGCACGCTTCCCGCGGTGACGCAGGAGATCTCGTGTTCGGAACTGCGCCCGCCGAAGACGACGGCGACCCGGATCTTTTGCGGCTCAGACATGATGCACGACCTTATCTCGCCGCCCCGCAAATCTGACAACAGTCACGACCGACGAAACACGGGATTTGTCACTCCTTGACGGGCAATTCATCCAGAGCGCGCAGGGCGTCGGCGATCAGGTCGGCCGGGTCCTCCAGCCCGATGGAGAAGCGCACCGCGCCCGGCTCGATCCCGGCCGCGCGCAGCGTGGCGTCCGACATCTGCCGGTGCGTCGTGGAGGCGACGTGGCTGACCAGCGTGTGCGTGCCGCCCAGGGAGGGCGCGACGGTCGCCAGGCGCAGCCGGTCGGCGAACGCCGTCCCGGCGTCCCGGCCGCCGCGGGGGGTGACCGTGACGACCGCGCCGAAGCGGGTGCCCCCGGGGCCGCTGTCGAACAGCTTGCGCGCCAGTTCGTGGCCCGGGTGGTCGGGCAGGCTCGGGTGGTCCACGCGGGCCACGGCCGGGTGCCGCCGCACCGCGGCCGCGAACTCGGCGGCCGTGGCGCACTGGCGCTCCACGCGCAGCGGCAGCGTCTCCAGGCCGCGGTGGAGCAGGAACGCCTCGTCGGCGGCCAGGTGGGGGCCCAGGTCGACCCGGGCCTCGCGGATGCGGTCCATCAGCTCGGGGCGGGCCACCGCCACTCCCCCGGTGGCGTCGGAGTGCCCGCCGAGGTACTTGGTGGCCGAGTGCAGCACCACGTCGGCGCCGTGCTCCAGCGGGCGGCACACCACCGGGGAGGCGAACGTGGAGTCCACCACGAGCAGCGCCCCGGCCTCGTGGGCGGCGGCGGCGAGCGCGGGCAGGTCCGAGACGAGCATGGACGGGTTGGACAGGGTCTCGGTGTAGACGAGCGCGGTCTCGGCGCGCAGCGCGGCGCGGACCGCGGCGGGGTCGCCCGCGTCGACGAAGTCGACGTCCACGCCGAACCGCCGCAGCAGGGAGTCCAGCAGCTTGTAGGTGTTGCCGTACAGGGCGCGGGAGGCCACCACGTGCGCGCCCGCGCGGGTCAGGGCCAGCAGCGTGGTGCTGATGGCGGCCATGCCGGAGGCGAAGCCCTGGCCGTGCACCTCGCCCGGGACCCGCTCGCCCTCCAGGGCGGCCACCGCGGCGGCGAACGCGTCGCTGTTGGGGGAGTCGATGCGCGCGTAGGAGTACTTCCCGCCGCCGTTCAGGCTCGCGGCGTACTCCTGGGAGGTCTCGAAGGCGTAGGTGGAGGCGCGGTACACCGGGATGCGCATCGGGGTGCCCGCCCGGGGTGCGACTGCCGCCGCGCGGATCGCCCTGGTGTGTTCGCCGTAGTGCGATGCCATTCCCGAACCTCCTCAGCGAGAACTCTGCTCCCCCATTGTGCCGCCCGTCCCGCCGACGGCGTCCGGGGCGGCGCTCCTCCGTGCCCCGTCACCGGGGCGCGGCGTCCGCCACGCGGGTGGCCCGTGCGAAGAAGAAGGTGGCGATCCCGTAGAGCACCCCGCCGGCCAGCCAGACGGGGGTCCACAGGAACAGGTGCCACAGCAGCACCGGGCGGAAGGCGGCGGAGACGTCGACGACGCCGGCGACCATGAGCACCTGCTGGACCAGGCTGGCGCCCCCGTACAGGCACAGCAGCGCGGTCACTCCCCAGCCGGCCAGGAGCACGAGCCACCGGGGGAAGAGGGTCCCCCAGCGCTGTGCGAGCGCCAGGGCTCCCGGCACCCCGGCGAGCTTGAGGAGGGCCGAGAGCCACACCGCGGCCACGACCGCGGGGTCGCCGGAGAGCGCGGGGCCGGTGACGGCCTCCCCGATCGTGTCCAGCAGCGCGGTGCCGCCCAGGGCCCAGTAGAAGCTGACCGCGGCGAAGAGCAGCGCCCACACCGCAGCGCCGTAGGCGGGCCACCGGGGCACCCCGATGCCGTCCAGCAGGCGCGGCCGACCGCGCTGTCCGTCGTTTCCGAGAGTACGTATGCCGTCCTCACCCCTTCACGGTCCGACGGGCCTGTCCGTGCGGTCCGGCCTCCCGGCCCGCCGCCGGGCCGGAGAGGACCACAACCGCGGCGTCACACCCCGTAGCGCTCGGGTTTGGCGCTGCGGGACATGAAGGCCAGCAGCGCATCCGCGGGCGGCAGCCCGTGGTACATCATCGCCACCACGGCCTCGGTGATGGGCATGTCCACCCCGTGGGCGCGGGCCAGGGCCAGGATCGACTGGGAGGACTTGACGCCCTCGGCGGTCTGCCGCGTCTCGGCGACCACCTCCTCCAGGGTCATGCCGGAGCCCAGCTTCTCCCCGAAGGTGCGGTTGCGGGAGAGCGGCGAGCTGCACGTGGCCACCAGGTCGCCCAGTCCGGCGAGTCCGGCGAGGGTGTACTCGTCGGCGCCGAGCGCGACCGCCAGGCGCACGGTCTCGGCGAGGCCCCGGGTGATCAGGGCGGCCTTGGCGTTGTCGCCGAAGCCCATGCCCACGGCCACGCCCACGGCCAGCGCGATGACGTTCTTGACCGCGCCGCCCAGTTCCACCCCGATGACGTCGGTGTTGGTGTAGGGGCGGAAGTAACCGGACTTGCAGATGTGTTGCAGGCGGGTGGCCGTCTCCTCGTCGGTGCAGGCGACCACGGCCGTGGCGGGCTGCCGTTCGGCGATCTCCCGGGCCAGGTTGGGTCCGGACAGCACCGCGACGCGGTGGGCGGGCAGCTTCAGCACCTCCGAGATGACCTCGCTCATCCGGCGGGAGGTGCCGACCTCGATGCCCTTCATCAGGCTCACGACGACGGCGTCGGACGGCACGGCGTCCGCCCAGGCCGCCAGGTTGGCGCGGAGCGTCTGCGCGGGCACGGCGATGACCGCGAAGTCGGCGCCCTCCAGCGCCTCCCGCACGTCGCCGGTGGCGCGCAGGCGCGGGTTGAGCGTGATCCCCGGCAGGTAGTCGGGGTTCTCGTGGCGGGTGTTGACCGCCTCGACCACCTCCGCGCGCCTGCCCCACAGCACCGTCTCCGCGGCTCCCGCGTCGGCCACCACGTTCGCGAAGGCCGTCCCCCACGATCCGCTGCCGAGCACCGCCACCTTGGTCACTTCGCGCCCCCGCCGTCGCCCTGGCCCAGCTCCTGGCCGCGCGCCCTGCGGGGGTCGTAGGGCTCCAGCGGCGGCTGCTCGCCGCGGATGTCCGCCTGGAGCCGGGTGATGGCGCTCATGATGTCGGCGGTCGCCTCGCGCAGGGTGGTCGCGGTCAGCGGCTGGCCGCGGTAGGAGGACAGGTCCACCGGCGGTCCGGCGACGACCTCGACGGGGGTGCGGGGGAAGAGCCGGAGCTTCTTGGTGCCGTAGGGGAGGAGGCGCTGCTCGCCCCAGTGGGCCACCGGGACCACCGGGACTCCGGTGCGCAGCGCGAGCCGCGCCACCCCGGTCTTGGCGGCCATGGGCCACAGGTCGGGGTCGCGGGTGCAGGTGCCCTCGGGGTAGAAGATCACCGCGGCGCCGTGCTCGGTGAGCGCCTCCTCGGCCTCGTGCAGCGCCTTGACGGCGTCGGCGGTGCCCCGGTGGACGGGGATCTGGCCGAGTTTACGCACCGCCGGTCCGATGACGGGGATGCGGAAGACGCCCTCCTTGGCGGTGAAGGTCGGCCAGCGGCGTCCGGCGACGTACAGGAAGTGGGCGACCGTCAGGGGGTCGGCCACCGACAGGTGGTTGGCCGCGATGATCACTCCCCCCTCGCGGGGGATGTGCTCTTGGCCACGCCAGGTGGGCCTGGTGACGGAAGCGATGAGCGGACGTACGACACAGACGGCGAGCGCCTTCAGCCAGCGCGACTCGCGGCGTTTCATGTGGACTCCTCCGATCGGTTGACGTTCCGGCGCCCGCCCCGTCGCGGGTGTCCGCGCAACCTTCCAGCACTCCATTGTCAGGGCTGCGGGAAGGTGCCGTTCCCGGTTCCTTCCGGCGGGGACATAGTCTCTTCTACCGGTTCCCAATCGACCGGTCGGGGGGATGGTGGACGCGGAACTGACACGTCGGCGCTGGTCGGTCGTGGTGCCGGTGAAGAGGCTGGCTGCGGCCAAGTCCCGGCTCGCCGAGTTCGTCGGCGCCCGCCGGGCGGACCTGGCGCTGGCGCTCGCCTGCGACACGGTGCGTGCGGTCGCGGCGACGCCCGGGGTGGCTGCGGTGTTCGCGGTCACCGAGGATGCCACGGCCGCCGCGGCACTGGAACGGCTCGGGGCGCACGTGGTCACGGGGGAGCCCGGGACCGGGCTCAACGCGGCGCTGCGGCACGGTGCGGCCCGCGCCCGCCAGCTCTGTCCGGACGCCGGGGTGTGCGCGCTGTCCGCGGATCTTCCGGCGCTGCGCCCGGCCGAGCTGGCGCGGGTGCTGGCCGCGGCGGCGGCCTACCCGTGCGCCTTCCTCGCCGACGCCCACGGGGTGGGGACCACGCTGTACAGCACCGCTCCCCGGGAGGTGTTCGCCCCCTCCTTCGAAGGGCGGTCGCGGCTGCGGCACCGGGAGGGCGGGGCCGTGGAACTGGACCTGGAGGGGGTCGCCACGGTCCGCTGCGACGTGGACACCCCCGACGACCTGCGGACCGCCGCCCTGCTCGGGGTGGGGCCGCACACCGCCGCGCTGCTGGACGCCCTGGGCGTGGCGCCGGTCGGCGGCTGAGGTCCCGGCATGCCGCTGCCCGGGGCCCCGTGCGGGACCCCGGGCAGCGGTGCGGCGGTCGAACGGCCGTTACTTCTCGCCGTTCACCAGGGCCTTGAAATCAGCGCCGGGACGGAACTTCGGAACGAAGCTCGCCGGGACGTTGATGGTGGCTCCGGTGGAGGGGTTGCGGGCGGTGCGGGCCGCTCGTTCGGCCTTCTCAAAGACCCCGAACCCCGTGATGGCCACCTTGTCGCCCTTGGCGACGGTCTGCTGGATCGTGTCCAGAACGGCGTTGACGGCTTCCGTGGCGGTCTTCTTGTCCCCCAGCCGCCCCGAAATCGCGTCGATCAGATCACGCTTGTTCATGGTTCCTCCGGTTCCCCCTTGCTCGCTTGAAACTAGGGGAAACCAGGGGGCTGACACAAACACAAACGCCTGTCAGATCAGCGTGTCGGGGCTTCTTTGGCCGCTTCGGCCAGCTCAGCCAGCATGCGGTCGAGCCGTTCCGACGCCTGAACCGGGTCCCTTTTGACCCGTTCTGTCACCATTAACAGCCTACGAATCACCTGAATCCGAACGGTTTCGGGAAGGGAATTCGCCTGGCGGTGGGCTTCTTTGAGCCGTTTTGCCAAATCTCGGTAAAATTCCCGCTCCGCCGCAGATTCCGGGTCTTCTTCGGCTTCCGGCGGCTCTACTGGGTGACCGGCAGCCATGGCTTCCGGCGCTTCTCGTACTCGGCGATGGCGTCGGTGTGGCGCAGCGTCAGGTCGATGTCGTCGAGCCCCTCCATGAGGCGCCACCGGGTGTAGTCGTCCAGCTCGAACGGCTCCACCAGGTCGCCCGCGCGCACCTGGCGCTCCACCAGGTCGACCGTGACCTCGGTGGTGGGGTCGGCCTCGACCATGTCCCACAGCTTCTCGATGACCGGCTGCGGCAGCACGACGGTCAGCAGGCCGCCCTTGAGGGAGTTGCCGCGGAAGATGTCGGCGAAGCGGGAGGACAGCACGGCCTTGAAGCCGTAGTTCTGCAGGGCCCACACGGCGTGCTCCCGGGAGGAGCCGGTGCCGAAGTCGGGTCCGGCGATGAGCACCGTGCCCTCGGCGTACTCCGGCTTGTTCAGCACGAAGTCGGGGTCGGCCCGCCAGGCGGCGAACAGGCCGTCCTCGAAGCCGGTGCGGCTGACCCGCTTGAGGTAGACGGCGGGGATGATCTGGTCGGTGTCCACGTTGCTGCGGCGCAGCGGCACGGCGCGTCCGGTGTGGACGGTGAACTTCTCCATGTCGGTGTGTCCTCGTGAGTCTCGGGCGGGCTACAGGTCGGCGGGCGAGGACAGCGTGCCGCGCACCGCGGTGGCGGCGGCGACCAGCGGCGACACCAGGTGGGTGCGGCCGCCCTTGCCCTGTCGGCCCTCGAAGTTGCGGTTGGAGGTGGAGGCGCTGCGCTCGCCGGGCTTGAGCGTGTCCGGGTTCATGCCCAGGCACATCGAGCAGCCCGCCTCGCGCCACTCGGCGCCGGCGGCCTTGAAGATCTCGTCCAGGCCCTCGGCCGCGGCCTGCTCCTTGACCCGCTGGGAGCCGGGGACGACGAGCATGCGCACGTGGTCGGCGACCTTGCGGCCCTTGATGACCTCGGCGGCGGCCCGCAGGTCCTCGATCCGGCCGTTGGTGCAGGAGCCGACGAAGACGGTGTCGACGCGGATGTCGCGCAGCGGGGTGCCCGGCTTGAGGTCCATGTAGGCCAGCGCCTTCTCGGCGGCGGCCCGCTCGACCGGGTCCTCGAAGGAGGCCGGGTCGGGCACCACGGAGTCCAGCGGGGCGCCCTGGCCGGGGTTGGTGCCCCAGGTGACGAACGGGCTGAGCTCGTCGGCGTCGAGGAAGACCTCCTTGTCGAAGACCGCGTCCTCGTCGGTGACCAGGGTCTTCCAGTACTCGACGGCCTGGTCCCACAGCTCGCCCTTGGGGGCGTGCGGGCGGCCCTTGATGTAGTCGAAGGTGGTCTGGTCGGGGGCGATCATGCCGGCGCGGGCGCCCGCCTCGATCGACATGTTGCAGATGGTCATGCGGGCTTCCATGGACAGCGCCCGGATGGCCTCGCCCCGGTACTCGATGACGTAGCCCTGGCCGCCGCCGGTGCCGATCTTGGCGATCACCGCGAGGATGATGTCCTTGGCGGTCACCCCCGGCTTGAGGGAGCCGGTGACGTTGACGGCCATGGTCTTGAACGGCGTCATCGGCAGGGTCTGGGTGGCCATGACGTGCTCGACCTGGCTGGTGCCGATACCGAAGGCCAGGGCGCCGAACGCGCCGTGCGTGCTGGTGTGGCTGTCGCCGCAGACGATGGTCATGCCCGGCTGGGTGAGGCCCAGCTGGGGGCCGATGACGTGGACGATGCCCTGGTCGATGTCGCCCATCTGGTGCAGGCGCACACCGAACTCGGAGGCGTTCTTGCGCAGGGTCTCGACCTGGGTGCGCGAGACCGGGTCGGCGATCGGCAGGAAGATGTTCTCGGTGGGGACGTTGTGGTCCTCGGTGGCGATCGTGAGGTCCGGACGACGCAGCCTCCGGTTGGCCAGGCGGAGTCCTTCGAACGCCTGGGGGCTGGTGACCTCGTGCACCAGATGCAGGTCGATGTAGAGCAGGTCGGGCTCGCCCTCGGCTCGCCTGACGACATGCTCCTCCCAGACCTTTTCGGCCATCGTGCGGGCCATGTACGACGCCTCCTCGCGTCTCGACGGTTGTCGTGGGGTTCTCGCCGCCACGCGCCGGTCGCCACGGGGACCGGCGCGGAAGTCCTGCCCGCGCTGTCCGCACGTACGGGCTGGCGAATTTGCATTCCAAATAGCGAGACGGCAATATCAAGCCATGGACAACTCTAGCCCATCCAGCGGTGTAGGTGTGTTGGACAAGACCATGTCGGTCCTTGACGCGCTGGAGTCCGGCCCCGCCACGTTGGCCCAACTGGTGCGGATCACCGGCCTGGCACGGCCCACGGCGCACCGGCTGGCGGTCGCGTTGGAACGGCACCGCATGGTCGCCCGGGACAGCCAGGGGCGCTTCGTCCTCGGCCCCCGGCTCAACGAGTTGTCCATCGCCACCGGCGAGGACCGCCTCCTGGCCGTCGCCAACCCGGTGCTCGTCCAACTGCGCGACCGCACCGGGGAGAGCGCCCAGCTCTACCGCCGCCAGGGGGACGTCCGGGTGTGCGTGGCCGCGGCCGAACGCACCAGCGGCCTGCGCGACACCGTCCCGGTCGGCAGCGAACTGCCCATGACCGCGGGGTCGGCCGCCCAGATCCTGCTGGCCTGGGAGGACTCCGAGCGTATCCGCCGCGCGCTGCGCGGCGCACACTTCACCGCCGCCACCCTGTCCCAGGTACGCCGCCGCCGGTGGGCGCAGAGCGTGGGCGAGCGCGAACCGGGGGTGGCCTCGGTCTCGGCACCCGTCACCGCCCCGGGCGGCCGCGTCATCGCCGCGGTCTCCGTCTCCGGCCCGCTGGAGCGCCTGACCCGCTCCCCCGGGCGGCTGTACGCCGCCGAGGTCCTGGCCGCCGCGGGGAAGATCAGCGAGGCGCTGCGCAGCGGCTGACCCGGTCGGCCGCCGACGGGCGGGCCGCCGGAGTCATCCGCCCAGCGGGACGCGCAGCAGCACGTCGTCGTCGGCGTCGGGGCTCCCCCGGCCGTCGCGGTTGCTGGTGGCCACCCACAGCGCCCGCCCGCCGGGCTCCACCTCGACCGCGCGCAGCCTGCCGTGGTCGCCGACGAGGAGGGCCTCGGGGGCGCCCACCGGGTCGGCGGCGTCGCCGGTCAGCGGGACCCGCCACAGGCGCTCCCCGCGCAGCGCCGCGACCCACAGCGCGCCGCCCGCGACCGCCGCCCCGCTGGGAGAGGCCTCGTCGGTGCTCCAGGTGGCCACCGGGTCGACGAACTCCGGGCCGCCGCCGGTCCCCTCCACCTCCGGCCAGCCGTAGTTGCCGCCCGCCTCGATCACGTTGACCTCGTCGAAGGTGTTCTGGCCGAACTCGGTGGCATACAGGGTGCCGTCCGCGTCCCAGGCCAGCCCCTGCACGTTGCGGTGCCCGTAGCTGTGCACGAGGTTGCCGAAGGGGGCGTCCGGGACCGGCTCCCCGTCGGGTGTCATCCGCAGGATCTTGCCCGCCGGCGAACCGGTGTCCTGGGCCAGCTCCTCCCGGCCCGCGTCCCCGGTCGCCACGTACAGCGTGCCGTCGGGGCCGAACGCGATCCGGCCGCCGTTGTGGTTGGCCGCCCTGGGGATGCCGGCCACGACCGTCTCCGGCTCCCCGAGGCCGCGGCCGGGGTCGTAGGCCATGCGGACGACGCGGTTGTCGGACCCGGTGGTGAGGTAGGCGTAGACCAGCGGCTCCTCGGCGAAGTCCGGGGGGACCGCGAGGCCCAGCAGGCCGCCCTCCCCGTCCGGGGCCACCCCGGGGACCGTACCCGCCTCCCCGACGGCGCCGTCGGGGGAGACCCGCAGGACGCGCCCGGAGTCGCGCTCCGACACCAGCGCCGCGCCGTCGGGCAGGAACGCGATCGCCCAGGGGACGCGCAGCCCGGTGGCGACGACCTCCGGCGCGCCGACCCGCAGGCCCTGCTCCGGCGCGCTCGTCTCCTGGGCGGAGGTGGTCGGCGGTACCGGAGCCTCCTGCTCGGAGCCGCCCCCGCAGCCCGCCGCCGCCAGCAGCAGTGCCGCCGCTGCGGCCCGCCCTCGTCCGCCCATGTCCGCCTCCGCGATCCTGGCCCTCTCCGGAGCACCGGCTACGGGGAGGTGTACCCCGCACGCCTCGGCGCGAGCGTGGCGGGCGCCGGAAGGGAGGCGACAACGGAAGAGCCCCGCCTCGGTGAGGCGGGGCTCTTCCGACTGGTACCCCCGACCGGATTTGAACCGGCGTTACCGCCTTGAGAGGGCGGCGTCCTAGGCCGCTAGACGACGGGGGCCTGGACCGGACGGCCGCGAGCCGGAATCCCGGAGACTGCGACGTCCCGAATTCGGAGACGAACAGCGTCCCCTCGCAGAACAACTCCTGTGTGGCGGAGAGTCCCTGTGAGTACCCCCGACCGGATTTGAACCGGCGTTACCGCCTTGAGAGGGCGGCGTCCTAGGCCGCTAGACGACGGGGGCCGTGGACGACTGCGAAGTCGTGGTGGAGGTTCAGCACGGATGGCTTCCGGGAGGACCACCGCTGGGGTACCAGGACTCGAACCTAGACTAACTGAACCAGAATCAGTCGTGCTGCCAATTACACCATACCCCAGTGCTCATCGGAGACCGGCCCGCTCTGGGAGCCGCTCCCCTTGGCGCAGGCATAACTTTAGCGGACATCTGGCGTGCTCGCGAACGGAAAGCGGGGCAGCTCGGTGCCGCCCCGCTCTCCGGGTCACTCGTCCGCGTCCCCGAGCCGGTCCAGAGCGGCGCGCAGCCGCTCCTGCACCCGGCTCCGACCCAGCAGCTCCAACGACTCGAACAGCGGCAGTCCGACCGTGCGGCCGGTGACCGCCACCCGCACCGGGGCCTGGGCCTTGCCGAGCTTGAGCCCCTGCGCCGCGGCGACCTCCTCCAGGGCCTCCTTGAGCGGCTCGGCCCGCCACTCCAGGGCCGGGTCGGCGAAGCGCTCCAGGGCCGCGCCGAGCATCTCCCTGCCCACGCCCGGCTTCATGGCCTTGGCCCAGCTCTTCTCGTCCTCCACCGGCCGGTCCAGGAAGAAGAAGTCGACGTAGGGGACGATCTCGCTGAGCACGGCGACCCGGCTCTGCGCCAGCGGCGCGACGGCCTCGAACACCTTGGCGTCGAAGTTCTCCGCCGGCCAGGGCGCGCTCTCCGATCCCAGCCACGGCGCGCAGCGCTCGATGAACTCGGTCACGTCGAGCGCGCGGATGTACTCGCCGTTGAAGGCGCGCAGCTTCTTCTCGTCGAAGAAGGCGCTGGAGCTGTTGACGTCCTCCAGCCGGAACAGCGGGACCATCTCCTCGAACGGCATGATCTCGCGGTCCCCGCCGGGGCCCCAGCCGAGCAGCATCAGGTAGTTGACCATCGCCTCGGGCAGGTACCCCTCGGCGAGGTAGTCCTCCAGCGCGACCTTGTCGCGGCGCTTGGACAGCTTCTGCCGCTTCTCGTTGACGATCACCGGCAGGTGCGCCCAGACCGGCGGGGTGCGGTCCAGCGCCTCCCACAGCAACTGCTGCTTGGGGGTGTTGGACAGGTGCTCCTCGCCGCGCACGACGTGCGTGATGTCCATCTCGATGTCGTCGACCACGTTGGCCAGCACGAACAGGGGGGAGCCGTCGGCGCGCGCGATCACGAAGTCCTCGATCGCGCTGTGGTCGAACTCGACCCGGCCCCGGATCTTGTCGTCGACCACGGTGGGACCGCCGTCGGGGACCCGGAAGCGCAGCGCCCGGCCCGGCCCCGGTCCCAGCCCGCGGTCCCGGCAGTACCCGTCGTAGCCGAGGTGGGGGTTGCCGCGGCGCTCCTGGACCTGCTCGCGGGTGCAGTCGCAGTAGTAGGCGCGGCCGTTCCGGTACAGCGCCTCGGCGACCTCGCGGTGCTTGTCGGCGTAGGACGACTGGAAGTAGGGGCCCTCGAAGTGCGGATCCCGTTCGTCGATGCCGAGGGCGGACAGCGCGCGCAGGATGCCCTCGGTCCACTCGGGCCGGTTGCGCGCGGCGTCGGTGTCCTCGATGCGCAGGACGAGTCTGCCGTCCGGCTGCTGTAGGGCGAGCGCCCAGTTGAACAGCGCCGACCGTGCGCCGCCGACGTGGAACATCCCCGTCGGGGAGGGCGCGAAGCGGGTGCGAATAGCCTTGTCAGTCACGGCTTCAGCCTATCGAGGGGGAGTCGTCCCGGGCGCTGTCCGACGGGCCGCCCTCCTCCCCCGGTCCGAAGAAGCCCGCCAGCCCGTCGAGCAGGCGCCGCAGGCCGAAGTCGAAGACGGCGTCGATGTCGGGCGGCTCGGGGACGGCGAACAGGACCGGGTAGTCGCCGCTCTCCTCGAACGGGGCGAGGTGCTCCTCCTGGACCTCCCACCACTCGGCGGAGCTGAGGCCGGTCTCCTTCTCCTCCTCCGCGTCGAGGCCGAGCTGGCCTGCCATGCCGTAGACGTAGCCGGTGAGGGAGGCGACCGCGCGGAGGGCGGTCGACGGGTCGTGGCCGCGTGCGGTGAGCAGCCGCATCATCCACTCGGTCTGGGCGATGGCTCCCCTGGTCAGCAGCGGACGCGGCAGCGAGACCAGGCGGGCCATCCAGGGGTGGCGCCGGAACATCTCCCAGTGCCTGCGGGCGGCCAGCTCCAGCCCGGTGAGCCAGTCCCGCGGCGGGTCGGGCAGGGCGTGCTCGGTGAACACGGCGTCGGCCATCTGCCGGACCAGGTCGCTCTTGGCGGAGACGTACCGGTACAGGGCCATGGTGGTGACGCCGAGCTGCGCGGCCACCCGGCGCATGGACAGCCCGTCGATGCCCTCGGCGTCGGCGACGGCGATCGCGGCGCGCACGATCGCCGTGTGGCTGAGCCCTGTCTCGGTGCTCCGCGGCCGGGCGCGCCGGGGCTGGGGCCGCTCCGCCCCCCGCGGCTGGACCGTCCGGCGCACCACGCTGCCGACCCCGGGCCGGGGCAGGATCAGGCCCTCGTCGCGCAGCACCGCGAGGGCCCTGGTGGCGGTGGCCATGGCCACCCCCCAGCGGCGGGTGATCTCGCGCGTGGAGGGCACGCGCTCACCCGGGCGCAGTTCACCGGACTCGATGCGCGAGCGGATGTCGGCCGCGATCCGCACGTAGGGCGGCTCCCGGCGGGGGGCGGAGTCGTCCACGCTTTCCTCCCATGACGCCTGACGTTCCCGAGTGTACTAGTGCACTAGGCAGGTGCCCCACCTCGCGACACCCCTCTGGAACCCTCGTCTCCCCGTCCTTCTTCCCTGGCACACAGGCGCCGGACGACCGTTCTGCACTAGAACACCAAAAGCGGAAAACCACGACTTTCAGGTGATTCTCACTCTGTTTATGCCATACACTCGGCAGGGGGAGTGGTCCTCTCCGTTCAGGAAAGAAGGTGAACCATGGCCGGACACGACCGCCCCGGAGAACCGGCGGGGCACGACCCTGTTGACGTCGTACACCAATCCGCTCCGCCACCGCCCGGCGGCACGTCCGCACTGCGCGGGCCGGTGGGCTCCCGGGAACGGGCGCTCGCGCCCGACCTGGCACGCGGCTTCATGCTGCTGCTGATCGCGCTGGCCAACTCGGTCTGGTACCTGTGGGCCGCCGAGTCCTCCGGAGTGGTCGCCCACCCGGTGGACGGGTCCACGGCCGACCGGATCGTGCAGGGCGTCCTGATGACCGTGGTGGACGGCCGTACCTACCCCATGTTCGCCTTCCTGTTCGGCTACGGCATGGTGCAGTTGTGGCTCCGCCAGCGCGCCGCCGGGGCCGACGAGAAGGCCGTGCGCGCCCTGCTGCGCCGCCGCAACCTGTGGCTGCTGGCCTTCGGCCTGGTCCACGCCGCCCTGCTGTGGTACGGCGACATCCTCGGCGCCTACGGCTTCGTCGGCCTGCTCTTCGGCTGGCTCTTCCTGCGCCGCGCCGACCGCACCCTGCTGGTCTGGGCGGCCGTCCTCAGCGGGCTGCTCCTGGCCACGACGGCGCTGGCCGTGCTGGGCGCGCTCGCCACCCCGGAGAGCGCCGCCCCGGCCCCCGCCGGAGACGACCCCCTCAGCTCGCTGGTGCCCTCGCCCGCGCTCAACGCCGTGGAGGACTACCCCACCTCGGTGCTGCTGCGCATCGTCCCCTGGCTGTTCCTGGTGGTGGCGCAGGGGCTGCTCACCTTCACCATCCCGGTCGCGATCCTGCTGGCCTTCTGGGCCGCCCGCCGCCGCGTCCTGGAGGAGCCCGGCAGGCACCTGCGGCTGCTGCGCACCACCGCCCTGGTCGGCATTCCCCTGGGCTGGCTCGGCGCCCTGCCGCACGCCCTGTACCACCTGGGCCTGCTGGAGCTGCCCCCACTGCTGGGCGAGACGATGATCTCCGTCGCCTCGGCCACCGGACTGGCCACCGGGCTCGGCTACGTGGCCCTGTTCGGACTGATCGCCCACCGCCTCAGCCGCCGCGCCGCCACCGGCACGGTGGTGACCGCCCTGGCTGCCGTCGGCAAGCGCTCCCTGTCCTGCTACCTCGCCCAGTCCGTGCTGTTCGCCCCCGTCCTGGCCGCCTGGGGCCTGGGGCTGGGCGCCCACCTGCACAGCGCCACCATGGCCCTGTACGCCACCGGCGTCTGGCTCGCCACCGTGGTCCTGGCCTACCTGCTGGAACGCGCCGGCCAGCGCGGTCCCGCCGAGGTCCTGCTGCGTCGGCTCGCCTACCGCAGGCCCGTCCGCCGCTGAGCCGCTCCGGCCCGTGCCGTCGCCCTGGAGGCGGCACGGGCCCGCTGCTCGTGGCGCTCTGCGCCGACCGGTGAGGTCAGTCCCGGGCGACCACCCGGTTGGTCAGCTCGCCGACGCCCTCGATCTCGACCGTCATGTGCTGTCCCACCTCCACCGGGCCGACTCCGGCCGGGGTCCCGGTGAGGATCACGTCGCCGGGCAGCAGGGTCATGAAGGAGCTCACGTAGGCGATGATCTCGGGGATGCCGTGGATCATCTGCGCGGTGTTGCCGTCTTGGCGGACCTCGCCGTCCACGGTGGTGGTGATGCGCAGCTTGCCCGCCTCCTCCAGGCTCAGCCCGGTCTCGATCCACGGGCCGAGCGGGCAGAAGGAGTCGAACCCCTTGGCCCGGGTCCACTGCTGGTCGCTCTGTTGCAGGTCGCGGGCGGTGACGTCGTTGCCGACGGTGTAGCCGAAGATGACGTCCTTGGCCCGCTCGACCGGGACCTCTCGGCAGAGCCGGCCGATGACCACGGCCAGTTCGCCCTCGTAGTCCACCCGTGAGGAGAGCGCCGGGTAGAAGACCGGGTCGTTGGGGCCGACCACGGCGGTCGAGGGCTTGAGGAAGACGACCGGGTCCGCGCCCTTCTCTCCGGTGATGTGGCTCATCTCCGCGACGTGGTCGGCGTAGTTCTTGCCGATGCACACGACCTTGGTGGGCAGCACCGGGGAGAGCAGCCGCACGTCTTCGAGCTTCTTGCGTTCCCCGGTGAGCTGGATCTGGCCCAGCAGCGGATGCCCCTTCATCCGCGAGACGAACCGGTTGCCCTCGTCGTCGGTGTCGACCAGGCCGAAACCGACCTCATCACCGGCCGAGAATCTCGCGATGCGCACGGGACTCCCCCTCATCCTTCGAGTGCGGTTGATCACTCCCAGGCTACCGACCCCCCAATTTCGGACCGTTTTCCTTGGCACATCGAGGTGTCCTTATTTCCGCTTCCTCCCCTCACCGACCGTCCCGCACCGATCACCGGAGCACACCCCGCCCGGAAACGGTCCGCACACGACCCGTCCCCTCCGGTAATCACATAAGCCCACTTAACGGAGTATTTACAACGGGTCATGGAGTGGCTACTCTCTTTTGGGAGCGCTCCCGTGTCGCCCATCACACGAAGGAGTGAAGGCGGTCACGGTAGGGCTCACATGTGACGCGCATTTTCGACCCCCTTTGGGTCCGCCAGTGGGAGCGCTCCCATTGACGGAAACCCACCTGGCCCAGACCGTCCGACTGAATCGCCCATCCCCCGCTCTCTGTCGGAGGCAACCGTGTTCCGCATCCCCCGCGCTCCCCCGGAGCACCCGACGGCCCGCGTTCTCACGCAGACCAGTCGGCCGAACGCCGTTGCGTCCGGTTCTCGACTGTCCCCCCGAATCGAGAACACTTCACTGATCAAGGAAGACACCAAGATGAGTAAAGTTCGTGCCACGAACAAGCGTTCGTGGATGAGGCGCGGCCTGGCCGCCGCCTCCGCCGTGGCGCTCAGCGCCTCGACGGTGGCGCTGGCCGCTCCGGCCTACGCCGCCGGCTGCTCGGTGGACTACCAGGTCAACTCCTGGGGCACCGGCTTCACCGCCAACGTGACCATCACCAACCTGGGCAGCGCGATCAACAGCTGGACCCTGGAGTGGGACTTCCCCGGCAACCAGCAGGTGACGAACCTGTGGAACGGGTCCTACACCCAGTCCGGCAAGCACGTGAGGGTGACCAACGCCCCCTACAACGGCTCCGTCGCCGCGAACGGGACCGTGAACTTCGGGTTCAACGGTTCCTACTCGGGCACCAACGACCTGCCCACCTCGTTCACCCTGAACGGCGTGACCTGTAACGGATCCGACGACGGCGGGAACGACGGCGGGAACGACGGCGGCAACGACGGCGGCAACGACGGCGGGAACGACGGCGGCAACGACGGCGGCAACGACGGCGGGAACGACGGCGGCAACGACGGCGGCAACAACGGCGGCAACAACGGCACCAAGGTCGACAACCCGTTCGCCGGCGCCAGGGGCTACGTGAACCCGGTCTGGTCCGCCAAGGCCGCCGCCGAGCCGGGCGGTTCCGCGGTCGCCAACGTGTCCACCGCTCTCTGGCTGGACCGCATCGGCGCCATCGAGGGCAACGACAGCCCGACCACCGGCTCCATGGGTCTGCGTGACCACCTGGAGGAGGCCGTCCGCCAGGCCAACGGCGAGCCGCTGGTCATCCAGGTCGTCATCTACAACCTGCCGGGTCGCGACTGTGCCGCGCTGGCCTCCAACGGTGAGCTCGGACCGGACGAGATCGACCGGTACAAGAACGAGTACATCGACCCGATCGCCGACATCATGTGGGACTTTGCGCAGTACGACAACCTGCGCATCGTCACGATCGTCGAGATCGACTCGCTGCCGAACCTCGTCACCAACACCAGCGACAACGCCGGTGGCACCGAGCTGTGCGACGAGATGAAGCGGAACGGCAACTACGTCAACGGCGTCGGCTACGCCCTGAACAAGCTGGGTGAGATCCCGAACGTCTACAACTACATCGACGCCGCCCACCACGGCTGGATCGGTTGGGACTCCAACTTCGGCCCGTCGGTGAACATCTTCTACGAGGCCGCCACCGCCTCCGGCGCCACCGTGGACGACGTGCACGGCTTCATCTCCAACACGGCCAACTACTCGCCCACCGTGGAGCCGTACCTGGACGTCCAGGGCACGGTCAACGGCCAGTTGATCCGCCAGTCCAAGTGGGTCGACTGGAACCAGTACGTCGATGAGCTGTCCTTCGTCCAGGACCTGCGCCAGGCCCTGATCGCCAAGGGCTTCCGCTCCGACATCGGCATGCTGATCGACACTTCTCGCAACGGCTGGGGCGGCCCGAACCGTCCGACCGGACCGAGCTCGTCGACCGACCTGAACACCTTCGTCGACCAGAGCCGCATCGACCGCCGTATCCACCCCGGCAACTGGTGCAACCAGGCCGGTGCGGGTATGGGTGAGCGTCCCACCGCCAACCCCGCGCCCGGCGTCGACGCCTACGTCTGGGTCAAGCCTCCGGGCGAGTCCGACGGTGCGAGCGAGTACATCCCGAACGACGAGGGCAAGGGCTTCGACGAGATGTGCAGCCCGACCTACCAGGGCAACGCTCGCAACGGCCACAGCCCCTCGGGTGCGCTGCCCAACGCCCCGATCTCCGGCCACTGGTTCTCCGCCCAGTTCCGTGAGCTGCTGGCCAACGCCTACCCGCCTCTGTAAAGAGGAGCCAGGTGCTGGCTGACAGTCCCCTCGGGAACTGATCGGTACCGGACAACCGGAACAGGCGCCCGTCCACCGCAGCGGTGGGCGGGCGCCGCCCTGTGCGCGGTCCGTGTCCCCGCCGGGGGGCACGGACCGCCGCGTTCCGGTGATGTCGGACACCTCCCCCGGCGCGGCGAACCGCCGAGGACTTCCACCCCGAAACGGCCCCTCCCAGGTGCTGCATTAGTTTGGCCGGTAGTTCGACCCACCATCGTCGATGAGAGGTGTCCCATGGCCAGTGTGGTGAAGTTCAACGTCCTGACGGTGCCGCCCGGTGCCGGTGCCACCCTGGAGGAGCGCTTCGCGCGGCGGGCGGGTCTGGTGGAGAACCAGCCCGGCTTCGAGGAGTTCCAGTTGCTGCGTCCGGTCGAGGGGACCGACAAGTACCTGGTCTACACGCGCTGGCGCTCCGAGGAGGACTTCCAGAACTGGCTGAAGAGCCGGGCCTTCGAGCAGGGCCACGCCCAGGCGGCCGAGGAGTCCCGCCAGCCCGGCCACGGCCACGGGGGCCCGGCCGCGACCGCCAGCGAGCTCTGGAGCTTCGAGGTCGTGCAGCAGGTGACCGCCAAGGGCTAGACGTCTCCTCCCGGCCCCCGGTCCGACACCGGGGGCCGCCCCTCCCCCGCACCCCTTTTTCTCCTCTCCCGCACCCCTTCTGATCTGCAAAGATGAGATGATCTGCGATTCGCGAGAAAGGCCGCTCTTGTCCATGACTGCGCAGAAGGCAGGACGACCGCGCCATGTCGGTCGACACCGACGGCGCCGACTGCCGCTGGGGACGATCGCGGGGCTGGTGGTTGCACTGTCCGGCCTGGGGGTCGTGTCGGCCAACGTGTTCCCCCTGGAGCCGTCCGAACCGGCGTCGGCGGTCCCCGCCACCTCACAGGAGGAGTCCCGCTCCGCCGCCTCTCCGTCGCCCCTGCCGCCGCTGCTGCGCTCGGTGGAGCGGGAGGTGGCCAGCGCGAGCGGGAAGCTGCGCGTGGTCGAGGGGGAGAGCCAGGTGGCCGGCGACGGGCCGCTCCTGCGCTACCTGGTGGAGGTGGAGGAGGGCCTTCCCGGCGACCCCGCGGACTTCGCCGCCGCGGTGGAGCAGGTGCTGGGCGACCCCCGGGGATGGACCCACGACGGCTCGCGCTCCCTACAGCGGGTGGACGAGGGCCCGGTGGACTTCCGGGTCGTCCTGGCCTCCCCGGAGACCGTGGACGAGCACTGCGCGCCGCTACAGACCGACGGCTACGTCTCCTGCTTCGCGGACGGCCGCGCGATGATCAACCAGAACCGCTGGGTCTCGGGGGTGCCGCACTTCGAGGGGGACCTGGAGACCTACCGCACGTACGTGATCAACCACGAGGTGGGCCACGCCCTGGGCAACGGCCACGTGGACTGCCCCGCTCCGGGCGAGCCGGCGCCGGTCATGCAGCAGCAGACCTTCGGCCTCCAGGGCTGCACGAAGAACGGATGGGTCAAGCCCTGACACCGGGCCCGTCTCCCCGCTCCTGACGAGGCTCCGTCTCCCCGTCGCCCGGACGGAACCGGGCCGCTCCGCCCGTCCGGGCGGAGCGCGGCGGCCGGGGTCTCACTCCCCCGGCCGCCGCGGCGGTCCGGTCAGCCCTGGGTGTAGCCCCGGCGCAGCAGCCCGTAGGTGAGGGCCTGCTCCAGGGCGATCCACGAGGCGTCGATGACGTTCTCGCCGACGCCGACGGTGGTCCACTCGTCGCGGCCGTCGGTGGACTCGATGAGCACCCGAGTCACCGCGTCGGTGCCGGAGGTGCCCTCCAGGATGCGCACCTTGTAGTCGGTGAGCTCCATGGTGGCCAGGTCGGGGTAGACGCTCTCCAGAGCCGAGCGCAGCGCCCGGTCCAGCGCGTTGACCGGCCCGTTGCCCTCTCCGGTGGCGATCACCCGCTCGCCCTTGACGTACAGCTTCACCGTGGCCTCGCTGGCGTTGCTGCCGTCGGGGCGCCGCTCGGAGATCGCCCGCCACGACTCCACCTCGAAGTAGCGGACCGGCTGCCCGATCTCCTCGCGCAGCAGCAGCTCCAGGGAGGCGTCGGCCGCCTCGAAGCTGTACCCGGCCAGCTCCATGTCCTTGACCCGCGTCACGATCCGGCCCAGGGTCTCGCGGTCGCCGGACAGGTCCACGCCGAGTTCCTTGGCCTTGAGCTCCACCGAGGCGCGTCCGGCCATGTCGGAGACCAGCATGCGCATGTCGTTGCCGACCTGGGCCGGGTCGATGTGCTGGTACAGGTCGGGGTCGACCTTGATGGCGGAGGCGTGCAGCCCGGCCTTGTGCGCGAAGGCGGAGATGCCGACGTAGGGCTGGTGGGTGGCCGGGGCGATGTTGGCGATCTCGGCGATGGCCTGGGAGACGCGGGTCATCTCGCGCAGGCAGCCCTCGGGCAGCACGTCGCGACCGCGCTTGAGCACCAGGGCGGGGACGACGGAGAACAGGTTGGCGTTGCCGACCCGCTCGCCATAGCCGTTGGCGGTGCACTGCACGTGGGTGGCGCCCGCCTCGACGGCGGCCAGCGTGTTGGCCACCGCGCAGCCGGTGTCGTCCTGGGCGTGGATGCCCAGCCTTGCCCCGGTGGCCTGGCGGACCTCGGTGACGATCTGGAAGACGTCGGAGGGAAGCATGCCGCCGTTGGTGTCGCACAGCACGACCACGGAGGCCCCCGCCTCGGCCGCGGTGCGCACCACGTCGAGCGCGTATCCGGGATTGTGCCGGTAGCCGTCGAAGAAGTGCTCGCAGTCCACGAACACCCGCTGCCCCTGCTCCCGCAGGAAGGTGACGGTGTCGGCGATCATCGCGAGGTTCTCGTCGAGGGTGGTGCGCAGCGCCAGTTCGACGTGGCGGTCGTCGCTCTTGGCGACCAGGGTGACCACGGGGGCGCCGGAGTCGCGCAGCGCCAGCACCTGGGGGTCCTCGGCGGCCCGCGTCCCGGCCCGCCGGGTCGAGCCGAACGCGGTGAGTTGGGCATGTTTCAGTGGCAGCTCTGTTCGGGCTCGCTGGAAGAACTCCGTGTCCTTCGGGTTCGCGCCGGGCCAGCCGCCCTCGATGAATCCCACTCCGAACTCGTCGAGCAGCTTCGCGATCGCGAGCTTGTCGGAGACGGTGAGGTTGATGCCCTCGCGCTGTGCGCCGTCCCGCAGTGTGGTGTCGAATACGTGGAAACTGTCGTCCAGCATGTCGGAAACTCCCGAGTCCGGTCTGTGTGCCTGTGACCGTGCCGCCCGCACCAACAAAAAAAGACCCCTCGTGGACACGAGAGGTCAGCGCGCTGGCGTGGTCCGTTTCAGCCAGCGCGCCCGACGATAATGATCGCCTGAGGCAGCATGTCATCAAGTGTGCCACACCCGCCCCACCTGATGCGCCCCGGGTTCCCCGGTGCGGTCCGTCCGGTGCGGCGGCGGGAGCACTCCCCGGGGCGGGCGGCGGGCCCCTCCCCGGTCCCGTGGGTGTCGGACCGGGGAGGACGCTGTCGGGCGGACCGGTCCGCTAGCGGTCGAACCTGCGGACCCACCCGTGGCTGTCGGGGCGGGTGCCGTACTGGAGGCCGACGAGTTCCTCACGCAGCCGCAGGGTGACCGGGCCGGGCTTGCCGTCGGCGATCTGGAACTCGCCCTTGCTGCTCTTGACGTGCGAGACGGGGGTGATGACCGCGGCGGTGCCGCAGGCGAACACCTCGGTGAGTTCCCCGCTGGTCGCGGCCTCACGCCACTGGTCGGTGGAGATGCGCCCCTCCTCGACGGGGAGGCCGAGCTCGGGGGCCAGCTTCAGCAGCGAGTCCCGGGTGATGCCGGGCAGCAGGGTGCCGGTCAGCTCCGGGGTGAGCAGGCGGGCCTCCGGGCCGGAGCCGAAGACGAAGAAGAGGTTCATGCCGCCCATCTCCTCGACCCAGCGGTGCTCCACGGCGTCGAGCCAGACGACCTGGTCGCAGCCCTGCTCGACGGCCTGGGCCTGGGCCAGGAAGCTGGCCGCGTAGTTGCCGCCGAACTTGGCCGCGCCGGTGCCGCCGGGCGCGGCACGGGTGTAGTCCTCGCACAGCCAGACCGTGACCGGCTTGACCCCGCCCGAGAAGTACGCCCCCGACGGCGAGGCGATGAGGACGAAGAGGTAGCTGCTGGACGGGCTGTTGACGCCGAGGCCGACGTCGGTGGAGATCATGAAGGGGCGCAGGTAGAGGCTGGTGTCGGCCTGGGAGGGGACCCAGTCGCCGTCGTGGGCGAGCAGGGTCTCGATCGCGCCGACGAACAGCTCCTCGGGGAGTTCGGGCATGGCCATGCGCGCGGCGCTGCGGTTGAAGCGCGCGGCGTTGGCCTCGGGCCGGAAGCAGGCGATGGTGCCGTCGGGGTGCCGGTAGGCCTTGAGGCCCTCGAAGACCTCCTGCGCGTAGTGCAGGACCGAGGTGGCCGGGTCCAGCGACAGCGGCCCGTAGGGTTCGAGCTTCGCGTCGTGCCAGCCCTTCTCGGCGGTGTAGCGGATGGTGACCATGTGGTCGGTGAAGACTTTGCCGAACCCGGGGTTCTCCAGGATCGCCTCTCGCTCCTGCGGGGTTCTCCGCCGGGTGGAGAGTTGGATGTCGAACGCCAACCCGCTTGTGGTGGTGTCGTTGCTCATGTGCTGTCGATCCTCTCGGATACATCGGAACGGCGACACTGCCGTCCCAGGAACTAGTGTGATGGAAACGACGCACCCGGAGCCAGAAGCAGTCCCGCAGGTGTGGACACGGCGACGGGCGCGCCATGGGCGCGCCCGTCGCATCAAGGGGTACTGTGCTCAGCCGCGCCGCGCGGAAACAGCAGGGCGTGAGCGGTGGTGTGCCCGCCTAGCCCTGCTCCGCTACTCGCTGAGCGATGTCGTCGCCGATCTGGGCGGTGGAGCGGGTGGTGCCGTCCTTGGCCCGGGCCTGGAGGTCTTCGGCCACGGCCTGCTCGATCTGCGCGGCCGCGTCGGTGTAGCCCAGGTGGTCCAGCATGAGCGCCGCGGACAGGATGGTCGCGGTCGGATCGGCCTTGCCCTGGCCCGCGATGTCGGGGGCGGAGCCGTGCACCGGCTCGAACATGCTGGGGAACTCGCCCTCGGGGTTGATGTTGCCGCTGGCGGCCAGGCCGATGCCGCCGGCGACGGCGGCGCCGAGGTCGGTGATGATGTCGCCGAAGAGGTTGTCGGTGACGACCACGTCGAAGCGCCGCGGCTGGGTCACGAAGAACATGGTGGCCGCGTCGACGTGGAGGTAGTCGACCTCGACCTGGGGGTACTCGGCGCCGACCTCGCGGACCACGCGCTGCCACAGCTCACCGGCGTAGGTGAGCACGTTGTCCTTGTGGACCAGGGTGAGCTTGCGGCGCGGGCGCTCGGCGGCCTTGGCGAAGGCGTAGCGGACGACGCGCTCGACCCCGAAGCGGGTGTTGACGCTGTCCTGGGTGGCGATCTCGCCGGGGGTGCCCTTGCGGAGCACGCCGCCCATCCCGGCGTAGGGGCCCTCGGTGCCCTCGCGCACGACCAGCATGTCGATGTCCTCGGGCTCGACACCGGCCAGCGGGGTGGACACGCCCGGGTAGAGCCGGACCGGGCGCAGGTTCACGTAGTGGGAGAAGTTGAAGCGCAGCCGCAGCAGCAGGCCGCGCTCCAGGACACCGCTGGGCACCGTGGGGTCGCCGACCGCACCGAGGAAGATGGCGTCGTGCTGGCGCAGCTCCTCCTCGACCGAGTCGGGCAGGGTCTCGCCGGTGGCGTGCCACCGCTTGGCGCCCAGCTCGTACTCGGTGGTGTCGAGGGTGAGCCCGTGCCTGGGGGCGACGGCGGAGAGGACCTTGAGCCCTTCTGCGACGACCTCGGTCCCGATGCCGTCACCGGGGATCACGGCCAACTTCACGGTACGAGCGGACATAGAGAGCCTTGCCTTCGGATGTGGACGGTGTCTCGGCGGCGCGTCCGACGCCCCGGAGCACTCCGGACGGCGGGCGCACGCCCCCGTGTCTCACGTGTTGAGACAAGCGACAACAGGGGTGAGACAAGGGTACCGAAACGGGACAGCACTCGTGGTGGTCAGCACGCCTTCGGTCCGGCGACAGGGCTGCCGCGCCCCGGGCAGAGCCGCCGGTCGGACGGGGCGGCGGGGCCTCAGCGGCCCGCGGACCCCCCGTTGTCGCGGCGGTCGAGCGCGGTCTGTAGGGCCTGGCGGGCCTCGTCGGCCTCGGCGGTGGTGGTGGTCTCGTACATGGTCGGTCCTCGATTCGCGATCCGGGCCGCCCCGGCGAGGGCGCGCACACGGTGACAACACGGCGTTCCAGCCGGACGTCCGGGTCTTCGGGCGCGGTCGGGGCCGGCGGGCGGGCGCCGCCTTCCGGTGGGATCACCTGACCGGTACGGGGTGCCGCGGGCCTGGTCGAGGCGGCGGCACCGCGCTCCGCGGCTCCGCCGACCACAGTGACCGGTCTCAGGAGCACCACGGAACGCTATTGCTAGGAAGACAGAATATCGGAAGACCAACTAAAAGTCCGCACCGGGGGGGACGGAAATCCGGGACGGCCCCGCGGTGCGGCGGCCCCCGCGGGAAAAGGCGAGGGCCGCCGGGAGTCCGGCGGCCCTGCCACGGCTGCGGGGGGCGGAGGGGTCAGTCGACCAGGTCCACCCGGGTGATCTCGGCGCCGATCTCGGTGGAGATGGCGGTGAGGGTCTCGTCGGGGATGGCCGAGTCCACAGTCAGCGCGATGAGCGCCGCGCCGCCCTCCTTGTCCCGGCTGACCTGCATGCCCGCGATGTTCACCTGGGCCCGGCCGAGCAGTTGGCCGACCACGCCGACCACGCCGGGGCGGTCGTCGTAGGAGAAGAACGCCATGTGCTCGCTGGGCGAGATCTCCATGGTGTAGCCGTTGACCTCGACGATCTTCTCCAGTTGGCGCGGGCCGGTCAGGGTTCCCGACACCGAGACGCTCCGGCCGTCGGCGAGGATGGCGCGCACCGTGATGAGGTTGCGCCAGTCCGGGCTCTCCTCCTCGGTGGTGAGGCTCACCTCGACGCCGCGCTCCTTGGCCACCAGCGGCGCGTTCACGTAGGTCACGGCCTCCTCGACGATGTCGCTGAAGAGGCCCTTGAGGGCGGCCAGCTCGATGACCTTGACGTCGTGGGCGACGATCTCGCCGCGCACCTCCACCTCGACGCGGGTGATCGCGCCTCCGGCGAGCGCGGCGAGGATGCGGCCCAGCTTCTCGGTCAGCGGCAGGCCCGGCTTGATGTCCTCGGCCACGCCCGTGCCCTGGATGTTGACGGCGTCCGGCACGAACTCGCCGGCCAGTGCGAGCTTGACGGAGCGGGCCACCTGGGTGCCGGCCTTCTCCTGCGCCTCGTGCGTGCTGGCGCCCAGGTGCGGGGCGACCACGACGTTCTCCAGCTCGAACAGCGGGCTGTCGGTGCACGGCTCCTTGGCGAACACGTCGAGCCCGGCCCCGGCGACCCGGCCCTCCTTGAGGGCGTTGTAGAGGGCGGTCTCGTCCACGATCCCGCCGCGCGCGGCGTTGATGATGCGCACGGTCGGCTTGACCTTGCGCAGCGCCTCCTCGCCGATGAGGCCGATCGTGTCCTTGGTCTTGGGCAGGTGCACCGTGATGAAGTCGCTGCGCTCCAGCAGCTCGTCCAGCTCGACGAGCTCGACGCCCAACTGCGCGGCGCGGGCCGGCTGCACGAAGGGGTCGTAGGCGATCAGCTTGGTGCCGAACGCGGCCAGCCGCTGCGCGACAAGCACGCCGATGCGGCCCAGGCCGACCACGCCGACGGTCTTGTCGTACAGCTCGACACCGGTGTACTTGGAGCGCTTCCACTCGCCGCGCACCAGGGCGGCGTGGGCGGGCGCGGTGTTGCGGGCCGAGGCCAGCAGCAGGTTGATGGCCTGCTCGGCGGCGCTGATGATGTTGGAGGTGGGGGCGTTCACGACGAGCACGCCGGCCTTGGTGGCGGCCTCGACGTCGACGTTGTCCAGCCCCACGCCGGCGCGCGCCACGACCTTGAGGGAGGTTCCCGCGGCCAGCACCTCGGCGTCCACCTTGGTGGCGCTGCGGACGATCAGCGCGTCGACTCCGGCGAGCGCGGGGAGGAGCTGGGAGCGGTCGGCGCCGTCGACGGAACGGACCTCGAAGTCCTCTTCCAACAGGGCGATTCCGGCGGGCGAGAGTTCTTCCGCGACCAGGACGACTGGCTTGGACACAGCGAATTCCTTATAGGGAGTGCGTGTGGTTCGACTACGGCGGCACCGCAGTCACGGCTATGACGGCGTCGGCTCCGACCAGGCGCCAGACCAAGGAAAAGTCTAGCGCCGGGTTTCCGCTCTGTTACGGGAGCTCCAGCTTAGCCGAGCCGCCGACTCGACCCATTGGTCTGGACCAGAGTACGGCAGAGGGCCCCGGGAGCCGTCGCTCCCGGGGCCCTCTGCGCAGCGTCCGGTCCGTCAGCCCTTCAGCCAGCTCATCAGCGGGCGCAGGGTGCTGCCGACCATCTCGATCTGCTCGTTCTGCTCGGCCTCGCGCCGCTTGAGGAAGTTCGGCCGGCCGTTGTCGAACTCCTCGACCAGCTCGCGGGCGTAGGTGCCGTCCTGGATCTCGCCCAGGATCTTGCGCATCTCCTCGCGGGTGGCCTCGGTCACGACGCGCGGACCGCGGGTGTAGCCGCCGTACTCGGCGTTGTCCGACACCGACCAGTACATCTTGGAGATGCCGCCCTCGTACATGAGGTCGACGATGAGCTTCATCTCGTGCAGGCACTCGAAGTAGGCCACCTCGGGCTGGTAGCCCGCCTCGACCAGGGTGGCGAAACCGGCCTTGATCAGCTCGGACACGCCGCCGCACAGCACGGCCTGCTCACCGAACAGGTCGGTCTCGGTCTCCTCGGTGAAGGTGGTCTTCAGCGCGCCGGCGCGGGTGCCGCCGATGGCCTTGGCGTAGGACAGGGCCAGGTCCCAAGCGCTGCCGGAGGCGTCCTTCTCCACCGCGACCAGCACCGGGACGCCGCGTCCCGCCTCGAACTGGCGGCGGACCAGGTGGCCGGGGCCCTTGGGGGCGACCATGGCCACGTCCACGCCCTCCGGCGGCTGGATCAGGCCGTAGCGGATGCTGAAGCCGTGCCCGAAGAACAGCGCGTCGCCCTCGTTGAGGTGGGGGGCGATCTCGTTGGCGTACAGGTCCCGGTGGATGTGGTCGGGCACCAGGATCATGATGAGGTCGGCCTCCTGGGCCGCCTCCGCCGGGGTGACGACCCGCAGGCCGTCCTCGGTGGCCTTGGCCCGGCTCTTGGAGCCCTCGGGCAGACCGACCCGCACGTCGACACCGGAATCCCGCAGCGACAGCGCGTGCGCGTGCCCCTGGCTGCCGTAACCGATGACGGCGACGGTACGCCCCTGGATGAGGTTCAGGTCGGCGTCGTCGTCGTAGTACATCTGTGCTGCCACTTCGGCTTAACTCCTTGCTGAGTGATCTGTCGTCCGTGCGGCGCGGCGGGCGGAACCGGGCCGGACGCCGCCGCGCCGGGACGTTCGGGGTCCCGGCGGGAATCCCCGGGATACAGGGTCAGGCGCTGCGCTCCACGGCGCGCAGCGACCGGTCGGTGATGGACCTGGGACCGCGGCCGAGGGCGACCACCCCCGACTTCACCAGCTCCTTGATCCCGAACGGCTCCAGGTTGCGGATGAGGGCCTCGAGCTTCTCGGGCTGGCCGGTGGCCTCGATGACGACCACGTCCGGGTTGACGTCGACGACGTTGGCGCGGAAGAGCTGGGCCGTCTCCAGCACGTGGGAGCGGTTGCTCTGGTCGGCCTTGACCTTGACCAGGAGCAGCTCCCGGCGCACCGACGCCTCGGGGTCCATCTCGACGATCTTGATGACGTTGACCAGCTTGTTGAGCTGCTTGGTCACCTGCTCCAGGGGGTGGCGGTCGCAGTTGACCACGATCGTCATGCGGGACAGTCCCTCGTACTCGGTGGGTCCCACCGTGAGGGAGTTGATGTTGAAGCCGCGACGGGAGAACAGGGAGGCCGCGCGAGCAAGCACTCCGGGCGTGTCCTCCACCAGGACGGACAGCGTGTGCAGACTCATCTTCGGGGCCGCTCCTATTCCTCGTCGTCGTCCCAGTCGGGCGCCATGTCGCGCGCGTACTGGATGTTGTCGTTGCTGACTCCGGCCGCGACCATCGGCCAGACCATCGAGTCGTGGTTGACGGTGAAGTCGATCACCACGGGCACGTCGTCGACGGCCATGGCCTTCTCGATGGTGGCGTCCACGTCCTCCGCGCGCTCGCAGCGCAGTCCGACACAACCGTACGCCTCCGCCAGGCGCGCGAAGTCCGGAATCCGCACCTTCTTGGTCTCCGGCGGCGGTGCGGTCTGCAGGTTGGTGTTGGAGTAGCGGCCGTCGTAGAAGAGGGTCTGCCACTGCCGCACCATGCCGAGGTTGCCGTTGTTGATCACGGCGACCTTGATCGGGATGCCCTCCACCGCGCAGGTGGCCAGCTCCTGGTTGGTCATCTGGAAGCAGCCGTCGCCGTCGATCGCCCAGATCGCCCGGTCGGGGTCGCCGACCTTGGCGCCGAGGGCGGCCGGGACCGCGAAGCCCATCGTCCCGGCGCCGCCGGAGTTGACGAAGGAGCCGGGGCGCTGGTGGTCGATGAACTGGGCGGCCCACATCTGGTGCTGGCCGACGCCGGCGACGTAGGTCGCCTCGGGGCCGACGATCTGGCCGATGCGCTGGATCACGTACTGCGGGGCCAGGGAGCCGTCCCCGGGTTCGTCGTAGCCCAGCGGGTAGGTCTCGCGCATCCGGTTGAGCTGGTCCCACCAGGCGGCGTAGTCGCCCTGGCGCCCGGCGGCCTGGTCGGCGCGGACCGCCACCACCAGGTCCGCGATGACCTCGCGACAGTCGCCCACGATGGGCACGTCGGCGTGCCGGTTCTTGGAGATCTCCGCCGGGTCGATGTCGGCGTGCACGATCTTGGCGTGGGGGGCGAAGGAGTCGAGCTTGCCGGTGACCCGGTCGTCGAAGCGGGCGCCCAGCGCCACGATGAGGTCGGCGCGTTGCAGGGCGCCCACCGCGGCGACGGTGCCGTGCATGCCCGGCATGCCGAGGTTCTGGGGGTGGCTGCTGGGGAAGGTGCCCAGCGCCATCAGGGTGGTGACGACCGGGATGCCGGTCAGTTCGGCCAGCACGCGCAGTTCCTGGGAGGCACCCGCCTTGAACACGCCGCCGCCGACGTACAGGACCGGGCGCTTGGCCTCGGCGATCATCCGCGCGGCCTCGCGGACCTGCTTGCCGTGCGGTTTGGTGACCGGGCGGTAGCCGGGCAGGTCGAGCCGCTGCGGCCAGGAGAAGCGGGTCTGGGCTTGCAGCGCGTCCTTGGCGATGTCGACCAGGACGGGGCCGGGGCGGCCGGTGGAGGCGATGTGGAACGCCTCGGCGATGGTGCTGGCGATCTTGTCGGGGTCGCGGACCAGGAAGTTGTGCTTGGTGATCGGCATGGTGATGCCGCAGATGTCGGCTTCCTGGAAGGCGTCGGTGCCGATCGCCGGGCTGGCCACCTGCCCGGTGATCGCGACCAGAGGAACCGAGTCCATGTAGGCGTCGGCGAGCGGGGTCACCAGGTTGGTCGCCCCGGGGCCGCTGGTGGCCATGCACACACCTGGTCGCCCGGTGGCGTAGGCGTACCCCTCGGCGGCGTGCCCGGCCCCCTGCTCGTGCCGCATCAGGATGTGGCGCACCTTGACGGAGTCGTACAGCGGGTCGTAGGCGGGGAGGATCGCCCCGCCGGGGATTCCGAACACGACATCGACGCCGACGTGCTCCAGCGACCTGATGAGCGATTGGGCTCCGGTCATCTGCTCGGTCATCACTAGATCCTTCAGAGAGGGCGGGTAACGCGTGACTGGCAACAAAAAACCCCCCACCGCCGGGCGGTTGAGGGGAGCGCGCAGCATCGACTCGGTCAGCGGGCTGCGCGCTGACCAAGTACGAGGATCAGGAAGTTGCTCTGCACGTCATCAACAATGACCGAGTCAAGGCTCCCGCGTCAAACAGAACACCGCTTCGTCTCACGATGCGAGATATTTGGACCGCCATTTGAACTGCTTCGGGCAGTCCGCAACAGCCTGCCCGGGCGCGTCTCCATCATGCCATCCCCGGGTGCCGGATCCGCCCGCCCGCTCCCCTGTGGCCGGCGTCTCACCGCACGGTGGCGTTCGCCTCGCCGCCGACCAGGGCCTCCACCCCGGCGGCGTCCATGGGCCGTCCCACCAGGAACCCCTGCCCGTAGGCGCAGCCCATCTCCTTGAGCCGCCGTAGCTGCCAGGGGTGCTCGATGCCCTCGGCGACCACCTGCACCCCCAGGTCCTGCCCCAGCCGGATGATGGTCCGCGTCAGCAGGGTGACGGTGTCGTCGGAGTCCAGCTCCCGGACGAACGACGGGTCGATCTTGATCGCGTCCACCCGCAGCCGCCGCAGGTGGGACAGCGAGGCGTGCCCCATCCCGAAGTCGTCGACGGCCAGCCGGACGCCCAGCCCGCGCAGCCTGGTGAGGCGCTCTGCCGCGACGACCGGGTTCTCCAGCAGGATCTCCTCGTCCACCTCCACGGTGAGCGCCTCGGCGGCCAGCCCGCTCTCGGCGAGCACCTCCTCCACGCTCTGCACGAACCCCTGCGACAGGACCTGCCGGGCCGACACGTTCACCGACAGGCCGATGTCCAGCCCGGTGGTGGCCCGCCACACCGCGACCTTCTGGCACGCCTCCCGCAGGATCCACTGCCCCAGGGGGACGATCAGCCCGGAGTCCTCCGCCGGGCCGATGAACTCCTCCGGGGGCACCAGCACGCCGTCCCCGCGCCGCCACCGCACCAGCGCCTCGACCGCGGTCACCTGGGAGGTCTCCAGGCTGACCACCGGCTGGTACTCCAGGACGAACGCGCGGTCGGCGAGCGCCTGGCGCAGCTCGGTCTGCAACTCCAGCCGCTCCACCACCTGGGCGTGCATGTGCGCCGCGTAGACCTCGACGTGGCCGCCGCCCTGCTCCTTGGCCAGCGCCATGGCCATGTCGGCGTTGCGCAGCAGCTCCGCGCCGTCCACGCCGGGGTCGGCGAAGGCCACGCCCACGCTGGCCGTCACCACCACGTCGCGCTCGGCCACCTGGAACGGCTCGCCCTCGATCACCCGGATCATCCGCTCGGCGAGGTCGACGACGCTGTCCGCGCGGGGGCGCTCCTCGACCAGGGCCACGAACTCGTCGCTGCCCCACCGGGCCAGCGTGTCCCCCGTGCCCAGGACCGCGCGCAGCCGGTGGCCGACCTGGGCGAGCAGGTAGTCGCCGAAGGCGTGTCCGGCCGAGTCGTTGACCGCGGTGAAGCCGTCCAGGTCCAGGAAGACGACGGCGGTCTCCAGCGGCTGCTGGCCCTCCTCCGCGGCCTCGGCCCGCCTGCCCAGCACCTCGCGGACGCGCTCCTCCAGGTAGGCGCGATTGGGCAGCCCGGTCACCCCGTCGTGGAAGGTGAGGTGGTCGACCTGCTTCTGCAACTCCACCTGGGCGCTGATGTCGCGGGTGGTGAGCAGGTAGCGGTTGGGCTCGCTGGGGCGCTCGTACTGCGACACGGTGGACGTGGTGTGCCGCCACGTGCCGTCGGCCGCGCGCACCCGGGCCCGCACCCGCACGCTCTCCGCGCCCCGCCGGAACCCGGCGACGGCGGCGACCAGGCCCGGCAGGTCCTCGGGGTGGACCAGGGACGTCACCGGCCTGTCGAGCACCGGGTCGCCGCTGCGGTACCCGAACATCTCGACGGCCCCCGGGCTCATGTAGAAGATCCGGCCGTCCTCCTCCAGGATCACGATGATGTCGCCGCTGTGCTCGGCCAGCTCGTGCAGGTGCCGTTCCCGGGTCTGCGCGATGCGCGCCAGGACGGCGCTCTCCTCCATCATGCCGACCATCCGCACCACCAGCACGAGCACGGCCGACCCCGCGACCAGCGGCAGCACCGGAGCGATCCCGTCCGCGCGCAGCCCGGCGACGGTCATGACGAGCGCGGCGAGGCTCAGCGCCGTCACCGCGGCGATCTCCGGGGCCACCCGGTACAGGCCGCGCCCGGTGATCCGCCGCGGGCGCGCCCCCGCGTTCCTGCGGACCAGCCAGGGGAGCGTCCCCAGGAGCAGGAAGCCGAGCAGCCGCACCGGGTACTCGATGCCCCCCGCCACGGCGTCTCCGGAGAGCCGGCCGACCGCCCCGATCACGTCCGCGACGCAGATGACGACGAACGTCCCCGTCGCGAGCAGCACCGCGCGCCGGGTGCTGTGCGGCGAGGTGAGCACCAGCGGCCCCAGCAGGCACAGCACGGCGATGTCGGCGACCGGGTAGACCAGCGCGAACGCCACCACCCCGGCGCCGTCGCCCAGGTCCTGGTAGAGCGGTTGGAAGAGGAGCAGCCACACGACGCTGAACACCGCGGCCGCGCACACGTAGCTGTCGGTCACGTACCGGACGAGGGCGCGCGTCCGGTGGGGCAGCGGCGCGAACCTGAGGAAGCCCAGCGTGAACAGCGGCAGGGCCACCAGGGAGAACAGGTCCCCGAAGGTCAGCGAGAAGGCCCCGGCGTTGAGCAGGCCGGTGACCCCGTAGGTGATCGAGCCCGCGCACCAGGCCAGCGCGGCGAGGCCGAACAGGCGCAGCGCGGAGGCGCTGTCGGGGCCGTCGCCGCCGTCCTCGCCCTCGTCGGCGCGCGCCCGCGACCGGGAGGCGTGCAGCAGCACGGCCGCCGCACCCGCGGCGGCGGCGGCCGTCGGCCAGGTCCCCGCCCAGACGGTCAGGGGCACCTCGCCGACCTGGAGCAGCGTGCCCAGCGCGTAGACCAGGAAGAGCCCCAGGATCACCCCGAGCCGTACCCGCGCGCCTCCCCTCACGGCGCCCTCCTCGACAGGAGGACTCCCCGTAGCAGCGCGCACGCGCCCGTGTCGAGGTGTTCTCTGGTGGTGTCGACCGCGGCCATGGGCACCCCTCCCGTCAACGGCACTGGAGTCCTGCGGGCTCACGCCCCGGGGCGCGCACCGGCGCACCGGCGGGGACCAACTCCGGGTGGTCGGCCGGGCACGCGGACGCGCTCCCGGCCCTCGTGCCCGAAGGTCGCGGGACCGGGCTGACCGGGCGCCCGGCGACCGGGGGTACGAGGTTCTCTCACGGCCTCCTCAGTGCTCTCAACGCTATTCCACCAAGGTCACGGGGAGGTTGAGAGCACAACGAGACTCGGTGACGCCTTGATCACGGTACGTAGCCACCCCTTGGGTGTGCCCGGCCTCCCCGGACGCCTCCGCAGGCGGCGGGCGCTCAGCCCTGGACGCCCAGCCTCTCCAGGATGAGCTGCCGGGCCCGTCCCGCGTCGGCCTGGCCCCTCGTGGCCTTCATCACAGCGCCGACCAGCGCGCCCACCGCGGCGATCTTGCCGTTGCGGACCTTCTCCGCGACGTCGGCGTTGGCGGCGATCGCCTGGTCGACGGCCTCGCCCAGGGCGGAGTCGTCGTTGACGACCCGCAGGCCGCGCGCTTCGACGACCTCGTCCGGCTCGCCCTCACCGGCGAGCACGCCGTCGACGACCTGCCGGGCCAGCTTGTTGGTGAGCGCCCCCTCGGCGACCAGCGCCACGACGCGGGCGACCTGGGCGGGGGTGATGGGCAGCTCGGCCAGCTCGGTCCCCTTCTCGGTGGCGCGCCGCGACAGCTCGTTCAGCCACCACTTGCGCGCCTCGGCCGGGGGGGCGCCCGCCGCGACGGTCTGCTCGACCAGGTCGATGGCGTCGGCGTTGACGAGGTCGCGCAGCTCCTTGTCGGTCAGGTTCCACTCGGCCTTGACCCGGCGCCGCTTGGCCGCGGGCAGCTCCGGCAGCCCGGCGCGGAGCTGCTCCACCCACGCGCGGTCGGGCGCGACCGGGACCAGGTCGGGGTCGGGGAAGTAGCGGTAGTCCTGCGCCTCCTCCTTGCTGCGCCCCGCGACGGTGGTGCCGGTGTTCTCCTGGAAGTGCCGGGTCTCCTGCACCACGCGCCCGCCCGCGGCCAGCACGCCGCCCTGGCGCTCGATCTCGTGGCGCACCGCGCGCTCGACGGAGCGCAGCGAGTTGACGTTCTTGGTCTCGGTCCGGGTCCCCCACTCCGTGGAGCCGCGCGGCATCAGCGAGACGTTGACGTCGCAGCGCAGCGAGCCCTCCTCCATCCGCACGTCGGAGATGCCCAGCGCGCGGACCAGGTCGCGCAGCTCGGTGACGTAGGCACGGGCCACCAGGGGGGCCAGCTCGCCGGTGTGCTCGATGGGCTTGGTGACGATCTCCAGCAGCGGGATGCCGGCGCGGTTGTAGTCGACGATGGAGTAGTCGGCGCCGTGGATGCGGCCGGTGGCCCCGCCGACGTGGGAGGTCTTGCCGGTGTCCTCCTCCATGTGGACGCGCTCGATGCCGATGCGGAACTCGCGCGGCCCGTCGGGGGTGTCCACCGTGACGTCGAGGTGGCCGTCGTAGCAGAGCGGCTCGTCGTACTGCGAGATCTGGTAGTTCTTCGGCATGTCCGGATAGAAGTAGTTCTTCCGGGCGAACCGGCACCACTCCGCGATGGAGCAGTTCAGCGCGAGCCCCAGGCGGATCGCGCTCTCCACGGCCTTGCCGTTGACGACCGGCAGCGCGCCCGGCAGCGCCAGGCACACCGGGCACACCTGGGTGTTGGGCTCGGCTCCGAAGGTGGTGGCGCAGGAGCAGAACATCTTCGAACGGGTGCCCAGTTCGACGTGGGTCTCCAGCCCAAGCACCGGCTCGTACCCGCGCAGCACCTCGTCGTAGGGCACAAGCGCCGGAGCGCCGCCCGTGGCGGAGTGGTTACTCGTCACCGCGCTACCCATCGCCGCACAACCCGCTTCCGTTGTCTTCCGAACCGCTCCCGCCCGGCGCTGCCCCACCGGACAGGACACACGTCGTCCAGCACACGCGACCCGCCGTCCCGGGCAGCGCGCCGGCGGGTACCTCTCCGAGCCTACCGATGCCCGGACGTGCGGACGACCTTCCGGGCCGCCGCTGTCCGGAATCCGGGGATGTCACGGGAAGCACACGATTGTTCTGCGGTTTTGCGTGGTGCGCGGCCCGTTCCCGCGACTCGGGTTAGGCTTTTACCGGGCCTCCTGTCATTCGCGTCGGCCTTCTCCGCCCCTGTACCAGGGCGCCTCGATCCTCTGTCACCACCGCTCTCTCGTTCCGGGAAGACATCGTGCCAAGCCTGCTGTTCCGCGCGCGGCGCGGACTGGCCGTCGTGGCCGCGGCCGTCCTCGTCTGCTGGGGGCTGTCCCAGCCCGCGGCGGCGGAGTCCACCACCATCGCCCGCGTGGACCGCAGGGGGACCCCCGGAGAGGACGTGCACTTCACCACCGGCGAGTCGGCCACCACCACGCTGTTCGAGCTGCGGGTCGACGACGACACGACGGTGGCCGCCTACTGCGTGGACCTCAGCCGCAACGTCGACCACCGGGCCGCCTACGCCGCGGCCGGCTGGCCCGAGCTTCCCGGGGCGGCCCGTGCCGGGGAGATCGTCTGGATCGTCCGCAACTCCTATCCCGCGCTGCCCCTGGAGCGCCTGGCCGAGCAGAGCGGGATCCCCAGCCTCAGCGTCGCACAGGCGATCGCGGGCACCCAGGCGGCGATCTGGCACCTCACCAACGGCACGCAGTTGCGGGCGGAGGGCGCCAACTCGGCCCAGGTGCGCGACCTCTACCGCTACCTGCTGGACCACGCCGCCCAGGCCCCCGAGCCGGAGGCCGCGCTGGACCTCACCCCCGCCGAGGTCGTGGGCGAGGCGGGCTCGTCGCTGGGGCCGCTGACCGTGCACACCACGAGTGAGGCGCCGGTGCGCCTGACCGTCAACGGGGCCGGGGAGGCCGTGCTGGTCGACGCGGACGGCTCCCCGGTCAGCGAGGCCCGCGACGGCGACGAGGTCCTGCTCGCCCTGCCGGCGACCGCCGAGGAGGGCGCGGCCACCGTCTACGCGCACGCCGCGGAGGCCCAGGTCCGCCCCGGCGTGGTCTACTCCGGCAAGGACGGCGTGGAGACCCAGCCCCTGGTGGTGGCCGAGGCGGCGATCGCCTCGCTCACGGTCTCGGCGAAGGTGAGCTGGAACCCGGCCTCCGCCGAGGCGGAGGCCGACGGCTCCGGACCGTCCGAGTCCGCCTCCCCGTCCCCGGCTCCGTCGCCCTCCGCCTCGGTGGCGGACCGGGCGGCGAGCCCGGTCCCGTCCGCCGCGGCGCCGGTCGTCGCCGAGGACAAGCGCGCCGACGCCGACCTGCCGATCACCGGCACCTGGCTGGGCGCGGTGGTGGCCGCGGCACTGGTGCTGCTGGGCGCGGGCGCGGTGGTGATCCTGGTGACACGGAACCGGCAGCGCTGACCCGTCCCCGGAGCGGGAGCGTGGGAGGGCGGCCGGATCCGGCCGCCCTCCCACGCTCCCGCCGGAAAAAATCGTCGATCGCCAGTAATCCACCCGCCGCTTTTGCGCGTCCTCTTCTTCCGGGACCGGAACGCCGTCATAAAAATTGATGACTCCCCGCGAATAGTACGCGGTTCAACCTCCCGCGGGATTTCAGCGTCCGCTCAGCTCAGAGCGGTTTTGCCCGGGCAGCCGGGAACGCCGGGCGGCCAATAGCACCTCACTCCGGCCAGCACAAGGACCAAAAGCTCATAAGCGGACTTTCTACTCACTGTCTTGGAAACATCGGATAAAGAGGGTTATTATCTGGCGGTGCGGTGATCAACCGCCTGGCGACTCCGGTGTCGATGTGCTGGCGAGCGACGACTGACGTCACACGTACCGACATCCGCGGTCCTTCTGATTCGACCGGACGCACACACCGAGACATCGTCCACCGAGCCGCCCCCCTCCGGCGCGATCCCCGCGCGAAACAGTCGCCGCACGCAGCGTCCCGCGCGGCGGGATCGCTTGTCCACACCCCTCGACAACCCTGGGATACGACTTGTTGACCACAGAATTCTCCCCTCGTACCCGTCGCGGTGTACGGCGCGCTCTGGTCTCCGTCGCCACCACCGCGACGGCCGCCTTCCTCGCGTTCGGCCTGGCGGCCGCCCCCGCCTCGGCCGACACCGGCGTGGACGCCCGGTACACGGGCAACATCGCCTCCGGCCACCAGTTGAAGTTCGAGGACGGCACGGTCGTCGGCACCACCCTGTTCAAGCTGACCTTCAGCGACGGCTCCACGATCCCCGCGTACTGCATCGACCTCGAGACCGCGATCAGGACCAACGCCGACTACGTCGAGGACGACTGGAGCAACTACCCCGGTGAGGGCGAGTTCGCCTCGTCCCAGCCCGGCAAGGTGCTGTGGATCCTCCAGAACTCCTACCCCACGGTCTCCGCCGAGGAGCTGGCCGAGAAGGCCGGCATTCCGGACCTGACCGAGAAGGACGCCCTCTCCGCGACCCAGGCCGCCATCTGGCACTACAGCAACGGCGCCGACCTGAAGCAGGACGGCAACCCCGAGGCGGTCTGGAAGCTCTACAAGTACCTGGTCGACAACGCCACCGAGATCCAGCAGGCCCCCGCCTCGCTGACCATCACCCCGAACGAGGCGTCCGGCGAGTCCGGCGGCTCCATCGGCGAGTTCACCGTCTCCACCACCGCCGACTCGGTTCCGCTGACCCTGGACGGCCCCGACGGCGTCAAGACCGTCGACCTCGACGGCAACCCGGTCTCCGAGGTGGGCAACGGCGACAAGTTCGCCGTACTGGTGCCGGAGGGCACCCCGGACGGCGAGGCCACCGTCAGCGCCTCCGTGACGGCGACGGTCGAGATCGGCCGCCTGTTCCGGGGCCTGGAGGGCACCCCGAAGACCCAGACCCTGATCTCCGCGGGCAAGACCTCGACCGAGGCCAGCGCCGAGGTGAAGGTCACCTGGACCGCGCCCAAGCCTTCCGAGACGCCCAGCCCGTCCCCCAGCGTCCCGGAGGAGTCGCCCACCCCGACTCCCAGCCCGTCGGACTCTCCTTCCCCGACTCCGCCCGCTGAGTCGCCGAAGCCGACTCCCCCGGCCAACCGGCCCGGCCTGCCCGTGACCGGTGCCGCGCTGGGCGGCCTGATCGCCGCCGCGGTCGTCGCGGTCGGCGGTGGCGGTGCCGCGATGTACCTGGCCCGCAAGCGCCGCAGCGGCGCGGACGACGCCTGATCTCCGCGTCACCGGCCCGCCGGTGACCCCGGCGGCCGCTGAGAGAGGCCCTGTCGCACCCGGTGCGGCGGGGCCTCTCCCGTGTCCGGGACCGGCCCGCGCACAGGACGGCAGAACGGCGGCGCCCCCGGGAGAGGGACTCCCGGGGGCGCCGCCGCGTCGTCGGTGCGCGCTCAGACCGCGTAGGAGCACCTGGACAGCAGGTCGCCGCCCCACCGGTCGCGCAGCGCCGCCTCCACGGCCGCACCCACCTGGTAGGCGCGGTCGTCGGCCAGCGCGGGCGCCATGACCTGGAGGCCCACCGGAAGATCGTCCTCGGGGGCCAGCCCGCACGGCACCGACAGCGCGGCGTTGCCCGCCAGGTTGGTCGGGATCGTGCACAGGTCGGCCAGGTACATCGCCATCGGGTCGTCGGTGCGCTCGCCCAGCGGGAACGCCGTGGTCGGCGTGGTGGGCGAGATCAGCACGTCGACGTGCTCGAAGGCAGCGTCGAAGTCGCGCTTGATGAGGGTGCGCACCTGCTGGGCCGAGCCGTAGTAGGCGTCGTAGTAGCCGCTGGACAGCGCGTAGGTGCCCAGGATGATGCGGCGCTTGACCTCCGGCCCGAAGCCCTGGGCGCGGGTCAGCGACATGACCTCCTCGGCGCTGCGGGTGCCGTCGTCGCCGACCCGCAGCCCGTAGCGCATCGCGTCGAAGCGGGCCAGGTTGGACGAGCACTCGCTGGGCGCGATGAGGTAGTAGGCCGCGAGCGCGGTGGTGAAGCTCGGACAGGACACCTCGACGACCTTGGCGCCCAGGGACTCCAGCAGCTCCACCGCCTCGGTGAAGCGTTGCAGGACGCCCGGCTGGTAGCCCTCTCCGGACAGCTCCTTGACCATGCCGATGCGCATGCCGGAGACGTCGGCGCGCCGGGCCGCCTCGACCACCGGGGGGACCGGCGCGTCCACCGAGGTGGAGTCGCGCGGGTCGTGCCCGGAGAACGCCTCGTGCAGCAGGGCCGCGTCCAGCACGTTGCGGGCGAACGGCCCCGGCGTGTCCAGCGAGGAGGCGAACGCGATCAGCCCGTAGCGCGAGGAGCTGCCGTAGGTGGGCTTGACGCCGACGAGGCCGCACACCGCTGCCGGCTGCCGGATGGAGCCGCCGGTGTCGGTGCCGGTCGCCAGCGGCGCCTCGAACGCGGCCACGGCGGCCGAGGAGCCGCCCGAGGAGCCGCCGGGGATGCGCTCGGTGTTCCACGGGTTGCGGGTGGGGCCGTAGGCGGAGTTCTCGGTGGAGGAGCCCATGGCGAACTCGTCCATGTTGGTCTTGCCGAGGATGACCAGCCCGGCGTCCCGCAGGCGCTCGGTGACGGTGGCGTCGTAGGGCGGCTGCCAGCCCTCCAGGATCTTGGAGGCGGCGGTGGTGGGCATGTCCTTGGTGGTGAAGACGTCCTTGTGCGCGACGGGCACCCCGGCCAGCGGGCCGAGCTCCTCGCCCGCGGCGCGCCGGGCGTCCACCGCGCGGGCCTGTTCCAGCGCCTTCTCCGCGGCGACGTGGAGGAAGGCGTGGATCTCGCCGTCGACCGCTTCGATCCGGTCCAGGTACGCCTGGGTGGCCTCGACCGCGGAGGTCTCGCCCGAGGCGATGGCCGCGCCGAGCTCGGCCGCGCTCAACCTGATCAGCTCGGTCACTCTTCCTCCCCCAGGATCTGCGGCACCCGGAACCGGCCGTCCTCCACCGCTGGGGCCTCCGCCAGCGCCTGGTCGGGGGTGAGGCCGGGCCTGACCTCGTCAGGACGGTAGACGTTGGTCAACGGCAGGGCGTGCGAGGTCGGCGGGATGTCGCCCTTGGCGACCTCCTGCACCTTGGCCACAGCGGAGATGATCACATCGAGCTGGGCGGCGAGCTGGTCGAGCTCGTCCTCGGGCAGCGCCAGCCGCGCCAACCGGGCGAGGTGCGCGACCTCATCACGGGTGATGGCGGACATGGATTGCAACCGTTCCTTCGGCAGATTCGGACAGGTCAATCCTATGGCTGCCGCGGGGTGGTCGGTGGCCGCACAGCGCCGCGCCAGGCCGCCCCGGCGCGTCCCCCCGGGGGGACGATCTCCAGGCCGCCGTGTTCGAGCAGCCACCCGGTGACGGCCCCGGCGTCCAACGGCGGGGCGAAGTAGCGGCCCTGCGCCGCGTAGCAGCCGAGGCCGCGCATCGCCGCGGCCTGCTCGGCGGTCTCGACCCCCTCGGCGATGGCGCGCAGCCCCAGGGAGCCCATCAGGTCCACGGCGGCGGCCACGATCACCCGGCCGTCGGAGCCGTCGGCCATGTGGCGCACGAACGACCCGTCGACCTTGACCTCGGTGACGGGGAGCCCGTTGAGGCGGGCCAGGGTGAAGTAGCCGGTGCCGAAGTCGTCCAGGGTCACCGTGACGCCCAGCTCCGCCAGGGCCATGATGGTGGGGACGACCGCCTCGGCGTCGGCGACCAGGGCGCGTTCGCTGATCTCCAGGCGCAGCGCCCTCGGCTCCAGCCGGTGCCGCCGCAGTCCGGCCTCGATGTTCTCCGGCAGGGTGGGGTCGCGCAGCTCCGGGGCGGACAGGTTGATCGCCACCGGCAGCGTGATGCCCTCGCTCCACCAGCGGGCGGTCTGCGCGCAGGTCATCTCGACGACCTCGTGCGTGAAGCTGCGCATGAGGTAGGACTGCTCGACCATCGGCACGAACTCCTCCGGCGGGAGGATGCCGCGGTTGCCGTGCCGCCAGCGCACCAGCGCCTCCAGCGCGACCACGCGGTCGTCGGCCAGGGAGACGATCGGCTGGTAGAACATCTCCAGTTCGTTCTCGATGAGCGCGCGGCGCAGTTCGCCGAACAGGCTCAGCCGGGCCGCGGAGTTGCGGTCCTTGTGCGGGGCGTACAGCTCGACGCCGGTGCGCTGCTCCTTGGCGACGTACATCGCCACGTCGGCGCGCTGCATCAGCAGCTCGAAGTCCGGGGCGTGGTTGGGGTACAGCGCGATGCCGATGCTGGCCTCCAGGTCGAAGTCCATGCCGTCCAGGCGCATCGGCTCGGCCAGGGCGACCCGCAGCCGCGCGGCGACCTCGCGGGCCGAGGCGGCGTCGCGGACCTGGGGCAGCAGGACCGCGAACTCGTCCCCGCCCAGCCGCGCCACCAGGTCGCCGGGGCGCACGCTGCGGGTGAGGCGGTGCGCGACCGTCTGGAGCAGCCGGTCGCCGGTGGGGTGCCCCAGGGTGTCGTTGACCTCCTTAAAGCGGTCCAGGTCGAGCAGGAGCAGGCCGACGCGCTGGCGGCGCTCCTGCGCCTCGCTGAGCGCCTCCTGGGTGCGCAGGATCAGCAGCTTGCGGTTGGCCAGCCCGGTGAGCTCGTCGTGGTTGGCCTGGTACTCGCGCTTCACCGACAGCGAGGCGCTGCTGTACAGCGCGGCCAGCGGGAAGAAGAACAGCGGGACCAGCCAGACCGAGTGCGCCATGGTGACGACCACCAGCGGCGCCAGGCTGAGCAGGACTCCGGCGACGAAGAGGCGGTAGCCGAGGTCCTTCACCAGCACCCGGTACAGCGGGGTGCGCTCGTGCATGGCGACCGCGCACTCGACCAGGAGCAGGTTGGTGACGAAGTAGGCGACCGCGGCCAGGACGACCACCATCAACTGGGTCCCCTCGGGCACCCACGACGACATCGGCAGGCGGGGGTAGACCAGTTGGATGACGGCGTCGGCGACGCCGAAGCTCAGCGTGTACTGGGCGATGTTGAAGACGATGCGGTGCGGCGCGTGGCCGCGGGCCAGGCCCGCCAGCAGTGATCCGACCGCCTGGACCAGGCCGGCGATCGGCAGCCCGTAGTAGATGACGAGGGCGAAGGAGAAGGGCAGCGAGGTGGGGGCGCTGCCGCCCGCGGGCCGCTGTGCGGCGATGGGACGCAGTTCGCCGATGATCACCATGCACAGCAGAACCCACACGAGCGGCTCGGTGGCGAACGCCTGGAGTCGGTCTCCCCCCAGCCAGACCAGGGACACGACGAGGAGAACGCAGCCTGCCACCGTGGTGCTGGCAAGGTACAGCCACAGCGGCGTCCCGACCCGGGGGCCGACATCCCGGGTGTTGTTGGGATCTTTCATGACGTCCTCGGGATGGTTCGTGGAACGCGTGGCGGCCGAAGTTCCCCCTCCGCCTCCTCGCGCCCCGCACGGGCTCTGACGCGACCGTTCCGGCCACCCTCCCCATGGCCGACAACCAGTCGTAGACGGCTTGGACCGCTGCTGACCAGCTTACGCCGTTTCGTCACCAGGTGTCGCTGGTCGCAGACTTTAGGTAAACCGAAGACCGCAGCGGGCCCACCCTCCCTCCACGGCGGCCCCTGCCGGGTGATTTCCTGAGCGCGTATCGTATTACTTCACTGGCCTGGTAAGACAGGGCCTCCCAGGGCGGTTTCTGCTGACGCGGCGCTCAGGACGCCGCGGGCTCCTCCGGGGCCAGGCGCAGGTTCGTGGCCACTTCCGGCCCCTGGGCGAGCAGAACCTCGAACCCCGCCTCGTCGAGGATCGGCACCCCCAGTTTGACCGCCTTGTCGTACTTGCTGCCGGGGTTGGCCCCCACCACGACGAAGTCGGTCTTCTTCGACACCGAGCCGGTGACCTTGCCGCCGAGCTCCTGCACCGCCTCCTTGGCGCCGTCGCGGCTGTACTTCTCCAGCGAGCCGGTGACCACCACGGTGACGCCGTCCAGCAGGCGCGGCCCCTCGTCGGCGCCCTCCTCCGCCATACGGACCCCGGCGGCCCGCCACTTCTCGACGATCTCGCGGTGCCAGTCGACCGAGAACCAGTCGACGATGGAGCGCGCGATGGTCGGGCCGATCCCCTCGACCGCGACCAGCTCCTCCTCGCTGGCCTGGGCGATGGCGTCCAGGGAGCGGAAGTGCCGGGCGAGGTCCTCCGCCGCGCGCGGGCCGACGTGCCGGATGGACAGCGCGACCAGCACCCGCCACAGCGGACGCCGCTTGGCCGCCTCCAACTGCTCGAACAGCTTCTCGACGGTCTTCTTCGGCTCGCCCTTCTGGTTGGCGAAGAAGGTCACCACCTTGGGCTTGCCGGTCTTCGGGTCGAGCTTCGGCTCGGCGGTGTCGGGGTCGAGCACCAGGGTGCGGATCGGCAGCAACTGCTCGACGGTGAGGTCGAACAGGTCCCCCTCGTCGCGCAGCGGCGGCTCGGCCGGCTCCAGCGGCTGGGTCAGGGCGGTGGCCGCCACGTAGCCCAGCGCCTCGATGTCGAGGGCCTTGCGCCCGGCGATGAAGAACAGCCGCTCCCGCAACTGCCCCTTGCAGTAGCGGGTGTTGGGGCAGCGCAGGTCGACGTCGCCCTCCTTCTGCTGGCCGAGCGGGCTGCCGCACTCGGGGCACTCGGAGGGCATCACGAAGGGCCGTTCGGCGCCGGTGCGCTTCTCCACGACCGGTCCCACGACCTCGGGGATGACGTCCCCGGCCTTGCGCACCACCACGGTGTCGCCGATCAGCACGCCCTTGCGGGCGACCTCCTGGGCGTTGTGCAGGGTGGCGAACTCGACCTCGGACCCGGCGACCCGCACCGGCTCCAGCACCGCGTACGGCGTGACCCGGCCGGTGCGGCCCACGCTGGTCTTGATGTCGAGCAGCGTGGTGGTGACCTCCTCCGGCGGGTACTTGTAGGCGATCGCCCAGCGCGGGGCCCGGCTGGTGGAGCCGAGGCGGCGTTGCAGCGCGACGTCGTCGACCTTCACCACCACGCCGTCGATCTCGTACTCGGGGTCGTGGCGGTGCTCGGCGTAGTAGGCGATGTAGGCGCGCACCTCCTCGAGGCTGGAGACCACCCTGGTGCGGTCGCTGACCGGCAGCCCCCAGGCGGCCAGCAGCTCGTAGGACTGCGACTGGTGGGTGATGGTGACCCCGCGGTGCGCGCCGACGCCGTGCACGAGCATGCTCAGCGGCCGGGAGGCGGTGACGCGGGGGTCCTTCTGCCGCAGCGACCCGGCCGCGGCGTTGCGGGGGTTGGCGAACGGCGGCTTGCCCTCGTCGGCGAGCCGGGCGTTGAGCTCCTCGAACGCCGCGGCGGGCAGGAACACCTCGCCGCGCACCTCCAGCAGCTCGGGTGCGGGGTGCACGGACTCGTCCAGCCGGAGCGGGACCGCGTCGATGGTGCGGATGTTGAGGGTGATGTCCTCGCCGACCCGGCCGTCCCCGCGGGTGGCGGCGCGCACCAGGCGGCCCCGCTCGTACACCAGGTCCACGGCCAGGCCGTCGATCTTGAGCTCGCACAGGAACGCCTCGACCGGGACCTCGGCGCCGACCCGCTGCGCCCACGCGGCCAGTTGCTCGTCGTCGAACGCGTTGTCCAGGCTCTGCATCCGCTCCAGGTGCTCCACCGGGGCGAACTCGTTGCTGATGGGCGCGCCGACCTTCTGGGTAGGCGAGTCGGGCGTGACCAGGGACGGGTAGCGGGCCTCCAGCTCCCGCAGCTCCGCCATCATCCGGTCGTACTCGGCGTCGGAGATCACCGGCGAGCCCAGGTAGTAGCGGTAGCTGTGGTCGTCGAGGTCCTGACTCAGCCGCGCGTGCTGCTCCCGCACGTCGGCGGGGACGTCGTCGGCGGAGATCGGGTCTGGTGCGCTCACGCACGCGTCCTTTCGTTCACTGCCGGGGCCGCGGCTCGTCCCGTAGCACCCGTGCCGCCTCCCGACACAGGTCGAGTGCTGCGCGGGCGTGGGCCGGGGACGCCCCGGCCAGCCCGCACACCGGGGTGATGACCACGTCGCGGGAGGCCTGCTCGGGGTCGAAGCCGATCCGGTGCCACAGTTCACGTACCGGTTCGACAGTATCGACCGGGAGTGACAATCGGCGGTCGACGGCGGGCACCACGCCGAGGAGGAGTCCCACACCGGACTCCACCGCCACCCCGATGGCCTCGTCGGACTCGCGGGTCAGTTGGGTGGCGTCGAGGCTGAGGGCGCGCGCCCCGGAGCGGCGCAGCAGGTCGACGGGGACCCGCGGGGCGCAGCAGTGCACCAGCGGGTGGGCGCCCGCGTCGCTGATCGCGCCGAACAGCGCGCGCAGCCGCTCCTCGACCACGACCCGGTCCACCGCGCGCAGTCGGCCGTAGCCGCTGGCGGTGGGCACCGAACCGGTGAGCACGGCGGGCAGGGACGGCTCGTCGACCTGGACGAGGAGGTCCGCCCCGGGCACCCGGGAGCGCACGTCGGCCAGGTGGGCGAGCAGCCCTTCCAGGAGGGACTCGCACAGGTCCGCGACCGCGCCGGGGTCGGCCAGCATCTTCTCGCCGCCGCGCAGCTCGACCGACGCGGCCATCGTCCACAGCCCGGTGACCTGCACCTTGAACGGCCCGGAGTACTCGGCGGCGTGCTCCTCCAGGGCGTCCAGGTCCCAGGAGAGGTAGCTGCGCGCCCGTACCAGGTCGCGTCCCGCGCGCTGGGTGACCCGCCATCCCGAGGGCTGCACCTCGATCGGGAGCTCCACCAGCAGCGCTCCGGTGCGGCCGATCATGTCGGCTCCGGCCCCCCGTCCGGGCAGTTCCGGCAGGTGCGGCAGGAGGGGGAGTTCTCCCAGGACCGTGCGGACGGCCTCGCCCGGCTCGGTCCCGGGCCAGGACCCGATCCCGGTGGAGGTCCCGGGTTGCCAGGGGTGACGCTGCTGCTCGTTCACGAGGGATCAGAGTAGAGCACTGTGCCCCGTGCCCCGGGACGCCGACCGGCCAACGCCCAGAGCACGGCCCGCGCGAGGCGGATCGCCGTCCCGCTGGCCCGAACGGCGGCCTCGGCGCCCACCTCGGCTGACCCCGCAACAACGACCATGTCCCCAGCGCCATGGGGCAACGCCGAACATGGCACTGGGGACATGGTCGCGGGGCGGGGCCGGTGCTACTTCACCGTGGTGGCGGCCGGTTCCGGCTGTGCCCCGCCCTCGGCCGGTGCGGTCGCCCTGCGGCGGCGCCACGCGACGACGGCGGCGGCCGCGGCGAGGACCGCGGCCGTGACGGCCACGGCCAGCCACGGCGAGTGCAGGAACAGCCCCCACCAGGCGGCGAGGACCGCCATGCCGCCGAGGCTGTAGACCGCGGCCCAGGCCAGGCAGCCCAGGAACATGGCGACGAGGTAGCGGCCGAAGCGCATGCGCATGGCGCCGGAGGTGAGGTTGACCGCGGTCTGGATGCCGACGGTCAGGAAGCAGAGCGTGACGGCGGGCGGGCCGAACCGGTTGATGAGGTTCTCGGCCCGGACCAGGCGGGGGCCGATGTGCTGGCCGATCCGCGAGCGGTGGACTCCGGCGCCGAGGCCGCGCCCGAGCCAGTAGGTGGCCTGCGCCCTGGCGAAGACGATGCCGAGCAGGGAGCAGTAGACCACCCAGAACGGACGCCCTTCCAGGAACTCGTACGGCATACAGCCCTCCCCAACACTCCGGGAGAACTATGTTATGCCTAACCTAACTTCTGGGAACAGAGCCGGACGAAAAGAACATCAAGGACTTTTGCCACAAATCACTGGGTGTTCTGACTCGCTACGGTCCGCTGCGCCCGGGAGGTGGCGTCGATCGTCGCCGACCCCATCACCACGTCGCCGTCGTAGAGCACCGCGGCCTGGCCCCGGGCCACCCCGGTGGCGGGCTCGTCGAGCAGGATCTCCAGCCGCCCCTCGTGCTGCCGGGCCCGACAGGGGTACACCTCGCCGTGGGCGCGCAACTGCACGGTGAACGGCGTCCACTCCTGCGGCGGCTCGCACCCGGACCACACCGGGCGCTCCCCGACGATGCGGTCCACCGCCAGCGCCTCGCGCGGTCCCACGGTCACCGTGTTGCTCACCGGCTCGATCGACAGCACGTACCGGCGGTTAGGCGCGCCGCTGAGGTTGAGCCCCCGCCGCTGGCCGACGGTGAACGTGTGCGCGCCGTTGTGCTGCCCCACCACCGCGCCGGTCTCGTCCACGATGGGACCGGGCGCGGTGCCGAGCCGCCGCCCCAGGAAGCCGCTGGTGTCGCCGTCGGCGATGAAGCAGATGTCGTGGCTGTCGGGCTTGTCGGCCACCGCCAGGCCGCGGCGCGCCGCCTCGGCGCGGACCTCGGCCTTGGTGCAGTCGCCCAGCGGGAACATGGCGTGCGCGATCTGCTCGCGGGTGAGCACCGCCAGCACGTAGGACTGGTCCTTGGCCCGGTCCACGCTGCGCCGCAGCCTGCCGTTGTCGAGCCGCACGTGGTGCCCGGTGCACACCGCGTCGAAGCCGAGCGCCAGCGCCCGCTCCAGCACCGCCTGGAACTTGATCTTCTCGTTGCAGCGCAGGCACGGGTTGGGGGTGCGTCCGGCCGCGTACTCGGCGACGAAGTCCTGCACGACGTCGCGGTCGAACTCCTCGGCCATGTCCCACACGTAGAACGGGATGCCGATCACGTCGGCGGCCCGGCGGGCGTCCCGGGAGTCCTCGACGGTGCAGCAGCCGCGCGCCCCCGTCCGGTAGGACTGGGGGTTGGCCGACAGGGCCAGGTGCACGCCGGTGACGTCGTGCCCGGCCTCGACGGCGCGCGCGGCGGCCACGGCGGAATCCACGCCGCCCGACATGGCGGCCAGTACTCGCAGAGTCATAGCCCTTCCAGCCTAAGCGCTCCGCGCGACCGCCCCCACCGGTTTGTCGGGCGGATCGCGACGCCACCGGATCCACGGCCGGATACACCCCCGGACTCTGCGAAAATCGGGGTATGGCTCTGTTCCGTCGCCGCCGCTCAGCAGACTCCGAGTCCGCCGTCGCCATCGACGACTTCTGGTCCTCCTGGGGTGACCTGCGCGCCGCCCTGGCCGAGTCCGTCGACTCGGAGACCCCCGTCCCCGCCGAGGTCGCCCAGCAACTGGACGAGCGGGTGCGGCGGATCCACCCCTCCCTCGGCTGGGAGGTGTCCCGCGCGCCCGAGCCGGGCCCCGCCGAGCCGGGCTCGCCCTTCGAGTCCCTGGACAGCCCCGAGGCGCTGCTGGCGAGCCTGGAGGACGAGCCCGCCTCGGCGCGCGCGCCCTACGCGCTGACCCTGCGCGCCGGAGCCGACGACGAGGCCCGGGTGCTGGCCGAGCGCTGGTACCGCGCCGCCCCCGAGGACGCCGACTGGGCGTTCTTCCCCGCGCGGCCCGCCGACCACGCCCGGCTCAGCCGGACGGTGTCCTGGAACGACCACGAACTCGACCTGGCGCACACGTCGGTGTCGCTGCGGGTGGACCACGCCAGCGGCCGCATCGAGGCCGGTGTCTACCACCCCGACTTCATGTTCCTGCCGGAGGAGACCCAGCAGGAGGTCGCCGAGCACGTGGTGCTGCTGGCGGTGGGCGAGGACGACCGGGTGCGCTGGGTCTCCTCGGTGAAGCCGCTGGTGGAAAAGCCCCTCGACCCGCTGCCGCCGACCACGATCCCGTCGGTGGTGCGGCAGTTGTCCGGGATGGGCGGTGGCGGCGGCTGGGTGACCCTACAGGGCCGCATCCCGCTGCGGGGGGCGCTGCAACTGTCGGCGCGCTATCCGCTGCACCGCCGCGACTACCCCGCGCTCACCCTGTACACGCAGGTCATGGTCTCCTACACGGAGGCCGACGAGGACCGCCTGCCCACCGGCAGCTCGGCGTCGGCGCTGGAGGCCTACGTCCTGGGACTGCGCGAGATGCTCGGCGCCAACGGCGCGCTGTTCGCCGTCCAGACCGTCGGCGGGCAGCGGGTCTTCCACTTCTACCTGGACCCGGAGTCGGGCATCCTGCCCGAGTTCGAGAAGGCCGCCCGGGGCTGGTCGGAGGGCCGGGTGTTCGTCACCAGCACCCTGGACCCCGAGTGGCGCACCATCGACCAGATCCTCAAGCCGATCAGGAAGCAGCTGGGGCGCTGAGCCGTCCGCCGCGGCGGCCTCCGCTTCCCCGCCGGAGGTCCCGGTGCCCGGCGCGGTCAGCTCCTCCGTCGGGCGCGGGCCTCCCGGGCCCGCTCCACGGCCGGGCCGATGGCCTCGGCCAGCGCCTTGACGTCGTCGGCGGTGGAGTCGCGGCCCAGGGAGAAGCGCAGCGCCTCCCGCGCGGTGTCGGGGTCGGCGCCCATCGCCAGCAGCACGTGGCTGGCCTGGGCGACCCCCGCCGTGCAGGCCGAGCCGGCGGAGCAGCAGATGCCCCGGGCGTCCAGCAGCATGAGCAGGGCGTCGCCCTCGCAGCCGGGGAAGCCGAGGTTGGCGATGCCCGCCAGGCGCTCGGTGGGGTGGCCGTTGACCCGGACGTCGGGGACCGCCGCGCGCACCGCGGCGACCAGCTCGTCGCGGAGCGCCGCCACGTGGGCCGTGTGCTCGGCCCGCTCGGCGACGGCGAGGCGCACCGCGGTGGCGAAGCCGCGCAGCAGCGGCGTGGTCAGCGTCCCGGAGCGGATGTCGCGTTCCTGGCCGCCGCCGTGCAGCATCGGCACCGGGTCGACGCCGCGGGCCAGCAGCAGCGCTCCGACGCCGACCGGTCCGCCCAGCTTGTGCCCGGTGAGGCTGAGCGCCGACACGCCGCTGGCGGCGAAGTCGACCTCCTCGGCCCCCACCGCCTGCACCGCGTCGGTGTGGAACCAGATGCCGTACTCGGCGGCGACCGCGGCGAGCTCCGCGACCGGCTGGACGGTCCCGACCTCGTTGTTGGCCCACATCACCGAGACCAGCGCCACGTCGGCCGGGTCGCGTTCGATCGCCGCGCGCAGCGTCTCGGGGGAGAGCCGCCCGCAGGCGTCCACGGGCAGCTCCTCGACGACCGCGCCCTGGTGGTCGGCCATCCAGCGGGCCGGGTCGAGGACGGCGTGGTGCTCGACCGCGCTGACGAGGATGCGCCGCCGAGCCGGGTCCTGCGCGTTGCGCGCCCAGTACAGGCCCTTGACCGCGAGGTTGTCGGCTTCGGTGCCGCCGCTGGTGAACACCACCTCGTGCGGGGTGCAGCCCAGCGCGTCGGCGACGGTCTCGCGGGCCTCCTCCACCACGCGGCGGGCCTGCCGTCCGGCCGCGTGCAGGGAGGACGCGTTTCCGAGGACGCCGAACCCGTCCGTCAGGTCCGCGAGCACCTCGGGGCGGACCGGAGTCGTGGCGGCGTGGTCGAGATAAACCATGGCGTCTTCAGGATACGGCCGCGTTCCGGGCGGCACGCCGCGCGCCGGTCCCGGTACGCGGACACGGCGGCGGCCCCGGGCCGGGGTCTCCGGCCGGGGCCGCCGCCGTGTGTGCGGGGCGCCTACTTGCGCTTGTTGATCTCCTCGGTCAACTGCGGAGCGACCTTGTGGAGGTCGCCGATGACCGCGAAGTCGGAGATCTCCAGGATCGGCGCCTCGGGGTCCTTGTTGACGGCGACGATCGTCTTGGAGGTCTGCATGCCCGCCCGGTGCTGGATCGCACCGGAGATGCCCAGGGCGATGTACAGGTTGGGCGAGACGGTCTTGCCGGTCTGGCCGACCTGGAAGGCGTGCGGGTACCAACCAGCGTCGACAGCGGCACGGGAGGCGCCCACGGCGGCGCCCAGCGCGTCGGCGAGGTTCTCCACGACGGAGAAGTCCTCGCTGCCCACGCCGCGGCCGCCGGAGACCACGATCGCGGCCTCGGTGAGCTCCGGACGGGCGCCCTTCTCCTGCTTGACCCGGTCGGTGATCCGAGCGGCCTTGGCGGCCTCGGAGATCTCGATCTCGACGGCCTCCACGGCGGCGGCGCCGGAGGCGGGCTCGGCCGGGACGGCGTTCGGGCGCACGGCCACCACGGGAACGCCCTTGGTGACCTTGGCGTGGGTGATGACGGCGCCACCGAAGATGGAGTGCTCGGCGACCAGCTCGGGGGTGATGTCCACCACGTCGGTGAGGACACCGGATCCCAGCTTGACCGCGGTGCGTCCGGCGATCTCCTTGTTCTCGGCGGTGGCCGAGACCAGGACCGCGGCGGCGGACTTGTCGGTGGCGAGCTTGGCCAGCAGCTCGGCCTTGGGTGCCACGACGTAGTCGTCGAGCTCGGCGGGAGCGGTGTAGACCTTCTCCGCGCCGTACTCGCCGAGCTTGGCCACCAGCTCGTCGGTGGCCTCTCCCACGACCACCGCCGAGGGCTCGCCGACGCGGCGGGCGGCGGTGAGCAGCTCCAGCGTGACCTTCTTGACCTGTCCGTCGACGTGGTCGACGAGGACGAGGACCTCAGCCATGTTCTCTTCCCCTCTCTCGTCTCGTCGCTACACGAACTTCTTGGCGGCCAGGAAGTCGGCGATCTGGATGCCGCCGCTGCCCTCGTCCTTGACGACGGTGCCCGCGGCGCGCGGCGGGGCCGCGGCGAAGTCGACGACCGCAGTGGTGGCGTTGGCCAGGCCGACCTTGGCGGGGTCAATGTTGGCCTCGGCGATGCCGAGCTTGGTGACCGGCTTCTTCTTGGCGGCCATGATGAGCTTGAACGACGGGTAGCGCGGTTCGTTGATCTTCTCGACCACCGAGACGACGGCCGGCAGGGTGGCCTCGACCACCTGGTAGCCGTCGTCGGTCTGGCGCTGGATCTTCACCGCCGAGCCGTCGATGTCGACCTTGCCCGCCAGGGTGAGCTGCGGCAGGCCCAGGTACTCGGCCAGGGCCGCGCCGACCACGCCGGTGCGCGCGTCGGTGGACTCCGAGCCCAGGATGACCAGGTCGTACTCGAGGGTGCCCAGCGCCTGCGCGATGGCGTAGGCGGTCTGCAACGCGTCGGAGCCCGCCAGGGCCTCGTCGCTGACGTGCACGGCCTTGTCGGCGCCCATGGAGAGGGCCTTGCGGATGGAGTCCGTGGCCTGCTCGGGGCCGAGGGTGAGGATGGTCACCTCTCCGCCGTGCTTCTCCTTGAGGAGCAGCGCCTCTTCGATGGCGTACTCGTCGAGTTCGTTGATCACGCCGTCGGATGCGGCACGGTCCACCGTGCTGTCCGCCGGGTTGAGTTTGCGTTCGGTCTCGGTGTCCGGGACCTGCTTGACCAAGACGACAATGTTCATGCCGGTGGTCGACCTCCCTGCCCTTGTCTGCGCCGCCCTCGTGGGCGGCCGGGGACGCGGGCGCGTCCGTGGTTTCTCCCCAAGAGTGCCAAACACCCGAGCAGAATTCTGAAGCGGGTCGGTGTTAGCACCCCTGTCCCGCCGGGGCGGTCTGCGCTCCTGCCCCCCACCATATGTTACTGGCTAGTAGCATATGGCGCGACCCCGGGCAGCGTCCCACTTCTTGCAGGGTATGCGCAGGTCAGGAGCCGAACCACTCCGAGGGGCCGGGAATCGGGTCCCAGGCCGGGACCAACTGCACCCCGAACACCACCAGGAACAGCGCGAGCAGGCTCACCGCGACGATGACACCCCAGTAGAGGTAGACGTTGCGGATGGTGATCTTGCCGACCAGCCACCGCGACTGGCGCTGCGCCCCCCGCGCGTGCGGGCCGAACAGGAAGTTCATCAGCACCACGAGGCCCACCGCCCAGGCCCCCACCGCGTTCGCCGAGTTGTTCCCGCTGACCATGCCGATGGCGATGCCCACCACGATCCCGGCGAGCAGGTACCCCAGGCCGTAGAGCGAGGCGTGCCCCAGGGTGCGCAGCAGCGCCCACGGCATGCTCAGCGCCACGACCACGTTGTCGGAGCTGCGCGGACCGCGCTCGTGCAGGCGGCGGGCGTGCTCCCGCCTGGCCAGGTCCAGCCCGCCCAGGACGGTGACCACGAGGGTGCCCAGGACCAGGCCGATGGTCGGCAGCATGAGGCTGAGGCCCACGATGCCCAGTGCCACCGGGACCACCATGATCCACGGCAGGCGTCTGGCCTCCGCCTCCTCGTACTCGTCGTAGTCGTCGTCGCCGAAGTAGTCGCTGATCCGGTCCTCGCCCCTGCGGTGGGCGCGGAACCGCTCCAGCAGGCTCGGCGGCTCGTCGTCGTAGTCGTCGGAGGAGCGGTTCCTGCCCTCGTAGTCGACGGGGGTCAGGATGTCGCGGAACTCCTCCGGGCGCAGCGTGGCGTCGTAGTAGTAGGCGTCGGAACGGCGTCCCGCGTCGTCCTCGTCGTCCTCCTCGCCGAAGCCCTCCGCGGCGACCATGGTCTGGTCCGGGGCCGCCATGGTCTGGTCGGGGGCGACCATCGTCTGGTCCGGGGCGACCGCGGTGCGCTCCGGGACTCCGGCGCTCTCGGCCACCGCGGTGCGGGCCTCCTCCTCCGGAGCGGGCGCCGGCGTCGGCGCGGACTCCGGCAGGTCCGCGGCGACCGTGTGCGTCCCGGTGGCTCCGGACGGCAGGTAGGCGTCCTCCACCCAGGGCAGGTCCAGGTTGAGCTTCTCGGTCTCGGCCACCAGTTGGGCGGCGGTGGGCCGGGACCGGGGGTTGCGCCGCACCGCCGCCTGGACGAGCGGACGCAGCGCGTCCGGAATGCCGTCCAGGCTGATCTCGCCGTTGAGGATGCGGAAGAAGATCACCTCGAAGGCGCCCGCGCCGTAGGGCGGCTTGCCGGTGGCGGCGAACGCGACGGTGGCGCCCCAGGCGTGGATGTCGGTGGCCGGGCTCAGGTCCGACCCCTCGATGACCTCGGGCGACAGGTAGCTGGGCGTGCCGACGAAGGTGCCGGTCTGGGTGAGCTTGGAGCCGTCCACCGCGTAGGCGATGCCGAAGTCGATGATGATCGGCTCGCCGTTGGAGATGATCACGTTGCCGGGCTTGAGGTCGCGGTGGATGACCTCGGCGGCGTGGATGTCGCGCAGCGCCCGCGCCAGTCCGGTGACCACGCGGGTCAGCGCGCGGCCGCGCAGCGGACCGTGGTTGGTCACGGTGGAGTCCAGGGTCGGGCCGGGGATGTACTCGGTGACCACCCAGGGCAGCGGCGCGCTGGTGTCGGCGTCGATCACCTCGGCGACGTTGCGGCTGCGCACCCGCTGCATGGTCATGACCTCGCGGGCCAGCCGGGCGCGGGCGATGTCGTCGCCCGCCACCTCCGCGCGCAGCACTTTGACCGCGACCAGGCGGTCCTCAGGGTCTACGGCCTGATACACGACGCCCATACCGCCGTGGCCGATGCGCCGACGGATCTTGTACGGGCCGATGTACTCCGGCAGCTCCTCGCCATCGGGGAATCCTGCCGCCATTGCCATAGTGATCTCATCCCCTCGAACACCGCTCGGTGCAGCCTATCGGCCGGGATACACCGGGCTCACGCGGTACGCCCAACTGCCCCGAAGTCGTGGCCGCGCAGGCCCGACGACACAGCCTCCCGGTGACACCGAACCGACGGCGCGGTACCACCGCGGTCCTCTCACGCTAGCTGGATCGCGCACGGCCGCAAAGAGCACGCTCGTGCCGCCTCACACGTCCTTCGGAGGGACTCCATGTGAGTATGACGGAAAAACCCGGGCCGAGGTTCCGGTCAGTCTCGTCACCCGGCCGCCGCGCTCCGTCCGCATCCATCCTGACCTGGGACCGGTACGCAAGGTAGAGGAATTCTCATCGTGGGTGAGGGGAGCGGGGCGGGCCCGCTCCCCGTCAGGCCGGACGGGCCAGCCCTTCGACGACCTCCGCCCCGGGGAGCTCGGCCAGGGCCGCCCCCGGCAGGACGAGCTTGGAGCGGCGCAGCCCGCTGCCGACCACCACGTGCTCCTGGGCGACCACGGCGGAGTCGACCAGGATCGGCCAGCCCTCGGGCAGCCCCACCGGGGTGATCCCGCCGTACTCCATGCCGGTCCGCCGCACCGCCTCCTCCTGGGGGGCGAAGCTGGCCTTGCGCGCCTCCAGCCTGCGGCGGACCACGCCGTTGATGTCGGCGCGGGTGGTGGCGAGCACCACGCAGGCCGCCAGGCGGGTCTCACCGCCGCGGCGGGCGGCGATGACGACGCAGTTGGCCGACGCCTCCAGGGGCACCCCGTAGGCCGCGCAGAAGTTCGCGGTGTCGGCCAGCTCGGGGTCGATGGCGGCCACCCGCAGCCGCTCCACCGGGGTGCTGTGCTTCCACGCGGTCACCGCGGCCGCGACCGGAGCGGCCAGCAGGTCGGTCCGTTCGACGGCGGCGTGGTCGGTCAACTGCCACATCGTTCCTCGTCACCTCCCGGTGAACTCGGCCTTGCCGGGGCCGTGCTCCATGAAGCTGCGCATACCGATCTTCTGGTCCTCGGTGGCGAACAGGGCGGAGAACTGCAACCGCTCGATCTCCAGGCCGGTCTCCAGGTCCGTCTCCAGCCCGGCGTCGATGGCCTGCTTGGCGGCGCGCAGCGCGACCGCCGGGCCGCCCGCGTAGCGCGCGGCCATGGCCACCGCTGTACGGTACACGTCCGCGGCGGGCACCACCCGGTCCACCAGTCCGATCCGCAGCGCCTCCGCGGCGTCGACGTGGCGGCCGGTGTAGATCAGGTCCTTGGCCTTCGCCGGGCCGATGAGCCGGGGCAGCCGCTGGGTGCCGCCCGCGCCCGGGATGATGCCGAGCTGGATCTCGGGCTGGCCGAGCCTGGCGTCGTCCGCGGCGACCCGGAAGTCGGCGCACAGCGCCAGCTCGCAGCCGCCGCCGAGGGCGTAGCCGGTGATCGCGGCGACGACGGGCTTGGGGATGCGGGCCACGGCGTTGAAGCAGTCCTGGATCGTGCGGGAGCGCTCGGCCATGGCCGCATAACCCAGGTCCGCCATCTCCGTGACGTCGGCCCCGGCGGCGAACACCCGCTCGCCCCCGTAGAGGACCACGGCGGCCACCTCCGGGTCCGCGCCGACCCGGGCGGCGGCCTCGGCGATCTCACGCTGGACCTGGAAGCTGAGCACGTTCATCCTGGGCCGGTCCAGCCTGATGACGGCGACCGCCGGCTGCTCGGCGTCGGTCTCCACCCGTACGAACTCCCCCACTGGTCTCACCCTCCCTGTTCTTCTGCGGCTGTCTGCCGTTGTCCGTCCTCCTCCTTACCACCAGGGGTCTCCCGCCCGCCACGGCGGGCCGCGGCTTGCGGGGCGGCGCAAGCGCCAACACTCGCCCCGGTCTGTCCCCCGAAACGGTCACCGGCGGGTGCCGCCGCTTCCGCGGGGACGCCGACGCGGGCAGGATCGCGGGCGGGGGCGTCCCGGCCCGGTGACCCCGGGGCGCCCCCGCTGCGTCCGTCAGCCGAACAGCAGCCGCAACGTGCCGAGCTGGGCGGAGAGCGCGTAGGCCGCGCCGAGCAGCAGCGGGGCGGCGACCACGAGCAGGGTGTCGGCGGTGCGCCACCGGCTGGTCCGGGCGTGCGAGCGCGGACCGGTGCCGAACGCGCGGGCGTCCATCGCCGTGGCCAGCAGCGTTCCGGTGCGGATGGCCCGGACCAGCAGCGCGAACACCTTCCCGAAGAAGATCGGCAGCGCGGCCGCGGGGTTGCGCCCGGCCTCCAGGCCGCGGGCCCGGCGCGCCAGGGTGACGGTGCGCCACTGGTCGGCCAGCAGCGGCGCCAGGCGCAGCGCGGCGAGCACCCCCATGGCGGGCCGTTCCGGGACCCCGAGCCGCTGCACCAGCGCGTCGGCCAGGTCGGTGGGGTCGCTGCTGGCGGCGGCCAGCAGGCCGGGAAGCGCGATGGCCAGCAGGCGGACCGCCGCGCCGAACGCGCCCCAGGCGCCCTCCTCGCCGTAAAGCAGGTTGACGATCCCCGTGGAGGCGCCCATCAGCAGGAACACGCCCCCCAGCACCAGGAGGGTGGTGCGGTCGACGCCGCTGAACGGCACCACCGCGGCCGTGACGGCCAGCACCACGCCCCCGGTCACCGGGTCCACGGCCGGCAGCAGGCCGAGGGACAGGACGAGCGCCGCGACGAGCTTGGCCGCCGGGTTGACGCCGAGCAGCCAGGAGCGGGCGCCGCGCGGCCGCCCGTGCGCGGTCCCGGACAGCGACGCGAAGCTCACCGCAGTCCCTCCGTCCCGGTGCGCGCGGCCTCGGCGACCCCGCCGTCGGCGACCCGCAGTTCGACGTCGGCGAGGTGCTCCAGCAGCAGCGTGTCGTGGGTGGCCAGCACGATCGCCCGGCCCCGGGCGCGCAGCCCGTCCAGCAGCTCCACGAGCTCCAGCCAGGTGCGGGTGTCCTGGCCGAAGGTGGGTTCGTCCAGGACCAGCACGTCGGGGGCGTGCGCGGGGCCGGAGCTGAGCGCGGTGGCCACCGACAGTCGGCGCTTCTCCCCGCCGGACAGGGTGTAGGGGTGCTTGTCGGCGAGGTGGGCCAGGCGCAGCCGGTCCAGCAGCTCGTCGGCCCGCGCGTCGGCCTCGGCCTCGCCCGCTCCCGCGCGCAGCGGCGCGAACCGCAGCTCGTCGCGCACGGTGGCGGTGACGAACTGGTCCTCGGCGTGCTGGAACACCGTGCCGACGTGCCGGGCGAGCCGCCGGGCGGGCCACCTGGCCAGCGGGCGCGGGTCGGCGTCGGCGAGCGGGCCGCGCGGCAGCACCCGGCCCGCGGCCGGTTTCGCCAGCCCGGCCAGCGCGGTCAGCAGGGTGGACTTGCCCGCCCCGTTGGCCCCGGTGAGCGCGGTGGCCGTGCCCGCCGCGACCGCGGCGTCCACGTCGCGCAGGACGGTCCTGGGCCGTCCCCGCCCCGGGGACGGCGGGGTGCGCAGCGAGCAGCCCACGGCCTCGACGAGGACCGGGCCTCCGGGGGCGCGCCCGGTCCGCGGGGCGGGGTCGAGGCCGGGCACCCACACGCCGCGCGCGGCCAGGGCGCGGCCGTGCTCGGCGAAGACGGCGCGGGGAGCGCCGTCGGCGACCACCCCGCCCCCGGGCTCCACCACCACGACCCGGTCCACCAGGTCCACCACCTCGGCGACGCGGTGCTCGACCAGCACCAGGGTGGCGCGGGTCTCGGCGAGCAGGCGGGCGAGGACGTCGCGGACCAGGCGCGCGCCCGCCGGGTCGAGGTTGGCGGTGGGCTCGTCCAGCAGCAGCAGGCGGGGGCGCATGGCGAGCACCCCGGCGATGACCAGGCGCTGCTTCTCACCGCCGGACAGCGCCGCCGTGGGGTGGTCGCGGCCGTAGGGGAAGCCGACGCGCGCGAGCGCCTCGTCCACCCGCGCCCAGATCTCCTCGCGGGGCACGCCCAGGTTCTCCGGGCCGAAGGCGACGTCGTCCCCGGCCCGGGCCATCACGAGCTGGCTCTCCGGGTCCTGCGCCACCAGTCCGGCCGTGCCGCGGCTCCGGTCCGCCGGTCTTCCGTCGACGAGCAGGGTGCCCTCCTGCTCCCCGGTGAGCGCGCCGTCCGGGCCGGTGAGCCCGGCGAGCGCGTGCAGCAGGGTGCTCTTGCCCGCGCCGGAGGCGCCCAGCAGCAGGACGCGCTCGCCGGGTTCGATCACCAGGTCGACGCCGCGCAGCGCGTACTCGGCGCGTCCGGCGTGCCGCCATCCCCAACCGGACAGCTCGACGCGCGCGCCGGGGCCGTCGCGGCGGCTCGCAGCGGTCACCGGATTCACCCCCGCGCCGACGGGAAGGGCGCCAGCGCCCCGGCCGCGGCCAGGCGCGTGGTGAGCAGCCGCGAGCCCGCACCGGCGATGACACCCGCGCTGACCAGCACGAGCGCCCCGTAGACGATCTGGTGGGACAGCGGCCAGGTGACGTTGTAGGTGAGGTTGTCGCGGATCGCGGGGGCGATTCCCCCGGCGACGCCGGCCAGCACGGCCACGCCCATGCCCCAGCGGCGGTAGCGGAAGGCGAGGAAGGCCAGTTCGCTCAGCAGTCCCTGCGTGGCGCCGGACAGCAGGACGGACATCCCCCAGCCGGTGCCCAGGGCCATCTCCAGGGAGGCGGCCGCGATCGAGGTCAGCACGGCGGCGCCGGGCTTGCGGAGGACGAGTCCGCCGAGGACGCCGGGCACCAGCCACATGCCGTAGAGGACGGCCTGGGCCGGGGGGAAGAAGGCGAACAGCCCGGTGGTGACGTTCCACAGGGCGCTCCACACCCAGAAGACGAGGCCGACGGCGACCCCGATGACGGCGGCCACCACGATGTCCACGGTGCGCCAGTTCAGCGGGGGCTTGTGGTCCTGCTCGGACCGGGATTCGGCCGGAGTGGTCATGGTCGTGTCCCTTCGCACGTGACGGAGGGCCCGGCCAAGAGCGCACACCGGCTGCGGTGGTGCGCACCGGAACCACCGGTGCGCGAGAGCACGCCACCGGTGGCGGTTCCCACGACTTCCTTCGCTGGCATGACCCAGATCAGGTAGTAAGGGTCTGCGGCTGTGCCGCACTCTCAGCGCCGAGGCGCTCCCCTGTCGTTTCCGTATTCGTTTCTTCCATTATGGCTGTGCGGGGGCGGTGTGGCCACTCCGCCCCCGCACGACTCGCGCGCCTACCCCTGTCCCTCCTGTCTCTCCAGCCACGCGGAGACGCTGTCGGTGACCTCGGAGGCGCGGCGCTCCAGGCCGACGAAGTGCCCGCTGGAGGGGATGACCACGAGTTCGGTGTCCGGCGACCCGGAGAACCACTCCTCGTGTTCGGCCTGCCCCTGGACGCGGGCGTCGTCGGCCCCGTAGAGCAGCAGCACCGGGATGTCGATCTCGGCGACCTGCGCCCGGTCCACCACGACGCCCGCCAACTGGCTGGCCATGTCGCCGCAGGGGTGCCGGTTGCGCAGCGGGAGGGTCGCCTCGATCACCTCCTGCTCGGCGTCGTGGAAGTTGCCGGTGACGAACTCCTGCTCGGTGGGGTCGTAGTGGACGTAGCCGCGGGGGTCGTCGGCCTCCTCGGCGGGCTCGCCGCCGTCGACGCACTCCTGGAACGCGGTGAGGAAGCGTTGCAGGGCCTGGTCGGTGAGGCCGAGGTCGGTCCAGGACATGACCATCAGGCCGTCGATGCCGGGGAAGGTGTAGGCGGCGATCTGCGCGATCTGGCCGCCGTTGGAGTGCCCGGCGAGCGTCACGCGGTCGAACTCGACGGGTTTCTCGCCCTCCAGTTCGTACTCGCCCGTGCGCAACTGGTCGACGATCTGCCCGGCGATGTCGGCCTGGGCCCCGATGCAGCTCCGCAGCCCCTCGGGCTTGTCGCTGCTCTCGTAGCCGAGGCGGTCGACGGTGACCGAGGCGTGGCCCAGCCCGGCCATCTGCCGCGTGTAGTGGTAGCCGGGCAGGTCCAGCCGCCAGTACCACTCGCCGGTGGCGATGCCGTGCAGGTAGAGCGTGACGGAGGGGTCGTCCTCCTCCAGGACCGAGGCGGGGGCGGTCAGGTGGCCGCGCACCCGGTACTCCTTGCCGTCGGGCTCGCAGGGGACGTCCGTCCGGTTCTGGTTGCGCACGGTGAAGACGACGGGCAGGTCCACGATGTCGCCGGTGTCGGCCACGGGGGTCGGCGCCGGCGGCGCCTCCTGCGCGGCCGCGGCCTCCCCGACCGGTTCGGCCGGTTCGGCCTGCGGCGCCGAGCAGCCTGCGCCGAGCAGGACCGGGATCAGCAGCGCGGCTGCCCAGCCGCGCGGTCCCGCGGCGGTCCGCTGGTGGTGTCTGGGCACGGTGGTCTCCTTAGGGAGTGGGCTGGGAGGGGGCGTTCGGTCCGCGGCTCATGCGGCGGGGTGCGGCGGCCGCCCGGTCGGTGCGGGCTCGGGCTCGGCCGGCCGCTCCGCGGCCGGCGGGGCCGCCCCGGGGGGCGGCGCGGCCACCGGCGGCACGG
>NZ_KQ950180.1:531533-543652 GCF_001517975.1 Thermobifida cellulosilytica TB100
AGGCCACGCAGAACATGAGGACGGGCAGGCTCGCGTCGAGGAACCCGGTGGGCGTGAAGCCGAGCAGCCCCGAGCCGTTGCCGTCCTGGAAGACCCACACCGCGACGCCGTACATGGCGCCGAGGCTGAGGGTGTTGAGCACGACCGCGGCGACCGGCAGCACCAGGCTCCCGGTGAGCAGGAAGATCAGCACGAGCGTGATGCCGACGACCGCGGCGGCGGCCCACGGCAGCCGGTCCAGGATCGCGCTGCTCGTGTCGCGGATCTCCGCGGCGGAGCCGCCGACGTGCACCGGCCAGGGCGCCTCGGCGGCGCGGATCTGCTCCACCACGCGCTGGCTCTCGACCGAGGCGGAGGGGTGTTCCAGGGTCACCGCGAGGTAGCTGGCGTTCTCGGAGCTGAACCCCTCGGCGCCGGCCGACACCTGGCCGGTCTGCCGGCCGTCCTCGAAGACGCCGGCCGGGCCGTCGACCCGGTCCACCCCGGGCAGCTCCGACAGCCTGCGCGCGTACTCGGACAGGCCGGTCGGCACCTCGCGGGCGACGACGTCGGGCACCGCGACCTCGACCACGCGCGTCGGGTCGGCGGGGAACTCCTCCCGGACCGTCTCGGAGACGATCCGCGACTCGGTGCCCTCCGGCAACTGCCGGTCGTCGGCCTCGCCCAACTGGATGCGGAGCAGCGGCAGGCCCGCGACGACCAGGAGTCCCCCCACGACCACGGTGACCGCCAGAGGGCGGCGCATCACCGCCCTGGCGACGCGCTCCCAGCCCTGCCCGCCGCGCTCGGCGGTGAACCGCTCCCGCAGTCCGCGCGGCAGCAGTCCGGCGACCGGCAGCGCGTCCACCCTGCGGCCCAGGACGAGCAGCAGCGCGGGCAGCACCAGCAGTGCGGCCGCGGCGGCGAGGGCCACCACGGACATGCCCGCGTAGGCGAAGGAGCGCAGGAAGTACATGGGGAAGACGAGCATGGCCGACAGCGAGACCATGACCACGACCGCGGAGAAGGCGATGGCCCGCCCCGAGGTGCTCATCGCGACCGCGACCGCGTCCGCGGGGGTGGCGCCCTCGTGCAGCCGCTCCCGGTAGCGGCGCACGAAGAGCAGCGCGTAGTCGATGGCGAGGCCGAGGCCCAGCGCGGTGGTGAGGTTCTGGGCGAACACCGAGACGTCGGTGAACTGGGAGACCACCCACAGCACGGCGTTGGTGCCGATGATGGCGATGACGCCCACGCAGACGGGGAGCAGGGCCGCGACCAGACCCCGGAACACGACCACCAGGATGAGCAGGGTGATCGGCAGCGCGATCACCTCGGCCCGCACCAGGTCGGCGTTGATGGTCTGCTGTAGGTCGTAGAAGAGCGCGGCTTCGCCGCCCACCCGCAGCACGAGGTCTCCGTGCACGCCCCGGTAGTCGTCGCCGGCGCGCTCCAGGAACCGCTGCGCATCGGTCTCCTCGCCGCGGATCTGGGCGGTGATGAGCGCCGCGGTGCCGTCCTCGGAGCGCAGGGTCGGCAGCGGCGCCTCCCAGTAGGACACGACCCGGGCGACCTCGGGCTCGGCCTCCAGCCGGTCGGCGATCTCGGTGGCCTGGCGGGAGACTGCGGGGTTGTCGACGCCCTTCTCCGCCTCGACCAGGATGACCAGGTTGGGCCTGCTTCCGGGGAACTCCTGGTCGAGCAGGCGGGCCGCGTCGGCGGAGTCGGCTCCCGGGTCGGTGGTGCCTCCGTTGCGCAGCCGCTCGCCGACCCCGCTGCCGAGGAACAGGCAGACCACCACGAACACGAGGGCGGCGACGAGGATGCGGCGCGGCCCCGCCGTCACCAGGCGGGTGACCGCTCCGGGGCGTGCCGCGGCGGTCGGGGGACCGGCGGCGGGCTCCTTTCCGGAGCCGCCGCCCGGCCCGGTCGTACGCAGTGTGCTCATGGGCGGTCGTCTCTTTCCGCGGTCAGGACTCCCTTGTCGTTCTCGGCGGGTTGCGGGCCGGAGACGGGCAGGGCCAGCGCCTTGAGGAAGACGGTGACGCTCCCGCCCTGGGCCAGGGAGCCGACGACCGCGTCGGGGCGGATGTAGACGTACCGGAGCGCGTCCCCGGTGCCCGCGACCGAGTCGGTGTCGACCGCGGTGTCCACCCCGGCCGCCTCCCCGAGCCGCCCCGGGGCGGTCCCGGGCGGCAGCAGCCGCAGCACGGCCACGTCGTCCGGCAGTTCGGCGCGGGCCTGCCGGGCCTCCGCGGCGGAGCGTGCGGCGGCCCCCGCGATCAGCACGGTGTGGCGGCCGTGCGCCAGGTACTCGTGCAGGGTCCGCCGGGCGTCGCCGCCGACGGCCTCCAGGGGGGAGTCGGGCGCCCTGCGGCCGAGGCGGAAGGAGCCGAGGGCCTCCGTTCCCGCCGGGACCACGCCGGGGCTGGTGCGGTAGTCGTGGTCGATCTGGGCGAGCTGCGGGACGAACTGCCGTTCCAGGACGCCGGTGCGCGACAGCAGCCGCATCGCGGTGTCGCGGACCTTCCGGGCCACCGGGGAGCGCAGCAGCCACAGGCGGGTCTGGCGGTCGGCGTTGCGCACCGCCGTGGCCGAGGTGGTCCGGCGCTCGGCCGGGTAGCTCTCCAGCAGCCGGTCCGGCGCGCCGCGGAGCACGGCGGCGAGCTTCCAGGCGATGTCGTAGCCGTCCTGGATGCCGGTGTTGAGCCCTTGGCCGCCCGCCGGGCTGTGGACGTGGGCGGCGTCGCCGGCCAGGAACACCCGGCCGTGGCGGAACCGTTCGGCGATCTGGGCGTGGACCCGGAAGCGGCTGCGCCACCAGACCCGTTCGAGCCGGATCCTGCCGTCGACCCGCTCGTCCAGCAGCCGTTGCAGGAGCGCGTCGTCGGGGGGACCGGCGGCGGGGTCGGGCTCGGTGTCGAAGAAGACCCGGTGCCCCCCTCCGGGGAGGGGGACGATGACCAGCACCCCCTCGGGGGTCATGTGGTACTGGGCCTCGGTGGGGTGGGTGGCCCCGGTGAAGGTGCCGTCGCCGAGCAGGAAGTCGCGCTCGTAGGTGCTACCCTGGAAGGCGATGCCCAGCGTCTGGCGGACCATGCTGCGTCCGCCGTCCGCCGCGATCAGCCACGGCACGGCGAGCGTGTGCGTGTCGCCCTGCGCCGTCTTGACCTCGACCTCCACCCGGTCGGCCACGGTCCGGCAGGAGACCGCCTCGGATCCCCGCTCGACGGTGACGCCCAGTTCGGCGAGCCGCTCCTCCAGCAGCCGTTCGACCACCGGCTGGGGCAGGCACAGCGGTCCGGGGAAGGCCGTGCCGCGCAGGCCGCCGAAGACGACCCGGCCCACCTGGCGTCCGGCCGACCAGTAGGAGGCGGAGGAGAGCGGAAGCGCCGCGGCGACGATGCCGTCGGACACGCCGAGCCGCCGGGTCACCTCCAGCGCGCCGCTCCACATGACCAGGGCCTTGGTGCCCTCGGAGATCTCCGCCCGGCGGTCGATGATGCGGCAGTCGACGCCGTTGAGCCGCAGCGTGCACGCGGCGGCCAGGCCGGTCGGTCCCGCTCCGATGATCAGGACCTGGGGTGTGCTGCTCATTCGGCGGCCTCCAGTCCGAGGCGGGCCGACACTTCCTCGACCGTCCTGCGGGTGTCGGTGAACAGGACCGTCTCCATGCCGAACTTCGCGGCGGCGTCCAGGTTCTCCTGGAGGTCGTCGACGAACAGGCAGTGCTCCGCAGGCTCGTCCAGCCGCTCCAGGAGGCGCCGGTAGATCTCGGGGTCGGGTTTGCGCACCCGCTCCTCCGCGGAGTTGACCACCACGTCGAACAGCTCGTCCACCGGGATGGTGGCGCGCCAGAGCCGGTCCCACTCGCGCACGTTGTTGGTGAGCAGCGCGAGGCGGTAGCCGCGGGCCGCCAGGGTGCGCAGGAAGGCGACGAACTCCTCGTTGCCGGTGCGGCCGGCGAACCACAGTTCGCCGAAGGTCACGCCCTCGGGCAGCCGCCAGGAGTCCGCGGGCAGCTCCGCGGCGATCCGTTCGACGAACTGCTCCTCGGTGATCTCGGCGGTCTCCAGGGCCGCCATCGGGGTGACCCCGCCGTGGCGGCGGGTGGCGTCCTGGAACGCCCTGGCGATGACCTCCAGGCCGAGGCCGGAGGTCTGCGCGAAGGCGGTGTAGGTCTCGATCAGGGGGTTGGTCAGCACTCCCCCGTAGTCGCAGACGACGGTGGTGATGCCGGTCCTGCGCCCGGCGTCCGCGCGGGAGGCGGTCAGATCCACTGGGCCACCTCCAGGCGGACCGTGCCGGCGACGGCGCCGTTCTGCCGCACGTCCACGGTGACCTCGGAGACCACCGCACCGGACCGCTCGTCCCGGGTGAGCTCCCCGAGGCGCGCGTCGAGCTGGGCGATCGAGTCGCTCTCGACGAACTCGGCGAACTCGGCGGCGATCGTGACCGGCAGGAGCGCGGTGGGGTCGATCCCGTAGCTCCGGGACAGCCCGCTCACGGCCAGTTGCCGGGCGGCCTCGATGACGAGGTTGCCGGGGATGTGGTCGAGGGGGTGGTCGAAGAGGTGCGGGTGGTCGAAGTGGGCCACGATCGAGGCGCTCGCGCGCAGGCCGGCGGAGAGCACCGGAGGGGTGATGACGACGTTGCGGGGGTTGTGCCGTCCGACCTCTGCCGGGGCGACGGGGACCAGCCGCGGCAGGACGGCCGTCCTGGGGTTGAGGATGGAGCGCCCGCGCGCCCGCAGCACGCGGTAGGAGCGCTTGCTGAGGAAGTTGAGGCTGCCGTGCGCGGTGAGCACGTGGCTGCCGTCGATGTCGACCGAGCCGGTGAAGTCGAAGCCGAGGATCCGTCCGCGCCGGTTGACCTGGGTGTCGGCCTTGGCGTGGATGAGCAGGCGGGAGGGCTCCTCGGACCGGACCCGCATGCCCTCGAGGGAGTCCACCTGGAAGCCGATGGTGCCCATGATGAACGCGGTGTCGAGGGGGACGTCCATGTGGCGGTGCGCGATGAGCACGCCGGCCTGCCGCATCGACTCGATGATCAGCAGGGGCTCGTGCACGCCGGGGTTCTCGGCCATCAGGTGCCCGCGCGGCAGTTGGGCGGCGACCTCGAAGGCGTCCGGGGCGGTCTGCCTGGAGTCGGTGACGAAGACCTCGGCGACGGAGCGGCGGTGGACGAGGGCGCGCGGCACGGTCGCCTCGTAACCGAGTTCGGACGGGTTTTGCGAAGGAGTTTCGGGTTTCACCGCGGTAACAGCGGCCGCGGCAACGCCGCTCTGCGGTACGCGGTGTTCGGAATTGATCGCGGCCTTCGTCATCGGCATTTTCGGTTCGCCTCCTCATTCGGACCGACGGGTTCCGGTCCGCAGAAACTCCGGGCAGCATCCGCGGCGGAACCGACGTGGCGAGTATTGGCGGCGCCCCCTGAAGCGGACCTTGAAGGCGCCCTGAAGCCGACCTGAACAGCGAATTCATTTCTCCTCCAGTGGTCTGACGACTCCCGCACCGAGCTGCACGCCTCACAGAGAGTTACCTGAAGTAACAGCCAGGCATGTGACCCATTTCACTATGACCGGAGATCGGAACCAAGAGACAAGAAGCAGACTCTCTCTTCTATGAGACGGGCTATTCATGATGAAATGCGCTAACCTACAAATTCCGACAAATCCCCCCAGGGCGAAAGCGAATGTCTGGCCGGCAACGAGAGCAGCGAGAGTTTCGAGGTGAAATGGAATACCAACCTGCCTGGTCCACCGCTCCGAGTGGGGTCCAGGTCCTCGGAGAACTCCTCGTCCGGAGCGATGAGGGGCCGGTGGATCTGGGGCCGCCGCGGCAACGGGCGGTGTTCGCCGTCCTGGCCCTGCGTCCGAACAGCGCCACTCCGACCGACCGGATCATCGAGGGGGTCTGGTCCGAGAGGAGCCCCACCCACGCGGCCAACCTGGTCCACAAGTACGTCTCCGGGCTGCGGCGCATCCTCGCGGCCAAGCCCTGCGCCGCGGCGATCGAACGCGCCCCCGAGGGGTACGTGCTGAGCATCTCCCCGGCAGGCCGCGACCTCGACGTCTTCCAGGAGCTGGTCCGCACGGCCCGGCAGAGCCCGGACCCCGAGCACCGGGCCGAGCTCTTCGAGACCGCGCTCGGCCTGTGGCGCGGACCGCTGCTCGACGGCATCCACAGCGAACTGATCGCCCAGGAACGCCGCCTCCTCGAGGAGGAGCGGCTCGTCGTGCTGGAGGAGTACGCCGAACTCCTGGGGGACATCGGACGGCACCACACCGTCCCGCCCCTGATCCGCAAGGAGTTGTCCGAGCACCCGCTGCGGGAGAGCCTGCACCGCCTGCTCATCACCGCCCTGTACCGGTCCGGGCGCACCGCCGAGGCGCTCGACACCTACCGCAGTCTGCGCGACCTGCTCTCCGCCGAACTGGGGGTGCCCCCCAGCCCCGAACTCGTCAGCCTGTACGAACGCATCCTGAACCGCGACCCCTCGCTGCGGGCTCCCGCCCCGACCTCGGCCGTTCCGCGGGCGCGCTCCAGCTCCCCGCGGGTCCGGGAGGCCGACACGGCGGCGTTCCCCACGCCGACCGGGCCGGTCCCCTCGAAGCCGGCCCAGCGGCTGCTGTCCCTGCTGGAGCGCATGCCGGGGAGGGACTTCTCCGTGCACTCCGCGGCCGCCGTGGGCGACGTCACCACCTCCACGGCGCTGCGCATGCTCGACGAGCTCGTCTCGCTGGACCTGGTGGAGGAGTGCCCCGGGTACCGCTACTGCCTGCTCTCCCGGCCGCACAGGGCAGGCTCCGTGTCCGAGCTGCCCGACGACGCGCTGGACCGCCTGCTGTCCTTCCACACCGCGATGGCGGAGCAGGCGGCCCGGGTCTACCAGCGCAGGATCCCGCGGCTTCCCGCGTCGCTGCACCGGTCCCGCAAGCACCCCCCGCTGTTCGTCGCGCCCGCGCAGGCACTGCGGTGGATGGCCGCCGAGCACCACAACATCCATCAGGCCCTGGCCGCGGGCGCGCGCCGCAAGGCCCCCGGACAGCACGTGTGGGACCTGGTCAACGCGCTGCGGTGGTTCAGTTGGACCTCGGACGTGGACCTGAGCGGCCTGGAGACCGACCCCCTGCTGAAGGCGGCCGAGGACACCGGCGACGTGCCCACCCTGATGGCGGTGTACATGCTGATCGCGAGCCGCCACAGCGCCATGGCCGAACCGGAGCTGGCGATCCGCAACTGCGCCCGGGCGCTGGAACTCCACCCCGACTCCGGCCACCCCTGGCCGGCCGGCCTGGCCGACGCGCACGCCAGTCTGGGCAACCTGCTGTGGCTGACCGGTCGCCTGGCCGAGGCCGACGTCCACCTGCGCGCGGCCTGCCGCATCCACGAGAAGCCCGGCGGCGAGGAGCACGGCATCACCCTGATGTGGCGTATGCGGGTCCTCCACGACCTGGGGCGGCTCGCCGACGCCGACACCTGCGGCCGGATCGGCCTGGCCGAACTGGAGCACGCCTACTCCCCGCTGCGCCGCGCCCTGATGCTGACCCAGTTGGCGGTGAACGCGCGCGCCCTGGGCCGGGCCGGGGACGCCCGGCACTACGCCCAGGAGGCGCTCGACCTGGACAAGCAGACCGGTTCGACCCGGACCAGCGCCTTCGCGCTGGCCCTGCTGGCCCTGCTGGACGCCGAGTCCGGGGCGGCGGAGCGGGCGCTGGAACGCTCCGAGAACGCCCGGGAGGCGCTCGCCCACGCCGGCGACCTGCGGATGACCATCGAGGTGGACAACATGCTCGGCAGCGTCCACCTGGAGCTGGGGGACATCAGCAGCGCCTCCCAGATGTACCGGGAGGCGCACCGGCTGGCGGTGGAGCGGCGCTTCCTGCGCGGCCGCCTCATCGCGCTGTGCGGGATCGCCCGCGTCCACCTGGTCAGCGGTCGGCTCTCCCTGGCCCTGGACGCGTGCGAGCAGGTCCTCACCCTCGCGTCCCGGAACGGCTACCAGATTATCCACGGCCAGGCTCTGGAGATCCGCGGCGCCGTCCGGGACCGCCTCAACGGTCCGGACGCCGCCGCGGAGGACCTCTCCCACGCTTTCTCCGTCTACACCGGAAGCGGTTACGCGCCGGGGCTGCGCAGGCTGTCAGTGGCCCGGTGAGCGGCCGGACCCGGCGCCCTGCCCCGCGCCGACCGCGGCCCCGGCCCACTCCTCCCCGGGGGAGCCGCCGGGCGCCGAGGCCGCCTCGGAGATGCCGAAGCGGTCGTGCACCCACCGCAGCGGCGCCGGCGCCCACCAGTTGGCGCGCCCGGCCACGCGCATGAACGCGGGGACCAGGATCGCTCGCACCAGCGTGGCGTCCACGACGATCACCAGTGCCGTGCCCACACCCAGCATCTTGAGGAACACCACCCCGGAGGAGGCGTAGGCGGCGAAGGTCAGCGCCAGGATGACGGCGGCCGCGGTCACGAGCGGGCCGACGCGTTCCAGTCCGGTGGCCACAGCCGCCTCGTTGTCCCCGGTGCGGTCGTACTCCTCCTTGACCCGGGACATGATGAAGACCTCGTAGTCCATGGACAGACCGTAGGCCACGCAGAACATGAGGATCGGGATCGTGGTGTCCAGCGAGCCGGTCGCGGTGAAGCCCAGCAGCCCGGAGAGGTTGCCCTCCTGGAAGATCCACACCAGCGCGCCGAACATGACCGACAGGCTCAGCAGGTTGACCACGGTGGCCTTGAGCGGCATGAGCAGGCTGCCCGACATCAGGAACAGGATCACGAAGGTGATCGCGAAGATCAGCCCCATGACCAGCGGCAGCCGGTTCAGCACGGACTCGCGGTAGTCGGTGAGCTCGGCCGGGTAGCCGCCCACCGCGGTCTCGAAGGGCGCCTCGACCGAGCGCACCGCCTCGACCGTCCCCTCCAGGTCCTCGGAGAGCGCGTCGTACAGCGGCGTCACCGCGAGCCAGGTCAGCTCCGCCCCGCGGTAGTCGTTGCGGGAGGGGGTGTCGCGCACCCGGACCCCGTCCACGAACCGCCCCTCGGCCGACTCCACCTGGGCGACCTGCGGCAGTTCGGACAGCGCCGCGGAGTACTCCCGGAGCTGCTGCGGGCTGGGCGGCGCGCCCTCGCCGCCGGCCACGACCTGCAACACGTCGGCCTCCTCGGAGGCGAAGTTGTCGCGCAACTGCTGCTGGGTCTGGCGGCTGGAGGTCCCCTCGGGCAGGATGCGGTCGTCCGGCGGGCCGAACCGGATGCCCAGGAACGGGGAGCCGAGCAGCAGCAGGACGGCCAGTACCGCGCCGCCGAACAGGAACGGACGGCGCATCACCCGCACGGCGGTGGCGTGCCAGAAGCCGCTGCCCTCTGCGGCGGGCTGCCGCTTGCGTTCCACGCGCGGTCCGGCGTAGGCCAGCAGCGCGGGCAGCAGCACGAGCGCGCCCACGATCCCGAAGAACACCACCGCCAGGCCGCCGTAGGCGAACGAGCGCAGGAACGCGAAGGGGAACAGCAGGAGCGCGCTCAGCGACACCAGGACCGTGATGCCGCTGAAGACCACGGTGTGCCCGGCCGTCGCGACCGTCGCGGCCACCGCGGTCCGCAGGTCCGCGGTGCGGCGCCGCTCCTCGCGGAACCGGGAGATCATGATCAGCCCGTAGTCGACCCCCAGGCCCAGCCCCAGGACCAGGGCCAGGTTGAGCGCGAAGCTGGAGACGTCGGTGAACAGCGCCAGGACGCGCAGCACCGCCAGGGTGCCCACCATGGCGAACAGTCCCAGGGCCATGGGCAGCAGGGCGGCGACGAACCGGCGCAGCAGCAGCACGAGCATCAGCAGGACGCCGGGGAAGATCAGCATCTCGGCCCGGATGAAGTCCCTGCTGGACTCCTGGCCGACCTGCCGGAACACCTCCTCCCGGCCGCCCGCCTGGACCGTGATCTCGGCGGTGTCGCGGGTGAACTCGGGCGACAGGGTGGTGAGGACCTCCCGGGTGGTGTCGGCGTCTCCGGGGAGGTGGGCCAGGACGAGCGCCTGGGACCCGTCCTCGCTGCGCATGGTGGGTGAGGAGCCGGAGGTCCAGTAGGAGTGGACCTCGCTGACCTCCGGGACCGCGGCCAGCTCCTCGGTGAGCCGGCGGCCCGCCTCCACCACCTCCGGAGCGTCGACGTCGCCGCCCTTGGCGGTCACCAGCAGGGTGAAGTTGGGCGCCCCCACGCCGAACTCCTCCCACAGCACGGTCCGCACCTGGGCGGCCTGGCTGTCGGGCGGAGCTTCGAAACGCGACAGCGACAGCACGCTCAGCGCTCCGCTGCCGTACACCACGGAGAGCACGAAGAGGACTCCGGTCAGGACGAGGGTGCGGCCCCGCCGCCGGGCGACGAGGTCGCCCAGCCGCCACAGCAGCGAAGGTCGCCCGGGAGGTCTGGTGTTCGCGGCCACGCGCGTTTCCTTTCAGAGATGCGGATCGGTTCCGTCGCGGTCCGCCGCGACGGTGGCGGCTCAGCGGGCGACCGGGCGTCCGGCCCGTCCGGCGGGCAGGAAGCCGTGCTCCCGGTACCACTGGGCCGTGTCGGCCATGGTCTGTTCGATGGGGCGGAAGACGATGCCCAGTTGCTGCTGGGCGCGGGCCGAGGAGAAGTGCCGGCCGTCCCCGTCGCGCAGGACCTGGACTCCGGTGCGGGTCGCCACGGGCTCCTTGCCGCGCAGCCGGGCCTGCGCCTCCAGGAGGGCGGCCACCGCCATGGCCAGCCCGGCGGGGACGGTGCGCGGGGTCTGCGCCCCGGTGGCCGCGGCCACCGCCGCGCAGATCTCCTGGAGGGAGTGGCGCCGCCCCGCGACCACGTAGCGGCCCGCCTCGGGCCGGGCGGCCGCCCGCACGCAGGCCAGGGCGACGTCGCGGACGTCGACCACGTAGTTGTGCAGCCGGGGGACGGCCCGCATCTCCCCGCGGGCCACGGCCAGGAACAGCCGCCCCGCGGAGGTCGGTCCGGCGTCGCCGGGACCCCACATCCACCCGGGCAGCACGACCGGCACGCGCAGCCCGGGCCGGTCCGCGAACTCCCGCACGACGGCCTCGGCGCGCACCTTGCTGGCCGAGTAGCTGGTGGAGGTCGGCTGGTCGCGCAGTTCGGGCGGGGGCGGGGTGTGCTCGTCGGCCGGGTTGTCGGCGCCCTGCCGGTTGAGGACGTTGACCGAACTGGTGTGCACGACGGTGGGCACCCCGGCCTCGGCGGCGGTGGTGAGCAGGTCGCGGACCGCCGTGACGTTGGTCCGCTCCATCAGGGCCAGGTCGGCGCCCGGCTGGAAGTACTCCCGGAAGTACGCGGCGGTGTGGAAGACCGTGTCGACCCCGACCAGCTCCTTCCGGTAGGAGCCGGGGTCGTTGACGTCCCCGGCGACGACCCGCAGCGCCGGGTGGTCGGGCAGCAGCCGCCTGGCACGGGCCGGATCGCGCACGAGCGCCACCACCTCCCCTCCCCCGTCGAGCAGGAGCCGGGTGATGGAGCTACCCAGCAGACCGGTCGCGCCGGTCACCAGGGACCGAGTCGGGATGTCCGTCGTGTCGCTCATTCCAGTCCCACCATCACTCTGTCGACCATATGATATGTCGACCATATTATACTGAGGAAATATAGTCCAGGAGAGTTATCCTGAAGGCATGGGCGACGGTGGCGGCATGGTTCTCGGTAGTGGCAGCAGCCTGTGGAACAACCCGGGCTACCGCCTGATCAAGCTCGGGGAACTGGTGATGTTCGCCATCGAGCAGGCGCTCGCCCCGCTGGAGGTCACCCCGCGCCAGTTCAACGTGCTGGCCACGGCCGCCGCCCTGGACTCGCCCTCGCAGCAGGAGCTCAGCCGCGCCCTGGGGATCGACCCCAACGTCATGGTCGGCCTGATCGACGACCTGGAGCGGTCCGGAATAGTGGAGCGGCGCCGCAACCCCGAGGACCGGCGGCGCTACATGGTGGCGCTCACCCCGCACGGCAAGGAGCTGCTGAACTCCTGCATCGCCGTGATGCACGAGACCGAGAAGCGCTTCTTCGCCCCCCTGGCCGACGACGAGGTCGCCGCGCTCAACGACGCGGCGGGACGGCTGCTCACCGCGCACCCGCGGCCGCCCAAACGCCACTGAACGCGCTGCGGCC
>NZ_KQ950180.1:543752-549943 GCF_001517975.1 Thermobifida cellulosilytica TB100
GGCCGCAGCGCGTTCAGTGGTCAGCGCAGCACCAGGCTGCCCACCCCCGCGGCGGGCTCGGGGACCACGGCCAGTCCCGTCTCCGCCGGGTGGGCCAGCAGCGGGTGCCTGGGCCGCACCCGCACCGTGTAGCCGCAGGCCCCGGCGCGGTCCAGCGGCACCGTCCCGGCGAAGCGCACCAGCGGCCACGTGACGTCCTGCGGTTCCAGCGGCGACAGCTCGGTGTAGGACGGGTCCACCAGCTCGTCGGAGGCGCCGACGCGCCCCAGCGCCGCCTCCACGCACAGGTCGGCGGGGTCGACGTCGCCCAGCACCAGGGTGGCGCGCACCACCAGCTCCCCGCCCACCTGCGGCGGCTCCCCCCTGCCGGACACCTCGACGTGCTCGATGCGCACCCCCGGCCAGGCCCGGCGCACCTTCCGCTTCCAGGCCGCCAGCTCCCTGGCCCCGCGCTGCCCGTCGGCGGTGAGCCGCCGCGAGGAGAGCGCGGCGGGCCGGTAGAGCCGCTCCACGTACTCGCGGACCATGCGGGTGGCCAGCACCTTCGGCCCCAGCGAGACCAGCGTGTGCCGGACCATCTCCAGCCAGCGCCGGGGCAGCCCCGCCTCGTCGCGCTCGTAGAACAGCGGTGCGACCTGCTCCTCGATCAGGTCGTACAGCGCCGCGGCCTCGATGTCGTCGCGCCGGTCGGGGTCGCTCACCCCGTCGGCGGTGGGGATCGCCCAGCCGTTGGAGCCGTCGAACCACTCGTCCCACCAGCCGTCCCGCACCGACAGGTTGAGCCCGCCGTTGAGCGCGGACTTCATCCCGGAGGTGCCGCACGCCTCCAGGGGCCGCAGCGGGTTGTTCAGCCACACGTCGCAGCCGCGCACCAGGGCCCCGGCCAGCGCCATGTCGTAGTCGGGCAGGAAGACGATCCGGTCCCGCACCCGGGGGTCGTCGCTGAACCGCACGATCTCCTGGATGAGCCGCTTGCCGCCCTCGTCGGCGGGGTGCGCCTTGCCCGCGATGACCAGTTGGACGGGCCGTTCCGGGTGGCGCAGCAGCGCGGTGAGGCGCTCGGGGTCGCGCAGCATCAGGGTGAGCCGCTTGTAGGAGGGCACCCGGCGGGCGAAGCCGATGGTGAGCACGTCCGGGTCCAGCACGCCGTCGACCCAGGCGAGTTCGGCCTCGGAGGCCCCGCGCTGTAGCCACGAGGCGCGCAGCCGCGCGCGGGCCTCGGCGACCAGCCGCTCGCGCTGGACCCGGCGCATCCGCCACAGCTCCTCGCCGCTCGTCCCGGCGACCCGCTCCCAGCCCCGCGGCGTGTCGAACTCCCCGGGGTCGGCGACCAGGGACCGGGCCGCCTCCAGCGCCTCCTCCGACACCCAGGTCGCGGCGTGGACCCCGTTGGTGATCGAGGTGATGGGGACCTCGTCGACGTCGAAGCCGGGCCACAGCCCGCCGAACATCTCGCGGCTGACCGCGCCGTGCAGCCTGCTCACCCCGTTGACCCGCTGGGCGAGCCGCATGCCCATCACGGCCATGTTGAACACGTCGGGGTCGCCGCCCGGGTAGGTCTCGGCGCCCAGCGCCATGATCCGCTCCACCGGCAGGCCGGGCAGCGCCGCGGTGCCGCTGAAGTGGCGTTCCACCAGCGCGCGGGGGAAGCGGTCGATGCCCGCGGGCACCGGCGTGTGGGTGGTGAACACCGTGCCGGCCCGGGTGGCCTCCAGAGCCTCGTCGAAGTCGAGCCCGGCGGTCTCGATGTACTCGCGCAGCCGCTCCAGGCCCAGGAACCCGGCGTGCCCCTCGTTCATGTGGAAGACCTCGGGCTCGGGGTGGCCGGTGCGGGCGCAGTAGGCGCGCACCGCGCGCAGCCCGCCGACGCCCAGCAGCAGCTCCTGGCGCAGCCGCTGCTCGTTGCCGCCCTCGTAGAGGCGGCCGGTGACCCCGCGCAGCTCCGGCTCGTTGTCCTCCTGGTAGGTGTCCAGCAGCAGCAGCGGGACCCGGCCCACGCGCACCACCCACACGTGCGCGCGCATCACGCGGTGGTCGGGCAGGGCGACGGTGACCGCGACCGGCCTCCCGCCGTCCTCCAGACGGGTCATGGGCAGGCCGCGCGGGTCGATCTCGGGGTAGCGCTCCAGTTGCCACCCCTCGGGCGACAGGGACTGGGAGAAGTAGCCGTGCCGGTAGAGCAGGCCCACCCCGATCACCGGGACCCCCAGGTCGCTGGCGCTCTTGAGGTGGTCGCCGGCGAGGATGCCCAGCCCGCCGGAGTACTGCGGCAGCGAGGCGTCGAGGCCGTACTCGGCGGAGAAGTAGGCGATCGCCGCGGGCGGCGGGGCCGGGCCGTCCGCGAGCCCTTGGTACCACAGGGGGGCGTCCAGGTAGCGGTCGAGGTCGGCGGCCGCCTCGTCGAGGCGGGCGCGGAAGCCCGCGTCGCCGGCGAGCTCCCGAAGCCGCTCCGGGGAGACCTCGCCGAGCAGCCGGACCGGGTCGTGCCCGACGGCCTCCCAGAGCCGGGGGTCGACCGCGGCGAACACGGCGCGCGTGGGGGCGTGCCACGCCCAGCGCAGGTTGGCGGCGAGCCTGCCCAGTGCGGTCAGCTCGTCGGGCAGAACAGTGCGGACGGTGAACCTACGAATGGCCTTCACGAAACTGGAGGCTAACCAGCAGACCGGTCTTATGCGAGCCTTCCACGCCGTCGCGCCACAGATACCGGCAAATCGCGCGGTACAACCGCAGATCCTCCGTTCCGGAAATTTTTGAAGCCTTCTTTGCCTGCCTCAGGAAATCTTTTGACCAAAGCGCGAGAACCGCGCGGGCGCGCCAATAATAGCCCTCTCCTGTGACGCGGAGGATTCTTCCACGTTTCGTGTCGTTTACCCGATGATCACGGCAAGAGTGCAGGTGGGAGCGGTTCGGAGCAGCCGACTCCCCTCTCCGCCCCGCCACTGCTTTTGTTTCCGTCAACCTTCGGGCGCGCCACTTGTCCAAGCAGTCGCACTGTGACTAGTCTCACAAAAATAAATCCCTCCGGACTGTCGGAGAGCGGAGAATTCAGACTGACGATAGACAGTAGGAGCAACTCAACCCGACTCATCCCAAAACCCGATTTTGGGGTCTTTGGGACCTGTTCGCCTTACCCGCACTCCACCACCCCACAGCCCACCTGACCGCCCGTACCGCAACCTCTCGATGGTGTACCCGTGATCGGACGAATTCCCATTCTCGACGTCTCGCCCGTGGTCGAGGCCGGGACGGCCAAGGCCGTCGTCGGCGAGACCTTCCCCGTGCGCGCGACCGTGTTCCGCGAGGGCCACGAGGCCCTCGGCGCAGGCGTCGTCCTCTACACCCCCGAGGGCAGGCGCCAGCCGCTCGTCCCCCTCCGCGAGATCGCCCCGGGCACCGACCGCTACGAGGCCCAGGTCACCGTCACCTCCGAGGGGCGCTGGTCCTTCGTCATCGAGGCGTGGAGCGACCCGTACGCCACCTGGTGCCACGACGCCGAGATCAAGATCCCGCTCGGCGAGGACGTGGACCTGGTGCTGGAGGAGGGCGCCCGCCTGCTCGACCGCGTCGCCCGGCGCGTCCCGCGCCGCCCCGCGATCGCCGAGATCGCCGCGGCCCTGCGGGACGACTCCCGGCCCGCGCACGAACGGCTGGACCTCGCCCTCTCCGACCTCGTCCGCAGCGAACTGGCCCGGCGCCCGCTGCGCGAGCTCGTCACCCGGTCCAGGCGCTTCCCCGTGACGGTCAGCCGTCGGCGCGCGCTGTTCGGCTCCTGGTACGAGTTCTTCCCCCGTTCGGAGGGCGCGGTGCTCGACACCGAGGACGGCGAGCCCCGCTCCGGCACCTTCGCCACCGCGGCCAGGCGCCTGCCCGCCATCGCCGACATGGGCTTCGACGTCGTCTACCTGCCGCCGATCCACCCGGTCGGCCACTCCTTCCGCAAGGGCCGCAACAACGCGCCCGTCGCCCAGCCGGGCGATCCCGGGTCGCCCTGGGCGATCGGCTCCTACGAGGGCGGGCACGACGCGGTCCACCCCGACCTGGGCACCGTCGAGGACTTCGACGCCTTCGTCGCCCGCGCCCGCGAACTCGGCCTGGAGGTCGCCCTCGACCTGGCCCTCCAGGCGTCCCCCGACCACCCGTGGGTCAAGGAGCACCCCGAGTGGTTCACGGTCCGCGCCGACGGCTCGATCGCCTACGCGGAGAACCCGCCCAAGAAGTACCAGGACATCTACCCGCTCAACTTCGACAAGGACCCCGAGGGGATCTTCGCCGAGGTGCGCCGGATCGTGCGGTACTGGATGTCCCACGGCGTGCGCGTCTTCCGCGTGGACAACCCGCACACCAAGCCAGTGGCGTTCTGGGAGCGGCTGCTGGCCGACATCGCCGCCACCGACCCCGACGTCATCTTCCTCGCCGAGGCGTTCACCCGGCCCGCGATGATGCACACCCTGGCCAAGATCGGGTTCCACCAGTCCTACACCTACTTCACCTGGCGCACCACCAAGGAGGAGCTCCAGGAGTACCTCACCGAGCTCACCGGTGAGGCGGCCGCCTACATGCGGCCCAACCTCTTCGTCAACACCCCCGACATCCTGCACGCCTACCTGCAACACGGCGGGCGCCCGGCGTTCGAGGTCCGGGCGATCCTCGCCGCCACGCTCTCCCCGACCTGGGGCGTGTACTCCGGCTACGAGCTGTGCGAGAACCGGGCGCTGCGGCCGGGCAGCGAGGAGTACCTCGACTCGGAGAAGTACCAGTACCGGCCGCGCGACTGGGAGGCGGCCGAGGCCGCCGGGATCACCATCACCCCGCTGATCCGCAAGCTCAACCACCTGCGGCGCAGCCACCCGGCGCTCCAGGAACTGCGCAACCTGCGGTTCCACCACGTCGACCAGCCCGAGATCATCTGCTACTCGAAGCGGCTGGCCACCGGCCAGGGCCCCGACGACGTCGTCCTGGTCGTCGCCAACCTCGACCCGCACCACACGCGCGAAGCGACCGTGTGGCTCGACATGCCCGCGCTCGGCCTCGCACCGGACGCCCACATCACGGTCACCGACCAGTTGTCGGGGGACTCGTATCACTGGGTAGGGGCCAACTACGTCCGCCTCGACCCGCACGTCCAGACCGCTCACATCTTCACAGTCACCTCTGCCTAGGACCCGGCCGCATCACACCCGCACCCGGAGTCCTGTGGGAACCCAGTGGACAGCCAACACAGGTGGAGAAGTCGATGACCACACCCGAGCCGGTTTCCGGCACCAGCCGCACGCCTCTCGTGTCCGTCCCGGACACGTTCTCCCACGAGAAGCCGCGTGATCCCTACTGGTACAAGCACGCGGTGTTCTACGAGGTCCTGGTCCGCGGCTTCTACGACTCCAACGGGGACGGTACCGGGGACCTGCGCGGTCTCATCGAGAAGCTCGACTACCTGCAGTGGCTCGGCATCGACTGCCTGTGGCTGCTGCCGATCTACGAGTCCCCGCTGCGCGACGGCGGCTACGACATCTCCGACTACATGAAGATCCTGCCCGAGTTCGGCCAGATCGCCGACTTCGTCGAACTGGTGGAAAAAGCCCACGAACGCGGCATCCGGGTCATCACCGACCTGGTCATGAACCACACCAGCGACCAGCACCCCTGGTTCAAGGCCTCCCGCGAGGACCCCGACGGCCCCTACGGCGACTTCTACGTCTGGTCCGACACCACCGAACGCTACGCCGACGCCCGCATCATCTTCGTCGACACCGAGCAGTCCAACTGGACCTACGACGAGGTGCGCGGCCAGTACTACTGGCACCGCTTCTTCTCCCACCAGCCCGACCTCAACTTCGAGAACCCGGCCGTGCAGGAGGCCGTCCTGGAGGTCATGCGCTTCTGGCTGGACCTGGGCATCGACGGCTTCCGCCTGGACGCCGTGCCCTACCTGTACGAACGCGAGGGCACCAACTGCGAGAACCTCAAGGAGACCCACGAGTTCCTCAAACGCATCCGCGCCGAGGTGGACCGCCTCTACCCCGACCGGGTGCTGCTGAGCGAGGCCAACCAGTGGCCGGCCGACGTGGTGGACTACTTCGGGGACCACGAGTCCGGCGGCGACGAGTGCCACATGGCCTTCCACTTCCCGCTCATGCCGCGCATGTTCATGGCCGTGCGCCGCGAACAGCGCTACCCCATCTCGGAGATCCTGG
>NZ_KQ950180.1:550358-569255 GCF_001517975.1 Thermobifida cellulosilytica TB100
ACTGGACCCGCAAGATGATCCAGATCCGCAAGCGGCACCCGGTCTTCGGCACCGGCCAGTTCACCGAACTGCACGCGAGCAACCCCAGCGTGCTGGCGTTCGTCCGCGAGTACGGCAACGACCGGATGCTGTGCGTCAACAACCTGTCCCGCTTCCCGCAGCCGGTGGAACTGGACCTGCGGCGCTTCGAGGGGGTCACGCCGATCGAGTGCACCGGAGGGGTGCACTTCCCGCCCATCGGGGAGCTGCCCTACCTGCTGACCCTTCCCGGGCACGGCTTCTACTGGTTCCAGCTCCCACCGGTCCCCGAGGAGCAGCCCCTGGCCAATCCCGTGGCCGACGTCACGGCCACGCTGCCGGAGTTCGCCCCCGCGGCGCCCGCGCCGGTCCAGCAGTCCACGCCCAGGCCCTGAGGAGAACGGATCTGTCTGCCATGACTCGGCTCGAGGAGCTGCTGACCGCCTGGCTGCCGGCGCAGCGCTGGTTCGCGGGCAAGGGGGCGGCCGTCGACGCCCTGCGGATCGAAGCCGCGCACGTCCTTGTCCCCGGCCTTCCCGGCCTGCGGCTCCTGGTGGTGGCGGTCGTCCAGAACGGCCGCACCGACCGCTACCAGGTGCTCCTCGGCCTGAGAGCGCCCGAATCGGTCCCGGACGAACTCGCCCACGCCGTCATCGGCGTGTGCGAGTCCCCCGCCGACCTGGACGGCCCGCCCGCCGTGGCGGCCTACGACGCCGCGCACGACGCCGCCATGACGGCCCACCTGCTGACCGGGATCGCGGAGCACCGCGACGTCGGCCCGGTGCGGTTCCGCAGCGCTCCCGGCGCCGGGGTCCGCACCGGGCTGCGCAGTCTGGTGCTGACCGGGGAGCAGTCCAACACCACCCTCGTCTACGGCGAGGAGTACGTGCTCAAGACGTTCCGGCGGCTGTGGCCGGGACTCAACCCCGATCTGGAGCTGACCTCGGCGCTGACCGAGGTGGGATCGGAGTACGTCGCCCGGCCCTACGGCTGGATCGAGGCCGACGTGGTCGACCCGGACACCGGCCGGTCCTCGCCCACCACGCTGGCGATGCTCCAGGAGCACCTGCGCAGCGCCACCGACGGCTGGGTGCTGGCCGCCACCAGCGTGCGCGACCTGTACGCCTCCCCGGGACTGCCGCCCGAGCAGGCGGGCGGCGACTTCGCGGGCGAGGCCCAGCGCCTGGGCGCCGCCACCGCCGCGGTCCACCGGGACCTGGCCCGCGTGCTGCCCACCGACGTGCTCGGTTCCGAGGCCCAGGCCCGCCTGGCCGACCGCATGACGACGCGGCTGCGCGCGGCAGTGGCCGAGGTGCCGCAACTGGCCCCCCACGCGGAGGCACTGCACGCGGCCTTCGAGGAGCTGGGCGCCCTGGGCGCCGACCTGCCGGTGCAGCGGGTCCACGGCGACTACCACCTGGGCCAGGTGGTGCGCACCGACGCCGGATGGGTGCTGCTCGACTTCGAGGGCGAGCCCGCGGTCCCGGTCCGCGAGCGGCAGAAGCTGTCCAGCCCGCTGCGGGACGTGGCGGGCATGCTGCGCTCGTTCGACTACGCCGCCCGCTACCAGCTCGTCGGCCGCACCGACGACCCCGAGCTGGTCGCGGCGGCGCGGGCGTGGGCGCAGCGCAACCGCGAGGCGTTCTGCGAGGGCTACGCCTTCGGCGGCGGGGTCGACCCGGAGAAGCACCAGGTCGTGCTGCGCGCGTTCGAGTACGACAAGGCGGTCTACGAGGTGGTGTACGAGGCCCGCCACCGCCCCCACTGGATCAGCATCCCCCTCGACTCGATCACGGCGCTGACCGGGTGAGTCCGTCCGGCCTCCGCCGCCCCCGTCCTCCCGCCCGTCCCTTCACAACCCACGGACAGCCATGAACGACGTGCTCCTCGCCGAGATCGACCGCCTGGTCGCCGGAACCCACCACGACCCGCACTCGCTGCTCGGGGCCCACCCCGGCCCGGACGGGACCGTCCTGCGCGCGCTGCGGCCGCTGGCGCACTCCGTGCACGCCCTGCTGCCGGACGGCAGCCGGGTCGAACTCCCCCACCTGCACAGGGGGGTGTTCGCCGGCACGGTCCCGGGCTCACGGGTCCCCGACTACCGGCTGGCGGTCCGCTACTCCCCCGACGGGCCCGAGACCGTGGTCGACGACCCCTACCGGCACCTGCCCACCCTCGGCGAACTGGACGTCCACCTCATCCGCGAGGGGCGGCACGAGGAGCTGTGGCGGGCACTGGGCGCGCACACCCGGAGCTTCCCCTCGGTGCTGGGCGAGACCTCCGGAACGGCGTTCGCGGTGTGGGCGCCCAACGCCCGGGGCGTCCGGGTCGTCGGGGACTTCAACCACTGGGACGGCTCGGGGCACCCGATGCGCTCGCTGGGCTCCTGCGGGGTGTGGGAGCTGTTCGTGCCCGGGGTCGGCGACGGCACCCGCTACAAGTACCAGGTGCTGGGCGCCGACGGGGTGTGGCGGGAGAAGGCCGACCCGATGGCGTTCGCCACCCAGGTGCCCCCCGAGACCGCGTCGGTGGTGTTCACCTCCCGCTACGAGTGGCACGACGACGCCTGGCTCGCCGAACGCAAGACCGCCGACCCCGTCCGGGAGCCGATGAGCGTCTACGAGGTGCACCTCGGCTCGTGGCGGCCCGGCCTGTCCTACCGCGAACTGGCCGACCAGCTCGTGGACTACGTCCGCGAGACGGGCTTCACCCACGTGGAGTTCCTGCCCGTCGCCGAGCACCCGTTCGGCGGCTCCTGGGGCTACCAGGTCACCTCCTACTACGCGCCCACCTCCCGCTTCGGCTCCCCCGACGACTTCCGGCACCTGGTGGACCGGCTGCACCAGGCGGGCATCGGGGTGCTGCTGGACTGGGTGCCCGCGCACTTCCCCCGGGACGAGTGGGCGCTGGCCCGCTTCGACGGCACCCCGCTGTACGAGCACCCCGACCCGCGGCGCGGCGAGCACCCCGACTGGGGCACGCTCATCTTCGACTACGGCCGCACCGAGGTGCGCAACTTCCTGGTCGCCAACGCGCTGTTCTGGCTGGAGGAGTTCCACGTCGACGGGCTGCGGGTGGACGCCGTGGCCTCGATGCTCTACCTGGACTACTCCCGGGCGTCGGGGCAGTGGGAGCCCAACGCCTACGGCGGCCGGGAGAACCTGGAGGCCATCGACTTCCTGCGGGAGCTGAACGCCACCGCCTACCGCCGCAACCCGGGGATCACCATGATCGCCGAGGAGTCGACGGCCTGGCCGGGGGTGACCCGCTCCACCGACACCGGCGGGCTCGGCTTCGGCTTCAAGTGGAACATGGGCTGGATGCACGACACCCTGGCCTACCTGCGGCACGACCCGGTGCACCGGCAGTACCACCACAACGAGATCACCTTCTCGATGGTGTACGCCCACAGCGAGAACTACGTGCTGCCGCTCTCCCACGACGAGGTGGTGCACGGCAAGCGCTCGCTGCTGTACAAGATGCCCGGGGACGAGTGGCAGCGCTACGCCAACCTGCGGGCGCTGCTGGGCTACATGTGGGCGCACCCCGGCAAGCAGCTGCTGTTCATGGGGGACGAGATCGCCCAGGGCGACGAGTGGTCGCACGAGGAGGGGGTGCAGTGGTGGCTGCTGCGCTACCCGCACCACGCCGGGGTGCGCAGGCTGGTGGCCGACCTGAACCGGGTGTACCGGGACACCCCGGCGCTGTGGAGCCAGGACGCCGTTCCCGAGGGGTTCACCTGGCTGGACGGCGGCGACGCGACCGGCAACACGCTGTCGTTCCTGCGGTGGGGCGACGACGGCTCGGTGCTGGCCTGCCTGGTGAACTTCAGCGGCGTCCCGCACCTGGAGCGCCGGGTCGGCCTGCCCCGCGCGGGCCGGTGGCGGGAGGTCCTCAACACCGACGCCGTGCGCTACGGCGGCAGCGGGGTCTCCCAGCCGGGGATCATCGAGGCCACCACGGAGACCCCGTGGCAGTGCCAGCCCGCCTCCGCCCGGGTGACCTACCCCCCGCTGGGGGTGTCCTGGCTGGTGTTCGACGGGGAGTGAGCCCGCGGGAGGGGCCGCCGGGCGGCAGGCCCGCCCGGCGGGGTCCGCACGCTAGTCGTCGTTGCCGCCGCCGCGGTCGTCACCGCCGCCGCCGCGGTCGTCCCGGCCGTCCCGGCCGCCCGGGCCGCCGCCCCGGCCGCCCTGCTCCTGCTCGCTGTTGCGCCGCTTGTACTCGGTGACGTCCATCGACTCGGCGACGGTGAGGTAGAGGCTGTCGTAGCGCTGGTCCACCGACCAGGCGTAGACGAGCACGTCGCTCTCCGGCAGGAACCACAGCCGCACCTCGAAGGTGTCGTCGTTCTCGCAGGTCACCTGCCAGGTGGAGTAGTGCGACCGGAGTCCGTCGGCGTGGGTGGTCAGCCCGTCGCCGATCAGGTGCAGCTTGGACTCCTTGATCCCGACGTTCCCGGCCTCGGCGGTGTTCAGGCTGCGGCAGGCGGTGGGGTCCGCCGCCCAGCCGTCGTCCTTGTGGAAGGCGCTGTCCTTCTTGGGCCAGTTCTCGGGGTGCCGCTGGGCGGCCTTGGGGCGCACCTCGATCGCGCCGTAGCCGCAGGTCTCCTGGCCGGGAGGGCGCATGCACAGCATCCCCTCCCCGCGGTCGACCTCCCACCCCTGGGGGGCGTTGATCTTGACACCCTCGATGTCGAGGGTGGTGAAGCCCTGGGGGGCGGGGGCCTCGGCGGCCTCCAGGACGCCGCCGTAGGTGGCGTCGGGTTCGGGAGCGGGGGGAAGCTCCGACGGGGCCGAGTCGGAGCCGCCACAGCCCGTGACGGCCAGTGCGGTGGCGGCCAGGGCCGCGGCCGTCCGGAGGGACGGACGCCTCCGGGGGGTGTCGAACCGCGCTCGGCTGGGGATGCCGGACATGCGATTCCCTTCTCTACACGCTTGACCTCAACGACGATAGCGGGCGAATCTGACGTTCTGCGCCACACTCTGTGACATCGACTGCCCATACGCGAGAGGACCCCCGGTGCGCATCATCGGTTACTTCCCCCAGTGGGGTATCTATGACCGTCGCTATCTTCTCCGTGACGTCCACTCCAGCGGACAGGCAGCCAAGCTCACCCATCTCACCTACGCTTTCGGCGAGCTGGACGAAAAAGGCGTCTGCGTCATGACCGACGAGGCGACCGGGGACGCCTGGGCGGACTACCAGTGCCGGTTCAGCACTTCGGAAAGCGTAGACGGCAAAGGCGACTCCTACGAACAGCCCCTGGCCGGAAACTTCAACCAACTCCGCAAACTGAAGAAACGGCACCGCCACCTCAAGGTGGGCATCTCCTTCGGCGGCTGGAACGCCTCCCGGTACTTCTCCAACGCCGCGCTCACCCCGGAGTCGCGGGCGGCCTTCGCCTCCTCCCTGGTCTCCCTCTACTTCGACGGCAACCTCCCCGTGCTGCCCGGGGAGCCGCAGGGCGGCCCGGGGACCGCGGCGGGGATCTTCGACTACGTCGACTTCGACTGGGAGTGGCCGGGGTCCGACGGGCACGAGCACAACGTGGTCCGCCCCGAGGACCGGCACAACTACACGCTGCTGCTCGCCGAGACCCGCCGCCAACTGGACGCCTTCACCGCGCGGACGGGACGCCGGGTGGAGATCAGCGCCTACCTGCCCGCCGACTCCGCACGCATCGAGGCGGGCATCGAACTGGAGCTGTTCGACTACCTGGACTTCGGGATCGTGCAGGGCTACGACTTCAACGGCGACTGGGACCTGACCACCAACCACGCGTCGCAGTTGTACACGCCCCGCGACGACCCCTCGCCGCGGAAGCTCAGCGTGGACGCCGGCGTGGTCAACTACCTGGAGATGGGCGTGCCCCCGGAGAAGCTGGCCATCGGCATCCCCGGGTTCGGGCGGGGCTGGCGCGGCGTCCGCAACCGCCGCAACGGCCTCTACCAGCGGGCCCGGGAGCTGGCCCCCGGCACCTGGGAGCTGGGTGACGAGGACTACAAGACCCTGGCGCGCCGCCCCGGCCGGAGGTTCCGCGACCGCGAGCACGGGGCGCTGTGGCTGTACGACGGGAACGAGTTCTGGAGCTACGACGACCCGGAGCTGATCCGCCAGAAGGCCGCCTACGCCAAGGATCTGGGGCTGGCCGGGCTGAGCCTGTGGTCGCTGGACAACGACGACTCGCACGGCTCCCTGGTGCGCGCCATGCACGGCTGAGCGGCCGGGACCGCGCCGGGTGCCCCTTCCCGTTCCGGAGATCCCCACCGGAGCCGCTCGTCTAGTCTGAGGGCATGGTGGATGTCGCGAAGCTGTTCGAGCCGGTGGCCACGATCCGTCGGAGGCGCACCGCACCGCTGGTCCTCGAACTGGACCTGACCGAGGGGATCACCGACGAGCCTCCGGGCGACCCGCTCGGCCAGCTCGCGGCGATGCGTCGGCAGCGACTGTTCGACACCGTCGAGGGCATCCGGCGGGGCGCCCGCGACCCCCGGGTCCGGGCGCTGGTCGTCAAGATCGGCTCCGCTCCGATCGGCATGGCCAAGGTCCAGGAGCTGCGGCAGGCCGTCGCCGTGTTCCGCCGCGCCGGCAAGACCGCGGTGGCGTGGAGCGAGTCGTTCGGGGAGTTCGGCCCCGGCTCCGTCCCCTACTACCTGGCCACGGCGTTCGACGAGATCGTGCTGCTGCCGTCGGGCTCGGTGGGGCTCACCGGGGTGACCGCGGAGAACACGTTCTTCGGCGAGGCCGTGGAGAAGCTCGGCATCGACTACCAGGTCGGGGCGCGGCACGAGTACAAGACCGCCGTCAACGTGTTCACCGAGCGCGGCTTCACCGAAGCGCACCGCGAGGCCAGCGGCCGGATCGTCGAGTCGTTCACCGAGCAGATCGTGGCGGGGATCAGCGAGGGCCGCGGCCTGTCCGAGGAGACGGTGCGCTCGCTCATCGACCGGGGGCCGTTCCTGGCCGCCGAGGCGCTGGAGGCCGGTCTCGTCGACCGCCTCGCCTACCGGGACGAGGTCTACACGGACCTGCTGGAGCGCTGCTCCGCCCCGGACGCGCCCGCCCGCCTCCAGTACGTCTCCCGCTACCAGCGGTCCCGCTCCCTGGCCGACCGGGTCCCGGCCGCCGCGCCCCGCAACGGCTACGTGGCGCTGATCTCCGGGGTGGGGCAGATCGTCCCCGGGCACAGCCGCCGCTCCCCTCTGGGCGGGGGCGCGGCGATGGGGTCGGAGACCGTGGCCGCGGCCTTCCGCGCGGCCCGCAAGGACCCGCACGTGCGCGCGGTGGTGTTCCGGGTGGACAGCCCCGGCGGCTCCTACTCCGCCTCCGACGTGATCTGGCGCGAGGTGGTGCTGACCAGCCGGGCGGGCATCCCGGTCGTGGTGTCGATGGGCGAGGTCGCCGGTTCGGGCGGCTACTTCGTCGCCGCGGGCGCCGACCTGATCGTGGCGCAGCCGGGCACGATCACCGGCTCCATCGGCGTGTTCGTGGGCAAGGCGGTGCTGTCGGGCCTGCTGGGCCGGCTCGGCATCACCAGCGACTCCCTGGACGGCGGCCGCCACGCGGGCATGTTCAGCAGCAACCGCCCGTTCAGCGACACCGAGTGGGAGCGCGTCAACGCGATGCTCGACCACATCTACGACGACTTCGTCGGCAAGGTCGCCGAGGGCCGGGGGATGACCCGCGAACAGGTGCACGAGGTGGCCCGGGGCCGGGTCTGGACCGGCCAGGACGCCCTGGCCAGGGGCCTGGTGGACGAGGTCGGCGGGATCGAGACCGCGGTGCGGCTGGCCCGCGACCGGGCCGGGCTGCCGCCGTTCGCCCCGGTGCGGCACTTCCCGCGGCTGGGCCCCCTGGAGCGTCTGGTCCCGGCCGAGTCGAGCGAGGACCGGGCGGCTCAGGCGCGGCTGCGGCTGAGCGCGTGGGGGCCGCTGGCCGACCTGTCGGCCCGGCTGGGGCTGCCCGCGGCGGGCCCGCTGGTGATGCCGGGGACGTGGGTGGTCCGGTGATCACGACCGCGGAGTTCACCGAGACGCTGGCCCACTTCGCGACCGGGGTGACCGTGGTCACGGTCGCCGACGGCCGCGACGACATCGGCAGCACGATCACCGCGGTCGCGTCGATCTCGGCGGAGCCGCCGCTGGTCATGGTCAGCGTGCGCTCGGACAGCTACCTGGCCGAGGTGATCGACCGGCAGGGGACCTTCGCGGTGAACGTGCTCAGTGCCCGGCAGAAGGCCGTCGCGGGCCGGTTCGCCGCCGCGGGCCGCCCGAGTGCGCGCCTGCTGCTGGCGTCCGAGCCGCACCAGCGCGGCGAGCACTCCGGCGCGCTGGTGCTGACCGCGGCGGTCGCCGCGCTGGAGTGCGAGGTGGCGCAGCGGGTGGTCGCGGGCGACCACACCGTCTACTTCGCCTCCGTGACAGCCCTGCCCCGGGTGTCGGGGGCGGCCGACGGTCCGCTGCTCCGCTACGGCAGCCGGTACCGGACGCTGGGCTGAGTGCGAAGCGCCCTCCCGGGGCCGCGGCCGGCCCCGGTGCCGCGCTCATCCGGTCTGTGCCGCCAGCCAGTCGACGAGTTCGGTCAGGCTGGACACGATCACGTCGGCCCGGGCGGCCTCGGGGCGTTCGGCGTGCAGGTAGCCCCACGGGCCGCGGCGGAGCAGGGCGGCGCGCAGCCCGGCCTCCCGGGCCGGCACGACGTCGTTGTCGACGCGGTCGCCCACGTAGAGGATCTCCTCGGCGGCGCAGCCGGCCTCCTCGACCACACGGGTGAAGAACGCCCGCTCGGGTTTGGCCACGCCCCACGCGTCGGAGACGTGGATGTCGGCGACCGGCAGGTCCATGGCGCGCAGCGCGGCCTCGGCCTGGACGGGCTGGTTGCCCGCGACGAGCACGTGCAGTCCCCGGTCGCGCAGCCGTTCCAGGGCGGGGCGCACGTCGGGGTAGAGGTCGTCCTCGTCGAAGTTCTCGCGCAGCGAGTCGGGCTCCTCCCGCTGCCACGCGGCGAGCTCGGCGTCCAGGTCGAAGCCGGGCTTGACCAGCCGGAAGGCGTCCAGCATCGGGCGCCCCTCGGCGAGCACCCCGCCGATGGTGCCGAAGAAGGTGAGCTGGGGGACGCCGAGCCGGTCGGCCCAGCGGCTGAAGATCCGGGTCTCGTCGACCAGGGTCTCACCGACGTCGAAAACCACGCTGCGAATCGTCACGGACTGGACGCTAACACAGCGCCCGACCAGCCGGTCCGGCGGCCGCGGGGTCGTCAGGACGGCGGGCGCAGCACCGCGAAGGCGTCGGTGATCTCCAGTTTGCGGGTGCGGAACCGGAACAGCGCCGCGGGGCGCCCCCCGGAGCGCCCGGAGGGCACGCTCCGGCCGGTCTCCTCGATCTGCCCCCGGCGCAGCAGCACCCGGCGCAGGTTGGTGGCCGTGACGTCGTGCCCCAGGGCCGCCCGGTAGTAGTGGGAGAGCTGGGACATGGTGAACTCGGGCGGGGCGAGCGCGAACCCGATGTTGGTGTAGGACAGCTTGGCGCGCAGCCGCCGCCGGGCGGCGTGCACCATGGCCGCGTGGTCGAAGGCCATGGGCGGCAGGTCCGCGGCCGGGTGCCACCGGGTGTCCTCGGGCACGAGCGGGTCGATGTCGGCGGGCACCAGGCCGAGGTAGGCGGTGGCCAGGACCCGGCCGAAGGGGTTGCGGTCGGGGTCTCCCCAGGTCTCCAGCTGCTCCAGGTGGGCGAGCTCCCGCACGTCGACCTTCTGGGCGAGCTGGCGCCGGATCGACTCGCCCAGTCCCTCGGTGGCGCCGAGCCGTCCGCCCGGCAGCGCCCACAGCCCCTCGCACGGGGGGCGACCGCGCTGCCAGACGAGCACGCACAACTGGCCGTCGCGGATCTGGAAGACCACGGCCAGCACCTCGTGGGCGCTCACGGGCTCCTCCGCGGCCGGGCGCCGGGCAGGACTCACGAGCTCTCCGCCGGTCCCGTCAATATCCACCCCTGCTTCCCTCCGTCCTCTGGGAATCATGTTAAGCTGCCCCGAGTTTTTGTCTATAAGGCGAAAACTATCCGGCCCCACGTCCCCCCGGATGCCGTGCCCCACCGGGCAGGCACCGGCCCTCTGAAGGAAGAAGCACCGACATGGCAACGGTCACCGCACCCCCGGACGCTATGACCTGGCAGGAGTGGGCCGACGAGGTCCGCCGTCTGGCCCGGGAGCGCGACGCGGTCATCCTCGCGCACAACTACCAGCGACCCGAAATCCAGGACGTCGCGGACCACACCGGTGACTCCCTGGCCCTGTCCCGACTGGCTGCCAGCGTCGAGGCGAGCACCATCGTCTTCTGCGGCGTGCACTTCATGGCGGAGACGGCCAAACTGCTCTCCCCGGAGAAGACGGTCCTGCTTCCCGACCCCCAGGCCGGATGCTCCCTGGCCGACACGATCACCGCCGAGGACGTGCGGGCCTGGCGCGCCGAGCACCCCGACGCGGTCGTGGTCGCCTACGTCAACACCACCGCCGCGGTCAAGGCCGAGACCGACATCTGCTGCACCTCCTCCAACGCGGCCGACGTCATCCGCTCCATCCCCGAGGACCGGGAGATCCTGTTCCTGCCCGACCAGTTCCTGGGCGCGCACGTCAGGCGGGTCACCGGCCGCGACAACATCCGCGTGTGGATGGGCGAGTGCCACGTCCACGCCGGGATCGACGGCCACACCCTGCGGGAGCGGGTGGCGGCCGAGCCCGACGCCGAGCTGTACGTGCACCCCGAGTGCGGCTGCGCCACGTCGGCGCTGTACCTGGCGTCCTCCGGCGCGGTGCCGCAGGAGCGGGTCAAGGTGCTCTCCACCGGCGGCATGCTCAGCGCCGCGGAGAAAACCGACGCGCGCAAGGTCCTCATCGCCACCGAGACCGGCATGCTGCACCAGTTGCGCGCGGTCAACCCCAAGACCGTCTTCGAACCGGTGAACTCCCGCGCGGAGTGCCACTACATGAAGATGATCACCGCGGAGAAACTGCTGTCCTCCCTGCGCGACGGCACCACCGAAATCACCGTGCCCGAGGACGTCGCGGCGCGGGCCAGGAGGTCGGTGGAACGCATGATCGCCATCGGTTCGCCCTCGCGCGGCGGCGAGTGACCTCCACGTCGGCGGGGTCCGGCGGCGACACCGGACCCCGCCCTCATTTCCGGAAGAAGCCACAACACCCTTGCTTTTTGGACAAATCTTCCGAAAACCTGAGACAAAACCCGTCACGGTCGCTACCGTCTCAAACACTCTCCGGTTCTATCTATCTCCAGATAGCAGCGGACCGGAAATGTGATCGAGAAGCAAGAAAAGCGATCCACGCGGAGGGGCTTTGACTGCGCCGCAGAAACCCGGTCGACAGCACACGGGCGAGGAGCACGCGCTCGCGACGCTGTTGCAGGAGGGACAGGGGTACGAGCGGTGCTACGACACGTTCGCCCCCGCCCTCTACCGCTACTGCTGGACCCTGCTCGGACCGCACGCCGCCCAGGAGGAGGACGCCCCGGGCGCGGCCGTGCGCGCGACCTTCCTGGCGGCGGTCGAACTCCTCCCCCGGCTGCGGGACCGCGACCTGTTCCGCCCCTGGATGTTCGCGCTGGCCCGGACCGTCTGCCAGCAGCGCGGCTTCGCCACGGACACCCCGTACACGCTGCTGTCCGTCCACCCCGACGACCAGCCCTTCGTCGAGGCGCTGAGCACTCTTCCCCCCAGCCAGCGGGAACTGCTGGAGCTGACCCTGCGGCACGGCCTGTCGCACACCCAGACCGCCGTGGTGCTGGGCCTGGACCCCGAGACCGTGAGCGACCTGTGCCGCTCCGCCGCCCAGCGGGTCGCCGACCTGCTCACCGAGCAGAACCGGGAGGACGGGCGCTCCGGCTCCCGGTGGATCATCGCGGACGTCCCCGCGGCGCTGACCTCGGTCGCGCTGCCCGGACCGCCGCGGCACCTGCGCGAGCAGGTCGTCGCCGCCTGCACGGCCGCCGGGGCGGCCCCCCGGCGCGAGGCGGCGGCCCTGGTCCTCCCCCTGGGGGTCAACGGCTTCCCCCTGCAACGGGCGCGCGGCAGCGAGCCCGCCGCGGAGGCCCCCGCCGATCCGACGGAGCACGCCGCCTCCTGCCCCGCGCTCTCGGCCCCGGACGCCACCGAAGCGCTGTCCGAACCGGCCCCGGAGACCGGGGACGACGGCGACGCCTCCGCGGAGCCCCACCGGCTGTCCGGCTGGCTGCTTCCCGCCACGGCCGGCCTGTTCACCGCGCTGGTCGCGTTCAGCCTGTGGGGGATCGGCGCCTTCCTCGGCCGCTCCGACGACCTCACCGGGGCGGCACCGCCGCCGGTGGACGGGGTGACCATCAGCCCCATGTCCGACCACGAGCCCGAGGGCACCGACCCCGCCTCCGTCAGCGTGCCGTCCGCCGAGGTCTCCGAGCCGACCCCCGCCCCCTCGCCCTCGGCGGCGGAGGAGGAGGCCGGTGCGGCGGAGCCGGAGGAGGCCGACGACGGGACCGGGACCGTCGGCGAGGCCGCTCCGACCGGGGAGGCCGGAACGTCCGAACCCCCCGCGCAGTCGCCGCAGACCCCGCAGGCGCCCGACCCCGAAGCCCAGGCGCCGCCCTCCGGGTCCCAGCAGGCTCCCGCGACCGCTCCTCCCGCCCAGCCCCAGGAGCAGCAGGGGGACCAGGGGGGCTCCCAGGGGCAGACCCAGTCCCCGCGCAGGCCGGTGAGCACGCTGCTGGAGGGGGTCCTGGACCTGCTGGGCCTCAACCGCCACCGCTGACCCGCCCGTCCCGGGCCGGAGCCCTCGCTGCGCTCCGGCCCGGGACGTCGTTTCCCGGCGCCTCGGGGGCGGCCCCGGCAGCGGCCGGCGCCGCCCCGGAGCGGTGCCCGGTCGTGGCGGGGTCCGGGGTTTTCCCGGCGCGGCCGGAGGGTAACCGAGGGAGGGCTCCGCAATCGGTCGTCCACAACCCCGGAAAAAAGCTGAGAGTAAACTGATGGGTAATATTCGAGGCGGGTAACGGACAGGTGGTCAGTCGACAGTGCCGGAACGGGGGGCATCCGGCACGTTGCACTCCAAGCGCCGTCCCACCGCCCCGAGTGACTCCGCCGCCGTCGTGAGCGCGCGGGACCCGCCCGAGACGGGGCCGGCCCGCAGCTCCTCGCCTGTGATGGGTTGTCTGCATGGCTCTTGACCGTCCCCTGCGCATTGCCCTGCTCTCCTACCGAAGCAAGCCGCACTGCGGCGGCCAGGGCGTCTACGTCCGGCACCTCTCCCGGGAACTGGCCGCGCTCGGACACCAGGTGCGCGTCCTGTCCGGCCAGCCCTACCCCGTCCTCGACGACGGCGTCGCACTGGACCGGATCGCCAGCCTGGACCTGTACAACGACGCCCACCCGTTCCAGGCGCCGCCGTTCCGCGAGTGGCGGGACTGGATCGACGCGCTCGAAGTCGCCACCATGTGGACCGCGGGCTTCCCCGAACCGCTCACCTTCTCGCTGCGCGCCCTGCGGGAGCTGCGCGCCCGCCGCGACGAGTTCGACGTGGTGCACGACAACCAGACCCTCGGCTACGGCCTGCTCGGCGTCCAGGCGATCCTCCCCCTGGTCACCACCATCCACCACCCCATCACCATCGACCGGCGCATCGAACTGGAGTCCGCCTCCGGCTGGCAGCGCCTGTCCAAGCGCCGCTGGTACGGCTTCGTGACCATGCAGGGGCGGGTGGCCCGGCGGCTGCGGTCCATCCTGGTCCCCTCCCGCTCCTCCGCCGAGGACGTCTCCCGCGAGTTCCGGGTGCGCCCCTCCGCCATCGACGTGGTCCCGCTCGGCGTGGACACCAGGTTCTTCCGCCCGCGCCGCGACGTCACCCGCGTCCCCGGCCGGATCGTCTGCGTGGCCAGCGCCGACAGCCCGCTCAAGGGGGTCGGGGTCCTGCTGCGGGCCGTCGCCAAGCTCGCCACCGAACGCGACGTCGAACTCACCGTCGTCAGCAGGCCCCAACCGGGCGGCCCCACCGACCGGCTCGTCGACGAGCTGTCGCTGCGGGACCGCGTCACCTTCGTCAGCGGCATCGTCGACACCGAACTGGCCTGCCTGCTGTCCAGCGCCCAGGTCGCGGTGGTCCCCTCGCTGTACGAGGGCTTCTCGCTGCCCGCCGTGGAGGCCATGGCCACCGCCACCCCGCTCGTGGCCAGCCGGGCGGGCGCCCTGCCCGAGGTGGTCGGCGAGGACGGCGCCGGCCGCCTGGTGCCTCCCGGCGACGCCGAGGCGCTCTCCGCCGCGCTGGCCGAACTGCTGGACAACGACGCCGCACGCGCCCGGATGAGCGAGGCCGCCTGGCGGCGTGTCCAGGAACGGTTCACGTGGCGGGCGGTGGCCGAGGCCACCGCCCGCCACTACGTCTCCGCCATCGAGGCCGCCCGGCACGGCCGGGCGGGCCGCCCCGCGCCGACCCCGTAGGGACCCGCGGGTCCTCTTGTCCCACCCGCCCCGCCCGCGCACGGCACCGCAGGTACGACCAGAAGGAGCTTCCTCTGATCACCGTTGACTTCACTCTGTTCCCCGTCGGTCCCGGCAACCGGGTACTGGACCTGGGCTGCGGCGGCGGCCGACACGCGTTCGAGGTCTACCGCCGCGGCGCCGACGTGGTGGCCTTCGACCAGAACGAGAACGACCTGGCCGAGGTCTCCGCCATGTTCGCCGCCATGCGCGCCGAGGGGGAGGCGCCCGCCGAGGCCACGGCCGAGACCGTCAAGGGCGACGCCCTGGCCATGCCCTTCGACGACGACTCCTTCGACCGGGTCATCGCGGCCGAGATCATGGAGCACATCCCGCACGACACCGCCGCCATGGCCGAGATGTACCGCGTGCTCCGGCCGGGCGGCATCGCGGTGGTCACCGTGCCGAGCTGGCTGCCCGAGCGCGTCTGCTGGGCGCTGTCGGAGGAGTACCACACGGTCGAGGGCGGGCACATCCGCATCTACACCCGGGCCGAGCTGGAGGCCAAGCTCAAGGCCACCGGGTTCGAGATCGGACCGCACCACCACGCGCACGCCCTGCACTCGCCCTACTGGTGGCTCAAGTGCGCCGTGGGCACCGACAACGACTCCCACCCCCTGGTGCGCGCCTACCACGACCTCCTGGTGTGGGACATGGTCAAGGCCCCCCGCATCACCCGCCTCGCCGAGCGCGCGCTCAACCCGCTGATCGGCAAGAGCGTCGTGGTCTACCTCCGCAAACCGCGGCGCGGCGGGGACACCTGATGAGCGCCCATCCCCTTCCGGAGCTGCCGGGCGTCCTCGGGGCCGGCGAGCTGGCGCGCAGCGCCGAGTACCTGCTCGCCGCCCAGGAGCCCTCCGGGGCGATCCCGTGGTTCCCCGGGGGCCACGTGGACGTCTGGGACCACGTCGAGTGCGCCATGGCGCTGTCCGCGGTCGGCCACTACGAGGCCGCCGCACGCGCCTACGACTGGCTGGCGACGGTGCAGTACCCGGACGGCTCCTGGCCCGCCAAACTGCGCCAGGGGGCGGTCGCGAACCCGCTGCGGGAGGCCAACCACGCCGCCTACCCCGCCGTCGGCGTCTGGCACCACCTGCTGGTCACCGGGGACGACGCGTTCGCGGAGCGGCTGTGGCCCACCGTGCGCGCCGGGATCGGGTTCGTCCTGGAGCTGCGCACCGAACGCGGAGAGGTCCGCTGGGCGCGCGACGCCGACGGCACCCCGGGCGACCACGCCCTGCTCACCGTGTGCGCGAGCATCCACCACTCGCTGCGCTGCGCCGCCGCGCTCGCCGAGTACCTGGGCCGCCCGCAACCGGACTGGGAGCTGGCCGCCGCACGCCTGGCCCACCTGGTCTGCGACCACGAGGCGGTCTTCGCCGACCGCAGCCGCTACTCGATGGACTGGTACTACCCGGTCCTGGGGGGCGCGATGCGCGGGGAGCGGGCCGCCGCCCGCCTCGCGGAGCGCTGGGACACCTTCGTCGTTCCCGACCTGGGCGTCCGCTGCGTCAGCGACCAGCCGTGGGTCACCGGGGCCGAGACCTCGGAACTGGTGCTCGCGCTGGCCGCGCTCGGCGAGCACGACCGGGGCGCCGAACTGCTCGCCTCGATCCAGCACCTGCGCGACCCCGACGACGGCGCCTACTGGACCGGCTACCAGTTCGTCCAGGACGTGCGCTGGCCGGTGGAGCGCAGCACCTGGACCACCGCCGCGGTGATCCTGGCCGTCGACGCGCTGTGCGGGGCCACCCCCGGCGCCCGGGCCTTCACCGCCGTTCCCGGCGCGGCGGAGCAGAGCACCGCGGACTGCTGCGACCGGCCGGTGGCGCTCCCGGTCCGGTAGGCGCGTCCGGCTCCGACCGGTTCCGGGGCCGTGCAGCGGTGCGGGCCGCCACCCCTCGGGGTGGCGGCCCGCACCACGGTCAGCCGGTCGGAGGCACTCCCCCTCCGCCTCCGGGATCCGTGCCCATGCCCCCTCCGGGGTCGGTGCCCGTTCCGGGGTCGACGGGGAGGCCTCCCCCTCCGCCGTCGCCGGGGGGAACGACGCCTCCTCCGCCGCCCGTGCCCGGGTCGGCCGGTACGGGGTCGACGGCCGGGGGCGGTTCCGCGTCGACCTGGCCCGAGGGCTCCTCCTGGGTCTCCGTCCCCCCGCTGGGGTCGGGTGCGACGGGCTGGGGCGCCCAGTTCGGCGAGTTGCCGCCGAACGAGGGCGGGGGGAACTCCTCGACGGGCTCGTTCTCCAGGGCCTTGAGCATGAAGGCGCGCCACACCGTCGCCGGGAGGGTGCCGCCGGACAGGGTGCCCCACCCGGGGACGGAGAACGTCTGGTTGTCGCCGCTGTAGATGCCCACCGCCGCCGAGAGCTGCGGGGTGTAGCCGACGAACCAGGCGGCGACGCTGCCGTTGGTGGTGCCGGTCTTGCCCGCCGCGGGACGCCCGATCCCGGCCGCGGTGCCGGTGCCGGAGGTGATCACCTGGCGCAGCGCGTAGGTGGCGTCGGCCGCCTGCTCCTCGGTGAGCACCCGCTTGCGCTCCGGCTCGGGCCGCTCCTCCTCGCCGTCCTTGTTGATGATCGAGGAGATCACGTGCGTCTCGACGTGCTCGCCGCCGTTGGCGAAGGTGGCGTAGCCGCCCGCCTGGTCGGTGGGGCTGACGCTGTTGGCGCCGAGCGGCAGCACCGGCACCAGGTCGATGCTGCCCTCGGGCAGCCCCATGTCGTAGGCGGTCTCGGCGACCTTCTCCAGGCCGACCCGCTGGGCGAGGTCGATGTAGCCGAGGTTGTTGGAGACCGCGGTGGCCTGGATGAGGTTCATCGCGCCGCCCGGGGAGTTGCCCGCGTTCTGGATCCGCGTGCCGTTGATCATCCTCGGACCGGTGCCGTCCACCACGGTGTTCAGGCTCAGGCCCTCCTTGAGCGCGGCGGCCAGCACGTACGGCTTCATCGCCGACCCGGCCTGGGCGGTGCCCAGGAAGGCGCTGTCGTACTGGTTCTCGAAGTAGTCCTGTCCGCCGTAGAAGGCCACCACGGCGCCGGTGGCCGGGTCGACCACGCTGAGGCCGACCCGCACCCCCTCCGGCAGGTCGTCGATGGGCACGGTCTCCTGCACGGCGTCGTAGGCCGCCTCCATCAGCACCGGGTCGAAGGTGGTGTGGATCTCGTAGCCGCCCCGGTTGATGTTGTCCTCGGTGTAGCCGAGCTCCTGCAGCTCCTTCATGGCCTGCTGGAACATGTAGCCCTTGTAGCCGCTCAGGTCGATGTTGTCCTGCGGCCGTTCCGGAAGGGGCTTGGGGAACTCGTACTCCGCGGCCTCGGCCGGGGTGATGGACCCCATGTCCACCAGCCCGTTGACCACGTACTCCCAGCGGTTCTCCATCTCGGGCGTGGTGTCGCTGTCGGCGAAGCCGAACTTGGTGGGCTGCTGGATGGCCGCGGCCAGGAACGCCGCCTCGTCGGGGGTGAGGTCGCCGACGTCCTTGTCGTAGTAGGCTTCGGCGGCCGCCTGGATGCCGTAGGCGTTGCGCCCGAAGTAGATGGTGTTGAGGTACTGCTCCAGGATCCACTCCTTGGACTGGGAGCGGTCGACCTTGAGCGCGATGATGATCTCCTTCAGCTTGCGCTCGATGGTCTGCTCCTGGCTGAGCCCCTCGTAGTAGTTGCGCACGAACTGCTGGGTGATGGTGGAACCGCCCTGGAGCTGCTGCCCGGTGACGGTGGACCAGACCGCGCGCGCCGTTCCGGTGATGGAGACGCCCGGCTCCTCCCAGAAGCCGCGGTTCTCCGCGGAGAGGATGGCGTTCTGGACGTGCTCGGGCACCTGGTCGAGGGAGACCGGCTTGCGGTTGACGCCGCGCTCGGTGAGGACCGAGCCGTCGGCGTAGTAGAAGACGGAGCCCTGCGCGGTGGCGTCGGCCTGGGCCGCGTCGGGGACCTCGAAGGTCGCGTAGGCGTAGGCGAACCCGCCGATCACGAGTCCGACCACCAGCACCCCGGCGGCCAGCACGACGCGGGTGATCCGCCACCACAGCGGCTTCTTCCGCTTGGGCTTCTTCGCCTTCTTGCCGCCCGGGCCGGCGGGGCCCGGACCGGACGCCGCGGCGGTGGGCGGAGGCGGGGTGGCGGGCCCGGAGGGGGCTTCGGCCGCCCGGTTGGACGGCCGCATGAAGCGCGGGGGCAGCGGGCGCCGCCGCCGGACGCCCTCGGCCAGGTTCTGGTTGAAGACCGCGGTGGTCTCGGAGGAGGGTTCGGAGGGAGCGGGGGTGGACGGGGGTTCCGGCTCCGTCGCGGCGGGCGCCGCGGACAGGGCGGAGATGTGCACCGTGGTCTCGTCCCCGAGCGAGGGGCGCTCGTAGGACTGTTCGCCGGTCG
>NZ_KQ950180.1:569754-708954 GCF_001517975.1 Thermobifida cellulosilytica TB100
CGTCGACCGAAGCGGCCGCACCGGAACCGATCCGCTCGGTGTCCTCGGCGTCCGCCTCCGAGAACCGGACACGCTCGGTGTCCTCCTCGTCCACCGAGGCAGCCGCACCGGGCGCCCGGTCGGCGTCGTCCTCCGACAGCTCCTCCGCCACGGCGGTCGGTTCGTCCGAGACCTCGGTCCGAGGGTCGTCCGTGTCCTCGGCGGAGGCGGTGCTCCCGCTGTCGTCGTCGAGGTCGAGTCCGTACTCCTCGGCCAGGCTGCGTGCCACCTTGTCGCGGAAGAAGCTGCCGCTGTCCTTGAAGGCACTGGCTTCGAGGAAGGGGGACTCGTCGCCGCCCGAGGCGAACCAACTGGACTCGATCTCGTCCTCGGGTGCTCCCCCGTTCTGGTCGGTACGGTCGGCACCGTCACCGGTGCCGGACTCGTTGAGGTCCACGTCGTTGTCTCTTCTCACGGAAGGACCGGCGACATCGGCTTCCTCGGCCTCAGGGCGCGGATTGATGTCGCCGTTGCTGCTCTCGCTCAGTTCGTCGCCCCCTGGCATCGTCGCTCCCCACACTGCCGGCGCTACCGCTTATGACGCGCAGACGGGGGCGATGGGTTCACGAAAAGTCGGTTGTGAGACAGGCGTTACTGGGGGGCCGCCTGCTTCGTGCCTCACGATACCGGCCCCGGTGACCGAACCGCCGCTGGTGACGCTCAACGGCGGCGCAGCACCCGCAGCGAGCCCTGCACCCGCTCCTCGACGAACTCCCCCGAGTCCAGCGCCCGTCGGTAGATGTTGTAGGGCGGGCGTCCGCCGTCCGCGGGATCGGGGAACACGTCGTGGATGACCAGGGCCCCGCCGGGGAGCACGTGCGGGCTCCACCCGGCGTAGTCGGCCTGGGCGGCCTCCTCGGTGTGCCCGCCGTCGATGAAGAGCATGCCCAGCGGCGTGTTCCACAGGCGGGCCATGTCGGCGGAGCGGCCCACCACCGCGATCACCTGGTCCTCCAGTCCGGCGGCCGCCATGGTCTCCCGGAAGGCGCCCACGGTGTCCAGCCGCCCGGTCGCCGGGTTCACCAGGGACGGGTCGTGGTACTCCCAGCCGACCTGGTGCTCCTCGGAGCCGTGGTGGTGGTCCACGGTGACGACGACGCCGCCGACCTGGCGGACCGCCGCGCCCAGGAACACGGTGGACTTGCCGCAGTAGGTGCCGATCTCCAGGACCGGCCCCAGCGGCGCGTAGGCCAGTGCGGTCTCGTACAGCGCGAGCCCTTCGTCGGTCGGCATGAAGCCCTTGGTGTTCTCGGCCACGCGCAGCAGGTGGTCGGGCATGGGTGTGGTCACGGGCATCCTCTCGCCTCCGGGCACCCGGTCCGCGGGTCCGTCGGTCCTCTCTCGCCCGGGTACGCTACCGCCTCCCCCAGGCGCGCAGCCGGGCGGCGGCCTCGTCGAGCACCTCGTCGCGCTTGCAGAAGGCGAACCGGACGAGGTGGCGCCCCTCGTTCTGGTCGGCGTAGAAGACCTGCGCGGGCACCGCCGCGACTCCGGCCTGGTGGACCAGGGAGCGCACGAACGCGACGCCGTCGTCGTGGCCCAGCGGGCGGATGTCGGCCATGACGAAGTAGGAGCCCTGGGTGCGGCCCACCGCGAAGCCCGCGGCGGCCAGTCCGGCGGCCAGCCGGTCGCGTTTGGCCTGGAGCGCGTCGCGGTGGGCGCGCACCCAGTCCAGTTCGCCGCGCAGCGCGTCGGCGACGGCGAGCTGCTGGGCGCCGTTCGCCGTGTAGGTCAGGAACTGGTTGACCGTGCGCACCGCCCGTACCAGGGGCTCCGGCCCCATGACCCAGCCGATCTTCCAGCCGGTGACGGAGAAGGTCTTGCCCGCCGAGGAGACGCTGAGGGTGCGCTCGGCCATGCCGGGGAGCGCGGCCAGCGGCAGGTGCGCCACACCGTCGAAGGTCAGGTGCTCGTAGACCTCGTCGGTGAGCGCGATGACGTCGTTCTCCCGGCACAGTTGCGCGATCAGCGCCAGCTCCTCCTCGGTGAACACGGTTCCCGTGGGGTTGTGCGGGGTGTTGACGATGATCATGCGGGTGCGCGGGGTGACCGCGGCGGCCAGCTCGTCGGGGTCGAACGTGTACCGGGCGCCGTCCGCGGAGGGCCGCAGGGTCACCGGGCGGCGCACGCCCTGGGCCAGCGCGATGACGGCGGAGTAGGAGTCGTACATCGGCTCGAACAGCACGACCTCGTCGCCCGGCTCCACCAGGGCGAGCACGCTCGCGGCGATCCCGGCGGTGGCTCCGACGGTGACGTACACCTCGGTGTCGGGGTCGTAGGCGAGGCCGTACCGCTGCGCGCGGTCGGCGGCGACCGCGGCGCGCAGTTCGGCGCGCCCCTGTCCGGGCGGGTACTGGTTGCCCCCCTCCCGGACGTACCGGGCGGCGCCTTCCAGCAGGGAGCGCGGCCCGTCGGTGTCGGGGAATCCCTGTCCCAGGTTGATGGCGCCGGCCTGGTCGGCCAGCCGGGTCATCTCGGCGAAGATGGTCTCGCCGAACCCGCTCATCCGCGTCACCAGAGGTTCGTCCACGGCCCCACCCTAGTCCGTCTCCGCTCCGGAGCCGGGCGCGCCGCGGTCCCGGCGGCCCTACCGTGCCGCGGTCACGACGCGACGCCCCGGCGCAGCCGGATCTCGTCCAGCGCCTCGTACAGCCGCGACATCTCCTCGTCGCTGAACCGCTCGATGAGGCGGAGCATGGTCGCCCCGCGGTCCCCTCCCTCGCGCAGCACCTCGCTCATGACCCGCGCGGTGTGCTCCTCGCGGCTCTCCCGCGGCCGGTACCGCCAGGCCCGGCCCACCTTCTCGCGGTGCAGCACTCCTTTGTTGAACAGGATGTTCGCGACGGTCATGACCGTCGTGTAGGCGACGTCGCGTCGATAGTTCATGGTCTCCCTGATCTCGCGGACCGCGAGCGCACGGTCCGCGGTCCACAGGGCGTCCATGATGGCGGCCTCCAGCTCGCCGAACTCCCTTATCTTCACTATTGTCCCCACCTCCAGGCAGCATGCTAGAAGCGGAGATGACCCGGACAGGGCGAAACGCGACCGGGCACACCGATCCGTACCCTTCTCCGGACAGAACCGCCGTTTCCGCCGCCGCGGCGGCGACCGCTGCCGCGTTTTCGGGAATCAAGAAATCGTTTTCGCGCTCTCCTCGTTACCCGAGCGAGACCTCACAGCACTCCGCGGAGGTGGATTTCTGTCTGTTCCGCCAGATTGCGTGGAATGACATAGGGGCGCTCGGCGTTGATGTCGGGCCAGTTGTCCTGGATCTCCTCCGCGGTGACGTGTTCCAGCAGCACGCCGGGCCCCTCCGCCACGAACACCCGGGCGATCCGTCCGCCGCCCACGGAGTAGACCTCGCCGGTGGTGGGGCAGTCCTCGTGGGCCAGCCACAGCACCAGCGGGGTGACCTTCTCCGGGCTGAGCACGGCGGCGGCGTCCGCGGGGAACAGGTCCCGGGTCATCCGGGTGTAGGCGAGGGGGGCGATGGCGTTGACGTTGATGTCGTACTTGGCCCCCTCGATGGCGAGGGTCTTGGTGAGGCCGACGAGGCCCATCTTGGCGGCCGAGTAGTTGCTCTGCCCGAAGTTGCCGAACAGGCCGGAGGGCGAGGTGGTGTTGACGATGCGGCCGTAGCCCTGCTCCCGCAGGCGCTCGAAGGCCGCGCGGGTGACCAGGAAGGAGCCGCGCAGGTGCACGGCCAGCACCTCGTCCCACTCCCGGGCGGAGATGTTCCTGAAGGACCGGTCGCGCAGGATTCCCGCGTTGTTGACGATCACGTCGACCCGGCCGAAGGCGTCGTCGGCCTCCTCGACGAGCGACTGCGCCCCCTCCTCGGTGGAGATGTCCGCGGTGTGGGCCAGGGCACTGCCGCCGTGGGCGCGGATGCGGTCCGCGACCGCGGCGGCGGCCTGCGCGTCGAGGTCGTTGACGACCACTTTGGCTCCGCGCGCGGCGAACCCGAGCGCGTGGGAGCGGCCCAGTCCGTGCCCGGCCCCGGTGATGACCGCGACTCTTCCGTCGAACCGCAGCTCGCCCATTGCTTCCTCCTCCGTGAGAGGCCCGGGGTCGGGGTTTCCCGGGCGCGGGAGCGGGGAGACCGGCCGACTGCCGGTCGCCTCCTCTCCGCGGTCCGCGTCCCGCGGACGTCTGCGTCCGCGCCGCGAGGTCAGAGGACAGTCAATACCCGATCCGCGTCCGGTGCGCGATCGCTTCGGGGACACGGTTTCGGCACGGTGCTCCCAGGAACGCCCGTGCCGTACCGGATTCCGCCCCGATGTCCGGTCCCGAAAGCGCCGTACCGGCAACTCTGCACCTTCTGTGCAAAAATGTGAAGCAAGTCACAGGATTAGCCGTGAACAGAAGTGGGGATAGTGGACAGCGCACCCCACCAGGCACTGCTGCGAGCGGGAATCCCAGCAGACCTCACCGCAGCCGCCCTTGATTTGTGAATAAATGTTAGGTATACCCCAGCGTGGCACTGTGCTGGAGGCTCCGCGCGGGCCTCTGGCAAAGTAGCCTGTTACCACGAGACGGTCCGCTGGGCATGTCCTGGTGCGGTTACCCGTAGCACAGCCACATCCACATCCGGCCGCCCGTCTCCCCGTCAATTCACAAACGAGCTGCGGAAGAGGGCGATCTCCGCCGTGTCGTCTGAGGCATCTCAACCCCTGACAGATTTCGGCCCGAACGAGTGGCTGGTCGACGAGCTGCACCGTAAGTACCTCGCCGACCCCAACTCCGTTGACAAGGCATGGTGGAACTTCTTCGCGGACTACAAGTCCGGCTCCGCCGCCAACGGGGCGACTTCCCCCGCCAAGGGCAGCGCGTCCTCCGACGCCGCGGCCCGGAAGGCAGCCGCCGGAGGGGCGGCCACCACCGCTCCCTCCCGTTCCTCCTCCGCGAAGTCCGACGGCGCCGCCGAGGACGCGCTCGCGGTCTCCGAGGAGCGGCTGCGTGGCGCGTCGGCGCGCACCGCCACCAACATGGAGTCCAGTCTCAGCCTGCCCACCGCCACGAGCGTGCGGTCGGTGCCGGTGAAGCTGCTGTTCGACAACCGCATCGTGATCAACAACCACCTGCGGCGCGGACGCGGCGGAAAGGTCTCCTTCACCCATCTGATCGGCTACGCCATGGTCAAGGCGCTGGAGTCGGTCCCGGTGATGAACTACTCCTACACCGAGATCGACGGCAAGCCCGCCGTGGTCAAGCCCAAGCACGTCAACTTCGGCCTGGCCATCGACCTGGCCCGGCCGGACGGCTCCCGGCAGCTTGTGGTGCCGAACATCAAGGCCGCCGACACCCTGGACTTCAAGGAGTTCTGGAGCGCGTACGAGGAGATCGTGCGCAAGGCGCGCAACAACAAGCTGACCGTCTCCGACTTCCAGGGCACCACCATCAGCCTCACCAACCCCGGAGGCATCGGCACCGTGCACTCGGTGCCGCGGCTCATGCCCGGCCAGGGCACCATCCTGGGCGTGGGCGCCATGGAGTACCCGGCCGAGTTCCAGGGCGCCTCCCCCGAGACCCTGAACAACCTGGCCATCAGCAAGGTCATGACGCTGACCTCCACCTACGACCACCGCATCATCCAGGGTGCGCAGTCGGGTGAGTTCCTGCGGACCATCCACCAGCTCCTGCTGGGCGAGGACGGGTTCTACGACGAGATCTTCGAGTCCCTGCGCATCCCCTACGAGCCGGTCCGGTGGGTGCAGGACATCTCGGTGAACCGGGACAGCCAGCTCGACAAGGCCACCCGGGTCCAGGAGCTCATCCACGCCTACCGCGTGCGCGGGCACCTGATGGCCAACACCGACCCGCTGGAGTACAAGCAGCGCCGCCACCCCGACCTCGACGTCCTCGAGCACGGCCTCACCCTGTGGGACCTGGACCGCGAGTTCCCGACGGGCGGGTTCGGCGGCAAGCCGGTCATGAAGCTCCGCGAGATCCTGGGCGTGCTGCGCGACACCTACTGCCGGACGGTGGGTATCGAGTACATGCACATCCAGAGCCCCGAGGAGCGGGAGTGGATCCAGGCCCGCGTCGAGCGGGAGCCGGAGAAGATCAGCCGCGACGAGCAGCTCCACATCCTGCGCCGGCTCAACAGCGCCGAGGCGTTCGAGACCTTCCTGCAAACCAAGTACGTGGGCCAGAAGCGCTTCTCGCTGGAGGGCGGCGAGTCGCTGATCCCGCTGCTGGACGGGGTGATCTCCAAGGCCGCCAAGGCCCAGTTGGACGAGGTCGTCATCGGCATGGCCCACCGCGGCCGGCTGAACGTGCTGGCCAACATCTGCGGCAAGTCCTACGCGCAGATCTTCGGCGAGTTCGAGGGCAACCTCGACCCGCGCAGCGCGCACGGCTCCGGCGACGTCAAGTACCACCTGGGCACCAAGGGCACCTTCACCACGCCCGACGGTGAGAAGATCGCGATCACGCTGGCCGCCAACCCCAGCCACCTGGAGACCGTCAACCCGGTCGCCGAGGGCATCGTGCGCGCCAAGCAGGACGTCCTCAACAAGGGCGCCAACGGGTTCACCGTCCTGCCGATCCTCATCCACGGCGACGCCGCGTTCGCCGGCCAGGGCGTGGTGGCCGAGACCCTGAACCTGTCGCAACTGCGCGGCTACCGCACCGGCGGCACCGTGCACATCATCGTCAACAACCAGGTGGGCTTCACCACCTCCCCCAAGGACAGCCGCTCCAGCGTCTACGCCACCGACGTGGCCCGCATGGTCCAGGCGCCCATCTTCCACGTCAACGGGGACGACCCCGAGGCCGTGGTCCGGGTGGCCCAGTTGGCGTTCGCCTACCGGCAGGCGTTCAACAAGGACGTCGTCATCGACCTGGTCTGCTACCGGCGGCGCGGGCACAACGAGGCGGACAACCCCTCGTTCACCCAGCCGCTGATGTACGACGTGATCGACGCCAAGCGGTCCACCCGCAAGCTGTACACCGAGGCGCTGATCGGCCGCGGCGACATCTCCGTCGAGGAGGCCGAGCAGGCGCTGCGCGACTACCAGGAGCAACTGGAGCGCGCCTTCACCGAGACCCGCGAGGCCGCGAAGAAGCCGGTCGAGCCGGGCTCGGTGATCAAGCCCGAGGTGTTCACCGAGGGCCGGATCGACCACTCCGCCACCGAGACGGCGATCACCGAGGAGGTCGTCAAGCGGGTGGTGGACACCCAGGTCTCGCTGCCCGAGGGCTTCACCGTGCACCCGAGGCTGCTGCCGCAGTTGCAGCGCCGCGTGCGGATGGTCGAGGAGGACGCGATCGACTGGGCGCTCGGCGAGACGCTGGCGTTCGGTTCGCTGCTGATCGACGGCCACCCGGTGCGCCTGGTCGGCCAGGACAGCCGCCGCGGCACCTTCGGCCAGCGGCACGCCGTCCTGGTGGACCGCAAGACCGGCGAGGAGTACACCCCGCTCAAGGTGTTCGACCAGGGGACCTCGAAGTTCTACGTGCACGACTCGCTGCTGAGCGAGTACGCGGCCCTGGGCTTCGAGTACGGCTACTCGCTGGAGCGCCCCGACGCCCTGGTGGCCTGGGAGGCGCAGTTCGGCGACTTCGTCAACGGCGCGCAGACCGTCATCGACGAGTACATCAGCTCGGGCGAGCAGAAGTGGGGCCAGCGCTCCAGCGTCACCCTGCTGCTGCCGCACGGCTACGAGGGCCAGGGGCCGGACCACTCCTCGGCGCGCATCGAGCGCTTCCTGCAACTGTGCGCCCAGGAGAACATGACGGTCACCATCCCGACCACCCCGGCGAACTACTTCCACCTGCTGCGCTGGCAAGTGAAGTCGCCGTACCAGCGCCCGCTGATCGTGTTCACGCCCAAGTCGATGCTGCGGCACAAGGCGGCGGTCTCGGCGGTCTCGGAGTTCACCTCCGGGTCGTTCCAGCCGCTGATCCCGGACACCAGCGGCATCGCTCCGGAGGACGTGCGGCGCGTGGTGCTCTGCTCGGGCAAGATCTACTACGAGCTCGACGCGGCCCGGAAGCGGACCGGGGACACCCACACCGCGATCATCCGGGTGGAGCGGCTGTACCCGCTGCCGATCGACGAGATCCGCCAGCAGCTCAAGGCGTTCCCCAACGCGGGCGAGGTGCTGTGGGTCCAGGAGGAGCCGGCGAACATGGGGCCGTGGCCGTTCGTGGCGCTGGTCTTCTCCGAGCAGCTCGACCGCCCGTTCACCCGCGTGTCGCGCTCCGCGAGCTCCTCTCCCGCCGCGGGTTCCGCCAAGCGGCACGAGGTGGAGCAGCAGGCCCTGGTCAACACGGTCTTCCCGCCGACCGACTGAGGCAGCGGTCCGATGTACTACACCGATCGCGGAATCGAGGAACTGGAGAAGCGCCGCGGCGAGGAGGAGGTCACCCTGGCGTGGCTCGCCGAGCAGTTGCGGATCTTCACCGACCTGAACCCGGAGTTCGAGACCGCCGTCGACCGGCTGGCCACCTGGCTGGCCCGCGACGATGACGACGACGAGTAGCGCGGCTCCGTGACCGCCGAGGCCCCCGGCCGAGTGCCGGGGGCCTCGTGCGTTCCCGGGCGGCCTCCGCCCGGTCCGGTCGTCCCTGACGCGGGTAGTGGGCTTCCCCGAGGGGAGGTCGGGGATTCCCCTGGGATCTCGCGACATATCTTGAGAGCGCCACCATCGAGACATATCGTGTTTACAGAGGCGCTGACAGAAGGGGACCGCGATGGCACGTTGGACCATCGACAAACCGACCACACGCACACTCGACGGAATCGTGGCCCTGCGTGTGCGCATCATCGGCGGCCACGTCAACATCCTGCCCACGGACGACCCGGTGACCTTCGAGGTCTCCGAGCTCTCGGGTGAGCCGCTCCTGGTCTCCCACGAGGCCGGGATCCTCACCGTCACCTACGCCGACCTGACCCGCGACGGCCTCCTGGAGCGGCTGCGGCCGGTCCAGTTGAACAGCTACCGGGACCTGCCGCGCCGCAGCGCGACCGTCAGCCTCCGTGTCCCGCACGACTGCCCGGTCGAGGTCACCGCGGCCACCGCGTCGATCGTGGCGGCCGGGCTGAGCGCCAAGACCCGGCTGCGCAGCGGCTCCGGGGACATCACCCTGGACGGCGTGAGCGGCGAGACGGAGGTCCGGTCCGTCTCCGGCGACCTGGAGGGCCGCGGCCTGGCCGGCAGGCTCTCCTACAACAGCGTCAGCGGCGACCTGGAGCTCGCGGGGGGCCGCTTCTCCGAGCTGTCCGCCAAGACCGCCTCCGGTGAGCTGCTCGCCGACATCGACCTGGCCCCCTCCGCCCGGGTCACCCTGGGGACCGTCTCCGGCGAGGTCGCCCTGCGCCTGCCCGCCGACACCTCGGCCGAGGTCGAACTGCGCTCGGCGACCGGCTCCCTGGACTCGGCGTTCAGCCTGGACCGGCAGGACTCGCGCGGGCTGCGCCGGCTCACCGGCAAGATCGGCCCCGGGGTCGACCCCGCCACCATCACCACGACCACCGTCTCCGGCACCGTCTCGCTGCTGCGCCGGGCGGCCGACGCTCCGGCCGCGATCCCGAAGGGGGACTCATGAGCACCATCTTCGGCCACGGCCGACTCCGCCTGTACCTGCTGAAACTGCTGGACGAGCGTCCCCGGCACGGCTACGAGATCATCAGCCTGCTGCGGGACCGGTTCCTCGGCATCTACTCCCCCTCCCCCGGCACCATCTACCCCCGCCTCGCCCGCCTGGAGGAGGAGGGCCTGGTCACCCACGAGGAGGTGGACGGCCGCAAGGTCTACCGGCTCACCGACAAGGGCCGCGCCGAACTGCACGAGCGCACCCGGGACCTGGAGGACCTGGAGCGGGAGCTCACCGAGTCGGTGCGCGACATCGCCCGCGCGGTGCAGCGCGACGTCCGCGACACCATCAGCCACCTGCGGGAGGAGCTGAAGACCGCGGCCCGGGGCACCCGGCGCCCCCGGACCGGGACGGACCGGTCCGGCCGCGGCTCCGACGACGTCTGGGGCCGGGCCGCCGAGGAGGAGGCGCGGACCGGCGAGGGCTCCGGGCGCGGAGGCGCGGAGCGCGAGCCCTGCTTCCAGTGGAGCCGCGAGTGGGAGAAGTTCGCCCACGGCTTCACCTGGGGAGCCCGCGTCCGCGCGGCCACGGACCGCGCCGCGTTCGCCGACCTGGAGCGGACCCTGCGGGACTTCGCCGACCGGGTCCGCGACCTCGCCCACGAGGCGGGCAACGTCAGCGAGGCGGCAGTGGCCGACCTGCGCCGCATTCTGGACGAGGCGTTCGAGGTCATCCGGCGCGACGCCGCCCGGTGGGGGCCGCCCGCCCAGGAGTCCGCCGCGCGCCCCGGGGAGAAGGCCGGACAGGCCGCCCCCGAGGAGCCCCGCGGCCCCGAGGAAACCGGCGGCCCGGAGCAGCCGAAGGACTGACCGGCGCGCGGCGGGGACCGGGCCTCCTGCGGTCCCCGCCGCGCCGCCGTCCCCGGCTCCCCGTCCCCGCCGGTCGGCCGCGGAACTTTCCTTCGCCCGGAGGACCACCGCCGTATCCGATGGGCCCCCGCCGTGTACTAGCCTTTTCTGGTCCCCGAGTATCTGTCTCCCGGAGAGAAGGAGCATCGTGGTGGCCGCCGGCTACACCAGTCCCACGGCGCGGCGCCGCCGTCTGGGAGTGGAACTGCGTCTGCTGCGGGAGAAAGCCGGGCTCACCGGCGAGGAAGCCGCAGCCCGGATGTCCTGGTCGGGCAGCAAACTCTCCCGGATCGAACGCGGCCAGGTGTCCAGCAACTCCGACGACATCCGAGACCTGCTGGAGCTGTACGGGGTCACCGACCCCAGCATCCGCCAGGCGCTGATCCTGCTCGCCCGCGAGTCGCGCCGCCGCGGCTGGTGGCACGTGTACGGCGACGTGATTCCGGAGCGGTTCGACGTCTACCTCGGCCTGGAGCCGGAGGCGTGCACCCTCCGCTTCTACCACGGGCAGCTCGTGCCCGGCCTCCTCCAGACCAGGGAGTACGCCCTGTCGCTGCTGGAGACGCACCCCGTCCCGGTCGAGCCGCACGAGATCAGCCGCCGCCTGGAACTGCGGATGCGCCGCCAGCAGATCCTGGCCCGGGAGGACCCGCCGCACGTGTGGGCGGTCCTGGACGAGGCCGTGGTCCACCGCGTCATCGGCGGTCCGGCGGTCATGGCCGACCAACTGCGGCACCTCATCCGCATGAGCGAACTGCCGCACATCACCGTGCAGGTCCTGCCGTTCGGCCGGGGTGCGCACCCCGGCCTGGACGGCGCGTTCAACATCCTGGAGTTCAGCGAGCCCGAGGTCTACGCGCCGCGCCTGGTCCACACGGAGAACCTGACCGGCAGCCTCTACATCGAGAAGGCCAAGGAGGTGCGGGTCTACTCGACCGCCTTCGAGCACCTGCGCGCCGCCGCCCTGCACCCGAACGAGACGCGGGCGCTGCTGGCCGAGCAGGAGGAGCGGATGCGCTCCCTGGCGGAGTCCGCACCGGAGGACTGAGGGCCGCAACCCGCCCGAGACCACAACGTTGTCCCTCCGTGACGCCGACGGCCCGGCGCGGGATCGCCGCGCCGGGCCGTCCGTCGTCTCCCGGGCCGGGTCAGGCCCGGGCGACGCCGTCCTTGCGGGCCTGTTCGGCCACCGCGGAGGAGACCGCCGGAACGACCCGCTCGTCGAACGGGCTGGGGATGATGTAGTCCGGCGCGAGGTCATCGCCGACCAGGTCGGCCAGCGCCTTGGCCGCCGCGAGCTTCATGTTCTCGGTGATGTCGGTGGCGCGGACCTCCAGGGCGCCGTGGAAGACGCCGGGGAACGCGAGCACGTTGTTGATCTGGTTCGGGAAGTCGCTGCGCCCGGTGGCCACGACCGCCGCGTACTTGCGGGCCACGTCGGGGTGGATCTCCGGGTTGGGGTTGGCCATGGCGCAGATGATGGCGTTGTCGGCCATCGTGGCGACGACCTCCTCGGGCACCTCGCCGGCGGACAGGCCGACGAACACGTCGGCCCCGGCCAGCGCGGACTCGATGGAGCCCTGTAGTCCGGCCTTGTTGCTGATGGCGGCGAGCGCGGCCTTGTGCTCGTTGAGCCCGGCCCGGCCCTCGTAGATGATGCCCTTGCTGTCGGCCACCGCGATGTCGCCGATTCCGCCCCTGATCAGCATGCGGGAGACCGCGATGCCCGACGCTCCGGCCCCGGAGACGACGGCCCGCAGGTCGCTGAGCTCCCGGCCGGTGACCCGGGCGGCGTTGCGCAGCGCGGCCAGCGCGACGATGGCGGTACCGTGCTGGTCGTCGTGGAAGACCGGGATGTCGAGGCGCTCCCGCAGCCGCCGCTCGATCTCGAAGCAGCGCGGAGCGGAGATGTCCTCCAGGTTGATGCCACCGAAGGACGGGGCCATGCGGGCCACCGTCTCGACGATCTCGTCCACGTCGGTGCAGGCCAGAGCGATCGGCACCGAGTCGACCCCGGCGAACTGCTTGAACAGCAGCGACTTGCCCTCCATGACGGGCAGGGACGCCTCCGGGCCGATGGCTCCCAGGCCGAGCACGGCGGTGCCGTCGGTGACGACGGCGACGACCTTGCTCTTCCAGGTGTAGGTGTCCACCAGTTCCGGGTTCTCGGCGATGGCGGTGCAGACGCGCGCCACGCCCGGCGTGTAGGCCAGGGACAGGCCCTCCTGGTCGTTGACCTCGATGGTGGAGTGGACTTCCAGCTTGCCGCCGCGGTGCAGAGCAAACGCGGGATCGTCGTCAAGCAGGGAACTGCGGTCGCTGGTCACGTAAAAACCCCTCAGTGGATCCGTGCGCGTCCCCCTCGGCTGGGACGGGGACAGTGATGCGGTGGGAAGCAGCGAGCGGAGAGGGTCGAAACTGCGGGTGGAGACTCGTCCACACCGATCTCTGGTGATCGGTTGCGGCGGTCGGGACTCTCCGCAACGGTTGTGCGGAAGCGCTGCCAGCGGTACGGGGGGTGGCCCGTTACTCAATCATCTCACAACGGTGACCGCAGCCCCATGCCCGGGAGTGGATGATTAATGACTAATACCCCACAACCTGGACATTCTGACCACGCATGCGGCGCGTGGACCACGCGCCGCACCAGGCTGGCCCACTCCGGTGTGCCTGCACCCCAGAGGGAGGAAACCGACGTGAAGGACCTGTGGCGCTCCGCGGAACCCGCGACGGCCCGGGACACCCAGCTCTCCGGCCCCCGCCGGCGCCTGCTCCACCTGGCCGCCCTGCCCGCGGCGGCCGTGCTGACCCTGAGTGCCTGCGGAGGCGGCGGCGAGGAGGCCGGAGGCGGAGGCGACGACGCACCGGCCGCCGACGCGGAACTCGCCGCGCTGGTCCCCGACGACCTCGCCGAGCGGGGCGTCATCACCATCGGGGTGGACAGCGAGTACCCGCCGGCCGAGTTCCTCGACACCAACGGCCAGACCGTCATCGGTTTCGACGTGGAGCTGTTCGACGCCGTCGCGGCCAAGCTCGGCCTGGAGACCGACTGGCAGTCCGCCCCGTTCGACTCCATCATCACCGGTGTCGACTCCGGCAAGTACGACGTGGGGGTCTCCTCCTTCACGATCACCGCCGAGCGGCTGGAGAACGTGACCATGGTGAGCTACCTCGTCGTGGGCACCCAGTGGTTCGGCCTGGCGGGCAACCCCGAGGGCGTCGACCCGGACAATGCCTGCGGCAAGCGGATCGCGGTGCAGGCCGGCACCATCCAGGTGGACGACATCCAGGCGCGCAGCGACAAGTGCGTCGACGAGGGCAAGGACCCCATCGAGATCCAGCAGTTCGAGAGCCAGACCCAGGCGACCTCCTCGGTGGTGTCCGGGCAGAGCGACGCCAGCCTGGCCGACCTGCCGGTGGCCGCCTACGCGATCGAGCAGACCGGCGACAAGCTGGAGACCTACGGGGAGCAGTACGAGGCCGCCCCCTACGGCGTGGTGCTGCCCAAGGACGACGCCGAGCTGGCCGAGGCGATCCGGGCCGCCTTCGCCGCCATCATGGAGGACGGCACCTACGGCGAGATCCTGGCCGACTGGGGTATCGAGAGCGGCGGTATCGAGGCCCCCGAAGTCAACCCGGACGTGGAGTAGCGGCCGACCGTGGATACGCAGACCGGTCCGTCCCGGGCGGAGGCGTCTTCGCCCGGGACGGGTTCCCCCGAGTTCATCAAGGCCGTCCCGGTCCGTCACCCCGGCCGCTGGGTCGCGGCCGGGGTGCTGCTGGTGTTCGCCGCCATGTTCGCGCACATGTTGGTCACCAACGAGGCGTTCAACTGGCCGTTCATGGTGGAGAACATGTTCTCCGAGCCGGTACTGCTGGGCGTGCGCACCACGCTCGTGCTGACCCTGCTGGCGATGCTCATCGGCGTCGTGGTGGGCATCGCCGTCGCGGTCATGCGGCTGTCCGGCAACCCGGTGCTGGCCGGGGTCGGCTGGTTGTACACCTGGTTCTTCCGGGCGGTGCCCCGCCTGGTGCTGTGCGTGCTCTTCGGCAACCTGGGCGTGCTCTACAACCGCATCGACCTGGGCCTGCCGTTCGACCACTACTGGGCGCCGCTGCTGGGCCTGGAGTCCGCCCGGTTCTACTCCTTCGACACCCGTGACCTCCTCACCCCCTTCGTCGCGGCGCTGCTGGCGCTCGCGCTGTCGGAGGGCGCCTACATGGCCGAGATCGTGCGGGCCGGGCTGCAATCGGTGGACCCCGGGCAGACCGAGGCCGCCCAGGCGCTGGGGATGCGGCGCTCCACGGTGCTGCGCCGGATCACGCTGCCGCAGGCGCTGCGGGTGATCGTGCCGCCGACCGGCAACGAGGCCACGGCGATGCTCAAGGACACGTCCCTGGTCGCCTACGTGCCGCTGACCACCGAGCTGTGGTTCCAGTTGCAGGCGATCGGCAACCGTACCTACGACCCGTTCCCGATGCTGGTCGCCGCGTGCCTGTGGTACCTGGCGATCACCAGCGTGTTCATGGTCGGCCAGTACCTGCTGGAGCGCTCCTTCGCCCGGGGCGACCGGCGGGCGGGGGCCGGGCTGAGGCTGCTGCGGGTCCAAGCCAGGAATTGAGGCGTGCTCGATGGTCGCAGAGAACATCCCCGAAGCTGACGACCGCATGGTGGTGGCCGACAACATCCACAAGCACTACGGGCGGCTCCACGTGCTGCGCGGGGTCGACCTGGAGGTGCGGCGCGGCGAGGTGTGCTGCGTGATCGGGCCGTCCGGCTCGGGCAAGTCCACCTTCCTGCGCTGTGTCAACCACCTGGAGAAGATCAGCGCGGGCCGCCTGTGGGTGAACGGCCAGCTCATGGGTTACCGGGAGAAGAACGGCAGGTTGTACGAGCTGCGCGAATCGGAGGTGGCCGCGCAGCGCCGCGACATCGGCATGGTGTTCCAGCGGTTCAACCTGTTCCCCCACATGTCGGTCCTGGCCAACGTGACGGAGGCTCCCGTCCAGGTCAAGCGGATGCCCCGGGCCGAGGCCAGGGAGATCGCGATGGGACTGCTGGAGCGGGTCGGGCTGGCCGACAAGGCCGGCGCCTACCCCGAGCAGTTGTCCGGCGGCCAGCAGCAGCGGGTGGCGATCGCCCGGGCGCTGGCGATGAACCCGTCGCTGATGCTGTTCGACGAGCCCACCAGCGCGCTCGACCCGGAGCTGGTGGGCGAGGTCCTGGACGTGATGCGGGACCTCGCCGAGGGCGGGATGACCATGATCGTGGTGACCCACGAGATGGGCTTCGCCCGCGAGGTCGGCGACACCCTCGTCTTCATGGACGGCGGAGTCGTCGTGGAGCGCGGCGCCCCCCGGGACGTCCTCGACTCCCCGCAGCACGAGCGGACCAGGGCGTTCCTCTCCAAGGTGCTCTGAGCGGCCGGGTGCGCGGTCGGCGGCCTCCCGCCGCCCCCGCGCACCCGGCCGCCCACCGCCGGGGTTACCGTGGACGGGCTGTCTCCGACCGTCTTGTGAGGTCTCTGCCGTGATCCGCCCCGCCCGTCCCGAGGACGTCCCCGCCATCACCCGCCTGGTCCGCGAACTGGCGGAGTACGAGAAGGAACCGGAGTCCGCGACGGCCACCGAGGAGGACTTCGCCGCCGCGCTGTTCGGCCCCCATCCGGCCGTCTTCGCGCACGTCGCCGAGCACACCGCCGAGGACGGCTCCACCAGTGTCGTGGGCATGGCGCTGTGGTTCCGCAACTTCTCCACCTGGACCGGCCGCCACGGCATCTACCTGGAGGACCTGTACGTGCGCCCCGAGTTCCGGGGGCGCGGCTACGGCCGGGCGCTGCTGACCGAGCTGGCCCGGATCTGCGTGGCGCGGGGGTACCGGCGGCTGGAGTGGTCGGTGCTCGACTGGAACTCGCCCGCCATCGGGTTCTACCGGTCGCTGGGGGCCGTGCCGATGGACGAGTGGACGGTCTACCGCCTCGACGGGGAGGCACTGCTCACGCTGGGACAGTAGCCGCACCTAGCGAGGATGCCCCGGGAAGCACCTCCCCGGGGCATGGGATCGGCCGCGGAGTAGACTGGTCGGTGCTCGGCGGACGCTCGGCGTCGCGCCACGGGCCGGGCAGCACACCGCCCCCGCGGAGCCAGTCGTCTAGTGCGGCGAACGCAGCGTACGTGTCCGGGAAAACGTCCGCACGCTCGCGGAGCGCGTCAGAGAGCACGTCGTACAACCAGTTCGCGTGTTCTCCCGCATCCCACAACGCGGGAGCGTCCGCGGGCTCCGGTTCCGGCTCGAGGTGATCACGGGTCACTGTGCGGCCCCCTTCGCGTGCTCGCGCTCAGAAGCGATGTGGTAGCCGCGGACCAAAGCGGCTTGCGGGTTGACGTTCTCCGCGCGAACGACCGGTGTCCCCGGCAACGGTGACCCGTACGGGTCAGCGGTTGCGGTCGCGGGAAGCAGTTCCGCATAACGACGCCCGCGAGCGGCTCGAGGTGCTCGAGCGTCTCTCCCGCGGACTCGAGGTGCGTCCGCATGGCGCTCACGGGCACGCTCGCCGACGTTCACGGACTCGCCGCGGTGAAGTGTCCGGAGCGCTCGGCGAGGTTCCCTCGAGCAGTTCGCGGGCTCTCCGCGGACCGCTCGAGCGGCTCCCGCTCAGCAACGCTCCGGCGAACCGTCCGCGGGCTCGAGGTGTCCGCGGTACCGGTCCGCAGCTCCGGCAAGGTGCTTCGGTGAGCCGTCCGCGGGGAAGCAGCCGCGGAGTTGCTCGCGAGCGGCTTCCGGGTGGCTCGGCGAGCCGCGACGAAGTGCTCTCGCGGGCTCCGTTCTGCGAGCGGCTCGCGAGGTGCGGCGTGCGTGCCGCGGGAGGGGCGAATCGCGCGCGAAACCAGCGCGCACAGGGCAAGTAGAGTTCTCACTGTCAACGCTCCTGGGAAGCGTTGGCCACGCCCCCGGGAACGTTGGCCCGTCCGCCGGGGTCCGTTTTCGCGGAACTCTGATCCTGGCCGCTCTGCACCGCTCTGTACAGCGGTACGCCGCTACCCACCCATGTGCGCAGCTCAAGGCAGTTCTACAGTGAGCGCGTGAGCGACGTTCCGGACTTCAAACCGTCAGAAGCGGCGTACGTATACGCGGAAATGGCGGACCACCTCGCCGCACGTATCGAGTCGGGAGAACTCCCCGCGGGAGCGCGGTTGCCCGGCGAGCGGGAACTAGCGGAGTCCTACGGTGTCGCACTCGGTACGGCGCGGCGTGCGGTCAAGGAACTCAGAGACCGCGGACTGGTGATCACGCTTCCCGCGAAGGGAACGTTTGTGCGTCCGACGGACTAGCGCGAGCCGCGCACCTCCCCAAACCACAAAAATCGGGAGCGTGCCACTCGCCGAGCACACTCCCGATATCTGCTCTACTCCGCTCCCGCGGCAAGCCTTGCCGTACCTCGCGGCACGCTCGCCGGACCGAGCGGCAAGGCGAGCGGCAAGCTGTACCGCTCCCGCGGCAACGCTCGCCGAACACCTCGCCGAGCCGGTTCCCGCACGCGAACGCACCTCGAGAGCAATTACTCTCCGTCGACAGTCAACCCAACGCAAAGTAACCGTCATGTGTGTTGTCCCTGCTCGAACGGTGCGCGCTCGGCGAGCGGTACCGGTCCGCCGAGCAGCCCCGCGGCGACACCTCGCGGAGCAACCCGCGGACCGGCGAGCATCCCGCAGCAAGCAGCTCCCGCACGCGACCGGTCCGCGGACCGGCGAACGCGGGAACGCGCGCGGGAGGTGTCCGGTAGCGGCTCCGGCGACGTCACGGGCTCGGCGAGCCGAACGCGGCACGGCTCGCGGCGAGCACGTGTCAGCGTCGCGCTGACACCTCGCGCTCGGCGAACCGCTCCCCGCACGCGCGAGCCCTACAACGCAAAAACCGGGGTAGCCCCACGCACAGATGCGTAGACCTACCCCGGTTCATCTCGCGGACGCTCCGTAAGTCGGCGCACCGGCCGCGCCCCCTTCGCGGACCGGACACGCTGTAGGGCCGCCCCCACGCTCTGTGAGGGATGATCAGCGTTCAGGTGTCACGTACCCCGGGGGAACAAGATAGATTGCTTACAAGCGGCAATCTCGCTTCCCTAAGGAGGGACGTGACCGAAGACACCGCTGTACCGACGGCGGACGCCATGGGCGTGAGAGACACGGTGACGGTCCGCATGCCCGCGGACAGCGCCTATCTCTCCGTGCTCCGCACGGCTACGGCAGGGCTCGCCGCCCGTCTCGATTTCACCCTGGACGAGATCGAAGACCTGCGTATCGGGGTGGACGAGGCGTGCGCGATGCTCCTCACCCAGGCGCTGCCCGGTACAGATCTGACCACGGAGTTCGAACTCACCGGGGACGGGATGCGCATCAGCGTTTCGGTGCTGACCACGGACGGGCGGCTGCCGGCGCGTGACACCTTTGCGTGGACCGTACTCTCGGCGTTGGCCGGTGACGTCGACGCCGTCGTCGGTTCCGATGACCGGGTATCCATCGTCCTGCACAAACGCCGCGACCCGGTGGAGTCGGCGTGAGTGAAAGGGGGCCCGCTCTGACGGCGCAAACGGAGCACTCGACGCCTGACCGGGCCCGTGCGCGGGAGCTGTTCGAACGTCTGGGCGAACTCGACCCGGACGCGCCGGAGCGCCAGCGCATCCGGGACGAACTCGTCGAGCTCCACCTCCCGCTGGTGGAGTACCTCGCCCGCCGGTTCCGCAACCGCGGCGAGTGGCTCGACGACCTCACCCAGGTGGCCACGATCGGGCTGATCAAGTCCATCGACCGATTCGACCTGAACCGCGGGGTGGAGTTCTCCACCTACGCCACCCCGACCATCGTCGGCGAGATCAAGCGGCACTTCCGGGACAAGGGGTGGGCGGTGCGGGTGCCGCGCCGCCTACAGGAGCTGAAGCTCTCGCTGACCAAGGCCGTCAGCGAACTGTCCCAGCGGCAGGGACGCGCGCCCACGGTCGCCGAGCTGGCCGAGTACCTCAAGATGTCCGAGGAGGAGGTGCTGGAGGGACTGGAGTCGGCCAACGCCTACTCCACCGTCTCCCTCGACGCCCCCGACAACGGCGACGAGGACTCGCCGGCGGTCGCCGACTCGCTGGGGATCGTGGACGAGTCCCTGGAGGGCGTGGAGTACCGGGAGTCGCTCAAACCGCTCCTGGAACGGCTTCCGCCCCGGGAGAAGCGCATTCTCCTGCTGCGCTTCTTCGGCAACATGACCCAGTCGCAGATCGCTGCGGAGCTCGGCATCTCGCAGATGCACGTGTCCCGACTGCTGGCGCGCACGCTCGCCCAACTGCGTCAGGCTCTCACCAGCGACGACTGACGCCTCTCCCGCCCCGCGTCACGGCCACCGGCGTCCGTGGCGCGGGTGGTCACCTCCGGTTCCGGGAGGGGCCCTCGGCGGGGAAGAGCGTGGCCGTCGTCTGCGGGGCGAGCACCAGGGCCAGGGTGAGGAGCGCGTAGCCACCCAGGGCCAGGCTCATCTCGGGCTGGTCGCTGGTCCACATGTAGTAGGCGACCACCAGGGCGAAGATCTGGGTCAGCACGACCGGCGTGCGCGCCCAGTCCCGGAGGCCGTACAGGCCCCAGGAGACGTAGCAGAGCGCAGCGCCGCCGCCGAAGGCGAACACCGCCAGGGGGAGGGCGAAGGTGATGTCCGTCGCGTTGCCCAGCAGCGTGTTGACCAGGACGTAGCCGCCGAGGACGAGCAGCAGCAGCCCGAGCAGCGCTTCGCACACCGCGGCGAGGAGAAGGGTGATCGGTCGTCGGGACACGTGTTCACTGTAACCCGGCTCCTCCGGCACCCCGCCACGGGGACCTTCGGCGTTCCGGGGCGGGGCTCCCGTCCGGCTCCGCCTACCCGCCAGGTCAATAGACTGGCCGTGTGCGTGCCCTGTTCATCTCCAATCCCCACGCCACCACGATGACCCCCCGCTCGCGCGAGGTGATCGTCCGTGCGCTCGCCAGCGACATCAAGCTCGACACGGCTCTGACCGAGTACCGCGGCCACGCGGTGGACCTGGCCCGGCAGGCCGCCGAGGACGGCTACGAGCTGGTGATCAGCTTCGGCGGCGACGGAACCGTGAACGAGGTGGCCAACGGGCTGATGGCCGTCCCCGAGGAGCAGCGGCCGGTCTACGCCGCCCTTCCGGGGGGCAGCGCGAACGTGTTCGTCCGCGCGCTGGGGCTGCCCGTCGACCCCGTGGAGGCCACCGGGGCGGTGCTGGAGGCGCTGCACACGGGTTCGCGGCGCACGGTGAACCTGGGCCGCATCGACGGCCCGGACGGGGGCCGCTACTTCACCTTCTGCGCGGGGTTCGGCTGGGACGCCGACGTGGTCCACGAGGTGGAGCGGCAGCGCAAGCAGGGCCGTCGCGCCACCCCCGCCCTGTACACGGCCATCGCGCTCAACCTGTTCTTCAGGGGCGGCATGGGGGGCGACCCGTCGCTGAGCGTGCACATGCCGGAGCGCCACCCGGTCCGGGGCCTGTACTTCGCGCTGGTGACGAACACGACCCCGTGGACCTATGCGGGGCCGTCCCCGGTGCAGCCGACCCCCCGGTCCCGCTTCGAGCTGGGGCTGGACGTGTTCGCGTTGACCAGGGTGGATACGATGACCACCGCCAACGTGCTGCGCATGATGTTCTCGGCGAAGGGGCTGCCGCCGCGGGGGCGCGGCTACCTGACCTGGCACGACCGAGAGGAGTTCACGATCCGCTCGCGGTGGCCGCGGGCGTTCCAAATTGACGGAGAATACCTCGGACACCGGCAACAGGTCAACTTCCGATCGGTTCCGAAGGCGTTACGAATCGTGGCTTAAGAGAACATAAAAGCCGAGCCCAGGGCACTTGTGACGTACGCGACACCCCATATCGGGCTTTCGTGCGCCTTCTCTCTTGAAAGCTTCTCTTAACCCTGCCACGCTCAAAGTATCGCCGCACGTTACGGGCGCGTTAACGGTTGGTTCCGGGCTCGGTGGCCGCATTTTTCCAGGTTTCCGCGCAGCGACCGCCAGAAACGACCGCGACAGCCCGTGTGGGGCGCGCGAAGGAGGCAGCGGGGACCGTTCGCACTACTGCGGCGGCCCCGAAACGCCCTGCTTCGTGAACTGTTTCACAAGGCCGACGACGCCCCGACCGCCTCACCGTGAGGAGTGACCCGCATGGACTGGCGCCACCACGCTGCCTGCCGTGACGAAGACCCCGAACTTTTCTTCCCCATCGGCAACTCCGGTCCGGCACTGATCCAGATCGAAGAGGCCAAGGAAGTATGCCGCCGTTGTTCCGTGAGCACCGCCTGCCTTCAGTGGGCGCTGGAGACCGGTCAGGACGGCGGTGTCTGGGGCGGGATGAGCGAGGACGAACGCCGCGCCCTGAAGCGCCGCCGTTCGCTCCGCCCGGCCGTCCAGTTGCGTACCGCGGTCTGAGCTGAGCCCTCGTCCCACCGTCCGTTCTCAGTTGTAGTACTGGACCTCATGATCCACCGGCAAGTCGAGCAGGACCTTGGTGCCGCCGCCCTCCTGGGGGATCATCTCGAGCCGGCCCGCGAGTTCGCCCGTCACCAAGGTCCGGACGATCTGCAGTCCAAGGCTACTACTGGTCTCCAGGTCGAAGTCGTCGGGTAGTCCCGTTCCGTCGTCGACCACCTCGATGATCAACCTTCCCGCACCCCTTCCGCTTTCGAACTCGTCCGGTCCCGGCACCGGCGCCTGACGGCGCACCCGCACCTCGATGGTGCCGGGACCGTACCGGAGTCCGTGCTCGACCGCGTTCTGCACCAGTTCGGCCAGAACCATGGAGAGCGGGGTCGCGACCAGCGCGGACAGCAGGCCGAAGTGCCCCACCCGGCGCGGTGCCACCGCCGCCGCGCCGGTGGAGGACACCTCCGCGGCCATCTCGATGACCCGGTCGGCGATGTCGTCGAAGTCCACCGTCTCGTCCGGCGTGTGCGAGAGCATCTCGTGCACGATCGCGATCGACCCGACCCGGCGCACCGCCTCGTCCAGGGCCGCGCGCCCCTCGGAGTTGTGCAGTCGGCGGGCCTGCAACCGCAGCAGGGCCGCGACGGTCTGCAAGTTGTTCTTCACCCGGTGGTGGATCTCCCGGATGGTGGCGTCCTTGGTCATCAGCTCGCGCTCCCGGCGCCGCAGCTCGGTGACGTCGCGCACCATGACCAGCGCGCCGATCCGCTCCCCGCTGATGATCAGCGGGATGGCGCGCAGTTGGACGGTGGTGCCGCGGGCCTCCACCTCCGCCTCCAGCGGCACCCGGCCGCCCGCGGTCCAGCTCAGGGACTCGTCCCGCGGGTCGGGGTCGGCGGACAGCTCCACGGTGGTGCGGGCCAGCGAGGTCCCCACGAGGTCCGTGGCCAGGCCCAGGCGGCGGTAGGCGGACTGGGCGTTGGGGCTGGCGTAGACCACCCGTCCCTCGCGGTCCAGGCGGACCAGGCCGTCCCCGACGCGGGGCGAGCGGACCATCAGCGGCCCCTGGTCGCTGAACGGGAAGCCGCCCTCGGCGATCATCTGCGCCAGGTCGTTGGCGCTCTGTAGGTAGGTCAGCTCCAGACGGCTCGGCGTGCGCGCCGCGCTGAGGTTGGTGCTGCGCTGGATCACTCCCAGCATGACCCCCGCCCGGCGCACCGGGATCGTCTCCTCGCGCACCGGGACGCCGCCCGACCAGTCGGGGTCGCCCTCCCGGCAGATCCTGCCCTCGCGCCAGGCGCGGTTGATGAGCGTGCGCTTGTTGCGCAGCACCGGGGGCACGGGGTCCGGCTCCCCCTCGGCGGCCGGCACGTCCGGCAGGAACGTCTCGACGAGGTCGTTCTGGAACGCGGTCGGCCCGGTGGTCGGCCGCATCTGGGCGACCGCGACCCAGCCGTCGTCGTTGCGTACGCGCACCCAGAGCAGCAGGTCGGCGAAGGACAGGTCGGCGAGCAACTGCCAGTCGGAGACCAGGGCCTGCAGCCACTCCAGGTCCACCGTCGTGAGCGCCGTATACCTTCTGATGAGGTCACTGAGGTGAGGCACTCACAAATCATCCCATGAGGCGGGGCATACTCAAGAGATGCGGCTTTCTACCAATGGCCTACACCAGTTGCCGTCTTTTGCGGCGGCCCGACTACACGTCGGACCCCGGGCACTGCGAGGATGCAGCAAACGCCGAACAGGCGGGGATCGGTGGAGGAAATCGACGTGACGGGTCAGCGAACAGTTGAGGACAGCCCTCGGGTTCCGAAGTACTACCAGGTCAAGAAGCAGCTCCTGGAGCTGATCGAGACAATGCCCGCCGGCAACCCGGTGCCACCGGAGCGGACGCTGGCGACCCAGTTCGGCACGTCCCGCACCACGGTGCGCCAGGCTCTCGCCGAGATGGTGGTGGAGGGCCGCCTGCTGCGCATCCAGGGCAAGGGGACCTTCGTCGCCAAGCCCAAGGTGACCCAGGTGCTGCAACTGACCAGCTACACCCAGGAGATGCGCTCCCACGGCCTCCACCCGGACACCCGGATTCTCGACGTGAGCCACGTCAACGCCGACGAGGAGCTGGCCGGCCTGCTGGCCATCCGGCTCGGCGGCCGGGTGCTGCGCATCGAACGGCTGCGGCTGGCCAACGGCGATCCGATGGCCGTGGAGACCGCCCACCTGCCCGCGCGCCGCTTCCCGGGCCTGCGCCGCCAGTTGAACAAGTACGCCTCGCTGTACGAGGCCCTCGCCGCGGTCTACAACGTGCACCTGGCCGAGGCCGAGGCGACCATCGAGACCGTGCTGGCCACCCCCAACGAGGCGCGGCTGCTCGGGGTGGACGTCGGGCTGCCGCTGGTCCTGCACTGCCAGCACAGCTTCGACGCGGAGGGCAACCCGGTGGAGTGGGTGCGGTCGCTGTACCGCGGCGACCGGTACAAGTTCGTGACCCGGCTGCGTCCCCCCAAGGAGCGGAGTTAGGAGCACTCCGCACGCCCTGTCGGAACCGAATTCTGTGAGGTGCCTCACCCAAGAACGCTACTCGCTGGTAATTTGGTGGCGGGCGGCCCCCTCCCGCCCTCACCCGCCACCCCACCAGCAAGGAGCGTGACAGCACATGAGCGCCTCCTCCCACTCCGAGCCCGCCGTGAAGCTCACCGGCCACGGCGGCAACCACGCCGTGGAGGTCGCCCGCCGCCACGGCGTGGACACCGTCTTCACGCTCTCGGGCGGACACGTCTTCCCGGTCTACGACGGCGCGGTCACCTCCGATCCCCCGCTGCGCCTGCTGGACGTGCGCCACGAGCAGACCGCGGTCTTCGCCGCCGAGGCCGTCGGCAAGCTCACCCGGCGGGCCGGGTGGGCGGTGCTCACCGCCGGGCCGGGCGTCACCAACGGCGTCAGCGGCGTGGCCACCGCGCACTTCAACGGCTCCCCGCTGGTGGTGGTCGGCGGCCGGGCCCCGGACAGCCGCTGGGGGCAGGGCCTGCTCCAGGAGCTGGACCAGCCTCCGCTGTTCAGCACGATCACCAAGCGCGCGTGGACCGTCCACGACCCCGCCCTGATCGCTCCCGCGCTGGACGAGGCGTTCACGCTCGCCAACACCGCCCACCGCGGACCGGTGTTCGTGGACATCCCCATGGACCGCCTCTACGACCAGGCCGAGGTCACCCTGGAGGCACGCCCCGCCGGGGCCGACCGCTCCCCCGACCCCGACGCGGTGGCCGCCGTCGCCCGCCTGATCGGCGAGGCGCAGCGGCCGGTGCTGGTGTACGGCTCGGACGTGTGGCTGGACGGCGCCGAGCAGGTCGCCCTGGAGGCCGCCGAGGAGCTGGGCATCCCGGTGGTCACCAACGGCCAGGGCCGCGGCGTGCTGCCCGCCGGGCACCCGCTGCTGGCCACCCGCGCCCGGGGGTTCGCCCTGGGCCGCGCCGACCTGGTCGTCGTCGTGGGCACCCCGCTGGACTTCCGGCTCAACCACGGCCTGTTCGGCGGCCGCGACGGCGCCCCCCTGGCCCGCACCGTGCACATCACCGACTCCCCCGGCCAGCTCGCCACGCACCTCACCCTGGCGGGGGCGGTCTCGGGCGACCTCTCCCTGGTCCTGCGCGGCCTCGCCGAACAGGCCGCGCCCCGTCCCGAGGTCGCGCAGTGGCGCGCGGAGGTGGCCGAGGCGGCCGCCGCGACCGCGGCCAACGACCGCGAGGTCCTCGACAGCGACGCCTCCCCCATCCACCCGGCCCGCATCTACGGCGAGCTCAACCGGGTCCTGGACGACGACGCGGTGGTGATCGGCGACGGCGGCGACTTCGTCTCCTACGCGGGCAAGTACGTGGAGCCGCGCCGTCCGGGCAACTGGCTGGACCCCGGCCCGTTCGGCTGCCTGGGCACCGGCATGGGGTACGCGATCGCCGCCCGCCTGACGCGCCCCTCCTCCCAGGTGGTGGCCCTGTTCGGGGACGGCGCGCTGGGGTTCTCCCTGTCGGACGTGGACACCCTCGTCCGGCACAACCTGCCGGTGGTCATGGTGTGCGGCAACAACGGCATCTGGGGGCTGGAGAAGGCGCCGATGCAGTTGGTCTACGGCTACGACGTGGTCGCCGACCTGGCCCCGCAGACCCGCTACGACCAGGTCGTCACGGCCCTCGGCGGCGGCGGGGAGCTGGTCACCGACCCCGCCGAGATCGGTCCGGCGCTGCGCCGCGCCTTCGACTCGGGCGTCCCCTACCTGGTCAACATCGTCACCGACCCGGAGAACGTCTATCCCCGCAAGACCATGGGGGTGTGAGGCCCGGCCTCACTCCCCCTCGCGGCGCACCCCGGAGAGGAAGCGCTCGCGGTCGACGACGACGCGCTCGACGGTGCCCGCGGCCACCCGGCGGTCTCCCTGGACGACGGCGACCTCGAAGACCAGGCGCCTGCCTTCGACCAGGGCCAGGTGCGCCGTGGCCGTCACGCGCGCTCCCACCGGCGTGGGGGCGGTGTGTGCGAGGCGCACCTCGGTGCCCACCGTGGTGCGCCCGTCGTCCAGGTGCCCGTCCAGGGCGGCGACGGTGGCGGCCTCGGCCAGCGCCAGCACCCGCGGGGTCCCCAGGACGGGCACGTCCCCGCTGCCCAGCGCCGCCGCGGTGTCGGCCGCGGTGACCGTCAGCTCCGCGGTGCCGCTGAGTCCGGTGTCGATCGCCATGGACCGCTTCCCTCCGTGTGCTCCGTCCCCTACTCGACGACCGCGAGCAGGTCGCCCTCCCGGACGACGTCGCCCTCGTCGACGACGACGTCGACGACCCGGCCCGGGTTCCCGGCCTGTACCGGGATCTCCATTTTCCCGGTCTCCAGGACCAGCAGCGTGTCGCCCTCGGCGACCGCGTCGCCCGGCCGCGCCGTGACCTTCCAGACGTTCGCGACTCGTTCCGCGCGGATCTCGGCCATCGCCCGCCCCTCTCCTGTGCCGGTTCGGCCGGTGGTACCCGGGGTGTCCGCCGCCAGGGCTCCGCGGGCGCGGAGGCGGCGCGGGGCTGCCCGGCGGTGCGGCCGCCGCGCGCCCCGGCGCGGCGGCGGACGCCTTCCGTTCCCCTGCCCCCGGAACGCGCCCCGCACCCGCCGCGGGCGCGGGGCTGGGCCTCAGTCGTCGCGCCGGGAGGGGTGCGGCCGTTGCAGCACGGTCGCCAGCGCCTCGACCACCATGGGGTCGTACTCGTGTCCGGTGTCCATGCGCAGCCGCTGTAGCACCGCCTCGACGCGGTCGCGGTCCGTGGAGTCGCCGACCAGGTCGTCGAAGGCGTTGGCCACCTTGATGATCCGGCTGCCCAGCGGGGGCGGTCCCGCGTCGCCGTCGCCGGTGTAGGGCTCCCACTGGCGGCGGACCAGCTCGGCCACCCCGTCGAGCACCCCGGTCTCGCGGATGATCGCCGAGCCCAGTTCGGCGATGCTGGACTGCTCGCGGGGGGAGGCCAGCACGGTGGCCCCGCTGGGAATGGGGTCGCGCAGCGAAAGCTGGCCGATGTCGTGCATGAGCGCGGCGTACTCCAGCTCCAGCAGCTCCGACTCCGACATCCCCAGCTCGCAGCCGATCCCCTGGGCCAGGCGGCTGACCCGGCGGGAGTGCCCGGGCTCGACGTACCCGCCGACCTCGGTGACCCGGGACAGCGCCCGCACCGTCTGGAGGTAGGTGCGCCGGATCTGGGCGTAGCGCCGGAAGGCCACCTCGGTGACCAGCAGCGGGGCGATGAACACCAGCAGCGTGGTCAGTCCCATGACGTGGACGGACAGGGCCATGAGGATGGCCGAGGCCCCCACCGCCATGCCGATGGCCACCTGGGCACGCATCTCGTCGCGCACCGTGACCACGAAGCGGGTCCGCAGGCGGTCGGCGCGGATCGCCGCGGCGGCCACCGAGTCGGCGGCCCACACCACCACCACGATCACCGCCATGAGCACCAGGGCCATCCACCACAGCGGCCCGTCCAGGTCGACGAGCGCCACCAGGGGTTTGAACAGCAGGGCGATGACCGCGACGCTGAGCATCCTGCGGGCCAGGTCGCCCCACTGGGGCGGGCGGCCCACCATGATGTGCGGCAGCTCCCCGAGGGCCATGCCGACCGCGACCACCGCCACGACCTGCAATCCCGAGTGGAGGACGGGCTCACCGGCGATGGTGAAGAGGAAGGCGTAGGACATGGCCGAGGCTGCGGCGACGGGGGCCACCTCGCGCCCGCCGGGCAGCGTGATGCGCGCGAACTCCCCCACCGCGACCAGGACCCCGAACGCCAGGGTGATCCGGGGCTGTTCGAAACCGCTCACGGCCGCCGTCCACAGCAGCGATCCCGCGGCGGCGGCCAGGGCGGCCCCGATCAGCAGCGGCCGGGTCCAGCCGACGGCCCGCCACTGTCTGCCGTGGGCGCCCCCGGTTCTGCGCGGCAGAGCGGTCGACGTGCTGTTCGTCATGATCCGGCCGCCTCTTCCACCGCTCCGACCGTGACGTCGGCCCCGGCGCCGTTCTGCGCGGCGGGCTCGGCGCCCGCCGGCACGACGTCGGCCGGGGCCTCCCCGGTCCTGGCGCCGGTGCCGTTCTGCGGCGTCCGGGCCGCGCGGGCCTCGCACTCCTCCGACAGCGGCTCGACGAGGTCGGGCACCTCCCAGCCCTCCCGTTCGACCGCGCGGACCAGCGCCTCGACCATGCGCGGGTCGAACTGGGTGCCCGCGCACCGGCGCAGTTCCGCGATGGCGTCCTCGGCGCTCCACGCGGTGCGGTAGGAGCGGGTCGAGGTCAGGCAGTCGAACACGTCGGCCACCGAGACCAGGCGGGCGGCCTCGGGGATGTCCTCGCCCGCCAGGCCCATCGGGTAGCCGCCGCCGTCCATGCGCTCGTGGTGGTGCAGGATCCCGACCAGCGCCTCGTCCAGGAAGTCGATCTCCCGCACGATCTCGTAGCCGCGCATGGGGTGCAACTGGATCGCCGCGAACTCCTCCTCGGTGAGCTTCCCCGCCTTCTGCAGGATCTTGGTGGGCACACCGAGCTTGCCGATGTCATGGAGCATGCCCGCGTAGCGCATCGTCTGGACGCGCTCCGCGGACATGCCCAGCTCCTCCGCGATCATCGCGGCGGCCTTGGCCACTCTCATGCAGTGGCCCCGTGTGTAGTAGTCCTTGGTCTCCACCGCCTGGCACAGTGCGGCCAGGGTGGCGTCGTGGGCGCGCTGCTGGAAGACGTACTGGTCGAAGGCCCACCGCGCGATGAACAGCGGGAGCAGCACCAGCAGCACGGCGAACGGTCCGACCGCGTCCCAGATGGCGGCGATGAACAGGCCGAGCATGGCGTAGCCGATGGAGGACAGCTCCAGGGTGGCCAGCGGCCGCCACCGCACGTGCCGGGGACGTCTCAGGCGCAGTTCCCCCAGGGACCACATCAGCCCGGTCATGAGCAGTGTGTTGCACAGGGAGAACGTCAGGACCGCTCCGGTGAAGGGGAGGATGATCCACGGGAACGCCCCGGGGTCCGGGACTCCCATCCTCCCTCCGAAGAGTTGGAACACCGTCCCCGAGGCGTATCCGGCGACCACGAACTGCGCTCCGTTGAAGAGCCGCTTGACGAGGTCCTGCCTCCGGATGACTAGCCCCGAGGCGATGCCGACGACGGCGGCGCCCACCGGCCCCACCAGGACGACAGCGGCGAGCGAGGCCGCCGAGGCCGGCGAGATCCCCGTCTTGCCGCTGTCGACCATCGTGGCGATCGATTCGGCGATCACGAACAGAATCGCCAGGAGCAGGAGAGTGTCCAGGTCGACCTCCGCTATGGGGCCGAGGAGCACTCCCAGGAGTATGACGGTGGCGGCGCCGAGCGCGACAAGGCCCACGTACAACCGCGCGGCCACGGGTAGGGCACGCAATTCCCGCTCCTTCTCGTCTTGCTGCCGACCGTTCCGTCATGGTTCCAGAGATCCGGACTTACCACCAGGTCCATCCGGTAACCGTCGTGACAAACATGGCCACGGCGGCCAGGTGCAGCATGAAGCCGTTGAACAACGAGAACATCCCTATCCCCACCTTTCCAAGCGCCCCCGCGCTTTCACCTTGCCATCGAAGGCATGAAATTTCCTCCCTGAGGGGGATGTGGCGGCCAGTTTAACGGCAATCACGACGTGCGGCATTCAATCACCCCGAACTCACTCCAGGGGACACCAAAGAACCGCGACCGTCTTTCCAGACTGCGGAATTACGAACCTAATTCGTAATTGGCCGAGTAACGCTCCGCAACTGGCCTCCTATTTAAAGGTAACGCAATATCACCCTTGCGATCGCCACTCCCCACGGCGAGGCAATCCAACCAGACCTGCAAGTATCACTCTCAGTAACCGAGAGTAACTTTATGGTTAAGAATCGGTCCACCCCTAACCTCATGTTCGGGTTCTTCGCCTCTGCGCCCCGGCTGTCCGCCTGCGAACCGGAACGCCACCAGATTCCGGCACCGCCCCCTTCGCCCTGATAACCAGCGCAAAAGAGCCTGGAAAAAGCAGGACCGGGGGCGCCTCCCGGATTATCCGGACGACGCCCCCGGTCCCCCGGGAAACTCGGCGGGCTACTCGGCCACCGTCTCGCGCTCACGCATATCGAATCGGGCCTGCTCCAACTGCCGCATCAGCCTGGTCCGCAACCCGGCCGGAGCCGGATCGCAGCCGCAGCACTTGGCCAGGACCTTCTTCACCGCTTCCTCCAGCCCGTACTCCTGGAGGCAGGGCGCGCACTCTTCCAGGTGCTGCCGTATCTCTTCGCAGTTGGCCTCCTCGAGCTCGCCGTCGAGGTAGGCGTAGACCTTGTCCAGCACCTCACTGCACGGGGTGGCGTGCGGTTCCTCGCAGCTCATCGTCGGTCCTTCCCACCATTCGCCGCGACCACGGACTCCCTCGCCGGGGCGGAGAGGAAACCGCGCTCCAGGGCGTACTCCTCCAACAGGGAGCGCAACTGACGTCGGCCACGGTGCAGCCGGGACATCACGGTGCCGATCGGAGTGTCCATGATCTCAGCGACCTCCTTGTAGGCGAAGCCTTCGACATCGGCCAGGTAGACCGCGATACGGAAGTCCTCCGGCAACTCCTGTAGGGCGCGCTTGACGTCGGTGTCGGGAAGGTGCTCCAGCGCCTCGGCCTCCGCGGACTTCAGTCCGCTGGAGGTGTGCGAGGCGGCCTGGGCGAGCTGCCAGTCCTCGACGTCCTCGGTTCCGGCCTGCCGCGGTTCGCGCTGCTTCTTGCGGTAGGAGTTGATAAAGGTGTTGGTGAGAATGCGGTAAAGCCACGCCTTGAGGTTCGTCCCCTCCTTGAACTGGTGGAACGACCCGAACGCCTTCGCGAACGTCTCCTGGACGAGGTCCTCGGCGTCCGCCGGGTTGCGCGTCATGCGCAGCGCGGCCGAGTACAACTGGTCCAGGAGCGGCATGACGTCCCGCTCGAACCGAGCCGCCCGCTCGTCGATGGTCTCCTGCCTCTGACTCAACCCCGTCGGCCTCCTTGCACGGTCCTCCCTCGCGGCAACCGCAACCTCACCATACGTGGGGAGCGGTCCGAGCCGGACACGTGCCGGGCCGGACCCGTCCGCGACCCGCTTCCGTTCCAGGGTTCCCGTGGAGACTGACATCAACCACTCCCGCGCCGCCCCGCAGGCCGCACTCCCGTCCGCACCCCGGGGTTGTTTCCCGATGACGTGGATAGGAACAACACCGGAGGCGGCCTGATTCCTGGTCCGCCGCGGTCCGGCCGACGACGCCGTGCACGACACCGACAAAATTCTTGCGGTATTGGCTGTATACGCCGGACACATCGTGCGAAAGTGGGGGGAAGACGCCCCAGGCGGCGACGCTCGGCGTGGTCCCGGCAGAGCGGACCAGCCCTGCGTACGGGGCGCGGTCGCCCGGGGAACTGGGTGCCCCATGCCCACCGGACAGGAGAGGAGTGTGCGTGCGTCTCACCGGTTCCGCACCCCAGCCTGCGACACCACGGCCACCAGCCGCCTCTGAGGTCTCCCGCCTCACCCCGGTCCGCTTCGCGACGGCCGACTCGCCCTCGACCTACTGGAGGTTCTACTGGGCGGTGGCCACCGCCCAGCTCACCCGCTGGCTGCCCCGCGAACCGGGGCGCCTCCTCGACCTCTCGGGCCCCGGATACCGGGCGTCCTCCCGCGCGGTGGCCGCCGGACACGACGTGGTCACCCTGCTGCCCTCGGTGGACGCGGCGCCGAAGCGGACACTGACCCTGGTCAACGGGCACGCCCCCGTCCGGCCGGACCGCCGTCCGGGCCGCCTCTGCTCGGTCGTGGGCGACTCCGCCCTGCTGTCCGGCTTCGCCTCTGAGGTGTTCGACGGCGTCATCGCCGACAACCGGGTGCTCTCCCAGCACCTGGTGGCCGAGGCGTGCCTCACCGAGATCGCCCGGGTCCTGCGCCCCGGGGGCCGCGCCCTGCTGTGCGTGGACTCGGTGGTGCTGGGCATGGCCGTGCTCGCCGAGCAGGACTGCTGGCCCGAACTCAGCTACGCGCCCAACGCCGACGTGCTCCTGGTGCCCTGGCCGAACGGCGCCATCACCCGCTGCTTCACCGGTGAGCAGCTCAGCGAGCTCCTCACCGAGGCGGGCCTGGAACTGGAGTGGATCAAGCCCCGCACCGTGCTGTCGGCCTCCACCGTGGAGAAGGTCCTGGGAGACCACCCCCGGTCGCTCAACCGGCTGGTGGAGATGGAACTGAAGGCCGCGGACTCCGCGGAGGACGCCAGCAGCATGCACCTGCTGGCCAGCGCCAGGAAACCGCGGTGAGCCCTGGCCGCGGCCCGGCTCCGGTCCACCGCTGAAAGACCGGAACCGGGCCGCGCGGCTGCCCGCACGGCTCCGCCGCCGACTTCCGCACACACGAACCGGCGACCCGCGGAGCCGCTCCGCCGGGCGTGGCCACCCTACTGGTCCGCTGTCCGGGATTCCACCGTCACCGCCGTCCCAGAGGCGTTCCGGCACGGCTCGGCCCCACGGTTTCCGCAGTTCACAACCGAAGGGAAAATCCTGGTAAAAAGCTTGTCGGCGCTGTCTCTCAGAACAGGGTGGCCGAACCGCCTTCGGATTCCGCACCGGCCGGGGCGAGCAGGCGCGGGCCGTTGTTGCGCACCGCGTTCACCTCGGGTCCCACCTCGTAGACGGTGAAGTCCGCCGCAGGCGTGGAGTCCAGGACCGAGAACAGGTCGTCGGGAGCGGCCTCGGGGTCCAGCCAGACCTCCCAGTCCTGCTCCCCCACGACCACCGGCATGCGCTCGTGGATGTGCGCCAGCTCGGGCGCGGCCTGGGTGGTGACGACCGCGAAGCTCCACAGCCAGGCCGCGGGGTCCTCCTCGGGCAGCTCCGGGTTGCGCCACCGCTCGAAGATCCCGGCGAGGGCCAGCGGGGCGCCGTCGGCGTAGCGGACCGCGAACGGGCGCTTGCGCGTCCTGGCCTTGCGCTCCCGGTGGCGGGGGTCGGTGGCCGGGGAGGTGCCCGGCCGCGCCTCGCCGGAGGCGTGCAGCAGTTGCCACTCGTAGTAGGCGTCGGCGGGCAGCAGGCAGCGGCGCCGGGCGAACGCCGCCCGGAAGGCGGGCCGCTCCGCGATGGTCTCGGCGCGGGCGTTGATCATCCGGTAGCCCACGGCGGCGTCCTTCGCCCAGGACGGAACCAGGCCCCAGCGGAGGGTGGCCAGGTGCCGCGGTCCGGCCTGCCCGGTGTCCGGCTCCCCCGGGGCCCGGCCCAGCACCGCGTAGGCGTACTTGCCCGGGGAGATGTTGTAGTCGGGGTCGAGCTCCTCCCGTGGCGGCCACGCCCGCGGGGCTTCCGCCTCCGGGGCCAGGGCCTCCGTCTCGGTGAAGCCGAAGGCGAGCTGGATCTCGCTGCTGCCGCGCGCCAGCGCGTACCGACCGCACATGCCTTCAGCTTAGGAGCGTGCGGTGACATTCGGTCAAAAACCCGGCAACCTCTGTTCCCACTCGCCCGGCGTGCACGGATGTTCCCGGACGGTTCGGGTAGAGCGGTGTCCGTCGCCCCGGTGCGCACCGGGGCTCCGTCCTGTCCGTGCGAGGAGAGACACCGTGGGAGCACTACGCCTACGCAGCCAGGCCCGGCGCCTGCTCGCCGTCCCGTTCGTCCTGGAGGGGATCGCCCTCCTGCGCGATCCCCTTCCGCGCGCCAAGCAGCTCGCGCCGGTCGTGCGCGGCCTGGCCGAACGCTGGCCGAGCGTGCCGGACGCCCCGGAGTCGCTGGCCCGGCTCCAGGGCGTGCTGGGTGTCACCGGAGGGGCGCTGCTGCTGGCCGGACGCGCGCCGCGCACCGCCTGCGCGCTGCTGGCGGTGCAGTCGGTGCCGACCGTGCTGGCCGGGCTGCGCGAGGCGCGCGAGGGCGACCCCGCCGACCGCGGTCGGCGCCGCTCGGAGGTGGTCAAGGACCTCAGCCTGTTCGGTGCGCTGGTGCTGTCGGCCACCGAGCCGAAACGGCGCCCCTCCCGGCCGCGCTGCCGGGCCTCCCGCACGGCCGGGCAGCTCCGCACGGCCTCCTCCCGGCCCCGCCGCCGCTCCCCCGTGCGGATCCCGCGGCCGCGGCGCTGAGGCCGGTCCGCGGCCTCCCGCTCCCGGCGGCCCCGCACCCGTCGGCCGGGGCCGGGCGTCCCGGCCGGACGTGCGCGGCTCCCGGGGTGCCGCGTTCCCCGGATACCCTTCAGGCATGGCTGAAACCGCGTCGCACTGGCCCGCCCCGACCGTGTCCCGTCCCGTGGACGCCACGGTCAGCCTGCCCGGCTCCAAGTCGATGACCAACCGCGCGATGATCCTGGCCGCGCTGTCCGAGACCCCCAGCGTGGTCCGCCGCCCCCTGCGCAGCCGCGACACCGTCCTGATGGCGGGGGCACTGCGCGCGCTCGGCATCACGGTGGCTGAGGCGGACGGGGACTGGGCGGTCACTCCGGCGCCGCCGACCGGTCCCGCCTCGGTGGACGTCGGCAACGCCGGGACGGTGATGCGGTTCGTGCCGCCGCTGGCCGCGCTGGCCCGCGGCGAGGTGTCCTTCGACGGCGACCCGCGGGCCCGGGAGCGGCCCGTCGGCCCCCTGCTCGGGGCGCTGCGCGCGCTCGGCGCCGACATCGACGACGGCGGGCGCGGCGCGCTGCCCATGGTCATCCGCGGCCGGGGCGAGCTGCCCGGCGGCACCGTCACCCTGGACGCCTCCGGCTCCTCCCAGTTCGTCTCCGCCCTGCTGCTCAGCGGCGCCCGCTTCACCAAGGGCGTGGAGGTGCGGCACGAGGGTCCGCCGGTCCCCTCCCAGCCCCACCTGGACATGACCGTGGCGATGCTGCACGACGCCGGGGTCGAGGTGGACACCTCCGTCCCGGACGTGTGGCGGGTCGCGCCGGGGCCGATCCGGGTCGCCGAGATCGCGGTCGAGCCCGACCTGTCCAACGCCGCGCCGTTCCTGGCCGCCGCCCTGGTCACCGGGGGCCGGGTGACGGTCCGCGACTGGCCGCGCCGCACCACCCAGCCGGGAGACGCGCTGCGTTCCCTGTTCACCGAGATGGGCGGCCGCGTGGAGTTCTCCGACGAGGGGCTGACCCTGTACGGCACCGGAGAGGTCCGCGGCATCACCGCCGACCTGCGCGACGTCGGCGAACTCACCCCGACCGTGGCGGCCGTGGCCGCGCTGGCGTCCACCCCCTCGCGCATCACCGGCATCGCGCACCTGCGCAGGCACGAGACGGACCGGATCGCGGCGCTGGTCCGCGAGATCAACCGGCTGGGCGGCGACGCCGAGGAGCTCCCCGACGGCCTGGTCATCCGTCCCCGCCGACTGCACGGCGGCCTGTTCCACTCCTACGACGACCACCGGATGGCGACCTCCGGTGCGGTCATCGGACTCGTGGTGCCCGGGGTGGAGGTGGAGAACATCGCCACCACCGGCAAGACCCTGCCGGACTTCCCCGCCCTGTGGAGCGAGGTCGCCTCTTGAGGGACAGCCGCTACATCGACGAGGACGACGTACGGGTGCGGGCCCGGGGCGGCTCGCGGCCCCGCACCCGCAAACGCCCCAAGCACGAGAACGCCCAGCTCGGGTTCGTGACCGGGGTGGACCGCGGCCGGTACCGCTGCCTGGTGGGCGACCGTTCGGTGGTGGCCATGAAGGCCCGCGAGCTCGGCCGCGGCAGCATCGTCGTGGGCGACGTCGTCGCCCTGGTCGGCGACCTGTCCGGCCGCCCCGGCACGCTGGCGCGGGTGGTGCGGGTCGAGGAGCGCACGTCGGTGCTGCGCCGCACCGCCGACGACACCGACCCGGTGGAGCGGGTGATCGTCGCCAACGCCGACCAGCTCGTCATCGTGGTGGCGCTGGCCGATCCGGCCCCGCAGCCGCGGTTCGTCGACCGCTGCCTGGTGGCGGCCTACGACGCCGGGCTGGAGCCGCTGCTCTGCCTGACCAAGTCCGATCTGGCGCCCCCGGACCCGCTGGTGGAGATCTACGCGCCGCTGGGCCTGCGCTGGGTGGTGACCCGCAAGGACGGCGACCTCTCCGAGCTGCGCTCCCGCCTGACCGGCCGGATCAGCGTCTTCGTCGGCCCCTCCGGAGTGGGCAAGTCGACGCTGGTGAACCTGCTGGTGCCCGAGGCGCAGCGGGCGGTCGGCCGGGTCAACGCGGTCACCGGGCGGGGCCGGCACACCTCCACCTCGGCGGTGGCGCTGCCGTTCGGCGCCCCGCCCGACGCCGAGAGCCTGGAGCGGCTCCGTGCGGCCCGCGAGGGCGCCCTCGACCGGAGCGAGCTCGACCACGGCTGGATCATCGACACCCCGGGGGTGCGCAGTTTCGGGCTGGCCCACGTCGCCCCCGACGACCTGGTGGTGGCCTTCCCCGACCTGGCGGAGGCGATCGACGAGTGCGCGCACCACTGCTCCCACCTGGACGGCGGGTGCGCGCTGGACGACTGGCTGGCCGCGGGTCGGCTCCGCGCCGACCGGGTCGCCTCCTTCCGTCGGCTGCTGCTCAGCCGGGAGGGCGACGCCGAGCGCTGAGTCCGCGGCGCGCCACGCGGGGCGGGCATGGCTTCCGCCGGGTAAAGAACGGTAGCGTTACCGGCCATGGCGGCCTTTGATGATGACCTGCGTCTTGCTCACGTCCTCGCCGACGCTGCGGACGATCTCTCGCTCCGGCACTTCCGGTCCCTCGATCTGAAGATCGACACCAAACCCGACCTGACCCCGGTGACCGAAGCCGACCGGGCCGTCGAGGAGACGCTGCGCTCCGTGCTCTCGCGCGCCCGTCCCCGGGACGCGGTGCTCGGCGAGGAGTACGGTAGGACCGGGCGCAGCTCCCGCTGCTGGGTGCTGGACCCGATCGACGGCACCAAGAACTACGTGCGCGGCGTCCCGGTGTGGGCGACGCTGATCGCGCTGCTGGAGGGCAACGAGCCCGTGGTGGGCGTGGTGTCGGCTCCCGCGCTGCAACGCCGCTGGTGGGCGTCGAAGGGCGGCGGCGCCTGGACCGGGCGCAGCCTCACCAAGGCCACCCGCTGCCGGGTGTCGGCGGTGTCCCGCCTGGAGGACGCGTCGCTGTCGTTCTCCTCCCTGACCGGCTGGGAGGAGCAGAAACGCCTGGACTACTTCCTGGACCTGACCAGATCGGTGTGGCGGACCCGCGCCTACGGGGACTTCTGGTCGCACGTGATGGTCGCCGAGGGGGCCGTGGACATCTCCATGGAACCGGAGCTGTCGCTGTGGGACGCCGCTCCCCTCCCGCTCATCCTGGAGGAGGCCGGCGGGCGGGCGACGGACCTGCGCGGCGGCCCGTTCACCGACGGGGGACCGCTGGTCTGCAGCAACGGGGTGCTGCACGACGCCGTGCTCACCCAGCTCAACGGCGGTCCCACCCCGCTGCGGCTGACCTGAGCGCCCCGCGGGAGGAAACGGGTGGTCTCCGTCATAGTGGCCACCACCGGCCACTAACGGCACATACCGCACACGGTCCACTACCCTGGTTCGTACCCCGGGCCGTCACCGGCCGCAGCGATTCGACCACGCCGTACTCCCGCGTGTCTCGCCTTCTCCTCGCACTCCGGTTGCGAAAGGTCTTCCCCGACGTGTTGCGTTCCATCACCGCTGGGCTCGTGCTGGCGTTCGCGGGCTCACGCGCCAACGTGGCCCGCACGATCCTGTCGTGTGCGGGGATCGTCGTCGGCATCGGCGCCCTGATCACCGTGGTGACGGCCGGCGACCTCGGGGAGCGCTACGCGAAGGCCTACAGCGAGTCCGTCGCCGGGCGGGCCGCCACCTTCCAGGTGGACCTGATGGCCGAACTGGAGGACCTGGAGGCGTTCGAGGCGGACCTGCAACGCGCCGGCGGCACCGTGGTGTCGCTGAGCACCTGGATCAGCGGCCCCGTGGTGCGCAGCGGCGGAACACCGGTCCCGGACGTCGCGTTCGCCGCCGTCGACGCCTCGCTGAGCGACATCCGCCGGCTGGAGATCGTGCAGGGGCGCTGGTTCACCGAGGAGGACCAGGAGTCCCTCGTCCCGGTGCTGGTGGTCAACGAGGAGCTGGCCGGTCTCCTGGGGGACGTCACCGACGTCGAGATCGGCACCCGGCGCTGGCTGTCCGCCCGCGTGGTCGGGGTGGTGGAGACGAGCGCCTTCGAGTCCTATCCTCAGCTCTACCTGCTGCGCTCTCCGGCCTCCGAGGAGCTGATGTCCTCGCTGTCCTCCTCCGAGGAACCGCTCATGCTGAGCTACAGCGTCCTGGTTCCTCCGACCGACGCCGACCCCGACTCCTTCCTGTACCGCCTGGCGTCGGCGTCCTGGCGTTGGGGAGCCCCGACGGAGAACATCGACGAGTTCGTGTCCGTCTGGCGGTCCGACGACTCCGAGGCGGTCGACGAGATGCTCGGCTACCTGTCGATGGGGCTGCTCGGAGTGGCCTCCATCACCCTGCTGACCGGGCTGTTGGGCGTGCTCAACGTCGGCCTGGTCACGGTCCGGGAACGCCGCCGGGAACTCGCCACCTACCGGGCGCTGGGCGCGAGTTCGCTGACCCTGTTCGTCGCGGTCGTCACCGAGGCGGTCGTCGTCTCGGTGGTGGCCGGGGCGATCGCTCTCACGCTGTGTTTGGCGGGCGCGTGGGTGGTCGACGTCCTCGCCTCCCCGTACCTGCCCTCTGACGTGTCGGTCTTCGTACCGCCCGAGGCGGCCCTGGTGGGACTGGCCAGCGCGGCGTTCGTCGGTCTGCTGGCCGGGATCATCCCCGCGTGGCGGGCGCTGCGCGCGTCCGTGGTGGCCGGCCTGCGGGAATAGGAACGGTGGGAACGTGAAGAAGTGGATCATCCTCGGCGTGGCCGCAGCCGTGCTGCTGGGCGGCCTGGGATTCGGCGGCTACACGCTGTACTCCCTCACCGCCACGCCGCCCGAGGAGGAAGCCCTGGGACTCCAGATCGTCCCCGAGGGGCAGCCGGTGGAGGTGCGGCGCGCCGACATCGAGTCCCGGGTGGTGCTGGACGCCGTGATCGCCGCGGAACCGGGCGTCGCGGTGAAGACCCGGACCGGCGGGACCGTGGCGCGCGTCTGGCTGACCGACGGGCAGAGCGTCGAACAGGGCGCCCCCATCCTGACCCTCACCGTGGAGGGAGGGGCGGCGTCCGGAGACGACGACGCGGAGCCCGCCCCGGTCACCAGGGTCGTCCGCGCGCCCGCCAGCGGAACGGTCTCCGGTCTGGGCGACCTCGCGGTCGGCGACCCGGTGGAGCCCGGCGAGGTCGCCCAGATCACCCAGAACAAGTTCCGCGCGGTGGCTACGGTCCCGGCCAACGACCTCTACCTGTTCTACGACGAGCCCGAGGAGATCCTGTTGCAGATCGACCGGGGGCCGGCACCCGAGGAGTGCGAGTTCCTGTCGCTGGGGTCGCCCTCGAACAACGCCTCGGGGGAGGCCGGCGGCGCCGCGGCGGACCAGACGGGCGGCTCGGAGGGGGGCCTCGAACTGGCCTGCCGGGTCCCCGACGGGATGCGGGTGTTCTCCGGGATGCGGGGCCAGCTCTCCATCGTCACCGACAAGGCGAAGAACGCGCTGGTCGTCCCCATGACCGCGGTGCGGGGGACGGTCGACTCGGGCGAGGTGCTCGTGGTCCTCGAGGACGGGACGACCGAGGTCCGCGAGGTCGAGCTGGGCGTCTCCGACGGGGAGGAGATCGAGGTGCGCTCCGGGCTGAGCCCCGGCGACCTGGTCATGGACCCGATCCCGCTGGCCGAGGAGTTCGACGTCCCGTCCGGCGTCACCGAGGACGAGTACTACGAGGACCTGGACTCCTGGATGCTGGAGGAGTGATCCGGTGGAGGCTCTCTTCGCCCCCGAGGAGCAGGAGGCCCCGACCGGGCCGCTGCTGCGCGTCCACGACCTGAGGCGCAGCTTCACGGTCTCGGGAACCAGGATCGACGTCCTCAAGGGCTGCTCCCTGGAGGTCGCCCGGGGCGAGGTCGTGGCCGTGGTCGGGCAGTCCGGTTCGGGCAAGTCCACGCTGCTCAACATCATCGGCCTGCTGGACAGCGCGGACTCCGGCGAGCACGTGTTCGACGGCGTCGACGTGACCCGGCTGCGGGAGGGGCAGCGCGCCCGGCTGCGCAACGAGCGGATCGGGTTCGTGTTCCAGCAGTTCCACCTGCTGGAGCGGCGCAGCGCGCTGGCCAACGTGAGCGTCCCCCTGGTGCTGGCGGGGGTGCCGCTGGTACGGCGCCGCGCTATCGCCCGGGAGCTGCTGGAGTCGGTCGGGCTGGGCGACCGGCTCTCCTCCCAGCCGCACCAACTGTCCGGCGGTGAACAGCAGCGGGTGGCGCTGGCGCGGGCGCTGAGCCTGAACCCCGCGCTGATCCTCGCCGACGAGCCCACGGGCGCCCTGGACAAGGCGAGCAGCACGATGATCATGGACCAACTGCTCGACCACGCCCGCTCCCGGAACACCGCCGTGATCGTGGTGACCCACGACCCCGAGGTGGCCGCCCGCGCCGACCGGACGGTCACCATGTCCGAGGGGCGCATCCTCCCCGCGGAGGAGGAGTGACCCCGGCGGGACCCCGACGCATTCCGGGCCCGTGACCGGCCCCGGACACACCTCGGGCCGACCACGCTGCTGCGTGGTCGGCCCGAGGATCCGAGTAGCGGGGACAGGATTTGAACCTGCGACCTCTGGGTTATGAGCCCAGCGAGCTACCGAACTGCTCCACCCCGCGTCGCTGTGTTCATCAGATTAGATGCTGTCTCCGGTTGACGCAAATCAGCAACCTCCTGCGCCGCCGGTGTCCTCCGGGCCGCATAACGCTCCTCCTCCGGGTAGAGGAGGCCTGCCGGTACGAGGGACGGCAGGCTCCCGGGCCTCGCCCCGGCCCCGCCGGACACCGACCAGACGGGTCCGACGCGTGCCGTCCCCCGGCGGCCGGTCCGCACGCGACGGCGGACGGCCGCCCAGCACAGTGAGGGAGAAGCAGATGTCAGTTCCCGGAGCCGACCGCGCATCCTCGGTCCTGCGCACCCCGGTCCAGAAGGCGGCGCTCGCGTTCGGAGCGGTCTTTCTGCTCATCGGCCTCCTGGGGTTCATCCCCGGGATCACGACCGACTACGGCCAGATGCGGTTCGCCGGGCACCACTCCGAGGCGATGCTGCTGGGCCTGTTCCAGGTGTCGGTCCTGCACAACATCGTCCACCTGCTGTTCGGAGTCGTCGGTGTGGCCATGGCCCGGTCCGCCGCGGCCGCCCGGGCCTTCCTGATCGGCGGCGGCCTGGTCTACCTGGTGCTGTGGCTGTACGGCCTGTTCGTCGGCGAGGACTCGGCGGCGAACTTCGTGCCGCTGAACACCGCCGACAACTGGCTGCACTTCCTGCTGACCGTCGGCATGGTCGGACTGGGGGTCCTCCTCGGCCGACGGTCCGTGGGCGCGGGGTCGCGGTCCTCGTCGGCCCGCCGCTCCTAGGGACGGAAAAGACCGTGGCCCCCACGTGTCGTGGGGGCCACGGCCGTGCCTCGGGCACCTTGGTAGCGGGGACAGGATTTGAACCTGCGACCTCTGGGTTATGAGCCCAGCGAGCTACCGAACTGCTCCACCCCGCGTCGCTGTGGCCAACGGTACCGCGCTTCACGGACAACGCCAAATCGGCCGCCCCGGGGCGGCCGGGCGCCGCGGAAGCATCCCCGCAGCGTCCCGGCCGCCCGGCGGGCTACTGGCCTCCGGCGGCCGCCTCGGCCCGCTCCAGGGCGTCCGCGAGCCGCTCGTTGGCCTCGCCGTAGGCGGCGAAGTCGCCTTCCCGGAGCGCGGCCTGGCCGTCCTCGTAGGCCTCCGAGGCGTCCTTCAGGGCCTGGGCGAGCTCGCCGTCGGCCGGAGCCTGCCCGCCGCCCTCGGTGCCGCCCTCGGGGGTCTCCTCCCCGGTCCGGGGCTCCTCCAGCGGCGCCTCCCCCTCGTCGAAGAGGTTGTTCAGCGCGTCCTGGAGGTTGCTGCCGATGGCGACCTGGTCGCCGAAGCCCACGAGGACCTGCTGCAACAGCGGGTAGGAGGCGTCGCTGCCGCCGGCCTGCACGTAGAGCGGCTCGACGTAGAGCAGGCCGCCCGCGAACGGCAGGGTGAGCAGGTTGCCGTAGGTGACCTGCGCCGAGCTCTGCTCCAGGGGGAGCAGCACCTCGCGCACCTCCGCCGAGGACTGGAAGGTGTTCTGGATCTGCCCCGGTCCCTGGACCGCGGTGCTCCGCGGCAGCTCCAGGACCCGCAGCTGGCCGTAGTCCTCGGAGGTCGCGTCGCTGTTCACCGCCATGAACGCCGCCAGGTTCTCCCTGCCCCGCGGCACGAAGGTCGAGGTCAGCGAGTACATGGGCGCCTCGTCGCCCGGGAAGCGGATGGTCTGGCGGTAGGGCGGCTCCGGGTTCTCCCCGGCCTTGGGCTTCGGGTCGTTGGGCACGGTCCAGAAGTCCTGGCCGCCGTAGAAGGCGTCGGCGTTGGTGATGTGGTAGCGCTCCAGGATCTTGCGCTGCACCTTGTACAGGTCGTCCGGGTAGCGCAGGTGGGACAGCAGGGAGTCGCTGATCTCCGCCCTGCTGGTGACGACGCCCGGGAACGCCTTGGACCAGGTCTGGAGGACCGGGTCCGTCTCGTCCCAGCCGTACAGGGTGACGGTGCCGTCGTAGGCGTCGACGGTGGCCTTGACCGAGTTGCGGATGTAGTTCACCCGGTTGCCCGGCAGCGCGTTGACCGCCGTGGTGCTCTCGGTGAAGGTGTCCGTGGTGGCCTGGGCCAGGTCGATCGGGGTGGAGTAGGGGTACCGGTCGGACGTGGTGTAGGCGTCCACGATCCACACGATCCGCCCGTCGACCACGGCCGGGTACGACTTGCCGTCGACGGTGAGGAAGGGGGCCACCTTCTCGACGCGCTCAGCGGGGTCGCGGACGTAGATGATCTGCGAGTTCTCGTTGATCGCGTTGTTGAGCAGGATGTTGACTTCCTGGTACTTCAGCGCGTACATGAGCTTGTCGAAGAAGTTGCTCAGCCGCACGCCGCCGTCGCCGTCGTAGTAGTTGTTGGCCTGCCCGCTGTCGCCGCCGGGCTGCTCGGAGGAGCCGGGCTGCTCCGCCTCGGGGCTCTGCTGGCCCTCCTCGCTCCCCGCGGTCTGCTGCTCCTGCTGTCCGGGCGCCTGGGCCTCGTCGGCCTCGGGCGAGGCGGACGGCGTGGGGGTGACCGCGTCCTCGGCCGTGGGGACCTTCGGCGCCTCGGAGTCGACCGGGTAGTCGTACTCGGCCTCGGCGTTGACGATCACGTACTCGGCGCCCTCGCGGCCGAAGTAGATGCGCGGCTCGTAGCCCTCCCCGCTCTGGGACAGCTCGCCGGTGGGCGGGATGTTGTACTCCAGGAACACCGGGCGTCCCTCGGAGTCCACCTGGTTGCCCGCGGCGGCGACCATGCCGAAGCCGTGGGTGTAGACCAGGTGCCGGGTCAGCCACCGGTCCTCCTGGCTGGGCGGGCCGTCGAGCTCGCGGGCGGCCACGATCGTGTCGACCGTCTCCCCGTCGGAGGTGGTGTACCGGTCGACCTCCAAGACCTGCGGGAACTGGTAGAAGCCGCGGACCTGCTGGAGCTGCTGGAAGGTCTGGGAGACCACCGCCGGGTCCACCAGCCGGACGCTGGGGATGGTCTCGGCCTCCTTGGCGAGCTCGGCCGTGGTCAGCTCGGTCTGCGCGTCGTAGTCGATCACCTCGGCGCCGTCGATGCCGTACGCGGCCCGGGTGGCCTCGATGTTGCGCTGGATGTAGGGGTTCTCCAGCCGCTGCTCGTTGGGGGAGACCGTGACCTGCTGGACGATCGCCGGGTAGACGCCGCCGATGAGCACCGCCGACAGGACCAGCAGCCCCAGGCTGACCAGCGGCACCATGGCGTTCTTGAAGTAGATGTTGGCGAAGAACAGCGCCGCGCACACCAGCGCGATGATGAACAGGATGATCTTGGCGTACAGCACCGCGTTGACGTCGGTGTAGGAGGCGCCGAAGGTGTAGCCGCGGGTGGAGAAGACCAGACCGTACTGCTCCATCCAGTAGTCGAGGGCCCGCAGCAGTACGAAGACGCCCAGCATGACCGACAGGTGGACGCGGGCGGCCGGGGTGACCCGCTGCCCCTGCGACTGGAGCCGCACCCCGCCGTACAGGTAGTGCACCACCACGCCGGCGATGAACGCGATGACCACGGACGTGTACAGGTAGCCGAGGATCACCTGGAGGAACGGGTAGACGAACGTGTAGAACGAGATGTCCAGCCCGAACTGCGCGTCCTCGACGCCGAACTCGGTGGCGTTGGCGAACTGCAGGTAGGTCTGCCACTCGGCGGTCGCGGAGGCTCCGGTGAGCAGCGCCAGGCCGCCGACGAGTCCCCAGAAGAAGACCTTGCGGTGCGGGTCGATCGAGGACCGGTACCGGTCCAGCCCTTGCTGCTCCAGGCTGAACGGCCGGTAGGCGGGCCGGGTCCGGTAGGCGAAGTAGACGCTGAAGCCGACGGCGAGGGCCATCAGCAGCGCCCCTCCAGCGAAAAGCAGCGCCCGGGTGCGCAGCTCTGTCCAGAAGACCGTGGTGTAGTCGACCGAGTCGAACCACCGGTACTCGGTCCAGAAATTCGCGGCGAACATGATGCCCGCGATGATGACGACCACGGCCGCGCCGACCGGCGCGAGCAATCGGGACCGTCGGGGCATGCGCGCGGTCGGCGCGCCGGGCGATCGGAAGCTCACGCCTCCCCCTCGTTCCTACTGGTTGTCGTCGGACGGGCGCCCGGACAGGCCCCGGTCCGGCCTGGGCCGGGCGGCCGCCTGTCCTCGCACCCGCCGGGTGACTCGTTGGCTGGTCGAATGTGCGGACACGGTGTCCCCTATACAGTGGCAACTTATCGGGGCCCTGTCGGGTTCCCGCGTGATCGCGCCGATATCTGGCCGAGACGGCTTCGACACCCCGTCCGCGAAGCTGGCTGGAGTCCCTCGGGACAGCCGTTCCCCCCGACCATACTTCGCACCGTACGCAGATGCGCGCCGATCGCCGCCCCACCACCCGTTCCGAAGGCAGGGAGACAGAGCAGGTGTCCTTCAACATTCGCGAAGCCGTGCTGGACCTGGAGCGCCACGCCTCCCAGCAGGGCTGGGACCAGCCGATACGGATGTACGCCCTGGTGCCCACCGCCGACCTGGTGCAGCGTGAGCCCCACCTGGCCGAGATGCTGGGGATCAGCGGGGACCCTGCCCCCGACGAGCTCACCCCGGTGGAGCAGGAGCCGCTGCCCGCCGACGTGCCGCTGGAGGAGACCCTGGGCAGGATCATGTGGCCCGAGGCGGTGGCGGGCTGCGCGCTGGTGATGGAGCGGCTGGTCGTCCGGGGGACGGACGAGACCCTGGACCCGCCTCGGGACGGCGACACCGCGGCCTGGGCCGAGCAGCAGCCGGGCTGCGAGGAGATCCGCATGGTGGCGGGGGTGCTCCGGGACGGCTCCCGGTACTCGGCGCTGCGGTTGCGCAACTACGACTCCGAGGACCAGGTCCTCAAGGGCGAGGATCTGATCCCCGGCCTGACGTCGGCCCTGGCCCTGACCTTCGAGGAGGACTGACCCGGGCCGGGCGGGGTCCCGGGGTTCCGCCCGGGCTAGCAGCGGGGGAGCGCGTCGGTGTCGCCCTCGCGGATCGCCTCCAGCGCCTCCACCGCCTCGTGGAGCGTCGCCACCCGGACCACCTCGATCCGGCCGGTGACCGCCGACTCGAAGGTCTGGTCGCAGCTCTCCTCGGCGACCAGGAAGTACTCGGCGCCCTCGCGTTCGGCGCTGACCATCTTCTGCGGGACCCCGCTGACCCCGCCCACGTTGCCCTCGGGGTCGATGGTCCCGGTCCCGGCGATCCTGTGGCCTCCGGTGAGGCCCTCGGGGTCGAGGCGGTCCATGATCCCCAGGGCGAACATCATGCCCGCGCTGGGGCCGCCGACCCGGCCGACGCTGATCTCCACCTCGAAGGGGAAGGTCATGTCGGTCTCGACGGTGACGCCGACGACGGGGTCCCCGTTCTCGGACCCGACGGTGGCGACCTCGACCTCCTGCTTCTCCCCGTCGCGCTCCACGAGGAACCGGACCGGGTCGCCCGGGGTGCGGTCCTTGACCGCCGCCACCACCTCGTCCTTGTCGGCGACGGGCTCGCCGTCGACCTCCACGACGACGTCGCCCGGGCTCAGCAGCCCGTGGGCGGGGTGGTCCTCGCTGACCGTGTGGATGACCGCGGCGGTCTCGTAGTCGATGCCCAGTTCGCCGAGCGCCGCGGCCACGGCCGCGTCCTGGGAGCGGTCCATCTGGGCGGCCTGGGTCTGGCTGACCTCCTCGGCGCTGGTGTCGGGCGGGAAGATCGCCTCCTCCGGCAGCACGGCCTGGCTCGGGGAGACCCACGCGCTCAACGCGGTGAACAGGTTCATCCGCGAGTCGGGGCCGCCCGCGTACTGGACGGTGACCATGGACAGCGCCCCGTCGTGCTCGTAGACGGGACGCCCCTCGACCTGGATGACCTCCTCGCCGTCCAGCTCACCGAGCGTGTTCAGGGCCAGGCCGGGAGAGGCCACCACATACGGGACGGGAACAGCCAACGCTGCAACCGTGAGCCCGACCAGCAGCACGGCGGCCACGATCAGAGTCATCGCGCGACGGACCATGGCCGCAAGCCTATGCGGCGCGGTTGCCCGCCGTGACACCGCGGGCGGCTGGGGTGTCAGCAGGCGCCCACCCATTCGCTGTCGCCCTCGGTGAACCTCTGGTGCTTCCAGATGGGCACCTCGGCCTTGATGTCGTCGATGAGCCGTCGGCAGGCGGCGAAGGCCTCCTCCCGGTGGGAGGCCGCCGCGGCGACCACGACCGCCACGTCGCCCACCACGAGGTCCCCGACGCGGTGCAGGGCCGCGACCCGGTGGACGGCCCGCGCCTCGGCCACGACCTTCTCCATGACCTCGCGCATCCGCTGCTCGGCGGTGGGGTGCGCGGAGTAGGACAGCGCGGTCACCCCGCGGCCGTGGTCGTGGTTGCGGACCGTGCCGACGAAGAAGGCGGTCCCACCGGCCCGGTCGTCGCCGACGGCCGAGACGACCTCGTCGATCGAGAGGGGGGTGTCGCGGATCTCCGCGAGTGCGATGGCTTCCACGCTCCCGACAGTACCAACCGCTCACGCGGCCTCCCCAGGCTGTGTGCGACCTGGCGGCCGGGAGGGGAAGGGCTCAGCCCTTGCGCCGTTTGCGCAGGTGGTGTGCTGCGACCGCGGTGCCGATCGCGGCGACCGCCGCTCCGGCCGCCCCCGCGGCGGTGATGGTGACCTCCTTGCGGCCGAGGTTGCGGCCGACCAGCGCGGGGGTGCCGGAGCGGTACTCCAGCAGCGCCCGCAGCACCGCGGCGTTGTCGTAGGCGGGGCGCCAGCCCGCCTCGCGCAGGGCCGCGCAGTCCACCACGCACGGGTAGACCAGGAACTTCAGCTCGCTGGCGGGGGCGGGGGTGATGCCGACCCGGTGCAGCCGCTGGGTGGTGCCGAAGGCCAGGTTCGCGGGGACCTCGAAGGAGCGCAACTGGGCGATCTCCTCGACCTGGTCGTGGTCGAGGTGGCCGTCGCAGCCGACGGCGAGCGCCCCGCCCTTGCCCTCGACGCCGGTGCGCACCACGAAGTCGAGGGCGCTGGCCAGGTCGTCGACGTGGCAGAACTGCCACCTGGGCGTGTGCCCCTTGACCGTGATCAGTCTGGGCGCCGAGAAGTGCCTGCTGAGCAGGGTGTCCATGCCCGGGCCGACCAGCGGGGCGGGGCGCAGCACGGTGACCGACAGCCCGGGGTGGGCCCGGCGGGCCAGGGCCGCCAGTTCCTCGATCTCGACGAAGTCGCCGACCAGGCCGGGCTCCACCGCGCTGTGGAACGGGAGCGTCTCGTCGAGGGGCACCTCGTGGTCGGGGGAGGCCCCGTAGACCATGGTGCTGGTGACGAGGAGGACCCGGGGGACGCGCTGTGCGGCCGCGGCGGTCAGCACGGTCTGGGCCGCGCGGATGTTGTGGGCGCGACGCTGCCTGGGCGGGGTCTCCAGGGAGCGGTCGTCGGCGGTGTGCACGAGCACGTCCACCCCGGCCAGCAGCGTGGCCAGGCGGGGGTCGCAGACGTCGGCGACGTGCCAGGAGACGCCCTCGGCGGTGCCCCGGCGCGAGTCGATGCCGACGATCCGGGCGATCCTTCTGGAACCCTCGTCGGTCCGCAGGCGTTCCACCAGTAGGCGGCCGACGCCGGAAGCCGCGCCCGTCACCGCGACGACCAGGCCTTCGGTTGATCGGCTGTGCTGTGGGCGAACCTGGCCAGCTTGAGTATTCACTCCGGGCGGCTCCCAGCTAACGTGACAGTGGAGACGTCCCTATCCTGCCTGAGGTCTGATCGTGAGTGACCTACCTTTCGGTTTCAGCATGTCGAACGACCCGGACGACAGTTCCGGCCGTGGCTCGGACAACTCCGGCTCGGGGGCCGGTCGAGGCGGCTCAGGCGGTGATTTTCCCAACATGCCGCCGGGCGGCTTCCCCTTCGGCGACCCCCAGCAGATCGCGCAGATGCTCCGCCAGTTCGCCGACATGGTGTCCGCGGCGCAGCCGGTGTCCGGGACCGGGCAGGGTGCCGGGGCGGGCGGGGTCAACTGGACCGCCGCCACGACGATCGCCCGGCACGTCGTCTCCCAGCACGATGACCCGAGTATCGGCCCGGTCCACTACGCGCAGGTCCAGGAGGCCCTGCGGCTGGCCGACCTGTGGCTGAACGAGGCCACCGCGCTGCCGTCGGGGCTGCACACGATGGAGGCGTGGAGCCGGGCCGAGTGGGTCGAGAAGACCATGCCGACGTGGGCGAAGCTGTGCGACCCGCTGACCGGCCGCGTCGTCGAGGCCATGGGCCGCAACGTGCCGCAGGAGATGGCGGCGATGGCCGGTCCGCTGATCGGGATGCTCCAGCAGATGGGCGGCGCGCTGGTCGGCCAGCAGGCGGGCCAGGCGATCGGGGAGCTGGCCCGCGAGGTGGTCGGCTCCACCGACGTGGGCCTCCCGCTGGCGGGCGAGGGCCGCGCGGCCCTGCTGCCCGAGGGCGTCAAGGAGTTCGGCGAGGGGCTGAACATCCCGCTGGACGAGGTGCGGCTGTACCTGGCGGCCCGCGAGGCCGCCCACCACCGGCTGTTCCGCCACGTCCCGTGGCTGCGCTCGCACCTGTTCGCCCTGGTCGAGGAGTACGCGGCGGGCATGTCCTTCGACGTGAGCGGGTTCGAGGAGCGGCTGGGGCACATCGACATCACCAACCCGGAGTCGTTGCAGGAGGCGCTGGCCGGGCTGGAGAACCAGGGCCTGTTCCAGACCGAGGAGACCCCGCGGCAGAAGGCGTCGCTGGCCCGTCTGGAGACGGCGCTGGCGCTGATCGAGGGCTGGGTGTCGACCGTGGTCGAGGCGGCGGTGTCGCAGCGGCTGCCGCAGTCGGCGGCGCTGGGCGAGGCGCTGCGCCGCCGCCGGGCCTCGGGCGGGCCGGCGGAGCACACCTTCGCCGCCCTGGTGGGCCTGGAGCTGCGGCCCCGGCGGCTGCGCGACGCCGCGGCGCTGTGGAACGCCCTCACCGAGGCGCGCGGCATCGACGGGCGGGACGCCGTCTGGGAGCACCCGGACCTGATGCCGTCGAGTGCGGACCTGGACTCCCCCGACGCCTTCGTCCGCGGCTCCGACTCCTCCGGCGACCTCGACCTCTCCCAGTTGACCGAGGACCCGCCCTCCGGGGAGGGGCGCGAGGAGGACGGCGAGGACGGCCGTTGAGCCTGCACGCCGACGCCCGCGCGGTGCTGTCCTCCTGGCGTGCGCCCGACGCCGCCCAGGAGGAGCTGCGCCGCTCCTACCTGGACCACCTCGACCGCTACCCGGACGCCATGTGGCGGTCCTGCCTGCCGGGGCACCTCACCGCGAGCGCGGCGGTCCTGGACGCCTCCGGCAGCCGCACGGTGCTGACCCTGCACCGCAAGATCGGCCTGTGGTTGCAGTTGGGCGGGCACTGCGAGCCCGGCGACTCCTCGCTGGCCGCGGCGGCGCTGCGCGAGGCCACCGAGGAGTCAGGGATCGCGGGCCTGCAACTGCTGCCGGTCCCGGTCCGGCTGGACCGGCACGCGGTACCGTGCGGCGGCGGCTCCTGGCACCTGGACGTGCAGTACGCGGCGATCGCCCCGGAGGGGGCCGAACCCGTCGTGGATCCTGCCGAGTCCGCCGGGCTCGGCTGGTTCGACGTGGCCGCGCTGCCCGAGCCCTCCGACGACGCCTGCCGTGCCCTGGTGGCCGCGGCGGCCCGGGCGGTCCGCGCCGCCGCGGGGGTGGGCTGAGCCGCGGCGGCCCCGCGGGGCGGTTGTCCACAGCCTGTGCACACGTGTGGTGCGGACGGTGACGCCTCCTGTTCACTGAGTGGCGCAACCGCTTCTCTCCGGGAGGTCCCGTGTCCACGACCGTCGTCCTGTTCACCCGCGACCTGCGCCTGTCCGACCACCCCGCGCTGTACGCCGCTGCCGCCGAGGCCGACCGGGTGGTGCCGCTGTTCGTGCTCGACCCGGCCCTGCTGCGCGTCTCGGCCCGCAACCGGATCGCCTACCTGGCCGACGCGCTGGCCGATCTGCGCGGCCTGCTCCGCGAACGCGGCGGCGACCTGGTGGTCCGGTGGGGCGACACGGCGGCGGAGACCGCCCGCCTGGTCGTCGAGACCGCCGCGACGGCGGTGCACGTCAGCGCGGACGTGAGCGCCCTGGCGGCGCGGCGGGCCCGGCGGCTGGCCGAGGCCGTGGGCGCCGCGGGGGCGCGGCTGCGCGCCTTCCCGGGGGTGACCGTGGTGCCGCCGGGAGCGCTGCGCCCCGTGCGCGGCGACCACTACCGGGTCTTCACCCCCTACCTGCGCGCCTGGGAGTCGGCGCAGTGGCGTGCGCCGCTGCCCGCGCCGGAGCGGGTGGTGCTGCCCGGCTCCCTGGACCCCGGGCGGCTGCCGGAGCCCGACCTCACCCGCCACGGGATCGGAACGCTGTCGCCGCAGCGGGCGCGGGGCGGGGTCGGCGCGGCTCGCGCGCAGATGCGCGCCTGGCTCTCGGGGACGGCCCCCGACCGCGGGGAGGGCTCGCGCCTGGGCTGCCACCTGCGGTTCGGCTGCATCTCACCGTTGGAAGTGGCGCTGCTGGCGCGGGACCACCCCGACGGCGCGGCGCTCCTGCGCGGGCTGGCCCTGCGGGACTTCCACCACCAGGTGGCCTGGGCCTCCCCCGGGCTGCACCGCGCCGACCGCCGGCCGGGGCGGATCCGCTGGCGGGAGGACGAGGCGGGGTTCGCCGCCTGGTGCTCCGGCACGACGGGCGTGCCGATCGTGGACGCGGGCATGCGCCAACTGCTGCGGGAGGGGTACCTGCCGGGGCGGGTCCGCTCGATCGCCGCCGCCTACCTGACCCGGGTGCTGCGGGTGCACTGGAAGCGCGGCGCCGACCACTTCCACTCGCTGCTGGTCGACGGCGACGTCGCCGCCAACTACGGCAACTGGCGGCAGGTCGCGGGGATCGGCGGTGTCCCGCGGCCCGACCTCCGGTTCGACCCGCTGCGCCAGGCCCGCCGCTGGGATCCCGACGGCTCCTACGTGCGCCGCCACCTCCCGGAGCTGCGCGGTGTGCCCGGCGCGCAGGTCCACGATCCGACGCTGCTGCCGCAGCCGTGAGGCGGCCCGGGCGGGCGCGGTTCCCGCTTCGGACGGCGTGGTCCGTCCCGGCTCTGGTAGGAGGCGCCGTGGGAGGATCGGCGGCGCGGGTGGGGCGCGCCGGTCAGCGTCCGTCCGCGGCGAGCAGCGCCCGGGTGGCCTCCCACCCCTCCAGACCGGGGTCGAGGGCGGCCAGGTCTCCGGGACCGCGGACGCGGTGCCACCCCGGCACGGCGGCCAGGGAGCGGCCGGTGGGGCGGGCGGCGGCCAGGGCCTGGACGGCGTCGGGGCGGTCCAGGGTGGCGACGGGGAGCCATCCGGGCGGGGGAAGCCGCACGGCCAGCGCGGTGAGGCCGCCGCCGTGCGCGGGGCTGAGCGCCGCCTCGGCTGAGCCCAGCGCCCGGAAGAGCTTGCCCACCAGCAGCGGGGGCAGGTCGGGGGCGTCCCCGGCGAGGAACACCGCATGGTCGACCCCGTGGTCGGCGAGCACCGCGCAGGCGTCGGGGAGGGGTGCGGCGGCCCGTACCGGGAACACGGGGGTGCCCGGCCAGGTGAACTCGGCGACGCGCTCGGCGAACTCCGCGTCTGCGCAGCAGGCCAGCGCGGTGTCGCTCAGACACAGCCCGGCGGCCGTCTCGTAGACGTCCTCGGCCATGGCCAGCCGGAACTCCACGGGGTCGATCCCCGGCGGGCACGCCGGCGACGGTTCGGCGGTCACGACCACCACGGCCGCGCGTTTCACGCCGCGCCCCGCAGCGGCGGGCTCAGCTCTCCTGGTCATCGATCTCTTCGGTGTCCGTCCCCCGAACGCGCTGTCCGGCGGCCAGGCGCGGCGCGTCGCTGACGCCTTCCAGGTAGCCGCGGGCCCGCTCGCTGCGGGGGTAGCGGTTCACGAGTTCCCAGAACTCCGGCCCGTGGCCGGGGACGACGAGGTGGGCGAGTTCGTGGATGAGCACGTAGTCGAGCACCCAGCCCGGCATTCCCGAGAGCCGACGCGAGATCCGGATCGACCCGTCGTCGGGGGTGCACGACCCCCAGCGGGTGTTCTGGTTGTCCACCCACCGCACGCTGGAGGGGCGCATCCGCCCGCCCAGGTAGCGTTCGGCGAGCTCCAGCGCCCGGGTGTACAGCGCCGTGTCGCTGGGGTGGCGGCGCTTCTCCCTGCTGCGCAGCCGTTGCAGCATGAGTTCCACCCACCGCTGCTCCTCCGCCCGGGAGAGGCCCGCCGGGACCAGCACGACGGTCTTGTCCCCGTCGCGGTAGGCCGAGACGGTCCGCCGTCGACGGGAGCTCCGGCGCACCTCGATTCGCGGTTCTGGTGGCACGGTTTTCACGGTAGCCCAGAACCGCACGGTGTCCACAGGGCCGGGGCGCGGGGCCGCCGCGGCCCCCTTTCGCGCTGCCGCGTCCGCAGGCCCGCCCCGCGGCCTCGAGAAACGACGGGGTGGGGCGGTCCGGGAAGCGCCCCACCCCGTCTCACCGACAGGCGACGTCAATACAAGCGTGTCACCGGTGTCTTTATGGCTGTCCTCGCCAGACGGCGCCGCTCCCGCAGCAGGGCGCGCAGGTGCCGGGCTCCGATGCGGTGGCGCTGGCGCTGCTTTCCGGTGTCGAGGGTCCTCTGCTGTTCCTGGCCTGCTCTGTACAGTGGCATTGCGGTTCTCTCTCGTGATCGGGTCGTGTGTCGTCGCGGATTCGGGAGCGCCGGGGACCGAAGGCTACGCGGCGATCGGCTCGGCGTTCTTGCGGGGACGGCCGCGCGGACGCTTACGGGCGACCACCTGACCGCCCACCAGCAACTGGCCTCCCCACACACCCCAGGGCTCGCGGCGCTCCAGCGCGTCGGCGAGGCACTGCTTCTGGACCGGGCAGCCCGTGCACAGCGCCTTGGCGGCCTCGACGTCGGCCGGGGACTCGGCGAAGAAGAGGTCGGGCTGGGAGCGGCAGGGGATCTCGACTCCCTCCAGCCACGGGGTTTCAAGGACCGACGCAGGCATCGGCGTCCTCCCTGTTTTTCCTTTGGTGATCAACGCGGTAGGCGACAACGGGCACCGGATCCTTGCGGTCCGGTTTCAGGGCCTTGACCTGCGTGAACCCCGAAACTCCGCCCCGTGGCAGGAGAGGGGGAGTCGGGGACACCAAAAAGGCCGCGGCCCCGTGTGGGGACCCGCGGCCACTGGGAGGACTACCCGGCCTGGGCTGTTAGACCGGATGTCTCAGTGGACACTTCCCCACTGCGTTCCGACGACGCGGGGCTTCTGAAAATTGCTGCGTATCCCGGTGGTGTCCGACGCGACGCTCTTCGAGGAGTTCTGCCAGTTCACCGGTGACCGTGAGCCTGCCAGACGCATACGACAAGTTCGCGTCCCCACCGATGCCCATGGCGGTGCCCCAGGCAACTGCGGACGTATCGGGACCGCTGATCAGCGTTGCCATTTGATCGGAGCACCTCCTTTGCCGTGTGAAGTCGACAGGATCTTCTCCCGCGACGGGCGCGAACTTGATGCCGTCAAGCCTAGAACGGGCCGACAAAAAACAGCAACCTATTTTTGACCTGGGAAAGTGTCCTCATCCGGCTGTCGGCCGCAGCCCTGTTTCACTCGTCGTCCACAATTCTGATGAGCCCTTCCTGGACGACCGAGCAGACCAGTTCCCCGGAGCGGGTGTAGACCAGTCCGCGGGCCAGCCCGCGCGCTCCGAAGGCCACCGGGGTCTCCTGCGCGTACAGCAGCCACTCGTCGGTGCGGAACGGGCGGTGGAACCACATGGCGTGGTCCAGGCTGGCCATGGAGATCCCGGAGAAGGTGCGGCCGTGCGCCAGCAGGACGGTGTCGAGCAGGGTCATGTCCGACGCGTAGGTCATCAGGCAGACCTGGAGCAGCGGGTCGTCGGGCACCTTGCCGTTGACCTTGAGCCAGACCGGGTTCTCGGTGCGGATCAGGCTGCGGTCGCGCTGCACCTCGTAGGAGAGCGGTCCGACGGGGCGCCGCTCGAAGGGGTGCCAGTCGGCCGAGCGGGGCACCCTGCCGAGCGCCTGGACCAGCCGTTCCCGCATGGTGGGCAGTTCCTCGGGCGGTGGGACCTGCGGCATCGGGACCTGGTGCGACAGCCCCGGTTCGGACCGGTGGAAGGAGGCCGACAGGGTGAAGATCGCCTTGCCGTGCTGGATCGCGGTGACCCGGCGGGTGGTGAAGGACCGCCCGTCCCGGACCCGGTCGACCTGGTAGATCACCGGGACCGAGGGGTCCCCGGGACGGATGAAGTAGGCGTGCAGGGAGTGGACGAACCGGCCCTCGGTGACGGTGCGCCCCGCGGCGACCAGTGCCTGACCGGCGACCTGGCCGCCGAAGATCCGCTGCGGCCCCTCGGCCGGGCTGCGGCCCCGGAAGATGTTGACCTCGATCTTCTCCAGGTCGAGGATGTCCAGCAGCTCCTGGAGGTCCTGGCCCGACTCGACGGGGGGTGCGGACTCCCGCTCTCTCGGCTCGCTCACGGCCTCTCCTCTCCGTCTCCGCTGACGGCCTGCTCGGGCGTGCCGCCCGCGCAGAGCGTCAGGATCGCCTCACCGTAGCGTTCCAGCTTCGCCGCCCCCACCCCGGAGATCTGCGCCAACTGCGCGGCGCTGGACGGCTCCTGTTCGGCGATGGCTTGCAGGGTGGCGTCGGTGAAGACCACGTAGGCGGGGACCTTCTGCGCGGCGGAGACCTCGCGCCGCCACTGCCGCAGCCGTTCCAGCAGCTCCTCGTCGTAGCTGGACGGGCAGTCCAGGCAGCGCCCCAGTTTGCGCTCGGCCGCCTCCAGCAGGGTCGCGCCGCACACGCGGCACTGCACCACGCGGGCCGCCTTCCTGCGCCGCTCGCCGCGCCGGACGTCCGGGGCCGACGACGCGGGCCGCAGTCCGTCCAGGAACCGCGAGGGCTTGCGGGTGCGGCGGCCGCCCGGGGAGCGGGCCAGCGCCCACGACAGGTGCAGGTGCTCGCGCGCCCGGGTGACGCCGACGTAGAAGAGCCGGCGCTCCTCCTCGATCTGCTCGGGGCTGTCGGCGTAGATGATCGGCAGCATGCCCTCGGTGAGCCCCACCAGGAACACCGCGTCCCACTCCAGGCCCTTGGCCGCGTGCAGCGAGGCGAGGGTCACCCCCTCGAACCCGGGGGCGTGCTCGGTGGCCGCGCGGGCCTGGAGTTCGGCGACGAAGTCCGCGAGCCGCGCCCCGGGCTGCTGGGCGGCGACGTCCTCGGCGAGCTGGGCGAGCGCGGCCAGGGACTCCCACTTCTCGCGTGCCTGGCGGCCCTCGGGCGGGGAGTCGGTGAGGCCCAGCGGCTCCAGCAGGTGCCGGACGGTGGCGACCATGGGCGCGTCGTCGTCGCCCTGGGCGGCGCCGCGCAGGGTGTGCAGGGCGGTGCGGATCTCGGGGCGCTCGAAGAACTGGGCGGCGCCGCGCACCGTGTAGGGCACCCCGGCGTCGCCGAGCGCCTGCTCGTAGGCGGCCGACTGGGAGTTGGTGCGGAACAGCACCGCGATCTCGCGGGCGGGCACCCCCGAGTCGATGAGCGCGGTGATCTTCTTGGCCACGGAGGTGGCCTCGGCCGGCTCGTCGTCGTACTCGGTGTAGCTGGGCTCGGGGCCGTCGGGCCGCTGGGCGACGAGCTCGATGCGGTGCTCGGGCGGGGCGGCTCCGGCCCCGCCCGCCCGGAGCACGGTGTTGGCGACCCGCACCACCTGGGGCGTGGACCGGTAGTCGCGGACCAGCCGGACGAAGGTGGCGTGCGGGTAGGTCTCCAGGAAGCCGGTGAGGTAGCTGGGGGTGGCCCCGGCGAAGGTGTAGATGGTCTGGTTGGGGTCGCCGACCACGCAGATGTCGTCGCGGTCTCCCAGCCAGGCGTCCAGCAGCAGCTTCTGCAACGGGTTGACGTCCTGGTACTCGTCGACCACGAAGTAGCGGTACTGGGCGCGGATCTGCTCGGCGATCCGCGGGTGCTCGTGGATCATCGCCGCGGTGAGCTCCAGCACCGACTCGAAGTCGATCAGGTGCTGTTGGCTGCGCAGCTCCTCGTACGCCTCGTAGACGCGGGCGACGTCGCGGGGCGGCATCGGCGGGGTGCGTCCGGCCTTGGCGACGGCGGTCTCGTAGTCGGCGGGCCGGTTCTGGGTGACCTTCGCCCACTCGATCTCGCCGGCGAGGTCGCGCAGTTCGGTGCGGTCGAACCGGAAGCCGCAGGCGTAGGCGGCCGAGGAGACCGTCTTGACCTTGCTGTCGATGAGGGTGGGCCGCGGGCCGCCGACCGCGTCGGCCCAGAAGTAGGAGAGCTGGCGCAGCGCGGCGGCGTGGAAGGTGCGGGCCTGCACGCGGGGCGCGCCCAGCGCCCGCAGCCGCCCCCGCATCTCCCCGGCGGCCCGCGTGGTGAAGGTCACCGCCAGGACCTGCTGCTCGGGGACGACCCCGGTGGCCACGGCGTAGGCGATGCGGTGGGTGATGGCGCGGGTCTTGCCGGTCCCGGCCCCGGCCAGGATGCACACCGGGCCGCGCACCGAGCGGGCCGCCTCCAGTTGCTCGGGGTCCAGGCCGTGCAGCAGCTCCTCGGGGGACAGCCCGCTCGCCCGCCCGACCGCCGTGGCTCCCGGACGCGGTGCCCCCGTCCCGTCTGGCCCCATGAACCTCTCCCATCCGTCCGGTCGGACTGGAACGCGCCGCCCGCCGGTCCGCCGTCCTGTGCTCCCCCGTGCGCCGCTGCGCCCGGCTGCTCCCGGTCTCTCCAGTATCCCCGTGATCCACCGTGGACCGGTGTCACTCTGGCGGCCTGTGGACACAGCGGTCCGACCGGAATTCGCCGGAACCTCACCGCCCCGGGCCGCATCAGACAGGGCGTGCGAACCGCTCGGGGAAGCGGAACGTGGTGATTCGCGTTGGGGTTAATCGACGTCCTACGACGGAGTCAGGCAACAGCAAAGGAGAGCCGGAACGTCATGGCGACCCCCACTACCGCACAGATCACCATGTACACGACCCCCTGGTGCGGCTTCTGCAAGAGACTGAAGAGCCAGCTCGCGCGAGAGGGCATCCCCGTGGTGGAGGTCGACATCGAGCGCACCCCCGAGGCGGCGGAGTTCGTGATGCAGGTCAACGGCGGCAACCAGACCGTCCCCACGCTGCTCTTCGCCGACGGCACGGCACTGACCAACCCGTCGCTGGCCGAGGTCAAGCAGAAACTCGCAGCCCAGTCGTGAGTGAGGTGCCGCCGTCCGGCAGCGGACGGCGGCACCCCGCAGCAGAGGTACGGGGAGGCAAGGCGTGGTAGCAGACACAACAGCTCGCCGCGGGCGTGACCGCGAGACCGGCCACCGCAACGTCGTGATCCGCCGGGAGCCGACGGGCTGGCGGGTCGACGGTGCCGAGGAGGAGCTTCCCGACCTGCTCAACGCCATGGTCCTCGCCGACCTGCTGGCCGGTGGCGCGGTCCCCGCTCCCGCCGCCCCGCCCCGGGCGGCCGACGGCCTGTCCGAGACGGAGCGGCTGCGGGTGACGGTGGTGCAGTTGGAGCACGCGCTGCGCACCCGGGTGGTGGTCGAGCAGGCCATCGGGGTGCTCGCGGAACGGCACCGGATCGCCCCGCGCACCGCCTTCGAGCGGCTGCGCCGCGCCGCCCGCTGCCGCGGGGAGAAGGTCGCCGTGCTGGCCCAGAGCGTGGTCGAGAGCGCCCGCAACCCGCTCGTCGCCCTCCCCGAGGAGCTGGCCCGGGAGGGGTCCGCGGTCCAGGTCCGGCGGACCCGGCGCGCGGGCTAGGGCGGGCCCCGGCCGCGGAGCGCCGCAGCCCGGTCAGGAGCCGCCCGGGCGGTCCGCCCACTCGCCCTCGGGAAGCTGCCCGCCGTACCAGCGCTCGATGAGCTTGTGGGCGATCGAGACCGGGCCGGGCAGCAGGACCTCGCCGCGGTCGATCGCGGCGCGCAGCCCGTCCCTGGTGAACCAGCGGATGTCGGAGATCTCCTCGTGGTCGGTGCGGGGCGCGCTGCCCACGGCCCGCGCGAAGTAGCCGACCATCAGGCTGCGCGGGAACGGCCACGGCTGCGATCCCACGTAGACCGGGTCGGTGACCGCGACCCCGACCTCCTCGGCGACCTCCCGGGCCACGGCCCGCTCCAAGGACTCGCCGGGCTCCACGAAGCCCGCGAGCACCGAGTAGCGGCCGACGGGCCAGGCCGGGTTGCGGGCGAGCAGGCACTCCTCGACGCCGTCGCGTTCCCGGTGGACCAGCATGATCACGGCCGGGTCGATGCGGGGGAAGTGCTCTGCGCCGTCGTTGTCGCAGACCCGCACGTGCCCGGCGGCCTCGATCCGGGTGGGCGATCCGCACCTGCCGCAGAACCGGTGTTCCGCGTGCCAGTGGGCCAGCGCCACGGCGTGCGTGGCCAGTCCCGCGTCGCGTCCGCCCAGCAGCGCGCCGACGTGGCGCAGCGAGACCAGCCGGGTTCCGGGCGCGGGCTGCGGCTCTGCTCCCGGCTTGGCGCGCACCGCGAAGTAGGCGGTGCCGTCGGTGTCCTCGCCCAGCAGGTAGCGCTCCCCCTCGGGGGCCTGCCCGGGGCTGCACAGCACCAGTTCGGGCCGGGGTGCGGCGGTGGTGACGGGGAAGCGGGCGTGCTGCTGCAACACGAGGACCCGGGTGCGGTCGTCGGCCCAGGCGTCGGCCAGCCACCGCTCGTCCCTGCGGCGGCTGCCCGCGCTGTCCAGCGTCGCCCGCGCCAGCGCGGGGATGAGGTGTTCGTCCATGTCTCTTCCGGATCAGCCGCGCAGTGCGGTGGCGTAGGAGTCCCACAGGTAGGCGACGGTCTCGGCGCCCTTGAGCAGCAGCGGGATCTCCACCTTCTCGTTGGGTGCGTGGATGCGGTCGGAGTTGAGGCCCACCGCGACGAACACCAGGGGGGCGCCCAGGATGTCGGCGAGGTCGGCCTCGGGGCCGCTGCCGCCCTCCCGGGTGTAGTGGACCTCGGTGCCGAACGCCCGGCCCATGGCCTCGCGGGCGGCGCGCACCGCGGCCGAGTCCAGGTCGGAGGCGCACGGGCGCACCCCGGGGCCGTGGAAGCGGACCTCGGCGCGCACGCCCGGGGGCAGGTGGTCGTGCACGTAGCGGCGGACCCGCTCCTGGATGAGCGCCGGCTCCTGGTCGGGGACGAGGCGAAAGCTGAGCTTGGCGTGGGCCGAGCGCGGCACGATCGTCTTGCCGCCCTCCCCGGTGTAGCCGCTCCACATGCCGTTGATCTCGGCGGTGGGCCGCAGCCAGACCCGCTCCAGGATGCTGTACCCGGCCTCGCCGACCGCCGCGTCGCTGGCGGCGTTCGCCAGCCAGGCGGCCTCGTCGAAGGGGAGCGCGGCGATGCTGGCGCGTTCGGCCGGGGAGGCCTCGACGACCTCGTCGTAGAAGCCGGGGATCGCGACCCGGCCGTCGGCGTCGTGCAGTCCCGCCAGCAGCGCGGCCAGGGCGCGCGCCGGGTTGGGGGCGGCCCCGCCGAAGGAGCCGCTGTGCAGGTCGGTGCGGGGTCCGTAGACGTCGATCTGGCAGTCGGTGAGCCCGCGCATGCCCACGCACATCGACGGGGTGTCCGCGCCCCACATGGTGGTGTCGGAGATCACCACGACGTCGCAGGCCAGCCGGTCGCGGTGGCGGGTGAGCAGGTCCGCGAAGTGCGGCGAGCCGGACTCCTCCTCGCCCTCCACCAGGAGCTTGATCGTGACCGGCGGGGCGTCGGCGCCGGAGACGGCCAGGTTGGCGCGCAGGCCCAGGGTGTGGAAGAGGATCTGCCCCTTGTCGTCGGAGGCGCCGCGGCCGATCAACTGGTCGCCGCGGACCGTGGGCGTGAACGGGTCGGTGTCCCACGCGTCGAGGGGGTCGACCGGCTGCACGTCGTGGTGTCCGTAGACGACGACGGCGGGCGCGTCGGGGTCGGCGGCGGGCCACTCGGCGAAGACCGCGGGCAGCCCGGGGGTCTCCCAGATCTCGACCGTGGGGAAGCCGGTCTTCCTGAGGTGCTCGGCCAGCCACTCGGCGGAGCGGCGCACGTCGCCGTGGCGGGCGGGGTCGGCGGAGATCGACGGGATCGCGAGCCACTGGCTGAGCGTGGCGACGAACTCGTCCCGGTGCGCCTGGATGTGGGCACGCACGTCCATCCGTCTGTGTCTCCCTCCGGGGGCGGTGTCCTCGCGGGTACGAGCCTACGACCGGCCGGGACGTGCCTGCGCCCCGCGCCCCGGCATGCGGGGTGCGGGGCGGTCGCGGGACGGGTCAGACGATGCCGGAGGCGCCGACCAGGGATCCGATGAGGTAGGTGGCGGCCAGGGCCAGCGCGCCGCCCACGGTCACCCGCACCGCGGCGCGCACCTGCGAGCCGCCGCCGATGCCCGCGGCCACGGCGCCGGTGGCGGCCAGGCCCAGCAGGGTCGCGCCGAACGCCACCGGGACGCGCAGGTCGGGTGCCGGCAGCAGGATCGCGAGCAGCGGCAGCAGCGCGCCGACCGCGAACGCCAGGAACGACGCGACCGCGGCGTGCCAGGGACTGGTGACCTCGTCGGGGTCGATGTTGTGGCGTTCGCGCATCTGGGCTTCCAGGGCGTCGCGGGCGAAGAGCTCCTCGGCGGCGCGCCGGGCGGTGGCCGCCGAGATGCCGCGCTCCTCGTAGCTGCGGGCCAGGGCCCGCAGCTCGCCCTCGGGGTCGGCGGCGAGCGCACGGCGCTCCTGCTCGATGAGGTGGCGTTCGCTGTCCCGCTGGCTGCTGACGGAGACGTACTCGCCGAGCGCCATGGACACGGCGCCGCCGATCGCCGCGGCGAGTCCGGCCATGAGGATCGGCCCCGGGGCGGTGGTGGCTCCGGCGACGCCGACGACGACGGCCGCGGTGGACACGATGCCGTCGTTGGCGCCGAGGACTCCGGCGCGCAGCGCGTTGAGCCGCTGCGCGAGCCCGCCGGTGCGGGCCGCACGTTCGTCGCCGGTCCGCACGGCGGTGTCCGGACGTTCCTGGAGCTGCGCGGTCCCCTTCATGCCTGCGTCGTGCTTCCTTTCTCCCCCGAGCGCGGAGGAAGCGCCACCGAAACACCCCCGGTCGACCCGCGGAGCCGGAACCGAGAAATCAACCGGGACACAATCAAAAATAACACGGAAAAGAAAAAGACAAAACCCCGGAATACAACTCCCCTTTTTAAGGGAAGCCTTTGTTCACTGTTTTCAGGATAGGCGAACCAAAGTTAGGGAAGGCTGGGCGAAGCTCTTTTGCGCGCGGCGGGCGCCCCGCCGCCTCCTCCCGCCCCGCTGCCCCGGCCCCCAAGGAACAGCAGGCAGAGGGAACGCCGGTCGGCGCCGGGCGCCCCCTTGGACGCGACGCCCTCGGGAAGTGAGCCCCCCTGCGCCACCGCCCCGGTTTTTCTCCTGTGTTTTCGGCATTACCCGGAGAAGTCGCCGGTACACATTTCGTCCGGCCGTCGCGCGTTCCCGCCGCGCCCGTTTCAGGCAAGCCTAGCCTCACCAAGGCGAGGCTTGCCCGAAGAACCGTCCCGCCGTCCGGCGGCGCATTTTTCGATTTCCGCGGCGGACGCCGGCGGGCCAAGGGCGGGAGGGCGCCCGCCCCGGTGTCAGTCCTGCGGGGCGTCCTCCCCGGAGGGCTGCGCGCCGGGTTCGGGCACCGCGTCGACGAGCGCGGCCAGGCCGTCGGCGTCCAGCAGGTCGGCGGGGCGGACCGTCCGGTCGTGGCGGACGTAGTGGAAGGCGGCGCGGACCCGATCCAGGGGCACCCCGACGATCCGGGACCAGGCCACCCGGTAGGCGGCCAACTGCACGGCCACCGCGCGGTACTCCCGGGGCGTGGCCGGCGGCTGCCCGGTCTTCCAGTCCACCACGTCGTAGACGTCGTCATCGGGGTCGTGGAAGACCGCGTCCATCCGGCCCCGCACCAGCCGGTCCCCGATGATGGTCTCGAAGGAGACCTCCACGTCCAGCGGGATGCGGTCGGCCCACGCGCTCTGCTCGAACCGGCGTTGCAGCTCCTCCAGGTCGGCGTCGCCGACGGCGGTGTCGTCGGCGGCCCCCGGCAGTTCGTCGGGGTCGACCAGGCTCTGCTGGCCGAAGCGCCGCTCCAGCCAGGCGTGGAAGGCCGTCCCCCGACGGCTGTGCGGGGCGGGCGGACGCGGCAGCGGACGGCGGATCTGGCGGGCCAGCGCCGCGGGGTCGCGGGCCAGCGACACCAGCGCGGACACGGTCAGGTGGGCGGGCAGCTCCACCTCGGCGGCCTGCCCCCCGGACCGCTCGGCGGCGCGGTGGCGCAGCAGCAGCTCCACGTCGCGCGCCCAGTCGCGGGTCCGGCGGCGGGCCGCGGGCCGCAGCACGGCGCGGTCCAGCAGGTTCACCTCCCGCTCCCAGGCGCCGCCGCGGTACCGCGCGACCAGTTCGGCGGCCCGCTCCGCGGCGGCCCGGCGGTCGCCCCCGTCCGAGGGCCAGACCACGGGCTCGTCCTCGACCAGTTCGGGGTTGGCCTCGCCGTCGTCGGGCGGATCGGCCCACCGCGCGACCCGCCCCGCCCCGGCCTCGCACACCTCGCGGACCTCTTCCAGGAACACCGAGGGGCCGCGCCGCTGCCTGGCCTCCCGGCCCCACCAGTGCCCGGTGCACACCAGCGCGAACGCGGCGCGGGTCACCGCCACGTAGGCGAGGCGGCGCTGCTCCATCAGCTCGCGCTCCCGCTCGGCCGCGGTGAAGCGCTTGAGGTCCTCGGCCGTCACGTCCGGCAGGTCGGGCAGGCCCGCCCGGTCGCCGCGCAGCGGGAACGGCAGCTCCGCGGCCTTCCCGGTCCAGCTCTTCACGCTCTTGGGGACCCCCGGGAACTGCCCCTGGCTGAGCCCCGGCACGACCACCATCGGCCACTGCAACCCCTTGGCGGCGTGCACCGTCATGAGCTTGACGGTGTCGCTGGAGCCGACCCGCTCGCCGGGGGCCAGGCCGTGCTCGGTGTCCTCGGCGGAGTCCAGGTAGGCGAGGAAGGCGTGCAGGGTGGGCGTGTCGGTGGAGCCGGAGAAGCGCACCGCAGCGTCCACGAACGCGTCCAGGTCGGCGCGGGCCGCGGCCTGGTCCCGGCCGGGGCGGGCCCCCACCTCGATGTCGAGCCCGAGCACCCGCTCCACCTCGGTGATCAGGTCGGGCAGCGGCTGGGCGACCTGGGCGCGCAGCGCCCGCAGCTCCTCCGCGAGGGCGCACAGCCGCCGGTAGCCGGTCGGCGAGTAGCGTTCGGCGGGCCCGAGGTCGTCGAGCGCGTCGACGAGGCTGCCGGTCTCGGCGGTCAGGTCCAGCACGGTCTGGCGCAGCGGGTCGGCCTCCTCCGCGGTCTCCTCGGCGGCCTGGCCGCGCAGGTCGCGGCGGGCCTCCTTGGCGAGTTCCACGGCCCGCCGGTTGAGCGCCACCAGGTCGCGCGGGCCCAGCCGCCAGCGGGGTCCGGTGAGCAGCCGGGCCAGCTCGTGCCCGGCGGCGGGGTCGTGCAGCACCCGCAGGGTGGCGACGATGTCGCGCACCTCGGGCACTTCGATGAGCCCGCCCAGGCCGACCACCTCGACGGGGATGCCGCGCTCCTCCAGGGCGTGGCGGATCACCGGGAACTGGGCGCGCTTGCGGCACAGCACGGCGATGTCGCCGTAGCCGAGCGGGCCGCGGCTCTCCTGCTCCGGCCAGGGCAGGCCGTCGGGGGCGGTGTGCCGCTCCGCCGACTCCCGCAGCGCCAGGTCGATCTGCTCGGCGATCCAGGCGGCCTCCTCGGTCTCGGTGCGCAGCAGCGCGCAGACGACCTGTCCGCGGCCGACCCGCGCCGGGCCCGGGTACAGCACGGGGACGTCGGCGGCCTCGGCGCGCAGCGGTTCGGCGACGCGCTTGGCGACCTCCAGCACCCGCTCCCCGTTGCGGAAGCTGGTGGAGAGCTGGCGGACCTCGGCGGGCTTTCCGGGCCGCTCCGGGAAGTGCGTGGGGAAGCTCACCAGGTTGCCCGCGCTGGCGCCGCGCCAGCCGTAGATGGACTGGCAGGGGTCGCCCACCGCGGTGACCGGGTGGCCGTCGCCGAACAGCGACTGCAACAGCACCAGTTGCGCGTGGCTGGTGTCCTGGTACTCGTCGAGCAGCACCACCCGGTAGCGGCCGCGCTCGATCAGGCCGACGTCGGGGTGGCGTTGGGCGATGCGGGCGGCCAGCGCGATCTGGTCGTTGTAGTCCATCGCCTCGCGGTCCGCCTTGAGCTGCGCGAACGCCTCCAGCAGCGGCAGGAGCTGCTCGCGGTGGCGCTGGACGGCGAGCAGGTCGCGGACGGGCGCGGGGATCTTCTTCAGGCCCGCGGCGCGCGAGCGCAGCCAGGCGCCGAACTCGCGCACGTCGTCGGGGGTGCGCAGGTGTTCGGCGAGCTCTCCGGCGAGGGCGAGGACGTCGCGCACCACGGTGGAGGGCGCGGAGGTGACCGCGTCCATCGGCCCGGCGTAGGTGCTGACCACGCGGTGGGCGAACTGCCAGGCCACGGCCGGGGAGACGAGGCGGGTGTTCGGCTCGACCGCCTCGCGCAGCGCGTGGTCGCCGACCAGGCGGATGGCGTAGGAGTGGTAGGTGGCGACGGTGGGCTCGCCGTCGAGCACCTCGTCGGGCACCGCGCCTGCGCCGCGCAACTGGTCGAGCCGCTTGCGGACACGCTCGGCGAGCTCGGCGGCGGCCTTGCGGGTGAAGGTGAGGCCGAGCACGTTCTCGGGGCGCACGTACCCGTTGGCGACCAGCCACACCACCCGGGCGGCCATGGTCTCGCTCTTGCCGGAGCCGGCCCCGGCCACCACCAGTCCGGGGCGCAGTGGCGCGGCGATGACGGCGGCCTGCTCCGGGGTGGGTTCGGGCAACCCGAGCAGCCGCGCGAGCTGCGCGGGTCCGTAGACGTCGGTCATGGGGGTCCTGCCCTGTCGCTGTGCTGACCCGGGCATTCTCGCAGACCTTCCCCTGGCCGGCGCCGGTCGCCGGTCCCGTGTCCGGGGCGGTCCGGGCGCGTCACTCCACGCGGTCCCCCTCGCTCTGGACCGGGCAACTGGAGCGGACCGAGCAGTGGCGGCACGACGCCCCGGCCCTCGCCCGGAACCGCGCCCCCGCCATACCGGCGGCGACCTCGCGGACCAGCCGCTCCGACCAGCCCGGGTCCGGGTCGTCGGTGAGCGCGGGCTGCGCCTGCTCCTTGGCCGTCCGGCGCTTGTCGCCGATCTGCAACAGGGCCGCGCCGCCCGGCTCGGCCAGGCCGTAGTGCTCGAACGCCGACATCAGCACCGCCAACTGGTAGACGCCGAGCTGGGGGTGGCGGCCGATCTCCCGGTCCGGCACCGGCGTGCCGGTCTTGATGTCGACCACGACCCCGCGCCCCTCGCCGTCGCGCTCCAGGCGGTCCACCCGGCCCACGATCTCGATGCCGTCGATCTCGACCCGGAACCCCTCCTCGGTGGCGACCAGCTCCCGGGGGTTCTCCTTCTGCCAGTCCAGGAACCGCTGGAGCATCTCCTCGGCCTTCTGGCGCTGCTTCTCCGCGTACCAGGGGCCGCCGAAGTCCAGGTCGGACCAGACCTGGTCCATGCGCCGCTGGATCTCCGGGAGGTCGGCCCCCTCGGCGGCCAGCACGGTCAGGGCGTGCACGATGCTGCCCAGCCCGGAGGAGGTGTGCGGCCGCTGCGCGCCCGCCGCCGTCTCCAGCATCCAGCGCAGCTCGCAGGAGCCGAACGTCTCCACCTGGGACGGGGAGACGCGGATCTGCTCGCCGTCGAGCACCAGCGGGGAGTCGTCGGACAGTTCGGTGAGGGCGTACCACTCCGCGGGGTCGGCGCCCCGGACCCCCTCGTCGGCCAGCCGGGCCAGGTGGGCGGCTGCCGCGCGGCGCACCGGCGCCTCGCTGTGCGGGTCGAGCAGGGCCGAGCGCAGGTCGGCGACCAGCGCGGGCAGCGACAGCCAGCGCCGCCCCGCCGTGAGCCGCTCGGGTTCGCCGAGCCCCAGCTCGGCGAGGAAGCGGGAGGGCCGCTCCTCGATGTCCTCGCCGCCGACCGCCGTCACCACCAGTTCCCTGCGGGCCCGGGTGAGCGCGACGTAGAACAGTCGGCGCTCCTCGTCCAGCAGCTTGGACACCACCGCGGCCGGGGAGGTCTCGGCGAACCCGGAGACCGTGTCGAGCAGTTGCTCGACGCCCAGCAGGGAGCCGCGCAGCCGCAGGTCCGGCCAGTCGCCCTCCTGCACCCCGGCCACCACGACCAGGTCCCACTCCAGCCCCTTGGAGCGGTGCGCGGTGAGGATGCGCACCGCCTCGCCGTAGGGGGCGTGCTCGGCGAGCGTGTCGCCGGGGATCTCCTGGGCCTCCAGGTCCTCCAGGAAGCCCTCCGGGGTGCCGGGCGGCAGCCGGTCGCAGTAGCGCGCGGCGTTCTCGAACAGCGCCACCACCGAGTCCAGTTCGCGGTCGGCGGCCGCGCCGCGCCGTCCGCCCGCCTGGCTGGCCCGCAGCAGCCGGTCGGCCAGCCCGGACTGGTGCCACACCCGCCACAGGACCTCCTCGGCGGAGGCGCCCTCGGCCGCGCTCTCGCGGACCAGGCGCAGCAGGGCCGCGACGCGGTCGGCGGGCGCCCGCACCTCCGGGTCGACCAGCACCAGGTCGCGGGGGTCGCGCAGGATCTCGACGAGCAGGGCCGCGGCGGGGCGGTTGCCCCCGGCGTCCAGTTCCAGTCGCCGCAGCGCCCGGCCGAGCCTGCGCAGCCGGACGCCGTCGGCCTCCCCGAACGCACTGGTCAGCAGGTCGCGGGCGGCCTGCTCGTCGAGGCTGTCGGGGTGCAGCGCGCAGCGCAGGAGCAGCAGCATGGACCGCACCAGCGGTTCGGCGGCCAGCGGCAGTTCGTCGCCGCTGACGACGACCGGGACGTCCGCGGCGACCAGGGCGCGGCGCAGCACCGGGATCTGCCGGGTGGCCGAGCGCACCAGCACCGCCATGCGCGACCACGGCACGCCGTCGATGAGGTGGGCGCGGCGCAGCAGGTCGGCGATGGCGGCGGCCTCCTGGGCGGGGCTCTCGGCGAGCAGCACCCTGGCCCGGCCCGGTTCGGTGCCGTCGGCGGCGGCGAGGCGGCGGTGGGCGTTGACCCCCTCGCCTCCAGGGCTGGGCGCGGCGGGCAGCCGCTGGGCGAGGTTGCGCGAGACCCGCAGCAGTTCGCTCCCGCTGCGGCGGCAGGTGCGCAGCGCCACCACGGGAGCGGGGTCGCCGGCGGTGGTGCGGAACCGGTCGGGGAAGTCCAGGATGTTGCGTACGTCGGCGCCGCGGAAGCCGTAGATGGACTGGTCGGGGTCGCCCACCGCGACCAGGTCCCGCCCGTCCCCGGCCAGGGCGCGCAGCAGCTCCTCCTGGGCGGGGTCGGTGTCCTGGTACTCGTCGACGAACACGATCTGGCGCGCGGCGCGCTCCCGCGCCTGCACCTCGGGGTCGGTGAGCAGGTTGGCGGCGATGCGCACCAGTTCGGCGTAGTTGAAGGTGGGTACCGGAGCGACGTCGAACCGGCCGGTGTAGCGCTCCAGGAAGCCCCCGGCCGCCACCCAGTCCGGCCGCTGGTGGCGGCGGCCGAGTTCGCGGAGGTGGTCGGCGCCCAGCCCGCGCTCCTGGGCGCGCATCACGAAGTCGCGCAGCTCCTCGGCGAACCCGCGGGTGTGCAGCATGGGGCGGAGCTGTTCGGGCCACCCGGCGGCGCCGTCCTCGATCTCGCCCCGCAGGAGCTCCCGGACCTCCATCAACTGCTCGGGACCGGACAGCAGGCGGGGCGGACGGTCGCCCGCGAGCTGGAACTCGCGGCGGATCAGGGCGTAGGCGTAGCTGTGGAAGGTCAGGGCGAGCGGTTCGCGGATGGTGCGCCGCAGCCGGGCGGTGATGCGCTCCCGCAGCTCCTGGGCCGCCTTGCGGCTGAAGGTGAGGACGAGCACGTGCGAGGGGTCCACGCCCCGGTTGTCGATGCGGTCGACGACCGCCTCGACGATCGTGGTGGTCTTCCCGGTCCCCGGACCGGCGAGCACGAGCAGCGGACCGCCCCGGTGGGCGACCACCCGGCGCTGGCCGTCGTCGAGGTCCGGGGCGGGTGCGGCGCGCTGGGCCCGGCGTACGAGGCGGTACGGGGGGGTGTTCACTCGATCTAGTTCATCAGACGTCGGTGACATCCGGGAGACCAGGCCAATTTGTCGGACCGCTGCCGCGGGGGTCCGCCGCCGAAGCTCGTCGCGCTCGCGGGGACACGGTGCGGCGGGATCGGGCGGAGGCTCTCGGCTGCGCGACACCCGGCGGTGCGCGCCCGCGCCGCGGGTGTCCGCACGCGGTCGCGCCGTGGACCCGTCAGGGGGTCTGGACCGGGGCAGCGCTGTGCTCCGGGCGCACAGCGGGTCGCGGGCACGGCGGGGTCATCGGGAGTCAGCGGCGCGGAAGCCGCTCTCCTGTCGGGGCTCCGCTGTCGCGTCCGCGAATTCACCCGGGACCATCATTGGTTTCATCCGACCTCTACTCCGGAAACAGCCGTGGAACACTGCTGACAACTGATCATCTTCAAGAGCTAGACAAATCCATCAAATTATGACAAAAACTTGTGAGTCGACCTCAGCAGCACGCCCGTTCACCCGCCGCCCCGTTTTCTCGGGAGCGCTCCCAAAGGGAGTCCCACAGCGAGGTGCCCACTCTCTTCCCCCTGGAGAACACCACCCCCGATGAAGGTTTCACTGTTCATCAAAAGTGAAGCACTACGCTACGGGATTCACAAAATGCTCGAGCAGCTTCCGGTCGTCAACCGCGTGGAAGAACACCACGGCCGGAGGAAGTTCTTCGAGATCATCGCTGACCGCTCATACGACCTGGTCATCGCGTGCGACAGGGCACGACCCCCCGGCCCCTTCATCCTCCAGGACCCTGACAACCGCCCCTACCTGCTCCACCTGCTCAACGGGACGGAAGCCGCCGAACAGCGAGAATTCCCGGTGGCCGACGGTTTCCTGCTCCAGGAGGAGCTGACCGTGCAGCGTCTCGAAACAGCTCTGCGGCAGGCTCTCTCCAAAGAGGCCTCCATGCCGTCCCGCCTCGCCCATATTCTGATCACCCAGGCCAACAAAGCCTGGTCGGCGGGGCGGAAAACCTCATCCCGGCTGACCGAGCGCGAAATGCAGACCCTGGGCCTCCTCGCGGAAGGACTGACCAACCGACAGATCGCGGCCAGGCTGAAGATCTCCGAGAATGGCGCCAAGCGCCTGGTGAGCAGTGTGATGTCGAAACTCGGCTCCACAAATCGCGCCTCAGCGGTGGCCAACGCGATCAAAGAAGGGCTGATCGACGTCCTTCCCACCGGGACCGGTCTTCCCCTGCGCGCGTAGCTCCGGGGCCGGTCCGGGGGAGGCTCCGGAAGGATTCGTGGGCGGACGCGAAACGCCGGGTGTCCGCTACGGGAACCGCACGCGGTCCCCGCCGGGTGGGATGCGAAAGCCGGTCCGGCCCCGGGCGGCGCGGCCGCGCCGCCCGGGGCCGCCGCCGTCCCGCCGGCCTCGCTCCCCCTCCGGTCCCGAGTGCTTCCCTTCGGTCACCGGCCCGCACATGCGGCACTCCGGAACCGGTCTTCTTCGGGGCCGGTCGCCGAGCCGACCGGTACGGTGCCGCCGCGGAGAGGTCGCACCCCGTCGGCGGGAGCACGGCGGCCGCACGGCCCCGCACCCGCACCGACCAGGGTGTCAGGGGATCCTCCGGTCCGTGAGGACGCGGGCGTTGTGAGGAAGCCGCCACCGCCGTGAGCGCACTCGGACCCCGCCGGCGCCGCTCACCGCCAGCGCGGCGGCGTACCCCGGCGGTGCCGCCAGGTCGTGTATCCGCCACACACCGCCGCCGCCGGGATCTCGGGCGACCGGACCGTCGGCGACCTCGAATCCCAGACCGGCGAACATCCCGACCCCGGCGGCCTTGACGCACGCCTCCTTGCGCGTCCACAGGCGGGCCGCCGCGGCCGCGCGCGGCGGACCGGTTCCGGTGAGCAGCCGGCGCTCCGCGGCGGTGAAGTAGCGCAGCACCAGAGGGGCGAGCCGTTCCTCCACCTTCTCCACGTCGACCCCCACCTCGCGTCTCCCGCTCACGGCGAGCAGCACCCACTCGCCGGAATGGGTCATGTTGAACCGGAGTCCGGAGGTTCCGTCGAGGTAGGGCTTTCCCCCGTTCTCCCTCCGCAGTCTCAGCCGCCGGGGCCCGCCCCCCAGATAACGGCACAGGATCAGGCGCGCGGCGGCGTGGGCCACGATGTGGCCCGTCCGCCTGCGGTCGTCACGGAACCCCGCGGCACGCTCCCGCTCGGCCGCGTCGAGGCATCCCGAAAGCACCTCGACCACCTCGGGCTCCACCATCGTGTGGACGTACCACACGTGCACCGGACTACCGGACACTCACTCCGTCCCGCCTGTGCGCCAGGAGCCGCGCCGCGGCACGGTCCCGCTGTACTCCGCCTCGTGGCGGTCGTCCTCCCGCGGCTCCACGGCCGCCAGCGCGGCCACCTCGGCGGGGGACAGGTCACGCTCCACCGCCTCGACGAGCAACCGCTCCACGGCCAGCAGCATCCGACGCGCCAGCCCCGGAGCGACCCGGGCGGTGTCCACGTACAGGCACAGACGCATCAGCTCGGGGTGCGTGGGCTGGTCAAAGACCTCGACGAAGACACTCAGGGCGTCGTGTTCGACGTGTTCCTCCCACTGGAACTCGGTGTCGGCCTGCGCCTCCCGAATCCGTTCCGCGGACGCCCGCACCGCCTCGGGCCGCGGCGCCTGGTCGGCCCGGGTGTCGTTGAAGTAGCAGTCCAGGTCGATGGCTTCTCCCCGGGAGCGTTCCACCTCACGCACCGCCTCGGCCATGTCGGCGAGATCGAACCGCGCTCCCCGGTAGGCCCGCATGGCGGCGGACCAGGTGGTCCGCACCAGTTCGGAGAAACCGCTCCCGCCCACGCGGAACGTGGCCGGGACGTTCTGCACCACGGTGCTGACGACATCGCGTTGCAGGAGGTCGTGGCGGTTGCGGGAGATGAGCTGCAGACCGACGTCCGGGCGGCCCGCCGTGTGGCCCAGGACCGCTACCGCGGCCGCGAGCAGGACGACAGTGGTACTGGTGCGGTGGCGTGCCGCCAAGGCGCCGACCGCCAGCGGCAGCGCCCGGGAGGTGATGCCGCCACGCCAGTAGCGCTGGGGCATCGGTTCGGCCGATGCGGTGAACAGGTCCGCGGGAAAGGCCTCGAGTTCCTTCCTGATACGGCGCAGCGACGAACGCCCCACGCGCCGCCCCTCGGAAGACTGCTCGAAGAGGGCCTGGTCGAACGGTTGGCGTCCCACCGGGGGTGCGGGGGCCGCCCGCCCGTCCCGGGCCGCTTCGGCCAGGGCGACCAGGTCGGCGACGAGCAGGCGCAGGCCCGACAGGTCCGCCACGATTTTGGGAACAGCCAGGGAGACCCCGCTGGGCGTGCCGCGGTGCCGGAAGACGACCGGGCGCAGCAGCAGCTCGGAGTCGAGGTTGAAGCGGGTCCCCATGAGCCGCTGGTCCTCCCGCATCACCAGGGAGAACAGCGCGTCCCGGGGGAGGTCGGGCAGGTCGACCACCTCCACGTGCAACGTCCCCGAGGCAGCCACCCGCTGCACCGGTCCGCCGCCGGAGGGGCCCGGCCCGAAGGTGGTGCGTAGTGACTCGTGCCGCCGCACCAGCTCGACCAGCACGTCGAAGACCGTGTCAAGGTCCAGCCCGGGGGGCAGGAGGGCACCGCCCACGTCGTTGTAGGGTCTGCCGTCAGCGGCGCGGAACATGTCCCGGTAGACCTGGCGCTGGCCCCAGGTGAGGGGAGCGTGCCCGGGACGGCCCGGAGCGGTGACGGAAAGGGTGTGGATGGTACGCGTGTCGGTGGTCACTGGTGATCGAGCTCCGTTTCCGCATCAGTCGGCTGCTGCGGGGGGCGCCTCGGGGACGGGGGTCTGAGAACTGGCGGTCGCGGTACGGCTCTTCAGACGGCGCATCATGAGGGGAACGACGACGGTCAGGCACAGGGAACCGGTCACGTTGCCCACGGAGAAGGTCCAGTAGAGCCCGGCGGGGTCGGCCAGTTCGCCACTGGCGTACCAGCCGACGACGATGATCGCGGCGAAGAACACGATGTTCAGTGCGAGGGCGAGGAAGCCCATGCCGATCTGCTCCATGATGGTGAACAGGGTCAGCAGGACGCCCATGAACAGGTAGCTGAGGCCGACGATGGCGAAGAACCGGGCGGTCTCCGCCGCGATCTCGGGGGTGGAACTGGCGAAGGCTCCGATGAGGCCGCCGCCCGACCACACCGCGACGGCGAGAAGCGCGTAGATCACGGCGGAGGTCTCCACCCCCAGGCGGAGGGTGCGGGCGTACTGGTCCTTCCTCCCCGCACCCAACTGCTGGTTGAGCAGGATCGCCGTGGCGGTGCCCAGCGCGATCGCGGGTTGCAGCAGTACCCCCTGGAAGGTGCTCGCCGCGGCGAAACCGGCCACGACCAGGGGTCCGTAGGAACCGATGATCGTCATCTGGGCGAGGGTGAACCCCGACAGCAGCAGGTGCGTGCCGGCGACCGGCACTCCCACCCGCCCGAGCCAGCGCACCGGTTCGGCACTGAGGGGCAGCCGCCAGGACGCCGGAGTCATCCCCTCGCGGCGCAGCAGCGCCAGTCCCACGACGAGAGCGGTGGCACTGGCGACGGCGATGCTGACGGGCAGGCTCATCGGCCCCATCCCGGCGCCCAGGCCGATGACGAGGACCCCGCCGGCCTCAAGGGCCGCGAGGGTGGCCACGACCACCATCGCGGCCTGGGTCCGTCCGACCCCGCGCAGGGTCGACGCGCACACCGCTGGACCGACCTGGAGGAAGAGCGCCAGTGACGTCCAGCGGGCGAAGGACAGGAACTCCTCGTACGCATGAGGCTCCACGCCGAGGAGTTCCGCGAACAGGGGGGCGCTCAGCATCATCAGTGCCACCAGGACCGCTCCGCCCACACCGGCCAGACGCATCATGTTGACCGTGTTGGAGAGCACTTCCCGGTCCCGGCCGGAGCCCCGGGCGATCGCCACCACGACCTGGTTGCTCATCTCCACCGCGATGAGGAGCGCGACGAAGATCTGGGACATGGGCAGGAAGAGCGAACGGAGGTAGATCGCCTCGTCGCTCATCCGCCCCATGAGCGCCAGCACCACGAACGGCAGGAAGACGTTGACCAGGTTGGCGATGATGACGGGGACGCCGAGGCGGAGAACCGCGCGGCGGGTGACCCGCGCGGTCTCGGTACCGGCCTCAGACACTGACAATTGTCACCCTCCTGCTAGCCGCTGAGTTTGCGTTGGACGATGCCCTGGAACAGGTTGAGCCGGTGGACGTTGCGCGTGCCCTCCATGAACTCGACCGCCCGGGCATCGCGTGCGTAGCGGTCCAGGTCCGGGTGGTCCAGCCGGGCTCCGGGTCCGAGCAGGGCGATGGCCTCGCGGGTCACGTCCTCAGCGAGCCGGGAGGTGCGGTACTTGGCCGCTGACGCCAGGTATCCGGCGCTCTCGCTACGGGCGTCGGCGGCCCTGGCCGCGTGCAGCGTCAGCGCACGGCCCGCTTCGATGCGGCGGCCGATCTCGCGGACCCGCTCCATGCCGCCGGCGGCCAGTTCGCCACGGTGGCGCAGCAGGTAGTCGTGGGCGGCGCGCGCGATGCCCACCGCCATCCCGGCCATCCCCGGACGGAACGCGCTGAGACTCTGGAGCGCGCCCCAGATGCCCCGCCGACTGGCCGGCAGGTGCCGTCCCAGCACGTTCTCGGGGGGAATGCGCACCCGGTCCATCTCGATGGCGCAGATCTGGTTGCCGCGCATGCCGAGGGTCGGCAGCGGCGTGGCCTTGAAGCCCGGATCGGCGGTGTCGACCATCACGGCCATCACCCCCAGCGGGCCGGGGCGGGTGCGGGCGAACACCACGCCCACGTCGGCGCGGGCAGCGTTGCCGACGTAGCGCTTGGTGCCGCTCAACTCCAGGTGGCCGTCGCCCGAGGGCGTGAGCGTGGTCTCCAGTCCCATCGCGTCCGAGCCGTGCTTGGGCTCGGTCAGCCCGAAGAAGGTCCACGTGGGCCGCTCCTGAAGGCGGGAGTAGAACCACTTCTTCTGGTCGGGGTCGGCCATCGCCTCGATCGCTCCACCGGAGAGGGACGGCCCCGGCGCCGCGAGGACAATCGCGGGATCGACCGCGGAGATCTCCTCGGCCATGACGACGCGCTGCACGGTCATCCCCTCGCCGGGGACGGGGGCCATACCGGTGTCGTCGGAGACGCGGTACTCCGGGGGGATCGCCAGTTGGGCCTGGTACCGGAACACGGCGGCGTCGCAGAACTCCTCAAGCGCCCCGGGGTCCCGCTCCATCCGAGGAGTGATCGGACCGATCTCCTCGCTCCACTCCCTGATCTTTTCGCGCAGGCGTTCCAGGCCTGTCTTGCTCCCGCTCACGCCGCACTCTCCTTCGGTTCCGGGGCTGTCCGTGGGCTGTAGACGTCGGCGAGCAGTTCGGAGGCGTAGGCCTCCTGGCCCGGACCGGTCTCCACGACGCTGGACGCGCCGAGCAGTCGGCACAGCGAGCGGTCTGTGCGGGTGATCCTCTCGTGCAGGTCGGCCAGCAGGCTTGGGAGCGCTCCCTGAGCGAGCATGAGTTCGACCTCGATCTGGTCGCCGCGTGCCTCCGCGAGCTGGCCGCGCACCATCTGCTGCACCAGAAGGGGAGTACCGCCGGCGGTACGGCCCCCCAGGTAGTCGAGGCAGTTCTCCAGCAGGCGTTCGGAGATTCCCAGCCGCAGCCACACCAGTCCGAGTTGCCACTCCGAAGACGGCTCGTCCGCGGATTCCGGGACGTCGGCCGCCCTGAGGGCGACCAGGGAACCGCCGTCGAGGGCGACCTCGACAGCCGCCGTCACCTGGACCTGGGGCTCGGGAACGACGGCGTGGCCGCCGGGCCCGCGTGGGCACTCCGTCGCCGTGGAGCGGTTCAGCAGCTCCAGCGCCGCGAGGACGCCCTGTTCACGGGCGCGGTCGCGGATCTCGACGCCGGTGGAGGAAGGGGTCGGAGACGTCCCGAAAAGCGGTGATGCGCTCACGGGATCACCTCCGCGGAAGCACTGGACACGGGTCTCTCCATTCTGGCAAGGCACAGGTAACCCAGCAACGGTTCGTAATCGACCAGGACCACTGGGCGATCGTCTTCTCGGGTGGCGCGTTCGAGGGCTCCCAAGGCCGCCCACGTCCCGGTACCGGGGAACTCCCGCGCGGCCGCACGCACCGGGAACCGGTCGGGCACCGACTCGGGGGCCACGGTGGCGCCGCACACGACCGCGGCCGGATCGCGGCCGTCGAGCAGCACCTCCAGTTCGTCGCGGAGGGCTTCGGGAAGTGTCCGGCTGTTCACCCCCGTCCGCTGCCGCACCGCGGTTCCCGTTCCCCCTTCGGCCTCCTCCAGCAGCACCGCGACCGCGGAATCACGGGAGGGAACCGTCTCGGGGGGCGGTTCGGTGTCGCAGGGCAGCGTGGCCACCTCCAGCACGACCAGCAGGATCCTGCGGAAACCGGAGCTCTTCGCGAACTCCCCGGCGAGCCGCAGCGCGCTGTGGGGTGCGACGATCCCCTGGTCGGAAACCGTGAACGCCATCGTGGCCGAGGGCAGCAGGGTGTTCATGACGAACGCCGGAGCCGTTGCCGCCATCTCGGGGATGCCGTAGGCGACGAGGATGGCGTCCACCTGCTCCAGCGGCGGCAGCAGCTCCACCAGCCCGCGGGCCATGTCGGCGTGGCTGTTGCACCGGGCTGTGTCGGGGTCGAAGTCGGGCCGCACGGTGACCTTGTTGAACTTGGCCTGTCGTACAGGTAGGGCAGGTTCGCCTTGTTGAACGGGCTTCCGGCCCCGAACACGCGGTGCCTGACCAGGGCCGGCCTCAGCGGATACGGCGGCGAGGAGCGCTGCTCCGCCGCCAGCGGGGAAGGGCTGTGGCGGAACACGGCCCTCAGTCCGCCAACTGGTCGACGACGTACTCGGAGAGGGTCTGCACCGTCTCGAAGTGCTGCTGTTCGAGCCCTTCGGTGTCGAATTCGACCTCCAGGTCCTCCTCGAGCCGCATCAGCAGCTCCAGTACGGTGGTGGAGTCGAGTCCCAGGTCGTCGAAGAGGCGGGTGGTCGGGGCCAGGGTGGCGGCGTCCTTCTTGAGGACCTGGGCGAGCGCGCCGATGATGCGCTCGGTGATCTGGTCGCGGACGGCTCCGGAGCCGGACTGGATCGCGGACGTGGTGCTGGTCATCTCGGTGTTCTCCTTCAGGAACCGGAAGAGGGCTCTCGGTTGGTGTCAGCGCCTCGGGAACTCGTGCAGACGCTGCTTGCTGAAGAGGTCGTCAGTGGTGTCGCGCTCGCGGACGAGGAGCGCCCGGCCCTCGTGGACGAGAACCTCCGCCGGGTAGCCGTGGCTGAGGAACAGGCCGGGTGAGGCGGTGGGCCCGTAGGCTCCGGAACGGCCGATGGCCAGCAGGTCGCCGGGACGCAACTCGGGCAGCGGCGCCTTGGTGACCAGGGTGTCGTTGGGGGTGCACAACGGCCCGGTGACGTTCCACGGCTCGGTCTCGGCGTCCGGGGCGGCGTCCACGAGGCGCACCGGAAAGTTGCGCTTGACGAACGATCCGATGCCGACCGCGGCCATGTGGTGGTGGGTTCCGCCGTCGGTGACGGCGAAGTTCTCCCCCATCGACTCCTTGACGTAGCGCACCCGGACCACGTAGTCACCGGCCGGAGCGGTGAGGTAGCGGCCCAGCTCCATGATCATCCGGGTGTCGGGATGGGTCGCGGCGAACTTGTCGAGAACGGGGTTGATCCGCTCGGTCAGTACCGTGACGTCGAGGTCGGTCTCACCGCTGAAGTAGGCGACGCCCAGCCCTCCGCCTATGTCGACGAGTTCCAGGGGGAAGTCGAGCCGTTCCGCGATGCGCTCGGCCATCTCCAGGATCTTGGCGGTGTTCTCCTCGATCACCCCCTCGGACAGGATGCGGGTGCCCATGTAGGCGTGGACGCCCATGAGGCGTACGGACGGGAACCGGGCGGCGAGGTCGGGGGTGTCGTAGAGGATCTGCTCGTCGATCCCGAACTGGCGGGGCTTGCCGCCCATCGTGAGCCGCGCCCCCTTGACGGCGAAGGCCGGATTGACGCGCAGCGCCACCGGAGCGGCCAGGCCGCGGGCCGCGGCGAGTCCGTCGAGGACTTCCAGTTCGCCGAAGGACTCGCAGACGATCGCGTAGATCCCCTCGTCGAGGCACGCCTCCAGTTCGGCGCGGCTCTTGCCCGGCCCCAGGAAGATGATGTCCTCGGGGCCGATTCCCGCCTTCAGGGCGGTGCGCAGCTCCACCAGGGAGGAGACCTCGGCTCGGGCACCGAAGGAGCCCAGCAGGGAGCAGACCGAGAGGTTCGGGTTGGACTTGAGCGAGAAGAACATCTCGACCCGGGGGTGCAGCTCCTCCCTGAGCCCGTGGTACTGCCGGGCGAAGGCCTCGCTGTCGTACACGTAGAGGGGGGTCCCGTACTCGTCGGCCAGTTCCCGCAGTGAGCGGCCCTGGATCCGTGACGCGCCGTTGTCAGTCATCGGTGTCCTCCGTGGTGAGAGTCGCGAGGCGGTCGGTGATCTCGGCGTCCAGAACGTCGGCCTTCTCCGCGGAGTCGGCGATCAGCAGTCCGTAGAGCCGCCCCTCGAACCGGGGCTTGCCGCCGTCCGCCTCCGCGTTGACGGTGGCGAAGTTGTTGACCAGCAGTCCGGTCTCGCCGGGTGCGCGCAGCAGCAGAGGTCCGAGCGCGTCGTCCAGCGCCTCGAAGGACAGCGGCCGGCGCAGCCCGAGCGGGTACTGGCGGGCCAGTGCGACCTGTCCGTCGGCGAGATAGCGCTCCTGGAGACCGACCTGGTAGGTGGACATGTTGTTGCGCGCGTTGATCTCCACGACGGGGTAGACGCCTCCGTCGGGGTCGACCATGGCGTCGACACCCACCACTCCCCAGTAGCCGTCCTCGTGCAGGCGGCGGCCGAGGAGCCGGGCCGCGTCCCGAAGCACCGCGACCTGGTCCGGGGTGAGCCGGGCCGGCATGCGGTGGCCCTTGTGGACGCCCTGCTCGGTGATCGCCTCCTTGACGAAGTCGAAGTGGACCGACCCGTCCCGGGAGACGGTGAACTGGTAGTTGAGGTCGGTCTCCTTGGCGACCCACTCCTCGACGACGAGAGCGACCCGGTCGGTTCCGGCCTTGGCCGCGGCCGACGCGACCTTGCGGGTGATCAGGGCGAGCCTGCTCTCGCTCTCGACGACGGCCATCCCCTTGCCCGACACCCCGTAGGCGTCCTTGACCACGACCTTCCGGCCTTCGCGCAGCAGGGGCGCCGCCTGCTCCGCGGCGGCGCGGAACTCCTCGACGGTGGAGCAGGCCCAGCCCCGGGCCTGCCGCAGACCCGCCGCCTCAGCGGCCAGCCGGCTGTAGACCTTGCTGTTGACCCGTTCGCAGACCTCGGCGGAAGGCGCGGCCAGCGGCATGCCCGAGCGGGCCGCGAGCTCCTCCTCCAACACCGACACGCCGTGCGGCAGGATCCGGTAGCCGCTGGCTGCCAGCTCGCGGAGACGGTCGAGGACCCCCTGGTCGGCGAGCGCGTCCTCGGTGACCACCCGCTCGGGGTCCTGGTCCGCGACGACCAGGCGTTCCGGCAGCGGTACGCCGAGATGTTCGAGATAGGCCAGGTAGGCGGCGTCGGGCTCCGCCTTCAGCAGGACGCAGTCGCCTTCCCCGGCGAGCAGCAGCGCGAACTCCTCCATCCGGTTGACGACCGCGCGCCCCTTCCCGACCGCGATCTTGGGCAGGCCGGTCTTCCCGACCGCCCAGTGCTCCTCGACCTCGAAGTTGCCGAGGAACACGAACCCACCGGCGGGTCCGGCGACGGCTTGCCTGAGACGTTCGACGAACGGGGGGCTCTCCGACGGCTTCCCCGCGGGTGTCTGGGTCATGGTCCCCTCCTGCTCTCAGTGCCGGACCAGGGTGGCCGCGAAGGTCGCGCCCAGTCCGGCGGTGGCCATGATGTAGTGCTGACCGGGCTTGAGCCGCCCGTTGTCCACGAGGGCGCGGTAGGCCGCGAAGCCGTCGGCGCTGAAGCAGTGCCCGGTGATCGGGATGTTGTCGAGGAAGACCCTGTCCGCCGGGTAGCCGAGTTGCTTGCACAGCCGCTGCCAGGAGACCTTGGCCACGTTGTGGGGCAGGATGAAGTCCACGTCGGCCAGGTCCATGCCGGCCTTGGCCGCCACCTCGGTGAGGATCTCGGCGAGCGCTTCCGGGTAGACCTGCTGGAACTCCGCGGTCGCCCGTTCCACCTCCTCGCCCCCGTGGAACTGCGGATAGGCGCGGCTGGCGTAGGCCAGGATCCGGTCCCTCCCCTGCTCGGCGGCCGAGACCAGCGCGGCGGCCGTACCCTCGCCGTTGATGCTGGACCCGGGGACCCGCTTGGCGACCCGCGTGAAGATCTTCTCTCCGGTCAGTACGAGGCCGAGCGCGTCGGGATCGCCGTCCGTGGCGAGCATCTCGCCGCACAGGTGGACGCCCAGCAGGCCGCCGGCGCAGGCGTGCTCCGTGACCGTGAAGGCGACCGCGTGGTCAAGGCCGAGCCTGCCGCACGCCTCGTGCAGCGGGTTGAGCGGATAGGGGAAGGCGGTCGGCATGGTCCGGGCCTGGATGACGTATTTGACGCGGTGGCGCACCTCGGGGAACGAGGGAAGCGCCGAGACGGCCGCGACCATGAGGTCCGCCTGGCTGGCCCCGGGGGCGAGGCGGACATGGGAGAACCCGAAGATCCGGTGGAAGACCCGGAGCTGGGCCGAGTCCATTCCCAACTCCCGGCCGATCTCGGTGATCGGAACGCTGACGGGGGGAAGGTGCGCCGCGATTTCGACGAACCGGCTCACAGGTCGCCCCCCGAGGTTCCGGAGGGCAGGGTGTCACGCGCCGCCACGGACTCCATCAGAAGGTCGGTGAGGGTTCGGACGGTCGGATGCTCCCAGACGCTTGTGGGCTCCACCTGGACCCTGTGGCGGTCCTCGAATTCACCGCACAGGACGAAGACGCTGACGGAGTCCAACCCGTAGTCGGTGAGCGGACGGTCGGCCTCGACGTCCTGGGGCCGCAGCCGCGCGTGCCTCGCGACTCGTTCGGCCAGCCAGGCGGACACTTCTTCTCTTGAGGGCAAATGGTTCTGGGAGGGCATCGGGCTTCCTCGATCGTCGTGCTGGGACCGGAACGGGGGTCGGCGGCCGCTCTCTCGGCCGTCCGGACCAGGGCATTGGCCTGTCGGTCGGTCAGGGCCGGACAGGGGGAGTCAGACGGCGGCCCGGACGGAAGCGCTCACCGGCGCGTCATCTCTCCCGGCTCGGACGCCGTGCGGTGCCGGGCGAGCAGTCGCGTCAGCGGCTCCGAGAGGTCCTGGTGGAGGACGCGCAGTGCCCCCTCCAACCACGCCTGCCGGGTTCCGGCCCGCTGGATCTTCCCGCTGGAGGTGCGGCGGACCTGGCCTCGGCGGACCAGGATCACTCCGGGCAGTGCGACGGCGAACTCGGCCGCGACGCGCGCTCTGATCCTGGACACCGCCTCGGCCAGGGCCGTCTCGCCTCGGTCGGTGGACTGGTACTCGTGGACCAGCACCACCTGTTCGGCCCCGTCGAGGGAGAAGGCCGTGAAGGCGGCCCCCACACCGGTGGACAGGGCGGGATGGGACTCGCGGGCGACTTCCTCGATGTCGTGCGGATAGAGGTTGCGTCCGTTGACCACCAGGACCTCCTTGATGCGCCCCGTGATGTAGAGCTGGCCCTCGTGGACGACTCCGAGATCCCCGGTGCGGAGGAAACCCCCCTCTCCCTCAGCGGTGGTCGCGTCGAAGGACTCCCGGCTCTCCTCCTCACGCTGCCAGTAGCCCTGGACCACGCTCGGGCCGCGCAGCCAGATCTCGCCCACCTCGCCGTCGGCTCGGACCCGCAGGGACGCCGGGTCGACGATGCGGAGGTCGAACTCGTCGGTGTGCGCGGGGCCGCACCCGACGAGCATGCGCGCCTCCACCCCGGCGTCGGGGCCCACCGGGACGAACTCGTCCCGGCTGAGGCGGACGGCGTCCACCCGGGTGACCGTGGGGGGGACCCGGGGCGGGGAGAGGGTCACGCACACGGTCCCCTCTGCCAGCCCGTAGCCCGCCGTCATCGCTGCGGGCCGCAGCCCGAAAGGCGCGAAGCGTTCGGCGAAGCGGGCCATGACCGCGGCGCTGATCGGCTCCGAGCCGTTGACGGCGCTGCTCCATGACGACAGGTCCACGCCCGCCATCTGCTCGTCGGTGACCGTACGGCAGCACAGGTCGTAGGCGAAGTTGGGGCCGCCCGACACGGTGATGCCGCACCGGTGGATGAGACGCAGCCAGGAGTACGGGCGGCGCAGGAACGCCGACGCGTCCATGAGAGCGGTGGAGGCGCCCATCACCAGGGGAGTCAGCAACTGGTAGACCAGACCGAAGTCGTGGTGCATGGGCAGCCAGCCGCCCCACCTGTCGGCTCGGGTGGCGCCCGTCATCCGCATGCTGTGCGCCGCGTTGCCGAGGATGTTGCCGTGGGAGACCGGAACGCCCTTCGGGCGACTGGTGCTTCCGGACGTGTACTGGATGAACGCGATGTCGCTCGTTCCCGCCGAAGGGTCCTTCCAGTCTTCGGCCGCGGGCAGTTCCATTTCGGTCAGCGCCAGCGGCCTGGCCGCCTCAAGGCCGGTGTCGCGGGTCCGGTCGGCGATCCGCTGCCGGTCCTCAGCCGAAACGAGCACCACGTCCGCCTGGGTGTCGGCGACGACAGCGGCCATACGCTCGCGGTGGCGGCGATTGTCGCTGATCGGCGGGAGCGGGACCGCCACCATTCCGGCGTAGAGGCAGCCCAGGAAGCCGCGCACGAACTCCGCGCCCTCGGCCCGCACCAGGACCCGGCTTCCGGGAGCGAGTTCCCGCTGGAGTCCGGCGGCGACCCGGCGGGCTTCGGTGTCGAGCTCCGCGTAGGTGAAGACGGTGTCCCCCGTGGCGTCTACGGGGTCCGCGCACGCCACGAGGGCCACGTCGTCGCCCTGACGAAGTGCGTGCTCACGGAGCGAGTCGACAGAGAGTAAGCCGCCACGCGCATCCCTCCGACGATCTGGCCCGCTGCGACGGTGCCCCTGTGCGGGACCGGCGCGATGTTCACGGACAGTGTGTCGGCGCACGCCGTGGGGAACAATGCGCGAAGGAGCGCCCGAACGGCTATACCGGATCGGCCGCCCCGGGCCCGAAGGGACCGGCCCATCTGGCCCGGACCATGTCGACACGCCCGCCGGCGGGGAGCATGGGCGTTCCCTCGGCCGCGTAGCGCCGCAGCGCCCGCTCGGGGCGGCTGGAGGGCGGGGTGCCGTCCGCGAACACCACCCGCCACCAGGGCGCGTCCGCTCCCCAGGTGGCCATGACCGCCCCCACCGAGCGGGCGCTGCCCGCGCCGAGGTACTCGGCGACGTCGCCGTAGGTCATGACCTTCCCCGCCGGGATGGTCCGGACGAATTCGAGGACCCGCTCCGCGTACTCGCTGGGATAGCCGTCGGATCGTGGCATGCCGCACACTGTAGTGCGGGCCGCCGACAGCAACGGGCGCCGAATCCTCAGACCCGGGCGACCGGGGGGTGCGCCGTCGGCGAGCGGGTCCACGACCCGTCGGGGCCGTGCGGTTCCTGGGTGCGCCTGGCCCTGCGGCTCGGCGGCAGCCCCGCCACTCCCATGACCGCGATGACGGCTCCGGTGATCCAGGCGGTCCACGCTCCGGCGGGCTTCCCGGCGAAGCCGATCAGCCAGGGCGTGAGGAACACCAGGACGCCCAGCGCCGCCAGGAGCGCCTCGCCGAGGACCAGTCCCGGCCGGGTGACGCAGATCGTCGCGGTGAACACCGTGGCCAGGCCGAGCAGGAACAGCGCGACCATGGCCGGTCCGAACATGCCGTGCCAGATCCAGCTGAGGGCCACCACGATCCCCGCGGCCAGGGCCGCCCAGTCACTCCAACGTCCGCCCATCGTGCACCTCCCGGGCCGTGCTCCCGTTGTCGACGGCAGCTACCCGGATCGGCGCGGAACTCACGCCGGACAAAAAGACGTGGGGGCCGCCGCGGCGCGCGGCGGCCCCACGGTGCGTCCGGTGTCAGTACCGGGGCAGGCTCGGGTCGACGGTCTCGATCCAGGACAGCACGCCGCCGCCGACGTGCACGGCGTTGGAGAAGCCCGCCTTCTTGACCGCGGCCAGCGCCTCGGCCGAGCGGCCGCCGGACTTGCAGTGCAGGATGATCTGCTTGTCCTGGGGCAGCTTGGCGAACGCCTCACCGGTGAGGAACTCCCCCTTGGGGATGAGGACCGCGCCCGGGATGTTGACGATCTCGTACTCGTTCTTCTCCCGGACGTCGACGAGGAAGAAGTCCTCGCCCTTGTCCATCTTCTCCTTGAGCTCCCGGGCGGTGATGGTGGAGCCCAGCGCGGCCTGCTGCGCCTCCTCGGGGATGGTGCCGCAGAACGCCTCGTAGTCGATGAGCTCGGTGATCGGCTCGGCGTTGGGGTCCTTGCGGATCTTGACGGTCCGCCAGGTCATCTCCAGGGCGTCGTAGATGAGCAGGCGGCCCACCAGCGGGTCCCCGATGCCGGTGATCAGCTTGATGGCCTCGTTGGCCATGATCGACCCGATGGCGGCGCACAGCACGCCCAGGACGCCGCCCTCGGCGCAGGAGGGGACCATTCCGGGCGGCGGCGGCTCGGGGTACAGGTCGCGGTAGTTGGGGCCGTACTCGTTCCAGAACACGCTGACCTGGCCGTCGAAGCGGTAGATCGACCCCCACACGTACGGCTTGTTCAGCAGCACGGCGGCGTCGTTGACCAGGTAGCGGGTGGCGAAGTTGTCGGTCCCGTCCAGGATCAGGTCGTAGTCCGCGAAGATCTCCAGGGCGTTGCTGGAGTCGAGCCGCTCCTTGTGGAGGACGACGCGGACGTACGGGTTGACCTCCGCGATGCTCTCCCGGGCGGACTCGGCCTTGGGCTTGCCGAGGTCGCTCTGGCCGTGGATGATCTGGCGCTGCAAGTTGGACTCGTCCACGACGTCGAAGTCGATGATGCCCAGGGTGCCCACGCCGGCGGCGGCCAGGTACAGCAGCGTCGGGGAGCCGAGCCCACCCGCCCCCACGACCAGGACCTTGGCGTTCTTCAGACGCTTCTGACCGTCCATGCCGACGTCGGGGATGATCAGGTGGCGTGAGTACCGTTGCACCTCTTCAACGGTCAGCTCGTCGGCTGGTTCGACCAGCGGCGGCAGCGACACAGCAGCTCCTCAAACGATCGGTGGCGCGGCGTGCTCGCGGGGGGCGCGGACCCCGGCCGTTGCGCACGCTGCGGGCTTGCTCAATTATCCCAACCTACGGGGTGGGGTTTATCATTCCCCCGCGGGGTTACGGGAACGGGTGCGCCACCCGACCGACCGTCTCCCCGCAGTTCAGCGCTGGTTCTGCGAACTTCGCCACAGGCGCGGGGCAGCAGGGCCGCGGCGGCGGAAACCGGCACCGACCGACGGGAGTCCCCATGGCCGCTGAAGCGAAGCGCCCGCGTGTCCCACCGCACGCTCCGGACGACGAGCCCCCCCTGGAAGCGCCCGAGGCCGATGTCGCCGAGCAGCGCACCGCCGACAGCGACGACGTCGAGCAGCGGCCCGAGCTGTCCCTGGAGACCGGCCCGGAGGTTCCCGAGGCGGACGCCCTGGAACAGGCGCTGGAGGTTCCCGAGGACGAGGACGACTACCGCTGAGCGTTCCCTCGCGGCACTCGTCTCCCGGAAACCCCTGTCTTTCTGACAAACCTCCCTTGAACTGGGCGAATCGGTCCGGCGTTTTACGGCCGAGTAAGATAGCTCGGTACGCACCGGCCGCTTCCGGACCCCTGTCCGTCGAGGCGGCCGAACCAGGACACGGCGTTCGGCGTCGCAGACAGTTTCGGAGGGTGTGGCTGTGACGGCTCCTTCAGAGGCCCGCCCGCGGGGGACCAGGCTTCCCCGGGTGGCCCGGCGACGGCAACTGCTCGCCGCGGCCCAGCAGGTCTTCGTGGAACGGGGATACCACGCCGCGGCGATGGACGAGATCGCCGAGCGCGCCGGGGTCTCCAAACCCGTGCTGTACCAGCACTTCCCCGGCAAACTGGAACTCTACCTGGCGCTCCTGGAACAGCACTCCGAGGCCCTGGTCGAAAAGCAGCGGGCCGCCCTACAGTCCACCGACGACAACCGCCAGCGGGTCGTCGCGAGCTTCCAGGCGTACTTCGACTTCGTCTCCGGCGAGGGCGAGGCGTTCCGCCTGGTCTTCGAGTCCGACCTGCGCAACCTCCCCGCGGTGCGGGAGAAGACCGAGGAGACCACGCTCCGCTGCGCGGAGCTCATCGGCGAGGTGATCCGACAGGACACCAGCGTCTCCGACGAGGAGGCGCACCTGCTCAGCATCGGCCTGGTCGGCATGGCCGAGACCAGCGCACGCTACTGGCTGAGCCACGGGGGCATCCCCAAGGAGGCCGCCGAGCAGCTCATCGCCCGGCTCGCCTGGCGCGGCATCAGCGGCTGGGACCTCACCCGGAGCTGACTCCGGCACCGGTCGTCCCCTCCTCGAACTCTTGATGGTTCGTCCTCCGATCTCCGGGTAGTCGCGGTCTCACCACCGCACTCTCTCGGTTCGGTCGGATGACGGCGGCCCGCTCTCGGAGGCCCTCCCGACGGTCGCCGCCCGACGGGCCGTTCCGGGGAAGGGGACGAGATGTTCACACCATTCGCCGTAACCGACATCGGGCAGGGCATCGGCAACGCCTGGGGGACAGCAGTGTCCTTCATCCCCAGGCTCGCGATCTTCCTTGTCGTCCTGATTCTGGGCTGGCTGCTCGCCAAGCTCGTCGGCCGGCTCGTCGCCAAAGGGCTGAGCCGGGTGGGGCTCGACCGCGGTCTGGAGCGCGGCGGACTGGGCAACTACTTCCAGCGCAGCCGGTTCAGCGCCAGCGGTCTGGCCGGGAAGTTCGTCTACTACGCAGGGGTGCTGATCGTCCTGCAACTGGCGTTCAGCGCGTTCGGTCCCGACAACCCGATCACCCGGATGCTCGACGGGGTGATCGCGTGGCTGCCGAGACTCGCCGTGGCGCTGGTCATCGTGGTGGTGGCGGCGCTGATCGCGCGGGCGGTGCGCGACCTGCTCTCCGACGCGCTCGGCGGGCTCGGCTACGGCAGGCTGCTGGCCACCGTCGTGGGTGTGTTCATCCTCGGTCTGGGCGTCATCGCCGCGCTCAACCAGATCGGTGTGGCCACCACGGTGACCCTGCCGGTGCTCGTCGCCGTGCTGGGCACGGTGGCGGGGATCCTCGTCGTCGGGGTCGGCGGCGGCCTGATCCGGCCGATGCAGCAGCGCTGGGCGGCCTGGCTGGACCGCGCCGAGAGCGACACGAAGCGCTTCCGCGAGCAGGGCGGCTACCAGCGCGGCAAGGCCGACGCCCTGGGCGCCCGCTCCGACGAGACGGCCGCCGCCGGGCAGGAGGCCGCGCCGGCCGGACGGGTCGCGCCGCCCCGGCAGGGGTCGTCCGGCTCGCCCCGGCACCGCCACGAGCGCCACTGAACCGGGGGGCGGACTCCCCGCTCGGGCGGGGAGTCCGCTGCCTGTCCGCGGCGCCGCCGCGGCGCGGGACTCAGAGCAGGTCGTCTCCTGCGAGCTCCTCACGGGCCAGCCGGTCGATCCGCCGGAAGAAGAGGACGACTCCGGCGAACAGCAGCACGAAGCACAGCCAGAAGGCCAGGCTGGCAGGACCCGTGGTGATCATGATGACCAACGCGACGACCGCCTGTAGACCGTAGATGGAGAAGTCGACGCGATCCTTGTGGATCAGGACTCCGATCGGTGGACGCGCCGCCCCGTGCCGACCGCTCCCCATTCGTTTTCCTTTCTCGCGGCACCCCGGTGTGCCGTCTCTCGGTCATCGGGCTGGGCTGCCCCAGCCTGTAGCGGCGGAATGCGCGATTCCGGTCGCGCTGCCCCGCCCGTCGCGCCTCCCACCGGACCGGTACGGGGCGCACGGGCGGTGTTCCGGTCAGGGCTTAGCGTACGCCCACCGCGCACGTCTTTGTCGCCACTTCACCGATCCCCACGGTGACGTTTCCGGCGAAGGCCGCTTTCCTACCGGACGAAGCCCTCTTCCCGGGCCAGTCGGCAGATCGCGAGCAGGCGCAGCGTCTCCCAGTCGTAGTCGACCTCCGTGGAGTGCCACCCGCGCTCCCGGCACCCGTCGAGGAACCCCCGGAGGTACTGCGCGAGGCTGCGGCGGGACAGCGGGACGCCGCTGTCGGCCAGGGCGTCGCGGACCGCGGCGACGTGCTGGTCGACCTGGGCCAGCAGGCCCGGGACCGACGGTTCCTCCCGCAGCCCGACACTGTCGAAGGCGTGCGTGAGCTGGGCCAGCGGACATCTGGCGGAGAACCCACTGCGCATGGGACCGGCACCTCGGAGAACAGCCGTCCAGGCAGGACGGACAACGGGAAAGATGACAGAGCCGAATATATACACACGAAACAGACAAAAGGGACAATCTGTTCGGTGTGGTCCGCCTCTCCCCGGGACCGGTCAGTTCGCCAGACCCATCGCCTGGAGCCGGGAGTTGTGCGCGTCCGTCAGCCGGGCGAAGATCCGGCTCACCGCGGCCAGGTCGCCCGTGCGGCCCTCCTCCGACTCCCCCGCGGCGAGCAGCTCGGCGAGCCGGGGGTGGTCGACGGCGACCCGCTGCGCCTGACTGAGCGCCTCACCGACCAGGCGGCGCGCCCACAGCGCGAGCCGACCCGCCAGGGTGGGGTCGTCGGCCACCGCCTGCTTGACCTTGGCGGCGATGAACTCGGCCCGGCCCTCCTCGGAGAGCACCCCGGCGACCAGCTCCCGGGTCTCGTCGTCGGTCACCTGGGCGATCTGCCGGTAGAAGTCCGCCGCGATCCCGTCTCCCACGTACGCCTTGACCAGGCTTTCCACCCAGGTCTGCGGAGTGGTGCGGGCGTGCCACTCGTCCAGCGGCCCGACGAACGGCTGCATCGCGGTCTCGGGGTCCACTCCCAGTTCCAGGAGCCTGCGGCGCAGCAGTTGGTGGTGGGCCTGCTCCGTCGCCGCGAACGCCGCGAGTTCGGCCTTGTCCTCCAGGGTGGGCGCCAGTTCGGCGTCGGAGGCCAACCGGAAGAACGAGACCAGTTCGGCGTAGGCCAGCAGTCCCAGGAGATCGATCACACCGCGCTCGGCCGGGGCGGCGTCCCGGGAGGGACCGGGAACGGCTGCGGAGGAACTCATGCCCCTCAGCCTAGCGCCCGCCCGGCACCGCTCCCGCTTCCCGCGCGCCTCCGGGACTATTCGGGGCCTCTCCCGCGTTGTCCTGCACAGTGGACAGGCACGGAAGTCGTGCCCTATCCAGCACTGATCACGCAGGCTAGACTCGTAACCGCGGTCGGTGCCCGCCGACCGCGCACCACGCGCCCCGTCGCAGCCGGTCGCGTCGCTCCCGTCCCGGGGCCCGCACCTGATCCACCGACCTGCGCGGCAGCGGCCCCGCGGTCCGGCCGAACGCACGGACCCATGGCAGTGGACGGGCCGCCGCACCCCGCGGCGGCACCCCGGCCCGCGATGGCCGCGCACCCTGACTGACAACAGCAAGCGGGTGGACCCGAACCGGTCGCGCGTCCGTGCCCGACGGCCCCGCCCCGGCGCAGCGCAGCGCCGCGCGGACTCTTCCGATCCGACGAGCCGCGCCGGACCGCCGCGACCGAGCGCGCTCGACGACGAGCCCGTCCGCCCCGCCGCATACGCGGCCCGCCCAGATGGAGGCATGGATCCTGACCAGCACCAGTACCGCCAAAAATCCGCATCAGACAACCTTCCGTGATCTCGGCGTCATCGACGACATCGCCGACGCCCTGGAAGCCGAGGGCATCGTCGCCCCCTTCCCGATCCAGACCCTCGCCCTGCCCCTGGCCCTGACCGGGACCGACATCATCGGCCAGGCGCGCACTGGCACCGGCAAGACCTTCGCGTTCGGCCTCCCGCTGCTCCAGCGGGTGCACGACCGGCCCGGCTCGGCCAGGCGGCCCCGCGCCCTGGTGATCGTGCCGACCCGCGAACTCGCCATCCAGGTGGCCGCGGACCTGGCCACCGCCAGCAAGCTCACCAACGCGCGGATCGTCACCGTCTACGGCGGCCGCGCCTACGAGCCGCAGATCACCGCGCTGCGCAACGGTGTGGACATCGTCGTGGGCACCCCAGGCCGCCTGCTCGACCTGGAGAAGCAGCGCCACCTCGACCTTTCCGAGGTGGCCGCTCTCGTGCTGGACGAAGCCGACAAGATGCTCGACCTGGGCTTCCTGCCCGACATCGAGCGCATCCTCGCCAAGACCCCCGAGCAGCGGCAGACCATGCTGTTCTCGGCGACCATGCCGAGCGAGATCGTCAGCCTGTCCCGCCGCTACCTGCGCCGTCCCACCCACGTGCGGGCCGACGACGACCTCGACGAGTCCGGCTCCGAGCGGGTGACCCAGCACGTCTTCCGCACCCACCCGCTGGACAAGCTGGAGATGCTCGCCCGCCTGCTCCAGGCCCGCGGCCGCGGCCTGACCATGGTGTTCTGCCAGACCAAGCGGGTGTGCGACCAGGTCTCAACCGCGCTGCGCGGACGCGGCTTCGCCGCCGCGGCCGTCCACGGCGACCTCGGGCAGAGCCAGCGCGAGCGGGCGCTGCGGGCCTTCCGCAACGGCAAGATCGACGTGCTGGTCGCCACCGACGTCGCCGCCCGCGGCATCGACGTCGACGACGTGACGCACGTGGTCAACTACGAGTGCCCCGACGACGAGAAGACCTACACGCACCGCATCGGCCGGACCGGCCGGGCCGGACGCTCGGGCACCGCCGTCACGTTCATCGACTGGCAGGAGATCGCCCGCTGGAAGTTGATCAACAAGGCGCTGGGCCTGCCCTTCAGCAACCCGGAGGAGACCTACTCCACCTCGGCGCACTTCTTCGAGGCGCTGGACATCCCGTCGGACGCCAAGGGCGTCCTCGCCAAGGAGCAGCAGGAACGCGCCGGTCTGGAGGCCGAGGCCGTCGAGGACATCGGCGAGACCGGACGGGCCGGACGCGGCTCCGGCGACCGGGAGCGCCCCAAGCGGCGGTCCCGCAACCGCCGCACCCGCCGCGGCGTCGCCACCGCCGAGCGCCCCGCCGCGGCCCCCGCTGACGACCAGGCCGCCGCGGCGGACGGGGACGCCCCCGCCCGGCCCCGCAGGCGCACCCGGCGCCGCACCAGGGGAGGCGCCGAAGCGGGCAGCGACCAGGGCTGAGCACCGGCCGGGACCGACCCCGTGCGGGCCCCTGCGGGGTGCCGCGTTCGTCTAGGGTGATGACCCGTGAGTACTCCTCGGTTCCTGACGCTCCCGCCCGGGGTCGACCGCGTCGACGTCCCCACCCCGTCCGGTCCCGTGGCCGCCCTGGCGGCCGCTCCGGTCGTCGGGGGCTGCGAACGCCACACGGCGGTGCTGGTCCCCGGGTTCACCGGGAGCAAGGAAGACTTCATCGCGCTGCTACAGACGCTGGCCCAGGCAGGACGCCGGGTGTACGCGCTGGACCTGCCGGGCCAGTACCAGTCGCCCGGCAGCGACACCCCGGAGGCCTACTCGTGCGCGGCGCTGGGCCGGGCCGTCGCCGACTTCGTCGACGCCGTCGGCGAGGGGCCGGTCCACCTGCTCGGGCACTCCTTCGGCGGCCTGGTCACCCGCGAGACCGTACTCGCCGACGAGATCCCGCTGCTCTCCCACACCCTGATGAGCTCCGGCCCCTCGGGGGTGGGAGGCGCCCGCGGAGCCGAGGCCCGGCGCCTGGTCTCCGAGCTCGGCCCCGCGCCGACCCGGGAGCTGGTCCGCCGACTCTGGTGGGAGCGGTACGAGGAGCGGCAGCGGGCCCTGGGGCTTCCCGAGGAGATCCACGTGTTCCTGCGCGAGCGGATGCTCGCCAACCACCCGCTCGGGCTGCTCCGGATGGCCCAGGAGGTGACCTCGGCGCCCGACCGCACCGCCGAACTGGCCAAGGCCGGCCTTCCCACGCTGGTGCTCTACGGCGAGGACGACGACGCCTGGACGCCCGAGGCGCAGTCGGAGATGGCCGACCGGCTGGACGCGCGGCGCGTGGTCGTCCCCGGGGCCGCGCACTCGCCCAACGTCGAGGCGCCCGAGACCACGGCCGCCGCCCTCACCGACTTCTGGAACAGCGCGGAGCCCCGCTGAGGCGGTCCGCGCCGCGGCCCCGACGGGCCGGACCCCGGGGTGTCCCGCCGGGGCCGCGGCCCTCCCTCGGTCTCACTCCCCGGCGACCCAGGAGTCGAAGTTCTTGGACTCCGCGCCGATGGTGGTCTCCTCGCCCGTGGAGGGCAGCACCCGGGTCTCCTCGGGCAGCGCCAGCAGGATCTCGCCGACGGAGGCGAGCTGGGAGGTGTAGTCCATGTAGCCGTCGCCGACGGTGCCGAGCTTCCCGGCGAGCAGGGTGTCGCCGCTGCACACCAGCTTCAGGTGGGGGAAGTAGTAGGACAGCGAGCCGGGGGCCGTCCCGGGGGTGGGCAGGATCTCCAGCTCGACGTCGCCGATGGTCAGCTTGCCGCCGCCCTCGGCCTCGATCTCGGGGTGGTGCTCCACGCCGTGGACCTTGCGCCAGCGGCGCAGCTCCTTGGGGTGCAGGGCGATCGGCGCCTCGTCGCGCTCGGCGACCTCGACCGCGCCGGCGATGTGCGGCCGGTAGCCGTTGGTGCAGGCCACGAGGTAGATCTCACGGTCGCCCACCGCTTCCAGGACGGCCTTGGCGTCCTCGCCGGGGTTGACCACGACGACGCCGTCCTCGTCGATCTGGACGATCCAGGTGTTGGTGACGACCTCGTACTCCTCACCGTCGACCTCCAGCGTGCCGGACATCTCGACCCGCTCCACGGGCAGGTCGTCGCCCGAGCCGTCGGCCTCCGCCGCCTCCTCCTTCTCCTCGGCCTTCTCCTCGGCGTCCTCGGAGCCCGCCTCCTCGCCGTCGGAACCGGCCTGCGCCGCGTCCTCGCCGACGCTCTCCGCGCTGGCGTCGGCGCTCTCCGCGTCGGCGTCCTGCGCCTCAGCGGCGGCGTCGGACTCCGTCTCCTCCGCGTCCTTGGCACCGGTCGAGGCGGCGTCCGCCTCGGTTTCGTCCTTCTTCTTGCCCTTCCGCTTCCAGAACACGTGCCGCCCCTTCGGTTCGCTGACGATTCATCGGAACTGGTGCGGGCCTATTGTGACGGAGGATGCTCCTGTTGGGTATCCGCCGATGCCGCGGGGGTCCGCCGCGGTCCCGCACGATACCTGTGCCGTCGGTGTTCGCACAGTTCACCGGCAGTATCGACGGAGATGGTTAAAAGTACTCAAGAGTCGCGGCGCCCTCAGCCGACCAGGGGGGAGGCCCCGGAGGCCTGCGCGACCAGCGCGGCGTAGACGTCCGGATCCGTGGTCGAGCAGCCCAACCGACGCCCGGTCAGCTCGCCGTGGTCGTCGCTGGAGCCCGTGACCAGCACGCCCAGCTCCGCGGCGCGCTGCCGCCAGCGGGCCCGCTCGTCGTCGTCGTGCGAGGGGTGGTCGGCCTCGATCCCGTTGAGCCCCGCCTCGGCCATGCGCGCCGCCAGCTCTTCGGGCACCTCTCTGGTCAGCGCGCCCTCGCCGCGGGCCGGGTGGGCGAGGACGCACACCCCGCCTGCTGCCCGCAGCAGCCGCACCGCGCGCACCGGGTCCAGCGCGTAGCGGGTCACGTGGGCGGGCTTTCCCGACCCGATCCACCGGTCGAAGGCGTCCTGCACGTCGCGGGCCGCCCCGACCTCGACGAGCGCCCGGGCGATGTGCGGGCGGCCCACCACGTCCCGGCCGTCCACGTCTCCGGCGAAGGCGCTGACCTGTTCCCAGGTGACCGGGATCCCCTGGTCCTGCAACCGCTCCACCATGGTCCTGGCGCGCACGATCCGGTCGTCGCGGATGCGTTGCAGCTCGGCGGTCAGCTCCGGGTCCTCCGGGTCGAACAGGTAGCCCAGCAGGTGGACGCTGGATCCCTCGTGGGCGCAGGACAGCTCGATGCCGGGGACCAGGGTGAGGCCGGGGGGCAGATGGGCGGCCGCCTCGGCGATCCCGGCCGTCGTGTCGTGGTCGGTGAGGGCCAGCACGTCGAGCCCGGCGGCGGCCGCGTGCTCGACGACGGCCGCGGGGGAGTCGGTGCCGTCGGAGACCGAGCTGTGGGAGTGCAGATCGATGCGCATCGCTTCGATCATAGGCCCGCGGCGGTTCCTCCCCCAGCCGGCCGGACGGTCTCGGTCAGGAGCGGGGAGGGCGCTCCGAAGGGAAGCTCCGGGAAGGGGCCGACGTCCCGGGCCTCACGCAGGTCCCGGACGGAGGCGATCTCGCACATCAGCATCCCGGCGTCGGCGGATCCGAAGACGAACCACAGCCACTGGGCCATCGCCTCTCCGACGTAGATCGCCCGCTCCGGCCCCCCGTCGACGCTCCACAGGGGGATCTCGTGGCCGTCGTTGCGGACCTTGGCGTCGGGCGGGTCGTCGTCGAACCCCTCCCCCGGATCGGGTCCGCCGATCCCGGCGATCCGGGCGGCCAGGCCGATCCCGGGCTGCTCCGCGACCACCACGAGCTCCCCGATCCCGCCGAGCGGGGCGGGACCGGACAGGGCGACCGCGGCGGCCAGGGTGCCGGTGCGCTCCTCGCCGACGTCGGCGAAGCCGGTGATCACCCACCCGTTCGGCAGCGGCCAGGGCAGCCAGACGGGCACCCGCGCCTCGTCGAGCACCAGGTCCAGCGAGGCCGAGCCGGGCTCGCGCACCCCCCGCAGCGGGACCACCGGTCCGTGCGCGTCGCACCGCCACGCGCTCGACCACAGATCGGGTTCGTGGACGGCGCGCCCACAGCGCGGACACGTGGGAACAGTCTTCATGGTTGTCGGGGTGCTACCCGGAGACCCCCGGGGAAAACGTGGCCGCTCAGGCCCCGTGCGTCCTGGAGGCGAGGGCGTCGGCCGAGCGGGGGGCCGGGTCGCCCGGAGTGGTGCGGCGGATCCCTCTCCTGCGCCGCATCCAGACCACCACCAGGCAGAACGTTCCCACCTCGACCAGGAGGGAGAGCGCCCCCTGCCAGCTTCCGACCCCTTCCGTCCGGCCGAGCGTGCCCTCGTAGGCGGACAGCGCGAACACGACCATGTTGTGCACCGTGTGCAGCGCGATCGCCGCCTCCAGCCCTCCCGTGTACCAGGTGAGCCAGGCCATGGCCACCCCGAAGGTCGCGACGTCCGCCAGCGCCCAGGCCGTGTAGTCGTGCAGGAGGGTGAAGACCAGGCCGCTCACCAGGATTCCGGGCAGCGGACCGACGAAGAGGCGGTTGACCCGGGCGGCCGGTGCGGACCCGGCGGACCGGGACTCCTCCCCGTAGGCGCCGACCGTCTGCATGAGGAACCCGCGCGTGGCGTACTCCTCGGCCGCGGCCTGGAACGGCACCAGCAGCACGATGACCGCCAGCGCCGCGACGAACACGCCCGTTCCCGCGTACTCGCCGAGGACCGGGCTTCCCGGCTCGGTGACCAGCAGCAGCACGGTGAAGACGGCCAGGAAGAGCAGGGCGCTTCCCGCGGCCGCCGCCGCACAGCGCAGCAGCCACGACCAGCGCAGCCGCCCCTCCACCGAGGACAGCGAGCCGCCCCTGCGCTTCAGCACGAACCGCACCACGATCAGCACGGCCGGGATGAACATGATGTTCATCAGCAGCCCGACCGCGAGGTCTCCCACGGGGTGGCCGGTCTTGCCGGCGGGGGCGGGGATGCGCTGGATGGCCTTGACCAGTTCCAGGACGACCAGGACGAAGACGCTCATCCCCACGGACAGCAGCGCCGCGTACACCAGGGCCAGCAGGGGCCTCCACCAGCGGTGCCGCTCGGTGCGGCCCATCCGGTGGTAGGGGACGCCCGGCGGCGGCTCGTCCGTCCGCGGCCGGGGCGGCTGCACCGGCGGCGGCCACGCCCACACCGTGTCCGGCCCTCCCGCGCCCTCCGCCTGACTGGGCGAGGCCCAGACCTGGGAATGCTCGGGGACCGACCGGTCCTGCGGGTCGGGTCCGGACGGCCACGGCGGAGGTGACGAGTTTCCCATCGTTCGTCCGACACTACTAGCGGATGGTGTATTACCAGCGTTAAGAGCGCTCGCTTCCCCCAACTCGCGACCGCGACCGCCTGCACGTTTTACACATGGGCTTTCGTACCATTGGAGGCATGTCCTCCACACCCACCACCGAGCAGGTGAACGCGGCTCTGGCCACCGTCAAGGACCCGGAGATCCACCGCCCCATCACCGAACTCGACATGGTCAAGAGCGTCGAGATCCACGACGACGGCACGGTCTCCGTCGGCATCTACCTCACGGTGGCCGGCTGTCCCATGCGCGGTCGTATCGAGAAGGACGTCGCCGCCGCGGTCAGCAAGGTGCCCGGGGTGACCGGCGTACGGGTCGAACTCGACGTCATGAGCGAGGAGCAGCGCAAGGCGTTGCAGACCAAGCTGCGGGGCGGCCAGCCCGCGAAAGAGATCCCCTTCGCCAAACCGAACTCCCTCACCAAGGTCTTCGCCATCGCCTCCGGCAAGGGCGGGGTCGGAAAGTCCTCGATCACGGTGAACCTTGCCGCCGCCATGGCTGCCCAGGGGCACAAGGTGGGCGTTGTGGACGCCGACATCTACGGCCACTCCGTACCCCGGATGCTGGGCGCCGACGAGCGTCCCACCAAGGTCGAGGACATGATCCTGCCGCCGACCGCACACGGCATCAAGGTCATCTCGGTCGGCATGTTCACCCAGGGCAACCAGCCGATCGTGTGGCGCGGCCCGATGCTGCACCGCGCGTTGCAGCAGTTCCTCGCCGACGTCTACTGGGGCGACCTGGACGTCCTGCTGATGGACCTGCCCCCGGGCACCGGCGACGTCGCCATCTCGGTGGCCCAGCTCCTGCCGAGCGCCGAGATCGTCGTGGTGACCACGCCGCAGCAGGCCGCCGCCGAGGTGGCCGAGCGCGCCGGTTCGATCTCCGCGCAGACCCACCAGCGGGTCGCGGGAGTGATCGAGAACATGTCCTACTACCAGACGCCCGGCAGTGACGAGCGGGTCTACCTGTTCGGCGAGGGCGGCGGCCAGGCCGTCTGCGACGGACTGTCCCGCACCCTGGGCACTCCGATCCCGCTGCTGGGACAGGTGCCGCTGGAGGTGGCGCTGCGCGAGGGCGGCGACCGGGGCGTTCCGCTGGTCATCGACAACCCCGACAGCGAGGCGGGCAAGGTGCTGCGCTCCATCGCCGAGGAGCTCGCCGGCAAGCCGCGCGGCCTGGCCGGAAGGATGCTGGGCCTCAGCCCCACCGGCCGCTGACCGCAGTCACCGGACTCGACCGCCGAGGCCCGGCCCCCGGAGCGGGGCCGGGCCTCGTCCGGTGCGGGCCGGAACTCAGTTGTCGGAGGAGCCCAGCACCATGACCGCGGTGTGCTCCTCCTCGCCGCGGACGTAGCGGACCTCCACGCGGTCCCCCGGGGCCTTGGTGTGGATCAGGGAGACGAGCTGGTTGGCGTCGCGCACCGCGGTGCCGTCGAACTCCACGATGACGTCGCCGGGACGCAGTCCGGCCTGGTCGGCCGGGCCTCCCGGCACCACGCTCCCGTCCTCCTCCATGATCAGCGCGCCCTGCTCCTGGTACTGCAGGTCCAGCACCGCGCCGATGATCGCGTGCGGCGCCTCGCCGCTCTCGATGAGCTGCTCCGCCACGCGCGCCACCTGGTTGGACGGGATCGCGAAGCCCAGGCCGATGCTGCCGCTCTGCGCCCCGCCGGTGCTGCCCATGGTGGCGATCGCCGAGTTGACCCCGATCACCATGCCCTGCTCGTTGACGAGCGGTCCTCCCGAGTTGCCGGGGTTGATGGCCGCGTCGGTCTGGATCGCGCTGATGTACGCCTGACGGCCCTCCTCGCCGACCGTCACGGGACGGTTGAGCGCGCTGACGATTCCCGACGTGACGGTGCCCTCCAGACCGAGCGGCGCGCCGATCGCGATGACGGTGTCCCCGACGGTCACCTGGTCGGAGTCGCCGAACTCCAGCGGCTCCACGTCCAGCGGGTCCACCGGGAGCAGCACGGCCAGGTCGGAGGAGGGCGCGGTGCCCACCACCTCGGCCTCGCTGGTGTGGCCGTCGCTGTAGACCACCACGACGACCCCGGCGCGCTCCACCGCCTCGACCACGTGGTTGTTGGTGACCACGTAGCCGTCCTCGATGACGAACCCCGAGCCGTTGCCGCTGACCCGCGGACTGGCGCTGCGGATGGACACCACGCTCGGGTTGACCCGCTGCGCGACCCCGGCGATGGTGTCGGGGGCGCGGCTGGGCACGTCGCTGGGCACCTCGTTGTCCAGCGCTCCGGCGCTCTCCACCTCCGGGTCCTGCTCACCCCCGCCCAGGGAGGCGCCCAGGACTCCGCCCACCCCAGCCGACGCCATGGCCACGACCATGACCAGGAGCAGCACCGCCCACAGCGGAAGGCCGCGACCGCCACGGGGCTGCGGCGCTCCCGGGGAGGCGCCGCCGGGGAAGGCTCCCCCGACCGGCCACCCCCCGGTGGGTCCGGCAGGCCCGGCGGGTCGGTACGGGGCCTGCGGTGTTGCGGGGCCGCCCGGCGTGCCGAGGGGGTTGGCCCAGTTCTGGGCTGCTGCGGGGCGCCCGTCGACCGTCCAGGGCCGGGACGGGGACGCGGGCTGTCCCGGGCCGGGCCCGGCGGTCGGCGCCCGTCCGGGGGCGGACGGGGCCGCTGCGGGCGTCCCCTGCTGCGGTCCCGACGGCTCCCGGCGCGCCTCCCCCTGGCCCAAGGGCGGGGCGTGCCTCTCCGGGGCTGACGACGGGCCGGACCGGACCGTCAGTCCTTCCGCTTCTCCCCCGGGGGCACGGTGTCCGGTTTCGTCGTTCATGTACTCTCCGCCTATCGCTGCCCGATTCATCCTGGCGCGCACACCACAAACGTCGGTCCACGGGAACCGCGGCCGTTCGGCCACCCGCTTTTCCCGTGTTCAACCGCTGGGATGCGCATCACCCCAGCCAGGTTCCCATCCGTTCCAACCCGCGGCCGATCCTCTCCCAGAAACCCGTTCCGTCGGGCGGGGGCAGCGCCTTCAGCGCTCCGAAGGCGATCCCCGGGGGAGCGTCGGCGAGCACGGTGTGGACGAACCCGTCCGCCTCCCACATCCGCCGGTGCTGGCCGCCCTCGTCGGCGACGTGGACGGCCGCGCCGTCCCGCTCCACCTCGCGCAGTTCGGTGACCGCGCTCTCCGCCAGGCTGCCGCGCTGGACGAACACCGAGATCACGCAGATCCCGTCGGAGTAGGTCAGATGGGCGACCCGGTCCTCCCCGCTCCCGGTGGAGCGCGCCTCGACCAGCTCGAACCCCCAGTACAGCCGTTCCGGCAGCGTCCACCCCTCGTCCCTCAGTTGGGCCAGCACGGACGGGTCGAGTTCGTCCCCCCACGGGCGGCCCACCACGTCGGGCCGCACCTCCTCACCGGCCGCGCCCACCGTGTCGGCCCCGAAGCTGACCGACTCGAAGGCGCTGGCCTGGGCCAGCTCCCCGTCGATGTCGTACACCTCGCGGCGGAGGAGCAGGCCGGTCTGCTCGTCGACCCAGAAGCGGGCCGCGACCTGCCCGCTGTCGCGCCGGGCGGTGACCTGTACCGCGGGGCGTCCGACGATCTGCCCCGTCCCGTCGGCGCGGACCCAGAAGTTGGCCTCCAGGACCGCGAGCACGTCCTCGTCGGGGCCCTCCCAGGCGTCCGTGCCGACCAGGACGTCCGTGCCCTCGGTGCCGTTCCGCACGGGGCTGACCAGGGTGCCCACCTCGGGCCGGTGCAGGATGTTCAGCAGCGCGGTCTCGGTGCGGCCGGTGCCGTCCACCCAGGACACCGAGCGGACTCCCTGGTAGTGGAGCCGCATGCTGCTCTCCGCCGCGCGGCGCAGGATCTCCATGCCGTCGCCGCCGCGCCGCTGCACGGTGTGGCCGGTGTGGGAGTCGGCGGCCACGGTGACGGCGATCAGGAACAGCAGCAGGCACAGCACGGACACCGGGACGGTCCTGTGCCTGTGGTGTCCGGTCTCGTGGCGGCTCCCGCTCACCGGGGGGCGGACGGGTCCGGCCGCGCCGGTTCGCTGGTGACCGACTGCACCGTTCGGACCGTCGCGCCCCGCGGCGACTGCGACGTGACCACGGGGAGCGTGGCGGGGTCGCCCAGCGGGGACTGCCCGGACACGGCCGCGTGCTCGATCACGTAGTCGACCAGCGCGGGGGTGACCACGGGCTGGTCCGTGCGGTCTCCTCCGGCGACGAAGGCCGTACCCAGGGTGACCGCCAGGACGGAGGCCCCCGCCACCGCGTAGCGCGCCCTCCCCCAGGCCGGGCGGAACCGGGAGCGCCCGCGGGCCGGGGCGGGGCGCTGTTCCACCGGTCGGGCGGGAACGCCGCCGAGGGGGCGTCCGGCGCCCAGGGGAGGAGCCGTTCCGAAGGTGCCGCCGGGAGGCCCCTTGGGGAGGGTGTCGTCGGGCAGGGAGAGCAGTCGGCCGAGGAACGCGGAGGCGGGCTCCGGGCCGTCCAGGGCGCTGAGCCGCTGCTTGAGCCGGCGCAGCATCTCGGCCTCGAAGCGGCAGGTCTCGCAGCCGGCCAAGTGGTTGAGCACCCGTTCGCGATCGCTGTGTCCCAGCTCGCCGTCGACGAAGGCGGACAGCCGCTCCTCCAGGTGGCTCATGCTTCCGTGACCTCCCCGGCTCGTTCGGCGGTCAGGCGGCGGTGCTCCAGCGCAGCGCGCAGTTGGGCCCTGCCGCGGTGGATGCGGCTGCGGACCGTGCCCAGCTTCACCCCCAGGGTGGCCGCGATCTCCTCGTAGGAGAGTCCCTCGATGTCGCACAGCACGACGGCGGCGCGGAACTCGGGGGGCAGCGCGTCGAGCGCGGCCTGCACGTCGGCGTCGAAGTGGCGGTCGTCGTACGCCTGCGCCGGGGAGGGCTCGCGTCCCTCGATGCGGTCGCCGGCGGACTCGGCCAGTCCTTCGAAGCGGATGCGGGCGCGGCGGCGTGCCATGTCGAGGAAAAGGTTGGTGGTGATGCGGTGCAGCCACCCCTCGAAGGTGCCGGGCGTGTAGGTGGCCAGGGAGCGGAAGACCCGGATGAAGACCTCCTGGGTGAGGTCCTCGGCGTCGTGTTGGTTGCCGGTCAGCCGGTAGGCCAGGCGGTAGACCCTCGGGGAGTGGGTGCGTACGACCTCGTCCCAGCTAGGCGGTTCCCAGTGGCCGAAGTCGGCAGAACGGGAATCTGCCACCGGCGCTCCCTTCACTCGACATCGGTCCACGCGGCGGGCGGACACGGTGATCCTTCCGCCCTTCTTTAACACCGCGGCGGGCGATTAAGTTCCGCAGCCCTTCTACCAGCGGGTTTCCAGGCTAGCCAGCCGGGGCGGGAAGGGGGAGCACCACCGGGCCCGGCGCGGCTCGCCGCGGTCCGCGACGGGTGCGGGGCCGCGCGCGGCGGCGCCGACCGGGCCGGGGGCTACCGCTCGGCCAGCCAGCGCAGCAGCAGGCGGGTGGAGAACGCGGTGCCGCCCTTGCTGAGCACGCCCTCCTCGCTCATGGACCGGCCCGGTCCGGCGATGTCCAGGTGCGCCCAGGGCACGGAGCCGACGAACTCGCGCAGGAACAGCGCGGCCTCGGTGGCCCCGGGGTGGCCGTAGTCGGCCTTGACACCGGTGTTGGCCAGGTCGGCGACCGGCGAGTCGAGGGTGTCGCGGTACTCCTCATGCAGCGGCATCCGCCACAGCGTCTCGCCCGACCGCTCGCCCGCGTCGAGGAGCGCGGCGGACAGGTCGTCGTCGGTGGCGAACAGCGCGCCGATACCGGTGCCCAGCGCGACCTTGGCCGCGCCGGTGAGCGTGGCCACGTCCACCAGGACGTCCGGCTCCAGTTCGGCCACGGCGTAGCCGATCGCGTCGGCGAGCACCAGGCGGCCCTCGGCGTCGGTGTTGAGCACCTCGACCGTGCGGCCGCTGTAGGTGGTCAGCACGTCGCCCGGCCGGGTGGCGCTGCCGGAGAAGGCGTTCTCCGCGACCGCCATGAGCCCGGTGACCGCGGTCCGCACCCCCAGCTCGCCCAGTGCCGCGAGGACGGCCAGGACGATTCCGGCGCCGCTCATGTCGGTCTTCATGAGCTTCATGTTGTCGTTGGGCTTCAACGACAGGCCGCCGGTGTCGAAGGTGATGCCCTTGCCGACCAGCACCACGTGGCCCGTGGGGTTGTCCGGGCGGTAGGACAGTTCGACCAGCCGCGGCGGCCGGACCGACCCCTGGCCGACGGCCAGGATCGCTCCGAACCCGTCGCGTTTCAGCGCGGTCTCGTCCCAGACCCGGACCGACAGGCCCGCCCGTGCGCCGATCTCCTCGGCCCGGGCCGCCAGCCAGGCGGGGCTCTTCTCCGCGGAGGGGGTGTTGATCAGGTCCCGTGCTGTTGCGGTGGCACGGGCCAGGACCGCGCCGCGCCGGATCGGTTCGGCGGCCTGCGCCGCCGAACCGACCAGGTCGATCACGGGCGCGGGGGCGGCGCCCTTGGCCGCCTCGGCCAGGGTGAACGTGTAGGAGGCGAGCAGCGCCCCCTCGACGAACGCGGTCAGCGCGGCCGGGTCGTGCTCCGACGCGGCGGCGTTGACCGCCACCCGGGCGGCTCCCCTGACCGAGCGTGCGAGCGCCGCACCCGCCCGACGCATCTCCCCGGGAGTGGCGTCACCGATTCCCAGGAAGGACAGCCGCACCAGCCCTCGACCGAGATCCACCGGAAACTCGGTGACCTGTCCCGGTTTTCCGCTGAATTCGTAGGTGTCGAACAGTTGCGCCACCGGCGCGGGAAACCGGGCGTCGAGATCGGCCGGATTCAGCCCCACCCCGTCCAGGACCGGCTGCGGCCCGTCCGGTCCGGAACGGACGACGAGCACGAGACGGTCCGCCGTGGATTCGGCGAGGACGCCTTCGACCGGGTGGATCTCCGTAGCGAGAGGCACGGACGCTCACATTCTTCGTGGACTCGGGTATCGCGTGGCCGGGCGGACGCCCGCGCTGACTCCTGTGCGGGGGGCGGCCGCGGTCAGCTCCGAACGCCCGGCGGCACGCTGGGACAACGGTGGGACGGGTCGCTAACCGACGACTTCGCTGAGCGCGTTGGCAAGTTCACCGGCCTCGGCCGGAGTCAGCTCGACCACCAGGCGTCCACCGCCCTCCAGCGGAACCCGCATGATGATGCCGCGACCCTCCTTGGTGACCTCCAAAGGTCCGTCTCCGGTCCTCGGCTTCATCGCCGCCATGCCGTATCCCCTTTCCTAGACGATGGTCGCGCGTGTGAGTCGGTCCTCGGCGTACCGGATCGCTGCCACGAGTCCGGAGTGCGGAGCGGGCCGAATCCGCGTGACTCAGTGAACGAATCACTGATCTGTCATTATCTCGGTTTTGGACCCCGGTTGGAAACGACCGGGAGCTTCCGAACCGAACGGAGCCCGAAGATCGTGCGACGGTTACTGTGGGAGCCGCGCCGTCCGCGGACTTCTCCGACCCTGTTGGTCTCCTGCTCCCACCTGGTGGGACGGTTCTGGCCCCGGACCGCGTCCGCCGAATTCCGGACCAACCTCATCAGGGAGTTCTCATGTCCGATAAAGAAAGCGTCCGTTACGAGGTTTCCCACGGGGTCGCCACCGTCACACTGAACCGGCCCGCGTCGCTCAACGCGCTCACCACCGAGGTCAAGGAGCGGCTCCTGGAGGCGCTGGAGCAGGCGCGCACCGACCCCGCGGTCCGGGCGGTGCTGCTCACCGGCGCAGGGCGGGCGTTCTGCGCCGGGCAGGACCTGGACGAGCACGGCCGACGGCTCAGCAGCGACGAGGGGCTCGGGGACACCGTGCGCAAGCACTACAACCCGCTCGTGCTGGCGATGACCCGGATGCCCAAGCCGATCGTCGCGGCGGTCAACGGGGTGGCGGCGGGCGCGGGCGCGGGACTGGCGTTCGCCGCCGACCTGCGGATCGCCTCCACCGAGGCGTCCTTCCTGATGGCCTTCGCCAACGTGGGGCTGGGCGCGGACACGGGGACCTCGTGGACGCTGCCGCGGCTGGTCGGGCAGGCGCGGGCCATGGAGATGCTGCTGCTGGCCGAGCCGGTCCCGGCGCAGCGGGCCCTGGAGATCGGCCTGGTCACCCGCGTGGTCGAGCCGGAGGCCCTGGCGGACGCGGCCCGGGAGCTCGCCGAGCGGCTGGCCTCCGGGCCGACCGTGGCCTACTCCGCGATCAAGGCGGAGGTGGCGTTCGGCGCGGCGCTGGACCTGCCGGGCGCGCTGGACATCGAGGCGCGGTTGCAGGACCAGTGCGCCGAGACCCTGGACCACCTCAACGCCACCCTGGCCTTCCTGGAGAAGCAGCGGCCGACCTTCCAGGGGCGCTGACCGGGGGCGCGGCTCACGGGCTGCCGAGCATCAGGAACAGCAGGGAGAAGAGCAGCGTCCCCACGGCCACGGCGGCGACGACGATGGCGATCACCACGGCGGTGCTGGTGCCCTCGGACTGCTGCGGGGGCTGCTGTCCGGGGTAGCCCGGCCACTGCGGCGGCACGGGCTGGGCCGGGTGGGGCTGCGGCGCCACGGGCGGGGTCCACGGCGGCTGGGGCGGCGGGTAGGGCCGGCCCGGCCCGGTCAGCGGCGTCGGGGGCGCGGTCGTCGGCCCGGGGTGGGGCCCGGGGTAGGCGGGCTGCTGCGGACCGGTGGGATACGAGGGCTGCTGCGGCCCGGCCGGGTAGGGGTAGACGGGCTGCTGGGGGCCGGTGGCGTAGTGGGGCTGCTGCGGCCCGGTGGGATACGGGGGCGTCGGCGGCGCGGGAGGCGGCTGGACCGGCGGGGCGGCGGCCGCCGCGTCGGGGGGCGCCGGGGCTGCCGGCGGGTAGGAGCGGTAGATCTCGGCCGCCGCGCTCTCCTGGGCTCCGGTGTCGGCGGCGGCGATCGCCCCGGCCACGAGGGTCTGGTGGGCGACGGGCACGGCCGTCTCGGCGGCGGGCTTCTCGGGCGGCGGCGCCTCCTCGATCCCGAGCACCAGCATCAGCGTCTCGGCCGCGGTGGGACGCCGGGAGGAGTCCTTGTCCAGGCAGCGCTCGGCGATCTCGCGCAGCGGCCCGCTCAGCTCCCCGAGGTCGGGGGCCTCCTTGACGACCCGGTTGACCACGGCCTTCAGCGAGCCGTGCCCGAACGGCCCCCGCCCGTTGGCCGCGTAGACGATGGTGGCGCCCCACGCGAACATGTCGACGGCGGGTCCCAGCGGACCGCCGGTGATCTGCTCGGGGGCCATGTAGGACGGGGTCCCGGCGATCCTGCTGGTCAGGATCGCCGTTCCCTCCAGCGCCCGGGCGATGCCGAAGTCGATCACCCGGGGGCCGCCGGGGGCCATCAGCACGTTGGCCGGTTTGAAGTCGCGGTGCACGATCCCGGCCTGGTGGATGGCGGCCAGGGCGGTGAGGGTGCCGACCGCGAGCCGCTCCAGGGCCGCTCCCCTCAGCGGTCCGCCGTTGCGGACCACGGCTTGCAGCGACTCGCCCTCCACGTACTCGCTGACCACGTAGGGCGGGTCGGAGTCCAGGTCGGCGGCGAGCACCTGCGCGGTGCAGAAGCGCGCGACCCGCCGGGCCATCTCGACCTCCTCGGCGAGCTGGGCGCGCAGCCCGGGAAGGTCGAGCGCGTCGGCGTGCAGCGTCTTGACCGCCACCCGACCGCCGTCGGGAGCGCTTCCGAGGTACACGACTCCCTGACCGCCCCGTCCGAGCCTGCCGAGCAGGGTGTACTCGCCGATGCTGGTGGGATCGGTGTCGAGCAAGGGGGCCGGATCGGCCATCGGTCCTCCCGGTCGTCTGGGTCCGCCGCCTCGGGTCCGGGTGGCGGCGGGCTTGAGACGAACCTACTTGAGAGTGCCGGTGGAGGTCATCACAGTCCCCTCGCGGGAGGTTCCCACCCACTCGGCCTCCAGGGTTCCCGGTACCTGCTGGCTGAGGGTCAGGACGCTCTCGTCGATGCAGTGGTCCTCGGGGTCGTAGGTCTCCGCGTAGTCGAACACGAGGGAGGTCTCGGTCTGCTCGGTGAGGACGACGGTGCCCCGACAGTCGAGGGGCAGCAGGTCCGCGCTGCCCCGGTCGGTGCCCTCGTCGAGCTTCAGCCGGACGATCCATTCGGTGACCGGCTCGCCGTTCTCGTCGTGCTGGGCCATCTCCCCGCTCCAGCTTCCCGCGTACTCCTCGGGGATGCCCTCGGAGACCGCGGGCTGCTCCGGTTCGGGTTCCGGCTCCGGCCACAACGCCCAGAGCGCACCGCCGACCGCGGCCAGGACCACCGCCGCAGCCGCGCCGACGACCAGCACCAGCCTGGAGCGTCGGTTGCTGTGCCGTGTGGACCGCGGTGGGGGCCACAGCGACATCTCCCGGATCGGAGACACCGCCGCAGGGCACTCGCTCCGGTCGGAACTGGGGGGCGCGGTCACCGCTGTTTCCCGGTGGGGGGTTCGGGGTGAGGACTCTGGCGCGAATCGATCATCGCTTCCTCCAACGGTGCGAACGTGCGCGGAGGGGCCGTTCGCGATACAGCGAACCAGGATAAGACACACAAACCACCCCCACGCGAACAAAATATGTGAAGAAGCTCACACAGGGTGAGGGGTGCGCTGTTCCTCGGTCCCCGCCCGCCCGGGGCGGCCCGCAGCGGCGACGCCCCGGCGGTGGCAGTCCGCGAGGTGGCCGTCGACCATGCCCACCGCCTCCATCATCGCGTGGACGGTGGTCGGGCCGACGAAGCGGAAACCGCGCCGCCGCAGCGCCCGGGCCAGGGCCGCGCTCTCCGGGGAGGAGGAGGGGACGTCGGCGGCGGTCACCGGCGCGGGGGCGGGCGCCTCGGGCGCGTGGCGCCACACGAACTCCGCCAGCCCCTCCGGCAGGTCGAGGGCGGCGCGGGCGTTTCCGACCACCGCCTCGATCTTGGCGCGGTTGCGGATGATCCGCGGGTCGGCGAGCAGCCGTGCCACGTCCCGCTCGGTGAACGCGGCCACCGCCGCGAGGTCGAAGCCGCAGAAGACCTCCCGCAGGGCCTCGCGCTTGCGCAGCACGGTCAGCCAGGACAGGCCTGCCTGGAACGCCTCCAGGCTGAGCCGTTCGAACAGGCCCCGGTCGTCGCGGACCGCCACCCCCCACTCCAGGTCGTGGTAGCGCGTCAGGTCCGCCGCGCCGAGCGCCCACGGGCAGCGGCGCAGCCCGTCGGCTCCGACGGGGGCCGCGCCCTCGGGGAGGCCCGCCCCGGCCGCGGGCCGGAGCGGACCGTCCGTGCTCACCGGCGACCCCCGGCGACTCTGGACTGCTGTTCGGCGTACTCGGCGGCGCACTCCGGCACGGTGCCCTGCCAGGGGTCGGCGTCAGGGTCCTCGGTGTCGGGAGACTGCCGCTCCTCCTCGCCGACGGACGACGTCTCCCGCGGAGAGCGCGGGTACCACACCCGCGGCCGCTCCGCGGAGCTGCCGCGGTCGCCCAACCTCGCCTCGAGCTGCGCGATACGCGTGTCGCGCTCCTCGATGTCCGCTGCCACCCGGTCCAGCACCTCGTCCACGGCGCGCACGTGATACCCCCACAACGCCAGGGGCAGCCGTATCCGCGCCACGTCGCGGCCGGTCACCGGACGGTCCGCGGGAAGGTCGAGCGGGGGATGGTCGGCCTCGAACCGAGCCAGTTGCCCGCCGTGCCCCATGACCAGCACCGCCACGGTGACGAGCACCGCGAAGCCGGCCAGCGCCGTCAGGATCAGGATGGCTATCACGCCTTCGATCGTGCCACATCCGCGCCGTCGGCGGGGAGACCGGCGAACACTCTCCGTCAGGCGTTCTCCGCTTCGTGCAACGCCTCCTCCAACTCGGCCACGGCCTCTTCCTCCTCGACCGCCCGCTCCCACTCGGCGTGCGCCCGCCGGATGCTCTCGACGACCTCGTCGGGGTCGTCGGTGACCTGGAACAGGTCGGTGTCGTGCGGGGAGATCAACTGCTCGGCGAGCAGCCGCTCGCGGATCCACTCCACCAGGCCGCCCCAGAACTCGCTGCCCACCAGGATCACCGGGAAGCGGGTGACCTTCCCGGTCTGCACCAGGGTGATCGCCTCGAACAGCTCGTCGAGCGTGCCGAAGCCGCCCGGCAGCACCACGAACGCCTGGGAGTACTTCACGAACATCGTCTTGCGGACGAAGAAGTACCGGAAGGTGACCCCCATGTTGACGTACTCGTTGAGCGCCTGCTCGAACGGCAGCTCGATGCCCAGGCCGATCGAGGTCCCCCCGGCCAGGGCGGCCCCCTTGTTGGCGGCCTCCATCAGCCCCGGGCCGCCGCCGGTGATGACCGTGTACCCGGCCCGCGCGAGCTTGTCGCCGATCGTCTCGCCCAGCCGGTAGTAGGGGGTGCCGGGTTTGACCCGGGCGGAGCCGAACACGCACACGGCCCGTCCGACCTCGGACAGCATGCCGAAGCCCTCGACGAACTCCGACTGGATGCGCAGCACCCGCCAGGGGTCGGTGTGCACCCAGTCGGTGGGGCCGCGGCGGTCGAGCAGCCGCTGGTCGGTGGTGCTTCTGGGGATCTCCCTGCCCCGGTAGGTGAGGGGGCCTGCCTGTCGTTCCGCTGATCGAGAATCCGTCATGGCGCAACGTTACCCACTCGGGGCGTCGCGTAGAGCCCTTCTGACCAGGCCCGGCAGCCGACGGGGCCGGGTCAGGACGCCCCGGTGAGCCAGGCGGCCATGCGGCGCTCGGCCGCGGCGACCTGCTCCAGGTCCACCCACTCGTCCCTGGTGTGCGCCAGCGTGGGCTCGCCGGGACCGTAGTTGACCGCGGGGATCCCCAGTTCGGCCATGCGCGCCACGTCGGTCCAGCCGAGCTTGGCCCGGGCCTGGCCTCCGCCGACGGAGGCCACGAACGCGGCCGCCGTGGGGTGGTCCAGCCCGGGGCGGGCCGCCGCCGCGGCGTCGGTGACCCGCACGTCGAACCCGTCGAAGACCTCCCGCAGGTGCGCCTCGGCCTCCTGGAGCGTGCGGTCGGGGGCGAACCGGTAGTTGACGGTGACGACGCAGACGTCGGGGACGACGTTGCCCGCCACTCCCCCGGTGATGCCGACCGCGTTGAGCCCCTCGTGGTAGCGCAGGCCGTCGACCTCGGGTTGGCGGGGGGTGTAGGCGCGCAGCACGTCCAGGATGCGCCCGGCCTCGTGGATAGCGTTGCGGCCCATCCAGGAGCGGGCGCTGTGCGCGCGGACGCCGCGCGCGGTCACCTCCACCCGCATGGTGCCCTGGCAGCCGCCCTCGATCTGGCCCCCGGTGGGCTCCAGGAGCACCGCGAAGTCCCCGCGCAGCCACTCGGGGTGGCGGGCCGCCAGGCGCCGCAGCCCGTTGCGCTCGGCCTCGACCTCCTCGCAGTCGTAGAAGACGAAGGTGAGGTCGTGGCGCGGCTCGGTGACGGTCGCGGCCAGCCTGAGCTGCACCGCCACGCCGCTCTTCATGTCGGAGGCGCCGCAGCCGTAGAGCCTTCCGTCGACCACGCGGGAGGGCACGTTGTCGGCGGTGGGCACGGTGTCGATGTGCCCGGCGAGCACCACGCGGCTGGCCCGGCCCAGCTCGGTGCGGGCCACGACCGCGTCGCCGTCGCGCGTCACGGTCAGGTGCGGCAGGGACCGCAGCGCCGCCTCGACGGCGTCGGCGAGGGGCTTCTCCGCCCCGCTGACCGACTCGATGTCGACGAGGCGTGCGGTGAGGTCGCGGACGTCCGCGGTGAGGTCGAGCATGGCTGCGCTTCCGGTGCGGTTCGGGCGGTGGGACGGCCGCCGGTCCCGGCCTCAGAGGGCCGGGACCGGCGCGGGAGGAGCGGTCAGGCGTTGACGCCGTGCTCGCGGAGCAGGTCGTTGAGCGCGAGCTTCTCGTGCTCCTGCCCCTCCTCCAGACGCTTGAGCACCAGCAGGCACGGCATGCCGAAGTCGCCGCCGGGGAAGCTCTTGACCCGGTTGGCGGTGACGCACACCGACCACGCGGGGGCCTCGCCGCGCTTGAGCTCCTCACCGGTCTCGGCGTCGAACACGCGGGTCGACGCGGTGAGGATGGTGCCCGCGCCGAGCTTGGCGCCGCGGCGCACCCGCGCTCCCTCGACGACCATGCTGCGCGAGCCCAGGAACGCGTCGTCCTCGATGACGACCGGGGACGCCTGCGGCGGCTCCAGGACGCCGCCGACGCCCACCCCGCCGGACAGGTGCACGTTCTTGCCGACCTGGGCGCAGGAGCCGACCGTGGCCCAGGTGTCGACCATGGTCCCGGAGTCGACGTAGGCCCCGATGTTGGTGAAGGACGGCATCAGCACCACGCCGGGCGCCAGGTAGGAGCCCCACCGGGCGATCGCACCGGGCACCACGCGCACCCCGTCCAGCCGGGTCTTCAGCGGGATGCGGTCGTGGTAGTGGAAGCCGCCGACCGTGGACTCCTCCATGCCCAGCACGCGGAAGCTCAGCAGGATCGCGCGCTTGGCGCGCTGGTCCACGACGACCTCGTCGGTGGCGGGGTCCACGAAGGCGACGCGGGCCTTGCCGGTGTCGATCTGGTTGACCGCGCTCACGATGACGTCGCGGGCCGCGGTGTCGTCGGGTGTGAGGTCGGCGCGGCGCTCCCAGAGCTCGTCGATGCTCTCGGGCAGCGGACTGGTGTACGAGGTGGTCATGGCTGGGAGCCTACTGGGTTCCGCTCCCGGCGGGAGAAACCGGGCACGCCCCGTGGTGTCAATCACGGCGTTCCTGCGACATCACTCCGGAACGGTCCGTAACATCGGATTCCAGAACCTCTGCGCCGCAGTGCGCATCGAAGCCTTGGGTCCACCCTGGACCGCTCCAACCTGCCCGTTTCACGCTATGGGAATTTTGTCATCTCATGGCGTGATTTCGCCCTGAATCTATATGGTCTGCTCGTGCCCAGAAAGCGTCGAAGGATTTCCGCGTTCGTCAAGATCCTGCTCGCCCTGACCGTGGCCTGCGGGCTGCTGGTCGGTGCAGGGATCTATGTCATGCGCTCGATCAAGCCCCTTGACCTGTCGCCCCCTCCCCCCGAGGACGGCTGCCGACTCGTCACCGAGGAGGACACCGACACCTTGGAGCTGGAACAGGCGGCCAACGCCGCGACGGTCGCCGGGGTGGCCTTCGCCATGGACCTTCCCCAGCACGCCGTGGTCATCTCCTACGCCACGGTGTGGCAGGAGTCGAAGTTCTACAACATCGAGTACGGCGACCGCGACTCCCTGGGCCTGTTCCAGCAGCGCCCCTCCATGGAGTGGGGCAGCCCCGAGGAGATCATCGACCCCGTCTACGCCAGCACCAAGTTCTACGAGGAGCTCGTGCAGGTCGAGGGCTACCTGGACCTCCCCGTCCACGAGGCGGCCCAGTCCGTGCAGCGCAGCGCCGACGGGTTCGCCTACGACCAGCACGAACCGCGCTCCCGGACCATGGCCGCGGCCTTCACCGGTACCGAGGGAGCCGCTTTGACCTGCTGGTTCCCCGAGGAGGAGGCGGGTCCCACCGACCTGGACGCAGCCGTGGAGGAGATGCGCCGCGTCTTCGGCGTCGGCCCCGAGGAGCTGGGGACCGTGCAGCGCCAGACCGGCGACCTCGGCTGGGCGATGGCCCAGTGGGCGGTCGCCCACGCCTCCGTCTACGGCATCACCTCGGTGACCTACCTGGACCGGCAGTGGACCGCCGACTCGGGCGAGGACGGCTGGCAGACCGTGGAGACGGTCTCGGAGGAGATCGTCCTGCGGTGAGCGGGCGGCCCCGGCGCCGTGCGGCCGGGGCGGCCCGCCCACCGGCCGGTCACAGCTCCGTGAGACGCTTGGCCGCGGCCGCCACCCGCTCGTCGGTGGCGGTGAAGGCCACCCGGACGTGCCCCGCACCCGCCGGGCCGTAGAACTCCCCGGGCGCCACCAGGATGCCCCGCTCCGCCAGCAGCCGCACCGACCCCCACCCGTCGTGCTCGGGGTGGCTGGCCCACAGGTACAGTCCCGCCTCGGAGTGGGTGATGCGCCAGCCCGCGCCCTCCAGCGCCTCGCGCAGCCGGGCGCGCCGCGCCGCGTAGCGCTGCTTCTGCTCCCGGGCGTGCCCGTCGTCGTCGAGCGCCGCGCGCATCGCCGCCTGCACCGGGGCGGGCACCATCATCCCGGCGTGCTTGCGCGCCGCGAGCAGTTGCCGCACCAGAGCGGGGTCGCCGGCCACGAAGCCCGCCCGGTAGCCCGCCAGGTTGGAACGCTTGGACAGCGAGTGGACGGCGAGCAGTCCCTCGTGGGAGCCGCCGCACACGTCGGGGTGGAGGATCGACAGCGGCTGCTCGCCCTCCCAGCCCAGGTCCAGGTAGCACTCGTCGGAGGCGACGACGACACCGCGCTCCCGCGCCCAGGCCACCACCTTGCGCAGGTGCGCGGCGCCCAGGACGCGGCCGGTGGGGTTGGCCGGGGAGTTGATCCACAGCAGCCCGGGCCGCGCGGGTCCCAGTTGCGCCAGGCCGTCGGCCGCGACCGGGGTGGCTCCCGCCAGGCGCGCGCCGACGTCGTAGGTGGGGTAGGCCAGCTCCGGGAAGACGACCGTGTCGCCCGGGCCGAGCCCGAGCAGGGTGGGCAGCCAGGCCACCAGTTCCTTGGAGCCGACGGTCGGCAGGGTCGCGTCGGGGTCCACCCGCACCCCGTGGCGGCGTTCCAGCCAGCCGCTGATGGACTCGCGCAGCGCCCGGGTGCCGTACGTCTGCGGGTACCCGGGCGCGTCGGCGGCCTCGGCCAGCGCCGCGCGCAACCGTTCGGGCACCGGGTCCACCGGGGTGCCCATCGACAGGTCCACGATGCCGTCCGGATGCCCGGCCGCGATCTCCTTGTACGGAGCCAGCCGGTCCCACGGGAAGGTCGGCAGCCGGTCAGCCACCGGACGCCGCTCGGCCATGGTCGCCACGTCCCCTCGTCACGTCGCCTCCCGCACCGTCCCGGTCGGCTGGAGCGGGTCTGTCGTCTGCCGTGTCCGCCCCGTCCCGGGGCATGAATCGACCACGCCGCCCTCCGCCCCCGCGGGGGACGGCAGCGGCGTGGTCGCCGTCGGCCGCCTCGGCTGCGGCGGCCGGAATCCGATCGCGTCTGCTACTCGTGGTCGCCCTGGGGCGGGAGGGCCGCCACCAGCGGGTGGTCCCGGTCGATCTTGCCGACCTTGGAGGCGCCGCCGGGAGAGCCGAGGTCGTCGAAGAACTCGACGTTGGCCTTGTGGAAGTCCGCCCACTCGCTGGGCAGGTCGTCCTCGTAGTAGATGGCCTCCACAGGGCACACCGGCTCGCAGGCACCGCAGTCGACGCACTCGTCGGGGTGGATGTAGAGCATGCGCCCACCCTCGTAGATGCAGTCGACGGGGCACTCTTCGATGCACGCCTTGTCGAGCACGTCGACACACGGCTGCGCGATGACGTAGGTCACGTCGTATTCCTCCTCGGTCTCGCCACGTGGACCGCGTAAGTGGCTGCTACGTCGCGATACTTCTGACCGACCATCACCGGAGTGGACGACCGGGACCTGCGCCTGCGCGGAAGAGGCCCGGCAGTGTCCCGGAAGCGGGTCTAACGGCCAGAGGACACGGGTACCGCTCTCTCTAGTATTGCGGTGCAAGCAACGTGGATCACCATCGGGGGTGGCGACATTGGGATACGTCGCACGGCTGACGCACTCCGTCACCGCGGACGACACCGGACAGCGCGTCACCGTGCGTTTCCGGCTGCCTGACGGGCGTTTCCGGGATATCGTCGGGGTACTGGAGTCATGGCACGGCGACGTCCTGACGCTGCGCCGCCGCGACGGCTCCACGGCACAGGTCGCCGCCGGGGACGTGGTCGCCAGCAAGGTCGTGCCGGGGGAGCCGCCACGGCGCCGCAGCGCGACGGGTCCCGCGTGATCCGGAGCGCCCGACCGGAGGCGAGACGAGGCAGGAGGTGGGAGTCCGCGCCATGCAGGAGACCGTGGCAGCCGCCATCGCCCACCTCGCACGCACCGATCCCACCGCGGCCCGCGTCGCGGAGAGCGCACTGGACACCCTCGTCTCCGGGCGGCGGCTGGAGGCGCTGACCCAGCACGCGGTCCAGGAGTTCTGCTGGTACGTGCTCCCGGTGCGCTTCTCCTCCGAACCCAGCGAGTGGCAGTTCGTGACCGACTCGCTCAGCTCCCTGTTCCGCCTGCTCGACCTGGACCGCTACGCCGACATCTGCACCTCGGAGCGCACCCGCGAGGTGCTGCGGGCCTACACGGCCTCCCACGACAGCGGGCTGGCCGCCTACGAGCGCCACATGCGCTCCTCCGGGGTCACCCCGCCCGACCTCCCCGAGCTGACCTGGGGAACCGCCCTGGGCAGAGCCGAGATCGAGGCGTACCAGGAGACGTCGGCGGTGCTGGAGCTGGCGATCGCCGCGGGCGAGGTGCGCCCGGGCGCGCGCGGGTGGCGGGTCGCCCAAGAGGAGCGCGCGCGCAGCTTCCTCACCCAGCCCGACGCGTCCGGCCTCAGCCACCTGGACAAGATCCGCCAGGAGCGGGTGGCCGAGTGGCTGGCCTCCCGGTCCCACCCGCACCGGGAGCACCTGTTCCCGCTGCGCGGCCAGATCGCGGCGGGAGCGGAGGTGCCGCACGACGCGCCCGAGGCCCTGGCCCCGGTGCGGCGGCTGCTCGACTACGCCGCCGACGGCATCAACCTCACCCAGATCGGCTACATGTCGCCCGCCGTGGTGCGGGCGCTGTGCGAGGAGTTCGGCTGGGCGACCTCGCCGTCGCCGCCGCGCAGCGAGACCGACGTGATGCAGCTCATCGCGCTGCACAAGCTGCTGCGCACCATGCGGGCGGTGCGCCGGTCGGGCCGCCGCCTGGTGCTGACCCGGCACGGGCGGCAGTTGCGCGAGGACGTCGGCGAGCTGTGGCGGGCGGTCGCCGAGAGCGTGCTCATGACCGACGGCTTCGAGCAGGCCGCCACCGAGACCCTGCTGGGACTGCTCCTGCTGCGCTCCCCGCGCTCGGTGGTCACCCCGCGCCGCGACGAGGACGTCGACATCGCCGAGGAGGCGTGCAAACTGCTGATCCGGGCCGGCTGGGAGGACGACGTCACCGGGGGCCGCCCGCGCACCGACCAGGTGCGGTCGGTGCTGATCACCGTGGTGTGGCTGCTGGAGATCCTGGGCTGCGTGGCAGGCCCCGACCTGCTCGGCGAGGGGCGGGCCAAACGGCTGACCAAGGTGGGGCGGGCCTTCGCCCTCACCGCGATCCACCTGTCGGCCACGGCCCCGTCGGCCTCCATCTGAGCCGTCCGGGGCGGTCTGCTCAACCCCGCCCTGGCGCGGGGCGCCCCCGGAGACCCTCTAGCCTGGCAGTACCCCCCAGCCCTGTGCCACACATTCGCGACCAGCGGGAGCAGCATGTCCACGTCCGATCCGGCGCCGCAGCCGACGTCCGAGGAACCGGCGGTCGAGGAGCCGAAGGCCGCCGCAGCCGAACCAGCCCCCGGCAGGCTGGACTTCCTGCCCAGCCCGGTGTTCCTGCTGCTGCTCGGGGTGACGGCGCTGGCCGGATGGCTGTCGTGGACCCGCGCCGAGGAGACCGTGCTCGGCTGGGACAGCGCCTACGCGCCGTTCCTGCTCATCCTGGGCGGCTGGACCGTCTGCCTGACCCTGCACCAGTACGTGCGCGCGCTGCTGGCCTACCGGTTCGGCGACCGCTCCCTGCGCGGCAGCGGCTACCTGCGGCTCAACCCGTTCGCGTTCCGGGAGAAGGGCGCCCACCTGGTGCTGCCGCTGGCGTTCCTGCTGATCGGAGCGGTCGGCCTGAACGGTCCCGCGGTCCACCTGGACCGCTCGGCCGTGCCGAGCCGCCTGCGCCGCGCCCTGGTGTCCCTGGGCGGCCTGCTGGTCAACGTGGTGCTGGCCGCGGTGCTGGCGGGCACGGTGGCGCTGCTGGTGCCGGAGGGGTTCGTCACGGACAACTGGGCCATCGTCGCCCTGCTGTTCCTGTGCTACCTCAACGTCATCGCGGCCCTGCTCAACCTGCTGCCCGTGCCCGGGACCGACCTCTACGACACGCTCGCCGAGGCGATCGACCGGTGGCGTCCCAGCCGCAACGCGGCGGTCTTCGGCACGGTGCTGCTCTTCGCCGTGGTGTGGTGCCCGCCGGTCAACGACGCCGTCATGGAGTGGCTGTTCACCCTGTTCGCCCAGGCCGGTCTGAACCCCGCCTACCTGGCCTGGGGCCAGGGCTTCCTGCCGCTGTGGTGGTGACCTCCCGCGCGGGTTCGGGGGTGAGCACGGTCGCCAGGATCACCGCCCCCACCCCGCCGTAGAGGAAGAGGTAGTTGGGGACGGCGGAGGTCAACAGGATGTCCCCGCCGGAGGCGTAGCCGGTCAGCACGGCCCCGGCCAGGATCCACCCGGCCGCGAACGCCCCGGGGCCCCACTTCGCCCCGACCGCCCAGCCGATCGTGCGGACCCCGGCGAAGAGGACGGCCAGGAACAGCAGGACCGTGGCGAGGCCGAGGACCTGACCGACCGTGCCGGTCAGCCACAGCCACGACAGCCAACTGGCGTACAGTCCCAGCACGGTCCCGCCGACGAAGCCCAGCGCCGCGAGGAACACGAGGGTCAGCGCGGCCAGTGCCCGGCCCAGGCCGAGGTCGAACGCGCCGGGGTCCGCGGCGGCGGGCTCCGGCGGCGGGCTGGTGTGCTCTGCCGAGGAAGTCACGTCTGGCAGCCTAGCCGCTTCCCGCCGCGTGGACCGGGGCGGCCGCCGGGGTGCTCAGGCGAACAGGTCGGTCTCGTAGCCGTCGGGGCCGCGGCGGGGCTCGGGGCCGCGCAGCAGGGTGAAGTACTCCACCGCGTGGATCTCCTGGGCGATGTCGTTGGAGAGCGCGAACCGCCTCCCGGAGACGCTGATCTGGGTGGCGTGCGCGCGCATGGCCCGCGTCTTGGCCTCCAGGTGGGCGGAGGCGTCGATGCGGGTGGTCACCAGCGCGTCGGGGGTGCCGGGGGCGACGTCCTCGACCGCCTTGGGCGCGGTGAAGGGGCCGGGGTCGGCCTGCATGCGCGCCACCGACTCCTCCAGCACCGTCCTGGGCTGGGCGATCGCGTACAGCTTCCGGGCCTGCCAGGGGGTGCCGGGCAGGGTGCGCTCGGCGGCCAGGTCGAACGCGCGCACGGTCACGCGGTGCGCCTGGATGTGGTCGGGGTGCCCGTAGCCGCCGTTGTCGTCGTAGGTGACGACCACGTCGGGGCGGACCTCGCGGATGACCGCGGCCAGCTCGTGCGCGGCGGCCTCCACGTCGGCGCGCCAGAAGCACCCGGGACGGTCGTTGGTGGGCGCGCCCATCATGCCGGAGTCGCGGTAGCGGCCCCTGCCGCCGAGGAACCGCTGGTCCCGGACGCCCAGTTCGGCGCAGGCGCGGCGCAGCTCGGTGACGCGGTACTCCCCCAGCCCGCCCTCGCGGTCGCTGGCCAGGTGCGCCAGCTCCGGCGGGATGACCTCGCCCTCCTCGCCGAGCGTGCAGGTCACCAGGGTCACGTGGGCGCCCTCGGCCGCGTACTTGGCCATGGTCGCGCCGGTGACGATCGTCTCGTCGTCGGGGTGGGCGTGCACCAGAAGCAGGCGACGGTCTCTCATGCCGGTGACGATACCCGCGCCGCGTCGCTCCTCCCCGCCCCGGCGTACCGAAACGCCAGCGGGACGGCGTGCCCCGGGGCGCGGTCCCGGCTGCCAGAATTCGGGCATGAGCTTCCCACGACAGTACGCCCGTACCCAGCGTTTCAGCATCGGCGTGCCCCGTTCGTTCCAGATCTCCCCCGACGGTCGGCGGGTGGCGTTCCTGCGGGGTCGGCACGGCACGGACACCGCGACCTGCCTGTGGGTCGCCGAGCCGGACGGCACGGAGCGGGTCGTCGCCGACCCGCGCACGGTCGGCGACACCGGCGAGGACCTGCCCCCGGAGGAGCGGGCACGGCGGGAGCGGCTGCGCGAGGCGGGCGGCGGCATCGTCTCCTACAGCGTCGACGACGCGTTCACCCGGGCGGTCTTCACCCTGTCCGGCAGGCTCTACAGCGTGGAGCTGGACGGCGCCGCCGAGCCCCGGGAGCTGCCCGCGGCCTCCCCGGTGATCGACCCGGTGCTCGACCCCACGGGGCGGTCGGTGGCCTATGTGAGCGGCGGCGCGGTCCACGTGCTGGACCTCGCCGACGGCGGCGACCGGGTCGTGGCCGAGCCGGACGGGCCGACCGTCGTCTGGGGTCTGGCCGAGTTCATCGCCGCCGAGGAGATGGGCCGCTACCGGGGCATGTGGTGGTCCCCGGACGGAACCTTCCTGCTCGCCACGCGCGTCGACGACGCGCCGGTGCGGCGCTGGCACATCAGCGATCCGGGCAGCCCCGAGGCCGTCCCGCAGACGGTCGCCTACCCGGCGGCGGGCACGGACAACGCCGAGGTGCGCCTGGCGGTGCTGCGCGCGGACGGCACCGGGGAGCCGGTGTGGGTGGAGTGGGGCCGCACGGCACTGCCGTACCTGGTCACCGCGGGGTGGACGGACCGGCTGGGCGGCACGGCGACGGTGGTCCTCACCGCGCAGGACCGCGCCCAGCGCACGCTGCGGGCCTTCGCCGCGGACCCGCTCACCGGCGCCGTCCAGGAGCTGTGGACGGAGACCTCCGACGTCTGGGTGGAGATCATGCCGGGCGTCCCGGCGTTCGACGCCGAGGGCCAGGCGCTGCGGTTCGGCGTGGACGCCGCGGGCGAGCGGGTGCTGTACCGGGGCGACCAGGTGGTGAGCGCCCCCGGCCAGTACGTCCGGGCGGTGCTGGACGTGGACGGCTCCCGGGTGCTGTACTCGGCGTCGCCGCCCGGGGAGCCGCAGGACGTGCGGCTGTGGCTGTACGACGGCAAGGAGGGCGCCCTCGCCGAGGTGGGCTTCCCCGGCACCGACGACCCGTCCGGGGTCCACTCGGGCCGGCTGCGCGGCGGCACCCTGGTGGTGCAGCGCCGCGACCTGGCCGCCCCGGGGGTGCGCACCGCGATCGTGCGGGACGCGGACGCGCGGCGGTCGGTCGCCGAGGTGGCGAGCCTGGCCGAGCGCCCCGAACTGCCGGGGGTGAACGTGCGGCTGCGTCGGCTGGGCGAGCGGCGCATCCCCGCCGCGCTGGTGCTGCCGTCCTGGTACACCGAGGACTCCGCGCCGCTGCCGGTACTGCTGGACCCCTACGGCGGTCCGCACGCCCAGCGGGTGCTCGGCGCCCAGAGCGCCTACCTGACCTCGCAGTGGTTCGCCGAGCAGGGCTTCGCGGTGCTGGTCGCCGACGGGCGCGGCACCCCCGGCATCGGCCTGGCCTGGGAGCAGGCGATCCACGCCGACATGGCGGGGACGGTGCTGGAGGACCAGGTGGCGGCGTTGCAGGCGGCCCAGGAGGCGTTCGGGGTGCGCCTGGACCTGACCCGGGTGGGCATCCGCGGCTGGTCGTTCGGCGGGTACCTGGCGGCGCTGGCGGTGCTGCGCCGACCGGACGTGTTCCACGCGGCCGTTGCGGGCGCCCCGGTCACCGACTGGCGGCTGTACGACACCCACTACACCGAGCGCTACCTGGGGCACCCCGACGCCGATCCGCAGCGCTACGAGCGGGAGTCGCTGCTGGCCGACGCCCCCGGCCTGGAGCGCCCGCTGATGCTGATCCACGGCCTGGCCGACGACAACGTGGTGTTCGCGCACACCCAGCGGCTGTCCTCGGCTCTGCTGGCGGCGGGCCGCCCGCACACGGTGCTGCCCCTGTCGGGGGCCACGCACATGGCCAACGACCCGAAGGTCTCGGAGAACCTGCTGCTCCTCCAGGTGGAGTTCCTCCGTGACGCGCTGCAACTGGGCTGACTGACCGCTCCTACCGCCCCCAGCGGGATCAACCTGCGGCTTTGATCTCGCTGGGGGCATTTTGACGGTACGTACCAGCATGTTTCTCATTACGGAGGGTAAATAGAGGGTTACCAATTGTCCGCTGGGTGGAGCGGCATCCCCCTACGAGAGGGATGACCGCCCGGGAACGCACCGACCGACTGGCCGGTGTCTCTCCTCTCCACGGACTCCGGCACCCCAGAAAGGAACGGGACGTGAACCGACCCTCCACCCGCAGAACCGTCCGCGCCCTGCTCACCGCGGCCCTGGCGGCCACCGCACTGACCGCCCCGGCCGCTCCCTCCCTCGCCCAGGAGGCCTCCCAGGAGGCCGCCCTCACCCGCGACCTCGACCTGACCGGAACCGAGGTCGCGCTGCTGCGCGCCGCCGAGTCCGAGGCGATGGACCGCGAGGAGGAGCTGAGCGCCGTCCTCGGCTCCGACTTCGGCGGCGTCTACCTGGCTCCGGAGACCGGAGAGGTCACCGTCGCGGTCACCGACCCCGCAGCCGTGCCCGTCGTCGAGCAGTCGGGGGCCACCGCCCAGGTCGTCACCTTCGGCGAGACCGCGCTCAACGACTTCGTGGACTCCCTCAACGCCGTCGCCGACCGGGCCGACGAGCAGATCACCGGCTGGTACACCGACCTCGCCGCCGACACGGTGGTCATCACCGCCTTCCCGGGCGGCTCCGCTGCCGCCGAGGAGCTGGCGGCCCTGGCGGGCGTCGACGAACGGGCGGTGCGGGTCACCGAGAGCGCCGCGCGACCGCAACTGTTCGCCGACGTCATCGGCGGCAACCCCTACTACTTCGGGGGGTACCGCTGCTCCATCGGCTTCTCGGTGCGCAAGGGCTCGGACACCGGCTTCGCCACCGCCGGCCACTGCGGCGAGACGGGCACCCTCACCCGCTCCCCCGAGGGCGTGGTCGCCGGATCGTACTTCCCCGGACGCGACATGGGCTGGGTGCGCCTCACCGGCGCCGACACCGTCACCCCTCTCGTCAACCGCTACGACGGGGGGACCGTGACCGTCACCGGTTCGCAGGAGGCCGTCACCGGCTCCTCCGTCTGCCGCTCCGGCTCCACCACCGGCTGGCGCTGCGGCATCATCCAGTCGAAGAACCAGACCGTCCGCTACGCCGAGGGCACCGTCACCGGTCTGACCCGCACCACCGCCTGCGCCGAGGCCGGCGACTCCGGCGGCCCCTGGCTCACCGGCTCCCAGGCCCAGGGGGTCACCTCGGGCGGCAGCGGCAACTGCCGGACCGGCGGCATCACCTACTTCCAGCCCATCAACCCGCTGCTGTCCTACTTCGGCCTGGAACTGGTCACCGGCTGAGCGGGACCCGCAACCGCCCAGCCCCACCGCACGGGCTCCGGTCCGCCGCGGCACCGGACCGCCGCGGCGGACCGGACTTCCACCCTCGATCCGCCGACCGGTCACTCCCAGTTAGGCTGACAGCATGCGTTCCCTTCCAGCCGCCATCGTCGACTCCGCCGTGGTCGTGCTGTTCGTACTGATCGGGCGGTCCAGTCACGGCGAAGACCATGCACTGATCGACGTCGCCGCCACGCTGTGGCCGTTCGCCGCCGGCCTCGCCCTGGGCTGGCTGGTGACCCGGGCGTGGCGCCTGCCCGTCGCCCCGCTCCGCACCGGCCTGGGGGTGTGGGCCATCACCGTCGCCGCGGGCATGGCCCTGCGCGCCCTGTCCGAGGGCGGCATCGCCGTGACGTTCATCGCGGTGGCGTCGCTGTTCCTCGGCACCGGCCTCATCGGCTGGCGCGTCGTCGCCGCCCTGGTGCTGTCCCGCCGCACGACCGCCCCCAGTCCTCGGTGATCTCGACATCGGCGGGCCGCTTCGCACGGATGCGCGCCCGCTGCCGTCAAGGCCGTCGTGGTCACTGGTCGACGCGGAAGTAGAGGACGCCGTCCCCGACCTCCACGATGGTGACGGTGTGCCCCGCCGTCTCGACCTCGTCGCCCGCGCGGACCTCCTTCTCCTGGCCCTCTCCCTCATCGGGGGTCAGCAGGATGCGCGCGGTGTCGCCCACGGTGGTCCCGAGTCCGATGCGCAAGCCCGGGGCGGCGACAACCTGGCGGCCCAGGCTCACCGCCTGGACCTCGGGATCGTCCATGGGGTCCCCGCCGCTGTCGGCCGCACCGCCCTCGGACGGGGACCGCGGTTCCGCGGAGGGCTCCGGCGCCCGGGGGTCGACCACGTCCAGCAGCACCCCGTCCGGATCGGTGTCGACCCGCACCACGGTGACCGACCGGCGCCCCACCTGGAAGGTGTCCCCCTCCTCGGCGCGGACGACCTCGCTCTCGGCGTCGTCCGCGTACACCTGCAGGAGCGCTTCCCCCTCAGCGGAGACGTCCATCAGACCGATCAGCATGTCCTCGTAGGCGGTCTGCGTCCCCTGCTTCACGTACCGGAGTTCCCCCGAAGCCTCGGGCACCGGCTCGGCGGGGGTGTCGTCCGTACAGCCCGCCACCGCCAACAGCGCCACCGCCACGACCGCGACGAGCCCCGCCCACCGGGACCGCCGGACCCGTCCGGGGGTGGTGGGGGACGCCGGGAGAAAACGAAACCGGGACATGGTCGCAGCCTCTCATCCGAGCCGGGTGGCGTGCATCGCGGCGAAATTCTCGTTGACCTCGTCCATGCTGAGCACGATGTCCTTGGTGTGGGGACCCCACGGGTTGCGGAGCGTCACCTCGTCGGCTTCGGCGTCGACTGCGATGACGAAGTAGACGTGGCCTGGGATCAAGGGCTGCCCGTCCCGGCCCACGAGGTCTCCCTTTCCGGTCCCGTCCTTGGGGAAGCCCCCCCACTGGATCTCCGGTGGGGTGGAGAAGGTGATCGCCTCCCCCGAGTCGAACCGGTCAGCCAGGTCGTCGAGGTCGACGTCGGTGAAGTCCGGCACATACCCCTGCATGAAACCTTCCGAGAACAAGTCCATCGCCGCGCCCGCGTGCCAGTTCTCCAGGTTCGCGTAGTCTCCGCCCTGCAACTGCGCGTAGGCCTTCTCCAGGACCGCGGGCCAGATCACCGGGGGATGCTCCAGGGAGCCCGCGAACGCGAGGTTGCCGTTCGCGTCGAGCGGGAAGTCGGGGGTCACCGTGATCGGCTCCCGCCCGGGGAAGGTCACGGTGAAGGTGCCGTTGAGGTTTTCCCGGATCATCTCGTCCACCAGTTCCGGACTCTGCACCGCCATCGCCCCCAGGGTCGCCATGAACCAGCAGTCGCCGAGCGCCCGCTGGTTGACGTGCTCCCAGGAGACCTGGCCGTCCTCCCCGTACAGGCGGTACTCGTCGAGCTGACCGTATTCGACCCGGTTGGGGCTCGCCCCCGAGGCCCTGTCACCGTTCACCCTGTCCAGTGAGGGTTCGGCGAACATCTCGACGCCGCTGTCCCGCAGCCGGCGGATCGTGTCCAGCGAGGCGGTCCGCCGGATCTCCTCGATCAGGTCGAAGTACTCCTGCTCCAGGGGATCGGTCCGGAGGCGAAGAGCTGCCCCAGCTCCTCCTCGGACAGGGCCGCCACGACGGCCGCGAACTCCTCCGGGGAAAGGTCCGAGTAGAGGTCGTAGGCACAGGTCCCGGTGAACCAGGGGGCGTCCGCGTTCCACCGGTCCAGGCACCCTTCGAGCTCGTCGAGGACGGCTTCCACCACTTCGGGGTCCGCGTCCGCCGGGTCGGGGCCGGTGTAGGGCTCGGCCGGCGGACCCGCCGGATGCCCGGGCGGCGGTCCCCGGTGGGAAACCGGAGGTTCCGGGTCCGCGTTGCCCTGACCATTGCCGCCAGTGTCGGGATTCGACTCGTTCCAGTACTGCTGCCCGCCGTCCCGGGGCGGTGTCCCTCCCGCCGTCGTCTCCGCACCGGTGCCGTCAAGGATGGCCGCGACCGTGTTCTGCGTCCCCGCCGCGATCCTCTCGGCGATCCCGGAAGCGAAGAGGACGAGCGCGATGGCCGCGACGAGGGCGATCACTCCCGCGTATTCAACGAACGAGGCACCGGAGTCGCCTCTGTGGGGGCTTCGGGACACGGTCGACGCCACCGCCTGTCCTGTTGGGCCGGCCGGTTTGCGGGCAACAGTGACGCATCATACTGATCAACCGGTTTTTCCGATCTGGCCGCTGTCCGGAACGAGCGCGGCGCCGTACGCCCCCGGTGAACTGTGAAATCCCTGGTGGTAGCGGGTTTCAGGGAGCTTGGCGGTTCCGGGCCGCCCGCCGCGCCGCCCCATCAGGCCGTGACCACAAGCGGCCAGTCCACGGACCGGCGGTCGGACCTCTTCCACTGCCGGCAGGATGCCTCTTCTTCCTCAGCAGCGGCGGCCGCCGTTCCCGCTGACGTTCCCCTCCGGCACGCTCATCCTGATCTCTGGTTGCCCCCGAAGGCGTCTTCTGTTTCGGGCTCCGGCTCCGCGGTGGGCCGCCGGGACGGCGACCCGTCAGGAGCGGGCGTGTCCTCGGGGTCCACGATGCCCAACAGCACCCCGTCCGGATCGGTGCCGACCCGCACCACGGTGACCGACCGGCGCCCCACCCGGAAGGCGTCCCCGCCACAGCCGTCACGATCTCGCTCTCGACGTCGTCTGTGTGGACGTGGAGGGTCGCCTCCCCCGCGGAGGAGGCGTCCATCAGACCGATCAGCATGTCCTCGTAGACGGTCTGCGTCCCCTGCTTCACGTACCGGAATTCGCCCGACGCCTCGGGGAGCGGCTCGGCGGGGGTGTCGTCCGCACAGCCCGCCACCGCGACCGCGACGAGCCCCGCCCACCGCAACCGCCCGATTCGTCCGGGGACACGGCGCGACGGGGGGGGGGAAACGGAACGGCGGCATGGTCCGGCCTTCTGTCCGAGCCGGGAGCGTGCACGTGCCCCGGTACCGTCGTCCACCGCCACCGGCCCTCGTGCGAACCGTCGAAACCACGCCCCGGCCTCCCCTCCGGGGAACACCGTGGCCGGATACGGCCATGCCCGGCCTCCACCGGCCGGTCTTCTCTCGTCGAAGGACGAGCGAACGCTCGTCCGCCCCCGGTCGCCGCTCCTCCGCCCGGGACGTCCACCGCACCGGCCCCCGCGGGCACGGGTGGCATAATCGCCTCGCATCCCCCACGGAGGACCCCGGTGCCCCATCCCCCACGAGGCTCCCGCCCGGCCGCCGGGCTGTACGAGAGCCTGCTCACCGACCGGCTCGAACAGTACGTCGAAACCCTGTCCGCACAGGGTTGGCAGGCGGTACGCGAAGAGGTGGGCGACCACTCCTCCCCGCACGTCCTGGCCCGCTACGTCGCTGACCGGGTGGAGCGGACCCTGCGCCGCCTGACCCCGGAGGAGCGGGTGTCCGCCGCCAACCGGCTCCTCGACCTGCTCGACCCCCTGGACGGCACCGGGGACGACCGTCCGGAACGGGTGGCCGACGGCCCCCGGCGGCTGCTCGCCCTCGTCGGCGGGGAGGAGGACGCACCGCCCAGGCGTCCGGCCATCCCGCTGTCGGAGGCCGCGCTGCTCACCAACGCGCCCGACGAACCCCGCCTCGGCTCGGAACTGCGCCGGGAACTGGACACCGCCGACCGGGTCGACCTGCTGTGCGCCTTCATCAAGTGGCACGGGCTGCGCTGGCTGGAGCAGCCGCTGCGGGCCGCGCACGCCCGCGGGGTGCCGGTCCGCGTCATCACCACCACCTACCTCGGGGCGACCGAACGCCGCGCCCTGGACCGGCTGGCCACCGAGTTCGGCGCCGAGGTGAAGGTCAACTACGAGACCCGCGCCACCCGGCTGCACGCCAAGGCGTGGCTGTTCTGGCGCGACAGCGGCTACCACACCGCCTACGTCGGCAGCTCCAACCTGTCGCGGACGGCCCTGCTGGACGGCCTGGAGTGGAACGTTCGCCTGTCGGCGGTGGCCACCCCGGCGGTGCTGCGGAAGTTCGCGGCCACCTTCGACTCCTACTGGAACGACCCCGCCTTCGAGGCCTACCGGCCGGACCGCGACACCGCGCGACTCGACGAAGCCCTGGCCGAGGCGGGCGGCCGACGCCCCTCCGACCGCCGCATCACCCTGTCCGGGCTGGCGGTCCGGCCGTTCCCGCACCAGCGGGACATGCTGGAACGGTTGGAGGTCGAACGCGCCGTCCACGGCCGGAACCGCAACCTGCTGGTCGCCGCCACCGGGACCGGCAAGACCGTCCTGGCCGCCCTGGACTACCGGAACCTGCGCCACCGGTACGGGGAGCGGCCGACCCTGCTGTTCGTCGCGCACCGCCGGGAGATCCTGGAGCACGCGCGCCGCACCTACCAGGAGGTCCTCGACGACGCGGAGTTCGGGGAACTGCTCGTCGGCACCGAACGGCCCCGCGCCTGGCGGCACGTGTTCGCCGGAATCCAGGCCCTCACCGCGCGCCGCCCCTGGCCCTTCGCCCCCGACCACTTCGACGTGGTGGTGGTCGACGAGTTCCACCACGCGCAGGCCGCGAGCTACCGGGCGCTCCTCGACCACGTGCGCCCCCGCGAACTGCTGGGCCTCACCGCCACCCCGGAACGGGCCGACGGCGTCAACGTCCAGGACGCGTTCTTCGACGGCCGCATCGCCGCGGAACTGCGGCTGTGGGAGGCCCTCGACAACGACCTGCTCAGCCCGTTCCACTACTTCGGGGTCACCGACACCACCGACCTGAGCGGGGTTCCCTGGCGGCGCGGCGACTACGCCGCGGACGCCCTGGACCGGCTGTTCACCGGCAACGACGCCCGCGCCCGCCTGGTGCTCAGGGCAGTGCGGGACAAGGTCGCCGACCCGCACCGCATGCGCGCCCTCGGCTTCTGCGTGTCCGTCGCGCACGCCGAGTACATGGCGGAGTTCTTCCGCAGGGCGGGCCTGAACGCCCGGGCCCTGTCCGGCAAGACCCCCGAACGGGAGCGCCGCGAGGTCCTCGACGGGCTGCGCGGCGGCACCGTCCAGGCGGTGTTCTCCGTCGACCTGTTCAACGAGGGCGTCGACCTCCCCGACGTGGACACCCTGCTGCTGCTCCGCCCCACCTCCAGCGCGACCGTGTTCCTCCAGCAGCTCGGCCGCGGCCTGCGGCGCACCCCGGACAAGGCGGTGCTGACCGTCCTCGACCTCGTCGGCCAGCACCGCCGGGAGTTCCGGTTCGAGAACCGGTTCCGGGCCCTGACCAACCTCACCCGCCGCCGCCTGGTCGACGCGATCGAACGGGACTTCCCGCACCTGCCGTCGGGCTGCCAGATCGTGCTGGAACCCAAGGCCAAGGAGACGGTCCTCGCCAACATCAGGGAGCGGATCGCCCTCAACGCACGACAACTGGTCCGGGAGATCCGCGACCACGGCACCACCGACCTGGGCGAGTACCTCGCCGAGAGCGGCCACGACATCACCGAGGTCTACCGTTCCAAGCGGTCGTGGACGGGCCTGCTGCGCCTCGCGGGCCTGCTGCCGGGCCCCGCCCCCGACGGGGAGGCCGCCCTGCTCCGGCGGGTGACCGGGTTCCTGCACGTCGACGACCCGGTGCGGGCCGCCGCCTACACGCGTCTGCTGGCCGACGACGCCCCCGACTACGCGGACCTGGACGAAGGCGACCGGGCTTTCGCCCGGATGCTGTTCTTCTCGCTGTGGCCGAACGGCGGCGGCTTCGCCACCTACCAGGAGGGGCTGGACCGGCTCCGGCGCCACCCGGCGGTCCGCGACGAACTGCGCCAGGTGGTCGCGTACGGCCTGGCGCACACCCGGCACGTGCCCGTGCCGCTGCTGCTGGACACCGCGCCCGGCCTGCCGCTGGCGGTGCACGCCTCCTACAGCCGCGAGGAGATCCTGTCCGCGCTGGGCCAGAGCCGCCTGGGCGGCGGACTGCTGCCCGCCAACTTCCGCGAGGGGGTGCGGTGGTGCCCGGACATCGCCACCGACGCGCTGCTGATCACCCTGGACAAGGACGAGAAGGACTTCTCACCGCAGACCCGCTACCGGGACTACGCGCTGAACGAGCGGCTGTTCCACTGGGAGTCACAGAACCGGACCGCCGACACCTCCGCCACCGGGCAGCGCTACCAGCACCACCGGGACATGGGCAGCCACGTGCTGCTGTTCGTGCGCCGCAGCAAGAGCACCGAGGTCGGCTCCGCCGCACCGTGGATGCTGCTGGGCCCGGCCGACTACGTGGAGCACACGGGCAGCAGGCCGATGGCGGTCACCTGGCGGCTGCACCACGCGATGCCCACGGACGTGTGGACGTACTCTACGGTCCGGGCGGGGTGAGGGGCGGGGCGTTGATCTTGTACCCAGGGACATCTGGGCGTGCCTAAATGTCCCTGGGGTCAGGATCAACGCGGTTGGACGTAGGCCCCTTTGCCTTGGACGACACGGAGACGTCCGTGTTCCGCCAGGTACTCCACTGCTTTGCGCACAGTTCCGCGCGCCAACCCGAACTCCTGGACGAGTTGGACGAGCGAGGGGATAGGCAGGCCAGGTTTGTACCAGCCCGCGTCGATGCGAGCCACGAGGATGGCGGCCAACTGAGCCCAACGGGGGTCGGGGCCGTCCATGTCCAACTCGCTGTCTGGGCCATATCCGCTGGGCAAGTCCATGACACTAGCGTGCACTTCTACGCCTAGCCCAGGAATGTCGGGGAAGACCTTGGACGACCTTGTACCAGTCACGGTAGAGTAAAGGCTCACACACAGTGAGACCCCCGCGACGGTGGCCGCCGTCCGGGGGCACGGCCAACGCTTCTGGGGAGCGCTGACATGAGAACTCTACTCGGCGTGTGCGCTTTGGCGCTGCGCATGATCCGTCCGTCCCGAGGGCTGCACCGGGTGTCCCGGCGGGACCAGTGGGAGTGGTCCGCCCCGTCCGGTGACGGGCAACGACCCCGGCCTGCGGCGGCCCGCCGCACTTCCCCGGCCGCTCCCTCCCGGGTCCGCCCCTACGCGGCACGGGTGCCGCTCGCCACCGCACTGCCGCCCCGGCCCGACCTGCCCTGGGCTCCGCGCGTCCCCGCCGAGGACAGCCTGCCGCAACCGGCCATGATCCGGCCCTACCTCCTCGCCCACGAGGAACGGGAGCGGGCACGCGCCCGCGCGGCCCGGGTCCAGCGGCCCGGCTCGGACCTGCTCATGGCGGAGGCGTCCTGATGCGGAACTACGAAGTCAACCCGGTTCCGGAACTGTGCGAGGACGCCGCCGGAGACCCCGCGCACTACGTCGTCTCCGACTCACTGGGCCGCACCCTCGGCTACGTCACCCGCGATCTGGACGGAGCCTGGCTGGTCTCCGCCGTCGGCCACGGCCCCGGACCGGACACCCGCGACCTGGCCGAGGGGGCGCGGTGGGTCGCCGCACACGCGCACCTGGACGAGGAAGCGGACGCGGTGACGCCGTCAGCGGACCGCTCCTGGGAGACCGACCAAGCCGACCTGCTCTACGACGCGCTCTCCGAAGCACTGCGGGAACACGCCCCGGACGCCGCGGACCAGGCGTTCACAGCCCTGGACGAATGGCTGCGCCGAGGACGGAGCCTGCCCCGACCGTGGCAGCGGGACGCCCTTTCCACAGAGGAGTAGCCACAACACCCACCGGTGCGGGTCGCCCGGCGGCTCGCACCGGGATCTGTCCGCTGTACGGCGAGGGGCGGATGGTCGCGCAGGATCCGCTGCTGGTCCTTGGGATTCGTAGACGGCAGCCCTGGGAGAGAGCCCAAGAGTGGACTTCTTCAACTAAAGGGAATTCAAAACATTCCCCCAACCAGCACCCCCACCAGGGATTTCCATTCAAGATCAATCTGGAATAGACCGGTCCAAAATCTCACGAACAACAGGAATCACCTGAAGAACGAGAGCTTTATATTCGGTCTCCAGAGACTCTCCGGAAACCGCCTCATTTTTAAATACAAAAGAGAAGGACGTATTTTTCACAACTCCAACAAGGATAAATATTTCATCCCCCCCGGACACCCCGTACACATAGCGCCCCCCATCGGGAAGCTCCCCAATGTCCCCCTCTTCCAAAACTTCCCCAACAAGAGGGGCCGCATCCTCATAAAGCTCCTCCAAACCAACCGGAGAGCCTCCTATTTTCGATTCATAAGAAAGAGACATCTCCGATTCCACCATGCCCCCAACAATAATACTCCAGGAGCATTTGTTGGAAATTTCACGGACTCCTGAACTTCCCCCTTCCAGGCCAGTGTCAACAAAATTACTTCCATCATCCAAGCGCTCCTGATAGACAGCCCCAAAGGCCCGAACTCCCTCGACATCCTGACACAAATCAAAGGAACCAGGCTCAAGAGAAGAAACAGGACTCTTAGTAGGAGGAGGACCTACTGGAGTGGCAGCAGAACCAGCCAAACCTTCCGAAGCAGTGGAAACAAAAGCTTTGACAATCCCAGAAATAATCCAGACCACTAGGAGTCCTGCAGCTACCCCGGAACCGACTACAACCAGAAAAGCCTTGATTCCGTGGAGTCCCTGCTTCTTACTCACGACTCTCCAACTGTGCCTTGGCTTCCGGCGCTTCCAGCGGCCGGGTGAATCCCATGATCGGTGACCTGTTCGGGCTGTCGTACTCGCGGACCGCGATCGGTCCGCAGTTGGTGCACCAGGCTTCGACCATCAGGCCGTCGCCGATCACCATGCCGACGTGTCCCGGTCCCGGTGGCTCTCCGGCGCGCTGCACGTCGAAGAAGACCAGGTCTCCCGGCTGCTCCTGGCCCTTGGGGACTCTGGGGCCGTAGTTCCACTGGTCCTGGGAGACACGGGGGATCGTCACTCCGATGCTCTCGTAGGCCCGCATCACCAGCCCGGAGCAGTCGAAGCCGTTCGGTCCCGTGCCGCCCCACACGTAGGGCTTGCCGCGCTGGGCCAGCGCCCAGTTCACCACCGCCTGGATGAGGTCGTCCGGTGCGGTCCCGATGATGCCGCCCTCCGCAGTCAGCGTGCAGTTGACCGCCGTGGCGATCGACGCCCCCGCCGTGTACTCACCGTCGGCGTACTTCTCCGCCCACTCCAGCACGTCCTCCACGTACCACCAGGCGTGGTTGTAGGCGTAAATCGCCTGGCGGAGGTCGTTCTCGGCACCGTGGGCGAGCAGGTAGTCGGCGGCGGCCGGGATGGCGTCCGCCGGGTCGTACACGTTCACGATCCCGTCGCCGTTGCCGTCCTGGCCGTACCCCTCCTCGGGGCGGTCCTCGACCGGCATGATCGGCTCCCCGCCCCAACTGTTGCCCGCCGCCGACCCGTCCAACGCGCCGAACTGCATCGGCCCGGCCGCACCCCAGTCGTTGTGCCCCTCTGTGATGCCTGGCCCGTCCCAGCGGCCATGGTGGCTCTCCACCTGGCCGATCCCGGCGAGGACGTTCCAGGGGATGCCCTTCTCCTCACCGACCTCCTGGTAGATCTCCAGGTAGTTCTCGGGGATGGAGTCCTCGGCGTATCCAGAGGCCGCCACCTGTTCGGTCTCGCTGGTACACCTGAGACCACCGGCGGCGAGGTTAGCGACGCTCTGGTTGACCGTGGCCAGCGGAATGACGATCACCGCGATACCCACCACGCCCGCGACGAGCAGTCCCACCCCGACCGCGAGCCGGGTGGCGCAACTGCCGTTGTCGGACGAGGGCATGCGTGTGAACAGCCGGAGCATCAACCGCCTCCCAGGTTGCCCGCATCAGCCGGTTGGAAGTCGTAGACCCGCCAGTCTCCGCCCTTCTTGACCATGGTGACGGCAAAGTCGCCGAGATTCTGGGACTTGCCGTCGTTGCCTTCGGTGATGGACTGCACCCTGAGGACGAAGACGATCGACTCCTTGTCGAAGCCGCGGATCGACTCCACGACCGCCCGCCCGGTGGAGACCGCCTCCTCCTCGGCGCGCTCTCCCCACAGCGCCCCGGCCCCCGAACTCTGCGCGAGGGTCTGGGCGTACTCCTCGGTGGCGTACTGGCCGAGCCGGTCGTAGTACTCCTCGGGCGATTCCGAGTAGTCGACGGTGCCGTAGTCGGTGGCGAACGCCTGGGCCACGGCCGCCGCCGCGACGAACTCCTCCTCCGTGAAGGGCAGCCAGTCGGCGAGTTCCATGTCCTCAACCGCCACCGTGGGCAGGGGAACCGCGGGCTCGTCACTCCCCTCCCCCTCGCTCGCGCCGCCTCCGCCGCCTTCGGCCGTCTGCTCCTGCTGTTCCGGGTCCGACGTGTCGGAACCGCCCAGACTCCAGTAGATGCCAAAGGAGACGAGGATCACGATCAGGATGCCGAAGACGAGACGCTGCGCACCGTCGGAAAGTGGCTTGGGCATGGGGGCTTCCTGCGGGTGAGGCGGATTCGGGGATGGTGGCCGGCGGCGCGGGGCTCCACGGCCCCGCGCCCGCTCAGGTATCGAGGTCAGTCATCGCTGTCGAGCCAGAAGGGGACGTCCCGCGTGCGGTCGCGGCGCGCGGAATCCCCCGTCCAGAACGGGCTGATCGGAGCGTCCTTGTCCTTCTTCGACCCGGTCAGCCAGGTGTCGCCGTCACCGCCGCTGCGCTCACCGGACGAGGAGGGCGGCGCCGGGGCGGGCCGGGCGGGCGGCGGTGTGCGCTTCTCGCCACGGGTGCCGGGTCCCGCCCAGCGGGAGGGACGGGGCAGTGTGCTGCCCTGCGGCGGGGTCTCCGTACGGCCACCGAACAGCCCTGTTCCGGAGGCGGCAGAGGATCCCGACCGCGGCGGCGCGGCGTCTCCACTCCCGCGTGAAGGAGCTTCGGCACGGTGGGCGTTGCCGGAGGAACCGGTGCCGAACACCGAACTCCACCCGGTGTCCCCCACCCCGGTGTAGCCGCCGGAGGGACGCGGCGGGATGGCGCTGTTGCTCGCCCCGCCGCCGGTGCCCTCGAAAAGGCTGCTGCCGGAGGAGGCGGACGCGGCCGTGCTGAGCCGGGGCGCCTGAGAGGAGTCCCGCTGCGGTGCGGCACCGGCCTTGGCTGCGCCGCCGGAACCGCCGTCGAGGTTCAGCGGCGGCGGGGCGGTCCTGCCCGGGGTCCGGCCGTAGCCCGCCGCACCTCGGGCTCGGGCCCGGCCTCCGCCCTCGGTGGCGGTGGCGCCACTTTCGCCCTCGGTCTCTGCTGCGGTCTGGCCGTCCACCGCGTCGACCGCCTCGGCCGTGGCCGCCGCACCCGCCGTGGCGGCTGCACCAGCCGGAATCGCCGCGGCCCCGGCGGCCAGTTGCGGCGCCCGGTTGAGGCCCCACTTCTGCGCCTTCATGTAGGCCACCGGCGGCAGCACGTTGGCGCTGGCCTCCAGCACCCTGCTGTTGACCGCGTCACTGACCATGCGCGAGGTGAAGGTGTTGGCGTTCACCGAGGCGAACAGGTTCGCGAACGGCTTCCGGTAGATGAACAGGGCCACGGTGAACAGGGCCAGCAGGATCATCTGGAGGCCCCAACCCAAGTTGGAGGCCATTACCAGGCCATAGCACATGACCAACACAGAGATGAGCAGGACAACGAAGATCTGCTTGAGCAGCAAACCCAGCAGCAACTCCAGCCAGCGGATCAGAACCGTACGTCCATATCCGGGATGGATTCCAATCAGCAGGAATATTGGAGCAAGCAACAAGAGAAGAAGGAAACCAATTTTGAGAACAATCAGCGCAACAGCACCAGCAAGGATCAGCCCCCCTGCAAAAATAGAAGCAAAGAGGGCAAGAGTTGCCACCCCCAGACGACTTTCCTGCTGACTCCCCTCAAAAAGCGGATATACTTCCGGATAGGCAGTTTCTATATCTGAAGCTATCTTTTCATAAGCAGCCTGCTTGTCAGCATAAAGTTCAGCGGCATCTATTTCACCGCTGGCAATCAAGTGCTGCTCCGAACGGCTGATCCCCTGGGCTTCAAGAAGGTCCATCCCATAGCGCAGAGCAGCAGCTTCCGCTACTGGACCGGTGCCAAACTCTCCCGCCATCCAAGGCGTACACACAAGCCCAGACCAAAGCATCTGGGAATTCTGACGAACAGCGAAGTCGTTCGCACTCTCCCACTCCGCTTTCTCCATTTCTGGAGCACCACTAGGACAGGAAGAAGCACCAACCGGAGCACTGATCCTCGAAAGCGCTGAATTAATTAACTGTCCACCAGAATTGACTATGGCCCCCGCATAGCCAAGGATCTGCGAAGGACTGACCAGGATCCAGATGCCCAGTGTCGTTGCGAGCACCATCCACACGGCGCTCTCGATGGTCAGGGTGACCCGTTTGCGGATGAGGCCGTACCAGCCCAGCCACACCGCGCCGAGGATGATCACCGTCGGCAGCAGGGGGCGCCAGATCCCTTCGCGGAGTTCGGCGACGACGCTCTCGACCAGACGGTTGAAGCTGTCGAGCAGGCCGTCCGAAGTGGCCGCCTGGTAGACCGTGATCGTGGACTGGTTGATGGTCTTGGACAGGTCCCAGGCGGTGTTGCTCAGCGTGGCGACCGCGCTGGAGCTCAGCTTGTCCACGCAGGATTCACGGATGATGTGCCACTGCTGTCCGGCCGTTCCGTACTGACCGTAAATGCTCGCGTCAGGCGGAAGCCCGTCGGGAGAACCAACGATCGCCTCCTCTGACCTCGGCGGCACCAACAACCCGTCCGCGCCCGAGCCCGCCGCTTCCGGTTGGGGGGCCGGTTCTCCTTCGCACCCCGGAACGGCGGCCTGGACCGAACCGATCGGGACCAGCACAAAAGCCAACAACAGCGCGGCCAAAAAGGCGAATTTTCGCAGGTCGAGTCGCCGAACCCGGCCCAACAACGTCATGACAGCGGCTCCCGAATGTCCCGCGCGGTGCTGCCCACCAAAGCGCCGTCCTCCTCAACCTGGGGCTTTCGCCGTGTCGGGTTGGTGTCGAGCCACCGAAGCAGCTCCTCCGAGATGAGGTCGACGGCGATACGTCCGGCTCGCCCGTCGAGATCCCGGAAAATGCATTCCCCGTTCCCGAGGTTGCGCAACACGGCGATGTGCTCTTCGGACGGTTCGATTCCCAGCAGTGCCATGACGTTGCGCACCTCGACCCGCTCGGTGGAACGGAATGCGAAGACACTGGAGAGGCAGTTGGTGACCTGTTCGTTGAGCAGGTCGCCGGCGTTCTGGCTGACCAGGATGAGCGCGGTGTTGCGGGACCGGCCCATGCGGGAGACCTCGGGCACGAGTTTGGCGCCCTCCGGGGTGGAGGTCACCGCCCACGCCTCGTCGAGGAAGATCGCCTTGGGCAGCCGCCGGTCCAGCCCGTTCATCAGGCGGCGGGCGAACTGGCTGACCAGGTAGAGCAGGGCGACGCTGAGCCGCTGCTCGTAGCTGTAGTCGTCGCGGTGGAGGGTGGAGTCCGGCAGGGTCAGGCCGCCGAGGGTGAACACGGTGGTCCACCCCTCGGTGTCGATCTGGGTGTCGCCCTGCGGGTCGAAGCAGAGCCGGGCCAGCCGCATCTCCGACATGGACCGCAGCACCGCGCCGAGGTTGCGGGAGGCCGCGTCGTCGGAGGACTCCAGGTAGGTGACGACCTTGGCGAGGCTGGGCTGGGGCTGGTTGGCGACCGCCGCCACCGCCTGGATCATCGCGGACTCGCGTTCCTCGCTCATGCGGGGCAGCAGCAGCCGCAGCGTCTCGGTGGCCATCGTCTTCTTCGTGGGCAGGTCGTCGCCGAACCCGAACGGGTCGAGCAGTCCGGCCTGCGCCGACTCCAGCGACATGATCCGCGCCTTGCGGCCGCGCCGCCGCAGCAGTTGCACCAGGGACTCGGCGTCGCCCTTCGGGTCGATCGCGGCGACCGTGACCCCGCGCAGCGCCAACTGGTAGATGAGCAGCAGCGCCAGCGTGGTCTTGCCGCCGCCGGGCTCGCCGGTGATGGCGATGGCGGTGGGCCGGTTGCGGGCGGCGGCCACCATCGGGTCGAAGTGGACGATGGACCGCGCCCGGCCCAGGGTCTCCCCGATGTAGGGGCCGATCCAGCCCGCGCCGCTGGCGTCGCGCCGGTCGCCGAGCTCCACGGTGGCGGTGGGCATGCCGCCCGCGATGGTGCGCAGCGGCTGGCGCTGCACGTACGCCTCCAGGCGCAGCCGGTCGCCCGGCAGCGACTCGCAGAACAGCGAGAACTGGTCGCCGGTGGACTGGGTGATGTCGATGCCCATGTCGCGGTAGTGCTCGACGACCGCCTCGACCCGCTGCACCAGCAGGTCCTGGGTGGGTGCGGCCACGATGAGCCGGTACCAGCCGTACACGAACGGCAGCCGCTCCTTGGTGATGCCGTGCTCCAGCATGCGGGCGGCGTTGATCTGCTCGACCAGGCCGATGTCGGGGGCCTGGCCGGCCTCGCTCATGTGCGCCTCCATGTCGCGGGCGTGCGCGAGGCGGCGGGAGACGTCCTTGCTGGCCTTGGCGGGCGGCACCAGCTTCATCCGCAGCGACGCCTCCACGGGGAACGGCAGCGCGTCGGCGAAGTGCAGCCACGGCTCGCCGTCGGGGAACGGCATCAGGTCGGGGAAGCGGGAGAACGACAGGTACGACACGTACGCCTCGCCGCCGGGCTGCTCCAGGCGCAGGTGGGAGCGGCCGTTGTGGATGACCCCGTCGACGAGCGCCTCGATCTCGCCGCGGCCCCAGCGGCGGCGTCCCGCCGCCGAGCGCTCCGGCTCCTCGATGGTGCCGGTGACGGCGTGCCGCAGCAGCCAGGCCAGTTCGTCGGCGCGGGCGTGGCGGGCGTGCAGGGAGCTGGCCGCCAGCGCCCGGCCCAGGCGTTCGGCCTGCTCGGTCCAGCGGGCGAGCTCCCGGTCGGAGACGGCGTCGTCCTCCAGGCCGAGGACCTGCTCGGTGCGCTGGTAGACGCCGAACAACTGGGCGAAGACGCCCTGGGAGAGCTGGGCGCGCACCCCGCGCGGTCCCAGGCGCACCCCCAGGTAGACCTCCTTGGTCCAGAAGTCCCTGGCCCACACGTGCCGGTACATCTCGTCGAGGTACTCGTACCAGCCCGGGCCGGAGTCGGAGGTGAGGGCGAGCTGCTCGGCCCACTCCTTGGCCGGGTAGGTGCGGTGCGCGATGCGCAGGTGCACCTCGGCGTCGTTCATCCGGATCGCGGCCAGCGCGATCGTGATGTTCGTGGCGAGGGCCTCGCGCTCCTCCGGTGTGGAGAACTCGTAGGAGATCGTGGGCAGGCGGAAGTAGGCCCAGGCTTCGGTGTCGCTGAGCAGCACGCGATCGTCGAAGTAGCGGACCGCCAGCCTGCTGGCGCGTCTACTGACGTTCATCGGCTCTCCTCCTGCACGGTACGGGGCTGGGACGGAACGGCCTCACCGCTTCGGCTCGGCGCTACGGGCGGCGAGGCTGGCGGCCACCACCGCCGCGAGGGCGGCGTGGGCGCGGCGCGTGGTCTGGCGCAGCGCCTTGATGTCGATGACGGACTGGGCGGACGCGATGTGGTCGTCCCAGGGAACGCGGACGATGGCGCGGCAGTTGCCGCGGGCGACCTGTTCGGCGGCGTCCACGTCGGCGAGGCTGCGCCGACTGACCCCGTTGATCACGACGATCGCGCGGGACCGCAGGTCGGCGTAGCCGTGGCCGTCCAGCCACTCGAAGGTCAGCGCCACCGAGCGGGCCGCGTCGGCGCTGGCGGGCGCCACCAGGACCAGTCCGTTGACCACGGGCAGGGCGCGGGCCACTCCGGTGGCGGCCGGGTCGAGGAGGGTGATCGCGTAGTGCCGCCGCAGCGTCCCGGTGAGCGTGATGTAGTCGCGGTCGTCGAGGGTCTGGACGTAGGGGTCGTCCAGGGTGGCCACGACCTCCAGGCCGCTGGGGGTGCGGGAGGTGTAGCCGCGCAGCGTGGAGTAGGCGTGCAGGGCGTCGGTGTTGGCCAGCAGTGAGGTGAGGGTCTCGGGGGTCTGGGTGCGGATCCGGCGGGACAGGCTCTGCGGTCCCGGGTTGATGTCGACGGCGACCACGCGGTCGTCGCGGTAGGCGGCGAGGGTGTGGCCGAGCATGAGCGTGGTGACGGTCTGCCCCGCACCGCCGGTGCAGCCGAGCACGACCAGGCCGCGGGAGCCGTCCAGCGGGGTGCGCAGCCGTTCCAGTTCGGCGGGCGGCAACTGGGGTCTGGCGGCGGAGGAGTGGCCGCCGGTGACCACGCGGGCCAGGCGGCGCCAGCCGCGGGTGCCGCCGCCGGGCGAGTCGGCGGTGTAGGCGGGGGCGGGCTGGTCCGCGGCCGCGGTCGGCGGGCGGCTGCCGCCGCCGGGCGTGGTGGAGCCGGAGAACAGCTGCTGCTCGCCGGTGCCGTGGTCGAGTTGCAGGTCGGGTTTGTCGGCCGCGGGCTGCTTCGGGGCGCTGTCCCGTTCCTGGCTCGCGGTGCCCCGGGCTGGGGTGAGCATGCTGCCGACCCTGCGGGCGTTGTCCACGAACCGGGAGAGCAGGCCGCGCTCGCCGGTTCCGGAGGTCTCGGCGGGTTCGGAGGTCTCGGCGGGTTCGGCGGCGGGGGCGCGGTCGGCGGTGGGGCTGCCCGCGGAGCGCACGCTGCGGGCGAGCCGGTTGGAGTGCCGGGAGCGCAGCTCCTGGTCACCGTGGTCGGCGGAGCCGTCGGTGGCGGCGTTCCGCTCGGAGTCGGCCAGGCCGCGGCGGCGCAGCGCGGCCTGTTCGATGGCGTCCAGCTCCTCCTCGGTGCGGCGGTGCTGGGTGGCGTCGGTGAAGCTG
>NZ_KQ950180.1:709228-741104 GCF_001517975.1 Thermobifida cellulosilytica TB100
GCCGTGGTCGATCTCCAGGCGGGGCTTGGCCGCCGCGGTCGCGCGGATCTGCTCGGCGAGGGAGGGCAGGTCCGTGGCGGAGGAGAGGTCGGCGGCCCAGGTCTCGGGCTCCTCGGCGGCGCGGGCCGACTCGGGCGCGGCCTCCTCCCGCTCGGGCGTGTCGGTCGTGTCCCCGGCCGGGGCGGCGTCGGCCGACGCGGCGGTTGCGGCCGTCTCCTGCGGGGCCTCCTCGTCGTCGGTCTCGTCCCACGGAGACGGCGCGGCCTTCGAGGGGATCTCGGGGACCCCGGTGTCGCTGGTGCGCGCCACCGGCGGCAGGTCCCAGGGGGCGGCGTGCGGGCGCGGCCCCGGGGTCCTGCGCTCCCGGCGCGTCTCCTCCGGGGCGGCGGGCCGGGCGGCGCCGCGGTCGTACGCGGTCGGCTCGGTTCCGGGCCGTTCCGCCGCGTCGGACGGGGAGTCGGCGGGGGCCGTCTCGGCGGCGCGGTCCCGCTCCATCCGCCGGGCGATCATCCGGCTCTGGGCGCGGCCGCGCAGTTGGCGTCCCGCGCGCCGGTGGGCCTTTTCCGCGGCGATGTCCAGGAGGTCCTCGGCGGGCGACGGCTGGGTGGGGACGTCGGCGGAGGAGGCGTGCTCCTCCTGCTCCGGGCTGGTCCTCGTCCTCGAGGCGGCCGTGAGGGGGGTCGGTTCCGGTTCGGGTGCGGCCATGATCTCCTCGGCTCGGCGGCGCGTCGCAGCGCGCTCCTCGGCCGCCCTGCGTTCCGCCTCGGCCTTCGCCGCCTCGTCCTCCGGTTCCGGGGCGTCGTCGGTCTCGTCGGCCGCGCGGTCGGGTGCCGGCCACGGCGTGTGGCCGGAGGCCACACCGAGAGAGGCGTACCAGTCTTCGTCCTCGTACGATTCGGCTGCGCTGTCTCCCATGTCGCGTCCCGGCAGGAGAAGAGGGCTGGGTGCGTCGTCCTGGCTCCTGGAGGGGGCCAGTCTCCTCCGCCGGTCGGCGGAGGTCCCCGGCTCGGAGAGCGGGGGACGGGAGGGGGATGCCGTCTCGGTGACGGAGGGGTCGAGTGCGAAACCGAAATAGTTGAGGACGCGCCGGGTCAGCGGCGTCCGGGGGGCGCGTTGCGTCTCGGTGACCCGGCGGGACTCGTCGCCGGGGGATCGGGGGCGGGCCGGTTCGAGCGCGGGCGCGTCGGCGGTGGCGGCGGTCTCGACCGCTTCCTCGGCGGCCTCCTCGACCGCCTCTTCGACCACCTCCGGCGTGGCGGTCCCGGCCGGGGCGAGCAGTTCCTCGACCGTCGCGGACTCGGCGGTCACGGCGTACGGCTCCTGACGCGGCACGGCCGTGGTGACGCCCGGCAGCGGTCCGGCCTCCGGGGCGCGGCGCCACACCCGCGCCGAGACGGTGATCCGCTCCGGCTCGTACTGGGGGGCGAGCCGGGTGTAGACCCTCGCCTCGGTGGCGTAGACGATCTGGGAGCGGAGCAGTTCGGTGAGGCTCTTGCCCTCGATGACGGGGCGGGTGGCCAGGAAGGTGATCACCCCCGGCGGGACGATCCACACCACGTGCCAGGGGGTGCTGAAGGGCACTCCCAGCACGCCCATCAGCAGCCACCAGACGACGGACGTGCCCACGAAGACACCGATGGTGACGAGCGAGACCGGAACCGGCAGCCGGAAGTCGTACAGCTTGTACAGCCGCTTCTCGATGCGCCAGATCCTGGTGTATGTGGGCAGGTCCACGTCCCGGGCCCTCCTACTCGGTGTTCACGCCCATGGCTCGCGCGATGGCCACGGCGAGGACCTCGATGATTCCCGGGACGTAGAACACGATCCCGATGAAGATCGCGAGGATGATGAACTGCGCGAACCGCGTGATCTCCCGGGTGAAGAGGAAGAAGATCGCGACGATCGACACGATCACCAGGAACAGCGGCCCGAAGAAGCCGCGGAGCCAGTCGGCCAGCCCGGTGGTGTTGGGGCTGTCGGTGACCTCGACGGCCAGGTGCAGTGCGGGGGAGGCCGCGTCGACGAGGTCGACCGCGAAGCCGGTGAGGAGGGAGAGCATCTAACCGACCTCCTCCGTGTCCTGGGTGCTGTCCTGCATGGTCCTTGCCTCTCCTTGAACGGTGGCTGGGCTGGTGGCGATCATTGTGGCGCGCCCGTCACCCGAACGAGTTGAGCGCGCCCCGGATGTCGCGCACGTACCAGTCCGAGCCGTCCTTGACCACGGTGACGCTGTAGCTCTGGGTGAGTTCGGCGGCGTCCTCCCCGTCCTCGTCGGGGAGCAGCCACACCACGGTGACCTGGGCGGCGCGCGCGTCCTCGGCGGTGCCCGAACCGGCGACGGGCACCTTGAGGTCGACGATCGACCCGAACTGGAGGACCCCGGAGGGCAGCGCGGTGACGTCGGCGCCCGGCGCGAGGTAGCGGTCGAGGTGCTCGTGGTTCTGCGCGTACGCCTCGAAGAAGTTCTTGATGGTCTCCTCGAGTTCGCTGCGGGCCTGGGGATCGGTCTCGAACTGGCGGTCGGGGAGGGTGGCCTTGTCGGGGGCGGCCAGCAGCGCGGGGCGGCCCGACACCACCAGCGCGGTGCCGCCCTGGTCGGCGTAGACGGGCACGTCCAGGGTCATGGGCTGGCCGTTGACGTCGGCGGCCAGGCGCACCAGGGCGTTGTTGTCGTCGTGGACGTCGACGACGAGCACCTCCACGCCGGTGGCGGACAGTTCCGCGCCGGGTATGTCGAAGGCGCCGCTCTGGCCTTCGGGGACGAACTCGGCGAGCGCCGCCCGGCGCTCTTCGGCCTTGTCCGGGCTGGTGTTGAGGTAGACCTCGGCGAAGCGCACCGCCAGGGAGGCCGCGGCGGTCTCGGGGAACTCCACCCGGTCCTCGGCGGCGGGCTCCTGGGCGGTCCGGGGGAAGAAGTTCTCGCGCAGCGGCAGCCACAGGCCGTTGAGGAAGACCACGATGAGGAAGGCCCACAGCACGGCACGGCCGACCCACAGCCACCAGCGGCCGCCCGCCCCGGCCCGGGGGCGCCGCCCCCCGCCGCGTCGGGGGGCGGAGTCGAAGGCCTCCTCCGCCGCGGCGGGGGCGTCCTCGTCGATGACGCCTCCGCGCCCAGCGGCCGACCTGCCAGCCATCGCGCCTCCATCCACACACGGGCGCGCCCCACCGCGGGGCCGCCGGTTCCGCCGTCCGTCTGTTGTCTATCCCATCTTCCATGGTGCGGCATGTCCCGGGATCTACGAACGGATTACCGGAGGGTGTTTTCTCCCGTTTCCGGCGTCCCTTCTCCCGGCTGTCTGACAACAGCGTGGCATGACCGGGTCATTGTTTTACCCCATGCTGGAATTCGGCAAGGTCACGCGCCATTTCCGGATAGTCCGGAAAGGGGAAATTGTCGGCTTGCTGAGGCGGTTCGCTGACCGGAACGCCGCAGGCCCCGGTTCCGGTCCGCTCCCCCGCGGCATCCGGTCGGAGTCCGGCCCCGGACGCCGCGGCGTCGGTCACACGTTGAACCGGAACGTCTACCACAACGCTCTCACCTGCGGAAACGGGCTTCTGGGAGATCCAAGTCAGCACAGAATCAGCACGGGAAAACAAGGTCAGCACCTAGGCCACTTCGTCGTACCCCTCCGGGGTTTGGGGAGCCTCGCTGGGGACGTCCACCGGCACGGGCCGCATGGCACTCTGCATGACCTCGCGGCAGCGGTGCCAGGCGCCGGGCACGAGGTGCCCGTAGATGTCCACGGTGGTCTTGATCGACTTGTGGCCGAGCCAGCGCGAGACCTCGTGGATCGGGATGCCGTTCGCCAGGGCCGTCGAGGCGAAGAAGTGCCTCAGCGAGTGCGGGGTGTACTTCGGCTTCCCGCTCACGTCCACCAGACCGGCAGCCCGACACGCCTTCTTGAAGTGGTAGCCGTACGTCGTGGCCGTGGGCATGGTGCCCTTGCCTCGCTCGCGCGGAGCAAAGAAGACGTCGAGCTGTCGATCTTTGCCCGCCTTGTCCTTGAAGGTCACCGGGATGGAGTTCCACTGCTCCGTGTGGGTGTCGATCTCGTCATCGATGAAAGGAGCGATCGGGATGTCCCGGTACTCCCCCTCGGCGCGATGCTTCAACGGGACGAAGGTCGTACGGCGGTCCCCACGGTTGGCCTGCGAGCTGACCTGCCAGCGGACGCGGATGAAGTCGGTCCGCCGGCACTCGCTGGCAAATGCCAGGACCGCGGCCTATCAGGCAGCTCTTACGCCGGGCGTCGCAAGGTACCTGCTCGATCGCGGGATCGGGCGGGACGAGGCAATTACGTACCGGCTTGGCGTCGTCGGTGACCGGCCGTTCCCCGGTCACGAGCGGTTCCGGGGGATGCTCGCGATCCCCTACCTCGACCGCAATGGCAAGCCGCTGACCATCCGCTTCCGCTGCCTTGAGGAGCACGACCATCGGGCGTCCTTCCACGGGAAGTACAACACGATCAAGGACGACCCGCCCCGCATGTACGGGATCGACTCCGTTCACCAGGCCGGGGACACGATCGACGTCGCCGAGGGCGAACTCGACCGGATCATCCTGCGGAGGATCGGCCTGCACGCGGTCGCCATCCCCGGCGCCGCCCTCTGGCAGGGGCGTCACAGGCGGATGCTCGCAGGCTTCAACCGGGTGCGCGTCTGGGGCGACCCGGACGACGCGGGCGCCGAGTTCACCGCGCGGATCTGCCGGGCCCTGCGTTCCGCGAAGGGCGTGCGCCTGCGGGACGGCGACGTGACCGAGACCTACTTGCAGGGGGGCGAGCAGGCCCTTCTCGACCTGATCAAGGAGGACAACCAGTGACCGAGACGACCAAGAAGGCCGCCCCCCGCAGGGCGCCGGCACGCAAGACCGACCCGTTCGCGACCGTCCTCGCCGAGGTCGGCGCGGCAGCCCGCGAGATCGGCGACCTCCCCTCCGCCCTGGTCGGCGGCAACCTCCCCGAGCGAGGGTCCGACACCTACCGCAGGCGGGCCGCAGAGTGGGAGGTCATCAACAGCACCCGCCGGGCAGGGGATGTCCTCGGCGTTGACGGCCTGGCCATACAGGTCGCCTTCGCCGCATTCGGGGGACGCACCGTCGAGGAGATCCGCGAGGGCCTGGTCCGCCTCGGCGCCCTGGCGGTCGCCGCCGTCGAGCAGATCGACAGGGGGCGGAAGTGAGTGCACCCCTGCCTGGCAAGCCCGGCCCGACCCTCAAGCGCCTGTACGAGGAGTTGGAGCCCGACGTGCGCGAGACCGTCCTCGTGCGGCTCCTCGACGGCTCCTCCGCCGAGCGCCTGGCCCTGGTCCTGCGCAAGCACGGGCACCGCGTGTCCGCGTCCACCATCCGCACCTACCGACGATCCCTTCGCGACGGAGTGTAAAGTTTGAACCAGACTGAATTGCTGAACGACCTACTCGCCACGCCGACCGCCCCGGCCGTGCCTGGCCGCCAGGCCGACCCGGAACGGGACTTCACCCGCCAGATCGAGGTGTCTGGCGACGCCGCCGAGGTGACGGTGCGCGGGCCCGAGGGCATCGACCCCGAATCGACGGCGGCCGACGTGCTTCGCGCCCACCAGCTCGACCCCGCCGAGTGGGAGGTGACCGGGTTCCGGTCGAGCGAGTGGACCATGCCGAACGGCGAGCCGGGCGTGTCCGCCCGCTTCTCCTTCGGCCGGCGCAAGGGCGGCCCCGTAGCGGCGCGGCCGAGCATCGACGAGCTACTCCAGGTGTTCGACGAGGCCCCCGTCTTCGTGCCGGTCATCGAGGAGGGTGAGTACACCTTCATCGTCGCCTTGGGTGACATGCAGTTCGGCAAGATCGACGGCGATGGATTCCGGGGCACGCTGACGCGGGCGATCGAGTGCATCGACCGGGCGGTAGTACTGCTGGAGACCTACCGCGAGCGGTTCGATATCGAGCACGTCCATTTGGCGTGGCTCGGTGACCACATCGAGGGCTTCCAGAGCCAGGGCGGCGCGAACACCTGGCGCACGGGCCTGACGCTCACTGAACAGATCCGGCTCACCCGGCGCCTGATGGCGCACGCCATCGTCCGCTTCGCCCCGGCCGTCTCCCGGCTGACCGTCGCCGCCGTCCCCGGAAATCACGGTGAGGCGGTCCGGCCGAACGGCAAGGGCGTGACCCGTTACGACGACAGCCACGATACGGATGCGCTGATCTCGGTCAGCGAGGCCCTGGCCTTGGCGGGCGAGGAGTTCGCGCACGTCGAGGTGTATGTCCCCGACTCGGACGAGCTGACGGTCGTCGTCGAGTGCTCGGGCACGGTCGTGGCGCACGCCCACGGCCATCAGTGGAGGGCGGGCAAGCACTTCGAGTGGTGGCGCGGCCAAGCCTTCGACAAGACCTCGGCCATGCACACCGCGGATCTGCTCCTAGCCGGACACCTGCATCACGAGCTGGTGGACACGAACGGGCCGCGCACCTTCGTGCAGGTGCCGGCGATGGAGTCCGAGTCGACGTGGTGGCGGCACCGCACGGGCACCCGTGGCGCCCCCGGCCTGATGGTCATGGTCACCAAGGGCGGCGAGGTGCCAGTCAAGGAGGTGGTCAGGTGACCGCCTCACCAGCCGTCGACTGGCGCATCCTCAACCTGCCCGCGGTCGTGGCCCTGGCGGGCCGGGCCGCCCGCCGCATCGCGGACGGCTACGAGGACACGCTGACGATGGAGTACGAGGACGCCCGGCAAGAGGCGCTCATCCTCCTCGCCACGAAGCCGCAGATGGTCAACGAGTGCCTTGCCGATCCCTCGCTCGGACTCGGTGTGCTCTATCACCGCCTGGTCCTCGATCTTGTCGACCGCGTGAAGACGGAGGCCAGGCGCCGCATCCGGCACACGTCGTACGAGGCGGCCTGCAACGCGGCCGAGCGGGGCCGCCTGTGAGCGGATACGACCGGCGCCTCGTCGAGCACCTGCTTCCAGCCGTGTGGGATGTCGAGGCCGCGTACGGCATCCGCAACCCCCAGGCACCAGACGCCGACATGCCGAGAGGGACGGTCGACAAGAAGGCCGCCGGCACCTTGCTCGCCCACCTCGCCGACATCCGGCGGGCCTGGGTGACCGCGCCGCTGTCCCTCGTCGAGAAGCGGGCGATCTTCATGCGCTTCGCACTCGACTGGGACGACCACCGGATTGCAGCTCGCGAGGCGGTCACTGACCGCGCCGTCCGCTACCGGCTCGAACGAGGGGTCGGCAAGCTCGCAGCCCACCTCAGCGGCACCGCCTACATCGACAACTACGACGACTTGGAGAACGCAGCGTGAGCGAGACCCAGCCCGACGGACTCCCGGCTGGGATGGGCCCCGAGGACTACGAATTCTGGGACGACGCAACCCGCACCTACTACGAACGCCAGGACGACGGGGCGATCATCGCCCGGCCGTACAACGGGGCCGAGAACCAGCAGGCCGACGCCGCCGCGAATCGCGCCCTCCTCATCGAGCGTCTCAAGGGCATGACCCTGCTCCTGCCGGGAGACATGTCGTCGAACAACACGTACACCGCCCTGTCCGGCATTAGCGAGGAGGAGCTGAGAGCGCAGGTCGGCGCGCTGACCGCGCAGTCGAACCGCCAAGCGGACATGCTCGCGACCGTCACCCGCCTCATCCTGGGCCGCTTCGAGTCCCTGACCATCGATGTCCAGTAACAGCCGTACACCTAGTTCCAGTTGGGCCCCGTTTGCGGGGCCCTGCTGGCGTTTCCGCAGGTAGAATCGCTGCATGACGTTCAAGATGACTTGGGCGCTCGTCGCCGAGCACGCGGACGAGTGGACCGGGGACAGCTACCGCCAGGCGACCATGATCCTGAAGGAGCGGGTTGACGCGGCCGTATCCGCGAGCGGGATGAACGCGGAGGCGCAGGCACACTGGCGCGAGACGTTCCTCGGCCCCCTTCGGGAGAGCCTCTTCACCGAGGGCCGAAGCGCCGTCGAAGCCGGGCGCGATTGGAGCAAGGCAGCGGGCCCTCTGCTCGTCGCCCTCACGCCGACGTCCTGAGAACCGAAAGCTCGACAAGGGTCAATCGCCCAGCAGTTGACGTAACACGTCCGCTGAGATGGCACAGCGGAATCCGGTGTCGTCGTCGAGCATCTCCGATGAGGCGTCGTTGAAGGCGGCGGGAGTCACCCGCGAGAAGGGGCTCGTCCATGCCCCTGCTTTGAGTTCATACCGGCTCGGTTCTGAGAGCGTCGACGTCCACTCCCACGTGTTGCCGCACATGTCATAGACCCCGTAGGAGCTGACCCCGCTGTGGTACCTCGTAACGGGAGTGGTTGAGCCAAGGCCGCTCTCACGCGTGTTGCATTTCGCCGGAGTCTGTTGACTGCCCCAGGGGTAAGTCTCCCCCCTGGGGCCTCGCGCCGCCTTCTCCCACTGCTGCGAACTCGGCAGTTCCTTGCCAGCCCAGGATGCGTATGCGGCGGCGTCGTGCCAGGTGACGAACACAACCGGGTGATCCAAGATGCTTTCCGGGCACCTGCCCTTCGACCAGTGCTGCGGAGTCGCATGTCCTGTAGCGGCGACGAAGCGCTCATAGTCCGAGTTCGTCACGGGGTAGAGGTCGATATAGAAGGCTGGGAGCCAGACGGGGGTGTTCCCGGCTCCCGACAAGTACACGCCTGCGTCAACAAGCGCCATCTTCTTGCCGTCTTGTGGGTGCCGGACCTGATGCTGCCTGGGGAGGCCTGAGCCCTCCTCTGCCCTCTGGTCGGGCAGCACCGAGTCCAAGGAGTTCGTGAGTTTCACGAACCTTGCGTGGACGTCCGGCGCCGACGTAGCCAGAGCCGTGTCCAGGGCTGCTTGATTCACAGGACGGATCTTGATTGTCTCGCCGCGGGCCTCCCACTTGGAGACCATGCGATCGCTCACTCCGAGCTTTGCGGCGAACGCCTCGATGCTCATCCGCTGTGCCTCACGCAGCGCCCGGACTTCCAGTCCGGTCCACCTTTCAACTGTGGCCACCCGAGACTCCTTTGAGTGAATCAACGGAGCCCAGCGTAGTCACATGATCATCCGCGCGTGGCGCTACAGCGGATCTGTCGGCACCTCCATGTACGACTTGCGGAGAGTGTCAATGATTGGGTGGTCGTCGGTCAGGGCGGTGTCGTCCACTCCACTGACCGCCCGCACCCCGATCGCCGCGTTGGTCGCGAAGACAGCCTGCATGCCCGCGATGTCCGCGAGCTGGACGGGCCGATCAACGTGCGCGTGTGCTTCTTTCAGGAGCTGCATCGTGACGCCCACCAGGATGTCCGCCTCTGGCCAGATCACCCTGTCCCCGTCGAAGAAGCCGATGTTCCACGTGCCGCCCTCCGAGACGAATGACTGCTCGTCGACGAACAGCGCATCGTCGAACCCGTCGAGTTGAGCGGCTCGTCGATGCAGAAGCTGCCCGAACAGACCAACGCTCTTCACGCTCGGCAGGTCGCGGACGTACTTCCTGGTCTGCACCCGCATCGGTGACAGTGGCAGATTCGCCGCCGGCCTGGTCGTCACCAGCACTTGAGGGTCTGCCTTGGCGCTGGGGTGGCCCATGTCGAAGTTTGGGTCGAAGACGGTCACCCGTACGACGCCCGCACCGGCGGCGGGGGCTACGCGTCGTGCCAGATCCCGCACGCGCTCCGGGTCCAGTTCGGCGTCGAACAGCGCCCTGCAGTCCCTCACGAGCCGGTCCAGGTGGAACGACAGCCCACGTACGCGCCCATCCTCGACGCGCATGGACGTGAAGTGTCCGTACCCGGTGAGGGCCAAGGTCTTGAGCTGATCCACGCTGACTGGTTTGCCATTCAATTCAGCCATGGCGACAGCATGACACCGTCGTTGCGGCGGCCGAAGAGAAAAGTGCTGGTAGGGACCCTAAGTTCGGTGAAAGTTCGGTGCCAGGGCAGTGGGAGGTCGTTCCGACCCCCCGGCACTCCAGGCGAATCTTGTCCTGCCGCCGCGGACCGCTAGCACCGCGGCGAACACGCACTTTCTCTCCCCCGCCGGGCTCACCGACGCCTGCGCTGGGCAACCCTGCCGACCCTGAGATGGGAGTTCGCCATGCCCCGAACGAGCATGACCTTCGGCAAGAGCCGCCTGGTCATCGAGACCGGCACCCACGAGCACGATGGAACAACCATCGTCGAGCGTAAGGGCCTTGGTCACCCCGACACCCTCGCCGACCACCTCGCCGAACGGCTGTCCAGGGCGTACAGCCGCTACACGGTGGAGCACTTCGGCGCGGTGCTGCACCACAACTTCGACAAGCTCGCTCTCCTCGGCGGCGCAAGCGAGGTCCGCTACGGCGGCGGCAAGATGACGGCGCCGGTCCGGGTTCTGGTCAACGGCCGAGCCGCACCCACCTGCGGCGGCGAGACCATTCCCGTCCTGGAGATCGTGGAGACGGAGGTCCGGGAGTTCTTCGCCGACCGCCTTCCGGAGGTCTCGGATCACCTCGATATCTCGTTCAACATCACGAGCAATTCGAGCCCTGGTGCCGTGCTGACCGGCGATGCGGTCCCGGACCGGACCCGCTGGTTCAACCCGAGGTCCATCGAAGACCTTCGAGAGCGCCGGGTGCGGCTCTCGAACGACACCTCGCTCGGTACGGGCTGGGCGCCGGAGAACCCCTTCGAGTCGTTCGTGCGTGAGCTGGTGGACCATCTCTCCGGAGAGAGCGACTTCCGGCGAGCCCACGCGTGGTGCGGCTCGGACGTGAAGCTCATGGGTTACTGGGACGGCGAGAGCGCCGACGTGGTGCTCTGCGTGCCGCAGAAGTCGCGTCACGTCGACAGCCGTGCGGAGTACATCCGCAACACCGAGAGTGTCCTCGCTGAGTGTCACCGGCTGGCCGGCACCCGCCTTCCGGGGGCTGAGGTCCAGTTCCGGCTCAACGCACGCGACATGCCCGAGAAGGACGAGCTCTACCTGACGTACACGGGGAGCTCGATCGAGTCAGGCGACGAGGGAGTCGTCGGTCGGGGCAACCGCGTCAACGGCCTCATCACCCCTCTGCGTCCAATGAACCTGGAGGGCGCCAACGGAAAGAACCCCGTCTACCACGTCGGGAAGCTCTACAACATCGCTGCGCAGCGCCTCGCTCACCGCCTTCACGAAGCCACCGAGGGGCAGGCCGAGGTTCACCTCGTCAGTACCACGGGGCAACGGCTCGACCAGCCCTGGCGCATCCTGGTCCGCCTGTCCTCGCAGGATGTCGAGATCGACAAGGTTCAGGCACTGGTCGCCGAGTCCCTTGAGATGTTCCCGGCTCTGACGGACGAGCTCGTCTCGGACGGGATCGTGCTGAGCTGATGTCGACGCAGATGCTCGGAGAAGTGCCGCCGGGGTGCCGGCGGCGTCTTCTCGACCACTACGGCCCATCGGCAGAACCATGGCTTCGGAACGCCCCGCACCTCCTGGCCGAGGCGGCGGAGCGCTGGAAGCTCTCGTTGCAGAGCTACCACGACGCAGGACACGCCTCTGCCATTGCCCTGGCAACCGCCTTCGACGGCACTCCGTTGATCCTCAAGGCGTGGTACGAGCCTCTCCGGTATCGCCACGAGATCGCTGCCCTGCGCGTATGGGCTGGTGGCCCGACCGCGAACGTCATCGAGACAGCGGACGACTTGTCGGTGGCAGCCTTGGAGCTGGTAGGAGGCCAGCCAGGCGGGGCCGCGCGCCTCGCGCGGGAGAGGCAGATGGTCGCCGCTGCGATCCAAGGACTTCACTCTCTCGGCCAGCGGAGGCCGACGCCAGACCTTCCCACGCTCACCCATTTCCGCCAGGAGGTGGTAACGCCTCGCATCCGGCAGCGGGCTCAAGGGCTCGACCTCGGCCCAATGGGGACGCTCGTGGAGGACGCGTGCCAGGGGCTCTCCGGTCTGTGGGAGGACCCCGCCCGGACGACGGTGCTCCATGCCGACCTGTACCGGGAGAACGTGATATTCGATCGAGGAGGGCATCCGCGCCTGATCGATCCGCATCCCATGGTGGGGGACGCGGCGTTCGACTGGGCCTTCTGGGCGGTGTACTACGACCTTGAGCGCGGACTGGCAGATCGGCTGGCCACGGCCTCTCGGATCTCCCGCATCCCGATCCCGGAGATCACGCCGTGGTGCAGAGCCCTCGCGGTTGACGGCTTTCTTTACTACACGGAGATCAACGATCCTGCGAAGCCGAAGATCGCGAAGGTGTTGTCCTCGCTGATGGCCTCCAGCGCCGGGGGCGAGCGGTGACGACGTACATCCTTCGTCATGGACAAACCGACTACAGCAAGCAGTACCTCGTCAACGGAGACCCTGCCCGCGCCATCCGTCTCAGTGAGGAGGGTGTGCGATCTTGCCGGAACCCGTGGTTCACGCTTCCTCTTCATGGCGTGCGGACATGGCTCGCGAGCGAGTTTCCGCGCGCCCAGCAGACGGCTTCTCTGCTCATGGGAGTGCCGGCGTCGAAGCTGGTGGTTGAGGCGCGGCTGAACGAGCTGGACTACGGGAAGTTCGAAGGCGGCCCGTTCCTGGAGTACGCCTCGTGGCTCGATCAGCATGGCGGGTCGCAGCGCCCGCCGGGTGCCCGAGAATCCCAGCGAGAAGGCATCCGGAGGATGCTCTCTGGCGTGCGCTCGGTCCTGGACTACCCGGGTCCTCGCGTCCTGGTGTGCCACGGCTTGTTGGTTTCGGTCCTGCTTTGGCACCGAGACCGCTCCCCCAGCGAGGCCATGCCACTTTTCTTCCCGGAAGCCCCGTGTGTCGAGCCTCTCGCCGTATCCGACCAGGAGCTGGACGAGTGGGTCGAAACCCTGCTGGCTGATCTTGACGGGGAGGGGCCGCAAGATCGAGATGGGCACTGCGCCGCTCCGATATTGCGGGCCGATGGGGGTTCGGCAGTTGCTACCTTCGACCGTGTAGACCACTCGCCGGAGGAGAAGGAACCCCCTCATGCATGATGCCCGCGCCCTGATTGAAATGGGTGCCGAAGCGGTACGTCGCCTCGCTCGCCGCGGATACTCGCTGGACCTGTCTGCGCTGGAGAGCCTCCAGTCGCGGCGGAACCAGAACATCCGCTCGGCCGACGAGCTGCGGGCAGAGTCCAAGCGAGTGGCAAGCGAGGTTCAGCAGACCGCGAAGCAGGGTGGGGACATCTCCAAGCTGAAGGAGCGCGCCCGAGAGCTCAAGGACCAGATCCGCGAGATCGAGGCCGATCAGGAGAGGGTGCAGGAGGAGCTCCGCGATCTCCTCCTCAGCATCCCGAACCTCCCCGATGACAGGGCTCCAGATGGCGACTCTGAGGAGTTCGCGGTCGAGGTCCGCCGTGTGGGGACTCCGCCCACCTTCTCCTTCGAGCCGAAGGATCACGTCGATCTCGGGGAAGCCACTGGCATTCTCGACTTCGGTCGAGCGACGAAGCTGTCGGGCCCTCGCTTCGCCGTCTCGCGTGGAGCAGGGGCAGCCCTTGAGCGAGCGCTGACGACGCTCCTCCTCGACCTTCACACGCGCCGACACGGCTACGTCGAGCACTCGGTTCCGTTCCTGGTCACGCGCAAGACGATGACTGGCACGGGGCAGCTGCCGAAGTTCGAGGAGGACCTGTTCAAGACCGGCGTCGCCGATCGCGAGCTTTTCCTGATCCCGACCGCCGAGGTCCCGCTGACCAACCTCTATGCCGACGAGATCATCCCGCCGGCAGAGCTGCCGCTCGCTCTGACCGCCCAGACGCCATGCTTCCGCTCGGAGGCAGGCTCGTACGGCCGCGACACCCGGGGCCTCATCCGCCAGCACCAGTTCACCAAGGTCGAGATGGTGCGGATCTGCGACCCCGAGGATGCCGACGCCGAGCTGGAGAAGATGATCGGCCACGCTGAGGCATGCCTGAAGGAGTTGGGTCTCGCATACCGCGTGGTCACGCTCGCGGCTGGCGACACCGGATTCTCCGCCCAGCTCACCTACGACCTTGAGGTGTGGATCCCCAGCCAGAACACCTACCGGGAGATCTCGTCCGTCTCGAACTTCGGCACCTTCCAGGCCCGCCGCGCGAACATCCGCACGCGTGGCGCGGACGGCAAGCCCAAGCTGGTGGCCACACTCAACGGCTCGGGTCTGCCCATCGGCCGCACTCTGGCCGCGCTGCTCGAACAGGGTCAGCAACAGGACGGCTCGATCGTCCTTCCTGAATCACTCGTCCCATACCTCGGCTTCCGCCGAATCTCGGCGGACGGAACACCGGAGGCATAGTGCTCGTCGGCGTCTGCGACTTTCCTGGTAGCTACGCTTTTCCCCCTGCCGGATACGGCGGGATCGAACGATGGCTTTGGGCGGTCGCAGTAGGCGCCCGAGCCGCAGGCGCCGACGTACACCTCCTGGGCCCAGGGTGGCTCCCGGATTTGGAAGCCGAATGGGTCCGCAAGCCGGTCCGTCTCGAAGATGTCACGGCTGGCTCGCTGGCCGAACGCGAACTGAAGGCAGCGGGCTACGACCTCCTGATCGTCGGGCACGAGTACCCTTCGCTGCCCGCGTGGGTACGCACCTGGAGCCAACTGGACTGTGATGTTGCCACGTTCCAGCACTCCCCAGTGTTCCAGCACACAGAATCTGCATTCGACGGCAAACGGTCACGCCTTTACTGCTACTCACCCGAGATGGTCGAGCGCTACGCAGACCACCAACCCGTTCCGGAACTGGCTGTCCACCTCGGGCTCAATGAGGAGGAGCCGCCGGCTGCCAAGGGGCGAGACCTGGTGTGGCTCGGCCGCATAGACGAGGAGAAGGCCCCCCACCTCGCGGTGAGGGCAGCTCAGATACTCGGTCGCCGGATTCGCATCGTCGGCCCCGTCTTCAACGAGGACTACGTACGCCGCCACGAGAAGATCTTCTCCGCAGACAACGTGGAGTGGGTCGGCGAGCTCGGCGGCCCCGCCAAGACGGCCGCCATCCGTGAGGCGTCCGTGTTCGTCTACACGTACGAGCGCACGTACGTGGAGGCGGGGGCTGCGGTCTTCGGCGAGTCCCTGCGGGCAGGAACGCCCATGGCGGCCCTGACCTGGCGGGAGGGAACCTGTGCACAAGCCGCGCTCTGCGACCGCACAGGCGTAACAACAGTCGTCGCACCCGACGCGGACGACGAGTCGGCATCCGAGGCCCTCGCCGAGGCGATCGAGCGCGCTACCGCGCTGGACCACGCCGAGGTCCAAGCCGTTGGCCAACACCGCTTTGACCCAACGCGGCACTTTGAGGCCATGGCGGCACGCTGATGTTGACCGGGTCACCCACGCATCAGATAGCAACCGCGCTTCGACAAGTCCTTGGGCAGAACTGGGAATTCACGGTCGACGGTACAGATCTTGAGGTCCGTCACCGCCACTGGGGCTCGCCGTATATGCCGCCTCGCCGTTCACCGTCGTGGGACGAGCTTCTGTCGACCCTGGGGGAAGCCTTTGCCGACCGCGGCGTTCCTCGCGACGGATGCATTCCGCTTCGTTGGGGACGCGAGACTGAGCTGGCCATCTCGGCGGTTCAAGCGCTTGATCCCCTACTCAAAGACGGCCGTCCTGTGACCTACCGCAGCGGATTCATCCCGCAACCGGTGGTCCGCTTCACGGGCGAGCGAGACGGCCGCGGAGAGCTCCTTGACGGTTACCTGACTTCATTCGTCAATGTGTCGCGTGTGCAGCCGATCCACAGCATCGACGAGTACGCCACTGTCCTGGACGACTGGCTCTACGTGCTGTCACGGCTCGGCTTCCATGCCCGGCATGTCAGTCTCTACGGTCAGCTCAAGGTCTGGCACCGTCGGCAGGTGGCCGGGGTGACCCTCATGTTCCGCCACCTTGATCTGACCCTCGGGGACATCGTGCTCTTGTGGAACATCGAGAACCCTCAGCGCATGGCCGTCGATCTCGGCACGGGACTTGAGCGCTTAGCCTGGGCCAGGACGCTCGGGAACTGGCGTGAGCTGATCTTCGGCCCTCTCGCCGGAGCAGCTCCCGCCTCCACATTGGACTCGCTCCGTACGGCAACACTACTGATCGGCAACGGCATCATGCCCGCCGCGCGCGGTGCGGGTGGAGTGACCCGTCGTGTGCTGGGGATGGTTGCGCCTGAGTGGGTTCGCCTCGGTGTAAGCAACGTGGTGCGGTCCGCCCACCACTATTGGTCGACGGTCACTCCGCTTATCGCCCCGTGGCCTGTGGTCGTTAGCAGCATCGAGCACGGAATCAACGACCTCATGCAACGTGGTTCAGCACGCCAACCGGAGACTTGAACCGGATTCGCCCCTAACTCGCCAGAGCGAACTGCGACTCGGCTCCTTCGTTTCGGGCAGCCGGGTTGGGGTCAACCGGAAGGGCCTCGGGCTCGGACGGCGTAGTCTGCCGTTCGGCCGGGGTGTCGTCCTGCGCCGCCTCTACGACGGTATTGACGATCTCGCCGATGGCGGCCTGCGACACTTCCTGCGGGTTTTCGACGATGACGGGCTCAGGGTCAGCGATCACCACGTCCGTGGTCGGGTCGGTGAGGGTTACCTCGACAATGCAGGGCGGCGCCTCCGCGGACTTGCCGACGGGGGCGACAACCTCAGCTATGACGGTGACCGACTCGGACATCTGCGTGGTAGCCGTGATCTGAAGGGCTTCCACGTCCGCGTCGCGGTCCGTGTCGAGGGCATAGACCGTGAACTGCGGTTCGGTGCCGGGCAAGCTGATGTCCGCCATGAACGTCCGGAAGGGCACGAGCCCGTCCGGCAGGCTCTTGACGGCATCCTCGATCGGGTCGGGAACGACCTGCTTCACGGCACCCTTGATGGTGTCTTTGATGCCGCTCTTGGCCTTCTTCTGCGGCTTGCTCGTCTTCTTCGTCGAGCTGCCGGCGGATCCGTGCGCCTTGTCCTTGCTGTCCTTCGGGGACTTCTGGCCAGGCGTGACCTTGCTTCGCGCGCGGACGTTGCCCTCTGGGTTCCCCGCGTCCGGGTTGTCGGCCGTGGGCTCGTACGACGCCTCCTCATCGGGTGACAGGTGGCGGTACAGGGTGCCGCTGGCTCGGATGTACGCGCCGGCATCATCGACCTGCTCGGCGTTGTCGGAGCCGTAGGCGAGTTCGCGGGCCTCGGCCTCGGTCATGCCCCGGCGTACCGCTTCCTCGACGAGGGCTTGGCGCTGTTCTTCAGTGAACTCCACACCAGCGATACCGCCGTGCCCGTCGAAGAAGGTAGGTATGTAGTCATCCTCGGGGAGCACCGCGCTCCCGTTCGAGGGCTTCTTTTCCGGGTTCTGTGGCGCCGCCCGTTGGGCGAGGTCCTGACCATCCCCGGGCGTCACGTCGGGGACGCTGTGCGTCGGGCGCCTCTTGCTGGACGTGGCCTCGTCGTCGGAGACATCGACCGTGGCCAGGGTTCCCGTGTAAACCGTCGCCGCCGCAGCCATACCGCAGCCGAGCATGGCCAGCTTTCGTTGCGGCTCGCCCTTCGCAGGGATAGCCAAGAGGCGGGAAACGGACTTGCGATGGCGCATGGCGGTGCGACCCCCCTAAGTGGAACCCGAGAGTCCCATTAGTAGAACATGCGAACGCACGTTCGAGCCAGCGGGGGCAAGTCGGTCATGCCTGGCACCCTGACAGACCACCGGCAACCTGCATGTAGACTTTGGATCGAACGCGCGACCGGCCTTCAAGCAGGCGCGTCGTCAACGATTTTCGGTGGTCATAGCGACAGGGAAACGCCCGGTTACATTCCGAACCCGGAAGCTAAGCCTGTCAGCGCCGATGGTACTGCGGAGGGGACTTCGTGGGAGAGTAGGACACCGCCGAGCTATTCAGCTAAGGGCCCGTCCAGCGAGTTGCTGGGCGGGCCCTTCTCGTGGGTCAGTTGTAGGGTCCGAGGAACCGCTCACCGTTGAAGTGAATCAAATGGGTGGGCTGGTCAGCGCACCACACGTCCGTCTCCCAGGCGATGTCCTTCAGGTACTTGCGAAGCTCCACGCGAGACGGCAGTGCGGAGATGAACACGAGGCCCGCCGTCGATCCTCGGAAGAGCTCGTTCAACTCCCTGTACCTCTTGTGGTCCACCGGCCCATGGCTGGACGCCGCCTCGATGAGAACGAGCCAGTTCCTCTCACGCAGGTAGACGACGACGTCGGGCATCTTCCCATGGGAGTCGACTTCCACCCCCAGCGACGCGAGTACTTCCTCTTCGAAATGCGCCCACTTGTCGTCAGCGTCACCGATGTACAGCACCTCGCCGTTAGGCGTGTACCGTTCACAGAATTCATTGATGATCTGAACGATCAGTACGTTCTGGCCGCCGGGGCTGAGGTTGACCTCTTTCCCGCTAGGAAGCCGAACAGGGATCCGGTTCATCTCACGCTCGCGGGCGTAGAGAGCCTGCAAGCCAGGGCGCTCTGCAAGGTACTCCTTGAGTCGCTCCTGGAAGCCTTCCTGCTTGAAAGTGGTGATCAGCCCATAAGCAGCGGGTTCGATCTGGTAGCACCACTTCGGTGAGTTCGTCGGGCGGTCAGGCCGATCGGGATTCTGTACAACGAGGCCAGCCTCGGCGAACTGATGCAGCGTGAACCGACGTATGGTCTCACGAGTGTTCGGCGCATAGTCCTTGTCGTAGGTCTCGCGCAGCCATTGCATGATCTGAACCGTTCGCAGCATGGGCCGCTCAGCCTCATGCCACTCTGCGTCCGGGCCCAGTTCCAGCAAGGCCAGCAATACGAGAGCCGAACGCTCGTTGGAACGCTCAGAGTCGAACCCCAGCAGGCTCAGGATTGTTCGCGCCTCAGCGATCTTCGCCTCGCGCGGTTCGCCGGGAATCTCTATGGCGGTCTGCTCGCTCACCTGGCTCCTAGCCTCATTATTGACTTAACTATTCACTTAACGCTTTGGCGAACCAACTCATCGATCTTCTCCTGTTCCAGCCAGACACCCGGCTCCCAGGAGCGACCCATCGCCGAAAGCTGCTCCACGCTCGGATAACGCAAATTCCGCAAGTCGGTGGCGTTGACCTGCGTGTGACCATTAAAGCGTCGAATGAAGCGATCCAGGAGGGTGGAATTGAGCCAGATACAGAGCCCCCTAGCCACTTCGGCAGGCAACCCGGCCCCGTCGACGTGGAAGACGTTCACATGATTCTCGAACCCGATCCGCTCGCAAGGCACCTGGTCAGGGTCGAAAACTGCGGCCACTACGCGGCGCTTCTCCTCCTTGGAGGAGAGGCGCTTGACGACAACGTAGTATCCAAGCGGAAAGGTTAGCTTCTCCGTCTTTTCGTTGAGCATGATCGCGTTGTTCTTCTTTGCCCCAGGCACCGGCCACTTGATGGCTCCCTGATGCATGTGGAGCGGGTAGATCAGCGGAACTGCTCCATCGACAGGATCGGGGCGGAGGTGTTCCTTGGCTCGGAAGTCGACGACACGCCCCGTCGAAACCTGAAGCCCCAAGGCAGGGAGGGTCGCCGGCAAGTTCGCGTGGGAAGCCGCAAGCTCGGTGTCTTCTTCGTCCGCGCTGATGTGGATGAAGAATTCCCGGTCGCCGGGATGCACCATCTCCGTGTAGGGGACAGTGCGTTGGCGAACCTCTTCGGAGTAGCTTCGGCTGGTCGACACGACAACGGGGCCTCGTTCAGAGGTGTCCATCCGCGTGGCCGCGAAGATCACGTTCTCCTGCAAAACCTCTGTGTCCGCAAAGACCTTGTTGCGTGCTTCAAAGACGTGCACTCGGTCGAGATGCATCCGCTCCAGGAAGTACTGGCGGAACGGCCGGAAGTAGGGGCCGTTAGCAAAGCTCCGAGGCGTGATCGCAAGGAGCTGCCCGCCCGGATTGAGGAGGTGGACCCCGAGCGCCATGAACGCCGAGTAGAGGTTTGAGGTCTCCGTGCAGGCTTCTGAAACGAGCTTCCGCTCACGCGAACTTGCCGCGAGCTTCTTATACGGCGGGTTCATGATGACCACGTCGAAGGGCTCAGGCGGCTCGCCGAACAGACCCTCCCCCTCTGTAGCCCAGGAGATGAAGTCTCCGCGCACGAGGTTCACCTCAAGGTGCACGCCAAAGCCGTTTGCCGTGTTGACGCAGTCGTCGAGAGTGGCTTGCAGCGCGGGATGCAGCTGCGGGTCGACCTCGCAAGCTGTGACGCTGATCTTCACCCCAGGGCGCTCTTCGAGGAGCCTCGCAACGAGAGAGGCAGTGAGGGAGCCTGCCCCCGCCCCAGGATCCAGAATGCGGAGAGTCCCCGTCTCAGGCAGGCTAGCCAGGGAGGCAATGAAGTCAGCTGCCGGCGCAGGTGTGAAGAACTGACCGAGCTTTCCCCGCTGAGTTGAGTCGAGGGCAGCCGAGGCTTCCTGTCGCCGCGCCTCCGTTCGGAGGACAAGGTCCATCGCCAATGCAGGTGCTTCCATTGCCATGCGCACAGCCTACGCATTTGGAGGCAGGGTCGTACGCGGGTCTACCCGACCGCATCTGCTTTCCCGCACAGAGCTGCAAGCCCCACAGGTCAGCACAGAACCAGCACGGGAGGGATGGGAAGGGGTGATGAGGGGTGCTCACAGGTCAGCACCAAGTCAGCACGGTACTGCGGAGGGGGCCGATCCCCAAAAGGGCCGACCCCCTCTGACCTGGTCATTTGCAAGACTACACCCGCCGTGCTATGTAGCCCGTCACACGTTGAACCGGAACTCCACGACGTCGCCGTCGGCCATCACGTAGTCCTTGCCCTCCATGCGGACCTTGCCCGCCGCGCGGGCCGCCTGCATGGAGCCCGCCTCGACCAGGTCGTCGAAGGAGACCACCTCGGCCTTGATGAAGCCGCGCTGGAAGTCGGTGTGGATGACCCCGGCCGCCTCCGGCGCGGTGGCGCCCTTGCGGATGGTCCAGGCGCGCGCCTCCTTGGGGCCCGCCGTCAGGTAGGTCTGCAACCCCAGCGTGGCGAACCCGACCCGGGCCAGTTGCGCCAGCCCGGACTCGGTCTGGCCCATCGACTCCAGCAGCTCGGCCGCCTCGGCGTCGTCGAGCTCGGTCAGCTCCGCCTCGATCTTGGCGTCCAGGAAGATCGCCTCGGCCGGGGCCACCAGCTCGGACAGCTTGGCGCGCAGCGCCTCGTCGGAGAACTCCTCCAGGTCCACGTTGAACACGTAGAGGAACGGCTTGACGGTGAGCAGGTTCAGCTCACGCAGCAGCGCGACGTCGATCCCGGCGTCGGCCGCGCCCGCGAACAGGGTCCGCCCCCCGTCGAGGACCTTGCGCGCCGCCTCGGCCGCGGCCAGGACCTCCTGCTTGTCCTTGTCCTTGGCGTTGGTCTTCGCCTCTTTGGCCAGCCGCGGCAGCGCCTTCTCCAGGGTCTGCAGGTCGGCCAGGATCAGCTCGGTGTTGATGGTCTCGATGTCGCGCGCGGCGTCGATGCCCCCCTCGACGTGGGTCACGTCGGGGTCTTCGAACACCCGGATGACCTGGCAGATCGCGTCGGTCTCGCGAATGTTGGCGAGGAACTTGTTGCCGAGGCCCTCGCCCTCGGAGGCGCCCCGGACGATTCCGGCGATGTCCACGAAGGTGACGGTGGCCGGAACGGTCCTCGCCGAGCCGAAGATCTCCGCCAGGGTGTCCAGGCGCGGGTCGGGGACACCGACCACTCCGATGTTGGGCTCGATGGTGGCGAACGGGTAGTTCGCGGCCAGAGCGTCGTTCTTGGTCAGTGCGTTGAACAGCGTGGACTTGCCGACATTCGGCAGGCCGACGATCCCGATAGACAGACTCACGACAATCGAGTCTAGATCGTCGCCAAGCACCCCGTGCCGGTCCGCGCACGTCCGGGCCTGCGCCGCGCGGCGCGCGTTTCCCGGCCCGGCCGGACTTTGGCAGCATGGCGGGTCATGGACGGGATCTCCGTGGTTCTCGCGCTGCTGGTGGGCCTGTGCGCGGGGACGGCCCTGGGGTGGGCGCTGGCCCGGTCGCGCGACACCGGTGCGCAGGCGCGCGCCCAGGCGGCCGAGGAGCGGGCCGCCTACCTCGAAGAGCACCTGGAGGAGCGGTTCCGCTCGCTGGCGGCGCTCGCCCTGGACGGCGCCAACCAGCGCTTCCTGGAGCTGGCTGAGGGGCGGCTGCGGGCCGCGCACGCGGCCGCCGAGAACGACCTGGACCGCCGCCGCGAGGCGATCGAGCACCTCCTCGCCCCGCTGCGCCAGACCCTGGCGCGGGTGGAGGAGCAGTTGCGGGAGGTGGACGCGGGGCGCCGCGCCGCCCACGCCGAGCTGGCCAAGCAGGTCGAGATGGTCCGCGAGGGCTCCGACCGGCTGCGGGAGCAGACCAACGCCCTGGTCACCGCGCTGCGCCGCCCCGAGGCGCGCGGCCGCTGGGGCGAGCTGCAACTGCGCCGGGTCGCCGAACTGGCCGGGATGGCGGCCTTCTGCGACTTCGAGGAGCAGGCCGAGGCCGTCACCGACGACGGCGTGCGCCGCCCCGACATGGTGGTGCGGCTGGCGGGCGGCAAGAACATCGTCGTGGACTCCAAGGTGCCGCTCTCGGCCTACCTGGAGGCCGTGGAGAGCGACTCCCCCGAGAAGCGCGAGGAGCGGCTCGCCGCGCACGCCCGGCAGTTGCGCACCCACGTGGACCAGCTGGCCGCCAAGGCGTACTGGGCGGCGTTCTCCCCCGCGCCCGAGTTCGTGGTGCTGTTCATCCCCGGAGAGGCGTTCCTCGCCCCGGCGCTGGAGCGCGACCCGCAGCTGCTGGAGTACGCCATGGCCCGGCGGGTGCACATCGCCACGCCCACCACGCTCGTCTCGCTGCTGCGCACCGCCCAGTACGCCTGGCAGCAGGAGGCGCTGAGCCGCAACGCCCGCCGGGTGTTCGACCTGGGCAAGGAGCTGCACGCGCGGCTCGCCACCCTCGGCGGGCACATGAGCGGGCTGGGCCGGGCGCTGACGCGCGCGGTCACCGCCTACAACCAGGCGGTGGGGTCGCTGGAGAACCGGGTGCTGGTGACGGCCCGCCGCTTCGGGGAGCTGGGCGTGGTGGACGGCGAGCTGGACGCGCCCCAGGGGGTGCAGGATCAGCCCCGGGCGCTGACCGCGGTGGAACTGCTGGACGGGGCCATCCACGGCGGTCTGTACCGCGCCGGGGCGAACGGGGTCGGCGACACGGCAGGCGAAGAGGAACCGGGCACCTCACCCGAAGTGAGACACTGACCACCAGGGGCGTACGAGGGGAGGCGCGATGGCGACACGGCGGGACATCCGCGACCGGCCGCGCGCGCCACGCCGCCCCGCGGCCCCGCCCCGGCACCGCACCGGTGAGCCGCAGCGCCGTCCGGGCCGGACGCCGCTGCGGCTCACCGCGCGCGGCGCGATCCTGTGCATCGTGGCGGTCAGCCTGGTCTCGGCGCTGGTGGCCAGCGCCGTGGAGCAGCCCGCGGTGAACGGGGCCGCGTTCGTGACGGTCTGCTTCGTGGCCGTGCTGACCGTGCGCCCCGGCGACCTGCTGACGCTGAGCGTGAGCCCGCCGCTGGCCTACTTCTGCGGTGTGCTGGTCGCCGAATGCCTGCTCACCCTGGGCGGCGGCAGCTTCGCGCGGGGCCTGGCCGTCGGGTTGGGCGCCCGCCTCGCCGACGCCGCCCCCTGGCTGTTCGGCGGGACCGCGCTGCTGCTGGTGCTCGCCCTGCCGCGCGGGCTGATGCGCAACGTGCGGGAGCTGGGCGACGAGCTGAACGGCCGCCGCCACCGCAGGCCCCGGCGCGATCCTTCCTGAACGGTCAGGCGGGGGAGACCGGGAGCGGCGTGCCGACCAGGGAGCCGTCGCCCTTGGCCCGCCGGGAGCGCAGCTCCTTGGGCAGGGCGAAGGTGAGCTTCTCCCGCTCGGTCTCGACCTCCTCGACGTCGGTGAAGCCGAACTCGGCCAGCCGGTCGAGCAGTTCCCGCACCAGGATCTCGGGCACCGAGGCGCCGCTGCTGACGCCGACGGTGGACACGCCCTCCAGCCACTCCTCCTTCATGAAGGTGGCGTTGTCGACCAGGTAGGAGGCGCGGGCCCCGGCGTCGCGGGCCACCTCCACCAGGCGGACCGAGTTGGAGGAGTTGGCCGAGCCGACCACGACGAACAGGTCGCACTGCGGGGCGATCGCCTTGACCGCGGCCTGCCGGTTGGAGGTGGCGTAGCAGATGTCGTCGCTGGGCGGGTCGATCAGGTTGGGGAACCTCTCGCGCAGCGCCTGCACGGTGGCGTTGGTCTCGTCCACCGACAGCGTCGTCTGCGACAGCCAGGCCACCCGGTTGGGGTCGCGGACCTTGATGTCGGCGACCTCCTCGGGGCCGTCGACGACCTGGATGTGCTCGGGGGCGTGGCCGCTGGTGCCCTCGACCTCCTCGTGGCCGGTGTGCCCGATGAGGATGATGTCGAGGTCCTCGGCGGCGAAGCGCTGCGCCTCCTTGTGGACCTTGGTGACCAGCGGGCAGGCGGCGTCGATGGTCTTCAGGCCGCGCTCGGCCGCCTCCTTGTGCACCTGGGGGGAGACCCCGTGGGCGGAGAAGACCACGGTGGCGCCCTCGGGCACCTCGGAGGTCTCCTCGACGAAGATGACGCCGCGTTCTTCCAGGGTGCGCACGACGTGGGTGTTGTGCACGATCTGCTTGCGCACGTAGATCGGCGCACCGTACTGTTCGAGAGCCTTTTCGACCGTGACGACGGCACGGTCGACCCCCGCGCAGTAGCCGCGGGGCTTGGCCAGCAGGACACGGCGGCGGTTCGTCGCAGTCATGCCCCCATCCTACGGGCCGCGCCCGTTGCCCCGACCACTCGGAGGACCGGAGGCGACCGGAATAACACCGGGAACTCACGCCGGTTCCGACCTGGCGAATTCCCTTTCTCCCTCCCGCCACTGCAAGCGAAACTCCCCTATTCTGGCTATCTGCGCAACATGCACATCGTCGCCGTCCCGGCGGGGTCCTGCCCGGCCCTGCCGGATGCGCCCGCACCGTTTTGACCGTGAATATCCAGGAGCCTCCGAAGTCCCATGTCAAAGCCCTCCCTGGCCAGCAGGATCAGTGACGCTTTCAAGCGTCTGTTCAACAGGTCCACCCGTCCCGTGGTGTCCAGCAAGCCCGAGGACATGGCTGCCGCCGACGTCTCGGCCGAGCGCGCCGAGGGCGCCGTCACCGAGACGACCCCGGCGGAGACCTCCGACGCCGACGCCGGCGCGGAGTTCGCCACCGAGGCGGCCTCCTCCGGGGAACAGGAGCCCAGCCAGCCGCCCGAACCCGCCAAGCCGCTGGAGACGGCCAAGGCCGCCGAGGCGGCCGAAGCCCCGGAGCAGGCTCCCGAGGAGCCCGCGGCCGAGGACGGCGCCGACTCGATGACGGCGGAGGAGAAGGCGGAGATCGCCGAGACCCTGAACGTCGCCGAGGCCCCGACCGGGGCCACGTCCACCGCGGAGTTCACCGAGGCGGCGCGGCAGGCCGCGGAGGGGGAGTCCGCCCAGGAGAAGGCGGAGGCGTCCTCGGCTCCCGAGCAGGCGCCCGCCGAGGCCCCGCTGCCCAACTACGACTCCCTGACGCTGCCGTCGGTGCGCGCCCGGCTGCGCAAGCTCACCGTCGACCAGGTCCGGCAACTGCGCGCCTACGAGGCGGCCCACGCCAACCGTCCGGAGTTCGTGCGCATGTTCGACAACCGGGTGGCGAAGCTGGAGGCACAGCAGTCCGCGGAGTGAGCGGTCCTATACGGGGGTGACGGCACCGGAGCCGGGGTCGGGCGGCCGCCCGACCCCGGCTCCGCCGTGTCCGACCGGCGCGGTGGAACGCGCCGCCGCCGTTCCGCGCCCGGGTGCCCCGATCCGTATGGTTGGAGGACGCGAACGGGACTCGGACACAAAGGAGTGCTCCGCCATGGGCAAGGCGCTGGTGCTGGGCGGCGGTGGCATCGCCGGGCTCGCCTGGGAGATCGGGGTCCTCGCGGGGCTGGGCGACGCAGGTGTGGACCTGAGCGACGCCGACCTGGTCCTGGGCACCTCCGCGGGCGCGGCGGCGGGCGCCCAGCTCCTCTCGGGTCTGGACCTCGACGAACTGTACGAGCGTCAGCTCCGCCCGCCGGACGCCGAGGTCGCGGCCCGGCCGGGGTGGTGGAGCAGGCTGCGCACGGCGGGCGCGCTGCTGGCCGCGCGCTCCCCGGAGACCGGGCGCGCCCGCGTCGGACGGTTCGCGTCCGACGCGGCCCGCTTCTCCCAGGCGGTGCGGGAGCCGGTCATCGCCTCCCGGCTGCCCTCGGCCGCCTGGCCCGAGCGCAACCTGGTGGTCACGGCGGTGGACGCGCACTCCGGCGCGCCGCGGACGTTCTCCCGGAACGACGGCGTCGACCTGGTGCGGGCGGTCTCCGCGAGCAGCGCGGTGCCGGGGCTGTGGCCGCCGGTGGAGATCGGCGGCCGGTGGTACCTCGACGGCGGTGTGCGGTCCGCGACCAACGCCGACCTGGCCGCCGGGTACGAGCGGGTGGTGGTGCTGGCGCCCGTCTCGCCGCTGCTGCCCCGGCTGCCCCGGCCCGAGGCGGAACTGGCCGCACTGCCGGAGGGGACGCGGCACGCCCTGGTCGTCCCGAGCCCGGAGGCCCGCGCCGTGTTCGGCCGCGCCTCGGCGGACCCGGCCCGGCGCGCCGCGGCGGCCCGGGCGGGGCGGACGCAGGCGGTGGAGGCGGCGGTGCGGGTCGCCAGGGTGTGGGGGGTGTGAGGCCGCGCTCCCGCCCTCTGTCGCCGGGTGCGTCTAGGCTCGTGCCATGGGCATGGAGAGTTCCCCGGAGGCCCCGCAGCCGGTGCGGGTGGTCCTGCAGGCCGTCGGCGGCTGGATCGGACGGCTCGGCCGCATCTGGGTCGAGGGGCAGATCGCGGAGCTGAACCGGCGCGGCGGCATGGCCTACATCACGCTGCGCGACCCGGTGGCGAACGTGTCGGCCCGGGTGACCTGCCCGATCCGGGTGCTGCGTGCCGCCGACCCCGCCCCCGAGCCGGGCGCCCGGGTGGTGGTCCACGCCAAACCCGACTTCTACGTGCCGCGCGGCACCTTCGCGCTCCAGGCCCTGGAGATCCGCCACGTCGGCCTGGGCGAGCTGCTGGCCCGGCTGGAGCGGCTGCGCCAGACCCTGGCCGCCGAAGGACTGTTCGCCGAGTCCCGCAAGCGGAGACTGCCGTTCCTGCCCGGCGTGGTGGGGCTGATCTGCGGACGCGAATCCGCCGCCGAACGCGACGTGCTGGAGAACGCGCGGCGGCGCTGGCCCGCGGTCCGGTTCGAGGTGCGCGAGGTGGCGGTGCAGGGCGACCGCGCCGTGGGCGAGGTGCTGGCCGCGCTGGAGGAGCTGGACGCCCGCCCGGAGGTCGACGTCATCATCATCGCGCGCGGCGGCGGCTCCCTGGAGGACCTGCTGCCGTTCTCCGACGAGGCCCTGGTGCGCGCGGTCGCGGCCACCCGCACGCCGGTGGTCAGCGCGATCGGCCACGAGCAGGACACCCCGCTGCTGGACCACGTGGCGGACCTGCGCGCGTCCACACCCACCGACGCGGCCAAGAAGGTCGTGCCCGACGTGGGCGAGCAGTTGCAGCTCGTCCGCCAACTGCGGGACCGGGCGCGCCGGGTCCTACAGGGCGGAATCGCCCGCGAGGAGGCGTGGCTGGCGGCCATGCGGTCCCGCCCGGTGCTGGCCAGCCCCATGGGCGAGCTGGACCGGCAGGCCGAACAGGTGCTGGGGCTGCGCGACCGGGCCCGCCGCGCGCTGACCGCGGCCCTGGACCGGGCCGGGGACGACCTGGCGCACACCCGGGCCCGGCTGCACGCGCTGTCCCCGGCCACCACCCTGGCGCGGGGGTATGCGATCGTGCGGCGCGCCGACGGCACGGTGGTGCGGTCGGCGGCCGACGTGGCGCCGGGCGAGGAGCTGCGGTTGCGGTTCGCCGAGGACGGACTGGTCGCGATCGCCAAGGACCGAGAGGACGAGGAAGCATGACGACGGGCGAGAACACGGCGGCGGAGCCGGAGCTGAGCTACGAGGAGGCCCGCGAGGAGCTGGCGGCGGTGGTGCGCCGTCTGGAGTCGGGCGGGCTGACCCTCAAGGAGTCGCTGGCGCTGTGGGAGCGCGGCGAGGAGCTGGCGAAGACCTGCGAGGCGTGGCTGGAGGGGGCGCGCGCCAAGCTCGCCGCCGCCCTGGCCGAGGACTCCCCCGCCGAGGACGACGGCACCCCGTTCTGACGCCGCGCCGCCTCGCGGCGGGCAGGCCGGGGAGGCCGGGGCCGGTGGGGTCAGAGACTGATCCGCAGTTCCTGGGGCGTTGTCTTCCTGTGACCGCCCTTGCAGGCGGCCTCCACTCATGAGCCGCCTCGGATTGGGGCCGAGGTGAACGGTCAACCATCCCCTCTGCTTCGGCCGCGAGGCGCGGCAGCCTTGACCGCTCCTCGGGCGCGAGAGGGACTGTCGGGCGGCGGGTTCCCGGATGGCTGAGCGTCGGGGAGGGAGCGTCGGGAGGGGGAGAATCGTCGGACGGCAGTCATCAGGGTGGTGGAGCACTGCGGGAAGCCGACAATCCCTCAGGTACCGGCGCGCCGGTCAAGGCTGCCGGGCCTCCCGGCCGAAGCAAACAGAAACCATCACCACGACACAGGCACCCCCACATGCGTGGGGAGCACCAGATCCGCTGCTGGTGCAGCGAGCCCCCGGCCGGACCACCCCACGTGCGTGGGGAGCACAGACGCTCGACACCGGCGAGCTCGGCGTCATCCGGACCATCCCCACGTGCGTGGGGAGCACCTCGTCACCGGCTACTCGCCGACCTGGGTCAGCGGACCATCCCCACGTGCGTGGGGAGCACGCCCTGGCAGCAGCAGCGGACCGGCCGTACCGCGGACCATCCCCACGTGCGTGGGGAGCACAGGTTGAGGGCCAGCTGGGCGATCTGCCAGCCCGGACCATCCCCACGTGCGTGGGGAGCACCGGCGGCTCTTCCTCCTCGGGCAGCCACAAGTCGGACCATCCCCACGTGCGTGGGGAGCACGTGTTCGTGGCCGTCCACTCCGGCGTGTACTCCGGACCATCCCCACGTGCGTGGGGAGCACAGCTGGCTCGTCGAGAACGTTCTCGCCCCCGTCGGACCATCCCCACGTGCGTGGGGAGCACATCGGCACGATGAAAGACAAGGTCGTCGGGTTCGGACCATCCCCACGTGCGTGGGGAGCACGCCGCTGATCCGTACCACCTGCACCAGAGGCACGGACCATCCCCACGTGCGTGGGGAGCACACCTTGATCTCGCCCGTCTGCCGGTTCACCAACGGACCATCCCCACGTGCGTGGGGAGCACGTGTTCGTGGCCGTCCACTCCGGCGTGTACTCCGGACCATCCCCACGTGCGTGGGGAGCACGACGACACCATCAGTGTGCGTCTGCCCGCCTACGGACCATCCCCACGTGCGTGGGGAGCACGTGCTGTGCGCCAGCCCGCCCAGCCCGCGCCGCGGACCATCCCCACGTGCGTGGGGAGCACTCCAGGACCCCGCGACCGCAGAACTTCACCGCCGGACCATCCCCACGTGCGTGGGGAGCACAGCACTATGAGGGTGCCGCCGATGATCCACCTCGGACCATCCCCACGTGCGTGGGGAGCACAACAGCAGTGCCCGCGCCACCTGAACGCGGGTCGGACCATCCCCACGTGCGTGGGGAGCACGGTTGCATGGCTGCTCTCCTGACTTGCGCGGGCGGACCATCCCCACGTGCGTGGGGAGCACCGCCCGGCGACTGGACCCGCTGCCACCGAGAACGGACCATCCCCACGTGCGTGGGGAGCACAACGGCCTGCTGCCTGCGGTCCTCGACTGTTCCGGACCATCCCCACGTGCGTGGGGAGCACCTGGCGATTGGCAGCGGCGCTAGCGGAATCTACGGACCATCCCCATGTGCGTGGGGAGCACGTTACGGAAAGAAGTTTGAAAATCTGCGAACACGGACCATCCCCACGTGCGTGGGGAGCACAGCTCGCGGCGTTTAGCGAGGTGCGGATAGACCGGACCATCCCCACGTGCGTGGGGAGCACTACATGATCGGCTCCCCGAGCAGCGTGCCCTCCGGACCATCCCCACGTGCGTGGGGAGCACGCGATCTGGGAGACCGGAGCGTCGGCGGCCATCGGACCATCCCCACGTGCGTGGGGAGCACCGCGGGTGCCGGAGGGGGTAGGGGGGAGGATGTGGACCATCCCCACGTGCGTGGGGAGCACCTGATCAGATGGAGGCGGAGGCGGTGCTACTGCGGACCATCCCCACGTGCGTGGGGAGCACCGAAACCGCGACGTCCGGGAGCGCGTGCGGGTCGGACCATCCCCACGTGCGTGGGGAGCACCGAAACGAAAAGGACCCCAAGGCCAGTGCTATCGGACCATCCCCACGTGCGTGGGGAGCACTTTGGGAACGCCACCTATAACGCGGTGGTCGAAGGACCATCCCCACGTGCGTGGGGAGCACCTTCCCGGAGAAATTCCCGAATCGTTTCGGCGCGGACCATCCCCACGTGCGTGGGGAGCACACGGAGGCCGCGTGAACGACTTTGGACAACTCCGGACCATCCCCACGTGCGTGGGGAGCACGAGAAGCGTGGTGCCGAGATTCCCCACTGCGGCGGACCATCCCCACGTGCGTGGGGAGCACTCGGCCGCCCAGCATGGTGAAGTCGGCGACCACGGACCATCCCCACGTGCGTGGGGAGCACTCGACGGTGCGCCGAGGCCGGGTCATCACCGACGGACCATCCCCACGTGCGTGGGGAGCACACCTCCTCCGGGCCCTCCCGGTCCACGAACGCCGGACCATCCCCACGTGCGTGGGGAGCACCGGCGGGGTTTGACGGTGCGGGAGTGCTCGCGCGGACCATCCCCACGTGCGTGGGGAGCACCACCCAGTGGGCGGCGAAGGCCTGAGGCCAGCCGGACCATCCCCACGTGCGTGGGGAGCACGCCTCCGCGTCACGCTGGGCGGCTTCGTAGCCCGGACCATCCCCACGTGCGTGGGGAGCACTAGTTGACGTCGGCGGTGATCTCACCGGCGTTCGGACCATCCCCACGTGCGTGGGGAGCACGGGCCTGTACCCGGACGACGACATGCCGGCCGCGGACCATCCCCACGTGCGTGGGGAGCACAAGATCCGTTTCCCCTGCTCGTCCACCAGAGCCGGACCATCCCCACGTGCGTGGGGAGCACCGCGCCGGGTCGGTCGTCGTCGTGGTGGTCTTCGGACCATCCCCACGTGCGTGGGGAGCACTACGACCAACTGCTGTTGGAAACCTACGGGATGGGACCATCCCCACGTGCGTGGGGAGCACACCCGGACAGGACGAGGCCCGCGGAAGCGGCCCGGACCATCCCCACGTGCGTGGGGAGCACCCGCATGCCCGTTCGACCCGAGTAGGTAGGACCGGACCATCCCCACGTGCGTGGGGAGCACGCCACCCCACCCCGGGTGGGGTGGCGCGCCCGCGGACCATCCCCACGTGCGTGGGGAGCACGCCCCCGACGGGGGCATCACCGGGTGGCTGATCGGACCATCCCCACGTGCGTGGGGAGCACAGAAACTGACCTGCGATTTCTCAAGGCGTTATCTTGCCGTGATCAACCTTGCAGGCGGCCTCAGCCAATGCAGCCACCCTAGACCAACTTTCCCGGAAACGCACCGCTGCTCCAGTCTGCCGACCGAATCCCGGAAGCACCGGCCAGGCCGACCGGGGCCGGTGTGAGCGGACAACCATCCCCTCTGCTTCGGCCGGGAGGCCCGGCAGCCTTCACCGCCGCACCGGTATCTGAGGGATTGTTGGCTTCCCGCAACGCTCCACCACCCGGAAACCCGTCGCCCGACAACCCCTCCCACACCCGAGGGGTGGTCAAGGCTGCCG
>NZ_KQ950180.1:741204-797445 GCF_001517975.1 Thermobifida cellulosilytica TB100
TCCCCATCAGCCGCGGAGCGGCCGGGGTGGGGTGGGCGGTGAACCATCCGGTGTCTTCGGCCGGGAGGCCCGGCAGCCTTGTCCGCCGCTCGGGTGAGGGAGGGGTTGGTGGGTGGCAGGTCTTCGGGCGTGAAGCGCCGTCCCACGGTCGCAGGTTGGCCGGGAGAGGAGTGTTGCGGGGGGGTGGCAGTCCCCCAGGAACCGGGGCGGGCCTCAAGGCTGCCGCGCCTCGCGGCCGAAGCAGACAGCAACCGTCGAGCCGACACGGACCCCACGCACGGGGACCACCGCGCCGTGGTCTCGGCTGTGGGGAGTCTCACCTGAGGCGGCCGGACACCGGGGCCGTCGGCCGCACCTGCCTCCGGGGCGTCGCCGGAACCCCCGGTCTTCAGGCAGTCGTGTCACTCCTGTGGAGCAGCCTGCGGCTGCAAGGCCCCGGCGAGGGTTTCCAGTTCCTCGTAGGAGGCGCCGCCGCTGACCACGAGGGTGGCGTCGTCGGCGCGCAGCACCAGGGAGCGCTCGTCCTCGGTCTCGTTGTAGCGGCGCTCCCAGACCCGGCCGTCCACCGTGGACTCGCCGTCGGGCTCGCCGTCCATGCTCACCTCGGCGACGAACGCCTCCGGGTCGGCGTTGCTGATGTGGAACGCGGCGTGCCGGTCCTCGGGGGTGGCGAACCCCACCGACCAGCGGACCGGTTCGGTCGGCTCCTCGCCGGGCAGCACTCCGCCGTCCTCCAGCCGTGAGCTGGTGGGCGTCCAGCCCTCGGGCAGCAGCTCCTGGTCGGGCGCGTACACCTGGTAGGGCGCGACCTCGCTGAGGGAGAGCACGTCGGGGGTGTAGTCGACGGTGGGGATCCGCTCCTCCCGCCGCGCGTTCACCACCACCGTCATCAGCACGACCAGCAGCACGAGCGCGCCCAGCACGATCGTGTAGCCGAGGAAAGTGTTGTCGGTCCGGCGACCACCACTGCTCATGCGGTTCTTCCCACCCCGTCACCGCGCTTCGGTCCTGTCGCCTCCCAGCTTGCCCGATGGTCGCGGGTCACTCCGCGCGGGGTGCCACCGTGCTGAGCCGCTCCACCACCGCGTCGGCGAGCCTGCGGGCCTCCTCGCGGTCCTCCCGGTTGACGACCTCGGTCGCCGCGAGCGAGATCGCGCCGGTGACGATCATGAGCAGCGCCTCGTCCACGGGCTCCTCGGCCTTGCGGAACAGGGCGGCGTTGCGGTCGGTCCACTCCCGCAACTGCCTGCGCATGAGCGCCTCGAACCCGGGCGGGCTGTCCCCGCTGTAGAAGAGCCGGGTGATCTCCCGCTCCTCGATGCACCCCTCCAGGTAGGCGCGGGCGGCGATGTTCATCAGCCTGCGGGGGTCGCTCTCCCCCCGGGCCCGCGCCTGGACGACCGCCTGGTGGGTCCGGTCCTGCTGGCGCTGCTGGAACTCCTCGTACAGCGCGAGGTAGAGGTCGGCCTTGCCGGTGAAGTGGTGGTACAGGCTCCCGACGCTGGCCCCGGCCTGGGCGACGACCTCGCTGACCCCGGCCTTGTCGAAGCCGACCGTCCGGAAGACGTGCGACGCGGCTTCCAGCAGCGCGCTGCGGGTGGCCGCTCCCCGGGCCGACACGCGCACCGGCTTTTCCACCTTCTCCACTGTCAACTCAATCGTCCCCAATCGCGTACCAAGGGCTCGCCTAGTGTTGAAGAGAGTACGCCAGCGGGTCCCGCACGACCCACTGACGAACAAGGCTGAGAAAATCGTCGGGGTCTCCGCACCTGTCGGGCGGAAGAACCCGTGTGGAAAGGGCTGCCATGACCACTGCTCCTGCTCCGTTCTCTGTCCCGCACGACGCTCCCGACCGCAACCTGGCACTGGAACTGGTACGGGTCACCGAGGCCGCGGCGCTGGCCGCCGCGCGCTGGGTGGGCCGCGGGGACAAGAACGGCGCGGACGGCGCGGCCGTCCGCGGCATGCGCCACCTGATCAGCACCGTGTCGATGAAAGGCACGGTCGTCATCGGCGAGGGCGAGAAGGACAACGCCCCCATGCTGTACAACGGCGAGCAGGTCGGCGACGGCAGCGGCGCCGAGTGCGACGTCGCCGTGGACCCGATCGACGGAACCCGGCTGACCGCGATGGGCATGCCCAACGCGATCTCGGTGATCGCGGTGAGCCCGCGCGGCTCCATGTTCGACCCCTCTGCCGTGTTCTACATGGAGAAGCTGGTCACCGGACCGGCCGCGGCCGGCGCCGTCGACATCAACGCCCCCGTCGCCGACAACATCCGCGCGGTGGCCAAGGCCAAGGGCGGCAGCCCGCAGGACGTCACGGTGGTGATCCTGGACCGGCCCCGGCACGAGCAGTTGGTGCACGAGGTGCGGCAGACGGGCGCCCGGATCAAGTTCATCTCGGACGGCGACGTCGCCGGAGCGATCATGGCGGCGCGCGCCGGAACCGGTGTCGACCTGCTGCTGGGCATCGGCGGCACCCCCGAGGGCATCATCGCCGCGTGCGCCATCAAGTGCCTGGGCGGCGTGATCCAGGGGAAGCTGTGGCCGAGCAGCGACGAGGAGCGGCGCCGGGCCGAGGCCGCGGGGCACGACCTGTCCCGGGTGCTGACCACCGACGACCTGGTCTCCTCCGACGACGTGTTCTTCGCGGCGACCGGCATCACCGGCGGGGAGCTGCTGACCGGGGTGCGCTACGCCGACGGCGGCGCCACCACCGAGTCCCTGGTCATGCGCGGACGCAGCGGCACCATCCGCCGGGTGAACAGCGAGCACCAGCTCAACAAGCTGGCCACCTACAGCGGGGTGGACTTCTCCGGCGCCCGCTGAGCCCGCCGCGGTTGACCGGACCCGGCCACTCCGGCGGGGTCCGGTTACTTTTGGGGCACGAAACGGCCTGAGGAGGAACCGGGCGTCTCCGCGGGGAGGTCGAAACGTCTGGAACCGGAAGTTCTTCCCTCGCACTCCCGGAGGTTCGATGTCCTACCCCGACCAGCCCAACCAGCCGCCCTCGTGGGGGCAGCAGCCGCCTCCCGGCCGGCCGCCCGGTCCGGGATACCAGCCGCCGGGACAGCCCCAGGGAGCTCCCCCCGGACAGCCGGCAGGTCCTCCTCCGCCACCGCCTCCGGCGGCGGGGCCGCCCAGAGGCCCGGTGCAGGGACCGCCGACGGGTCCGCACCCGGGAGCGCCCGTGGGCGTGCTGCACGGGCCGGGCGGCCCCGGGTTCCCGCCGCCGGCTCCGCCGGGGTACGGCACTCCGGGCGCCCCGCCGCCCCGCCGCAGGCCGGTCTGGGTGATCCCGCTCTCCATCGTGCTGGCGCTGGCTCTGATCGGCGGGGGCGCGTGGGCGTCGGTGGCGCTGGTGAACAGCCTGTTCGGCGGCCCGCAGCCCGAGTCGGTGCTGCCCGGCTCCTCCCTGGCCTACGCCAAGGTCGACCTGAAGCCCACCGGTCGGCAGTGGGCCTCCTACGCCCAGTTCTACGAACGGCTGCCCGACACCGTGCAGGACGACCTGGGCAGCGCCGAGGAGGACTTCGGCCGGGAGCTGTTCGAGGAGATGTACCCCGATCTCGGCCTCGACTACGACACGGAGGTCGAGCCCTGGCTGGGGCAGCGCGTCGGCCTGGCCGTGTGGTCGGGTCCCGAGGACGAGCTGGTGTTCGCCGTGGCCCTCGCCGTGGAGGACGAGGAGCTCGCCGAGGAGACCCTGGTCCGCATCCAGTCCCAGGACGACAGCCTCTTCTTCGAGGTCGTCGACGGCTTCGCGGTCCTCAGCGACTCCCAGACCGCGCTCAACGACCGGCGCGCCCAGGTGGAGCGGGTCGGCACGCTGGAGGACAACGAGACCTTCTCCGCCGACCTCGACGAGATCGGCGAGGGCGTCGCCACGGTGTGGGCCGACTACGGCGCGATGGCGCAGGACCCGACGGCCGCGGCCGAATTCGACCTGGACGACCTGTCCGAGGTCGGGGAGATCAGCGGACGGTTCGCCGCGGTCGTGCGCGTGGAGAGCGAGTACCTGGAGTTCCAGGCCGACGTGTTCGACGCGGGCGTCGACGGCGAGACCCTGTTCTCCGAGTCCGTTCCCGCCGGGGGCATCACCGCGCTGCACGACCTGCCGGACAACTCCGTCGTCGCGCTCGGCGGCGACGGGCTCGACGCCGTGGCGCAGGAGATCTGGGAGGCCAACCGGGAGAGCATCGAGTCGGCCCCCGACTACGCCGACATCGACGCGATGCTGCGGGAGATCGGGCTGCGGCTGCCCGCCGACTTCCACAAGCTCCTCGGCACCCAGACCGCCCTGGGCATCACCGACTTGGCGGGCCTGGACTTCTTCTTCGGCACCGACGACCCCTCCTTCGAGCTGCGGCTGACCGGAGCCGACAGCGACCTGTGGAGCGAGCTGCTGGCCCCGTCGGACTACTCCTACGGGTCGACGCCCACGGTGACCACCGACGGCGACACCACGGTGGTCTCCATGGGGACCGCGGGGACGGGACGGCTCGGTGACGACCCGGTCTTCCAGCAGACGATGGCGGGCCTGGGGGAGGCGCACCTGGCGCTCTACGCGGACCTGCGGGTCGTCGCCGAGATGGAGGAGGACCCCTGGCCGCAGCAGTGGGGCGGCCTGGGCGGCGCCCTGCAGTTCCACGAGGGCGGGTCGGCCTCGCTCAACCTGCGCTGGGTGCCCAGCCCCGGGTGATCCGGCGTGTCCCGCCCAAGAGCGGGCGGGCACGCGGGTGCCCCGGGGACCGGGCCGCGGCGGCCTCACCGGCCCGCCGCACCGGGTCCCCGGGGCACCGCCGTGCGGGCCGCGTCAGTCGATGAGGCGGCGGCGCATCAGGTGGACCGCCAGGAACCACACGACCACGGCGAAGAGGGCGATCACGGCGAGGTGCCCCAGGGCAGCCAGGACGTCGATGCCGAAGGCGAAGCCGCGCACCAGCTCCACGCAGTGGTAGAGCGGGTTGACCAGGGCCGCCGTCTGAGCCCAGCCCGGCAACTGGTCGATCGGGAAGAACGTCCCCGCGACCAGGAACAGCGGTGTGATGAGCCCGGAGATGACGTAGTCCACCGTGCGGATGGACGGGATGACCGCAGCCAGCAGGATGCCGAGCAGCGCGAACCCGAACCCGGTGAGCACCCCGACGAACGGGACGAGCAGCATCGCCCAGGTGGGCTCCAGCCCGAACCCGATCGCCACCAGCAGCGGGGCGCAGCCGTAGACGCCCGCCTTCAGCGCGATCCACAGCGCCTCGCCGGTGACCAGTTCGCGCACGTCCACCGGGGCGGCCAGCACCCCCTCGTAGGTGTGCTGGAACCGGCGGCGCACGAACGTGTCGATCAGCCCCGGGAACATGGACGAGAACAGCACCGACATCGCGACGATGCCGGTCCCCAGGAACTCGATGTAGTCGTAGCCGCCGATCGTGCCGACGAGCGCGCCCATGCCCATGCCGAAGGCGAGCAGGTACAGGACCGGCTCGACGATCGCGGAGAAGGTGATCGGCGCCCAGATGCGCCGGTACAGCGCCCACTCGCGGGCCAGCACCCCGAGGATCGGCGCGATCTCGAAGCCGCGGGGCCGGGTGCGCAGGTCGGTGGCCGCGGGCGCGGCCGTGTCCCTGGTCGCCGTCATTCGACCTTCTCCCCCGTCAGTGTCACGAACACGTCCTCCAGGTTGCTGGCCCGGCGCATGCCGCTGCCCAACTGGTCGCGCAGCGAGTCGGGCAGCTCCTCGGCGCGCAGCACCGACAGCGCCGATCCGGTGCGCCGGGTGGTGAACCCGGCGGCGTGCAGGGTCTTCTCCATCACCTCGATGCCGTCGAGGCCCACCGCGTACTCCTCGACCGTCCTGCCGGCGTACTCGGCGATCAGGTCGGCGGGGGCGCCGCGGCGGACGATGCGCCCTTTGGCCATGAGCGCCACTTCGTCGGAGAGGCGTTCGGCCTCCTCGATGTAGTGGGTGGACATCAGGACCGTGACGCCCTCCTCCCGCAGGGCGGTGATCAGCCCCCACAGCTCCTGGCGGACCTGGGGGTCCAGGCCGACGGTGGGCTCGTCGAGCAGCACCACGCGGGGCCGGTGCACCAGCCCGCGGGCGATGAGGAGGCGGCGGCGCATTCCTCCGGAGAGCTTCTCGGTGAACGTGTCGCGCCGGTGCTCCAGGTGGGCGATGCGCAGCGCCCGCTCGACCGCGGCGGCGCGCTCCCGGCGCGGCACCCGGTACAGGTAGGTGAAGCTGCGCAGGTTCTCCTCGACGGTGAGCTCCTCGTCGAGGTTGTCGTGCTGGGGCACCACCCCCATGAGGGAGCGCGCCCACTTCGACTCCCGGGGGACGGGGTGGCCCAGGATGCTGATCTCTCCCTCGTCGGCCAGGCTCTGCGCGGTGAGCATGCGCATCGTGGTGGACTTTCCCGCTCCGTTGGGTCCGAGCAGGCCCATCACGGTTCCTTCGGGGACGTCGAGGTCGAGGCCGTCGACGGCGGTGATGTCGCCGAAGCGCTTGACCACCCCCCGCAGGGAGATCGCCGGCTGCGGCGAGGAGGGCTCGTGGCGCAACGCCGACCGGTCGGACTGTGGTGACGAAGTCATGCCCTCCACCGTAGTTGGCGGCCCGAAACCGCTCCTAATGGTTTTCTGCGCTGTGGACATGTCGGGAAGTACCGTTGACGGCGTGATCGAAGGACCTTCTCCTGAACGTCTCCGCGCCTCCGACGCCGACCGGGAGCGCGTGCTGGCGGTGCTGCGCGAGGCGGCCGCGGACGGCCGCCTGGACCTGGAGGAGTTCCAGGAGCGCAGCGACCGGGTCCACGCGGCGCGCCGGCTCGGCGACCTGGTGGGGATCACCGCCGACCTGCTGCCGCCCGACGCCCAGCCGCTGCGCCTGGACCAGGGGCCGGTCTCCGCGCTGTTCGGCTCCGAGCGGCGCGCCGGCCGCTGGGTGGTACCGGTGCGCCAGTTCGTGTTCTCCCTCTTCGGCACCGCCGAGGTCGACCTGCGGGACGCGCTGCTGTCCCGGGACCGGGTGGCGGTGACCGCCTCGGCGCTCTTCGGCCGGGTGGTGATCCGGGTCCCCGAGGGCATGGAGGTGCGCCTGCGCGGCCGCTCCTTCCTCGGCCGACGCAGCGCCGCCGTCCGCCCCTCCCCGCTGCGCGACGCCCCGGTGCTGGAGGTCGACGGGTTCTCGCTGTTCGGTTCGGTGCGGGTCACCGCGCCGCGGCAGCGCCGCCTGCTGGGCCGCGGCCGCCGACCCCGCGCGATCGAGTAGGTCCGTCCCCGTCCGTGCTGCGGGAGGGCTGACCACGGCGTCCACGTGCGGGTCTGGCAGTCTTTGGTCTGAGGATCGACCTGGAGGTGTCTTTCACGATGACTGAATTCCGCATCGAGCGCGACTCGATGGGCGAGGTCAAGGTTCCTGTCGAGGCCAAGTGGCGGGCCCAGACCCAGCGCGCGGTCGAGAACTTCCCCATCTCGGGGCAGGGCCTGGAGGCCGCGCACATCGCCGCGCTGGGCCACATCAAGGCCGCGGCCGCGACGGTCAACGCCGAGCTCGGCGTGATCAAGGCGGACATGGCCGAGGCCATCCGCGAGGCGGCCCTGGAGGTCGCCGAGGGCAAGTGGAACGACCACTTCCCGGTGGACGTGTTCCAGACCGGTTCGGGCACGTCGAGCAACATGAACACCAACGAGGTCATCGCGACGCTGGCCTCCGAGCGGCTGGGCGAGCCGGTCCACCCCAACGACCACGTCAACGCCTCGCAGTCGTCCAACGACGTGTTCCCGTCCTCGATCCACATCGCGGCGACCTCCGCTCTGGTCAACGACCTGATCCCCGCGCTGAAGCACCTGGAGGCGGCGCTGTCGGCGAAGGCGGCGGAGTTCGCCACGGTGGTCAAGAGCGGCCGCACCCACCTGATGGACGCCACCCCGGTGACCCTGGGCCAGGAGTTCGCCGGGTACGCCGCGCAGGTGCGCTACGGCATCGAGCGGGTCGAGGCGGCGCTGCCGCGCGTGGCCGAGCTGCCGCTGGGCGGCACGGCCGTGGGCACCGGCATCAACACGCCCGAGGGCTTCTCCGCGAAGGTGATCGCCGAGATCGCGCGGACCACGGGGCTGCCGCTGACCGAGGCGCGCGACCACTTCGAGGCGCAGGGCGCGCGGGACGGCCTGGTGGAGCTGTCCGGGCAGTTGCGCACGATCGCGGTGAGCTTCTGCAAGATCGCCAACGACATCCGGTGGATGGGCTCGGGGCCGCGCACCGGTCTGACCGAGATCTTCCTGCCCGACCTGCAACCGGGCTCCTCGATCATGCCGGGCAAGGTCAACCCGGTGCTGTGCGAGGCGATGTTGCAGGTGGCCTCGCAGGTGGTGGGCAACGACGCGGCGGTGGCGTTCGGCGGCTCGACCGGCAACTTCGAGCTGAACGTGCAGCTCCCGCTGATCGCCCGCAACGTGCTGGAGTCGATCCGGCTGCTGGCCAACGTCTCCCGGGTGTTCGCCGACCGGTGCGTGTCCGGGATCACCGCCAACGTGGAGCGCTGCCGCGAGTACGCGGAGTCCTCCCCGTCGATCGTCACCCCGCTCAACCGGTACATCGGCTACGAGGAGGCCGCCAAGGTCGCCAAGCAGGCGCTGGCCGAGCGCAAGACGATCCGCCAGGTCGTCATCGAGCGCGGGTACGTCGCCGACGGCAAGCTGACCGAGGCCCAGCTCGACGAGGCGCTCGACGTGCTGTCGATGACCAACTCGCAGTGACGCGACGCGAGGCGGCGGTGGCTCCGGAATCCGGAGGCCACCGCCGCCTCGCGTGGGGCGGGCCGTCCGGGACGGCCCGCGGGGCTCGGGATCAGTACCAGCCGACGCTCTGGGAGTGGTTCCAGGCCGCGCACGGGCTGCCGTAGCGGTCCTTGATGTAGCCCAGCCCCCACTTGATCTGGGTGGCGGGGTTGGTCTGCCAGTCGGCCCCGGCGCTGGCCATCTTGCTGCCGGGCAGCGCCTGCGGGATGCCGTACGCGCCGGAGCTGGGGTTCTGCGCCTGGGGGTTCCAGTTGCTCTCCTTCTGCCACAGCGAGTCGAGGCAACTGAACTGGTCGCTGCCCCACCCGAAGTCGGCGAGCATGGCCTGGGCGATCCCCCTGGGGTCCCCGCTGGGCACGGGGTCGGGCTCCGGTTCCTCCTTCTCCTCCTCCAGGGTGCCGTTGGCGGTGGCGAGAGCCTGGCCCAGTGCCTGGTTGCGCTGGCTGTTGGCCTGTTCGAGCTGGCCCGCCGCAATCCCCTCCCCGCTCTCGGGGAAGAAGTCGTCCGGGGCCGCCTCTGCGGGCAGGACTGCGGCCGAAGCGGCCTGTTCCGGCGAGTCGCCGGTGTCGGCGGCGAAGGCGGAGAAGCCGAACGCCGCGCCCGCGACAGTGAGTGCCGCCGTCCCTGCCGCGGTGGCGAGCCGCAGCGAAATCCGGTTCTTCAGCAAGGATCGGCCTTTCGACGGTCGCATGCCCGGTGGCGTCGCATGCGCTCGAATGTGCCCCGAGTCTTCGGAGTGGACTGTCGGGGCGACAGGCGGACTGGCTGGGGCCACCGGCCGCCGTGTCGCCGAAGATCATCGCGCGCTGGAGCTCGGGAAGTCACCGCTGGTCCTTGCGGGATGCGCGCGCTCGGGGCTCCCAACGGAACAGAATCAACCTTGCCGCATGTTTTCGGGTTGGTAATACCGAAAGTACATGCGACATGGGTCACATTGTTTTCGGGGTCTTTTCGACAACCATTTCCGTGGATTCCGCGTCGACAGCGGCGGGTGCCCGACCGGACGGCCCGGCCGGGCACCCGGAAACCGGAATCAGCCCTCCAGCATCTCGGTGACCAGCGCGGCGATCGGCGAGCGCTCCGAGCGGGTCAGCGTGATGTGCGCGAACAGCGGGTGGCCCTTGAGCTTCTCGATCACGGCCACCACCCCGTCGTAGCGGCCCACCCGGAGGTTGTCGCGCTGCGCGACGTCGTGGGTGAGCACCACCCGGGAGTTCTCCCCCAGCCGGGACAGCACGGTCAGCAGCACGCCGCGCTCCAGCGACTGCGCCTCGTCCACGATCACGAAGGAGTCGTGCAGCGAGCGGCCGCGGATGTGGGTGAGCGGCAGCACCTCCAGCATGCCGCGGTCGACCACCTCGTCGATGACGTCCTGGGTGGTCAGCGCCGAGAGGGTGTCGTGCACCGCCTGCGACCAGGGCGACATCTTCTCGTACTCGGTCCCCGGGAGGTAGCCCAGGTCCTGGCCGCCCACCGCGTACAGCGGCCGGAACACCACGACCTTGCGGTGCTGCCGCCGCTCCAGCACCGCCTCCAGGCCGGCGCACAGCGCCAGCGCGGACTTGCCGGTGCCCGCCCGGCCGCCCAGCGACACGATGCCCACCTCGGGATCGGTGAGCAGGTCCAGGGCGATGCGCTGCTCGGCGCTGCGGCCGTGCAGCCCGAACACGTCGCGGTCGCCGCGCACCACCTTGACCGACTTGTCGGGGAGCACCCGCCCCAGCGCCCTGCCGCGCTCGGACACCAGCACCAGGCCTGTGTGGCAGGGCAGGTCGCGCGCCTCCTCGATCTCGGCGGTACCGCGGCTGAACAGCTCCTCGATCTGGTACGCCGGGACCTCCAGCTCCGCCATGCCGGTCCACCCGTGCTCGATGGCCAGCTCGGCGCGGTACTCGTCCGCGGCCAGCCCCACCGCCGAGGCCTTGATCCGCAGGGGGAGGTCCTTGCTGACCAGCACCACGTCGCTGCCCTCGGCGGCGAGGTTGCGCGCCACGGTCAGGATGCGGGTGTCGTTGTCCCCCTGCCGGAACCCGGCCGGCAGGACGTCGGGGTCGCTGTGGTTGAGTTCCACCCGCAGCGTGCCGCCCTGGTCGTTGACCTCCACCGGAGCGTCGAGAGCGCCGAAGGCGACCCGCAGGTCGTCCAGCTTGCGCAGCGCCTCGCGGGCGAAGTAGCCCAGCTCGGGGTGGTGCCGCTTGCTCTCGAGTTCGGTGATGACGACGATGGGCAGGACCACCTCGTGCTCGGCGAAACGGGTGATCGACAGGGGGTCCGCGAGGAGGACACTGGTGTCGAGCACGTAGGTGCGCCGGGCGTTCCCCTCGGCGGAGCTGAGACGGGCAGGGTCGCGGTGAACGGTCGAGGAACTAGCCACTCGTTCTCCCCCTGGGCGCGGCGAAGCGCCCTAGACTCACGGGAATCCAAGGACCGGGACCGACCCCGTGGGAGCCGGGACCGGCCCCCGTCGTGATGGTTTCCTGTGTGGCCAGGAGCATCAATGAGTCGGGGCCTCCCGAGTGGCAGGGATGCGCACCCTACCACTGCTACGACGGTACCCCGCTCATCTGAAAGAGCAAGACCTTTCTTCGACCTCTTCGTGAACGAGCCGTGACCTTCGCCGTCCGCCCGCGCCCGGCAGAGGGGCTGTCACGAGCCGAAACGCCGCTGCCGTGCGCTGTAGGAGCGCAGTGCGCGAAGGAAGTCGATCTTACGGAACGCGGGCCAGAAGACCTCGCAGAAGTAGAACTCCGAGTGCGCGCTCTGCCACAGCAGGAAGCCGGAGAGGCGCTGCTCCCCCGAGGTCCGGATGAGCAGGTCGGGGTCGGGCTGGCCGCGGGTGTAGAGGTGCTTGGCGATGTCGTCCATCTCCAGCCGCTCGGCCAGCTCCTCCAGGGTGGTGCCCTTGGCGGCCTCCGCCAGCAGCAGCGACCGGACGGCGTCGGCGATCTCGCGGCGCCCCCCGTAGCCCACGGCGACGTTGACGATCAGGCCCGGGTTGTTCGCCGTGGCGGTCCCGGCCTCCTTCATGACCCTGGCGGTGGAGTCGGGCAGCAGGTCGAGGGCGCCCATCGGGTTGATCCGCCACCCCTCGTCGCGGAGCCGCCGCACCGTGTTCTCGATGATCTCCAGCAGCGGTTCCAGCTCCTCGGGCGGCCGGGAGAGGTTGTCGGTGGACAGCAGCCACAGCGTGACCACCTGCACGCCGACCTCGTTGCACCAGCCGAGCAGCTCGAAGATCTTCTCGGCTCCGGCCCGGTGGCCCTCCTTGGGGCTGGACAGCCCGCTGAGCTTGGCCCACCGACGGTTCCCGTCGAGGATCACCCCCACGTGCCGGGGCTTCTCGACCGTACTGAGCGCACGCTCCAGGCGCCGCTCGTACAGCCGGTAGAGAGGGACGCGCAACAGCCCCATGGACGGTACTACCTCTCCTGATCCGTTCGAGGCCGCGGACGCGGCGCCGGATGTGCCGCGGGTGTTCCCGGCGCGTCGCCGGGCCGGGACACCTCCGCCTGCATGATCGTCCGGCGGAGCCGGGCCGCCGGTCAGTCCTCAACAGTAGTCAAGGAACCGGGGTGGCGGAGCCATCCCCGGCCTGCCTTGCCGCAGTGGTGTCTCAGTTCACGGCGAGGGCCTTGCGGACCCGCTTGCGGCCCTCGTGGATGCGCGACTTGACGGTTCCCAGGGCCAGGTCGAGCTGGGCGGCGATCTCCCCGTACTCCATCTGGCACAGGTCCCGCAGCACCAGCGGCGCCACCAGGTTGGGCCGGTCCCGCTCCAACTGGTCGAGGGCTTCCAGCAGGTCGATCCGCGACCCCGCGATGACGCTGGTGGTGCGCGGGTCGCTCTGGTGCGGAATGCGGTCGGCCTCGGTGGGCATCTCGGCGGCCCGCCGCTTCAGCGACCGGTAGGTCTGCCTCGCGGAGTTCGAGACCACCGTGTAGAGCCAGGTCGTGAACATCGAGTCGCCGCGGAACCGGTGGATGCTGGCGGCCACTCGCATGAGCGCGTCCTGGCACGCCTCCTCGGCGTCCTGCCGGTAGGGCAGGAAGCGGGCGCAGCGGCGCAGGACGTCGGGTTGAATACGGCGCAACAGCTCCTCGAGCGCGGCCTGGTCCCCTTCCTTGGCGCGCAGCGCCAACTGCTCCAGGGACTCCTCCTCGCCCGGGTCGGGGGCGGGGCGTACTGAGGCGGAAGACTGGTCTGGTTGGGTCACGGCGGACACTCCCCACTGACGATACTCTCGTCCAGCTATTACACGCATACCTCCGCAAAAAGGTTGACACATTTCCGCGGAGGGCGGAGCCGCCGTAACAGGATTCTGCGGCTGAGGCAAGCACCCCGGTTCCGCCTCTCCCTCCCGGCCCCACACCGCGACCGCTCTCCGGAGCCAGCCAAAAAAATATGGCGAAACCGGACATTTCACAGGCCACTTCCCGGGGCCGCCGACTCCCGGACCGGCCGCCGGTGTCCGCGCCGACACATTCTCTTCACGGGCTGAACTGGGAATTCTCTCCGCACCCGGCGAGGTCCACCCCTCGGGGCGCCCCGGTGCCCCCGGAAGCGGCGCACTCCGCCGCCGTCGCTCCGGGGCCTCTTCTCCCCCGGAGCCGGAGAAAAACCCGAAAAGAATGCCCACTCTTCTCACAACCCGCGTGCCGGGATCCCGGCCGGCGCCGCGCACCGCAGGAGCTCCGTCCTTTCGCCCGGAAGCGACGCCGAGTGCGGGCGGAGTCACCGACGGCCCGCCGGTACGGGCGCTGCGGATGCGGGGCCGCCGCCTCGGCGGTCCGCTCCGGGAAGACGCGCCGCACCCCCTTTTTCCGGCGCCGTCGGCCCCGCCGCCCCACGGTTCTCCTCCGGCAGTCCGGGGAAATTCCCCGGCGGTGCGCGAGCGGACCCGGCAGGGCCGGGAAAACCCGGTCGGCGCGCCCGCGGAACCGGGGGCGTTTTCCGTTCCGGACCACACCCCCGCGAAATTCCGGTCCGCCCCAAGCGGGCGCGCACCAGAGCGGCCCGGCCGCGCGGACAGCGGCCGCCGGAAATGCCCCGGTCCCGGGCCGCCGGCACGGAACAGCAGGTCCGGGGCGTGTTCCGGCCTGTTCCGACGGCAAGATCCCGGTGTCGGGACCACCAAGACGTGGTAAGCAATACGTGTGGCACAACCGGAACGTTTCGGGCGCTATCGCGTCCTGCGGCGACTGGGTTCGGGCTCGTTCGCCACCGTCTGGTTAGGACACGACGATCTGCTCGACACCCCGGTCGCCATCAAGGTGCTCGCCGAGAACTGGGCGCACAACCTCGACATCCACCAGCGTTTCGTCGAGGAGGCGCGCATTCTGCGCCAGGCCGACTCCGAGTGGCTGGTACGCGTCCACGACATCGGCACCCTGCCCGACGAACGTCCCTACTTCGTGATGACCTACGCCGACCGGGGCAGCGTCGCCGACCGGGTCGCCGAGGGCCCCCTGCCGATGGACGAGGCGCTGCGCCTGCTCACCGAGATCGGGCAGGGCGTCACCGTGCTGCACCGGCACGGCACCATCCACCGCGACATCAAGCCGTCCAACGTGCTGTTGCAGTCCAGCCCGGTGGGCGAACGCGTGCTCGTCGCCGACCTGGGGTTCGCCAAGAGCATCGACGAGGCGTCCGGGTTCACCGCGTCCGCGGGCACCCCCGGCTACATGTCCCCCGAGCAGAGCGTCGTCGGCGGCGACATCGACGTGCGCGCCGACGTGTACTCGCTGGGCGCGGTCGCCTACGAACTCGTCACCGGCAAGCGCCCCCCGCGCCCGCCGGTGCGGGTGCCGCCGAGCAAACTGCGGCCGGGGCTGCCGCCCGCCCTGGACGAGCTGATCATGTCGGCGCTGTCGCCGAACCGCAACGACCGTCCCCCCGACGCGGCCACCTTCACCTCCCGCATCCGGGAGATCCGCATGTCGCCCGACCTGGAGCTGGCGGTGCCCTGGTGGCAGCGCCACCGCACCGCCTGGATGCGGCTGGGGGCCTCGGCCGCGGCGGCGGTCGTGATGCTCGCCACGGCGCTGGCGGCCACGGCCGCCCCGCGCCTGCCGCTCATGGAGGTCTACGACTCCAGCGGGGAACTCCACGTCCGGGTGCCCACCCCGTGGGTCCGCCAGATGCAGATCAACGGCTGGTCGCCGCGGGAGCTGGGCATGCCCGGCGGCCACGAGCCGGGCATGCTGGTCGCCACCGACCTGGCCGCCTGGCCCGACCCCGAGGCGAAGGTGTCCGGCCTGTTCGCCGGGCTGCTCGCCACCGAGTCCGACTCCCCCGACCTGGACCGGCTGATCTCCGTCGGCCCGTGCGAGGGAGAGCCGCAGCGGCGGAGCTTCGCCAACGCCGACTGGGAGGGCGAGGTGTGGCAGTGGCTCGACTGCTTCCCGGACGGCTCCGGAGGAGGGGTGTTCACCGCCGCCGCCTTGCAGCACCGCGATCGCGGGCGGACCCTCTACATGGAGATCCGCCAGGCCGACCAGCAGCCCCAGACCGTGGCGGAGATCCTCGACGGCGTCCGGCTGACCGCCCTGTGAGGCCGCCGCGTCAGGAGATCGTCTTGTAGCGGGACAGGTCGGTGGAGCGGACGATCGCGTCGTACTCGTCGGCCGCCTGCTCCAGCAGGACGGGCACGTCGAACTCCAGGTCGGCCTCGGCGACGTACCAGGCGCGGGTGCGGAACGTGGAGCCGCCCGTGCAGGTGACCGTCCACTCGCTGTAGACCGCCTCCTCCCCGCTGACCAGGGTGAACGTGCCGTGCTCGCTGATCACGGCGCTCTCCGCCCGGATCTGGCCGCCCAGGTCGGGGCGCTGCGGGCAGGACGCCCAGGGCCGCCGCCACTTGTCCGGGTCCTCCAGATCGGCGCCCTCCGGGTCGATCAGGCCGTCGTCGGAGGCGTTGGGGCGGACCCGCAGCGCCTCGATCGGGCAGCTTCCGCCCGGGGCGGGCCCCACCCCCGGAGGGGAGAGGCAGTTGTCGGCGATGTCGACGTGCCAGCCGTCCGGCAGCACCAGGTTGATCCCGTTGTAGTCGTGCAGGGTGGCCTCGTCGGAGACGTGGTACCCCTCCTCGGACGAGGCCATCGGATGTGCCAGTCCCGGCAGCACCTGCGAGGGCGTGCCGAAACCGCACCCCGGTACCGCCAGCACCACCGCCGCGGCCAGCGGGAACGCCGCAGCTCTGCTCGTCCGCACGCGCTCCTCCTCTCTCACCCGCCGGAGTCCGCGGACCCGCGTGGGCGTACAGACGGAATTCACGGTATCCGCCCGTAAACCATTCGACCGTTTCCTGCATCTCATCAGACAGGGAGCAGGGCGGGCGAGAGGTTTTCTCGCGCCCTGCCCCCGTGATCGCGTCCTCTCGGAGCCTGCGTGGGGGCTTGCTCCGGGAGGGCGCCCCCGCGTGCCTTCCCCTCAGACCGCGGCGAGTTCCGCGGCCAGCGCCTCGGCGGTGGTGACGGGCAGGCGGCAGGCGAAGTTCCGGCACACGTAGGCTGCGGGACGCCCGTCGACCAGTGGCCGGTCCCGCAGTAGTCCGACGCCCCCGTCGTCGATCCCGTTCCCTCGACTCACCACGGTTCCCGGGGCGGCGGCCAGCAGCGCGGCGCGGTGCAGTTCCTCGGTGGCCGGATCCCCGTCCGGCCCGACCACCGCGACCTCCAACGGCCCGGCGAGGAACGCCTCGGCCACCGCCAGCCCCCACCCGGCGAACCTCGGCGCCTTCTCCGCGAGCGCGGTGAACACCCCGAGCGCGGCCTCCGCCGCCTCGCGGTGCCGGGTCGAGCCGGTGAGCGCCGCATACCCCAGCAGGGCGCCCGCCGCCGCCGACCAGCCCGACGGGACGGCGTTGTCGGTGACCTCCCGCGGCCGGTTGAACAGGGACTCGGCGTCGTCCGCGGTGTCGTAGAAGCCGCCCGAGCCGTCGGAGAAGCGGGTGAGCACGGTGTCCAGCAGCGCGCCGCACACCCCCACCCACTCCGCCTCGCCGGTGACCGCGTGCAGGGCGAGCAGCCCCTCGGCGAGGTCGGCGTAGTCCTCCAGCACGCCCGTGCTCTCCCCCGGGACCCCGCCGAGCGAGGCGCGGACCAGTCGTCCGCCATCGTAGTGCCGTCCGACCAGCAGCCGGGCCGCCTCCCGGGCGCGGTCCACCAGGTCGGGGCGGTCCAGCAGGGCTCCGGCCTCCGCGAGCCCGGCGATCGCCAGCCCGTTCCAGGCGGTGACCACCTTGTCGTCGCGGGCGGGGCGGACCCGTGCGGCGCGGGCCCGGCGCAGCCGGTCGCGGACGCGGGCGTACCGCTCGGCGTCGTCGGGGTCGGCGCGCAGTTGCAGCACCGAGGCCCCGTGCTCGAAGGTGCCCTGCTCGGTGACGCCGAACAGGTCGGCGGCCCACGCGCCGTCCGCCTCCCCGAGGGCCTCCCGCAACTGCGGGCGGGTCCACACGTAGTAGCGGCCCTCCTCGCCCTCGCTGTCGGCGTCCAGCGCGCTGGCGAAGCCGCCCTCGTCGGTGCGCAGCTCGGCGACCATCCAGTCGGCGGTCTCCAGGGCGATCCGGCGGGCCGTCGCGTCGCCGGTCTGCCGCCACAGGTGGGTGTAGCAGCGCACCAGCAGGGCGTTGTCGTACAGCATCTTCTCGAAGTGCGGCACCGTCCAGGAGGCGTCCACCGAGTAGCGCGCGAACCCTCCGCCCAACTGGTCGTACATGCCGCCGCGGGCCATGGCGTCGGCGGTGCGGCGCACCATGCGCAGTGCTGCGGCGCCCTCCTCGCCGCCGACGCGGGCGTGGTGGCGCAGCAGGAACTCCAGCACCATGGACGGCGGGAACTTGGGGGCGCCGCCGAAGCCCCCGTTGGCGTGGTCGAAGTCGGCCGCCAACAGCTCCACGGCCGTGGCGAGCGTCCCGGCGGAGGGCGGCGGGCCGCCGGGCAGGGTGCGCGGGGCGCTCAGCGCGTCGACGACGCGCCTGCCCTGCCCGACCACTCCGGAGCGGTCGGTGCGCCAGGCGTGGCTGATGCCCAGCAGCAGCCGCTGGAAGTGCTCACGGGGGAAGTAGGTGCCGCAGTAGAAGGGGGCGCCGTCGGGGGTGGCGAAGACTGTCATGGGCCAGCCGCCCTGTCCGGTCATGGCCTGGGTGGCCTCCATGTAGACCGCGTCCACGTCGGGCCGTTCCTCTCGGTCGACCTTGACGTTGACGAAGTTGGCGTTCATGATCCGCGCGGTCTGCTCGTCCTCGAACGACTCGTGCGCCATGACGTGGCACCAGTGGCAGGCGGCGTAGCCGACGGACAGCAGCAGGGGCACGTCGCGGCGGCGCGCCTCGGCGAACGCCTCCTCCCCCCAGGGGTACCAGTCCACCGGGTTGTCGGCGTGCTGGCGCAGATAGGGACTGGTTGCTCGGGCGAGACGGTTGGGCATGTCCCCTACTCTGCCCGCTGCGGGGGCGTCGGACACCCCGGAAACGGCCGCGGCCCCGCCCGGACCGGGGCGGGGCCGCGTAGGGACCGGTCGGCGGTGGTCAGTCCGCCTGGTCGCCCGGCTTGTCCGAGGTGTTCGGCTCGGTGGCGGACGCCTCGGCGGTGCCGAAGTCGTGGGAGCGTGCGGCTTCCAGATGCCGCCGCATGGAGCGCATGAGCAGGAACAGCGCCCCGCCGATGAGCGCGATGACGGTGAATCCGAGCAGGCCCGGGGTCGCCAGGTCGTTCACGGAGTCTGCAAGCTGGAGCGCCGAGAGGTTCATGGTCCCTATTCTCACACCGTGCCCCGAATGCCCGCGAAGAGGTCGTCCTCGGGCAGCTCGGTGTCGACCAGCGAGCGCGCCAGGTGGTAGTCCTCGGTGGGCCACGCCTCGCGCTGGATGTCGATGGGCACGGCGAACCAGAAGCCGTTGGGGTCGATCTGGGTGGCGTGCGCGAGGAGCGCGCGGTCGCGGGTCTCGAAGTAGTCGTCGCACTTCACGCGGGTGGTGATCTCCCACCGCGGGAAGTCGCGCTTCTCCATCCGCTCCATCCACTCGGCAAACGGGTTCTCCAGGCCGCGGTCGGTGAGGACCTTGGCGATGGCCTCGAAGCGCTCGCGGGGGAAGGAGACGTGGTAGTAGAGCTTGAGCGTCTGCCACGGCTCCCCGGTTCCGGGGTAGCGCTCCGGGTCGGCGGCGGCCTCGAAGGCCTCGACGGAGACCCGGTGGCACATGATGTGGTCGGGGTGGGGGTAGCCGCCCTGCTCGTCGTAGGTGAGCATGACGTGCGGCCGGAAGTCGCGGACCATGCGCACCAGCGGTTCGGCGGCGACCTCCAGGGGTTGCAGGGCGAAGCAGCCCTCCGGCAGCGGAGGAAGGGGGTCCCCCTCGGGAAGACCGGAGTCGACGAAGCCGGCGAACTCCTGGCGGACGCCGAGGATGCGCCGGGCCTCCTCCATCTCCTTGCGCCGGACCTCGCCGATGTTGGCCAGGATTTCCGGACGGTCCATGGCGGGGTTGAGGATGGATCCCCGTTCACCGCCGGTGAGGGTGACGACCAACACCTCCGCGCCTTCGTTCACGTAGCGCGCCATGGTGGCCGCGCCCTTGCTCGACTCGTCGTCGGGGTGGGCATGCACGGCCATGAGCCGCAAGCGGTCGGACACTTGGGAAGCCCCTCGATGTCGTGGTCGGACGGCGTTCACCGCCCCGCCCACCCCGCCCGCACCGTGGGACCCGACGCGAAACGGCTGGGCGGAACGTGAGCCTGTGGAGGCAGGGATATCTTAGACAACGTAGGTCCCACTCTCGGAGATTCCCTTATGCCGCCCCAGCCCGAAGACTCCCAGCCCACCGCCGCCCGGCCGGCGTCGGGCACGCGGCGACGCCTGGGCAACCAGCCGTTCTTCTTCGTCCTCGGCGTCCTGGCCGCCGTCGTGTTCACGATCGGCTGGGGGATCGCGCTGTTCAGCTACAGCGGCAACGCCCTGGGGCAGGTGCACCACCAGACGGTCGCCTGGCGGATCGTCTCCGACACCGAGGCGCGGATCTCCTTCCAGACCACCAGTGACTCGGGAGCGCGCTGTCTGATCAGGGCCTACGACGAACAGCACGTCGAGGTCGGGCTGACCGAGGTGTCGGTCGAGGGCGGGCTGCGGAACGTGGAGGCGACGATCGACACAGTTCGTCGCGCTACGACGGTACAAGTCGTCTCTTGCAGGGAACAAGGTTCCACAAGCGAGACAGCCGACCAGTACTAGTTTCCGACCCAGCTCCACCGCGGAGCACGGCATCGGACTCCCGAGCACGACCGCGGCCCCCGACAGGCGCCGTCGCGTTCCGCCCCCGCGGAGACGCACCTGCCGTGGTGCCGTTTTCCATGGTCAACCGGCTCTGGGAGCTCGGTGCTAATCTCGTAGTTTCATCTACCGCGCCCCGGCGCGGTCCCTAGAACCATCGAGGGAGTTCCCGTGACCGAGACCCGTGATGACAACGTCACCTGGCTCACTCAGGAGGCGTACGACCGGCTCTCCGCAGAGCTGGAGTACTTGTCAGGGCCTGGTCGCATCGAGATCGCCGATCGGATCGAAGCCGCTCGGGAAGAAGGCGACCTGAGGGAGAACGGCGGCTACCACGCTGCCAAGGAGGAGCAGGGGAAGATCGAGGCCCGGATCGCCCACCTGCAGTCGGTCCTGAGCACCGCCCGTGTCGGCCAGGCTCCGCAGCGCGAGGGCGTGGTCAGCCCGGGCATGACGGTGACGATCAAGTTCGAGGGAGACGACGAGGAGATGACCTTCCTCCTGGCCTCCCGCGAGGAGAGCGGGGCGCCCATCGACGTGTACTCCCCCAAGTCCCCGCTGGGCGAGGCCATCAACGGCAAGAAGGCCGGTGAGAAGGCCACCTACAAGCTTCCGAACGGCAAGGAAGCGACGGTGGAGATCATCGACGCGGTCCCCTACAACGGCGGCGCATAACCCCGAACGCACAACGCGGAAGGGGTGGCCGAGAGCCACCCCTTCCGCGTTACGGGGCCGTCGGGAGGGCCCGGCGGAGGGACGGGTGCGCCTGCCCGTACTCCCGGAGATAATGCTCGGGTGAGCACTCCTCCCTGGCACAATCCGCACCAGCAGCCGCACGGGGCACCGCTTCCCTATCCCGGCAGGCCGGGCGAGAACTACCCGATGCCGCCGACGCCCCCGGTCCCCCCGGTGCCGTCGGCTCCTCCGCCGCCCCCGCCGCCGGCGCCCTCCACCGTCCGCGTCCACGCCCCGACCGGGCTCCCCCTGGCCGGGTTCGGCCGCCGACTGGGCGCGCGGATCATCGACTACCTGCTGCTGAGCGTCCTGGTGTGGCTGCTCACCTTCGGGATCGTCCTGCTCGTCTTCATGGCCTACCCGAACCTGGAGGAGCCGTCGTCGACGTTCGACCAGACGTTCGGCCTGCTGTTCGCCTTCGGCTGGGGGGTGGCCGCCTTCCTGTACGACTGGTTCTTCGTCGCCGCGTCGGGGCGCACCCCCGGCAAGATGATGACCGGGCTGCGGGTGATCAACGCCAACGGCGCTCCCCTGTCCCAGGGGCCGAGCGTCCTGCGCAGCGCGGCGTTCGGGCTGCCGCACTCGCTGCCCTGCCTGGGGCACACGTTCGTCTTCGTGTCCTCGCTCTTCATCGCCGGCGACGACAACGCCCAGGCGCTGTGGGACAAGATGGCGCAGACCGTCGTGGTGGTCAGCCGGTAGGACGGGCGGCGACCGCCGTCACCCCCGGAAGGCCAGCATGCAGGCGGTGAAGCCGTGCAGGTGGTTGCGCCCGGCCACCGGGCCGATCTCCCCCGCGGCGAAGAATCCGCCGACCGCGTCGATTCCGAGGGTCTGCCGCACGCAGCGCACGTCGTGGTCGGCGGAGGGGAACATCGCGCTGCCCCGGCCGTTGCAGGAGAACAGCAGGGCGCCCTCGGCCGCGTTCCCGGTGTCGCGGGCGAACAGGCGCAACTGCTCCAGCAGGTCGCTGTCGGCGGTGTCGTGGTCGCGGACCTGGAAGCGCACGGTCTGGCCGACCTCGACGACGTCCCCGATGGTGATCGAGCCCTCCTCCGGGTCGGCTTCGAGCACCCCGCGGATCAGGAAGTCCCCGCTCTCGTGCCGCTCGGCGTACTCGTCGATGGCGATGCCGATGTGCAGCCCCTCCGCGGCCAGCTCCTGCTCCTCCGGGGGGAGGGCGCCGATGATGTCCTCCAGTTTCCGGTAGGCGGGCACCCCCGCCAGCTCCAGCAGCAGGTTCTCCTCGGCCTTGGTCACCACCATGGAGGGGCCGACGGGGCGGCAGCCCTGGCTCACCACTGTCCCCAGCACCCCCTCCCCGCCGATCAGCAGGCCCACGGCGCCCGCCTGCACGGTCTCGCCCTGCAAGAACAGTCGGACGCTGTCGCCGCCGTAGGCGCCGTCGGCGAGGCCGCCGACGATGGGGAGGTCGCCCAGGATCGCCTCGCTGCGCCGCACGAACGAGTGCGTGGGGAAGGTGTAGGGGTTGGTCAGCAGCAGCACGGCCCGGTCGGCGGGCGTGTGCTGGAGCATGCCGACCACGGCGAGGTGGTCGCCCTCCGGGACCGCGGCGAGTTCGAACGGGGTCATGGTGACCCCGGGCAGCATCGCCGCCCACACGCTCACCGCCCCCTGCCCCTCGGTGCCGCGGCCCCCGCCGATGACCCCGTCGGCGCTGCAACCGATGGTGGTCGCGCCCTCGGCCATGGCCATGACGCGCTCCCCGGCCAGCGCCACCTCATCCGGGTCGAATCCGCTGACGAACACGCAGACGAGGTCGGCCGGACCGTCGAGCCGACCGAGCGCCTCCAGGGCCGCGCGCTCGGCCGCGCTCACCAGGTCGACCCCGGTAGCCAGTGCGTCGCTGAACCGGGCCACTGTCGCCTCCTCGCCGTCCACCGTGAGCGGACTCTCGCCGGAACCGTCCCTCTCTGGTGACGGTTCCCCGTGCGGGTAGAACATTCCCACTCTGCCCGAGGATCCGCGGGATCCGGCCGCACCCCGCCGCCGGGGCCGTGCGGGAGGGCGGTTTCTTCTCCCGGGGCCTTCACGGCCCGGGTCCGGTGAATAGACTCGACCGTGTGCCCGATCACGTCGACCTTCCGCACACCCTGGGCGCGCTGCGCGCTTCGGGGCACCGCCACCGGACCGTCAAGGACGAGGTCCGCGAGAACCTCCTTCAGCGGATGCGTTCCGGTGAGGAGCGCTTCCCGGGCGTCGTGGGGTTCGGCAAGACCGTACTGCCGCAGCTCGAACGGGCCCTGCTCGCCCGGCATGACGTGGTGCTCCTGGGCGAGCGCGGCCAGGGCAAGACACGGCTGATCCGCACGCTCACCGGCCTGCTGGACGAGTGGAGTCCGGCCGTGCCCGGGTGCGCCCTCAACGACCACCCCTACGCCCCGGTCTCCCCCCAGGCCCGCCGCATGGTCGAGGAGTACGGCGACGACCTGCCCATCGTGTGGCGGCACCGCAGCGAGCGCTACGGCGAGAAGCTCGCCACTCCCGACACCAGCGTCGGCGACCTCATCGGCGACGTCGACCCGGTCCGGCTCGCCGAGGGCCGCAGCCTGGACGATCCGGAGACCGTGCACTACGGCCTGGTGCCGCGCTCCAACCGGGGCGTGTTCTGCCTGAACGAGCTGCCCGACCTGGCCGCGCGCATCCAGGTGGCGCTGTTCAACGTGCTGGAGGAGCGGGACGTGCAGGTCCGCGGCTACCAGCTGCGGCTGCCGCTGGACCTGCTGGTGGTGGCGAGCGCCAACCCGGAGGACTACACCAACCGGGGCCGGATCATCACGCCGCTCAAGGACCGGTTCGGCGCGGAGATCCGCACCCACTACCCGCTGGAGCTCGACGACGAGATCGCCCTGATCGAGCAGGAGAGCACGCTGCCGCCGGGGGTGCGCGTCCCGCCGTACCTGGTGGAGGCCGTGGCGCGGTTCACCCGGCTGGTGCGCGAGTCCCCGTCGGTGGACGAGCGCTCCGGCGTGTCGGCGCGGTTCGCGATCGCCGCGTTGGAGACGGTCGCGGCCTCCGCGGAGCGCCGCGCCGCGCTGACCGGCGAGCAGCGGGCGGTGGCGCGCGTGTGCGACCTGCCCGCGGTCACGGACGTGCTGCGCGGCAAGGTGGAGTTCGACGTGTCCGAGGAGGGCCGGGAGTCCGCGGTGCTGGAGCACCTGCTGCGCCGCGCCGTCTACGACACGTTCCGCCACGTGCTGGGCGGGGTGGACCTGGGGCCGCTGACCGAGCGCTTCTCCTCCGGCGCGTCCGTGGAGTCGGGCGAGCTGGTGGGCGCCGAGGAGCTGCTGAAGCGGGTCGGCCCGTTCACCGGGCTGGCGGAACTGGTCAAGCGGGTCATGCCGGACAGCGACGACGACCCGGCCGCCGCCCCCGGCTACGCGGCGTCGGCCGTGGAGTTCGCGCTGGAGGGCCTGTACCTGAACCGGCGGCTGTCCAAGGACGCCCTGCCGGACGGGTCGCGCTACCGTACCTGAGCGAGGAAGAGGGGCTGCGGCATGGGCGGTTTCCGGTACGGGCGCTACGAGGACGGCCCCGACCCGCTGCGTCCCCCCTACGACGTGCGCGCCGCACTGGACGAGCTGGGCCGCTCGGTCATGGCGGGCTCCTCGCCCACGCGGGCGCTGCGGGACCTGCTGCGCCGCGGCACACGCGGCCTGGCCGGGCTGGACGACCTGTTGCGCCGCGTCCGCGAGCGCGGCCGGCAGTTGCGCTCCCGGGGCAGGCTGGACGGTGTCCTGGCGCAGGCGCGGCGGCTCCTGGACCAGGCCGTGGGCCAGGAGCGCGCGGTCCTCTTCCCCGACCCGGGCGACGACGCGCGGCTGCGGGAGCGGGAGCTCGACGAGCTGCCGTCCGATCCGGCCGCGGCGATCCGGCGGCTCGCCGACTACCGGTGGCGCTCCCCCGACGCCCGCGAGACCTTCGAGCGCCTGCGGGACCTGCTGCGCCGCGAGGTCCTGGACGCCCAGTTCCGCGGCATGAAGCAGGCCCTGGCCGGTGGTACCCCCGCGGACCTGCGACGGGTGCGCGCGATGCTGGACGCGCTGCACGCGATGCTGGACGCCGACGACCGCGGCGAGCACACCCAGGCCGACTTCGACCGGTTCCTGGCCGAGTTCGGCGACTTCTTCCCGGAGAACCCGCGCGACCTGGACGAGCTCGTGGACCTGCTGGCGCGGCGCTCGGCGGCCCTGCAACGCCTGCTGGACTCGCTCACCCCCGAGCAACGCGCCGAACTGCTGGAGCTGAGCCGCCAGGCGATGCGGGAGGCGGGGCTCGACAGCGCGGTGCAGCGGCTCGGCGAGCGGCTGCGCGCCCGCCGCCCGGACCTGGTCTGGTCGGGCGGTGTGGACGTCTCCGGCGAGGCGGAGCTGGGGCTGGGCGACGCCACCACGGCCGTGGCGGAGCTCGCCGACCTGGCCGAGCTGGAGGAGGCCCTGGGCCAGGGGTACGCGGGAGCCCGTCTGGACGACGTCGACGCCGAGGCGGTGCGGCGCGTCCTGGGCCGGTCGGCCGCCGAGGACCTGGAGCGGCTGCGCGAGCTGGAGCGGGAGCTGCGCGACCAGGGGTACCTGTCGGGGTCGCGCAACCGGCTGGAGCTGACCCCCAAGGCGGTGCGCAGGCTCGGCGAGGCGGCGCTGCGCGACGTGCTGTCCGCCTCCGGGGGGCGGCCCGGCGCGCACGAGGCCCGGGCCACGGGCGCTGCCGGGGAGCCGACCGGGACCAGCAGGCCGTGGCGCTTCGGCGACGAGCAGCCGCTGGACGTGGTGCGCACCCTCAGCAACGCGGCCCGGCGCGGGGCGGACCGGGACGGTCGGCTGCGGCTGCGCCCCGAGGACTTCGAGGTGACCGAGACCGAACAGCGCGACGCGGCGGCGGTGTGCCTGCTGGTGGACCTGTCGTACTCGATGGTGCAGCGCGACCTGTGGGGGGCGGCCAAGCAGACCGCGATGGCGCTGCACGCGCTGGTGTCCACCCGCTTCCCGCAGGACGCGGTGCAGATCGTCGGATTCAACGACCACGCCCGGGTGCTGGCCCCGCGGGAGCTGGCGGAGCTGTCGCTGAAGCCGGTGCAGGGCACCAACCTGCACCACGCGCTGCTGCTCGCCGGGCGGCACCTGGACCGGCATCCGGAGTTCGAGCCGGTGGTGCTGGTGGTGACCGACGGGGAGCCGACCGCGCACCTGGAGGACGACGGCCTGCCGTACTTCTCGTACCCTCCGGCGCGCCGGACCACGGAGCTGACGCTGGCGGAGGTGGACCGGATGACCCGGCGCGGCGCCCGGCTGACCGTGTTCTCCCTGGCCGACGACCCGCGGTTGGAGGAGTTCGTCACCGCGCTGGTGTCCCGCAACGGCGGCCGCACGGTCCGTCCCGATCCCGACCGGCTGGGCTCCTACGTGGTGCGCGACCTGCTGTCGCGGCGCTCCCGGAGGTGACCGCCCGGGCGGGGCTCAGGAGCCGTACCGGTCGTCGATCTCGGCCTCGTCGGTGAGCGACCAGCCGTCCCCCGTATGCCTCAGGTGCAGCCGGTAGCGCGGCTCGCCGTTGTGGGTGACCACCACCGAGGTCTCCGCGCCGGGCTGCGGGTCCTCCGCGTGCCCGGGGTCCTCCTCCCGGGGGCACCAGGCGTCCTGCTCCGGGTGGGTGCCGCCGGTGGATTCGCAGTCCAGCGGCAGGTAGCGGTCGGCCAGCCAGGTCTCGGCGGCCTCGGTCGGGGTGGGCGCGGTGACCTCCCAGGCGGCGGGGTCGTCCTTGGTCGTGATCGCCCCGTCGAGCCACTCGGGGCCGGGGGCGTAGGGGTCCTCGATGACGAAGTTCTCCACCAGCTCCCAGTGCGTGCCGTCGGGGGTGGCCAGCCGCAGCGCCTCGAAGGGCTCGGAGGCGGGCGGGCCGACGACGAACACCGTGCTGTCCTGCCAGTCGGCGAACAGCGCCAGGCACACGCCGCCGCGGGAGGCGAGGTCCATCTGTTCGGAGAAGCCCAGTGCCTCGCACCGGCCGCCGTACTCGACCTCCTCGGCCCAGGTGTCGGCGAGGTGCGTGCGCACCAGTTCGTGCAGGGTGGGCAGGTCCGGGCCGGGCGGGGCGGACGGGCTCGGCGACGGCTGCGGCGCGGCGGGGCCGACTTCGGGAAGCAGGCCGCACGCCGCGGTCAGCAGCACGGCGGGGAGGACGGTCAGGGTTCGCCTCGGGGGGACACGCATGGGCCTGCCTCACGGGTAGGGAGCACGACGGCTGTCCCATATTGTCGGACGCTTCCGCACCTGCATATCCCCATATTTCGGGATTGCCTGTCAGGAACAGCGAACGCACTCTGGAAACTGAGCCGCGGGTGAGCGAAACAGCCCCGACAACCCCCTGGCGTCAAGGTCATCGTGGATTCCGAGCTGAGGGGTGGTTCCCCGTGGTGGACTGGCAGCGCATCCTCCAGGGCGTGGGGGCGTTCGCGCAGGGCATGGCCTACGCCATGACCGTCAACCGCTGGCTGGAGCTGGACGACCAGTCGGCGTTCGCCGAGATGATCAACTACGTCGCCACTTCTTCGGTCGGCGAGATCGACGTCATGGACGCCGTGCTGCTCCAGGCGGCGGTCACCAACTTCGACGTGGACGAGCGTCTTCGTCTGGTGAAGTTCTACACGGTGTTCAAGATGGCGGAGGGCGAGCGGTTCGGCCAGTTCCGGGGCTTCCCGGCCTGACCGCCGCCCCCGGAGCCCTCGGGAGCGTCCCCGCCGCCCCGAGGGCGCTTTGCACCCCCTGTCCCTCCGCGCCCCCGGGGCATACCCTGTTCCGGGGGCCGTAGGCCGGCGGCGCGTCCCGCGCGCCGCGGCACCGCGGTCGGCACCGGTCGGGCAACGGGGAGGAGACGGTCTCGTGGACGACGAATTCCTGGACGACGCCCCCGAGGACACCGCGCAGCCGGCTCCCGAGCCGGTCTTCAGGAACGTGGAGGAGTTCGTCCGCTACCGGTTCCTCCCGGTCTACCTCCGCTCTCTCGACGACGGTTACCGCTGGTGCGGGGAGTGGTGGCGGCACGCGGAGGCGGTGTCGCGGTTCCAGGCGCTGTGGCACGCCTGGGAGGTGCTGCGCTGGGAGCCGGGCACCGGCATGGCCGTGTGGTACCGCGACCACCTCGACGTCCAGCTGGACGTCCTGCTGTCGGCGACCGGGCCCTTCCGCGACTGCACCCCCGAGCGCCACGTCGACCGCTCCCCGCCGCGGGCGGTCCCCGCTCCCGAGGGCTGGTTCGAGGACGAATGGTAGGGGCTTTGCGGCTGCCCCGCGGGAACAGGCGCCGCACCGGCGCGGCGGGGGGCTGCTCGTGAACCAGTGGCCGGAGCGGGCGTCGAACTCCGCCGGGAGCGTGCGGGGAACCCTCATCCAGACCGGAGCGGTGTACGGCGACGTCACCGTCACCGCCGCGGGCGGGGACCGGCGCCCGCTGCGCTCCCTCGCCGAGCTGCCGCTGACCACCGAGTACGACCCGCTGCTGGCGGGCGTCCACCGGGTGCGGCGCGGCCGGGACGGCAGCGGGCTCCCGCCCTACGTCGCCCGGGACGCCGACGGCGAGCTGCGCGACCGGATACGCGACGCCGCGGACCGGGGCGGAGTGGTGCTGGTGGTCGGCCCCTCCACCGCGGGCAAGTCCCGGACCGCGCTGGAGGCGGTGCGCCGGGTCCTTCCCGGCCACCGGCTGCTCGCCCCCGACCCAGGGTCTGACCTGCGCAGACTCGTCGAACTGGACAACGCCGGGGCCGTGTCCTGGCTGCTGTGGCTGGACGACCTGGAAAACCACCTCGGCCCGCAGGCGCTCGGCCCGGAGCTGCTGGAATGGCTCCGGGAGCGCCGCGTCCCCGTGGTGGCCACCATGCGCGCCAGGTTCTACCGGGAGCTGCGCGACCGGCGGGACCGCCGCCCGGAGCTGCGCGCCGGGATGCTGGTGCTGAACACGGCCCGCGTCCTCACGCTGCACCGGGAGTGGTCGCCCGGGGAGCTGGCCCGCGTGTCCGCCGCCGCCCACCGCGACGACCGGCTGCGGGAGGCCCACGCCCGCCACGGCGACTTCGGTGTCGCGGAGTACCTGGCCGCCGGTCCGGAACTGCTGGAGGAGTGGCAGAGCGCCCGTGCCGCGACCGCCGACGGCGGGCATCCCCGCGGCCACGCCCTGGTCGCCGCGGCGGTGGACCTGGCCCGGGTGGGGCTCACCGCGCCGGTGCCCAGGGAACTGCTCGACCGGCTGCACACCGGTTATCTGGCCGGTGCCGCCCTGCTGCGTCCCGAGGGGCACGACGAGGCGTGGCGGTGGGCGACCGAGCAGCGGTCGGGGGCCGCGGGCCTGCTGGTGCCCGGGGACGTCGCGCAGACCACCTGGCGGGCCTTCGACTACCTGGTCGACTCGGATGCCGCCGCCGCGGTCCCGGGGCCCGTGTGGCTGGCCGCGCTGGAGCGGGCCGCCGAGGACGACCGGTGGCGGATCGGCCGGGCTGCGCTCGACGCCGGGGAGTGGTCGGTCGCGGAGACCGCGTGGCGTCCGCTGGCGGAGCGGGGCGACCAGCGCGCAATGAACGACCTCGCCTTTCTCCTGGAACGGCTCGGCCGGGACGGGGAGGCGGCGGACTGGTACGCCCGGGCCGCCGAGGCCGAGAGCGCCGCCGCGATGTACGCACTGGGCATGCGGTTGAAGCCCCGCCGGGGCCTGTGGGCCGACCCGCTGCGGCCGCCCGGGAGGTGGGACCTCTACCGGGCCGGGTACTGGTTCCGCCGGGCCGCCGAGCAGGGTCACGTCGCGGCCATGTACGAACTCGCCCTGCTCTCCTCGGACGCCTTCGGCGGGTCCGCGGAGAAGCGGACGTGGCTGCTCCGGGCCGCCGAGGCCGGGCACGCCGAGGCGATGCGCCGACTGGCCGGACTCACGGAGCCGGAGGACCCCGGCCAGGCGTCGGAGTGGCTGCGCCGGGCCGTGGCGGCGGGCTCACTCGACGCGGGCTACGACCTCGCGCTGCTGTCCGAGCGGCGCGGTGACCCCGGAGGAGCGGAGGAGTGGCTGCGCCGGGCCGCCGAAGCCGGGCACCGGCCGGCCGCCTACCGGTTGGCCGCCCTGCTGGACCGGCGGGGCGCCGACGACGCCGCGCGGTGGTTGGCCCGAGCCGTCTGCCGGGACCTCGGCGGCGTCGGGGGCATCGTGGCCCGCTCCGCTTCACGGGTGGAGGAGGAGCCCGTGGACGGCGCCGTTGACGCCGGTACCGCCGGGCCTTTGCCGGGCGGAAGCCTCTTCGGGAGCCGCGGGACGTGACGGGGGCGGAAGGGACGCGCGGCCCCTCCCGTCCCCCTGTTCCCCGTGGTCACGGCTCCAGGGCCTGGAGAAGGTCATTCACCAGATCATCCGCTGTTTCGATCCCCACGGAGAGGCGGACCAGGTCGTCCGGGACCTCCAGCAGCGAACCGGCGGTGGAGGCGTGCGTCATCTTCCCGGGGTGCTCGATCAGGGACTCCACACCGCCCAGGGACTCGGCGAGCGTGAACACCTTCGTCCTGGCGCACACCCGCAGCGCCGCCTCCACGCCGCCCTTCAACCGGAACGACACCATGCCGCCGAAGGCGCGCATCTGGTCGACGGCCACCTTGTGGCCGGGGTGCTCGGGCAGGCCCGGGTAGAGCACCTGGGCGACCTCGGGGTGACCGAGCAGCGCGTTGACGACCCGCTCGGCGTTGGCGGTGTGCCGGTCCATGCGCACCGCCAGCGTCTTGATGCCGCGCAGGGTCAGCCAGGCGTCGAACGGCCCGGCGACCGCGCCCATCGAGTTCTGGTGGAAGGCGAGCCGCTCGCCCAGCTCGGGGTCGGCCACCACCAGCGCGCCGCCGACCACGTCGGAGTGGCCGCCCAGGTACTTGGTGGTGGAGTGCACCACCACGTCCGCTCCCCGGGTGAGCGGGCGCTGCAAGTAGGGCGAGGCGAAGGTGTTGTCCACCACCAGCAGCGCGCCGGAGGCATGCGCGATCTCCGCGAGCGCGGCGATGTCGGCGATGTTGAGCAGCGGGTTGGTGGGCGTCTCCACCCAGACCGCGACGGTCTCGGGGCGCACGGCGGCGCGCACCGCGTCGGTGTCGGACAGGTCGACCGCGTCCCAGGCCAGGCCCCACCGCTCGAAGACCTTCGAGACCAGGCGGAAGGTGCCGCCGTAGGCGTCGTTGGGGATGATCAGGTGGTCGCCGGGCCGGGCGATGGTGCGCAGCAGCGTGTCCTCGGCGGCCATGCCCGACGCGAACGCCAGGCCCCGTACGCCCGACTCCAGCGCGGCCAGGCACTCCTCCAGCGCCGTGCGGGTCGGGTTGGCGGTGCGGGAGTACTCGTAGCCGCCGCGCAGCCCGCCCACGCCGTCCTGGCGGTAGGTGCTGGTCTGGTAGATCGGGACCACCACCGCGCCGGTCTCGGCATCCGCCTCTTGACCGGCGTGGATGGCCAGTGTCTCAAACCCCTCGTAACTCATGGGGCCACAGTAGTATCAGGCCGTCACTCCCCCGTGCTCCCGCGCCCCCTCCACGACCGTGGCCGTCGTCTCATCCCGCGGCGGGTTCGGCGTCGTCGCGGCGGACGACCAGGTCCTGGCGCATCGGGGGCTGCCATCCGGTCTCGGGGTCGTAGCGGCGCACCACCCTGCCGGGCACGCCCGCGATGACGCTGTGGTCGGGGTAGTTGCCGGCGCGCACCACCGCGCCCGCGGCGACCACGCAGTTGCGGCCCAGGGTCACTCCGGGCAGGATCACCGCGTTCGCCCCGATCCAGGAGCCCGAGCCGATGCGGACCGGGGCCTCGGTGGGCCACTGGAAGCCGATCGGGGTGTCGGGGTCGGCGTAGCCGTGGTTCTGGTCGGTGACGTAGACGTAGGGGCCGGTGAAGACGTGGTCGCCGAAGACGATGGAGCGGTGCGCCACGACGTGCGAGCCGCGGCCGATGGTGCAGCCGTCGCCGATGGTGAGCAGCGGCCTGGGACCGAGGTCGAGTCCGGGCACGTATCCGGCGCTGAGGGTGATGTCCGCGCCGATCAGCGTGTGGGAGCCCAGTTCGATCCAGGGTTCGCCGAAGATGGTGGCGGGCGGGAAGGCGATGGAGGTGCCCTCGCCGTAGGCGGCGAAGCGTGCGGCGGCGCGCGAGCCGTGGCGGATGTCCGCCTTGCGCCGGGCCCACGACCAGGTCGTGCGCACCATCCAGGAAAGCAGCCGCGACACCGGGTCTCCGTCTTTACTCGCTGGTAATACCAGGAGAACACTAGACGACGCGCCCGTTGCCGCCCAGGGGGTGGCCCCCGGAAATCCCGGAAACCGGAGGAGGTCTGCGGGCGGGGGCCACCGGGTCGGGTCAGGGTTCGTGGGGGAGGTAGGCGTAGGCGGGCAGCGGGGGTTCGAAGACGGCCCAGACGGTGTGGCCGCCCTCGTCGGTGGCCCAGTGGCCCCAGTCGGTGGTGAGCTCGGCGACCAGGCGCAGGCCGCGCCCGCCGGGGGCGAGCGGGTCGCCGAGCGGGCGGACCTGGGGGACGCGGGGCCCTCCGGTGGCCGGGTCTGCTTTGGGGCCTTGGTCGGTGACGGTGACCAGGACCAGGCCGGTGCGCAAGCCCGACAGGCTCACCGAGACCTTGCCGCCGTCGCCGCTGAGGGAGTGGCGGCAGGCGTTGGCGAACAGTTCGGCGTCGGCGGCGGTGTGCGGGAAGCCGGTGAGGCTGGCGCGGACGCGGCGGCGCAGGCCCGGGCAGAGCGCGGGATCGCCGGGCAGTTCCCAGAATTCGGAGACCGCGCACAGGCGGCCGGAGGCGGACTCGCCGGTGCCGCTGTCGGTCATCAGGCGGCGTCCTTCCGTGCGGCGCGGCGCGCGGCCACCGGGGCGGTCCAGGACGGGGCGGGCGGAGGCTCCAGCCCGCACAGCACGGCGGCGGCCCCCTCCACGTGGCTGGCGGGCGCCTGACCGGTCCGCCCCCAGATGAACCACCGGTGACCGGAGGCGTCCCGCACCACCACGACCGGAACCAGGCGCCCCCAGACGCGGACGTAGAGCACCGGATGCGCGGTGGCGGACAGGGCGAGCAGGGCGGATGCCCCGAGCCGGTGAAGCTCCTCTTGCAGGCGGGCGAGCAAGGACCGGCGGGAGTCGTCGGTCGGGAGGAATGCGGACATGGCTCTCCCAAGGAAGTGACGTGACTGACGTGCGGCCCCGAGTGCGGCGGGACGCAGATCCATAGTTGCCCATAGACTCAGAAAATCCAAGTGTTGGAAAAAACCAGTCCGGAAGATCCCGGAAAGCGTAGTTCCTAGCTGATGAGAAGATGAGACCCACTCAGGTCCAGCCCTCGACGCCCGAGGAGGCAGCCGTGTCCCAGGGCTCTCCAGTCCGCCGCCGACACCTGGTCAGCCAGCTCAAACGGCTCCGCACCCGGAGCGGGCTCTCCCAGAGCCAGGTCTCCAAGAGGATGGGCTGGGAATCAGGCAAGATCATCCGCATCGAGACCGGGAAGTTCATCCGACTGAACTCCGCCGACGTCTCCGAACTGTGCCGCCTCTACGGAGCCAGCGACGACCTGCGCGAGGAACTGGTCGAGATCGCCAAGGCTTCACGCGGCAGGAAGCCTTGGTGGTTCCAGTACAAGGACGTCCTCGTCACCGCGTTCTACGGCCTGGAACACGAGGCGGCCAAGATCCAGGAGTACTCCCTCGGCCTTGTCCCCGGCCTCCTCCAGCACCCCGAGTACGTGACGGCGCTGATGAAGCGCGGTTATCTGCCGGACAAGGAGGAGCAGGAACGCCGAATCGAGGTGCGGCTACAGCGCCACCGCAACGTGCTGGAACGCGACACTCCGCCCCGGATCTGGACGGTTCTCGACGAGTCGTGCCTGCGCTGCGCCGTCGGCGGTCCGAAGCTGATGGAGGTTCAGTTGCGCCACCTGCTGGACCTGGCCGAGCGTCCCACCATCGACATCCAGGTGCTGCCCCACGCCAAGGGGATGTCGCAGAGCTACGGGTTCTCCATCCTCACCTTCGATGAGAGCGACCGGGCGGTTTACGTGGATGTTCCACCGAACGGGATGTTCTACGAAGACAGGGGCGACTTGTCCGAACACGAGCGGGTGTTCGATCATCTTCAGGCAGCCGCGCTCTCCCCAACGGAGTCGCGGGACTTCATCAGCAACCTGGTCCACGAGTACGCGAGAGGTCATGGCCACTAGCGACGACACCACGCCCGCGAGAAACTGGCACAAGGCCACCTACACCACCGAGAGGGGCGCCTGCGTCGAAGTCTCCGAAGGCCCGGTCACCGGCATCCGCGACAGCAAGAACCGCGACCTCGGCGCGCTGTTCTTCCCCGCTGACGAGTGGGCCGCGTTCGTGCGGGCGGCCCGAGGCGAACGCCTCTAGAACGTCTGGCCCGCGAAGCCGGGCGACCGGGACGGCGAGGCATTCCAGGCAAGCCTCCAGGGCGGCCCGCCACCGCCCCCGCGGACAGACGGGCGAAGCAGCCCGGCGTCCCCGCCGCGGCCGTGTCCCCGGGCCGCCGGCACCCGCCGAAGCGACCCCGGGGACACGGCCACTGCCGCCTCCTGCGGCCGGTCAGCCCGCCAGGTGGGCCAGCAGGTCCTGGCGGGTGAGCACGCCCGCGGGTTTGCCGTCGACAAGAACCACCACCGCGCCCGCCTCCTGGAGCAGTTCCACGCAGCGGCTCACCGGTTCGCCGGAGCCGACCACCGGCAGCGGGGGGCTCATGTGCTCCTCCACCGGGTCGCCGAGCTGGGCGCGGCCGTTGAACAGCGCGCCGAGCAGGTCGCGCTCGGCGATGGCGCCCACCACCTCGGCGGCCATGACCGGCGGCTCCTCCTTCATGACCGGCAGTTGGGAGACGCCGAACTCGCGCATGATGGCCACGGCCGTGCCGACGGTCTCGTGCGGGTGGGTGTGCACGAACTCGGGCAGGCTGTCGTCCTTGGCGGCGAGCACCTGGCCCGCGGTGGCCTCCTCGGTGTCGGCCTCCAGGAAGCCGTAGTCGGCCATCCACTCGTCGTTGAAGATCTTCCCGAGGTAGCCGCGGCCGCCGTCGGGCAGCAGCACCACGACGACGTCGTCGGGCCCCGCGCCGGCGGCCACCTTGAGCGCGGCCACCACGGCCAGCCCGCAGGAGCCGCCGACGAGCAGCGCCTCCTCCCGGGCGAGGCGGCGGGTCATGAGGAAGGAGTCCTTGTCGCTGACCGCCACGACCTCGTCGCAGATCTCCGGGTCGTAGGTGGTGGGCCAGATGTCCTCGCCCACGCCCTCGACCAGGTAGGGGCGTCCGGTGCCGCCGGAGTAGACCGAGCCCTCCGGGTCGGCGCCGATGACCTTGACCCGGCCGCCGGAGACCTCCTTGAGGTAGCGGCCGGTGCCGGTGATGGTGCCACCGGTGCCGATGCCCGCGACGAAGTGGGTGATGCGGCCCTCGGTCTGCTCCCAGATCTCGGGGCCGGTGCTGTGGTAGTGCGACTCGGGGTTGTTGGGGTTGGCGTACTGGTCGGGCTTCCACGCCCCGGGGATGGTCGCGGCCAGGCGGTCGGAGACCGAGTAGTAGGACTCGGGGTGGTCGGGGGCGACCGTGGTCGGGCAGACCACCACCTCGGCCCCGTAGGCGCGCAGCACCGCGAGCTTGTCGGCGCCGACCTTGTCGGGGCAGACGAACACGCAGCGGTAGCCCTTCTCGGCGGCGACGATGGCCAGGCCCACGCCGGTGTTGCCGGAGGTCGGCTCCACGATGGTGCCGCCGGGCCGGAGCAGGCCCCGCCGCTCGGCGTCCTCGACCATGCGCAGGGCGATGCGGTCCTTGACCGACCCTCCCGGGTTGAAGTACTCCACCTTGGCCAGCACGGTCGGCGCGACTCCGGCGGCGACCTTCTTCAGCCGGACCAGCGGCGTGTTGCCGACCAGTTCGATCAAGGAGTTGTAGACCCGCATCAACAGTTCCCTTCCTCCCCTGGGCCGCCGCGCCGCCGTGTGCGGAGGGGGCGGCTGCGCGGCCTGCGGCCGGTGCCGTGCGGTACCGGCTCTCCGCTGCTCGTCCGAACCCTATACGCCTCTGTTGTTCCCCGGCCGCCGCTCGGTGGGGTACGGCCCCGGCCTGCCACGACTGGCAGGCGCCGCTGCCGGGTACCACCAAGGAGCAGGGACCGGTTGTCCTTCTCGCGGTCGGAGGTGACGGCATGGCGCTACGCGCGGCGCAGGCCCGCCGGATCGCGGCGGCGACGGCGTTCGGCGGCGGAGGGCTGACCCTGCTGGCCGCCAGCACCGTCGCCCTGCTGTACCTACAGGCCAGGATCGCGGCCCGGGCGATCGGGATCACCCCCTGGAAGCGTCCCCGGGTCGACGGGGTCTACGGCGTGGGCGGGGGCGAGCCGCTCACCCTGGTGATGATGGGCGACTCCACCGCCGCGGGCTTCGCCGTGGACGACCCCCGCCAGACCCCGCCGGTGCAGATCGCCTCCGGGCTGTCGGCCGCCGCGGACCGGCCGGTACGGCTGCGCGACGTGTCGCGGGTAGGCGCCACCTCCCGCGGACTGGCCGCCCAACTGGAGCGGGTGCGCGGCCAGCGGGTGGACCTCGCCGTGGTCCTCATCGGCGCCAACGACGTCATCGGCCGGATCCGTCCCGCCGACGCGGCGGCCCACCTGCGCGAGGTGGTGCGGGAGCTGGTGGCCTCCGGCGCTGCGGTGGTGGTGGCCACCTGCCCCGACCTGGGCACGGTGCAGCCGATTCCGCAGCCGCTGCGCGCCGTGGCGCGGCGCGCCTCCCGGCAGATGGCGGCCGCGCAGACGGTCGCGGTGGTGGAGGAGGGGGGCAGCACCGTGGCGCTGGGCGACCTGCTCGCCGAGGAGTTCCTGCGCTATCCCGACGAGATGTTCGGCCCCGACCGTTTCCACCCCTCGGCCCGTGGGTACGCGCGGGCTGCGACCGTGGTGCTGCCGGCGCTGTGCGCGGCCCTGGGGCTGCTGCCCGAGCCGGTGGAGCCGCAACCGGAGCAGGCCGAGGTCCTGCCGGTGGACCGCGCCGCGGCGGCGGCCGTGGAGCAGCCCGGAAGCGAGGTCCGGCAGGCCGGGGCGGCCGACGGCCGCGGACCGCGCGGGCTGTGGGCGCGGCTGCTGCGGCGCGGCACGGCCCCGGCCGGGGACGACAGCACATCAGAAACCGATTCCAATTCGGTTAAAGTCGCCCCTGGCGCGTCCGACCGCAGCCGCGTTGGCTAGCGTTTCGGGTAACGAGGTCGCAGCCGCCCGTGATCTGCCTGCGGGCGTTTCCCATCAGCGCTTCTAGAAAGGCCGAGGACATGCCTGAAGCCGTCATCGTCGCCACGGCGCGCTCTCCGATCGGACGGGCCTTCAAGGGCTCCCTCAAGGACATCCGGCCGGACGACCTGACCGTGCAGATCATCTCCGCGGCGCTGGCCAAGGTCCCGCAGCTCGACCCCACGACCATCGACGACCTGCTGCTGGGCTGCGGTCTGCCCGGCGGCGAGCAGGGCCACAACCTGGCCCGCGTGGTCGCCGTGCAACTGGGCCTCGACACCGTGCCGGGGACCACCGTCACCCGCTACTGCTCCTCGTCGTTGCAGACCACCCGGATGGCCTTCCACGCCATCAAGGCCGGGGAGGGCGACGTCTTCATCTCCGCCGGCGTGGAGATGGTCAGCCGCTTCACCAAGGGCAACAGCGACTCGCTGCCCGACACCAAGAACCCGCTGTTCGCCGCGGCCGAGGCGCGCACCGCCAAGCGCGCCGAGGGCGGTGCGGAGCCCTGGCACGACCCGCGCGAGGACGGCGAGCTGCCCGACGTCTACATCGCCATGGGGCAGACCGCGGAGAACGTGGCGCAGTTGCGCGGCGTCTCCCGGCAGCGCCAGGACGAGTTCGGCGTGCGCTCGCAGAACCTGGCCGAGAAGTCCATCGACAACGGCTTCTGGGCGCGCGAGATCACCCCGGTGACGCTGCCCGACGGCACCGTGGTCTCCGCCGACGACGGCCCGCGGCGCGGCACCACCTACGAGAAGGTGGCCGCCCTGGACCCGGTGTTCCGCCCGGACGGCACGGTCACCGCGGGGAACTGCTGCCCGCTCAACGACGGCGCGGCCGCGCTGGTCGTCATGAGCGACACCAAGGCCGCCGAGCTGGGCATCACCCCGCTCGCGCGGATCGTGTCGACCGGGGTGAGCGCGCTGTCCCCGGAGATCATGGGCCTGGGGCCGGTGGAGGCGTCCCGCCGGGCGCTGGCCCGCGCCAACATGTCGATCCGCGACATCGACCTGGTGGAGATCAACGAGGCGTTCGCCGCGCAGGTGCTGCCGTCGGCCGACGACCTGGGCATCGACATCGACTCCCAGCTCAACGTCAACGGCGGTGCGATCGCGGTGGGCCACCCGTTCGGCATGACCGGGGCGCGGATCACCACCACCCTGATCAACGGGTTGCAGTTCCACGACAAGACCTTCGGCCTGGAGACCATGTGCGTGGGCGGCGGCCAGGGCATGGCGGCCGTCTTCGAGCGGCTGAGCTGACCGGCGGGAAACCGTCGGCCGCACGGGCGGGGCATTCGTGGCGAATGCCCCGCTTTGCCATTTCGTGGAATTGTTCTCCGCCACGGTCGGCGGTGGCTTTCCCCGCCTCTCACCATGGCAAAGGCTGATCTACCGGACTAATCGTAAAAGGTTTCACAAATCGCTTGTCCGGCCCGGTTTCGTGGTGCAGTGTCCTTGGTAAGTGCCATTCACCTTGGAGGTGCCCATGCCGGTAAGCCATTCGCCGGAGATCCACGCCCGGCTGCTCGCGCGGATCCCGGAGACCACCGGATACGAGCTCCGCGAGTGGTTCGACATCCTGGATCGGGGACCCGCGCTGACCAGTTGCGTGGAGCGGGCGCACTGGCTGTCCGACGAGTACGGCCTGACCCACGGGTACGCCACCGCGATCGTCCAGGAGTTCGACCGCCGCCGTCGCAGGCACACCCTGATCCCGTTCCAGAGGGGCCGCAGAACCACCGCGCGGTCCTGATCCCGGCGGCACCGAGCAAGAAAGCAGAGAACGCCCCCTCCCGTCCGGGAGGAGGCGTTCCCGTCGTGCCGGGACGGCTACTCGCTGAACATCGACTGGATGATCCACAGCAGGCGCAGGATCTCGATGTACAGCCAGACCAGCGAGACGGTCAGGCCGAAGGCGAGCTGCCAGGAGTACTTCTCCGGCAGGCCCACGGCGATGGCCTCGTCGACGTCCCTGAAGTCGATGGCCAGCACCAGGGCGGCCAGGACGACGGCGACGGCGCTCACCAGGAGGCCCAGCGGGCCGGCCTCGCGCAGCCCCAGGCCGCCGTCGACGAAGAAGCTCAGCACGAAGTTGGCGAGGATCAGCACCGCGAAGGCGATCACCGCCGCGGTCACCACCTTGACGAAGGTGTTGGTGACCCGGATGACCTTGAACTTGTAGAGCGCGAGCATGGTGCCCGCCACGAACAGCGTGCCGAAGATCGCCGGGACCACCAGACCGCCGGGCGACACCCCGCTGCCGACGAGCGACCGCTCCAGCATGAAGCTGAGGCCGCCGACGAACAGGCCCTCCAACACCGCGTAGAGCAGGACCAGCACGGGGTTGGTGGACCGGCTGAAGGCGATGACCAGCCCCAGGATCAGGGAGCCGATCGCCCCGACGGCCAGCAGCCCCAGGCCGAGGGCGGGGCTGACCGTCATCGCCAGGAAGTAGGTGACGATCGCGGCCACCGTGACGGTGCCGAGCGTGATGCCGGTGCGCACCACGACGTCGTCGATGGTCACCGGACGGTAGTTGGGGTCCCGGTAGCCGGGGCCGACCGGAGCGTAGCCCTGCTGGGCGTACGGGTCCGGACCGTAACCCGGCTGCGGCGGGTAGGGCTGGCCGTAGCCGGGCTGCGCGTAGGGCTGCCCGTAACCCTGCTGGTAGGGCTGACCGTAGCCCTGCGGGGGATAAGGCTGGCCGTAGCCGGGCGGCGGGTAGGCGCCCGCGCTTCCCGGAGCGGCAGCCAGGGCCCGCTTGATCACGGGGTTGGAACTGCTGCGCTTCCGCATCTTCTCGTCTGTACCTTCCGAAGGCGTGATACCACTACCATCAACGTAACGGATCCCGGTGTCGAACAGGTTCCCGTCGGCTCCGTCACGCCGCGTCCGGCGACCCTACCGTGCGCTTCCGACACCGACCAGGGAGCGGGCGAGGAAGGCCACGTTCGCCGGACGCTCCGCGAGCCGGCGCATGAAATAGCCGTACCACTGCCCGCCGTAGGGCACGTACACCCGCATCCGCAGCCCCCGGGCCGCGAGCTCGGCCTGCGCGTCGGCGCGGACGCCGTAGAGCATCTGGTACTCGTAGGAGTCCGCGGCGCGCCCGGCCTCCTCGGCCAGGTGGGCGGCGATCCGGATCATCCGCGGATCGTGCGTGGCCACCATCGGGTACCCGGGTCCGGCCATGAGGATGCGCAGGCAGCGCACGTAGGAGCGGTCCACCTCGCCCCGGTCGCGGTAGGCCACCGAGGCGGGCTCGTCGTAGGCGCCCTTGCACAGCCGCACCCGCGACCCCGGTACGGCCAGGTCGCGGCAGTCGGCCTCGGTGCGCCGCAGGTACGCCTGGAGCACGGCGCCCGTCGCGGGGAAGTCCTCGCGCAACCGGTGCAGGACGTCCAGGGTGGCGTCGGTGGTGGTGTGGTCCTCCATGTCCAGGGTGACCGTGGTGCCGACCGCCTCGGCCGCCGCGCAGATCCGCCGGGCGTTGTCCAGCGCGATCCGCGCCCCGTCGGCGGGCAGGGCCAGTCCCAGCGCGGACAGCTTCACCGACACCTCGGCCCGCCCGGCGAGGCCGTGCAGGCCGAGTTCGGCCAGCAGGCGGACGTAGGCGTCCACGGTGTCGGCGGCCCGTCCGGCGTCGGTGACGTCCTCGCCCAGGTAGTCGAGGGTGACCAGCCGGTCGGCGGTGAGGCGCCGGGCGACGGGCAGCACCTCCTCCAGGGTGGCCCCGGCCACGAACCGTGTCACCACCCTGCGGGTGAGCGGCGAGTGCTCCACGAACGCGCGGCACCGGTCGGAGCGCGCGGCCAGCAGCAGCGCGGTGCGCAGCACCGCGCGGTTCCGTCCTGCCACGGCTACCCCTGGTGCGGGTAGCGGTGGTCGGTGGGCGGGGTGAACGTCTCCTTGATCACCCGGGGACTGGTCCACCGCATCAGGTTGGCCACCGATCCGGCCTTGTCGTTGGTGCCGCTGGCGCGGGAGCCGCCGAACGGCTGCTGTCCCACGACCGAGCCGGTGGGCTTGTCGTTGACGTAGAAGTTGCCCGCCGCGAACCGCAGCCGCCGCGTCGCCTCGGCGATCGCGGCGCGGTCGGTGGCGACGACCGACCCGGTCAGGCCGTAGGGGGCGCCGCTGTCGACCGTCTCCAGCACCTTGTCGTAGGCGTCGTCGTCGTAGACGCTGACCGCCAGCACCGGCCCGAAGTACTCGGTGGAGAAGATCTCGTGGCCGGGGTCGCTGCCGAGCAGGACGGTGGGGCGCACGAAGTAGCCGACGCTGTCGTCGGCGGTGCCGCCCGCGAGCACCTCGACGGTGGGATCGGAGCGCACGGCGTCGAGGAGCGCCGCCAGCCGGTCGTAGGCGCGGCGGTCGATGACGGCGCCCAGGAAGTTGCGGAAGTCGGTGACGTCGCCCATGGGCAGCGCCTCGACCTCGGAGAGGAAGTCGTCGCGCATCCGCTCCCACACCGAGCGCGCGACGAACGCGCGGGAGGCCGCCGAGCACTTCTGCCCCTGGTACTCGAACGCGCCGCGCAGCAGGGCGGTGCGCAGCACGTCGGGGTCGGCGGAGGCGTGCGCGACCACGAAGTCCTTGCCGCCGGTCTCCCCGACGACGCGCGGGTAGCCGCGGTAGCGGGAGATGTTCTCGCCGACGGTCCGCCACAGGTACTGGAAGGTGCGGGTGGAGCCGGTGAAGTGGACCCCGGCCAGGTCGGGGTCGGCCAGCGCGACCTCCGACAGCGCCGCCCCGTCGCCGGTGACCAGGTTGATCACGCCCGGGGGCAGGCCGGCCTCCTCCAGCAGCTCCATGGTCAGGCAGGCGGCCAGCGTTTGGGTGGGCGACGGCTTCCACACCACGGTGTTGCCCATGAGCGCGGGCGCGGTGGGCAGGTTCCCGGCGATGGCGGTGAAGTTGAACGGGGTGATCGCGTAGACGAAGCCCTCCAGCGGGCGGTAGTCGGTGCGGTTCCACGTGCCCGGGGCGTTGACCGGCGGCTGCTGCTCCAGGAGCCGGCGGGCGAAGTACACGTTGAACCGCCAGAAGTCGACGAGCTCGCAGGCCGCGTCGATCTCGGCCTGGATGACGGTCTTGGACTGGCCCAGCATGGTCGCCGCGTTGAGCCGCTGGCGCCACGGGCCCGCCAGCAGCTCGGCGGCGCGCAGCAGCACCGCGGCGCGTTCGTCGAAGGGCGTCTCCCGCCACTCGGGGGCGGCGCGTCTGGCCGCGGCGATCGCGGCGCGGGCGTCGTCGTGGGTGGCGGTGCCGAAGGTGCCCAGGACGGAGGAGTGCCGGTGCGGCTGCACGACGTCGACGCGTTCGCCGCCGCCCATCCGGCGCTGCCCGTCGATGGTCATGGGCAGTTCGGTGGGCTGTGCGGCCAGTTCGGCGAGTCGGCGGGTGAGTTCGGCGCGCTCGGGACTGCCGGGCGCGTACGACAGGACGGGCTCGTTCACCGGTACGGGAACGTTCGTCACAGCGTCCATGGTGTGACCCCCTGGTGCGTGTCGTGGTCGGAGCAACGCCTGGCGGGCTCCTCGTGGAAGCCCGTGGGGGGCGGCGTCTCGGTCGAACGGGTCGGTTCGAGGTGGAAAACGGGCTGTGCGGTAGCCGCCACTGGGTTCCTTACCCGCAAACCGGACTCCAACAGCGTGGAGATCACTCCGTGGGGGGTTCTTTGCCGGAGGTGCGGCCGGAGGCCGCGGGAGAGGCGGGGCCGGCAGGGGGAGAGGCCCGTCCCCGTGCTCGGGAGGCGGGCCTGGGAAAGGTCGGACCGGCGGTCGGTGCGCCGGGGCATACTGGTACCCTCGGTCGGACTCGAACCGACACTTGTGACCCTTTTAGGGGGCCTGCCTCTACCATTGGGCTACGAGGGCTTATCTAGCATACCGGTCACACGCCGCTTTTTCCGTGGTCCGGGTTTTTCCTTCCCCCACTGTGCGCAACGGGCCGCGCCCGTTGTGGACGCGGCCCTGCGGAGGTTCCGCCGCGGCGGAACCGGTCGGGGTCAGGAGACGCGGCGCAGCAGGTGGCCGTCCTCGACCTGCGGGCGCGCCGCCTCGGTGAACGCCTGGCGGGGGTGGCTCATCTCCGGGATCGACGCGAAGTCACGCCGCAGGAAGAAGGCGAGCGTCCAGTCCGCCAGGACCCGCAGCTTGCGGTTGAAGGTGGGCACCGCCAGCAGGTGGTAGCCGCGGTGGGCCATCCACGCGGGCAGGCCGGTCAGCTTGATCCTGCCGAACAACTGGGCCGCGCCCTTGTGCATGCCGAGCCCGGCGACCGCGCCCAGGTTCTTGTGCCGGTAGGGCTTGAGCTCCTTGCCGCGCAGGGTCGCGATGATGTTGTCGGCCAGGACCGGGGCCTGGCGGACCGCGTTCTGGGCGTTGGGCGGGTAGTAGCCGCCGTTGCCGTCGGGCACCTGGGCGTTGTCGCCGCCGGCGAAGGCGTTCTCCACGCCGTTGACGGTCAGGTACTCGCTGGTGTCCACGTGGCCCTTGGGGCCCAGCGGCAGGTCGGAGGCCTGCACGACCGGGCTGGGCTTGACCCCGGCGGTCCACACCAGGGTGCCCGCCTCGAACTCGGTGCCGTCGCTGAGCTTGATGCGCTGGTCGACCGCCGACTCCAGGAAGGTCGACAGGCGCACGTCGATGCCGCGCAGCCGCAACTGGCTCAGCGCCTTGGCGCCGACGTCGGGGCCCACCTCGGGCAGGATGCGGTCGGCCGCCTCGATGAGGTAGAAGTGCAGGTCGTCGATGCCGATCGACGGGTAGATGCGGGTGGCGTCGCGGGCGAGGTCCTCCAGCTCCGCGATGGCCTCGGCGCCGGCGAAGCCGCCGCCGACGAACACGAAGTTCAGCGCCTTGCGCCGCACCGCGGGGTCGTCGGTGGAGTCGGCGATGTTGAGCTGCTCCAGCACGTGGTTGCGCAGGTAGGCCGCTTCCTGCACGGTCTTGATGCCGATGCCGTGCTCGGCCAGGCCCGGGATGGGCAGGGTCCGCGAGACGGCCCCGGCGGCCATGACGAGGTAGTCGTAGCCGATCTCGCGCAGCTCGCCCTGGTTCGACTCGAACTCGACCCTGCGCTTGGCGTGCTCGATGCGCACGACCCGGCCGGTGAGGACGCGGGTGCGCTTCAGGACCTTGCGCAGCGGGACGACGACGTTGCGCGGGGAGATGCTCCCGGCGGCCGTCTCGGGCAGGAACGGCTGGTAGGTCATGTAGGAGTTGGGGTCGACGACGGTGATGCGGGCCTCCCCCGGACCCAGCTTCTTCTCCAGCCGCTTCGCGGTGTACATGCCCAGGTAACCGCCGCCGACGATGAGCACGTGCGGGATCTCCGCCTCGTCACCACCGCCGTGCACCAGCCGGTAGTTCCTGCCCTCGGTCATCGCTGTTCCGCCCCTGCTTCCCCGATCCCGCGGCCCTCGCAGAGCACGAAGATCGACAAGTCTTCTCTGACTGTCACTTTTGATGGTGACTTCTCGCAGAAATCACGCACTTTTTCGAGCCAGGGCGAGAGCTCGCCTCTCCCGTCCTGCTTGTGCATTCTTTCACAAGCTTCCCCCGTCATCCAAGGCACAGCTTGGAAAGGTTTAAACCAGGTTAAATCGCCCAGACACCTCGTTTGTCCAGGTCAGAGCATATGTGAATGGATTCACAAGCTTGATCCAACGTGACCCGACTCACGCGCTCAGGGACCATCGGCGTGCCGAAGGTCCCTGGCCACGGCAGGATCACCGGTTCCGGGGCGGCCTACTCCTCCGGGTCCGGCTCCAGCGCCAGGCTCCAGGCGATGCCGTCCAGGATGTCATGCTCGCTCGCCACGAACTCGGCCGCCCCCGTCCGAGCCAGCACCCGCTCCAGGACGAGCGCGCCCGCGCCGATCACGTCCACCCGCCCCGGGTGCATGACGCCGATCTCCGCACGCTGCTCGTGGGGCATGGCCAGCAGCTCGGCGGTGATCTCGCGGAGCCGGCCGACCGGCACCCGGGCGTGGTGGATGCGCTCGGGGTCGTAGGCGGACAGGTCCTGTGCGATCCCCGCCACCGTCGTGGCCGTCCCCGCCACGCACACCACCGTCGCCGCCTGGTCCAGCGGGACGGTCGCCGCGGCCTCGTCCAGCGCCGCCTCGATGTCGGCGGTGGCCGCCGCGATCTGCTCGGCCGTGGGCGGGTCGGAGTGGAAGTGCCGCTCGGTCATCCGCACGCAGCCGATGTTGACCGAGCGGGAGGCGCGCACCGCCCCGTCGGCCCGGCCGAGCACGAACTCGGTGGACCCGCCGCCGATGTCCACCACCAGGTAGGGCGGGCGCAGTCCGGCCTGCTCCCCCTCGGCGGCCAGCTCCGCGGTCGCCCCGACGAAGGAGAGCTCGGCCTCCTCGTCGCCGCTGATCACCTCGGGCTCCACGCCGATGATCCCGCGCACGCCCGCGACGAACTCGTCGCGGTTGGCGGCGTCCCGGGTGGCGCTGGTGGCGACCATGCGCACCGAGCCGGGCCCCGGCTCGACCCCGTGGGCGCGCATCAGGTCGGCGTACCCGGCCAGCGCGTCGAAGGTGCGCTTGAGCGCCTCGGGGGCGAACGCCCCGGTGCGGTCCACGCCCTGGCCGAGCCGGACGATCTCCATGCGGCGGTCGATGTCCAGCAGTTGGACGTCGTCGCCGCCGGAGTCGATCACCCCTGCCAGGAGCAGACGGATGGAATTGGTTCCGCAGTCGATGGCCGCGACCGTTCTCACTGGCCCCCGCCGTTCCTCTCGGTGCTGTCGGTACTGTCGTCCACGCGCACGCACGGCCCCCTGTTCCACCACTCGGGCAGCCGGTCCAGGGCCTCCCGGCCGAACGGGTTGCTCCCGGGCCGGGCCAGCTCGTGCGCGACCAGGGCGTGCAGGCACTTGACCCGCCTGGGCATCCCCCCGGCGCTCTGCATGCCTTCGGGCAGCGGCTCCAGGCCCAGCTCGCGGGCCAGGGCGTCGCGCTCGGCCACGTAGGACTCGTGCGCCTCGGTGTAGGCGGCGCGCAGGTCGGGGTCGTGCTCCAGCCGCGCGGTCATCTCCCGCATCAGGCCGCTGCTCTCCAGCGTGCCGATCGCGGAGGCCGCGCGGGGGCAGGTCAGGTAGTACAGGGTGGGGAACGGGGAGCCGTCCGCCAGACGCGGAGCGGTGCGCACCACGTCGGGGAGCCCGCACGGGCAGCGGTGCGCCACCTCGTGCACGGCGCGCGGCGGTCGCCCCAACTGGAGCCGGACGGCCTCGACGTCCTCGGCTGAGGCCCGTCTGCCGGGAACCTGGTCTGCGGAAGTCATGGCCCCCTCAGCCTACTCCCCGCCGGGACGGGTCCGGGCCGCTGCGCTCATCCCCGCGGCTGGTCGGCCTCGGCCACCGAGTCCCACAGCTCGACGAACCACGGGTCGGAGGGGCCGTCGCGCTCCTCCCCCTCCTCCTCCGCGGTGCCCCCGATGACGATGTAGGTCTGCTCGCCCGGGTACTGGTAGTGCAGCCGGGACCGGGCCTCGCGCTCGATGTAGGCGGGGTCCTGCAACTCCTCGTAGCGCTCGGTCAGCTCCTCGACCGCCTCCCGGGTGCGCTCACGCTCCTCCTTGAGCTGGGCGATCTGCGCGCGCTGGGCGATGTACTCGCGCAGCGGATAGGCCAGGCTGAGCGCGATCACGCAGACCAGCAGCGCGAGGACGGCGGCCCGGCCGGTCAGCGCGGGCCCGCCGGACGGCCGCGGGGCAGGGCGCCCGCGGCCGGAGGCACCGGAGGCCGGGGCCGACGCCTTCCGCGGACGGCGGCCCTCCGGCGGCTCCGGTGCCCTCGCCACGGATCAGCCCTGCCGGGCGAAGCGCGGGAACGCGCCGGCTCCGGCGTAGACGGCCGCGTCGTCGAGCTCCTCCTCGATGCGCAGCAACTGGTTGTACTTGGCGACCCGCTCGCTGCGCGCGGGGGCGCCGGTCTTGATCTGGCCGGCGTTGGTGGCCACCGCGATGTCGGCGATGGTGGTGTCCTCGGTCTCGCCGGACCGGTGGCTGATCATCGCGGTGTAGCGGTTGTTGTGGGCCAGCGCCACGGCGTCGAGGGTCTCGGTGAGCGTGCCGATCTGGTTCACCTTGACCAGCAGCGAGTTGGCGGTGTCCGCGTCGATGCCGCGCCGCAGCCGCTCCGGGTTGGTGACGAACAGGTCGTCGCCGACGAGCTGGATCCGGCCGCCCAGGGAGGCGGTCAGGGACTTCCAGCCCTCCCAGTCCTCCTCGCTCAGCGGGTCCTCGATGGACACCAGCGGGTAGGCGTCGACCAGCTCGGTGTAGTAGGCGGCCATCTCCTCGGCGCTGCGGCTGGCGCCCTCGAACTGGTAGGCGCCGTCGGAGTAGAACTCGGTGGCGGCGACGTCCAGGGCCAGCGCGATGTCGCGGCCGGGGGTGTAGCCCGCCTTGGAGATCGCCTCGGTGATCAGGTCGAGCGCGGCGCGGTTGCTGTCGAGGTTGGGGGCGAAGCCGCCCTCGTCGCCGACGCCGGTGGCCAGGCCGTGGGCCTTCAGGACCGCCTTGAGGGCGTGGTAGACCTCGGCGCCCCAGCGCAGCGCCTCGCGGAAGCTCGGGGCGCCGATGGGGGCGATCATGAACTCCTGGATGTCGACGTTGGTGTCGGCGTGCGCACCACCGTTGAGGATGTTCATCATCGGCACCGGCAGCACGTGGGCGTTGGGGCCGCCCAGGTAGCGGAAGAGCGGGAGCCGCGCGCTCTTCGCGGCCGCCTTGGCCACGGCCAGGGAGGCGCCGAGAACGGCGTTGGCTCCCAGGCGGGACTTGCCGGGGGTGCCGTCCAGGGTGATCAGCGCGTTGTCGACGAGCCGCTGCTCGTCGGCCTCGTAGCCCACGATCTCCGCGGAGATCTCCTCGTTGACCGCGGTGACGGCCTTCTCCACGCCCTTGCCGCCGTAGCGGTCGCCGCCGTCGCGCAGCTCGACCGCCTCGAACTGGCCGGTAGACGCGCCACTGGGGACAGCGGCCCGGGTGATCGTCCCGTCGTCGAGCGCGACCTCGACCTCGACCGTCGGGTTACCGCGGGAGTCGAGAATCTCCCGTGCGTGCACTGCCTCGATCGACGCCAACGTAGTACTCCATTTCCTCGCGTCTGTGCGTGGTCCCGGTCGGTCCGCGCACTGCGCTGTCCGAGACCCGGCCGGTGGGGTATACCTCGGCCGCACGGCGACGCGGAAAAGTGCTCCGGATCACCGTGCGAACCACCCAGAGCCTACCGATCCGGGTGCCGCCGCGTCTTCCCAGGGACACGAATTGGTTTAGTCCATTTCTCCTGATCCCCTGATCGACAGGGCCGACCGCGCTCACGATTGTGAGACGCACCTCACGTGTCGGCCGCCGCGCCCGGACCGCGCGGTGCCGCGGTCCTGTCGGTACCCACGGGGCCGGGCCGCCACACGGCCGCCGCCGACTTTTCCGGCCGCACCGGTCGCCACCAGCGGCGACTCACCCGCCCACCTCGTGGGACACGCCCCCGGGTCCGCTTATAGTTCGCTATGTCCGCTGTGCCACCGCACAGACCAACGAGGCGGGACATGACCGACGAGACCACGCCCCGCCCCGGGCGGCGGCGCACCACCGAGCTGGCCATGCTGCTGCTGGCGCTCGCGGTGTTCGTCGTCGGTCTCTGCCTGACCGGACTGGAGCTGCACGGCCGCCTGCCGGACGTGCTGTGGCTGTTCACCGCCGTCCTCAGCGGCGGGGGCCTCGCCGTCCACGTAGCCCTGCGGTTCCTCGCGCCCTGGGCCGACCCCCTGCTGCTGCCGCTGGCGGTCCTGCTCAACGGGATCGGCCTGACCGTCATCTGGGGGCTGCACGCCGAGGCCGGCGACTCCGCCGCCGTCGCCCTGCGCCAACTGCTGTGGACCGGCCTGGGCCTGCTCTCCTGCCTGGCCACGCTGCTGCTGGTCCGCCGCCCCCAGCGCCTGCAACGCTACCCCTACGTGTCGGCGCTGGCCGGACTGGCGCTGCTGGCCGCGCCCGTGCTGCCCGTCATCGGCCTGGACCAGTACGGCGCGCGCCGCTGGCTGTCGTTCGGCGAGTTCACCGTGCAGCCCTCGGAGTTCGCCAAGATCCCGCTGGTGGTCTTCCTCGCCGCCTACCTCGGCGTGAAGCGGGACGCCCTGGCCCTGGCCGCCTCCCAGATCACGGTGCGCGGCGTCAAGGTCTTCAGCGTGCCCCGGATGCGCGACATGGGACCGATGACCGCGGCGTGGAGCGTCGCCATCCTCATCCTCGTCGGCACCCGGGACCTGGGCACCTCGCTGCTGCTGTTCACCCTGTTCCTGGCGATGCTCTACACCGCCACCCAGCGCAAGTCCTGGGTCGGCATCGGCCTGGCCATGTTCCTCGTCGGGGCCTACGCCGCCTACCTGCTGTTCTGGCACATCCGGCAGCGGGTGGCGATCTGGCTGCACGCCTTCTCGCCCGACGTCTACCACGCCCGCCAGGGCAGCGCGCAGGTGGTGGACGGGCTGTTCGCGCTCGCCGACGGCGGGCTGTTCGGCACCGGCTTCGGCGAGGGGCGCGCCGCCTCCCTGTTCGCCGCCGACAGCGACCTGATCGTGGTGTCGCTGGGCGAGAAGTTCGGCCTGGCCGGGGTCGCCGCGGTCCTGATGGCGACCCTGCTGCTGGTGGAGCGCGCCTTCCGGACCGCGCTGAGTGCGCGCGAGACCTTCGTCAAGCTGATGACCACCGGCCTGGCCTTCCTCTGGGCCTTCCAGGTGTTCGTGGTGGTGGGCGGGGTCACCCGGCTCATCCCGCTGAGCGGCATGACCACGCCGCTGCTGGCCGTGGGCGGCTCCTCCCTGGTGACCAGTTGGATCACAGTCGGCCTGTGGCTGCGGGTGAGCAGCGAGGTCCGCCGTGCCGCCGTCCCTCCCGGCAGCGACGGCACGGCCACCGTGGAGCTGCCCCGCGTCGTGGTCAGCGGGGCGTCTGCGCGTGCTGTCGCCGCCAGTAGGACTTCCACTGCTCGGGAGTGAGCTCGCGCGGGTCCAGCCCGTCGGCGCGGGCCGCCTCCTCCACCGCGCGCACCCGGGCGTCGAACCGGCGGGCCGCGGCGCGCAGGTCCAGCTCCGGGTCGGAGGAGCGGCGCCGCTCGCGGGCCACCGCCGCGAACAGCTCCCCGCCGGGTCCGCCGTCGTCGTCGATCAGCTCCTCGGGCACGCCGTTGCGCGCGGCACGCTTCTGCAACTCGTAGGCGAGCAGCGCGGCGGGCTGCGCGAACGGCACCCCGGCCAGCACGGACACGTCGGCCTGCTCCCCGCGCGCCGCCCGTTCGGCGGCCTTGATCTCCTCCCAGTTGGCCCGGACCTCGTCGGCCCCCGCCACCGCCGTGTCCGAGAACACGTGCGGGTGGCGGCGGACCAGCTTGTCGATGATGGCGTCGGCCACGTCGTCGATGGTGAAGCCGTCCGCGCCGCGCTCGGCGGCCACCCGGGCGTGGAAGACCACCTGGAGCAGGACGTCGCCCAGCTCCTCGGCGAGGGTGTCCCAGTCCTCGCGCTCGATGGTCTCCAGCGTCTCGTACGCCTCCTCGATGAGGTACTTGGCGAGCGACTGGTGGGTCTGCTGGGCGTCCCACGGGCACTCGCGCCGCAGCGTGTCCATGACCTCGACCAGCGCGATCAGCCGATGACCCGGGGGTGTGCCGTTGTGCTCGCTCATGCCTCCCATTGTGGGGCAGCCCGCGGCGGGCTCAGTCCGGCAGCCAGCCGCCGTCGCGCAGCGCCGCCACCACCCGCGCCACCGACTCCGCCTCGCTCTCCTGGGAGGTGTCGAGGACCAGGTCGGCGTCCTCGGGCACCTCGTACGGGTCGGAGACCCCGGTGAACTCGGGGATCTGCCCGGCGCGCGCCTTGGCGTACAGCCCCTTGCGGTCGCGGGCCTCGCACACCTCGATCGGGGTGGCCACGTACACCAGGAAGAAGTCCCCGGTCTCCTCGGCCATGCGCCGCACCTCGGCGCGGGTCGCCGCGTACGGCGCGATGGGCGCGCACACCGCCACGCCGCCGTGCCGGGCGATCTCGGAGGCCACGTACCCGATCCGGCGGATGTTGAGGTCGCGGTCGGCCCGCGAGAACGTCAGCCCCGCCGACAGCAGGCGGCGCACCACGTCGCCGTCGAGCAGCGTCACCGTGCGCCCGGCCCGGCGGACCTGCTCGGCGACCCCGCGCGCCACCGTGGACTTGCCCGACCCGGACAGCCCGGTGAAGAAGAGGACGAGGCCGCGCTCGGTACGGGGAGGGCGCATCCGGGACAGCGCGGCGGCCACCGGCGCAGGGGTGAACCAGGCGGGCAGCGGCCTGCCGCGGTCCAGCGCCTCCGCCACCGCGGCGGCGTCCCACTCCGCGCGGGCGTGCTCGGGGGCGACCTCGTGGGCGGGCCGCCACCGCTCCCGCGCGGTGTCGTACACCCACTCCTCGGCGGGCAGCACCTTCACGGGGGCCTCCGCGGGCTCCGCGGGCTCGCCGACCCCCTCCAGCAGGACGTGGGTCGCGCCGTAGGCGGCGGCGACGTGCGCGGCGAGCAGGCCGCGCCGCTGCGCCGACCACTCGGGGGCGCCGTCGGCCGCCGCGGTCGGCAGGGTGACGACCGCGAACCGGGCGTCCTCGGGCAGCGACTCCCGGGCGGCGAGCACCGCGGGCGCCGCCCCCTCGCCGTCCAGCGGCGCGTCCACCAGCACCAGCAGGTCGGCCCCGCCCAGACCGGCCAGGGCGGAGCGGATCCGGGCGAGCGCCCGGTGGTGCAGCGGCCGGTCGGTGACGACCGCCAGCAGCGGCCGCCGCTCGTCGCGCGCGGACCGCACCTGCTCGACGGTCGACCTCAGGGAGCGCAGCGAGCCGTAGGCGGGCGCGGCGGCGGCCGGGCGGACCGGCCCGGCCAGGCGGACGGCCCCGTCCCGGTGGGCCTCGGTGACCGTCAGCTCCGCCAGCGGCGCGCCCTCCGGGTCGGTGAGCACCAGCGCACGGGCGTCGGCGAGCCCGTCGGGGACGGCCAGCGTGACCGGTACCGGCCACGGCGCCCCGGCGGGCGGCGGCCCGGGCCGCTCCAGCCGGGCGGCCTCGTCGCGGGTCATGAACCCCGGCAGCGGGCAGATCCCGGCCAGCAGCAGCTCCAGGTGGGCCAGTCCCTGGGGTCCCGGCGTGAAGACGGCGGGTGCTCCGGTCGGGTCGGTCATCGCGGCTCCCTTGTCGATCGGACGTCCCGCCCAAGGGTAAGGGGACGCGCCTGGGGCCGCCTCCGGGCGGAGCGGCCCCGGGAACACCGGGGCCGCCCGTGGCGTTGTTCCTCGCGGCGGGTCCTGCGCCTCCGCCGGTTCCGTCCACAGGCCTGTCGATTCCTGATGCGGCTGGTACAGCGCCCCGCGTAGGCTGTACCCGAGGAAACCGATCTCCGTCCCAGTTCCGCTCCCGTCGCTCGGCGGGGGTCCACCGTCACACGCCCCACCTGGTGATATGAGCCTCAAAGGACTTCTCTCCGTCGTCACCGGCGACCCTGCACTGCACCGCGCGATCGAGACCGCCCGTGGTGGCCACGACCCTCACCTCGACCTCGTTGCGCCTCCCGCAGTGCGGCCCTTCGTCGTGGCGGGGCTCGCAGCCGACGCCCCTGTGGGGGCGGGGCGCCCCGTCCTGGCCGTCACCGCTACGGAACGTGAGGCCGCCGATTTGACCAGTGCTGTGGGGTCGCTGCTGTCCGCGGAGTCGGTGGCCCTGTTCCCGGCGTGGGAGACCCTGCCGCACGAGCGCCTCTCCCCCCGTTCCGACACCGTGGGGCAGCGCCTGGCGGTGCTGCGCCGCCTGGCCCACCCCGACCCCTCCGACCCGCTCACCGCGCCCCTGCGGGTGGTGGTCGCCCCGGTGCGCGCGGTCCTGCAACCGCTGGTGGCCGGGCTCGGCGACCTCAAGCCGGTGCGGGTGCGCGCGGGCGACTCCGTGGAGCTGGAGGAGGTGGTCCAGGCGCTGGTCGACGCGGGATACGCGCGGGTCGACCTGGTGGAGAAGCGCGGCGACATCGCGGTGCGCGGCGGCATCCTCGACGTGTTCCCGCCCACCGAGGAGCACCCGCTGCGCCTGGAGTTCTGGGGCGACTCCGTGGAGGAGATCCGCTACTTCCAGGTCGCCGACCAGCGCTCCATCAACCGGTCCGACCGCCCCGGGGGCGACGCCGCGGCGGGGCTGTTCGCACCGCCCTGCCGGGAGCTGCTGCTCACCGACGCCGTGCGGGAGCGCGCCCGCGCCCTGGCCGCCGAGCACCCGGCGCTCGCCGAGGTCCTGGGCAAGCTCGCCGAGGGCGTCGCGGTCGAGGGGATGGAGGCGTTCGCCCCGGTCCTCGCCGACCGCATGGAGCTGCTGCTCGACCTGCTGCCCGAGGGCACCCACATCGTGGGCTGCGACCCCGAGCGCATCCGCACCCGCGCCGAGGAGCTGGTCGCCACCAGCCAGGAGTTCCTCGAGGCGTCCTGGATCAACGCGGCCTCCGGCGGCGAGGCCCCCATCGACCTGGGCGGCTCCGCCTACCAGTCCATCGCCGAGCTGCGGTCGCGCGCCCGCGAGCTGGGCCTGCCGTGGTGGACCACCACCCCCTTCGACCCGGGCAACCCCTCCGCCGCGGAGGAGGACGACTCCGTGCTGCTCGGCGCGTCGGCCGCCGACGCCTACCGGGGCGACACCGAGCGCGCGATCGCCGACGTCAAGTCCTGGCTGCACGAGGGGTGGCGGGTGGTGCTGCTCACCCCCGGCCAGGGTCCGGCCGAACGGCTGACCTCCATGCTGCGCGACGCGGGCCTGGGCACGCAGTTGCGCGAGTCCCTGCCCGAGCCGCCCGATCCGGCCGTGGCGACGGTGACCACCGGGCTGCTCGAGCACGGCTTCGTGTGGCGCTCGGTGCGCACCGTGGTGCTCACCGAGACCGACCTCGTCGGGCAGCGCTCCTCCACCCGCGACATGCGCCGGATGCCGAGCCGCCGCCGCGGCGTCGACCCGCTCCAGCTCAAGCCCGGCGACTACGTGGTGCACGAGCAGCACGGCATCGGCCGCTACATCGAGATGGTCAGCCGCAGCGTCCAGGGCGCCACCCGCGAGTACCTGGTCATCGAGTACGCGCCGTCCAAGCGCGGCCAGCCCGGCGACCGCCTGTTCGTGCCCACCGACCAGCTCGACGAGGTCACCCGCTACGTCGGCGGCGACTCCCCCACCCTGTCCAGGATGGGCGGCGCCGAGTGGACCAAGACCAAGAACCGGGCGCGCAAGGTCGTCCGCGAGATCGCCGGGGACCTGATCCGGCTGTACTCGGCGCGCCAGGCCTCCCCGGGGCACGCGTTCTCCCCGGACACCCCCTGGCAGCGGGAGCTGGAGGACGCCTTCCCCTACGTGGAGACCCCCGACCAGCTCGCCGCGATCGAGGAGGTCAAGCGCGACATGGAGAAGCCGGTGCCGATGGACCGGCTGATCTGCGGCGACGTCGGCTACGGCAAGACCGAGGTCGCGGTGCGCGCGGCCTTCAAGGCGGTGCAGGACGGCAAGCAGGTGGCGGTGCTGGTGCCCACCACCCTGCTGGTCCAGCAGCACCTGTCCACGTTCACCGAGCGCTACGCCTCCTTCCCGGTGACGGTCCGCCCGCTGTCGCGCTTCCAGACCGACGCCGAGATCGAGCGCACCCGCGAGGGCATGCGCACCGGCGAGGTCGACGTGGTGATCGGCACGCACCGGCTGCTCTCCCCGGAGACCCGGTTCAAGAACCTGGGCCTGGTGATCATCGACGAGGAGCAGCGGTTCGGCGTCGAGCACAAGGAGTCCCTCAAGCGGCTGCGCACCCAGGTGGACGTGCTGGCGATGTCGGCCACCCCCATCCCGCGCACCCTGGAGATGGGCCTGACCGGCATCCGCGAGATGACCACGATCCTCACCCCGCCGGAGGAGCGGCACCCCGTCCTCACCTTCGTCGGCCCCTACGACGAGAAGCAGATCGCGGCGGCCATCCGGCGCGAGCTGATGCGCGAGGGCCAGGTGTTCTTCGTGCACAACCGGGTCGCCTCCATCGACCGGGTCGCCGCCACGGTGAGCCGGCTGGTGCCGGAGGCCCGGGTGGCCTACGCCCACGGCCAGATGAACGAGCACCAGCTCGAACGGGTGATGATCGACTTCTGGGAGAAGAACTTCGACGTCCTGGTCTCGACCACGATCGTGGAGTCGGGGCTGGACGTGCCCAACGCCAACACCCTGATCGTGGACCGGGCCGACACCTACGGCCTGTCGCAGTTGCACCAGTTGCGCGGCCGGGTGGGCCGCGGCCGGGAGCGCGCCTACGCCTACTTCCTGTACCCGCCGGACAAGCCGCTCTCCGAGACCGCGCACGAGCGGCTGGCCACGGTCGCCCAGCACACCGAGACGGGCGCGGGCATGTACGTGGCCATGAAGGACCTGGAGATCCGCGGCGCGGGCAACATCCTGGGCACCGAGCAGTCCGGCAGCATCGCGGGCGTCGGCTTCGACCTGTACGTGCGCATGGTCGGCGAGGCGGTGCGCGAGCTGAAGGGCGACCAGGACGCGGCCGAGGAGGTCGAGACCAAGGTCGAGCTGCCCATCGACGCGCACATCCCGCACGACTACGTGCCGGGCGAGCGGCTGCGGCTGGAGGCCTACCGCAGGATCGCCGAGGTCGCGAACGAGGACGACATCGCCGCGGTGCGCGAGGAGCTCGTCGACCGCTACGGCGAGCCGCCGCAGCCGGTGGACAACCTGCTGGCGGTGGCGCGGTTCCGGGTGCTGGCCCGCAGCGTGGGGCTGACCGACGTGGTCCTCCAGGGCAGCCAGATCCGGTTCGCCCCGGCGGAGCTGCGCGAGTCGCAGCAGTTGCGGCTGCGGCGGCTCTACCCGAAGTCGGTGCTGAAGAAGACCACCAACATCCTGCTGGTGCCGGTGCCCAAGTCCGGTGGGATCGGCGGTCGGCAGCTCCGGGACCGGGAGCTGTTGAAGTGGTGCTCCGAACTGGTGGAGGCGATCTTCGAGCCGGGGCGCAGGCGGTCCCAGGGCTGAACCGCCCGCTCCCCGGCCACGGCGGGGGCGGCCTCCGGTCCGCACC
>NZ_KQ950180.1:797497-905313 GCF_001517975.1 Thermobifida cellulosilytica TB100
GGTGCGGACCGGAGGCCGCCGACGGGGGTGCGGGCTGGGTCAGTCGGCGGGCAGCCACAGGTCGGGGCCGAAGACCTCGTAGTGGACGTCCCTGGCGGCCACGCCCGCGGCCAGGAGCTGGTCCCGCACCCGGCGCATGAAGGGCACCGGCCCGCACAGGTAGGCCTCGGCGTCGGCGGGGATCTCCAGGGAGCTCAGGTCCATCTGGCCGGCCAGCCCGCCGTCGCCCTCCTCGTACCAGACGATCTGCTGCCCGTTCGGCAGCGTGGCGACCAGTTCGGAGGTCTCCCGCCACAGCGCGTGGGCGGCGCGGGAGCGGTCGGCGTGCAGCACCAGCACCCGGCGGGTCGTCCGGGTGTCGGCGAGGTGGTGCAGCATGCCGACGACGGGGGTGCACCCGATGCCGGCCGAGACGAGGACCAGCGGCCGGTCCCCGTCCTTGAGGACCACGTCGCCGAAGGGCGCGGAGACGGTGAGGCGGTCGCCCACCCGGGTGGCCTCGTACAGCAGGGTGGACACCTCCCCCTCGGGCGCGTCCTCGGTGGCGCGGACCCGCTTGACGGTGATCCGCCGGGTGTGCTCGTCCCCGCCGGAGACGGAGTACTGGCGGATCTGGTGGACGCCGTCGGCCATGCGCATGCGGACGCTGACGTACTGGCCGGGCAGCACCTCGGGCAGGGGGCCGCCGTCGCTGGGCCGCAGGACGAACGAGACCACGTCGGGGGTCTCCTGGCGGCGGTCCACGACCGTCCACTCCCGCCAGGTGCGGCCGTCGGCGGTGCCCCGCTCCGCGTAGAGCCGGGCCTCCAGCGCGATCAGCGCCCCGGCCATCAGCCAGTACACCTCGTCCCAGGCCGCGACGACCTCGGGGGTGGCGGCCTCCCCCAGCACGTCGGCGATCGCACCGAACAGGTACTTGTGGACGATGACGTACTGGTCGTCGGTGACGGCCAGGGAGGCGTGCTTGTGGGCGATGCGCGACAGCAGGGTGTCGGGGCGTTCGTCGGGGTGGCGGATCAGGGCGTGGGCGAAGCCCGCGATGGAGCCGGCGAGCGCCCGGCGCTGCTCTCCGTTGGCCTGGTTGCCCCGGTTGAACAGGCCGTCGAGGAGTTCCGGGCGCTCGGCGAACATGGTCGCGTAGAAGCGCTCGGTGATCTGGTCGAGGTGGGCTCCGACCACCGGAAGCGTGGCGCGGACGATCTCGGCGGACTGGGTTGACAGCATGCGCCCTCCAAGGGGTCGGGGAGCCGGAACGCCCCACTTAATTTGCATCTGAGATGCATATTAAAGAGCGCTCCACGGCACCCCCATCCACCCCCCGTCAATCGGCCAAGCGCCGTCCGCCGGCTCAGACGCCGCCCTGGGGGCCCTCGGGAGGCCGCAGCGCCACCAGGACCGGCCCCGTCGGACCGGCCACGAGCGACTCGACGGTCACCTCGTCCAGGGCGGCGAAGAACGCCTCCTGCGCCCGGCGCAGCTCCCCGCGCAGCCGACAGGCCGCCCGCAGCGGGCACGGCGGATCGTCCTCGCAGGCCACGACGTCGCCGCCGCCCTCCAGTGCCCGCACGATCGCGCCGACGGTCGCCGTCCGCCCCTCCGGTGTGAGCCGCAGCCCGCCGCCGCGGCCGCGCCGCGCCTCCACCAGCCCCATCTCGCTCAGCCGCGCCACGGCCTTGGCCGCGTGCGTGTAGGGGACGGCCAGCATCCCGGCAACCGAACGCGTGGTGAGCGCCTCGCCGTCGGCGACGGCCAGGCGCATCACGATCCGCAGCGACAGGTCGGTGAAGGCGGTCAGACGCATGCCCCCACGGTATGTCCCGTCAGCCCCCGGAAACCAAACGCGGCATACCCCCACAAGCAGCACGTCACTACTTCAAGTCATGGTCAAACTACTCTGAGTCATGCCATGATGGGGGCATGGCTGTCTCACCTGTCCTGCTCGTCGCCGCCGACGGGGGACACCCCGCCCGGCTGTGGCCCCTGCGGCCCCGGTGGCACGAGCACACGAGGTTCTGGATCACCCTGCACACCGCGGACCTCGCCGCCCAGGAGGCCACAGCCCCGCTCCCCCCGCGACGCCGCCCCGTCCTCCGCGGCGCCGTCGCCCCGGTCCGCACCACCCTGGCGGCGATCCGCGCGTTCGCCCGCTACCGGCCCACCGTGGTGGTCTCCACCGGCGCGCGCGGCGCCCTGCCGTTCCTCCTGCTCGCCCGCCTCCTCAGGGTGCCCACCCTCCCCGTCGAGGTGCACGACCGGGTCACCACTCCGACCCGCACCACGCTGCTGTGCCACCCCTCGACCGGACGCCGCTCCCCGCTGCTGCGGCTCCGGAGACGGCGCAGCGCCGCGACCGGGCCCGGCACGGCCCGACCGCGGCGCTGAGAGCCGGGGAGGAGGCGTCCCGTCACTCCGGGCGGAGGACCATGCCCGCGCCCACCGTGGCGTTGGTGCCCTCGTCGATCAGGATGAATCCGCCGGTCAGCCGGTTGCGCTGGTAGTCGTCGACGAACAGCGGCTGGGTGACCCGCAGCGCCACCCGGCCGATCTCGTTGAGCGACAGGCTCGTCGCGGACTCGTCCCGGTGCAGGGTGTTCACGTCCAGGCGGTACAGCAGGTCGCGGACCATCACCTTGGCGGTGCGCGTGGTGTGCTTGATCAGCAGCTTGGTCCGCGGCGTGAGGCTGCGGCCCTCCGCCATCCAGCACACCATCGCGTCCAGGTCCTGGGTGACGTTCGGCCGGTTGTTCGGGCGGCAGATCATGTCCCCGCGTGAGATGTCGATGTCGTCCTCCAGCAGCAGCGTCACCGACATCGGGGGGAACGCCTCGGGCACGTCCCCGTCCGCGGTGGCGATCCGCCGGATCCGGGTGGTCAGTCCCGACGGGAGGTGCACCACCTCGTCGCCCGGCTTGAGCACCCCGCCCGCGACCTGGCCGGCGTAGCCGCGGTAGTCGTGCAGGTCGGGGTCGTTGGCCCGGTGCGGCCGGATCACGTACTGCACCGGGAACCGCACGTCGATGAGGTTGCGGTCGGAGGCGATGTGCACGTGCTCCAGGTGGTGCAGCAGCGACGGGCCCTCGTACCAGGGCATGTTCGCCGAGCGCTCCACCACGTTGTCGCCGTGCAGCGCCGAGATCGGGATGAACGTCAGGTCCGGGATGTCGAGCTTGGCGGCGAACGCGGTGAACTCCGCCTTGATCTCCTCGAACCGCTCCTCGGAGTAGTCCACCAGGTCCATCTTGTTCACCGCGAGCACCATGTGCGGCACCTGTAGCAGCGTGGCCAGGAAGGCGTGCCGACGGCTCTGCTCCTGCAACCCCTTGCGGGCGTCCACCAGGACCACCGCCAGGTCCGCGGTGGAGGCTCCGGTGACCATGTTGCGGGTGTACTGGATGTGCCCGGGGGTGTCGGCGATGATGAAGGTCCGCCGGGGGGTCGCGAAGTACCGGTAGGCCACGTCGATCGTGATGCCCTGCTCGCGTTCGGCCCGCAGGCCGTCGGTGAGCAGCGCCAGGTTGGCCTGCTCCTCCCCCCGGGAGCGGCTGGTGCGCTCCACCGCGGCGTACTGGTCCTCGAAGATCGACTTGGAGTCGTAGAGCAGACGGCCGATCAGGGTGCTCTTGCCGTCGTCGACGGAGCCGGCCGTGGCGAACCGCAGAATGTCAGTAGTCATGGGCAGTAGGGTCCAAAGTGCGTAGGCGCGGATGGGATGGGCTGGGAGGGCGCGGCCGGCTAGAAGTAGCCCTCGCGCTTGCGGTCCTCCATGGCGGCCTCGCTGCTGCGGTCGTCGGCGCGGGTCTGGCCGCGCTCGGTGATCCGCGTCGCCGCGATCTCGGCGATCACCTCGTCGAGGGTGGTCGCCGTGGAGAGCACCGCGCCGGTGCACGTCATGTCACCCACCGTGCGGTACCGGACGGACGCCTCGAACAGCTCCTCGTCCTCGTCGCGCGCGACGAACGGGCTGTCGGGCAGCAGGATGCCGTCGCGTTCGAACACCCGGCGCCGGTGCGCGAAGTAGATGGCGGGCAGGTCCAGCTCCTCGCGGCGGATGTAGTGCCACACGTCCAGCTCGGTCCAGTTGGACAGCGGGAAGACCCGGATGTTCTCCCCCCGGTTGACCCGGGTGTTGTAGAGGTTCCACAGCTCGGGGCGCTGGTTCTTGGGGTCCCACTGGCCGAACTCGTCCCGGAAGGAGAACACCCGCTCCTTGGCGCGCGCCTTCTCCTCGTCGCGCCGCGCCCCGCCGAACGCCGCGTCGAAGCTGTTCTCCTCGATCGCCTCGAGCAGAGCCGCGGTCTGCAGCCGGTTGCGGCTGGCCCACCGTCCCGTGGGCTCCACCACTTTCCCCGCGTCGATCTGGTCCTGCACCGAGGCCACGACCAGCCGCACCCCGAGCTCGGCCACCCGCTTGTCACGGAACTCGATGACCTCGGGGAAGTTGTGCCCGGTGTCCACGTGCATCACGGGGAACGGAATCGGGGCGGGCCAGAACGCCTTCTCAGCGATCCGGAGCATGACCACGGAGTCCTTGCCGCCCGAGAAGAGCAGCACCGGGCGCTCGAACTCGGCGGCGACCTCACGCATGATGAAGATCGCCTCGGCTTCGAGGAAGTCGAGTTGGGAGAGTTGGTACCGCCCGACGGCGTCGCTGACCTGACTCATGAAAACCGCCTCGTGCTCGCTGTGTACGCCGAGCCGAGGCGGCGCCTCAGGCTCCGGCGTGCGGGCCCGCGCTGTCCAGATTCGCTACGTGACGAATGCTGGCCAACAAGGTACCCGACAACTCCGGTCGACATACTAGGATATCCGGCAGGGAAGGGTCCGGCCGGTTGTAGGTCAGGGCGCTCCCGTCGAGCCGGGAGGCGTGCAGACCGGCCGCGCGCGCCACCGCCACCGGTGCTGCGCTGTCCCACTCGTACTGGCCGCCCGCGTGGATGTAGATGTCGGCGATCCCCAGCATCACCGCGCAGATCTTCGCGCCCGCCGACCCCATCGGCACGAGTTCGGCGCCCAGTTGGTTCGCCAGCCGCCGCACGAACTCCGGCGGCCGGGTCCGGCTCGTGGTGATCCGCAGCCGCTGTCCGGCGGGGCGCTCCTCCGGCAGCCACGGCGGGTCCACCGTGGACAGGGTGCTCCCCTGCGCGGGCAGCGACACCGCTCCGGCGACCAGCTCGCCGTCCTCCCACAGCGCCACGTGCACCGCCCAGTCCGTCCGGCCGACCTCACCGAACTCGCGGGTGCCGTCCAACGGGTCGATGATCCACACCCGGCGCGCTCCCAGCCGCCGGGGATCGTCCGCCCCCTCCTCCGACAGCACCGCGTCGCTGGGCCGCAGCCGCCCCAGCGCGGAGAACAGAAACTCGTGCGAGACCCGGTCGCCCAGGGTGCGCAGCACCTCGGGCTCGTCGAACCCGTTGCGCTCCCGCAGCCGTACGAGCTGCTGCCCGGCCTGGATCGCCAGGTCACGCGCCACTTCGTGATCGTTTCTGATGGTGCTCACCAGGTTCAGTACGCTCCCGTCCCCGGACTCCGGGCCGTCCGGCCGGAGTCCGCCCTTCCGGACCGCCACCAGTGTCGCACGCCCGGCGCCCCGGGGTGGCGACTCGCACCCGAAAACCGCGCTCCTGGACCGCGCCGCCGCGCTCAGGCCGCCGTGTGGTAGACCAACTGGGCCCGGTCCAGCCCCTCCGTCACCACCATCTCGGCCGCGTCGGCCGCCCGCGCCACGTGCACGTCCAGCTCCTTGCGCTCCGCCGCGGAGAAGTCCCGCAGCACGAACGCGGCCGCGTCCATCCTCCCCGGCGGCCGGCCGATCCCGACCCGGACGCGGACGTAGTCGGGGGAGTCCAGCGACGCGGTGATCGACTTCAGCCCGTTGTGCCCGGCCGACCCGCCGCCCCGCTTCAGCTTCAGCGTGGCGAACGGGATGTCCAGCTCGTCGTGGACCACCACGACCCGCTCCACCGGGATCTTATAGAAGGCGCACAGGTTCGCCACCGGTCCGCCCGACAGGTTCATGTACGAGCGCGGCTTGGCCAGCACCACCGGCACCCCGCCCAGGCGGGTCTCCACCACCTCGGCGTGCGCCTTGTGCGCCCGCCAGCGCTCGCCCTGCTGGGCCGCCAGCGCGTCCACCACCATGAAGCCCACGTTGTGGCGGTTCCCCGCGTACTTGGGCCCCGGATTGCCCAGCCCCACGACCAGCCAACGCTCGCCGCTCACCGCACCACTCTCCACCGCTCGCGCATCAGGCCCCGCAGACGCGGACACGCGGCCTCCCCGCACCCGTGCGAGAAGACCGCGCATCACCACAGAACCGTTCCGGCACCGCCGCTACTCGGCGGCGCTCTCCTCCGCCTCGGCGGGGGTCTCCGGGGCCGCCTCGGCCACCACGGACACGACGATCGTGTCGGCGTCCGCGGCCAGCTCGACGCCCGCGGGGAGCTTCAGCTCACCGGCGGTGATGCTCGTGCCGACCTCGAGCCCGGCCACGTCCACCTCGATCCCCTCGGGGAGGTGGGTGGCCTCGGCCCGCACCTCGATCTGGGCCAGCTCCAGGTTGAGCACCCCGCCGCTGGCGACCTCGCCCTGGGGCACCAGCGGGACCTCGACCACGACCTGCTCGCCCCGCTGCACGGCCAGCAGGTCCACGTGCTCGAGGAAGCCCTTGATCGCGTCGCGCTGCACGCTCTTGGGCAGGACGAGGGTGTTGTCCGTCTCGATGCCCTCCAGCCGCAGCAGCACGTTCGGAGTCTTCAGCGCGAGCATCAGGTCGTGGCCCGGCAGGTTGAGGTGGAGGGGAGCGGTGCCGTGGCCGTAGAGGACGGCCGGCACCTTGCCCGCGCGACGGGCGCGGCGCGCGGCGCCCTTACCGAACTCGGTGCGCGGCTCGGCAGCGATACGTACCTCGGACACGACGGAACTCCTTGGTGAATCATCCCCCGCAACGGCGGGGGGACACGGCTTCTACGGAACACAGCCCCGCTCCATACCAGCGGGAAAGAACCCTGCTGACGCGGGGAACATCACGATCTCGCCGTGCCACTGCCACAGCGGCCCGCGCGAGCACGGAGATCGCCCCGCACACGCGGGGAAGCTCATAGCAGTCTAACGGCTCACCCGACGCCTCGCGCACGGCAGGCCGGTCGGCCGACGCGGAACCCGCCGACCGGCCCCGCGCACGTCACTCGAACAGGCTCGTCACCGAACCGTCGCTGAACACCTCGTTGATGGCCCGGGCCACCAGCGGGGCGATCGAAAGCTGGGTCAGCTTGTCGAACTGATGGTCCTTGGGGATGGGCAGCGAGTTGGTGATGACCACCTCGGAGATCCGCGAGTCGCGCAGCCGGTCCACCGCGGGCCCCGACAGCACCCCGTGCGTCGCGGCCGCGATCACCTTGGCCGCCCCCTGCTCGAACAGGGCGTCCGCCGCCTTGACGATGGTGCCCGCCGTGTCGATCATGTCGTCCACCAGGATGCAGGTGCGGCCCCGCACCTCGCCGACGACCTCGTGGACCCGGACCTCGTTGGCCACGTCCGGGTCGCGGCGCTTGTGCACGATCGCCAGCGGGGTGCCCAGCCGGTCCGCCCACCGGTCCGCGGTGCGCACCCGGCCCGAGTCCGGGGACACCACCGTCGCGTTGCCCAGGTCGACGCTGTCCGCCACGTAGTCGGCGAGGAGGGGAAGCGCGAACAGGTGGTCCACCGGACCGTCGAAGAAGCCCTGGATCTGGTCGGTGTGCAGGTCCACCGCCATCAGCCGGTCCGCCCCGGCGGCCTTGAACAGGTCCGTGATCAGCCGGGCCGAGATCGGCTCCCGGCCGCGGTGCTTCTTGTCCTGGCGCGCGTAGCCGAAGAACGGCGTGACCACGGTGATGCGCTTGGCCGAGGCCCGCTTCAGCGCATCCACCATGATCAACTGCTCCATGATGGACTTGTTGATCGGATCGGAGTGGGACTGGATGACGAAGGCGTCACAGCCCCGGACCGACTCCAGGTAACGGACGAAGATCTCCCCGTTGGCGAAATCCTGGAACCTGGTGGGAACCACCTCGATACCCAGCTCCGCCGCGACCTCCGCCGCGAGATCGGGATGGGTGCGTCCCGAGAAGAGCATCAGTTTTTTCTGACCCGCGGCTTTCATGCCGGTCACGTTAACATCCCCCATAGTTCCGGTTGTTCTCTCTTCGCCTGCCCGGGAGACCGTCCGGAGCCAGACGCGTCAGCGCCGGGCTCACCGGTCCTGCTCCGAGCCGGCCCGGGCCCGCTTCGCGGCCTCCGCCGACGGAGTGCCCGGACGTTTGCGCTCCACCCAGCCCTCGATGTTGCGCTGGGGTCCCGCCGACACCGCGAGCGCCCCGGGCGGCACGTCCTCGCGGACCACCGTCCCCGCCCCCGTGTAGGCGCCCTCGCCGACCCGGACCGGAGCCACGAACATGTTGTCGCTGCCGGTGCGCGCGTGGTCCCCGATCACGGTGCGGTGCTTGCGCACACCGTCGTAGTTGACGAACACCGAGGACGCGCCGATGTTGACGCCCCGGCCGATGTCGGCGTCGCCCACGTAGGTCAGGTGCGGCACCTTGGAGCCCTCGCCCACCGTCGAGTTCTTCACCTCGACGAAGGTGCCGACCTTCACCCCGCGGTCCAGTCGCGCCCCGGGGCGCAGGTAGGCGTAGGGGCCCACCGTGGCCTCCGGGCCGATCACCGCCTCGCGGGCGACCGTGTGCGAGACCACGGCGCCCTCGCCCACCTCGGTGTCGCGCAGCACCGTGGCGGGCCCCACCTGTGCGCCCTCGCCGACGACGGTGCGTCCCTGCAACTGGGTCTGCGGCTCGATCACCGCGTCGCGCCCCACCTCGACGTCGACGTCCACCCAGGTGGAGGCCGGGTCGACCACGGTGACGCCGTCGCGCATGAGCCGCTCCAGCAGCCGGGCGTTGAGCAGTCGGCGGGCCTCGGCGAGCTGGACCCGGTCGTTGACGCCCTCCACCTCGGTGCGGTCGGCGGCGGTGTACGCGCCCACCCGGTGGCCGTCGCCGCGCAGCAGCGCGACCGCGTCGGTGATGTACTCCTCGCCCTTGGCGTTGTCCGCCGAGAGCCGGTGCACCACCTGCGACAGCAGCGCGCCGTCGAAGGCGTACATGCCGGAGTTGATCTCGTCGACCGCGCGCTGCTCCTCGGTGGCGTCGGCGTGCTCGACGATCGCGGTGAAGGCGCCGTCGGCGTCGCGCACCACCCGGCCGTAGCCGGTGGGGTCGGGAACCCGGGCCGACAGGACGGTGACGGCGTTGCCCTCCGCCTCGTGCGCGGCGACCAGCTCCCGCAGCGTCGCACCGCGCAGCAGCGGGGTGTCCCCGCAGGTCAGCACGACGGTTCCGGAGAGCTCCACGCCCTGGGCGCGCAGCGCCTCAACGGCCATGCGCACGGCGTGGCCGGTGCCGTTCTGCTCCTCCTGGACGGCGGTGACGGCCTCCGGCGCGATGCTCTTGAGGTGCTCGGTCACCTGCTCGCGGGCGTGACCGACCACCACGACGGTGCGTTCCGGATCGAGTTCGGCGACGGCGGCGAGGACGTGTCCCAACAGGCTCCGGCCACAGATCTCGTGGAGGACCTTGGGCTGCCTGGACTTCATACGGGTGCCCTCGCCCGCCGCGAGGACGATGACAGCATCTGGACGGCTCGCGCTCACTGGCGGCGACTCCTCATGTCGCTGGCGGATGAACCAGAAAACGAGTGTGGTGCGTAAGAGATACGCGGCGGTCGGCGGCCCCGTCTCGACACGCGGTGTCGGCGAAACGGCGAAGCAGGACCCCGCTCAGGGCATGCGGAACTCACGTCCCGGACCGACACAGGCAGCATACATCCGGACAGGAAGGCGTTCCGGGGCGGCTCGGCGGGTGCGTCGCGGGAGCGTGGCGGGCGGCGGGAGGGACACCAGGAGCAGAACGGGATTCGGGAGACCGGCCCCGGGCCGCACGCCCGGTTTATGAGGTTTCCCACTGAAGCCGTTCCCGCCGGTCGGCGGAGAGAGCTCCCGGACCAGGACTCGAACCTGGACGATGGGGACCAAAACCCCACATGCTGCCAATTACATCATCCGGGACCGAAGCAGACCTCTGCCTGTCGGTGGGGAGGCACCGGACCGCTTGTCCGCCCGGGGACCACGATAACCCTTTCCCGGCCTCCACGGCATCTCGATAAGGCTTCCGGCCCCGGTTTCCGCCCCGTCCGCCCGGCGGGCCGGGACCGCGGGGCGGGCCCTGTGCTCCCGGCCGTTCCGCGCCGCCCGCGGGCCCGACCCGGCCGGGGTAAGCGACCTCTGCCGTTCCGGCAACCTTTCTCCTCTGTATTTCCCCTGGTGATCGGGGTAGCAGACGGACCACACAAAATCACTGCGCTCCCGCTCTTGCCAAACCTACGATGCCGTAGGTTACGGTTACGTAGGTATAGGTTGTCCAACCGCCGATGGCCGGACGGGTGGCGCAGGTGTCTGCTCATTCGGCCTCACGACCAGGAACCGCCTGGTGGGGTGGGGTGCGGCCGGTCCGCGACGCAGCGGAGCGGCCGTCCAGGGCTCCCTTCCGATCCGTACGGCCGTCCAGAACGGGGTGGACAATGTCCGCAACATCCGAGAAAGTCCAGACACGACGCGCTCCCGAGCCGGAGATCCTGGAGGAGAAGCGCTCCAGGACCGAGCGCTACACCGTCTTCACCTTCGTCTTCGTCCCGCTGCTGGCGGTCGCCGCCGCGGTGCCCTTCGCCTGGGGGTGGGGGCTGACCTGGCTCGACATCGCCATCGGCGCGGTCTTCTACCTGATCGGCGGCCTGGGGATCACGGTGGGCTACCACCGCCTGTTCACCCACGGCTCCTTCCGGGCCAACCGGCCGCTGAAGATCGCCCTGGCGGTCGCCGGCTCCCTGGCGATCGAGGGCGGGGTCATCAAGTGGGTGGCCGACCACCGGCGCCACCACAAGTACTCCGACCACGAGGGTGACCCGCACTCGCCGTGGCGCTTCGGCGACGACTGGCGCTCGGTGGCCAAGGGCATGTTCTACGCGCACATGGGCTGGCTGTTCCTCGACGAGCAGAAGACCTCCCCCAAGCGGTTCGCGCCCGACCTGCTCAAGGACAAGGACCTGGTCCGCATCGACCGGTACTTCTGGGTGTTCGTGCTCGCCTCGCTGCTCGTCCCGCCGGTGATCGGCGGCCTGGTGACCATGTCCTGGTGGGGCGCGTTCACCGCCTTCTTCTGGGCGAGCCTGGTGCGCATCGCGGTGCTGCACCACGTCACCTGGTCGGTCAACTCCATCTGCCACACCATCGGCGAGGAGAACTTCGCGGTGCGCGACCGCTCCCGCAACGTGTGGTGGCTGGCGATCCCGTCCTTCGGGGAGTCCTGGCACAACCTGCACCACGCCGACCCGACCTGTGCGCGGCACGGGGTGCTCAAGGGCCAGATCGACATCTCGGCCCGGATCATCTGGGTCTTCGAGAAGCTGGGCTGGGCCACCAAGGTGCGCTGGCCCGACCCGGAGCGGCTGGCCGCCAAGCGTGTTGCGGCCTAGCCTGATCCGCCATGATGGAAGCCGTGAGCGAACAGAAGCCCAGAGCCCGAAAAAAGCAGCGTATGACCGGCAAGGAGCGCCGGGAACAGCTTCTCGCGATCGGCAGGGAACTGTTCGCAGAACGCGGCTTCGACGCCACGTCGGTGGAGGAGATCGCGGCGCGCGCCGGGGTCTCCAAACCGGTGGTGTACGAGCACTTCGGGGGCAAGGAGGGCGTCTACGCGGTCGTGGTCGACCGGGAGATGCAGTGCCTGCTCGACCTGGTCAGCGACGCGCTGGTCGAGGGCGGGCCGCGGCAGAAGCTGGAGGGCGCGGCCCTGGCCCTGTTGCAGTACGTGGAGGAGCACAGCGAGGGGTTCCGCATCCTGGCGCGCGACTCGCACGCGGCGTCGGGGACGGGCAGCTTCGCCAGCCTGATCAGCGACATCGCCACCCAGGTGGAGCACGTGCTGGCGGAGGAGTTCCGCGCCCGCGACTACGACCCGAAACTGGCCCCGCTGTACGCGCAGGCGCTGGTGGGCATGGTCGCCCTGACCGGCCAGTGGTGGCTGGAGGTGCGCCGCCCCAAGCGCGAGGTGGTGGCGGCGCACCTGGTGAACCTGGCCTGGAACGGCCTGTCCCGGCTGGACGTCAAGCCGCGGGTGGACACCGCGCGGTCGCGCCGCCGGGAGTGAGAACGGCCACCCGCCGATTATCTTGATGTCAAGAGATATGCTTGGGACATGCGTGACGAGGTCGACGGTCTGGTCGAGGCATGGCGCGCGGAGCGCCCCGACCTCGACGTGGAGCCGCTACAGGTGCTGAGCCGGGTCTCCCGACTGGCTCGGCACCTCGACCGCGCGCGCCGCTCGGTGTTCGCCGCGCACGACCTGGAGCCGTGGGAGTTCGACGTGCTCGCCGAACTGCGCCGTTCGGGAGCGCCCTACGAGCTGAGCCCGGGGCGGCTGCTCCGTGCCACCCTGGTGACCTCGGGGACCATGACCAACCGCATCGACCGGCTCGCCGAGGACGGGCTGGTACGCCGCCTGCCCGATCCGGCGGACCGGCGCGGGGTGCTGGTCCGGCTCACCGACGAGGGGCGGGAGCGGGTGGACGCGGCCCTGGCCGACCTGCTGCGCTACGAGGAGTCCCTGCTGGGGACGCTGGACCGCGCCGAGCGCGACCGGTTGGCCGCGCTGCTGCGGACCGTCCTGGCGCCGCTGGACGAGCCGGACTGATCCCCCGATCCAGAACTTTCTCCCCCTTTGTCCACTTCTCCACCACACGTCTCGATAACGGACACAAGTCGTGACCCTATGACGACTAGCTTTTTGCGGTCTGTTACCGGCATGCTACGCAGGGGGCTCGCTTAACCGATTTACCTGCGAGAGAAGAAGAGACGTGAGAGACGATGCGCCGGTTTTCCTGGATGTGTGCCACCGCCGCCGTCGTGGCGCTGCTGGCCTCGGCATGCAGCAGCGAAGAAGCGGAGAAGCAGTACTACCTGTCGCTGGGTGACGACCTGGCGGTCGGGGTGCAGCCCGACGAGTCGGGCACGCCCGCCGAGACCGACAACGGCTACACCGACCTGGTGGCCTCGACCCTGGCGGACGAGCCCCCGGGAGTGGAGCACGTGAAGCTGGGCTGCGCCGGCGAGGACACCGCCACCTTCGTGGAGGGCGGGGCCGAGGGCTGCGACTACGAGGAGGGCTCGCAGTTGGCCGCGGCCGAGGCCTTCCTGAAGGAGAACCGGGGCCGGGTGCGCCTGGTGACGGTGAACATCGGCGGCAACAACCTGTTCGCGTGCGCCCTGGACGAGGACGGCAAGCTGACGACCGCCATCGACCGGGAGTGCGTGGCCAAGAACCTGGAGCAGGTGGCGAAGGACGCGCCGGTGATCGCCCAGCGCCTGCGCGAGGCCGCGGGCGAGGACGTCGAGATCATCGGGGTGACCTCCTACAACCCCCTGCTGGCGATGTACCTGGCGGAGGAGGTGACGGCCGTCGTCGCCACGGAGGACGACGACGAGCGGACCTACCAGGACACCGCCAACTACACCAACGGCATGCTGGCCGCGATCAACGGCACGCTCACCGACGCCTACAACGCCGAGGGCTTCACCGTGGCGAACGTGGCCACGCGGTTCGAGGTGGAGAACTTCACCCCCGTCGGGGACCTCGCCGAGGGGGCCGAGGACGCCGAGGGCGAGGAGGCCGCCGAGGGCGACGAGCAGGCGGAGGACGCCGAGGAGGACGAGAAGGGCGGCCTGCCGCTCAACGTGCAGAACGTGTGCCAGTACACGTGGATGTGCGACACCGAGCGAGGACCGCACATCCACCTCAACGAGGCCGGGGCGAAGGAGGTCGCCGCGGTCGTCGAGGAGGTCCTGCGGAACTGAGCCGCGGTGGCGGGCCCTCCCCCGGGAGGGCGTCCCCCGCGCCGCCCGTGCAGGGATGACACGGGCGGCGCGGGGGACGGTCACTCCCCCAGCTTCTCGGCCTCGGCCAGCCAGGCGTCCTCCAGGTCCGCCTTCTCGGCGGTGAGGGCCTTGAGCTCGGCGTCGAGCTCGGCCAGCCGGGTGTAGTCGTCGGCGGCCTCGGCCATGAGCGCGTGGAGCTCGCTCTCGCGCGCGCTGATCCGGTCGATGCGGCGCTCGATGCGCTGCATCTCCTTCTGCGCGGCCCGCCGCTCGGCCGCGGACAGCCCGGGGGCCTCCTTCCGGCTCCCGGCCGCGTCGGCGGCGCCCCGGGGGACCTCGCCGCCGTCGGCGGCCTCGGCGCGCCGCCGCAGGTACTCGTCCACGCCGCCGGGCAGGTGGCGCAGGGTGCGGTCGCCGAGCAGGGCGAAGACCCGGTCGCAGATCCGCTCCAGGAAGTAGCGGTCGTGGCTGACCACCACCAGCGACCCGGGCCAGCCGTCGAGCAGGTCCTCCAGCTCGTTCAGCGTCTCGATGTCCAGGTCGTTGGTGGGCTCGTCCAGGAGCAGGACGTTCGGCTCCGCCATGAGCAGCCGGAGCAGTTGCAGCCGCCGCCGCTCGCCGCCGGAGAGGTCGCCGACCGGGGTCCACTGGCGCTCCCCCCGGAAGCCGAAGCGCTCCAGCATCTGGCTGGCGGAGTACTCCCGCTTGCCGACGGTGACGTGCTGGCGGATCTCACTGACCGCCTGCAACGGCCGCGCCTCGGGGTCCAGCTCCGCGAGGTTCTGCGAGAGGTGAGCGAGGTTGACGGTCTTGCCGTGGCGCACGCTCCCGGCGTCGGGCTCGCGCTCCCCGGCGAGCAGCCGCAGCAGCGTCGTCTTGCCGGAGCCGTTGACCCCCACCAGGCCGACCCGGTCGCCGGGGCCGAGCTGCCAGGTCAGGTGCTCCAGCAGGGTGGTGTCCCCGGCGCGGAGCGTGACGTCCTTGACGTCGATGACCGTCTTGCCCAGCCGGGAGCTGGCGAAGCGGACCAGTTCGACGGTGTCGCGGGGCGGCGGCTCGTCGGCGATGAGCGCGTTGGCGGCCTCGATGCGGAACCGGGGCTTGGAGGTGCGGGCGGGCGGTCCGCGGCGCAGCCAGGCCAGTTCCTTGCGCAGCAGGTTCTGGCGGCGCTCCTCGGCCGCCTGGGCCAGGCGCTGCCGTTCGGCCTTGACGAGCACGTAGGCGGCGTAGCCGCCCTCGTAGCGCTCCACCCGGCCGTCCACGACCTCCCAGGTGCGGTGGGTGACCGCGTCGAGGAACCAGCGGTCGTGGGTGACGACGGCGACGGCCTCGCGGCGCCGGTTGAGGTGGTCGGCGAGCCAGGCGATGCCCTCGATGTCGAGGTGGTTGGTGGGCTCGTCCAGGATGATCAGGTCGTGGGTGTCGATGAGCATCCTGGCGAGTCCGGCGCGGCGGCGCTCCCCGCCGGACAGGTGGGCCATCCGGGCGCCGAGGTCCCAGCCGGACAGCAGGCCGCGCAGCACGTCGCGGACCCGGGCGTCGCCCGCCCACTCGTGCTCGGCCCGCCCGCCCAGGACGAAGTCGCCGACGGTGGTGTCGGGGAAGCTGTCCTGCTGGTGGAGGAAGCCCACGCGCAGCCCGCGGTTGTGCACGACCCGGCCGGAGTCGGGCTTCAGCCGCCCGGCGAGCACGGACACCAGGGTGGACTTGCCACCGCCGTTGCGGCCCACGATGCCGATCCGGTCCCCCTCGTCGATCCCCAGGGAGACGGAGTCCAGGAGGACCAGGGGGCCGTAGGCGAGTGAGACGTCTTGGAGGTTGACGAGGTTCATCCCCTCCATTGTCGGGGGTGCGGCGGAGTGCCGGGTACGGCCGGGAGCGGACAGTACGTGTCGACCGCGTAACGCCCCGGGAACCTCGGGTTAGGTTGAGGTTGGAGAGGCTACCGAGAGGAGGACTGGGGCATGGCGCACCTTCCGGCCCGGCTCACCATCGGCCAGTTGGCCGAACGCAGTGGCATGTCGCACAGCGCACTGCGGTTCTACGAGGCGAAGGGACTGATCCGTGCCGAGCGGACCGCGGGCAACCAGCGCCGCTACCACCGCAGCACGCTGCGCCGCCTGGCGTTCGTCTCGGCCGCCCAGCGGGTGGGGCTGACGCTCGCCCAGATCCAGGAGGCGCTGGCCACCCTACCCGACGAGCGGACGCCCACGGTCGAGGACTGGGCCCGGCTGTCCCGCAGGTGGCGGGACGAACTGGACACCCGGATCGACGCGTTGCAGCGGCTGCGGGACCGGCTGACGTCGTGCATCGGCTGCGGGTGCCTGTCGCTGCGCTCGTGCGGGCTGCGCAACGGCAACGACGAGCTGGCCGCGCTGGGGCCGGGCTCCCCGCTGCTCCGCCCGGCCCGGGAGGGCGGGGTGTGAGGCCCGCCCGCGGGCGCCTCAGCGCACGACGGCGCCGGGGACGGGGCCGTGGGCGGTGACGGCGTCGGCGCACTCCTTGCAGTCGCGCAGGGCCTCGGCGAGGGCGCGGGCGTGCTCCGCGGACTCGGCGAGGAAGGCGCAGGTGGGCCCGGAGCCGGACACGACGGCGCCCAGCGCTCCGGCGGCGCGGCCGACGTCGAGGACCTCCCCCAGGGCTGGCCGCAGCGACAGGGCGGCCGGCTGTAGGTCGTTGGCGAGCGCCGCGCCGAGGCGGCGGGGGTCCCCGGCGGCGAGCGCGGCGGCGAGCTCGGGGTCCAGGCGGGGTTCGGGGGCGTCCGGGCGCAGCCGGTCGTACTCGGCGAACACCGCGGCGGTGGACAGGCCCCCCTCGGCCAGGGCGAAGACCCAGTGGAACGTGCCCCGCACCGGCAGCGGGGCCAGTCGCTCGCCGCGCCCGGTGCCGACGGCGGTGTGGCCGAGCAGCGGGAAGGGCACGTCGCTGCCGAGGTCCGCGGCGAGTTCGAGGAGCCGCTCGCGGGGCGTGCCGCCGCCCCACAGAGTGTCGCACGCCACAAGAGCGGCGGCGGCGTCGGCGCTGCCCCCGGCCATCCCGCCCGCGACGGGGATGGCCTTGGCCAGGTGGATGTGGACTCCGGTGGCCCCGGGGACGTGCCGGGCCAGCAGGGCCGCCGCGCGGGCGGCGAGGTTGGAGCCGTCGAGGGGGACCCGGGCGACGTGGTCGGCCCGCTCGCCGTCGGCGCTCAGCACGGCCTGCCCCGGCGGCAGGTCGCCGCGGACGGAGACGGTGACCTCGTCGAAGAGGGAGACCGCGTGGAAGACGTTGACCAGGCCGTGGTACCCGTCACCGCGGGCGGGCCCCACCGCGAGCTGGAGGTTCACCTTCGCGGGGACGCGCACGGTGACGGAGGCTGTGGCGTTCACGGGTTCTAGATCGTACGGGAAAGACCGCCTCTGTGAATTCGCTCGGCCGATATGGGATTCTTGGACAGGTCGGCCGCCACGCTCGGGGCGGTCGGCTCACTGACAGCAGCGATCACGTTTCACCGGCGTCGCTTGCGTTGCCACATCGGGCCTTCGGGTCCACGTGGGTGGGTATCGGGGCGGAATCCCCGCTACCGTTGAGGCCGAGACGGAGTTTGGACACCGTCGGGGAGGATCGCTTGCCGTCGGATGGGCTCCCGAAGAACCTGGAACCGCTGGCCGCCGGAGACCCGGCGACCATCGGTCCTTACGTGCTGGTCGGACGTCTGGGCAGCGGAGGCATGGGGACGGTCTACCTGGGCCGCACCCCGGAGAAGGGAACCCATGTAGCGATCAAGGTTATCCGTCCCGAACTGGCTTTCGACGAGGCCACCCGGGCACGGTTCCGCGACGAGATGGAGAACGCCCGGCGGGTCGCCTCCTTCTGCACGGCCAAGGTGCTCGACCACGGCACGTTCGAGAACCGGCCGTACATGGTCACCGAGTACATCGCCGGGACCGCGCTGGCCGAACACATCGCCGAGAACGGCCCGCTCGACTCCGGCACGCTGCACGGCTTCGCGCTGGGCGTGGCCGCGGCGCTGGCCGCCATCCACAAGGCGGGCCTGGTCCACCGCGACCTCAAACCGGCGAACGTGCTGCTGTCGCTGTCGGGGCCGCGGGTGATCGACTTCGGCATCGCGCGGGCGCTGAACACCTCCACCAGCCACACCCAGACCGGGATCGTGATGGGCAGCCCGGGGTGGATGGCCCCGGAGCAGTTGCTGGAGGAGAAGGTCACCACCAAGGCCGACATCTTCGCCTGGGGCTGCCTGGTGGCCTTCGCGGGCAACGGCAGGCATCCGTTCGGCAACGGCGACGCCATGACCCTGGGCAAGCGGATGCTGTTCGCCGAGCCCGACATCGGCAACCTGGACCCGCCGCTGGACCGGCTGGTGGCCCGGGCGCTGGCGAAGAACCCCGACCAGCGTCCCACCGCGCAGGAGCTGCTGCTGGAGCTGGCCGGAGGGGGAGCCAGCAACGACGCCAACGACATGGTGAGCCACGCGCTGCACCAGTCGTGGCGGCCGAACCTGCCCCCGCCGCCGCCGGGATACCCGCCGCCCTCCCACCAGACGCACAGCGGCATGCCCCACCCGCAGGCCCCGCCCCAGGGGCAGACCGCAGTGGCTCCGCAGCCCTATGCCCAGCCGCAGCAGGGCGGCCCCGGGCGGGTGCCGCCGAACCCGGCAGCGGGTCCGCAGGGACCGCCGCCCAACCAGCCGCCGCAGCAGCCGGGACCGCCGCCGCCCCACCACACCGGGCAGTTCCCGGTCGTTCCGCCCAACACCGGCGCTCCTTCTCCCGGAGCGTCGCAGACCGGCCAGATACCGGTCCCCCAGGCACGCCCGTACGTGCCGCCGAACCCGCTCCCCCCGCACCGGCCGATGCGCCCCGGCTCCCGCTCCCGCTGGGTCGTGGTCGGCGTGGTGGCCGGGGTGGTCGTGCTGCTGCTGGTCCTCGGACTGGTCGCGGCTGCGGTGACGCACCGGCTTCCGTTCGGCGGGGGCGGCTCCGACCAGGAACCGCAGTCCACCGCCTCCGCCCAGCCCGGCGGGACGGAGGAGCCGGACAAGTCCGACACCCTTCCGGAGCCGGCTCCCGGAGAGGCGCTCCACTTCGACCTCGACAAGTGGTACTGCGAGTCGAAGGTCCTGAACCGGAGCGTGCTCACCGGCGCCAGGTACTGCGTCGCCGAGATCAAGGCGCACAACTCCTCGGAGCGCCCGGTGAGGTTCTCCTACGAGTTGCAGACCCTGCTCAGCAGCGACAGCCCTCCCGTGACGGCCGAGGTGCCGGTGTACCCGGAGACGAACACGGACCTCTGGTCGGGACCGATCGAACCGGGCAGCACCGCGGAGGGCCCCCTGGTGTTCATCATCGGACCCGCCCAGACTCCCGAGTCCCTGGTCCTGAAGAGCGAGAAGGACAGTCCGGGCCAGAAGATCGACGTACCCCAGTCCGCGGGGCAGCCCGCCTGACCGGCGCCGCGCGGGACGCGCCCCGGCTCAGGGGCGGTGCTCGGCGATCCGGGCGAAGTCGGCGACGTCGAGGGCCTCCCCGCGGGCCCTGGGGTCCACCCCGGCGGCCCGCAGGGCGGCCTCCGCGGCGCTCGCCGAGCCCGCCCAGGCGCTCAGGGCGGCGCGCAGGGTCTTGCGGCGCTGCGCGAAGGCCGCGTCGACGACCGCGAACACCTCCTCCCGGTCGGCCTTGGTCTCGGGGGCGGGGCGGCGGCGCAGCGCGACGAGCCCGGAGTCGACGTTGGGGACCGGCCAGAACACGGTACGGCCGATCGCCCCGGCCCGGCGCACCTCGGCGTACCAGGCGGCCTTGACCGACGGGGCCCCGTAGGAGCGTCCGCCGGGACGGGCGGCCAGCCGGTCGGCGACCTCGGCCTGCACCATGACCAGGCCGCGTTCCAGGGTGGGCAGCAGGTGCAGCAGGTGCAGGACCACGGGCACGGCCACGTTGTAGGGGAGGTTGGCGACCAGCGCGGTGGGCTGCGGGTCGGGGAGTTCCGTGATCCGCAGGGCGTCGGCGGTGACCACCCGCAGGCGGTCGGCGTGGCCGGGGGCGTGCTCGGCGACCGTGCCGGGCAGCGCCTCGGCGAGCCGCGGATCGATCTCCACCGCGGTGACGTGGCGCACGTGCGGCAGCAGCGCCAGGGTGAGCGAGCCGAGTCCGGGGCCGACCTCGACGACCACGTCGTCGGGGCCGACCTGCGCGGTACGGACGATCCGGCGCACCGTCCCGGGGTCGATGACGAAGTTCTGGCCGAGGGTCTTGGTGGGGCGCACCCCCAGCCGTTCGGCGAGCCGCCGCACGTCGGCGGGGGTGAGCAGGCGGACGTCGGCGCTGTCGGATTCGGTCACCCGCCCATTGTGGCAGGCGGGCCGGAGGGGAGCTCACTCCTGCGGGCCGGAGGCCTTCCAGGTGAGCGTCACCTTGAGCGCGGCGTTCGCGGTGGACTGGGCGATGAACACGTCGGCGGTGGTGGTGAACCCGACGCCGAGTTCCACGGCCACCTGGTCGGGCCGCCCGGGAAGGTCGCGGATTCTTTCGGCGACGGTCGCGGCGATCTGCCGGACCTGGCCGAGAACCTGGTCGAGGTGTTTCTGCACCCGCTTGTCCCCGCTTTTGGCCACATTGACGGGGCCGCTGCGCGCCCCGGCGGGCTCGATGAGGATTTCCGTCCCGTTGTCGTCAACGGTGAGACTGACGAGTTCTCCCACCTGCACTCCTCTACCGGGCTCGGGGGAAACAGCAGAACCCCGGGGGTTTTCCGGGATTCTTCAGCTTCCGGGAAGACATGAAGGTTCCTGCCATTGGGGATATACCCCTTTGATTGCCGAATGACAGGATTTTTGCGAGGCAGGGGAGGACCGTGCACCGCACTGGCGCTGCTGCGGATCCGGAATGGCCCCAGGGGACACCGGCAGCGGAAAGTCACACGAGTCCCGGTCGCACCGTGATCACCGAACACACGGACGCCGGATTCCCGCCTGCCCGCGCCGCTGCCCTCCACGGTGCGACCTCCTGGCGGAAATCGAGCTATTCCGATACGGGCAAGGGAACTACGTGCGTCGAGGTGCGGTTTGCCTATTCCCGAAGCATGGAGATCCGCGATTCCGTCCACCCCGGCGGGCCGGTGCTCGCCGTCTCCGCCAGGGCGTGGATCCTCTTCATCCGCCAGGTGAAGCAGAACAGCCTCTGAGCCCGCGCGGCAGCGATTCCGTGCTCCCGTCCCGCGCCCGTCACGGCATGCTGAGGTAGATATCGGCGTTCCCCCGCTGTCTGCGGCGCATCGACGCCGTCGCGGGGTGCTGATCCCCCATGACCTCGGCGTACAGCCGCTCGACCGTGGCGAGCTCCGCGGCGACGTCCTCGCCCGCGGCCTGGCGGCCGAGGGCGAGGTTGCGCCGGGCCAGCAGGGTGAGCGGGTGTCTCTCGGAGAGCACGCTGCGGCAGCGCTCCAGGTTCTCCGTGTCGCGCCGCAGCGCCTCTGCGGTGTCGCCGAGGGCGAAGTGGTCGCTCGCCAGGTTGAGTCGGCAGGAGAGGGTGCTGGTGTGGTCCTCGCCGAGCCGCTCGGCGAGGACCCGCAGCGCCCGTTCGTCGACCTCGCGGGCCTCGGCCGCCCGTCCCAACTGGCGCAGGACCGCTGCCCGGTTGACCTCGGCCGCGGCGACGTGGGGGTGGTCCTCTCCGAAGAGTTCGACGTAGTGGCGGCTCGCCTGCTCCGCGAGGTCCAGGGCCTCGTTGTGGCGGTTGGCGGACCGCAGGGTCGTGGCGTGGTTGGCCGCCGCGACCACCGTGATGGGGCTGTCCTCGCCGAAGCGGTCGCTGGCCTCCCGGTAGACGGTCTCGGAGATCTCGACCGCCCTGGCCAGGTTCCCGGTCCGGCGCAGCACGGCCGCGAGCGTGGCCATGTTGCTCAGCGTGCCCCAGTGGTCGACGCCAAAGAGCTCCCGAATCCGCTCGGTGTTCTCCTCCTGGTAGCGCAGTGCCCTGAAGTAGTCGCCGCTTTCCATCAGCGCCTCGGCGTAGCCGTTGACGGCCGCGAGCGTGGGGGGGTTGTTGGGCCCCAGCATCATCTCGTTGGTCTGGTAGACCTCCCAGAACAGTTCAGCGGCCTTGCGGTGGTCCCCGGCCAGGAGCAGGGCGTAGGCGTAGCTGTGGGAGGCACGGGTGGTGTCGGGGTCGTCCGGTCCCAGCAGTCGCCGGTAGCGGTTGCGGATGTCCCGGGCGAGCTCCCGGGACTCGGCGAACCGCCCCGCGTCCTGCAGGCTGCGCACGAACTCGATGCTGGCCCGCAGCGTCTCCTCCGAGTCCGGTCCGTACTGCTCGGTGAGGACGCGCACCACCCGCTCGCACAGCTCGTAGGCCCGCTGCCGCTCTCCCTGGTCGCGCAGGGTGCGCACCAGGTAGAGCTCGGCGCGCAGGGTCTCTGCGGCGGTGTCCCCCAGCTTCTCCCGCCACACCCGGAGCGCCTCCTCCGCGAGCCGCTGGCTGTCGGCGTGCTCCCCGTTCAGGTCGGCGACGTAGATCTCCTGGAGGACGAGCTCGCGCACCCAGGGGTCGGTGCAGTTCCAGGCCTCGGTGGCCCACACGTGGGGGAAGAGCTGGGCGTAGCGCCTGCGCGCCTCCTGCGAGGAGATGTCGCGCGGGTCGTTCTTGGCCAGCAGCAGGTGGGCGCAGTGCCGCAACTGCTCCCGCTCCCGGTCGTCCAGCGGGAAGTGGACGGCCAGTTGGACCAGCCGGTGCAACTGGACGGTACGCGTCCGGTGGTTGAGCAGCGCCAGTCCGTAGCGGCTGACGTCGCTGAAGGCACGGTTCAGCTTGGTGGGGTCCCGCAGCGCGGTCTCCAGCTCCGGGGGCGCCGCCACGTCCTGGACCTGCCGGAACAGGAAGCGGGGGATGGGCGCGGTGGAGTAGAACGCGCAGACCTGGAGCAGTTGCAGCGCCGCGGGATTGGTCACGGCGAGCCGGTCCAGGGAGACGTTCAGCGCGGTGATCACCGTGTCCGGGTAGTCGGGGTCGGCGGGCGCGAACATGGGGAGCAGCTCGGCCCGCTTGGTCCGGTAGGACGCCAGGTACTCGAAGATGGAGGTGGCGCTGTCGTTCATCCACGCCGCGGCCTGCCGCAGCGCGATCGGCATGTGGCCGAGCTCCTCAGCGAGCTCCGCGGCCTCCTGCTCGGTGAAGTCCTCCAGTCCGCACCGGCGCAGCAGCGCGACGCTCTCGCGCAGGCTGAACACGTCGACGGTGATCCCGTTGTAGTAGCCGCCCTCCGGCCAGGAGAGGTTGCGCGTGGTGATGATGATGTGCCCGTTTCCGGCGACCGGCAGGTAGCGCATGATGTCGTCGGGCCGTTGCACGTCGTCGAAGACGAGCAGCCACCGGCTCCTGGGCCTCCCCTGGCGCAGCGCCTCGCGCACGAAGTGGACCATGCTGGTGATCGAGGTGTCGCCGCGGAGCACCCCCAGCTCCTGGGCGAGCAGCAGGTACGCCTCGTGGATCTGGTGCACCTGCCCGGCCCGCACCCACCAGATGAGGTCGTACTCGTCCCGGAAGCGGTACAGGTACTCCGTCGCCAGTTGCGTCTTGCCGATGCCGGGCATGCCCTTGAGCACGGTGGGGGTCATCCGCCCCTGCTCGGTGGCCGAACGCAGTTGGTCCCGCAGCCGGAGGATGAGGTCGTCGCGTCCGGTGAACAGCGCGTTGCGCGGGGGGATGTCCCCGCCCCAGGCGGCGGAGTACGAAACGCCCGGCTCCGGACCGGCCTGCGCCGCTGCGGAGCCACCCGCGAGGTTGTCGGACATCGAAACGGGCCTCTGGGACATCATGCTGCTCTCACCTGTGAATATCGGAGGCGTGTCGGTCGGGTGCGGTGTACGGACGGCAGAGTCGGAGTCCTGTACGGCGTGCCGCCCGCCCCGGACCGGGGCGGGCAGAAGGGCGGAGGGGGTGTCCTGTCGGGCCAGCGTCTGCTCCTTGATCCGGCGCACCAGGCCGTAGTGGAGGTCGGCCACCCCGATGCTCTCCAGGGCCGGAAGGGTGTCCTCGGCGAGCCGCAGGGAGGTCTCGTCGAGTTCCGGCTCCGGGACCGCGCCGTGGTCGTCGAGGAGTCTGCGCAGCACGGAGAACCAGGGGTCCTGGTCCTCGAACTCGGCGGCGACCGCCGCCAGGGTGCGCCGGATCCGGGAGCGCCGTCCGCCCTGGGACAGCAGCGCCTCACGGACGCCCCTGCGGTACTCCCACCGGATCCGCCTGGCCGGAGTGACCACGGCGGAGTCGACCTCGCGCATCAGCCCGCTGAAGAGCACCTCGACGAGCTCGGGGATCTTCGGGCTGCCCGCGAGCAGGCGGCAGACCGCGTCGACGGCGGGCTGGGTCAGCGGCACCGCCGCCAGGTCCACCGCCAACTGGAACGCCGTGTCGGAGGAGGTACGCCGGAAGCGCCGCACCATGGCGTCGGGGGTCTCGGGAGCGGTGCGCTGCGGCGCGACCGCATTCGCCGCCGGATCGCCGGGAACCACGCGCAGCGCCCCGGCGTTGAGGACCCGCCGGTCCCGGCCGACGACGAACTCCGCCCAGGCGCGGACCGCGTCGGGCCGCGGCGGCAGCACGGGGAGCACGACAGAGGCCGCCGCCCGTTGGACCTCCTCGTCGGGCAGGGGGATCTCCTCCGGCCACTGGAACGGGCGCGCGGTGTAGCGGAGGTTGGCCGGAGCGCGCCCGGCGGCCGCGGCGACGGCGATCTCCATCGCCTCGGGACGGATCCCGGTCCGGCGCCACTGGCGGGGGTCGAGGAGGTGGAGGACGGCGACGGGGAACTGCCGGGCCAGGTCTGCCAGCCAGCTCTGCACGCGTCCCGTTTCCCACGCCTCGCCGATGCCGTCGCTGAGCACCACCGCCACGTGGATTCCGTCCCTGCCCCAGGTGCCGAGGGGGTCCGTGCCGGTGTCCCGGAGGCGGACGTCCGCCCCGGAGTGGAAGCGGCGCACCCGCACCGAGCGGAACACCCCCGAGGAGCGCAGCAGCCCGACGAGGTCCCTGGCCTTCCGCTGCTGGAAGAGCATGGAGACGCTCTCGTCGACGAGAGCGGTCACGTGCACCGCGGGACGGAGCAGCGGGGCCGTTCTGGGGGTGATCACGGTCTGGCGCCGCCCCCGCACCGGGACCGGAGCGGCCAGCAGGCTGCGGGCGTAGTCGCGTGCCGTCTCCTCCAGGTCGCACCGCTGCTCCCGTGGGTCGGGGAGCCGCAGGTGGAACGGGGCCAGCGCCCGGAGCAGCCGCTGGCGGTCGGGCAGCGCCGGGAACGCCTCTTCCTCCGGAGCACTGTCGGCGTCCGTCTCGGCCGCCGCTGCCTCCCCCTCCTGGGGCGGCAGCCGGGAGTGCGTCCGGAGCCCGGCGGTGTCCTCCAGCGCCCCCGGGGGAGCCTCCTCCAGCGCCGGGAGGGGCGGCGGCGTGGCGGGTTCCGCGTGGGCGGGCCGCGGTGACCGCTTCTCCCCGTCCGTGGCCGTTTCGGGCCGCGGCCGACTGTCACCGGGCGGAGCAGCCGGTTCCTGCCGTTCGCGGTACGCCTGCCATGCCGCGAGGTAGATCGCGTCGGCCAGTTCCCACCCGGTCAGGGACAGGGGTGCGTCACGGCTCCCCGGCCCCGGAGTGCGGCCGTGGTAGGCGTTCATCCGAGGGGTTCCGCGAGTCGGTGCCACAGCATCGCGGAGAGTTCCTGGAGGAACTCGGGGCCGGGCTCGGCCGCCCCGGGCTCGATGACCGTGGCCATGTGGACGGCGTTGAGCAACTGGTCGATGGCCAGCGGGGAGCCCTCCGCGCTGCGGCGGACGAAGTCGGCGATGACGGAGTGCGCGGCGCCGGGCAGGCTTCCGGAGAAGTGGGCCGCCACGATCCCGGCAAGCTCCTCGGACGAGGGCAGGGCGAGTCGCAGCGGGATGCACCTGCGCAGGAACTCGGGCGGGAAGGGCCGCTCGTCGTTGGCGGTGATGACCACGATCGGGAACTCCGCGCAGCGGACCTCGCCGTCCGCGACCACAGTGGTACGGCCCGGGTCGTCGGTCGGGACGGTGATCCGGGGCGCGGCGGAGCGCAGCCGGTACAGCTCGGGAATGGTGTAGCGGCCGTGCTCCAGCAGGGCGAGCAGGTCTCCGACGAGGTCGTGGTCGGCCTTGTCGAGTTCGTCGACGAGCAGGACTCGAGGCAGCCGGTGGGGCAGGAACGCGGTTCCGAGCGGACCGATACGCAGGTAGTTCCCGATCCGCTGGGCGCTGCTGCGCAGCGCGGCCTCCCCGGGATCGGAGGAGCCGTCAGGGCTCGGGGGTCGCTGGAGGTTCTCCAGGTTCAGGTCGTGGATCTGGGACAGCGGGTCGTAGTCGTAGAGGCCGGAGCGGAGCGTGCTGCGGCTGCTGACGGTCCAGCGGAGCACCCGTCCCAGGTTGAGCTCCCGGGCGATCTGGTCGGCCAGGACGGACTTGCCCACTCCTGGGGGGCCGGTGACCAGCAGGGGGCGGCGCAGGTAGAGTGCCGCGTTGATCTTGGACAGCCGTTCCTGCCTGCTCTGGGTGAGCGGGCTCCACCGCGCGCAGAACTCCGGAGCGGCTCCCAGTACTCTTCCCGCCTCGTCGTCATCGTAGGGAGGAGCGTCCGGAAGGTCGTCCGGGAAGCCGCCGCGGTGGCTGCGCCACGGCGGCGGGGGCGGCAGGACCGCCGCGAGGTCGAGGTGGGGCCGCGGTTTGCCGGTTCCGTGGAAGATCCACCAGCGTGGCGCTTCCGTCTCTTCTCCTGAGGGGGAGAGAGTTCCAGAAGGGGGGATTTGCGACGCGGCCATTTGTTGTGCCCCTTGTCCTGGTCTCCAGGTCTACCTGATGTTGCCGCCGGAGAGTCTCTGTCCCTGCTCCCGAGGTTGCCGCTGGTAGTCGTGGTAGATGACCGACAGGTCGTAACTCTGCCTGGACCTGAGCTTCCTCTCCGGCGTACTTCTGTCCACCCGCGAGAGATAGAGGTTCCTGGTAAGGCTCTTGATACCCTCCTCCAGCGCGTTCATCTCTCGGTCTTCGGTCAGACTATCCTCCTCACCTCGGAGGATGGACCAGAAATGGGCCTTGGGATCGCCGTTTTGCTCCGACCGGCGCCAGGCCACCACGGGAACCCCGCAGACGACGGCGGCATACACCTGCCGACGCCATTCAACACCGGGAAGGGCATAGGCCACAAAAGCTGCGATCGCCTCGTTTCCGAGGTAGTCGGCGGCGTTCTCCCAGCCCTCTTCGAGCACCTCGGACGAGGTCCCCACGCGCCCCTTCCCCTCGTGCAGCTTCTGCCAGCGGCGCAGGCATGCCCGCTGTGCCCTGGGATCGCGCGCGAATTCCTCGCTCCTGATGAGGATCTCGTACTGGGATCCCAGACGCGCAGCCGGGGCGTCCCGGTGCAGTTCAAGCGGCCAATTCTGGACAACAAACCTGAAAAGTAGCGAAAACGGAAATATGAATTCCAGTCGAATCTTTTCATGATTGTCGGCCTGCTGCCCCTCCGCCCAGGCGATCAGCTCGGACACCCTACGGGGCAGCTCCTCCGCGGCGACCTCGGTCAGCGCCTCGGCCTCGCAGACGTCCATCCAGTCGTCCTCGGGGTGCGTGGCCAGCCGGTAGGCGACCCACAGCCGCTCCACGTTGCCCAGGTCGTGCTCCACCTTGATGATGAGCCGCGGCGGGAGGCGCAGCGGAGGCTGCGGTTCCCGCACCTCGGTACGCCGCACCTCTGCTCCGGGGCGCCCCTGCCCGGCGTTCCACTCCGCCACCGCCCGGGCGACCTCCTCCCGGCCCGGCTGAGCGGCGAGGAGGTGCAGGAAGCGCTCCCCCGGCTCCTCCCCCGAGGGTCCCAACGGGATCTCCTTGAGGTCGAGGAACGCCTCCCAGGCAGTACGGGGGACCGGCACCGCGATCTCCTCCGCCGACCGGTGCTCCACAGCGCGGTAGGCCCGGTCCACCCGCTCGTCGTAGGCCACGTCGCGCAGCGTCCTGCGCAGCCGCTCCCACACGGCCCGGTCGCGGCCCGAGCCGCTGATCTCCCACTCCTCCTGCACCAGCAGACCCTCGGCCAGTTCGCACACCTGCACCACGGGCCTGGAGTCGTCCTCCAGCCAGCGCAGCCAGCGCAGCATCACCCCTAGCTGCCCCTGCCTGCAGCACTGGACCACCAGGGAGAACGCGAACCCCTGCGGGTCCATCGACAGCCTGAGCTTGGACCGCACCCCCGTCGGGAGGCAGTGCCAGAACTGCTGGCGGGCGTCCTCCTCGTACACGGACCTGACCTGCCACAGCGCGCTCGCCACCTCGTGGTGGGCGCGCCTGACCTCCGTCACTGCCCCCACAGCACTTCGGCCGCCTCCCGTACCCGGCGCATCGACAGGCTCCCCTCCTCGAGCATCTCGAGCGTCTCGAGCACCTCCTCCAACTGCTCGTGTTCCAGGGCGAGCCTGACCAGGCGGTCCGCGAAGAACAGCGGCGCCGCATCGGCGTTCAGCCGCTGCCGGAACCTGGCGTCGAGCAGGGCGTAGAACGCTCTGCGGGCCTCCGGCTCGGCGATCGTGGACGTGCGGGCCACCGCGACGGCGAGGCCGTGCACCGCGCGAGGACCGGGATCGCGCCGGGAGGCACCGGACAGCGGCGCGGCCCGGCGGCCCCACACGTCGGGGACGGCCTCGACCGGGATCATCCAGCCGCGCACCCCCAGGCCCGTCTCGTCGTGGTCGGCCTGGCAGACAATGCCGATCAGCGCCCCGCCGGGGTCCTCCCGGACGCCGCTGCCGCTGAAGCCGTAGACCACCCGCGCCGCGGTCGAGGACTCGAGGTCGAGCTGCACGTACTCGAAGCGGCGCCCACCGCCCTGGCCGACCAGGGTCGCCCGGGACCACACCCCGGCCGGAGCCGTGTCGTGGGTGAAGCCCACCATGCTCACCGTCCGCCCCGGCCGGTCGACCGGACCGCAGCGCCGGATCTCGGGCGGCGCGGCCGGTGCGGGGCGGTCGAGCAGGAGGACTGCCGCGTCCCACGGGGAGCGGTCGACGAACCAGCCGTCCTCGAGGACGGTCGCCCGGGCCTGCCAGGTGCCGCCGCCGCGGGGCGCGTCCAGCAGGACCGGCTCCTCCGGGCGCGGCGTGGCCTCCTCCTCCCAGAAGACCCCCAGGGCGGCACAGACCACGTGGGCGCATGTGAGCAGATGCCGCGGAGAGACGAGGACTCCGGCTCCCGCTGTGCCCCCGTCGAGCGTGCGGACTCGCAACTGCCAGTCGGGGGAAAGCGGCGCAGCGGGGGGAACAGGCACAGCGGCTGTCTCTTTCTGCACGAACGCGGGTTGCCAGAAGAAATCGACCGTAGGACTCCCGTTTCCCGGAAACGGATCCCCTCCAACGGAAATTCTGCTTTTTCGGCAATGCTACCCACACCAGTTATTCACGGACAGATCTCTTCGAGAGCAGCCCCGGAAAGGCCCGCGACCTCTCGGAACGCACCGGGCACTTCCCGGTCCTGCGCGACAGCGCCCGATCCGGGAAGAGCACAATGGGACCGCGCCCCTGTCGCCTGGTCTGTCGTCTCACCTCGGAGGCTGCTCATGGGACCCCTCAACGGAATCCGCGTCGTGGAGTTCGCCGGAATCGGCCCGGGGCCGATGGCCGCCATGCTCCTGGCCGACCTGGGGGCCAGCGTGATCCGGGTGGACCGGCCCGGCTCCCCCACGCTCGCCCCGGGGGCGAAGTGGCCCCAGATGAGCGCGGGCCGCCCGGTGCTGGAGGCGGACCTGAAGTCGCCGGAGGACCTCGCCCGGGTGCGCGCCGTGGTCGACGCCGCGGACGTCCTGCTGGAGGGGTTCCGGCCCGGGGTGATGGAACGGCTCGGCCTGGGCCCCGAGGAGTGCCTGGCGGCCAACCCGGGACTGGTGTACGCGCGGATGACCGGGTGGGGGCAGGACGGCCCGCTGGCGCTGCGCGCCGGGCACGACATGAACTACATCTCGCTGACCGGGGCGCTGCACAGCGTGGGCCGCCGGGGGCAGGCGCCCGTGCCGCCGGTCAACCTGGTCGGCGACTTCGGCGGCGGGACCATGTTCGTGGTCACCGGCATCCTCGCCGCCCTGCTGGAGCGCGGCCGTTCGGGGCGCGGCCAGGTGGTGGACGCGGCCATGGTGGACGGCAGCGCCCTGCTGATGTCGATGATGTACGAGGACCGCGTCCAGGGCCTGTGGAGCGACGAGCGGGGCGTCAACTACCTGGACTCGGGCGCCCCGTTCTACGACGTCTACGAGTGCGCCGACGGCCGCTACCTGGCGGTGGCCTGCCTGGAGCCGCGGTTCTACGCGCTGTTCCTGGAGCGGACCGGCCTGGACGCCGCCGAGCTGCCCGAGCAGTGGGACCGGTCGGGCTGGCCGGTGCTGCGGGAGCGGTTCGCGGCCGTGCTGCGCACGCGGACCCGCGACGAGTGGGCGGAGGTCTTCGCCGACTCCGACGCCTGCGTGTCCCCGGTGCTGAGCATGGCCGAGGCCGCCGACCACCCGCACATCCGCGCCCGGGGCACGGTGGTGCGCGACGGCGACGTCGTCTACCCGGGTCCCGCGCCGCGGTTCAGCCGCACCCCGGGCCGCAACACGCGCGCGCCGGGCGCGCCGACGCCCGGCCTGGAGGAGACCCTGAAGGAGTGGGGCGTGGACCGCTGAGCCCCGCCGGCGGCAGTGTCCCGGCGCCGGTCAGGGCAGGTCGAAGGCGCGCCGGGCGTTGGCCGCGACCGTCTCGGCCAGTTCGTCCTCGGCGACGCCCCTGACCTCGGCGAGCGCGCGCAGGGTGTGCGGGACCAGGTAGGGGGCGTTGGGGCGGCCCCGGTGCGGCCGCGGGGTGAGGAAGGGCGCGTCGGTCTCGACCAGCAGCAGCTCCGGCGGGGCGACGGCGGCGGCGTCGCGCAGGTGCTGGGCGGTGCCGAAGGTGACGTTGCCCGCGAAGCTCATGTAGTAGCCGCGGTCGGCGCAGGCCTTGGCCAGCTCGGCGCCGCCGGAGAAGCAGTGGAACACCACCCGCTCGGGGGCGCCCTCCTCGTCGAGGACGCGCAGCACGTCGTCGTGGGCGTCGCGGTCGTGGATCATCAGCGCCTTGCCGTGCCGCTTGGCGATGGCGATGTGCGCGCGGAACGACCGCTCCTGGACGGCCCACCGCTCGGCGGTGGTGCGGTAGTGGTCGAGCCCGGTCTCGCCGACGGCGCGCACCCGCTCGTGGGCGGCGAGCGCGTCGATCTCGGCGAGCGCCTCGTCCAGGGCGGCCTCCCCTCCGGCGGGACGCTCCGGGTCCCACTGGGTGGCCTCCTCGGCGGTGACGCCGTAGACGATGCGCGGGGCCTCGTTGGGGTGCAGCGCCACGGCCGCCCACACCGTGTCGTGCTCGGTGGCCGCCCGGACCGCCCAGCGCGACCCGGCCAGGTCGCAGCCGACCTGGATCAGCGGGGTCACCCCGACCGAGGCGGCCTTGGCCACGATCGCCGCGACGTCGCCGCCCTGCATGTCCATGTGGGTGTGGCAGTCGGGCACCGCCACCCGCAGCGGTTCGGGCAGCGGCGGCGGCTCGGTGCGGGCCCGGTCCCGGTTCTCCCGCTGGCGCTTGCTCTTGCTCACGGAAGGCAAGTCTAGGGGAGCGCGGACCGCCCGGTTCGCGGCATGGACAGCGGGACCGGTGCGGGACGCGCCTATCCTGGCGGGGTACCCCTCTTTCTCCGTACTCGGAGCGTTTCTTGTACGTCGCAGAGTTGACGGTCTCCGGAATCCGCGGATTCCGCGGCGCGCGCGGCGCCGATCTGGGCCTCACCCGGCCCGACGGCACCCACGCGGGCTGGACCGTGCTCGCGGGGCCCAACGGCGCGGGCAAGAGCACGCTGCTGCGCGCGCTGGCGCTGGCGCTGGTGGGGCCGTCGGTGAGCCGCAACCTGATGACGGACTTCCGGGGCTGGCTGTCCCGGGGGGAGACGGACGGCCGGGTGCGCGTGCGGGTCCACCCGGACCCGAAGTGGGACCGCACGCCCCGGGGGCGCGACGTGCTGCGGGAGCCGTTCGAGGCGGAGCTGTACTGGAGCGACTTCGGCGGGGGCCGGCCGCAGTTCCTCATCGAGCCGGACCGCACGGTGCTGTTGGAGAACGGCCCGTGGACGGAGGAGCCCAAGGGCTGGTTCGTGGTCGGCTACGGTCCGTTCCGCCGCCTGGTCGGGGCGCGGTCCACGGGGCGGCCGGTGCCGGTGCCGGGCGCGGTGTCCCGGCTGGCCAACCTGTTCGGCGAGGACACGTCCCTCTCCGAGGCGCTGCGCTGGCTGACCGGTGTCCACCTGGGCTGGCGGGAGGGCTCCGCCAGGCTGCCGCGGTTCGTGCTGTCGCTGCTCGACGACGGGCTGCTGCCCGGCGGGTTCCGGGTGGTGCGGCTGGACGACGACGGCCTGTGGGTGGCCCACGGCGGCGAGGAGTTCCTGCTCGCGGAGCTGAGCGACGGTCACCGGATGGTCGTGGCGCTGGTGGTGGACCTGGTGCGGCACGCCTTCGAGGTGTTCGGCACCGCGGCGCTCGGCGAGCACGCGGGCGCCCCGGCCGTGGTCTGCCCCGGCGTGGTCCTGATCGACGAGGTCGAGGCGCACCTGCACGCGGGCTGGCAGCAGACCATCGGCGACTGGCTGACGCGGCACTTCCCCCGCATCCAGTTCGTGGTGACCACGCACAGCCCCTACATCTGCCGGAGCGCCGACCCCGGGGGCCTGGTCCTCCTGCCCGCCGCGGGCCGGGAGGAGGCGCCCTACGTGGTCTCCGAGTCCCAGGAGCTCGCCTCCTGACCCGGCGATCATGGCCCCAGGGCCATGACGGGCGGCCTCTATGGTCCCAGCACCATGATCGTCGGGAGCGCGTCGGGCTTCTGCCCTACCGGCAGCCGCTACGGACTGCAGTACTGCAGTAGAGTGTGCCTCGTAAGCCCCGGCGTAGCCTCCGCTCGTCAAGCTCCGGGGCACAGCCTTTCCGGCCTGCTCCACAGCGCACCTGTCTTCTGTTGAGGCGAGCATGCAGCAGGATGACCCGGTAAGGATCTCGGGCTTGCACTTGTCTTGGCCGTCCACGCTCGGAGCGTTCCTTGTACGTCGCGAAACTGGCGATCTCTGACATCCGCGGGTTCCATGGCACACGCGGTGTCGACCTGCGATTCACTCGCCCCGGTGGTGAACACGCAGGATGGACCGTGCTCGCCGGACGCAACGGCTCCGGAAAGACCACGCTGCTACGGTCCCTGGCTCTGGCACTGGTCGGCCACCTGACCGGACGCCGCCTAGTCCCCGACTTCCAGGGGTGGCTGTCCTCCGGCAGTTCGCGGGGGCAGATCAACGCCTTGGTCCATCCCGACCCGGAATGGGACCTCCTGAACAACGGCTCTCCCCTCCGAGAGCCGTTCAACACTGTGCTGACGTGGGAGAACCTCGGCGACGATCGTCCCGGGAACAGCGCCCGGTCAACGCTCATCGTCGACGTTCCGTCAGACCTTCCCCTTCACCGCGGTCCTTGGTCGGATAATCCTCGGGGCTGGTTCGTCGCAGGATACGGGCCTTTCCGACGCTTGGGCCGAGGGTCGTCAGAGGCTCAGCGGTTGATGCTCGCCACGGGGCCGGTCTCCAGGCTCGCCACTCTCTTCAACGAGGACGCATCCCTGACAGAAAGTGTCCAGTGGCTGATCAGCCTGCATCTGAGGCGTCTGGAGGAGCGGGAGGGAGCCGCAGAACTCCTGGAGTTCGTATTCTCCCTGCTCAACGACGGCTTGCTGCCCGACGGGTTCCGGGTGCTGCGGGTGGACAGCGAAGGTCTGTGGGTGGTCCGTGACGGCGGGGAGATCCCGTTGCGGGAGATGAGCGACGGCTACCGCACGGTCACCGCCCTGGTACTGGATCTGGTTCGCCACGCCTTCGACGCTTTCGGCACTGAGGCTCTCGGCGAGCGGGACTCCGTTCCGACCGTGGTCTGTCCCGGAGTGGTACTGATCGACGAGATCGACGCTCACCTGCACGTGAGCTGGCAGAAGGTGATCGGTGACTGGCTGAAGCGGCACTTCCCCCGCATCCAGTTCATCGTGACCTCGCACAGCCCCTACATCTGCCAAAGCGCCGATCCGGGAGGCTTGATCAGGTTGCCCGGCGTGGACGAGGACGAGGCTCCCCGTGTGGTCTCCGAGGAGCTGTACGAGCGGGTGGTGTACGGCAGCGGTGACGATGCACTGCTTACCGAGCTGTTCGGAATCGACTCGCCCTACTCGGAACGTGCCGAGGAGAAACGTCGGCGACTGGCACGTCTGGAGTCTGCCGTACTGCGCGGAACGGCCACTCCCGAAGAGGTGAGTGAATACGAGGACCTGCAAAGGACTCTGACCAGTTCGTTCACCGCACGGGTGGACGAGGTTGCGGGACGGATACACCGGGCTTGACGTGATTCGTATTCGCCGGGCGAAGCTGCCCGAACCGTTACGTCACCAGTTGGCCAGGAAAACTGAAGAACTCCGCGCCTCTGAAGCTGGCCCCGGGGAGGCGCGAAACGAGTGGAAGAGGGCGGAGAACGTCCGCCGGTCGGTACGAGAACTGCTCGCCACGATGGCCACCGGTATCAAGCGGTGCATGTACTGCGGCGACAACCAGGGTGATGCCATCGACCACTTCGAGCCGATCGCTCAAGCTCCACTGCGCACCTTCGACTGGCACAACCATTTCCTCGCCTGTTCCCACTGCAACAGCCACCAGAAGCGTGATCTCTTCCCCCGTGCTGCCAACGGGACCCCGCTGCTGATCGATCCAACCGCCGAAGACCCCTACGAACACTTGAGGCTGCTGCTGAGCATCGGGGAGTACGAGGCGCTGTCTGAACAGGGCGAGGCAACCATCAAGGTCTTCGGACTCAACCGCACCGTCCTCACCCGGGGCCGCGCCGTCGCGTTCATAACAATGCGGTCGTTGCTACGTGACCGACAGCGCCTCGTCCAGGAAGGCAACCCTACAGAGGCTGCCGAGATCACCGAGTCGCTACGTTTCCAGCCCTTCGCAGACGTGCTCTCGGCGATGCTGCGCTACCGCCATCTTCCCGGCGCGGCGGTTGTCCTGGGCGGTCCCGATGTGCTCGAAGCACTGGACGATCCAGAACTGGACTTCTGGTCGTAGGTTGAGAGCAGTCGGAAAACAGGGACTACCTCTCAGAGCTCGCCGTGCTTGGCAGCGGCCAGGAGCGCCGCCCACTCGGCAGCGGGAAACTCCAGGTGGCCCAGGTGCCGGTGCTGCGTGTCACGGACAGCGGAAGAACGCGGAGCAGTGGCAACCTCGACACAGTTGTTGCTGCTGGGGTTGCTGTAACTGGACTTCTTCCACCTGGCGACAGTCAGGTCCACGTCTCCCCTCCACCAGTCCAAGTCGTCAGACGAGCAACCGTTCCAGGAAGTCACGCGAGTCCTCGACAGACATGGCGCTTCCCTGAGTACGACCGAAAATCAGCCTATACCTGGCAATCTCCTCATCAGTGTCCAAGTAGTACCCATCTTTGTGGGTTTCCAGATAAACGACACTGCCAGCAGCATCAGTGCCGTCAAAGCCGAGGATGGTGAAGGGGATTCCGGCTGCTGCGTGCGCTCCTGCGGCGAACGGAAGTACCTGGATGTCGACCCGAGGCCGTTCAGAGAGTTCGATCAAGTGTCTGACCTGGGACTTCATCGTCTCGCCCCCGCCAATCTGACGGCGTACCGCGGCTTCGTCGATGACCGCCATGACCATCGGAGGATTATCGCGGTCGAGCACTGCCCTCTGCCGTTCGGCTCGTATCTCCAGACGACGTCGGATCTCTTCCTCTCCATGGATGTCTACCGAGGTGCGCATCAGGGCAGCGGTGTAGTCGCGAGTCTGGAGCAACCCGGGTACAAGGGCGATGTTGTACTCCTGGATCAGCGTGGCTTCTGTCTCAAGACCCAGGAAGGCCCCTGGAAGCACATCCTTGTACTGCGTCCACCAGGGCTTTTCCGTGCGGGAATCTCGGGCGATCTGAATGAGCTCCTGCGCCACGGCCTCGTCAGCCTTGTAGATCTGGCACAGCGCCATGATGTCTCCCGCACGGAGCCTCTGGAAATCTCCGGCTTCGAGACGTTGGAGTTTGGCCCGGCTCCATCCCAGTGCCTTCCACACCTCGTCCTGGGAGAGTCCGGCCTCACGCCGGAGCCGCTTCAACTGAATCACCAAGTGCCGTCTCCGGACTGGCATTCTCGCAGCCATCGCACCTCCCGGGCCGAGTCGTCAGCTCACCCATCTTAAAGCCGCCTCGAAACTCACATATGCGACTTTGCTACACATAGTTACAAGGCACTCAACTTTTGAGGCCGCCTCATTTAATCTGTGCATCAGATGTCCTGCTGCCGTGCTGGAACGGCCTGCTTTTCTGTGGGGTGCCTCATGACTGCTGCCCAACCGCCCTCGGCTCCGCCCGTCCCGTTGGTCCGGTGGGAGCCGCGGGTCTATCCCGGCTCGCTGGCCCTGGCGGGCCGGGTGCGTTCGCACGTGTGCCGCGATCTGGACGGGTTCCCCTCCGGGCTGGTGGACGACGTGCAGTTGTGCGCCAGCGAGCTGTTCGCCAACGCGGTGGTCCACACGGCCTCCGGCGCGCCCGGCGGCGAGGTCGTGTGCTCCCTGTCGCTTCCCGCGCCCGACCGGCTGCGCCTCGCGGTCACCGACGGCGGCCTGACCCCGCACCGGCCCCGCATCCCCGACCTGGACTGCACCGAATGGTTCACCGTCGAGCGCCACCGCGGACTGCTGCTGGTCTCCGCGCTCGCCCTGGACTGGGGGCACCGCCCGGTCGTGTCACACCCCCGGGCCAACCTGGGCCTGGTGGTCTGGGCCGACTTCGCACTCGACCCGGCGCAGGTCCCGCCCGGCCTGCCCGCGTTCGTCGCCCGCACCTGAGACCGTCCGCCGTCCGCGCCGCGGCCCGCACGCCCGGCCCCTCCCCGTACGTACGGAAAGGCACCGCACTGCCATGCCCGCGACCTTCACCCTCAGCAACCCAACCGACACCGACCGGACCCAGGACGCCCGGCTGGCGGCCCTGATCCGCCAGCTCGCCGGGGTGCGCCCCGACATCCTCGCCCCGGTCGCGCCGCCCCCGCGTCCCGCGCCCCGGCCCGCCGAGCGCCCCCTGCGCAAAGCCCGCCACTACCCGGTCGATCCGGAGACCCTCGACCGCATCGCCTACCTGCGCGCCGTGGCCTGCGGCACCCACCGGCCCGGCCAGTACTGGCCCGCCCACGCCACCCGGGACTACTACGCCCGCAAGCTCCGCACCCCGCTGCGCCGCCGCCTGTCCGACGCCGTGCGCGCCGCCGCGCCCGTGGCCTCGCCCGCGCTCGCCTTCGCCGCCGGCTGCCTGTCCGCCCTGCTGGGCACCGCGCTCCTGGGCTGAAGCACCCCGCGCGGGTGCCCGCACCGCCGACGCGCACGGAGCAGTTCGGTGAAACACCCCACACGCCCGCCGCGGCGGAGGTAGCCTGTACGCCGTGGACCCCGGCGGAGTCTCCGCTCGCACGCTCCCCGGGGGCACAGCTCCTCTCAGAGCACGCCTCAGCGTGTCGCCTGTGGTCCGGAGCATCCCCGGACAGCACCGAGGGCGGTCCCGCGCGGGACCGCCCTCGTCGCTTCTGCCGGTCGGGCCTACCCGGCCGCCTCCTCCAGGCGGGCCAGCTCCTCGTCGACCACGGACTGGTCGAGCTTGCGGAACAGCGGCGTCGGCGGCTTCAGCGGGGTGCCGGGCACGATCGGGATCGACTCCCAGCGCGCCTCGTTGTCCGCGTAGTCGCCGGTGATCACCGGGTAGGTGGACACGCCGTCCTCACCGCCGATGGAGTCGGTGACCTCCTCCAGGCGCGGCATCCCCGTCCACGTGCCCTGGCCGCCGAGCATCTCGTACACCTTGTTCGACGAGGCGGGCAGGAACGGGGTGAGCAGCGTCTTGGCGTCGCTCACCAGTTGCAGGGCGACGTGCAGGACGGTCGCCATGCGTTTCGGGTCGGTCTTCTTCAACTGCCAGGGGGCCTGGTCGGAGATGTACTTGTTGGCCTCGGCGACGGTGCGCATGGCCTCCTGGAGGGCGGCCTTGAACTGCGCCCGGTTCAGCCGCTCCCCGACGGTCGTGAACGCGGCCTTCGAGGCGTCCAGCACCGCGCGGTCGACGTCGGTGAGCTCCCCGGCCTCCGGGATGTGGCCGATGTTCTTGGCCGCCATGGAGATGGACCGGTTGACCAGGTTGCCCCAGGCCGCCACCAGCTCGTCGTTGTTGCGGCGGACGAACTCGGCCCAGGTGAAGTCGGTGTCCTGGGTCTCGGGCCCGGCCGCGACGATGTAGTAGCGCAGCGCGTCGGCGTCGTAGCGCTCCAGGAAGTCGCGCACGTAGATGACGACGCGGCGGGACGAGGAGAACTTGCGGCCCTCCATCGTCAGGAACTCGCTGGAGACCACCTCGGTGGGCAGGTTCAGCGCACCCAGCGAGCCCGGTTCGCCGCCCCGAGCGCCTTGCCCGCTGTAGCCGAGCAGCATGGCAGGCCAGATCTCGGAGTGGAAGACGATGTTGTCCTTGCCCATGAAGTAGAAGGCCTCGGCCTCGCCGTTCTGCCACCACTTCCGCCACGCCTCGGGGTCGCCGCTGCGCTTGGCCCACTCGATGGAGGCGGACAGGTAGCCGATGACCGCGTCGAACCAGACGTAGAGGCGCTTGTTGGGCTGGTCGCGCCATCCCTCCAGCGGGATCGGCACGCCCCAGTCGAGGTCGCGGGTGATCGCCCGGGGCTGGAGCTCGTCGAGCAGGTTCAGCGAGAACTTCAGCACGTTGGGGCGCCACTGGCCCTGCTTGCTCTTCAGCCAGTCGCCCAGGAGCTCGGCGAACGCGGGCAGGTCGAGCATGAAGTGCTCGGTGTCGACGAACTCCGGCGTCTCGCCGTTGATCTTCGACCTGGGGTTGATCAGGTCGATCGGGTCGAGCTGGTTGCCGCAGTTGTCGCACTGGTCGCCGCGCGCACCGTCGTAGCCGCAGATGGGGCAGGTGCCCTCGACGTAGCGGTCGGGCAGGGTGCGGCCGGTGGACGGCGAGATCGCGCCCTTGGTGGTCTTGCTGAAGATGTAGCCGTTGCGGTGCAGGCCGGTGAACAGCTCCTGCACCACCGCGTAGTGGTTGGCGGTGGTGGTCCGGGTGAACAGGTCGTAGGAGAGGCCGAGCGCAACGAGGTCCTCGGCGATGATCCGGTTGTAGCGGTCGACCAGCTCCCGGGCGCTCACGCCCTCCTGGTCGGCCAGCACCTGGATCGGTGTCCCGTGCTCGTCGGTGCCACTGACCATCAGCACGTTGTTGCCGGACATTCGCTGGAAACGAGCGAAGACGTCGGAGGGGACTCCGAACCCGGAAACATGCCCGATGTGGCGGGGGCCGTTGGCGTAGGGCCAGGCCACCGCAGTCAGAATGTGGCGTTTCGACGACATGACTCAAGCCTAGAGCCAAGCGGGCCGCGCTTCATCCGACTCCCCGCCCCGGGAGGGCGGCAGATTCCGCTCTTCCCCGGTGAAACGTCAGGAAATCGGTACTCGACTGCCCGTCTCTTTTCTTCTGTCCCCCGGATAGGGTGTGTGTCCGTAACTTCACTGTCCGTTCGTCACGCACCGGAGGAAGGTGGTCACCACGGTCTCCCGTGTCCTGGCCGCGCTGCTGTCCGTGCTGCTGGCGTTCGGCCAGTCCCCCTCGGGGCCGGAGCAGCGGGCAGTGCGCGGCACCGCGCCGTCCACCGCCGTGGCCGTGGTCAAGCCGTGGCCGCACGTGGTGGTCAAGCCCGCCTCGGACTCCACCACGATCTCCCTGGCGCTGGCCCAGGGGCAGGGCAAGCCGAGCGCGTACCCGCGCGACCTGCCGGACGGGTACGTGCCGCCCCCGGCGGCCCTCCCGGCGCCGACCGGCCTGCGGCGGCTCTCGCCGCGCACCGGCGGCCCCGGCCTGCTGCCCGAGGCGCACCTGGCCCTGCCCCGGGGACGGGCTCCGCCGCTCACGGCGCTCAGTCGACCCCCGTCCGGCGGCTGAGCACTCCGACGGCGCACGCAGTCCCGTGCCGCCGTGTTCCCCCACCCCCTTCGTAGTCGTGAGAGGTAGTCCGTCTTGACCAGTTCACCGGGATCCGGAGCGCGCTGGCTGCGCGCGCTCATATCCCTGCTCATCATGGTCGGCGCGTTCGCCGCCGGCTGGTTCATGAAGCCGACGCTGGGCCTCGACCTCAGCGGCGGCACCCAGATCGTCCTGGAGACCCGCGACGCCGACGACGGGACCGAGGCCAACGCCGAGAACACCGACCGGGTCGTGGAGGTGCTGCGCAACCGCATCGACTCCCTCGGTGTCAGCGAGGCCACGCTGTCCCGCTCCGGGGAGAACCGGATCATCGTCGAGCTCCCCGGCGTGCAGGACCCCACCGAGGCCGCCGAGGTGCTCGGCCAGACCGCCCAGCTGACCATCCACCCGGTACTGGGCGTGGACCAGAGCATCGGCTCCACCAACGGGATGTTCGGCGACTTCGGCAACGCGCCCGCCGACGAGGCGAAGGCCCCCGCCGACAGCACCGCGGAGGACTCCTCGACCGAGGAGGCCCCCGCGGCTGAGGAGGCCCCCGCACAGGAGGCCCCGGCCGCCGAGCCCGTCGACCCGAACGACGTCGCGCTGACGCTGCCCGACGAGTCCGGCACCATGCTGATGCTGGGCAAGGCCGCGCTCACCGGCGAGCAGGTCGCCAGCGCCGAGGCCGCGCTCAACGAGATGCAGACCGAGTGGATGGTCAACGTCGAGTTCCGGGGCGACGGCCGCGACGCCTGGAAGGAGCTGACCGGCGACGCCGCCTGCAACCCGTCCGGCGACCCGAAGCGGCGCATCGCGATCGTGCTGGACAACGAGGTCATCTCCTCGCCGGAGGTCGTCGCCGACGTGGCCTGCGACGTCGGCATGTCCGGCGGCCGCACCTCGATCACCGGCAGCTTCGACAGCGAGGCCGCCAACGAGCTGGCCCTGCTGATCGAGGGTGGTTCGCTGCCGCTGCCCGTCGAGGAGGTGCAGCGCCAGACGGTCGGCCCGACCCTGGGCGCCGAGGCCATCGAGGCCAGCTTCATCGCCGGCCTCATTGGTGTCGCGCTGACCGCCGTCTACATCAGCGTCACCTACCGCTTCGCGGGCTTCCTCGCCTCCATCGCGCTGCTGTGCTACGCCGTCATCTCCTACGCGGCGCTGGTGGCGCTGGGCGCGACGCTCACCCTGCCGGGTCTGGCCGGTTTCGTGCTGGCCATCGGTATGGCGATCGACGCCAACGTGCTGATCTTCGAGCGGACGCGGGAGGAGTACCAGCGGCAGGAGAAGGTCTACCAGGCCAACAAGTCCGCGGGCATGGCGGACGCCACCGAGAAGGAGCAGGCGGAGGCCGCGGCCGGCGTGCTGACCCGGCGTCGGCGGCGCGCGATCCCGCCGAACCTGCTCAAGGCGTTCACCGTCGGTTCGCAGAAGGCGTGGAGCGCGGTGCTGGACACCAACGTCACCACGCTCATCGCGGCGGCCCTGCTGTTCTTCCTGGCGTCCGGCACCGTGCAGGGCTTCGGCGTGACGCTGGGCCTGGGCACGATCGCGTCGATGATCTCGGCGCTGCTCATCGCCCGGGTGCTGATGGAGTGGGCGGTCTCCCGCGCCACCCCGGCGCGGCGGCTGTGGCTCATCGGCGCGGCGGCGCTGGTCGTGGGCCTGGTGGCGGTGCTGTCCGACGGGTTCAGCCTGGACAACTGGCTGCTGCTGGTCGCCGGCGCGCTGGCCGTGCTGGCGGTGTCGGTGGCGGTCATCCCGCTCATCGTGCAGAAGTTCCCGGCCAGCAGCGGCATCGCCCACATCAGCGTGGTCCGCAGGTGGCTGGTGGAGCACAACCCGGACCTGATGAAGCGCAGCACGCTGTGGCTGGGCATCACCGGCGCCATCACGCTGCTGGCGATCCTCGGCGTGTTCGTGCGCTCGCCGAACTTCGGCGTGGAGTTCACCGGCGGCCGGGTGATGACCTTCTCGGTCACCGAGGAGCTCAACGCCGACCAGGCGCGGGAGATCGTCGCGGACGCCGGCTACCCGGGCGCGGTCGTCCAGACGGTCGACGACGGCGACATCTCGGTGCGCACCGGGCAGATCTCCGACGAGGAGGCCACCCAGATCGAGGAGGCGATCTCCGAGCAGGGCGGCGACGTCCAGCGGGTCAGCGACGAGAAGATCGGCCCGAGCATGGGCGACGAGCTGCGCAACAAGGCGCTGATCGCGCTGATCGCGGCGCTGGTGTTGCAGATGGCGTACCTGGCGTGGCGGTTCCGCTGGTCGTTCGGCCTGTCCACGATGCTGGCGCTGGCCTTCGACATCGTGCTGGTGGTGGGCCTGTTCGCGTGGCTGGGCAAGCCGATCGACGGCGTGTTCCTCGCCGCGGTGCTGAGCATCATCGGCTTCTCGGTGAACGACTCGGTGGTGGTGTTCGACCGGGTGCGGGACGAGTGGGCGCACAGCCCGAAGAAGCCGTTCCGCGAGATCGCGAACACGGCGATCCTGCACACGCTGCCGCGTACCGTGAACTCCGGTATCGGCGGCCTGTTCATCCTGGCCGCGCTGGCGGTGCTGGGCGGGTCCTCGCTCACCGACTTCTCGGTCGCGATGCTGGTGGGCCTGGTCTCCGGCATGTTCTCCACGGTGTTCGTGGCGGTGCCGCTGGCGATCTGGCTTCAGCGGTTCGACCGGACGCCGCCGCCGCACGTGGTCAAGGAGCGCAAGACCAAGCAGCGCAAGGAGCTGCGGGTCGCCCGGGAGAAGACCGACGGGGCGGTCGTGTAGCCGTCCTCGTCCGGCTCTTCCGGGGCGGGGGCGCGGTCCGCGGGGCCGCGCCCCCGTCGGCGTTCCGGCGGTCAGCCGCGGTGCACCGCGTCGTAGACCTCGCGTTTGGGCCGGCCGTGCTCGCGGGCGACCTGCTGGATGGCCGTCTTGCGGGGGACGCCCCGCTCCTCCAGGGCGGCCACGGCCGCCGCCAGGTCGGCGGGGGCGGCCGGCGCGGCCTGCTTCGGCGCTCCCCCCACGACCAGGGTGATCTCGCCGCGGGCGTGCCCGGCGGCCCACTCGGCGAGTTCGGCGAGGCCGCCCCGGCGGACCTCCTCGTAGGTCTTGGTGAGTTCGCGGCAGACCGCGGCGGGCCGGTCGGGGCCGAACGCCTCGGCCATGGCGGCCAGGGTGGCGGCCAGCCGGTGCGGGGCCTCGAAGAAGACCATGGTGCGGCGCTCGTCGGCGAGCTCGGCGAGGTAGGCGGCCAGTCCCCGGCGGGGCGGGAACCCCTCGAAGCAGAACCGGTCGGTGGGCAGGCCGGACAGCACCAGGGCGGTGGTGACCGCCGAGGGGCCGGGAATGGCGGTGACCGGCACCCCGGCCGCCACGCACGCGGTGACCAGCCGGTATCCGGGGTCGGAGACGCCGGGCATGCCCGCGTCGGTGACCACGAGGACGTCGTGTCCGGCCTGGAGGTCGGCGAGCAGCTCCTCGGCCCGGTCGCGTTCGTTGGCGTCGTAGTAGGAGACGATGCGGGCGCCGTCCTCCCCGCCGGGGCGCACGCCCAGCCGGGCGGCGAACTGGCGCAGCCGCCGGGTGTCCTCGGCCGCGATGATCTGCGCCTCCTCCAGTGCGGCGCGCAGCCGCGGGGTGGCGTCGTCGCGGTGTCCGATCGGCAGCCCGGCCAGGATCAGGGTTCCCGGCCGTGTGCCGTTGTGCTGGTCGGCCACTGGCCCTCCGTCCACGGTCGGGTTAGAGGTTGGTTCGAGGTGTCCCGGCGCCGCCTCCTCGCACCCTCTTTCGCTCTAGTATGGCCGGGGCGGCACCGTCGCTTCGACCCGGCGGCGGAGCGTCCGGCCTTCCCGCCGTGACTTTCCGGCGCCCTGTCGGGACACTGCGCAATCCGGCCTGGCTGAACTGTGCCTCCACGCCCACCAGGAGTCGTCCCGGTGGTCCGGCTGGTGCCGCCCGCCAGCGGGTCGACGGAAAGGAGTCGGCGTCTTTCCTCGGCGCGCCGTGCGCCGCAGGGACGTACTCGCCTACCACGCGCATGAGCACCACAGCCCTACTGGACGAGGTTCCTCCCCCGCCCGTGAACCGGTCGTCGCTGCGCGCACGGCTGGTGCCGGACATGCCCTCCCCGGCGTGGGCAGGCTGGGTGGCCGCACTGGTCGTCGCCGCGTTCGCCGGCGCGCTGCGGTTCATCCGGCTCGGGGAGCCGGCGCAGATCTACTTCGACGAGACCTACTACGCCAAGGACGCCTACGGGCTGCGCGCGTACGGGTACGAGCACGAGACCGTGGAGAACGCCGACGACCTGCTGCGCCACGGCATCACCGACATCTTCACCGGCACCGGGGACTTCGTGGTGCACCCGCCGCTGGGCAAGTGGCTGATCGCCCTGGGCGACACCGTGTGGGGGCTGCTGCCGTTCGGGGAGACCTTCACCCCGACGGGGTGGCGGTTCGCGGCGGCGCTGTTCGGCGCGCTGTCGGTGCTGCTGCTGGTGCGCATCGCGCTGCGGATGACCCGGTCGGTGCTGCTGGGGGCGTCCGCCGGTCTGCTCATGGCGCTGGACGGGCTGCACTTCACCCTGAGCCGGATCGCCATGGTGGACATCTTCCTCACCTTCTGGGTGCTGGCGGGCTTCGGGTGCCTGGTGGTGGACCGGGACCGCACCCGCGCCCGGCTGGCCTCGGCCACCGAGGCGGGGCGCGCCACCGTGAGTGCCTTCTCGCTGTTCTGGTGGACGCTGGTCGCCAACACGACGCGGGTGCTGGCCCCCTCCTCGGCCCCGGCCGGGGAGCAGGCGGGCGTGCCTGCCCGGCCCGGCGTGCGGGAGCGGTGGGCGATGGCCGCCGCGGCGCGCCTGGAGCAGGTGCGCTCGGGCGAGGAGGCCGCGGTGCGCTGGCTGGGGGTGCGCTGGTGGCGGATCGCGGCCGGGGTGTGCCTGGGGCTGGCGTGCGGCACGAAGTGGACGGCGCTGTTCTACCTGGCCGCGTTCGGCCTGCTCACGGTGGCGTGGGACTACGGCGCCCGGCGCAGCGTGGGCCAGCGGCGGGTGTGGCTGCGCTGGCTGGTCTTCGACGCGGTGCCCGCGTTCTTCCAGATGGTGGGGACGGCCCTGGTCGTCTACCTGGCGACGTGGAGCGGCTGGCTGGCCACCGACGGGGGGTGGGGCCGCCAGTGGGCCGAGCACACCCCCGAGGTGGACGCCTTCACCGGCTTCCTGCCCGCCCCGCTGCGCACGGCGGCGAACGCGCTGGTCAGCCTGGGCTACTACCACTGGCGGATCTGGTCCTTCCACAGCGGCCTGGACGCCCAGCACGACTTCGCCTCCCAGCCCTGGGAGTGGGTGATCATGCGCGTCCCGGTGGCGTTCTACTACGACGGGGACGGCCGGGGCTGCGGGGCGGCGACGTGCTCCAACGCGATCCTGAGCGTCGGCACCCCGGCGGTGTGGTGGCTGTCCCTCCTGGCCTGCGCGGTGATGGTGGGCTGGTGGGTGACCTACCGGGACTGGCGGGCCGGTGCGGTGCTGCTGGGGGCGTCCGCCGGGTGGCTGCCGTGGCTCGCGTTCCCGACGCGCACGATGTTCCTGTTCTACGCGCTGCCGATGCTGCCGTTCCTGGTGCTGGCGATCGTGCTGGCGCTGGGCCTGCTGCTGGGGCCCGCGGGAGGCCGTCCGGGGTTCTCCCCGTGGTCGCGGGTGACCGGCGGGGTGGTCTACGGGGTGTTCATGCTGCTGGTCATCGCGAACTTCGCCTACCTGTACCCCGTGCTGAGCGCCGAGCTGATCCCGCACGAGGAGTGGGCGGAGCGGATGTGGTTCCCGACCTGGATCTACGGCAACAGCGGCGGCTGACCGCCGCGGCCGGGCGGCTCCGGGCGGCCCGGCGGCCCGGCGCTAGCACAGAATCCGCATGGGGCAAATGTTAGAAAGGCCACCTAGGTAAATTCGGACTTTTCTCAGAAATCGCAACGCGTGTGTCTCCGCATTCCGCCTGGGCGGCTGGTAGGGTCGGAGGCGGTTGCGGTTGTAGTTTCCATGGATGCCCTAGGCGCCCTCGCGGAACTCACGTGGGCGCTGGTCATTTGGGTGGCTACTCCCGGGACGGGCGCTCAGCAGCCCGGGACCAGCAGAGTGCGGTCCTGTTGTAGTCCCAAGGGAGAGCAGATGGCTCAGGGCACCGTGAAGTGGTTCAACTCTGAGAAGGGTTTCGGGTTCATCGCCGTTGACGGCGGCGGCCCGGACGTGTTCGTGCACTACTCGGCGATCGCGGGTACCGGCTTCCGGAACCTGGAAGAGAACCAGGCTGTCGAGTTCGAGATCACCCAGGGCCCCAAGGGCCCCCAGGCGTCCGACGTGCGCGCGCTCTAGCGTCAGCGTCGCCGGTTTTTTCTTCTGGCCCTTCGCCCTCTGGCGGCGGAGGGCCGTTTTGCTCCCCTGGAGTCCTCCGCGGAGTCCGACCGCTGGATGGTCGCCCCCTCCACGGCCACGCCGAGCGCGCGCAACTGGGCGGACAGCACGGCGACCTGGTCGCTGAGCTGGTCCAGGCGGCGCATGACCTCGTGGTGCTGTTCCAGCTCCAGTTCCTGGTCCTCCGCCCAGCGGTGGGCGTTGACCTCCTCCTCCATCGTGGTCACGATCACACCGATGATCAGGTTGAGCACGATGAAGGCGCTGACGACGATGTAGCTGACGAAGAAGATCCAGGCGTAGGGGGCCTCCCCGATCACCGAGTCGGAGATGTCCGGCCAGTTCTCCGTGGTCAGCAGCATGAACAGGGTGTAGAGGGTGGTCCCCAGGTCGCCGAAGTACTCGGGGGAGATCTCCCCGAACAACTGCTCGCCCATGACCGCCGCGGTGTACATGACCACGAACAGCAGCGCGATGACGGTGCCCAGGCCGGGAACGGACCGGAACAGCGCGTTGACGATGTAGCGCAGGCTGGGGACCACGCTGACCAGGCGGAGCAGGCGCAGCACGCGCACCAGGCGCAGCACCGCGAAGCTCCCGGTCAGGGGGATCAGCGCGATCCCCACCACGACCAGGTCGAACCAGTTCCAGGCGTCCCGGAAGAACGCGAGACCGCGGGCGAAGATCTTGAGCGACAGCTCGGCGGCGAAGAAGGCGAGGAAGCAGCCCTCCACCACCACCCAGTTGCGGTCCAGCCACCAGAACTTGGTCTCGTAGGTCTCCAGGCCCAGGATGACCCCGTTGACCAGGATCGCCGCGACGACGACGTTCTGGAACCAGCGGGATTCGACGAACCGGGCCACCTTGTGCCGCAGCGCCCAGTTCGCCACGTAGTCCCCCGTTCGTCCCGCGTGTCGTCCGGAGGTCACCCTAACGCGTCGGCCTGCCGTCGGACCAACCGCCCGTTCCCCCCGGTGTCCGGCTTCCGGGCGCGCTTGCCCGGCCCGCGGCGGGTGCGGGCTCTAAGCTGAACTCCGCTCCGCCGAGTCGATCCGTGGGGAGGGCAGGCCAGTGACGTCGCACCGGACCGTCGCCCCGGACGCGCCCCCCGCGGCTCCGCTGCTGCTCGGGCTGGTCGCGGCGGCGGCCGCACTGGCCGCGGTGACCTGGCAGGTCCTGGTCGGCGGGCCGGTGACGGCGCTGGACTGGCCGGTCCACGTGTTCGTCGACCCGCGGCAGCCCGAGGGGCCGCTGCTGGCGGCGGCGGTGGTGGTGGCCCGGCTGGGCCAGCGTCTGGTGACGGTTCCGCTGCTGCTGGGGCTGGCGCTGTGGGCGGCGCGGCGCGGGCGCGGGCTGCGGCCGCTGTGGGCGGTGCTGACCGGCCTGGGGTCGCTGGCGGTGCTGGGCACGCTGCTGAAGGTGGCGGTGGGGCGCACTCCCCCGGTGCTCGGGGTGGACCAGGTCGCTCCCGGGTGGGACAACGTCGTGGCCTGGGCGGGCGCCGTGCTCGTTCCCGGCGCGGCCGCCTTCGAGGGATATGTCTCTTTTCCGTCGGGGCACTCGGCCAACGCGGCGCTCACCTACCCGTTGGCGGCGTGGCTGCTCTTCGGTGCGGGCGGGGTGTTCCCCGACGCCCGGCGCCTGCGGCTCGCGCTGGGCCTCTCCCTGGTTCCGGTGGCCGCGGTCGGGGTGATGATGACCGTTCTGGACTACCACTGGCTCAGCGAGTCGCTGGGCGGTTGGCTGCTGGGCCTGGTGGTGCTGCTGGCGGCCCGTCTGGTCCTGGGGGTGCGCGGTGCCGCTCCGGCGGCCGGCGGGACAGAAGTGGGAAGTCGGGCCATGGCAGGCGAACCATCAGGAAACAGTTAGTCTGCTAGCAGGCCGGATCGCGTGGGGTCTGTGGAGGAAGACGCATGTTCAACATCGGGGCGGGCGAGTTCCTCGTGCTGGGCGTTCTCGCGCTCCTGATCCTCGGTCCCGAGCAGCTTCCCAAGGTCGCGGCGCAGGCCGGACGGGCGCTCCGGCAGCTCCGGCGGCTGGCCGACAACGCCAAGAGGGACATCCGCGAGGGGCTGGGCCCCGAGTACCAGGACTTCGACGTCGAGGACCTCAACCCGAGGCGGTTCATCCAGAAGCACTTCTGGGAGGCGTCGGAGGAGTCGACCTCGCTGAGCGTCTCGGCCCGGTTGAACGGCCGCCGTCCGCCCTTCGACGACGAGGCCACCTGACGTACGGCGCCCCGGCGGAGGGCGCTGCGCCGTCATCCCAGCATGAACAGGATGAGCACGACCACGGAGAGCACCACCGCCGATCCGATGATGACGACGGGGGAGCTCACCGCCGCGACGAGCACCTCGACGGCGAGGGTGCCGCAGATCAGGGCGGCCACCCACGGCCACCGGCGGGCGGGCTCCCAGCCGTGGATCCGCTCCCGCTGGACGGTCACCAGCAGCCCGGCTCCCAGGGCCAGCCAGAACAGGACGTGGCCGAGGAGGCGCACGCCGACCGGGAGGTAGTCGGCGCTGCCCGCGGAGCACATCACGTACAGCACGGTCCCGCTGATCAGCCACCAGTGTCCCCTGGGCCGCTCCGGGCGGATCACCTTGACCCTCGCCGGAGTCGTCCGTCGGAAGTCCTGTCCGGCTTCCGGGGGATCCGGTTCGCGCGGAACGGCGGCGGCCTCCGCGGGCGGCGGGACCTCGGCGGGGCGGGGGGTCTCGTCGACGAAGTAGTACCCGCCCTCCTCCTCGTGCTGCTCAGGACGATCGGTCACCTCGCTCCTTCCGGGTCGCGGCCGCGACCGTGCGGGGGACGGCGGCCGCCGTCCCCCGCACGCCGCGAGATCGCCTAAAGCATGACCCGCGGGGGCGTCCGTCAATCCCCCTGCGGCGCACGGGGGTGCTCCCCGCGGCCGTTCGGGCAGGCCGCGGCCGCGACCGCGGCGGCACCGCCGGAGGTTACGGATTTCCGTTTCGGCGGTTCGGTCGCTGCCGTTGCGGGGCGGCCACCCGGACGGCACGGAGTGACACCCGGTTCACAGGGCGGAACCGGGGGCCAGGGTCATGCGCCCGGCGGAGGAGCGAGGGGCCTCGTCATCCCCGCAGCTCGGGGAAGAGGACGACCTCGCCGCTGTCGGTCTCGCCCACGATGAACCCGACGATTTCGTCGGCTATTTCGGCGACTCCGGTGCCCAGCCACCACGTCCAGCCCCGGAACTCGGTGCCCGGAGAGTCAGCGGACGCGGCTCCGGTCGAGCCGAATATGGCCGCGGTGGTCAGGGCGGCCACGACGCAGATCTTCTTGATCACAATGCACCCTTCAGTTGTGACTCACGTCCATCCCCGTGTCACAAGATGACGTATCAGGACGGAAGGGCACAATACCCAGAAGAGCCCGATTTTCGAACTTGCTCCCTAAAAGGTTCTTGGTCGTGATAGTCGCCATTGCCCCGCCTCGCCCAACGGCGCAGGTCCCCGCGGGTCCGGGCCCGGGCTTCCCGTCCTGACAGGCGATCCCGCCGTTCCGGGGCCGCCGCGCGGAGCGCGGAAGCACCCCCCTCCCGGACACGATCCCGGCCGCGGGGAAGGCCCGGAAAACCGGCCTCCCGGCACGGTGTCCGCCGGTTTAACCCACCTTCCGGCAGGTCATTAGCATTTCCTTTGACTTCTTCCGAGAAGCGTTGTCTTTCCGTTGCCTTTAGTAGGATTACACACTGTTTCCGTTCTCGTTCCCGACAACACTCAACGGTTGCACTCCGTGGCCGCGGACATACTCCACGGAAAAACCGCAGGAGGAAACAGGAAGGGCCCGCACCGGAAACGGTACGGGCCCGATCTGTGGAGCTAAGGGGATTTGAACCCCTGACCCCCTCGATGCGAACGAGGTGCGCTACCGGACTGCGCTATAGCCCCTTGCCTGCCGTCGTGCGACGACGCCTAAGAGATTACCAGCTTTGGAGCGCTTCTTCGAACCGGTTTGGCTCCCGTGCCGACGTCCGGCGCCGCGGCGGGGCTCCCCGCCCGGGCGCACGGCGGGTTCCGCGGCTCCTCCGGGACCGTCCGCCGCCCCGGTCCCCGCCCCGGTCAGTCGCCCGCGGCGCGGCGCTGGGCGTCGGTGTACTGGTCGTAGACCTGGTTGCGCCGCTTGGCGAGCCCGACGACCCGGGCCCGCCGGGCGGCCTCCGCCCTGCGGCGGGCCCGCTGGCGCGCGCGACGGCGGCGGGCCGCCTCGGCCGCGCGCCGCTCCGCGTCGGCCTTGGCCGCCTCGCGCAGCAGGACCAGGTGCCCGGCCATGAGCAGGACGGGCGGGACCAGCACCCACCACGGGCCGAGCCCCAGGGCCACGGCGGCTCCCGTGCCGAGCAGCAGCAGGGCCAGAACACTGGTCCGCCGGCGGCGGCGCGCGATGATCCGGGCGCGGCTGACGCGGGCGGGCCGGGGCACGACGGGCGGCGGCTCGGCCCGCGCGGCGTGTTCGGCCTCGGTCTCCGCGTTCTCGGAGGGTTCGGTGTCGGCGGTCTCGTGGGACGTCCCGCCCGCCCCGCCCTCCGCGGGTTCGCGGCGCAGCCCGTCGGCGGCCGGGTCCGCGGCGTCCCGGCGCAGCAGCATCGGCACCAGGACGAGGATCCACACGGCCACGATCGCCAGGTAGAGGGGAGAGCTGCTCACCACCCCTCCTCGCTTCGCCGTTCCACGAGCCCCGTCCGGCGCCTGCCTCGTACGTCCTCCGGTACCGACTCCACGGGCGCACTCACTTCACGAACGGGCAGTCCGCAGGCAGCGGCACGGCGTCCCCGGGAGTCGTGCCCATCGTCATCCTGCCGTCTCCGTACCTCGCATGTGACAACACCGTCCGCATACACTGATGCGCCTCATCGCACCGTACGACCCGGTGTCCAGTAATGCGCGGTATTGGAACCGGAGTGTCGTGAGATCTGTTCTTGTCCTTTATCTCCGACCCATGCTTACATCAAGGAAATCACTGGTCAAAGAGCACGAGAACAGAAAGTCTCCCAACAGACACGGAGAGTAGCAAACAGTCGTCCCCCCTGCCGGGAACTCAGTCCCAAATCATGACACCTGTCGCGGGAGCGGACCACACCCGCCGCCGCGGCCGCCCCTCAGGAGCTGTCGGGCCGGATCCGCGACGCCCCGTGCGTCTGGCCCTGCTGCGCACTGATCCTCCGCCACCGGGGAAGCAGGCCGCCCGGGACGTCCTCGACCGTGAGGGCGTAGCACAGATGGTCCCGCCACGCGCCGTCGATGTGCAACTGGCGCCTGCGCAGCCCCTCCTCGCGGAAGCCGAGCTTCTCGACCACCCGTCGGCTCTTGTGGTTCTCCGGCCGGATGCTGGCCTCCACCCGGTGCAGCCCCACGGTGAAGAAGGAGTGGTCGACCGCGAGCGCGACCGCGGTGGGCATCACCCCGCGTCCGGCATAGGCGCTGTCGATCCAATAGCCGATCTGCGCCGAACGCGCCGACCCCCAGGTGATCGCCCCGATCGTGAGCTGGCCGACGAACCGGCCCGCCCAGGTGACCGCCCAGGGCATCGCGACGCCCTGCCGGGCCTCCCGGCGGATCGACTGCACCATGACCAGATAGGGCAGCAGGCCGTCGCGCTGCAACGGCATCTCGGGATGGGTGGGCTCCCACGGACGCAGCCACTCGGCGTTGCGGGCGCGGACCTCGCGCAGCGCGGGGGCGTCACGCAGCCTGAGCGGACGCAGCCCGACATCCCCCTCGACCAGGGACACCGGCCAACCGTGCATCCGTCTCACCGTCCCTCGTGTCGCCCACCAGGTCCCATCATCCTCTTTCACATCCGGACAGGGAAGGCAAACCCGGAAAACTCCTCTTCGTCCCGCTCACGGGCGGGCGTGGTCGCCGCCCCGCATCTGGGCGACGGCGTGGGCCAGGACCGGGCCGAGCACCGCCATGCCGTCGCGCACCCCGCCGGTGGAGCCCGGCAGGTTGACCACGAGCATGCGGTGGCCGCCGAGCCGGGCCACCCCGGCCAGCCCGCGGGAGAGCACCGCGGTGGCCACCCCCTTGTCCCGGCCCGCCGCGCGCAGCGCCTCGGCCAGCCCGGGGATCTCGTACTCCAGCAGCGGCCGGGTCGCCTCCGGGGTGGCGTCGCGCGGCGCCAGCCCGGTGCCGCCGGTGGTCAGCGCCGCGTCGTAGCCCTCGGCCAGTGCGCGGCGCAGCGCCTCGGTGACGGGCTCGCCGTCGGGCACCACCCACGGCCCGTCCACCGCGCACCCCGCCTCCGCGGCCAGCTCGGCGAGCAGCGGGCCCGACCGGTCCTCGTACCTGCCCGCGGCGGCCCGGTCGGAGACGGTGACGACGACCACCCGGGGGACGGCCGCACCGCTCACCCGGACCTCCGCCAGTGCCCGGTCTTGCCGCCGGTCTTCTCCTCGACCCGCACGTCGGTGACGACCGCCTCCGGGTCGAGGGCCTTGACCATGTCGATCAGGCCCAGCGCCGCCGTCATCACGCAGGTCAGCGCCTCCATCTCCACCCCGGTGCGGTCCGCGGTGCGCACGGTGGCCCTGATGTCGACGCCGCTGTCGACCACCGTCAGCGCGACGTCGACGCCGTGCACCGCGATGGGGTGGCACAGCGGGACCAGGTCGGGGGTGCGCTTGGCCCCCTGGATACCCGCGATACGCGCCACGGCGAGCGCGTCCCCCTTGGGCACCCCGCCCTCCCGCAGGGCGGCGACCGTCTCGGGCGACAGCAGCACCCTGCCGGTCGCGACGGCGGAGCGGGCGGTGACCTCCTTGGCGGACACGTCGACCATGCGTGCCGCGCCGGAGGGGTCGAGGTGCGGGAAGTCTGCGGAAGGTGTCTGGGACATGGGTGGCTGGGACTCTCCTGACGGGGACAGGGGGGAGCTTACCGGCGGGGGAGCTGGAGCGCCTCGACGACGCTGCCCACGGGCAGCTCGGTGACCTGCTCGGGCACCACCACGAGCGCGTTGGCCTCGGCGAGCCCGGAGAGCTGGTGCGAGCCCTGCTTGCCGGCGGGCAGGGCCGTGTAGGCGACGTCCCCGCCCGCCGCGTCGTAGTCCAGGACCGCACGCAGGTAGGAGCGCCGTCCCCGGGGGGAGGAGACGACGGGGGCCAGCAGCCGCGCGCGCACCGACGGGAGCTGCTCCTGGGGCAGGCCGCTCATCTTGCGCAGCGCGGGCAGCACGAAGAGGTGGAAGGAGACGTAGGCGCTGACCGGGTTGCCCGGCAGGGTGATGACGGGCACCCGGTTCTCGCCCACGGTGCCGTAGCCCTGGGGCATCCCCGGCTGCACGGCCACCTTCTCGAAGCGGACCGTGCCCAGGCGTTGCAGCACCTGCTTGACCACGTCGTAGGCGCCCATGCTGACGCCGCCGCTGGTGATGACGAGGTCGGCGTGGGCCAGGGCGTCCTTGACGGTGGCGAGCACCTCGTGGGGGGAGTCGCCGACGAAGCCGTACCGGTAGCCCTCGCAGCCCGCCTCGATCGCGGCGGTGGTGAGCATGAAGCTGTTGGACTCCCAGATCTGGCCGGGGCCGATCGGCTGCCCCGGCTCGACCAGCTCCTCCCCGGTGGCGAGGACGACGACGCGGGGGCGCGGGTAGACCGACACCGAACGTCGGCCGACCGCGGCGAGCACCGCGATCTCCGCGGGGCCGATCCGGACCCCGGGGGAGAGCACCTCGGCGCCCTTCACCACGTCGCTGCCTGCCCTGCGGATCGCGTTGCCGGGTTCGGCGGCGCGTCGGACGCTCACCGTGGCAACGCCGCCGTCGGTCCACTCCACCGGCACCACCGCGTCCGCGCCCGCGGGAAGCGGCGCCCCGGTCATGATGCGCGCGCAGCAGCCCGCGGGGATGGCCGAGACGGAGGAGTCCCCGGCGGGGATGTCCGCCACGACCGGCAGCGTCACCGGGGACTGCGGGGTCGCCGCGGCCACGTCGGCGGCACGGACCGCGTAGCCGTCCATGGCGGAGTTGTCGAACGGGGGAAGCGCCACCTCCGCCGCGACCGGCTCGGCGAGGACGGTTCCGTGCGCGCGCAGCAGGTCCAACTCGATCGGCTCGGGCCGGGACACCACCGCCAGGATGTCGCTGACGTGCTGTTCGACGCTCTTCATCGGCTTCCCCCGCCGGGTCGTTCGGTCGGCTACCTGGTGGGGCCTGACTCGCGCTCCGCGAGGAAGTCGCTCAGCCACGGGAGGAACTCCGCGGCCAGGTCCGGACGGTCGCAGGCGAACTCCACCACGGTGCGAAGGTAGTCGATCTTGTTGCCGGTGTCGTAGCGCTTGCCGCGGAACAGCACGCCGTGGACGGAGCCGCCCCCGGTGGAGCCGTTCCGGGCGAGCTCGCGGAGCGCGTCGGTCAACTGGATCTCCCCGCCGCGGCCGGGCGGGGTCTCGCGCAGCACGTCGAAGATCTCCGGGTCGCAGATGTAGCGGCCGATGATCGCCCAGCGGCTGGGCGCCTGGTCGGGGCTGGGCTTCTCGACGAGGTCGGTGACGGTCACGACGTCGGGCTCGTCGGTGGGCTGGATCGCGGCGCACCCGTACAGCGACACCTGCTCGGGCTCGACCTCCATGAGGGCGATGACGCTGCCGCCGTAGGTCCGGCGGACCTCGATCATCCGCTTGAGCAAGGGCTCGCGGACGTCGATGAGGTCGTCGCCGAGCAGCACCGCGAACGGTTCGTCGCCCACGTGGGCGGCGCTGCACAGGACCGCGTGCCCCAGGCCGCGGGGCTCTCCCTGGCGCACGTAGTGCACCTGCGCGAGCTCGCTGGAGGCGCGGACCGAGTCGAGCCGGTCGAAGTCCTTCTTGACGCGCAGCGCCTCCTCCAGCTCGTAGGCCCGGTCGAAGTGGTCCTCGATGGAGCGCTTGTTGCGTCCGGTGATCATCAGGACGTCGTCGAGGCCCGCCGCGACGGCCTCCTCCACGACGTACTGGATCGCCGGCTTGTCGACGATCGGCAGCATCTCCTTGGGCGTGGACTTGGTGGCGGGCAGGAATCTGGTGCCCAGTCCGGCGACGGGGATGACCGCTTTGGTCACCTGGGTTACAGAGTGCTGTTTTTCTGCCATGGTCCGCACGATAGGACACTGTCATGTCAGGAACATGTCACGCATGGCCACCGGCGTTTTCCGCACGGTCGGCCCCCGGAGCCGCGTCGTCGGCGCTCCTGCGCCCCCGGTCCGCCCCGGCGCGGGGGCACTGGCAGGCTTGGCTACCGTGAACAGTGTGCTGACCAAGAGCGACCTGCGGCGCCGGGTGCTCGCGGCGCGCCGGGAGCGGTCCGCCCGGGAGCGCGCCGCGGCCGGCGCGGCGATCCGGGACGCCGTGCTGGCGCTGCCCGCGGCGGCCCCGGGCGCCACCGCGGCGGTCTACTACGCGGTGGGCTCCGAGCCGGACACCCGGCCGCTGGTGGCTGCCCTGGCCGAGCGCGGCGTCCGGGTACTGCTGCCGATCTTCCTGGACGGCGGGGACCTGGACTGGGCCGAGTACACCGGGCCGGAGTCGCTGGCGGCGGCCGGGCACGGCCTGGTGGAGCCCACCGGGCCGCGGCTCGGGGTGGACGCGGTGCGCGGGGCCGACGTGCTGGTCTGTCCGGCCCTGGCGGTCGACGCCGCGGGCTACCGGCTCGGCCGCGGGGCGGGCTGCTACGACCGGGTGCTGTCCCTGGTCGACGCGCGGACGCCGACGCTGGGCGTGGTCTACGACGACGAACTGGTGGACTCGGTGCCCGTCGAGGCGCACGACCGGCCGGTGCGGGCGGCGGTGACTCCCGGACGCGGCGTGGTGCCCCTGGCGGACCGGTAGGGCCTCCTGGCCCCGGTGGCGAATCTCACTTGCGACACGGGGCACCGATGGTGGACACCGCCGCGTTGGTACCGGCGACCGGTTGTCGGTCGCAACGGCGTTACCACCCCCGTTGTCGCGACCATGTCACCCGGCGGCGTACTATTTAGCAGTCGTCGGGCGAGAGTGCCAGCTAGGAGGACCCGTGCCTACGTACCAGTACGCTTGCACCGAGTGCGGCGCCGACCTCGAGGTCGTGCAGAGCTTCAGTGACGATCCGCTGACCACCTGCCCCGAGTGCCAGGGCAGACTGCGCAAGGTGTACTCCGCTGTCGGCATCGTCTTCAAGGGGTCGGGCTTCTACCGCACCGACAACAGCTCCAGCTCCAACAGCTCCGCGCTGACCGGCTCCTCCAAGAGCAGCTCCTCCGCCAAGGCCGACTCCTCGTCGTCCTCCAGCTCCTCCTCCAGCGACTCCAGCAGCACGAAGGCGACCTCCGCGGCCTGATCCAGCGCTCTGGCGCACCCCGAACTGCCCGTGAGGGCCGTTCCCCGCGACCGGGGAACGGCCCTCACGGCTTTTCCGGGCGGCCCGGAGCCGCCCCCGACGCACGCGGCCGGCTCCGGAGCACGGGTCAGGCGGGCGCGTAGGTGAGGCAGTCGGCCTTGTTCGCCTCGAAGCCGACGGAGATGCCCGGTGCCTGGCACTCGTACTGGACGTTGTGCTGGCAGTTGGCCATCTTGCAGGCGCCGACGTGGGCGACGGCCTTGGGGTCGCCGCCCTTGGCCGAGTCGCGGAAGAAGGTGTCGCACAGGGCGTCCCGGATGTCGCCCACGGTGATGGCCAGCGCGTGGCAGGAGCGTTGGACGTTGTACACGCAACTGTCCGCCTCGCACGAATTCACCACTGGCATGTCCATGGCAGCCTCCTGGAGCATCAACGGCACTTCGGGCCTTTCCGGCAGTGTGTCTCCTCCCGGGTGAAACGCCCGGAAGCACCGCGCGGCCCCGGCGGAGTCTTGACCCCGGCTTGGGGGATCCTCTGCTGAGACGTGCGGTCCGGGCCGCGGGGACGGCGGCCGGATTCCCCTGTGGACGGCCTTGATCCGCGCTGCGGAGCCCTTCCTACCGTGGGCTGCCATGAACGACACCGCATCCACGTCCCCGGGGCGCCCGTTCCGGTTCCGCCTGCACCGCTGGCGGCGGCTCCTGGCCGCGTCGGCCGCGGCGGCGGCCGCGACCGGGGCGCTGCTGGTGCTGCGTCCGCCTCCCGCGCCCACCGTCGAGGTGCTGGTCGCCGCCCGCGACCTGTCGGGGCTCTCCCCGCTGGCCGCGGACGACGCGGTGGTCCGCGAGGTCCCCGAGGCGCTGGCGCCCGAGGGGGCGCTGTCCCCGGAGCACCCCGTGGCGGGGGCGTCGCTGCGGTCCCCGGTGCGCGCCGGCGAGATCCTCACCGAGGTGCGGCTGGCCGATCCGCCCGCGGCCGGCTACGGGGCCGACCTGGTCGCCGTGCCGGTGCGTCTCGCCGATCCCGGGGCCGCGGCGCTGCTGCGGCCGGGCAGCCGGATCGACGTGCTCGCCGCCGCCGACCCGCTGGCGGACGGGTTCGCCGCCCGGGAGCCGGCCCCGGCCCGCACGGTCGTGGCCGACCGCCCGGTGGTCGCGGTGCCGGACACCGACGGGGCCGACGGCGGGACGGGGGCCCTGGTGGTGCTCGCGGTCACCGAGGCGGAGGCGCGCTCCCTGGCCGGACACACTGCGGACCGATTGTCGATCGCCATCCGGGGCTGAGGGTTACGCTGCGCGCCGTGCGCGCCGTCGCACGGCGCCGCATTCCCGGTTTCCCCCCGCACAGAAAGAAAGTTGGCCTGTCCGAAATGAGCGGGTTCAAAAAGTTCCTCTTCCAGGGCAACCTGGTCCAGCTCGCGGTGGCGGTCGTCATCGGCGCGGTCTTCTCCGACCTGGTCACCGCGTTCACCACTGCCTTCATCACTCCGCTGCTGGGCATCTTCGGCGGGGTGCCCAAGTTCGCGTCCCTGTCCTTCACGATCAACGGCAGCGAGTTCCAGTACGGCGCGTTCATCGACGCCCTGATCTCGTTCCTGCTGACCGCCGCCATCCTCTACTTCTTCGTCGTGCTGCCCATGACGAAGATGCTGGAGCGCTTCGCCAGGGCCGAGGAGGCCACCCACCGGGAGTGCCCGGCCTGCTTCAGCGAGATCAGCCGGAAGGCCACCCGGTGCGCGTTCTGCACCAGCGAGGTGACGCCCGAGAAGTCGGGCTGACCCGGACGTGCGTCGGCGGCCCGCGCCCCGAGGAGGCGCGGGCCGCCGACGCCTGTCCGGGCCGCTGGGCTAGGACGGGTCGTACTCCCAGTGCCAGGGCTCGAAGGGACTGGAGTAGGCCCAGGCCGGGTGGAACCAGTTGTACTCGCGGGAGTGCGCCTCCAGCCAGTTGAACTGCGGCGACCCCTGGTTCTGCACGCCGCCGCACAGGTCGACCGCCATGCCGAGGCCGTGGTTGCTGGTGCCGGGCACGGCCGCGTACCCCGGCGGCTGCTGGGCGTAGACGCGGTGCTGGTTCTGCAAGTCCCGGTAGGAGCTGGTGACGCACATGTCGGTGCCGAACTCCTGGGCGTAGGCCTGGTTCATGCGCAGGAAGTCCACGGCCGCGTCGGCGCGCAGGTAGTGGCCCTCCACGTGCAGCTCGCACAGCGAGTCGCCGGGGAGCAGTCCGTTGGCCGCGTTGTAGGCCTTCTCGGCCGCGCTGGGGTCGCACTCCACCCCGGCCATGTAGGCGTCGACCGACAGCCCCAGGTCCTCCAGCTTCTGGGTGAGCGCCGCGGTGCTCTCCTCGGACTGCTGGCGCAGCTCCTCCAGGTCGCTCTCCAGTTCGACCCGTTCCAGTTGGGTCTGCGACTGCAACTCCTGGGCCCGGTCGGTGAGCTCGATCTGCTCGTCGCGGAGCGCGGTGGCCTCGTCGAGCAACTGCTCCTGGTCGTAGGTGAGCTTCATGACGTGCGCCTCGGCCCGCAGGTCGCCCTCGATCGAGTCGGAGGCCAGGAAGCCCAGGATTCCGACGTCGGGCTGCTTGTAGAGGGTGATGGCGAGCTCCACGAGGGGGACGCGCATGTCGGCGATCTTCCCCTCGATCTGCTGCAACTCGTGCAGCGTCCTGACCAGCTCGTCCTGGGCCTTCTCCAGGGCCTCCTGGCGCTCCGTGTACTCCTTGGTGGCCTGCTCCAGCTCGTCCTTGGCCTGCTCGGCCTCCTGCCTGAGGGCTTCCAGTTCGTTGTCGGCGTAGGCGGGCAACGGCGGCGTTCCGACGCCCACCACCGTCAGCACGAGAGTGAGCAGTGCCGCCACCACGGCCCGCGACCGGGATCGGCCGTTCGAGACGGACGGTGTCCCGTTCCTCGTCGTGCGGCGACGGCTCCGCCCGACATGGAGAACGAACGGCACGTGGTTCCTCCGCTGCCTTGGCTCTGATGGTTCGCGTGGCCGGATCGCAACATACTCCATGGCGTCCTGCGGCCATGGTGATGAGGCGAAAAAGCCTGCGGTCGGGTCGGCGCTCGCTTGCGGACCGAGCGCTGTTCCCGCCGCTCCGGTGATCGAGGGTCTTCGGGGCGCCGCGCCGGGTCGCCCCCGGAGCCGCCGTCTGGCGGGCCACCGCCCCGCCAGGAGGTGTGGCAGACATCACCCGGCGACCGTGACAACCTGATCGATACGAAGATTACTCAACGATTAGCCCTGCTTGCCCCATCCTTCACCGCGCCGCAGCATCCGCTCGCCGTTTCCGTTACCCTAGAGGTGCCCGGCCTCATAGCTCAGGGGACAGAGCACCGCTCTCCTAAAGCGGGTTGTCGCAGGTTCGAATCCTGCTGGGGCCACGGCCCGCGCCGCGTCGAGCAGCTCTCCGACGCGGCGCTTCGCATGTCCGGCCTCCCCCCGCTTCCGCTCCGGGTTCCTCCTCCGGAGCGCTCCCCGCGCCGTGTCCGATCCCACACTCGCCGCGGGGGCGTCCTCGGTGCTCCGCCCGCACGGCGTTCCGTCCCAAGACCCCCGGCCGCCTACCACTCCGACCAAACGGCCAAGAGCCCCAATCCACCAGAAAAACGCATTGGCCACACATTGCGCATATCGCTTTCCCCGGGGACGCCAAAGCAAAAATCCCCGGCGCTTTCAATTACCTCTCCAAACCCGTTTGCCGACCCGGCTTTCCGGGCATCTTCCCTGTTCCGAGGCTATCTCAGCGCGAAAGATTTCTTTCGTTCCCGTTACTTCTGAGCGGATCTCTGGGTAGCCTCGTTGATTGCCGGGAGTTTTACCGATCACAGAGGAATCCGCCCAGAATCCGGACCCCCCTGGAAGCGGCGTCCGACTCGGCCTGTCACCGTCGCCGCGCCCCTCGCCCCTGGACACCGGTTGTCGCACCAATGGGCGCGTCATGTCCAGAATCTGCAAATTCGAGAAGGTGATGAGCGCATGCCGGAGAGCAAGCCCGTCGGACCCCTCCGCCCCCGCAACCGCCCCCCGATGCCGCGTCGGCTACGACGCGCCAGGATCGCGCTGAACGTGTACTTCTTCGTCACCGGGGCGGTCATCGCGATCTGGGCCTCGCGCATTCCCGCGGTGAAGAGCCGGACCGGAGTCGACGAGGGCGAGCTGAGCATCGCCCTGCTCGCCCTGGCGCTGGGCGGCGTGCTCACCATCCGCCTGGTCGGCGGCCTGCTGGACCGGTTCGACGGCCGCACCGTGGTGCCGGCCGCCTCCCTGGCCACCAGCGCCTCGCTGGTCGCCCCCGGCTACGCCACCGACCAGGAGCAGTTGGTGCTGTCGCTGCTCCTGCTCGGTTCGAGCCACGCCCTGCTCAACGTGTCGGCCAACCTTCAGGCGGCCCGCCTCCAACGCGAGTGGGGACGTCCGATCATGGTCTCTTTCCACGCCGTGTGCTCGATCGGCGGCGGCCTGGGCGCCATCGCGGGCACCCTCTGCGTCCGGGCCGGACTGGACGCCACGACCACCTTCATCGCGGCGGCGTCGGTGCTGGCGGGCCTCTCCCTGGCCGTGCGCAGATGGCTGACCGGCCATCCACTGCCCCCGGTCGAGAACACGCGCACCGCGCCGCGGTTCCGCAGGTTCTCCCTGCCCCGCGGCAGGATCGTGCTGCTGGGCGTGCTCGCGCTGTGCTGCATGCTCGCCGAGGGCGCGGCCAACGACTGGAGCGCCCTGTACACCCGGGAGACGGTGGGCGGCTCCGAGACCGTCGCCTCGGCGACCTACGCGGCCTACGCCGTCATGATGGCCGCCGGACGGCTGGTCGGGGACCGCCTGGTCGCCCTGCTCGGCCCGGTCACCGTGGTGCGGACCGGCGGCCTGCTCGCCTCGACCGGGCTGTTCCTCGCGCTCGCCCTGCCCTTGCAGATCCCGGTGGTCATCGGCTTCGCGCTGGTCGGCACGGGACTCTCCGGCATCGTGCCGCAACTGTTCAACGCCGCGGCCAACGACAACCCGGCCCGGTCCGGCCGCGACCTGTCCACGGTCGCGGCGATCGGCTACTTCGGCCCGCTCCTCGGCCCGCCCGTGATCGGCTTCCTCGCCGACAGGGCCGGGCTCTCCGCGGCGCTCCTGCTGCCCGCGCTGCTGATCCTGCTCGTCCCGCTGGGCGCGGGCATGCTGCGCCCCTCCGCGGAGGGGCGTCCCGGGGCCGGGCCGCGGCCCGCACCGCCCAGGAGACGCCTCGGCAACGGGATGCGCCTGTGGGTGCCGCCGCTGCACAACTCCTCCGAACTGCTGAACGGCCACCGCGACGGGAGCTCCGAGGAGACCCTGCCCAACAACAACAACCACCACTCCGGCAACGAGAACCACTGACCTTCCGGCCGCGAGCGGGCACGCCGTGCTCCGGGGCCGCGGCCCTCCCGGGCGGGGAGGCGGGCCTCCGATACTGGAGGGGCATCGCCCGTCACCGAGCACCCCGTTTCGAGGAGGCACCCGTGACCACCGCGGTCCCGGCGCGCGAACGTGTCCACACCGTCGTCGACAGCCCGATCGGCCCGCTGACCCTGGTGGCCGCCGACGGCGCGCTGGTCGGCCTGTACCTGGCCGAGCAGCGGCACCGCCCCTCCGAGGAGTTCTTCGGGGCCCCCGACCCGGAGCCGTTCGCCGGGGTCAGGGAGCAGTTGGCGGAGTACTTCGCGGGGCGGCGGACCGTCTTCGACGTGCCGCTGGCCCCCGTCGGCACCCCGTTCCAGCAGAAGGTGTGGCGGGCCCTGCTGGAGATCCCCTACGGCCGGACGGTCTCGTACGGCCAGCTCGCCGCCCGGATCGGCAGCCCGTCGGCCTCCCGGGCGGTGGGCCTGGCCAACGGCCGCAACCCCATCAGCATCATCGTGCCCTGCCACCGGGTGGTGGGCTCCTCCGGCGACCTCACCGGGTACGGCGGCGGCCTGGAGCGCAAGAAGTGGCTGCTCGCCCTGGAGCGGGGCGCGGCGGGGCGGGCGGAGCAGTTGTCCCTGCTGGACCCGGCGGCGCGCTGACCCGTACCGGCCAGCGGAATTCCACCCACAAACCGGGACAATTCGCCGCGCTCTCTTTAAGATCTCTGCATGACCCGTCACTACGCCGACCCCGACGCGCGGCCGCCCCACCCCCACGAGGGCGCGATCCGCGAGGTGCCCACCCGCCGCAACGCCACGACCCTCACCTACGCCCCCGAACGCGACGGCCTGGCCGACGCGGGCGAGATCGTGTGGACCTGGGTGCCCTTCGAGGAGGACCCGACCCGGGGCAAGGACCGCCCCCTGCTGGTGGTGGGCCGCAAGGGCGGCGTGCTGCACGCGCTGATGCTCTCCAGCCAGGAGCCCGACCACTGGGAGGAGCAGGACTGGCTGCTGCTCGGCTCGGGCCCCTGGGACCGCGCGGGGCGGACCTCCTACGTCCGCCTGGACCGCCTGTTCGAACTGGAGGAGCACGAGATCCGCCGCGAGGGCGCGATCGTCGACCCGGACACGTTCTGGCGCGTGGCCGGAGTACTGCGGGAACGCTACGGCTGGACGTAGGCGCGGCACCGCGTCGTCCGTGGACGGAGATCCCCGTGAACGCTCTCTCCCCCTCCTTTCCACCGCTACGCCGCCTTCGTCGTCCGCCACCCGCCGCTGCACCACGCCTTCATCGGCCTGCTGCTGGGGATCGGCCTCGCCCTCCTCCTCGGCGGCCTCACCAGCCCGGGGGTGTCCGATCCGCTCCGCCCCGGGGAGGAGATCCCGCCCCTGGCCACGGAGTTCCTGGCTGCGGGCCTGCTGCTCGGCCCGCTCTGCGGCGCCGTCACGGGGGCGGTGGCCCCCCTGCTCGCGCGCCGCTTCCCCGAACGGCTGGGTACCGCCTGGACGGCCGGGCGGCTGATGCTGCGCGGCGAGGTCGGCGACGACCCCGAGATCGCCGCGCGCGTCATGCAACTGGCGTACCGGACAGCGCACGCGCGGGCCTCCTTCCTGCTGGAGCGGCCGTTCGTCCACCTGTCGCTGGCGTTCTGGGGCCTGGGCGCCGCGGGGTTCGGCTACTACGCCTTCCTCGCCCACGCCGGCGGCGACGCGGAAAGCACGCTCTTCTTCGCCCTGCTCACCTCGCTCCCCCTCTGCATGGCCGCCATGACCCCCATAGCCGCCTACAACCGGTTCCAGGCGCGTCGGATCCTGGCCGGAGCCGAGTAGCCGCGCCCCCTGCTGTGAGCATTGGAGAAGTCATAGGACAGACCTGAAGCGTCTCTGACCATCCTCCGAGCAGCATGGATGCCTGTGGGCGACCGCCCCGCCCGACCGTGCGGCACACCCCCGCACCGGGTCCGACCGCCGACCGCCAGCACCACCGTGCGCGGCCGGTCGGCGGACAGCACCAGGGGAGGAATGGTGTCCCGTCCGTCTCCGCACCCGCGCCAGACACCCGAGACGTTCACCCCGCCGCTGCCGAGCAGCAGCGGGACCGCGCCTCCCGAACTCGTCCCGGTCGAGGGAACCCCCGTGTGGAACCTGCGGACCGCGGACGGCTCCCTGCTCAACTGCGCGGTGGTCGAGGGACCGGACGGGCTCGTCCTCATGGGCTGCGGGGCGAGCCCCCGGCAGGGCGGGGTGATCGCCCGCCTGCTCGCCGCCCGGTTCGGCAAGCCGGTCTCGGCCGTGGTCCTGGCCGAACCGGTCAGCTCGCACTGCGCGGGAGTCTCCGCGGTCCTCGAGGCGCAGCGGGGCCGACAGGTGCCGGTCATCGCCCACGAGTCCTGGGGCAGCCACCCCGAGGCGTCCGTCCGCGAGATCATCTACCTGAAGGTGACCATGGCCGTGCTCCAGCACGGTCCCGAACTGTGGCAGGACGCCGACCCCGAACGGCTGCTGCGCCGCGGCCTCTCCGAGAACCTGCCCCCGTCCCCTTCCCCGTGCCCTCGACGCGGGTGCGCCACGGCGAGGAACTCGACCTGGCCGGGCTGCGGATCGGCTTCTTCAGCACCGACCTCCCCCTCGACATCTCTCTCGGAATGCACCTGCCCGAGCACCGGACCGTGCTCCTCCCCACCACCCTGTACGCCACCCCCGGCAACTTCATGGCCCTGGAGGGCGCCCCGGTCGAGTACTCCGAGATCTGGCACTCCCTGATGGCCCGTCTCTCCACCCTGGACGTCGAACACCTGACGGGCCCGCACATGGAGTCGCTGCACGGCAAACGGCGCATCCGCACCCTGTTCTCCGTCTACGAGGACCTCATCACCTACCTCCACGACCAGACGATCCGCCACCTGCTGACCGGAGCGCCCGGTGAGGACCTCCTGCACTGCCTCCCCATCCCCGAGCAGGTGGCCGAGAACCTGGCCCCCGAGGCGTTCCACAGCAACTTCGGCGGGACCGCGCTGATGTACCACACCAGGTACATGGGATGGTTCTCGGGCAACGCCGTCGACCTGGCGCCCCCCCGCGGCCCGAGCGCGCCCGGCGCAGCGTGGAGCTGATGGGCGGGGCCGCACGGGTGCTGGCCGTCGCGGCGGAGTCCCTGGACGACGACCCGCAGTGGGCGGCGGAGCTGGCCCGGACCGTTGTGGACGCCTTCCCCGACCACGCGGACGGCCGCGCCCTGCTGACCCGCGCCCTGCACGCCCTGGCGGACCGCGACCCCAACCCGCTGCGCCGCAACTGGTACCGCTGCGCGGCCCTGGACGCCTCCGGACAGTTGCGCCTCTCCGACGTCCGCGACGCCGTCCAGCGGATGTTCCCGCTGACCGCGCGCGTGCTGCTGGAGACCCTGCGGTTCCGGGTCGCCCCGGAGAAGGCCGGGAGCCGCACGGTGAGCAGAAGAACCACGTCTTCAAGGGCTTCGACTTCAAGGACGTCGAAATTTGGTGGTCCTGGACCGAGTCGACTACCTACTACGCCCAGGATCAGCACGGCTCCTCCATGAAGAGCGAGCACAAGACCGACTACGCCGGGTACAAGCTGGCAGCCTCCAAATTCTGGGACGGGACGGTCTCCACCGAGAAGGATTTCGTCAACAGGCTTGATGCCCTGGCCCAGGTCGCCGCAGGACTGGCCTCTTCCGAGTCGTACTCGGCTCAAGCACACCAAAAGATCTCCGACATCGCCAAAAATCTCGACCTCTTCTTCAAAGAAAAGCAAGAAGAGCTTCTCAAAGAGGTCCGCAGCCTGTACGACAAAGACGCTGCCATTGAGGGCAACGCGGCGAACATGTTCGCCAACCACCTCTACCGCCTGAGCAGCCGTCTGGAGAACCTGAGCAAGCAACTGAGCCGGTTCCGCGAACGTTTCGACAAAATCCGCCCCGCTCTCGTTGGACCGAGCAAGCGTTTGCTGGAGAGGGTCAGGGAGTGGAGGAGTTCGTTCGACAACGACCAATCGATGCGCTCCAGTGTCTACTGGACCATCTACGACTGGTACAACACGACCCACGGGACCCAGCGGTTCGTAGTGGAGCGCGACCAGTTCGCGATCAGGTACTCGTATTACTCTGATAAGCCAGAGGTGTGGGGCATCGTCGGGGACGAGATCACCGACACCAATATCAACAACATTCTGCACCAAATCTGGCTTGGCAAGCTCAAACCAGTCACCGACGCCGCGAACGAACTGTACTCAGTAATTTCCACAGAATACCCGACTGCCATCCCGTACCTCGGCATCAGCAAGCCGGAGCCCAAGAACCTGCCCGGGTTCAACGGTCCCCAGACCACCCCCGACGGACCGGGCGGGGGAAACAACCCCGACATCAACTTCCCGGACATCAATTTCCCGGAAATCAATATTCCCGACGTCACCATTCCCGACGACTTCAGAGTGCCGCCGCCCACGATCACCGGCGGCCCCAGTGGGGGAGGGATCATCACCGGCGGCCCCGACAGCGACTTCACCCTGCCTCCCAGCGTCACCACCGGCGGCCCCAGCGGAGGAGGCATCATCACCGGCGGCCCCGACAGCGACTTCACCCTGCCTCCCAGCGTCACCACCGGCGGCCCCAGCGGACTCAGCGACCTGGGAACCGTCCCCCCGCTGCTTCCCCCTCCCACCACCAGCTTCAGCAGCGGCAGTTCCGGAATGCCGGGCCCCCGGCGCAGCAGCCTCGCCACCGACCCCGAGACCGGACTGCCCATCAATCCCAGAACCGGGGAACCCTTCCCCGTCAACCCCGAGACCGGACTGCCCTACGACCCCGACACCGGGCTGCCCATCCAACTGGACCCGGAAACCGGGCTCCCGCTGCCGATCGACCCGCTCACCGGGGAGATCATCACCGCCGGCCCCGGCACCCAGGCCGTTCTCGACCCCGAGACCGGACTGCCCATCAATCCCGAAACCGGAGAGTCCTTCCCCGTCAACCCCGAGACCGGACTGCCCTACAACCCCGACACCGGGCTGCCGGTCGTCGTCGACACCGACAGCGGCCTCCTCCTCCCGATCGACCCGCAGACCGGACTGCCCTACAACCCCGACACCGGGGAGATCATCACCTCCTCCGGCCGCGGCACCCAGGCGGATCTCGACGGTCTTCTGGACTACGACATCCCCAGGCTGGAGACGCCGGACTTCGACAGCGACGACCTTCCCGGAACCTCTTTGCCCCGGTCGTACACGACGGTGGGCCCCGGAGGCTCGGGCATCAACATTCCCAGCGGGATGGGCGGCGACTCCGGAGGGAGCAGCGACCGGTCGACGCTGTTCACGACCCCGGAGACCCTGGGCCGGGCCGCGGGCTCCCCCGGGGGGAGCGGCTTCATGACCCCGCCTCCCATCGGAGAAGGCGCCGCCGACGTCGGCAGCGTCAAGAGCCCCGGCAGCCTGGCCGACCTCGCCCAGCAGCCCGGCATGGGCGGCATGCCGCCGATGATGCCCATGGCTGGCAACCCCAACAACCAGGAGCGCACCCGCTCGACGTGGCTGGCCGAGGACGAGAGCGTCTGGGGGACCTCCCCCAAGAACCAGAAGTCCGTCCTCGGACGACCGCTGCCCGGCGAAGAGAAGAAGGGAAGCATCCGTGAGCGAATCGATACGGGAGCAGGCGGAGCAGGCTCTCGCACGGCTTCACAGACAGATGGAGGAGTTCGGGCAGGCAAGCGCAAGCCTGGAGTCATCAGTAGAAGAGGTCATCTCCAAGGACCGGATGGTGGGCGCCAAGGTCAACGCCAGGGGGGAACTGATTGAGCTGAAGTTCCACACCCAGAAGTACCGGCAGATGGCTCCCGCAGAACTCGCGTCGGCCATCACGGACGTGATCAACCAGGCGCGCAAGCGGATGTTTGCCCGCGTAACGCAGGCGTACGCGCAGTTCATGCCCGAGGGGATCGACATCGACGAGGTGATGAGCGGCACGTTCGACCCGAGCCGCTTGCTCGGGGACCTCGACCTCCCCTTCCCCTCGGGTGCGGCGAAGCCCTTCGACGGGGACCGCCCCTAGCCAGCCAAGGAGCCGACCATGACCGACAGACGGATTCCCCGCGCCCCGCAGGCGCCGGAGGACGAGGGCCAGGAGAGCTCGCGGAACGTGCTCCGCACGGTGTCCGGCGGGGCACCGCTCTCCACCTCCTCGATCGACTTCGACCCGGAGGACGGACTGGTCCGCGTCAACCACGGCGAGGGAACCGTCGTCCTGGACACCGGAGGCGCGGAGAGCACCATCGACCCGGAGACCGGAACGGTCACTGTGGAGGCGGCACAGCTCGATGCGGACGCTCCCGAAGGGCCCGTGACGGGCCCTGCTGAGGAGCTGTTCCGACCGCACTCGAGCCGCCCCAAAGCGCCCGGCCAGCACGGCGACACGGGCGGCGGTGGCGGCGGTGGCGGTGGCGGCGACTGGGGAACGGAGCACCCGCTCTTCCACGCCACTCCGCGGGAGCACGGGACGACTGCCTCCCCGCCCCCCGGCGGTCCGGACACCATGGCGCTCTTCGTCCGCGCCCTGCATCCGGACCAAGGGCTGGCCGTGGCTGCGAGGACCGAACAGGCATCCCTCGTGGAGCCGACGCCGAGGAGCGCGGAGCTGCCGGACGTGGAGGGCTCCGGTTCCGGGGGATCGGAGGCGGCGGCCGAGCCCCGCGTCACGGTGGACCCCGACACCGGGCTCGTCACCATCGAGCACGCCGACGGCACGGTCACCCTCGACCCGGGCAACGCGACGGTCCACATCGACAAGGAGACCGGGGAGGTCACCCTCCTCCGCCCGTCCGAACCGTCCTCCGAAACCTCCGGGGACGCCCCGACGCCGCCGGAGCCGACCGACCTCGTCCCGCCGGGACAGATCACGGTGGACGCCGAGACCGGGCTGATCACCATCGGCTTCGAGGGAGGACAGCTCACCCTCGACCCGACCACCGGCAAGACCGTCCTGACACCGGGCGACTCCTCCGTCTCCCTCGACCCCGACACGGGCCTGCTCACCGTCGGCGACCCGGAGGAGAGCGAACCGGCCGCGAAGACGGATTCAGACGTCGTCCTCGAATCGGGGGACGCGCTGGTCACCGTCGACCCGGAGACCGGGCTGATCACCGTCGACCACGCGAACGGCCGGATCAGCATCGACCCCGACGACGGGGACGTCCGCGTCGATCTCGGCGACGGCAAGGTCAGCGTCGACCCGGAGACCGGCGAGGTCACCGTCACCCCCGACGACGAGGGGACCGGCAGCGACAGCGCCTCGGACGCTCCGGGAACCGGGGGAGACTCCGCCACCACGGACAGCGGGCAGGACAGCGGCGGCTCCAGCGATTCCGGAAACGACGCTTCCTCCCTCGGGGAGCCGGCTACCCCCGCCACACCCCCTTCCGACCTTCCTTCCGCCACGCCCGCTTCCGACCTTTCCTCCGCCACGCCGACGATGCCCGCTCTCCACACCGATGGGAGCGAGGACTCCGCGAACGACAACACCGGCTCCTCGGGTGGCCGCGAACTCCTCGATATCACCAATGACATCCCCGGGCGCGGTGAAGAAGGACCCGGCACTGCGGGAAGCGAGGCCGCGAAGGCCCCTGGCCAGCCGGACGACGGCCTCGTCTCGGGCGTCACGGTGCCCAATCCGCATCTCCTCGGGGCCTCCGGGGACGGGGAAGCAGGAAACAGTTCGGGAGGCAGCTCCGGAGGGAGCGGTTCGGGAGACAGCTCCAAGAAGGACGACAAGAGCGAGAAGGACGACAAGAGCGAGAAGGACGACGAGGACAAAGACGACAAAGACCAGAAAGACAACGAGGACAAAGACCAGAAAGACAGCGAGGGCAACGGGTCGGGCGGCAACTCCGACAAGGGTTCGGACAACGGCACCGGAGGCAAGGGCGGCGAAGGTGTCAAGATCGACTTCGCCAAGGTCGAGGATTTCCAGAAGAGGTTCGGAGAGCAGATCCAGAACAAGGTACGAGAACATCTGACGCTCCTCGCCCAGTTCAACGAAGAAAACAAGAACGTCATCCGGGTCGGCAACACCACGCACTCCGGCTTCGCGAGGAATCTCGTCAACAGGGTGAGCAGTTCGTTCACAACCCTCCACGAGATTCTCAGCGAGATGGACTCGGAGATGACCAGGATCTCCGACAACCTCTCGGATACCGCCCGTGAATTCCTCCTGATGGAGGAGGATCAGAAACTCGATGCCCGGCAGCTGGCAATGATCTTCAGCACCGGAACCTCGCACAGCGGGTACGACCCGACCACCAATCCCTACGGCAGCTCGGGCAGCGGTTCCGGAAGCAGCTCGGACAGCGGTTCGGACGGCTGACCCGGCCCACTCCGACGGGTCGCCCCCGGCCCCGCGGTCCCGGTGCCGACGCCGGGAACCCCAGAACAGCACTCCAGAAAGGAGAAGGACCCCATGGCAGCGGACGGGCGTTTCCGGGTCTCCCCCAGTGAGATGGCCGCGATGTCGCAAGCCCTGCACGAGCCCGCCGAGATCACCCGGAAGCAGATAGAGACATTGAACGCCCAGGTCCAGGCCCTGGGCGAGCCCTGGGGAAACGGCGACGACGAGATCTCGGCTTCCCTGAGAGCATCGCTCCCCCCCGTCGTCAACGGGCTCAAAGAAATACTGGGAGCGTTGGCGCTGGCGTTCGCGGACACGGCCGACAACACGCTCGCCACCGCCAGGAGCTTCCAGGCTGCCGAGGACGACGCAGGGGACGTGAGCCGCGGCCTGGCCTCCCGGATCAGCCAGGTCACCCCCGAGGGAGACATCGGCGGCGGTCGCCGGTGAACCCGACCACGACCGGTTCCGGGAAGCGCGCGGCCCGGACGCGGTTCCCCACAGACCACGGCGCTCCGCGGTACGCCGCCCCGCCCCGTGGCGGGACGGCGTACCGCGGAGCGGCGCGGCGCGGCCCCCTGCGGGTCACGCGATCGACTGATGAGTCTCGAAAGGACACTCGCCTATGACAGATGTTCCCAGGAGTGCGTCCGAGGAGGCGCACTCCGCCACGTCTCCTCCGGGAGAGGGGGTGGCGGCACGCCCGGCCGAGCAGCCGAGCGTCGAACGGCCCACCTCCCCGAGGACGTTGCGGCCCCTGAGCGGGGCCGAGGAGGCGGTGTCGCCACCCCCCGTGGAACCCGCGGCCGCGGCTGAGGCCGCCCCGGCAGCCCCGGCCACGGCGGTGGCCGAGGAGGCCGGAAGCCCGGGGCGGCCCGGCATCGACGCCGTGGGGGCGGTGGCGGTCCGACCGGTCACTCCGGCCGCGCCCACCCGCCGTCTGGGGCGGCCGAGCGGCCCGGTGCTGGCCGGTGCCGCGATCGCCGGACTGCTGCTCGTCGCGGCGCCGTTCACGGTCTCGGCGGGCACCCAGGGGGTCTCCTTCGACCTCATGTCGCTCTCCAACGGCGGCCTGCTCGGCGGCGGCGCGGCCAGCGGGTCCGCCCCGCTGGAGTTGCAGACCGTTCCGCTGGGCTCCTCCGTTCCGCCCGCCGCCGGCTGGGGCTTCGGCTCCGGCGCGAACCAGGGCGGGGGCGGGAGCGGCGGCTCCGGCGGGTCGGAGGGCTCCGGCGCCCCCGGATTCGTTCCCGAGGCGCTGGCCGACGACAAGGAGGAGTCCGGCGCCTTCCCGACGGACGAGACCGCCGGAGGCGCTGGAGGTGCCGGCGGCGCCAGCGGCACCGGCAGCATCGTGCCGGCGAAGAACCACGTGCAGTACGGGGTGCAGCCGGGCGACGGCACGAATGTCGCCGGCGTCCAGGACCCCAACCCGAGGAAGGACGACAGCACCCCGTCGGACGCGGGCTCCGCCGACCAGGGCGACAAGTCGGACGACACCAAGTCGGACGACTCCACGCCGTCGGATGCCGACAGCACGTCGGACGACTCCACGCCGTCGGACGACTCGGACGGGGCCGGCCTGCTCAGCGCCTCCGACGACGACAAGTCCGCCGGCCAGGACGCCGACGACAAGCAGGAGGAGGCCGACGCGCAGTCCTCCCCTGCCGCCGCCGACAAGGAGCAGCAGGCCGACAAGGAGCAGCAGGCCGCTTCCCAGGGGTACGCTGCGGTGGCCGGTCCCGGCTGCTCCTCCGGTGCGAGCTACCACACGATCGGTGTCTGGAGCGACGGCGCCAACGGCTGGGCCAACCGGCCGAGCGGGCACACCGAGCCCGGCTGCAACGGCACCTACGACGCCATCCCGGTGTCGGGCAACGCCAACAGCGGCAGCGGCGAGTACGCCTACTGGTCCTTCTCGCCCGGTGCCGCCGGGGCCAAGTGCGAGCTGTACGTCCACATCCCCGACGACGAGTCGCCGCTGTGGATCAACGACCAGGAGGCCAAGTACCAGATCTTCTCCGGTAGCTCGCCCGAGGGCTCCCCCGTCGCGGTCTTCGGCATCAACCAGTCCCAGATCCGAGGCGGCTGGGTGCAGGCCACCGGCTTCACCACGCCGACCGAGGAATTCACGGTCCAACTCACCAACGTCGGGGAAAACTCTCTGGCGGACAAGGGGCGCGCGCACGTCGCTGCTTCCGTGATCCGCGCCGAGTGCTCCTGACACACCTCACCTACGGGCGGGGCCGCCTGCGCGGTCCCGCCCGTACCCGACCCCCCACCCGCGCCGGGCCGTCCCGGTCCCGCAGAACAGGAGGCAACCACAGATGGCCAGGCAACTCCTCACGGTCACGCCTGACGGGTCGTCCGGGCATCCCACCATCGGCTCCGCAGTGGACGTGGCCGAGAACGGCGCACTCATCACCATCGCCCCGGGACGCTACGAGGAGAGTCTGACCCTGCGCAAAGTGGTCACCCTCGTGGCGCGGGACGGCCGGGGCAGCGTGGAACTGGTCGCAGAGTCGGGCAGCGCGATCCTCTCGGTCGCGGAGGCCGTCAAGCTCTCCGGCCTGGTCCTGCGCGGCCACGACGAGGAGCGGCCCGTGGTCGACATCGCCGCCGGGCAGGCGGAGATGGCCGACTGCGAGGTGGACGGCTCCGCGTGGACCGCCGTGGTGGTCCGCGGCTCCGGCGCCCTGGCGATGCGGGAGAGCCGCGTCACCTGCTCCACGGGCGCGGGGGTGGTGATCTCCACGGCCGAGCCCAGCATCCTGGAGGACTGCGTCATCGAGGACGTGGAGACCAGTGCTCTCGTCATCAGCGACCGCGGCCGCCCCGCAGTCCGCTCCTGCGTCTTCCGCGACGTGCGCGGCAACGGGGTGTTCGCCAGCGGCCGGGCGGCGGGCACCATCGAGGACTGCGAGATCTCCGGCGCCGCCAAGCCCGCGGTGGCGCTGGAGGACGACGCCAGCACGGCCCTGCGCGGACTGCACGTCCACCACACCTCCCAGGACGGCCTGGCCCTCTCCAGCCGCGGCCGGGCGGTGGTCGAGGACTGCCGCTTCGAGGAGGTCGGCGGCCGCGGCATCACCGTCTCCAACGGCTCCGACCCGCAGGTGAGCCGCACGACGGTGGTCCGCTCCAAGGAGGCGGGCATCCACGTGTGGGGCAAGGCCCGGGGCCTGTTCACCGACTGCACGGTGGAGGACGCCGGAGGTGACGGCGTGCGCGCCGAGGAACGCGCCGCCACCTCCTTCGTCAACCTGACCGTGCGCGGCGGCGCCGGGATCAGCATCGGCGGCAACAGCACGGTCGAGTTCGACCGGGGCCTGGTCACCGGAAGCGAGGGGCCGGGCTTCGCGGTCGAGGCCAGCAACCCGTTCCTGCGCGGGGTCTCCGTGGCCGACACCCGCGGCCAGGGCGTGCGGTTCCGCAAGGGCGGCCAGGGCCGGCTGGAGAACGTCACGTTCGAGCGGACCGGCAAGAGCGCGGTACAGGTCGACGAGCGCTCCCGGCCGCTGCTCAACGGGGTGAGCATCCGCGAGAGCCGCGACGGCGGCGTCACCGTCGGCGCGCAGGGAGAGGCCGACCTGCGCGACTGCGACATCTCCGACTGCGCGAGCGACGGGATCGCGGTGCAGAACGGGGGGAAGGTGTCGGCGCTGCGCACCCGGGTCTACAACAGCCGCCGCAACGGCGTGCTCATCGCCGCGGGCGCGCAGGCCGTGCTGCGCCGGTGCGAGATCTTCGGCAACGCCGGGGACGGCGTGCTCGTGCACAGCACCGAGGACGTGCTGGTGGAGGAGTGCGCGGTGCGCGACAACAGCCGGGCCGGGCTGCGCCAGACCGCGCCCAGCGAGCGGGTGCGCACCGAGGAGCTGCTGAGCAGCGGCAACGGCGCGCCGGACGCCTACGGCGAGAACGCCGGGGGCGACGTCCCCGAGCCGCTGCCCTCCGCCCCCGCCGCGGTCGGCGCCCCGGAGGCCGTGGAGCCGGAGGGCCCACTGGCCGAGCTGGAGGCCCTGATCGGCCTGGAGAACGTCAAACGCGAGGTGAAGACCCTCATCAACCGCACCCAGATGGCCAAGCGGCGCGCCGAGATGGGCCTGCCCGCCCCGCCGATGAACCGCCACCTGGTGTTCGGCGGGCCGCCCGGCACCGGCAAGACCACCGTGGCCCGCCTCTACGGCCGCATCCTGGCCGACCTGGACGTGCTCCGCTACGGGCACGTGGTCGAGGTGTCGCGGGCCGACCTGGTGTCGCAGTACGTGGGCGGCACCGCGATCAAGACGACGGAGGTGTTCGAGCGGGCCAAGGGCGGTGTGCTGTTCATCGACGAGGCGTACACGCTCTCCGGCAAGTCCGACGGCGGCAGCGGCCCCGACTTCGGCCGGGAGGCCATCGACACCCTGGTCAAGCTGATGGAGGACCACCGCGACGACGTGGTGGTGATCGCCGCCGGGTACACCGAGGAGATGGAGGGCTTCCTCGCCGCGAACCCGGGCATGGCGTCGCGGTTCAACCGCACCATCGAGTTCCCCAACTACGAGGTGGACGAGCTGGTGCAGATCGTGGAGGGCATGTGCACCGCCCACCACTACGAGCTGGCCGACGAGACCCGGGAGGCGCTGCGCAAGATCTTCGAGGAGATGCCGCGGGACGCGACGTTCGGCAACGCCCGCACCGCGCGCAAGATCTTCGAGGAGATGGTGGACCGGCAGGCGTTCCGGCTGGGGGACGCGCCGCCGGACAACCCGGCGGAGCTGACCCGGCTGCTCCCCGTCGACCTGGGGGTGGAGGTCTCCGGGTCGGGCAGCGGCGGCCCCGAGGACGAGCTGGCCGCGCTGCGCGCCGAGCTCGACGCGATGGTCGGCCTGGCCCAGGTCAAGTCCACCGTCAACGACCTGGCGAACCTGCTGGTCATGGCCAACCAGCGCAAGGCCATGGGGCTGCCCGTGCCGACGCTCAGCCACCACCTGGTGTTCACCGGCTCCCCCGGTACCGGTAAGACCACGGTGGCCCGGCTGTACGGGCGGCTGTTGAAGACGCTGGGGGTGCTGTCCACCGGGCAGGTCGTGGAGACGGCGCGGGCCGACCTGGTGGGCCGCTACGTGGGGCACACCGCGCAACTGACGACCGAGGTGTTCAACAAGGCCCGCGGCGGCGTGCTGTTCATCGACGAGGCGTACACGCTCACCCCCCGCGGCGCCACCAACGACTTCGGCCAGGAGGCCGTGGACACCCTGGTCAAGCTGATGGAGGACCACCGCGACGAGGTGGTGGTGATCGTCGCCGGGTACACCGCAGACATGCAGCGCTTCCTGGACTCCAACCCCGGTCTGGCGTCGCGGTTCAGCCACCGGGTGGAGTTCGCCGACTACAGCGACGAGGAGCTGGTCACCATCGTCGAGCGGATGGCGCGCTCCTCCGGCTACGAGTGCGGCGAGGCGACCCGGGAGGCGCTGGCGGCGCACTTCGCGGCCGTGCCGCGGGACGCCTCGTTCGGCAACGCCCGCTACGCCCGCCAGGTGCTGGAGCGGATGATCACCCGCCAGGCGGGGCGTCTGGTGTCCCAGGGCGCCGCGGCGGACCTGGCGGCGTTCACCACACTGCTGCCCGAGGACGTTCCGGAGCCGTAGCCCCGGCGCGGCGGTCTCCCCGCCGGATCGCGTGCCGGGCCGTGTACCGCCTGCGGGGTCGGCGGGTGCGGCGCCTGAGGAGGACCGCGAGCCCGGCGAGGAGGGAGATCGCGGCCGCGAGGGCGACGCCGGTGAGGAGGGGCCGCAGCGGGACGCCGGTGCGGGCGGCCACCGCGGTCCCGTGGTCCGCGCAGACCACGGGGCCGGGGTCGTCCGGCCAGCCCGCGCAGACGGTGGTGGACACGCTGTCCTGGTCGGGCGGCTCGGTGAGGGTGGCGGTGACCGTGCGCGCCGTCTCCTGGCCCGGGTCGAGGGTGACGAGCCACACGGCCGTGCTGCCCTCGACCACGCCTCCGCCGTCGGCCTCGTGGAGGTCGAGGGCGGGTGCGGTCTGCGCCACGAGGAGGTCGGTGACGGCCTCCTCGCGCTCGTTGCGCACGGTCACGGTGTAGGCGGTGTCCTCGCCGACGGCCAGGCGGTCGCGGGAGTCGGTCACGGACAGGGCGATCCCGCCGTTGCGGGCGGTGTCGGTCTCCTCGGCAGCGGGGGTGGCCACAGCAGCAGGGGGCACCGCTGCGAGTGCGGCCAGCCCGCCGAGGAGCGCGGCGGTGGTGCTGTTCCGCACGGTGATGCGCCTCTCTCGTCGTGTCCCGTCCAGCCAACACGAGAGTAACGCCAAGTAGTCGCAAGAGTACGAGAAGACACCGCGGAGCGGGGAAGGGCGGTCCGGTGGGACGGGTCGGCTCTCGGCGGTGGTGCGGCCCGGTGGACGAACGGAGCCCCCCGCGTGGTGCACTCACGCGGGGGGCTCTTCGGTCACGGTCCGATCAGTGCTGATCGGGAGCGGTCAGCGGTCAGCCGCGGACCCGGACGGGGCGGCTGGTCGCGAAGACGGTGACCGCGCCGATGCCGGTGATGACGGAGGCGCCGAGCACGAAGCCGCTGAGGTCGACGCCGGTCACCGGCAGCTCCTCGTCGGCCTCGTCGTCCTTGCCGCCCTTGTCGTCGTCCTTGCCGTCCTTGTCGTCGCCCTTGTCGCCGTCACCGTCGGCGTCGCCACCGCCGCTGCCGCCGCTGCCTCCGGTGCCGCCCGGCTGCTGGCCCGGCTTGTCGTCCGGGGTCGTGCCGGAGCCCGGCTTCGGGGTCGGGGTGGTGCCGGGGTCCTCGCCGCCGCCGGGGGTCTCGCCGCCGCCCGGCGTCTCACCGCCACCGGGGGTCTCGCCGCCGCCGGGGGTCTCGCCGCCGCCCGGCGTCTCACCGCCACCGGGGGTCTCGCCGCCGCCCGGCGTCTCACCGCCGCCGGGACCCGGCTCGGGCTCCGGTTCGGGTTCCGGCTCCGGCTCCGGGTCGGGCTGGGGGTCGGGGTTCGGCTCGGGCTGGGGGTCGTCGCCGCCGTCGTTGGTGCTGAGGAGGCTGATCGAGAGGGCGGCGTCGGTGCTGCCGAGGGACAGCCCGGCGTCCACCTCCGCGGCCGCGGCCGGGGCCGAGGCGAAGCCGAAGGCCAGCAGGCCCGCGGCCGTCACGCCGATGGCGCGTGCTGTGTAGGACATGCGTCTCCTTACTGATGTCGGGGGTCAGTCCGGTAGTAGGGCGTACAGGTTGGCGTCGGCCAGCACCACCGCGTTGCCGTCGAGCAGGCCCCACGGGCGTGCCGTGTCCGGCTTCATGGGGGTGCTCTCTCCCGTGGCGTCCACCGCGACCTGGTCGTCTCCCAGTTCGCCGTAGACCACGCCGCCGGCGGCGCTGAGCGGCCCGAACCCGGGGACCACATGGGTCTCTCCGGACTCCAGGTCGACCACGATCGGCCCGTAGGCGGCCACCGTCTCTCCTTCGATCCAGGTGGCGTCGGCGAGTTCTCCCGCCGTGATCTCCGTCTCCGCGAAGACCGAGCCGTCGCGGGCGTCGTGGACGGCGAGCACGACCCGGTCGTCCTCGCTGCCGCGCCACCGCACGATGACGTAGCGCTCGGAGGCGGTGATCACCCGGTCGAGCTCTCCGGAGCTCTCCGGCTTCTTCGGGGCGACCTCCCGCAGACCGCCGCCGGGAACGGCCCAGTGCCAGGGCCCGTCGGCGGCCGCCAGGAGGACCTCTCCGCCGTGGACGAGCATCCCGCCGGACCCTTGGGGCACCGTGACCTCGACCAGTTCCCCGTCCTGGGGAAGCATGGCCTTGTCGCCGACGGTGACCAGCGGGGCCGTCCCCGCGAAGGTGACCATCCCGTCCTCGGGCAGCTCGTACTCCGTGGGTTCGCCACCGGTACCGGGCCAGATCCACAGCTTCCCGGAACCCGTGATCGCCACCTGGAGCTCGTCGCCGTTCTCGACGAAACGCACCGGACCCTCGATCTCGGCAGGCTGTAGGGGAAGGTCAGCCTCCCAGAGCCGTTCTCCCTCGGGGCCGACGACCGCGAGTTTCCCGTCGGCGCCGATGAACGCGACCCGGGTGCCGTCGTTGGAGACGGCCGGGCGGGTTCCGTCGGTGATGGGAATCCGCCAGAGGGCCTCGGTGGAGAACCCCGGCGGCGCGGGACGCGCCTCGAAGGCGACGGTTTCGACGGTGTCGGTGGTCTCTTCGGAGTCCGGCGGGGAGTCGCTGCCGAGCCCGAGCACCACCAGAACGGTCGCCACGACCAGGGCGACGACGACCAGGCCCACCGCGCCGAGGAGCAGCACCCTGCCCCTGCGCCGCGGCGCTCCCCCGCCCGTGGCCGGGGGCGGGGTCTCGGCCACTCCCCGGATGACGCCTCCGGGAAGCGCTTCCAGCCGTTGGACGCCGTAGGCGTCGCGTGCCTCGACGAGTACGGGGCGGCCGATGTGGGTGGCGTACCCCGCGACGTAGTCGAGTGCGGCCCGCCGGGTCGACTTGGCGTCGGGGCCGTGGACCACCTGCTGGATGTCCTGGATGAAGACCTCTGCGCTCAGGTCGTCGGGAGCGATGACGATGACCGCCGTCTCCGTTCCGGCGTGCGGAGTGCTGCTGCCGTTCATGGCACCTCCGGTCCGGATCGACTGAGCGGGCAGGACACAGGACGAGGACCCACCGTTGTCCTCGGAAACCGGAACGCTGTGGTCGTCACTGCTGCGATCCCGCCCGTGCACGGTACATACGCACCCTCGGCTTCCGAAGCAGCGCAACGTCTCCGACCGGTCTCGACACTGCGGTGGGAGGGGTGGGAAACGGTGGGGAGAAAGGATTGCCGACGAGAGGAATCATACTCGTCCGCAATTGCGGGCTCCGGTGATTGGCCGAAATCGAATCCGGCCTCCGGAACCGCTGCCGGAGGCCGCCGACAGCCTCCGGTCGGCCTCCGAAGAACCCTTTTCGACCTGTGGAGATCAAGGGCGCGCAACTGCCGGGTGAGCACTCTGCCAACAAACCGATCCCACCTTTTCCAGCGCTGTCGCGGCCTGCCGGTGCAATACGGCTGGCCACAACCGGTCTTTTGCGATCCGTTGTCAACCTGACCGGAACCCGGGAGGGTGTTCGGGGCCGTCGTGGAAGACCGGACGCGGCGCACCGCGGTGCATCCGCCTCTCCTCCCCCACGTCGCATCCCGGTAGGAACCTATCGGACACGGCGGTCGGGGGTTCCGTCCGACGGCGCAGGGCCACGGGAACGCGGCGGTGGAGTGGAGGGGCCGACATCTGTGCGACGCCGCACCGCGCTGGAAAGTTCACGCCATGAGCGCGAAATCATGAATTCTGTGGACACGCTGTTCACCCCGCCCCGGCGCGGGTCGCCGGGGCGGGGCCGGAGTGGACGGTCAGGCCCGTCGGCGCCGCAGGAAGAGGACCGCGGCCCAGGCCGCGAAGCCGGCGCCGAGCGCGGCCAGCCCGGCGCCGATGACGCGGAAGACGCCGAACGCGCCCTCCTCGGTGCTCTGCACGGTGACGGGGTCGCCCGGGTGCTCCGGGTGGTAGGCGATCTGGAGCTGTTCGCCCTCGTGGTGGTCGGACGGGTTGAGCCCGCCCAGCTTCACGTGGTCGAGCTGGACGCCCTCCTCCGTGCGGTAGCTGACGTAGACGTCGATGTCCCTGCGGGTGTCCCCGCTGGACGTGCGCCAGTAGTCCTCGTCGCGTTCGACGACGACCGCCTCGGCCCGTCCCGTGTAGCTGGTGTAGTCGGCGTTGCCGACGACCACGAAGACCACGCTGAGGACGAACAGGACGGCGCTGACTCCGGCGAGGACCAGGAGGTCGACGTTGCGGGAGGACGAGCTCATGGCGGTTCCTTCACGGGGGAGGAGATGCGGGTCTGCCGCTTCTGACGCGGCCTCCCCGTCGGCGGTTCCCCTGCTCCGAGCCGTCAGCCCGCGTCCAGGAGCCGCTTGTGGGCCCGGCGCATGCCGGACAGCCAGCGGTCCCGGTCGGAGGCGCGGCGCTGCTCCATGACCGCGGCCTGGGGGTGGGGCAGGATGAGGAAGCGCCCCTCGCCCAGCGCCTCGACCACGGAGCGGGCCACGTCGGCGGGTTCGATGTAGTCGCCGCCCAGCCGGGTGGCGGCGGTGGGGCCGTCGCCCGCGGTCATGGCGGTGTTGACGCCGAGCGGGCACAGGCAGGAGACGTCGATGCCCTCGTCCCAGTGCCGGATCGCCAGCCACTCGGCGAGGGCGACCGCGCCGTGCTTGGTCACCGAGTAGGGGGCCGAGTCGACGTTGGTGAGCAGGCCCGCGGCCGAGGCGGTGACGAGCAGGTGCCCGCCGCCGCGCTCGATCATGCGGGGCAGCAGCAGGCGGGCGACGTGGACGTGCGCCTGGACGTGGACCCGCCAGGTGAGGTCCCAGTCGGCGTCGCTGCCCAGGCCGCCGCCGGTGGCCACGCCGGCGTTCGAGCACCACAGGTCGATGGGCGCGTCCCGTTCGACCTCCTCGATGAGCGCGGCCACGGCCGCGGCGTCGGTGACGTCCAGCGTGTGGGCCCGCGCCCGCTCGCCGAGTTCGGCCGCCGTGCGCGCGGCGCCCTGCCCGTCCAGGTCGGCGATCACCACGCGGGCCGCCCCCTCGGCGAGGAAGCGCTCCGCGAGCGCGCGGCCGATGCCGTTCGCGCCCCCGGTGACGACGATCGTCCGGCCGGGGAAGGTGAACGGTCTTCCCATGGGTCGTCCTCTCTGCGTCGGCCCGCGGGCGGCCCGCCCGCAGGTGGGTGGTGGGTCCCGGCGCCGGGGCGCCGCGCCTGCCGGGGGCGCCGGTCAGCGGTCCGCGTGCGGCACGGCCACCAGACGCCCCACGGTGCTTCCGTCGGCGAGGCGCTGCACCCCGTCGGGCAGCTCCTCCAGGGCGAGGACCTCGCTGACCGCGGGCTTGACCAGGCCGCGGTCGGCCAGGGCGGTGAGCTCCTCGTGGCAGCGGGCCACCAGGGCGGGGTTGCGCTTGTTGTAGAGGCCCCAGTGCAGTCCGAGCAGCGAGTAGTTCTTGACCAGGGCGTGGTTGAGCCCCGGGGTGGGGATGGTGCCGCTGGCGAACCCGACGACGACGATGCGCCCCTCGAAGGCGATGCACTTGGTGGAGCGGGTGTAGGACTCGCCGCCCACGGGGTCGTAGACGACGTCGGCGCCGCGCCCGTCGGTGGCCTCCTTGACCACGGACACGAAGTCCTCGGTGTGCCGGTCGACGACGATGTCGGCCCCGAGCGCGCGGGCGTACTCGGCCTTGGCCGCGCCTCCGACGACCCCGATCACCCGCGCGCCCGCGGCCTTGGCGAGCTGGACCGCGGCGCTGCCGACCCCGCCCGCGGCGGCGTGCACCAGGACGGTCTCGCCCTCCCGCAGCCCGGCGCGGCGGTGCAGCGCGAACCAGCCGGTCTGGTAGCCGATGAACAGCGCGGCGGCCTCGGTGTCGGTGAGGGCGGGCGGCGCGGGGAAGACGCGGCCGATCTCCATGGGCGCGTACTCGGCGAACGACCCCCGGGGCAGCACGGGTGAGCCGATGACCCGGTCGCCCTCGGCGACCGTCGTGACGCCCTCGCCCAGCGCGACGACCTCGCCGCACAGTTCCACGCCGGGGGTGAAAGGCAGCGGCGGCTTCTCCTGGTAGACGCCCCGGCACAGCAGCGCGTCGGGGAAGTTGACCGCCGTGGCGAGCACCCGGACCACGATCTGCCCGGGGGCGGGCTCGGGGACGGGCACCTCCTCCAGGCGCAGGACGTCCTTGGGTTCGCCCAGTTCGTGCACCCGCAGCGCTCTCACGGTTCTTCGCCTCCCACACCCGTAGATACCGACCGGTCGGTAGTGAGTGAAGCGCCTCCCGCCCGGTTTCGTCAAGGCGGGCCGCACCGGACCGGTGGGGTAGCCTCGCTCAGAAGCCCGACGAGGAGAGGATCCGGTGTCTGCCCCAACGCGTACCCCCACGGGAAGGAACGAGGTCACCAGTGAGGCGGCGCGGCGGCGCACGTTCGCGGTGATCTCGCACCCGGACGCCGGAAAGTCCACGCTGACCGAGGCGCTGGCGCTGCACGCGGCGGCGATCACCTCGGCGGGGGCGGTGCACGGCAAGGGCGACCGGCGGGGCGTGACCTCCGACTGGATGGAGATGGAGCAGGCCCGCGGGATCTCCATCACCTCCGCGGCGCTGCGCATCGAGTACCAGGACCGGGTGCTCAACCTGCTGGACACGCCCGGCCACGCCGACTTCTCCGAGGACACCTACCGGGTGCTGGCCGCGGTGGACTGCGCGGTGATGCTGCTGGACTCGGCCAAGGGCCTGGAGCCGCAGACGCTGAAGCTGTTCGACGTGGCGCGCGGCCGGGGCATCCCGGTGATCACGTTCGTCAACAAGTGGGACCGGCCCGGCCGGGAGCCGCTGGAGCTGCTGGACGAGATCGAGCAGCGCATCGGGCTGCGCCCCACGCCGCTGAACTGGCCGGTGGGCATCGCCGGGGACTTCCGCGGGCTGGTCGACCGCACCGCGGGCAACGCCTACACCAAGCTGCACCGCACCCCGGGCGGGGCCACGAAGGCCGTGGAGGAGCCCGTGGACGCCGCGCGGGCCGCCGAGATCGAGGGGGCGGCCTGGGAGCAGGCGATGGAGGAGCTGGCGCTGCTGGACGAGATCGGCGCCCACTACGACGCCGAGTCGTTCCTGGCGGGCAAGTCCTCCCCGGTGCTGTTCGGCGCGGCGCTGCCCAACTTCGGCGTCTCCCACCTGCTGCGCACCCTGATCACGCTGGCCCCCGCGCCGTCGGCCCGCGCCGACGCCTCGGGCACGCCGCGCCCGGTGGACGCGCCGTTCTCCGGGTTCGTGTTCAAGATGCAGGCCAACATGGACAAGGCCCACCGCGACCGGATGGCGTTCGTACGGGTGTGCTCGGGCCGCTTCGACCGGGGCATGGTGCTCACCCACGCCGCGTCGGGCCGCCCGTTCGCCACCAAGTACACCCAGGCGGTGTTCGGCGCGGAGCGCCACACCCTGGACACCGCCTACCCGGGCGACGTGATCGCGCTGGTCAACGCGCAGGCGCTGCGGGTCGGCGACACCCTGTACGACGGGCCGAAGGTGGAGTTCCCGCCGATCCCGAGCTTCGCGCCCGAGCACTTCGCGGTGGCCCGCGCCGTGGACTCGGGCCGCTACAAGCAGTTCCGCCGCGGCATCGAGCAGCTCGACAGCGAGGGCGTGGTCCAGGTGCTGGTCTCCGACGTGCGCGGCGAGCAGGCGCCGGTGCTGGCCGCCGTGGGACCGCTCCAGTTCGACGTGGTCCGGCACCGCATGGAGCACGAGTTCCGCGCCCCCGTGGAGCTGTCCCACCTCGACTACAGCGTGGCGCGGCGCACCGACGCCGCCTCCGCGCCCGTGCTGCACGGCCTGTCCGGCGCCGAGGTGCTCACCCGCCGCTCCGACGGGGAGCTGCTGGTGCTGGTGCACAACAAGTGGCGGCTCCGGGTGATCCAGCGCGACCACCCGGAGCTGCTCATGGAGCCCCTGCTCGCCGGGGGCATCGAGGAGGAGGGCTGACCGCGCCGGGCGGTCAGTCGAACTGGAAGGCGCGCTTGGCCAGGCCGTACCAGAAGCCGTCGATGACGCTGCGGGCGGTCTCGGTGGTGCCGCTGCCGGCGCCCAGGGCGACGAACAGCGGGGCCAGGTGTTCGCTGCGCGGGTGGGCGATCTCGGCGGCCGGAGCCTTGGTCCGCCAGTCCAGCAGGGCGTCGACGTCCCCGGCGTGGGCGGCCCGGCTGGCCCAGTCGTCGAACTCGGCCGACCAGGACGGCGGCGCGTAGTCGGGGCCGCGGCTCATGTCGACGCAGGACAGGTTGTGGGTGAGGAAGCCGCTGCCCATGACGAGCACGCCCGCCTCGCGCAGCGGGGCCAGGCGGCGGCCCAGCTCGTAGAGCCGACGGGGGTCGAGGGTGGGCAGGGAGATCTGCAACACCGGCACGTCGGCGTCCGGGTACATCTCCTTGAGCGGCACGTAGGCGCCGTGGTCGAGGCCGCGCGTGGGCGCCTCGGCGATGAGGACGCCGGCGCCGCTGAGCAGCTTGCGGACGTCCTCGGCGAGGTCGGGCGCCCCGGGGGCGGGGTAGGTGACCTGGTAGTAGCGCTCGGGGAAGCCCCAGAAGTCGTAGACCAGGGGGACCGTGGTGGTCGCGCCGATGGTGAGCGGGGCGGACTCCCAGTGCGCCGAGACGATGAGGACCGCCCTGGGGCGCGGCAGCTCGGCCGACCAGGCGGCGAGCTGGCCGCTCCACAGCGGGTCGTCGGCCAGCGGCGGGGCGCCGTGGCCGAAGTAGAGGACGGGGAGCTTCTCGGGGACGGGTGGGGTGCTCATGGCTGTCTCCTCGTGGTGGGCGCACCATAAGTCTATCCAGATAAAATCTTCCTTGGAAGATTTATGGGTGTGAGACGGCTCCGGTCCCCGGGCCGGTCCTCCCGGGCGTGCCGCGGCGGGACCGCCGCTGGGGCGGCCGGACCCCGCAGGCGCCGCGCCGACCGCCTCAGCGGGCGGCCAGCTCCTCCGGGACCGCCACCACGTCGACGAACGCGCCGCGGCGCAGCAGGGTGACGGGCAGCCGGGAGCCGATCGCCGACCCCAGCATGAGCCGTTGCAGGTCCTGGACCCCCTCCAGCTTCCGCCCCGCCGCGGAGACCAGGACGTCGCCCAGGTAGATCCCGGCGGTCCCGGCCGGACTGCCCGGCACCACCTCCACCACGCGCAGCCCCGTCCGCTGGCCCAGGCGCTCGGCGACCCCCGGCGGCAGCGGCACCGGCGCCCCCGCCACCCCCAGCCAGGCGCGGCGCACCCGCCCGGTGGCGGCGAGCTCCCCGACGATCCGCCGCGTCGTGGAGTTCACCGGAACGGCCAGGCCCAGCCCGTAGCCCGCCACCGCCGTGTTGATCCCCACCACGCGGCCGCGCCAGTCGGCCAGCGCCCCGCCGGAGCTGCCCGGGTTGAGCGCGGCGTCGGTCTGCACGACGTCGTCGATCAACCGGATGTGGCGCCCCTCCCGGGCGGGCAGCGCACGGCCGAGCGCGGAGACCACCCCGGCGGTCACCGATCCGGCCAGCCCCATCGGGTTGCCGACCGCGACGACGAGCTGCCCGATCCGCAGCCCGTCGGCGTCCCCCAGCTCCGCGACGGGCGGCCCCGTCTCCGCGCACCGCAGCACCGCCAGGTCGGACAGCGGGTCCGCGCCGACCACGTCGAACCGGGTCCACGAGCCGTCCTGGAACTCGGCGGTGCCGTGGTGGGCGCCCTCGACCACGTGCGCGCTGGTGAGCATCAGCCCGTCGGCGGTGAACAGCACCGCCGACCCGGCCCCCGCTCCCCGGGGCCCGCGCACCGACAGCGCGGCCACGCTCGGCCGGAGCCGCTGCGCGACGGAGGTCACGATCCTGCTGTAGGCATCCATGGCTTCGTGTTCGGCGTCCATGTGCACCACAACACGCCCGCCGCTCCGGGGATGCCGGTCCCGGCTCTGCCCACAGCGAAAGGGACCTTGTGCTCCCTCCCCGGAGCCGGACGGCCTCCCGTAAGGGCCCCTCCCCCGGGTAGGAGCCCGACAGGACACGGCGACAGCGAGGGGGAGACCATGGCACACCAGGAGCCGGGCTGGGTCGCGGTCGGAGTCGACGGCTCCGACTCCAGCCGGTACGCACTCGAATGGTCGGCGCAGGAGGCGCGGCTGCGCGGCCTGGGGCTGCGGATCGTCACCGCGGTGGAGATCCCCGACCCGCAGGACCCGTTCACCGGCGCGGTCACCCCCGTGGACGTCGAGGAGTCGCCCCTGTTCCGGGACGGCCAATCGCTCCTGGAGTACGCCGAGAAGTGGATCGGCCAGCTCTACCCGGAGCTGGAGACGCGGACCCGGCTGGTGCTGCGCCGCCCGGCCGAGGCGCTGCTGGAGACCGCCGAGGAGCCGGGGACCGCGGTGGTCGTCGTCGGTTCGCGGGGGCGCGGCTCCCTGATGTCGGCCTTCGCCGGATCGGTGGGCGTGGAGCTGGCCGCGCACTCGCCGGTGCCGGTGGTGGTGCTGCCCAAGCAGCACGAGACCGCGCCCGGGGCGCGGGAACGGGTCGTCCTCGGCGTGGACGGCTCGCCGGCCAGCCGCAACGCCGTCGGGTTCGCCTTCGCCGAGGCCGAGCGGCGCGGCACCACGCTGGTGGCGGTCTGCGCCTGGCAGCCCGTCACCGCCTTCGCCCTGACGATGGGGCCGCTGCCGCCCGAGGTGTTCGACGAGGAGCCGCTCGCCGCGGCCGCCCGGGAGACCGTGGAGGAGGCCCTGGCCGAGCACCGGGAGCGCCACCCCGGGGTGCCGGTCGACATCCGCACCGTGCGCGCCCACCCGGCCGCGGCCCTGCTGGAGGCCGCCACCCCGGCCGACCTGATCGTCGTGGGCTCCCGCGGCAGGGGCGGCTTCACCGGCCTGCTGCTCGGCTCGGTGAGCCAGTCGGTCCTGCACGGCGCCCGCGGCCCGGTCGCGGTGGTGCGCTGACCTCCGTCCGCCCAGGTCCCCCGCCCCCGCGCGGGGGACCCCCGCACCATGTACTACATTGCGTCGCAGTAGTAAGGCCCACCAGCGGGAAGGTGAACGGGACCATGGGCGGAGCCCGGCATGGTTGACGGCTGGACCACGGTCGTCCAAATGGCGTCGCTGGCGTTGGCGGTCTGGTGCGGGATCTCGGCCTTCCGGAACCGGCCGATGCTGGTGCCGCACCTGATCGGCATCGCGGTACTGGAAGTGCTGCTGCTGGTGCAGCTCGTGCTGTCGATCGTGCTGCTGGTGGAGGGGCCGCGGCCGCCCGACACCGTCACCTTCGTCAGCTACCTGGTCACCCTGGTGCTGGTCCCCCCGGCCTGCGCGGTGTGGGGGCTCATGGAACGCAGCAAGTGGGGCCCCGCCGTCATCGCCTTCGCCTGCCTCGTCATCCCGGTCCTGATGGTCCGGCTCGAACAGCTCTGGAACGCGTCCGTTGTCTGAGACCGAGAAGAACTCCCGCGCCGGCGGCCCCGGAAGACTGCTGGTCGCCGTCTACGCCCTGTTCGCGGTCGCCGCGACGGGGCGCTCCACCGTGCAGATCCTCACCCGCTTCGAGGAGGCCCCGCTCGCCTACGCGCTGTCGGCGCTGGCCGCCGTCGTCTACATCGTGGCGACCGTGGGGCTCGCCCGCGCCGGACGCACCTCCTACCGGGTCGCCGTCGCCTGCTGCTCCCTCGAACTCGTCGGCGTGGTCGCGGTCGGCCTGTTCACCCTGCTGGTCCCCCAGGCGTTCCCCGACGACACGGTCTGGTCGCTGTTCGGCAAGGGCTACGGGTTCGTGCCGCTCGTGCTGCCGGTCCTGGGGCTGCTGTGGCTGCGCCGGTCCCATCCGCGGGCGGCACGGTCCACGGAATCCGCGGGATCCCCGGCCGAGCGCGGATAGCCTGGGAGCCATGGCACGATCCGAGTCCGCTCCGTTCTCGTCCCTACCGGTCGCCGTCACCGCGGACTGGCTGCGCGCCCACGCGGACGAGGTCGTCGTCGCCGACGTCCGCTGGTACCTCGACGGGCGCTCCGGCCGCAAGGAGTACGCCGCCGGGCACCTGCCCGGAGCGGTGTTCGTGGACGTCGACTCCGACCTGGCCGCCCCGGCCGACCCCGCGGGCGGACGGCACCCGCTGCCCGACCCCGCCGACTTCGCCGCCGCACTGTCGCGGCTGGGCATCGGCGACGACACGGCGGTCGTGGCCTACGACGACACGGGCGGCTCCACCGCGGCGCGCCTGGTGTGGATGCTGCGCGTCCTGGGCTCCCCGGCGGCGCTGCTGGACGGCGGCATCCAGGCGTGGCCGGGACCGCTCGAACCGGGCGAGGTGCGTCCCAGCCCGCGGCCGCGCACCCCCGTGCCGTGGCCCGCCGACCGCATCGTGGACACCGCGACGGTCCGCGCGCAGCTCGGCGACCCGGACCGGCTGCTGTTGGACGCCCGCACCCCCGGCCGGTTCACCGGGGAGGCGCCCGCCCCGGTCGACCCGCGCCCCGGCCACATCCCGGGTGCGCGCAGCGCCGCCTGGCAGGACAACCTCGACGCACAGGGCCGCCTCGCCGCACCCGAGGCGCTGCGGGCCCGGTTCCGCGCGCTCGGCGCGGACACCGCCGCCAGCATCACCGTCTACTGCGGCTCCGGGGTGACCGCCTGCCACGACCTGCTGGCGCTGGAACACGCCGGTTTCGACGGCGCCCGGCTCTACCCGGGGTCGTGGAGCGCCTGGGGAGCCGACGAGTCCCTGCCCGCGCAGACCGGCGACTGACCAGGGCCGGACCCGCCGGGAGCACGGAGCGCGGCGGCCCGGAGGGGCCGCCGGAGCGGGCGGGACAGCAGCGCCCGTACCACCGCGGACCGCTCGAAACCGGGCTTTTCCGCTGTCTCACCGTGTTCTAACCCTGGACGCCGATTCTGGAGACACAGCAACAGATGTCCGGAAGGAAACTCGAATGAGCGCGATCGACCGCGGTAGCGGTTCTTCCATGGAAGAACCAGAGCGCCACGAGGGCACGTCGGCCGACGCCACCGACCGGGAGAACACCGTGGACGCCCGGGGGGAGGCGACGACCGGCCCCGCAGCCCGCAGCGAGGTCGAGTCCGCACCCGAGTCCGTCCCGCACGACGCGCCGTCCCCGGCCCCTGCCGCTCCCGGAAGCGAGTCCGCGTCCCAGGAGACGCCCGGGGCAGAGAGCGCCGAGGCGCCGCAGCAGCCCGCACCGCACCCGCAGGCTTTCTTCCCGCCGGGCCCCGGCACCCACCAGGGCGCTCCCGGGCAGCCCTTCCACGGCGCCCGGCCGCAGTACCCGGGACAGCCCGCACCCCCCACCGGGGCGTGGGTCCGCCAGCCCGCGTGGTTCGAACGGGCCGCCGCCCGCCCGGCCCAGCCCACCGGGGGCTTCCCGCCGCCGTCCCAGACCGGCGCGTTCCCGGCGTACGGCGGGGGATTCCCCCCGCCGCAGCCGCCGCACGGGTCCACCCCCGTGCCCGGGGCCGTCCCGCCCGCGGGGGAACCGCGGCGGCGCGGCCGGGTCGTGCTGGTCGCCGCCGCCACCGCGCTGCTCACCAGCCTGGTGGTCGGTCCGGCGGCGTCCGTCGCGACCGCCTACCTCCTCGACGACCGGTCCCCGGACGCCTCCGCCGCCCCGGCGGCCTCGGGCGACGTCACCAGGGTCGCGGACAAGGCCCTGCCGAGCGTGGTGTCCATCTCCACCGACGAGGGCGGCGGCAGCGGGTTCATCATCAGCGAGGACGGCCTGATCGTCACCAACAACCACGTCGTGGGCAACTCCCAGGAGCTGGTCGTGCTGTTCCACGACAACTCCCAGGCCCCCGCGGAGATCGTGGGCACCGACCCGGTGTCCGACCTGGCGGTGATCCAGGCCGAGGGCGTCTCCGGGCTCACCCCGGCGTCCCTCGGCGACTCCGACCACGTGAAGGTCGGCGACGAGGTGGTGGCCATCGGCTCGCCGCTGGGCCTGTCCGGCACCGTCACCTCCGGGGTGGTCAGCGCCCTGGAGCGGCCGGTCAACACGGGGATCAGCGGCCAGCAGCCCAACGACCCGTTCGCGCCGCCCGACCAGGACGAGCAGCCGCGGACCGCCACGTCCACGGTCATCGACGCGATCCAGACCGACGCGCCGATCAACCCGGGCAACTCCGGCGGCCCGCTGATGAACATGAACGGCGAGGTCATCGGGATCAACACGGCGATCGCGACGACGAGCAACAGCTTCACGGCGCAGTCCGGGTCCATCGGGCTCGGCTTCGCCATCCCGGTGAACCAGGCCAAGCCCATCATCGACGAGCTGACCACCACCGGTGAGGCCACCTACGCGGCGATCGAGGCGTCCGTCACCGTGGCCGACGACGGCCCCGGCGCGAAACTGGTGGAGGTGAACCAGGGCGGCGCGGCCGACAAGGCCGGGCTGCGCAGCGGCGACGTCATCGTCCGGGTCGGCGACCGCCTGGTGACCGATCCCGACGTGCTCATCGCCGAGATCCGCTCACACCGTCCCGGAGACACTGTCACCATCGCCTACGAGCGTGACGGCCGGTCCGCCGAGACCCAGGTCACCCTGGCCGCCCAGTCCCTCGGGAACTGACCGCCCCTCGGGGGTCCGCTCCGACGGCCGGGGAGTGCTCCCCGGCCGTTCGTCCGCGCGGCCCGTGTCGTCCGGCTCCGCACCGTCCGGCTCCGCGGCGGGCCGCGGGGTGCCGCCCGCGGGGCCGGACGCGGCCTGCGCCGCCGTCTTCTCCCGGGCCGCGGAGGTGCGGGCCAGCGTCACGGTGCCCCACACGATGACCAGGGTGCTCAGCGTCATCACGGCGACGGGGAGCGCCTGCGTGGGCAGCGACTCGTCCAGCAGGAGCGTGCCGATGAGCACCGCCATGAGGGGGTCGCTGATGAGCAGGGTGGCGTAGGCCAGGGCGAAGTGCTCGGTGCGGTAGGCGTTCTGCACCAGCAGCGCGCCGCACGCCCCGATGGCCAGCGCGACCGGGGTGAGCGGCTGGAACACCGCCACCGGGTCGTCGAGCACGGCCAGCCCGATGACCTTGACCAGGGCGGACAGCGTCGCGAAGCTGACCCCGCCCACCAGCGCGAGCGTCCAGGCGCGCAGCGCGCCGGGGAGGAAACGGGAGACCACCACTCCGATGACGATGACGGCGCCCGTGGCCGCGGCCAGGATCCACTCGGCCTGCGGGCGCGGCTCCACCGGTCCGGCGTGCCCGGACAGCATCGCCACCAGGACGATGAGGCCGAAGGTGACCGCGAGACAGCCCGCGACCTCCGTCCGGGTGAGCCGCCGCCGGTGCAGCACCGCCGAGACCACCACCGCGCAGAGCAGGCCGCTCACCCCGATGGGCTGGACGACCGTGAGCGGCGCCTGGGTCAGCGCCCAGCAGTGGGCGGCCAGCGCGGCGCCGCTGAGCGCGGTGCCCGCCAGCCACACGGGGCTGCGGACCAGGTAGCGCAGGAGCCGCACCTGGCCGCACTCCCGGGGCGGAGCGCTCAGCAGGATGCCCCGCTCCTGCACCGCTGCCCCGGCCGCAAAGGCGACCGCCCCCAGGACCGCGGCGATGATGGCCCCCGTCATGTACCAGCCCCCTGCCTGAACTCGGCGCACGACGGGCGACACTTCCGTTGGAGGGTGCCCGCGGTTACCACAGTCGATGCGCGACGTTTCCCACGACCGCCCCCGTGTCGGACGGGACTGAACCCATCAATCCGGAAAGGGGGGACAAAAGGAGGGTACTTGCCCTGGCAACCCAGGCGGCACCTCCGCCCCCGGGGTCCCGACCGCACCGCGGACCAGCGAAGACGCGGGTACGGGCAGTGCGCGGTTCACAGCCTCCCGACGAAGTCGCGCATGGTGTACAGCAGTTCGACCAGCACCGGACGCAGCCGCGGCTCCACCTGCTGGAAGAGGGTGCGCAGCCGCTCGTGGACGTGGGCCTGGTGCGTCTCCAGCGCGCGCCTGCCCTCCTCGGTGACGCTGACGAGCGTGGCGCGCTCGTCCACCTCCGAACGGCGGCGGCACACCAGCCCTTTCCGCTCCAACTGCTGGAGCATGCGGGTGGCCGCCGGAGAGGAGATGTCGGCCGCGTGCGCAATCTCACCCACCGTGGGGTGCTCCGCGGCCAGAGCGCTCTCCAGCAGCACGGCCTGGGCCAGGGTGAGGCCGTGCTCCACGCCGCTGAAACTGGCGCCGCGCCCCCGGGCACGGGCGACCGCCCTGATCAGTTCGCCCCAGGCGTGCGAAAACTCCGCGAACTCGGCGTCGCTGCGCTCCACCGCTCTGACCACCTCACTCGACGGCCACTCTTCAGCTTTAGTTAGCATAGACACTAAATAACCAAGGTACATAAGACGAGTGACAAACCGACCCGACCACTGTGAGGGGGGCGCATATTGATATGGCTGCTGATCGCGCACTTCGCCGCCGCGGTGCTGGCACCGGTACTGGTCCGGTGGTGGGGGCGTAACGCCTTCCTTGCCCTCGCCCTGGTCCCGGCGGTCACCACCGTCTGGACGCTGGCCCGCACGCCGGGAGTGATCGCGGGCCAACCGCTACAGCTCCTCGTCCCCTGGGCGCCCGAGTACCGCCTGGCCCTGGCCTTCCGCATGGACCCGCTGGGACTGGTCATGGCGCTCATCGCCGCGGGGATCGGCACTCTGGTCCTGGTCTACTGCGCCCGCTACTTCGACGACGACGAGCCGGGACTGGGCCGCTTCGCCGGGGTCCTCACCGGATTCGCGGGCGCGATGCTGGGCCTGGTGCTGGCCGACGACCTGATCCAGCTCTACCTGTACTGGGAGCTGACGACGGTCTTCTCCTACCTGCTGATCGGCCACTACACCGAACGGCGCGACAGCCGGCGCGCCGCCGCGATGGCGATCAACGTGACCACCCTGGGCGGCCTGGCGATGCTGGTCGGCCTGATCATGCTGGGCGAGGCCGCGGACACCTACCTGCTCTCCGAACTGCTGGCCGACCCGCCGCGCGGCACGGCCGTGTCGGTCGCGCTCGTACTGGTCCTCGTGGGCGCGCTCGCCAAGTCCGCGATCCTGCCGTTCAGCCTGTGGCTGCCCGCGGCCATGCAGGCGCCCACCCCGGTCAGCGCCTACCTGCACGCCGCGGCCATGGTCAAGGCCGGCGTGTACCTGATCGCCCGGTTCACCCCCGCCTTCGGGGACGTGGCGGTGTGGCGGTACACGGCACTCCTCCTCGGCACGGCCACGATGGTCGCCGCCGGGTGGAAAGCGCTGCGCCAGCACGACCTGAAACTGCTGCTGGCCTACGGAACGGTCAGCCAACTGGGCTTCCTCACCGCGGTCTTCGGCGTGGGCACCCGCGACGCCGCCCTGGCCGGACTGGCCATGCTGTGCGCGCACGCGCTGTTCAAAGCCCCCCTGTTCCTCGTGGTGGGGATCATCGACCACAGCACCGGCACCCGGGACCTGCGCGAACTGTCCGGCCTGCGCACCCGGATGCCCGTCGTGTTCTGGACGTCGGTGGCGGCGCTGGCGTCCATGGCGGGCCTGCCGCCGCTGGCCGGATTCGTCGCCAAGGAGTCGGTGTTCGAGGCGTTCCAGCACGCGGGCGGCCTCGTCACCGCGCTCTGCCTGGCCGGGGTGGTCGTCGGCTCCGTCTTCACCGTCGGCTACAGCCTGCGGTTCCTGTGGGGCGCCTTCCTCGACAAGCCCGACCTCTCCCCCACCCCGGTGCACGCCCCCGGCCCGCTGTTCGTCGCGCCCGCGGTGGTGCTGGCGGCTTTGGGCCTGGCGGGCGGCCTGGCCGCCGGACTCGCCGACCCGGTGCTGGCCGCCTACGCCGACACCGTGCCCGGCAACGCCGGACACCCCCCGGCCCACCTGGCGCTGTGGCACGGCTTCTCCCTGCCGCTGCTGCTGTCGGCGGTGTGCGTGGCGGGCGGTCTGCTCCTGTTCCGGTGGCGCAAGCGGGTGGCGTGGCTGGGCGCCCGGTTCGCCCTGCCCGACTCCGGCCGCATCTACCGGCGCATCGTCTACTCCGTCTCCAGCTTCGCCACCCAGGTCACCGGCCTCACCCAGCGCGGTTCGCTGCCGCTCTACCTCGGCACGATCCTGGTGTCGCTGCTCGTGGTCAGCACCGTCCCCACCGTGTGGGGACGACTGTGGACCCTGGACGCGCCGCCGGTGCGCTGGCTCGACTCCCCCGCCCAACTCATCCCGGCCACCATCGTCGTGCTGGCCGCACTGGGCGCGCTCGTGGTGCGCAGCCGCCTGTTCGCGGTGGTGCTGGTGGGCATGACCGGCTACGGCACCGCCACCCTGTTCGTGCTGTACGGCGCACCCGACCTGGCGCTCACCCAGTTCCTGGTGGAGACCGTCAGCCTGGTGGTGTTCGTGCTGGTGCTGCGCCGCCTGCCCGCCCGCTTCTCCACCCCGGTGCTGCGCAGCCGCCGCCTGATCAACCTCGGCATCGGCGCGGCCACCGGAGTCCTCGTCGCCGTCCTGGCCTACCTCACCCTGGCCGGGCGGCAGGCCGAGACGATCTCCGGCGACTTCCCCGCCGCGGCCGAAGAGGCGGGCGGCCACAACATCGTCAGCGTGCTGCTGGTGGACGTGCGCGCCTGGGACACCATGGGGGAGATCTCGGTGCTGGCGGCGGTCGCCGCGGGCGTGGCGAGCCTGCTGTTCGTGCGCCGACGCGCCCGCCTGCCCCACACCCGGGTGGAGAACTCCCAGATCGCGGTGCCGCTGCCGACGCCGCTGGCCCAGCAGGAGACCGAGTGGCGTCCCCTCCCGCTGCTCCACGCGGGCGACGTCCTCACCCTGCGCCTCGAGATCAAGCCGCTGTGGCTGCCCGGAGTGCTGTCGCTGGCCCAGGAGCGCCGCTCGGTGATCTTCGAGGTGGTGGCCCGGCTGCTGTTCCCGGTCAGCATCGTGGTCTCGGTCTTCCTGCTGCTCACCGGCCACACCCAGGTCGGCGGCGGCTTCGCGGGCGGCATCGTGGCCGGACTCGGCCTGATGGTGCGCTACCTGGCGGGCGGCCGCCACGAGCTGTACCTGGCGCTGCGGCTGCCCCCCGGCCTGCTGATCGGCCTGGGGCTGGCCCTCACCACCGGAACCGCGCTGGCCGGGGCGGTCTTCGGCTCCGAGATCCTCGCCGGAGGAGCCTTCGACCTGCACCTGCCCTTCCTGGAACCGCTGCACCTCACCTCGGCGCTGGCCTTCGACACGGGCGTCTACGTGCTGGTGATCGGCCTCATCCAGGACATCCTGTACAGCCTCGGCGCCGGAATCGACGAGCAGGCGGAGAAGGACAGCCGGACCGGCCAGGCCCCCCGGCGCGAGAGCGAGGAGGTGACCGCGTGAACGACACCCCCACGATCCTGCTCATCGTCGTGGTCGGGGTCCTGGTGGCCGCCGGGGTGACCCTCCTGCTGGAGCGGAGCCTCACCCGCATCCTGCTGGGGGTGATCCTGCTCGGCAACGGGGTCAACCTGATGATCCTGTCCACCAGCGGCACCCCGGGCGGCCCGCCGCTGCTCGGCCTCACCCCCGTCGGCGAGATGTCCGACCCGCTGCCCCAGGCGATGATCCTCACCGCGATCGTCATCACCCTGGGCGTCACCGCGTTCCTGCTGGCCATGGCCTACCGCAGTTGGCAGCTCCAGGGCCACGACGAGGTCCAGGACGACGCCGAGGACCGCAGGATCGCCACCGGCGGCGAGCGGCGCCGGATGCGCCAGTACATCCGCGCCCAGCGGCGGGCGCTGCGCCAGGCGATCCGGGCGCAGCGGTCGGAACTGGAGGCGCAGATCGACGCCCAGGACCAGTTGGAGGAGGCCGAACGCGCCGTGATCCGCGAGCAGATCGCCCAGGCCCGCCGCGACCTGGAGGAACGCCTGGAGGCCGCCTCCGACGACGAGACGCGCAGGCGCCTGCTGCACTCCCAGGCCGCGGACGTGCAGAGCACCGTCGAGGAGGCGCGCCGCCGGATGCTGCGGGCCCGCAGCGAGCTCGCCGAGCACCTGCGCGCCGACAAGGAGAAGGAACGGCGGCTGCGGCGGGAGCTGCGGCAGCGCATCCGCGCCCAGAAGCAGCAGTTGCGCGCCAGCATCCGCGCCGAACGGGAACGCCTGGCCCGAGCCGAGGACAGCGACATGCAGGGGGTGGACTAGATGGCGGACCTCCTTCCCTACCTGGTGCCGCTGCCGGTGGTGGTCCCGCTGTTCGCAGCCGGCCTGAAGTTCGCGATCGGGGTCCGCTCCCCGCTGCTCAACCAGTTGATCAGCGTGGTGGCCCTGGCCCTGGTGCTGGCCACCGGCGTGGCCCTGCTGTTCGGGGTGGCCGCCCACGGACCGCAGGTCGTGCAGGTGGGCGGCTGGGACTTCCCGATCGGCATCACCCTGGTCGCCGACCGGCTGTCGGCGCTGATGGTGACGGTCTCCTCGGCGATCACGCTGGGCGTGCTCGTGTACTCGATCGGCCAGGGAATCGCCGACCAGGAGGAGGCCACGCCGCTGGCGATCTTCTACCCCACGTTCCTCATCCTGGTGGCGGGCGTGTCCAACGCCTTCCTCACCGGGGACCTGTTCAACCTGTACGTGGGCTTCGAGATCCTGCTGACCTCCAGCTACGTGCTGATGACCCAGGGCGGCACGGTCGCGCGCATCCGCGCGGGCTCCACCTACGTGGTGGTGTCGCTGCTGTCGTCGGTGATCTTCCTGATCGCGATCGGCCTGATCTACGCGGCCGCCGGCACCGTCAACATGGCGCACCTGGCGGAGCGCCTGGCGGACCTGCCGGTGCAGCTCCAGCTCGTCCTCCAGGTGATGCTGCTGCTGGCCTTCGCGATCAAGGCCGCGGTGTTCCCGCTGTCGGCGTGGCTGCCCGACTCCTACCCCACCGCGCCCGCCCCGGTCACCGCCGTCTTCGCGGGCCTGCTCACCAAGGTCGGCGTGTACGCGATGATCCGCGCGCAGACGCTGCTGTTCCCCCGCAACGAGGCGGTGGACGTGCTGCTGCTGTGGACGGCGCTGGCCACCATGGTCATCGGCATCTTCGGCGCGATGGCCCAGACCGACATCAAGCGCATGCTCTCGTTCACCCTGGTCAGCCACATCGGCTACATGGTGTTCGGGATCGGGCTGGCCAGCGTGCACGGCATGTCCGGCGCGGTGTTCTACGTGGCCCACCACATCACCGTGCAGACCACCCTGTTCCTCGTCGCGGGCCTGGTGGAGCGGCGCAGCGGCAGCACGTCCCTGCACGACCTGAGCGGCCTGGCGAAGCTGTCGCCCGTGCTGGGCGTGCTGTTCTTCATCCCCGCGATGAACCTGGCGGGCATCCCGCCGCTGTCGGGCTTCCTCGGCAAGCTCGGCCTGATCCAGGCGGGCGTCCAGGACGGCTCGCCGCTGGCGTACCTGCTGGTGGCCGGGTCGGTGGTGACCAGCCTGCTGACGCTGTTCTCCATGGTGCGGCTGTGGAACTACGCTTTCTGGCGGGCCCCCGAGGAGGGCCGCCCGGTGGCGCTGGGCACCCTGCTGGAAAGCTCCGAGGACGAGTCGTCCGGCCCGGAGAGCGCGCCGATGGCGGTGGGCCGCGCGCCCACCGGGATCGGCGGCAAGGCCGTGATGACCTCCGACGTGTTCCCCCCGATGATGCTGGGCGCGACAGTGGCGCTGGTGCTGCTGGGCGTGGCATTCACGGTGTTCGCGGGACCGCTCGTCGGCTACAGCGAGGACACCGCGGTGGAGCTGCTGGCCCGCACCCCCTACCTGGAGGCCGTCGTCGGAGGAGGTGCCCGGTGAGCAATCCTGTCGCGCCCGAGCGTTCCTGGTCCAACGTCCGCATCGGACAGCGGATCGTCAACCTGCCCACGCTGCTCCTGCTCACCGTGGTGTGGACGATGCTGTTCGGCAGCCTCTCGCCGACCACCGTGCTGGGCGGGCTCCTGGTGGGCCTGGCGACCATGCTGGTGTTCCCGCTGCCGCCGGTGACCTGGGGGGTGCGGCTGCACCCGATAGGCCTGGCGGTGTTCCTCGGGCACTTCGTCGTGGACCTGGTGGTGGCCAGCGCCCGGGTGGTCGCGCAGAGCTTCGCCCGGCGCCCGCCGCGCAGCTCCGTCCTCGCCATCCCGCTGCGCACCCGGTCGGACCTGCTGCTCACGATCACCGCGGTGTGCGTGTCGGTCATCCCCGGCAGCGTGATCGTGGAGGTCCGCTCCGGCACGTTCACCCTGTTCGTGCACATGCTGGGCACCGACGTCGACGGCATCGAGGAGGCGCGGCGCAGCGTGTTCGCCCTGGAGGAGCGGGTGGTGCGGGCCTTCGGCACCCGCGCGGAGATCGAGCGGCTCGAGACGGGAGGCCAGACGTGATCTACCTGTGGATCGTGATCGGCGTGCTGCTGGGGGCGGCCTCGCTGCTCAGCATGGTCCGGCTCATGCTGGGGCCGACCATCCTGGACCGGGCGCTCTCCGTGGACGTGCTGCTCGCCTCGGCGATCGCGGGCATCGGCGCGTTCGCGGCCTTCCACCGCGACCCGACGGTGCTGCCGATCATGCTGGTGCTGGCGCTGCTGGGGTTCGTGAGTTCGGTCAGCGTCTCCCGGTTCGTCGCCAAACGGCACCGGGAGGCCGAGCAGGCGGAGAGGATCGAGCCGTGACGACCGTACAGGTACTGGACTGGATCTCGGTGGTCCTCCTGCTGCTGGGAGCCCTGCTGTCCTTCGCGGCCGGGGTGGGCCTGGTGCGCTTCCCCGACCTGCTGTCGCGGATGCACACCGCAGCCAAGCCGCAGATCATGGGCCTGGTGCTGATCCTCGCCGGGCTGGGACTGCGGCTGTTCCCCGACACGCACATGGGCATGCTGGTGCTGGTGCTGCTGTTCCAGATCCTCACCGTCCCCGTCGCCTCGCACATCGCCGGCCGCGTCTCCTACCGGACCGGCCGCATCCGCCGCGACCTGATCGCCGTGGACGAACTGGAAGAACAGATCGACCCCCGCTGACCCCGGCCCCGGCGCCGTCGGCCCACCCGGCCCCGGCGCCGGGGCCGGGCTTCCGGGGACGGCCTGTCGCCCGGTAGCCCCTCGGGGAGTACGCACCGCGTGGTTGCCGCCCCTCGTAGGGGCGATGAGGACCTCCTCAGAGCGGCGGACAACCGCCCTCGTCACTACGTTGCTGCCCCTCGTAGGGGCGATGAGGACGCCCATCGGCATCGCCCCCGTCGCCGGGCACGTCCGGTTGCTGCCCCTCGTAGGGGCGATGAGGACGTCCCCAACTGGCGGTGGGGCATGCGCAGCACCAGGTTGCTGCCCCTCGTAGGGGCGATGAGGACATGGCCCTGTACAAACGGGCCGGCCTCGACATCGCGTTGCTGCCCCTCGTAGGGGCGATGAGGACCTGATGCGAGACGCCCGGGTCGCCACCTGGACACCCACGTTGCTGCCCCTCGTAGGGGCGATGAGGACCAACACAGGAGAGGTATCGCATGACCATTCTGCAGTTGCTGCCCCTCGTAGGGGCGATGAGGACGAGCAGATGTACGCCTACCCCGCCGTCACCAACGAGTTGCTGCCCCTCGTAGGGGCGATGAGGACCCCGCGGGGAGAACCCGGCGATGCGCGCCTGGTAGTTGCTGCCCCTCGTAGGGGCGATGAGGACCCTGACCGTCGTCGACTGCAACCGGGAGGGCACCTAGTTGCTGCCCCTCGTAGGGGCGATGAGGACCGGCCCAGAGGGGCCGGTGGTGTGGGTGTCGGCGACGTTGCTGCCCCTCGTAGGGGCGATGAGGACTTGGGGTTGTCGGCGTTGTAGACGCTGCTGCCGAGTTGCTGCCCCTCGTAGGGGCGATGAGGACCCGAGAGTAAAGTCGCTGGCCACGCCCCACCCCGGGGGCCGGTTCCGGCGGCTTTTTCAGCGAACCTCCGGTAGTGCACCAGACCCCGGCGTGTCGCTGAAAACCAGGGGGCGTCCGACCTGTTCACAGGATGCCACCGAGGGCTAGTTGTCGATTCCCACCGTATGGCGGCGAAGCCTGCCACCGGGACGAAACGTTTAAACGATCCCATGGTTGCACCCGTGGTTGAGGAAGTCGCCTACGTCCGCGAGGTGATCGCGGACCATCCCCACGTGCGTGGGGAGCACTGCAAATGCTGGTCGGTGCCGCTGGCCGTGTACGGACCATCCCCACGTGCGTGGGGAGCACCCACATCCGCAACCAAGCCGTCGACCGCGGCACGGACCATCCCCACGTGCGTGGGGAGCACGTCGGCATCGCCGCGTCCAAAACGTGGTCGTCCGGACCATCCCCACGTGCGTGGGGAGCACGAGACCACGGTCGGCAGCGACCTCGAGTCCGGCGGACCATCCCCACGTGCGTGGGGAGCACGGGGGCTGCTCCCATTCCGGGTGGGAGCAGCCCGGACCATCCCCACGTGCGTGGGGAGCACACGGTCAAGTTGAACGACGCCGGCGGGCCGGACGGACCATCCCCACGTGCGTGGGGAGCACTCGCGAAGTACGTCGACGACACCTCGCGTGAGCGGACCATCCCCACGTGCGTGGGGAGCACTCGCGAAGTACGTCGACGACACCTCGCGTGAGCGGACCATCCCCACGTGCGTGGGGAGCACGGCTGTGCGCTCCTCATCGGTGAGGGCGGCGGCGGACCATCCCCACGTGCGTGGGGAGCACACCCTCGGCCTGGCCGAGGACGTCGCGTTCCTCGGACCATCCCCACGTGCGTGGGGAGCACCCCGTCCTGCAACCTGCGAAAAGGGGATAAGCCGGACCATCCCCACGTGCGTGGGGAGCACCAGGGAGGGCGAGTTTCCGGCGGATCCAAAACCGGACCATCCCCACGTGCGTGGGGAGCACTGACACCAGACCGGTTCCAGGCCGGGCGCGGCGGACCATCCCCACGTGCGTGGGGAGCACCGCAACCATTCGGAATTCATGACCCCAACCGCCGGACCATCCCCACGTGCGTGGGGAGCACTCGGTGACGGGGGCTCCGCTCTGTCCGACCCGCGGACCATCCCCACGTGCGTGGGGAGCACACGGGCTCCGGGGCGGGGGCGGGCTGCGGACCATCCCCACGTGCGTGGGGAGCACGTGGCCGCCACCGGTGCGGCGGCCACCCACCTCGGACCATCCCCACGTGCGTGGGGAGCACCACCGGCCGAACCGATTCGAGGTCGCCGCTGCCGGACCATCCCCACGTGCGTGGGGAGCACGGCGGCGATCTCGGCGAGCGGGAATGTACTCACGGACCATCCCCACGTGCGTGGGGAGCACCGTGAGCGGCCTCCTCATCGCGCCAGCCAACTCGGACCATCCCCACGTGCGTGGGGAGCACCTCGGCGCCGAGTTCGTCGACGCGGGCCTGGGCGGACCATCCCCACGTGCGTGGGGAGCACATCGGCGCACCCGCCGCACCGCCCAGCGAGTCCGGACCATCCCCACGTGCGTGGGGAGCACACCGCGACCGTGAAGTTGGCGGTGGACGGCGACGGACCATCCCCACGTGCGTGGGGAGCACGCTACGGTGGTCAGCCCCGCCGGGCTCCAGGTCGGACCATCCCCACGTGCGTGGGGAGCACCGGACGTCCGAATCGCCCCCCTGACTGCGTCCCGGACCATCCCCACGTGCGTGGGGAGCACGACGCGGTACTGGGCGCGCACCTGCTGCCGGTACGGACCATCCCCACGTGCGTGGGGAGCACGCCCCCGCCATGAGCACGCGCAGCGCGACCGATGGACCATCCCCACGTGCGTGGGGAGCACGCGTCATGCTCAGCTCACTCCGTCTTCGATCCCGGACCATCCCCACGTGCGTGGGGAGCACAGCGGCCCCCGTCCAGTGGTGGACGGGGGCCGCGGACCATCCCCACGTGCGTGGGGAGCACTTCCGCGTCGACTCCATCACCGACTGGACGGACGGACCATCCCCACGTGCGTGGGGAGCACCCACGCGGAATGTGGTGGACGTTGCGAACCCACGGACCATCCCCACGTGCGTGGGGAGCACCCGGACTGGTCGACGCGGTTGAAGTGATCGCTCGGACCATCCCCACGTGCGTGGGGAGCACAGAAACTGACCTGCGGCTTCTCGGCGCGTTATCTTGACGTGACCACCCTTGCGGGCAGGGTTCGCCCGTGCAGCCACCTTAGACCAATTGTGCGGAAGAGCACTGTTATTCGGGTTGCTCGGTTGAGTCCTGGATGCGCTGACAGGCCCCGGCCGGGGTGGCTGATGTGGGCGAGGAAGCCTCCAGTCTGTTTCGGCCGCGCCTCGCGGCCGAAGCAGAGGGAACAGTGAAGTGCCCCCACCAGCCTGGGCCGGGCCGCGAGGTTGCGGCACCGTTTCACCGTCTTCCATGGCCCTGGGGGCATAACAAGCATCTGTTCTGTCCCTGGGGCCATGATCGTCAAGGCCGTGCCGGTGGTCGTCCGTGGCGTCCGGCGACAGGAGGGCTTCCAGCCGGTTCCGCGGTCCAGCGGGCAGGACACGAGCAGCCTGTGGGACTGCGGGGGCGTTACCGACGGCTGGGGTGCTTGCCCAGGTTTTCCCGAGTGAAGGAAAACCGCCCGGGCCGCTGGTAAAGTCCCAGGTCGCCAAGGGTGCTCCCCGCGCACGCGGGGGTGGTTTCCGTGGTCTGTTCTCGCCCGTGCGGTTGTCTGTGTTCAGGTGTGGGTGACGTGGGTGGGGTGGGCGATGGTGTTGCTGGAGAGTTTGAGCATGGGCGGCAGGCCAGGGGAGTCGGTGTAGCCGGTCACGGTGTGCAGGTTGCCCCCGAACCGCACCCGGGCACCGACCGGGTAGACCTTGCGCAGGGCGTCTTCTTCGCGGGTGCGGGTGATGGCGGCCAGGGTCTGGGCCAGGGCGTGGATCTGGGCGGGGGACAGTTCGGTCTTTCCGCGCCAGACCCGGTTTTCGCTGATGCGGTAGATGCGCGCCTGTTCGGACCGGCCGCTCACGGGGCCTCCTCCCCGGCATCGCCCTTCGGGTTGTCGTTGTGGCCGAGTAGTCCGGGGGCGGCGTAGATCCAGCGGTCTGCGGTCTGCTGCTGGTAGAGGCCGGAGGCTCCGCAGTGGGTGAGGAGCAGGAAGCGCTCATCGCCGTGGTGCTGGGCGAGGGTGTCCAGGTGGGTGCGGGTGACGGTGAGCCCGTCCAGAGGGCCGGCATACAGGGTCACGAAGTCGTCATCAGGCATGGAACACAGAACCTTTTCGACGTCGAATCGGGGTGGCCGGGGCCGGGGAAGGAGACGGCCCCGGCCACGCTTGCGGGGCTGACTGCTGCGGGCGTGGGCCGACCGCAGCGGGGCTGGGTCGTGCGGGATGCGGTCCGGGCGTGTGCGGCCTGCCCGGGCGGGTTCGGTCAGGTTCTTGGGGTGGGCCAGCGGAGGAGGAAGTAGACGCCGTGGGCGTGGGGCAGGCTGCCCCAGCGGGTGGTGAGCTGGTCGACCAGGGCCAGGCCGCGCCCGCCCTCGGCCAGCCCGCCAAGGTCGGCCTGGAACACGTGCGGGGTGTCGTGCCGGTGCAGGAGGGCTCCGCTGTGCACCTTGCCCCGCACCCGGCACGGGGTGGTCTCCACGCGCACGCTGAAGGTGCCCCCGGAAGCCCTGGTGCGGGTGTGGCGTAGGGCGTTGGTGGCCAGCTCAGAGACGACCAGCTCCACCGCCTCGGTGATCTCGTTGGGCACCCCCACCGGGCAGGCGCGCAGGCAGGCTGTCACGAAATGCCGCGCCGCTCCCACACTGTGCGGGTGGCCGGGCAGGGTGGTGAACACAGTGCTCATCCCGCCTCCCCGGCCCGGTCTGGCGGCGTGGGCTGCCAGGGGCGGGTGCGCCGGTACAGGGCCACCGCCGACAGGGCCGCGCCCAGCAGGCTGTCCAGGTTGGCCAGGGCGGTGACCGTCGTGGACACGTCGCCTACGGGCAGGATGAGCCGGTCTGCTCCCAGCACCACCGCCAGGCCGCGGGGATGCTCCTCCACGTAGGCGCGCCCGTCGGCCAGCAGAGCAATCTGGTCAGCAGTGAGGGTGTAGTCGGCCATCACCACCCGCTCCCGTTCCACCGCTCCTGCGCGCTGTCGGTGCGCTGTCCCGCCGAACGGCCGCCCTCCAGAAGGTCTCCTCGCGGGTGCGGCTGCGGCGCTGCGGGGCGGGCTGCGGTGTCGTGGCCGGCGTGACGGCTGCTGTTTCGGCTGTTCCCGTAACCGTGGCCGTGGGGGAGGAAGTGCTGGCCGTAGTAGCCGCGCACGGGATGGGGGTGTTCGTAGGTGGCCAGGATGTGGTCGAGCAGGTCCACGTCGTCGGCGGCCACCGTGCTTCCGGTGACCCGGTTGCGCGCGGTGTAGGGGCAGGGCGACCCGTGGGTGTGGGTGACCTCCCACAGGGCCGAGTGGCGGCGGGCGCAGGCGGCGAACTCGGTGTAGTTCGGGATGCGCGGCGGGATGGCCCGCGCCTGCCGAGGCGGCGGTGCGGCGTGTCGCGGCCGGTGCACCACCGGCCGGCGGGATGGGCGAGGCGAGGTCGGGGGCCGGAAGGCCGCCAGCAGCAGCACGGTGAACAGAGTGAGCAGGTGCACGAGGCGATCCTTTGGTCTCAGTGGTGCGGTCGAGCGGGCCGTAGGGGAGCGGAGGTCGGGGCGAGTACGGCCCAGGTGGTGCAGTCGCCGGTCGCATGTCGGACGGAGCCGAGCGGGTCGGGTGTGTCGGTCTCGGCCCGGCGCTGTCTGGGCTTGGTGCCGCCTTGGTCGGTGACCGTTACGCACACCGGGTCCGACCCGGTGTGCGTAACGGTGATCAGACCGGTGGCGGAGCGGTACGCGGACACGGTCAGCTCGGACGCCACCAGCATTACGTCCTCGCTGTCCGGGTGACCGGCGAGGACGTCACGGACAACCGCACGCACCGCACGCGAAGCGGTCGCGGTGGCCGTCACCATGAGTGTCCGGTCCATGTCCTCCCAACCAGAAAGCTGAACGTACAGGTCTAGAATCTGTACGTTCAGCTTGTTTCGGCACGTGCAAGTTGTCAAGCTGTTTCGAAGAAGCCGCCGGAAAAAGCCCACTACCGCCGGAGTCCCCTGAGCCGCCCGACCTATCAGCGAATCGCTGATGAGCTGCAAAAACGCATTGTTACGGGCGTCTACCGGCCCGGTGACCGCCTTCCGTCGCGCCAGCGCCTGAGCGAGGAGTTCGGGGTGGGGCCGCGCGTGGCCGCGGACGCGATCGCGCACCTGGTCGCCCACGGCTACGTCGTCACCCGGACCGGTTCAGGGGCCTACGTCCGTTCCCGGCCTCCGGTACGCCGCCTGACCCGCTCCTGGTACCGCGAAAGCCGCGGCGGCTCCCCGTTCCGCGCGGACATGGCCGCGCAGGCGATTCGCGGCGGCTGGAGCTCGGAGTCGGAGATCTCCACCGCCTCGGCCGAAACCGCCGAACGGCTCGCGATAGCCCCCGGCGACGAGGTGATGCGCACCCGCTACGTGTTCACCGGCAACGACGAACCGGTCATGCTCTCCACAAGTTGGGAGCCCTTGGAGCTGACGCGCGGCACCGCAATCGTTCTGCCCGAGGACGGACCGCACGCCGGGCGCGGCGTGGTGGAGCGGATGGCGGTGATCGGCCAGCGCATCGTCCATGCCACCGAGATCGTGACCGCCCGGACCGCCACGGCTGAGGAGGCCGACCGGTTGGGACTGGGCCGGAGCGCGGTGGTGATGCTCATCCGCCGTACCTACTTCACTGCGGAACGCCCCGTGGAGACCGCCGACATCGTGGTCCCGCCCGACCGCTACGAACTGGCCTACACCATCCCGGTCAACCCAGACCCCGAGTAACCCACCGACCGCCCACCCCGTCCCTGGCGTCATGTCCAAGCCGCCCTCTCAGTGGACCTCCCGCCGTCTGATCGAGGACCTGACCAACTCCTAGAAGGCGAAGAGGCAGAGGCAGCCAGCGTTTCCCCACTCCGTTTCCACAAGTCCTCCTTGAGCAGCTCCCACGGCCAAAACTGCGTCGAGGTCGCCACCATCCCCGAAGAACCCGCCGCTGCAATGCGCGACTCCCAGAACCCCCACCTCGGCCACCTCGTCATCCCCGGCCGAGAGTGGGCCGCGTTCCTGGACGCGGTACGCACCAACGCCCTGTAGGCCACAGGACCACAAGCGAGGCCCCGACAGAATCCTGCCGGGGCCTCGTGTGCATCCGCCGTCACCATCACTTCTCGGACCATCCCGCACGAGTGGGGAGCACCCCCGGCGACCTGGGACTTCAGCAATGCCCCGGGCGGTTTCCCCGCACTCCCGAAACCCTGTGGAAGCACTTCCAGCCGTCGGGAAACGCCCTCGCAGTCCCACAGCTCGGCCTGGCCGCTCGTGTCCTGCCCGCTGCCCGAGATACCTGCTGGACCGCGGAACCGACCGGAAGCCCTCCTGCCGCCGGACGCCACGGACGCCCCCCCGGCACGACCTTGACGATCATGGTCCCAGGGACAGAACAGACGCTTGCTCTGCCCCCAGGGCCATGGAAGACGGCGACGCGGTGCCGCAACCGCACGGCCCGGCCAGGGCTGATGGAGGCACGTCACTGTTCCCTCTGCTCCTGCCGGAAGGCCCGGCAGCCCTGGGCGTCGCTCCGACACCTGAGGGATTGTCGGCTTCCCGTAGCGCTTCACCACCCGGAAACCCGCTTCTTTTTCGCGGCGCTTCGCTGCCCACTTTTCGCCCACTCTTCGCCCCCTCTTTGCCCCCTCTTCCTCGGTGTTCCGCCCTGGGGGCCGGTGGCCGGGGCGGCCTTCCGGGCGAAGCGGACGAGGGGCTCCCCCGCGCCGGACTGTCCACAGGCTGGGGAAAACTCCCCCGCCTCACTGGTCCGGCCGGGGCGCCCACTGTTGTTCTTCCGGGACCGTCGGCAGGCGCATGCCGATGACCGCGCCGCCGCCTTCCCGGTTGTAGGCGAAGACCGTCCCCCCGTGGGCCGCTGCGATGTCGTGGACCATGGACAGGCCCAGGCCGGAGCCGGGCAGGCCGCGGGCGGACGGGGAGCGGTAGAAGCGTTCGAAGATGTGCGCCAGCTCGGCCTCCGCGATGCCGGGGCCGCGGTCGCGGACCTCCACCACGCCGTCACGGATGTGGATCTCGATGGGGGCGGTGCCCTGCGGGTCGAACTTCGCGGCGTTCTCCACCGGGTTGGACAGGGCGCGCTCCAGCGCTCCCGGCCGTCCCATCACCGCGCTGCTGTCGGCGTCCACGACGATCTCGCGGCCGGTGCGGCGGCGGGCGCGCGCCGCGACCCGCTCGGCGACCTCGCGCAGCACCACCTCCTGCACGGGCTCGTCCTGGTAGGTCTCGGTGGCCAGGCCGACCAGCTCGTTGACCAGGTCGGTGAGCTCCCGGGTCTCCCCCTGGAGGTCGTCGACGAGCCGCCGCTGCGCCTCCGGGGAGAGCCGGTCGAACCGCTTCATCACGCTGACGTTGGTGCGCAGACTGGTCAGCGGGGTGCGCAGTTCGTGCGAGGCGTTCTGCACCAGCCGCCGCTGCTCCTCCTTGGCGGCGGCGAGGCGGCCCAGCATCTCGTTGAACGCGACGCCGAGGCGGCCCACCTCGTCCCGGCCGCCGTTGCCGCCGTCGGACACGGCCCGGT
>NZ_KQ950180.1:905407-911553 GCF_001517975.1 Thermobifida cellulosilytica TB100
GGAGGTGACGTACTCGGCGGCCTCGGTGAGGCTGACCAGGCGTCCGGTGGATGCGGCGCGCCACCCAGCCAGCCCGCCCCGCCCGCGCCGACCAGCGCCACCACGCCGACCAGCACCAGTTGCGCGGCCAGCGTGTCCAGCAGCCGCTCGGTGGGGGTGAGGCGCTGCACGATCTGCACCGCGCCCAGCCCTTGGCCGAAGGAGACCGTGGCCACGCGCAGCGGCTCGCCGAGGGACTCCTTGTCGTCCCGCAGGTTCACCAGCCCGCCGGCGTAGTGTCCGGCGACGGCGCGGTCGGCCTCGGTGACCGTGAGCGTGCCCGAGACGCGGCCGCCGCCCAGCGGGACGATGACGGCGCCCGTGCCGTCGATCAACTGGAACGAGAAGGTGTCCGAGTGGACGAGGGTGAGCTCGTTGAAGCGGCTGTCCCCGGCCGGGGCGTTGCGCAGCGTCTGCGCGACGCTGGAGACGGTGGAGTTGAACTCCTGCTGGGCGCTGTCGCGGACCAGGCTGGCGGCGGCGCTGTAGGCGAGCGACCCGACGAGCACGATGAGCACGGCGGCGGCGGCCGCGAACGTCACCGCGAACCGGGTGCCCAGGCTGGTCGCGCCGAACCCGCGCAGCAGGCCGCGCACCCGCTCGCCCAGGGCGGTGGCGGCGCTCATTTCGGCCGGAGGGTGTATCCGACGCCGCGGACCGTCTGGATGAGCGGGGTGGTCCCCTGCGGTTCCAGTTTGCGCCGCAGGTAGCTGATGTAGACGGCGAGGTTCTTGGACTCGGGGCCGAAGTCGTAGCCCCAGATCCGGTCGTAGATGGTGGCGTGGTCGAGCACGATCCCCGCGTTGCGGGCCAGCAGCTCCAGCAGGTCGAACTCGGTCTTGGACAGTTCCACCTCGCGTCCGGCGCGCCAGACGCGCCGCGCCCCCGGGTCGATGCGCAGGTCGCCGACCTGGATGAGCGGTTCGGCGGCGCCCTCGCCGGTGGTGGGTGCGGCCCGGCGCAGCAGGGCGCGCATGCGGGCGAGGAGTTCGTCGAGGTCGAAGGGCTTGGGCAGGTAGTCGTCGGCTCCGGCGTCGAGCCCGGCCACCCGGTCGGGGGTCTCCACCCGCGCGGTGAGCATGAGGATGGGGGTGCGGTCGCCCTCGGCGCGCAGCACCTGGCACACGCCCAGGCCGTCCACGCCCGGCATCATCACGTCGAGGATGAGCAGGTCGACGGGGTCGGCGTGGACCGCGGCGAGCGCCTCCACGCCGTCGGCTGCGGTGCGGGTCCGGTACCCCTCCAGTTGCAGCGCCCGTTCCAGGGACTCGCGGATGGCGCGGTCGTCGTCGGCGATGAGCACGGTACGGGCAGAACTCATGGTCTCATCGTCGCCCATGGGGGTTAGTGGCCGGTAAGAGGACCCGCGGAGTGCGGTGAGAAGCCGGGGCGGGGGCGGGTGGTCGCGGCGAAAACGGGTAGTGGGGGCGCGTTTCCGGTACGTCGGGTTCCGTGGAGGAGCACATGGCTTTCCGTATCGCCCACCTGCCCGTCCGGCTGGCCGCGGGCGCGTACATCCTCAACTCCGGCCTCGGCAAGCGGGGCGCCGACCCGGACACCGCGGCCTACCTGCACGGTGCGGCCTCCCGGGTGTTCCCGGCCGTGCGGGACGTCCCGCCGGAGCGGTTCGCGAAGCTGCTGAGCAACGCCGAGCTCGGGCTGGGCGCGGCGCTGCTGCTGCCGTTCGTGCCCAGTGCCCTGGTGGGGGCGGCGCTCACCGGGTTCGGGGTCTCGCTGCTGGGCCACTACTTCACCGAGCCGGGCACCCGCATGGAGGACGGCATCCGCCCCACCCCGCAGGGCCTCGCCCTGGCCAAGGACGTGTGGCTGGTGGGGATGGGGCTGACGCTGCTCCTCGACGGGATGCGCCCGCCCTGCCCGGTGCGCTGAGCGGGCTGCCGCCCGTCGGCTCACTCCGGGTCGGGGGTGAACTCGCGGGTCCGCTTCATCCCGGCGGCGCGGCCCTTGGCCGCGACGACGAGCGCCATCTTGCGGGAGGCCTCGTCGAGCATCTCGTCGCCGAGCATCACCGCGCCGCGGCGCTGCACGGTGGTGGCGTGCTCGTAGGCGTCGAGGACCAGTTCGGCGTGGTCGTAGTCCTCCTGGGTGGGGGCGTAGACCTCGTTGGCGGCGGTCACCTGGCCGGGGTGCAGCACCCACTTGCCGTCGAAGCCGAGGGCGGCGGTGCGCCGTGCGGCGCGGGTGAACCCGTCGACGTCGCGGATCTTCAGGTAGGGGCCGTCGATGGCCTGGAGGTCGTGGGCGCGCGCGGCCAGGAGGATGCGCATCAGCACGTAGTGGTAGGCGTCGCCGACGTCGTAGCCGGGCGGCTGCTCCCCCACCGTGAGCGTCTTCATGTTGATGCTGGCCATGAAGTCGGCGGGGCCGTAGACGAGGGTCTCCACGCGGGGGGAGGCGGCGGCGATCTCGTTGATGCGGGTCAGGCCGCGGGCGTCCTCGATCTGCACCTCGATGCCGATGCGCCCCTGCTCCAGGCCGACGGCGCGTTCGACCTGGGTGAGCAGGGTGTCCAGCCAGTGCACGTGTGCGGGGTCGGTGACCTTGGGCAGCACCAGGCAGTCGAGGTGGGCTCCGGCGCCCTCCACGACCGTGATGACGTCGCGGTAGGCCCAGGCGGTGGTGGCGTCGTTGACGCGGACCGTGCGGACCTTGCCGTCCCAGCCGCCCTCGGTGAGCGCGGCCACCGCGTTGTGCCGGGCCTTCTCCTTCTCCAGGGGTGCGACCGCGTCTTCGAGGTCGAGGAAGAAGGCGTCCACGTCCAGGCCGCGGGCCTTCTCGATGAACCGTGGGTTGGACGCCGGGACCGCCAGCACCGACCGCCGCGAGCGCGACGCGACCGCATTCATGGGTGACTCCTCAGCCGAAGTTCGACGGTGTTGCCCTCTCATCCTGGCAAAACCCTGTCTCCCGGGAGCGGGCGCGGGGCCCCTAAGCTGGCGCGGAGGCACCGGGAGGGAGGGCGCGGAGGCGATGGCGGAGGGCACGGAGGGTGTGACGGCGTACCCGACGAGCGCGCACTGGGGCGCCTTCGAGGTGCTGGTGCGCGACGGCCGGGTGGTGGGGGTGCGGCCCGATCCGGGCGATCCGGCGCCCTCGCCGGTGATCGCGAACACCGTGGACGCCCAGTACCACCCCACGCGGGTGGCCCGGCCCGCGGTGCGCAGGCGCTGGCTGGAGCGGGGGCCCGGCCCCGACCCGCGGCGCGGCGACCCGGACGACGAGTACGTGGCGCTGGACTGGGACACCGCACTGGACCTGGTGGCCGCCGAGGTGGACCGGGTGCGGCGCGAGCACGGCAACGCGGCGATCTTCGGCGGCTCCTACGGCTGGGCGAGTGCGGGCCGCTTCCACCACGCGCAGAGCCAGTTGCACCGCTTCCTCAACACGGTGGGCGGCTACACGCGGTCGGTGACCACCTACAGCCACGGGGCCGCGGAGGTGCTGCTGCCGCACGTGGTGGGCGCGGCGGGCGCCCACGACCTGCTGTACCGGCCGCCGACCTGGGAGGCGATCGCCGAGCACACCGACCTGCTGGTGAGTTTCGGCGGGCTGCGCGTGTCCAACACGTGGGTGTCGTCGGGCGGGCGGGCCGCGCACACCGCCGAGGGCGGCATGCGGGAGGCGGCGCGCCGGGGCACCGAGTTCGTGTCGGTGAGTCCGCTGCGCGACGACACCGCGGCCGAGCTGGGCGCCCGGTGGGTGTCGGCGGCGCCGGGCACGGACACCGCGATCCTGCTGGCGCTGATCCACGTGCTGGTCGTCGAGGGCCTGGCCGACACCGCGTTCCTGGACCGCTACACCGTGGGCTGGCCGCGGCTGCGCGGCTACGTGCTGGGCGAGGGCGACGGCGTGCCGAAGACCCCGGAGTGGGCGGCGGCGCTCAGCGGGGTGGCCGCCGCGGAGCTGCGGGCGCTGGCGCGGCGGATGGCGCGCGGCCGCACCCTGGTCAACGTGGGCTGGTCGGTGCAGCGGGCCCGGTACGGGGAGCAGCCGCTGTGGGCGGGCCTGGCGTTGGCGGCGTGCCTGGGGCAGATCGGGCTGCCCGGCGGCGGGTTCGCCACCGGCTACGGGTCGATGGGCAACTACGGGGGCGGGTCCACCCCGGGCGGGCTGCCCCGGCTGCCGCAGGGCCGCAACCCGGTGGACTCGCTGATCCCGGTGGCGCGGGTGGCGGACATGCTGCTGCACCCGGGGGAGCCGTTCGACTTCGACGGGCGGCGGCTGCGCTACCCGGACGTGCGCCTGGTGTACTGGGCGGGCGGCAACCCGTTCCACCACCACCAGGACCTGGCGCGGCTGCGGCGGGCGTTCGCCCGTCCCGACACGGTGGTGGTCAACGAGACGCACTGGACGGCCACGGCCCGCCACGCCGACGTGGTGTTCCCGGTGACGACCACGCTGGAGCGGGAGGACTTCGCGGCGAGCAACGGGGACCTGCGGCTGCGGGTGATGCGGCGGGCGGTCCCGCCGCACGGCGCGGCCCGCGACGAGTACGCTGTCTTCACCGGCCTCGCGGAGCGGCTGGGGGTGGCCGAGGAGTTCACGGAGGGACGTGACGCCCGGCAGTGGCTGCGGCACCTGTACGAGGAGTGGCGGCAGCGGCAGGGCCCGGACTCCGGGCTTGCGGACTTCGACGGCTTCTGGGCCGCCGGCGGGGTGGACCTTCCGAACCGGGTGGCGGACACCACGCTGTTCGGTGAGTTCCGCGCCGACCCCCTGGCGCATCCGCTGGGCACGCCGAGCGGGCGGATCGAGCTGTACTCGGAGACGGTCGCGGGCTTCAGGTATCCCGACTGCCCGGGGCATCCGGTGTGGCTGGACCCACCCGAGCGGCCGGGCACGGAGCTGGCGCGGCGGTGGCCGCTGACGCTGGTCGCCAACCAGCCCCGGGAGCGGTTGCACAGCCAGCAGGACATGGGCGCCTACAGCCGCGCGGGCAAGGTCGCCGACCGGGCTCCGGTGCGGCTGCACCCGGACGACGCGGCCGCGCGCGGCATCGCCAACGGCGACGTGGTGCGGCTGTACAACGACCGGGGCTCGTGTCTGGCGGGCGCGGTGCTGGACGACGGGGTCCGCCCGGGGGTGGTGCAGTTGTCCACGGGCGCCTGGTTCGATCCGTCCTCGCCGGAGGCGACGTGCGTGCACGGCAACCCGAACGCGGTGACCGCTGATGTGGGCACGTCGCGGCTGGCCCAGGGCTGCACCGGCCAGTTGGCGCTGGTGCAGGTCGAACGGTTCGACGGCACCCCGCCGCCGGTGCGTGCCTTCGTCCCGCCCCGTATCGTCGACCGGGCGGAGTAGCGGGGTGCTTTCCCTCCCCGGCGTCCCCTCGATCCCCTAGAGTGCGAACCATCATGAAACGTCGAACCTCCTCGCGGTCCTCGCGACCCGCACGGCCCTCGTCGCAGCGCCAGCGCCCCGGCGGCGCCCGACGCTCCCTCGGCCCGCTGCTGCGCCTGGCCCTGCCCGTGCTGGCCACCGCGCTCACCCTGGGCTCGCTCCTGGTCAACACCATGTCGGGCGGCTCCCCCACGGCGTGGGTGCTGACCGGGGTCAGCGTGCTGGTGTGTGCGGGCGCATGGTGGACCCACTTCGCGGCCTCGGCCGCGGAGAAGGCCGACCGGCGTGCCGCCGCGCAGGTCCCGGCCTATCCGGAGGACGACCTCGACTACGACGACGGCCGCGGCTACCACGACGGCTACGACGGTCCCGGCTACGGGGACCGCGGCGGGTACGAGGACGGTCCCGGGTACGGCGACCGCGCCGACGAGGGCGGCGCGCCCGGCGACGGCTACGGCGCCGACGCCGCGGCCACCTCGGTCTACGACGCCGCCGCGACGACCGCCTTCCCGAGTGCCCCGGCTCCCGGGGACACCGGCGGCTCCCCGGCCTGGGAGGCGCGGGACAACGCCTCCGACGCCACCGCCGTCTGGAACTCTTCGGACACGGGCGGTTTCCCGGCGGACATCCCGCCGCCGCCCTACGGCACGGCCCCCGCCGCCCCGGGCCCCGAAGTGCCGGGAGTCCACGGCGACCCCTTCGGCGGCACACCCGCCCAGCCTCCCGCTTCGGAGACGACCGGTTCG
>NZ_KQ950180.1:911846-977441 GCF_001517975.1 Thermobifida cellulosilytica TB100
TCCGGCCTGGGGCTCTCAGGAGGCCTCTTCGGAGACGACCGGTTCGTGGAACGCCCAGCCCTCCGCCGAGACCACCGGCTCCTGGAACGCCCAGCCCTCCGCCGAGACCACCGGCTCCTGGAACCCGCCCCCCACGGGCGGCACCTCCTCCTGGAACGCCCAGGACAACGAGCCCGACGCCAACACGGTCTGGAACACTCCCGCCTCCGGCAGTTCTCCGGCCTGGGGCTCCCAGGGCGCTTCTGCGGAGACCACCGGCTCGTGGAACACCCCCGCGGCCGACACCACCGGCTCGTGGAACCCCCAGCCCTCTTCGGAGACCACCGGCTCGTGGAACGCTCCCGCGGGCGACACCACCGGCTCCTGGAACACCGCGCCCACCGGCGGCGACGCCCCGCGCTACGGCGCGTCCCCGGACACGGGCTCCGACTCCCCCTTCGGCGGCTCGCCCACCTGGAACCCCCAGCCCTCTTCGGAGACCACCGGTTCCTGGAACCCCCAGCCCTCCGCCGAGACCACCGGCTCCTGGAACACCGCGCCCACCGGCGGCGACGCCCCGCGCTACGGCGCCGGGGACACCGGGAGCTTCTCGCCTCCCCCGTCCCCGTCCCACGGGGCGGCCCCCGCCTCCGGTGACGGCGCGGCCCCGCCCTACCGGCTCCCCTCGGAGCCCGGTCCCGGCGGCTACCGGCTGCCGTCGGACCCCGCTCCCGGGACCGGGAGCTCCCCTGGCGGGAGGCCTCGGCCCGGCGGCCTGCACGGCACCGGCGCCACCTACTACCCGGGCTACCGCGGGGACATCTTCACCTCGGATCCGGAGCACGACGGCACCGGGCGCGACCGCAGCGAGGACGATTCGCGGACGGATCCCCCGGGCTACCGCTGACCGGACCGGCCCCGGCAGGGCTTCCGGTTTCCTCCCCTTCAGCAAGGGACGCACCGTAGGTTAGCCTTGTCTAAGTTTCTGACGGTGTGTCCCCGGAGGACTACGGTGCCCCTGCCGTTGCGGTACTCCTGTGCCCGGATCGGCGTCCGGTGAGCCTGGAACGACTGGCCACGGTCGACGCCGACCGCATCGACCTCGACGACGCGTCCGCCGCCCGGGCCGCGCTCACCCGGCGCACCTCCGCCCGGGCCGCGGCCCACGCCCTGCGCGCCGGCGGGCTGCTGCTGGCGCTGGGGGTGCTGGCGCTGGCCGCGCTGCTCGGCCTGGCGGTGGGCGCCAAACCCATCCCGCCGGGCGTGGTGTGGGACGCGCTGTGGCACTTCGACGGCTCCTACGACCACACGGTGATCCGCGGGCTGCGCGTCCCCCGGACCGCGCTGGGGGTCGCGGTCGGCGCGGCCCTCGGCCTGGCCGGGGCGCTCATGCAGGCGCTGGTGCGCAACCCGCTGGCCGATCCCGGCCTGCTCGGCGTCAACATGGGGGCCACCACCGCCGTGGTGGCGGCGATCCACCTGTTCGGGCTGACCGGTGTCGACGTCTACGTCTGGTTCTCCTTCGTCGGCGCCGCGGCGGCCTCGGTCCTCGTCTACCTCCTGGGCAGCCGGGGGCGGACCGGTGCGACCCCGGTGCGGCTCGCCCTGGCGGGGACCGCCGTCAGCGCGGTGCTGCTGGGCGTGACCAACGGCGTCGTCCTGTTCGACGACTTCGTCTTCGAGGAGATCCGGTTCTGGCAGGTGGGCTCCCTGACCGGGCGGGACCTGGAGATCCTCGGCTCGGTCGCCCCGTTCCTCGTCGGCGGGGTGCTGCTCGCGCTGTCGCTGGGCCGGTCGCTGAACGCGATCGCGCTGGGCGAGGACCTCGCCGCCGCGCTGGGCGCGCGCATCGGCCGGGTGCGGGCGCTGACCGCGACCGCCGTGGTGCTACTGTGCGGGGCGGCCACCGCCGCCGCCGGGCCGATCGCGTTCGTGGGCCTGGCCGTGCCGCACGCGGCCCGTCTGCTCACCGGTCCGGACCAGCGCTGGCTGCTGCCCTACTCGGCGGTGCTGGGCGCGGTCCTGCTGGTGGCCTCCGACACGCTGGGACGGGTGGTGCTGCCCCACGGGGAGCTGGAGGTCGGCATCATCACCGCGCTGGTCGGCGCCCCCGTCTTCGTCTTCCTGGTCCGCCGTACGAGGATGCCGCGACTGTGACCGCTGTCCCCCTCCGCTCCGTCCGCCTGGGCCCGGTGTCGTTCCGGCTGCGCCCGCGCGTGCTCGCCGTCTGCCTCGCCCTGAGCGCCGTGGTCGTCGCGGCGCTGGTGGTCTGCCTCACGGTCGGCGACTACTCGATCACGTTGGAGAACGTGCTGGCCGCGCTGGCCGGCCGGGGAAAGCGGCTGGACCGCTTCTTCGTCCGCGAGGTCCGCCTGCCCCGGGCGCTCACGGCGGTCCTGGTGGGCGCGGCGCTGGGCACGGCGGGCGCGGTGTTCCAGAGCCTGTCGCGCAACCCGCTGGGCAGCCCCGACATCATCGGCTTCACCTCGGGGGCGTCCACGGGGGCGGTGCTGACCATCCTGGTGTTCGGCGGCGGCATGCTGTCCACGGCGCTGGGGGCGATGCTCGGCGGGGTGGGCACGGCCGCGCTCGTCTACCTGCTGGCCCTGCGGCAGGGCGTGCAGGGCTACCGGCTCGTCCTGGTGGGCATCGGCGTCAGCGCGCTGCTGGGCTCGGTGACGCAGTACCTCATCACCCGCGCCGAACTCACCGACGCGCTGTCCGCCCAGGTGTGGCTGATCGGTACCCTCAACTCGCGAGAGTGGTCGCACGTCGCCTCGGTCGGTGTCGGCTCCGCGGTGCTGATCCCGGTCCTGCTGCTGCTCGGCGGGCGGCTGCGGCTCATGGAGATGGGCGAGGACACCGCGCGGGCGCTCGGCGTGTCCGCGCAGCGCACCCAGGCGCTGGCGCTGGTCGCGGCGAGCACGCTGACGGGGGTGGCGATCGCGGTGTCCGGGCCGATCGCGTTCGTCGCCCTGGCCGCCCCCCAGTTGGCCCGGCGGCTGACCCGCGCCGACGGGACGACGCTGACCGCGTCCGCCCTCATGGGGGCGGCGCTGCTGCTCTGCTCGGACCTGGCGGCGCTGCGGCTGCTGGCTCCCGTGCAGCTTCCGGTGGGCGTGGTCACCACGGTCGTCGGCGGAACCTACCTGGTCTGGCTGCTGTACGCGGAGTGGCGGAGCGGCCGTGCCTGACAAACGAGGTGAGAACATGTCCCAGTCCCCGTCCTCCCGCCTGCGGGGAGAGGGCCTGACCCTGGCCTACGACCGGCGCGTCGTCTCCCGCAACCTGGAGGTCACCGTCCCGGACCGCTCCTTCACCGTGATCGTCGGCCCCAACGCCTGCGGCAAGTCCACGCTGCTGCGCGCGCTGTCGCGGATGATCCGGCCGTCGGAGGGGGCGGTGTACCTGGACGGCAAGGCCATCCACTCGTACCCGTCCAAGGAGGTGGCGCGGCGGCTGGGCCTGCTGCCGCAGACGTCCGTGGCTCCGGACGGCATCACCGTGGCCGACCTGGTGGCGCGGGGCCGCTACCCCCACCAGCGGCTGCTGCGGCAGTGGTCGCGGGAGGACGAGCGGGTCGTCGCCGAGGCGATGGCGGCCACCCGGGTCTCCGACCTGGCCGACCGGCTGGTGGACGAGCTGTCGGGCGGGCAGCGCCAGCGGGTGTGGCTGGCGATGGTGCTGGCGCAGCAGACCCCGCTGCTGCTGCTGGACGAGCCGACCACGTTCCTGGACATCGCCCACCAGTTGGACATGCTGGACCTCTGCGCCGACCTGCACCAGGAGCGCGGCCACACGCTGGTGGCGGTGCTGCACGACCTCAACCACGCCTGCCGGTACGCCACCCACCTGATCGCGATGAAGGACGGGGCGGTGGTCGCGCAGGGGGATCCGAGCCAGATCGTCACCGCCGAACTGGTGCAGGAGGTCTTCGGGCTGCCCTGCCGGGTGATCCCCGACCCGGAGACCGGTACCCCCCTGGTGGTGCCGAGCGACCGGAGGAAGCGGTCCGGCCGGTGGGCGGAGGTCCGCCAGGCGGGGTAGGAGGCGCCGCCTCTGCCAGCGGACTTGCCGCCAGGTTACCACTTGTATACAGGGGGTATATACCGAAACGACCATATAGGTGCCGTATCGGGGGGTAACGGCATGACCGAATATGGATTCGGCGCCGGGGGCGAGCGGCCCGTCAACGCGGTACGCCTGTGGGCGGGAGGACTGGCCACGGCCGTGGTCGCGGCGCTCGTCGTCCTCGCGGGAACCCTGCTCGTCAACGGCCTCCTCGGCGCATCGGCACCGTCCCCGGAGGACTCCTGGCAGTTCGGCGGGGCGGGCACGGCCGCCTACGCGGTCCTGGCTGCACTCGGCGCGCTGGCCGCCACCGGCCTGCTGCACCTGCTGCTGCCCCACACGCCCCGGCCGCTCAGCTTCTTCTGCTGGATCGTCGGCCTGGCCGTCGTGGTCGCCACGGTCAGCCCGTTCACCCAGGGCGTCCCGGCGGCGGCCGCGGTCGCGACGGCCCTGCTCAACCTGGCGGCCGGAGCCGTCATCCTGTCCCTGCTCAGCAAGGTGGGCGCGGCCGCGCGGGCGGAGCGCCGCACGCTGCCTCCGCAGCCCGCACGTCCCCGCGGAAACTGACGCCTCTCCGGCGGCGTTCCCCGTTCCGTAGCGCCCGGGTGACTTAGGGTGGTGGCCACGGCCTGATCGTGTGAGGGGGACCCGGCGTGGCTGGAGGCAGGTGGCTCGCCCATGTGCTGACCACGCTGGCTGTTCTGGCCGTCCTGGTCGGCATGGCGCCTCCGGCGGCCGCGGCCCCCGCCGCCGCCCCGCGCCGCGGGCCGGTGGTGCTGGTCGGCGTCCCAGGGCTGCAATGGCACGAGATCACCCCGCAGGTCACGCCGTACCTGTGGGAGCTGGCCGGGCGCAGCGCCATCGGCAACCTGTCGATCCGCACCGTCACCTCGCGCACCTGCCCGGTCGACGGGTGGCTGACCGTCTCGGCCGGGCAGCGCGCGGCGAGCGAGCGCCAGACCTACTCCATCTGCGAACTGCCGCTGCTGCCGGAGCCCGACGGCGTGGGCGCGGTCGTGCCCCACTACGCCGAGCACGTCTCCTACAACGCCGGGTCCCGGTTCGGCGCACGGGTGGGTCTGCTCGGCGACACGGTCCGCGCCCACGGCGGCACCACGCTGGCGGTCGGCCCGGGGGCGGCGCTGGCCGCCGCGGGCAGCGACGGGCGGGTCGACCGCTACCTGGACGACCCGGCCGAACTGGACCGCTCCTCGTGGGAGGGCGTCACGCTCGGCGTGGTCGACCTGAAGGACCTCGCCGACCTGTACCTCGACCCGCCGCCCTCGGCCGTCGTGGAGGAGGGGCTCGGCTACGGCACGGTGGACGGGGTCCCCCGGGACCTCCAGGGCAGCCTGCGCTTCCCCGACGCTCTGGACCTGTTGGCCGAGGAGGCCGCGGAGGAGGCCGAGCCGGAACCCGACCCCACCGAGTACAGCGAGCTCCAGGAGCGGCGGAGGCGGCTCGCCGCGATCGACGCCGACCTGGCCGCGGTGCACGCCAGCCTGCCGCCGCGCTCGACCCTGCTGGTCGCGGGGATCTCCGTGGAGGCCGGGGCCTCCAGCCTGAACGCCGCGCTGCTGCACGGCCCGGGGCCGGACGGCACCGACTTCGACGGCGGCTATCTGGTCTCCGAGTCCACCCGCCGGGCCGGCCTGGTGGCGCTGACCGACATCACCACCACCCTGCTGCACTCCCTGGGCACCCCGCCGGACCGGGGCACGGTGGGGCGGACCTGGCGGCAGGCGCCGCGTCCCGCGGCGCTGGAGGCGGCCGTGGACCGGCTGGTGGAGTTCACCACCGCCGCGGAGGTGGTGGAGTCGCTGGTGCCCGGGTTCTTCAGCGGGCTGGTGGCGACCCAGTTGTTCATCTACGTCTGCGCCGCCTACGCCCTCAACCGCTACGGCAGGCGGGACCGGGCCAAACGCCACCTGGTGCTGTCGGTGACCCGGGTGGTGGCGCTCGCCGGGGCCGCCTTCCCCGTCTCCAGCTACCTGGTCAACCTGGTGCCGTGGTGGTCGGCGGGCTTTCCGCAGGCGGCGCTGCTGGGCGGGGTGCTGCTGGCCGACGCGGCGATCGTGGCGGCCGCGCTCGCCGGGCCGTGGCGGCGGGACATCCTGGCGCCCACCACGGTCGTGGCGGCCGTGACCACCCTGGTGCTCTTCGTCGACCTGTGCACCGGGTCGGACCTTCAGATGAACTCGCCCACCGGGTACACGCCGATCGTGGCCGGGCGGTTCTACGGGCTCGGCAACATCGCCTTCGCCACCTTCGCCACGGGCATGCTGATGACCGCCGCGGGGATCGCGCACCCGCTGATCGCGCGAGGCCGCCGCGGCTGGGCGGTGGCGCTCTGCCTGCTCCTGGGGCTGGCGACGCTGTTCACGATCGGCTGGCCGGGGCTGGGCACCGACTTCGGCGGGGTGCTGGCGCTGGTGCCGGGCCTGGCGGTGACCCTGCTGATCGTCGCCGACCTGCGGGTGACGCCGGTGCGGCTGGCGCTGATCGGCGGCTCCGCGGTGGCCGCGATCGCCGCCCTGTCGTTCCTGGACTACCTGCGCCCGCTCAACGAGCGCAGCCACTTCGGCCTGTTCGCGGGCCAGGTCCTGGACGGCACGGCCTGGCCGGTGGTCTCCCGCAAGCTCGACGCGATGCTGGGCTCCCTGGGCAACTGGCAGTTGACGCTGCTGGCCGCGGCGGCGCTGCTGTTCCTGTTCGCCGTGTTGAACAACCCGCTGGACTGGCGGGTGGGCGTGCTGTGGCGGGTCTACGAGTACGCGCCGACCCTGCGGGCGGGGATCACCGGCTCGCTGGTGACCGGGCTGGCGGGGTTCGCGTTCAACGATTCGGGGATCGCCATTCCGGCGCTGGCGCTCACCGTGTCGGTGCCGCTCACCCTCGCCGCCTGCACCTGGGTCTTGCAGCGCACGGGGCCGTCGGCGGAGCCCCGGGCGGTCTCGGAGTGCGGTCGAACCGCGACTGTGTGAGCAAAACAGGCGAGAAAACCCCAAATCCGCCGACGGGCGTGTGGTATCGTCCGGGACGGACGTCGCCCTTCGGCGGCAGAGCAAGCAACGATCAGACGCAGCAGTGCCGCGTAGGACCATTCGAGAGTCCACCACCGCGCCGGGAGCGAACCGCCCCAGACGACTGATCACCACGGTCCGCGAAAAACTCGTAGCGTTCGGCGAGTCCGTGTCGTCGAAACGAGGAGTGGCACACATGAGACAGACCTCCCGGCCCGCTCGCATGCCTGCCAGCAGGTCCACCCGTGCCTCGTCCCCGCGTTCCGGCCGGTGGAAGGTCTGTTTCGCCGCGTCTCCCGGCCGGAAGCCAGCATCGGCGTATCTTTCCGGAGCCAGCATGTCCGCGTTGCAGATCACCGTTGACGAGCGCGACGGCGCCGCTGTCATCGTGCTCGGCGGAGAGATCGACATCGCCACCGAGCACGACTTCCGGGACGCGGTCGCCGCCGCCCTGGAAAAGCACCCGGGCGGCCGTGTCGTGCTGGACTGTTCCGGTCTCTTCTTCATCGACTCCAGCGGGCTTCGGGTGCTGGTACAGAGCTACCGGGCCGCCCAGGAACGCCACTGCCAGTTGTTCATCGCGGGGCCGTCCGAGCGGATCGCCAAGCTGCTGCGGGTCACCGCCATCGACACGCGCATTCCCGTCCACCCGACCGTGGCCGCGGCCCTGGAGGCGCCCGCCGCGTGACCCGGCGCGCGGCGCTCCCCGCACCGCCGCGCCGTCAGCGGAACAGCAGCAGCCACACGCCCAGCACCACCACGGCGATGTTGAACAGGCCGAAGAACATCACCCAGACGGTGCCGGGCACCCCGGTCAGCCGGTCGAGCTGGTCGGCGTCGGAGTGCGGGGACGGCTGGCGGCGGCGCTGGGACTGGAGTTCGAACACCGGGCGCACGCTCGCGAACAGCATGAACCAGGTGAACAGGTAGGCGAAGAAGCTCTGCACCTGGGCGGGGGTGAACCAGGAGACGAGGAAGACCACCGCCCCGGTGCCGACCACCGACACCACGCCGTAGACGTTGCGGATGAGCAGCAGCATCATCGCCAGCAGCAGGATGCTGATCCACAGCAGGCCGGTGATCCGCCCGGCGGTGAGCAGCACGATCCCGACGAGTCCCACCACGGCGGGCGCGGTGTAGCCCGCCAGGATCGTCACGATCATGCCGATGCCGTCGGGGCGCCCCCGGGAGACGGTGACGCCCGAGGTGTCGGAGTGGAGGCGGACTCCGGCCAGTTGGCGTCCGCTGAGCAGCGCCGCGAGCGCGTGGCCGCCCTCGTGGGCGATGGTGACCACGTTGCGGGCTATCCGCCACGCCCGGCCTCCTGTCGCCACCACGAGCAGCGCGATCACTCCGGTGGTGATGACGAGCCACAGCGGAGGCTCGGGCTGCACGGTGAAGACGTCCTGCCATACCCGGGCGAACGAGTTGTCTTCCATCGGCCCTCTTCCGTCTCGGCTGCTACGCACTCTAGCCATTTCGCCGTGCCCGCGGCGGTTCCGGGCCTGTCCGGCGAAACGGAATCGGCGCCGAAACCGCCCGCCCCGGCGGACGGAGCGGGCGGGAGGGTCACTGCGGCAGGACGGTGATCGACCCGGTGTCGCTGCGGGCCTCGATGCAGGGTTCGGCGCCGGAGGACTGGTCCACCGCGATGTTCTCCGCGCCGATGTCGGTCCGGGCGATCACCCGGTAGTCGGTGTCGGGCACCCGGAGTTCGATGTCCCCGATGTCGGTGGTGGCGGTCAGCGTCCGGAACTCGGTGTCGGTGTCGACCCGCACGGACCCGGTGTCGCTGCGCACCGTGGCGGTCTCGAACCCCGAGCCGATCCAGATGTCGCCGACGGCGGTCGTCGCCCGCACCTCGGCGGCCTCGAAGCCCGACAGGTCGACCGTTCCGGTGTCGCTGGTCGCGACGGCGGAAGGGCCGGAGCCCTCGGCGGTGATGTTGCCGGTGTCGCTCTCCAGGGTGATCCCGCCCTCGACGTCCGCCACCTGGATCGCCCCCGTGTCGGTGGTGACGTCGACCGGGGCGGAGACCCCGGTGACCTGGACGTCCCCGGTCAGGGCGACCACCGAGACCTCGGTGCCCTCCGGCACGGTGACCTTGTAGTCCACGGCGCAGCGGCCGAAGACGAGGGCGCTGCCGCAGCGGGCGGCGAGCCGCAGCCGGTCTCCCTGGGTCTGCGCCTTCTGCCCGGCCACGGCGGTCATGGAGGACCACATCCGCATCTCCACGGTGACCGTGTCGTCGTCCCCCACGACGACGGTGACGCCTCCTTCGGTCTGGTTGTCGATCTCCAGGACGGCCGAGGCGGGGAACTCCTGCGTCTCGGTGCTGGTCGTGGTGGCGACGGTGTTGAGGGCGCCCAGCGCGCCCACGCCGAGCGCGGCCAGGCCGATGCACGCGCCGACGATCAGCCAGCCCCGGCCCCGGCGGTCTCTCGGCGCCTTGCTCGACGAAGCGTAGAGTCCTCTGGCGGTAAAGGTCATCGCGGTTTCGCTTTCTTCGTGCGCGGGATGGTCACGACCGCCCCGAACTGGCTCTCAGGTACTGGAGGACCGCGAGCACCCGGCGGTGGTCGTGCGGGTCGGGAAGCAGGTCGAGCTTGGTGAAGATGGACCGGACGTGCTTCTCCACCGCGCGTTCGGTGATGACCAGCCGCTCGGCGATGCCCGCGTTGGTGAGTCCCTCGGCCATGGCCGCGAGCACCTCGGTCTCTCGCGGGCTCAGCCGGTCCAGCGCGTTGTCGGTGTTGCGGCTGAGCAGTTGCGCCACCACCTCCGGGTCGATGGCGGTCCCCCCGTCGGCGATGCGGCGCAGGGTCTCCAGGAACTCGTCGATGTCGGCCACCCGGTCCTTGAGCAGGTAGCCGACCTTCGCCGCGCCGCCGCCCAGCAGTTGCGCGGCGTAGGTGCCGACCACGTGCTGCGACAGCAGCAGGACCGCGACGTCGGGGTGCTCGGCGCGGATGCGGATCGCCGCGTGCATGCCCTCCTCCGAGTAGGTGGGCGGCATGCGGATGTCCACCAGGCACAGGTCCACGTCGTCGTGCTCGGCGACCGCGGCGAGCAGCGCGTCGGCGTCGCCGACCTGGGCGACGATCTCGATGCCCGCGTCCTCCAGCAGGCGGGCCATGCCGCCGCGCAGCAGTACCGAGTCCTCAGCGATGATCACGCGCACGGTTACGCCTTCCAGGGAATGTCGGCGGTGAGGACGGTCCCCTCACCGGGTGGGCTGTGCACGAACAGCGCGCCGTCGACCGCCTGCACCCGGTCGGACAGCCCGTGCAGTCCGGTGCCCGCGTCCGGGTCGGCGCCGCCGCGGCCGTCGTCGGTGACGGTGATGCGGAGCAGGTCGCCGCCGCGGCGGCGTGCCACCCGCTCGGCCCGCACCGTCACCGACGAGGCCCCGGCGTGCTTGGCGACGTTGGTGAGGGCTTCGCAGGCCACGTAGTAGGCGACGCCCTCGGCGCGCGGCGACGGCCGCTCGTCCAGGTCGACGTCGAGGCGGACGGGCACCGGGCAGCGTCCGGCGGCGACCGGGAGCGCGGCGTCGAGGCCGTGGTCGGTGAGCACCCGCGGGTGCAGCCCGCGGGCCACCTCCCGCAGGTCGGCCATGACCGCCCGGGACTCGCGCTGGGCCTCCTCCAGCAGTTGCCGGGCCTGCTCGGGGTCGCGTTCGAACTTGGCGCGCGCCCGCGCCAGGGTCATGGTGAGGGCCAGCAGCCGCTGCTGGGCTCCGTCGTGCAGGTCGCGTTCGATGCGGCGGCGCTCGGCCTCGGCCGCGTCCACCATGCGGGAGCGGGAGTCGCTGAGCTCCAGCAGCCGGCGGCGGACCCGCACCTGCGGGGAGTCGAACAGCACCCGCTGCATGATGCGGGCGTCGAGGCGGACCAGGTGCGGGGCGGCCCACAGGCCGCCCACCACCAGCGGCGGCCCCGCCAGCAGGCAGACCAGGACCGTGGCCAGGCTGGTGGTCTGCACCGACACGGTGCTCAGCAGGGTGACGGCCAGCGCGACCACGCCGCCGACCACCCCGCCGGCCCCGTAGGCGACCAGCAGCACGGTCAGGCCCCCGAACAGCAGGCCGGTGGCCCCGGCGACGGTGCTGTAGAGCACCGCGGTCCAGGCGTCCCGGCCGAGGACGAACCGCAGCGCGCGCAGCGGCGGCGGCGCGTCGCCGGCCTCGGGCACCGTGGTCTCCACGATGCCGAACAGCGAGCCCACCCGCTTCTTCTGGACCAGGGTGAACAGCCGGGACAGCAGCGTGGCCGCGGGCAGGGACACCAGGGTCAGGGCGGCCAGCAGGGGCAGCTCCCAGTCGAGGGTCACCAAGCCGAGCACGATCTCGGCCACCGTGGCCGACAGGGAGCCGACCACCAGCACCAGCAGCGCCGCGGGCGTCAGGTAGAGCAGGGACAGCGCGAACGAGGTGAACAGGTGGAGCACCGACACCAGGCGCTCCCGCCACGCCCCGAATCCGCCGTCCGTCATCCGTCTCACCTCCCGCGCTCCTCGACGAACCGCCGGTCGATTCTCAACCGTAGGCGGGCGTCGCACAGGGCGCACTGGCGGCACCACGCCGGAACGCGGTGGTGCCAGCACTACCAGGCGCCGGGGTGCTCTCGCAGGTCAGCCCCTGCCCGGCCGGGTCGGGGCGGGCGGGGCGCGGTAGGGTCGTCGCGTGAGACTCTCCCGGCTTGCCGCGCCACTGTGCGTCGCCCTGGCGGCCTGCGCGTGCGCGCCCGGCACGTCCGAGCAGGACGGGCGGACCCTCACCGTGTTCGCCGCCGCCTCCCTCACCGAGGTCTTCGGCGGACTGGGGGAGCGGTTCGAGGAGGAGCACCCCGGCGTCACCGTGGAGTTCTCCTTCGCGGGCAGCTCGGCCCTCGCCGAACAGCTCGTCCGGGGCGCGTCCGCCGACGTGTTCGCCTCCGCCGACACCGCCACCATGGACCGGGTCGTCGACGGCGTCGGCGTGTCCCTCGGCCCGGAGGTGTTCGCGCGCAACACGTTGCAGATCGCGGTGCCGCCGGACAACCCGGCCGGGGTCGGCTCGCTCGACGACCTCGCCGCGGACGGCGTCGCCGTGGTGCTGTGCGCCGAGGAGGTGCCGTGCGGCGCCGCCTCACGCACCGTGCTGGAGGCCGCCGGGGTCGCGGTGGAGCCGGTGTCCTGGGAGGAGGACGTGAAGGCCGCGCTGACCCGGGTGCGGCTGGGCGAGGCGGACGCCGCCCTGGTGTACCGCACCGACGTGCTGTCCGCCGGCGGCGGGGTGCTCGGCGTCGACTTCCCGGAGTCCGGGGAGGCCGTCAACGACTACGCGATCGGGGTGGTCGACGGCGGCCCCGAGCCGGGCCTGGCCGCGGAGTGGATCGCCCTGGTGGCCTCCCCCGAGGGGGAGAAGGTGCTGACCGATGCCGGTTTCGTCCTTCCCTGAGCGGGGTCGGCGGTCCGGGCGGCTGTCCGCGGGCCGCGTCCCCTGGCTCCTGGTGCTTCCCGCGCTGTTGGGCCTCGGCTTCCTGGTGCTGCCGCTGGCCGGGCTGCTGGTGCGCGCCCCGTGGTCCGCCCTGGGCGCCCGGCTGCTGTCGGCCGGGGTGCGCGACGCGCTGCTGCTGTCGCTGGGCACGGCGACCGCGGCGACCGCGGTCTCCCTGCTGCTGGGGGTGCCGTTGGCGTGGCTGCTGGCGCGCACCGGGTTTCCGGGGCGGCGCGTGGTGCGGGCGCTGGTCACGGTGCCGCTGGTGCTGCCGCCGGTGGTGGGCGGCGTGGCACTGCTGCTGGTGCTGGGCCGCAACGGCGTGCTCGGCCGGTACCTGTACGAGTGGACCGGGTACTCGCTGCCGTTCACCACGGCCGCGGTGGTGGTGGCGCAGGTGTTCGTGGCCATGCCGTTCCTGGTGATCAGTGTGGAGGGGGCGCTGCGCGGCGTGGACCGGCGCTACGAGGAGGCCGCGGCCACCCTGGGCGCGACCCGCTGGACGGTGTTCCGCCGGGTGACGCTGCCGATGGTCGCCCCGGGCGTGCTGGCGGGCGCGGTGCTGTGCTGGTCGCGGGCGCTCGGCGAGTTCGGCGCGACCATCATGTTCGCGGGCAACTTCCCCGGCCGCACCCAGACCATGCCGCTGGCGGTGTACCTGGAGATGCAGCGCAGCCCGGAGGCGGCGATCGTGCTCAGCCTGGTGCTGCTGGCGGTGTCCGTGCTGGTCCTGGTGCTGCTGCGGGACCGCTGGACGGGGACGCCGTGAGCTCCGGCGGTCCGGGGGCGGCCGTGCTGGACGCGCACCTGGTGGTGCGCCGTCCCGGCTTCGGGCTGGACGTGCGGCTGCGCGTGGCACTCGGCCAGGTGCTGGCGCTGCTCGGCCCCAACGGGGCGGGCAAGTCCACGGCGCTGCGCGCGCTCGCCGGGCTGGTGCCGCTGTCGGAGGGGCACGTCCTGGTGGACGGCGCGGACGTGACGACCGCGCCCGCCGAGCGGCGCCCGGTCGGCATGGTGTTCCAGGACTACCTGCTGTTTCCGCACCTGAGCGTGGTGGAGAACGTCGCGTTCGGGCCGCGCTGCCGGGGGGTGCCCGCGCGGCGGGCCCGCCGTCTCGCCCTGGACCTGCTGGCGGAGGCGGGCCTCGACGGGTACGCGGCGGCGCGGCCGGGCGCGCTGTCCGGCGGCCAGCAGCAGCGGGTGGCGCTGGCCCGGGCGTTGGCGGTGCGCCCGCGGCTGCTGCTGTTGGACGAGCCGATGGCGGCGCTGGACGCGCACACGCGGGTGTCGGTCCGCACGCAGTTGCGCCGCCGCCTGGCGGCCTTCGCCGGGGCGACCGTGCTGGTCACCCACGACCCGCTGGACGCGATGGTGCTCGCCGACCGGGTGCTGGTGCTGGAGGGCGGCGCGGCCGTGCAGGAGGGCTCGCCCGCCGAGGTGGCCCGGCGGCCCCGCACCGGGTACGTGGCCCGGCTGGTGGGGGTGAACCTGTACCGGGGGCGCGCCTCGGGTACGCGGGTGCGGCTGGCCGCCTCCTCGGGCGAGGGGGCGGTGCTGACCGTGGCGGAGTCCGTGGAGGGGGAGGTGTTCGCCGCGTTCCCGCCGCGCGCCGTCGCCCTGTACCGGGAGCGGCCCGCGGGCAGCCCGCGCAACGTGTGGCCGCTGACCGTGGACGGCGTGGAGCCCTTCGGCGACCGGGTGCGGGTGCACCTCACCGGCGTCCTGGAGGTGAACGCCGACATCACGGCGGCCGCGCTCGCCGAACTGGCGCTGTCCCCGGGGGTCCGGGTGTGGGCCGGGGTGAAGGCGACGGAGGTGGAGTGCTATCCGGCGTGACCGGCGGACCGGTCACCGGCGGGAGGTCCGCCGCTGCCGGCTACGCCTCCAGCAACTGCTTGAGCCGTTGCAGGCTGGCCTCGATGGCGCGGGCGTTGCGCGACGGGTAGCCGACGAGCCGGTAGAGGAAGGCGTAGGGGCCCGCGTGCGAGTAGTCGAAGGTCTCGGTGACCCGGGTGGTGTTCTCGTCGACCGGCTCCAGCTCCCAGCGCCAGCGGTGCGGCCCGAAGTGCCGCCAGGCGATGCGGCGGTCCGGTTCGTACTCCACGACCCGGTTCCTGGTCCGGTAGGGGATGCCGAGCAGTCTCATGCTCATGCCGAACGTCGAGCCGGCCTCCAGCCGCTCCGGCCCGTACAGGTTGCCGCGGACCATGGCGGAGCCGTCGATGTCGGGGTGGCGGCGCGGATCGGCGATGATCGCGAAGATCTTCTCCGCGGGGGCGGCGATGACTGCGCTTCGGGACACCTTGCGTTCGTCCATGCCGACAATCTACCTGTTCCACCCCGTTTTGATTACCCTCCGTCACCTGCGGAAATCCGGGGCGTGCCGTCTGACCTCGTAGAGCACGACGCCCGCGGCGACGGCGAGGTTGAGGGACTCGGCGGTGCCCGTCATGGGGATGCGCACCCGCAGGTCGGCGCGGTCCAACAGGTCGTCGGGGAGTCCGTCGCCCTCGCTGCCGAGCAGGACGGCCAGCGGCGGCCGGTACTCGGCACTCCAGTGGTCGGCGTCGGCGTACCCGGAGGTGGCGACCACCTGCACGCCGTGCCGTTTCGCCCAGTCGAGGAAGGCGTCCGCGTCGCGGGCGTGCGCCACGTCCACGGCGAACAGGGACCCCATGCTGGCCTTCACCGCCGCCGGGGCGTACGGGTCGGCGGTCTCCCCCACCAGCACCACGCCCGCGCCGCCCACCGCGTCCACGGTGCGGACGACCGTGCCGAGGTTGCCGGGGTTGCCCACCCGGTGCAGCACCGCGAAGACCGCGCCCGGCTCCACGGCGAGGTCGTCCAGGCGGGTGCTGCGGCTCCGGACGATCGCGGCCACCCCGGCGGGGCCGTCCCGCTCGGACAGCCGCGTGAACAGCTCGGCGCTGAGCCGGGCCACCCGCGTGCCGCGCGCCTCCTGCTCGGCGACCAGTCCGGCGGCCGTCCGGCTGAGCAGGTCGGGGGCGACGACGAGGGTCTCCACCTCCCATCCGGCCTCCACGGCACGCCACACCGGCTGGGCGCCCTCCACCAGGAACACGCCCTCCCTGCGGCGGTACCGGCGGGAGGACATCTGCCGTATCCGCTTCACCAGCGGGTTGGCGGCACTGACGATCACGTCGCTCTTCACGTTCTCCTCCTCCGCGGCCGTCCCGGGAGCCGCGTCTCCTGTCAGGCCCGGCCGTGCCGCTCCGCCGCGGCCAGGGAGCCGTCCCGGGCGTCGAGGTGGAACACCCAGAAGGCACCCTTGACCAGCGACAACTGCTGCGGGACGGGGGCGCCGGACCGTTCGAACGCCTCGCGCATGAGGTCGGCCACCAGTTCCCCGTGCGTGCACACCAGGGTCGGCCGCCGCTGCTCCAGCAGCTCCCGGAACGCCTCGCGGGCGGCTCCGCTGTCGTAGGGGTCGCCCGCGGCGTGGCGCGCGCCGAGGGTGAACGCGTTCTCGGTGCGGATGTGCACCGCGTGGGCGACCGCGTAGGGCGTGACGGTCTCGGTGCAGCGCGCGGCCGCGGAGGAGACCACCCGCAGCGGCCCGAACGCGCCGAGCACCCCGGCCAGCTCCAGGGCCTCGGCGCGGCCGGTCTCGTCCAGCGGGCGCAGCAGGTCGGGGCCGCGCCAGGCGGCCTTGTCGCCCGCGGCGGCGTGCCGCAGCAGGACCAGCGGGACCGTGCGCGCCGGACCGGCCTGGAAGTCGTCCAGCACCCGTACGTCGTGGTCGTGGGTGAGGCGGTCGCGGGCCTCGGCCACGGGCAGCCACTCCACCGCGTCCACCTCGTCGTCGGGCGTGAACCGCGAGCTGTCCGAGGCGGCGGTGGCCGCCCACCACTCGACCTGCTTGGGCCAGCCGTTCCTGAGGTAGCGCTGCGACGGCAGACGGCGGCCCAGCACCGGGTGCACGCCGGTCTCCTCGCGGACCTCGCGCACCGCGGCGGCGAGGAGGTGCTCGCCGCTCCTGGGTTTGCCCTTGGGCAGCGTCCAGTCGTCGCGGCCCGGCCGGTGGACGAGTGCGACCTCGCGCCCGCGGTCGGTGTCCCGCCACAGCACCGCGCCCGCGGCCTGGACAGGTTCGAGGTGGCCGCCGGGTGCGGCGGCCGGTGCGGCGGTCTGGGTGTCCGGTTCAGCCATCGACGACTCGCAGGTGTCGGTCACCGCGCAGGGTGGTTTGCAGGTCGCGCAGCCGGTTGCCCTCCTCGTCGTGGGTGAGGCGGGTCCAGCTCCCGTCCGGTTCGAGGCGCCACGACGACGTGCTGTCGGCCATGGCCAGGTCCATCAGGGCGACCAGGCGGGCGCGCTGCTCCGGCTCGACGATCCGGACCAGCGCCTCGACCCTGCGGTCCAGGTTGCGCGGCATGAGGTCGGCGCTGCCGATCCAGACCTGCGGTTCCCCTCCATTCTCGAAGACGAAGACGCGGGAGTGTTCCAGGAACCGTCCGAGGATACTGCGCACCCGGATCGTCTCCGACAGTCCCTGCACCCCCGGGCGCAGCACGCAACTGCCGCGCACCCACAGGTCGACGGGGACCCCGGCGCGGGAGGCGGTGTAGAGGGCGTCGATGACCTCCTCGTCCACCAGCGAGTTGACCTTGATCCGGATCCGGGCGGGCTGGCCCCGGGCGTGGTTGGCGATCTCGTGCTGGATCTGGCGCATCAGCGCCTCGCGCAGCGCGTACGGGGCGACCAGCAGCCGCCGGTAGTGCTTCTTGCGGGAGAAGCCGGTGAGGTGGTTGAACAGGTCGCTGAGGTCCTCGCCGACCTCCGGGTCGGCGCTGAACAGCCCGAAGTCCTCGTAGACGCGGGCGGTGCTCGGGTTGTAGTTGCCGGTGCCGATGTGGCAGTAGCGCCGCAGGCTGCCGTCGTCCTCCTGGCGGACCACCAGCGCGATCTTGCAGTGGGTCTTGAGGCCGACCACGCCGTAGACCACGTGGCAGCCGGCCTCCTCCAGCTTGCGCGCCCAGCGGATGTTGTTCTGCTCGTCGAAGCGGGCCTTGATCTCCACGAGGACGACGACCTCCTTGCCCGCGCGGGCGGCCTCGATGAGGGAGTCGACGATCGGGGAGTCGCCGCTGGTGCGGTACAGGGTCTGCTTGATCGCCACGACCTTGGGGTCGGACGCGGCCAGTTCGACGAACCGCTCGGTGGTGGTGGCGAACGACTCGTAGGGGTGCTGGACGAGCAGTTCGCGCTCGCGCACCACCGCGAAGAAGTCGTTCTGGGCGAGGGCGCGCGGCTCCACCGGGACCATCGGCGGGTACTTGAGCTCGGGCCGGTCCAGCCTGTGCAGTTGGGCGAGCCCGGCGAGGTCCAGCGGCCCGGGGACGCGGTAGATCTCCTCCTCGACCGCGCCCAGCTCCTCGCGGAGGATGGCGAGGATCCCGTCGGAGATGGTCTCCTCGACCTCCAGGCGCACCAGCGGGCCGAACCGGCGGCGCAGCAGCTCCTGCTCCAGGGACTTGACGAGGTCGTCGGTCTCGTCCTCGTCCACCTCCAGGTCGGCGTTGCGGGTGACCCGGAACGCGTGGTGCTCCTGGATCTCCATGCCCTCGAACAGTTGCGGCAGGTGCGCGGAGATGACGTCCTCGACCGGGACGAAGCGCTGCCCGTCGAGTTCGATGAAGCGCGGCAGCACCGAGGGGACCTTGATGCGGGCGAACGTCTGCCGGCCGGTGTGGGGGTCGCGCACGGCGACCGCGAGGTTGAGGGAGCGTCCCGAGATGTAGGGGAAGGGGTGGGAGGGGTCGACCGCGAAGGGGGTGAGCACCGGGTAGATGGTGCGGCGGAAGAAGCGGTGCAGGTACTGAGCCTCGTCCCTGGTGAGGTCGTTCCAGCGCACGATGCGGATCCCGGCCTCGGCCAGCGCGGGCGCCACCGAGGAGTGGAAGCACTTGGCGTGCCGCTCCATCAGTTCGTGGGTGACCTCGCTGATCGCGCTCAACTGCGCGCGGGGGCTCTGCCGGGAGGCGACCGTGACGCCGGTGGCCAGGCGGCGCTTCAGCCCGGCGACGCGGACCATGAAGAACTCGTCGAGGTTGCTGGAGAAGATGGACAGGAACAGGGCGCGTTCCAGCAGCGGCTGTTCGGTGTCCTCGGCGAGTTCCAGCACCCGCTGGTTGAAGCGGAGCCAGCCGATCTCGCGGTTCATGAAGCGGTCGGCGGGCAGCGGGGCCGCCTGTGCCGGGAAGTCGGCCTCCGCTCCCGCGGTCGCAGGCCTCTTCCTCTCCACGGACTGCTGTCCTCGCCTCATGGTGTTCTCCCGGCCGCACGCGCTCCTCGGTCCGCTGTCACCCCCCAGGGCAGCATGCCCGGTGACGGTTTGCTCAAAAACCGGCTCCAGCGACCTTCGACTCCTGCTTGCCCACGCTTCGGTGCTACGGGCGGCCGGACTCGCGGCCCGACCGTTCCATATCTCCGATTTCGTCGTATAACACGGCAACCACCGGAACACCCTGTTTTTTCCCGAAATCCAGGAGTGACTTCTGTCCCGGAGGTCCGGGTGTGCCGGAATTCCGCGGCGTGCCGGAAGCGGCCGAGCGGCGTCACATGGCGATCGCGGGCCCCACGAGCGCGGTGAGCAGGCCCGTGCGCAGCGCGACGTTGAGCCAGATGTTGCGGTAGCGCGCCCACAGGTAGCCGTAGCACAGCCCGAGGACCCCGTAGGCGGCGACGGACACCGCGTAGTCGCCGCCCGCGGCGTGCGCGTCGAGGCGGAAGAAGTCGGCGTAGCCGTCGAGGGCCGCGTAGGAGGCCGCGAACAGCAGCGCGACCAGCACGATCCCGGCGCCGCGGCCCAGCACCGCCTCCAGTCTGGTCTGCAACAGGAAGCGGAAGAAGATCTCCTCGGGGAGGGCCACGACCAGCAGGACCGCCAGGGCGCCCAGCAGCAGTTGCGCCGCGTCCAGGCCGGTGAGCGCAGGCCACCGGTACTGCACGACGACGGCCAGCGCGGCGGCCGCCGGCACCGCCCCCCACCAGCGCCACGCCTCTCCGACGCGCACCGCCAGCACCTGCATCTGCGAGACGCGGCCCACCCGCAACTGCCCGGCCCGGTCCACCAGCAGGACGGGCAGCAGCCCCAGGAAGACCGCCCTGGCCACGGGGGCGCCCAGGACGTACAGGGCGTCGTCGAAGACCCCGAACAGCCGGGCGAGCAGGACCGCGCCCACGGGGAACGCGACCAGGCACAGCAGCAGCCGGATCAGCTCGCGGCCGAGCAGGTGGCCCCGGAGCGCCAGGGCAACCCGGTCGTCGAGCTCGGTCCGGCCGCGGTCCGGCGGCAGCAGCGCGGCCAGCGCGATGCCCACGGCGGCGGGCGCCCAGCACATCCACACCAGGAAGACCAGGCCGCGGGTGTCGATCCAGGAGGTCCCCGCGGCGGCGACCGTGGCGATCAGGCAGGCCGCGATCACGGCGGCCCCCGCCCAGAGCACCCACGCGCCTACCCGTTCCACCGGTCCCCCTCGACAGCCGGACCTCCAGTCTGCCCCGAAGCAGGCCGAACGCCGTGGCAGGGACGCGGGATGTCGGGGGTCCGGTCAGGTTGCGCGCCGCGCTGCCTCCGCGTGTTCGGCGGCGGCCAGCGCGGTGACCGCGCCCAGCTCCCAGCAGGCCTCGCGGTCGGCGCGGGTGAGGTCGCCGACCACGGTGACCGGCGGCCGGTGGCGGCGCCAGGACAGGCCCGTGGCGATCGACTCGACGGCGCGGACCGCCCCGGTGGTGTCGTTGTTGCCGTGCACGTACAGCGCGTAGGGCAGGCCGGCGGTCTCGGCCAGGCACGGGTAGTACACGGTGTCGAAGAAGACCTTGAGGGCACCCGACATGTAGCCGATGTTGGCGGGGGTACCCAGGACCACCGCGTCGGCGGCGAGCACGTCCACGGCCGTGGCGGCCAGCGCCGCGCGGGTCACCACCTCCACGCCCTCGACCTCGTCGGTGCGCGCCCCCTCCAGCACCGATTCCAGCATCGCCTGGGTGGAGGGGGACGCGGTGTGGTGCACGATCAGCAGGCGGGCCATGGTTCCAGTATCCCGATCCCGCGACGACCGCGCCGGGAAGGGGCCGTGGCACGCGGTCCGAAGGGCACCAACCAGTGGCGATCCTGTTTCCAGAGCCATTGGAGCGACCGGGAATGACCTTGGAAACAGGATCGCCGGTGGCTTCTCTCCCCCGGCACCCCGGGGACTGACCCGGTTCTACCAGGGGCGAACGGGACACCGAAACGGCGCTGCTGTACTGTCTCTAGTGCCGCGGTGCTCGGGAAGTCCGGTGCGAATCCGGACGCGGGACTCGCCACTGTATTCAGGTACTCCGCCGGTACGACGCCACTGGACACACCAGGTCTGGGAAGGCATCGGCGGGGGATCCCTGTGAGCCAGGAGACCGGCCGCGGTGTTTGCCCGACTTCCACGAGTTCCTTGGAAAGGCGGACCACCGGTGCACACCCGTGTCCCCCCTCCCCCGTCCCCGCTGCCGCGCCGCTTCCCCCTCCGCGCCCTGCCCCTGGCACTGCTGGCCCTGACCGCGTGCGGCGACCAGACCCCCGATTCCGGCCCCGCGCCCGCCGCGGCGGCCGTCACCGTGGCCAACTGCGGCCACACCGTCGCACTGGAGGCGCCCCCGCAGCGCGTCATCACCCTCAACCAGGGGGCGACCGAAATCGTCCTCGCCCTGGGCGCCGAGGAGCAGCTGGTGGGCACCGCCTACCTCGACGACGAGGTCAGCGAGGCATGGGCCGACGCCTACGCCCGGGTCCCCGTCCTGTCCGAGGAGTACCCCAGCCGCGAGGCAATCCTGGAGCAGCGCCCCGACCTGGTCGTCGGCTCCTACGCCAGCGCGTTCACCGACCAGGCCGCGGGCGACCGCGAGTCCCTCGACGGCCTCGGCATCGCCTCCTACCTGTCGCCGTTCGCTTGCCCCGACGACGCCGACGTCCCGGAGATCAGCTGGGACACCGTCCACCGGCAGATCGAGGAGCTGGCCCTGCTGCTGGGCCGCGAGGAGGAGGGGAACGCGCTGGTCGAGGAGCAGCGGGCCGTGCTCGACGAGATCCGCGGCCGTGCCCCCGCCGAGGGGCTGTCCGTACTGTGGTGGGACAACGACACCGACACCCCGATGGTCGGCGCGGGCGAAGGCGGCCCGCAGCTGATCCTCGACGCGCTGGGCGCCGCCAACGTCTTCGCCGACCTCTCCGGCGAGTGGGCGACGACCAGCTGGGAGTCCGTTCTGGAAGCCGACCCCGACCTGATCGTCCTCGTGGACGCATCGTGGGACACCGCCGAGGAGAAGACCGCATTCCTCCGCGAGGACCCGGCGCTGCGCGACCTCACCGCCGTACGGGAGGAGGCGTTCATCACCGTACCCTTCTCCACCAGCACTCCCGGGGTGCGCAACGTGGAGGCCGTGCAGCTGATCGACGCCCAGCTGGCCGACGGCGGAGGCCCGCGGTGAGCGTCCTCGTGAAGGCACGGCCCGGTGCCGCACCCCGGCTCACCGTTCTCGTCGGCGCGGCGGCGCTGGTGCTCAGCGCCGCCCTCGGCGTGGTGATCGGCACCGCGGACCTGTCCGTGGCCACCGTGTTCCGGGCGGTCGCCGCGCAGCTCGGCGCCGAGACCGGAATCGACACCCTGACCCGGCACATCGTCGTCGACCTGCGCGCGCCCCGGGTGGCGGCCGCGATACTGACGGGCGCCGGGCTCGCCGTGTGCGGCGGGGTCCTGCAGTCCCTCACCGGCAACCCCCTCGCCGACCCCTACCTGCTCGGCCTGTCGTCGGGGGCGCTGCTCGGCGTCTCGCTGAGCCTCTTTTTCGGGCTGGGCGCCGCCGGGGTGGCGGGATTCGGCGCGACGTCGGTGGCCGCGTTCCTCGGCTCGCTGGCCGCGCTGGCGCTGGTGTTCGCCCTGGCCTCCGCGCGGACGGGGGCACTGCCGACGTCGCGGCTGGTCCTCGCCGGGATCGCGGTGGGCCAGCTCGGCAGCGCGGTCGCCTCCGGCCTCGTCCTGGCCTCCGACCGGGACGCCGCCCGCAGGATCACCGAGTGGACGCTCGGCTCGGTCGCCGGGGCACGCTGGAACTCCCTCGCCGTCACCGCCTCGGTGGTGGCGGTGACCCTCGCCGTCGTCCTCTGGTACTCCCGGGACCTGGACTCCTTCGCGTTCGGGGAGCGCGCGGCGACGAGCCTCGGCACCGACGTGGCCGGCGTGCGCCGGGTGCTGTACTGCGCGGTGTCGCTGTGCACCGCGGTCCTCGTCGCGCAGGCGGGGATCGTCGGCTTCGTCGGCTTGGTGGTCCCCCACATCGCCCGGTTCCTCACCGGCGCGGGGCACCTGCGCCTGCTGCCGGCGAGCGCGCTGCTGGGCGCGCTGCTGCTGGTGTGGACCGACGTGCTGTGCCGCAGCGCGCTGCCCGACCGGGAGCTTCCGCTGGGGATCGTCACCGCCGTGCTCGGCGTGCCCGTGTTCGTCGTCCTGTTCCGCCGTCGGGGAGGCGCCCGTGGCTGACCTCCGTCCACCCGAGGTGGCGCTCCGCCGGGCCTCGTGGACCGTCGACGGCACTCCCGTCCTCCGGGAGGTCACGTTCACCGCTCCGGCGGGGCGGACGACCGGGCTCATCGGCCCCAACGGGTCGGGCAAGACCTCCCTGATCTCCCTGCTGGCCCGGTGGACCCGGCCGACGTCGGGGAGGGTACTCCTCGACGGGGTGGATGCGGGCTCCGTTCCGCTGCGGGAGTTCGCGCGACGCGTCGCCGCCCTGGAGCAGCACACCGCGACCGAACTCGACCTGACCGTCCGACAGGTCGTCGCGATGGGACGCGTCCCGCACAGCCGCCGTCTCGGCTTCGACCTGGACGGCGGGGACGACCCCGTGGTCGCCCGCGCCCTCGCCCGCGTCGGCGCGGCCGGGCTCGCGGACCGCCACTGGCACACCCTGTCCGGTGGGGAACGCCAGAAGGTGCAGGTGGCGCGGGTCTTGGCGCAGGAGCCGCGGGTCCTACTCCTCGACGAACTGGCGAACCATCTCGACCCGGCGGCCGGACTGCGGCTGCTCGACCTGGTGCGCGGGCTCGGACTCACCACGATCGGCTCGTTCCACGACCTCAACCTGGCCGCGATGTTCTGCGACCACCTGGTCGTGCTGCACCGCGGACGCGTGGTCGCCGAGGGAACGCCGCGGCAGGTCCTCACGCCCGCCCTGCTGGGCGAGGTCTACGGGGTGGAGGCGGTGGTGGACGACCACCCCGCCACCGGCGGTCCGCTCGTGGTGATGTGCGGCGCGGCCAGAGAGAAGGAGGAGGGATGAGCGCACCGGAGTGGATTCTCCTCACTGCCCCCGGCGACCTGGCCGTTGACCAGGAGGAGGTGCTCCGGCCACTGGCGGAGCGGCTCGCGGAGCGCTTCCCCGGCGTCCGCGTCCGCACCGCGCTGCTGCTGGGGAACGGGCCGACCGTCACGGAGGTGCTGGACGAGGCCGCCGCCGCGGGGGTGGCGGCCGTGACGGTCGTACACCCGCAGACGGTGGAGGACCGGGCGACCGCCGCGTGGCTGCGCCGGGTGGTCAGCCACTGGCTGCGGGAGGCGGACCCCGAGCGGGTGCCGCTGGTCCGGCTGGCACCGCCGCTGACGGGCGTGTCCGTGCTCGCCGACGCGGTGGGGCGGGCGGTCGAGGAAGCGGCGGAGTTCCCCGCGACGGGCGCGCCGCTGCTGTCGCCGGCGTGGCTGGCCCCACCCGACTTCACCCGCCACCTGCTGCTGTGCCGGGGGCCGCGCTGCTGTGCGCTGGGCGCGGAACGGGTCCACGTGGAACTGGTCCGCGCCGTGGAGCGGCACGGCGCGGCCGAGGACGACCACGTGCTCCTCACCCGCACCGGCTGCCTGTTCCCGTGCACGAACGGCCCGGTCGGCGTGGTCTACCCGGACGGCGTCTGGTACCGGCTGGCCGATGCGGACACCGTCGACCGGGTCGTCCGCGACCACCTCGTCGGGGGTGTGCCGGTCGCCGACGCCGCGTTCGCCCGCCGGCCGTCGGGGCCCGGGGAGTGAGCCGGGGTCAGTCCGCAGCGGCCCGGCGCAGCAGGTAGGTGTCCATCACCCAGCCCCGGGCCGCGCGGGCCCGCTCCCGGGCGGCCCGGACGGCGTCGAGGACCTCGCCGAGCCGTCCCGCCACCAGCTCCTCGTGTTCGGTGCCGAGGTTGGCCCCCCACCACAGGTCCCAGGCGTCACCGTCCAGGTCGGCGCAGGCCAGACCGCCGTCGAGCATCACCACCAGGTTGTCGGCACCGGAGGCGACGTCGGCGGCCAACCGCCGGCCGGTGGTCACCGTGACCGGGCCGCCGATACGGTTGAGCACCAGCCGGTGCCGGGCCGCGAGCAGCTGGACGCTGCTCACCCCGGGGATTACCCGGTAGTCCAGGTCCACCCCGCCGACGGTGCGGATCTGCTCCACCACCCGGATCGTGCTGTCGTAAAGGCTCGGGTCGCCCCACACCAGGAAGCCGACGGTGTTGCCGGGCCGGGTGTGCTCGACGACGGCGCGCGCGTAGGCGCGGGCCCGGGCGGCGTGCCAGTCCCGGACCTCCGCACCGTAGACGCGGTCGGTCGCGGGGGCGCGGTCGCGGGGCGGGTCGGGCACCGTGACGACCCGGTAGCCGTCTCCGGTGATGTGGCGGCGGCAGATCTCCTCCCGCAGCGCCACCAGGTCCCCGGTGCCCGCCCGGCCGGCCTCCGCCTCCTTGTCGGCGACGAGGAAGACGTCGACCTCGTTGAGGGCGTGCACCGCCTCGACGGTGAGCTGGTCGGGGCCGCCCGGTCCGATACCGATGAGCAGGGCCCTGCGGGTCATGGGCGGCCCGTCCCCCGGTCCTCCAGGTCACCCTCGACGTCCAGGTAGACCTGGCGCAGCGCGTCCATCGTCGCCGGGTCGGGCTCCTCCCACAGGCCGCGGTCGGCGGCCTCGGAGAGCCGCTCCACGATGCCGCGCAGCGCCCACGGGTTGGCCTCGCGCAGGAACTCCTGGTTCTCGGCGTCCAGCACGTAGGTCTGGGCGAGCGTCTCGTACATCCAGTCGGCGACCACCCCGGCGGTCGCGTCGTAGCCGAACAGGTAGTCGACGGTTGCCGCCAGTTCGAACGCGCCCTTGTAGCCGTGCCGGCGCATCGCCGCCAACCAGCGGGGGTTGACCACGCGGGACCGGAACACGCGGGCGGTCTCCTCCCGCAGCGACCGGGTGCGCACCCGGTCGGGGGTGGTGGAGTCGCCGATGTAGGCCTTCGGGTCGGCGCCGGTGAGGGCGCGCACGGTGGCGACCATGCCGCCGTGGTACTGGAAGTAGTCGTCGGAGTCGGCGATGTCGTGCTCGCGGGTGTCGGTGTTCTTCGCGGCCACCGCGATCCGCCGGTAGTTGGCGCGCATGTCCTCCGCGGCGGGTTCGCCGTGCAGGTCGCGGCCGTAGGCGAAACCGCCCCACGCGGTGTAGACCTCGGCGAGGTCGGCGTCGGTGCGCCAGTTACCGGAGTCGACGAGCTGGAGGAGTCCCGCGCCGTAGGAGCCGGGCGCGGAGCCGAAGACACGCCGCACCGCGCGGTCGGCGTCGCCGTGCTCGGCGAGGTCGGCGCGCACGTGGGCGCGCACGTAGTTGTCCTCGTCCGCTTCGTCCAGCTCCGCGACCATGCGGAAGGCGTCGTCGAGCATCGCGACGACGTGCGGGAAGGCGTCCCGGAAGAACCCGGAGATGCGGACGGTGACGTCGATGCGGGGACGGCCCAGCTCCTCCAGCGGGACGACGGCCAACTCCCGCACGCGGCGGGACTCCTCGTCCCACTCGGGGCGCACCCCGATGAGCGCCAGCACCTCGGCGATGTCGTCGCCGGAGGTGCGCATGGCCGAGGTGCCCCACACCGACAGGCCCACCGAACGCGGGTACTCGCCGGTCTCGGCCCGGTACCGGTCGATCAGGGCGTCGGCCAGCGCGGCCCCCGTCTCGTAGGCGAGGCGGCTGGGCACGGCGCGCGGGTCGACGGTGTAGAAGTTGCGGCCGGTCGGCAGCACGTTGACCAGGCCGCGCAGCGGCGACCCGGACGGCCCCGCCGGAATGTAGCCGCCGTCCAGGGCGTGCAGCACGGCGTCGAGCTCCTGGCCGGTCCCGGCCAGGCGCGGCACGACCTCCTCGGCCGCGAACCGCAGGACACGGACGACGTCGGGCGCGGTCTCCCCGAGCCGGTCGGCGACGGCGCGGGCCGCCTCCGGGGCCCAGCCGGCCTCTTCCATGCCCTCCACCAGGGCGCGGGCGCGCGCCTCGGCCGCGTCGACCTCGGCGAGGTCCCCGGTGTCGCCGTCCAGGCCAAGCGCGCGGCGCAGCCCCGGAACCGCCCCGGCCTTCCCGCCCCACACCTGGGAGGCGCGCAGGATCGCCAGCACCAGGTTGACCCGGGCCTCCCCGGTGGGCGCCTCACCCAGCACGTGCAGTCCGTCGCGGATCTGCGCGTCCTTGACCTCGCACAGCCAGCCGTCGACGTGCAGCAGGAAGTCGTCGAACTCGGCGTCGTGCGGGCGTTCGGACAGGCCCAGGTCGTGGTCGAGTTTCGCGGCCTGGATCAGGGTCCAGATGCGGGCGCGGATCGCGGGCAGTTTCGCCGGATCCATCGCGGCGATGTTGGCGTGCTCGTCGAGGAGCTGCTCCAGTTTGGCGATGTCGCCGTAGGATTCGGCGCGCGCCATCGGCGGGACGAGGTGGTCGACGATGGTGGCGTGGGCGCGCCGCTTGGCCTGCGCGCCCTCCCCCGGGTCGTTGACCAGGAACGGGTAGACCAGCGGCAGCGAGCCGACGGCCGCGTCGGTGGCGCACGCCGCGGACAGTGCGGCGTTCTTACCGGGCAGCCACTCCAAGGAGCCGTGTTTGCCGAGGTGGATGATGGCGTGCGCGCCGAAGCCGCGTTCCAGCCACCGGTAGGCGGCCAGGTAGTGGTGCGGCGGCGGCAGGTCGGGGTCGTGGTAGATCGCCACCGGGTTCTCTCCGAAGCCGCGCGGCGGTTGGATCATCAGCACCACGTTGCCCGCCTGGAGGGTGGCCAGCACGATGTCGCCGTCGTCGACGAAGAGCGTGCCGGGCGGCTCCCCCCAGTGTTCGGCCATCGCGTCGGTGAGTTCGGCGGGCAGGTCAGCGATCCACTCGCGGTAGCGTTCGGCGGGGATGCGGACCGGGTTGCCCGCCATCTGCTCGGCGGTCAGCCACTCCTCGTCCTGGCCCCCGGCTTCGATGAGCGCGTGGATGAGCGCGTTGCCCGCCTCGGTGTCGTCGGCGAGGTCCAGCCCGGGCAGTCCGTCGCCCAGGTCGTACCCGGCGTCGCGCAGGGCCCGCAGCAGCCGCACCGCCGAGACGGGAGTGTCCAGGCCCACAGCGTTACCGACGCGGGAGTGCTTGGTGGGGTAGGCCGACAGCACGACCGCGATGCGGCGCTGCGCCGGAGGGGTGTGGCGCAGGCGGGCGTGGGCGACGGCGATGCCGGCGACGCGGCGGCACCGTTCGGGGTCGGTGACGTAGTGGGGCAGGCCCTCGTCGTCGAACTCCTTGAAGGAGAACGGCACGGTGATGATGCGGCCGTCGAACTCGGGGACGGCGATCTGGGAGGCGGAGTCCAGGGGGGAGGTGCCGTCGTCGGAGGCCGCCCACTGGTCGCGCCCCCAGGTCAGGCAGAGCGCCTGGAGGATCGGGATGTCAAGCCGCGCCAGTTCGCCGACGTCCCACGCCTCGTCGTCGCCTCCGGCCGAGGCCGCGGCCGGGCGGGTCCCCCCGGCGGCCAGCACGGTGACCACCAGTGCGTCGAGGGTGCCGAGTGTGGCGAGGAGGTCCGCGGGTGCGCCGCGCAGCGAGGAGCAGTAGAGGGGGACCGCGACGGCTTCGCCGGTGGCGTCGACGGCGTCGGCCAGGTCGTGCACGAAACGGGTGTTTCCGCTGGCCTGGTGGGCGCGGTAGTACAGGATGCCGACCCGGGGCAGTCCGTCGCGCTCCGGGGCGGGCCGCTCCGACAGGCCCCACTCGGGCAGTTCGGTCGGCGGGTCGAAGCCCTCACCGCCCAGCAGCACGGTGTCGCTGAGAAACGCGTGCAGCGCGGCGAGGTTGGCGGGACCACCATAGGCCAGGTACCGGTGGGCCTCGGCGGCGGTGCCGAGGGGCACGGTGGAGTGGCTCATCAGCTCCGCGTCGGGGGTCTGCTCGCCGCCGAGCACCACGACGGGCACGCCATGCGCCAGGACCCGGTCGAGGCCCTCCTGCCAGGAGCGGACGGACCCGAGGATGCGCACGACCACCAGGTCGGCGCCGTCGAGGAGGGCGCGGAGCGAACCGGGGCCGTCGCCGGCCACGTCGAGCCGCGACGGGTTGCCCCAGACGTAGTCCGCGCCGCTGGCACGGGCCGACAGCAGGTCGGTGTCGGAGGTGGAGAGCAGCGCTACGCGGGGCATCGGCGGCCCGCCCAGAAACCGACGACCATCGAAGACAGCGGGAACGCCGGGGGTGGTGCGGGGCGCGGCACGGAACAGGCCATAGCCAATGTCTCCAAAACCCTCGTGGACATGACGTGCCGTGGCCGGTCTCCTGGCTGACGAGTCGCTGCCGGCGGGCCGACCTTCCCGGGTGGTCACCCAGTGGTCCCCGGGGTGGTCTCCCAACCCGGGTGAGGCCCGACGACTCCTCGATCACAGTGGCGAGGGCCGCGCCGGTTTCGCACCGGCTTCCCGTCACCACGGCGTGCCCACCATAGCGCACCAGTTGAGGGCGTATGCAACCATGTGCCGGTGTTCGACCCACAACCACCCGACCGCTGTCCCGGCGTGCTGCGGCCGCATCTGGCGGCCGACGGCGCGCTGCTGCGGATCCGTGTCCCCGGAGGCCGGACCGACCGCCGCGGACTGGCCGCGCTCAGCCGGATCGCGGCCGAATTCGGCGACGGCGACCTCCATCTGACCTCGCGCGGAAATGTGCAGATCAGGGGAATTCCCACTACGGCCGGAGAACAGATTCCGGACGAATTGCCGGACGCTGTGGCGGCCGCCGGATTCCTGCCGTCCCCCGCCCACGAGCGGGTGCGCAACATCGTCGCCTCGCCGCTTTCCGGAATGGTCGGCGGACGTATGGACGTGCGTCCCGTGGTCGCCGACCTGGACCGGGCGCTGTGCGCCGATCCGCGTCTGGCAGAACTGCCGGGGCGGTTCCTGTTCGGCCTCGACGACGGCCGCGCCGACCTCGCCGACATGCCCTGTGACCTGGGTGCACGAGCGATCGACGGGAAGTCGGCGCAGGTGCGGGTCGGTGCCTTGCCCGGTCCCGTGGTGGCGGGCGCGGACATCGTCACGGCACTGACCGCGCTGGCCCACCGGTTTCTCGACGTGCGCGGGGACCGGTGGAATGTGCACCGGCTCCCCGGGAAAGGCCGGGAGCTGCTCGACGGAAAGGAATTCCCGGAAAGGACCGGAGACCCCGCCGGGTCCGGCGGACCGGGAGCCGTGGAACGGCGGCGCAGCGAACTCCACGGCATTCTCCGCATCGCGGGATCCGCGACCGCGGTGGCGGGTTCGGTGCCGCTGGGCGTTCTCACCCCGCCCCTGCAGCGGGCGCTCGCCGACGCGGCCGACGCGGACTCGGGCACGGTCGTCCTCACCCCGTGGCGGGGCGTGGTCGTCGCCGGAATCCCCGCGGACCGCGTCGAGCGCGTCGCGGCCTCGCTCACCGAGGCGGGACTAGTCCTGGACCCGGATTCCCCGTGGAGCCGGGTCAGCGCCTGCGTCGGCTCCCCGGGTTGCGCGAAGAGCCGGGGCGACACCCGGTCGCACGCGGCCGGCCTGGTCCGACGCCTCACCACCTCCGACGTCCGCGACGACGGACGCCCCGTCCACGTCGCCGGATGCGAGCGCGCCTGCGGCGCCCCGCACACGCCCCACACCCTCGTCCTGCTCGGGAGGACCACGTGACACCGCATTCCGACAGCCGCACCCCCCTGGCTCCGCCGCCCCGCCGCTACGACTATGAGACCGATGGCGCCGCCATCTACGCGCGGTCCTTCGCCACCATCCGGGCTGAGGCCGACCTGTCGAGGCTGCCCGCCGACGCCGAGAAGGTCGCCGTCCGCATGATCCACGCCTGCGGTCAGACCGACCTCGGCGGCGACCTGGTCGTCCACCCCGGCCTCGTGTCGGCGGCGCGCGGCGCGCTGCGCGCCGGAGCGCCGATCCTCGTCGACGCGTATATGGTGGCGTCGGGAGTGACGCGCTCCCGGCTGCCCGCCGACAACGAGGTGCTGTGCCTGCTGCACGACCCCCGTGTCCCGGAACTCGCCGAGCAGTGGCGCACCACCCGGTCGGCGGCGGCGGTGTCGCTGTGGGCGGACCGTCTGGAGGGCGCGGTCGTCGCGATCGGCAACGCCCCCACCGCCCTGTTCCACCTGCTGGAGATGATCGACGCGGGCGCGCCCCGGCCGGCCGCGATCATCGGCGTCCCCGTCGGGTTCGTCGGCTCCGCCGAATCCAAGGAAGCCCTGGTCGCGCACCCGGCAGGCATCCCCTACCTGGTGGTGCGCGGCCGCCGCGGCGGTTCGGCGATGGCCTCCGCAGCGATCAACGCCCTCGCCCAGGAGAAGGAATGAGCAGCTCTTCCGGCCACCTGTACGGAGTCGGGCTGGGCCCCGGCGACCCGGAACTGATCACCCGCAAGGCGGCCCGCCTCATCGCCGAGGCCGACGTGGTCGCCTACTACTCGGGTACCCACGGCCGCTCCATCGCGCGGTCCATCGCCGCCGACCTGATCCCCGAGGGGGTGGTCGAGGAACGGCTCGTCTACCCGGTCACCACCGGGACCACCGACCATCCCGGCGGCTACGAGGGCGCCATCGCGGAGTTCTACGATGCGTCGGCGCGCCGCCTGGCCGCGCACCTGGAGCGGGGACGCGACGTGGTCGTGCTGTGCGAGGGCGACCCGCTGTTCTACGGCTCCTACATGTACCTGCACGACCGGTTGGCGCCGCGCTTCCCCGCCGAGGTGGTGCCCGGGGTGACGTCGGTGTCCGCGGCCTCCGCGGCGGTGGCGCGCCCGCTGGTGCGCCGCACCGACGTGTTCACGGTGCTGCCCGGCACGCTGCCCGTGCCGGAACTGGCCCGGCGGCTGGCCGACACCGACGGCGCGGCGGTCATGAAGCTGGGCCGGACCTTCGAGGGGGTCCGCGACGCCCTGGCGCAGGCCGGGCGGCTCGACGACGCGGTCTACGTGGAGCGCGCCTCCATGTCTGGGCAGCGGGTGCTGCCGGTGCGGGACGTGGACCCGGCGAGCGTCCCCTACTTCTCGATGATCCTCACCACCGGGGACGACGCGCCGCGCAACCGGGGGTTGACCACCCGGGCGCACACGGCCGGGGAGACCGCGGCGTCCGGTCGCGCGGCGCCCGCCGAACTGCTCGTGGTGGGGCTCGGCCCCGCCGACGAGCGGTGGCTGACCCCTGAGGCGGCGCGGGCGCTCGCCGAGGTCGACCACGTCGTCGGCTACGGGCCGTACGTGGACCGGGTCCCGGTGCGGCCCGGCCAGCGGCGGCACTCCAGCGGCAACACCGTGGAGGTGGACCGGGCGCGGCTCGCCCTCGACCTGGCCCTGGCCGGGGAGCGGGTGGCCGTGGTGTCGGGCGGGGACGCCGGGGTGTTCGGCATGGCTTCGGCGGTGTTCGAGGCGGCGCAGGACCCCCGCTACGCGGACGTCCCGGTGCGGGTGCTGCCCGGGGTGACGGCGGTGCAGGCGGTCGCCGCGCGGGCGGGCGCGCCTATCGGCGGGGACTTCGCGGTGCTAAGCCTGTCGGACCGGCTCAAGCCGTGGGAGGTCGTCGAGGCCCGGCTGGAGGCGGCGGCCCGCGCCGACCTGGTGATCGCGGTCTACAATCCCGCGTCCCGGTCCCGCCGCACGCAGGTGGCGCGGGCCCGGGAGGTGCTGCTGCGGCACCGTCCGGGCGACACCGTGGTGGTGGTCGGCCGCGACGTGGGCCGTGCTGGCGAGTCGGTGGAGGTCACCACCCTGGAGAAGCTCGCCCCGGACAGCGTCGACATGCGCTGCCTGCTCATCGTGGGCTCCTCCGGCACCTCGGTGACCGCCTCAGGCGCGGTGTGGACGCGGCGGTACGTGCCGGACTAGCGGGCGGGGACCGAAAACGTCGGTGATCATGTCCCCAGCGCCACCGGCCCGGCCGATTGCGGCGCTGGGGACATGATCACCAGGTTTTCCGGGGGTAGATCCCTGTCCGGTCTCCGGGTGGCTTGGGTGGTGGAGGATTTTGGCCCTTCCGGTCTGCCTCAGCCGCGAGGCGCGGCAGCCCTGACCGCTCCCCGGGTGCGGGAGGGGTTGCCGGGCGGCGGGTATCCAATGGCAAAGTGCTACAGGAGGGTGGCCATCCCTCCGAGACCGGAGCAAGCGTCAAGGCTGCCGGGCCTCCCGGCCGAAACCAACCAGCCACCCCACCACCTGCCCGGCCCCCGAATGGCTTGGGCTGGTGGAGGATCTCAACCCTTCCGGTCTGCCTCAGCCGCGAGGCGCGGCAGCCCTGACCGCTCCCCGGGTACGGGAGGGGTTGCCGGGCGGCGGGTATCCGGTGGCGAAGCGCTGCGGAAGGATGGCCATCCCTCCGAGACCAGAGCGGGGGTCAGGGCTGCCGGGCCTCCCGGCCGAAGCAGACGGAGACTGTCAGCGCAGCACGGAACCATCCGCAGCCTGGAGACAACCCCCGCCCGCCACCCCGCGATGATCTTGACACGAGGGGGCACCAAACCGCAGATCATGGCCCCTTTCTGTCAAGATCATCGGGGTGTGGTGCCGCGGTCGCGGGCCGGGTCGTACAGGTGCGAACCGACAACCTGGCAGACGTCCAGCTCCCGGCTGGCCACGGCCGGACCCACCAGGATGACCGCGGCCTTGCGCAGCCCGGCCGCCTCCACCTGGTCGGCGATGTCGGCGAGGGTACCGCGCAGCACCAGCTCGTCGGGGCGGGTCGCGTGCGCGACCACCGCCACGGGGCAGTCGGCCCCGTACTCGGGCACCAGCTCCTCGGCGAGGGCGCGGACCCGCCGAATCGCCAGGTGCAGCACGAGAGTGCCGCGCACCTTCGCGACGTTCGCCAGCGCCTCCGACTCCGGCATCCGCGTGGAGCGGGCCTGGGTGCGGGTGAGCACCACGGTCTGCACCAGTTCGGGAACCGTCAGCTCGGTGCCGAGCAGGGCCGCCGCCGCCGCGTACGCGGGCACACCGGGGGTGACGTCCCAGGCCACGCCCGCCGCGTCGAGCCGCCGGGTCTGCTCGGTCAGGGCGCTGTAGACCGACGGGTCGCCGGAGCAGAGCCGGACCGCGTCCAGACCGCGCCGGTCGGCCTCGACCAGGTGGGCGGTGATCTGGTCGAGGTCGAGGTGCTGGGTGTCCACCAGTTCGGCGTCGGCGGGGCAGTGCGCCAGGATCTCGGCGTCGATGTAGGTGCCCGCGTACAGGCAGACGGGGGTGGTGCGCAGCAGCTCCACCGCGCGCAGCGTCAGCAGGTCGGCGGCTCCGGGGCCGGCTCCCACAAAGTGGACGGTCATGGCTGGTCCTCCTGATCTGTCTTGGTCGCGGCCCACTGGACGACCGGGCGGGCCGGGCTCCATCCGGTGAAGGCGCCCAGCGGCGCGGCCCGTTCCACCGCCAGGCGGGTCAGGTCGCCGCCGTGCCGCTTCCACCGCTCCACCAGGGCGGCCTCCGTCTCCAGCGTCACCGCGTGGACCACCATCCGGCCGCCGGGCCGCAGCGCCGACCAGCACAGGTCCAGCACGGCCGGGTCGGAGGCCCCGCCGCCGACGAACACCGCGTCCGGCGACTCCAGGCCGGCCAGTGCCTCGGGGGCGGCGCCGTGGACCACGCGCAGGGACGGCACACCCAACCGGGCGGCGTTGCGGGCGATGCGGCGCACCCGTTCGGGGTGCCGCTCGACCGCGACGGCCCGGCACCGGGGGTCGGCGCGCAGCCACTCCACGGCCACCGACCCCGCTCCGGCCCCGACGTCCCACAGCAGCGCCCCGGGACGCGGGCCGAGCGCGCACACCGCGGCGATCCGCAGCTCCCGCTTGGTGAGCTGGCCGTCGTGGTCGAAGACCTCGTCGGGCAGTCCGGGCGTGACGGGATGCCCGCCGCTGCCGGCGACCTCCACGCACACCACGTTCAGCGCGGGCGCGGCCCGCCCGTCCCATTCCGCGGCGGTGGCGTCGTGCCGGGTCTCATCCGCGGCGCCGAGGTCGGCCAGGACGGTCATCCGGCTGTCGCCCAGGCCGTCCTCCACGAGCCGCGCGGCCACCAGGGCGGGGGTGGTGCCGTCGGAGGAGAGCACGACCAGCCGCCGTCCGGGGGTGAAGTAGCGGCGCACCGCGTCGACGTCGCGTCCCACCAGCGTCACCACGTCCACGGACTCCGCGCTCCACCGCATCCGGGCCCGGGCCAGGGCAACGGAGCTCACCGCGGGCAGGATCCGCACCCTTTCCGCACCGAGCAGCCGCACCAGGGTGGTGCCGATCCCGGACAGCAGGGGGTCGCCGGAGGCGAGGACCGCCACCCTGCGGCCGCGGTACCGATCCAGCATCGCCGGAAGGCCGCTGAGCAGCGGAGAGGGCCAGGGTTCCCGTACTGCCCCGGTGTCGGGGACCAGGGCCAGGTGCCGGGCGCCGCCGATGACCACGTCGGCGTCGCGGATCGCCGCGCGGGAGGCAGGCGGCAGCCCCTCCCAGCCGTCGGCGCCCACGCCGACCACGGTGACCGGTGTTTCCATGGCGGGTAACCCTAACCGACCGGGGAAGTGACCCCGCCCTCCGGGCACCCGCACCGCCACCGGCTAGACTCGGCCGCGGCAGAACCACCGAGGTGCCCCCACGGGGATAATCGGGAAGCCGGTGCGAATCCGGCACAGGCCCGCTGCGGTGACCTGGGAGCCGCCGATCACGCGCTTCGCGCAACCACTGGACGCGAGTCCGGGAAGGCGATCGGACGGTGTCGATCAGGAAGTCCGAAGACCGGCCTCGGCACGGCTGCCGCTTTTGCCCACCCCCAGCGGGAGCCTGTGGAGGAACGCGTGCACGTGTACCCGTTCAGCGCCGTCGTCGGTTCCGACGACCTGATGCTGGCCCTGATCCTGACCGGTGTTAGCCCCGAGATCGGGGGTGTGCTCGTCCGGGGTGAGAAGGGCACTGCGAAGTCGACGGCGGTGCGCGCGCAGGCCGCCCTGCTCCCCCCGGTCACCGTGGTCGCCGACTGCCGGTTCTCCTGTGATCCCGCCGCCCCCGACCCCGCCTGCCCGGACGGGCCGCATCCCCCGTCGGCCGCCTCTGTCAGCCGCCCGGTGCGTCTGGTGGAGCTGCCGGTGGGTGCGGGCGAGGACCGGGTGGTGGGCTCCCTGCACCTGGAGAAGGCCCTGTCGGGCGGCGGCGTCGAGTACGAGCCGGGGCTGCTGGCCCGCGCCCACCGCGGCATCCTCTACGTCGACGAGGTCAACCTGCTCCACGACCACCTGGTGGACCTGCTGCTCGACGCGGCGGCCATGGGCCGCGCCACCGTGGAGCGCGACGGGGTGTCGCTCACCCACGCCGCGCGGTTCAGCCTGGTGGGGACGATGAACCCGGAGGAGGGCGAGCTGCGTCCGCAGCTGCTGGACCGGTTCGGCCTGTCGGTGGAGGTCGCCGCGCCCCGCGATCCGGCGCTGCGGGTGGAGATCGTGCGGCGGCGGCTCGCGTTCGACGCCGACCCGGAGGGCTTCACCGCCGCCTACGCCGCGGCGGAGCGGGAGCTGTCCGAGCGCGTGGCGGCGGCGCGCGCCCGCCTGCCGGAGGTGGTGCTCGGCGAGGACGCGCTGCTCGCCGTCGCCGAAGTGTGCGCCGCGTTCGACGTGGACGGCATGCGCGCCGACCTGGTGTGCGCCCGCGCGGCCGTGGCCCACGCCGCCTGGTGCGGCCGCACCGAGGTCACCCGGGCCGATGTGCGCGCCGCCGCCCGCCTCGCCCTGCCGCACCGGCGTCGGCGCAACCCGTTCGACAGTCCCGGCATGGACGAGGACCTGCTCGACGAGGTGCTCGGCGACGACCCGGATCCGGGTCCGGACGATCCGGGCGGGGGAGGCGGCCCCGCCCCGGAGGACGGACCGGACTCCCCCGTCCCGTCCGACGCGGGCTCCGCTTCCTCCGCGCCCGCGGACCCCTCCGGTGCTTCCGCCCCGCCCGACGCCGAGCCCCGGCCCGACGTTCCGGCGCCGGTGTCCGTCACCGCCCCGGAGGAGGCGTACCGTGCCCGGCTGTTCACGGTCGCCGGAACCGGCAACGGCACGCTGGGCCGCCGTTCGCGGGCGGTCACCACGGCGGGCCGCACCGTCGGCGACGTTCCGGCGGACCGGGGGACGGGACCGATCCACCTGGCCGCCACGGTCCGTGCCGCCGCGCTGCGCTCCGCCGCGTCCCGACCCGCCCGGCTGTCCCTCGTCCCCGCCGACCTGCGGCGGGCCGTGCTCGAGGGCCGGGAGTCCAACCTGGTGCTGCTGTGCGTGGACGCCTCCGGCTCCATGGCTGCCCGGCGGCGCATGGCCCAGGTCAAGACGGCTGTCCTCGCCTTGCTGCTGGACGCCTACCGCAGACGCGACCGGGTGGGGCTGGTGACCTTCCGGGACCGGGACGCCACCCTGGTGCTGCCGCCCACCGGGTCGGTGGACGTGGCGGCGGCCCGCCTGCGGGAGCTGCCCGCCGGGGGCCGCACCCCGCTAGCCGAGGGCCTGCTGGAGGCGGCGGAGACGCTGCGGCGGGAGCGGCTGCGCGACCCCGACCGGCGCGCCCTGCTCGTGGTGGTCACCGACGGTCGGGCCACCGCCGGACCCGCCGCGGTGGAACGCTCCCTGCGCGCCGCCGACCACCTGGCCCGCGAGGGGGTCGCCGCGCTGGTCATCGACTCTGAGACGGGCCGGTTCCGGATGGGGCTGGCCGCCGCCCTGGCCCGCCGCATGGGGGCCGAGTACACCCACGTCGGCGAGGTCAGCGCCGAATCGATCACGTCCGCCGTTGCCGAGGCCACTGGGAGGGCCGCCTGATGCCCAAGGGACAGCCGACCGTCGTGCCCGACGACGGGCTCACCACCCGCCAGCGCCGCCACCGGCCGCTGCTCATGGTGTACACCGGTGACGGCAAGGGGAAGTCCACCGCCGCGTTCGGGTTGGCGCTGCGCGGCTGGAACCAGGGCTGGCGCATCGCGGTGTTCCAGTTCGTGAAGTCCGCGAAGTGGCGCATCGGGGAGCAGACCGCGTTGGAGGCGCTCGCCGGGGTGCACGCCGAGAAGGGCGTGGGCGGTCCGGTCGAGTGGCACAAGATGGGGTCGGGCTGGTCGTGGTCGCGCAAGGCGGGCACGGAGGCCGACCACGCGGCCGCGGCTGCGGAGGGCTGGGCCGAGGTCAAGCGCCGCCTCGCCGAGCAGCGGCACGACCTGTACGTGCTCGACGAGTTCACTTACCCCATCGCCTGGGGCTGGGTCGACGTCGACGACGTGGTGGCGGCCCTGCGCGACCGCCCCGGGCACCAGCACGTGGTGGTCACCGGCCGCCGCGCCCACCCCGCGCTGCTGGAGGCGGCCGACCTGGTCACGGAGATGACGAAGGTGCGGCACCCGATGGACGCGGGCCAGAAGGGGCAGCGCGGCATTGAGTGGTGAGCCCCCGTACGACGATGCGGTGACGCCGCTGCCCCGGCTGGTGGTCGCCGCCCCCGTCTCGGGTTCCGGCAAGACCACGGTGGCCACCGGGCTCATGGCGGCGCTGCGTGCCGCCGGCTACGAGGTGTCGGGGCACAAGGCCGGACCGGACTACATCGACCCCGGCTACCACGCCCTGGCCACCGGGCGGCCGGGCCGCAACCTCGACGTGCACCTGCACGGTGAGGAGCTGCTGGCCCCGCTGCTGCTGCACGGCGCGCGCACCCCGCGGCCGGCCGACCTGGCCGTGGTCGAGGGCATGATGGGCCTGTACGACGGGCGGCTCGCGGGACGCGGGTTCGCGTCCACCGCGCACGTGGCCACCGTGCTCGACGCCCCCGTGGTGCTGGTGGTGGACGTGTCCCACACGTCGCGGTCGGCGGCGGCAGTGGTGGCGGGCATGGCGGTGTTCGACCGCCGGGTGCGGGTCGCCGGGGTTGTGCTGAACCGGGTGGGGTCGGACCGGCACGCCGCCGAGGTCGCCTCCGCGATGGAGGAGATCGGTGTTCCGGTGCTGGGGGCGCTGCGCCGCGACGACGGGATCGCCGCCCCCTCGCGGCACCTGGGGCTGGTGCCCGCCCAGGAGCGGGCCGAGTCGGCGGCGGTCCTGGACCGGTTGGCCGAACGCATCGCCGCGCAGGTGGACCTGGCCGCGGTGGTGGAGGTCGCGCGGTCCGCGCCGCCGCTGCGCGCACGGCCGTGGTCGCCGGAGGCGGCGCTCGCCGCGGCGGGTTTCCCGCCCGCCGCCCGCCGGGCGGACGGGCCGGTGGTGGCGGTGGCCGGGGGCAGGGCGTTCACCTTCCGCTACGCCGAGACCGAGGAGTTGCTGCGCGCCGCGGGCTGCCGCCCGGTGGTGTTCGACCCGACGGCCGACGCCGCCCTGCCCGACGGCACCGCCGGAATCTATCTGGGCGGTGGCTTCCCCGAGGTGTACGCGGCGGAGCTGGCGCAGAATACGGCGCTGCGCGCGGCCTTGCTGGAGGCGGTACGGTCGGGGGTGCCGACGGTCGCCGAGTGCGCGGGGTTGCTGTACCTGTGCCGCGAGGTGGACGGAGCGCCGATGGTGGGGGTGCTCGACGCGGTGGGGGCCATGACGCCGAAGCTGGCCTTGGGCTACCACTCGGCGCTGGCCCCGGAGGAGACCCTGCTGGCGGAGGCGGGAGACCGGGTGACCGGGCACGAGTTTCACCGCACCGGTGTCACGTCCACCGGGGAGCGGGCGGGCCCGGCGTGGCTGCTGGACGGCCGGCCTGACGGTTTCTCCGCTGATCCGGCGGGCCTCGGCCGTCCCACGCTGCACGCCTCCTACCTGCACACCCACTGGGCGGGCTGTCCGCGGGCCGCGGTCCGGTTCGCGGCGGCGGTCCACGCCCGGTGACCGGGAGCGGGTACCGGATCGGTTGGCTTAATGATCTTGGCGGGAGTGGGGTGTCACCCGCGGTTGCGCCCCCGCTACCGTCAAGATCATCGTCTTGTGGGTCCTAGCCACTCCAGGACGGCGGGGACGTCCGTGACCTCGGGGGCGTTTCCACCGTACCGGGGGCGGCGCACCACCACCACGGCGACGCCCAGCTCGTCGGCGGCGTCCAGTTTGGCACGGGTGTAGGAGCCGCCGGAGTCCTTGGTGACCAGCACCTCCACGGAGTGCTCGCGCATGAGTGTCCGCTCACCGTCGAGGGTGTAGGGGCCGCGGTCGCGCAGCAGCGTCCACGTCGGCGGCAGTGCGAGGTCCACGGCCTCCACCACCCGGGCCAGTACCGTGTGCCGGGCGAGCGGGGCGACGAAGCGGTGCAGGGTCTGCCGTCCCGTGGTGAGGAGGACACGGCGGCCCAGCGCGGCGGCGTGTCGGGCGGCCTCGTCGTGGTCGTCCACCCAGGTCCAGCGGGCCGCGCCCGCCTCGTCGGCCCAGCCGGGGCGGACCAGGCGCAGCAGCGGCACACCGGTCCGCGCGCACGCCTCGGCCGCGTTGGCGGAGATCCGCGCGGCGAAGGGGTGGGTGGCGTCCACCACCCGGGTGATCCCGTTGCCGCGCAGGAAGTCGACGAGTCCGCCGACCCCGCCGAAGCCGCCGATGTGCACCCCGCCGACGGGCAGGCGCGGTCGGCTGACCCGTCCGGCGAGGGAGGACAGCACCGGTGTCCCGGCGGCGACGAGCGCCTCGGCGAGGGCGCGCGCCTCGGCCGTGCCGCCGAGGACGAGCACCGTCACCGCAGCTCTCCCCGCACGGTCGGCAGGACCGGGGGTCCCTCGGCGATCAGGCGCAGCACGGCGTCCATGTCGAGGTGCTCCTCCACGAGGTCGGCGAGCAGGTCGAGGCGGGCCTCGCGGGCGGCGGCGAAGCTGACCCGCCCGAACCGGCCGCCGTCGCGTCCCGCGTGCTCGGCGGCTGCCGCCAGCCACGCGCCCCGGAACGCGTCGTGTTCCAGGCTGCCGTGCCACATCGTGCCGTACACGGAGCCGTCGCGCAGTCCGCCGGGGAACGCCTCGCCCCGGCCGGTCCGGACGCGGCCGTGGTGGATCTCGTATCCGCCGACGGGCACGCCCCGCCACTTCCCGGAGGGCAGGCGCAGCACCTTGTCGCGGGTGAAGACGGTCTCCAGGTCGAGCAGGCCCAGTCCGGCGGCGGTGCGCCCGGCCGAGCCCTCCACGCCGTCGGGGTCGCGAATCGTACGGCCCAGCATCTGGCAGCCGCCGCAGAGGCCCAGCACCGTGCCGCCCCGGCGGGCGTGGCCGGTGATCGCGGTGTCCAGGCCGCGGGAACGCAGCCACTCCAGGTCGGCGAGGGTGGCGCGGGTGCCGGGCAGGACGACAACGTCGGCGGAGGCCAGCGGCCGGGGGTCGGTGACGAAGTCGACGCGCAGGTCCGGTTCCAGGCACAGGGCGTCGACGTCGGTGAAGTTGCTGATCCGGGGCAGCATCACCACGGCCACCCGCAGCGCGGGGGCGGCCGCGGCGTCCGCCTCGCGGGCGGTGAGGGCCAGCGAGTCCTCGGAGTCCAGCCACAGGTCGCGCTGCCAGGGCAGGACGCCGAGTACGGGCCGGCCGGTCAGGTCCTCCAGGGTCTTCAGCCCCGGGTCCAGCAGGGCCGCGTCGCCCCGGAACTTGTTGATGACGAACCCGGCAACCAGGGCCTGGTCGGCGGGGTCGAGTAGGGCCAGCGACCCGTACAGCGCGGCGAACACGCCGCCCCGGTCGATGTCGCCGACCACAACGACGGGCAGGTCGGCGGCGCGCGCCAGGCCCATGTTGACGTAGTCGTGGGCGCGCAGGTTGATCTCGGCGACGCCGCCCGCGCCCTCGCAGACCACCACGTCGTAGCGGGAGCGCAGCTCCGCCAGCGCGGCGTGCGCGGCCTCGGTGAGCGTGGCGCGCCCGCCCGCGAACTCGCCTGCCCGCAACCGGCCGGAGGGGCGGCCCCGCAGCACGACGTGGCTGGTGCGGTCGCCGCCGGGTTTGAGCAGCACCGGGTTCATGGCGGTCTCGGGTTCGGCGCGCGCGGCGAGCGCCTGGACCCACTGGGCGCGGCCGATCTCGGCGGCCCGCCCGTCGGGGTCCGCGACCACCATGGAGTTGTTCGACATGTTCTGCGCCTTGAACGGCGCCACCCTGATCCCGCGCCGGGCCAGGGCCCGGCACAGGGCGCTGGTGACCACGGACTTGCCCGCGTCGGACGTGGTCCCGGCCACCAGCAGGCCCCGTGCCGTACTCATCGGTCTCCTCGCGTTCCGGCCGCCGACCGGCGGTCGAACCGTTCGGTCAGCCAGGCGAAGGCCACTCCCAGCACCAGCCAGAGGCTGGCCTGGGTGGCCAGCGAGGCCGTGCGGAATTCCCACAGCAAGGTGGCGGGGAAGTCTTCGCCGACCTCGTCGATTCCGGGGAGGGCGAGGTAGCCGACACAGACCACCGCGAGGAACACGGCGAGGGGGGCCGTGAGACGCGAGGCGAGCGACGTCCCGGACGGCAGTGCGCGCGCGGCGGCCACGGCGGCCGCGGCCGCGGCGAGGCCGAGGAGCACCGCGGCCGCCCAGAGCAGGGTGCGCTGGTCGATCGTCTCGGGGGCGCCCACCGCGGGCGGGTTGGCGGGGTACTTACCGAACGGCACCGCCGCGACGGCCGCCCATCCCAGTCCGGCGGCGACCAGCGCGAGCACCGGTCCGCTGAGCCGGCTGCGGTGCCGGGCCGCGGAGAGCACCGAGGCGTAGAGCGCTCCCAGCGCCATACCCGCAAGGCCGGTGGCGAGGAACAGTCCCACCTGCTGTCCGGTACGGCTGACCAGTGCGTCCTCTCCGTGGGAGTGGGCGTGGCCTTCGTCTGCTCCGTGGTCGTGGGAGACGGCTGCCTGCTCTTCCAGGGCGATGGCCGCCTCGATCTGGGGTTCGCCGAGGAGGAAGGCGACGGCGCCCGCGACCAGCCCGGCCAGCAGTCCGGCCAGCAGCCCGCGGAGCAGCAGTTGCAGGTAGGTGCCCCGCAGCGGACGGACCGGCGGGGAGACGGCGGGGGAGGTCAGTGACACGGGACCCCCATGAGGTGGCGGCCGTCGTGCATCAGTTCGTGCAGGTACATTCCCGTGCGGGAGACGGCTCCCTGGTCGAAGCCGACCAGGTAGAGGACGAGGAGGGCGAGGACGGTCACCGCAGTGGCGGTGAGCGCGAGCGGGACGGGGCCCAACTCCGCGCCGACCCGGGGGGCATGGACGGCTGACATGGTCACTCCTTACAGGATTACGCGTCCCACAGAGACCACACGCGTCGGGTGAGTTTTCTGGCTCACGGGCTTGTGCCCGTCCACAGTGGCGCGACCGCTCCGGGTTTCGACCGGATTGCCTGCACCAGACGCATCCCTGTTCTCTTGTCCAGGGGGAGTGTACCCAGCCGCGTGGTGGGTCATGCCGGGCGGGGAACCCTTCCCGGGGCTCCTCCTCGTCCGCGCCGCCGGGCCGGTGCCGCGGGGGTGCGCGGTACCGGCCCCGGCGGGGCCCTAGTCCAGGACCGCGTGCAGGAAGGCCCGGGTGCGTTCCTCCCTGGGGTCGCCGAAGATCTGCTCGGGCGGCCCTTCCTCGACGATGCGGCCCTGGTCGAACATCAGCACCCGGTGGGAGACGTCCCGCGCGAACTGCATCTCGTGCGTGACCAGCAGCATGGTGATGTCGGTGGTCTCGGCGACGGTGCGCAGCACGTCGAGGACGCCGGTGACCAGTTCCGGGTCGAGGGCGGAGGTGACCTCGTCCAGCAGCAGGATTCTCGGGCGCATCGCCAGGGCGCGCGCGATGGCGACGCGCTGCTGCTGGCCGCCGGACAACTGCGTGGGGTGGGCGTCGATCTTGTCGGCCAGGTCCACCATCTCCAGCAGTTCCGCGGCCCGCCGGTCGGCCTCGCCGCGGGGGACGCCCAGGCTGTGGACGGGCCCCTCGGTGATGTTCTGCCGCACGGTCATGTTCGGGAACAGGTTGAACTGCTGGAAGACCATGCCGATCTGCCTGCGCACCCGGCGCTGGTGCCTCTCGTTGGCGCGGACCAGGCGGCCGCCCTTGGGCATGTGGCTGAGCGGTTCCCCGCCGACCCAGATGACGCCGTCGGTGACCTGCTCCAATGTCATCAGCAGACGCAGGATGGTCGTCTTGCCCGAGCCGCTGGGGCCGATGAGGGTGACCCGCTCGCCCGGGGCGACGGTGAAGTCCAGGTGGTCGAGCACGGTGTTGTCGCCGAACCGCTTGACCACCCCGTCGAAGCGGATGAGCGGTCCACCCGCGCCGGGACCGGCGCCGAGGGGGGTTTCATACTGCGGCATAACGTCGCTCCAGTCGTCGGATGAGAACGGCCGAGGGCACGCTCACCAGGAGGAAGAACAGCCCGACCAGGGTCATGGCCTCCAGGTAGCGGAAGTACACGCCGCCGATCCGCGACGCCTGGTACATCAGTTCGCCGACGGTGATCGCGAACAGCAGGGGTGTGTCCTTGAACATGGCGATGAGGTAGTTGCCGAGCGCGGGGATCACCCTGCGGATCGCCTGCGGCAGCACCACCGCGCCCCAGGTACGGTGCGGGGGCAGGCTCAGGGCCCGGCACGCCTCCCACTGTCCCGGCGGTACGCCTTCGATCCCGGAGCGGTACACCTCGGCGGTGTAGGCGGCGTAGTGCACGCCCAGTACCGCGACGCCGACCGTGAACGCCGAGACGTAGCTCGGTGCCAGGTAGAACACGAAGACCAACTGCACCAGCAGCGGGGTGCAGCGGATGAACTCCATGACCGCGAACACCGCGGTCCCGAGCACCGGCACGCGGCGCGCCAGCGCCACCGCCAGGCCCAGGACGAGCGCCAGCACGTAGCCCAGCAGGGTGGCCTGGACGGTGACGACCAGCCCGTCGAGCAGGTCGGGGATGATCTTCCCGGTGAATTCCCAGTCCCAGGTCATCGGCGGCCGCCTCCGATCGCGGTGGCGGGCGGGGGCCGCAGCAGGGCCCACAGTCCGGTGTCGGAGGCGGGGAGCCGCCCCAGCCTCCGGTTGGCCCGGCGTTCCAGCAGCCGCATGCCGACGATCAGCAGCTGGGCGATCACGAAGTAGACCACCAGGGCCCCGGTGAAGGCCGCGATCGTCTCGCCGGTGGCGGCCCGCTGCTCCTGGGCGACGCGGGTCAGGTCGGCGACCCCGATCAGCGACACGATGGCGGTCGCCTTCATCAGTTCGATGACGAGGTTGCCGAAGGTGGGCAGCATCTGCGCCCACGCCTGCGGCAGCACCACCGACCGCGTGCGCCGCCACCACGACATGTTGAGCGCGATCGTGGCTTCGATCTGCGCTCTGGGCACCGCGTTGATCGCGGCCCGCACCACCTCGGCCCCGTAGGCGCCGACGTTGAGGCCGAGTGCCAGCACCGCGGCGAACACCGGGTCGATCTCGTAGGGGGTGAGCTGCGGAATCGCGAACGCCATCCAGTACATCAGGACCAGCGCGGCCACTCCGCGGAACGTCTCGGTGTAGCCGGTGGCGACGGCGCGGGCGGCCCGGTTGCGCAGGGTTCCGAGCATGCCCACGACCATGGCGAGGACGAAGGCGAGCGCGGCCCCGAGCAGGGTGATCACGAGGGTGGTTCCGGCCCCGCTCAGGTAGAGCGGGAGCCGGTCGATGAAGAAGTCCACGTCGGCTGCCGCCCTCAGGCCCGGCAGAGCTGCTCGGTGGTCAGGTCGCCGGGCAGCTCCTGCTCGGTGAAGCCGAACGGTTCGATGATCTCCAGCAGCCGGCCGTTCTCCTTGAACTCGGCGAGCACCCGGTTGACCTCGGCGAGGAGTTCGGTGTCGCTCCTGCGGAAGGCGAGGGCCCCGGCGGGGGTGACCTCCTCGCCGTCCACCACCGGGGTGAAGCCCTCGGTGACCTCGAAGTCGCCGCCGCGCTGCTCCAGCAGCCGGTTGAGCGAGATGGTGCTCAGCGCGACCGCGTCGACCCGGCCCTTCTGCAGCAGTTCGTAGGCGCTGACCTGGTTGTCGACCGTCTCGATCTGGTCGGCGGGCACGCCCGCGCCCTCGGCGTAGCCCTGTTCCACGGAGGCGTTGAGCACGGCCACCGTGACGTCGGGGTCGGCGGCGATGTCGTCGAAGGTGCTCAGGCCGTGGGGGTTGCCGGAGGGGACGAGGAAGGCCTGGAGGATGCGGTAGTCGGGTTCGGCGAATGCGACCTCGGCGCACCGCTCGGGGGTGATGTACATCCCGGCGGCCACCGCGTCGAACCGCCTGGCCTTCAGGCCGGGGATGAGTCCGTCCCAGGCCACGGACTCGGCGCGGACCTCGTCGACGCCCAGTTCCGCGAAGATGGCGCGGAGCAGCTCGGGGGAGGAGCCGGTCACCTCGCCGTCCTCGCCGATGTAGCCGAAGGGGGCCTCGTTGTTGATCGCGACCCGGATGTAGCCCTGTTCTCGCAGGCTGTCCAGGGTCACGGTGTCCTCGGTGCGGGAGCAGGCGGCCAGGGCGGGGCCCAGTGCGGCCGCGGCCAGTCCGATTCCTCCGGCGCGGAAGAGGCCGCGACGGTCCAGGTTCTTGTGCTCGGTCATGGTGTCGCTCCTGTCAGCGAGCGTCGGAGGGCGACGGGGGTCGCGACGCTCGGGTGCGGGTGGGCGGGGGTTCGGAGGGGTGCGCCCTCGCGGGGCGGTCGTCGGGGATCCGGCCGGGGCGGCGGTGTCCCGCGGGGGCGGGGCACCGCCGCCGGTCCGCTACACCACGGGCGTGAAGTCGCGCGCCCCCAGGAACTCGGGGCGCGGGCGGGGCGCGGAGAACGGTGCGCCGCAGGTGTTCTCGACGCTGTTGAACACGATGAAGATGTTCGACCGCGGGAACGGCGTGATGTTGCCGCCGGATCCGTGCATGCAGTTGCAGTCGAACATGACCGCGCCGCCCGCCGGGCCGGTGAGCACGTCGATGCCGTGCTTCTCGGCCAGGATGGTGAGGCTGTCCTGGTCGGGGACGCCGATCTCCTGCTTCTTGAGGGACGCCCGGTAGTGGTCGTCCGGGGTCTCGCCGACGCACGAGACGAACGTCTTGTGCGAGCCGGGCATGATCATCAGGGCGCCGTTGTGCACGTAGTTCTCGGTGAGCGCGATGGAGATGCTGGTCGCCCGCGGCTGCGGCATCCCGTCCTCGGCGTGCCAGGTCTCGAAGTCGGAGTGCCAGTAGAAGTCGCCGCCGCCGAAGCCCGGCTTGTAGTTGATGCGGCTCTGGTGCACGTAGACGTCGGAGCCGAGGATCTGGCGGGCGCGGCCCACGACGCGCGGGTCGCGCACCAGTTCGGCGAAGAGCGGGCTGATCTTGTGCACGTCGAAGATGGAGCGGACCTCGTTGGAGGTGCGCTCGACCACGACGCGCTCGTCGCGCCTGAGGTCCTCGTCGGAGCTGAGCCGGTCCAGTTCGGCCCGGCAGGCGGCCAGTTCGTCGGCGGTGAGCAGTTGCTCGACCTGCAGGTAGCCCTTGGCCTCGTAGCTGTCGAGCGTCTCGGAGTCGATGGGGCCCTCGTGGTCCCCCCAGACGACCGGGTGCTTGCGGTAGAGCAGGGCGGGCTCGCTCGCCCTGCGGGTGGGGTAGTCGTCGGCGGTCTGTCGTGCAGCCTCGTGGGTCGGGGCAGTCATTCGGTTCCCCCTCGCGGGTTCTCTCTTGTCTGCGAACAGTTCGGCGCGCACGGGTTCCGGGTCAGTCGGCGGCAGCGGCCTCCTCGGTGAGCAGCGGGTAGGCGCCGTTCTCGTCGTGGACCTCGCGGCCGGTGACCGGCGGGTTGAACACGCACAGCACGCGGAAGTCGGTCCTGGGCCGGACCGTGTGGCGCTCGTGGCCGTCGAGCAGGTAGAGCATTCCGGGCCGGATGAGGAACGTCTCCCCGGTCTCGTCGTTGGTGACCTCTGCCTCGCCCTCGATGCAGTGCACCAGTTCGACGTGGTTGGCGTACCACATCGAGGTCTCGGTGCCCGCGTAGAGGACGGTCTCGTGGAACGAGAAGCCGACGCCGTCGCGGGCCAGGACGATGCGGCGGCTGCGCCAGTTCTCGGTGGAGACGTCGGCGTCGGTGCCGTCGACGTCGTCCAGACTGCGCACGATCATGCGGTGCTTCCTTTCACTGGGCGGGACAGGGCTGGGCCTGCCGCCGGGTGCGCCCGCGCACCGCCACGGTCCTGTGTCCGGAGGCGGGCGGGGCTGCCGGGCGGCGGGGGTCGGGGTCAGGCGGGCTGGGGGGCGCGGACCACCGCGCGCACCGACTCGGCGAGGATCTCCAGCCCCTCCTCCAGTTCGGCGACGGAGGTGGTCAGCGGCGGCAGCAGCTTGGCGACCTCGTCCTCGGGTCCGGAGGTCTCCATGAGCAGGCCGCGTTCGAAGGCCTCGGCGCACACCCGCGTGGCCTCCCCCCTGCCCGGCAGCACCAGGCCGCGCGCCATGCCGCGGCCGCGGGTGGTCACGCCGGCCTCGGCGTGCTCGGCGGCGATCGCGTCGAGCCGTTCGGCGATCAGGTCGCCCTTGGCCCGGGTCTCGTTCTGGAGGTTCTCGTCGCGCCAGTAGGTGTCGAGCGCGGCGGTCGCGGTGAGGAAGGCCGGGTTGAACCCGCGGAAGGTGCCGTTGTGCTCGCCCGGCTCCCACACGTCCAGGTCCCGCCGGAACAGGGTGAGCGCCATGGGCAGGCCGTAGCCGCTGATCGACTTGGACAGGGTGACGATGTCCGGGACGATCCCGGCCTCCTCGAAGCTGAAGAAGGGGCCGGTACGGCCGCAGCCCATCTGGATGTCGTCGACGATGAGCAGCAGGTCGTACTCCCGGCACAGGTCGGCCAGGCCGCGCAGCCACCCGGCGCTGGCGACGTTGACGCCGCCTTCGCCCTGGACCGTCTCCACGATGACCGCGGCGGGCCTGTCCAGGCCGCTGCCGCTGTCCTCCAGCAGGCTGCGCAGCCACAGGAAGTCGGGGGTCCGGCCGTCCATGTAGTTGTCGAACGGCATGGTGGCGGCGTGTCCGAGCGGCACTCCCGCGCCGCCGCGCTTCACGGAGTTGCCGGTGACGGCGAGCGCTCCCAGGGTCATGCCGTGGAAGCTGTTGGTGAAGTTGATGACGGTCTCGCGCCCGGAGACCTTGCGGGCGAGCTTGAGGGCGGCCTCCACGGCGTTGGTGCCGGCCGGGCCGGGGAACTGCACCTTGTAGTCGAGGCCGCGGGGTTTGAGGACCACCTCCTCGAAGGTGCTCAGGAAGTCGCGTTTGGCGACGGTGTGGGCGTCCAGGCTGTGCACGATCGCGTCGCCGTCCAGGTAGTCCAGCAGCGCGGCCTTGAGCCGGGGGTTGTTGTGGCCGTAGTTGAGCGACCCGGCTCCGGCGAAGAAGTCCAGGTAGCCGCGGCCGGAGCTGTCGTAGACGCGGCTGCCCCGCGCCTTGTCGAAGAGGACCGGCCAGCCCCGGCAGTAGCTGCGCACCTCGGATTCGAGACGGGAGAAGGTGTCCACCGCGGATTCTCCTTGATCTTCTTGGCGTCAGGTCGGGGCCCGGTCAGTGCAGCGGGCCGATGCGGACCAGGTCCTCCGGTTCGTGCGGTCCGGGGCCGTCCGCGGGGAAGTGGGCGCGGGTGAAGAGCGGTGTCCAGGTCAGGTCGGCGCCGCGGTCGCGGGCGAACGAGGCGAACAGCGCACGTGAGGCGGTGTTGTCGGGGGTGACCGTGGCTTCCAGGTAGCGGATTCCGCGCGCTGCGATGCGGGAGCCGACGCGGTCGAGCATCCTGCGGGCCAGGCGGCGGCCACGGCACTCGGGGTCGACGGCGACCTGCCACAGGAAGTAGGTGTCGAGGGCTTCGGGACGCACGTAGCCGGTGACGAAGCCGCGCAGGGCGCCGCTCCCGTCCCGGGCCGCCAGGGAAGTGGCCGCGAAGTCGCGGCACCACAGGACGTAGGCGTAGGGCGAGTTCACGTCGAGGCCGGAGTCGCGGGCCAGCCGCCACAGGTGCCGTCCGTCGTCGAGGGCGGGCGGGGCCAGGGTCACGTCCTCTGCGCGAAACACCGCCACATGATCACTCTCCGTATCCACACTGGTCGAGTCGGTTGCTGACTGTTTCCGTCCAAGCACGTCGAGGGACCCTAGCGAACGAACCTGAGCAGCACTTTCATGAAAACCGCGGGGAATGTTTCGGCCGTGTTTCCGCCGGGTAGGACGGATCTCTTTGTCTCGGCGGTTACTTTGCGCCACCAACGACGGCACGCTAAGCGGCCCGCGGCCCCGCCCCCTTCCCGCCGCCCGCCAGCGGATACCGGGACTTGACCGTGACTTTGCGCAACCTTGCCGCATGGTTCTCCGCGCAGTGGGTAGCGCAAAGCCCACGCCGACCCGTGAGGAATCCGAGAGAACTTTAAGGGTGACTTAGAACACAAGAATTCGGTGCAAAGGTCCAATCAATCCGGCCCGGAACACGCCTCTGCCAACCGTCTGACCCCACTGGATCGGAGTTTTCGCCCTGCCACAGGAACGGACGTGCTTCGCGACATCCGTGTGACGTTTGGGTCAATTTCGGTAGGACCTTATGTAGTACGACCGAACGTAGTACTACAATCGGTCGCGAGGTGTTGGCCAGCCTCGCACTACGTCGCCGCGCGGCCGGCGACACACAGCCGCACAACGGCCCGCGGAGTCAGCGAGTCACACACCCGCGACAGGGCCACGGTCCCCGACGCTTCCGCCGGGGAGATCAAGCCACGAGCCAGGGATCGGAGGCGCCTGGTGAACCGTCTTTACCACGAGAGCGAAGACTGGGTCCGGCAGGGAGCATGCCGCCAGTACGACCCCGAGCTCTTCTTCCCGGTCAGCACAACCGGCCCCGGACGCGAAACCGTGGAGCTCGCCAAGGCCATCTGCCGCAGTTGTACTGTTCGCCAAGACTGCCTGCGGTGGGCGCTGCGAGCCGGAGAGGCGCACGGAGTCTGGGGGGCCACCACCCCCGAGGAACGCCGCTACCTGCGCAGGGAACTTCTGCCAACGGCGAGCTGACTCCGCTCGAAAATCAGGTCGCACCAGGCCGTCGGGTGGTCGGACCCGGCGGCCTGTCCGTGTGCGCGGCCGCCGCGGGCGCGGTGAGGCGCTCTGCCGTCCGGGTACGGTCAGAGCCGACGGGGTTCCTGGAAGACCGCCGCCCCGCCAGGGCGCGCGTTCTCCCGCCCTGTCGCGATCCAGCCGTCAGAAAGGTGCTCTGGAGATGCCAGACATACCCGTGCAGTCCCCCGGCCGCCGCGTCGCCGCCCTGCTGGCAGGGCTCCTGCTCGCCCTGCCGCTGTCGGTGGGCCTCGCCCCCTCGGCCCAGGCGCACAACACCCTGATCTCCTCGTCCCCCGAGGACGGAGCCACGCTCGACGCTCCCCCGGAGGAGGTGGTGCTGACCTTCAACGCCGACGTCCTGGAGGGCGGCAACGGAATCGTGGTGACCGGCCCGGACGGTGCCGACTACGCGGACGGGGAGGTCGTCGTCGACGGATCGGAGGCGTCCGTCGCACTGGCCCCGCTGACCGTGCCCGGCGAGTACACCATCGACTACCGGATCGTCTCCGCCGACGGTCACCCGCTCTCGGACACCCTGTCCTTCACGCTGGACGAGTCCGCCGTCCCCGAACCCTCCCCGAGCCCGTCCGAGGCCGAAGAGCCGGGCGAGGAGGAGACTCCGCCGCCCGCCTCCGTCGAGGAGGAGGCGGCGACCGACGTCCGCTCCCTCGCCGGTCCGTTCGCCCCGGTCCTGGGCGTCCTCGCGGCCATCGGCGGCATCGCGGTGATCGCCATCATCGTCATCCGCCTGCGTCGCCGCCCCGGTTCCGGAGACTGACGCCGCGGACGTCCCCCTCCTTGTCCCCCTCCGGAGGGGGTGTCGCCGGTGCCGCAGTGGTGGGGCTCAGGAGTGGCGGCGCACCAGCAGGATGCTGATGTTGTCCCGCCCGGAGGCGTTCATCGCGGCCTTCCACAGGTTGTAGACGGCGATGTTGTCGTCGCCCGCCTCGGCGATGATGCGCTCCATCTCCTCCAGCGGTACCAGGTCGGACAGTCCGTCGCTGCACATCAGCCAGGCACCGGGCCCCGGCTCGGTGTCCTGGCCCACGTGCGGGACCATGGCGGTGTTGCCGCTGCCGCCCAGCGACTGGGTGATGTAGTTCGTGGTGACCGGACGGCCGTCCTCCGCGGGCGGCAGCACCGGCGAGTCGTCCTCGGAGAGCTGGATCAGCCGGGAGTCCTTCAGCCGGTAGGTGCGGGAGTCGCCCACGTTGAACCAGTAGTTCGCGTCGGGGGTCAGCAGCACACCCGCGACCGTGGTCCCCATGCCCGAGAACTCCACGTGCTGGCCGGCGTGCTCCTTGATCTCGTCGTCGATGTGCTTGAGCAGCAGGTCCACCGATTCCGGCCCGGTCAACTGGGGGCCGCTCTCGGCCATCCGGTGCACCGCGTGCTCCGAGGCGATCTCACCGGCGGCGTGGCCTCCCAGTCCGTCGGCGACCGCGATGATGACGGGATCAGCGATGGGGAGCCAGCAGTGTGCCGGTGCGTTCATCTCGGCGCCCGCGACCGTGAGCGCGCCCATGACCACGGCGTCCTCATTGGCCTGGCGAACAGCGCCTCTGTGCGTGAGGACCGTGACCTCGACTGCCCCACGAGCGACACCCATGCGCCCTACCTCCTGTTTCATCGGCGTTGCGGCCGAACAGTGCCAAGCGGCGCCCCGGCTGGACGGCAGCCAAGGCGTGTTGATCATGTAACCGTACCGACGGACGGTCGGCCGTGGTCAAAATCCGTGTCCATCATGGCGGAAATCGTTCTGGTACGCAGTCCCTGGCGGCGGTAAGCTCCACAGCCCCCGCCCGTCGGCGCGTCACCGCCGCTCGGGGGCGGTCGCCGCCGTTCTCAACGCCGTCTGTGGTCACGGTCCCGTCCAGCCGTCTCCACCCGGAACATCCACCGGGCCGCTCAGTTCCCTTGAGCAATGTGATGCCCGTCGGGACGCGGGGGTTCACTCCCTTTCGGGGATGTTTTCCCCACCCCGTCCCGCGGTCCCGGCACGGTGCCGGGCGGTCGCATCCTACGCCGTGGAGCGGCGCGCTCCCGGGCCCCCCCGACCGTGCCGTCGTCCGGCCGGGACCTCGGCCTCCCGGTCGGGGCGGACCGTCCGGCGCGGGTCCTCCGACCCGCCGCGGACCGCCGACGGGTGCCCCGCGGCGGGTGCGTCCGCCGTCCGGTCCGGCTCTCCCTCCGGTGCGACGCACCCGCGCAACCGACGCCCGGCGGTCCCCCGGCCCGCCCGTCACACCGGAATCCGCCGTTCCCGGAGTCCTCGTCCCCCTTTGCGCCCGCGGTCACTCTCCGCAGAAAGCGCGTGTCCCCTCCGAACGGGCACCGCCGGGACTCCCGAACCCTCGGGAGAAGACCGCACCGCCGGGACTTGTCCCTTCCCTCTCACATCTGGCAGACTTACCGGAGTTGGGTGTCTAAGACGCAGACACACCTTCGCCTCTGTGCGCTCGCACCTGGCCGTAGCCAGTGGTTCTGGACGAGCGCTTTTTGTGTTTCCCGCAATGGCCAAAGGTGTGATCGTGATGCGTCTGCCCGCTTCTCATTTTTCTCGTTTCACCACACGAGCTCATCCGCCCGTCCGGGCTCCCGTCGGCATGCCCTTCCCGCGCCCTGCCCGGCGCAGGTCCCTCTCGTCTCCGCACACGAGGTCGACCGGCATGCCCAGCCACCTTCGATGAGGAGTCGCACGTGAAGATCGCCCTGGTTTCCGAACACGCCACCCCGCTCCCCGCACACAAGGGTGAACGCACCGACGGCGAGAGCCTGCACCTGTACCACCTGGCCCGGAACCTGGCCCGCCTGGGCCACCGGGTCACCGTCCACACGCGCTGCACCGACCCCGCCTCGGGCGAGCGCAGCCGCATGGGCCGCGGGGTCGTGGTGGCGCCCGTCACGGCGGGACCGCGGCGTCCGCTGCGGGAGGAGGAGCACACCCGGCACACGGCGGCCTTCGCCCACGGCCTGGCCGGGCGGTTGCGCGCCGAGTCCCCCGACGTCGTGCACGCGTTCGGGTGGAGCAGCGGCCTGGCCGTGCTCGCCGCGATGCGCGACAGCGGCTGCGACACCCCCTTCGTGCAGACCTTCCACTCCCTGAACGTCAGCGAACAGCGCGTGGGTCTGCCCGCCAACCCCCAGCGGGTGCGGCTGGAGGCCGCGCTCGCCCACCGCGCCGGGGCGGTCCTGGTCAACTCCGCCGACCAGCGCTTCGAACTGGCCCGGCTGGGGGTGCCGCGCGGCCGGGTCTGCGTCGTCCCGTTCGGCGTGGACGTGGACCACTTCACCGTCGAGGGAGCCGCCCACGGCCCGTGGCAGCGGCGGCGGTCCGGCGCGGGGCAGCAGTTGCGGGTCGTCTCCGTCACCCGGCTGGACCCGCTGGGCGGCGCCGACGCCCTGATCGACACGATGGCGCGGGTGCCCGACGGGGAACTGCTCGTCGTCGGCGGCCCCGACCCCGACCACCTGGCGATCGACCCGGACGCCCGCCGCCTGGAGCAGCGCGCCAAGGAGATCGGCGTCGACGACCGCGTCACCCTCGTCGGGGCGGCCACCCGCCGGGAGCTGCCCCGCCTGCTGCGGTCGGCCGACGTGTTCGTGTCCACCGCCGCCTACGACCCCTACGGCGCGGCCGTCCTGGAGGCCATGGCCTGCGGGCTGCCGGTCGTGGCCCGCGCGGTCGGCAGCGTGACCGGGGCCATGCTCGACGGCACCACCGGCGTGCTGCTGCGCTCGGCCCGCCCCGCGGCCCTGGCCCGCGCGTTGCGGCAACTGGCCGCCGACACCACCCAGCGCACCGCCTACGGGATCGCCGGCGCCGACCGCGCCGTCTCCCGCTTCAAGTGGCCCCGGGTGGCCGCGGAGACCGCACGGATCTACGAGCGGCTGCTGGCCGGCGCCCCCGCGCTGCCGCTGGCCGCCGGACACCACGCATAGCCGCACGGTCGGGTGGCGGACGGCGCGCCGGGGAGCACCGGCAGACCACGGGGGCGAGGAGCGATTCCGGACCGGGGCACGGCAGCGCGGAGCGGGGCGGAGCGCCCCGGTCCGGAGGAGTTCGTCCACACCGGCCTGGTCTTCCGCTCCCTCCGGGCGCTGGCCGACGCGGTCGTGCCGGTCGTCCGGGCGGCGCACCGGGAGGGCGGGCGGATCCTCGTCGTCCTCGGCGACGTCGAACGGGAGGCCGTGTCCACGGTCCTGCCACCGCCGCTGCGCCGCGCCGCCGAGTTCCGGCCCCGGTCCGCCTTCTACACCGCCCCGGGACGGACGCTGGCCGCGCTGCACCGGCTCGCGCGCTCCTCTCCCGGACGGCCCGTCACCGTGGTCGGCCAGCCGGTCCTGCCCGAGGGCGACCCGCTGGCCCTGGACGAGTGGCGCCTGCTGGACTCGGTGCTGAACCTGGCGCTGGCCCGGCACCGGATCCGGCTGTTCTGCGTCCACGACGCGGGCGCGGTGCCCGCCGCCGCGCTGGACGGGGTGTGGCGCACCCATCCCACGGTGTCCGACGGCGGCGGCCCCCGCCCCAGCCCGCGTTACCGCACGCCCGACGCACTGGGGGCGGAGCTCGCCGCCCGTCCCCTGGCGCCGCTCGGGGAGCCCGCGCACCGGATCAGGATCTCCGCGGACCTGGGCGCCCTGCGCGCCGAGGTGGCGCGGCTCGCCGCCCGGCTGGAGGTCCCCGGCGGCCGGGCGGAGGACCTGGTGGTGGCGGTCAACGAGCTGGCCGCGAACGTCCTGGAGCACGGCGCGGGCAGGGGGACGGTCGCCCTGTGGCGGCGGGACGGCCGGGTCGTGTGCGACGTGTTCGACGAGGCGGGCGGGCTGACCGACCCGCTCGGCGGCTACCGGGTCGGCGGGGCGCTGGGCGCCCGCGGCCACGGCCTGTGGATCACCCGCCAGGTGTGCGACTTCATGGAGGTGCGGGGCGGGCCGGGAGGGTCGCTGGTGCGCGTGCACCTCCGGCTGTGAGCGCGGGCGGCCTAGTTCGCGGTCACGGCCTTGACAGCGCGTCCCAGGTCCTCCTCGACGGTGATGACCTGGTCGATCCCCGCGATCACGAACAGCCGCTGCACGGCTCCCCGCGGGCGGGCGACGGCCATGCCGATGCCGCGGTCCCGCGCGTGCCGGTAGCTCGCGACCAGCACCCCGATGCACCGGGAGTCGCAGAACTCCACTCCGGAGAAGTCCAGGACGACGCCCCGGCAGGGCTCTGCCGCGCCGAGGTGCTCCTGGAGCACGCGGGCCAGCGCGGGGGAGGTGACGGCGTCCAGGTCTCCCCGGGGGACGACGATCGCCACGTCTCCCTCGATCCTGGTCGTGATGCCGAATTCCGCGCTCACATCTCTCGCCCACTCGACCGCCGCGCCGTCGCGGCTCCGGCAGGACTCCCCGCCGCTCCCGAGGAGGGCGCCGGGCCGGTCCGGGACTCCTGCGGCAACCCTAGCGCCGGAAGGCGACGGGAAACCGATCGGCCGTTGCGCTTTGACCACTCCGATACCGTCGGTCCCCGTCATTCTCGACGATTGTCGCCTCCGCGGAAATCGCCCCGTCCGAACAGTGACCTCTGTCACTGATTCCGACTTCTTTTCCCTTTTTCTTACTGGTGTCCGTTGCTTGTGGCCTGTTCGGCCATGAGTCGCCGGGCCACGTCGGCGACCTTCATCCCGTTGCGCTGCGCCACCCTGCGCAGTTCCTCGAACGCCTGCTGCGAGGTGAGCCCGCGGGCGTGCATGAGGATGCCCTTGGCCTGGTCGATGACGGTGCGGGCGGTCATCGCCCGGCGCATGTGCACGGCCTCCCGCACGGCCTCGGCGTCCCGTCCGATGCTGCGCAGCGTGGTCGCCGTGTGCTCGGTGAGCATCGCCAGGGGCGGCACCACCTCCTCGGGGTCGAACCGGCGCCCCCGGCAGGAGTGCACCCCGAAGGTGAGCAGCTCGCCGTCCAGCTCGCACTGGTAGGTGACGGACGAGCGGTCCCCGCACCGCACGGCCATGCTGGTGTAGCCCGGCCACCGCCGGTCGGTCAGGGTGTCCTCGACGACGACGGTGGCGCCCTCCCGGACCGCCTGGACCGTCGGCCCCTGGTCGGTGGCGTACTGGTGCTCGAAGGCGGCGGCGAGGTCGGAGTGGGAGGCGGCGTAGTCCACGACGACGTGGCGCCCCCGCAGGTCGGCGCCGGGGCCGCGCTCCTCGGGGCGCGTGTCGCGCCAGACCACCACGAGCGCCGCGGAACAGCCGGGCACGTGCCGCGCGGTCAACTGGCTGACCTGGTCCAGCACGCGGTTGCGGGTACCCTCCGCGGTCTGGGCCAACGCGCCGATGTCCCGTGCCAGCCGCTCGACCCACATCGTCCCGTCCACCCCCTTCCCCCGCGCGCGGGGCGGTGCCGCCCCGGACTCCACCGTAACGGCTGCCGCCGCCTCGGCGTCATTTCCGACACCCTGGGCGGTCAACGGCCTTTTCCACCGGCGGCGTGTAAAGATCAACCCCCTCAAACACGCTGTTCTGGCGCGTGAGGCCATGAGCTAGCGTCAATGGTGCGATACCCTCCGGGAATCAAGTACAGGAGCCGTCAGCGTGCCGGAACACCTCGCGAAGTTGGAAGAAGCGATCGCGGACCTGCACGAGCGGGTCGCCGCGCTGCGCTCCACCCATGCGATGTACCCGGACGACGCGGCGGCCACCGCCGAGGCCGCGCTGGCCGAACTCGGCTTCGCCGAACGGCTGCTGCGGGAGTGCGGGGAGCGGCTGGCCACCCTGATCGACCCGGCCGCCACGCGCCGCAGCGACGACGAGCGCACCCTGCTGCGCGCCGTGTTCCACGAGCTCAGCATCCCCGTGGTGCTGCTCGACCACGGCGGCTACATCCGCCGGATCAACACCATGGGCGCCGAACGGCTGGGCAGCACGCCCGGCTACCTGACCGGCAAGCCGTTCTCCATCTTCGTGGACCTGCGGTCGCGGGCGGCCATGCGCAGTTGGCAGGCCGCGGTGCTCCAGAACGGGGAGACCGCGTCGTTCGACTCCCGGCTGGCCCGGCGCGGCTACGTCGAGGACGTCCGGCTGACCGTGAGCCGCCTGGACGTGCCGAGCGAGCCCAACCCGCTGCTGCTGGTGGCGATGTCGCCGCCGCTGCGGCCCGCCACGGACACCGGCCCCGCCCCGCTGGAGACCGAGGTCGAGGACCAGGTGGTGGTGCTCGCCGCGCGTCGGCTGGACGTGCTGACCCGGATGACCCGGCTGCTGCTGCGCAGCGCGGTGCCGGGCGGCGCGGGCGACCGTCCGGTGCTGGACGAGGCCGCCGCGCTGCTCGCCGACTCCTACGCGGACTGGGTGGTCGTCGACCTGTGCGAGGAGCCCGGAAACCCCGACCGGCTCCGCCGCGCCGTCGTGTCCGGCCCGTCCGACTCCGACCTGACCGAGCTGGTGCGCTGCCTGCCCCCGCAGGCCGCCGAGGTCCCCCGCGACGTCCTCGCCCACGACAAGGCCGTCCTGCGGCAGCTCATCGGGGACGAGGCGGAGTTCGGCCGCACCCCCGAGGGCATCCCGGTGCTGACCATGCTGAACGCGCGCTCCCTGCTGAGCGTTCCGCTGCGCGGCAGCGGGGGCGTGGCCCACGGCGCCCTCACCCTGGTCCGGCGCACCAACCGCACCTCCTTCCGCCTGGCCGACCAGGGGCTCATCGAGGAGATCGGGGAGCACATCGGACTGGCGCTGTCGGCGCGCTGAGCCGGGACCGCGCCCGGACCTGACGTTCGTCACACCGCGGCCGTGGATTCCTCACGGCCGGGCGGTGACAGCCGCGTCTACCCCGGACCGCCGCGTTTCGCCAGGCTGGGACCATGACCACGACCCAGCACGACGAGAGCGTCGCGATCAGCGTCCGCGACCTGCGCCAGTCCTACGGCAGCTTCGAGGCGGTCCGGGGCGTCTCGTTCACGGTCTCCCCCGGAGAGCTCTTCGCGCTCCTGGGGACCAACGGGGCCGGGAAGACCACCACCATCGAGACCGTCGTGGGCTTCCGCCGCCCCACCGGCGGCTCGGTCCGCGTCTTCGGGCTCGACCCGTTCGGCCAGCCCGCGCAGTTGCGCCCGCGCGTCAACGCGGTGCTCCAGCGCAGCGGGGTGTTCGAGGAGCTGACCGTGGCCGAGACCGTCGAGCTGGCCCGGGACCTGGCAGCCGACCCCATGGGCACGGCCGAGGTGCTCGCTGCGGTGAACCTGGCCGAGAAGGCGGGAATCGCCGTCCGCCGGCTGTCGGGCGGCGAGCGCCGCCGCCTCGACCTGGGGCTGGCCATTCTCACCCGCCCCGAGGTGCTGTTCCTGGACGAGCCCACCACCGGCATGGACCCGGAGATGCGCCGGGAGACCTGGCAGATCATCAAGGACCAGGTCGAGAACGGGACCGCGGTGGTGCTCACCACGCACTACCTGGAGGAGGCGGAGCGGCTCGCCGACCGGCTCGCCATCATGCACCGGGGCGAGGTCCGGGTCTCGGGCACGCTCGGCGAGGTCGTCTCCGCGTGGGGCGACCGGATCGGTTTCCGCCTGCCCGACAACCTCCGCTCCCAGGACCTGCCGCGGCTCCCCGACGCCGAGGCCGCCCTCGACGTGCGCGGCGGCGACCCGTGGGCGGTCTACACCGTCACCGGCCCCGACACCGCCCGGCGCACCCACCGGGCGCTCGCCGCGCTGTTCTCCTGGGCCGACGAGCACTTCCTCACCCTGGAGCGGCTGGAGGCGCGCCCGGCCTCCCTGGAGGACGTGTTCCTCTCCGTCGCCCAGGGCGACCTCGCCGACCTGCCCGAACGCTGATCCCCGAAGGAGCCTGCCCGTGACGACTCCCGCTCTGCGGTCCTCGACCTCCACCGCCCGGACGGCGCGCACCCCCGTCGGCGTCCTGCGGCAGACCCTGCGCCTGACCCGCACCGAGTTCACCCTCTTCTACCGGTACCGGATGGCGCTCTACATCGCCGCGCTCCCCGTGGTCTTCCTGCTCCCCCTGAGCGCCCTTCCCCCCGGCGAGGTGCTGCCCGGCGTGGACGCCCGGGCGGTGTCGATCGCCCGCTTCTTCGCGCTGGCCGCGATGACGGTGGGCGTGATGCACGTCTCGAACGTCTACGCGGCGCGCCGCGAGCAGCTCGTCCTCAAGCGCTTCCGGGTCTCCGGGGTGGCCCCGGCGGCGCTGTTCGGGGCCACCACCCTGTCGGTACTGGGCGTCGTCGCGGCGCAGTCCGCCGCGGTCGTGGCCTTCCTCGGCGTGGCGGGCACGCTGCCGGCCGACCCCGTGCTGCTGGCGCTGTCCGTGCTGCTGGTCACCGTGGTCATGTCGCTGCTGGGCGTGTTCGTCGCCCGGTTCGCGCGCAACGCCGAGAGCGCGCAGATGCTCTCGATGGTGCCGTTCCTGCTGCTGCTCGCCGTCAGCGGCTTCATCGTCCCGGTGGAGATGCTGCCGGACCCCGTGGCGGCCGTGTTCCGGCTGCTGCCGATGCTGCCCGCCGTCGAACTGGCCCAGTCCGCCTACGTCGGCTACGACCTGTTCGGCGGGGTCGAGGGCGCCCACCGGGCCGCCGGGGCGGACCTGTGGCTGGCGGCCGTCCCCTCCCTGCTCGTCCTGGCCGCCTGGGTCGTGGTCGCGGCCCTGCTGACGCGCCTCTTCCAGTGGGACCCGCGCGGTGCCCGCTGAGGCGGGCGGCGCGCCCGGGAGGACGGACCCGGGCGCGCCGCCGCTACCCTTCCGGGAGAAGGAGGAGGTGTGATGCCGCTGCTCCCCCCACCCGGCTGGCCGCCCGCCGCGGTGCCGGAGACCGACGAGCGCAGCATGCGGCGGCTGCGTTTCTCCCAGGGGGTGGTGTTCATCTCCCTCGCGGTCTGCGCGCTGGTCATCCTGCTGCTGAGCCTGCTGCAACTGGTGTCCGACGCCGCCGAGGAGAAGGCGCCGCGGGGGCTGTTCGCCCTGTTCGGGCTGGGGATGCCCTGGTACGCGAGCGCGATCGCGGTGCTGACGGCCGTGCTGGCGTGGCTGACCGTGCAGATCATCCGCCTGCGGATGGCGGCCGTGCCGGACCGGAGCAGTCCCGATGCCCTCCTGTACTGGTCGTTCGGCCTGCTGCTGGGGCTCGTCGCGGTCATGGACGTGACCTGGTGGTCGGTGACGGTCGCCACGGTGTGGTGGTCGGCGGCGGTCCTGGTGGCCTCCCGCAGGCAGATGGCGCTCCTCACCGCGGGGCTGGCGGCCTTCGTCGCGGGCTACACGCTGCTGTCCTCCCAGCCGCCGCTGCTGGCGGTGGTGTTCCTCGGCTACGGCTGCGGGCTGACCCTGCTGTTCGTGGCGGGCAACGTCGCGATGCTGTGGCTGTGGGAGATCGCCCGCGAGGCCACCCTGGCCCGGGAGGCCCGGGCCCGGCTCGCCGTGAGCGAGGAGCGGCTGCGGTTCGCCCGGGACATGCACGACCTGCTCGGCCACAGCCTGTCCGGCATCGCGGTGAAGAGCGAACTGGCGGCCCGGCTGGCCGCCCGCGACCCCGAGCGCGCCGCGGCGGAGATGGCCGAGGTGCAGCAGATCGCCCGGGAGGCGCTGCGCGAGGTGCGCGCCGCGGTCAGCGGGTACCGGTCCGTGGACCTGGCCGAGGAGCTGGCGAGCGTGCGCTCGGTGCTCACCGCCGCGGGCGTCCGCACCACCGTGACCGGCAGCGCCGCGGCGCTTCCCGAGCAGTCGCGGTCCCTGGTGGCGTGGCTGGTCCGGGAGGGCGCCACGAACGTGCTGCGGCACAGCTCCGCCCGGCGCTGCGACATCACCCTGGTCGAACGGGACCGGTCCTGCGTGGTGGAGGTGTACAACGACGGGGTGCGCCCGGGCCGGGAGACGGTGTTCGGCAACGGGCTGACCGGCCTGTCCGAGCGGGTCGCCGCGGTCGGCGGCACCCTCTCGGCGACGGGCACCGGGGACGGCGGGTTCCTGCTGCGCGCCGTGGTCCCCGCCCCCGGAAGCGCCTCCCCGCGGCCGGCGGAGACGCCGGAGGCGAAGGGGGGCGCCGCGTGATCCGCATCGTTCTCGCCGACGACGAGCGCCTGGTCCGGGGCGCCATCGCCGCGCTGCTCAACCTGGAGGAGGACCTGGAGGTCGTCGCCGAGGTGGGGCGCGGCGACGAGGTGGTGGACGCCGTCGCCGGGCACCGCGCGGACATCGCCGTGCTGGACGTGGAGATGCCCGGCCTCACCGGGCTGGAGGCCGCCGCGGCGCTGCACGAGGCGGTGCCCTCCTGCGGCATCCTCATCCTCACCAGCTTCGGCCGCCCCGGCTACCTGCGCCGGGCGCTGGCCGCCGGGGCGCGCGGCTTCCTGGCCAAGGACGCCCCCGTCGACCAGTTGGCGGGCGCGATCCGCACGGTGCACCGGGGAGGCCGCTTCATCGACTCCGAACTGGCCGCCGACGCGATGACCGCCGGGGAGAACCCGCTGACCGCCCGGGAGACCGAGGTGCTGCGCGCCGCCGCCACCGGGGACTCGGCGGCGGCCATCGCGCGCGCCCTGCACCTGAGCGAGGGCACCGTGCGCAACTACCTGTCCAGCGCGATCACCAAGACGGGCGCGCCCAACCGCATCGCGGCCATCCGCAAGGCCGACGAGATGGGCTGGCTGTGACCGGGGCGGGCCGGCGCGCCCGCCCCGGGGCCGCGCCGGCGGTCCGCTCAGACGAACCGCAGCACCAGCATCGCCGTGTCGTCGGTGTGCCCGCCGGGGGCGAACGCCTCCAGTTCCCGGTCGATGCGGGAGATCACGGCCTGCGCGGTCAGCCCCGAGCAGTTGGCGAAGATCTTCTCCAGCCCCTCGTCGCCGAGCATGTCGTCGCCGTTGCGCCGCTCGGTCACCCCGTCGGTGACCGCGAGCAGCACGTCGCCGGGGGCCACCTCGACGGTCTCGGTGAAGAACTCCACGTCCTCGAAGGCCCCCAGCAGCGGCTGCGAGGTCGCCAGGGTGGTGACCTCGCCGTGCCGGTTCAGCCGCAGCGGCAGCGGGTGCCCGGCGGAGACCAGGCGGATGCGCATGCCCCGGCCCGAGTCCGGCCCGTCGATCGGGGCCATCTCCCCGTACAGCATGGTCAGGAAGCGGGTCGTGAGGCTCTCCTCCAGGATGGCGAGGTTCAGGCGGTGCATGATGTGCGCCGGGGAGAACCCCTCGCGGGCCAGGGCGCGCAGGGTGTGCCGGGCCAGGCCGGTGACGGCGGCGGCCTCGGGTCCCGTCCCGCAGACGTCGCCGATCGCGAAGCACCAGCGGCCGTCGGTGCTGAACAGGTCGTAGAAGTCCCCGCCGACCACGGTGCGCTCCCCGGCCGGCTGGTAGAACACCGCGTAGTCCACCCTCGGGATCGTCGGCTGCTTCTCCTTGGCGGGCAGCAGGCTGCGCTGCAACGCCTCGCTCATCGAGGTCTGGGCGGAGTACAGCCGCGCGTTCTCCATCGCCGAGGAGACCCGCTGGGCGAGGTCGGCGGCGAGGTCCACGTCCTCGCGGGGGAAGTCCTCGCCCACGCCCCGGCCGATGGTGATCCGGCCGAGGGTGCGGCCGTGGGCGGTCAGCGGGAGGCTGATCCCGGTCCCCCGGGCCAGTTCCAGGCTGAGTGCGTCGGTCATGCCCGCCGCGGCGAGCTCCTCGAAGGTCCACAGCGGTCCGGGCTCCCGCCGCTCCGCGGGCATGGACGCGGCGACCAGGTCGCGCAGCACGTCGGTGATGTTCTCGTCCCGGTGCATGGCGAACGCCAGCCGCTCCGTCTCCAGCTCGTCGATGGTGTGCACCACGCACCAGTGCCCCAGCCGCGAGGTGCTGAGCTGGGCGGCCAGCGCGGCGGTCATCTGCTCGTCGAGCGTGCCCGACAGCAGGTCGTTGGCCTCGGCCAGGAAGCTGAGGGAGGCGCGCCGGTGCACCTCCACCTGGGCCAGGCGGGCGCGCTCCACGGTGAGCGCGATGCGGTCGGCGCCCTCCTGGAGCCGGTTGGCGGCGCCCTGCCCGAAGTGCCGGACCCGCCGGGAGGCCACCCCGATGAGGCCGGTGATCCTGCCGTCCACGCCCAGCGGCGCGGTCACCAGGGAGCGCATCCCCGCCGCGGCGAACACGCCCCGGTGCGCACGGGAGATCATCAGCTCGTCGTTGACGACGCGCCGGGTCTCGGAGGCGGCGGAGAGGAAGGTCTCCTCGCTGCGGATGCGGAAGGGCCGCCACGGCCCCGAGGACAGTCCGACGGCGGCGGCCATCTCCCACTCGGTGTCGTTGGCGGCGGCCAGCGCGATGTAGGCGGCGTCCCCGCCGAGGACCACGCGGACGTGCTCCACGACCCGCTCCAGCAGTTCCTGGAGGGTGAGCCGTGCGGAGAGGAGCGCGTCCAGGCGCGCCCACGGGTCGGGCTGGCCGGGCTTGGGGCGGCTGGCGGGGGCCTGGGGCGGGGTCAGGGAGGCGCGGACGTCCTGGCCGCTGCGTCCCCCGACCGCGATCCGGAACCAGACCGCCTTGTCGTTCCTGCTGTAGCTGACGCCCCAGGTGTCGGCGACCGCCGCCGCCAGCGCGAGGCCGAGTCCGCCGCGGTGGCCGTCCTCCTCGGGGCCGAGGGTGACGCGCAGCGGCCCGGCCTTGGGCAGCGCCCGTTGCGGCACCCGGTCGGCGACGACGACCTCCACGTCGTCGCCTGCCAGCCGCACCGTCAGCTCCAGCGTGGTCCCCGCGTGCACCACCGCGTTGGTGACGAGCTCGCTGGTGAGAAGGACGACCTCGTCCGCGCCCCGCCGCACGCCCCACTCCCGCAGTGCGTCGCGTACGAACGCACGGGCCTCGCCCACCGTCTCCGGGCTGGGCGAGAATTCTCGATAGACGGTTTTCGTAGCATCCTGTGACATGGCGGAGCCGTGGATTCCTTCGGCTGGCAGATCGGGTCTGTCGAACGAGCGCCTCCATCCGTGGGGGAGACTGGAGGACGGTGTCCGGTTCTGGGCAAAGTCGGGGGTACCGGGACGCTCCCGTACCGGTTCGCGTCGGCGGAGAAATCCCCGCACGCTGCCAAAACGTCATAGTAGTGAGCAGGTGTCTGATTAACGTAGTGCACCGTGGTCGTGGGTGGGCTCTGGGACCGGACGACTCTCTTGGGTGACGCCGCACGTCTGAACGCACACCGCAACGCTCCGGCTGGTGGAGGAGGGATCGATGCCCAGGTGGCTGCCCAGGGCGAAGAACCGGACCGTGACCGACGAGGAGCTGGACGGACTCCTCGACGTGCTCTACAAGATGCGCGACGGGGACTTCACGGTCCGCCTCTCCCCGCGTGACCGGCAGGGCCGGTTCGGCGAGGTCGCCCGGGTGCTCAACGAGGTGCTGGACCACTGCGAGCAGTTGAGCGACGAGTTGCAGCGGGTCAGCGGGATCGTCAGCACCGACGGCCGGCTCTCCGAGCGCGTCTCGATCAGTCCGGCGCGCGGCGCCTGGGGCAAGAGCGTGCGCGCGCTCAACCAGATGCTGGACGAGGTCAGCGAGCCGGTGACCTCGGTGGCGCGGATCCTGGACTCGGTGGCCAACGGCGACCTCTCCCAGCGGGTCGACCTGACCAGTCGGCACGGGGAGCTCCACGGCGACCTGCTGCGCCTGGCCGCCTCGGTGAACCGGATGGCCGACCAGATGTCGGAGATCACCGACGAGGTGACGCGGGTGGCGCGCGAGGTGGGCACCGAGGGCAAGCTCGGCGG
>NZ_KQ950180.1:978047-992087 GCF_001517975.1 Thermobifida cellulosilytica TB100
GGTGGCCCCCACCCCCAGCCCGGTGAACAGGACCTCACCGACAACGTCAACTCCATGGCGAACAGCCTGACCCACCAGGTGCGCAACATCTCCCAGGTGACGTCGGCGGTCGCGGCGGGCGACCTCACCAAGAAGGTCACCGTCGACGTCCAGGGCGAGATGCTCCAGCTCAAGGACACCGTCAACACGATGGTCGACCAGCTCTCCGCCTTCGCCGACGAGGTCACCCGCATGGCCCGCGAGGTGGGCACCGAGGGCAAGCTCGGCGGTCAGGCGCACGTGAGCGGCGTGTCGGGGGTGTGGAAGGACCTCACCGACAACGTCAACTCGATGGCGAACAACCTGACCCACCAGGTGCGGCAGATCTCCGTGGTGACCACGGCGGTGGCCCGCGGCGACCTCACCAAGAAGGTCACGGTCAACGCCAAGGGCGAGATCCTGGAGCTGAAGGACACCATCAACACGATGGTGGACCAGCTCGACTCCTTCGCCGACGAGGTGACGCGGGTGGCGCGCGAGGTCGGTACCGAGGGCAAGCTCGGCGGCCGCGCCAACGTCAAGGGCGTCTCCGGCATCTGGAAGGACCTCACCGACAACGTCAACTCCATGGCCGACAACCTCACCAACCAGGTGAGGGACATCTCCCAGGTCACCACCGCGGTGGCCCGCGGCGACCTGACGAAGAAGATCACCGTGGACGCCCAGGGCGAGATGCTGGAGCTCAAGGACACCATCAACACGATGGTCGACCAGTTGTCCACGTTCGCCCTGGAGGTCACCCGGGTCGGCCACGAGGTGGGCATCGAGGGCAAGCTCGGCGTGCAGGCGAAGGTCGCCGGGGTGTCGGGGGTGTGGAAGGAGCTCACCGACACCGTCAACGAGCTGGCCAAGAACCTCACCACGCAGGTGCGCGCGATCGCGTCGGTGGCCAGCGCGGTGGCCCGCGGCGACCTGACCCAGTCCATCCAGGTGAGTGCGCGCGGCGAGCTGGCCACGCTGAAGGACAACGTCAACCTGATGGTGTCCAACCTGCGCGAGACCACCGCGGCGCAGCGCGACGAGGACTGGCTGAAGACCAACCTGGCCCGGCTGTCCGGCCTCCTCCAGGGCCACCGCGACCTCAACGACCTGGCCCGCCTCATCATGACCGAGGTGACCCCGCTGGTGGAGGCCCAGCACGGCGCCTGCTACCTGCCCGAGGACGAGAACGACACCGAGACCTTCCGCCTCTACGCCGGGTACGGCTACCAGCCCGGCGAGCAGCGCCGCCGCATCACCGCGGGGCAGGGCCTGGCCGGCGAGGCGATCGCGCAGCGCAAGGAGATGATCGTCCACAACGTCCCCGGCGACTACGTGCGCATCGAGTCAGGGCTGGGCGAGGCGCCGCCGCTGAGCCTGGCGATCTTCCCGATCCTGTCGGAGGACCGGGTGCTGGGCGTGATCGAGCTCGGCTCCTTCGGCGAGTTCCGGGAGATCCACCTCAACTTCCTGCGCCAGCTCGTCAGCCTCATCAGCGCCACGATCACCACGATCCTGGCCAACTCCAAGACCGAGTACCTGCTGGCCCAGTCCCAGCAGCTCACCACCGCGTTGCAGGAGCGCTCCAACGAGTTGCAGCGCCAGCAGGAGGAGCTGCGCCGCAAGAACGCCGAGCTGCACAGCAAGGCGGGCCAGTTGGCCAGCCAGAACCGCGCCATCGAGTTGCAGAACCGGCAGATCGAGCGGGCCCGGCGGTCGCTGGAGGACCGGGCGCACCAGCTCCAGGTGTCCTCCAAGTACAAGTCGGAGTTCCTCGCGAACATGTCGCACGAGCTGCGCACCCCGCTCAACAGCCTGCTGATCCTGGCCCGGCTGCTGGCCGACAACAGCGAGCAGAACCTCACCCCCAAGCAGGTGGAGTTCGCACAGACTATCCACAAGGCAGGAAGCGACCTGCTGCAACTCATCAACGAGATCCTGGACCTGTCCAAGGTCGAGGCGGGGCGGATGGAGCTGAGCCCCAGCAACGTGTCCATCAGCCAGTTGGTGGACTACGTGGAGGCGTCGTTCCGGCCGATGGCCAGCGAGAAGGGGCTGGCGTTCGCGGTGGAGGTGTCGCCGGACATCCCGGACCACCTGTGGACCGACGAGCAGCGGCTCCAGCAGGTGCTGCGCAACCTGCTGTCCAACGCGGTGAAGTTCACCAACAGCGGCGAGGTGCGGCTGCTGATCGAGCCGGCGTGGGCGCTGGACGACGCCGACCTGGACATGTTCGCCGACACCGACGAGGTCATCGCGTTCTCGGTGACCGACACCGGCATCGGCATCCCCGAGGACAAGCTCCAGTTGATCTTCGAGGCGTTCCACCAGGGCGACGGCGGCACCAGCCGCCGGTTCGGCGGGACCGGCCTGGGGCTGTCCATCAGCCGCAACATGGCCGAGCTGCTCGGCGGGGAGATCCGGGTGAACAGCGTCCTCGGCGAGGGCAGCACGTTCACGCTGCTGCTGCCGGTGCGGCTGCCCGAGGGCACCACGGAGCGGATGTACCGGTCGCTGAACGCGGCGGACGAGCTCGTCCCGTTCGAGCCGATCACCACCGACACGGTGGCGCTGCCCGAGGACGTGCCGCCGCGCCCGGAGTCCGAGGCCGCGCCGCCCGCCCCGGAGGAGGCCGAGGAGTCGGTCCCGGTGTTCACCAGTCCCCCGCCGCAGTTCGGCGCGCAGCCGCAGGAGTCCTCCCCCGAGCGGGACAGCGTGCTGGCGGGCAAGCGGGTGCTCATCGTCGACGACGACATCCGCAACGTCTTCGCGCTGGCCAGCGCCTTGGAGGCGCACGGGCTGCAAGTGCTCTACGCCGACAACGGCCGCGAGGGCATCGAGAAGCTGGAGGCCAACGAGGACATCGACCTGGTGCTGATGGACATCATGATGCCCGAGCTGGACGGCGACGCCACCACCCGCGCCATCCGGGCGATGCCGCAGTTCGCGGACCTGCCGATCATCTCGCTCACGGCCAAGGCCATGCAGGGCGACCGGGAGAACAGCCTGGCGGCCGGCGCCTCGGACTACGTGACCAAGCCGGTGGACCTGGACCACCTGCTGGATGTCATGCGGAGGTGGTTGGATCGCGACCGCAACGACACCGACACGAGCCGGGAGCAGTGACCGTGCCCTACAAGGCCAACATCCTCCTTGTCGACGACCGCGAGGAGAACCTCACGGCCCTCGAGGCCATCCTCACCTCGCTCGACCAGAACCTGGTCCGGGCGAACTCGGGTGAGGCCGCGTTGAAGGCGCTGCTCGAACGGGACTTCGCGGTGATCCTGCTCGACGTGGTCATGCCGGGGATGGACGGTTTCGAGACCGCCTCCCACATCAAGCAGCGGGAGAAGACCAAGGACATCCCGATCATCTTCCTGACCGCCGCGGGCATCGACCGCCACCGGGTCTTCCGGGGCTACGCCAGCCGGTTCGTCGACTACATGACCAAGCCGCTGGACCCGTGGCTGCTGCGCGCCAAGGTCGAGGTGTTCCTGGAGCTGGACCGGCTGAAGCGGCAGTTGAACAGCCAGTCCACCCTGCTGCGCCGCGAGCTGTCCCAGGACACCGGGCGGGTGGAGACGGTGGTCGCCGAACTGTCGGCTCTGGTCAACGAGATCAACGACAAGCTGGAGGGGGTGCGGGAGCGCACCGTGGGCGACGAGCGGGTGCTGGGCGTGGTGCGCGAGCTGAACGACCCGGTCCACCGCCTGACCCGCCTGGTCCAGGCCCTGCGGGCGCAGCGGTGAGCGCCCGCCGGGTCCGGTCGGCCCGGCGCGCGGTGCGTCGGCCCTCCCGGTCCCCGGCGGTCTCCTCCTCCCTCAGAAGGCTTTCCGGAGCCGGTGCGCCCTAGCTGTCGAACCCCATGCCCACCGCGTCCAGGGCGCGCAGCCACGGGTTGCGGCGGCCGCCGTTGCGGTCGGCCGCGGCGATGGACCTGCGGGTCAGTTCGATGCCCGCGTAGCGGAAGGGCTCCGGCGGGAAGGGGATCGGCTTGGTGCGGACCATCGCGGTGCGGGTGCGCTCGGTCTCCACGCCCGCGAGCCGGTCGAGCATGACCTCCGCCCCGAAGCGGGTGGCCCCCACCCCCAGCCCGGTGAACCCGGCGGCGTAGGCGAGGCGGCCGCCGTAGGCGGTGCCGAAGTAGGCGCAGAACCGGCTGCACGTGTCGATCACCCCGCCCCAGGTGTGGGTGAACCGCACGCCCTCCAGTTGCGGGAAGGTCGTGAAGAAGTGCTCGGCGAGCGTCCGGAAGGTCTCCGGCCGCTGCTCGAACTCGGGGCGCACCTTGCCGCCGTAGTGGTAGATGACGTCGTAGCCGCCCCACAGGATGCGGTTGTCGGCGGTGAGCCGGTAGTAGTGGAACTGGTTGCCGGCGTCCGACATCCCGGCGCGGCCGGCCCAGCCGACCGCCGCGCGCTGCTCGTCGCTCAGCGGCTCGGTCACCAGCGCGTAGTCGTACACCGGCACCACGAAGTGGCGGATCCGCCGCAGCGGGCCGGGGAACGCGCCGGTCCCCCAGGCCACCCGGCGGGCCGCCACCGAGCCGCCGCGGCTCTCCAGGCGCAGCCGTCCCGGCTCGGGGCGGATCGCGCGCACCGGCGTGTGCTCGAAGATCCGCACCCCCAGGTCCAGGCAGGCCCGGCGCAGCCCCCAGGCGAGCTTGGCGGGGTGCAGCATGGCCACGCCGTCGCGGTCGTAGATGCCGCCCAGGTAGGTGGGCGAGTCCACCTCGGCGCGGACCTGCGCGGCGTCGAGTTCGGCCACGTCGTAGCCGAGCTCGCGCATCCGCCGCGCGTCCTCGAGCAGGCCGGGGAGCTGCCACTCCTCGGTGGCGACGGTGATGGCGCCGGTGCGCTCGAAGTCGCAGTCGATGCCGTACCGCTGCACGGTCTCGGCGATGTGGTCCAGGTTCTGGTGGCCCAGGCGCTCCAGTTCGGCGATCTCGTCCGGCCAGCGCTCCACCCCGTTGGCGTGGCCGTGGGTGAGGCTGGACTCGCAGAAGCCGCCGTTGCGGCCGGAGGCCGCCCAGCCGACGGTGCGGGCCTCCAGCAGCACCACGTCGCGGTCGGGGTCGCGCTCCTTGGCGAGCAGCGCCGTCCACAGGCCGCTGTAGCCGCCCCCGACCACGGCCAGGTCGGTGATGACGTGCCCGCTCAGCGCCGGCTGCGGTTCCGGCACGTCGTGGCCCGCGACGCCGGGGTCCTGCCAGAAGACCCGGGGTTCGGCGTCGGCGAGCGCTGCGGCGGCCAGGTGTGCGGTTGCGGACACGGGGATCAACCCTTCTGGGAACATGGGCCGTGGTCGTGGTCGGAGGACGGGGTCAGGAGCGCCGCCGGGCGAGGACGACGTTGATCACGGTGAGCACCACGCCGACCACGAAGATCAGCGTGCCCATCACGTTGACCTGCGGCGGGATGCCGATCCTGGTGGAGCCCCAGATCCACAGCGGGAAGGTGCTGAGCTCGCCGCTGACGAAGGTGGTGATGATGAAGTCGTCCACCGACAGCGCGAAGGACAGCAGGCCGCCCGCCATGATCGCGGGGAACAGCATCGGGAAGGTCACCAGCCGGAACGTGGTCCAACTGTCGGCGCCCAGGTCGCGGGCGGCCTCCTCGATCCTGGGGTCCATCGTCATGACGCGCGCCCGCACCGTGATCGCCACGAACGAGACGGTGAACATGACGTGCGCGATGATCACCGTGAGCAGGCCGGTGGTCATGTTGATGGTGAGGAACAGCGACAGCAGCGCCGCGCCGATGACCACCTCCGGCGCCGAGATCGCCGCGAACATCACCAGGTTGCTGATCTGCTGGCCGCGGAACCGGTAGCGGCCCATGGCCAGGCCGAGCAGGCTTCCGGTGATGCCGGAGATCACCATGGTCGACACGCCCACGACCAGGGTGTTGATCAGCGCCTGGTTGAGGTCCGGGTAGGCGAACGCCTGCCCGTACCACTTGAGGGTGAAGCCCTGCCAGGAGACGTTCTGGCGGCCGGAGATGTCGTTGAAGCTGAACGCGATCATGCCCGCGATGGGCACGAACAGCCACACCAGGACGGCCCAGGTGAACAGCTTGCCCAGGCTGATGCGGGGCCGCCACCGGCGGGGCGCGGCCGCGGGGGCGGCTTCCTTCGTGGCGGCCCTCATCCGGCCTGCACCTCCATCACCCGTTCGGTGCCCAGCGCCTTGGCGTAGCTGAAGATCCCCACGAGCAGGATCGTCATCAGCACGAACGTGATCGCCGCGGCGGTCGGATAGGCGTTGTTGACCAGGTACTGCGACTGGATGATGTTGCCGATCATGGTGTTGTTGGTGCCGCCCAGCACCGAGGCGTTGACGTAGTCCGCGCTGCTGGGCACGAAGACCAGGAGCACCCCGGCGAAGACCCCGGGCAGCGACAGCGGCAGGACCACGTGGACGAACGCGTGGAACCGGGAGGCGTACAGGTCGTAGGCGGCCTCGACCACCCGGTGGTCGACCTGTTCCAGCACCGCGTAGATCGGCAGGATCATGAACGGCAGGAAGTTGTAGGCCAGGCCGACGACGACCGCGAGCGTGGTGCTGAGGACGCGGGCGTCCTCGGGCAGCAGCCCGACGGCCTTGAGCGGCCCCAGCACCACGCCGTCGTCGGCGAGGAGGAACTTCCACGAGATGGTCCGCAGCACCTGCGTGACGAAGAACGGGAGCAGCACCAGCAGCAGGTAGGTGGTCTTGTGGGCGCCCCCGTGGAAGGCGATCCAGTAGGCCACCGGATAGCCGACCGCGATGCACAGCAGGGTGGCGCTCACCCCGTAGCCCAGGGAGCGCAGGATCTGCTCCCAGTAGGCGGAGATCACCTCCGGGTAGATCGCCACGTTGAAGGTCTGCTGGAACCCCGTGATGATGTTGCCGGTCATCAGGGACATCCACAGCAGCCCGATGATCGGCACCACGAAGAAGATGCCCAGCCAGATCCACGCGGGCAGTGCCAGCAGGTAGGGAGCGGCCTTCTCTCGCAACCGTGTCATGGTGTCCTACTACGCCTGGGTGATCGCCTGGAAGATGGAGTTGAACTCCTTGTCCTCACCCGCCTCGACGTCCAGCACCTTGTAGTTGTGCAGCCGGGCGTAGTCGCTGTCGGAGGGGAAGACCAGCGGGCTGTTGGCCAGGCCCTCCAGCTCCTCCTTCTCCTCGCCGCTCAGCTCGGAGGCCCGGTCGAGCAGCACCTCCTTGGCGTGCGGCACCGGGCAGATGTAGTTGATGTACTCGGTGAGGCTGGCGGCGATGTCCGGGGCGTAGAGGAAGTCCATCAGCATGATGGCGTCCACCGGGTTCTGCGCCGTGATCGGGATCGTCATGTTGTCCGTCCACAGCGTGCCGCCCTCTTCGGGGATGACGAACTTGAGGTTGCTGCCCTCTTCGGCGTTGACCTGGTAGATGTCGCCGGACCAGGCCATGGTGAGCCAGATGTCGCCGTTGACGAGCGGCTGGATGTAGTCCTGCTCGTAGTAGGCGCGCACGATGCCGTCGTCGCGCTGCTTCTTCAGGGCCTCGGCGGCGGCCTTCCAGTCGTCGACCCCGGAGTCGTCCGGCGAGATGCCCTTGTAGAACATCCCGAAGTTGGCGATCTCCTGCGGGTCGGCCATCATGCCGACCCGGCCCTTGAACGCGGGGTCCCACAGGTCCTTGACCGAGGTGATCTCGCGTCCGGTGCGCTCGGGGTTGTAGGCGATGCCGGTGATGCCCGAGGCGTAGGGCACGGTGTACTTGTTGCCGTAGTCGTAGGCCGACATCGTGTGGTACTCGTCGGCGAACTCGGTGAAGTTGCCCAGGTACTCGCGGTTCAGGGGGGCGAGGTAGCCGAGCGCCATGAGCTTGGTGAGCTCCTGGCCGTTGCTGATCACCATCAGGTCGGCCCCGATGTCGTCACCGTTGGCCAGCAAGGGCTGGATCTCCCCGAACCACGAGGGCATGTCCTGGATGGACTCGTGGTACTCGACCTCGATGCCGGTCTGCTCGGTGAACCGTTTGAGCTCCGGCTTCTCGGGGTCCATGTACAGCGGCCAGTTGGCGAAGCGGACCTTGCCGTTGCTCTTCCGTCCTTCCCAGTACTCCGTCATGTCGGAGTGGCTCTGCCCCTGGCCCTCGACACCGCAGCCGGCCAGTGCCAGCGCGGCCGCGGAGAGCCCGGCGAGCCGGAAGGTGTCGCGACGGCTGTAGCGGGCCCGGGTGAGGCCGCGGAGCAGGGCGGGGGCGGGGGGTCGGTTCTTACTCACGGTGTCGTACCGCTCCTGAGTGAGAGGGATATCGAAAGTACTAGGGGGATTGGCTGGTCGTTCAGCCGGGAAGCACGTAGGAGTGCTCGGGACGCCAGGACAGCCACGCGGTGTCGCCGCGTTCGGCGAGATTGCTGGCGTCAGAGGAGTTCTGCTGGAACACCACGATGTCGGTGTCGTCGACGGTCCGCACGGTGTAGTGCGTCGTCGATCCCAAATAGACAACCTCGCGTACCGTACCGCGAATGCGACTCAGATTCGCATCTGGCTCCTCCGCGGACAGACGGATCTTTTCCGGACGAACCGTCAGCACGATCTCTTCGTTCGGGGCCGTTCCGTCCCCCTTCGCCAAGACGTGCTGGCCGTGACCATAGCCAATCCGGGCCCAACCATCGGAAACGGTGTCGACAGTTCCGGTGAGGATGTTGGAGGTGCCGATGAAGCCGGCGACGAAACGCGTGGCGGGGGTCTCGTAGATCTCCGCCGGGGTGCCGAGCTGCTCGACCACGCCCTTGTTCATGACGGCGATGCGGTCGGACATGGTCAGCGCTTCGCTCTGGTCGTGGGTGACGTACACGAAGGTGATGCCGACCTCGCGCTGGATGCGCTTGAGTTCGAGCTGCATGGCCTGGCGCAGTTTCAGGTCGAGCGCGCCGAGCGGCTCGTCCAGCAGCAGCGCGCTGGGCCGGTTGACGAGCGCGCGGGCCAGGGCCACGCGCTGCTGCTGGCCGCCGGAGAGCTGGGAGGGCTTGTACCTGGCCCGGTCGGTCAGCTCCACCAGGTCGAGCATCTCGGCGACGCGCTTCTTGATCTCGGCCGAGGGGACCTTCTTGCGCTTCAGGCCGAAGGCCACGTTGTCGGCGACGGTCATGTGCGGGAACAGCGCGTAGCTCTGGAAGACCATGTTGACGTCGCGGCGGTTCGGCGGCACGCCGGTGACGTCCTTGCCTGCCAGCCGTATGGTTCCCGACGTGGGCTCCTCGAACCCGGCGATCATCCGCATGGTGGTGGTCTTGCCGCACCCGGAGGGGCCCAGCAGGGAGAAGAACTCTCCCTGCTGGATCTCCAGGTCGATGCGGTGCACCGCGGTGACCGTTCCGGGACCGGATCGGTAGGTCTTACCGACTCCTTCCAGACTGATGGCGGGGGCCGGGGGGGCGCCCGTCGGTCCGGCGCCGTGCGCGGCCGGTGTCTCTTCCGTCGTGATCGCCATAGTCGTGGTGGTCCTTTGCTCGGGGTTGTGCGTCTCGACGTGTGCAGCCCGGAGACGTCGATTGCCCATCCTGGTCCGAGGGGCCGGGTCAGCCGTCGCCTCAGTCCCTGCCGATGTAGCTCATGACGTGCTTGACTCGCGTGTACTCCTCCAGGCTGTAGAGGGAGAGATCCTTACCGTAGCCGGAGTGCTTGAAGCCGCCGTGCGGCATCTCCGCGACGATCGGGATGTGGGTGTTGATCCACACGCAGCCGAAGTCGAGACGGCGCGACACCCGCAGGGCCCGCGCGTGGTCCTTGGTCCACACGCTGGACGCCAGGCCGTACTTCACCGAGTTGGCCCAGGCCACGGCCGTGTCCTCGTCGTCGAACCGCTGGACGGTGATGACCGGTCCGAAGATCTCGTCGGTGACCATCTCGTCGCCCTGGCGCAGGTTGGACACGACGGTGGGGGAGAAGAAGTAGCCGGAGCGGTCGACGCGGGAGCCGCCGGCGAGCACCTCGGCGTGGTCGGGGAGGCGCTCGAAGAAGCCGCTGACGCGGGTCAGTTGGTTGGGGTTGTTGAGCGGGCCGTAGTAGGCGTCGGTCTCGTCCGGCCCGGCGGTCTTGGTCTTCCCGGCCTGCTCGGCGAGGGCGGCGGCCAGGTCGTCGTGGATGCCGGGGGCGGCCAGCACCCGGGTGGCGGCGGTGCAGTCCTGCCCGGCGTTGAAGTAGCCGGCCTCGGCGATGCCGACGGCGGCCTTCTCCACGTCGGCGTCGTCGAAGACGATGACGGGGGCCTTGCCGCCCAGTTCCAGGTGGAGGCGCTTGAGGTCGACGGAGGCGGCCTGGGCGACCTCGTATCCGGCGCGGGTGGAGCCGGTGAGCGAGATGAGCCGCGGGGTCGGGTGGTCCACGAGGGCGCGTCCGGTGTCGCGGTCACCGGTGACCACGTTGAACACGCCCGGCGGCAGGAACTCCGCGGCGATCTCGGCGAGCAGCAGAGTGGTGACGGGAGTGGTGTCGGACGGCTTGAGCACTATGGTGTTGCCCGCGGCCAGGGCCGGTCCGATCTTCCACGCGGCCATCGCCATGGGGTAGTTCCAGGGAGTGATCTGCCCCACAGGGCCGAGGGGTTCGCGGCGGATCCAGGAGGTGTGGTCGGCCAGGTACTCCCCGGCGGCCTTGCCCTCCAGGGTGCGCGCGGCGCCGGCGAAGAACCGCAGCGCGTCGGTGACCTGCCAGATCTCCTCCTCCCTGGTGGCCTGGACGGGCTTGCCGCAGTTCTCCACCTCGGCGGCGACGAGCTCGTCGGCGCGGGCCTCGACAGCGTCGGCGATCTTGTTCAGCGCGATCTGCCGCTCGGCCGGGGTGCTGTCGCGCCAGCCGTTCTCGAAGGCGTCGGAGGCGGCGCGGAAGGCGCGGTCGACGTCCTCCGCGGTGGAGACCGGGGCTTCGGCGTAGGCCTCGCCCGTAGCCGGGTTGACGATCGGAGCGGTACGACCGTCGACGGAGTCCACGAACTCGCCGTTGATGAAGTTGCGCAGGCGGCGCAGGCCGTCGGAGTGGCTGCTCACGTTCTTCTCCCTGGTCACTCGCGTCACATCAGACGCAAAGCCGTCACGGAAACCCTGGCAGAACCCCCATCGTAAGACAAGGGATTCCGTTGTAAACATTGAATTTCACGACTAATACTTGACATGTCTGCTTTGAGTGCAACTATTTCATTGGGAGCATCGTGCGCTCCCGCTTTCTCTGCGCGGAGGACGCCACGCCACCCGGCCGGCGCCCCGCTGGAACGCAGCTCTGGGGGAACCAAGTGACAGTGCGGTCAGGCAGCGGACTCACGGCGAACGGACTCCAGCAGGCGGCCAGGGACCACCTGTGGATGCACTTCACCGAGCTGGCGTCATACCAGGACACCGACGTCCCGGTGATCGCGCGGGGCGAGGGCCCCTATGTCTACGACGTCAACGGCAAGCGGTACCTGGACGGCCTGGCGGGCCTGTTCGTCTCCCAGGTCGGGCACGGCCGCACCGAGATCGCCGAGGCGATCGCCGAGCAGGCCCGGACGCTGGCCTACTTCCCGATCTGGACCTACGCCCACCCCACCGCCATCGAACTGGCCGACCGCCTCGCCGACCTGGCTCCCGGCGACCTCAACCGGGTCTTCTTCACCACCAGCGGCTCCGAGGCGGTGGAGTCGGCCTGGAAGCTGGCCCGCCAGTACTTCAAGCTCGTCGGCCAGCCCACCCGGCACAAGGTGATCAGCCGCCGCATCGCCTACCACGGCACCAGCATGGGCGCGCTGTCGATCACCGGCCTCCAGGCGATCAAGACCCCCTTCGAGCCGCTGGTGCCGAGCACCATCCAGGTGCCCAACACCAACATCTACCGCGCCCCCGTGCACGGCGACGACCCCGAGGCGTTCGGCCGCTGGGCCGCCGACCAGGTCGAGGAGGCGATCCTCCAGAACGACCCGGAGAGCGTGGCGGCCGTCTACGTCGAGCCGGTGCAGAACGCCGGCGGGTGCTTCCCGCCCCCGCCCGGGTACTTCCAGCGGCTGCGCGAGATCTGCGACCGCTACGGCGTGCTGCTGGTGTCGGACGAGGTCATCTGCGCGTTCGGCCGCCTCGGCGCGTACTTCGGCGCGCAGCGGTTCGACTACCTGCCGGACATCATCACCTTCGCCAAGGGCGTGACCTCCGGGTACGTGCCGATGGGCGGCCTGATCGCGCGTGAGAAGCTGGTGGAGCCGTTCCAGGAGGAGGGCACCACCTTCCTGCACGGCAACACCTTCGCCGGGCACCCGGTGGCCGCCGCCGCGGCCCTGGCCAACCTCGACATCTTCGAGAACGAGGGCCTCATAGAGCACGTCCAGGCCAACGCCCCGGTGTTCCGGGCGACCCTGGAGAAGCTGCTGGACCTGCCGATCGTGGGGGACGTGCGCGGCGAGGGCTACTTCTACGGCATCGAGCTGGTCAAGGACAAGGAGACCAAGGAGACCTTCACCGACGAGGAGTCGCACCGCCTGCTCAAGGGCTTCCTGTCCCCCGCCCTGTTCGACGCCGGGCTGGTGTGCCGCGCCGACGACCGCGGCGACCCCGTCGTGCAGCTCTCCCCGCCGCTGATCTGCGGCCCCGAGCACTTCGCCGAGATCGAGGGCGTGCTGCGCGAGGTGCTCACCGAGGCGTGGCGGCGGATCTGACCTCTCTCCCGGGACCGGGGAGCTTGGGGAGGACTTCCCGGTCCCTCTCCTTCCGCGCGGGGCCGCGCGGCCGCCGCGCACCGCGGCCGCGTGTTCCGGGTTCCCGCCCGGCCGCCGCAGGACCGCCCGCACCGGTCCGGACGGGCGGCACGCCTCCCGGCTCGTACCGCAGACCGGGCACGACGGTAGGATCCGGCTTTGTCGGCAAGCTCCTGAGATCAGTTGGCTGACCACGGCTCCGGGGGTGTGGGGGCACCCGCCGGAGCCTTCGTCGTGTCCGGGGACGGACCGGACGGAGCGCCGGGCCTCCGGGAGGGCGGGGCCGCAGGAAGCGGGACGACCTCGCCCGTGCAGGTACGGAACCGCAGTTCACGGGTGGTTTCTGTCGAGATCATCCGCTGGTCAAGATAGAGGGCGGCGGGGCCAATTCTTGACCAAGAGCACCGCGCGCCGGGTTTCGGGATTTCCCCCTACGGACTGTTGTTTGGATTGCGCGCCCGAAGGTCCCCGGGTGCGCGATCGGCAGCGCTCACTCCTGGGGGGAAGGTTGAGTCTTCTGGTGAGGGGAATTGCGGCGTCCGGCCTGTCGGCCGCCCTGGCTTTCTCCGCGATATCGCTTCTGGCCTGGCACACCACCGACCGGGACACCGAGCCCGCGGCTGATTCGGAGACGGTGCTGATCCAGGGAGCCTCGGAGGTCTCCGGCTGGGAGTGCCTGTACGACTCCTCCTGGGGCCAGTCCACCGGCTGCTCCGGGGAGGCGTCCGGTCTCCCCTCGGGACTCGAGCTGTCCGTGGACTCCGGAGTCCCGTACGACGGGGACGCCTCCTGGCCCGCCGAGTGGCCGCCGTCCGCGGCGACCCGGTTGGACGACGACGTCCTCGGCTCGTCCTCGCACCACCCGACGCACTCGCCCACGCACCACCCGACCCACTGGCCGACGCACTCGCCCACCCACTCGCCGACGCACCGGCCCACGCACCACCCGACGCACTCGCCCACCGCGTCGCCGACACACCGGCCGACCCACAAGCCGACGCACCACCCGACGCAGTCGCCCACGCACCGGCCCACGCACTCGCCCACCGCGTCGCCCACGCACCGGCCGACCCACAAGCCGACCGCGTCGCCGACCGCCACTCCGACGCCGACGCCGACCGTCGCGCCCACCACGCCTCCGACGGGCGGCGGCTCCCTGCCGGTGACCGGTGCGGAGACGATGGTGCTCGCCGTGGTCGCCTTCGCCGTGGTCGTCATCGGCGCCGTGCTCATGGCGGGCAACCGTCGCCCGGCCCGGCACCGGCTCAAGTGACCGGGTGACCCAGCGGCCGTGCCGCGGGCGGAGCTGTCCGGCTCCGCCCGCGGAC
>NZ_KQ950180.1:992187-1118066 GCF_001517975.1 Thermobifida cellulosilytica TB100
CTCCGCCCGCGGCACGGCCGACGTCTGCGGCAGGGGCTACTCGCCCCGCCAGACGGGCTTGCGCTTCTCCGCGAACGCCGCCGCGCCCTCGGCGGCGTCGTGGCTGGTGAAGACCGGGCCGGTGAGCTCGTCCTGGCGCCGCCACATCTCCTCGCCCGACCAGTCGTCGGACTCGACGATGACGCGCTTGGAGACGGCGACCGCCATCGGGGCGTTCTCCGCGATCCGCGCGGCGAGCTCGCGCGCCCCCTCCAGCGCCTGCCCGCTGGGCGTGATCCGGTTGACCAGCCCCAGTTGGGCGGCGCGCGGCGCATCGACGAAGTCGCCGGTCAGCGCGAACTCCATGGCGATGTTGCGGGGGATGCGCCGCTGTAGGCGGAGCAGTCCGCCCGCCGCGGCGACCAGGCCGCGCTTGACCTCGGGGATGCCGAAGCGGGCGTCCTCGGCGGCGACCACCAGGTCACAGGCGAGCACCGCCTCGAACCCTCCGGCCAGCGCGTAGCCCTCCACCGCCGCGATCAGCGGCTTCTTCGGCGGGCGCTGGGCGAAGCCGCCGAACCCGCGCCCCTCGATGATCGGGATCTCGCCCGCCAGGAACGCCTTCAGGTCCATGCCCGCGCAGAAGGTGCCGCCCGCGCCGGTGATGATCCCGACGGTGAGGTCCCGGCGGGAGTCGAGGTCGTCCAGGGCCGCGGCGATCTGCTCGGCCACGGCCCGGTTCACCGCGTTCCTGGCCTCGGGCCGGTTGATGGTGATGACGGCGATGCCGTCCGCCGTCTCGTAGCGAACCTCGTCGGCCATGTTCCGTCCCCCTACTTCGGCTGCATGCGCAGGCCGCCGTCGATGCGGACGACCTCGGCGTTGATGTAGCTGATCTCCAGCAGCGCGCGGACCAGCCGCGCGAACTCGGCCGGGGTGCCCAGCCGCTTGGGGAAGGGCACCGGCGCGGCGAGGCGCTGCTTGAACTCCTCGGCCTGCGGCCCGTGGCCGTAGATGGGCGTGTCGATGATGCCGGGGGCGACGGTGTTGACGCGCACCCCGATCGCGGCCAGGTCGCGGGCCGCGGGGACGGTCATGCCGATGACGCCGCCCTTGGACGAGGAGTAGGCGATCTGGCCGATCTGCCCCTCGATGCCCGCCAGGGACGCGGTGTTGACGATCGCGCCGCGCTCGCCGTCCTCGTTGACCGGTTCGGTCCTGGCCATCGCGGCGGCGGCCAGCCGTACCACGTTGAAGGTGCCGATCAGGTTGACCTCGATGACCCTGCGGTAGGAGGCCAGGTCGTGCGGGGTGCCGTCGCGTGCCACGGTGCGGGCCGCCCAGCCGATGCCCGCGCAGGAGACCGCGGCCCGCAGCGGCCTGCCGGTCTCCTCGGCGGCCCGCACCGCCGCCTGCACCTGTTCCTCGTCGGCGACGTCGGTGCGGACGAAGACGCCGCCGACCTCTGCCGCGAGCGCTTCTCCGCGTTCGGCGTTGAGGTCCGCGACCACCACGGTCGCTCCCGCCGACGCCAGTTCCCGAACGGTCGCTTCTCCCAGGCCGCTTGCGCCGCCGGACACCAGGGCGGCAACTCCGTTCAGCTCCATGGGCGCACTCTACAGAGACGCGACCCAAAAAACTAGAACGCCATTCGGTACTTTCCGGCAAAGCACTCGGGCGGCGCCCGGCCGCCCCGCCGGACGGCGTGATCCCGCCCTCTTTCCGGCCGCCCCGGAATCCCGCCGCCTCTCAGCAGGTTCTCAGGATGGCACGGGTGTTCCGGGACCGTCCGCCGAACGTACACTTGCCTACCTAGCCCGGAGCGGAAGCCGCCCCTCTCCGTCCGGCAGACCCGCAGGTGCCCTCGCGGGCCGATCTCTGCCGCCCTCCCCTGGTTGTCGACCGCGCCCTACCGGGCCGAGGAGGCATGCGTGAGCGACTGGTTCACCGTCCACATCGTGGCCACCGGACGACTGCCGCTGTTCAGCTTCTTCGTCGCCTTCGTGGCCGGTTTCCTGATGATCCGTTGCAGCGTCCGGATGATCCGCGCGCGGGTGCGCTGGTGGTTCGGCAACCTGACCCCCGGCGGCCTGCACATCCACCACGTCGTCTTCGGGGTAGCGTTCATGCTGGTCGGAGGGGTCGCCGGGCTGCTCATCGCGGACCGCGACGGACCGGCCCTGGCGGCCTCGGCGGCCCTGTTCGGGTTCGGCTCCGCCCTGGTGCTGGACGAGTTCGCGCTGATCCTGCACCTGCGCGACGTGTACTGGACCGAGCAGGGCCGCACCTCCGTGGACGCGGTGTTCGTGGCGATCGCCCTGAGCGGCCTGCTGCTGACCGGTCTGCGCCCGGTCGGCTGGAGCGAGTTCCGCAGCGCCGAACCGGGCGCCGCGCTCGCGCAGGCCGCGATGGCCGCGCTCGTCCTGGTCAACTTCGCGGGCGCGGCGGTCAGCCTGCTCAAGGGCAAGATCTGGAGCGGCATCGCGGGCGTCTTCATCCCCGTGGTCAGCATCGTCGCCGCGGTGCGGCTGGCGGTCCCCGGCTCCCCGTGGGCCCGGTGGCGCTACCCCGAGGGCTCGGCGAAGCTCGCCGCCGCGATCCGCCGCGACCAGCGGCTGCGCCGTCCGTTCATCCGCGCCAAGATCCGCTTCCAGGAGCTCATCGCCGGACGCCACGACCTCGTCCTGGAGGCCGCTCCCGTCCTCGACCGGGTCCTGCACCCCGCCCCGGAACGGCGGGACCAACCTGTCGGCCAAGTGGACTAGGGTCACTCTGCGTGGTCTTCACTCGCACGACGGGCCGCCGCAGGCGCGGACTCGTCATCGGCATCGACATCGGCGGAACCAAGGTGGCGGGCGGGGTGGTCGCCCCGAACGGCCGCGTCCTGGCACGGGTGCGCACCGAGACGCCCGACCGCAGCAAGAGCCCAGAGGTCGTCGAGGACACCATCGTCGGCGTGGTCGAGCAGTTGCGCCGCGGCCACCGCGTCCGGGCGGTGGGCGTCGGCGCTGCCGGATTCGTCGACGAGCGGCGCGCCAACGTGCTGTTCGCCCCGCACCTGTCCTGGCGGAACGAGCCGCTGCGCGAGGCGCTCCAGGACCGCCTCGGGCTGCCCGTGGTCGTGGAGAACGACGCCAACGCCGCGGCCTGGGCCGAGACCCGGCTGGGGGCGGGGCGGGGAGTGCGCGACGTCGTCGTGGTGAACCTGGGCACCGGCATCGGCGGCAGCATCGTCATCGACGGCGTGCTGCGCCGCGGCCGCTACGGCCTGGCCGGGGAGTTCGGGCACATGGTCGTGGTCCCCCGGGGGCGCCGCTGCGAGTGCGGCAACCGGGGCTGCTGGGAGCAGTACGCCAGCGGCAACGCGCTCACCCGCGAGGCCCGGGAGCTGGCCGCCGCGCAGTCGCCGATGGCCTCCCGGCTGCTGGAGGCGGCGGACGGCGACCCCGCCCGGATCACCGGCCCGCTGGTGACGGCGCTGGCCCGCGAGGGCGACCGTACCTGCGTCGAACTGCTGGAGGACATGGGTGCCTGGCTCGGCGCGGGGCTGGCGAACCTGGCCGCCGCCTTCGACCCGGAGCTGTTCGTCATCGGCGGCGGCGTCTGCGAGGCCGACGACCTGCTGCTCGGCCCGGCGCGCACGCACTTCCGGCGTGCGCTCACCGGCCGCGGCCACCGTCCCGAGGCGCGGATCGTGCGGGCGGCGCTGGGCAACGAGGCGGGCCTGATCGGCGCCGCCGACCTGGCCCGCCTCGTGCCGCCGTACCGCGGTTCCCGCTCTCCCGGGGAGGCGGTGCGGTCCCGGTTCTTCCTGCGCAGCCCGGGACCGCGTCCGCACCGGTCAGGGATGCGCGCCGGTGACCGGCTCTGAGGCGTCCCCGGCCGGCTCCGCCTCGTAGGGGAAGCGGGTGGCGCCCAGGGCCGGCTTCAGGTCGAACAGCCAGACCGCCTTCTCGTCGTACTTGGCGAAGAACGGCCGGTTGACCAGTTCGGGGTCGCGCGCCTGGATGAAGTGGAGCACGAAGACCTTCTCGCCGTTGATCTCGGTGACGCCGTCCACGCAGACCTTGCCGGGGGTGGCCGACATGGACGGTCCGCGCACGGTCCGCGCCAGTCCCGAGACGCTGTTGTAGGCGTTGCGGAAGATCTCGTAGGCCTCGGCCAGCGGTACCGCGAAGTAGTCCTGCGGTCCGGTGTCGCGTTCCACGAACATGTAGTAGGGGACCATTCCCTGCCGCACCTGGGTGCGCCACATGGTCGCCCAGATCTCCGGGTCGTCGTTGATGGTGCGGATCAGCGGGGCCTGGGTGCGGATCACGGCCCCGGTGCCGCGGATGCGCCGCACCGCCTCCTGCACCATGGCGGGCTCCAGCTCCCGGGGGTGGGAGAAGTGCGCCATGAACGCGAGGTTCTTGCCGGAGGCCACGACCTTCTCGAACAGGCGGAGCGTGTCGTCGGCGTCGGGGTCGGTGACGAACCGCTGCGGCCAGTAGGCCAGGGACTTGGTGCCGATGCGGATGGACTCCAGCGTCTCCAGCTCCAGCAGCGGTTCCACGTAGCGGCGCAGCACCGCCTCGCCCATGATCATCGGGTCCCCGCCGGTGAGCAGGACGCTGGTGACCTCGGGGTGCTGGCGCAGGTAGGCCACCAGACGGTCGATCTCGTCGCTGGCCATCTTCAGGTCGGGTTCGCCGATGAACTGCGCCCAGCGGAAGCAGTACGTGCAGTAGGAGTGGCAGGTCTGCCCCTGCTTGGGGAAGAACAGCACGGTCTCGTGGTACTTGTGCTGCACACCCGGCATGGGCTCCTCCCCCATCTTGGGGAGGTTGAGCTGCAACTGCCCGGCCGGGTGGGGGTTGAGCCTGGCCCGCACCTCGCTGGCGACCCGGTTGATCTCCTGGCGGGGGGCGTCCGCGCGGAGCAGGTCGACGATCCTCGCCACGTCCTCCGCGGGGAGCATGTCCGCCTGGGGGAAGGTGAGCCGGTAGATGGGATCGTCGGGAGCCGCGTCCCAGTCGATCAGCTCGTCGATGACGTAGGAGTTGACCCGGAACGGCAGCACGGTGGCCACCGCGCGGATGGCGAGCCGCTCGTCCTCCCCGAATCCCGCACGCGCGGTCAGCTCGTCGAGGTGTTTCGACGTGAAGGCACGGAACCGGCGGCCGGCGGACGCCTGGAGTGCCAAGTCGTGCGTCAAGCTCACGCGTCTCCTCTCGTGTCACATGTCACACAGGGTCAGCGGTTGACCAACCCAGAGTGACATTGCGGTCGCACTGTGTGCGCACACCGGACCCACTGACGACCTTGTCGGCACGGTCCGAGGGGGTGACAGGGCTGCGTCAGCCCCCGCGGCGGACACTGGGTCCGATTCCGGCAGGCTTCTTACCCTATTCATCCCCTTCTGTGGTGAGAATTCCGACCAAGGCAATAGTCAGGAAACACAGCGTTTTCTCAGGTTCCGGGAGAAACCACGGCGTTCCCGGAACGGCACACGGCCTCGCCGCAGCGTTCCCCGACGGCGCCGAATACCCTTGGCCTGGGGTGCCGGATTCGTCCGCCGCTGCGCCCCGCCCGCACAAGGAGCCCCATGAGCAGCGCAGTCACCGCCAAGCGGTCCTCCTCCGCCCAGCCGCCGCTGATCGCGGTGGACGCGATGGGCGGCGACCACGCGCCCCGCGAGATCGTCGCGGGCGCCGTCCGGGCGGTCCGCGAGCACGGCCTGCGCCTGGTCCTGGTGGGACGCACCAGCGAACTGGCCCCGCTGGTCGCCGCCGAGCGGGCCGCCCGGGAACTGCCCATCGTGCACGCCGAGGAGGCCCTGGCCATGCACGAGGGCGCGCTGGCGGCCTGGCGGCGGGCGCGGTCCAGCGTCGCGGTCGGCTGCAAACTGGTCCGGCAGGGCACCGCGGCGGCCCTGGTCTCGGCGGGCTCCACCGGCGGGGTGGTGTCGACGGCCACGGTCCGCCTGCGCACCCTCTCGGGCGTGCTGCGGCCCGCACTGGCCCTGGTCCTGCCCACCTCCCCCAGGCCGACGATCCTGCTGGACGCCGGAGCCAACGCCGACGCCAAACCGGAGATGCTGGTGCAGTTCGCCTACCTGGGCGCGGCCTACGCGCGCGTCGGGCACGGCGTCGCCGAACCGCGGGTCGGCATCCTCACCATCGGCTCCGAGCCCGGCAAGGGCAACCGGCTGGCCCGCCGGGCCGCCGAACTGCTCTCCGCGCACGCCGCGGAGGAGCCCCGACTGGACTTCCGCGGCAACATCGAGGGCCACGACCTGCTCGCCGGGCTGGTGGACGTGGTCGTCACCGACGGCTTCACCGGCAACGTGGCGCTGAAGTCGGTGGAGGGCGCGGTGAGCTTCGCCTTCGAGGAGCTCCGCGCGGCGCTCACCTCCAGCCCGCTGGCCCGCTTCGGCACCCTGTTCCAGCGCCGGGCGCTGCGCGGGCTGCGGGCCCGCTTCGACTCCGAGAGCTACGGCGGCGCGGTACTGCTCGGCCTGAACGGCACCGTGGTCATCGCGCACGGCGCCAGCCGCGCCCAGGGCGTCGCCCAGGCCTGCCTGCTCGCCCACAACCTGGTGGCCGGCCGCATCACCGACCAGGTCCGCCGCAGCGTCGCGGGGGTGAGCCGCAGCCCGTCCTGGCTGCACCGGCTCAACCCGTCCGAGGAGTGAGGACGCCCGTCCCGGATTCGTCCCCGCTTCCCGGTTCCCCTCGCCCCCCGCGAGACGGCATGCTGGGCGAGTGCCCGACGCACCTGTCCACCGCTCCCCCGCCCGCACCACCGCGGCGCTGCTGCTGACGCTGACCACCGTGCTGGTCACCGGAGCCGTGACGCTGGTGAGCGTACGCTCCCACACCCCCTCCCCCCTGGAGCGCACCGACGCCGAGGTGGTCGCCGACACGCTGCCGCGCCTCGCGTTCGTCCGCGAGGCGCTGGACGAGGGGGCGGGCCCCGACATGCAGGCGCTGTTCCCCGAGGGGTACTTCTTCACGCACGCGCTCTACGGGCTGACCTGGCTGGCGGTGGCCCAGCGCGACCCCGGGCTGCGCGACGAGGCGCTGGCGGAGGCCCGCTGGACCCTGGAGCGGCTGTACTCCCCCGAGGGCACGGCGCCCTTCCCCACCCTCGCCGTCCCCTCCCACGGGGTGTTCCACGCGGGCTGGAGCACCTGGCTGCGCGGGCAGATCGTGGCCGTGGCGGGCGGACCGGAGGAGGCCCCCGAGGAGATGGCCGCACTCGACTCCGCGGCCGAGGAGCTGGCCTCCGCGTTCGAGGCCTCCCTCGCCCGCGGCGTCCCCTACCTGGCCGCCTACCCCGGGCAGGCGTGGCCGGTGGACAGCGTCGTGGCCATGGCGGCACTGCGGCTCCGCGACCACCTGGCCGGAGAGGACCGCTACGCGCCGCTGTTCCGGGTGTGGATGACCCAGGTGCGCGCCCGCCTGGACCCGGCGACCGGGCTCATCCCCCACCGGGTGGACCCCGTGACCGGCCAGATGCTCCAGGGCGCGCGGGCGACCTCCCAGACGCTGCTGCTGCGCTTCCTGTTCGAGCTCGACCCCGAGTGGGCCGCGGCCGACTACACGGTCTTCCGGCAACTGTTCGCCTCCGACGTCGCGATGCTGCCCGGCGTGCGCGAGTTCCCCCGGGGCGACGACTCCCCCGGCGACGTCGACTCCGGCCCCCTGGTCTTCGGCCTGTCCGCGTCGGCGAGCACGGTCGCCATCGCCGACGCGGTGCTCGCCGGGGACACCGCCACGGCCGCCGCGCTCACCGGCTTCGCCGAGGCCACCGGCACCGCCGTGGAGTGGGGCGGCAAACGCCGCTACCTCGGCGGACTGCTGCCCGTGGGGGACGCCTTCCTGATGTGGGCGCTGGCCACGACCCCGGCCGTGCCGGTGCAGGTACCCGCAGTGCCCGCCGACACCGTCTCCCCGTGGTGGCGGCTGCCCTGGTACGTCCTGGTGCTGCTGCCCACCGCGGCCCTGCTGTGGGCCACGGTCCGGGCCTGGCGGCCGCCCCGGCGCCCGCGCCCGCCCGAGGAGGGCGGCCCCCCGGCTCCGCCCAGCGGAGCAGTGCCGACCAGTCACTAAGCTGTGGGCATGGCCGATCCGCAAGAAGTTCTCGCACGACGGGTGCAGTCCGCGCTCGGCGCCGCCTTCGGCTCCGAGTACGCCGACGCCGACCCGGTCATCCGCCCCTCGCAGTTCGCCGACTTCCAGGCCAACGTCGCGCTGGCACTGGCCAAGCAGTTGCGACGCTCCCCGCGCGACGCCGCCGCCGCGATCGTGGAGCACCTGGACGTCTCCGACGTCTGCCGCGAGGTCGAGATCAGCGGACCCGGCTTCATCAACCTGACGCTGCGCGACGAGTGGATCGCCGACCGGGTCCAGGACCTGCTCTCCGACGAGCGGCTGGGCACCCCGGTCCAGGAGCGCCAGAACATCCCCATCGACTACTCCGCGCCGAACGTGGCCAAGGAGATGCACGTCGGGCACCTGCGCACCACCGTCGTGGGCGACGCGCTGGCCCGCACCCTGGAGTTCCTCGGCCACCACGTCATCCGGCAGAACCACATCGGCGACTGGGGCACCCCCTTCGGCATGCTCATCGAGCACCTGCTGGAGGTCGGGGAGGACTCCGCCGACGCCGCGCTGCTCAAGTCCGACCCCAACGCCTTCTACCAGGCGGCCCGGGCCAAGTTCGACGGCGACGAGGACTTCGCCACGCGGGCGCGGCGCCGGGTGGTGGCGTTGCAGAGCGGCGACGCCGAGACGCTGCGGCTGTGGCACGACCTGATCGAGCTGTCCAAGATCTACTTCAACCGGATCTACGACCGGCTCGACGTCACCCTCACCGACGACGACCTCGCCGGGGAGAGCACCTACAACGACATGCTCGGCCCGATCTGCGACGAGCTGTCCGAGAAAGGGCTCGCGGTGGTCAGCGACGGCGCGCTGTGCGTGTTCCTCGACGGTTTCACCGGCCGCGAGGGCAAGCCGGTGCCGCTGATCATCCGCAAGAGCGACGGCGGGTACGGCTACGCCACCACCGACCTGGCCACCATCAAGTACCGGGTGGAGCAGCTCAAGGCCGACCGCATCGTCTACGTCATCGGCGCCCCGCAGTCCCTGCACCTGCGCATGGTGTACGAGACCGCGCGCCAGGCCGGCTGGCTGGGCGACGCCGAGCCGATCCACGTGCAGATCGGCAACGTGCTCGGCTCCGACGGCAAGATCCTGCGCACCCGCAGCGGCGCGCCGATCCGGCTGATGGCGCTGCTGGACGAGGCCGTGGAGCGCGCCTCCGCGGTGGTCGCCGAGACCCGCCCCGAACTGGACGAGCAGACGCGCGCCGCGATCGCCCGCGACGTCGGCATCGGCGCGGTCAAGTACGCCGACCTGTCGATCGCGCACGACACCGAGTACGTGTTCGACTTCGACCGCATGCTGGCGCTCAACGGCAACACCGGCCCCTACCTCCAGTACGCGGTCGCGCGCATCCGGTCGATCTTCCGCAGGGGCGGGCTCGACCCGGCGCAGGCCACCGGCCCGGTCCTGGTCACCGAGCCCGCCGAGCGCGCCCTGGCGCTCCGGCTGCTCGGCTTCGGCCCCACGGTCGTCCAGGTCGGCGACACCCTGGAGCCGCACCGGCTGTGCGCCTACCTGTTCGACCTGGCCCAGGCGTTCACCGCCTTCTACGAGGCGTGCCCGGTGCTCAAGGCCGAGCGGGACGACGTGCGCGCCTCCCGGCTGGCGCTGACCGCCGCCACCCTGTCCACCCTGGTCAAGGGCCTGGACCTGCTGGGCGTGCGGGCCCCCGAACAGATGTAGCCGACTCCGTCCGCGTGCGGGCCGCTCCGGAGGACGGGGCGGCCCGCACGCGTTGCCTGCGTTCCGCTCGCCCCGGTCCGGCGGTTCACGCAATTGCATGCATACTCGCTACCGGACGTTCGTCCTCTGTTCACCTCGTCACCAGAAAGCAGACCCATGACCGTACAGGCGGAGAACACGCAACAGGTGGGTCCCCAGCCGGGAACGTGGTACCTGGACCCGTTGCACTCCAATCTGATCTTCGTCGCCCACTACCTGCGCTTCGGCCGGGTCCAGGGCACCCTCAACCGGGCACGCGGAACGGTGCTGGTCGCCGAGAACCCGCTCGACTCCAAGGTGGAGGTGACGGTGGAGACCGGCAGCCTCAACACCGGGGTGCGGGCGCGGGACGCGCACCTGTGCTCGCCCGAGTTCCTGGACGCGGAGCGCTACCCGGAGACGCGGTTCGTCAGCACCGAGCTGGAGGAGCACCACGACCGCAGGGCCCACGCCTTCATCATGCGCGGCGACCTGACCCTGCACGGCGTGACGCGGCAGATCTCCCTGGACTGCCAGTGGGTGGGCGAGGCCCCGCACTACCTGGGGGTCGAGCACGGACACGGCCACTTCTTCACCGGCAGCGGGGTGGTGCGCCTGTCCGACTTCGGCATCAGCGACGGCGGCGAACTGCCCTGGGGCGGCCGCCTGATCGGCGACGAGGTCGACATCGTGCTGGAGCTGCGGCTCCAGGACCGCGAACCCGAAGAACTGGCGTAGCCCCCACACTCGCCGCCACCGCGATGATCTTGACGGTACCGCGGCCGCAGACACGGACCCGCCCTCCTCACTGTCAAGATCATCGCTGTTGCCCCAGCGCGTCCCGCACCCGCACCCACTCGGCGACGATCCGTCTGCTGAGGCTGTCGTCCAGGCCGAACGCCCTGACCGCCCTGTCGGCCTGGACCCACAGCCACCGCTCGGCCTGCCCGTGGTCGCGCGCCCGGCCAGCCCAGCCCGACCACCCCACCAGTTGCAGCCGCTCGCCTGGGGAGGCCGCGCTGTCGACCCAGCCGGTCCAGGACCGCAACGGCCTGCGTATAGTACTCGTCCGCCCCAAGCCGCTCCCGAATCTGTTCTCGATTCGGGACAGTGCGCGGGGGCGGAGCTGTCGGCTGTCGGGAGCGCGACTCTGCCAGAGCCTCCAGGATGCCCGCAACGCGCAACCACCAAGCGGGATTTCCTGCACCAAAAGAGCGCTCGGTGCCCTGGTCAGGCGAGCCGGGATCCGGGATGTCGACTGTGATCTGTAGGGTGTCGATGCAGTTCAGAAGTTAAGAACCTCAATCTGAGAAAACGCGAAAAGAACAAAACCATCCGGTCACCGCAACTATGCTGAGTTCCGAATCCTCACGATCGGACGCCAACGGCGGGAGCGGGTTGGGAGGGAGATGCGGCACATGCTGCTGAGTTTCCGGGCCGCCAACCACCGGTCCCTGAAGGAGGAGCAGCAACTCCTGCTGGTTCCCGTACAGGACGCGTCCGAAGCCCCCAGCCTGGCGGAGCCCGAGTCGCTGCGGGTGGCGGGAATCTTCGGAGCGAACGCCTCCGGCAAGAGCAACGTCCTGAACGCACTGGGTTTCATGCAACGCATGGTGCGCGCATCAATGGCCAACCATGAGCCGGAGGCCGGGATCGACCGGGACCCCTTCGCACTGGATTCGCAGAGCCTGGTAGAACCGTCCAGCTACGTCGTGGACCTGTGGACCAACGATCTGCACTACACCTACGGCTTCGCTATCGACGACGTGCGGGTGGTCGAGGAGTGGCTGTACTGCTACCCCTTCAACGAGAAGCAGGTGATCTTCGAACGCGACGAGGAGGGCTACCACTTCGGGCCGGATCTCCCCGAGTCGGTCACTCAGGTCAAAGAGATCACCGAAGACAACATCCTCTTCCTGACCGTGGCGGCCCGCTCCAAGCAGCGCATCGTCCGACCGGTGTACGACTGGTTCGCGCAGCATCTCAGTTTCTGGTCCGCGGCTCTCCGCTCAGTGCCGGAGCCGTGGTTCTCCAGGCCGCTCCACCGGTTCGCGGTGAATGAGCGGTCGCTCCCTCAGTTGGAAGAACTGCTCCGCGCAGCCGATACCGGGATCGAACGCCTGGAACTCAAGCGGTACTCCCCGACCGAATCCGAGATCGCCGAGGTGGAGGAACGGTACGCCGACGCGCCGGAGAGCCTCCGGCGTCACCGCATCCGCAGCCTCGACCGGGTGGAACTGCTCTTCCACCACCGCTCGGAAGATGGCAGTGTGCGCCCCCTCAGCATCCGACAGCAGTCACAGGGCACACGCACACTCCTCGATCTGGGACAAGAGGTCATCTCCGTGTTGCGGACGGGCTCTCTGATGATCGTCGATGAACTGGACGCCAGCCTGCACCCTCTGCTGTCCGCCAAGATCATTGAACTTTTCAAGGACCCGAGAACCAATCCCCGGCGTGCGCAACTCCTGTTCTCCAGCCATGACGCCGCACTGCTGGGCTGGCTTCGCGGCAGCAGCGTGCTCGACCGCGAAGAAATCTGGTTCACCGAAAAAGACAAAGAGAACGGAGCGACCCGTCTCCTCTCCTTGGTCGAGTACAAGGAGGATGAGAACGGCGACGAGAATCCGATGCTGTGGTACCTGACCGGTCGTTACGGCGCCGTTCCCGAGATTGTCGACAGCGAGTTCGACGCTGCGGTGCGCAGCGTTGGGGAGGGCAGCGCTCGTGGCTAGAAGGCCCGGGTTACGGGAGACCACGTTCGACCGCCGCCAAGGAAGCCGCGCGACGAAACGGAAGGTGCTCGTCGTCTGTGAGGGAGAGACCGAGTTCTCCTACTTCGAAGGACTGACCGAAAGCGATCTACCCGACGTCGATGTGGTGCTGCGCCCGGAGAAATCACGGAAAGGACCGCAGAAGGACCGCGTGATCGCCCATGCGCGGGAAGCACGGAGCAAGGCCGCCTACTCTGCCGTGTGGGCGGTCTTCGACGCCGACGGGGAGAACGTGCGCGGCCTGTGTGAGGAGGCGGAAACCGCAGAGATCAACACCGCGGTCTCCAATCCGACCTTCGAGGTCTGGCTGATCCTCCATCTGCGTGACCGGGTCAAGGCACGTACCGCCGCTGAATTGCAGAGAGAGCTCAAAAAACTACTGCCGCAGTGGAGCAAGGGGGCGGGGACCAAGTTCCACCACTTCGCCAAAGGTCTCCCTGACGCCTGCAAACGAGCCCGGCAGTACCCCGACTACCAGCTCCCCTCCACCCAGGTGTGGCGTCTGATGGCCGATATTTGCCAGTCGCCCCAAAGCACCTCCTGACCACCGGCTCCCTCTGGTGTGCCAGTGTCTTCGGGAATCTCACGGGCATTCCGCAGGCTCACCAGAACGCCTCCACAGCTTCTGCTCCGGGACCGGCGGACGGTGCCGTCCGGCCCGGAGCGTGGACAGGACAGGTCACAGGAGGAAGGTGGCGGCGAGGGCGGCGAGCCGTGCAGCGCTGTGCTGGCCAGGAACGCCACGGCGGCCAGCGCGGCGAGCATGTGCGAGTCGCCGCGGGGGCGGCGGTGGGCTGGTCGAGGGCGGCCAGCAGGTGCGGGGTGGCGTAGACCCAACGGCCGCCGACAGCGGCAGCGGCCATGCCCCCAGTGCCGTCACGGCGGTCGGGCATGGCCCTGGGAGCATGGTCGTCGGCGGCCTGCGGGCAGGCCCGCAGCACCCCGGCGACGAACCGGCGGGCGGCGGCCACGCTGTCGGGCGTACCAGGAAAGGACGTGAGCGAGAGCGTCACCGGCCCACCCCCACCGCGCGCCCCGGCAGGGCGCGTACTCGGGGAGCCGGGCGGGATGGGGGTGTGGGGCGGGCAGTGGCCTTACAGGTCCCCAGTCCCAGCCAGTCCAGCCGCACCCGCAACGCGTTGAGACACCCCGCCTGTCGGGTCGAGGCCGTCATGCGGCCGTCTCCTTGACCGAGGCGACCACGATCCGGCCCATGTCCCCCAGTCCCAGCAGTCCTGACGTCGGGACTCCACCCGCAGCCCGGCCATGGTCGTCCGGTCGAACCCCCGACATGGCCGCGCCCACCGCCAGCCACGCCCTCTGCCAGGCCGTGCATGTCGTGTTCGTGTCGCCGTTCATGCTCCCAGGTTTTCGCGGGCAGAATCTGAAACCTATCCCCAGCAGTTATCCCAGGTGGGGATAATGGCGGTCCCACCACAGTGAGAAGGGCTGCGATGGCTGGACGGTCACCAGAGCCGATCGTCATTCCCGCTTGGGCGTGGAAACGTGAAGAAACGCGCCGAATTCTACAAGAACGCGACATTTCCGGCCTGCTCAGGTTCGCCCAGCGTTACAGCGGTGCCAGCCAGACCAGGCTTGCCGCGGCCACCGGAATAGCTCAGGGCCGCATCAGCGAGATCCTCAACGGCCGCAAGCGCGTCACCTCTTTCGACGTAGTCGAGCGCATCGCCGACGGCCTGGGCATGCCCGACCAGGCACGCATGCTGTTCGGACTGGCACCCCTCAACCTGGCCATCCCCACCGGGGATGGTGCGCCGGCCGCGGCCCCCACGGCCCGGCTCTCCCCGCCTAGCGTGGAGGAGAAGGAGGACCGAGTGAAACGACGCCAGTTCATCAGCCTTGCCGGGACAGGCATCGCCGCCACTGCCGGAGCTCTGGACAGCGCAGACCGCATCGCCGCCGCCCTCACCCGCTACACCGCCCCCACCACCGCCCACACCCCCCGACATCACCGTCGAGGCACTGACCAGGGCCGTACGCGCAGCCAAGACCGGCTACCAGGCATGCCGCTACAGCGCGGTGGCCCAGCAACTTCCCACCCTGCTGGACCGGCTCGCCGCCACCTGCGCGCCAACATGACCGAACTCGTCGAACGCGCCGGAATCGCCGCATGACCGAACAGACCAGAAGCCTCTACGTCGTGGTGTGCGCCGCCGGCCCCGCTCGCGATGTCGGAATCCTGGTCGGCATGGCCCAGGAGGAAGGCTGGACCGTCCAGGTCATCGCCACCCCGGCCGCGGTCGGCTTCATCGACGTCAAAGCCCTGGAACAGCAGACCGGCCGCCCAGTGCGCCACACCCACCGCAAACCCGGCCAACCCCGCTCCCCGAAGGCCGACGCCATCGTCGTCGCCCCGGCCACCTTCAACACCATCAACAAACTCGCCAACGGAATCGCCGACAACTACGCCCTCGACGTGGTGAACGAAGCCATCGGACTCGGGGTCCCCATCGTCGTCTTACCGTTCGTCAACTCGGCTTACGGAAAACGCGCGCCTTTCAGGAAGAATATTGACCTGCTTCGGAGAGAAGGGGTCTCTGTTGTTTTTGGAGAGTCGAGATTGCATGATCCCGGGGAAGGGGAAGCCAGTGGGAGGAAGTTTCCCTGGCGGCTTGCAATTGACTCGGTGTCTTCGGCAGACGGTTCTGAAAACGGTTCTGGTAATTAAGGGCGACAGGATCAGGGCTGCTGCTCGTGCAGGGTGAGACGGTCGTCTTGACGATCTCCGGTAGGAGATGTTGGAACGGATGAAGCAGGGGCGCCCCGAACCCGTGGTGTCGCTGCTCCCGTGTCAACACGGCTGCTGACGGCAACCGTGGACAGGGCTGGACAGCCCCAGAAGCATTGCCCTCTCGGGAAAGCCTCCGCCTGCCCAGATCTGAGGCCGATTCGGCTGGGGGGTCAGTAGGTTCTCACCGGTTCGGCCGTCAGGGGTGTGCTCGTCTGCGGGCATGGCTCTGGCCGCCCGGTCGTCGAAACGGTGAGGAGCAACCGGTAAACGTCCCGAAGGCACCCGGCGCAAGTCCGGCCACAGCCAAGCCGACCAACTGCGTCGAGGTCACCGAGACGGCCGCCGTCCCGGCGCACCCCGGCCGCGGTCACCTCGGGCTGCCGGTGACCGCGGCCGGGGTGCGTGTCGGCGGCGTTCAGCCGCCACCGCTGGCCCTGCCAGCCGGGACGTCCACGGCTCGGACGTGCGGCTTTCCCGCCCGGGCGCGTGCCCGCCGCCCGTGGGCTGCCCGCCGCCGTCCGGCCGTGGGCGTGCTCAGTCCTTCTTCTCCTCCTCCGGCTCGCCGGGGCGCAGCGTGCCCGTGGCCAGGCCCTCGATGAGCAGCCGCCACAGGCGGTCGCCGACCTCGGTGGTGCGGCGCAGGGTGCGGCGGAACTCGGTCAGGCGGCGGAACGCCTCGCCGTAGGCGTGCTGGTCCTCCAGCGGCAGGCGGGGCACCTCGACCCGGCGCAGCTCGGTGATGCGGGTGACGCCGGGGCGGCTCGTGGAGACGGCCGCCGCGCAGGCGCCCGCGCCGGTGAGGAACCCGGCGAGGAACCACGGGTCCACCACCTTGGGGTCTGGGCGCAGCAGGTAGGCGCTGCCGTGCAGGGCGGCCTGCTCGTCGGTGACCACGCGCGCCACGGGTCTTCGCGAGACCCGGGGCAGGACGACGTCGCCCGGCCGGAGCCGGACCGTGTTCTCGTCCAGGCGCACCCGGCCCGACGGGGCGGTGTCGCGTTCGATGTCCTCCCCGGTGAGGGCGGGCAGGGACGGCTCGCCGTCGGCGGGTTCCTCGCCGGAGCGGCGGTAGAGGATCTCCAGGCCGCCGATCCGGCTCAGCTCCCCCAGGGTGGTCATCGCCAGGTGCAGCGTGCCGGCGGCGGGCCGCAGCCCGGGCAGCGAGGTGACCAGGTCCTCGGAGAGCCGCACCAGGTCGTCGCGGGTCTCGTCGAGCTGGCCCGCGTCGGCTCCGGGCCGCTGCACGTGGCGTCCCGGGGAGACGTCCACCGCCTCGTCGAGCAGGTCGGCCAGCGGCACCACCCGGAAGCGGCCGGGCTCCTCCGCGACCGCCCCGGGGTCCTCGGCGAACGCCCGGTAGACGGCGGCGATGCGCTCGGCCATGGCGGGCCACGACCGGGCGGGGTCGCCGCCGGAGCCCTCGACGCGGCTGTCGGAGGCGTCGAACAGCAGCACCCCGTCGGCCGGGGCGGTGCCGTCCTCCGGGTTGTGCAGCACCCACAGCGTCAGCGGCACCCCCATCGGCGGGGCGAGCCCGGCGGGCAGGGCGATCACGGCGCGCAGTGCTCCGCGCCGGATCAGTTCGCGGCGCACCCGGCGTCCGCTGCCGCGGGAGGCCACGGTGGGGGGCAGCACCACGGCCACGGTGCCGCCCGGCCGCGTGTGCGCCAGGGCGTGCTGCACCCAGGCGAGCTCGGGCTCCTTGCGGGCCGGTGTCCCGTACCGCCACCGCGGGTCGAGGCTGAGCTCCTCGAACCCCCAGTCGGCCTGGTTGAACGGGGGGTGCGCGATCACCGCGTCGGCGGCGAGGCCGTCGAAGCGGTCGGCGCGCAGCGAGTCTCCGCAGCGGATGTCGGGGCGCGCCCCGGCCAGCAGCAGCCGGACCCGGGCGAGGCGGGCGGGCGCGGGGTGGAGCTCCTGGCCGTGGACCGCGATGTCGGGCACCTGGCTGGCCGCCGCGTGCAGCAGGGTGCCGCTGCCGCAGGACGGGTCGAACACGGTGCCGCCGGGCGGGACCGCGAGGTTGGCGATCAGCGCGCCGATCTCCGGGGTGTCGGCGAAGAAGTGGCGGGCCACGGAGGTCAGGTAGCGCTGGTGGAGGCGTTCGAAGGACTCTTCCGCCGCGTCGCCCGTCTGTGCGACCGCCTCGGTGAGGATGCGCCGCAGCCCGGCGGGGTCGGGCACCTCGGGCGGGGCGGCGCCCACGTCGAGGCAGGACAGCAGCCGGTCGCGCAGCTCGCCGTCGGAGAGCTGCGCGAGGTCGACGCCCTGGCGGCGCAGCACGAGGGCGGCGCCCAGCAGCGCGACGGCGTCGGCCCCGTCCATGTGCTCCCGCAGCGGGTCGAGCAGATTCCACACCGCCTCGGTGGCGGATTCCGGGCTCTCCCCGGCGGGGAGCTTGTTGGTCTTGCGCAGCCACTCCCTGACCTCGGCGAGGTCGAAGAGCGGACTGCTCTCTGTGCCTCCCACGGGGGCGGGGAAGTCCGGGTAGCGCCGCCGCCAGTTGCTGACGGCGGCCCGCCCCACTCCGGCCAGACGGGCGATTCCGACCGAATTCACGGTGGTTCCCGTGGGGAGTTGTGGCATCGCGGCTCCTGCGTTCGTGCGGCTTGCTGGTGGAACCCTACCGCGCAGTTCGTACACGAGTCACGAGAACAACCCCTACTTTATCCATTGACTGTGCACACACCATAAACCGACTTGTACTTTGACACGTGATGACTACAATCAAGCACTCGAAGACTGTTCACAGGGATGATGTTCACAAGGAGTGCCATGTCCTCCCCGACGGACCTCTCCTCGACCCCGAAGCCGACGACCCGCACGGTCACGCTGTACCGGCTCGCCAACGTCGACCCCACCGAAGAAGGCATGCGCGGCGTCTTCGACGCCGACCAGCTCGCCCAGCAGAACCTCGAACTCCAGACCACCCGGATCGACGACTGTCCCGCCGTGGTCGTCTCGGGAGTCAGCCGGAAGGGTCCCCCCGCCTGGCTCCAGCAGGCGCGCCGGTCGACCGGTCTCGAACTGGAACTGACCCGCGTGACCCCGGCGGTCGCCGTCCTCATCGAGGTGGACGGGGCCGTCTACGCCTTCAGCTACGGGATGGGGCACTGGCTGATCCCCTACGACCGCCGCGACCCCGACTTCGGCCGCCGCTTCGCCACGCGTGCCCTCGACCCTCACGCAGTGCAGGAGATTCACACCCGCTTCCTCGCCTCCGAGGGACGCTACGCGAGCACCGGCATCATCAAGGGCTCCTCCCTGCGCACCTACGCCCTCCGCCACGAGCGGGAACTCGTCAACCGCATCAGGGCGAAGTGCGGCGTCTCGGACCTGACCGCGACGCGCAACGGCACCAAGCCCAAGTCCGTCGCCTGCGGCGAGGGGATCACCGTCCCCCTGGGCGTGGAACCGGCCGACCTGGTCAACGACATCCGCTTCATCGCCGCGGTCATCGAGGAGGGGAGCATCCACGACGAACTCGCGGCTCTGGAGGACCAGAAGGAGGTGAAGTCCCCGCAGCTCCGCGCCCGGCTGTGGCGGCTGCTCCAGGACAGCGCCAGGGACGATCCGGAGGCCGTGTCCCTGGAGATCGCACCGCCCAGCGAGCTGCTTCCGTCGCTCGGGGACGCAAGGTCCTTCTCCCTACGCTTCGGGCCGAAAACTCTGGTCACCGACCAGGAGGCCCTGTTCGACCTGTTCGTGGAGCGGATCCGGAAGCTGCCGGAGCAGGCGGAGTTGGAGGAGCGGCTGAGCCGGGGCGAGATCCGCCTCTACGAGGACGAAGACGGCCGATGTGACGCCGAGCACTTCCGCAACCTGCACTCCTGGGTCGAGGCGACCGTCCACGACGGGCCGAGGATGTACGCCCTCCGCAACGGGCGCTGGTACGAGTACGGGGCGCGCCTCCTCGACGAGGTGCGCCGCACCGTCAGCGAACTGCTGGAGAAGGGCTCCTCCGTCAAGCTGCCTCCGTGGCCCCTCAACGAGGAGGGCAAACCCGTCTCCGAAGAGCACTACAACGAGAAAACCGTCCCCGACTACGACCGCCGCTTCCTCTGTTTGAACACGAAGACGGCTGTCACCCCGGTCCACGACGGCAAGGGCATCGAACTGTGCGACCTGCTCGGACCCAACGATGAAATCGTCCACATCAAACAGGCGTCGGCTGCGTCGAAGCTGAGCCACCTGTTCATCCAGGTCCGCGCCGCCGTCGAGAGCCTCCGGAGCGAGCCGGAGGCGCGTGAGTGGTTCCGCGAGCGCGTCGCCGAGCTCGCCCCCGGCCGCAGGCCGCCCCAGATGCCGCCCAGGACCGTCGTCTTCGGCATCCGCCTGTCGGCGCACTCCGAGGTCACCTTCGACACCCTCTACCCGCTCGCCCGGGTGGAGCTCTACCGCACCGCCCTGGCCCTCAGACGGTTCGACGTCGACGTGCAGGTGGTCGGCATCCGCCACGCCTGAGCCGCCCCCACACGCGCTCCCCGCACAGCGCGCGCCAAGCCAACCGTCCGCGCGCTGCCCGGCCCCTCCGGGCGGCGCTCCACCCCCCCTTTCAACGAACGGAGTACTGCCATGAGCTATCCCGCACCCCAGTTCCCCCAGCCCCAGCCGCAGCCGAGGAAGAGCCGCGGCTGCCTGTGGGCCTCCCTGGTCGCCCTGGGCCTCTTCATGCTCTTCGGGTTCTTCGGCTGCGTGGCGCTCGTCGCCAGCGTCGACGACTCCCCCTCCGGTTCCGGGCAGAGCGCCTCCTCGGACGGCGCAGGCGGCGAGGGCGCGGCGGAGTCCGGGGAGGACTCCGCCGAGGAGTCCGAGGAGTCCGCGCCCGGGGTCGGCGACACGGTCGAGGACGGCGCGTTCGCCTTCACCGTCACCGAGGTCGAGACCGGCCTGACCAGCATCGGCGAGGACTTCCTGCGCGAGGAGGCGCAGGGCCAGTACGTGGTCGTGCACGTCACCGTGGAGAACATCGGCGACCGGGCGCAGATGTTCGACGGCTCCAACCAGAAGCTCTTCGACGCCGACGGCAGGGAGTACTCCAACGACACCGCGGCCGAGCTCTCCCTGGACGGCTCCGACGCGTTCCTCACCGACATCAACCCCGGCAACAAGGTCGAGGCCAAGGTGGTCTTCGACGTCCCCGAGGGGGTGGAGCCCGCCTCGATCGAGCTGCACGAGTCGATGTTCAGCGGGGGCGTGACCGTCTCGCTGTCCTGACCCGGCGGACGGCCCGCCGGGGCCGCGCCCGGGGCCGCCGTGCGGGCGAGGGCTCCGGGCGCGCCGTCACGTCACGAGGAGGCGTCCGCGAACGCGTCGATCTCGGGGCGGGTGGGCATCGACGTGCTCGCTCCGGGCCGCTGCACCGACAGGGCCGCCGCGCGCGCCGCGAACCGCAGCGCCGACTCGGGGTCCTGCCCCTCGGCGCGGGCCACCGCGAACGCGCCGCAGAAGGTGTCGCCCGCCCCGGTGGTGTCCACCGGCTCCACGCGCAACGCGGGCACCCGGATCGGCTCGTGGCCCCGCGCCCCGTAGAGCGCTCCGTCGCCGCCGAGGGTGACGACCACCTCGGGCACCGCCTCCAGCAGCGCGGCCAGGGCCTGCTCGGGGTCGTCGTGGCCGGTGAGCGCAGCCGCCTCGTGCTGGTTGGGCAGCAGCACGTCCACGCAGTCCAGCAGTTCTGCGGGCAGCGGCCGGGCCGGGGCGGGCGTCAGCACGGTGGTCACGCCCAGGGAGCGGCCCGCCCGCGCCGCCGCGAGCACCCCGGACAGGGGCGTCTCCAGTTGCAGCAGCAGCGCCCGCGCGCCGTCCAGCAGCCGGACGTCGCCCTCCCGCAGCGCGGTGACCGTGCCGTTGGCGCCCGGGACGACGATGATGGAGTTGTTGCCGTCGCCGTCCACGACGATGTGCGCGGTCCCCGAGGGGCCGCCGACCGTGCGCAGCCCCGACACGTCGATCCCGTTGTCGACCAGCGTGGTGCGCAGTTGCACGCCGAACGCGTCGTCGCCGACCGCGCCGAGGAAGCACACCTGCGCCCCGGCGCGGGCCGCGGCGACCGCCTGGTTGGCTCCCTTGCCGCCGGGGACCTGGCGGAACTGGCGCCCCTGCACGGTCTCGCCGCTGGCGGGGACCGTGTCCACGTAGGCGACCAGGTCCATGTTGACGCTGCCGAATACCGCGATCCGCGGTGCCGCTGCTCGGTTCACACCCCTCACGTTACCGGGGCGGTGTTCACTCCGGCCGCAGGTCCACGATGACGGGTGCGTGGTCGGAGGCGCCCTTGCCCTTGCGCTCCTCGCGGTCGATCACCGCGCCGCTGACCCGCGCCGACAGCGCGGGCGAGGACAGCACGAAGTCGATCCGCATGCCCTTGCGCTTGGGGAAGGACAGCCCCTTGTAGTCCCAGTAGGTGTAGACGCCGGGGCCGGGCGCGTGCGGGCGCACCGCGTCGGCGAAGCCGGTGTCGACCAGCGCCTGGAAGGCGTCCCGTTCGGGCTTGGTGACGTGGGTGCGGCCCTCGAACTCCGCCATGTCCCACACGTCGTCGTCCTGCGGGGCGATGTTGAAATCGCCGCACAGCGCGATCTGCGCCTGCGGGTCCTCGGCCAGCCACGCCGCCCCGGCCTCGCGCAGCCGCGCCAGCCACTGCAACTTGTAGGCGTAGTGGGGGTGGTCGACCTCGCGGCCGTTGGGCACGTAGAGGCTCCACACCAGCACCCCGCCGCACACCGCGCCGATCGCGCGGGCCTCGGCCTCCTCCGGGTCGCCCCAGCCCGGCTGCCCGGGGAAGCCCACGCGGACGTCGGAGACGCCCACCCGCGAGGCGATCGCCACCCCGTTCCACTGCGACAGGCCGTGGTGGACGACCTCGTAGCCGAGTCCGGTGAAGACCTCGGTGGGGAACTGGTCGTCGCGGCACTTGGTCTCCTGGAGGGCGACGACGTCCACGTCGCTCCGCTTCAGCCAGGCGGCGATGCGCTCGCTGCGCGCCCGCACGCTGTTCACATTCCACGTCGCCAATCGCACACCGCAAGGCTAGCGCCTGTACCCGTGACCCAGCGTGCCCCGCAGGAGGCGGTCGGTGCCGCCGCTGGGGCTCTCAGGATTCTCCCAGCTTCTCCCCGTCCGGATCCCAGGAAGAACCGGTTCCCTGGGATACCGGGCCGGAGCCCTGGAGGCGACCGGCGGTCCCCGCTGCCCCGCTCCGCGGGGACGGTGCTGCGGGACGGCGCGGCTCGGCGTGCGCCCGCCGTCCCGTATGCGCCCCGAGGGCAGAACTTCCCACTTCGCCCCCCTTGTGGACCGGCCTGCATACCATGACAGGAGCCCCCGACGTCTTTCGCTAGGTGGATCCGATGACGGAAGCAGAGACCACGACGCGGTCGCGTGTGCTCGTGATCGACGACGAGCCCAACATCCGCGATCTGGTTCAGGCCGCCCTGCGTTTCCACGGCTTCGAGGTGATCACCGCGGCCTCCGGCGGTGAGGGCCTCGCCCTGGCGCGCTCGGAGCGGCCCGACCTGATCCTGCTGGACGTGCTGCTGCCCGACATCAGCGGCTTCGACGTGTGCCGCCGACTGCGCGACGAGGACGACGACGTCCCGGTGATCTACCTCACCGCCCGGGACACCCCCTCCGACACGGTCACCGGCCTGTCCCTGGGCGGCGACGACTACGTCACCAAGCCGTTCTCCGTGGAGGCCCTCATCGCCCGGGTGCACGCGCTGCTGCGCCGGGTCAAGCGCGACCCAAACTCCGGGAACTCCGACGGGGTGCTGCGGGTCGCCGACCTGGAACTGGACGAGAAGACCTGGACGGTGCGCCGCAACGGCGCGCCCATCGACCTGTCGCCCACCGAGTTCCGGCTGCTGGCCTACATGATGCACAACGCCGGACGGGTGCTGACCCGCGCGCAACTGCTGGAGAACGTCTGGGGGTGGGACTACGCGGGCCAGTCCCAGATCGTGGAGACCTACGTCAGCTACCTGCGCCGCAAGCTGGAGCCGTTCGGCCCCAACCTGATCCACACCCAGCGCGGGGTGGGCTACGCGCTGCGCGCCAAAGACGAGAGATGACCGTCCGCGGGCCGTTCGCCCCTCCCGGCACCCTGCGGTCCCGGCTGCTGGCCGGGCTGCTGCTGGTGACCGGGGCAGGGCTGCTCGTCAGCGCGCTGGTCAGCGTGCTGACCCTGCGCTCCTTCATCACCGAGCGGCTGGAGGCGCAACTGCTGCTCACCACGGAGCGGGCCATGGTCCGCCTGGACAACGACACCCCGCCGGTGGGGGTGGACGCGCCCAGCCCGTCGCCGTACTTCGTGATCCTGCTCGACCGCGAGACGGGCGAGGTCAACCAGATCTACGGCGACACCTTCCGCGAGGACGTGGTCCTGAGCCGGATCGCCCGGCTGTCGCTGACCGAGCTGCGCTCCTACGCCTCCTCGCACGAGATCGTGGAGCTGGACACCCCCGACGAGGGGGTTCCCCCGCACCTGGTGACCGTGCGGATGCGGCCCAACGCGATCCTGGTCAGCGGCGTGCCGACCGTCGAGCGGGAGGACTACCCGCGCCAGTTGATCACGGTGCAGTTGATCACCGCGGTCCTGCTGCTGGGGGCGCTGCTGCTGGTCGGCGGGCGCCTGATCGTGCGGGCGCTGGCCCCGCTGGACCGGATGGCCACCACCGCCGGGCGGATCAGCACCGGCTCCGACCTCGCCGACCGGATGCCCGACGCCGACCCCTACAGCGAGGTGGGGCGGCTCGGGATGGCGATCAACACGATGCTGGGCCGCCTGGAGCACGCCTTCCGGGCCAAGGCGGAGTCGGAGCAGCGGGTGCGCAACTTCGCCGCCGACGCCTCGCACGAGCTGCGCACCCCGCTGACCACGATCCTCGGCTACGCCGAGCTGTACCGGCAGGGGGCGATCCCCGACGAGGAGCTGCCCGAGGCGATGCGGCGGGTGGAGGGCGAGGCCACCCGCATGTCGAAGCTGGTGGGCGAGCTGCTGGAGCTGGCCCGGCTGGACCGCACCGGATCGCTGGAGCTGTCCACCTGCGACCTGGCGGAGCTGGTGCGGGACATGACCGGGGACGCCGCGTCCCTGGAGCCGGAGCGGGAGTTCACCCTGGAGGTGCCGGACCGGCTGTTCTGGAAGATCGACGAGACCCGGTTCCGCCAGATCCTCGCCAACCTGCTGGCCAACGTGCGCGAGCACACCCCGCCGAGCGCCCCGGTGACGGTTCGGCTGCACTCCGACGGCGAGGAGGTCGTCCTGTCGGTGATCGACGCGGGACCCGGCATGTCCGCCGAGGACGCGGCCCGCGTCTTCGACCGCTTCTACCGGGGGACCCGGGCTCCGGGCGGCGGCAGCGGCCTGGGGCTGCCCATCGTCCAGGCCATCGCCGACGCCCACGGCGGCACGGTGACCCTCGACACCCGCCTCGACGAGGGGACGACAATCACCGTACGTATTCCCAAAGCGGCCCACACCCCACACTGACCGCCCCCGGACAAAAGCGTAATCCGCACTACCGAACCGTCGAAACCCGCTATCAACCTTTGGATTTGGCTTATGGACATCATGATCGTGTGCCAAGATTGCCGCGGCAGTGGTTACCGGGTCCGGATCTACGGCTTCTCTTCGGTTACTAAGGGTAATGCCGACATCCTGGTCCCCCGGAGCTGCTCGCTGTGCAGCGGCTCGGGTCGACTGCTGATCTCGGGCTGGTCCGCGAAGGACTGATCCCGCCTCTCCCGGACGGCGGCTTGCAACGCCCACGGGCGACTACGGACAGTCCTGCTGCAATCGCGGAGTGTTTCCAACTGTTGTCGTCCGGTGGTTCGCCACCGTCTCTCCTGGGAGGAGACATCCCCTCATGCGTCAAGCCCGTTCCCGTCGGCGGAGCTGTCGGCCGCGACACGCGCGTCCGTCGTGGATCGTGCGCTGCCTTCCGCTCCTGTTCTTCCTGCTGTCGCCGCGCTGGCTGGCCGCCTGCCTGGTCGTGTGCTCCCTCGGCGGCATGGCAGCCCTGCTGTCGCCGCAGCCGGAGCCCAAGGCCGCACAGCACACGGCCGCCGCCGCGCCGCCGTCCTCGGTGACCCCCTACTTCACCCCGAAGCGGAACGCGGTGCCGGCCCTCGCCGCGCCCCCTCCTCCCCCGCAGCCCCTCACCCGCTCGGTGAGCATGCAGGCCGCGGCGCTGCCGAGGCCGGCCCGGCCGCCCGCCGTGTCCACCCCCGTGGCCAACGCCGGGAGCGCCGAGCGGACCGACGCCGCCGGACAGTTCGACGCCGACCGCTGGTCCCCCCAGCAGACCGAGGTGCACCCGCCCGCCTCCGCGCGGTGCGACGACTCCTTCCTCACCCTGTGGTCCGAGTGCGGGGGGAGGGCCGGTTCCTGACCCCCGGTCGGCCCCGCAGGCCGCTAAGTTGTACATGTGTACGAACCAACGACGCTTCCCCCTCCCCGGCGCGACTCCGCGCTCTCCCTCGCCCAGGCCCGGCGGGTGGCGCTGGCCGCGCAGGGGTTCGCCGACCGCCGCCCCTCCGGCGCGGTCACCGCACGGTACCTGCGCCGGGTGGTCGACCGGGTCGGCGTCCTCCAGATCGACAGCGTGAACGTCCTGTGCCGCAGCCACTACCTGCCGGTGTACTCGCGCCTGGGCCCCTACGACCGCGCCCTGCTGGACCAGGCCGCCACCGCGCCCCACCGCATGCTGGTGGAGTACTGGGCGCACGAGGCCAGCTTCGTCCCCCCGGCCACGCACCGGCTGCTGCGCTGGCGGATGGCCGACGTGAGCGGGGCGTGGGGCATGGTGCGGCGGGTCGGCGAGGAGCAGCCCGAACTGGTCCGGGCGGTGCGCGACGAGGTCGCCCGGACCGGACCGGCCACCGCACGGCAGGTGGAGGCCGCGCTGCGCCACGACGAGCCGCGCGCCGTCAAGCGGTGGGGGTGGAACTGGTCCTCGGTGAAGACCGCGCTGGCCTACCTGTTCTGGTGCGGCGAGATCACCGCGGACGGGCGCAACCAGCAGTTCGAGCGCCGCTACGACCTGACCGGCCGGGTGCTGCCCCCCGAGGTGTACCACGCGCCCGACCCCGATCCGGACGACGCCCGGCGCGAGCTGGTGGCCATCGCGGCCCGCGCGCACGGCGTGGCCACCGAGCGCTGCCTGCGCGACTACTTCCGGCTCGGCGCGCAGCAGTGCCGTGCCGCGATCCGCGACCTGGTGGACTCCGGCGAGCTGGTGCCCGTGCAGGTCGAGGGCTGGCGCAGGCCCGCCTACCTGCACCGCGACGCGCGCATCCCGCGCCGGGTGGCCAGGCGGGCGCTGCTCAGCCCGTTCGACTCGCTGGTCTGGGAGCGGGCGCGCACCGAGGCGCTGTTCGGCTTCCGCTACCGCCTGGAGATCTACGTGCCCGCCGCCAAGCGGGTGCACGGCTACTACGTGCTGCCGTTCCTGCTGGGCGACCGCCTGGTGGCGCGGGTGGACCTGAAGGCCGACCGCGCCACGGGCCGGCTGCTGGTGCGGCGCACCACGATGGAGGAGGACGCTCCCCCCGACACCGCCTCCGAACTGGCCGTCGAGTTCGCCCAGTTGGCGGAGTGGCTGGGCCTGGAGCGCGTGGTGTACGCCGCGGACTGAGCGGTGGGGCGGCCCGCGCGGGCCGCCCCACCACGCGGGTCAGACCCGCTCGACGATGGTGACGTTGGCCTGTCCGCCGCCCTCGCACATGGTTTGCAGGCCGTAGCGGCCGCCGGTGCGGTGCAGCTCGTGGACGAGCTTGGTCATGAGCACGGCGCCGGTGGCGCCCAGCGGGTGGCCCAGGGCGATGGCGCCGCCGTTGGGGTTCACCTTCGCGGGATCGGCGCCGATCTCGTCGATCCAGGCCATCGGGACCGGGGCGAACGCCTCGTTGATCTCGGTGACGTCGATGTCGTCGATGCTCAGCCCGGCCTTCTTCAGCGCGATGCGGGTGGCGGGGATGGGCGCGGTGAGCATGTACACCGGGTCGTCCCCGGCCAGGGCGAGCTGCACGATCCGCGCCAGCGGGGTGAGGCCGTGCTCCTCGACCGCCCGCTCCGAGGCGATGAGCAGCGCGCTCGCGCCGACCGAGATCTGGCTGGCCACGGCGGCGGTCAGCGCCCAGCCCTCCCGCAGCGGTTTGAGCGCGGCCATCTGCTCCAGGGAGGTGTCGGGGCGCACGCCCTCGTCCTGGCTGACCCCGGCGAGCGGCGTGATCTCGGCGTCGAACCGGCCCTCCGCGATGGCCGCGGCGGCCCGGCGGTGGCTCTCCAGCGCGTAGCGCTCCAGTTGCTCGCGGGTGTAGCCCCACTTCTCGCACATCAGTTGTGCGCCCCGGAACTGGGAGATCTCCTGGGTGCCGTACCGCTGGACCCAGCCCTCGCCGTAGACGGGCAGCCCGTTGTCGACGGCGAACTGCACGTTGGCGCCCATGGGGACCATGCCCATGTTCTCCACGCCCGCGGCGACGACGAGGTCCTGGGTCCCGGACAGCACGCCCTGGGCGGCGAAGTGCACGGCCTGCTGGGAGGAGCCGCACTGCCGGTCGATGGTGACGCCGGGGGTGCTCTCCGGCAGGCCCGCCGACAGCCACGCGGTGCGGGCCAGGTCGATCGCCTGCGGGCCGACCTGGGTGACGCAGCCCATGATCACGTCCTCCACCGCGGCCGGGTCGACTCCGGTGCGCGCGACGAGCTCCTTGAGCACGTGGGCGCCCAGGTCGGCGGGGTGGACCGCCGCCAGCGCGCCTTTCCGCGTCCCCACCGGGGTGCGCACGGCCCCGACGATGTATGCCTCGGCCACGGTTCCTCCTTCGTCCGCGATGAGCCCTCCTAAACCGAACGATATTCGGTTTCGGAGCAGAGGCAAGCCCCGCCCGCCCCAGTTGCCCGCGGGGCCGCGGCGGGTAGGAATCCGTGATGGACTACCCCCGTGGCCGACGACGCCCCGGCGGAACCTCCGGTCGCACCGCCCCGAGTCCCGACGGACCGGGAGGCGGACCGAGGTCCCCGCCCGGAGCGGCCCGGCCGCACCCCCTCACGGAACTCGGCGGAAGGGTCACCTCATGAGCGGCGCGTACGACGGCGCGATCCTCCTCGGACTGCTGGTCATCTTCGTCGTCCTCGGAGTCCGCTGGCTCCGCAAGCGGGTGCACATCCCCTGGACCACCAGCGGGATCGCGGTGTTCTTCATCGTGCTGGTCCTGCTGCTGTGGGCCTACCAGACCACCACCTGACCGGGACGCGCCCCACCTTCCGCTCCTGTGGTTCGTCCCCGCCTGTCCGGGCAGTCGTCCCCCAAGACGTCAAGACAGGGGAAGTGGGATGAGCGAGCGCACCTCCGCATCGAGAGAGTCCCCGGCCACGGGCTCCGGTGTCGCGACGCCCGAATCTCCGGCCGGCCTTCCCGCGACGTCGTGGTGGGCGTCGCTGAAGCGCACGCTGGTGGAGTTCCGGGAGGACAACCTGACCGACCTGGCCGCGGGCCTGACCTACTACGCGGTGCTGTCGGTCTTCCCGGCGCTGCTGGTGCTGGTGTCCCTGCTGGGCCTGGCCGGGCAGTCGGCCACCGACGCCATCAGCGGCGCGCTGGGCGCGGTGGTCCCCGCCCAGACCGTGGACCTGGTCGTCGGCATCCTGTCCGACCTCCAGGCCAACCAGGCCGCGGCCGGACTGTTCGGCCTGGTCAGCCTGGCGCTGGCGGTGTGGTCGGCCTCCGCCTACATCGCCGCCTTCATGCGGGCCTCCAACGTGGTCTACGACGTGCGCGAGGGGCGGCCCTTCTGGAAGACCCTGCCCATCCGGGTCAGCGTCACCCTGCTGATGCTGGTGCTGGTGAGCGTCAGCACGCTCGCCGTGATCCTCAGCGGCGGGGTCGCGCGGTGGGTCGGCGAAATGGTCGGGCTGGGGCCGACGGCCGTCGCCGTCTGGAACGTCGCCAAGTGGCCGGTGCTGGTGCTCGTGGTCAGCTTCATGATCTCGGTGCTGTACTGGGCCGCCCCCAACGCCAGACGGCCCTTCCGCTGGGTGAGCCCCGGCGGGCTGCTGGCCGTCCTCATCTGGCTGGCGGCGTCGGCGGCCTTCGCCTTCTACGTGGCGAACTTCAGCAACTACAACCGCACCTACGGCAGCCTGGCCGCCGTCATCGTCTTCCTGGTCTGGCTGTGGATCTCCAACATCGCGATCCTGCTGGGGGCCGAGTACAACGCGGAGATCGAACGGAGCCGGATGCTGAAGGCGGGACAGCCGATCACGGTGGAGCCCTACGTGGAGCCGCGGGACGTGCCCAAGCCCCGGCCGTTCCAGGAGGGGTCGTGACCGCCGCCGACGGGGCGGGACGGCGCGGCCGGCGGGGGGATCAGCCGTTGTCGGAGGGGTGCATGGGGATCTGGAACCACACCGCCTTGCCGTCCGGGGTGGGCCGGGAGCCCCAGCGCTCGGCCAACTGGTCGACCAGGTAGAGGCCGCGCCCGCCCTCGTCGTCGGCTCCCGCGGTGCGGATGCGCGGCAGGCGCAGGTCGTGGTCGAAGACCTCCACCCACACCGAGGACGCGCCGCGGCGCAGCCGCAGCAGGAACTCGCGGCTCACCGACGGGGACTCCTCGTTCTGCTCGGCCTCCTCCAGCAGGTCCGACCAGTCCTCGTCGAAGTCGTCGAAGCCGTCCAGCGGCAGTTGCTTGTCGGAGTCCTTGACGCCCTCGTCGGTGAACTCGCGGGTCACCGGGTGGGGGGTGGCGTGGATGACCACGTTGGTGACGATCTCCGAGACCAGCAGGCAGGCCAGTTCGGCCTGGTCCCGGTCCATCCCCCACTCCTTGAAGGTGTCGGCGGCCAGGTGCCGGGCCTCCGCCACGGTGGGCGCCTCCGCGGGGAACCACTCCTGGCGCAGCGCCAGCTCCTCGGGGTTGGACCGCACCACCAGCAGCGCGGTGTCGTCGGTGGTCTCGCCGGGCACGGCCCGCTTGGCCACCTCGACGATCTGCTGGACGTCCTTGTCGGCGACCTCGCGGATCTTCGCCTGCAACTGCCGCAGCCCTTCGGCCACGTCCACGCTGCTGCCGAACTGCCGACGCGCCACCAGGCCGTCGGTGTACAGCAGCAGGGTCGCGCCCGGGGGGAGGGTGAGGACGTCCTGCCGGTACACCGAGTCGCCCGGCACGCCCTTGGGCTTGACCCCCAGCAGTTTGTCGCGGATCGCCATCTGTAGGTCGGAGACCTCGCCGTCGCTGATGAGCAGCGGAGGCTGGTGGCCCGCGTTGGCGTAGGACAGCTCCCGCGACCAGGCGTCGTAGGCCATGTAGAGGCAACTGACGCTGGGCACCCAGGTGCCGCCCTCCCCGTCGGGGCGGCCCAGCCGACGCACCCACTCGTCGAGCTCCCGCAGGATCTCGGCGGGCTCCCGGTCGGCCTGCGCGAACGCCCGCAGCGCCGCCCGAAGCTGGCTCATGACCGCCGCCGCGTGCGGGCCGCTCCCCTCGACGTCGCCGATGACGATGCCGACCCGGCCCGCCGACAGCGGGATCACGTCGTAGAAGTCGCCGCCGACCTGGTTCTGGATGCCCTGGCCGTGCGGGTCCAGCGGTTTGGCGGGAATGTAGGCGTGCGCGATGGACAGGCCGTCGAACTCGGGGAAGTCCCTGGGCAGCAGGCTGCTCTGGAAGGCCAGCGCGGTGTCGCGCTCATCCTCGAACAGGCGGGCGTTGTCGATGGCCACCGCGACCCGGGAGGCGATCGCGCCCACCAGGTCGCGGTCGAAGCTGTCGTAGTCGGTCTTGTCCCGGGCGGTGAGCCCGGACAGGGCGAGGGTGAGCACCCCCAGGTTCACGCCGCGGGCGCGCAGCGGCGCCGCGATCACCGAGGTCACCCCCACCTGTTCGGAGACCCGCGCCGAGCGGCTGTTGGGGAAGATCCCGCCGGGGTGCGAGTAGTCGCTGACCACCACCGTCTCCAGGCGGCGCAGCGCCTTGCGGACGAAGTGCTGCTCGGGGTAGTGGACCTCCTCGCCGACGTCGGGCCAACTGCCCGGCGGCGGGGTCCACCCCTCGGCGTGCACCGAGACCCGGCGCAGCAGCCGGTTCCGGTCGTGGTCGTACAGGTCGATGAAGCAGTGGTCGGCGAACTGGGGGACCAGGATCTCGGCGACGGCCTTCACCGTGGCCTCGAACTCCAGGGAGCTGGACAGCCGCCGCCCGATGCGGTCCAGCAGGCCGTACTGCTCCTCGACCCGTCCGCTGCGCAGCGCCTCGTTGGCGAGGATGGCCACGCCCTCGACCGTGCCGGAGGCGTGCTTGAGGGGGACCGCGCTGGCCCGCAGGTGCACCCAGGTGGAGTCGCCCCGCAGCACCGCGAACGCGCCCTCCCAGACGTCGCCCTTGAGCACCCGGCGGGCGAGCTGGGCCAACTGCTCGTGGTCGGCCTCGTGGATGCCGACGTCCACGAGGGGGAGGCCGAGGTAGTCGCGTCCGTCGTCGAGTCCGAGAAGCTTACTGGCGTAGGCGTTCCAATAGCGGAGGTTGCTGAAGCGGTCTGTCACCACCACGGCGATCTGTACTTGGTCCAGAACGTCGGCCCCCGACAGTGCGCCGTTGTAGAAGGCTTCCCCCCACCGCTTCATCACACAGCCACCTCGCCGTCACGGACCGTACTGAGGATGACCGAGGAAACCCGCATCGCCCTCCGCTGGACACGCACACGCGGCTTCGTTCGTTCCGGTCCACGCCATGTGGCGAGGGTAGCAACTGTGGGGATGGGTGCGCAGAGCAACCGGTGATCTCGTGGACCGCACGCGGGATCCGTGTTCCGATCAGACCCGGGTGACGAAAATATGACTGGCGACCTGCCGGGACAGTTCGATCGACTCGCCATCCTCGTGGCTACCACCAATCACTCGCACACCGTCGTCGCTCGCGACGAGCGTCACTTCCTTCTCGGGTTGTACCCCGGCGCGCTTGAGGGCGAGCATGACATCGGTATCACTTTGAACTTGTTCGCTGATCCGGCGAATCGTCACCTTGGTGGGGGTCTGTCCCACCGCCTTCGGGATGGGCACGATGGAACTGTCGGCGAACGGCTCCGGCGAGTAGTCCTCCACGCCCAGCTCGTCCAGGCCGGGGATGGGGTTGCCGTGCGCGCAGGTCCACGGCGCCTTGAGCAGGCCGACCAGCCGCTCCTCCACGGCCTCGGAGATCACGTGCTCCCAGCGGCACGCCTCGACGTGGACGTCCTCCCAGGGCAGCCCGATGATGTCCACCAGCAGCCGCTCCGCCAGTCGGTGCTTGCGCATGACGTGGGTGGCCAGCCGGCGTCCCTTCTCCGTCATGACCAGGTGGCGGTCGTTCTCCACCCGGAGCAGGCCGTCGCGCTCCATGCGCGCGACCGTCTGGCTGACGGTGGGGCCGCTCTGCCGCAGGCGCTCCGCGATGCGGGCGCGCAGCGGCACGATCCCCTCCTCCTCGAGCTCGAAGATCGTGCGGAGGTACATCTCCGTGGTGTCGATAAGTCCGTGTGCGGTCAAGGCTCCCTCTCCCCTTCTGAGCCCGGTTGAGAGCGGCCAACGGCAGTTGTCTCAACACGGGGCAGTGCGCGCCTGTTCCGCGATCGCCCGCTCGGGTGAGGGTTGCCTGTCGGCCGTGGGCCTGAAAACGCGCATCTGACCGTGGAAACGGCCACCGTCCGTGTCAATCATAGCGTGGCGGCACTCTCCACCTTTTCAGAAAACGTGACCTAGACCACTTAACAAATCGGTGAATTCGCCCTGCGGCACCGGAAGGTCAGGGCGAGAGCCGGTCGACCTGCCACTTCCCCTCCTCCGGGCTCTCCCCCACCAGCAGGTAACGGAAGCGGTCGTGCATCCGGTCGTTGCGCCCCTGCCAGAACTCCACCTCCTGCGGGACCAGCCGGAATCCGCCCCAGTAGGCGGGCCGGGGCACCTCCGTGCCCTCCGGCCAGACCTCGGCGAAGCGCGCGTACAGCCGGTCCAGCTCCGCCCGGTCGGCGACCGGCGACGACTGCCGCTCGCTGGCCCACGCCCCCAACTGCGACCCGCGGGGACGCCGGGCGAAGTACGCGTCGTTCTCCTCGTCGGTGAGCCGCTGCACGTGCCCGCTCACGATGACCTGGCGCCTGATCGGATGCCAGGGGAAGACGACGCAGGCGCGCGGCTCCGCGGCGAGCGCGACCCCCTTGCGTGACCGGTAGTTGGTGAAGAACCGCAGGCCGGTGCGGTCGTACCCCTTCAGCAGGACGGTGCGGGCGCGCGGTGCGCCGGTGGGCTCGACCGTCGACAGCACCATCGCGTTGGGTTCGGGCAGGCCCGACCCGCAGGCGTGGACGAACCAGGTGTGAAACTGGTCCATCGGGTGTGGTGCCAGGTCACGGAGCTCCAGAGGGGCATCTCCGTATGATTCGCGCAGCTCAGCAGGGTCAGAATAGTCCACAGTGGTGCATCCTCACACGATCTGTGGGGTAGCCGCCAACAGTGGGCGGGCCGTTAACGGCACCTCGCATGTCAGTAAAAAATCCCGGACCGGTTCAATGGATTACCAATCCGAGGACCGAGGAGACGGAGGAAGCCGGTATGTCGGACTTCAAACCCGGGCTCGAAGGAGTCGTGGCGTTCGAGACCGAGATCGCCGAACCGGACAAGGAGGGCGGCGCCCTCCGCTACCGCGGCGTCGACATCGAGAACCTCGTGGGCCACGTCACCTTCGGGCGCGTGTGGGGGCTGTTGGTCGACAACAGCTTCAACCCCGGACTTCCCTTCGCGGACCAGATCAACCTTCCGGTCTCGACCGGTGACGTGCGTGTCGACGTCCAGAGCACGCTGGCGACCCTGGCGCCGCTGTGGGGCTTCAAGCCGCTGCTGGACATCGACGACACGGAGGCGCGCGACAACGTCGCCCGCGCCGCCTCCGCAGCCCTGTCGGTGATCGCCCAGTCCGCCCGCGGGGACCAGCCGAAGGTTCCCCAGAGCCGCGTCGACGAGGGGAAGACCGTCGTCGAGCGCTTCATGATCCAGCTCCGTGGCGAGCCTGACCCCCGCCACGTCAAGGCCGTGGACGCCTACTGGACATCCGCCGCCGAACACGGCATGAACGCGTCCACGTTCACCGCCCGCGTCATCGCCTCCACCGGCGCCGACGTGGCCGCGGCCCTCTCCGGAGCGGTCGGCGCCATGTCCGGTCCGCTGCACGGCGGCGCCCCCGCCCGCGTCCTGCACATGCTGGACGAGACCGAGCGCCTCGGCGACGCGCGCAAGTACGTCACCCAGACCCTCGACAAGGGCGAGCGCCTGATGGGCTTCGGCCACCGCGTCTACCGCGCCGAGGACCCCCGGGCCCGCGTGCTGCGCCGCACGGCCAAGGAGCTGAACGCGCCGCGCTTCGAGGTCGCCAGCGCCCTGGAGAAGGCCGCCCTGGACGAGCTGCACGCCCGCAAGCCCGACCGGGTGCTCGCCACCAACGTGGAGTACTGGGCCGCGGTCGTGCTGGACTTCGCCGAGATCCCCGCGTCCATGTTCACCTCCATGTTCACCGCCGCCCGCACCGCCGGGTGGTCGGCGCACATCCTGGAGCAGAAGCGCACCGGACGCCTGGTGCGCCCCAGCGCCCGGTACATCGGCCCGGCCGAGCGCGACATCAGGTCCGTCGAGGGCGCCGAGGAGGCCCTCGCCGAGGGAGTCTGACCGCTGCCGGCTCGGTGAGCCCTGGCCCCTGGGGGCCGGGGCTCACCTCGTGTCACCGGTACCACCGGCAGCCGTCCTCGTCCACGGCCCCGAGCAGGGCCTGCCCCTCCGCTGCTCCCCCCTCCTCGGCCGATCCGAGCGGCGGCTGGCTCCGGTGGGCGGCCCGGCCGCACTCGGCCACCAACTCCTGGTCCCCCTCTCCGTCGACCGTGGCCAGCAGGACGAGCTTGCGGTCGTACCAGTGGCCGCCGTCCGAGGTGAGGTCCAGGTCCCCGCTGGCGCCCGCCAGGTCCTCGATCTCCTGGATCTCCGGCAGCAGCAGCGCGGGGAACGCCGCGGACCGTCCGCGGGGGCCGGGCAGCAGGGCCGCGGCGTCCATGAGGGCGGTGGAGACCACGGTGAGGGCGTCGTGGGCCATGGCGGCGTGCGCGACGGACGCGTTGTCCTCGCCCAGCTCCTCGGCCAGGGTGTCCAGGTCCTCGCGGAACTCCGGTTTGACCGTCTCCCTCATGGCCAGCGGCGTGTAGTAGACGGAGATCGCGCGGTCCTTCAGCTTGTCCGCCTTGTCGGCGACGTACTGGGCGATGTCGTCGCTGGCCAGCACGGTGACCTTCTCGATGCAGCCGCTGGAGGCGTTCAGCTCGTCGAGGAAGTAGCCGAAGTCGGGGGACCGGCCGGCGTAGTAGACGAGGTCGGGCTGGTACCCGTCCCGGCAGATGTCGTCGACCACCGATCCCAGTTCCGCCACGTCGGAGTAGCCGTCGACCCTCCCCCGCACCGAGCCGTCCCTGCTCTCCAGCGCTCTGATGAACTCCTTGGCCAGGTGGGGGCCGTAGAGCTCGGCCTCGGCGGTGTAGGCGAGCGCGAGCACGTTCCTGACCTCCCCGCCGACCCGGCCCGCCGCCACCAGTTCGGCGGTCTGGTCGGCCACCCGGCTGTTGGAGGGCGCGGTCGGGAAGAAGAAGTCGCTGTAGAAGTCCTCCTTGCCCTCTCCTCCCCCTTCTTCGCCCGCTTCCTCCAGGGTGCCGATGTAGTCGTAGGTCGCGGTCGAGGAGACCATCGGCAGCGCGTACCCGGAGAGCTTCCTGATCGTCTCCCGGGTCGTCTCCATGCTCTGCCCGAAGCCGACCGCCGCCACGATGTCGTCCTCGCTGATCCGCTGCCCGATCCACTCGGCGACCGCTGCGCCGTGCTCCCAGCGGTAGCCGGCGTTGGCGATCAGCAGCCGGATGCGGGGAACCCCCTCGGGGGCGTACCGGTTGTGGTGGTACTGGCGCACCGCCAGCCCCATGAGCTCACCCTTCACCCCGGCCGTGCGGCTGTCGTCCTTCCGGAAGGACATCTGTCCGAAGTAGACCACGGTCACGTAGGGCTCCTTGCCGGAGACGGCGAGGTCGTTCTGCGCCTCGATGCGTTCCTGGACCGCTTCCAGGCTCGGGTGGAAGACGAACGACCCGTCGGTGTACCCCACGCAGTCCCAGACCTCCGTGCTCCCGCCTCTCTGCGCCTGCGCCACCCCCGGCTCGGTGAGCAGCGGCCGCCAGCACTCGTTCCCGTTCCTCCGGTGGAACAGGTCCAGCACCGCCACCGTGCCGACCAGCAGCAGGAGGACCACCGCCCCCACTCCCGCGGCCGTCGCGGCGTTCCGCCACCGCTGGGCGGTGGTGGGCTCCGTCCGCTCGGCTCCCCGGACCCGGCCGCGGTGCTGCTCCCGCTCCCCGGCCCCGGGGCCGATGTCGACGGAGACCGTACGGCTCGGCCCCAGGTGGGCGACGCGCCTGCGCCGGTCGGCCCAGGCGGTCAGTTCCCGCACGGCCGAGCCGGTCTCCCGCGCGGCCGGCGGAGCGGGGTCGGCCACGACCTCCACGACGACCAGGGGGTCCGGCGCGTACTGCTCGGCGCGGACCTGCTCGATCAGCCGGACCAGGTCGGCGTCCCGCTCCGGGGAGTCCTCCCCGCCGCCCCGCCAACGGGTCGCGTACCGGTCCGCGACCAGGGCCGGGCGGTGGAAACCGGTGCGGTAGCGGTGGCGCTCGGGGTAGGCCGCGGCCAGGTCCTCCAGCAGCGCGTTGACCAGCAGCAGCCGCAGCATCCGCGCCTGGTCGCGCAAGTCGCGGCGGTCGCCTTCGGCGTGCGCGGCCTGTAGCCTCCGGTACGTCTCCCCGACGTGCTGGGTGACGGCGCGGTGGTGGGGCGCGGCGGAGGCGCCCCTGGGCAGGTAGGGCTGCCGGGGCAGCCACCGGTAGGGCCGCCACGGCTGGCTCAGCCCCAGGTAGAGCAGGGCGCGCAGCAGCACGAGCAGGACCAGCAGCAGTACCGTGAGGACCCGTTCCAGGGCCTCCAGGTCGGGGATGTTCCGTATCCCCAGCAGCAGGGACAGGCCGAGCAGGAAGTTGATGAGCATGCCCAGCGGGGTCATCACCCACTGGTCGAACCGGTCGAAGGTGAACCCGGCGTCCGCCCTGCCCGCGCCCAGGAACTGGAGCAGCCTGCTGGTACCGAGGTACAGCCCCGTGTACCCCTTTCCGACCAGGCCGACCCCGTCGTCCAGGGTCCTGCGCGCGGCGGCGCCGATCCGGCGCAGGACGCCCCGCCGCGGCTGCCCGTCCCCCCGGTCCTCCCCCGCCTGCTCCTCCCGTTCGGGAACCGCTTTTCGGGCTTCCCGCCGCTTTCTGGCCTTCCGCCACAGGGCCTCGGCGACCACGAGGGGATTGCGGTGGTCGCGCCGGCCGCCGGGGTACTCCTCGTCCTCCGCACGGTGCCGTTCCCGGTAGGTCTCCCCGTACACGGCGAACAGGTCGAGCAGGGACTGGGTGCGGGGGAATTCCAGCGGCCGGACCGCACGCAGACGGGGTCCGTCGATCCGCCTGCCGCGCCCCCTGCGCAGTTCGTCGACGAGGGCGCTCACGTCCTCCTCGGTCCGCCGCACCGTCTGGTACGCGGTGGCTCCGGCGTACGGCGGGGCGGCCTCTCCCCGGGACTCGCACCTGGAGAGGACCGCGACGGGGTCGTCGCCGCTGCGCTCCTCCAGCATTCCGGTGACGGTCGCGGCGTCCTCCTCCGAGGCGGCCCGCAGTTGCAGCAGCGGCGCCGGACGCTGCTCCCGGACCGGATCGTCGTCGTCCAGCAGGTCCCGCCAGGGGCGGCGGCGCCGGACCAGACGGGCGGCGCGACGCCGGTTGTCGAATTGCCGACGCTCGTCGAACGGGGCACGCAGTCGGTCGTAGGCCCTGAGAAACTCAGGGGCGTAATCGACGCTTTCCACCGAACTGTACGAGGGGGACTGATTCGGTATCACGAAAACGTGCCCTCTCCTGCACCGCCTCTGCCGGAAAACCAATTTCTCTTACCGACTACTCCGCGAACCAGAGCCGTGACAGGATTGCAACTTCTCCCATTCTGGAAATATCCCGGCGTTTCTCCTCTTCCGGAGCCCTCCGCCGCGGCCCCCCTGCGGCACGGGACGGTGGGTGGCCGAGTAGGCTGGCGGAGTGACCGAGATCCACATTCCAGAGAACCTGCTGCCCCGTGACGGCCGCTTCGGCTGCGGTCCGTCCAAGGTCCGTCCCGAACAGTTGAGCGCCCTGGCCTCCTCGGGAGCCACCTACCTCGGCACCTCGCACCGCCAGAAGCCGGTGAAGTCCCTCGTCGGGCGGGTGCGCTCCGGACTGGCCGACCTGTTCTCCCTGCCCGAGGGCTACGAGGTGGTCCTCGGCAACGGCGGCACCACCGCGTTCTGGGACATCGCCGCGCACGCCCTGGTGCGCACCAAGTCCCAGCACCTGTCGTTCGGTGAGTTCTCCTCCAAGTTCGCCAAGGTCACCAAGGGCGCTCCCTGGCTCGCCGAGCCCACCGTCATCAGCGCCGAGCCGGGCACCTACCTCCCGCCGCAGGCCGAGGCCGGAGTGGACGTGTACGCGCTCACCCACAATGAGACCTCCACCGGCGTCGCCACGCCGATCCAGCGGGTGGCGGGCGCCGACGAGGACGCGCTGGTGCTGGTGGACGCCACCAGCGGCGCGGGCGGCCTGCCCGTGGACATCAGCCAGACGGACGTCTACTACTTCGCCCCGCAGAAGTGCTTCGCGGCCGACGGCGGGCTGTGGATCGCGATCATGTCGCCGCGGGCGCTGGAGCGGATGGCCGAGATCGCGGCCACGGACCGCTACATCCCGGCGTTCTTCTCCCTGACCACCGCGGTCGACAACTCCCGCAAGGACCAGACCTACAACACCCCGGCCGTGGCCACGCTGCTGCTGCTCGCCGAGCAGATCGAGTGGCTCAACGGCCAGGGCGGCCTGGACTGGGCGGTGCGCCGCACCGCGGAGTCCTCGTCGATCCTGTACACGTGGGCGGAGAAGTCCGAGTACGCGACCCCGTTCGTCGCCGACCCGGCGCACCGCTCCCAGGTCGTGGGCACGATCGACTTCAGCGACGCGGTGGACGCCGCCAAGGTCGCCGCGGTGCTGCGCGCCAACGGCGTCGTCGACACCGAGCCGTACCGCAAGCTCGGCCGCAACCAACTGCGTATCGGCATGTTCCCGGCGGTCGAGCCGGACGACGTGCGCGCGCTGACCGAGTGCATCGACTACGTGGTGGGCAAGCTCGGCTGAGCCGACCGCCCGCCGAAGTCCCCCGTCGGCCGGTCCGGGGCACGCGCCCGGGCCGGTCGGCGTTTCCGCAGTACCGATCAGGAACAGTCTCGGCCATGCGCAGGAACAGGCAGCTTCCGCACATCAAGATCATCTCCCACCGGGGCGCGTCCGGGCACCGCCCCGAGCACACCCTGGCCTCCTACGCGCTGGGGGCCCGCTACGGCGGCGACTTCATCGAGGTGGACCTGGTCGCCACCAAGGACGGGCACCTGATCGCCCGGCACGAACCGGAGATCGGGCACACCACGGACGTGGCGTCCCGCCCCGAGTTCGCCGACCGCCGCCGCACGCTGACCATCGACGGCCGCGAGGTCACCGGGTTCTTCGCGCAGGACTTCACGCTGGAGGAGATCAAGACGCTGCGCGCGGTGGAGCGGCTGCCCGAGGTGCGCCCGTACAACGCCGAGCACGACGGCCAGTACGAGATCCCCACCCTGGAGGAGATCATCGACCTGGCCGTGGAGCTGACCGAGCAGTTGGGGCGGCCGATCGGGATCTACCCGGAGACCAAGCACCCCGCCTACCACGAGTCGGTGGGCCTGGAGCTGGAGCCGCCGCTGATCGCGCTGCTCCGGGAGCGCGGCCTGAGCGGCCCGGAGCCCCGGGTGCCGGTGTTCTTGCAGTCCTTCGAGGCGGACAGCCTGCGCAAGCTGCGGGAGCTGGAGGTGCCGCTGGTGTTCCTCCTGGGCGCCGAGGAGCCGTGGCTGCGCTACACCACCCCGGAAGGGCTGGCGGAGGTGGCGTCCTTCGCCGACGCGATCGGCCCGGCCAAGTCCCTGGTCGTCCCGGTCACCGAGGAGGGCGGCCTGGGCGAGCCCACGTCCCTGGTGGCCGACGCCCACGAGGCGGGCCTGCTGGTGCACCCGTACACGTTCCGCAGCGAGAACCACTTCCTGCCGCCGAAGCTGCGCAACGGCGACGACCCGACCGCCTACGGGTCGTTCGCCGCCGAGTACGACGCCTTCTTCGCGGCGGGTGTCGACGGGGTGTTCACTGACCACTCCCGCCACGCCTTCCTGGCCCGGGAGGTCTTCCTGGAACAGGGCTGACCCCGGGAATCCCGCCGTCTGCGAAGCGTCGACCCGGCCGCGCGGTCGACGCTTCTCTCTTCTCGGAAACGACGGGTGGACACGAAGCGGTACGGCTGCGCTTCCGGTCCGGGAGGTGACGTAGCGAAGTGGGTGTCGTCATGGTGGAAGCCGTTTCCGATGGCAGCACGCCTGGATCCGACCGCCTGCTGCGCGCCTGGCAGGAGTTGGACGTGCCCGAAGGCCAGCGGGCCGAGATCCTCGGTGAGGAGATCAGGCTGGTGACGCCGCCCTCACGGCCGCACAACTTCATCGCGGCCCGAGTGCCCCGGACACTGCTGCGCTCCCTGCCCGACGCGTGGGACGTGTACCAGACCCTGGGACTGCGCGCGTTCCGGTTCTCGGAGACCTCTACGTGCCGGATCTCGCCGTCGTGCCCCGCGCCGCGGTGCTGGACGGCGGCGACGGCCTCTCGTGCTCCGCGGAGGACGCGCCGCTCGTGGCCGAGATCGTCTCCAAGAGCAGCGGTGAACGGGACCGCAAGAGGAAGCTGTGGGGCTACGCCCACGGCCCGGTCCCGCTGTACCTGCTGATCGACCGGTGGGCCGACGAGGGGCCGTCGGTCACCCTGGACGAGGAACCGGAGCAGGGGCGGTACCGCAGGCGCACCACCGTTCCCTTCGGCGCGGAGACCGGCCTTCCCGCACCGTTCGACCTGGCGGTGGAGACGGCCGACTTCCCCGGCCCCGACCGGTGGCGCTGAGCGCTACCCCCGGCGCGCCAGCCAGACGATCGCGAGGACGGCCACGCCCGCCACGCCGACCCCGGCGAGGATGAGGCCGCCCGCGCCGTCCCCGCCGGACAGGTCCGCCTCCTCGGTGGTGCTGGGCGACGGCTCGGGTTCGGGAGCGGGAGGACGGGACAGCACGTCGTCCAGCGGCACCCGCCACACCGGGCTCTGCACGCCCTCGCTGCCGACCAGCAGCGCACTCCCGTCGCCGGTGAAGGAGACCGACTCGCCCTGGTCGCTCTCGGGCAGGGCCACGGTGGCGGCCCGCCGTCCCGGCACCCCTTCGGAGGCGTCGTAGAGGGTCGCGTTCCAGTAGGTGCGGACGGCGTAGTACCTGCCGTCGGGGGAGAACGCGGCGTCGGTGGCGAACAGCGGGGCGCCGCCGACGCGGGTGAGGGTGTTGACGCCGTCGGGGTCGAGCTGTTCGGGGGCGGCGTACAGGCCGCCCGCGATCTCCTTGCTGACGACGTAGAGGCGGTTGTCGCGCGGGTCGACGAGCAGGCCCTCGGCGTCCCGGCCGCCGTCGGCGTAGGTGAAGGTGAACGTGGTGGCGGTGACGGTCTGGTCGACCAGGTCGCGCGGCTCGGGGATCCGGTAGACGCGCACGTTCGGCCAGCCGCCCTGGTAGTTGTCGCCGATGTCGGCGACGTAGATCGCGGGCTCCCCGGCCTCGTCGGCGCCGAGTGCGATCGCCTCCCAGTCGCGGGCCTCGACGCCCTCCCCGGCCAGCCAGACGGTGGCGACCGTGTCGCCCTGCCCGTTGACCGCGTACAGGGTGGGGCCGTAGTCGGGACCGCTGTCGTTGTGGGTCCAGTACACGTCCTCGTGGCGCCGGGAGGCGGCCAGTCCGCTGGACTCGGCGATCCGCGGGTCGGTGAGCCGGAACGCGATCTCGGTGCCCGCGGGCACCGCCTCGCTCACCGAGGGGTCCGGCGTCGCCGGTTCGACCGTCTCCTGGGGGGCGGCGGCTCCCGTCGCGGCGGGAGCCCCCAGGAGCACGGCTGCCAGCCACACACGGACGCCTCGGGTCATGGAGCCATCTTGCCATCCGGCGCGCCCCGCCCGCGGGGCGCGTCCGCGGCGGGCGCGGGAGCGCCGCGGCTACCGCACCAGGGCGCCCAGGACCACGATCAGCACGATCACCGCGAGCACCGTGGGCAGGAGCCAGCGCTGCTTCCGGTTGTTGGTGAGCATGCTCATGGGGTGTTCTCCGTCTTCTCCTGGTCGCCGCCTGACGCCGTTCGGATCGGGGCCGGTCCCCTCAGGCTAGTTGCCAGGCGGCGATGGTCTCGTACCGGGGGGCGCCGCTGAGGCGGCTGCGCACCAACTGCACCTCGGCCGCCTCCCACGGCTCGGTGTCCAGGGCGTCGAGGCGGGCGCAGGGGGCGGTGAGGTTGGTGGTGATGCGGGCGCGGGCCACCGTCAGGTGCGGGACGTAGCGGCGGTTCTCCACCGGGACGCCGAGTCCGGCGGCGGCCTCGCGCTGGGCGTCCGCCAGCTCGGCCAGGGCCGCGACGTCCCCGTCCAGGCCCGCCCACAGCACGCGGGAGCGGACCGGCTTGGGCGGGAACGTGCCGCCGCCGCGCAGGCGGAGGGACATCGCGGGGTGCCGGGCGGTGACCCGGCCCAGCTCCCCGGCCACCGCGTCGACCCGCTCGTCGGGCACCTCGCCGAGGAACAGCAGTGTCACGTGCCACTGCTCGCGGGGCGCCCAGCGCAGGCTGCGGGCCGTGGGGCGGGCGGACTCCACCGCAGCGCCCAGGGCGTCGAGCACGGCGGCGGGCGGGACGACGGCGGTGAACAGGCGCATCATGCCTCCGGGTCAGGCCGGTGGTGCCGGGTCCGTGCGCCGGACCACCTCGACGAAGGGGCGGCGCGCGGTGAGGCGCATCCTCACCCCGAGCCTACGGCCCAGCACGGCGGCGGCCATGACGGCGACGGCGACGCTGACCGCTCCGCCGGTGACCATGCTGACGGAGGGGCCGAACAGGTCGGCGAGCACGCCCACGACGGGCGCGCCGATGGGGGCGACCCCGAGGAACACCAGCGTGTACATGGCCATGACCCGGCCGCGCATCTGCGGTTCCACGTTCAGTTGGAAGTAGGCGTTCATGGAGGTGGTGAAGGTCATGAAGGAGACGCCCATGGGCACCAGCGCCGCGAGCAGCGCCACGTAGCCGGGCATGAGCCCGGCGACGATCTGGAGCACGCCGAAGAGGAACGCGCCGAGGACCACGGTGCGCAGCCGGGGCGCCTCGCGCTTGGCCGCGATCAGCGCGCCGGTGAGGGCGCCCACCGCGAGGAACGTCGCGGCCAGGCCGAACGCCTCGGAGCCCGCCCGGAAGACGTTGTTGACCATGAGGGCGAGCTGGTTCTGCACGTTGGAGCCGAAGAGCTGCACGAAGGCGATCACGCCGAGCAGCAGGAGCAGGTCCCGGCGGCCGGTGACGTAGCGCAGCCCCTCCCGGACCTGGCCCTTGGAGCGCGGCACGGGCTTGCTGACGTGCAGTTCGGCGGGGCGCATCAGGAGCAGGCCGGTGAGGACCGCGACGAAGGAGGCCGCGTTGATGAGGAACACCGGGCCGGTGCCGACGAGCCCGATGAGCAGGCCCGCCGCGGCGGGGCCGGTGACCCGGCCCAGTTGGAAGCTGGCGCTGTTCAGCGCGACGGCGTTGGGAAGGTCCTGACGTCCCACCATTTCGACCACGAAGCTCTGCCGGACCGGGGTGTCCACCACGGTGACCAGGCCGAGCGCGAGGGCGAACGCGTAGACGTGCTCCACCCGGGGGGTGCCGAACGTGACGAGCAGGCCCAGTCCCAGGGCGAGCAGGCCCATGAGGGCCTGGGTCAGGATGAGCAGGCGGCGCTTGGAGAAGCGGTCGGCGAGCGCGCCGCCCCACAGGCCGAGGACGAGCATGGGCAGGAACTGCAGGGCGGTGGCGATGCCCAGCGCCACGCCGCTGCCCCCGCTCAGTTGCAGGACGAGCCACTCCTGGGCGATGCGCTGCATCCAGGTGCCGGTGTTGGAGACGACCTGGCCGAGGGCGAAGAGGCGGTAGTTGCGGTTGGCCAGCGACCGGAACATGCCGGAGCGGCGCCCGGGCTCCTCCGGCTCGGGCGGGTCTGCGGGGGGAGTCTCCGGGACGGTCGCCGTACGGACGTGCGAGGCGGTTGTGCTGCTGATGGCGGCGTACTCCTCTGCGTCGGCCCCCTTCCCGCCGCCCCCGGTCACGACTGGCTCAGCCGGTCCAGGATCTCGGTCGCCCGGCGCAGGACCTCCTTGTCCTCCTGGCTGAGTTCCGCGAGCCGCCGGGTCAGCCAGGCCTCCCGGCGCTGCTGGTCGGCGGCCACCAGCCGGCTGCCCTCCTCGGTGATCTCCACCAACTGCTGGCGGCCGTCGTCCGGGTGGCGCATCCGGCGGACCAGGCCCCTGGCCTCCAGGGCGGCGATGATCCGGGTCATCGACGGAGGCTGCACCTTCTCGTGGTCGGCGAGCGCTCCCGGGGTCATCTTCCCGTGTCGGGCCAGGGCGAACAGCACCGATCCCTGTCCCAGGGACAGGGAGGAGTCCGGCCGCTGCGCGCGCAGCCGTCGGGCCAGTCGCCCCACGGCCATGCGCAGTGCCGCGGCCAGGCCGGCGTCAGTTCCGGTCGGCGGGGTGGGGGTGGATCGGTTCATTAGCATGACTCATTACTTTTGCTAACGATGTCTCGCAGGCGGGTATTCCCGCAGGACTGTGCGGGTAACCGCCGCGCCCGGGGCGCAAACGGGTTCGGCGCCCCGCCCCAGCGGGGCGGGACGCCGAACGGTGCCGGACGTGCCCGGCGGTGTCAGCCGATGAGGCCCTGGAGGGCCGCCTCGGAGAAGTGGATCAGGAAGACCAGCGAGACCACCAGCATCAGCGGGTGCACGTCGCGCCAGCGGCCCTGCGCCAGGCGGACGACCGTGTAGGCGATGAACGCGACGCCGATGCCGTTGGCGATCGAGTAGGTGTAGGGCATGACCACGATGGCCAGGAAGGCCGGGATGCCGATGCCCAGGTCGCTGAAGTCCACCCGGGTGATCTGGGTCATCATCATGAAGCCGACGACGATCAGCACCGGGGTGGCCGCCTCGAACGGCACCAGGGCGGCCAGCGGGGTGATGAAGAGCGCCCCCAGGAACAGCAGGCCGGTGACGATCGACGCGATGCCGGTGCGCGCGCCCTCGCCGACGCCCGCCGCGGACTCGGCATAGGTCGTGGCCACCGAGGCCGAGGCGAGGCCGCCCGCGACGGTGCCGATGGCGTCGGCCACGAGCACGCCCTGCGCGTTGGGCACGTTGCCCTCCTCGTCGGTGAGCCCCGCCTGGCTGGCCACGCCGACCATGGTGCCCATGGTGTCGAAGAAGTCCGCCAGCAGCAGGGTGAGCAGCAGCATGAGCATCGTGGCGATGCCCACGCCCTTCCAGTCGGCGAGCAGGTTGAACTGGCCGACCAGGCTGAGGTCCGGCAGCGACACCAGGTCGCCGACCGAGGTGGGCACCTCGGGGACGGTCAGCGACCAGCCCACCTCGTTGACCGTGCCGTCCGCGCCGGTCTTCGGGCCGACCTTGGCCAGCGCCTCGACCACGATGCCCAGGACCGTGGCGAAGACGATGCCGATCAGCACCGCGCCCTTGACCTTGCGCACCATGAGGATGATGGTGGCCACCAGGCCGAGGACGAACACCAGGATCGGCCAGCCGTCCAGGGAGCCTCCCACGCCCAGTTGGACGGGGGTGCCGCTGCCGGGCTGCACGAAGCCGGCGTTGACGAAGCCGATCAGGGCGAGGAACAGGCCCACGCCGACCCCGATCGCGCTCTTGAGCGAGGGGGGAACGGCGTTGAAGACCGCGTTGCGGAAGCCCGTCAGCACGAGCACCAGCATGATGACGCCCTCGATGACCACCAGGCCCATCACGTCGGACCAGGTCATCATGGGCGCGAGGACGTAGGCGAGGATCGCGTTGAGGCCCATGCCCGAGGCGATCGCGAAGGGGTAGCGGCTGATGACGCCCATCAGCATCGACGAGACCGCGGCGACGAGTGCGGTCACCGCGGCAACCTGGGGGATGCCCAGGGTGTCGCCGTTGATGTCAGGCGCCGTACCGATGATCAGCGGGTTGAGGACGACGATGTAGGCCATCGCGAAGAACGTGGCCAGGCCGCCACGGATCTCGCGGGCGAAGTTCGACCCTCGCTCGCTCACTTTGAAATAGCGGTCGAGGGGTGCGAGGAGACCGGTGCGCTTGGGTGCGGGCACCTGGTCGGTCACTGGGGCAGAGGATTCGCTCACTCGCTCTAATCTGACAGGCCACGGTCACAGGGAAACATCGGATCAATTCCGAGTTTTCACACGTCAGCGCGGTAACGCGGAGGAAACACGCGGTCGGTGAGCCGCCTTCACCGATCGTTTAGCCTGAAAACGTGCGTAAACCCCGGCAGCCCGACCCCGAGGTCCACGAGTCCGACTACCGCGTCCCCGCAGCGCTGGGCACGGCGGCGTGGACCGTCGCCCTGATCGTCCTCCTCGTCCAGGGCGATCGGCTACCCGAAGACGACCGGTGGTGGATCTGGGTCTGCGTGGTCGGGATCGCCCTGGGCGTGTTCGGCTTCTGGTACGTCCCCCGCCTGATCCGCAGGCGCGCCGAGGAGGAGCGCCGCCGACGGGGCTCCGCCGGACCGGACGCCCCCGCGGAACCGGTCCCCGGCCACGACTCCGGCGGTGTCCCCGGACAGCCTCGGACCTGACCCGCCCCCGCGGTCGAGGAATGTCCTCGATAATGAACGGGTGTCCGAAACGCTCCGCCCGCTGCCGCCGCACCTCGCCGACCGCCTGCGCGGCATCCTGCTCGACGCCGACTACACCGTCTCCGGAGTCCGCGACCGGCTCGGCGACACCGCGGCGCGGGCGCTCGCCCGGGAACAACTGATCCCCGCCCTGCGGGCGACCGGTGGCGAGGAGCGCCTGGGCCTGCTGCTGCGCCTGTGGTGGCTGGGCGAGGCGGTGCCGGAGGCCGCGCTGCGCGCCCTGCCGCTCGCCGACCTCGCCGCGGCGGGCCTGCTGACCGTCCGCGACGGCCTGGTACGCGCCCTGGTGCAGGTGAAGCCGTGGGAGCTCGCCGACGGCCGCCCCGGCTACGTCGTCTCCGACCCGACCGTCCGCCCCGGGCAGGGGCAGCCCCGGCCCGACCACGTGGTGGGAGCGGGCGGCGCGTCGCAGACCCTGGCCCGGCTCATCGTGGACGGCCCGGTGGAGCGCGCGCTCGACCTGGGCTCGGGCTGCGGCGTGCAGTCGCTGCACCTGGCGGAGCGAGCCCAGCGGGTCTGCGCCACCGACGTCAACCCGCGCGCCCTGTGGATGACCCGGCTGAGCTGCGCGCTGTCCGGCGTGGACGGCGTCGAGACCCGCGAGGGGTCGCTGTACCGGCCGGTCGAGGGGGAGCGGTTCGACCTGATCGTCTCCAACCCGCCGTTCGTGGTCACCCCCGGCCCGGCCCGCTACACCTACCGCGAGTCCGACCTGCCCGGCGACTCGGTGTGCGCCGAGATCGTCGCGTCCGCCCCCGCCCACCTGACCGACGGCGGCTGGTGCCAGCTCCTCGCCAACTGGCTGCACGTGGACGGCGAGGACTGGCGGGACCGCGTCGGCGACTGGGTCGCGGGCACCGGGTGCTCCGGCTGGGTGGTCCAACGCGACGTGCAGGACCCGGCCGAGTACGTGGAGCTGTGGCTGCGCGACTCCTGCGAGCAGGGCAGCCCCGAGTACACGGCCCGCTACGACGCCTGGCTCGACTACTTCGAGCGCGAGGGCATCAAGGGCATCGGCTTCGGGTGGATCTGCCTGCGCAACGACGCCGCCCAGGACGCCACGGTGCGGGTGGAGGAGCTGCGCCACGAGATCGACCAGCCGGTGGGGCCGTACCTGCCGGACGTGGTGGACGGGGCGATGACCGCGCACCGCCTCACCGACGCGGCCCTGCTCGCGGCCCGGGTGGCCACGGCCCCGGGGGTCCGCGAGGAGCGGATCAGCGTGCCGGGCGCCCTCGACCCGGAGCGCATCCTGCTCCGCCAGACCGCGGGCCTGCGCCGCGTGGCCCAGGTGGGCACGGTCGAGGCGGCGCTGGCCGGCGTGTGCGACGGCACGATCCCGGTGGGGCCGCTGCTGGACGCGATCGCGGAGCTGATCGGCCAGGACCCGGCCACGCTGCGGGAGCGGACCCCGGCGGCGCTGCGCGGCCTGATCGCGGAGGGGTTCTTCCGGGTCGCCCGCTGACCCCTCCCCCGGCCCGGAGGCGGGGCCGCCCGGGCGTCGGGACCGGGCTGCCCAGGGTTTCCCGAGATTTCACCGGGGAAGGACACCGCCCGCGTCCCCCCGCCGGAACCGTCGTCTACGGTGGTGCCGCACCGGTCCTGGGGAGGTCTCCTTGACGCACACGACGGTCGACCCGTTCGGCGTGACTGAACTGCGCAGAAGGGTCCTGGACAGTTGGGCCGCCTCGCCCGCGCGCTTCCGTGAGGACGCCAACGCCGAGGAGGACTACGCCCTCGGCGGCTACCGAGACCGCGTGGTCGTGGAACTGGCGCAGAACGCCGCCGACGCCGCCCAACGGGCCGGGGTGCGGGGACGGCTGCGGCTGGCGCTGCGCGGCCGGGAGTTCACCGCCGCAAACACGGGCGCCCCGCTCACCGCCGAGGGCGTGGAGTCGCTGTCCACCCTGCGCGCCTCCGCCAAACGCGACGCCGCCGCCGTGGGCCGCTTCGGCGTCGGCTTCACCTCGGTGGCGTCGATCAGCGACGACGTGGTGTTCGCCTCCCGGGACGGCGCGGTGCGGTGGAACCGGGAGCGCGCCGCCGCTCTGGTCCACGACACGCTGGTGGCCACCGGGCGGTCCCGTCCCGAACTCGCCGAGGAGATCGCGCGGCGCGACGGCCGGGTGCCGCTGCTGCGGCTGCCGTTCGCCGACGACACCCGGCCCCCCGAGGGCTACGACAGCGCGGTCGTCCTGCAACTGCGCGACGCCGACGCGGGCGCGCGGCTGGCCCTGCAACTGGCCGAGGCCGGGCAGGCGCTGCTGCTGGCCCTGCCGTGGCTGGCCGAGGTCGAGATCGACGCCGACGGCCAGGTCCGCTCCCTGTACTCCGTCCCCGGCGACGACGGCACGGTCGCCATCCGCAGCGTGGACGCCGGAGGCGAGCACGTCACCCGCTGGCGCACCCTGACCCGGTCGGGCCGGTTCGCACCGGAGGACCTCGCCGACCGCCCCGTCGAGGAACGCGACCGCCGCGACTGGTCGCTGACCTGGGCGGTGGCGCTCGACCCGGCGGGCGACGCGGCCGCCCTGCCCGCCGACGTGCCCCGCGTGGTCCACGCCCCCACCCCCAGCGACGAGGAGCTGCACGTCCCCGCGCTGCTCATCGGCACCTTCCCGCTGTCGCCGGACCGCCGCCGCATCGCGCCCGGGACCGCCGCCGACGTCCTGCTGGACGCCGCGGCCTCCGCCTACGCCGAACTGCTGTGCCGCCTGGACGCCCCCGCCGTCTGGGACCTGGTCCCGCTGGAGCGGCTCGGCGGCGCCGAGTTCGACGCCCGCTTCCGTGCCCGGGTGGCCCGCCTGCTGCCGGACACCCCGTTCCTGCGCTCCGCCGCCGGCGCTCCCCTCACCCCCCGTGACGCCGTGGTCGTCGAGGGCGGCGGCGTGCTGCTGGACGTGCTCGGCGACCTGCTGCCCAACGCGCTGCCCGGCGACGCCGACCTACAGCACCCGGGACTGCGCGCGCTGCGGCTGCGCCGCGTCTCCCTCGCCGACCTCGCCGACCTGCTCGCCGGCCTGGAGCGGGAGCCCGCCTGGTGGGCGCGACTGTACGCGGCGCTGCGCGCGGCCGGTCAGCGCGGCGCGGACCTCGGCGAGCTGGGCGCGCTGCCGGTGCCGCTGTGGGACGGGCGGCTGGTGCGCGGCCCCCGCGGCCTGCTGCTGCCCACCGGCCCCTCGTTCACGGCGGGGACGCTGGACGTCGCGGCGCTGGCGCCGCTGGGCCTGCGGATCGTGCACCCCGAGGCGGTCGACCCGCTGCTGGTCCGGCTCGGCGCGGTCGAGGCGAACGAACGCGCGATCCTCACCGACCCGATGACCCGGACGGCCGTGGAGAACTCGCTGGACGCCGACGACCCCGACACGATCGCCCGGGCCGTGCTGGAACTGGTGGCGGCGTCGGCCACCACGGTCGCCGACGAGCCGTGGCTGGCCGAACTGGCGCTGCGCGACGCCGAGGGCGACTACTCGCCCGCCGCCGAGCTGCTGCACCCCGACAGCCCGCTGCGGGACCTGCTCGTCGAGGACGCGCCCTTCGGGGTGCTCGCCGACGACCTGGCGGAGTCCTACGACACCGAGACGTTGCAGGCGGTGGGCGTGGTGCAGTTGTTCACCGTGTACCGCGCCCACGACGTGACGCTGGGCGCGGCACTGGCCGAGAGCCTCGACGAGATCCCGCTGGACGGCGTGGCGGAGTGGGCCGCCGAGGTCTCGGAGCTGCTCGGCCACCCCGAACTGCCGCCGATCCTCCCCGAGCTGGTGGGGGTGCGCGACCTGGAGTACGTCCGGGAGGACCGCTGGCCGCAGGCGCTGGAGCTGCTGGCGGCCCCCGGTCCCCGCGCGGCGGTGACCGAACCGGCCCGGGTGTTCACGGGGGACGGCCGCGTGGTGGACGTCCCCTCCTACACGGCCTGGTGGCTGCGCACGGGCGCGCTGCTGGACGACCTCACCCCGGCGGAGACGCGGGCCGCCGACGCCGACCCCGCGCTCACCGGCCTCTACGACGAGATCCCCACGGCGCTGGACCCGGAGTTCGCCCGCGCCCTGGGGGTCCGCTCCGACCTGGGCGAGCTGCTCGCCGGTCCGGACGGTCCCGACGACCTGTTGGAGCGGCTGGGCGACCCGGAGCGCTCGGTGTCGCGCGCGTCGCTGCGCCGGATCTGGGCGGCGCTGGCCGAGGTGCCCGCCGAGCGGGTGTCCCCGCCGGACCGGGTGCGCGCGGTGCAGGGCGGCGCGGTGGTGGTGGCCGACGCGGAGGACGCCGTGGTGGTGGACGCGCCGGACCTGCTGCCGCTGCTCGCCGACCGGCCGGTGGTGCTGGGTCCGGTGGAGCGCGCCGCCGACCTGGCCGACGCGCTCGACCTGAGCCTGGCCTCCGAGGTGGTGGCGGGCCGGGTGACCTCCTCCGGGGAGGTCCGTCCGGTGCCCGACGAGGTGCGGGTGTTCCTCGACGACCCGCCGCTGACCTACCTGCACCACGCGGAGCTGCGGGTGGACGGCGTCGCGGTGGAGTGGCGCTGCGTGGACGGCCACGTGCACGCCTCGACCACCGACGGCCTGGCCCGCGGCCTGTGCTGGATCACCGGCCGCTGGGAGCGCCGCCACCTCGTCGCGGCGCTGCTGCGCGACCCGCAGACCCTGCCGATGCTGCGGGCCGAGGCCGACCTGGAGTGAGGGGCGGCCCGCTCACGCCGACGGCGCCGCCCGCACCTCCCCCTCGGAGGCCTGGACCAGCACGAACCCCTGCCCCTCCAGGGCGAGCTGGAACGCCTCGCCGCTGCCGCGGCCGATGAGCGCGCCCGCCTTGACGGTGCTGCGCAGGCTGGTCTTCAGGGAGGTGGACCAGGCGACCGCGGCCTTGGTGTCGACGTAGGTCGGCTGGTCGACGTCGAGCAGGACCGGGGTGCCGTGGCAGGCGATGGCGATCCGCCCCCGGCCGGTGAAGACCGTGTTGAACAGGCCGCCGGCGAAGATGCCCATGCCCCGCACCCGGTGGATGTCCCAGTCCAGTCCGGCGTCGAAGGCGAGCACGTTCTGCCCGTTGACGGTGATCGAGTCGTCCTCCAGGTCGAGGATGTGGATCTCCCAGGCGTCCCGGGCGAGGAAGACGTCGCCCTTGCCGGAGACCCGCATGAGCGGCAGCCCTTCGCCGGTGAGCATCTTCTTGGCGAACCGGCCGACTCCCGCCCCCCGGTAGGCGAAGTCGATGTCGCCCTGGTAGGCCACCATCGAGCCCTGCCGCGCGTAGAACTCGCCGTCGCAGGCGACCCGCAGCATCCGCGGGTTCTGGAGGGTCATGCCCGGCAGGTCGTTCTCCCGGGCCTCGCTGAACAGTTCACTGCGCACGTGCTCACTCCTCGGCGTGTGGGGCGCGGCCGGTCGGGTCTGCGGCACCGGCCGGGCCGTGCGACGCTGCGACCGCCATCATCGCAGGTGACGCCGGAAGAACTCCACGACCTCGGCGGCGACACGGGCGCGCACCGGCGCTCCCGCCCGGACCGCGTCGTGGAACGGGCTGTCCGGGTCGGCCCGGCACAGGAACGCGTAGTGGTCGACGTCCGCGCCGACCGAGCGCCCCTCCGCCCCGGGCAGGGCGTCGAGGGAGCGGCGGACGGTCCCGGGCGGCACGACGGTGTCGGCGTCGCTCCAGCGCACCGCGACGGGCCGCCCCGGCCGCGCGGGGGCGCCGGTGTCCACGATCTCGCCGAGGGCCGGGGCGACCAGGAAGGCGCAGCGCACCCGCGGGTCGGCGTGGCCGGCGGCGAGCTGCTGCGGCCAGGTGTCGGTGGCCTCGGCGGGCAGGGCGAGGAGCTCCTCGGCCGGGGTGGGGTACTCGGGCGGGGAGGGCAGCGGGTACTCCCCGCGCAGGGCCGCCTCGATCGGTCGGCGCGCCAGGCGCACGCCCGCGAGGGCGGCGGCGGTGTAGCCGCCGAGGGAGAAGCCGGCGGCGCCCACCGGGCCGACCTGCTCGCGCTCGAGGAGGTGGTCCAGCACGAAGGAGAGGTCCCGGGGCCGGTCCGCCCAGAAGGCGAACCCGCGCAGGGTGGCGCCGTCGCGGTAGTTGTTGCCGTGGTGGTCGACCGCCGCGACGAGGAAGCCCGCCTCCGCCAAGGGCTCGGCCAGCCAGGCCATCTGCTCGGCGGAGCCGCCGGTGCCGTGCGACAGCAGCCCCAGGGGGGCGTGTCCCGGCCGCTGCGGCCGGTGCAGGTGGAGGCGGACCGGGCGCGGTCCGGCCTCCGTGTGGTGGGGGCGGCTGGGGTCGGAGAGCTCGCGGATCTCGCTGGCGGCCATGGCCGCGAAGCGTAACTGAACCGTTTCAGCAAGCGGAAGGGCCTGACCGTTTCCGGTCAGGCCCGCCGGTCACTGCTGGGACTGCTGGTCCGAGGAGACGAGTTCCAGCTCGCCGGTGTCGTCGAACACGATGGTGTCGTAGCCCATCTCGTCCACCACCGGGGTGAGCGGCTGGGACTCCGGTTCGGGCAGCGTGGCCTCCGAGTGCGCCCCGCAGCCGTGGTCCAGGGAGACCACCCGGCCGTCGTCGGGGGCGTACTCGTTGGCGCACACCCCGAACATCTGCCGCAGCTCGCCCGCCAGCGGGACCATGAACCCGCAGGTGGCGCACTTGGCCGGGGCGGCGTTGGCGATGGGGCTGTTCGGCCCGCCCGGACCGGCGTACCAGCGTGCGGCCGCCGCCTCGCGCCCCACCTCGGAGAGCACGCGGGGTCGGCCCAGCCCCAGCTCCCACAGCATCTGCTTGTCCTCGCCGTCCTCGACGGTCTCGTCGGTGGCGATCTGGGCGTAGCCCGGCATCAGCCGCTCGTCGTCGGCGGAGCTGGGCAGCAGGTCGCCCACGCCGAGGTCACCCGGACGCAGGCGCTCCTTCCAGGGCAGCCACTCGGGTGCGACGAGCGCGTCGGGCCCCGGAAGCAGCACCGACTCGTTGACGGTGACGTACTTGGCCCGGGCGGCGCGCACCACGGTGACCGAGTAGTGCCAGCCCGGGTAGGCGGGGTCGAGGCACGCGAAGAGGTGGGTGACCAGGCGGTCACCCTCGACCTGGGTACCGAGGTGCTCTCCCACCCACTCGGGGCGTCCGATCTCGGCAGCCGCCGCGCGGGCGAGATCCTGCGCCTCGATACACGCCTTGTCTGGTACGGGGGATCGACGGGTGCGTCTCACACTTCCATTTTCGCTGATTACCGGTACCGGCTTGACCACGACGGCGATCGATAGCCGACCGTTACTCGCTTATCAGTCCGGAAAAGCACCGACGCGCCCTGTGGCGTGTGCCACACTGGGCGCGTCAGCGGGGGTTACAGTTCCAGGTCGTCGGCGACCACGCGCAGCACCTGGGCGATCTTGGCCGCCTCGCGGTGGTCGGGGTGCTTGTTCCGGCGGTAGGTGTTGGACACACTGTCGAGCAGTTTGATCAGGTCCTCGATGATGACCACCATCTCGTCCGGCTTCTTGCGCAGCGCCTTGGCCACCGAACGCGGCTCTTCCAGAAGTCTGACCTGGAGGGCCTGAGCGCCCTTGCGCCCCTCCGCGATTCCGAACTCGACCCGCTGCCCGGGGCGGAGCGTGGTCGTGCCGGGAGGAAGCGCCGAAGCATGCAGGAAGACCTCGCCGCCGTCGTCTTTGGTGAGGAAACCGAAACCCTTACCCGCGTCGTACCACTTGACCTTGCCAGTGGGCACGTGTGACCTCTTCGCTTTCGCAGTCGGAACACCGAAGGACCGTGTCCGCTCCGGTCGCGCCGGGACCGGACGGCACGGTTCCCCTCGCCCCTCCAACATTGGACGGGTCTTTCAGGCTAACCTCGACCGCCCGCAACAGCTACCGGACCTCTCGCTCGAAACGGCCAAAAAGCAAGTTAATTCCGACCGCGACTGATATGCGGGCTTACCTTGCCGCCATCCCCCGCACAACGGACGAGAGGCCCGGACGCCATCGTTCCGGGCCTCTCACTCGTGGCACCCGCGTACCACCGTTGCGGAGTTGTGGGACGGGACCCGGTGGTCCCGGATGCCACCCCGGCCGACGGCCACCACGGTGACGGGCTGCACCGGTGGCTGTCGCGCCGTCGTCCACGACCTCGGCACGCTTGGGACGAACTCGCCAGGACAGCCGCACGCCAGGGCTGGGACGCATGACCATCCTGCATTCCCCCGGCCCCGGACTCCTGCCCCGAACCGCGGCTGTACGGGGATATTCCGGATCGTTTGCCCCGAGTTTGGGCGGACCGACCGGCCCGCCCCGGAACCGGCCGCGGAGGCCGCTCCAGGGCGGCTTGGCACCCCCGGGACGCGGCCCCGGAGGGCGGGAGCCGGAAGCGCCGATCCCCCGGCGGACAAGCGCTCCCAGCGCGGTGCGCGCACGTCCCTCTCGGCACCGGGGCACGGATTCTGGTGAGATGGGGGAAGCCATTGCAGCCGTACGGAATCGAGGTTTCTCCCCCATGAGCAACCCGTCGCTGCCTCCCGGAGCCGCCGACCCCCGCGACGAGCCGCCGCCTCGGGTCAACCGGGCCGCACGCGAGCGGGACGAGGACCGCTCCGACCACGCACCGGGACCGCACCCCACCGGGTCGAGCAGTTCCACGATGGCGCTCATCCTGCACGCGCTGACCTTCCTGTGCTGCGCCAACTGGCTGTTCGGGGTGCTCGGCATCGTCTTCGCGGTACGCGCCGCGCACAAGCGTGATCAGGGGCTCTACACTCAGGCCGAAACTCTTACCAGGTACTCCTGGTACTGCCTTGGCGCCGGCGCGGTGATGCTCCTGGTCATGTTGGTCTCCTTCGGCGTGCTCCTCACCCAGGCGGGGTCCTGGGTGGACGACGCGGTCTCGCCGGGACTGAACTACTGACCGAGTTCGCGGTCGGCGCTCCGCCATGTGGAGAACGCGGACCTGAAGAGAGGGCAGAACTCATGAACAGCCAGTGGCCCGGCTCGGCCGACCCCTGGGGCGACCGCACCGGCCCTTGGCCCCCGACGGGCGGTGGCGCCCACGACGCTTCCGGCACGCCCTGGCACCCCGCCCCACCGCCCGTCCCGTCCGGCCTGCCTCCGGTCTCCGGTCCTCCGCTGGCCAGGGGCAACGCGGTCCTCGCGCTGATCATCGCGATCATCCTCACGATGACCTGCGTGGGCGTCACCGACGTCATCGGGATCGTGCTGGCCGCCGTCGCGCTGAGCAAGGACCAGGACCCCGAGGAGTTCGACCGCTACGTCCGCTGGGCGTGGCTGAGCAACTTCATCCACGTCGGCTTCCTGGTGCTGCTGCTCGTGCTGTTCCTCACGCTGAGCACGCTCTGACCGCTCTCCGGCCGGGCGGGGTCCGACCGCGCAGGCGGCCGCGGACGCGCCTAGATCGCGGGCAGCCAGCCCATGAGCACGGTGCCCCCGGCGATCATCCAGGCCACCAGCGAGTATCCGAGGGTCTGGGCGCGCAGCGCGGGCTGGACGCGCAGGGCGGGAGAGGTGAAGGCGACGATCATGAGCACCAGGGCGAGCACCGCGGGGATGAGCGAGGCCCCCGCGAACAGCTCCATCTGGTCGACGCATTTCTGGTAGCCCTGCTCCAGCGGGTCACCGCAGAACACCTTGTCTCCCGTTTCCGTGAAAGCCGACAGTGCGTACGTGGCCGCCATCGCGCCGCCCGCGGACGCCAGTGCCGTGGCCACCGCGGTTCCGCACCGGGCCGATGAGGACGACACCCTCGACGGTACCCCGGAAAGTCGGACTCGCGCGTAAGCTCCCGGCAAGCCGGATGCGCTCGGGGTCCTAGGGTGGGGCCATGGGCTTCTCCGACTCCGCCGCGCCCGGCGTCGTGGACGCGCTGGCCTGGGTGTGCGTCCGCGACGGCAGGGTGCTCAAGGTCCGGTCCAGGGGCAAGGACGTCTTCTACCTCCCCGGCGGCAAACGCGAGCCGGGGGAGAGCGACGCCGCGGCGCTGGTGCGCGAGGTCGCCGAGGAGGTGTCGGTACGGCTCGACCCGGCGACGCTGCGGCTGTTCACCGTGGTCGACGAGCGGGCGCACGGCTACCCGGAGGGCACCCGGGTCCGCCTGGCCTGCTACACCGCCGAGTTCACCGGGACCCTCGCCCCCAGTTCGGAGATCGCCGAGCTGGCCTGGTTCACCGGGGCCGACGCCGACCGGTGCGCTCCCGCGGGGGTGCGGGTGCTGGAGGAGCTGGCCCGGCGCGGTCTGGTGGCGGGCTGACTCCGGCTGTCCGGGCGCGGACAGCAGAAAGGGGACGGCCCGCAGGGACCGTCCCCGTGGACGTCTGCGACGTCGGGCGCGGACTAGAAGTCCATGCCGCCCATGTCACCGCCGCCAGCGGCCGGAGCGGGCTTCTCCGGCTTCTCGGCGATGACGGCCTCGGTGGTCAGGAACAGACCGGCGATGGAGGCGGCGTTCTGGAGCGCCGAGCGGGTGACCTTGGTCGGGTCGATGACACCGGCCTTGAACAGGTCGGTGTACTCGCCGGTGGCGGCGTTCAGGCCGACGCCGGGCTCCAGGCTCTTCACCTTCTCCACGACGACGCCGCCCTCGAGACCGGCGTTGATCGCGATCTGCTTCAGCGGCTCCTCGACGGCGCGGCGGACGATGTTGGCGCCGATGGCCTCGTCGCCCTCCAGGTCCAGCTTCTCGAAGGCGGTGACGCTGGCCTGAAGCAGCGCGACACCACCACCGGGCAGGATGCCCTCCTCGACCGCGGCCTTGGCGTTGCGGACGGCGTCCTCGATGCGGTGCTTGCGCTCCTTGAGCTCCACCTCGGTGGCGGCGCCGGCCTTGATGACGGCCACGCCACCGGCCAGGCGGGCCAGGCGCTCCTGGAGCTTCTCGCGGTCGTAGTCGGAGTCGGTGCGCTCGATCTCGGCGCGGATCTCGTTGACCCGGCCGGCGATCGCGGCGGCGTCACCGGCGCCGTCGACGATGGTGGTCTCGTCCTTGGTGACGACGACCTTGCGGGCCCGGCCGAGCATGTCCAGCTCGGTGTTCTCGAGCTTGAGGCCGACCTCCTCGGTGATGACCTGGCCGCCGGTCAGCACGGCGATGTCGCCGAGCTGGGCCTTGCGGCGGTCGCCGAAGCCGGGGGCCTTGATCGCGACGGACTTGAAGGTGCCGCGGATCTTGTTGACCACCAGGGTCTGCAACGCGGTGCCCTCGACGTCCTCGGCGATGACGACCAGCGGGCGGCCGGACTGCAGGACCTTCTCGATGACCGGAAGGAACTCGTTGTTGTTGGAGATCTTCTGGTTGGCGATGAGGATGTACGGGTCCTCGAGGACCGTCTCCATGCGCTCCAGGTCGGTGGCGAAGTAGGGCGAGATGTAGCCCTTGTCGAAGCGCATACCCTCGGCGAGCTCGAGCTCCAGCCCGAAGGTCTGGCCCTCCTCGACCGTGATGACGCCTTCCTTGCCGACCTTGTCCATCGCCTCGGCGATGTACTCGCCGATCTGGGTGTCGCCGGCGGAGATGGAGGCGGTGGAGGCGATCTGCTCCTTGGTCTCGATCTCCTTGGAGAGGTTGGCCAGCTCCTCGCTGATCCGGGCCACGGCGGCGTCGATGCCGCGCTTCAGACCGATCGGGTTGGCACCGGCGGCCACGTTGCGCAGACCCTCGCGCACCAGGGCCTGCGCCAGCACGGTGGCGGTGGTGGTGCCGTCACCGGCGACGTCGTCGGTCTTCTTCGCGACCTCCTTGACCAGCTCGGCGCCGATCTTCTCGTAGGGGTCCTCGAGCTCGATCTCCTTGGCGATGGAGACACCGTCGTTGGTGATGGTCGGCGCGCCCCACTTCTTCTCAAGGACGACGTTGCGGCCCTTGGGGCCGAGCGTCACCTTGACGGCGTCCGCGAGCTGGTTCATACCGCGCTCGAGGCCGCGCCGGGCTTCCTCGTCAAACGCGATCAGTTTGGCTGCCATAGAGTTCTAGTCCTCCCGAGACCGGGCTGATACGCGAGGGAACGAGCCGACGCCCGCGACGGATGGCCACGGCGCTCCGGCACCCGTCTGCCGGAGGACGCGACCTCATCGTCTCGATCCGAGATTTAGCACTCACGACATGAGAGTGCTAACGGTCTCTTTTTAGCACTCCCAGGTGTCGAGTGCAAACGTCCGCCGCGTCCTTCCCGGCCTCGCTACCCGCAGGTCAGCGCAGCTCAAACTGGGTCGCGAAAACTTTTCCGCGCCGCCGAACGGGGACGGCCGGAGCGCCTGGCGCTCCGGCCGTCCCCGTTCACGTCGCTTCCGGTCAACAGCCGCCCGCGACCGCCGGGATGATCGAGACCTGGGTGCCCTGCGGGGTCTGGGTGTCCAGCCCGTCGGCGAACCGGACGTCCTCGTCGCCCACGTAGACGTTGACGAAACGGCGCACCGCGCCCTTGTCGTCGAGGATGCGGGCCTGGATGCCGGGGTAGTTGGCCTCCAGGTCGGCCAACACCTCCTTGAGGGTGCTCCCCTCGGCCGTCACCTCGGCCTGTCCCCTGGTGTAGGTGCGCAGGATGGTCGGGATACGGACGCTGACGCTCATCGCTGTGGACTCCTCGGTTCGTTTCGACTCTGCGGATGGAAGGGGGACCGGTGCCTCAGAGCAGCCCGGCGTCCTTGAAGGCGCGCAGCGACGGCTTGATCGTCGCGGTGACGCCGGTGCCGGCCACGGCGTTGAGCGTCTTCAGTCCGTCCCCGGTGTTGAGCACCACGGTCTCGGCCTCCGGGTCGAGCACGCCCTTGGCCAGCAGCTTGCGCAGCACACCGGTGGTGACCCCGCCCGCGGTCTCGGCGAAGACGCCCTCGGTGCGCGCCAGCAGCTTGATCGAGTCGACGATCTCCTCGTCGCTGACGTGCTCGACCGCTCCCCCGGTGCGGCGGCAGACGTCGAGCACGTACGGGCCGTCCGCCGGGTTGCCGATGGCCAGCGACTTGGCGATGGTGTCCGGCTTGACCGGCTGGATCACGTCGTAGCCGTTCTCCCAGGCGCGCGCCACGGGGGAGCAGCCGGTGGCCTGCGCCCCGAAGATCCGGTACGGCCGGTCCTCGACCAGCCCGAGCTTGACGAGCTCCTGGAAGCCCTTGTCGATCTTGGTGAGCTGGGAGCCGGAGGCGATGGGGATGACGATCTGCTCGGGGAGGCGCCACCCGAGCTGCTCGGCGATCTCGTAGGCGAGCGTCTTGGAGCCCTCGGCGTAGTAGGGGCGCAGGTTGACGTTGACGAACCCCCACTCCTCCCCGGCCGGGTCGCCGATGAGCTCGGAGCAGAACCGGTTGACGTCGTCGTAGGTGCCCTCGATCGCGACCAGTTGGCCGCCGTAGACGGCCGCCATGACGACCTTGGCCTCCTCGAGGCCGGCCGGGATGAACACGCAGGAGCGGAACCCGGCGCGGGCCGCCGCGGCGGCGACCGCCCCGGCGAGGTTGCCGGTGGAGGAGCAGGACAGGGTGGTGAAGCCGAAGGTGCGGGCGGCTTCGACGGCCATCGCCACGACGCGGTCCTTGAAGGAGTGCGTCGGGTTGCCGGAGTCGTCCTTGACGTAGAGGGAGCGCAGGCCCAGCTCGGCGGCGAGCCGGTCGGCCCGGACCAGCGGGGTCAGGCCGGGGTTCATGTTCGGCAGGCTCTCGACCTGCTCGGGGACCGGCAGGAGGGCCTTGTAGCGCCAGATGCTCTTCGGTCCCCGCTCGATGGACTCGCGGGTGACGGCGCCGAACTCGTAGGCGACTTCCAGGGGGCCGAAACACTCGATACAGGCGAAGACGGGTCCGAGGTCGTAGCGCGATCCGCACTCGCGACAGGAGAGCGCGACAGCGGAGCCGAAGGAGCTGGCGGTGGACGTGGCTGATTCCGTGGCAGTCAGCGCCATGAGGCGTCCTCCCCTCATCTTCCCCGCGCGCCACCCTGGCGCCGGGACGGAGTTGGCACCTGTCCCGGCCGCCTCGCACCTGACGAGCAACGTCCACCGGGATGGTTGCCGGGGCTTCACAGGGCCGTGTCCCTCCACCCCTCTGGATGAGCAATGTGAAGTTGTGCGCTCGTTCTCCGAACGAGACCCGACGGTCACTCTAACCGACTGTGTGTCGTTTTTTCCATGCCGGGTAGTTCGTCCGCCGTTCCCCCGCCCAGCCCAATGTGACGCAACGCAACCCCCGGGACGGTTTGCGCGACTGCGCGACGGGCGACACTAACCAGACCGTGGGACGCGACCCGCCTCCCGTCGGCTCAAGGGCCGTGTAGTCAAATGGGGCATCGGACTCCGACCGCTGAGAGGTGGACCAACAGGTGGACAAGGCACAGATCCTCGTCGCTTCCAACAGGGGACCAGTGTCCTTCTCGATCGGGGACGACGGCACCGTCCGGTCCCGGCGCGGTGGCGGCGGCCTGGTCTCGGGACTGAGTTCGGTGGCCGCCGAGATCGACACTCTCTGGGTGTGCGCGGCGCTGTCCGACGCCGACCGCAAGGCCGCCGGGGCCGCCCCGGAGGGTCGGCTGGACAAGGCCGGGTACGACGTGGGCGGAGCCAGTGTACGCATGCTGGACATTCCCGCCGAGACTTTCGACAACGCCTACAACTCTGTGGCGAACTCCACACTGTGGTTCGTTCACCACATGCTCTACGACACCCCCAACAAACCGGCGTTCGGTGCGCGGTTCCGCAGCGAGTGGGCGGACTACCGGGCCTACAACTCCGCCTTCGCCGAGGCGCTGCTCACCGGCGCCGACGAGGGGGCGAAGGTGGCGGTGCAGGACTACCACCTGGCGCTGGTGCCCCGGATGCTGCGGGTACGCCGCCCGGACCTGCGCATCACGCACTTCTCCCACACCCCCTGGGCGCCGCCGGAGTACTTCCGGATGCTGCCCGCCGAGATCGGCCGGGAGCTCCTGGCGGGCATGCTCGGCGCCGACTACCTGGGCTTCCTCAGCGTGCGCTGGGCCGACGCGTTCCTGCGCTGCTGCGAGGTGTTCCTGCGCGCCCCGGTGAACTGGAGCACCCGCGCCGTCGAGTACGGCGGCCGGATCGTGCGCGTCGGCGTGCACGGCCTGGGCGCGGACGCCGAAGGACTGCGGGAGCGGGCCGCCGCCGAGGACGTGGCGCAGTGGCGGGAGCGGCTGCGCGAACGGGTCGGCGACCGCAAGCTGGTCGTGCGGGTGGACCGCACCGAGCTGTCCAAGAACATCGTGCGGGGCCTGGAAGCCTTCGGCGAGCTGCTGCGCGAGCACCCCGAGTGGCGCGGCCGCGTCACCCACCTGGCGTTCGCCTACCCCAGCCGGGGCGGCGTGGCCGAGTACCGCGCCTACACCGCGTCGGTGCACGCCACCGCCGAAGCGATCAACGCCGAGTTCGGCACCGACGGCTGGACGCCGGTGGTGCTGGAGGTCAACGACGACTACCCGCGCTCCCTGGCGTCCTACCAGATCGCCGACGTGCTGCTGGTCAACCCGATCCGCGACGGCATGAACCTGGTCGCCAAGGAGGGGCCGGTCCTGTCGCTGGACGGGGTGGCCCTGGTGCTCTCCACCGAGGCGGGCGCCGCCGACGACCTGGGCGCCGACGCGCTGCTGGTCAACCCCTACGACGTGTCCGAGACCGCCGCCGCGCTGCACCGGGCGCTGAGCATGGGCGACGAGGAGCGCAGGCAGCGCACCGAGCGCCTGGCCGAGGCCGCGGCCGCGCTGCCCCCGCACCGCTGGTTCGCCGACCAGTTGCGGGCGCTGGACTGACCCGATTCCTCCGGCACCGGGCGCGGCACGGCCCCGGCGCCGGAGGACCTGTCCGATGACCGGCGGCGCCGGGACCGACGCCGCCGGCCGACGGGCGGCCCCGGACGGTTCAGCCGCCCAGGGCCGCCCCGAGCTCCTCCAGGAACGCCACCACTCCGGACGGGCCGTCCACCACCAGGTCGGCCCGCTTGGCGAGTTCGGTGACCTCCGCAGAACCGCTGCACAGCTTGAACCCGGCCACGCCCTGCTCGTGCAACTGCTCCACCGCGTCGTAGGCCGCGAGGTCGCCCAGGTCGTCCCCGGCGTACAGCACCGCCTGCGCGCCCGTCTCGGCGACCAGGCCGGTGAGCGCCGCTCCCTTGTCCACACCGGGCGGGCGCAGCTCGATGACCATGCGCCCCGGCTCCACCGCGAGCCCGGTCTGCTCGGCGAGCTCGGCCAGCGGCGCCCGGAGCAGGTCCAGCGCGGCCTCGGGGTCGGCGGTGCGCCGCGTGTGCACGGCCAGCGCGTGGTGCTTGTCCTCGATCCAGGTGCCGTCGGGCGCGCCCACCCGTTCCAGCAGCCCGGGCAGGGCCTCGCGCACCGCGGCCACGCCGGGCGGCGGCTCGGGGACGGTGAGCACGCCGTCCGCCCAGCGCTCCCGGCCGTACTGGCCGAGCACGGTGATGCCCGGCACCGCGTCGAGGCCGCCGTACTCGACGGCCACCGCGGCGGGGCGTCCGGTGACGACGGCGACCGCGCGCACCCGGTCGGCCAGGGCGCGCAGCGCCGGGACCGCGCCGGGGTGGGCGCGGGAGTCCCGCGGGTCGGGCACGATCGGCGCGAGCGTCCCGTCGAAGTCGAACGCGAGAAGGGCGCGGTCGGGCGCCTCGCGGATACGGTCGAGCGCGGTCCTGCCGGTTTCGGTCGTCGGATTGAGAAGAGTCATGGACGGCTTTCCACTCGGTGGACTGGTCGGTGCCGGTATGCCCCGAACCGGTCGCGGCGGAACCCCGCCCGGCTGTGCTCCAGAACGCACCCGCCGTACGGCCCCGGAACCCCGGCCCCGCTCGCTCCCGCGGCGAAACCGCAGGCTGCGGCCCCGGGACGGGGGTTCGCGTCCTTCCCGGACCCCGGCCCCGGGGCAGTGCCCGGCACTTCCGCGCCGCCGTCCTAGAGTCGGATGCCGAGTTTCCGGGCGGTGCGCTGTCGTCGCCGGTCCGCGCGTCTGCGGCGGAGCCGTTTGACGGTCATCGGGTCGAAGACCAGTGCTTCGGGACGGTCGATGAGGCTGTTGAGGATCTGGTAGTAGCGAGTGGGCGAGAAACCGAACTCGTCGCGGATGGCCTGCTCCTTGGAGCCCTCGAGTTTCCACCACTGCCGCTCGAAGGAGAGGATGCGCTGGTCGCGTTCGTCGAGTTGGGGCTGTTGTGTCGTCGATCGCCGGGGGACGCGATCGTCAGGGTCCTGGGATCTGGGTCCGGCATCTGACATTGGACGCCTCCTCGTCCGGATCGGGCGACTTATCGTAGCGACTCCAGGTGAAAGATCGGGGGGAACAGTGGAATGACTGACCGTCGGGGCCACAGTTGTCTGTCCTTCCTCACCGACTACGGGACCCGGGACGGCTTCGTGGCCGCCTGCAAGGGGCAGATGCTGCGGCACGCCCCGGGTGTGCCGGTGATCGACATCACCCACGAGATTCCACCGGGGGACGTGCGGCGCGGCGCGACCGTGCTGGCCGACACCGCCCCCGAACTGCCGGACGCGGTGCACGTGTGCGTGGTGGACCCGGGCGTGGGCACCGAACGGCGCGCCGTGGCGATCGCCGCGGGAGGGCACGTGCTGGTCGGCCCCGACAACGGGCTGATGGTCTGGGCGGCCCGGGCGCTCGGCGGGATCGACGCCGTCGTCGAGCTGACCAACGCGTCGCTGTGGCGGCACCCGGTGTCGCGCACCTTCCACGGCCGGGACGTCTACGCCCCTGTGGGGGCGCGGATCGCCGCCGGACTGCCGCTGTCCGAGGCCGGCAGGGCCGTGGACCCGGCGGGCCTGGTGCGCCTGCCCGAACCGGTCCGGGAGGTCTCCGCGGGCCTCGCCCGCGGCGAGGTGCACGCCGTCGACCGGTTCGGCAACTGCCAGTTGTCGCTGCTCCCCGAGGACCTGCACGCCGCCCTGGGCTCGCCGGAGCCGCCCGCCCGAGTGACGGTGCGCCTGCCCGGCGGAGCGCGCAGCGTCGCCGTCGCCCCGACCTTCGGCGCGGTGCCCGCCGGGGAGCCGCTGCTGTTCACCGACTCGGCCGGGCTGCTGGCGCTGGCCGTGAACGGCGGCAGCGCGGCCGACCTGCTCGGCCTGCGGGTCGGAGCGCCCGTGGAACTGGCACTGACCAGCGCAAAGCACATGGGAGAATGACAGGCGCCCACAGCAGTCTCGGCCGGGACGCCTCGTCTGAGGCCACCGGCCGCCGGGGAGGTTGAAGCCGCCATGCGCACGACACGGACCGGGACGCTCACGGCTCTGGGCGTCTGCGCGGTGCTGGCCGTCGGACCGTTGACCGTTCCGGCGGAGGCGGCGGTGGACAGTGCGGACCTCCGCCTCGAACAGTGGGGGCTCGACACGGTCGGCGCCGCCGAGGTGTGGGAGGAGACCCAGGGCTCGGGAGTCACCGTCGCCCTGCTCGACACCGGCGCGGTCACCGACCACCCCGACCTGCACTCAGTCACGGTCGGCCCCGACCTCACCGGCGAGGACCTGTCGCCCGACAGCGACGGCTACGGCGTGCACGGCACGATGATGGCCGGGATCATCGCGGCCGGCGGGCACGGCGTCGAGCACACCGGCGGCGTCATGGGAGCCGCCCCGGAGGCGGAGATCCTCTCGATCCGGGTCGCCGCCGAACCGGACGGCCCCGGAGGCGGGGAGGTCGACCAGGCGGCGCTCGCCGAGGGCATCCGCCACGCCGTGGACGAGGGGGCGCAGGTCGTCTGCATCCCGCTGCCCGCCTCCGCGTTCTCCGCCCAGGCCGACCAGGCCGCGCAGGACGCGGTGGACTACGCCCTGGACAACGGCGTGGTCGTGGTCGCCTCCGGCGGCGCGGACGGCGCGGCCGTGTACCCGGCCGCCTACCCGGGCGTGCTGGCGGTGGGGTCGGTGGGCCCCGACGGGACGCTCTCGGCCTCCTCCAGCCGCGGCGAGCACATCGCGCTGACCGCGCCGGGCGAGGAGATCATCGCGCCGCAGGCGGGCGGCGGGTATGCGACGGTGAGCGGCAGCGACGCGGCCGCCGCGTTCACCGCGGGGGTGGCCGCGCTGATCCGCGCCGAGTACCCGCAGCTCCAGCCGGAACAGGTGGTCGAGGCGCTTCTCGAAGGCGCCTCCTCCGGCCAGGCGGGACAGCCCGGCCACGGGGCGGGGACGCTGAGCGCGCCGGGAGCGTTCAAGGCGGCGGGCACGACCGCCGAGACCGTGCCCCCCTTCGACCCGGACCTGGCCGAACAGCTCGCCGACGAGCCTCTCGTGCCCGGCTGGGTGCTGTGGACGGGCGGCGCGGTGCTCCTGGTGCTGCTGGCCGTCATCGGCCTGGTGGTGCTGGGGCGGCGCTCGGCCGACCCCTACGACCTGCGCACGAAGGAGCCGGAACAGGCGGCCCCCGAACGCCGTCCGGTGCGGGGACGCCGCCGCCGGGGACGCGGGCGGCGCGGCGTCAGCCGCTGAACGCCGCGCGGACGGTCGCCCTGAGGTCGCCCAGACCGCGGCGGCGGCGCCCGTAGTGGACGGCGTTGGTGAGCAGGCCGACGTAGCGCCGGGTGGCCGGGTGCAGGAACAGGCTGGTCCCGGTGTACCCGTGGTGGTAGACGAGGCCGTCGTCGGTGACCTTCCAGGCCAGGCCGCGGGAGAAGCGGCTGTCCACCGGCTGGTGCGGCAGCCAGCTCTGCCGCACGTAGGCGGTGAACGGGGTCACCCCGTGCTCCCCGGCGTGCCACGCCAGCAGGTCGCGGGCGAAGACCCCCAGGTCGGCGGCGGTGCTGAAGACTCCCGCGTGTCCCGCGACCCCGCCCATCAGGGCGGCGCTCTCGTTGTGCACCACGCCCCAGACGGCCGTCGTCCCGGGGATGCGGCGTTCGGTGGGCGCGACCGACGGGGTGCGCGGCAGCGGGCCGTAGCAGGTCGCCGACAGGCCGACGTGCCGCCACAGGTCGGCGGCGAGCCGGTCCAGGGGCTGCCGGTGCAGGCGTTCCAGTAGCAGGCCGAGCAGGACGAACCCCCGGTCGGTGGCGCGGTAGCCGGGCTCCTCCAGCGGTTCGGAGAGGATCGCCTCGGCCAGCGGCTGCTCGGTGCCGACGTAGCGTTCCAGCCAGGTCACCGGGTTCAGGCGGGAGGTGTGGGTGAGGATCTGCCGGACGGTCACCCCGCCCCCCGGGTAGCGTCCGGGGAAGTACCTGCCCACGGGCTCGTCGAGGTCCAGCAGCCCGCGGGCGACCGCCTGGCCGACCAGCGGCCAGGTCGCCATGACCTTGGTGAGACCGGCCACGTCGTAGCGGGTGTCGGGCGCGGTGACCGCCTCCCCGCACTCGACGCCGACGCGGCCGACCGCGACGAACTCCCACAGCTCCCCCGCACCGACCACCGCCACCCCGCCGGGCAGCCACCCGGCGTCGACCATGATCTTCAGGACTCCACGCAGCTCCGCGCCGGTGTCGGCGACCCACTCTCCGTCACGCATCCGTCCACCCCCTCCCCCTCGTCCCCGCAGGGCTACCTGCCGGATACCCCGGGCGGCGGGATTCTCCTGGAGGAGGAGTAAAACTTCGACTACGGAGAGTTCTGATGATCGTGACACGAACGGTCCTGTCCCCCGCAGGGCACAGGCCCGAAGCCGGAGTACGACGGCGACCGGCCGTCGGAACAGCGAAAGCCCGCCCGGCCGTGGCCGCTGTGAGAGCTCAAGTCCCCGGCCTGCTTCGGCCGGGGGCAGGCACGCCCCATCCCCGCGCACGCCGGGAGCAGCCTTGACGACCTGAGGCTTCAGCAGCGATCCAGGCCTGGAAACCCCGTGGAAGCACCCCGGCCGCCGGGAACGCCCCACAGCCTCGGCCCGGTCGCTCGTGCCCTGCCTGCTGTCCAAGGTGTCCACTGGACGCGGAACCAACCGGAAGTTCCCCTCCCGCCGAACTTCACGGCCGACCACCGACATGGCCTTGACGATCATGGTCTTAGGGACAGAACAGATGCCCGTTCTGTCCCCAGAACCATGGGAGATGGTGAGGGTGGCCAAGTCGGGGCTGACGGAGGCGGTGAACCCTCCGGTCCGCCTCGGCCGGGAGGCCCGGCAGCCTTGACCGCCCCTGGGGTGCGGGAGGGATTGTCGGCCGCCGGGTTTCCAGACGGCCAAGCGCCGGGGAAACAGGGGCGGGTTCCCAGGTGGTGCAGCGCTGCGGCAAGGTGACAGTCCCTCAGGTACCGGCGCGGCGGTCAAGGCTGCCGGGCCTTGCGGCCGAAGCAGACGAAGACCATTGCGGGACGAGGTAGGCCCGCCGACCAGGCGATGCGGCGGCGCCGGGGCAGTCTCAGTCTCCCGGCTCCTCGGGGAGCTGTTCCACCACGAACGATCCCATGCCGGGCTCTGTGTAGATCAGGCCGTCTGCGCGGAGTGCTCGCATCACCTTCTGGCCTGTGGCCGTGGCGATTCCGAATTCCTCTTGGAGCTGGATCACCGAGGGGATGCGCGTTCCTGGCTGGTAGTGGCCGGAACGGATGCGCTCCCGGATGATCTCGTGCACCTGTCGCCACCTGGGGCGATTGTCGGCTAGCTCCACCATGTACCACACGCTAGAGACCCATTGCATACTCAAGCGAGCGGTCCAATGTTGTAGCAAGCTATAGCACGCCATAGCTTTCCTGGGTTATGGTCTGAACGTGGAAGACCCCCGCGACGGCAGCCACCGTCCGGGGGCGTGGCACCCAGCTACCAAGGAGCTGAGCGCATCGTGAACCCTATAGCCCTTGTCCCGGCCTTGTTCCGGGGTTTGTTGTTCCTCCTGGTGCCCCTGGTCGGCTTTCCGGCCGCGCGCGGCCGACACGCGCGTGGCCCTGCCCGCCCGGCCCCCGGGACACCGGCAGCCCCTGCCCCGGCCGGGACCATGGAGAGCGGTGAACTGCCCCTCTGCTTCGGCCGCGAGGCGCGGCAGCCTTGACCGCCGCGCCGACACCTGAGGGACTGTCGGCTTCCCGCAGCGCTGCACCACCCGAAAACCCCCTCCTGCCCAGGCGCTTCGCCACCTGGAAACCCGCCACCCGACAATCCCCCCCGAACCCGAGGGGAGCTCGAGGCTGCCGCGCCTCGCGGCCGAAGCAGACAGAAACCGTTACTGCGACACAGAACCATCCCCACGTGCGTGGGGAGCAGGCAGGAAGTAGTTCAAGAACTACCGGCGTGGGCGGACCATCCCCACGTGCGTGGGGAGCAGGCGGGGGCGATGGGACCGTTTGTCATCCTGGACGGACCATCCCCACGTGCGTGGGGAGCAGGGCTTTGCGGCGCAGGTTCAACCCGAGGCGGTCGGACCATCCCCACGTGCGTGGGGAGCAGATTCCTCGCTACTTGCGCGAAGACTCAAACCACGGACCATCCCCACGTGCGTGGGGAGCAGGTAGGGGCGCGCCTCGTACCGATTGTTCGGGTCGGACCATCCCCACGTGCGTGGGGAGCAGAAGCAGCCCCGCCTAGTGGACCGCTACCTCGTCGGACCATCCCCACGTGCGTGGGGAGCAGCTGCTGAGGGCCCGGCAGTTGGGGGTGGTCACCGGACCATCCCCACGTGCGTGGGGAGCAGGGCCGCCCCTTGTAACTGCGAACTAGATTGCAAGGACCATCCCCACGTGCGTGGGGAGCAGGACGCGGGGGTCGTATCCGGATCGGCCCACATCGGACCATCCCCACGTGCGTGGGGAGCAGTCGTGCAAATCGTGCCCCCGGGCGGGGTGATCCGGACCATCCCCACGTGCGTGGGGAGCAGATCTGCAGCGCCTCAGCGAACCCTGCGCGGCCCGGACCATCCCCACGTGCGTGGGGAGCAGGGCAGCTGGTCGAGGCGGTCGAGGTACTCGGTTGGACCATCCCCACGTGCGTGGGGAGCAGCCGGACAGGTAGGCCAGTCCGGCGCCGCTCAGCGGACCATCCCCACGTGCGTGGGGAGCAGCGGACGCGGTCGCCGCAGACCTGGCCGCGTGGCGGACCATCCCCACGTGCGTGGGGAGCAGCTGTACTCCGAGTACCAGGCCCTCGCTGAAGCCGGACCATCCCCACGTGCGTGGGGAGCAGACCCCTCGGGACGGAGAGCCCAGTGAGTGGGACGGACCATCCCCACGTGCGTGGGGAGCAGCAGTCCGTTCTGGCTGACCAGCCCGTGCCCCACGGACCATCCCCACGTGCGTGGGGAGCAGGCTGCCGTCTGGCGCGGGTTCGATGCGCCGGACGGACCATCCCCACGTGCGTGGGGAGCAGGAACTCCAGCAGATCGGAGGGTGACCGTGGCGCGGACCATCCCCACGTGCGTGGGGAGCAGTTGCCCACAACAGCACTCCCCAACCGAGCGTGCGGACCATCCCCACGTGCGTGGGGAGCAGGCCTGAAACCCCCGGTCACCTCGGCCGGGGGTTGGACCATCCCCACGTGCGTGGGGAGCAGGCGCTCTCCAGTCGGTACGTCAGGGACGGCGCCGGACCATCCCCACGTGCGTGGGGAGCAGAGAAACTGACCTGCGGTTTCTCGGGGCGTTATCTTGCCGTGACCACCCTTGCGGGCGGCCTCCACCCGTGCAGCCACCCTAGACCAACTTTCCCGGAAACACACTGCCGTTCCGATTGGTCGGTCGGGTCCTGGAGGCGTTGGCAGGACGCCCCGGCCGGGGGCGATGTGAGCGGTAGATCCTCCGCTCTGCTTCGGCCGCGAGGCGCGGCAGCCTTGACCGCCGCGCCGGTACCTGAGGGACTGTCACCTTCCCGCAGCGCTGCGCCACCTGGAAACCCGCCCCTCTTTCCCCGGCGCTGACCCCGGGAACCCGCCCGCCCGCTTGCCCGGCGCTGCACCTCTGGATGCCTGTCCGACGACACCGTCCCCGGGGCTTCGCCGTCTGGGAACCCGCCACCCGACCATCCCTCCCGCGCCCGAGCGGTGGTCAAGGCTGCCGCGCCTCGCGGCCGAAGCAGACAGAAACCGCTACCGCGACACAGAACCACCCCCGCATGCGCGGGGAGCACGCGCAGGTCGGTGTGTCGTGGACGGTCCGTCCTGGAAAGAACACCCGGGCCTGCTTGCCCTGGTGAGCGGCTTCTTCCGGTCGGGGGTGCGGAGGCGGCGAACCGCGGGACGGTTGCTCGCTTCTGGAGAGGGATGCGCGGCCGTGGACGTCGTCTCCGGCACCGCTCGGTTCTCCCGCGGCAAGTTGTTAGAGCCGGCAAGGGGACTTGAACCCCTAACCTGCCGCTTACAAGGCGGCTGCTCTGCCAATTGAGCTATGCCGGCCAGTGTCAGGACACTTAGGGGAAAGTGTCGGGACACCCAGGGGAATGGTACCGGTTCCGGACTCACTCCGCTGCCGTGCGACGGCGCGCCACCTCGTACAGGGCGACTCCGGCGGCGACCGACGCGTTGAGGGACTCCACCCCGTGGATGGGGATGGAGACCACGACGTCGCAGGTCTCGCGGACCAGGCGGGACAGGCCCCGGCCCTCCGAGCCCACCACGACCACCAGCGGCTCGGTGGCCAGTTCCAACTGGTCGAGGGGGGTGTCGCCGTCCGCGTCCAGACCGGCGACGAAGAATCCGGCCTGCTGGTACTGCTTGAGCGTGCGGGTCAGGTTGACGACCTGCGCCACCGGCAGGCGGGCCAGGGTTCCCGCCGACGCCTTCCACGCGGCCGTGGTCACGCCCGCGGCGCGCCGCTCGGGCACGATCAGCCCGTTCGCGCCGAACGCCGCCGCCGAGCGGGCGATCGCGCCCAGGTTGTGCGGGTCGGTGACCCCGTCCAGGGCGACCACCAGCGGGGTGGTCTCGCTCTTCTGCTGCGCCTCGTCGAGCAGGTCCTCGGCCGTGGCGTACTCGTAGGGGCGCACCTGGAGGACCAGGCCCTGGTGGGCGGCCTTGGGCAGCCCGTAGCGCTCGCAGCGCCGGTCCAGCTCGGGTCGGGAGACCTCGGCGATCTCGATGCCCTGCCGCCCCGCGAGTTTGGCGGCCTCGGCGACCCGCTCGTCGGGGTCGAGGCTGTTGGACAGCAGCAGCCGGGTCGCGGGCACCTTGGCGCGCAGCGCCTCGACCACCGGGTTGCGGCCGATGAGCAGCTCCGAGCCGTCCCGCCCGCGCACCGTCGCCCCGGGAAGGTCTCCTGCGGGGCGCACCACCGGCTTCAGCGCCCGGTGCTGGGCGCGTTCGGCGGCCTTGGCCCGCTGCTTCTCGGCGTACCAGTGCCGCTTCTCGGCGGGAAGCGTGCCCTTCTTGCCCTCAAGCGCGCGGCGGCCCTTGCCGCCGCTGCCCTTGGTGGGACCCTTCTTCGTCCTCTTCGACGGCATGTCCTGTCCTTCAGCAAAAACTCCGGCAGCGGTGCGGCCCGTTCGGGCGCCGCGCCGCTGCCGGAACCGGATGTCCTAGTCGCGTCTCAGTTCCCAGCGCGGTCCCTGGGGGGTGTCCTCGACGGCGATCCCCGCCTCGGCGAGCTGGTCGCGGATCTGGTCCGCGGTGGCGTAGTCCTTGCGCCTGCGCGCCGCCTGGCGCTGCTCCAGCACCACCGACACCAGCGAGTCGACCACGTCGCGCAGCCCCGAGTCGTCGGACTGCGCCCACTGCGGCGACAGCGGGTCCAGGCCGAGGACCGCGAGCATCGCCCGCAGCCGTCCGGCGATCTCGGCGGCGCGCTCCTTGGCCCCCTCCGCGAGCGCGGAGTTGCCCTCGCGCACGTGGGTGTGGGCCACTGCCAGCGCCTGGGGGACGCCCAGGTCGTCGTCGAGGGCGGCGGCGAACTCGTCGGGCACGGGGACGCCCTCCGGGATCGGCCCGGCGATCTCGTTGACCCGGACGAGGAAGTTCTCGAAGCGCTGGTAGGCGGCGGCGGCCTCGCGCAGCGACTCCTCGGTGTAGTCGAGGTTGGAGCGGTAGTGGGCCTGGCCCAGGTAGTAGCGGAGCTCGACGGGGCGGACCCGCTGGACGACCTCCGGGATCAGCAGCGAGTTGCCCAGCGACTTGCTCATCTTCTCGCCGCCGGTGGTGAGCATGCCGTTGTGCAGCCAGTAGCGGGCGAAGCCGTCCCCGGCCGCGTTGGACTGCGCGCTCTCGTTCTCGTGGTGCGGGAAGACCAGGTCGACGCCGCCGCCGTGGATGTCGAACGTGGGGCCGAGGTACTTGGTGGCCATCGCCGAGCACTCCAGGTGCCAGCCGGGGCGTCCCGGACCCCACGGGGTGGGCCAGGAGGGCTCGCCGGGGCGGGCGCCCTTCCACAGCGCGAAGTCGCGGGGGTCGCGCTTGGCGCGCGCGTCGCCGTCCTCGGCGGCGCGCATCTCGTCGACGCGCTGGTTGGACAGCGAACCGTACTTGGGGTACGAGGTGACGTCGAAGTAGACGTCGCCGGAGCCGTCCTCGGCGGCGTAGGCGTGGCCGCGCTCGATGAGCCGCCGCATCAGCTCGATCATCTCCGGGACGTGGCCGGTGGCGCGCGGCTCGACGGTGGGCGGCAGGCAGCCCAGGGTGTCGTAGGCCCAGGTGAAGGCGCGGTGGTTGCGTTCGCTGACCTCCCACCACTCGACGCCCTCGGAGGCGGCGACGCGGAGGATCTTGTCGTCGATGTCGGTGACGTTGCGGCAGAAGACGACCCGGTAGCCGCGGTAGATCAGCCAGCGGCGGAGGATGTCGAAGCTCACGCCCGAGCGGATGTGCCCGATGTGCGGGGGAGCCTGCACCGTGGCACCACACAGGTACAGCGAGACACATCCCTCGCGCAGCGGGACGAATTCGCGGACCTGTCGGGCTCGGGTGTCATAGAAGCGCAGACTCACGGTGCCCAGAGTAGCCGTTCCTCGGCCCCTTCGGCGATTTCCGCAGCCCACGGCTGTGGACGGGCGCGACCGGAACACCGGTGAAGCGGTCGTCCCTAATGGGCCGGGCCGCCGGGGCCGAAGTCGTGACGCGGTGCACGCCCCCGGTGGGCGCCGCGTAGGCCTTCGACCGGCGCACCTCCTCCTAGCTGGGAGGACCTGCGCGGGGCTGCGGCGGCCGGAACCGTCCCGCCCTGCCGTTTTCGGCCGGAAGCCTCGTACGAGCAGGCGTTTTGGGTTAGCCTGCGCACGATGGCAGCACAATCCTCCCGTTCCTCCCGGCCCCCTCGCCGTACGCCTCCCCCGCGGAGCGCGGCGGGCGGGTCCTCACGCGCGGCTGTCATCGTGATGGCCGTGCTCGGCGTGGCCGTGATCGCGTCCTGCGCCGTCCTGCTGTCCTACAACGGCATCTACCAGATCGCCGTGCGCGGCGGCGCGGCCGGGTGGACCGCGCACCTGTACCCCGGGCTGTTCACCCTGCTGCTGCTGATGGCCTTCTGGACCACCTACCTGCTGCGCGAGGCCCCGCGGCGGCGCCGGCTCTGGGTGGACCTGCTGGTGCTGGCGATGATCCTGGCGGCGGCCGCGGCCAGCGCCCTGCGCTCGTTCCGCTACGAGCTGCTGGAGTGGGTGGCGACGCTCGTGGTCGCGATCGCGCCGTGGGTCGCGCTGCTCATCTCGTTCCGGCTGACCCTGTGGATCGTGGCGCAGGTCCGGGGGGAGCGTCCCGCCGAGCCGCAGCAGCCCGCCGGGGAGGCCGACGAGCCCGGGCCGGACGCGCCGGAGCCGGACGAGGACGGGGAGGACACCGAAGCGGTGCGTGTTCCGGCCGCCGCCGCTCCCGTGGACCCGCTTCCCAGGCGCGCCTCCGTGGCGCCGGAACCGGTTCCGGCGCGCTCTCCGCTGCCCGATCCGGTGGCGGACACCACGCCGTTCCCCGCGCCGGAGCCCGCGGTCGACCCTGCGGCGGCCGCTGCGGAGCCGGCCGTGCCGGACCTGTTCGACAGCTTCTTCCGGGCCGAACCGGCAGGGCGGTCCCGCGTCCCGGAGGAGACGGAGGAGACGGAGGCCGCGCCCGCGTCCGAGGCGGCCTCCTCCACGGCCGAGGGCGGCGCGCTGCCCAAGCGCGTCCCCTCCCGGGAGGGCAGTGCGATCCGGCAGGCCGCCGGTGTCCGCGACCGGTCGCGGTCCGACGGGGACGGTCGGCCCGTGGAGACCGCCCCCGCGGAGTCGGAGCGCACCGGAGTCGACGACGAGGACTGGGAGAGCGTCGACGACCCGGAGGAGGGGTGGGTGGGCGACCCCGTGCTCGCCGACGACCCGGCCGGGGACGAGGCGCACCCGGCCGTGCCCGAACCGGCCGCCCCGCAGGCCGCGTCCGGCTCCGCCTCCGACGGGGCCGGAGCCGACGACGGGGACGACGAGGAGGACACCGTGCCGCCGGGCCCCGAGCCGGTGATCCGGCGCCGCCCCATGGTGCTCAGGCCGCGCCGGAGCGGGCCGCTGCGCCTCCCGTCGAGCCAGTTGCGCAGCACGCCGACGCCGCCGGAGGAATAGCGGAGGCGGGGGCCGTGCGGCCCCCGCCTCGTCGTTCGTGCGGCGCCCTCCCGGTCGGCCGTGCCGCCGGGAGAGGGCGGGTCAGAACGCGGACTCGGGCAGGTCCATCAGGTCCAGCGTGGTGCGCTCGGCGATCTTGCGCTCCACGGACAGCCGCGGCAGGACCTGGTCGGCGAAGAACTTCGCGGCGGCGATCTTGCCGGTGTAGAAGTCCCGGTCGGCCTCGCTCGCGCTGTCGAGACGGGACAGCGCGACCTCGGCCTGGCGCAGCAGCAGCCAGCCCAGCACCAGGTCGCCCAGGGCGAGCAGCAGGCGGGTGGTGTTGAGGCCCACCTTGTAGATCTCGCGGGGCTCCTCCATGGACCGCATGGCGTCGCCGACCATGGCCTCCACGATCGCCTGGACGTCGACGGCGGCCTCGGCGAGCAGCGCCCGCTCGTTCTTGAGCCGGCCGTTGCCCGCGTCGCTCTTGGCGAACGCCTGGATCTCGCCCATGAGCTTGCCCAGCGCCTGGCCGTTGTTCTTCACGATCTTGCGGAAGAACAGGTCCATGCCCTGGATGGCGGTGGTGCCCTCGTAGAGGGTGTCGATCTTGGAGTCCCGGATGTACTGCTCGATCGGGTAGTCCTGGAGGTAGCCGGAGCCGCCGAGGACCTGCAGGGACTCGGCCAGCAGCGCGTAGGAGCGCTCCGAGCCCACGCCCTTGACCAGCGGCAGCAGCAGGTCGTTCATGGCCTCGTACTCGGAGGCGTCCTGTCCGTTGGCGGTGGCGATCTGCACCGCGTCCTGCTGGGTGGCGGTGTAGATGACCAGCGCGCGCAGCGCCTCGGCGTAGGCCTTCTGCATCATCAGGCTGCGGCGCACGTCCGGGTGGTGGGTGATGGTGACCCGGGGGGCGGTCTTGTCGGTCTGCCGGGTGAGGTCGGGGCCCTGGACGCGCTCCTTGGCGTAGGCGAGCGCGTTGAGGTAGCCGGTGGACAGGGTGGCGATGGCCTTGGTGCCGACCATCATCCGGGCGTACTCGATGATGAGGAACATCTGCCGGATGCCGTCGTGCTTGTCGCCGACGAGGTAGCCGACGGCCGGGTGCTTGGCGCCGAAGGTCAGCTCGCAGGTGGTGGAGACCTTCAGGCCCATCTTGTGCTCGACGTTGGTGACGTAGACGCCGTTGCGCTCCCCGAGCGAGCCGTCCTCGTTGACCAGGTACTTGGGCACCAGGAACAGCGAGAGGCCCTTGGTGCCGGGGCCGTGGCCCTCGGGGCGGGCGAGCACGAGGTGGAAGATGTTCTCGGCCATGTCGTGCTCGGCCGAGGTGATGAAGCGCTTGACGCCCTCGATGTGCCAGGTGCCGTCGTCCTGCTTGATCGCCTTGGTGCGGCCGGCGCCCACGTCGGAGCCCGCGTCGGGCTCGGTGAGGACCATGGTGGCGCCCCAGCCGCGCTCGATGGCCAGCTTGGCGAACTTCTTCTGCTCCTCGTTGCCCTCCTGCCAGAGGACGTTGGCGAAGCCGGGGCCCGCGGAGTACATGTGCACGGCGGGGTTGGCGCCGAGGATCATCTCGGCCACGGCCCACACCAGGGAGCGGGGAGCACCGGTGCCGCCCAGTTCCGGGGGCAGGTCGAGGCGGTACCACTCGGCGTCCATGTAAGCCCGGTAGGACTTCTTGAAGCTCTCGGGGATCTTCACCGAGTTGGTCTCGGGGTCGAAGACCGGGGGGTTGCGGTCGGCGTCCGCGAAGGACTCCGCCAGCACTCCGCTGGCCAGCCGGTTGACCTCGGCCAGGATGTCACGGGCGGTGTCCTCGTCGAGGTCCTCGAAGGGACCCGAGCCCATGACCTCCTGGCGGTTGAACACCTCGAACAGATTGAACTCGAGGTCCCGGAGGTTGCTCTTGTAGTGCGTCATGCCCGCGCTCCGCTGTGTCACTGCCGCTGTTCCCACACAGCGATCTACTGACTGGTAACAAAATAATGTTACTACCCAGTAGAAGTCCGGTGCCAGTGCGCCGGAGTGACACCCTCATGACCCGATGGCCATCACCCGGATGATCGCGTCCACCATCGCGCCGACCTCGGGCAGCGGCCCCTCCCCCAGGTCGAGGCTGCGCCCGTCGCGGGTCCAGCGGACCAGCCGGGTCCGGCGCTCGGTGGTGGTGCCGCGGAACGTGCGGTCGGCCTCCAGGACGTAGAAGTCCGGGTCGCCGGGGCCGAGGAACGGGTCGTCGCTGCGGGTCCCGCACACCAGGTACGCCTCTTTGGACCGCATCGGCTGGGGCAGCACCACCACGGCGGCCTCCAGCGAGCCGCGGACGGTGAAGAGGGTGGTCAGCCCGGCGGACGGCAGCCGCTGCTCCTCGGGCAGCGCGGCTCCGGTGCGCTCCCACGCGCCGAGCAGCCCCTCGGCGAGCTGCTTCTCGCGGGCCAGGGTGAAGAACCGGGGGCCGAGTTGGCACGTGATCGCGCGCAGCACGACGTTGGTGAACTCGTGGTGGTGACGCCGAGGCGTGTCGTCGTCCCGGCGCGGCACCCTCGCACGCATGCCTGCTCCTCCCAGCCGAAGCGCCTGAAAGCCATTGTCCTCCTCCCCCGCGGGGCGGCAGGAAACCTCCCGGACGGCTCGGCCCCGCCCCGGGAGGGTGCGCACCGCCGACGGAGCGCGGAGCGGGCGCCGGCGTGACGCGCGGCATCCGGAAGGGGGCGGCGGCGTCCGCACGCCGCCGCCCCCGCACAGCCGCACCTCACGCGGCGGGCACGACGCCTTCCGCCCGGCCCACCGACAGCGCGTCCTTGGACTCGTCCAGGTCCACGCGGACGGTGTCGCCCTCGACGAGCTCTCCCGACAGCAGTTCGCGGGCCAGCGGGTCGCCGATGGCGGTCTGCACCAGCCGCCGCAGCGGACGGGCGCCGTAGACCGGGTCGTAGCCGGTCAGCGCCAGCCACTCGCGGGCCGCCGGGGTGACGTCCAGCTTCAGCCGCCGGTCCGCCAGCCGCCGGGCCAGGCGGTCCACCTGGAGGTCGACGATCTTGGTCAGCTCGTCGGTGGACAGCGCGTCGAACACGATCACGTCGTCCAGCCGGTTGAGGAACTCCGGCTTGAAGGTGCTGCGCACCACCTGCATGACCCGGTCGTGCCGCTGGGAGTCGTCCAGCGCCGGATCCACCAGGAACTGCGAGCCCAGGTTGGAGGTGAGGATGAGGATGGTGTTGCGGAAGTCCACGTGGCGGCCCTGGCCGTCGGTGAGCCGGCCGTCGTCGAGGACCTGGAGCAGGGTGTCGAAGACCTCGATGTGCGCCTTCTCCACCTCGTCCAGCAGCACCACCGTGTAGGGGCGGCGCCGCACCGCCTCGGTGAGCTGGCCGCCCTCCTCGTAGCCGACGTAGCCGGGGGGCGCGCCGACCAGGCGGGCCACCGAGTGCTTCTCGGAGTACTCGCTCATGTCGAGGCGCACGATCGCGCGCTCGTCGTCGAACAGGAACTCCGCCAGCGCCTTGGCCAGCTCCGTCTTGCCCACGCCCGTGGGGCCGAGGAACAGGAAGGACCCGGTGGGCCGGTCGGGGTCGGAGATCCCGGCGCGCGCCCGGCGCACCGCGTCGGAGACCGCGGCCACCGCGCGCCGCTGGCCGACCAGGCGCTTGCCCAGCTCCTCCTCCATGCGCAGCAGCTTGGCGGTCTCGCCCTCCAGCAGCCGCCCCACGGGGATGCCGGTCCACGACGACACCACGTCGGCCACGTCGTCGGCGCCGACCTCCTCCTTGACCATGGTGGCCTGCCGCTCGGCCGAGTTCTCCTCGGAGGCGGCCTCCGCCAACTGCCGCTCCAGTTGCGGGATCTCCCCGTACATCAGCCGGGACGCCTCCTCGAAGTCGCCGTCGCGCTGGGCGCGTTCGGCCTGGCCGCGCAGTTCGTCCAGCCGCTCCTTGAGCTCGCCGACCCGGTTGAGCCCGGCCTTCTCCTGCTCCCAGCGGGCGACCAGCGCGTCGAGCTGCTCCTGCTTGTCGGCGAGGTCGGCGCGCAGCCGCTCCAGCCGCTGCCGGGAGGCGGTGTCGGACTCCTTGCTCAGCGCCATCTCCTCCATCTTGAGGCGGTCCACGGCGCGTTGCAGCTCGTCGATCTCCACCGGCCGGGAGTCGATCTCCATGCGCAGCCGCGACGCAGCCTCGTCGATCAGGTCGATGGCCTTGTCCGGGAGGAAGCGGGCGGTGATGTAGCGGTCGGAGAGGGTCGCCGCCGCCACCAGCGCCGAGTCGGCGATCTGCACCTTGTGGTGCGCCTCGTAGCGGCCCTTCAGGCCGCGCAGGATGGCGATGGTGTCGGCCGCCGACGGCTCGCCGACCAGCACCTGCTGGAACCGCCGCTCCAGCGCCGGGTCCTTCTCGATGCGCTCGCGGTACTCGTCGAGGGTGGTCGCGCCGACCATGCGCAACTCGCCGCGGGCCAGCATCGGCTTGAGCATGTTGCCCGCGTCCATCGCGCCCTCGGCCGCGCCGGCGCCGACCACGGTGTGCAGCTCGTCGATGAACGTGATGATCTGGCCGTTGCTCTGCTTGATCTCGTTGAGGACGGCCTTGAGCCGCTCCTCGAACTCGCCCCGGTACTTCGCCCCGGCCACCATCGCGGGCAGGTCCAGCGAGATGAGCCGCTTGTCGCGCAGCGACTCGGGGACGTCCCCGGCGACGATGCGCTGGGCCAGGCCCTCCACGACCGCGGTCTTGCCCACCCCGGGCTCGCCGATGAGCACCGGGTTGTTCTTGGTGCGCCGCGACAGCACCTGCACCACCCGGCGGATCTCCGCGTCGCGGCCGATCACCGGGTCCAGTTCGCCGTCGCGGGCGCGCCGGGTGAGGTCGACCCCGTACTTCTCCAGCGCCTGGTAGGTGTCCTCGGGGGTCTCCGAGGTGACGCGGGCGCTGCCGCGCACCCGCTCGAAGGCGTCCAGCAGCGCGTCGGGGGTGGCTCCCGCCTCCCGCAGCAGGGTCGCGGCCGTGCCGCCGTCGGTGGCCAGCCCGACCAGCAGGTGCTCGGTGGAGACGTACTCGTCCTCCAGTTGGCGGGCGCGCTGCGCCGCGGTGTTGAGCGAGACGATGAGCGGCCGGGAACTCGCCGGCGCGTTGACCGTGGCTCCCGCGGCCCGGGGGAGGGCGGCGATCGCCTCCTCCACCCGGGCGGAGAGTCTTCCGGGATCGGCTCCCACCTCCCTGAGCAGAGGACGCACCACCCCCTCGGCCTGGCCGAGCAGAGCGGAGAGCAGGTGAACCGGCTCGACCTGCGGGCTCCCGTCCGCCGTGGCCCTCCGGATCGCCGCCGACAGTGCCTCCTGGCTCTTCTTGGTGAGCTTGTAATCCATGGTTTGCCGCCCCCTTCAAGGCACAGAACAGGTGAGACGTATGCGCTGACCCGCCGGAGGCCCGAAGGAGCCCGGGGCCGGGGCGGCCCGGGGCTGCTACTGCGTCTCGGGAGGCTGGGTCGTGGTGCGGTTGAAGATGGTGACGCGGGTGCGGTGGACCGGGAGGAGCTCGCCGCCGCCCCCGGAGGACCGGGTGCTGCCGGCGCGCCGGGCCGCGGCGGACCGCGCCGCGTTCAGTTCGTTGTGCAGGTGGAAGATGTGCTCGCGCAGTTCGGCCACCTCGCGCTGCAACTCCAGGATCCGCTTGATCCCGGCGAGGTTGATGCCCTCTTCCTGGGACAGGCGCTGCACTTCGCGCAGCATCTGGATGTCGCGCATCGAGTAGCGCCGACCGCGGCCCGCCGTACGTCCCGGGCTCACCAGTCCGAGCCGGTCGTACTGGCGCAGGGTCTGCGGGTGGAGTCCCGACAGTTCCGCTGCGACCGAGATCACGTAGACGGGAGTGTCGTCGCCGAGCGCGTTGTTCATGGTTCTCACGCCCCCTTAGCCCGGGCTTCCAGGTCGGCGCGCGGGTTGTGGTCGGCTGTGGCGGCCCGGAACCGCTCCAGTGCCTCCCGCGCCTCGCTGTTGAGATTCTGCGGCACCGCCACCTCGACGGTCACCAGCAGGTCTCCGGTGGTGCCGTCGCGCCGGGTGGCGCCTTTGCCCCGGACGCGCAGCACACGGCCGTTGCGGGTACCCGGCGGGATCTTCACCGTGACCGGGAGCCCGCTCAGGGTGGGTACGCGCACCTCCGCACCGAGCACCGCCTCGGGGAAGGTCACCGGGACGGTGACGGTGAGGTTGTCGCCGGACCGGCCGAACACGGGGTGGGGTTTGACCCGGACCGTCACCAGCAGGTCGCCGGCGGGGCCGCCGCGTTCGCCCGGTTCGCCCTTGCCCCGCAGCCGGATCTTCTGGCCGTCGGCCACCCCCGGAGGGATGCGGGCCTGCACGGTGCGGGTGCTCTTCACGTTCCCGGAGCCGCTGCAGGTGGCGCACGGGTCGTCGGCGAGGAAGCCCCGTCCCTTGCACAGGCTGCACGGTTCGGACAGGGAGAAGCCGCCGAGGTTGGTGCTCTCGTGGCCGGTCCCCGCGCACTTGGGGCAGACCCGGGGGGTGGTGCCCGGCCTGGCTCCGGTGCCCCGGCAGGTGGGGCAGGAGGTCGTGGTGGTCAGTTTGAAGCTCGTGGTGGTGCCGTTGGCCGCCTCGGTGAAGCTGAGGGTGGTCTCGGTCTCCAGGTCGGCGCCGCGTCGGGCCTGGCTGGACCGGCCGCGTCCGCCGAACAGCCCGCCGAACAGGTCGGTGAGCCGCTCGCCGCCGCTGGCCGCGGTCTGGCCGAACAGGTCGCCCAGGTTGAAGTCGCCGACGCCGCCCCCGCCGGGACGGTAGGCGCCGCCGAACAGCGACCGGGCCTCGTCGTACTCCTTGCGGCGCTTCTCGTCCGACAGGACGCTGTAGGCCTCGGAGATCTCCTTGAACCGGCTCTCGGCCTCACGGTCGCCCTTGTTGGCGTCGGGGTGGTACTTGCGCGCGAGCTTGCGGTAGGAGCTCCGGATCTCGTCCGCGGTGGCCGTCTTTGAGACTCCGAGGACCTTGTAGTAGTCCTTCTCCAGGTAGTCCTTGGTGCTCATCGACGTCTGCTTCTCCCGCTCCGTGCTCAGGTGGTGAATGGGCCGCGTGTCCCGGGCCGCGGCCCGGGACACGCCTTCCCGCTTCGCGCGCTACTCGCTCGCGGTGTTGCTGTCCCCTTCGGGACGGTCGGAGGACTCCGAGGACTCCGCGGCCTCCTCGGAGGTCCCGCTCGCCTCCGCGGGCGCGGCCTCCTCGGCCGTGCCGTCCGCTTCGGCGGACGCGGGCTCCTCCGCGGAGGCCCCCGCGTCCTGTTCGGTGGGACCGGCCACGACCACGCGGGCCGGGCGGACCACCCGCTCGCCCATGAGGTACCCCGGCTGGAACACCTCGATGACGGTCGGGACGGTCACGTCGGCGGAGGGCACCATGGTCAGGGCCTCGTGCACGGAGGGGTCGAACTCGTCGCCCTTCTCCCCGTACTTCTTCAGCCCCATCCGGGCGACCAGGGACTCCAGCGCCTCGCCCACCGACTTGAAGCCGCCGACCAGTTCGTCGTGGACGCGGGCGCGGCCGATGTCGTCCAGGATCGGCAGCAGTTCGCTGAGGACCTGGGCGAGGGCCTGCTCGCGCACCGCAGCCCGGTCGCGTTCGACCCGCTTGCGGTAGTTGACGTACTCGGCCTGCAACCGCTTGAGGTCGTCGGTGCGTTCGGCGACCTCCTGCCGCAGCCTGTTCAACTCCTCCTCGTCCGCCGCGGGCGTCTCCGCCGCGGCGGACTCGGTCGCCTGCGCTTCGGCGTCCGAGGAGGGCGACTCGGTCGTCTCCTCCGGGACGCGCGGCTCGCCGGTCTCGGGGTCGATGCGCCGGTTGTCGCGGATCACCGGCCCCTCCTGCTCTGTGCTGTGCTCGTTCTCCGGCACCGCCATTTAGTTACGCCTCCTCATCCAGAGTTGGGTCTCAGGCGTTGCCTTCGCGCTTGGTCTCCTCGTCGACGATCTCGGCGTCCACCACGTCGGCGTCGTCGGAGCCCTGGCTGCCGGAGGCGCCGGCACCGGAGGCCTGCTGGCTCTGGCTGTAGATCGCGGAACCGATCTTCTGGCTGGCCAGGGCGACCTTCTCGCTGGCGCTGCGGATGGCCTCGATGTCGCTGCCCTCCAGCGCCTTCTTCAGGCCGGCCAGGGCCTCCTGGGTCTCGTTCTTGACGTCCGCGGGGATCTTGTCCTCGTTGTCGGAGATGACCTTCTCGGTCTGGTAGACCAGCGACTCGGCGTTGTTGCGGATCTCGGCTTCCTCGCGGCGCTTGCGGTCCTGCTCGGCGTACTGCTCGGCCTCGCGGATCATCCGATCGATGTCCTCCTTGGGCAGAGCGGAGCCGCCGGAGATGGTGACGGACTGCTCCTTGCCGGTGCCGAGGTCCTTGGCGGTGACGTTGACGATGCCGTTGGCGTCGATGTCGAAGGTGACCTCGATCTGCGGCACGCCGCGCGGCGCCGGGGGCAGGCCGGTCAGGTCGAAGACGCCCAGCTTCTTGTTGTACTGGGCGATCTCGCGCTCGCCCTGGTAGACCTGGATCTGCACCGACGGCTGGTTGTCCTCGGCCGTGGTGAAGATCTCGGAGCGCTTGGTCGGGATGGCCGTGTTGCGCTCGATGAGCTTGGTGAACACGCCGCCCTTGGTCTCGATGCCCAGCGACAGCGGGGTCACGTCGAGCAGCAGCACGTCCTTGACGTCGCCCTTGAGCACACCGGCCTGAAGGGCCGCGCCGACCGCGACGACCTCGTCGGGGTTGACGCCCTTGTTGGGCTCCTTGCCGCCGGTCAGCTCGCGGACCAGGTCGACCACGGCGGGCATGCGGGTGGAGCCGCCCACCAGCACCACGTGGTCGATCTTGCTGACGTCGATCCCGGCGTCCCGGATGACCTGGTGGAACGGGGCCTTGGTGCGCTCCAGCAGGTCGGCGGTGAGCCGCTGGAACTCGGCGCGGGTGAGCTTCTCGTCCAGGTGCAGCGGGCCCTCGGACGAGGCGGTGATGTAGGGCAGGTTGATCGAGGTCTCGGTGGAGCTGGACAGCTCGATCTTGGCCTTCTCCGCGGCCTCGCGCAGCCGCTGCAACGCCATCTTGTCCTTGGACAGGTCGACGCCGTTGCTGTTCTTGAACCGCTCGACCAGCCAGTCCACGATGGCCTGGTCCCAGTCGTCGCCGCCGAGGTGGTTGTCGCCGTGGGTGGCCTTGACCTCGACCACGCCGTCACCGACGTCCAGCAGCGAGACGTCGAAGGTACCGCCGCCCAGGTCGAAGACGAGGATGGTGGCCTCGCCCTCCTTCTCCAGGTGGTAGGCGAGCGCGGCGGAGGTGGGCTCGTTGATGATGCGCAGGACGTTGAGGCCGGCGATCTTGCCCGCGTCCTTGGTGGCCTGCCGCTCGGCGTCGCTGAAGTAGGCCGGGACGGTGATGACCGCGTCGGTGACCTCCTCGCCGAGGTAGGCCTCGGCGTCGCGCTTCAGCTTCTGGAGCACGAAGGCGCTGATCTGCTGCGGGTTGAAGTCCTTGCCGTCGATGTGGGTCTTCCAGTCGGTGCCCATGTGGCGCTTGACCGAGCGGATGGTCCGCTCGACGTTGGTGACCGCCTGACGCTTGGCGACCTCACCGACGAGCACCTCGCCGTTCTTCGCGAAGGCCACGACGGACGGGGTGGTCCGGGCGCCTTCGGCGTTGGCGATGACCGTGGGCTCGCCGCCCTCCAGTACTGCAACGACCGAGTTCGTTGTTCCCAGGTCGATACCGACCGCACGTCCCATGAGTGCTTCCTCCGTCAAAGTTGAGTCTGTCTAACGCAATATTGCTTCGCCCCAGACTCACTGTCAAATCAGTTGAGTCGATCAGACTCAAGTTTCTTTCGCACCCATGACAACGCAGGAGGCGCCCCGTGTTGTTCCCCGCGACCGGGACTTCTTTCGTGCGCCCCGCCGGTTCCGGGGACATCCCAGGGGAAGCCTGGAGCCGGCCCTCGGGGGAGACCCCGAGGTCGCCGCCGGAGCCGCCCGCTTCGCACCACAGACCGGCTACCCACCTGAAAAGGGCGCACACCCTCTTCACTAACCTTGACAACCAGCCATCCCGCCCAGTCGGTCAGCGGCGGGGCCGGCGGAGCATTGACCCGTCGGGTATTACTCGCTAGTAACATTGGGTGGACCCCTGGTGTGCCGCACACCAGGACACGACATCACGTTGGGAGGCCGCGGGCGATGCTCTACCTGATACTGGGGATCATCACGACCGCCTTCGCCGTGGTCGGAGTCGCCGTGTGGGCCTACGGCATCAGCCGCATGGTCCGCGTCCTGGGCGTCGGCCGTCCGGTGGAAGCCGCTCGGAAGGCAGACTTCGGGCGCCGCATCACGAACACACTGATCGAGACCGTCGGTCACACGCGCATGCTCAAGTGGCGCTGGATCGGCATCGCCCACTGGTTCATCATGGTGTCGTTCCCGGCCCTGGTGTTCACGGTGGCCGAAGCGCACGGCGAGGTGTGGGACCCGCACTTCCACCTGCCGCTCATCCACGACTGGACGGTCTACGGCCTGTTCATCGAGGTCATCGCCACCCTGAGCCTGGTCGGGATCGTCGGCCTGACGATCTACCGCCAGTTGCGCGGGCCGCGCGTCCTGGGACGCAGGTCCAAGTTCGCCAACTCCCGGCACTGGACGGCCTACTACGTCGAGGCCTACATCATCGCCCTGCTGGTCGCGATCTTCGTGATCCGCGGCGTCAAGGTCGCCCTCGGCGAGTTCCCGTTCCCGGTGTGGGCCACCCCGGTCTCGCACGCGTTCGGCGCGGTCCTGCCGGCCAGCGAGCCCTTGCTCGCCTCCGTGGCGGCCTTCAAGCTGGTCATCTCCTGGCTGTTCTTCATCGCCATCGGCGTGTTCCTGACCATGGGCGTGGCCTGGCACCGCTTCACCGCGCCGGTCAACATCTACTTCAAGCGCAACGCCGACGGCTCGGCCGCGCTCGGCCCGGCCAAGCAGATGCTCGACAAGGACGGCGAGCCGCTGGACTTCGAAGAGGCCGACCCCGACGAGGACCCCTTCGGCGTCGGCAAGATCGAGGACTTCACCTGGAAGGGCCTGCTCGACTTCACCACCTGCACCGAGTGCGGCCGCTGCCAGTCGCAGTGCCCGGCCTGGAACACCGGCAAGCCGCTGTCCCCCAAGAAGCTGGTCATGGACCTGCGGGAGCACGCCTACGCCAAGGCCCCGTACCTGATGCAGGGGATCACCGAGGAGACCCCGGACGTCCACGAGGACGTGCTGGCCCTGCTCAGCCGCCCGCTGGTGGGCACCGAGGAGGAGAACGGCGTCATCCACCCCGACGTGCTGTGGTCCTGCACCAACTGCGGCGCCTGCGTCGAGCAGTGCCCGGTGGACATCGAGCACATCGACCACATCCTCGACATGCGCCGCTACCAGGTCATGATCGAGTCCAGCTTCCCCTCCGAGGCCAACACCCTGCTCAAGAACCTGGAGAACAAGGGCAACCCGTGGGGGATGAGCGAGTCCAAGCGCATGGACTGGATCTCCGAGGTCGACTTCGAGGTCCCCGTCGTCGAGGACAAGCTGCCCGAGGGCACCGAGTACCTGTTCTGGGTGGGCTGCGCGGGCGCGCTGGAGGACCGGGCGAAGAAGACCACCAAGGCGGTCGCGGAGCTGCTGCACATCGCGGGCGTCAAGTACGCGGTGCTCGGCGGCATGGAGATGTGCACCGGCGACTCGGCGCGCCGCCTGGGCATGGAGTTCGTCTTCCAGATGCTCGCCCAGCAGAACATCGAGACGCTCAACGAGGTCGGCGCGACCAAGATCGTCGTCACCTGCCCGCACTGCTTCAACACGCTCGGCAACGAGTACCCCGCCCTCGGCGGCAACTACGAGGTGGTGCACCACACCAAGCTGCTCGCCCAACTGGTCAAGGAGGGCCGCCTCGCCCCGATCGAGCGGGTGGACAAGAACGTCACCTACCACGACCCGTGCTTCCTGGGCCGCCACAACAAGGTCTACGAGCCGCCGCGTGAGCTGATCACCGGCGTGCCCGGGGTGACCAAGGCCGAGATGCCGCGCAACCGGGAGCGCAGCTTCTGCTGCGGCGCGGGCGGCGCGCGCATGTGGATGGAGGAGCGCATCGGCAAGCGCATCAACGTCGAGCGCGTCGAGGAGGCGCTGGCCACCAAGCCGGACCTCATCGCCACCGGCTGCCCGTTCTGCCAGGTCATGGTGAGCGACGCGGTCAACGAGAAGAAGTCGAAGCAGGAGGCCCCCGAGTCCGTCGAGGTCATGGACGTCGCCCAGCTCCTGCTCCAGTCGGCGAAGAAGGGAGGGGAGCAGGCCAAGGAGACGGTCTGACCCTCTCGCCGCCCACCGGCGTCCGGCACAACCGGACGGGGGCCGCGGTGCCCGGGGTGACCCGCCCCGGCACCGCGGCCCCCGCCGTGTTCCGGGCGTCCGCTACAGGTCGGGACGTTCCGCGAGGTGCTCCAGGTGGTCCCAGGCGTCCGGGTGGCCCGCCTCGGCGGCCCGGCGCAGCCAGGACTCCGCCTCGGCGGGTCTCCCCTCCGCCAGCAGCAGCGCCAGGTTGACCATGGCGTCGGCGTCGCCCTTCCCGGCCGCCTCCCGGTACCACCGCTCCGCCTCGTCCAGGTCGCCCGCCTGCTGGCGCAGCAGGCCCAGGTTGATCAGCGCGTCGGCGTCGCCCTTCCCGGCCGCCCTGCGGAACCACCGCTCCGCCTCGTCCCACTGGCCCACGTGCCGGTGCAGCAGGCCCAGGTTGACCATGGCGGAGACGTTTCCCCGGTCCGCCGCCCGGAAGAACCAGGCCTCGGCCTCCTCGGTCTCCCCCGTGGTGAAGAGGAGGAGGCCGAGGCCGTTCATCGCGTCGGCGTTGCCCCGGACGGCGCCCCTGCGGTACCACGCCTCCGCCCGCCCCGTGTTCCCCTCGCGCCGGTAGAGGTGGCCGAGGTAGCCCATCGCGCTGTCGTCCCCGGCCCGGGCGGCGCGCAGCCACCAGGCCGCCGCCTCCTCCCGGTCGCCCGCCCGGTAGCGGTGCAGCCCGAGGTCGACCATGGCGACCGGGTCCTCTCCGGCGGCGCGCCGGTACCACTCCTCGGCCTGCTCGGGCCGGTCGAGGAGGTCCATCCCCCGGCCGATCACCATCTGCGCCCGGGCGCACAGCGGATGGTCCGCGCCGAGGTGCCGCTCGATGTCGGAGAGCACCCCCCGGGCCAGTTCCAGCGCCCGTTCCGGCTCGCCCACGCTGTTGTACGCCTGTGCCAGCACCACCCGAGCGTGCAGCACGTCCTCGTGGTCCTCGCCGAAGGTCTTCGCCAGCTTCGGCAGCAGCGCCTCCAGAGCGTCGACCGCCGCCGGGTAGTCCTCGGCGTCGAACAGCTCGCGCACCCGGTCGAGCTCCGCTGAGAAAGTCATGCCACCCATCCTCGCCCGCGGCGCCGGGCGGTTCAGACCGGCAGCCCGGGAGCGCCGGGGCGGGCCGACCGCGCACAGGACACCGGTCGGGACGGGACGGCCGCGGGCGGGAGCAGGCCCAGCACCCGGTCGAGCTCCTCGGTGGTGAGCGGCGCGTCGGCCTCGCTCACCGCCGCCAGGACGTCGGTGTACAGGTCGATCTCGGCCAGGGCCACGGCGTCGTGGAGGTACACGTGGGGATCGTCCACCCGTGCCACCTCCCATCCGACTCCCGGTCCTCCCGGCGACGGGTCTCCACCACTGTCCCGCCCAAGGTTACGTGACAGTAGTCATCCTCGGCATGACCCATAGGGACCATTTTCCGACCGCCCGTAGAGCTAGTTCTCCAATGCCACGGATTCCTCGTTTCCGGTGACCGTACGAGCTGGCTCATTCCGGCTTTCGTCTCCGATCGGAGCACCCGGAGAAAGATAATGAGGAAACCTGGAAGAACAGTTGTGACCTGCGTCGACAACAGTGCGTGAAGGAGCCTGTCCCGGTCCTCTCCCCGCCGGTGCGGTCGCGTGCGCCCACGCTTCGCCGCGGCGGGCGCGGCGCGGGACCCGCGCTCCCCCGGCATGCGCACCGCGCCGGACGGCCACGCGGCAGCCGCCCTCGACCACCCCTGTCACCAGGGGAGAACCAGGTCTCCGGGGTGGCGCAACCGCAGGCCGCAGCGGCTCCTTGGACACGGTCCCGGCCCCACCCGCCCCGCTCTGCCGCAAACGGCCGCCGGGTTTTCTTTACCGGCGCACCGAATCCGGAAGGTAAAATTCTTGAGAATAGTGGGCAATGAATTTCCCGGACCCCTTCTGGACGTCACCGGTGCGCGGCAGGACTTGTCCGGAATCAATCCGGAAGGCCATTGCCAATACCGTCGGCCGCACCCTTCCAGCGCCCAGAACAACGCGAATGCCGACGCGGAGGAAGAGGAGGGCGAATTATGGGGGACGCCATATCCTCCGCCCCTCCCGAGCTCAAAGCGCACGTTCGGGATTCCCGTTCCCGGGGTGCCGCAGGCGGGCCGGGGCGGGGCATCCGCGGCCGGGCGCGCCGACCGCGTTCGGCGTCATCGGGCGGCCTCCGCGCGACCGGAGTCGGCACCGCGCTCGCGCGCCCCGCGGACCGCGCAGCACGGGCCGCCTTCCGGCTGGGCCTCCGGCGGGACAACCGGACGCCCGACCGGGGCCGGGAAGGACGGGTCCCCGGCGGGCACCGCCGGGAAAGCCCCGGATCGTCTCGGAAACCGCGGCCGGAACTCCGGAAAAGGAGAGGCACGGCAGAAAGGCCCGAGCCCACCGCTCCCGGGCCGCGGTCGAAACGCCGGCCGCGGCCTTTCCGCCCGTCAATGCGGTCACTCTGTGAAACTCATATGTGACCGAAAGAGTTGTTCGGGATGATCGCCCGGTTCGTCGCCCCAGCCGGTGCGTGCGCGGCCGACGGTTCCCGGCTGTCGGCCCGACCGGGGCCTCGTTGCGGCGGCCGCCTGCCTCCCCGTGCGGCGGAGCCGGTGCGCGGTCCCGCCGGGGACGTCCCGGCCGGGGTCAGCGCCACTCGACGCTGCGGTGCTGCGCCGCGTACCCCATGTACCGCTCGGCGGTCCCCACCAGGTTCTCCCGCTCGGCGTCGGTCAGCTCCCGGACGACCCTGCCGGGCACTCCCGCCCACAGCGTCCCCGCGGGCACCCGCTTACCCGGCGGCACCAGCGCGCCCGCGGCCACGAGCGCTCCGGCCTCCACCGTCGCCCGGCCCAGGACGACGGCGTTGATCCCGATCAGCGCGCCGTCCTCGACCACCGCGCCGTGCACCATCGCCTTGTGGCCGAGGCTCACCCCGTCCCCCAGGACCGCGGGCTGTCCGGGGTCCGCGTGCAGGCAGCACAGGTCCTGGATGTTGCAGCGCTCCCCGACGACGATGTCCTCGGTGTCGGCGCGCAGGACCGACCCGTACCAGACGCTGCTGCGGGCGCCGATCCGGACCCGTCCCACCACCACCGCGCCCGGCGCGATCCAGGCGTCGGGATGGATCTCCGGCGTGCCGAAATCGGCCGATCCGATATGCGGTACCACACCGCTGTCGGGCATATGACCTCCTCGGGCAGAGGATCGCGTGCGGAGAGCGGAAATGACCGATACCGTCCACGCGGGGGCACAATCGCCCATACTTTAGTGTGGCGGCCTCTGACCGACGCGGTGGGGCCGCGCCCGTGCCGACGCCGCACGCCGGGGCCGGTACGGACACGCCACCGCCGGGCACACCGACTTGCCCGGCGCCACAGACCGCACTCTGTTCGTCCCCGCTCGCGCTACTGCGTTCTCCCGCTGCGAACGAGGATTCCCCCTCCTCGCCTCCGAGGTGTTACGGGAATGATAGGCAGAGAGTAAAAACACATCCCGCCCGATCACTGCGACCTGGTGACCAAGGACATGAACGAACACTCAGAGATACTTCCGAACCTGCTGCGCGAAGACGCCTTCCCGACGGTCCGCAAGGGCGGATACGACAAGCGTCAGGTCGACGACTTCGTCGTCAGGAACCACAACCAGCTCCGTGACCTCCAGGAGCGCCTGGCCCGTGCGCACGACGAGCTGGAGCAGTTGCGCCACGAGCTCGCCGAGGCCAAGGCCAAGGCCGCGGTCAAGCCGGAGCACGAGCAGATCAGCGAGCGCCTGGCCAACATCCTGCGCATCGCCGAGGAGGAGGCCGCGGACAAGCGGGCCCAGGTCGACAAGGAGGTGGAGGAGATCCGGGCCGCGGCCGAGGAGGAGGCCAAGGCCAAGGTCAAGAGCGCCCAGGAGCAGGCGGAGCGGATCGTCAACGGCGCCCGCGACGAGGCCAAGGAGCTGCTCACCTCCGCCAAGAAGGAGGCCGAGCAGTTGCGCGACCAGGCCGCCAAGGAGGCGGAGCGCAAGCTGAGCGAGGCCGAGGCACGCGCGAACAAGATCCACGACACCGCCGACCGGCGGCTGAAGCGGCTGACCGCGACGCACGGGGAGGCGCTGCGCCGTCTCAACGACATGCGCGACACCCTCGCCGAGCTGCTCCAGGCCGAGGCCAAGGCCGGGGTGCTGGACGCCGGTCTCAAGCGGTCCGACTTCGAGGGCAAGTCCGAGGCCGCCAAGTCGGCCGAGGCCGCGAAACCGGCCAAACCCGCCCAGCCCGCCCCCGCCAAGCCCGCTCCTGCCGAGGCTGCTCCCGCCGAGGCCAAGCAGGCCCCCGCCCCCGCGGCCAAGGCCGCGCCGTCCTCCTCCCCGGACGACGAGGCCACCACCCGGCTGGCGCCGGCCGACAACGAGGCCACGGTCAACCTGAACCCCGAGGAGCAGCCGAAGGCCGACCCGGTGTCGCAGCCGGTGCGTCCGCTTCCGGGACGCCCGGACGGCTTCCGCTACTCGGGTCCGGCGCCGACCGACGACGAGGCCACGGTTCCGGTTCCGCCCTCGAACGTCGGTCTCACCGGCATCTACCGCCGTCCCGTGGCCACCGAGCAGGGGAGCAAGGACTCCACCGCCTCGTGACACGGACCGCTGTGACGCGGTGAGGGGGCGGGACCGGAGCGGTCCCGCCCCCTCACCGTCGTACGCCGCCCCTCACAGGTAGCGGCGGAAGCCCTCGGCGGACGCGCTGAAGCCCATCGCCAGGCAGAACTCCCGGGCGATGCTCTGGCTCTCGTGGGCGAGCATCTCGATCTTGTAGCAGCCGGCCTGCACGGCGCGGTTGACCGCCTCCTCCAGCAGGGCCCGGCCGATCCCGGTGCGCCGGTAGGCCGCGTCCACCACCATGTTGTCGACCACCGCCCACGGCTGGGCGTCGTGGGTGAGGTTGGCGATCACGATCAGGTCGAGGGTGCCGATGATCTGTCCGCGCCGTTCGGCCACCAGGACGGTGCGCTCGGGGTCGTTCTCGATCCGGGTCCAGGCCCGCACGGTGGCCGAGGACATGCGAACGGTGCCGCTCTGCGTGGGAGCCGCCTCCCCCAGGTCGCGCAGGAGCCGCAGGATCGCACCGAGGTCAGACCGGACGGCCGCACGGATAATCATGGCTTCCGGAATCGTAGCCCACAGCGGTCGCAAGCCGGACGATGCCCCACATCAGCCCCATACCAGCGGGGTCGGCGCCGCGTCGCGGGCCGCCCGCCCCGCTCCGGGGAGACCGCCGCGGCGGACGGGGCGGGGCCCCGGACGCCGGTCCCGGCGACAGTGTGGTGATTCCTCCCGCACTGCTCCGGAAAATCCTTTTGCGCGGGTTACCGGAATTCTCGCACCCACCGGTTTTCCCAGGGTCAAGGAACGACCAATAAATCACAGGGAGCACTTTTTTCGCCACTACTCCATCGACACCTCGGCCGGGGGTTTGATCACAGATTCGGATCACCCCCGGCCCGCGGCGATTCATGGGATGATCGGATGGATAAATTCCGCGTTAAGCCACGCTGTGACTTGCTCGTGATGTTGTCTGAAGCACATATCAGCAGGGGCTTCTCCGATAACCGGCCAATCTTCCCCGACCCGTCGAAGAGGTGCTTTCCCGTCACAGCGCCCCTCTCCCCCCTCCCCTCTCCGGTACTTCCGATCCGATCGCACAGAGCCGCCTTCCGTCAGTGATTCGACAAGACACGCCGATTCGGTTTTTATATCCGCCGCCGGAGCGCCCTTGTGTTTCCGTGGGCAGCGTCATCCCCTTCCGCACGACGATTGTGGTCCTTTGTCCGAAAATCGAGGGAAGACACCATGTTCTGCAACGAGGGTCCCGGCCGGTCACAGCGCAGCAAGGCACCCCGCATCATCGGGCGGGCCGCCACGGCTTTCTCCGCGTTGACGCTGGCCGCCACGGTCAGCATCGCGACCGCCACTCCGGTCACGGGTGCGCCCTACCGTGTCGACCCGGGAGCGGACTCCGCTCAGGAGCAGCAGGCTCGGGACGGCAAGGGCAGCAAGGGGAGCAAGGACACCGACAAGAGCAGCAAGGAAAGCAAGGGGAGCAAGGACGACAAGGGCAGCAAGAGCAAGAGCGGCAAGGACAGCGGCGTCGGCGTGAAGGCGCTGCGCCACGCCGAGAGCAAGATCGGCGCCCCCTATCGCTGGGGGGCCGCCGGACCGTCCGCCTTCGACTGTTCCGGGCTTGTGCAGTGGTCCTTCAGACAGGCCGGAGTAACGCTGAAACGCACCACGACAGACCAGGTCACCCAGGGCTCGCCGGTCTCCCGTTCCCAGTTGCGCCCCGGTGACCTGGTCTTCTTCTACTCCGGCCCGAGCCACGTGGGCATCTACGCCGGCGACAACAAGATGATCCACGCCCCGCGTCCGGGGAAGAACGTGCAGATCGTCGACCTGTCCCGCTACTACGACCAGCACTTCCACTCCGCGCGCCGGATCTCCTGATCCGCAGCGCCCGCCGCCCCGCCCCGAGCGCGTGCCGAGTCGCCCGGAGCGGCCCGGCGGGCGCTCCGCACCGCCGTCCCCGGGCCTGCCGGAGGCGTTAGGGTGGCGGGCAGCAGTGCGGAGGTGGCGGCACGGTGGCCGGAACCGATTCCTACGACGCGATCTGCATCGGCGAGACCATGGGCCAGCTCGCCCCGGCGTCGGCGGTCCCGCTGGTCGACCAGCCCCCGCTGCTGCCGCGGATCGGCGGCGCGGAGTCCAACGTGGCCTGCGGACTGGCCGCCCTGGGCCACCGGGTCGCCTGGGTGGGCCGGGTGGGTGACGATCCGTTCGGGCGGATCGTCACCCGCACGCTGACCGGCTACGGGGTCGACGTCTCCCTGGTGGAGACCGACCCGCGGCGCCCGACCGGCCTCTACCTCAAGGACCCCGCTCCCGACGGCACCGCGGTGTACTACTACCGGCACGGCTCCGCCGCCTCCGCGATCGGCCCGGAACTCGCCGACCGGCCGGAACTGCGGGCCGCGCGGCTGCTGCACCTGTCGGGGATCACCCCGGCACTGTCGGCGGGCTGCGCCGCGTTCACCCGGAGGCTGCTCACCGGACGCGCCCCGGGGCCGCCGCTGGTCTCCTTCGACGTCAACCACCGGGCCGCCCTGTGGCCGGCCGCGAGGGCGGCGCAACCGCTCCTGGAGCTGGCCCGCTCCGCCGACCTGGTCCTCGTCGGCCGGGACGAGGCCGAACGGCTGTGGCACACCGCCACCGCCGACGACGTCCGCGCACTGCTGGACGGCGTGGCCCACCTCGTGGTCAAGGACGCGGGGGTCGGCGCGGTCCACTACGCGCGCGGGGAGCGGGTGGTCGTACCCGCTCCCCGGGTCGAGGTGGTCGAGGCGGTCGGCGCGGGCGACGCCTTCGCCGCGGGCTTCCTCTCCGGTCTGCTGGACGGCCGTGCCCCGGCACAGTGCCTGCGGCTGGGCCACGTCATGGCCGCCGCCACCCTGCTGAGCACCGCGGACCTGGCGCCCCTGCCGCCGCGCCCGGCCCGCGAGCGCCTCCTCGCCCTGTCCGACGCCGACTGGGCCGCCCTGCGCGTGCCCGACCCGGCGCTGTTCCCCCTCCCGTCCCCTCCCCACTTCTCCGGAGCGTGACCGATGCCTGTGGACCTCACCGACCTCTTCGCCGGTCAGCGGGTCATGGCGATCCTGCGCGGCATGTCCGAGCAGACCACCGTCGAGCTGGCCAACCGCGCCTGGGACCTGGGCATCGACCTGGTCGAGGTGCCCATCCAGTCGCCCGACGCGCTTCCCGCGCTGCGCGCGGCGGTGGCGGCGGGCCGGAGCCGCGGCCGACCGGTGGGCGCGGGCACGGTGACCACGCCCGCCCGGGTGGCCGCCGCCGCCGAGGCGGGGGCCGCCTTCACCGTGGCTCCCGGCTTCGACGGGGAGGTCCTGGCCGCCTCGCTCGCGGCGGGACTGCCGCACCTGCCCGGGGTGGCGACGCCCAGCGAGATCCAGCAGGCGCTGCGGCACGGCGTCACGTGGCTGAAGGCGTTCCCGGCCAGCGTGCTGGGGACCGCCTGGTTCGCCGCCATGCGCGGCCCGTTCCCCGAGGCCAACCTGGTGGCGACCGGGGGAGTCTCGGCGCACGACGCCGCGGACTACCTGGCGGCCGGCGCCCGGGCGGTGGCCGTGGGATCGGCGCTGGCCGACCCGTCCCAGTGGAAGCGGCTCGCCGAAATCGTCGGCGGTTGACCCCGGTCCGGCGGAGAATCACCGCGCGGGCAGTGGAACAGGCCGCCGCAGAAAAACGGTCGTATCACACGCATCCATGGCGAATCCGGGCAGCGGAATGGCTCGCAGAATCCTCGATCCGGATCGATCCGGCCCGAACAGGAATATCGAATTCGATTCTGCCGCGTTCCGAACACAGCACCAGGGCCGGATGGCAGGACGGCCCCGCGTACAGGGAGTACCCGGTGCCCGCGTCGGTGTCCACGGCCACGACCCCGCCCTGGTCGCACCGGAGGCGGCGGGCGGTCACCATCCCGATCGTCTGCCGGTGGCCGGACTCGTAGTGGACGGTCACCGGTCCGCCCGTGCGCCGGGGAACAGGCGGCGGCGCCGTCTGGACGATGGCGGCGGCCATGGCGGCGAGATGGTGCGGACGGACGGGCACGGCTGGTTCTCCACCTCCGGAAGCGCAATTCCTTGCCCAATGGTCATGGAGCTGACACCCTGTGTAAACAAAGGCGACAGGAACGGCGTGTCACCGCCGTCCGCGACACGAACTGCTGCGACGGCCGGGAACCGGGTGAACCATTGCCGGATTTTCATGTTTCGAGCTTGTTAAATTCCTGTTGATATGCGCGTAACATGCCTATCTTTGAGGTTGTGCTTCCTGTAGAACAGCAACGGTTACGGATCGGTACTCGCGTTTCCCCCACCGCCCGGGTCCACGCACTCCACGTGCGCGACCTGCTGGCCAAAGCCCTTCCCGAGATCTCCATGGAGATCATCCCCATCGAGACCGCCGCGGAGCGTCGCGTCGGCGGGTTCGCCTCGCTCCACGGACGCACCGCCGCCAAACGGGAGCTCGACAAGCGCCTGCTCTCCGGTCAGATCGACCTCGCGGTGCACTGGATGAAGGAGGTACCCAGCGACTCCACGGTCCCGGAGGGCATCACCTTCGGCGCCTACATCCGCCGCGAGGACATCCACGACGTCGCCGTCTTCCGTGCCGGATCGCCCTACCGGACGCTCGCCGAACTCCCCCCGGGAGCCGGTGTCGGGGTCGCCTCCGTCCACCGCTGCGGGCAGCTCCTGCGCTACCGCCCCGACCTGACCGTCCACACCACGCACGGGGACGCCGACAGCCAGATCGACGCCCTCGACGCCCAGGACGAGTACGAGGCGGTGATCGTGGCCCACTCCGAGATCGCCCGCCCGCACCCGCCGGAGGACCGGGCGATGCAGCCCCTCGACCTGGAGATGATGTGTCCGCCGATCGGGGCCGCAGCGATCGGTGTGGCCTGCCGGATCGACGACGTCCCCCTCGCCGATCTGCTCTACACGATCGACGACCCGCTCACCCGCGCCCACATCACCGCCGAACGCACCCTGCAACACGGCCTGCGGGCCCACTACGACAGCCCCATCGCCGGACACTGCTGGTCGCTGCCGGACGGCAGGCTCTCCCTGCGCGGACTGGTCTTCACCCGTGACGGGAGGCACATGGTCGAGGTGTGCGAGCAGGACGCCGGCAACCGGCCGACCCGCCTGGGCACCCGTGTCGCCGCCGCACTGCTCAGCCGCGGCGTGGGCGCCCTCATCTCCCACTGACCCAAGCCCCGGTTCCGCGGTGGGACGGGCCGGTCCCGCACCTGCCTCCCGCCCCACCGGAATCCCGCTGACGCAGTCGGGTCAGCGCCCCGCGGTCGGGCCCCGTACCCCGGCCGCGGGAACTTTCTTCCGGCCCCGCACGTCTGTCCCGGCGGACCGCCGGAGACCGACGGGAGGTGTGCCGTGGCGTCCGTCCTCGCCCAGGCCCTCCTGTCCGGGCTGGACGGCACCGCCCCGGGCCTGGGGCCGCTCGGCGCGCTGGCGGTGCTCGCCGTCGGCGCGGCCCTGCCGTGGATCGCCGTCCCCCGCTGCTGCCCGCGGGCCGCCGAGACCGAACCCCACGCCCGGAGGGGCGCGCTCCGCCAGCGCATCGGCGTCGTCGTCTCCGCGGCTCCCGACGTGCCCGGAAAGCCCTGGCCCCGGACTCCCGGCGCGGCCGTTCCGGCCGCGTGACCGCACCGACCCCGCTCCGTCCCGGTCCCGGAACCGGGAGGCTCCTCGCCGTTCGCGGACGGCAGGCGCCTTCCGCGGGCCTGCTCACCTGCCTGCCGTTCACCACGGTGCTGATCGCGGTGTTCGCCGCCGGCCGCCGGGGTCCACCTGGCGGTGTCCACGGCGTGGACGCTGGCGGAGCGCCTTGCGCTGCGCCGACCGGTCCGGGCCGCCTGAGGACGCGGGGCGCGCGGCGGGACCGGCCGCGCGCCCCGGCCCTCACCGGGTCCGGTTCTGCACCCAGCCCCAGACCGCGGTCGCCACGAAGAGCACCGCGCCGATGACGAACAACCAGAACAGTCCCTCGATGACCAGGCCGAGGATGGACAGCACCAGCCAGACGGCCAGCAGGACCAGGACGAGTTTCAGCATCACGGCCTCCAGGGGTGTCACGTCCGGGGCGGGTCGCCCCGCTGTCCACTACCCCCGGCACCCGCATCATGCGGGGCCTCCCCACGGGACCGGGTACTGCTCCCCCGCGGAGGCGGCACCTCCGATCCCGCGGGGGCCACGGAGAGCCGGAACCCCTCCTCGTAGGTGCGGGCGCCGGTGACGACCGCCTCGTGCACCAGCTCCCGTGCCCTGCGGGCGCGCATCGCCGCGGGGTCGCGCCGCAGCCCCTTCAGCAGGGCCACGCACAGCATGACCATCACGACCAGCCAGGGCGCGGCCCCCAGGATGGTGATGTTCTGCAACCCGTCGATGGCGGTGCTGCCCCCTTCGCCGACGAGCAGCATGATCGCGGCGACCGCGGCGATCAGCAGCCCCCACAGCACGGTCATGGGCACCCGCGGCTGGTCCGCGCCGCGCTGGGTGAGCGTGCCCATGACGATCGACGCCGAGTCCGCGCCGGTGATGAAGAAGATCGCGACCAGCAGCGCGACCAGCACGCTCACCGCCGTGCTCCACGGGAAGTACTGCAACATCCCGTAGAACTGCTCCTCGATCTCCCCCGTCCCGGCCAGGTCGACCCCCGACGCCTGGAGGCTGATCGCGGTGCCGCCGAAGACGGAGAACCAGACCAGGCTGACGACGCTGGGCACCAGGATGACGCCCGTCACGAACTCCCGGATGGTGCGTCCCCGGCTGATCTTGGCGATGAACAGCCCCACGAACGGGGTCCAGGAGATCCACCACGCCCAGTAGAACACCGTCCACGTCGACAGCCACTCGCCGGTCCCGCTCGCCCCGGTGGCCTCGGTACGCCCGGCCAGTTGGAAGAAGTCCTGGAAGTAGGCGGCGACCGAGCTCGGGATCAGGTTGAGGATGTACACGGTCGGCCCGGTGACCAGCACGAAGACCAGCAGCACCACGGCCATGACCATGTTGGTGTTGGACAGCCACTTGATGCCCCGGGCGATCCCCGACACCGCGGAGACCAGGTAGCAGGCCATGATGACGGCGATGACGAGGAGGAGCAGGCCGATCGTCGTCTCCTCCGCCCAGCCCAGGCTCTGTAGGCCGCCGCCGATCTGTAGGGCGCCCAGCCCCAGGGAGCACGCCGACCCGAACAGGGTGGCGAGGACGGCGATCACGTCGATGGTCTTGCCGATCGGCCCGTTCGCGGCCTTCTCCCCGATGAGGGGGATGAACGCCGCACTGATCAGTTGGCTGCGGCCGCGGCGGAAGGTGGTGTAGGCGATGGCCAGGCCGACCACCGCGTAGATCGCCCACGGGTACAGCGTCCAGTGGAACAGCGTGGTGGCCATCGCGGTGAGCGCGCGCTGCGCGTCGTCGCCGCCCGCGGTCCCCGGCGGCGGGGTGACGTAGTGGGCGAGCGGTTCGGCGACACCGTAGAACATCAGTCCGATGCCCATACCGGTGGCGAACATCATCGCGATCCACGACACCGTGGTGTAGCGGGGGGCCTCGCCCTCCCGGCCCAGCGGGATCCGGCCGTACCGGCTGAGGGCGAGCCACAGCGCGAACACCACGAACACCGACGCGGTGAGGACGAACACCCAGCCGCCGTAGCGCATCAGTCCGGACAGCAGGCTCCCGGCGACGGAGGCCAGCGACTCGTCGGAGACCGCGCCCCACACCACGAAGGCCAGGGTGAGGGTGGCCGCCGCGGCGAAGACCGCCCAGTCCGTCCGCGGCGCCCGCTCGGCCTCGAGGACGGGAGGCGGTTCCCACAGCAGTTCCCGGTTCTCGACCGGTTCGACAGCCTGTTCGGGTGACCCGAGATTCTTGCGTACCACGGTGAACCGGCGCGCCTGCGCGCCGCCTCCTTCCGCGAGAGCACGGAACGGAAACCTTCCACCGACTTCCCAGGTCACCGCCGTTCATGCCTCGCCGGTCGGATTCCCCCGGCTCACCACAGGCCCGGCTGCTCCTCCTCCAGCGGGATCAGCGGCCAGGACCGGCTGATGCGCGCGTCGGTCTGCCCCTTGCGGCGCAGGAACGCCTCGAAGGACGCGGCCTGCTCGGCTGCCGCGCGCACCTGGAGGTCGTGGAGCTCCAGGGGGGACAGACCGGCCAGGCGTGCTGCGGAGCGGCCGATGCTGCGGGCCACCGCCGCGGCCGCCGCCGCGTCCGCACCCGCCTCGTGGGCCCCGTCGTGGCGCACCCGGTAGTGGGCGCACAGCGCCTCCAGGTTGCGTTTGCCCCGGCGGTAGCGGTCGACGTGCCGGTCCAGGACCAGGGGGTCGACGATCGGGGCGACCGCGGCGAGCCGGTCCGACAGCGGGACGACGCCGTGGCGGCGGCACTCGCGGTCCAGGATGGTGAGGTCGAAGGGGGCGTTCATGATGACCAGCGGGATCCCCGCGGCCAGGAGGCGTTCCAGGGCCTCGGTGATCTCGGCCACCGCGGCGGCGGCGGGCTGCCCCTCTGCGGCGGCCCGCTCCGTGCTGATGCCGTGGATCGCGGCGGCAGCGGCGGGGATCTCGGTTCCGGGGTCGACCAGCCAGGTCCGCCGCGCGCTGGGGGAGCCGTCGGCGGCCGTCTCGATGACCGCCGCGGTCACGACGCGATCGCGTTCGAGATCGACCCCGGTCGTCTCCAGGTCGAAGGCGGCCAGGGGACCGAGGTGCCAGCCGGGAGCGGTCGCGCTGTTGTCCGTCATGCCGCGACTCTACTGGTCTGCGGTGACAGGGGCCCCGGTTCCGCGGAACCGTGACGCCGCGGTGCATACCGCGGGACACCCAGGGGATATTCACGGTGCGTAAGCGGCAGGAGTTGTCAGGGGGGAACATGCACGTCGGCCTCGAAGAAGCCTCACGCCAACTGGAGCAGGCCATCCACGACGCCCGGGTGTCGTTCGACTGCATCGCGCTGGAGGACCTGGACCGCGCCCACACCAACGCGATCACCGCCCGCGCCGCTCTCGACGCGGCCGAGAACGCCATCCGCGTCGCTCTTGAGGCCCAGCGCTCCGAGGAGCCCGCCGAGGACGGCTCCTCCTGATCCGCGCGTCCACAGCCTGTGGACACGGCGGGGCCCGGGGCGGACGCGCTCCGCCCCGGGCCCCGCGGACTCGTCGCGGCCGGCCCGGTCACCCCCAGGCCAGCACCAGCTCCTTGGGGTTCTCCAGCACCGCGCCGACGTCGCGCAGCACCTTCGAGCCCAGCTCGCCGTCGACGAGCCGGTGGTCGAAGGAGAGCGACAGCGTCGCCACCTTGCGGATCTTGAGCTTGCCCTTGTGCACCCACGGCATGTCGCGGATCTGGCCGACCGCCAGGATCGCGGCCTCGCCCGGGTTGAGGATCGGGGTCCCCCCGTCGACGCCGAAGACGCCGATGTTGGTGATGGTGATGGTGCCGCCGGTGAGGTCGGCCGGCGAGGTCCGCCCGCTCCGCGCCTTCTCGGTGAGCTCGGCCAGCGCCCGCGCCAGGTTCGGCAGCGGCAGCCGGTCGGCGTCCTTGATGTTGGGCACCACCAGGCCGCGCTCCGTGGCCGCCGCGATCCCCAGGTTCACGTAGTGCCGGACGACGACCTCCTGGTTCGCCTCGTCCCAGGAGGCGTTGATCCGCGGGTGGCGGCGCACCGCCACGAGCAGCGCCCGGGCCACCAGCAGCAGCGGGGAGACCTTCACGTCCGCGAACTCCGGACGCTCCCGCAGCCTGCGCACGGCCTTCACCGTCCTGGTGACGTCCACCTGGAGGAACTCGGTCACGTGCGGCGCGGTGAAGGCGCTGTCGACCATCGCCGCCGCCATGTGCTTGAGCACGCCCCTGACCGGGATGCGCTCCTCCCGCGCGGTACGGTCGGCGGCGGTCGGCGCCGGTGCGGAGACCGCCGGTTCGGGTGCGCGGGGGGCGGGCTGCGGCTCGGCCTGGGCGGCGTGGCGGCGCACGTCCTCGCGGGTGACGATCCCGTTCGGCCCGCTGGGGGTGACCGCGTGCAGGTCCACGCCGAGGTCCTTGGCCAGCTTGCGCACGGGCGGCTTGGCCAGCACCACGGTCCGGGTCCCCCGTTGCGGGGCGGCCGGACGGGACAGGGCGGGCGGCCCCGTGCGGCGGCGCGACCGGCGCCGGGTGGCCCCGCTCTTCACGCCGTAGCCGACGAGCACCGGTTCGGGCTTCTCCTCGGCGGGCCGTGCGGAGTCCGCCGACGCGGCGGCGGCCGGAGCGGGCGGCGCCCCGTCCGCACCACCGGTGTCCACCGCGATGATCGGGGTGCCCACCGCCACCGTCGTTCCGGCCTCCACCAGCAGCTCGCTCACCCGGCCCGGGAACGGGCTGGGCAGCTCCACCACGGCCTTGGCCGTCTCGATCTCGCAGATGACCTGGTTGACCTTGACCTCGTCGCCCGGCTGCACGGCCCACGACAGGATCTCGGCCTCGGTCAGGCCCTCGCCCACGTCGGGCAGCGCGAACTGTCGGATTCCCTGTTGAGTCATGCCCCAGCCCCTCAGAACGCGAACGAGCGGTCGACGCCGTCCAGGATCCGGTCCAGGTCCGGCAGGTAGTGCTCCTCCAGCCGCGAGGGCGGGTAGGGGGTGTCGAACCCGCCGACCCTGATGACCGGAGCCTCCAGGTGGTAGAAGCAGGACTCGGTGACCCGGGCGGCGATCTCCGCGCCCAGTCCGCTGGTCACCGGGGCCTCGTGGGCGACGACGAGGCGGCCGGTGCGGCGGACCGACTCGAAGACGGTGTCGTAGTCCACCGGCGAGAGCGACCTCAGGTCGACGACCTCGATGGAGTGCTCGGTGTCGGCCTCGGCGGCCTGGAGGGCGACCTTGACCATCGGCCCGTAGGCCACCAGGGTGAGGTCGGTGCCCGCACGGGCGACGCGGGCCGCCCCCATCGGGGTGGCCGCGGCGGGGGAACCCCCGGTGTGCACCGTGGCCTTGTCCCAGTAGCGGCGCTTCGGCTCCAGGAAGACCACCGGGTCGTCGCAGGCGATGGCCTGCTGGATCATCCAGTAGGCGTCCTCGGGGTTGGCGACGGTGACCACCCGGAGCCCCGCGGTGTGCGTGAAGTAGGCCTCGGGGGACTCGCTGTGGTGCTCGACCGCGCCGATGCCGCCCCCGTAGGGGATGCGGATGACGACGGGGAGGGTCAGCCGCCCCTCGGAGCGGGCCCGGAGTTTGGCGAGCTGGGTGAAGGTCTGGTCGGCGGCCGGGAAGAAGAAGCCGTCGAACTGGATCTCGCAGACCGGCCGGTAGCCGCGCATCGCCAGGCCGATCGCGGTGCCGATGATGCCGGACTCGGCCAGCGGGGTGTCGATCACCCGGTCCGGGCCGAAGTCCTTGTACAGGCCGTCGGTGATCCGGAAGACCCCGCCGAGCCGCCCCACGTCCTCGCCCATCACCAGGACCTTGGGGTCGTCCTCCATGGCGCGGCGCAGCCCCGCGTTGATCGCCTTGCCGAGGGTGAGTTCGGTTCCGCTCATCGGGCCGCTCCTTCCGCGCCCTCGAAGGAGGCCAGGTAGTCCGCGAACTCGGCGCGCTGCTGGTCCAGGTGGCTGTGCGGTTCGGCGTAGACCTCGCGGAAGATGTCCAGCGGCGCGGGGTCGGGCAGCGCACGGCAGTCGGTGCGCACCTGCTCCCCCAGCTTCTCGGCCTCGGCGTCGACCCCGGCGAAGAAGTCGTCGTCGGCCATGCCCTCGCGGACCAGGTAGGACCGCACCCGGGCGATCGGGTCCTTGCGCCGCCACTCCTCGGCCTCTTCCGAGGCCCGGTAACGGGTGGGGTCGTCGGAGGTGGTGTGCGCGCCCATCCGGTAGGTGAACGCCTCGATCAGCGTGGGACCCTGGCCCTCCCGGGCGCGTTGCAGCGCGTCGCGGGTGACCGCGAGGCAGGCGAACACGTCGTTGCCGTCCACGCGCAGCCCGGGGAAGCCGAACCCGGCGGCCCGGCGGTAGATGGGCGCACGGGTCTGGCGCTCCGACGGCTCGGAGATGGCCCACTGGTTGTTCTGGCAGAAGAAGACGACCGGCGCGTTGTTGACCGCGGCGTAGTTGAACGCCTCGTTGGTGTCGCCCTGGCTGGTGGCCCCGTCGCCGAAGTAGGTGATGACGGCGGTGCCGTCCGGGCCGAGCGCGCCGTCGCGCTGGACGCCCATGGCGTACCCGGTGGCGTGCAGCGTCTGGCTGCCGATGACGATGGTGTAGAGGTGGAAGTTGTGCTCGTAGGGGTCCCAGCCGCCGTTGGTGACGCCCCGGAACATGGCCAGCAGGTCCCGGTGGGTCACCCCCCGGCACCAGGCCACTCCGTGCTCACGGTAGGAGGGGAAGGCCATGTCCTGCGGTTGCAGGGCGCGGCCCGAGCCGATCTGTGCGGCCTCCTGGCCGAGCAGGGACGCCCACAGGCCCAGCTCGCCCTGCCTCTGGAGGGCGACGGCCTCGGCGTCGAGGCGGCGTACCAGGACGAGGTCGCGGTAGAGGCCGCGGACGTGGTCGGGGGTGGGGTCGAACGGATAGTCGGGGTGCGGTACGTACTCTCCGTCGGGGGTCAAGAGCTGAACGAGCTCTGGCTCTTCACGAGCGGTGCTGTCGGACACCTGGCGCTCCTCGGTCTCGCGGCCGACTGACGGGGTACCGCTGGTCGGCCTCTTGCCGCCCGTCCGTTCCACCCGGGGTGACGGGTGTGACCGGACGGCCTACCGCCATCGTGACAGAAGTCACTATGGAGCGCGCAAGACCCCGGCGGCACCACACGTCGTTTGACCATGATCCCGCAGAACAAGAAAAATCCCAAATACCAGGCCTTCCTATCAAATACAAGGAATTCCGAATAAAAATTCGGTACTCCTAGCTCTTCGGTAAAAGAAGACCAGGGGAGAACGGACCGTGTGCGAACGGCGCCGGGAAAACTCGCGGGACGGGAGGAGCGGGCACGACGTGTCGCCGACCGGGCACCGCACGTGCCGGGCGGCGCGGACCGGGGTCAGTCGGCGTGCAGGCCGCGCTCCCTGGCGTAGTCCGCGAGCAGGACGCGCAACTGGCGGCGGGCGCGGTGGAGGCGGGACATGACGGTGCCCAGCGGGGTGTCCATCCGCTCGGCCACCTCCTTGTAGGAGAAGCCCTCGACGTCGATCAGGTAGACGACCAGGCGGAACTCCTCGGGCAGCCGGGCCAGCGCCGTGCGCACCGCGGAGTCGGGCAGCCGGTCGAGGACCTCGGCCTCGGCCGAACGCGAGCCGGTGGCGGCGTGCGCGTCGGCCGCGGCGAGCTGCCAGTCCTTGATCTCGTCGGTGATCTCCTGGCGGGGCTCGCGCTGCTTCTTGCGGTAGCCGTTGATGAAGGTGTTGGTGAGGATGCGGTAGAGCCAGGCGCGCAGGTTGGTGCCGGCCCGGAACTGGTGGAAGTTGGCGAACGCCTTGGCGAAGGTCTCCTGCACCAGGTCCTCGGCGTCGGCCGAGTTCCTGGTCATGCGCAGGGCTGCCGGGTAGAGCTGGTCCGCGTAGGGCGTGACGGCCTCGGTGAAGTCGGGAGCCTCCACGAGGACGCCGGCTTCCGCAGGGCGTTCGAGTTCAATGGTCGCCAAAATTTCCCCCTAGGGACGACCGGAGATGCTGCCACTTGGTGAGACGCACTCCCGTCCGGTCTACGATGCCTGAATCTCAGGTGATTAAAGTCACGAATGCCCCTTTCCGGGTACCACTCGCAGTGGGAATCCGGTAGGAAAGATCCTTAAAATCCCTCCGTGTGGGAGCACACACCGGAGGTGCCGGGCGCAGCGTCCGCGGAATTCCACTCCTCCGCGCCACGTCTCCTGCGCCGCTCCGGCACTACCGGACCGCTTCCCACGATGCGGCTCCGCACACATCCCCCGCGGCTCTTCCCCGGCGAGCAGCCGGTTTCCTCCCCGTGCCGACGGTGCCGTACGCTCTGGTTGTCCGGGCCGCAGCCGAGCCGCGGCCGGCGCCCGCCGGTTCCCCGCTCGCCTGACGGCCTCTTCGTGCGCCCCGTGTACCGACCGGAACACGGCCGGCGCCTCACACCACCGGTGCGGCACAACCTGGAGGACCCGTGGCCCGCGTCATCGTCGATGTCATGCTCAAGCCCGAGATCCTGGACCCGCAGGGACAGGCCATCCTGGGGGCCTGCGGGCGTCTCGGCTTCTCCGGGGTGACCCAGGTCCGTCAGGGCAAGCGTTTCGAGATCGAGATCGAGGGGGAGGCCGACGAGGCCCGTCTCGCCGAGGTCCGCAAACTCGCCGAGACCCTGCTCGCCAACCCCGTCATCGAGGATTTCGCGCTCCGCGTGGAGTGACTCCCGCCGTCGGACAGACACCGAAATCTGACCGAAATTAAGCGGTTTCATAGGAAAAGCGTCGGGAAAGTCTCTAACCGTGCCAACGGGGTTGGGGGCTGACTCGGATGGATGAGCGATTTCTCGTCGCACTGCCCAGGGCGGCATACACCGTCCCCGTACTGCGGAATTTCCTGAAGAGCACCCTACAGGTCCACGGTGTCTGCCCCGACTGCCGACGCGACATCCTGGTGGCGGCCTCCGAGGCGTGCGCGAATGTGGTCGACCACGGCGAGCCCGCGCCCGATTACCAGGTTTCGGTCCGCATCGAACGAACCTTCTGCACTCTGCGGATCACGCACAACGGCCGCCGCTTCACCCCCGTGGCCGTGCCCGTCCGGCCCGCGGTGGAGTCCGAGTCGGGCCGGGGCGTCTTCCTGATGCACTGCCTCATGGACGAGGTCGACTTCGCCGTCGAACCCGACGGGCGCACCACGGTGCTGCTGTCCAAGCGGCTGTGCCTGCTGCCCTCGGCCGGCCGCTCCCTGGCCGCCACCGCGGCCGGGTGAGCCGCTCGGCGGCGGCCCGGCCGCCCCCGGACCCTTCGGGCAATCGCCTCGCACCGCCCCCAGAGCGGCGATACCATCCGTAACCATGAGCGACCGCCACGCGCACCCCCGTACCGCACTGGTCACCGGAGCCTCCACCGGCATCGGCGCGGAGTACGCCCGCCAACTGGCCGAACGCGGCTACTCCGTGGTGCTGGTGGCCCGCAGCGCCGACCGTCTCGCCTCCCTCGCCACCGAACTGACCGAACGCTACGGGGTACGGACGCAGGCCCTGCCCGCCGACCTCACCGCCGACGCGGACCTGGCTCAGGTCGAGGAGCGGCTGCGCGCGACCGGCGACGCCGACGCCCCGATCGACCTGCTGGTCAACAACGCGGGCCAGGGCCACGGCGGCGAGTTCGCCACCCAGCCGGTCGAGGGCATCGACAGCACGATCGCGCTGAACGTCCGCGCGCTCACCCGGCTGGCGCGCGCCGTGCTGCCGGTGCAGATCGAGCGGGCGGAGCGGCTGCGCTCCGCCGGACGGCCCCGGCCGATCGGTGTGATCAACGTCGCCTCGGTGGCCGGGCTGCTCCCGTCCTCCCCGGGCGGCGCGGTCTACGCCGCCACCAAGGCGTATGTGCTGTCCTTCACCGACACGCTCGCGGTCGAGACGGCCGGGCGCGGCGTGCGGGTGTCCGCGGTGCTCCCCGGCTACGTGCGCACCGACATGACCCGCTACGTGCAGGAGCGGGGCCTGCCCGACTTCGCGTTCGTCCCCAAGGAGCGCGTGGTCGCCGACTCACTGCGCGCCTGGGCCGCGGGCCGCCGCCGGGTGGTGCCCAGCCCTCAGTACCAGGCGGTCAGCGCCCTGCTCCACGTACTGCCTCCGGGGCTGTTCAACACGGTGGCCCGGCGTGTCAACCCGTGACCGCCCGGTGCCGCGGCCCGCGGAGGGCGTTCACCTCCGCTTCACCCTCCTCAGGTTCCCCTCCGGTTTCGGCTGCGCCTACCCTAGGAGGGCAGGCAGTCGAGGAAAGAGATCATGAAGACCTTCGAAGAGCTGTTCGCCGAGCTGTCCGAGAAGGCGCGGACCCGGCCCGCGGGGTCGGGCACGGTCGCCCAACTGGACGCCGGTGTGCATGCGATCGGCAAGAAGGTCGTCGAGGAGGCGGCCGAGGTCTGGATGGCCGCCGAGTACCAGAGCGACGAGGAGACCGCCGAGGAGATCTCCCAACTGCTCTACCACCTCCAGGTCCTGATGCTGGCGCGCGGGCTGCGCCTGGAGGACGTCTACCGCCATCTCTAGGTCGGTCTCGCCCCCTGTCCGAGACCGGCCCGGCCCTGACGTCCCAAGTACCGGAACCCGTGAGCCGAGGAAGCATTCCATGACCGATCTGCTGCGTATCGCCGTGCCCAACAAGGGGCAGCTCTCCGAACCCGCCGTCGCCATGCTGCGCGAGGCCGGGTACCGCCAGCGCAAGGACTCCCGCGACCTGGTCCTGCTCGACCCCGACAACGGGGCCGAGTTCTTCTTCCTGCGCCCCAGGGACATCGCCGTCTACGTCGGCGAGGGCATCCTCAACGTGGGGATCACCGGGCGCGACATGCTGCTCGACTCCGGCGCCCCGGTCGAGGAGCTGCTGCCGCTGGGCTTCGGCGGCTCCACGTTCCGCTTCGCCGCGCGCAACGGCTCCTCGATGACGGTCGAGGACCTCGCCGGGAAGCGCATCGCCACCTCCTACGAGGGGCTGCTCACCTCCTACCTGGCCGAGCGCGGCATCGATGCGCGGGTCATCCACCTGGACGGCGCGGTGGAGAGCTCGATCCAGTTGGGCGTGGCCGACGTGGTGGCCGACGTGGTGTCCACCGGCACCACCCTGCGCCAGGCCGGGCTGGAGCCGTTCGGCGAGCCCATCCTGGTGTCGGAGGCCGTGGTCATCCGCCGCAAGGGCGCGCCGGACGACCCGAAGGTCGAACAACTGCTGCGGCGCCTGCGTGGCGTGCTCGTCGCCCGCGACTACGTGATGATGGACTACGACGTGCACGCCGAGCGCCTGGAGGAGGCCACCGCGCTCACTCCCGGTATGGAGGGGCCGACCGTCTCCCCGCTGCACCGGGAGGGCTGGGTCGCGGTGCGCGCCATGGTGCCGCGCCGGGACGCCCAGCGGATCATGGACGACCTCTGGGAGATCGGGGCGCGCGCCATCCTGGTCACCGACATCTACGCCTGCCGTCTGTGAGGGGCGGCAGCGGAGGAGGTCCGCAGTAGGAATGCCGTTCCGCACCGATCCAGCCGAACCGGTGGTGGTCGACCGGGCTCCGGGGGCGAGCGGTGGGGAACTGGTGCTGCGGCGGGTCGGCGCCGACTACGAGATCATCAGCAACGGGGTGTTCCTCATGGACACCCGGGACGGCCGTTCCGAGCGCGAGCTGGTCCGCGCCTGCCTGCGTGTCCTGCCCGCCGACCGCACCGGCCTGCGGGTGCTGGTGGGCGGGCTCGGCGTGGGGTTCTCCGCGGCCGAGGCGCTGGCCTGTCCGCGGGTGGCGCTGGTGCGGGTCGTCGAGGTGGAGCCGCAGGTCGTCGCCTGGCACGCCGGGCCGCTGGGGGAGGTCGCGGGGCGTCCGCTCGACGATCCCCGCTGCCGGGTGGTCTGCGCCGACCTGGTCGAGTGGCTGGCCGACGCGGACGAGCGCTTCGACGCGGTGTGCCTGGACATCGACAACGGGCCCGACTGGACCGTGGCCGAGGGCAACCGGAGGCTGTACGGCCCGTCCGGACTGGACCGCCTGGCGCGGGTCACCGCCCCCGGCGGGGCCGTGGCGTTCTGGAGCGCGATGCCCGCGCCGGACTTCGCGGCGCTGCTGGGGCGCCGGTTCGGCGGGGTCGAGGAGATCCGGGTCCCGGTGCGCCGGGGCGACCCGGACGTGGTGTACCTGGTCCGTCCCGGCGCCGCGGGGCTCAGTCGGTGACCGGCACCGGGTCGGCGAGGTCGACCCGGTGGTCGAAGATCCAGGAGTGCCCGCCGCGCAGCGCGATGAGCCGGAGGACGATCGGGAGCGTCAGGTCGCGCAGGAGCACCCCGATCCGGCTGGTGACGAGCTTCTGGTCGCCTCTGCGCCGCCCCTCGGCGACGATCCGTTCGACCCGGCCGCGGCGCAACCGCTCGTAGGTGCGCAGGGCCGTGGCGGGGTCGGCCGCGTCGCGCAGGCACGCGGCGAGGACCACGGCGTCCTCCACGGCCAGGGAGGCGCCCTGGCCGCTGGAGGGGGACACCGCGTGCGCGGCGTCGCCCAGCAGCGCGACCCGGCCCGAGGTCCAGCGGGGCAGCGAGGCGATGTCGTGGATGCCGACCGGGCGGAAGGCGTCGACCGGGGAGGCCCGCAGGATCTGCGTGATGGCGGGGTGGTCGTCGGCGAACAGGGCCAGGACGTGGCGCCGCCACTCCTCGGCGTCCCGCCCGGCGAGCGCGGTGCGGTCGGCTTCGGGGTGCGGGACGTTGACGAACCAGTGGTTCCGGCCGTCGGCGGCGGTCTGGTAGCCGAAGAAGGCCCGGCGGGCGAAGACCATGCGCATCGTCCGCTCCGGTGTGGCGGGGACCGGCAGGGGCGGCGCGCAGCCGCCGAGGTTGAGCAGCCCGGTGTAGGCGGGGCGGGGAGCGGACGGGTCCATGATGCGGCGCACCGGCGAGTGGATGCCGTCCGCTCCGACGAGGACGTCGCCGTGCGCGGTGCTCCCGTCCGCGAACTCGGCGGTGACGCCGTCGTCGGTGGCGGTGAAGCCGACCAGGCGCCGTCCGTACTCGATGCGCACCCCCTGGGCGCGGGCGCCCTCGGCGAGGACGCGCTGGAGGGTCCCGCGCATCACGGTGACGGTCTGGAGGCCCTCGTCCAGCTCGTCGGAGCCGTCGTCGAGCAGCCCGAGCCGCCGTCCCGCGCCGTTCCAGAACTCGATGCGGGTGGTGGGGAACAGGGCCGCGGAGCGGACCGGGTCGAGCAGGTCGAGCGTGCGCAGGGCGGCCAGGCCGTTGGGGGCCAGGGTGAGGAAGCTGCCCAGGGCGGGGGCGGGACCGTCGTGCGCCTCGTGGACGACCGCCTCCACCCCGACGCGGCGCAGGGCCGTCGCGACGACCGATCCGCCGATGCCGGAGCCGATGACCAGTGCTCTCATGGCGGAGCTCCCGATAGAATCGACGTCGCTGATTTATTTCTTTCGTACGAACGAAATATATGTCCGGAGGAGAGCCATGTCAACGGACCCCTCCCCCCGCCGGGCCGCCCTGGTCGGCCGGGTCAGCGCCGCGGGCCGGGAGCTGAGCAACGCGGCGGTCGTGTTCCACACCGTGCTGGCCGAGCGGCTGGGCCTGGGGGCCACCGAGTGGAAGATTCTCGACCTGCTGGAGCGGCACGGCCCCCTGACCGCGGGAGAACTGGTGCGCCGCTCCGGGCTCGCACCGGCGTCGATCACCGGGGTGGTGGACCGCCTCCAGCGCCGCGGCTACGTCCAGCGCGGCCGGGACCCGCAGGACGGCAGGCGCGTGGTCGTGCGGATCAGCGACACGGACGCGCTGCACCGGGACGTCGGGTCGGCCTTCACCGGGCTGCTCGCCCGCCTGGAGAAGCTCTACGAGCGCTACACCGACGAGCAGTTGGAGACGGTCGACGGCTTCCTGCGCGAGGCCGCGCGGCTCCAGCGCGAGGCGGCGGCCGAGATGGCGGAGGGCGGCGGGGACGACCGCTGACCGGCCCCCGCGCCGCCCTCCGGCGCCGCCTCGCTACCCCTGTGCCGCGCCGTCGCCCTGCTGCTGGGCGATCTGCCTGCGCACCTCGTCCATGTCGAGGGCGCGGGCCTGCTGGATGAGGTCCTCCAGCGCGGCCTCGGGCAGGGCGCCGGGCTGGGCGTAGAGCACGGTCCGGTCGCGCACGATCATCAGCGTCGGGATCGACTGGATGTTGAAGCTGGCCGCCAGCTCCTGCTGGGCCTCGGTGTCGACCTTGGCGAACAGCAGGTCCTGGTGCTTCTCCGAAGCCCGCTCGTAGATCGGTGCGAACATCTTGCAGGGTCCGCACCAGGACGCCCAGAAGTCGATCAGGACGAAGTCGTTCTCCTGGAGCGTCTGGTTGAAGTTGTCCTTGGTCAGTTCGATGGTGGCCACAGGGTCTCCTGGTCGTGGCTTCGGTAACGGTCTACAGGTAGAGCGGTTCTGCCCGCCCGTTTGTTCCGCATACCCGACACCGATTGCCTCCTTCCCCACCAGTCACAAAACCGGCAAAACCCAAGAAAGATACCGATTTGGGAGGAAAAACCGTTGCCGCGTAGATTCGTGGCTGGAACGGCCCTGCTGGGAAGGGGGGACTTGTGGGCGTGCTCTCCGGGGCGGACGGCGGGGGCGGCAAGGAGCCCGACTACCGGTTCACCCTCGCCAACGAACGCACCTTCCTGGCCTGGATCCGCACGGCGCTGGCGCTGGTGGCCGGATCCGTCGCGGTGCTGCACCTGGTGCCGCTGCGGTGGCACGACGGCACCCAGGCCTCGGTCGGGGTGGGGCTCGCCGTCCTGGCCGTGGCCATCACCGGTTACGCGCCGGTCCGCTGGTGGCGGGTGCAGCGCGCCATGCGGGAGAGTCGGCCGCTGCCGCCCACCCCGCTGCCGCTGGTCACCGCGATCGGCGTCGCGCTGATCGGCCTGGCCGTCGTCGCGGGGTACTACTGGCCGTGAGCGGTCCCGGGGCACCCGACAACGGCCTGCAACCCGAACGCACCCTGCTGGCCTGGCAGCGCACCCTGTTCGGCCTGGTCGCGGCCGTCCTGCTGTACCTGCGCATCCCGGTCGGGGACACGCCCGGCGGCGCGGCCGGCCGGCTGCTCGTGGTCTCCGTCCTGCTCGGGGCCTGCGCCGTGCTCGTCGTCCACCTGCGGTGGCGCTGGCGGCGCCCCTCCCCCGCCCGCACCGCGCGTCCCGCCCCGCTGGCCCGCCCGTGGACCCTCGTGCTGCTGAGCGCGGTCGTGACCGGGCTGGCCGTGGCCACCGCCCTGTCCGCACTCCTGCGCTGACGGCGCTGCCGCGGCACCGGGACGCCCGGCGCCGCGGCAGCCGTCCGCGGTCAGGACCGCTTGGACTCGACGATGGAGTTGATGATGTCGTCGAGGCGGCGGGTCGGCTCGTAGCCGATGAGCTCTTTGGCCAGCGAGGTGTCGGGCATGCGGCGGCGCATGTCCTCGTAGCCCTCGCCGTACGCCTTCTCGTACGGGATGTACTCGATCGTGCTGCTCGACCCGGTCAGCTCGATGACCCGCTCGGCGAGGCCGCGGATGGAGACCTCCTCCATGCCGCCGAGGTTGACCGCCCGGTTGTAGGCGGCGGGCGTGTCCATCAGTTTCACGACGGCCGGAACGACGTCGAAGACCGACCCGAAACAGCGCCGCTGGGTGCCGTCGCCGTAGACGGTGATCGGCTCGCCGGCCAGCGCCTGCCCCACGAAGCGCGGCACGACCATGCCGTAGCGGCCGGTCTGGCGCGGGCCGACGATGTTGAAGAACCGGGTGATGACCGTCGGGATGCCGGTCTCCCGGCCGTAGACGTAGGCGACCAGCTCGTCCAGGCCCTTGGCCGCCGCGTAGGACCAGCGGCTCTTCAGCGGCGAGCCGAGGATGCGGTCGGCGTCCTCGGTCAGGCCGTCCGCGTCGTTCTTGCCGTACACCTCGCTCGTGGAAGCGACCATGATGCGCGCCCCGTGCCGGGCGGCGGCGTCGACCACGGTCTCGGTGCCGTGCAGGTTGACGCGGAGCGACTCCAGCGGCCTGTCCACGATGGTGTGCACGCCCACCGCGGCGGCCAGGTGGAACACGGTGTCGCAGGATCCGACCAGGTCGTCGACCAGGGCAGCGTCCAGGATCGACCCCTTGACGAACTCGAAGTTCGGGGCGTCGGCGAGCTGCCGCAGGTTCTCCTCGGAACCGGTGGACAGGTCGTCGAGGACGGTCACCTGGTGCCCCTGCGCGACCAGGTAGTCGCACAGATGGGACCCGATGAACCCAGCGCCGCCGGTGACCAGGGCTTTCACGCTATTACTCCTTCGGAAAAGACACGGACCGGGCAGGGTGTCGGCGGTACACGGCGTCCGTGCGGCGCCGCACCGACGGTCAGGCCAACCACCGCATCATGTGGTAGGCCTCCGCGTAGGGCACACTCGAGTGCATGCCACGCAGCACCGCCAGGCTTCGGAGGGTCAGGTCGGAACGGGTGTGCGGGTGGTCGTGGGTCTGGGACCCGTACAGGTGCATCGCCTCGATCTTGGCCTCCACCTGCTCCTCGGTGAGCTCCACGAAGAAGTTGGGAGACGGAGCGGCGTCGTAGCGCCACTGGTCGGCGGCCTCCTCGTAGGCCAGGACCAGGCGCGGGTGGTGGCGCAGCCGGGTGTTGGACGGCCGCAGCGCGGTGTGCACGGCCTCGGCGGTCACCTGGTGGTCCTGGTTGTAGCTGGTGCGGTGCGGCGCGATCACCGTGGTCGGCCGCAGCGTCTCGATGGACAGCGGGCTGTGGCGCTCGATCGCGTTGGTCAGTTCGAACCGGGGCACGGCGTCGAGCTTCAGGTGGTAGCGGTCGCCCGGGAAGGCGAAGTCCCAGCCGTCCCAGTCGAAGAAGTCCGCGACCGCCTTGACCTCGCCGTAGCGCTCGTCCGCGGTGGACAGTCCCCTGGCGGAGTTGTCCGCGGTGTCCCCGACCGTCATGAACTGGATGTAGACCTCGGCGCCGGCCTCCTTGGCCTTGCGCATCAACCCTCCGCAGCCGAGGGTCTCGTCGTCGGGGTGCGGTGCGAGGATGAGAATCCGCTCACGGGACCAGTCGATCATCATTCGGTGTCCTTAGAAGTAGGGCATCGGAAGTAGATACGCGGCCCGCGGACCGCGCGGCCTCGACGGCGGGAACAGGGCAGACAGGTCGACGGTGGGTTCAGGCAGAGGTACGGGCTGCACGCACCAGCTCCATTCCTTCGGGACCGACGTTGAGCAGCAGATCCACTGCGGCCATGCGGGGCAGGAACTCCTGCCCGCGGCGGTTGTGCTGCGGGTACTCCGGGTGCCGGAAGCCCTGCCACTCGACCTCGATGCCGTACCGGTCGAAGACCTCGGGGTCGAGGTAGGCGCGGGCCCCCTCACCGGAGAGCATGGTCGTCGCACCGACCTTCGCGCTGATCTGCGCGAGCAGCTCGCTCTTCTGCGCGGTGAACTCCCCCAGCTCGCTGGAGCGCACCATGGGCGTGGTGATGCCGAAGGCGTCGAGGACGACCTGGGTGGTCGCCATGGAGAGGTCGACCAGCCGCTCCCAGCGGCGGTCGTAGACGGCCGTGATCTGCGGGCCGTACTCCTCCCAGAAAGGCGCCTTGCGGTAGCAGTGCTCCGCCAGCGTCTTGCGGTGCTTGTCCCACCACGGGGAGTCGTTGTTGACGGTCTTGTCGATGATCCGCTCGCTCCGGCTGCGCTGCACCACCGGAACCGTCAGCAGAACCGGACCATTCTTCGCGGCCACGTAGTTGCGGTGCTGCCACCCCTTGCGTTCGAATTGGACGTGATCGAGGACGACGAACAGATCACAACGGTCGATCTTGTCCAACAGGCCCAGCCAAGGCAGATAGTGCGGCTGGTGCAAGGCAACACGCACAGTGACTCCCCATTCACGCAGACGGTCGAACGCCGTGATCTCTGCTCGAGGATACGGGACCCGAGGCCCGACCGCCCCTCCCCTTGACTCTGAGCAACCCCTTTCATCACCCAAGTCATATATTCGTAACCGAAGCGTGCCGCGCATCCTCAATTACGACGATGTTTTGTGCGGGACAATCTCTTGGGACGAGTCGGCGTTCCCCGGATTAACGGAGTAATCGTGCGCCCCCGCGACGGGGCCGCGTTCGATTTGGCCGCGTTCCGATCCGCTGCTCGCCCAGGGCAACTGACCGCCCCGTTGGAACGTCCCTACAACGGTGGCCTGTCATCTGCTCTCACCCCGTCGCTCTTCGGAGGTCCCCAGTGCGCACCGCCCGTTTCATCGGTAGCTGGCTCGCGGGCCTGCTCTCGTTGTCGACCGCGGCCCTGCTCTTCGTGCTGTGGCTCAGGTTCGTACTCGGGTCCGCCGAAGACACCCCGATCGTCCTGCTGCTCCTCATCGGGGTGGGCCTCAACCTCATGGTCTGGTCGCTCATCGGCCTGATCCGGCTGGTGGACGAGTGGGTCCACAAGCTGCTGGGGCGCGACCCATCCACGCTGCTGCCCCGCAAGGAGGCGCCGCTTCCCGCGGGCGCCCGCATCCGGGACGAGGACAAGCGGGTGACGCGCGCCCGCTCCGACAGCGGCCGGCGCCGGCGCCGCGGCGACCTCACCCCGGTCCTCAACCCCGACACCGGGCAGTTCGAGATCCCCAAGGTCAATACCGACCCGGAGACCATCTCGCTGGCGGTCATCATCCCGGCGCACAACGAGGAGCCGGTCATCGACGGGGCGATCCGGTCCGCGCTGCGGCTGTTCGACCGCTGGGACATCTACGTGGTGTCGGACAGCTCCAAGGACGCCACCGCCGAGATCGCCGCGCAGACCGGCGTCAACGTCCTGGAGCTGCTGACCAACCGCGGCAAGGCGGGGGCGATCGAGGCGGTCATCCAGGAGTTCGACCTCATCGAGAACTACGACGGCGTGGTGATCCTCGACGCCGACACCGAGCTGCACGAGGACTACGTCAAGGGCGTGCGCGACCAGCTCCGCGACCCCACGGTCGCCGCCGTCGCCGGATTCGTCGTCGCCGAGTGGAAGCCGCAGCAGCGCACCGTCATCGGCCGCCTCATCTCGGCCTACCGCGACCGGCTGTACTGGCTGTTGCAGTACATGCTCCGCTTCGGCCAGACCTGGCGGTTCACCAGCGTCACCTTCATCGTCCCCGGCTTCGCCAGCACCTACCGCACCAGCGTGCTGAAGCACCTGGAGATCAACCCCAAAGGGCTGGTCATCGAGGACTTCAACATGACCTTCGAGGTGCACCACAAGAAGCTGGGCCGCATCTCGATGCGTCCCGACACCAAGGCCTACTCCCAGGACCCCTTCACCCTGCGGGACTACAAGAGCCAGGTGCGGCGGTGGAGCCTGGGCTTCTGGCAGACGGTGCGGCGGCACGGCATCTGGCCGAGCCTGTTCTGGTTCTCGCTGTTCTTCTACATCCTGGAGGTCGTGCTCGTCGCGGCCATGCTGCTGGTCACCGCGCTGATCTTCGTGTTCGTGCTGCCTCCGGCGCTGTTCGGGGACGCCGTGCTCGCCGTGGACTGGTACGCCGACGGGTACACGGCGGTCACGTCGATGCTGCCGCTGAGCACGGTGGCGGTCGGCCTCTTCGTCCCCGACTACATCCTCACCTGCGTCATCGCGATGGTGCGGCGGCGGCCCAGCTACCTGTTCTACGGGCTGTTCTTCCTGCCGCTGCGGCTGCTCGACTCCTACCTGACGCTGCTCACCATCCCGCAGGCGTGGACCGCCAAGTCCGACGGCCGGTGGAAGAGCCCCGAGCGCGTGTCGATCAAGAGCTGACGCCGCGACCTGGGCGGACGCCGAGAGCCGCCCCGGATCACGGCCGCCTCGCCCAGCGCTTAGGCTCGAAGAGAAGAACAGCACGGACCCGGTCCCCGCGCGCAGCTCCGGAGCTGCGCGCGGGGACCGGGTCCGGTCGCAGGATCCGAGCCGAGGTGCCCCGTTGGAGAACAAGCGTCTTCCCCTCACCGTCTACCGCGTCCTGGCCTACGTCACCTCGACGTGGCTGCTGCTGCTGACCTTCGTGGCGATGCCCGCCAAGTACCTCGTCGGGGAGACCGCGCGCTTCTCCCTGGCCCCGGCCCCCGCGGGCATGGAGCAGTGGTTCGGCGACGAGACGCCGCTGATGATGGTCATCGCGGTCCCGCACGGCTACCTCTACATGGCGTTCGTGCTGTCGGTGCTGTGGCTGGCGCTGCGGCGGCGGTGGAACGCGCTCCGCACGGTCGGGGTGATGCTGTCCGGGACGATCCCGCTGGCGGGCTTCTTCGTGGAGCGCCGGGTGGCGGCCCGGGAGAAGGCCGCGCTCGACGCCGAGGAGCAGGCGTCCGCGGCTCAGTCCACGGCGGTGCCCGCCGAGGGCTGAGCCGCCTCGGCGGCGGGAGCCGCCCCGTCGCCGCCGTCCTCCCGCGCCGTGCGGCGCTCCTCCAGCTCCCGCCGTACCAGTGAGATCCAGAACACGACGGCAGCCGCCCCGAACACCCACCACTGGGCGGCGTAGCTGAGGTTGCGGAAGTTCCAGGTGACCTCCTGCGGCGGGTCCGGCGGCGGGATCTGCTCCAGCTGCGCCTCCGCCCCGGCCTCGGTCGGCGGCGTCTGCTCGCCCAGCGTGACGTATCCCTCGTAGAGCCGGTAGGGCCACTCGTTGACCAGCAGGGCCGAGGAGATCCGCGCGACCTTCCCCTCCTCGACGGCCGCCGTGGCGCCCCCGGCGGCCTCGTCCTGGGGAAGCTGCAACCAGCCGCGGACGGTGACCTCCCCCTGCGGCGCGGGCGGGACCGCGCCGTCGGCGTCGGCCGCGTCGGCGGGCACCCACCCCCGGTTCACCACCACGGCGGTGCCGTCCCCGGTGACCAGCGGGATCACCACGGAGTACCCCTCCTGCCCGGACGGGGACAGGGCGGGGGCGAGCAACTGGTGTTCGGCGTCGTAGGTCCCCGTCACGGTGACCGCCTCGTTGGCGAGGTCCTGGGGCATGTACTCGCCGGGCGCGAGCAGCGTGTCGATGCTCTCGGCCGCGGCGAGGTCCTCGACGGGATTGGTGACCGTCTCGCGGTCGGGCTGCTGGGCGCGCTGGTACTGCCAGTAGCCGAACAGGAGGCAGAGGAGCACCGCGGCGATCGCGGCCAGGTGGATGCCGAGCCAGCGGGGACGCAGAAGTGGTGGGAAACGCACCCTTCCAGGCTATGTGCGCCGGAGCGGGACCGCTCAGCACCCCCGCCGCACGGCCGAGTTGGCCGAGGACTGGGAAACGAATAGTCATCACTTTAAGTGCCCCGCGGTGACGTACGGTTGTTTCAGCAGATGAGCGTGGGTAATCTGGGTCTCACCACGGGCGAGGAACGAGACGGACTCCCCGTGACGCGGACCTTTCCGAGGTCGCCGACTTCTGGGGGGAGGAGCCGGCGGCCGTTCCCAAGCGAAGGCCGCCTCCGTGCTTTGAGGGGGGACACGGGGGCGGCCTTTGCGCCTGTTCGCGCACTGTCCGTCCGCGCGTTTCCCCGTCCCCGGCGCTTCTCCCCTGCCGCCCGACCGCCCGGGAGGAGGCGGTCCGGCCTCCCGCGTTCCTCCCCCGGCCCCGGTCACGTGACCGCCGCCACGGACGCCGCCGTCCGGCCCGCCGCTCTCCGCACGTCCGCCCTCCGGGGTGATCTTCTCCATTCTCGTTCTCCTCGGGACGGATCGCGAGAATATGGAACGGTGGCACCGGGGCCGCTCTTCTCCCCTTCCCCGGGAACCGCGCCGTGAACTCCCGCGGAGCACAGCGGAGAGACCGCGGCACCTTCAACCAGTGTGGCGGGTCATATCGGTTGTGACGCCGATGATCAGGGAGAAATGGCCACGATAACGGACAGCCGATTAATGGTGTTGAGGGCTGAAAGGAGGTTTCACCCCTTTCGACAGAGCGAACCGTTCTGTGGTTTCGTGCATCTGTTCCTATGAGGTGCGTTCCGTGTCCAGGGAACGGGAATGTGCCCTGGCAGGGCTGCCCACGGTGTGGTTCGCTGGTGGGGCATGATCGTTCCGGTCGGTCACTTTCCTGATCCGCCCGCTCATTCCCGGACGGTTTCCGGCATGACGCGGTACGGAGCCGTTCAACGCTCAGTGGAGTCGAGGGAGAGAGCACGCGAATGACGAGTCCGTTGCGGCCCGAGGATCCCACTCGGGTCGGAGAGTACGAACTTATCGCCCGAATCGGGAAGGGTGGCCAGGGCGTCGTGTACCTCGGCCAGGCACCGGACGGAACTCGGGTCGCCGTGAAGGTCATGGAGAGTTCCTGGGCGTCCGACCGGCGGGCACGCAGCCGGTTCGCCAAGGAAATCGAGACCGCCTCCAAGGTGGCCCCCTTCTGCACCGCGGCGCTGCTGGACGCCGACATCGACGCCGATCCGCCCTACATCGTCAGCGAGTACATCGAGGGGCCGTCGCTGCGCGAGGCGGTGCTGCGCGAGGGGCCCCGCACCGGGGCCGCGCTGGACCGTCTCGCCATCTCCACCGCCACCGCGCTGGTCGCGATCCACCAGGCGGGCGTGGTGCACCGCGACTTCAAACCGGCCAACGTCCTGCTGGGGCCGGACGGCCCCCGGGTGATCGACTTCGGCATCGCCCGGTCCACCGAGGCCACGGTGACCGCCACCAACTCCATCGTGGGAACCCCCGCCTACATGGCTCCCGAGCAGGTCGAGGGCCGGGAGCTCACCCCCGCGGTGGACATCTTCGCCTGGGCCGGGGTCATGGTGTTCGCCGCCACCGGCGAGTCCCCGTTCCACGACGAGACCCTGCCCGCGATCATCCACCGGGTGCTCAACCGCCCGCCCAAGCTGGACGGCGTCGACGAGCGGCTGCGGCCGCTGCTGGAGGCGTGCCTGGCCAAGGAGCCCGAGCGCCGCCCCACCGCCGTGCAGGTGCTCGGCGCTCTGGTGGGCCACGACCCGGCGAACGTGGCCCGGGTGCCGGTCGAGGAGGTCCTGGAAGAGGGCTACACCGCGGCCCTCAGCGAGCAGACCCAGATCGCCGCCACCGCGGTGCTGCCCATCCCCACGGCCGAGGAGATGGCCGGCGCGGCCCCCACCGCCGTGCTGCCCGAGACCGACGACTCCGCCGACGAGACCCCCACCAGGAAGGCGCCCAGCGGCCTGGCCGCGCTGGCCGCGGAGCGCCCCGCCGACGGCGCCGTGGCCAGCGGCCCCACCAGCGGTCCGATGCGCACCACCAGCGGGCTGGCCGCCCTGGTCAACACGGGGCAGAACAAGCAGATCGGCCCGTCCGCCACGGGGCCCACGCGCGTCACCCCTCCGGGCGGCGCCGCGCCCGGGTACGCCTCCGGTCCCCCCGGGCACGGCGGCTACGGTTCTCCCCCCGGCCCGGGCGCCCCCGCGGACGGCCAGTCGCCGCTTCCCCGGCGCTCCGAACGCGGCGGGGCGGGAACCCAGCGGGCCCTGGCCTGGATCCTGGCCGCGGGCATCCTGATCATCGCCCTGGCCGGCGGCTGGTACCTGATCAACGCCTTCCTGCCGTCCGACGGCGGCTCCCCCGCCACCACGCCGACGGAGGACACCGCGACCGAGGCGCCGGAGCAGGAGAACGACGGCCTTCCCTCCTCCCCCTCCGACGTGGACCCGGACACCGGGACCGGCACCGGCGAGGAGACGTTCGCGCCCTTCGTACCAGAGCACGACCCCCACACGAACCCGACGACGGTTCCGCACCCCGACCCCACCCTGACCGACGACGACTGGTGGAACGACCTGCCCGACTGGGGGGACAACTCCTCCCCGACCGACGAGGGCGGCGGCAGCCAGGGGGAGTCCGGGCCGACCGCGCCGAGCGGCGGCAGCGGGGCCGGCGGCGGGGAGGCCGGACGGGTGGCCGTCTCCCCGACCGGCCAGTGAGCACGTCGGCTCCTCCCCGCGCCACAGGCGGACCCCCTTCCGGCGCGGGGAATCCCGATAGGCTTGGGCACGCTGTCCCAGGAGGTCGCCAGATGGCCGTTGTCCCCCTTCAGTACCGTTTCGACGGACCGCGGACCGCCCCGGTGGTGGTGCTGCTCCCCACTCTCGGCACCAGGTGGTCACTGTGGGAGCCGCAGTTGCCGGAGCTGACCCGCCGCCTGCGGGTGCTCCGGGTCAACCACCGCGGGCACGGCTCCTCCCCCGCACCCCGGGGCCCCTACTCCGTGCAGGAACTCGGCGGCGACCTGCTGGCCCTGCTCGACCGGTGCGAACTGGAGCGGGCGTCCTTCGTCGGCATCGGCCTGGGCGCGATGGTGTCGCTGTGGGCGGCCGCGGCCGAGCCCTCCCGGGTCACCCGGTTGGCGCTGCTGTCCACCACCTCCTGGGCGCCTCCGTCACTGCGCTGGCAGAGCATCGGTGAGCGGGTGCGCCGCTTCGGGGTCTCCTCGGTGGTCGACGAGGTCACCCGCTCGTGGTTCACCCCCGGGTTCTGCGAGCAGCGGCCCGACATCGTCGCCCGGTTCACCGAGGAGTTCGAGAAGACCGACCCCGAGGGCTACGCCGGGTGCTGCGACGCCGTCGCGAACGTCGACCACCGGTCCCTGGCCCGGCGGGTGCACGCGCCCACGATGGTCATCGCGGGAGCGCACGACCCGCAGACCCCGCCGGGACACGGCCGCAGGCTCGCCGGTGTCCTTCCGGACGCCCACTTCGAGGTGGTCGGCGGTGCCGCGCACCTGGCCAACGTGGAACGCGCGGACCTGGTCAACGACCTGCTGCTGCGGCACCTGGCCCCGGCCGCGGTCCGCTGGCCCTGAGGCCGGCGCCGGACCGGGCCGGTGGGGCGCCGCTCACAGCAGCGGCTGGTTGAGCTCCAGCAGGTAGCCGTCGGGATCGCGGAAGTGCGCCGCGCGGATGCCGAGCGCCGTCCACTCCTTGACCGGGGAGACCAGGGGGACACCCGCCGCGATGAGTTCGGCCGCCTTGGCGTCGACGTCGTCGACCTCGAAGATCACCGCTACCCGGTCCTGGCGGGGCAGGTAGGGGTCTTCCATGTCGGTCTCCAGCGCCTCGGCGACCACCTCGCGCTGGTTCAGCGCGAGCTTGGTGTTGGCCCCCGTCTCGAACTCGGCGTAGCGGGTGAGTTCAGATCCCCGTAGCACGGGGAGTTTCAGCACGTCAGCGTAGAACCGGAAGCACGCCTCGTAGTCGTCTGCCAGAAGTCGGACGTAGCTCATTCGCACGGGCGTCTCCTCCAGAGCCGCCGGACAGGTGTTGCACCACATTCTGCCGCTCCACCGGTCCCGCTCCAAGCCCTCGAAACGGTCTCGACCATTTTCGTAGGCTTTCCACCACACTGCGTAGCATAGCAGGGGATTGTCGTCATGTAGTACTTGTGCTATCTCTTTCTATAGAACAACAACAGTGAGGAGAAGGAATATGGCGGAGGCCCCCCATCACGTCACCGCCTCCCCAGCACCCGGCTCCGCCGACCAGCCCGTGATCGAGGTCCACGACCTGCGGATGCGCTACGGTTCGACGGACGTGCTCAAGGGGGTGACCTTCCGGGCCGAGCGGGGCGAGGTGCTGGCCCTGCTGGGTCCGAACGGCGCGGGAAAGACCACCACTATCGAGATTCTCGAAGGCTTCCGGATGCGCTCGGCCGGACAGGTGAACGTGCTGGGCTCCGACCCCGCCCACGGCGACGAGCGGTGGCGGGCCCGCCTGGGCGTGGTGCTGCAGTCCTGGCGCGACCACGGCAAGTGGCGGGTCGCCGAACTGCTGGAGCACTTCGGCCGGTACTACCGCCCCTACTCCACGGCCGAGATCAGTCGGCCACGCGGCACCGCGGAACTGCTCGACATCGTGGGCCTGGCCGAGCATGCCAACAAGCAGGTCAGGACGCTCTCCGGGGGCCAGCGCCGCCGACTCGACGTCGCGATCGGCATCGTCGGCCGTCCCGAACTGCTCTTCCTCGACGAGCCGACCGCCGGGTTCGACCCCGAGGCCCGCCGGGACTTCCACGACCTGGTGCACCGCCTGGCCGACCTGGAGGACACCACCGTCCTGCTCACCACGCACGACCTGGACGAGGCGGAGAAACTGGCCGACCGCATCCTCATCCTCGCGGGCGGCCGGATCGTCGCCGACGGCAGCGCGGACCAACTCTCCCGGCAGGTGAGCCGCAAGACCGAGATCCGCTGGACCCGCGGCGGCCAGCGGTTCGTGCACTCCGCCGACGACGGCACCGCGTTCGTCCGCGAACTGTTCGCCCAGTACGGCGAGGAGATCGGCGACCTGGAGGTACGCCGCGCCACGTTGGAGGACGTCTACATGGCCATGGTGCACCGGCACGAGTCCGGTGTCGCGGGCGACGACGAGCCCGGGTTTGGAGGGGAGAACCGGTGAACACGATGCTCTTCGCCCTCCGTCTGGGGCTGCTGCGGGGCTGGGCCGAGTTCCGCCAGACCTTGACCATCCTCTCCGAACTCGGCTCCTACCTGCTCAACAGCGTGATCTTCGTGGCCGTCCTGCTGTTCATGGACGGCAACGAGATGGAGAACACCGCGCTGTTCGGAACGGGCATCACCCAGGCGACGCTGGCGATGCCCGGCGTGCTGGCCACGATGCTGGTGTTCGGCGGGATCGTGTCCATGGCCCAACTCCTGTCCACCGACCGGGAGGACGGCACCCTGCTGCGGGCCAAGGCCCTCCCCCGGGGCACCCAGGGCTACCTGGTCGGCAAGGTGGTCTCCGTCTCCCTGATCACCCTGCTGAGCATGCTGGTGATCCTCGTGCCGGCGGTGCTGCTGATCGACGGGTTCCAGTTCACCGTGCAGGGGTCGCTGACCCTGCTGTGGGTCACCGCTCTGGGTCTCCTGGCGACCCTCCCGGCCGGCGCGATCCTGGGGTCGCTGTTCACCAACCCGCGGGCTATCGTAGGCGTCCTGGTGCTGCTGCTCATGGGCCTGATGATGGTCTCCGGCATCTTCTTCCCGATCTCCATGCTCCCCGAATGGCTGCACTGGGTCGCCCAGGTCTTCCCGATCTACTGGCTCGGCCTGGGCATGCGCTCGGGGCTGCTGCCCGACACCGCCGTGGTGGAGGAGATCGGCGAGTCCTGGCGGACCCTGGAGACCGTCGGCGTGCTGGGCGCGTGGGCGCTCGTCGGTCTGCTCTTGGCCCCGATCGTGCTGCGGCGGATGGCCCGGCGCGAGTCCGGTAGCAGCCTGGAGGAGCGGCGGCACAAGGCGATGCAGCGAATCGGGTGATCCGGGGATGAGCGGAGGCAGGGCGATGGGCGGCGAGACCGTCTACAACCGCATCGCGGTGCTGCGCGTCGAGCGGGGCGTGTCCCGCCGCCAACTCGCCGAGGCCCTGGGGGTGCACTACCAGACCATCGGCTACCTGGAACGCGGCGAGTACAGTCCGAGCCTGCACCTGGCGCTGCGAATCGCCGAGTACTTCGAGGTCCCCGTGGAGGTGGTCTTCTCCACCACCCCGTTCCCCCGGATCGGCAGCACGCCCCGGTCCGGGTGAGCGGTCCCCGTCCCGCCGTCCTTGTCGCGCG
>NZ_KQ950180.1:1118166-1256506 GCF_001517975.1 Thermobifida cellulosilytica TB100
CGCGCGACAAGGACGGCGGGTTCAGCGTTCGTGGCGGCGGCGGAGGGCGACCCGGTAGATGTTCAGGCAGGCCCCGAAGAACCCGGCGGCCATGACCACCGTGAGGGGTGCGGAACGCGCCCACACCGCGGCCAGCACCGCCCCCACCAGCAGGACCGTCGCCCCGAACACGGCGAGGACCAGGCGGAAGGTGAGCGCGCTGGCCGGGCGCTCGTGGCTGCCCAGCGGTCCCTTCAGGCGTCCGCGTCGCATGCCTCCCCCTTCCGGGAACACGGCGCAGCCCTCGGAGGGGCTCCGGGGGCGGACGGACGGCCGCAAGGCCGCCGCTCCTCGGTCATTCGGCGGTGACGAACCGCAGCACCGCGCCGACCCCCTCCCTCGCCTCGACGCCGGACAGCTCCACGAAACCGGCGTCGGTCCGGGTGGCCGCGCGCAGCAGCAGCGTACTGGCGGGCGCCCGGAAGGCGGAGGCGGGGTCGGCGAGCCGGTCCCGCTCCGCCGACACCTCCAGCGGGTCGGCGGGGGAGCCCCACAGCTGCGGCTCCCCGCGGCGGTCCGCGGTCAGCAGCAGGGTCTCGACCTGGGCGCGGCGCAGCGCCTCGGCGGTGTCGGCCACGCCCTCGACCGCCCCCTCTCCGCGGGCCAGCGCCGTGGCGAAGACCGCCCGCTCCTCTCTCCTGACCTGGACGACCGCCTGTTCCAGCGCCCGGTCCACGGACTCGCGCAGACTGGCGAGGGCCGCGGCGTCGGAGCGCCCTCCCCCGGGCTGCTCCACGAGGATGTCGAGGACCGTCTTGCTCAGGTGGTCGCGGAGCTTGCCGACGGCGCGCTCGTCGCCGCCGACGAACACGACCTCGGCCCCCACCTCGGCGACCGCCTCCTCCACGTCCCGGGCGGCCTCCTGGGCGTTGGCCTCCCACAGGTTCTCCGACCTGCGCTGGTACTGCTTGTGCGCCCAGCCGCCGACGCGCACCTTCTGGATGTGCAGGGTGCTGCCGCTGAAGCTGCGCCTGGTCTCGGGCTCGTGGCGGGCGACGGCGTAGGCGGAGACGTCGGCGCCCTCACGGTCCGCCGCGACGACCACGTAGGGCACCTGCCGGTTGCGGTCGACGACCAGTTCGAGGGGATCGGGCACCGGCAGGAGGACCGCCCGGTCCCGCAGCGGCGGCCGGGACAGGGTGAACGCGCCCAGCAGCCGCCCGCCCGCGGCGAAGAGCGCCTCCCCCTGCGGTCCGGGGATTCCCGGGGCCCCTCCGGCCACCTCGTCCAGGGCACGCAGGGTGTCCCCGTCGGCTCCCTGTTCGGCGAGGCTCTCCCGCAGCCCGCGCCAGCGCAGTTCGATCTCCTTGGCGGCGTTCTCCGTAGCCCGGGTGGTGTCCAGGTACACCGAGGCCACCGGCGCGGTCGTCCCGTACAGCGGTCGCAGAAAACCAAGATCCATGCGCCGCGGGCCCTGGACGTCGGGCCCGCTCACCCCCTCCGAGCTCGGCGTTCGCCTTGTTCAGGGCCGCTGCCCGACCGCGGGGCACAGCATGCGCCGGGTAAGGAACCCCTGTCCCAAGGGTGAGGCCGACAGCGCTCCCGTTCCCGCCGCGGCCCGGGGTGACCTGCGCGTTTCCTGATCAGGAGGCCGGGTAGTGCGGTGAGTCCAGCCGGTTCGGGAGGCGGAAGGAGGCGCTCTCATGGAGCGCGGCAGCAACAAGCACGGCCCCCGCATCGACGAGGAGCTCAAACACGAGATCGACGGGGTGCTGAAGAGCGGCGGCCCCACGCGGGCCAGCGAGGACCGCGAACCCGAGCCCCTGGTGGACGACCGGGGCGTCCCGGCCACCGACCGGGAGGCCGTCCGGAACGAGGAGAGCGGGTAGCGCCGTCCGGGCGCGCCCGGACGGCCCGTCCGCCCACAGACTCCGGCCCGGCCCCGACTCGGCGGGGGCCGGGCCGGACCGTGCTCACCTGCCGTCGAGGACCGCGGGCAGCGTCGACTCGTAGGCGGTGCGCAGCTCGGTCAGCTCGATGCTGATCCGGCCGCCGCTGTGGTTCAGGGTCAGCGCGGTGCCGCCGACCGTGCCGATCCGCGCGACCGGGACGCCGTGCTCGGCGCACAGGTCCACGAGCGCGGCCTCCTGCTCCGGCCGCACGCTCACCACCGCGCGCGCGGCGGACTCGCTGAACAGCGCGGTGAACGCGTCCTCGCCGAGGTCGACCTCGCAGCCGACGCCGCCGCGCAGACAGGACTCGGCCAGGGCCACGCCCAGGCCGCCGTCGGAGAGGTCGTGGGCCGAGGCCAGCGTCCCCGCCGCCGCACCGTCGACCAGCACGCGGGCCAGCGCCGCCTCCGCGTCCAGGTCGACCCGGGGCGGCCTGCCGCCCAGGTGTCCGTGGACGACGTCGGCCCACGCCGAACCGCCCAGCTCCGGCCGGGTCTCGCCGAGCAGCAGGACCACCTCGCCCTCGCTGCCGAACGCGCTGGTCAGCCGCTTGTGGACGTCCTCGATGACGCCGAGCACCCCGATGACCGGGGTCGGGTTGATCGCGGTGCTGCCGGTCTGGTTGTAGAAGCTGACGTTCCCGCCGGTCACCGGGGTGCCCAGGGCCTGGCAGGCGTCCGCCAGCCCGCGCGTGGACTCGGCGAACTGCCACATCACCCCGGGGTCCTCGGGCGAGCCGAAGTTGAGGCAGTTGGTGACCGCGATGGGGCGGGCGCCGGTGGCGGCGACGTTGCGGTACGCCTCGGCGTAGGCGAGCTGGGTGCCGCTGTAGGGGTCGAGGCGGGTGTAGCGCCCGTTGCCGTCGGTGGACAGCGCCACCCCGCGGTCGCTGTCGTCGGTGATGCGGATCATGCCGCCGTCGTGCGGCGTGGCCAGCACCGTGTTGCCCAGCACGTACCGGTCGTACTGGTCGGTGACCCAGCTCGGGTCGCAGATTCCGGGCGCCGCCAGCACCCGCAGCAACTGGTCGCGCAACTGCTCGTCGCCCTCGGGGCGCGGCAGCGCGGCGGGGTCGTCGGCCAGCAGGGCGTCCTGGTCGGCGGGGCGCTGGATCGGGCGGTGGTACACCGGCCCCTCGTCGGCCGCGGTGCGCGGCGGGATGTCCACGACCGTCTCGCCGCGCCAGGTCATGACCAGGCGTCCGCCGCGCGCCTCCTCCTCCGGGGTGACGTCGGTGACCTCGCCGATCACGCTGGCCAGGATGTCCCACTTGGCGCAGACCGCGAGGAACTCGTCGAGCTTGTCGGGCTCGACGATCGCCATCATCCGCTCCTGCGACTCGCTCATCAGGATCTCCTCGGGGGTCAGCCGAGGGTCGCGCAGCGGGACGCGGTCCAGGTCGATGCGCATGCCCCCGGTGCCGCCCGCCGCGAGTTCGGTGGTGGCGCAGGAGACGCCCGCCGCGCCCAGGTCCTGGATGCCCACCACGAGGTCCTTGGCGAACAGCTCCAGGCTGCACTCGATGAGCAGCTTCTCCATGAACGGGTCGCCGACCTGGACGCTGGGCCGCTTGGCCTGGCTCTCGTCGTCGAAGCTCGCGCTGGCCAGGACGGAGGCGCCGCCGATGCCGTCGGGGCCGGTGGTCGCGCCGAACAGCACGACGTGGTTGCCCGGTCCGGGCGCCTGGGCGAGCTTGATGTCGCCGTGCTTGAGCACCCCCACGCACAAGGCGTTGACCAGCGGGTTTCCGGAGTATCCGGCGTCGAAGCCGATCTCCCCGCCGATGTTGGGCAGTCCCAGGCAGTTGCCGTAGAAGGAGATGCCCGACACCACGCCCGGCAGCACCCGCCGGGTGTCGGGGGCGTCGAGGGGGCCGAACCGCAGCGCGTCCATGACCGCGACCGGGCGCGCCCCCATGGTGAGGATGTCGCGCACGATGCCGCCCACGCCGGTGGCCGCGCCCTGGTGCGGCTCCACGTAGGAGGGGTGGTTGTGCGACTCGATCTTGAAGGTGACCGCGTAGCCGTCGCCGACGTCCACCACGCCGGCGTTCTCGCCCATGCCGACCAGCAGCACGTCGGTCTCGGGGGCCTTCTCCCCGAACTGCCGCAGGTGGATCTTGGAGCTCTTGTAGGAGCAGTGCTCGCTCCACATGACCGAGTAGATGGCCAGCTCGGCGGAGGTGGGACGGCGGCCCAGGATCTCGCGGACCCGCGCGTACTCGTCGTCCTTCATGCCGAGTTCGGCGTAGGGCTGCGGAAGGTCCGGGGTGGCCGCCGCCTTGGCGACCGTGTCGAACCGGGGTTCTTCAGACATACGGGTGTTTTTCCGTTCGGGAAGCGGATCGGAGTTCAGGAGGCCGGGGAGGGCGGCACGAGATGCGCGAGCAGCAGTCCGGCGGTGGTGCCCTCGACGTAGGGGGCGAGGCTGCCCTGCACCATGACCGAGCCGTCGGTCAGCGCCGACTCGGCGTAGGGCACCTCGTCGAGGTCGCTCTCCCCCTCGGGAAGCATGCGCCCCCACCCCTGGTCGATCAGGTGCGTGTAGACGGCGTCGATCGCCCCCTCGGCGTCGAGCCCGTCAGCGGTGACCGCGACCGCCCGGTAGCACTCGTCCTGGGTGCACTGCTCGCCGAGGTCGGTGTAGGCCACCCCCTCGGGAGCCGCCCCCAGCGCCTCCAGGGGCGGTGCGGCCGCGGGCGCGGCGGGAGCGCTCTCGGAGGTCCACGGCCGGTACAGCAGGGTGACGGCCGTGGTGCCCAGCAGGGCGAGCACTCCCGCCACCGCCAGGCCGACCTGGACCCTCCGGGACCGCAGCAGCGCCATCATCGCGACATCATCTCCCGAGCCCTCCGGGCGGGCGTGGTCAGCCGGCGGCTGCGGGCACCGGCGCACCGCCTGCCAGGTGGGCCAGGATGGAGGTGAAGAAGCCGAGGCCGTCCGTCGACGGTCCGGTCAGCGCCTCCACGGCGTGCTCGGGGTGCGGCATGAGCCCCACCACGTTGCGGTGCTCGTTGGTGATCCCGGCGATGTCGTCGGTGGAGCCGTTGGGCGCGGAGTCGACGTAGCGCGCCACCACGCGGCCCTCGCGCTTCAGCTCCGCGAGGGTCTCCGGGTCGGCCACGTAGTTGCCCTCCCCGCTCTTCAGCGGGATGAGGAGCTCCTGGCCCGAGGAGTAGCCGTTGGTCCAGGCGGTGTCGGTGGCCTCCACGCGCAGCAGTTGGTCGCGGCAGACGAAGTGCTGCGAGGCGTTGCGGGTGAGCGCACCCGGCAGCAGGTGGCTCTCGCACAGGATCTGGAACCCGTTGCAGATGCCCAGGACCGGAAGGTTTCCGGACCGGGCGGCGGGCACGATCTCGGTCATGATCGGCGCGAACCGGGCGATGGCCCCACAGCGCAGGTAGTCGCCGTAGGAGAAGCCGCCGGGCAGCACGACCGCGTCGACGCCTTTGAGGTCGGCGTCGCCGTGCCACAGCGAGACGGGTTCGGCGCCGGCGATGCGCACCGCGCGCGCGGCGTCCCTGTCGTCAAGGGAACCGGGGAAGGTGACGACGCCCACACGAGGGGCAGCCATATGGGCACTCTCCGAATGTGTCGATGGGAGCAAGGCCTGGGCCGAGTCTCGTCCCGAACAGCTCGACCTCCTACGAGACTACCCGCTGTGCGGGACGGGGGTCGTGACCGCCACCGGGGCGGGCGCACCGCGCGGCCCCGGGCCGACCGGGGCCGTTAGGGTCGGGACGACTGCTCCACGGGAGGTCTGTTCCCCATGTCACTCAGCCCGGAGACCCGCCGGTTGATCGACGAGCTCCTCGCCTCCTTCCCCCGGCCCGGCCGCGTGGGCGTGGACGCCGTGCTGCTGCGCTCCTGCCTCCGGGAACGCAGGGTGGTGGGGGCCGACGTCGCCCTGGTGCGCGACCTGACCGTGCCCTCCCCCGCGGGCGGCGTCCCGGTCCGGCTCTACCACCCGGCGCCGGACGGCCCCGCGGCGGGCTGCGCGGTGTTCCTCCACGGCGGCGGGTACGTCGTCGGCGACCTCGACACCCACGACCACGTGGCCCGGCTGATCGCGGCGGAGAGCGGGGCCGCCGTGGTCTCGGTGGACTACCGCCTGGCCCCGGAGCACCGGTTCCCGGCGGCCGTCGAGGACGCCTTCACGGCCACCCGCTGGGTCGCCGACCACGCCGCCGACCTGGGCGTGGACCCGGCACGGCTGGCGGTCGTGGGAGACAGCGCGGGCGGCGGGCTGGCCGCGGCGGTCGCGCTGCTGTCCCGCGAGGACGGCCCGGAACTGGCTCTACAGGTGCTGATCTACCCGGTGACGGACCTGACCGGCTATCCGGTGGCCGAGGACACCCCCTACCCGTCCCGGATCACCAACGGCGAGGGGTACTTCCTCACCTCCGCGGGCATGCACTGGTTCGCCCGGCAGTACCTGGCCGACCCCGCCGACGCCGAGGACTTCCGGGCCTCGCCCATCCGGGCGGCCGACCTGTCCGGCGCCCCGCCCGCCCTGGTGGTCACCGCCGACTTCGACCCGCTGCGGGACGAGGGCGAGGCGTACGCGCGGGCGCTGGCGGCCGCCGGGGTCCCGGCCACCACCGTGCGGGTCAACGGGGGCCTCCACGGCCTGTTCGGCCTGGGAGCGCTGCTCCCGGAGAGCCGCCGGGCCGAACTCCCGGTCGTCGGCGCGCTGCGCGGTACGATCGGCCCGCCGAGAACGGCCGGTTGACCCTCCTCTTACCCCTCCGACCAGTAGCGTGCCCCCATGGCTGCCAACCATGACCCCCGAGTCTCCCGCCTGGCCCGGTCGCTGCGCGGCACCGGCCTCTTCTTCCGCCAGGCGGTGCAGACGTTCCGCGCCACGGGTGCCGTCATCCCCAGTGGGACGGCGCTGGCCACCGCACTGACCCGCTACGTCACCCACCGGGACGACCCGTCCGTCCCGATCAACATCCTGGAGGCCGGCCCCGGGACCGGTCCCGTCTCCCGGGCCATCGCCGCGCGCATGCGCGAGGGCGACACCTTCGACATGGTCGAGGCCAACCCGAAGTTCGTCGACCATCTCACCGGGCTGGTCAAGAGCGATCCGGTGTTCCTGCCGGTCGCCGACCGGGTGACCGTCCACCACGCCCTGGTCACCGAGTTGGGCACGGACCGCCGGTTCGACGTGATCGTCTCCGGGCTGCCGTTCGCCAACTTCACCGCCGAAGAGGTCCGCACGATCATGGAGTACTACTTCACCGTGCTGCGGCCGGGCGGCCACCTGTCCTTCTTCGGCTACCTGTACACCAAGCAGGTGAAAGCGATCATCGCCCCGCTCGACGACTACCTGCGCCAGGTCCGCTCCGGCTGGGAGGTCCAGGAGTGGGTGAACCGCTACGCGGTGGGCCGGGAGCAGGTCCTGCGCAACCTTCCCCCGGCCTGGATCCACCACCTGCGCAAGCCCCTCGGCTGATCCGGAAACGGCCCCGATTCCGTCGTCGCGTCGGGGCCGCTCCCGGCGTCGTTCCCGCGGAGCGCGGGGAGGAGGGACGGGAGACGGGCCGCGGGGGCCGAGCCTCCGGTGGCGCCGCTCCCGGTCAGCCGCCCAGCGCCGACAGCGCCGCGTCGAGGCCGCGCGCCAGCTCCGCGGGGTCCCGCCCCGCCGCCTGCTCCTCCAGTTCCCCGCGGCTCACCACCTGGAGCGCCCCCCGGTAGCCGGGCTCGCCGAGCCGTGCGCTCGGTACGACCTCGGCCGCGCCGGACCGGACCACGAGCACCGCCCCGGCGTCGGCCGAACGCAGCAGCTCCTCCACGTGCTCGGTACGGATGACCCCCATGACCGCTCCTTCCCGGTCTGCTCCCGCGGCGCCCGGCGACGGCCGCCCCTTCGGGCGTCCGTCCGCGTCACCGGGCGCCGCTACCCGCCGCCCGGCCGGGAACACCTCCGCGGCGGAGGGCACGGCCCCGGGCCGCGCGACTAGGGGCGGTCGGCGACGAAGATCGCGGTCCCCGGCAGGATGCGGCCCCGCAGCGGGCTCCACCCGCCCCAGGTCCGGGTGTTGTCCTCGGGCCACTCGGGCTCGACGAGGTCGCGCAGGAGCAGCCCGGCCCCGGTGACGGCCCGCACCCAGTCGCCGATCGTGTGGTGGGCCTCCACGTACAGCGCCCGCCCTTGGCCGTCCTCCTCGACGTAGGCGCGGCGGTCGAAGTAGGAGTCGCGGGCCCGGAGCCCCTCCTCCCCCGGGTCGTCGGGGAAGCACCAGCGGATCGGGTGGCTGACCGAGAACACCAGCCGTCCGCCCGGGCGCAGCACCCGGGCGGCCTCCGCCAGCGCGGCGCGGGCGTCCGGGATGAACGGGAAGGCGCCGTAGGCCGAGCAGACCACGTCGAACGCGGCATCGGCGAACGGCAGCCGCTGGGCGTCGGCCTGCACGACGGGCAGCGCGCACCCGACCTCCTCGTCGATGCGGCGCGAGTGCTGGAGCTGGCGCGCGGACACGTCGATCCCGACCACCTCGGCCACCCCCTGGGTGCGCAGCCACCTGCCGCACTGGCCCGCGCCGCAGCCGATCTCCAGGACCCGCCGGCCCGCGAGCTGCGCCGGGGAGCCCAGCAGCCGCGCCTCCCGCTCGGTCAGCCCCTCGGGTCCCCACACGAACTCGGCGTCGCCGAGGAAGTCGCCGTGCTCGGCCTGGTACTCGTCGGCGGCGCGCTCCCACCACAGCCTGCTGGCCCGCGCGCTCTCCCCCGCGCCGGCCGGTCTGCGCGCGATCCGCTCGACGGTCGCGGTCCTCAGGTCGTCGATCATGCCCCCATCCTCGCACCGGTCCTGAAGACGCGGACGGGACCGCACGGACCCGTGCGGTCCCGTCCGGGGCGCCGGGCGGCGCCTCTGCGGGGTCAGCGCAGCACCGGGAACCGGCGCACGATCTCCAGGCGGCTCCACCAGCGGCCGAGTCCGGCGGTGTCGCCCGCGTTGGTCAGCGTGAGGGCGATGACGGTGAGCGCCATGACGATGTGGTCGTCCATGAAGGGGTTGGTCTGCGGGGGCAGCGCCGCGGTCCACATCATCACGAGCAGGAGCGATCCCGTGGCGGCGGCGACGCGCATTCCGATGCCGAGCAGCAGCGCGGATCCGATTCCCAGCAGGCCGACCATGAAGAGGACGTCGGCCCAGACGGCGCCCGCGAGGGACTGGTAGAAGCCCGCGAACGGGCCCGACACGGCGTTGGTCAGGTAGCCCGTGGTGGGGCTCCCGCCGTTGATCCAGGCTCCTTCGGCCGGGGTGGCGAAACCGAGGCCGAGCAGCTTGTCCAGGAAGGCCCAGAGGAAGATCCACCCGATCGACAGCCGGACCGCGGCGAGGACGCCCCGTGCGGCGGGCGAGTCGACGACGGCCCGCGGACCGGTCGGCGAGCGGTCGCCAGCAGGGGAGGGAACGGTCCGGACCTCGGTGGTTTTCTCCGACATCGCACACACTCTTTCGTGGGGGGTCGGTGCTGTTGCCTCCAGTCAACGCCGGTTGCTCGGGTGCCTCCAGGGACTCCGGTACGGACGGCGGCGCAGAAGGTCACCGGAACCGACGGCCCCCGGTCACCGGGAAGAACTCTCGCTCCCCCACCGAACAGGCCATTTCCCAAAACACCGAAATGGTGGTTTTTACCCGTGTGCGACGGAAGTCCCGATCCAGGTGCTCCTTCCTGGCCTTCAGGCCAATGTCCGGTTCTGGCCGGAGGTCCTCCGGGCAGGCCGGGAGGAGCGGACGCACGGGCCGGGGCGCAGCGCCCGGTCAGGACCGGGAGGAGGCGCCGGACGCGGTGTCCACCGTCTCCGCGGGAGGCTCCGGCTCCGCGGCCCCCGCCTCCTTGACCTCGCGGCGGACCAGGAAGACCCACCCGCCGACCGCGATGACGGTGAAGCACCACCACTGGACCGCGTAGGAGAAGTTCATCCCCGTGTTGACCTCGGGCACCCCGACCGGTTCGGGCGCGGCGGCCGGTTCCGGGTCCTCCTCGACCAGCTCTAGGTACCCCCCGTACAGGTCGTAGGGCAGGTCCTCGGCGATGTCGGCCACGTCGATGATCATGACCTGCCCCTCGGGCAGCCCGTCCCGGAGGCGGATCCCGGTGCTCTCGGGGGTCTCCGAGGGCTGCACCCGTCCGACCACCGTGACCTGGCCCCCGGCGGGCGGCGGCACCTCCGGCTGTTCGGTCGCGGTGGGCGGCTGGGCCACCCAGCCCCGGTTGACCAGCACCGCGGTGCCGTCCTCGGTCACCAGCGGGGTGAGGACGTGCATGCCGATCCCCCCGGAACCGCTCCGGTTGCGCACCAGGAGCTCCCGGTCCGGGTCGTAGGTCCCCGTGACGGTGACCCGCCGCCAGCGGTCCTCCCCCGCGACCTCCCCGCCGACCGTGACCAGTTCGTCGAGCGGGACCGGGTCGGCCGCGAGGTTGGCCTCCTGCTGGCGGACCACCGCGGCTTTCTCCTCGGCGCGTCCGTACTGCCAGAAGCCCAGGGCGATGAACGAGGGCACCACCACGAGCAGCAGCGCGTGGAAGGCCAACATCCGAGGTGAGGTCAGGACACGAAGCACACCATCGAGGCTAGGGGACCTCCGCCCGCACCGCGCACCGGCCCGCCCCAGCGCCCGGGTCAGGTCCCGTACACCACGGGCCGGTTCACCCGGAGCACCGCCATGACGGCGAGGTGGTCCGAGTACGGGGCGGGGAGCACCGCGCCCTGCTCCCGGATGAGGTCGCCGGTGGAGAAGATGTGGTCGATCTCGTACTCCGGGTCGTCGGCCGGGAAGGTGGCGGAGGGGCGCACCCGGAACAGCGCGTCGTAGAGTCCGGCGCGTTCCATCTCCCGCCAGGCCACGCTCCCGGGGGCGAAGTTGAAGTCGCCGCCCACGACGATCGGCCGCCCCTCCTCCGCGCGTTTGATGACGATGTCGGCGAGGTCCGCGGCCTGTAGGGTCGGCTCCTCGTCCCCCCGGTCGGGGCGCGGCTGCAAGTGGGTGCTGATCACCTCGACCTCGGTTTCGCCGTGCCGGACGACCACGGACAGCGCCTGCGCGCCGACGGGGGCGCCGTAGGAGCGCAGCGGGTGGCCGACGGTCTCCACGACCGGGAGCCGGGTCAGCACGGCGTCGCCCCAGACCTGGTCGGCGGCGGGGGCGAACACGGCCTGCATGTCGAGCGCGTCGGCCAGCACCCCGAGCAGGTCCTGTCCCCCGGTGAGGAACCAGCCCCGGTCCACCTCGCTCAGCAGCACCACGTCGGGTTCGGCCTGCTGGATGGTCTCGGCCACTCCCTCGATGTCGTAGGTCCCGGTGACGCCGTACCCCATGCGCAGGTTGTAGGAGACCACCCGGAGCTCGTCGTCGGAGGCCTGGCCCGTGCCGTAGGGGGGCACGGCGATCCCGTGCACCGGCACGAACTGCGGCAGGAGCGCGGTGAGGACCGCGGCGGCCGTCGCGAGCGCCGCTCCCGGCCAGCGGTAGACCACGGACCGGCGGACCCGGGTGCCCGGGTCGCGGTCCTTGCGCCGTCCGTGCCCGACGGCCACCGCGGCGATCAGCAGGGCCGCCGCCACCAGGAGCACGTCGGCGCGATAGCCCAGTCGGTATCCCGCGTAGTAGCCGTAGAGGACGCCCAGGAAGACGAGGCCGCCGAGGACCACGGCCAGGCCGGCGCGGCCGCCTCGGGGGGAGCGTCCGCGGGCCCCGGGCCAGTCGGCCCAGACCAGGCAGGCGACGAGGGCGACCGCTCCCACCGCCTGCGCGGCGACCGTGTAGCACGGCAGCAGTCCGGGGATCTCCCCGCGGGTCTCGGTGGTGAGGACCGCCACCGCGACCGAGCCGACCAGGGCGGCTCCGGGGAGGAACGGGGTGCGTCCGGGGGTGGCGGACGCCCCCGAGACGACGAAGGCCACCGCCGTCGCCACCGTGACGAGCACCGCGGCCCAGCCGTCCGCCCAGTCGCCCGGCCATCCTTCCGACCAGTTCTCCAGCCAGGTCCCGGTCCAGCCGTCCGGCCAGCCGACGGCGGCCCCGGCCCGCGCCGGTGCGGCCGTGACGGTGCCGGCGACCAGCAGCGCGGGCAGCAGCAGGAAGCACAGCACCGAGTCCGCGGCCTGCCCCTTCAGGTCCTTCCGGGTGAGCCGCGGCGTCTTGGTCAGCACCCACACGAACAGCAGGACCTGTGCCGCAGCGAGCAGCCATCCGGCGATGCCCGGCCGCCACACCGCCGCGTAGGTGCCGAGGGCGGCGTGGGTGAGGGTGGCCAGGGCGATTCCGAAGGCGAAGCCCTTCAGCAGGGTGCGCCGGATCCGCGCGACGATCGCGGCCAGCCAGGTCAGCCCGGCGAAGACCCCGACGGAGGCGAGGTAGAGCTGGGGTTGGCCCCCGTCGGTGGCCGGGAGGGCCAGGCGCACCGCGGCGAGCAGGGCCGCGAACCACACGTCCAGGGGCAGCCGGGGGGAGTGCACGACCGGCTGGCTGCGGGCGAGCAGGGCGCGCAGGAACAGCACCGGCAGGGGCGCCAGGAACCAGCCGAGCGCGAAGAGACCGACGACCTGCGGGGGTGTCTCCTCGGCCTCGCCGAAGACCGTGATCAGTGACGGAAGCCACACACGGAAGAGGTCAAGGAGAAGCCAGATTCCGATTCCGATCGTCGCCGTGGGGACGAGTCCGCGATCGACGATGCCCTTTGGCACGCCCATAAGAGTTCTCCCGGTCGGGCTCTCACTCTCCCCCATCCAGCAACAAAATTGTGGCGCAAATCACCCGAAAATCCAAATTTCTTCCCAGAAGATCACGCACGACGCAGACTTCTTTCTCCGGACATACGAGTGCCCCCGGTCGGTTGACCGGGGGCACCGAATCCGGCGGTGACGGCTCAGTCCTCGGCCGCCGCCTTCTTGCGGCGGGTGAGGAACATGGCCGCACCACCACCCCCGAGGGTCGCGAGCGCGGCGACGACCAGGCCACCCAGCGCGGCACCGGTCACCGGAAGGGCGCCGCCGGTCGCGCTCTCCTGCGGTGCGGGCTTGTCGGCGGGCTTCTCAGCGGGCTGCTCGGCAGGCGTGGTCGGCGCGGCCTCGCCGGGCGCGGTCTCCTCGACGCACTCGGCCTGGGCGGAGCCCAGGACGGAGACCGTGTTGCCGCAGACCTCGACGTCGGCGCCGACCGGGACGTTGACCTCGTTGCCGCTGAGGATGCCGCCGCCGGAGCCACCGGAGCCACCGGAGCCGCCGGTTCCGACGGCGTCCGCCGTCTCCTGGCGGTTCTCGTTGCCTCCGGTGGTCTTCGACGCCTGCTGCAACGCCTCGACGACGGTGACGCAGGCGGCGTCGGCGCCCCCGGCGACGGCGAGAGAGTTGCCGCAGACGTCGACGGCGACGTCCGCCGGGACGTTGACGCGGTTGTCGCTGGCGACGCCGCCGCCGTCGCTCTGGCGCGTCCGCGTCTCCTTGGCCGACGCCTCCTGGAGGGCCTGGACGAACTGCTGGCAGACGGCTTCGGCGCCCCCGGCCACGGTGATGGAGTTGCCGCAGACCTCGACGGCGACGTCCGCCGGGACGTCGATGCGGTTGTCGCTTGCCACCTGATCCGCGACGGCGGGGGAGGTGAACCCGACCACGAGACCGGCCGCAAGTACGGCGGTCGAGGCGAGCATTGTCTTACGCATGTTTCCGGTATGACCTTTCGCTAACTGCTACCAGGAGCGAATGGATGGGCGCTGACAGTCACCGTGAGCGGGATCGGTGAACCGCAACCCGATATCCAAAGCTTGGGTGTTGTCCTCTCCAGCGACGGGGGCGGCCCACTTGGCCGACGGCGGACCCACCAGGAAAAACCACGGTCCGCTCCAGATCGCTGACAGACAGTCACGTTAGCAGCTTCTGGGGTTTCCGTGAGAGTTTCCACGGGACCTTTTGGAAAACCTGAGGATCTGCCAAGGATTTTTCTGTCCCAATGCCGCGGATAATTCCGACAAGCTTCCGGCAACCGCGACAAGTAGCGCATACGCCCCGGCTATTACGAAAGCCGTTCATGACTGCTTCTTGACGCAGAAGTTCTGCGAAGAATCTTCGTAAAGCCGCGGAGAACATGTTTTCCCCGTTTCCTTCGGCGTCGCGGAAAAACGCCGGTGCCCCGGCCGGGAACCGGAGTTCCCGACCGGGGCACCGCGGGGTCGACGGCGCGGCGGGGCGCCGACGGCGTCGGCTAGGACTCGACGCCCAGCCCTTGGGCGACGCCGCTGCCCAGGTCGGGGTGGACGTTGGTCCAGTACTCGACGATGCGCTTCTTCATGTCGGAGGTGACCTCGGGAGCCGAGGCGTGGCCGACGATGTTGCTCACCATGTGGGCGCGGTCGGTGTCGGAGAGGACCTTCTCCCACAGCGTGCGCGCCTGGCCGAAGTCGTCGTCCTCCTTGTGGAGGGTGTAGGCGGACCGGATGATCTCGCCTGCCACGTGGTATTCCTCACCCTTGAACAGGTCGGGCTGGGCCACCGGACCGCCCGCGGTGTTCGGCGCGTACACCGGGTCGGGGTTGTTGTAGTAGGCCATCGGCCCGTCGTAGTTGTAGCTGCGGACCGGCGACTTGGGCCGGTTGACCGGAAGTTGCAGGTAGTTCGGGCCGATCCGGTAGCGGTGGGTGTCCGGGTAGGAGAACAGCCGCCCCTGCAACATCTTGTCGGGGCTGGCCCCCACACCCGGCACCAGGTTGGAGGGCTCGAACGCGGCCTGCTCGATCTGGGCGAAGTAGTTCTCCGGGTTCCGGTTGAGCACGAACCGGCCGATGGTGATCTCCGGGTAGTCGCCGTGCGGCCACACCTTGGTGAGGTCGAACGGGTTGAACCGGTAGTCGGCGGCCTCCTCGAACGGCATGATCTGGACCTTGACCGTCCAGGAGGGGTAGTCGCCCCGCTTGATGCTCTCCCACAGGTCGCGGCGGTGCGCGTCGGGGTCCTCGGCCTCCATCGCCTTGGCCTCGGCAGCGGTCAGGTTCTCGACGCCCTGGTCGGTCTTGAAGTGGTACTTCACCCAGTACTTCTCGCCCTTGGCGTTGTACCAGAGGAAGGTGTGGCTGCCGTAGCCGTGCATGTGGCGCCAGGTCTTCGGCGTGCCGCGGTCGGTCATCAGGAAGGAGACCTGGTGGGCCGTCTCCGGGTTGAGCGTCCAGAAGTCCCACTGCATGTTGTTGTCGCGCAACTGGTTGTCGGCGCGGCGCTTCTGCGAGTGGATGAAGTCGGAGAACTTCGACGGGTCCCGGATGAAGAAGATGGGCGTGTTGTTGCCGACGATGTCGTAGTTACCCTGCTCGGTGTAGAACTTCAGGGCGAAGCCGCGCGGGTCGCGCGCGGTGTCGGCGCTGCCCAGCTCACCGGCGACGGTGGAGAAGCGGATGAGCAGCGGGGTCTTCTTGCCCTTCTGGAACAGGTCGGCGCGGGTGTACTGGCTCACGTCCTCGGTGATCTCCAGCTCGCCGAAGGCGCCGCCGCCCTTGGCGTGCACCACGCGCTCGGGCACGCGCTCACGGTTGAAGTGAGCCATCTTCTGGATCAGGAAGTGGTCCTGGAGCAGCAGGGGCCCGTTGGGGCCGACCGACTGCGAGAGGCCGTCGTGCGGGGCCGGAATGCCGGCGTCATCGGTGCTGTACGCGACCAATGGTCGTACCTTTCTTGTCACAGCTCAGCCTCGGAAGGCGGGAACGCCGCAGCAGTCGGCGCCCCGATGGAGCTCCGGTCCGCACACGGTGCGGGACGCGTCCCGGAGGATCAGGCCGTCGACTCTGCTCCGTTCGCCTGACACGCGGGGCAGATACCCCAGAACACCACTTCCGCCTCGTCCACGGTGTAACCGTGCATCTGCGACGGCTGGAGGCACGGGGCCTCCCCGACCACGCAGTCGATGTCGGTCACCGTGCCGCAGGTGCGGCAGACCAGGTGGTGGTGGTTGTCGCCGACCCGGGTCTCGTACCGTGCGGGAGACCCGGCGGGCTCGATACGACGCAGCAGTCCAGCGGCGGTGAGAGCGTGCAGGCTGTCGTAGACCGCCTGGGTCGACACGTGGCCGACCCGGTCCCGGACAGCACGCGCCACGCCGTCGGCGTCCAGGTGGTCCCCCTGACGGACCGCGTCGAGGATCGCCAGACGGGCGGCGGTCACCCGCAGCCCGGCCGCGCGGAGAGAAGCGGCGTCGTCCATGATTCTCCACCCTAGGCCACTATCTGGAATTGCTCAATAAAAAGAGCACTTCCGCCTATTGCGCCGTCGATCCGGTTCCCCCGGAACCGCCGTCACAGCCCCGCCGATACCGACGAAAAGTCGCCACATCGCTACGCTTGGTAGCTGGCATGGCTCATTTCGATGAGTTAAAACCGACATTCGTAACAGATCGGACTCGTCGGTCGGGTTCTCCACAACGGGCGGCAGGTCGTCCGCGTCCTAACCAGTACCGGCCGAACCAGTTTCCCAGGAGACACGTGTGACCCCGCTATCCCCGACATCCCCTCCCCACGGTCGCCCGCTCCGCTTCGGCGCGCTGCTGCTGACCACGGCCCTGCTCGCCACCGCCTGCGGCTCCAACGCCGAGGAGTCCGCCCCCGCGGACCTGCCCGACGGCACGGCGGAGCCCACGCCGTCCGCCTCCGCCGAACCGGCCAAGGAGCCCTACACCGTCGCCATCGGCGGCGACGTCATGTTCGAGGGCATGCTCCGGCAGCGGCTGGACTCCGACCCGGCCACCGCCCTCGGCCCGGTCGCCGAGGTCTTCCAGGAGGCCGACGTCAGCGTGGTCAACCTGGAGACCGCGGTCACCGACGGCGGCACCCCGGCCCCCGGCAAGCAGTTCGTCTTCCGCGCCCCCGCCACCGCCTTCACCGCCCTGGAGTCGGCCGGGATCGACGTGGTGACCGTGGCCAACAACCACGGCATGGACTACGGGACCGACGGCCTGCTCGACACCCTCGACAACGCCGAGGCCGCGGGCTTCCCCGTGATCGGGGCGGGCCGCGACATCGCCGAGGCCTACGAGCCCGAGTTCTTCGAGGTCAACGGGAACACCCTGGCCATCATCGGCGCCACCGACGTGCTGGACGACCACCTGATCGCCGAGTGGACCGCGGGCGAGGGCAAGCCCGGCCTGGCCTCCACCAAGGGCGAGATGCTGACCCACGCGCTGGAGGCGGTCGCGGAGGCCAGGACCCGGGCCGACGCCGTCATCGTGTTCCTGCACTGGGGCCTGGAGGGCGACCACTGCCCGCTGCCGCACGCCCCCGACCTCGCCCAGCAGCTCATCGACGCGGGCGCCACCGCCGTGGTGGGCGGGCACGCGCACGTGGTCAGCCCCGGCGGGTACATGGGCAACGCCTACGTGCACTACGGCCTCGGCAACTTCGTCTTCTACAACTTCAACGGCCCCACCGCCGAGACCGGCGTCCTGCGCCTCACGCTCCAGGGCGAGGAGATCCTCGACGACGAGTGGCTGCCCGGCCAGATCCAGGGCGGCATTCCGATCCTGTACGAGGACGAGTCCTCCATCGCCCAGGGCGTGGCGAGCTTCGAGGGCTACCGGGACCAGTGCAGCGGCATCAACATCACCGCCGAACCGGAGGGTCCGGCCGTCTGAGCCGTCCGCGGCCCGCGGCCCCGGAGGTGTCCGCGGCCCGCGGCCCCGGAGGTGTCCGGGGCCGCGGGCCCTCACCGCTGTTCCGCCGCGGCCAGCGCCGCGTCGATCTCCGCGACCAGCTCGCGTTTGGCCGCGGCGTCGAGGTAGGAGGCCGCCACGCCGTTGCGGGCCAGCAGCGCCAGGTCCGCCAGGTCCAGCCCGAGCGCGTGCGCGGTCCGGTACTCGTTGACCAGGTCGGTGCCGAACATGGGCGGGTCGTCGGAGTTCAGGGTGACCGTCAGCCCCGCCTCCAGCATGCGCGGCAGCGGATGCTCCGCGAGGTCGGCGACCGCCCGGGTACGCAGGTTGGACGTGGGCGACACGTCCACCGGCACCTGGTGCTCGCGCAGGTGGTCGACCAGGCGGGGGTCCTCCATGCTGTCGATCCCGTGCCCGATGCGCTCGGCGCCGAGCACCTCCAGCGCGGCCCACACGTTCTGCGGCCCGCCGGTCTCCCCCGCGTGCGGCAGGCTGTGCAGCCCGGCGGCGCGGGCCCGGGCGTAGAGGTCCCGGAAGGGGGTCCGGTCCACCTCCATTCCGCCCACGCCGAACCCCACGACGCTGGGCGGGCCGTCGGCCAGCACCGCGTCCAGCGTCCGCTCGCCGGCCTCCACCCCGTAGTCGCCGGGGAAGTCGGGGATCCAGCGCAGCCTGATGCCGTGCTCGCGTTCGGCCTCCCGCCGTCCGTGCTCCACCCCGGCGAAGACCACGGAGGCGGGGACGCCGCGGGCCAGGTGGTTGTAGAGGCTGATGTGCAGCTCCGCGTAGCGGACGTTCTGGGCGGCGAGCCGCCGCGCCACGTCGGCGGTGAGCAGCGCGAAGTCCTCCTCGTCGCGCAGCACCTGGACGGAGGCGACGTAGACCTCGATGAAGTGGGCGAAGTCCCGGAACTCGTAGTAGGCCGCCACTTCCTCGGGCGTCTTCGGCAGACCGGGGACCCGGTGCTTCTCGGCGAGCCGGAGGAAGACCGGAGGGCACATCGACCCTTCTAGATGAACGTGAAGTTCTACTTTCGGTAGATCCCTGATGAATCTCTCAACAGGGGAGCAGAGGGGGTCCATGGGATGACGTTACCGAAATCGGACAGAGCCCTCCCCAAAGCCTCCGCACTCACAACAGACCAGCACGGAGAGTCCCCGTCCGACGCCGCTCCGGATTCCGCCACCGCCCTCGGAATACGGTCTGCATCTTTTTCGGACATCCGGACAAGGGCCACCCGGAATCCCCGATGATCACCACGGCCACAAGTGGCCAAAGCCCGTGAAACGGACCATCCATACGTGGGAGTCGGAATAGTACATAACCAAGCGAATGAAGAAAGGCATCTCAGAGATCGTGACGACCAATTCCCGATCTTCCTCGGCCACCCCATCCCAACCCTGTCCCCATTCCGACTCCTCCAACGAGACCCTCCGGCGCTCCCTGCCGAACGAACGGACGGTCTTCTCCCCGAATTCCCTCGCCCACGCGCCGCTGCGCCGGCTGCCCGCACAGCAGCGCAGCATGGCCCGGGTGCAGCGGATGCTGGACGCCTGCGCGGAACTCCTCGACGAGGGCGGATACGCCGAACTGACCACGACCAAGATCGCCGAACGCGCCGGAGTGGCGATCGGCTCGGTGTACCAGTTCTTCCCCGACAAGCGGGCGGTCACCCAGGCGCTGGGCCTGCGCTACCTGGACGTGTTCAGCACCCGGATCGCCAGGCGGATCGCGGCCCAGGACTTTCGCCACTGGACCGAGACCGTCGACGCAATCATCGACGAGTACGTCGCCATGCACCGGGAGGAACCGGGATTCCGTAGTCTGCACTTCGGAGACGTGGTCGACTCCCGGCTCCTGGACTCCAGCCGCGAGAACAACAAGGTCATCGCCACTCGTCTGCGGGACCTGATGATTTCCGCCGCCGGAGCCAGCGGAGGTGAGAAGCTTGACCTCGCCACCCTCGTCTCCGTGGAGGCCGCGGACGCGGTACTGAAAATGGCTTTCCGCAGCGATCCCAACGGAGACCCCCGTATCATCTCCGCGGCGAAACTGCTGGTCCGCAGTTACCTGGAGCAGCTTTTCGCAACAGAATCCGAAAACCAGGAGAAAACACACAAAACCGAGGAAACCGACAAAGCGTAGAACACCACCGGTGATCCGGTTGGCGTCCACCGTGCCGCGGTCCCTCCGACCACGGCGCGGCCGTCCGACCGGACCGCGCACGGGACGCCTCGGGGGGAGGGGAGCACGGCGTCTCGTCCGCCACCGCGCGGCCCGCGGCTCCTCGTGCCGCGCTGCCCGCAGACCTTCAGCTTCACACCACGAGGTTCACAACGCGCCGCCACGCCCGCCCGCAGGGCCGGTGAAGCGCGTCTGAACAGGGGAGGAACTCTCAGTGGTCGCCCACAGCACACTCGCCGAACCGTTGACCGGGACCGTCGCAGGGGTGCCCTACCTCGCCGTGCCGCCGCCCGACACCGCCCAGCCCGCCCCGATGGTCGTCGGCCTGCACGCGTTCGAGCCCCCGCGCAGCGAAGCCGCCCTCGCCGGGACGCTGCCGCTGCTCGGGTTGTCCGCCTGGAAGTTCCACCTCGGCCTCCCCCTCTTCGGCCACCGGCTCCCCGAAGGGGGAGTCCCCGAGGTCAACCGCCTGGGCCAGGAGGACTACCTGCTCCGGCTGTACGGCCCCGTCGTGGAGCAGGCCGCCGCCGAACTGCCCCGGGTGATCGACGAACTGCGCCGCTCCTTCCCGGTCTCCGCGGCCCCTCCCGGACTGATGGGCGTCGGCGCGGGAGGGGCCGCGGTCCTCCTCGCCCTCACCGAGAGCGACCTGCCCGTCGGAGCGGTGGGCCTGGTCAACCCCGTGATCGACCCGGCCCAGGTCCTCGCCGCCCGGGAACGCCACCTCGGCATCACCTACACGTGGAGCGAGCAGTCCCGCAGAATCGCCGCCTGTCTGGACTTCACCGAACGGGCCGAGGAGCTGGCCTCCCGGAGGCCGCGCACCCCGCTGCTCATCATCAGCGGCGAACACGACGAGATCATCCGGCCGGGCCACGGCCGCCTGCTGCACGACGCCCTGGCCTCCCGCCACCGTCCGCACACCCTGCGGCACATCGTGGTGCCCGACCTCGCCCACGCACTGGGCCCCGAGCCGGGACTGGATCCCGCCCCGCCCACGCCCGGCACCGTGCTGGCCGACCGCGCCCTCGCCGAGTGGTTCCACACCCACCTGGTCGCCGACGGCCAACCGGAACCCGCGTCGGCCGCCCCCGCCCCGTAGGCGCTCCCACGAACCGGGGCCCCGCGCCGGGGGAGGCGGCACCCAGCGCTTTGGCCCGCGCCTCCTGCGCCGTCGTCCCGCTCCCGGCGCGGCGGCCGGCACGGCCGCCCGCCGACGGCGCCGCTCCCCGACTCCCCCGCCCTGCTCGGCGGTGTGCGTCCCCGTCCGGCCGCCGCCGAGGCCCGCTCCGCTCCGCCCTCTCCCCGGGCGGTCCTCCCGCCGGTGCGTCCTCCGTGCCCGGCCCGGTGGGGGACGGGCGTCCCCCGTCGGTCCTCCGACCGTGATGAATAATCACCTGTTGTCCCCCACTCTGCGGCTACTCTCCCCGCTGGACGCTCGCCCACCGAGCGTCCCCCCGTGGGGCTCGCGTGCGACAAGTTCTAGGAGGGCGACTCACGTGACCGAGCCGGCGCCGGTGTTCACCAGCGGAATCGATCATGAACGGCTCACTTCCCAACTCCGGTTCGCACTGGAGGTCGACAAACTCAAGCGCGTCCTGCGCCGTTCCCTGCTCGTCGACGGAGCCCGCCGGGAGAACTCCGCCGAGCACTCCTGGCACGTGACCGTGCTCGCCCGGGTGTTCGCCGAGTACGCCCCCGAGGGCACCGACATCGAGCGCGTGGTGAACATGCTGCTGTTGCACGACATCGTGGAGATCGACGCCGGGGACACGTTCGTCTACGACTCCGCCGCCGTCCGCACCCAGGCGGAGCGGGAGCGCGCCGCGGCGGACCGCATCTTCGCGCTGCTGCCCGAGGACCAGACCGCCTGGGCGCGCAAGCTGTGGGACGAGTTCGAGGAGCGAAGAACCCCCGAGGCGCGCTTCGCCAAGGCCATCGACCGCCTCTCCCCGCTGCTCGCCAACTGGCACACCGAGGGCGCCATGTGGCAGCAGTTCAAGATCTCCAAGAACGACGTGCTGAAGAACGTGAAACTCATCGCCGAGGGCTCGGAGACGCTGGGCGCCTACGCGATGGCGCTGGTCGACGACGCCGAGCGGCGCGGCTATCTCAGCCGGAGCTGACCCCCGCCCGGCCTCACCGCAGCACCAGTTGGACCGCCGCGGTGAGGCCGATGAGCACGACCAGGATCCGCAGCCCGGTCGGCTTGAGTCTGCGCCCGAAGCGCGCCCCCAGGTAGCCGCCGACCACCGAACCGGTGGCGATCAGGGCCGCCGCGATCCAGTTCGGCTGGGCGAAGACGAGGTAGTACACGGCCACGGAGGCATTGACGATCGAGGCCAGCACGTTCTTCAGCGCGTTGAGGCGCTGCATGTCGTCGTCGAGCGAGCTGCCGAGCAGGCTGATCAGGATGACGCCCTGCGCCGCGGTGAAGTACCCCCCGTACACCCCCGCACCGTAGACCCCGAGGCGCAGCAGCGGCCCGCCGTTGGGACGGGCGGCCCGCCGCTCGCGCGTCCACGCGTTGATCCGCGGCTGGAAGACGATGAGCAGGCAGGCCAGCAGGATGAGGACCGGCGCGACCGAGGTGAACACCTTCTCGGGCAGGTTGAGCAGCAGGGTGGCCCCGGTGAGCGCGCCCAGCAGGGACATCGCGCCCAGGCGCAGCACCCGGGAGCGCTGCCCGGCGAGCTCCCTGCGGTAGCCGACCACCCCGGCCACGGCCCCCGGGGTCAGGCCGATGCTGTTGGAGATCGCGGCCGTCACCGGGGGAACGCCGCAGGCCAGCAGCACCGGAAAGGTGAACAGTGTGCCCGAGCCGACCAGCGTGTTGATGGCTCCCGCCCCGGCCCCTGCCAGCAGGACGGCAAGCGCCTCCCACGTGTTCATGCAGCACGCCCCCGAACCGGTGTTCCTGCTCCTCCGAATCCCGTGCAGTCTATGAACCGCCGATCCGGCGGCGGGGACCGGGGAGTGCCGCAGCGTCGGACGCGGTCAGGCCGCCTGGGCGGTCCAGCGCTCCCCGTCGCGCTCCACCTTCAGCTCGATGCCGAAGGTGCGGCTGAGGTGCTGCGCGGTCATCACCTGCTCCAGCGGCCCCGCGGCCACGACGCGCCCGCCGCTCAGCAGCAGGCCGTGGGTGAAGCCCGGGGGGATCTCCTCCACGTGGTGGGTGACGACCACCATCGCGGGCGCGGCGTCGTCCTGGGCCAGAGCGCCGAGCCGGCGCACCAGGTCCTCCCGGCCGCCCAGGTCGAGTCCTGCGGCGGGCTCGTCCAGCAGCAGCAGCTCCGGGTCGGCCATCAGGGCGCGGGCGATCAGCACCCGCTTGCGCTCGCCCTCCGAGAGGGTGCCGAACGCGCGGTCCTCCAGCCGCAGCACCCCCCACCGGCCCAGCAGCGCGCGGGCCCGCGCGTGGTCGGGCGTGCCGTACTCCTCACGGCCGCTGCCCAGGTAGCCGTAGGCGGCGCTGACCACCAGGTCCCGGACGACCATGTCCTCCTCGATCTGGGCGGCGACCGCGGAGGAGGCGAAGCCGATCAGCGGGCGCAGTTCGAACACGTCTCCCCCGCCCAGCCGCTCGCCCAGCACGTGCACCGTGCCCCGGCTGGGGTAGAGCTGGGTGGCGGCGATCCGCAGCAGGGTGGTCTTGCCCGCTCCGTTGGGGCCCACGACCACCCAGCGCTCACCCTCCTCGACGGTCCAGTCCACCCCGTCCAGCAGCTCGGTCCGGCCGCGGCGTACCCCGACGCCGCTCATGTGCAGCACGTGCCCGTTCATAGCTCTCCTTCATGACGCCCGAGTGCGAACATACTGGACGCCCAAGCACCGTCAACGCCCGATTCCCCTCCGGTGTCGGGATCCGCCGCGCCGACCGCTCTAGGCTGGACCGGTGCGTGCAGAACTGTCCTCGGCTGCTCTGGTGGCCTGGGGGAACGCCTGGCTGGCGGGCCGGGTGGGGCTCGACGACACCGTGGAGGCGGTGGAACGGCACACCGGGCCGCACCTGACCGACACGGCGATCGCCCCCGGGCTCCCCTTCGAGCCGGGCGTGCCGCTGCGCAGCGCGCTGGCCCGGCTGCGCGGCCTGGGGCTGTCGGAGTTCCGGCTCTGCCTGCCGGCGCCGGGCGACCCGCTCGGCCTGACCGGCGGCCAGGAGCTGGAGGCCGCCGCCGTCGCGGCCCGGGAGGCGGTGCTGATCCGGCTGGCCGACCGGCGGATCGGCCTGGTGCCCCGCCCCGACCTGCGCGGCTCCTCCTACCGCGGGGTGGCCTGGCGGCCGTACCCGGCCGTCGACGCCCGCCCCGAGCCGATCCCGCTGGCGGAGGCCGAGGACGGCCTCAACGCCGCGATCCGGGAGTCGGCCGCGCTGTTCGGCCAGGTCGACGACGCACGGTCGTGGGGGCCCGAGGTGCAGCAGGCGCTGACCGCGCTGCGCGACCCGGAACGGCCGCCCACCACGGGCCTGGCCCCCGGATACCCGCAGCGGGCGCACCGCGTGGCCGCCCTGGCCGACCGGCTGGCCGTCGTGGTGCGCCTGGCCGACGACGCGGTCGCCCCGGAGCCGGGCGGGGCGCAGGAGGAGTCCCGCCGCGCCGCGCTGCGCCTGCTGGACCGGGCGGTGCGCCGCGCCCGGGTCGCCGCCTACTGCGCCGTCCTGGAGGCGCCGGGGGAAGGGCCTCAGGGTCGCCGGTGAGGAAACTCCGGGACACTTCAGGGTCTCCTCCCGATTCGTCCCGAGGCTCCGGGAAGAATAATCGTGACCATGGGAAACGCCGTGAATCCTGCGCAGCCTGTCGGGCCCGCCCAGATGCGCGCCTCCGACGCCGACCGCGACCGCGTCGCCGCGGTCCTCACCGAGGCCCTGGCCGACGGCCGCCTGACCCCGGAGGAGCACGCCGAGCGGCTCGACGCCCTCTACGCGGCCAAGACGCTGGGGGAGCTGGCGCCGCTCACCTCCGACCTGGGCGTCGTCCCGGCGGCCGCCCTCGCCGAGGACCTCCGCCCCTCCTCCGAGGGAGCGGAGAACATCGTCGCGGTGTTCGCCTCGGCCGAGCGCAGCGGACGCTGGCTGGTGGAGCCGCGCACCAACGCCTCCACGCTGTTCGGCTCGATCTCGCTGGACCTGCGCGAGGCGGTGCTGTCCCAGCGCGAGGTCGTCGTCCAGTGCGGGCTGGTCTTCGGCGACCTGAAGCTCACGCTCCCGCCCGGAGTGCGGGTCGTCAACCGGACGACGCCGATCTTCGGCGGGGTCGACCTCAAGAAGCTCGACTCGGCGGTCTCCCCCGACGCGCCCACCGTCCGCCTGACGGGCACGGTGATCTTCAGCTCCGTCTCCGCCCGGACCCGCGCCCCCGGAGAGAAGAAGTTCCCCTGGTCCCGTTGACCCCGCACCGGAATCCCCCACACCAAGAATCGAGGAACGCCACCATGGAGCCGGACCGCCTCCGCGCCTCTGACGCAGACCGGGAGCACAGCGCCGCGCGCATCCGCGAGGCGCACGCCGAGGGCCGTCTCGACCCGGACGAGCTGGACGAACGGCTGGACCGGGTGTACCGGGCCAAGACCCTCGGCGAACTGGCCGAGGTCACCCGCGACCTCCCCCCGGCCGGTACGTCGTCCGTGGTCGCCGGCGGCCCGGTGGGCATGTCGGTCTCCACCGAGGAGGCCCGCCGACTGGCGGCCGAGGGGCAGGGACGGGAGACGATCTCCGCGGTGTTCGGCGGGGTCGAACGCGGCGGACGCTGGCTGGTCGAACCGCACACGAGCGTGTCCGTGCTGTTCGGCGGGGTGGACCTCGACCTGCGCGAGGCGGTGCTGGCGCAGCGCGAGGTCGTCGTCCAGTGCGCGGTGGTGTTCGGCGGCCTGTCGATCACGGTGCCGCCCGGTGTCCGGGTGACCAGCCGGGCCAACGCCTTCATGGGCGGGATCGACCTGAGCAAGGTGGAGAGCGCCACCGACCCGAACGCCCCCACGATCCGGATCACCGGCACCTGCCTGATGGGCGGCATCGACGTGCGGACCAAGGCGCCCAAGAAGCAGCGGCCACCGCTGACCCCGGCACACCGTGACATGGGACACACCGCAGCCGACTGACGGCGGCTTCCCCCCGGTGAACAGGGAGTGAGCGGTCGGGGGGCGTCCGGTGCCCGGGTCCGTGCCCGGCGGCCCGGCAGAGTACCGTAGAGCCGTCATGACTTCTGCGAATTCCGTGCCCGAAACGCTTCTGGTGACGGTTACCGGCAGGGACCGCCCAGGCATCAGTGCTCGGCTGCTGAGCACCCTGTCGGTCTTCCCCGTCACCATCGCCGACCTGGAGCAGGTCGTCATCGGCGGGCGCCTGCTGCTGGGCGCCCTGCTGGCGGTCGACGAGCGGGTCGCTCCCGGCGTCCGCCGTGAGCGGCTGTTCGAGGAGATCCGCTCGGCCGTCTCCAAGCTCGCCGTCGACCTGGACATGGTCGTCGACTTCTCGGGCGACGGCGAACGGGTCCGGCCCGACGGGAACCGGCTCGACGTCACGATCATGGGCGCTCCGCTGCGTCCGGGCGCCGTCGGGGCGATCGCCTCCTGCGTGGCACGGGCGGGAGCCAACATCGACCGCATCGAACGGCTGGCGAACTATCCGGTGACCGCGCTGTCGCTGTCCCTGGCCGGGGCCGACATGGAGCAGCTCCGCGCCGACCTGGCCCTGGAGGCCGTCACCCAGTCGGTCGACGTGGCCGTGCAGCCCAGCGGACTGCACCGGCGCTCCAAGCACCTCGTGGTGATGGACGTCGACTCCACCCTCATCCAGTGCGAGGTCATCGAACTGCTGGCCCAGTACGCGGGCTGCGGCGACGAGGTCGCCCGGGTCACCGAGGAGGCCATGCGCGGCGAGCTGGACTTCGAGGAGTCCCTGCGCCGCCGGGTCGCCCTGCTGAAGGGCCTGGACGCGAGCGTGCTGGAACAGGTGCGCGAGAAGATGGTGCTCACCCCCGGAGCGCGCACCCTGATCCGCACCCTCAAGCGGCTCGGCTACGAGTGCGCGATCGTCAGCGGCGGGTTCACCCAGCTCACCGACTACCTGGTGGAAGAGCTCGACATCGACTACTCGGCGGCCAACGTCCTGGAGATCGTCGACGGCAAGCTCACCGGCGAGGTGGTGGGGCCGATCATCGACCGCAGGGGCAAGGCCGAGGCGCTCAAGCGGTTCGCCGCGGAGGCGGGGGTGCCGCTCAGCCAGACCGTGGCGATCGGCGACGGCGCCAACGACCTCGACATGCTCCAGGCGGCCGGGCTGGGCGTGGCGTTCAACGCCAAACCGGTGGTGCGCGCCCACGCCGACACCTCGGTGAACGTGCCCTACCTCGACACCGTGCTCTTCCTGCTGGGCATCTCCCGCGAGGAGGTGGAGGCCGCCGACCGCGTCGGCCTCCCGCAGTGATCCCGGCGCCCGCGCCGTCCGGGTACGCGGTGCGGGCCGCCGCGCTCAGTTGAGCAGTCTGAGCCTTCCCGTCCCCGGGGCGGCGTAGAGCCACTCGACCTCCAGGTCGACCAGGGCCGCCGTGGCCGGGGGGAAGGACAGGTAGCCGGAGTCGGTGTCGAACGCCGCGGCGAGCTGCGCCACCGTCGGGTTGTGGCCGACCAGGAGCAGCGTGCGCACGTCCGGGTCGACCAGGGAGACCAGGTGCAGTGCGGTGTCCAGGTCGGCGGTGTACAACTGCGCCTCGAAGTCGACCTCGGGGGTGCAGGGCAGCTCCTGCGCGACCAGCTCCCAGGTCTGGCGGGTGCGCTTCGCGGTGGAGCAGAGGACACGGTCGGGCAGCAGCCTCTCGCGCGCCAGCAGCGCGCCCACCGCCCGGGCCTGTCCGCGCCCCTCTCCGGTGAGCGGGCGTTCGATGTCGGGCAGCGAAGCGGAGTGCTCTGCCTGGGCGTGGCGCAGCACGATCAACCGGCGGTTCATGACGCGACCACCGTTGCCACCACGGCCAGCAGGGCGATGAACGCCACCATCACACCGACGAGGACGGCGAGCCCCTTCATACCGGTCATGCGGTCAGTCTGCCACGTGGTGGGGGCCGTTCCCAGTTCGGCTCCAGGTTGCCGCCCCGCGGGGGCGTCGCGCCGGGAAGGGGAGCCGCGTGCTTCCCGGCGCGACGGGTCGTCGGCCGACGGTCACTCCTGGGACGGGGTGGCCCCTCCCTGGCCCACCGGGGCCGGGTCCGCGCCGTCGGCTCCGGTCTGGGCGGAGAGCGCCGGGTCCGGCGTCTCCGTCCGCTGTCCGGCCGTGTCCTCGGCGAGGCCGTCCGTGCCGCGCCGCTTGCCCCACGTGATGGCGCCGACGAGGACGACCACCGCGACGGCGGTCACCCCGATCCGCAGCGCGAGGTTGTCGGCGTAGATGACCACGCTGGGCGCGATCAGCAGGGCGACCAGGTTCATCACCTTGAGCAGCGGGTTGATGGCCGGGCCGGCGGTGTCCTTGAAGGGGTCGCCGACCGTGTCGCCGATGACGGTGGCCTCGTGCGCCTCCGACCCCTTGCCGCCGTGGTGGCCCTCCTCGACGAGCTTCTTGGCGTTGTCCCAGGCCCCGCCGGAGTTGGCGAGGAACACCGCCATGAGCGCCCCGGCGGCGATGGCGCCGCCCAGGGACGCGCCCAGCGGGGCGTAGCCGAGGGCGAAGCCGACCGCGATGGGGGTGAGCACCGCGAGCAGTCCGGGGATGACGAGCTCCCGCAGCGAGTCGCGGGTGCAGATGTCGACGACCCGGCCGTACTCGGGCTTCTCGGTGCCGTCCATGATGCCGGGACGGCTCCGGAACTGCTCGCGGACCTCGTAGACGACGCGGCCGGCGGCGCGGCCCACCGCCATGATGGCCAGTCCGGAGAACAGGAACACCACGGCCGCGCCGACGATCACGCCGACGAGGACGTCGGGCCGGTCGACGGAGAGGCTGAACTCCGCGGCGCCCAGTTCGGCCTCGACCGCGGTGCGGAACGCGCCGAACAGCGCGGTGGCGGCGAGCACCGCGGTCGCGATCGCGATGCCCTTGGTGATCGCCTTGGTGGTGTTGCCGACCGCGTCGAGGCTGGTCAGCACGTCGGCTCCGGAGCCCTCCACGTCCCCGGACATCTCGGCGATGCCCTGGGCGTTGTCCGCGACCGGGCCGAAGGTGTCCATGGCCACGATCACCCCGACGGTGGTGAGCAGCCCGGTTCCGGCCAGCGCCACCGCGAACAGGCTGACGGTGACGTTGCCCGCGCCGAGCAGGAAGGCCGCGTAGACGGCTCCGGCGATGAGCAGCGCGGAGTAGACGGCCGACTCCAGGCCCACGGAGATGCCGGAGAGCACCACGGTGGCCGGTCCGGTCCGGGAGCTCTCCCCGATCTCGCGGACCGGGCGGCGGGTGGTCTCGGTGAAGTAGCCGGTGAGCAACTGGATCGCGGCGGCGAGCAGCAGGCCGATGAGGACCGCGCCGATCGCGACGATCCGCGGGTCGCCGTCCACGGCGGCGATCTCCGGGGAGACGCCCTCCAGGTCGGCGAAGGAGGCGGGCAGGTAGAGCAGGGCCGCGCCCACCACCAGGACGGCGGAGATGACCGCGGAGATGAAGAAGCCGCGGTTGATCGCCGCCATGGCGTTGGCGTCGCGGGCGCGGGGCGCCACCACGAAGATGCCGATGATCGCGGTGATGACGCCGATCATCGGCACCAGCAGCGGGAAGACCAGTCCTTCGACGCCGAAGGCGACCCGGCCCAGGACGAGGGAGGCGACGAGGACCACCGCGTAGGACTCGAACAGGTCCGCGGCCATTCCGGCGCAGTCGCCGACGTTGTCGCCCACGTTGTCGGCGATGGTCGCCGCGTTGCGGGGGTCGTCCTCGGGGATGTGCTGTTCGACCTTGCCCACCAGGTCGGCGCCGACGTCGGCGGCCTTGGTGAAGATGCCGCCGCCGACCCGCATGAACATCGCCAGCAGGGCCGCGCCGAAGCCGAAGCCCTCCAGCACCAGCGGGGCGTCCGAACGGTAGAGCAGGACCACGACGGCCGCACCGAGCAGCCCCAGGCCCACGGTGAACATGCCGGCCACGCCGCCGGTGCGGAAGGCGATCCGCATGGCGGAGCGCTCCTCTCCCGCGCGCGCGGCCGCGGCCACCCGGACGTTGCCGCGCACGGCGAGCCACATGCCCAGGAAACCGGTCACCGCGGAGAAGAGCGCGCCCACCGCGAAGAAGATCGAACGCCCCCACCGGACCGCCTCCGAGTCCGCCGGGAGCAGCAGGAGCAGCAGGGGAATGACAACGACGAAGACGGCCAGGGTGCGGAACTGGCGTTTGAGGTAGGCCGCCGCACCCTCCTGGACAGCCCTGGCGATGTTCTGCATCCGTTCCGTGCCCTGGTCGGCGGCGAGCACCTCGCGTACCAGCGCCCCCGCGACGGCGAGCGCGAGCAGCGCCACCGCCAGGACCACGACGACCAGTGTGAAGTCCATGCCGTGCAGAGCGAGTCCTGCGCCGCTCTCCGCGGCGAGGTTGAGCCCGGTCAATCCGTCCTCCTCCAGACGGGCAGGGCCCCGCATGCGTTCCCGTACCGCCGTCCGGGGCGGCCCGGACCGTTCGCCCGGGAACTCGTCAGGCGGGGTCTTGCCGGTGCCTCCATGGTCGAGAAAATCCCTATCGTTTCCGCCGGGTTAACGGTCGATGTGCCGGGAGTCTACGCATCGTTACCCGAAAATGTGAGGGCCCAAAGACGCTTTCCCAGAAAACCCCGGAAGCTGCAACCCGATGGCGACCCAGAAAAAGCGACACTCTCGCCTGAAGGAGGATTTATTTCGCTTTTCGCACTTTTTTCGCAAATGCGGAGAAAGGTGATAAAAGACGCATAAGGAACGTGCGTCACAAAAGACGGCGGCCGTCAGACGACCGGCCACCGTCAAGGCAATCAGAACCGCGCCCCGCGCGCGGCGTTTCCCGGGCGATGTGACTGGCTACACAGCAGACCCGCGGGTGAGCCGGAGCCCGGCCGGGTCGATCCGGTCCGCCTCCCCGCTCTCGACCCGCTCCGCAGCCGCCCGCGCGTACGCGGCGACCCCGGGGGCGTCCACCCCGTGCGGGGCGTCGGCGCCGTACCCGGCCACCCGGTCCGCTCCCCGGCGCAGCAGCCGGGCCGCGCCCACGGCGTTGCCGCGCTGGGCGTGCGTGAACCCCACGGCCACCTGGGCCAGCCCGCGCCACAGCTCCCGTTCGGGCCCCTCCGCCGACTTCCACACCGCCTCCAGCACCTCGTGGGCGTGGAAGGCGTACCCCTGCTCCAGCAGCCGCTGGGCCTCGGCCAGCCCTTCGGCGGGGGTGAACACCGCGTCGTCCGGGATCCGGGGCACGCCCACGGCCCCGTACGGCAGCGGACGCCCGTAGCGGTCCCGGGGCCGCTGGTTCTGCGCCCGGCCGTCGGCCGCGCGGTCCCGGTCCTCACGTGCCTGGTTCGTCATCGGAAAGCCACTCCACGAGCAGTGCGGTCACCTGGTCAGGGCACTCCTGGTGGGGGAAGTGCCCGGCCTCCTCCACGAGCCGCAGCCGGTAGGGGGCGCGCACGTACCGCTCCTGTCCGTGCACCGTCGAGGGCAGGACGAGGGGGTCCGCGGCGCCGTGGACGCACAGCGTGGGAACGGTGCTGGGCTCGCTCATACGCCGCAGGTAACGATAGCCGTCCGGGCGCAGCCGGGACCGGAAGAGCCACCGGTAGTACTCCAGGGAGCAGTGCGCCACCAGGGGGATCCGGAACGCCTCGCGGAAGTTCCGCTCGGTCCGCTCGTCCGGCCAGCCAGGGCGCGACCAGCGGTGCAGCATGCGCGCCACGGCCTCGGCGCCGTCGGCCACCAGGCGGCGCTCCGGCAGCAGCGGCAGTTGGAAGCCGAGCAGGTCCCGCACGGCCCACCCCTGGTGCCAGTTGGTCCGCAGCGCGGTGACCAGGCGCACCGGATGCGGCGCCGACAGCACCGCCAGCCTGCGCACCGCCCGGGGGTGGCAGACGCTCATCGTCCACCCGGCCAGGCCGCCCGTGCCGTGGCCGACCACGGCCGCGTCGGGCTCGCCCAGCACCCGGACCAGCCCGGCGATGTCGGAGGCCGCCGTCAACAGGTCGTACCCCCGCGGCGGCTTGTCGCTGGCGCCGTAGCCGCGCAGGTCCACCGCCACCGCGCGGTAACCGGCCCCGGCCAGCGCGGTGAGCTGCCGTTCCCAGGCCCACCAGAACTGCGGGAAGCCGTGCAGCAGCAGGACCAGCGGCCCCGCTCCGGCCTCGACCACGTGGAACCGGGTACCGCCGGCGCTGACCGTCCGGTGGGTCCACGGGCCGTCGATCAGGACCACCGACTCGTCGGGAGCGCCGCTGACGCGGCTGGTCACTGCTGTGCGGCGGGCTCGCGGCGCAGCACAGCCTTGGTTCTGTCGAAGGTCTCCTTGGTGCGCGGCATGCCCTGGACCTTCCGGTAGGAGAGGAAGCCGAACAGGCCGAGGAGGACCGCGACGAGCACGTAGAAGAGGGTGACGCTCAGGAAGGCCAGCCACCCGGGCAGCCCCACGAGGTCGACCAGCACGAGGGCGAGCGTCACGGAGCCCATGACGAGGATGAGGTGCGCGACCAGCGCGGCGACCACGAACAGCCCCGTCCCCTGGGCGACCCTGCGGGCGTCCGCGGCGAGCTCCGTCCGGGCGAGTTCGAGTTGCAGGCTCACCAACTGGCCGAGGTGACCGGTCACCTCGGAGGTGAGTTCCCCCAGCGAACGCTCGGAAGCGTCGACGTCCACCGGTTCCCGGCCCTCTGTGTTGGTTTCGGACACCGAGGCGACTCCTTCCGTCGGACACACTTCTTGGGAATCTTCCCACAGTTCCCCGGGGACGGCCCCTGCGGCGCCGACATGTCCGCACACGTGTCCCGGCACCGCGGGGAACACGGCCGCCGACGCGGGAGGCCACCCGGTTGCGCCCCTCTCCACTACCCGGACGTAGGGTTCGTAACGTGAACGCTGTGCCGACCGATCCCCTGATGCGGATCGCCGAACTCCCCGAGGTCGCCCGGGCCGTCGACGAGACCCGCGGCCTCGTCGACCTGTTGATCGGGCAACGGGTGCTGCGCCGCCGCGGCAGCGACGTCTCGATGGAGGCCGCCCTGCGCGGGGCGCGCGCCTCGGCCGTGCTCGAAGGAGCCGACGCCACCCTGGAGCAGGTGCGCTCGGGGGAGAGCGAGGACCCCCGGGTCAAGGGGTCGCTGCGGGTCTCCGGGGAGCTGGGGCTGCTGGTGGAGACCTGGGCCAAGGCGCCCCGCCAGGTCCTGGCCCGGCTGCACGTGCTGGCCGCGGCCGACGCGGTCGCGCCCGAGGCCCTGGGGCGACCCCGCCGCGCCGGGGAGGAGGTGTCCGACCCGCTGGGGATCGGCGCGCCGCCGAGCGCGGCCGAGGTCGCCGTCCGGCTGGAGGCCCTGGCGTCCCTGCTGGCCACGCCGACCGACGCGCCCGCCCTGGTGGTCGGCGCGGTGGTGCACGGCGAACTGCTGGCGCTGCGCCCCTTCGGCTGGGGCGACGGCATCGTCGCGCGGGCGGCGGAGCGGCTGACCCTGATGGAGCGGGGCCTGGACCCCAACTCGCTGGTGCCCACCCAGTTGGGGCACGAGCAGCGCCGCGCGGAGTACGTGCGCGCGCTGCACGGCTACCTGACGGGGACCCCCGAGGGCGTGTCCGGCTGGGTGGTGCACTGCGCCCAGGCGGTCATGGACGGCGCGCGCGACTCCCTGGCCACCTGCGAGGCCATCCGGCGCGCCTCCGGCCGCTCCTGAACCGGGCCGGACCGCGGGCGCAGAGCCGACACACACGGCGAGGGGGCGACCTCCGACCTTTCCCTGTGCGGGAAATGTCCGGAGTGTCGCCCCGCCACGTCAAACCGGGTTAACATGCGTGCATTATCACTAGTCCGGCCAGGTGTCGGCCTGGTCTGGACGGGCCGCTCTCGGCGGTGATGCGTGGGTGCCCGGTCGGCGTGTCCGACAGGTTCTTCCCGTCGCCTACTTCCTTTCTATGCCCGGCAGGGAACTCTGGAAAGAGGCCGGAGGACCATTTTTTCGTCAAGTGGGCAAAGTACCGGGATAACTTTGCGTATATCATCTATTATCCGAAGGACCGGCCCGGTGGGACGGCGGAAAACCGCCTGACGCGTCCGTCCGGGACGGCGCGTCCGCCGGTCGGCCCCTTCGCGTACGGACCTCTCCGGATACGGAACCGGCTCTTCCCCCCGGAGCCGGGCCGTCGGACGGCCCCCGCCTTCCCCCCTGGCGGGGGCCGTCGTCCCCTTCCCGGCTCCGCCCCGCTCCGCACGTTGTCCACAGCCGACGGATTCGGCTTTCCCCGTCCCGTGCGACCGCGCGAGCGTGGAGACAGCACACCCGCAGTCCCCGGGAGGTCCGCCATGCCGTCCGCCGAGTCCGCCCGTCCCCTGGTCGTCACCGACGACACCGTTCTCCTCGACGACCTGCTGCGCCTGGCCGCCGCGGCCGACACCGAGGTCACCGCGGTCTCCTCGGCGGCGCGCACCGGCCGCTACTGGTCCGAGGCCCCGCTGGTGGTCGTGGGGGCCGACCTCGTCGGCGCCCTGGCCGACGCCGAACCGCCCCGGCACCCCAACGTGGTGGTGGTCGGCCGCGCGCCCCTCCCCTGCGCCGTCCCGGACGTCGGCGTCTACGCCGACGCGATACGGATCGGCGCCCGCGACGTCCTCACCCTGCCCGACGCCGAACAGCAGATGGTGGAGCTGCTGACCGAGCCCGCGGAGCACGCCGCGGGGGAGGCTCCGGTCGTCGCGGTGGTCGGCGGGCGGGGCGGCGCCGGGGCCAGCCTGCTCGCCGTGGCGCTGGCGCTGGCCGGACGCCGTGCCCGGCTGCGCACCGCACTGCTCGACGCCGACCCCCTGGGCGGCGGCCTCGACCTGCTGCTCGGCGCCGAGCACGCGCCCGGCTCCCGGTGGGAGGAGTTCAGCGACCGCCAGGGGCGGATGGTCTGGTCGGCGCTGCGCGACACGCTGCCCCACGCCCACGGCATCCCCGTGGTGACCTGGAACGCGCGCCGCCCGTGCACCCCCGTCCCCCCGGCGGCCATGCGCACGGTGCTCGGCGCGGCCGCACGGGGGTGCCAGCTCCTGGTCGCCGACCTGCCGCGGGCACTGGACGCCGCGGCGGCGGAGGTGCTGCGGCGGGCCACCGTCACCCTGCTGGTGCTTCCCGCCGACGTCTACTCGGTGGTGGCCGCCGAACGGCTCGTCCCCCTGCTCCGCGAGTCCGTGGCGGACCTGCGCCTGGTGGTGCGCGGCGCCTCCCCCGACGGCCTGTCCGCCCAGACGGTCGCCGCCGTCCTGGGCCTGCCCCTGGAGGGGGAGCTCGCCGACGAGCCCGGCCTGGACCGTCTCCTGGAGCGCGGCGACACCCCGGCCAACCGGCCCCGCTCCCCGCTCGCGTCGTTCGGCGACGCCTTCGTGGCCCGGCTGTGCAGCGCCCCGGTGCTGCCGGCATGAGCGGCCCCCGTCCGTCCTCCGGCCGTCCCGGCGCCCGGCTGCTCGACGCGGTCCGCGCCCGGCTGGTGCGCGACGCCGCCGAGCCGACCCTCGCCGCGGTGGCCGCCGCGGTCCGCGCCGAGGGCGCCACCCTGGGCGACGCCGAGGTCCTGGCGCTCTCCCGCACCCTCCGCGCCGACCTGGCGGGCGCCGGGCCGCTGGAGCCCCTGCTCGCCGACCCCGGGATCACCGACATCCTCGTCAACGGCCCCCGCGAGATCTGGGTGGATGACGGCTCCGGACTGCGCCGGGTCGACGACGTCGGGTTCGCCGACGAGGACGCGGTGCGCCGCCTGGCGCAGCGGCTGGCCGCGCAGGCCGGGCGGCGGCTCGACACGGCCGTGCCGTGGGTCGACGCGCAACTGGCGTCGGGGGCGCGGCTGCACGCGGTGCTGCCCCCGGTGTCGCCCGAGGGCACCCGCCTGTCGCTGCGGCTGCCCCGGCACCGGGCGTTCACCCTCGCCGAGCTGGTCGGCTCCGGCGCGCTGCCTCCCGCCGGGGCGCTCCTGCTGCGCTCCCTGGTGGAGTCCCGGTGCCCGTTCCTGATCTCCGGCGGCACCGGGACCGGCAAGACCACCCTGCTGTCCACGCTGCTCTCCCTGGCCAGCCCCACGGAGCGGCTGGTCCTCGTCGAGGACTCCGCGGAGCTGCGCCCCGAGCACCCCCACGTGGTCCGGTTGCAGTCGCGTCCGCCCAACATCGAGGGCAGGGGCGGGGTGGAGCTGGACCAGTTGGTCCGCCAGGCGCTGCGGATGCGCCCCGACCGGCTGGTCGTCGGCGAGGTGCGCGGCCCGGAGGTCGTCTCCCTGTTGCAGGCCCTCAACACCGGCCAGGAGGGCGGGGCGGGCACGCTGCACGCCAACACCGCCGCCGACGTGCCCACCCGGGTCGAGGCGCTGGGGTGCGCGGCCGGGCTGAGCCGCGAGGCCGTGCACAGCCAGCTCGCCGCGACCCGCGCGATCGTGGTGCACCTGGTCCGCCGGCCGGGCGGTCCGCGCCGGGTGGCGCAGTTGTGCGTGCTGCGCCGCGCCCCCGACGGCACGGTCACGGCGGTGCCCGCGGTCACCTTCCCCTCCGGGGGCGATCTGCGGCGCGACGCCGCCTTCGCGGAGCTGCACGACCGGCTCGGTCTGGGAGCGGGGAGGCGGCGGTGACCCTCCCGACCGGCTGGGCCGTCCCCTGCGGCGCGGTGCTGTGGCTGACCGGCTGCCTGGGCTGCGCCGTGGCGGCAGCGCTGCCGTCTCCCCCCGAGCTGCGGCTGCGGTCCCTCGCCGCGCCGTGCGGCCTCCGCCCGCCGCTCCACAGCCTGGGGACGTCCCTGTACCGCCGCCTCGCCGGGCGCCCCGGCCGCTCCTCCCGGCGCCGCCTGCGCGGCTGCGTCGACGTGTGCCGCACCGTGGCCGCGGAGCTGCGCTGCGGCAGCCCGCCGGCCGCCGCCCTGGCGACGGCCGTGCGCGACGCCGAGCCGCCGCTGGCGGCCGAACTGGCCGGTGCGGCAGTGCTCGCCGAGGCGGGTCACGACCCGGTCCCCGCGCTGCGCGCCGCGGCCCGCCTTCCGGGCGCGTCGGGACTGGCCTGGCTCGCGGTGTGCTGGCAGGTCGCGGCCTCCGACGGCGCCGGTCTGGCCGCGGTGGTCGAGCGCCTCGCCGACGGGCTCGCCCACGAGGACGCGCTGCGCCGGGAACTCGACGCGCAGCTCGCCGGAGCGCGCACCACCGCGGTCCTGCTGGCGGGCCTGCCGGTGGCGGGCCTGCTGATGTCGGGGGCGCTGGGCGGCTCCCCGCTGGCCTTCCTGCTGACCACCCCGGCGGGGCTGGCCTGCCTGGCCGCGGGGGTGGCCCTGGACGCCGCGGGCCTGTGGTGGACGCGGCGCCTGGTGCACCGGGTGCTGCGCGCGGTGCGGACGTGAAGGAGGCTCCCGTGACCGTTCTGGGCATCGGTGTCGTCGCCCTGGCCGCGGCGGCGGGCGCGCTGCTCGCCGGAGACGGGCGCTCGGTCGCACAGCGGAGGCTGGCGGCGCTGCCGCCGTCCGCCCCTGCGGCGGCCGGACCGCCCCGGCCGCCGGGACGGCTGCTGCGCGGCCGCGCAGCGCATGCGGCGGCGGTCTCGCGGCTGCTGTGCCGGGCCGGGCCGGCCGTGCGGGCGCTGAAGCGGTGGCGGCCCGGCCCCGCCGCAGCGCCCTCCGGGCGGGAGCAGGCCGAGTCGGCCCCCACCGCGCTGCCGCTGGCGGTGGACCTGCTGGTGTCAGGGCTGCGCGCGGGAGCGCACCCCACCGACGTGGTGGCGGCGGTCGCCCGCGCGCTGGACGGCCCGCTCGGCGCCGAACTGGACGGAGTGGCGCGGCGGCTCCGGCTCGGCGTCGACCCGGCCCACGCCTGGCAGGGCGTGCGCGGCCCCGCGGAGCTGGCGGCGCTCGGCAGGGCCGCGGCGCGGGCCTGCCGCACCGGGGCCCCGCTCGCCGACCTCCTGGAGGCGCACGCCGCCGACTGCCGCCGTGCCGTCCGTGCCAGGGCGCTGGAGCTGGCCCAGCGGACCGGCGTGCTCGTGGTCGTCCCCCTGGGGCTGTGCTTCCTGCCCGCGTTCGTCCTCGTCGGGGTCGTCCCCCTGGCGGCAGGGCTGCTGTCGGGTCTGGTCCTGCCCTGACCCCCGCCGCCCCGGCCGGGCGGTCCGCCCGGTTGTCCACAGCTCCGAAAAGCACCGCGGCACGCCCCGCCGCCGACTCCGATCCTGGAAGCGCACCGGGTCTTCCGGGCAGTTCCCGACCGTTCCCGCCGAGGAGGTCCACCGTGTCCGTCGTCACCGCCCCGCCGGTCCGCCGCCCGCTCCGGGCCGGCCGCGACACCGGGATGGCCACGTCCGAGTACGCGCTCGTCACGGTCGCGGCGTGCGCGTTCGCCGCCGTCCTCTACGCCGTCCTGACCAGCTCCGAGATCCGCGGTTTCCTCACCCGCCTGGTCGTCGACGCGCTCGGCGCCGGGGGCTGAGCGGTGCGCCGCCGCTCCCGCGTCCGTCCGGGCACGCCGCTCCGCCGCCGCGGGAGCGGCCCGCACCGCGACCGCGGAGCCGTGACCGCCGAGACCGCCGTGGCGCTGCCCTGCCTGGCCCTCGTCCTGGGCGTCGCGCTCGCCTGCGTGCAGGCCGCCGCCACCCAGTTGGAGTGCGTGGACGCCGCCCGGGTGGGGGCCCGCGCGCTCGCGCGGGGAGACAGCGAGGCCGCGGTCCGGTCCCTGGTCCTCGGGGCGGGGCCTCCCGGGGCCGCGGTGGAGCTGTCCGCCGAGGCGGGGTTCGTCCGCGTCACGGTCACCGCCGCGGTCCGCGTCGTCCCCGGACTGCCCCCGCCCCTGCACGTCACCGGTTCGGCCGCGGTCCCCGCCGAACCGGACCGCTGAACACCGCCGTGAGGAGGTCCGCGATGGGTCACCGTCCCGCCGTCGACCGCGGTTCGGGCACCGTCTGGGTGCTCGTCCTGTGCGCCCTGGTCTGGTTCTGCGCCTGCGCCGCCGTCACGGCGGCGAGCGTGCGGATCGACCGCCACCGGGCCGCCACCGCCGCCGACCTGGCCGCGCTGTCCGGAGCGGCCGAGGCCGCGCGGGGTGCCGAACACGCCTGCGCGCTCGCCCGGCGCACCGCCGCCGCGAACCGGGCCCGGCTGACCGACTGCGCCCTGTCCGGGCTCACCCTGACCGTCACCGTCGACGTGCCGACCCGGCTGTGGGCGGCGCGGGTCGCGGCCGTCTCCCGGGCCGGCCCCGCCGGTCCGGCGGCGTCCGGTCTCCGCTCAGCCCGCGCCCAGCAGGGCGTCCAGGAGCCGCACCGCGCCCGGCTTGCTGAGCGGGTCGTTGCCGTTGCCGCACTTGGGCGACTGGATGCAGGAGGGGCAGCCCGCACTGCACTCGCAGGCGGCGATGGCGTCGCGGGTGGCGCGCAGCCAGTCGCGCGCGGCGGCGTAGCCGCGTTCGGCGAATCCCGCGCCTCCCTCGTGGCCGTCGTAGACGAAGACGGTGAGCAGTCCGGTGTCGGCGTGCAGGGCGGTGGAGACCCCGCCGATGTCCCAGCGGTCGCAGGTCGCGAACAGCGGGAGCAGGCCGATCGACGCGTGCTCGGCCGCGTGGGCGGCGCCGCGCAGCTCCACCCCCTCGGCCCGGAGGCGCTCCTCGGCCTCCCGGCCGATCGTCCACCACACCGCGCGCGAGTGCAGCACCCGTTCGGGCAGGTCCAGCGGCTGCTCGCCGAGCACCGCCCCGGTGCGCAGGTCCCGCCGCAGGTAGCCGACCACCTGCCGCACCACGCGGACCTCGCCGAAGCGCACGGCCGCGTCCCCCCACGCCTCCTCGCGCAGCGTCTTGAGGATCTCGATCTCGGTGACCTCGCGCGCCCACGTGCTGTGGTCGGGGTTCTCCCCCCGCACCAGCGCGACCCCGGCGTCCAGGTCCAGTTCGGACACCACGTAGGTCAGCCCCTGGTGCAGGTAGACCGCTCCGGGGTGCACGGTCGTGTGCGCCGCCGCCTCGTCGACGGAGCCCAGCAGCAGTCCGGTGCCCTCCTCCACGATCTGCACCGGGGCCCCGCCCGCGCCCCGGATGTCGGCCAGGTCGCAGGCGCGGTCCCGGCGGGTCCAGAACCATCCGCGGGGGCGGCGGCGCAGCATCCCCCGCTCCTCCAGGTCCGCCAGCACCTCCGGGGCGGCGGGGCCGAAGACCGGCAGCTCCTCCGGGGTCAGGGGCAGCTCCTCGGCGGCCGCGCACAGGTGCGGCGCGAGCACGTAGGGGTTGTCCGGGTCCAGGACGGTCGCCTCCACCGCCCGCCCGAAGATCGCGTCGGGGTGGTGCACCAGGTAGGTGTCGAGCGGGTCGTCGCGCGCGACGAACACCGCCAGGGCGTCGCGGCCGCCGCGCCCGGCCCGTCCGGCCTGCTGCCACAGCGACGCCCGGGTGCCCGGCCAGCCCGTCAGCAGCACCGCGTCCAGCCCGGTGACGTCCACGCCCAGTTCCAGGGCGTTGGTGGTGGCCAGTCCGAGCAGCTCCCCCGACCGCAACTGCCGCTCCAGCCTCCTGCGGTCGGCGGCCAGGTAGCCGCCCCGGTAGGCGGCCACCCGCCGTGCCAGGTCGGACCGCCCCGCGTCGACCAGGAGCCGCTGCGCCGCCAGCGCCACCAGTTCCGCGCCCTGCCGGGACCGTACGAACACGAGCGTGCGGACCTCCTGCGCCGCCAGGTCGGCCAGCAGCTCCGCGGCGACCGCCGTCGCGGTGCGGCGCACCGGGGCGCCGCGTTCCCCCGTCATCTCCGTCAGCTCCGGTTCCACGAGGGCGAAGTGCAGGGCGGCGCGGGCCGAGGCGTCCTGGTCCACCGCCACCACCGGCAGACCGGTCAGCCGCCGCGCCGTGTCGGCGGGCGCCGCCGAGGTCGCCGAGGCCAGGACGAACCTCGGCTCGGACCGGTAGCGGGCGCACACCCGGCGCAGCCGCCGCAGGATCTGCGCCACGTGCGAGCCGAACACGCCCCGGTAGTGGTGGGCCTCGTCGACCACGACGTACCTGAGCCGCCGCAGGAATCCCGCCCAGGACGCGTGGCGCGCCAGGATCGAGCGGTGCAGCATGTCGGGGTTGGTCAGCACGTAGTTGGCGTGCGTGCGCACCCACAGGCGCTCCTCGGCCGGGGTGTCGCCGTCGTAGGCGGCCGCCCGTACCCCGGGCAGCGCCAGCTCCGCCAGCCTCCGCGCCTGGTCGGCCGCCAGCGCCTTGGTGGGGGCGAGGTAGAGCACGCTTCCGCCCTCGGCGACCGCTGCCGCGCAGGGGAGCAGGAAACCCAGCGACTTCCCGGAGGCAGTGCCAGTGGCTATGATCACGTTGTTGCCACCGTGAGCCAGGTTCGCCGCCCGCACCTGATGTGACCAGGGCTCCGGCATGCCTGACTCGGCCATGCGCTCCACCACCGCAGGCGACACCCAGCCCGGCCAGTCCTCCCTCACCCCGGGGCTGCTCGTCAGGCGCTCCACATGTGTCACCTGCGGAGTGCGGCTATGGCCGCGCCGCAGCCGTTGGAGGACCGGCTCCCAACGGTTCACACCCGACACCCTCCCGTGGGACCGCGCGTCTTCAGCTCAGGACGGCAATGGATGACTGACGATTTCAGTGTGACATCTGAGGGTAGGACTGGCGCGGTGGCGTGGTTTTCTTGACAGAGCAACCAGATGACAGGGCCAGGCGTGATTGAATCTCGTGCGGAGAGGGTAACGCCCGGCAGAGATCCATCGCGTTTTCGCGGTTCGGTGCTGGAGGACTAGTGGACTTGAAGCTTGATCACCACACCCAAGACGACACCGAGATCGTCGTCGTCGAGGGGGAAATCGACGTCTATACGGCGCCTCGCCTGCGAGAGCTCCTCATCGACCTGGTGAACAAGGGCAACTACCACCTCGTCGTCAACATGGAGAAGGTGGAGTTCCTCGACTCGACCGGTCTCGGCGTGCTCGTGGGCGGCCTCAAGCGCGTCCGTGCCCACGACGGCACCCTGGACCTGGTCTGCACCCAGGAGCGGATCCTGAAGATCTTCCGCATCACCGGCCTGACCAAGGTCTTCGGTATCTACGAGTCGGTGCAGGAGGCCATCGACAAGCGCAAGTCGAAGCAGTCGTAAGTCCACGATGGCAATCGTCCAGCTCACGATCAGTGCGCTGCCCGCGCACGTACGCACTGCCAGGCTCATGGCGACAGCCGTGGCCCGGCGTGCGGGTGTCAGCGAGTCCACCCTCGACGAGATCCGCCTGGCCGTGGGCGAGGCGTGCTCCCGCGCCGTGGAGGCGCACCGCACGCACTGCCCGGAGGAGCCGATCCGCTTGGAGCTGATCGACAGCTCCAGCCCGACCGGTCCGGGCGGCTCCGCGGGCCCCGACCGGGTCAACGGCAGCGGCTCCGACCGCTTCGAGGTGGTGGTCTCCGACCGGGCTCCGGCGAAGGAGAACGGCTCTCCCCTCGTGAACGGCTTCGAGAGCGGTGCACCCGCCTACCTCGGTGAGTCCGTCTCCGCCGGCGGGTTCACCGGTCTGTCTCCCGACGTCGGTCTCGCTGTCATCATGGGTCTGGCCGACGAGGTGAGCATCGAGCCCAGCGAGAACGGCACGGTGGTCCGGATGAGCTGGCCGTTGTCCAAGGTCGGGGCGGAGGATTCCGACCCGCGCGGACTCGACTGACATCTGAGCGGCTTCGCCCCACGGGCGCCTCCACAGGAGGCGCCCGTTGCTGTTGCGGGGCCGGTCACCGGCCCCGCCGCACGGCCCCGCTCAGTCGCACTCCTGGGTGGACACCGGGTCGGTGGCGTGGACGCCGGCCTCCGCGTTGGCGGCGACCTCCTGCGCGGTCAGCACGTAGCCGGTCTCCTCGTCGTTGGTGGCGGCGGCGAAGACCACCCCGTAGACGGTGCCCTTGGGGGACAGCAGCGGGCCGCCGGAGTTTCCGGGCTGGATCACCGCGCGCACCTGGTAGATCTCGCGGCTCACCTGCTGGGAGTGGTAGAAGTCGGGGCCGCGCGCGGTCTGCTCGGCGCGGATGCGCGCCGGGACCACGGTGAACCCGTTGTCGCGCGGGAAGCCCGCCACGACCGCGTCGTCGCCCTTGTTGGCCTGCATCTCGAACTCCAGGGGCTCCAGGTCCAGGCCGGGCACCCACAGCACGGCGAGGTCCTGCTGCGGGTCGTAGAGCACGACCGTGGCGGGGTACTGCGTGCCGTCGCGGGTGACGATGCGCAGGTCCTCCTCGACCCCCGCCACCACGTGCGCGTTGGTCATGACCCGTTCCGGCGCGTAGACGAACCCGGTCCCCTCGACCCGGCGCTGGCAGGACGGCGCGGTCCCCAGCACCTTGACGACGCTCTCACTGGCCTGCCGCAGCTCCTCGGTGTTGAGCACCGCGGGGTCGGGCTCGGCCACCTCGGCCGGCTCGCTGGTGCCCAGCCCGCTGAACACCTGCGGGAAGGCGCTCTGGTCGACGATCCTGCGGAAGGTGGAGAACCACGTCTGGGCGACGTCGGGCATCACCCGGTCCACGGCCTGGAGGATGCGGGAGTTCTGCACCTGGGTGGCGACCAGCGGGATCGCCGAGTTGGCGACCGCGCTGCCGATCAGCCAGGACACCAGCAGCACCGACAGCACGCTCACCAGCGCGCCGCCCAGGGCGTCGGTCACCCGCGCCGAGTCCCAGGTGACCTTGTTGCGGATGAGCGCCCCCAGGTAGGAGGTGAGGAACTGGCCCATGGCCGCGGCCAGGAACACCATGGCTATGGCGACGAGGGCCTGCTGGGTGGGGTTGGGGACGAACGCCTGGATCAGCGGGGGCGCGCCGAGCGCGGCAAGCACTCCCCCGCCGATGAAGCCCACGAAGCTCAGCGCCCCGACGATGAATCCCTGTCGGTAGCCCGAGATCGCGAAGACCACGATCAGCACGACGAGGATCGCGTCCAGCACACCTTCTCCTCTCCGCTGTCCCCGGGGGTCTTCCTAAGGTGTGCCGCCACTGTCCCGGGCCAGCGTCCGGAACACGTCGATCACCTCGACGTCCCGGTTGAGCCACGGCCGTTCCCAACCACCCAATACAAGCAGGCGGTCCAGCACCCCCGCAGTGAAACCCCACACCAGCATGCCGCGCACCCGGAACGCCGGGCCGACGTGGCCGCTGGAGAGGACCGTGCGCACCCGGTTGGCCGGGTCGGCGAGCTCGGCGACGGGGACACGGGTGACCGAGGCCACCTCGCCCGTGTCGGCGGCGCGCACCTCAGAGGGGGTGTGCCACCAGGCCAGGACGGGGGTGACCCGGAAGCCGCTGCGGGAGATGTAGAGCTGCGGCAGCGTGCCGAGCACCTGGACGCCGTCGCGGACGACCCCGGTCTCCTCCTCGGCCTCGCGCAGCGCGCAGTCCACGGGCCCGGCGTCCTGCGGGTCGAGGGCGCCGCCGGGGAAGGCGGGCTGCCCCGAGTGCCGCCGCAGTCCGGTGTTGCGCTGGATGAGCAGGACGTCGGGGCCCGCCTCGCCCTCCCCGAAGAGCACCAGGACGGCGGAGTCGCGCCCGCCGACGGCCGGGGGCCGCAGCTCCGCGGGGACCTGCATCCGCCGGGCCGCCGCGGCCAGGGACAGCAGCCATTCCGGAGCGGTGGTGCGCGGTCTCATGAGAACGGCCCCGTCCGGACCAGTCGTCGTGCGGTCTCCTCGTCGATTGGCCCCTCGCCGTAGGAGGGGCACAGGTGGCGGACGTCGCAGGCCCCGCAGGCCGGGCGGCGCGCGTGGCAGACCCTGCGGCCGTGCCAGATGAGCCGGTGTGACAGCATCGTCCACTCCTTGGGAGGAAACAGGGCGGCGATCTCGTGCTCGACCTTCACCGGGTCCGTCTCCCGGGTCATGCCGAAGCGGCGGACCAGCCGCCCGAAGTGGGTGTCCACGGTGAGACCGGGAATACCGAAGGCGTTGCCCAGCACCACGTTGGCGGTCTTGCGGCCGACTCCCGGCAGTTTCACCAGGTCCTCCAGGCGCCGGGGCACCTCTCCGCCGTGCTCGTCGCACAGTTTCCGGCCGAGGCCGATGATGTTGCGGGCCTTGGACCGGTAGAAGCCGGTGGAGCGGATGATTCCCTCCAGCTCCTCCGGGTCGGCCTCGGCGTAGTCGGCCGCCGAGCGGTAGCGGGCGAACAGCACGGGGGTCACCTGGTTGACCCGCCTGTCGGTGCACTGGGCCGACAGGATGGTCGCCACCAGAAGCTCCAGCGGAGTAGTGAAATCAAGTTCACAGTGGGCGTCGGGATACATCTGTGCCAGTTCCCGGTTGATTCGTCGGGAACGTCTCACCAGCGCGAGACGACTCTCACCGGTGGGTGTGTCGCGCGCCGAGGTGGAGGCACCGCCGCTGGCTGCCGGAGAGGAGGAAGAAGTGTATACGTCACGGGGCACCGTTCCAGCCTACGGATCCTCTGCCCTCCGCGCCCCGCTGACGTCTGATTTCGCGGAGATCGGCGGTTCCGCCGTCGAATGCTTCTTCCGCGCTTTGGTGGAGTCGGCGGCCACATCCCCTGAAAAACAACTAGGATCGAACTGCTGACGTCGGCTGTGACGGGCTGCTCGTACCCCCCGGTGACCGTGTCGGGGCACAGGCTGATTTCACAGCCTGCGATGTGCGTCACATTGGCGGTCAGGCTGCGAGGAGGAATGGTGGACGAGACCAACGAGGTGCTGAGCAAGGCTCCCCTGTTCGAGGCGCTCGACGAGGACGGCGCGGCGGCGCTGCGCTCCTCCATCACCGAGGTCCGACTCGGTCGGGGGCAGACGCTCTTCTCAGAAGGTGACGAGGGCGACCGCCTCTACGTGATGCTCAGCGGGAAGGTCAAGCTCACCCGCACGTCCGCCGACGGTCGCGAGAACCTGCTGGCCGTGCTCGGCCCGGGTGAGATGCTGGGCGAGCTGTCCCTGTTCGACCCGGGGCCGCGTACCGCCAGCGCGGTCGCGGTGACCGACGCCGTGCTGGCCGGGCTCGGCCACGACGACCTGCGCCCGTTCATCATGCAGCAGCCCGAGGTCGCCGTCCACCTGCTGAAGGCCCTGGCCACCCGGCTGCGCCGGACCAACGACGTGGTCGCCGACCTGGTCTTCACCGACGTCCCCGGCCGGGTCGCCAAGGCCCTGCTCGACCTGGCCGAGCGCTTCGGCAAGGAGAGCGACGACGGCCTGCACGTCCACCACGACCTCACCCAGGAGGAGCTGGCCCAGTTCGTGGGCGCCTCCCGGGAGACCGTCAACAAGGCGCTGGCCGAGTTCGCGCTGCGCGGCTGGCTGCGGATCGAGGCCAAGGCCGTGGTCCTGCTCGACATCGAGCGGCTGCGCCGCCGCGCCCGCTGACGGCCGCCCCGGTTCCGTCCCGTCTCCCCTGTTCCGCCGCCCACAGGTCCTGTCGGCCGCGGAACGGGGGAGCCGCGTGCCGTCCCCGCCGGGAGGGGGGTCACTCCGGCAGGATCTCCGGCGGCACGTCGCCGCGCCTGATCAGGTAGCGCAACTGGGCGCGGACCGACGCCTCGGCCGCGAACCGCACCGCCTCGTCGACGTCCGCGTACACCCGGTCGACCACTTCGGCCGGGGTTTCGGCCCCGGCCGCCACCGCCTCGCTGATCTGCCCCAGCCGCTCCTCCCGGTGCTGGATGTAGTAGTTGAGCTTCAGCAGCGGCTCGGTGCAGATGGGCCCGTGCGCCGGGAGCAGCGCGCGGATGTCCGCGTCGGCCACCAGGTCGCGCAGGCGGGTGAGGGACTTCAGGTAGTCGCCGATGTCGCCGCCGTCCTCGGCGACGATCACCGCCGTGCCCCGGCCCAGCACGGTGTCGCCGGTGATGACGACGTCGTCGGCGGGAAGGTGGAAGCTCACCGAGTCCGAGGTGTGCCCGGGGGTGTACAGCACCCGCACCTCCAGCCGGTCCGCCTCGATGACCTCCCCGTCGGTGAACCCCTCCCCGCTGATCCGGTGCGCGGGGTCGATGGCGCGCACCTGCGATCCGGTCAGTTCGGAGAAGTAGCGGGCCCCCGCGGAGTGGTCGTCGTGTCCGTGGGTGAGCAGGGTCTGCACCACCTGCGACCCCTGCTCCTGCACCATTCGGGCCACCCGTTCCAGGTGCCGTTCGTGGTCGGGTCCGGGATCCACCACCAGTACGCTGCGGGCCCCGGGCTCCCGCAGCACCCACGTGTTGGTTCCGTCGAGCGTCATCGGGCCGGGATTGGGGCACAGAACGCAACTCGCGCGCAGGGTCCCGGAACCGTCGATCCTCATCGCACCTCATTTCGCGACATTCCCGACAAGGGGGGCTGGTCAGAGCGGATAGTCGACACCATCAGGAACGATCAGTGTGATTCCCCCTGCGGACTCCCGGAACTCGGGCTGAACGGGAGTGATCTCGCGCTCCGCCTCCAGCACCTCCTCCGGGGCGGCATATCCGACGAGGCTGTTGAGGTTGGCCACGGTGGGCGGCAGCATCGCCATCTGTCCGGCCCGCCAGCCGCGGACGGCCTCCTCCGGGGCGGTCCAGGCGACGAGGTCGGCCTCTCCCCCGACGTCGCGGGTCTGCTGCCCCGAGGGCAGCACCGCGACGAAGAAGCGGGTGTCGTAGCGGCGCGGCTCCAGAGCCGGGGTGATCCACCTCGACCACGGGCGCAGCAGGTCCGCGCGGAGGACGAGGCCGCGCCGGTCCAGGAACTCGGCGAAGGACAGCGAGCGGTCGACCAGCGCCCGGCGGTCCTCCTCCCAGTCGTCGCCGCGGGTGTCGGCGACGACCTCGGCGGCGGAGGGGCCCGCCAGCAGCACCCCGGACTCCTCGAAGGTCTCGCGCACCGCCGCGCACACCAGGGCGCGCGCCTGCGCCTCGTCGGCGCCGAGCGCACGGGCCCACTCCCGCGGCGGGGGACCGGTCCAGCGGATGCGGTGGTCGCGGTCGCGCGGGTCCACCGAGCCCCCGGGGAAGGCGTACACGCCCGGGGCGAAGCGCATCGAGGGGGCCCGCCGCAGCAGGTACACCTGCAACCCGCCGCCCGCACGGCGCACCAGCAGCACCGTCGCGGCGTCGCGGGGCTGCACCGGGTCGGCCCGCCCGGCCAGGACGTCGCGCATCCAGGGGGTGATCTCCCCGGCTCCCAGATGGCGGATGGCCTCACGCTCGGGAAGGGTCGCCTCCGCGGGACCCGGGGCGGTGTCCGGGAGGGACTCCTCCTGCCGGCACTCTGGACGCTTCGCTGACACGGAGTCTCCTCCCGGAGGGCGGGCTCGGCGGGCACGGGGCCCCGCTAGCCGACCTCGAAGATCGCCTCGACTTCGACCGGCGCGTCCAGCGGCAGCACGGACACGCCCACCGCGCTGCGCGCGTGCCGACCCGCCTCGCCGAACACCTCGGCAAACAGTTCACTCGCCCCGTTGACGACCTGCGGCTGCCCGGTGAACGAGGGGTCGCTGGCCACGAACCCCACCACCTTGACCACACGCCTGACCCGGGACAGCTCGCCCACCTCGGCGCGGACCGCGGCGATGGCGTTCAGCGCGCACACCGCGGCCAGCTCCTTGGCCCGCTCCGGGGTGACGTCGGCGCCCACCTTGCCGGTCTCGGCGAGACTGCCGTCGACCATGGGGAGCTGCCCGGAGACGTACACGTGGTCGCCGCTGCGCACGGTCGGCAGGTAGGCGGCCACCGGCGGGACGACCTCGGGCAGGGTGTGTCCCAGGGCGGCCAGCCGCTCCTCGGGCGTCGCCGTCATTGCTTCTCGCGCTTCAGGTAGGCGACCAACTGCTGGTTGCGCGGGTCGTCGCCGATGGCGGGTCCGGGGATCACCGTGACGAGCTCCCAGCCGTCCTCACCCCAGTTGTCCAGGATCTGCTTGGTCGCGTGCGACAACAGCGGCACGGTTGCGTACTCCCACTTCGTCATGGCGCCACCCTATAGCGCCCGCCCCGCAGAGGTCCCGGGGAGGCGTGCCCGCCGCCCGGCAGGCACCGTCGTCCGCCCAGGTCGGCAGCTCCGTCGCGGATTCCGCGCGCTGCATAGACTCCGTGGGGTGAGCTCACGCGATCGCGATTGGGACGGGGCCCGCCTCCACGTCGTCACGGGCAAGGGGGGAACCGGCAAGACGACCGTCGCCGCCGCGCTGGCCCTGGCCCTGGCCGCGGAGGGCGGCAGAGTGCTGCTCGTGGAGGTCGAGGGGCGGCAGGGCATCGCCCCCCTCTTCGGCGTCCCGCCGCTGTCCTACGAGGAGCGCAGGGTCGCCGCCGCGGGCCGCGGCGAGGTGCGCGCGCTGTCCGTGGACGCCGAGGAGGCGCTGGTGGAGTACCTGGACCTGTTCCACGGGCTGCGCCGGGCCGCGGGCGCGCTCCGCCGGTTCGGCGCGGTGGACTTCGTCACGGCGATCGCGCCGGGCGCGCGCGACGTGCTGCTGACCGGCAAGGTCAGCGAGGCAGTGCGGCGCCGCAGCCGCCCCGGCGGCCCCCACGTCTACGACGCCGTGGTGCTGGACGCCCCGCCGACGGGACGCATCGCACGGTTCCTCGACGTCACCGCCGCGGTCTCAGGGCTGGCCCGGGTGGGGACGGTGCGCGACCACGCCGACCAGGTCCGGGAGGTGGTCCACTCCGCCGAGACGGTGGTGCACTTCGTGACCCTGCTGGAGGAGATGCCGGTCCAGGAGTGCCTGGACGGGATCGCGGAGCTGCGCGCCCTGGGGCTGAACGTGGGGGGCGTCCTGGTGAACAAGGTCCGTCCCGCGCTGCTGGAGGACTCCGTGCTGACCGCGGCGGCGGGCGGGGTGGTCGACGTCGACGCGCTCGCGCGCGGCCTGCAAGCGGCCGGCCTGCCCGAGCCCGACGGGCTGGCCCGGCGGCTCTCCGGGGAGGTGGTGGAGCACGCCCGGCACGTGCGGATGGAGCGCGAGGCGCGGGAGCGGCTGGCCGCGGCCGCCCGGCCCTGCTACGACGTCGCCCTCCTGGAAGAAGGCGTGGACCTGGCGGGACTGCACCGACTGGCCGAATCGCTGCGCGCCCAGGGGGCGGTGTGAGCCCCGGGGGCGCTCCCGTCCTGGACGTGGACGCGCTGCTCGACGACCCCGCCACCCGGATCGTCGTGTGCTGCGGTTCCGGCGGCGTCGGCAAGACCACGACGGCCGCGGCGCTGGCGCTGCGCGCCGCCGAGCGCGGTCGGCACGCCGTGGTGATCACGGTCGATCCGGCGCGCCGCCTCGCCCAGTCGCTGGGACTGACCGAGCTGGACAACACCCCGCGGCGGGTCCCGGGCACCGAGGGCGACGGGTCGCTGCACGCCATGATGCTCGACATGAAGCGCACCTTCGACGAGACCGTGGCGGCCAACGCCGACGCCGAGAAGGCGGCGCAGATCTTCGACAACCCCTTCTACCAGGCCCTGTCCTCCAGCTTCGCGGGAACCCAGGAGTACATGGCGATGGAGAAGCTGGGGCAGTTGCGGCGCTCCGACGAGTGGGACCTGATCGTCGTGGACACTCCGCCGAGCCGTTCCGCGCTGGACTTCCTGGACGCGCCGAAGCGGCTCGGCAGGTTCCTGGACGGGCGGTTGCTCCGGTTCCTGGGCAGCCCGGCCCGCAGCGGTCCGCTCCGCCTGATCGGTGCGGGACTCGGCCTGGTGACCGGGGTGGTCGCCAGGGTCCTGGGGGCGCAACTGCTGCGGGACGTGCAGTCCTTCGTGGGCGCCTTCGACTCGGTGTTCGGGGGGTTCCAGGAGCGGGCGGAGCAGACCTACCGGCTCCTGCAAGCGGAGGGCACCGCGTTCGTCGTGGTGGCCGCGCCGGAGCAGGACGCGTTGCGGGAGGCGTCCTACTTCGTGGACCGGCTCTCCGCGGAGCGGATGCCGCTGGCCGGGCTGGTGCTCAACCGCACCCAGCACGTTCTCGCCCCCGACCTGTCGGCCGCGCGGGCCTCCGCCGCGGCGGAGGCCCTGGAGACCGCTGGAGAGCACCCGCTGGCCGCCGCGGTCCTGCGGCTGCACACCGGACGGGTGCGGCGGCGGGACCGGGAACGGCGGCTGCGGGACCGGTTCGCAGCGGAGCACCCCGAAGTCGGGATGGTGGAGGTCCCGGCCCGCCCGGAGGACGTCCACGACCTGGACGCGCTCCGGGAGATCGGCCGGGCGCTCGGCGGTTCCGACAGTGCGGGGTGAGGGGGTGCACCGCATGGTTCAGGGAGGGCGGCCGTCTCCGGTGGCCGCCGGACGCCGCGTCCCGTCCGCACACCACCGGAGAGGGGGTCAGGCCCGCCCGGGTCTCCTCCCGGTCAGCCCGGGCGGGCTCCCCCACGGGGCCTTGCGGCCCCTCTCGACCGGACGGCTCGTCCGCGATCTCCTGCGGTGGCGCCCAGGGAATCGCCCTCCAGGATCCCCGGGGCGGTCGCCGGAGCCGCGGGTCGGCCACGGGCTTCCTCCCTGCCCGTGGCCGGTCAACCGGTGACGAGCTCGTCCTTGGTGGTCCCGACGCTCTGGTAGTGCTGACGCGCGTCCTCCAGCAGCGCGCGCCACGAGGTCACCTCGGGACGGCGTCGCAGCAGTGCCCTCCGCTCGCGTTCGGTCATCCCTCCCCAGACCCCGAACTCGATCCGGTTGTCCAGCGCGTCGGCCAGGCACTCGGTGCGGACGGGGCATCCCCGGCAGATCAGCTTGGCCCGGTTCTGTGCGGCTCCCTGGACGAACAGCGAATCGGGGTCGATCTCTCGACAGGCGGCTCGCGCAGCCCAGTCAGTACTCCACATGTGCCCCACTCCCAAGATCATCATGTGTGGTGTTCTGTGTGTTCCTGCCGACGGGCGCGGACGTCGGCAGCGCGGGAGGGCAGGGACGGTGTCTGCGGGCACACCGATTCGGCTCAGGGGGTGACGGGGTGCGGGCCCGTAGGTGCTGTACCGTCTCTTGCATCTCCGCTGGTAAAGAAATTACGGTCTGCCCCTCGGAGTCAACAGTCCCCATTGGGCCCATTTCTGGTATAGCCCAGGTGGACCATTAAAGGCTCGAAAACTAGTCACCTGATGACTACACAGAGTAATAAAGCGCTAGTGGGCCGCTCCCTCCTGCAAGTCCCTGATAATGGAAAGATGGGACATGGGGCTCGCAGTTCGCACATGGCCGAAACGGTCGGCACACGAAGCCCACGGCGGTTCGCCACCGTTTCTCGCTTCCGCACGTAATCTGGACGGGTGGGTCAAGGGACATTGCTGCAGAAACTCGGTCAGTTGTTCGGGGTCGCGGTCGCGGCCGGGGTGCTGGTGGCCGCACTCGTCGCCCCCATTCTCGGTGGCATCGGCATCACCGCTCGCAACGTGGCGACCGGCTTCCTCAACATGCCCAGCGAACTGGAGACCCCTCCACCGCCGCAGCGCTCGATCATCTACGACGTCGAGGGCGGCGTGATCGCCGAGGTCTACGACCAGAACCGCGAACTCGTCACGCTCGACCAGATCGCCCCGATCATGCAGGAGGCGATCATCTCCATCGAGGACAGCCGGTTCTACGAGCACGGCGGCCTCGACATCATGGGCACCTTCCGCGCCGCCCTGCGCACCATCGCCGGACGCACCCAGGGCGGCTCCTCCATCACCCAGCAGTACGTCAAGAACGTCCTGATCGAGAGCGCCACGTCCCAGGCCGAGCAGGAGGAGGCCCGCGAGACCACCCTGGGCCGCAAGGTCCGCGAGCTGCGCTACGCCATCGCGCTCGAGCAGCGGATGAGCAAGGACGAGATCCTCGAGGGCTACCTGAACATCGCCTACTTCGGCGACGGCGCCTACGGCGCGGAGTCCGCCGCGCAGCACTTCTTCAGCGTCAGCGCCAGCGAGCTGACGCTCAGCCAGGCCGCCACCCTCGCGGGCCTGGTCCGCTACCCCGAGCTGTACAACCCCCGCCTCAACCCCGACCAGGCCCAGGAACGGCGCGACGTGGTGCTCGACCGGATGGTGGACACCGGGGCGATCACCCGGGAGGAGGCCGAGGCGGCCAAGGCCGAGGACCTGGAACTCGACATCACCACCCCCAGCAACGGGTGCATGCCCAGCAAGCAGCCGTTCTTCTGCGACTACGTGATCCAGGAGATCGAGAAGAACGAGCAGTTCGGGGAGACCGAGACCGAACGCGCCCGCTGGCTGCGCACCGCGGGCCTGGAGATCTACACCACGCTCGACCCCGACATGCAGAAGGCCGCCCAGAAGGCCGTGGACAAGTGGGTGCCGCGGGAGAACAAGTCCCGCAAGGTGGCCGCCCAGGTCTACCTCGAACCGGGCACCGGCGCGATCCGGATCATGGCGCAGAGCCGCAACTACGGCCCGGACGAGAGCAAGATCGGCGAGACCTCCATCAACTTCACGGCCAACGCCGACCGCGGCGGCAGCACCGGCTTCCAGGCCGGGTCGACGTTCAAGGCCATCACCCTGGCCGCGGCCCTGGACGAGGGCCTCCCCTACAGCACGGCCTTCTCCTCCGGCAGCACGATCACCGTCACCGGCCAGAAGTCCTGCGACGGCAGCCCTCTCGCCCCGTGGACCGTGAGCAACTCCAGCGAGAGCGGCGGCTCGGCCACGCACAACATGGTGTCGGGCACCAAGGGCTCGGTGAACACCTACTTCGCGCAGTTGCAGAAGCGCGTCGGCCTGTGCGACGTGATCCGGATGGCCGAGAACCTCGGCCTCACCCGCGCCGACGGCCAGAGCTACGACAACCCCCGGACCCAGGGGAACAACTCCTTCACCCTGGGCAGCGAGGAGGTCTCGCCGCTGAACGTGGCCGGGGCCTACGCCACCTTCGCCTCGCGCGGCATCTACTGCAAGCCGATGGCGATCACCAAGATCGTCGACCGGCAGGCCGGTGAGACCATCGAGCTGGAGCCGGAGTGCGAGCGCCGCCTCGACCAGGACGTCGCCGACGGCGTGAACTTCCTGCTCCAGCAGACCTTCCGGGGCGGCACCGCGACCGGCCTGGACATCGGCCGTCCGGTGGCGGGCAAGACCGGCACCACCGACAACTCGGCCAGCGCCTGGTTCGCGGGCTACACCCCGAACCTGGCGGGCGCGGTGTTCGTCGGCGACCCGCGCGGCCCGAACCAGTACCCGCTGCGCAACATCACCCTGGGCGGGCGCTACTACTCGGTCGTCTACGGCGCGACCATCCCCGGCCCGATCTGGCGCGACACCATGCGCGAGGCGGTGAAGAAGCTGGAGGTGGAGAGCTTCGCGGGCTCCCCCGCGCGGTTCGGGCCCACCAGCGAGCCGGCCCCGCCGCGCCGGGACGACGATGACGACGCCGACGCCGACCCCGCCGCCAACCGGGGCGGCGTGCCGAACGTGATCGGCATGTCCCAGGCGGAGGCGGTGTCCGCGATCGAGTCCGCCGGCTACCGGGCGAACGTGTCCGACCTGCGCCTGCCCTCCAGCCAGCCGGAGGGCACGGTGGCCGTGGTGGAGCCCGGGGTGGGCTCCCGGCTGTCCGAGGGGTCGGTCGTCAACGTCTTCCTGAGCCGGGGCGGCGGCGGAGGAGGCTTCGGCGGCGACGGAGGCGGAGGCTTCGGAGGCGGCGACGGCGGAGGCGGCGGCCTCCCCGGCGGCAACTGGAACTTCCCCAGCTTCGACAACGAGTGGGGCATGTTCTAGCTCCGGACCGACGTCGGGGCCCTCCGGGACGCGTCCCGGAGGGCCCCGCGCCGTCTGCGCCCGATCAGGACAGTTGGCTGCGCACCGCGTCGGCCACCCGGCGGCCGTCGGCCCGTCCAGCGGTCTTGGGGGTGAGGATCTTCATGACCTTGCCCATGCCCTTGACGTCGCTCACCCCGGCCTCCGCGATCGCCTCCCGCACCAGCGCCGCCAGCTCCTCGTCGCTCAACTGGGCGGGCAGGTAGGAGGCCAGCACCTCCCCCTCGGCGCGCTCGTCGGCGGCCTTGTCGGGACGTCCGCCCTGTTCGAACGCCTCGGCGGCCTCGCGGCGCTTCTTCGCTTCCCGGGTGATCACCTTGATGATGTCGTCGTCGCTGAGCTCACGAGCGGTCTCGCCCGCCACCTCCTCGTTGGAGATCGCGGTGAGCACCATGCGCAGGGTCCGGGTCCGCACCTGGTCCCGCGCCTTCATGGCGCTGGTGAGATCGGCTTTCAGGCGGGTCTTGAGTTCGGCCATGGAAGGGATCATAGGGTTCGCCCCCTCCCGGCCCCGAAGGGTTTTCCCCGGTGTCGGCCTCCCGGAGGGCCGCCGCGGCGCGCCCCCTCCGCCCCGCCCCGTGTTCTTTCGCCCGACCGGAACTCTTTCGTCCGACCGGACCCATACGGTGTCAGAATCTGACACCATCGTCCCATGACAGCTTCGGCGTTCGTGGACAGGACGGGCAGGGTGCTGCGCGGGATCGGCAAGGCCGCAGCGGTCACGGGGGCCGTCGGCGTCGCGGGGTTCGTGTACGCCTCCGTGGTGGAGCGCAACTGGTTCCGGCTGCGGCGCTACGAGATCCCGGTGCTCGCCCCGGGCAGCGACCGCCTGCGGGTGCTCCACCTCTCCGACGCCCACCTCACCCCGGGCCGCCGCATGCTCATCGACTGGATCCGGGGGCTCGACGCGTACGACCCCGACCTGGTGGTCAACACCGGCGACTCGCTGGCCCACCCCGAGGCGGTGGGCCCGTTCCTCGACGCGCTGGGGCCGCTGCTGGACCGGCCGGGCCTGTTCGTCTACGGCTCCAACGACCTGTTCTCCCCCCAGTTGAAGAACCCGGTCCGCTACCTGTGGCGCAGCAGCAAGACCGACTACAAGAAGCGCAAGGTCCCCGACCTGCCGTGGCGGGAGCTCGGCGCGGCCATGAGCGAGGCGGGCTGGCTCGACCTCAACAACCGGAAGGGCACCGTCAAGGCCGGGAACCTCACCCTCGCGGTGGCAGGGGTCCACGACTCCCACATCGGCCTGGACCGCTACGAGAAGATCGCGGGCCCCGCCGACCCCGAGGCCGACCTGCGCATCGGCGTCATGCACTCCCCCGAGCCGCGCAACCTGGACCGCTTCACCGCCGACGGGTACGAACTGCTGCTCGCCGGGCACACCCACGGCGGCCAGATCTGCCTGCCCTTCGCCGGGACCATCGTCACCAACTGCGGCATCGACCGCGCCCGCGCCTGGGGACTGAGCCGCAACGGCACGTCCTGGCTGCACGTGTCCGGCGGTCTGGGCACCTCCCCCTACGCCCCGGTCCGCTTCTGCTGCCGCCCCGAGGCCGCGATCCTCGACCTCGTGCCCCGTTCCTGAGCCGCCGCTCAGCCCTGGTCGGCCGACGACACGGCAGCACAGCACCACCCAGGCCTCTCCGACCGGATCCGCCGCTTCCCGGCGGATCCGGAAGCCGCGTCCTGCGCCCGTGCCCGATCTGCGCATACATCCCCGGGGCCGAGGCATACATGCAGGTAGAGCGCTCATTCTCCAAGGGTGGTGCGAGTGCGTGGAGCGAGCAGCGAAAACGGACGCGGCGGGGACCGGCCGGGACATCCGGCTCAGCAGTCCCACGCTGTCGATATTCGACCAGGTCCCGGTGGGGGTGTCGGTCACCCGCGGCCCGGACCACCGGCTGGTCTACGCCAACGCCGCCTATGAGGCGTTCTTCGGCCCCCGCCGCCGCGACAGACCCTTCCGGGAGGTCTTCGGCGACCTGGTCCAGACGGGCTACATCCTGCTGCTCGACCGCGTCATGACCTCCGGCGAGCCCGCCTTCCTGCCGGACGCCCCCGTGACCGCCGACTCCCCCGACGGCGGCCGCGAGGAACGCTACTTCAACATCAGCTTCTCCCCGGTCCAATTGGAGGGCGGGGAGCACGGGGTCCTGTCGGTCCTGCTGGACGTCACCGGCCGGATCAACGCCGAGCGGCGGGAGCGCGCCCTCCAGCGCTACGCCAGCCTCGTCCACTCCGAAACCGTGGTCGAGTGGACCGCCTCGCCCTCCGACGGCGCCATCCGGTGGACCCGCGGCTGGGAGGAGATCACCGGCCAGCGGCCGGAGGAGTACCAGGGCTACGGCTGGCTGGACGCGGTGGCCCCCGACGACCGGCCCGCGCTCGTGCTGGCCTGGTCCCGGGCGCTCGACCAGGCGACCACACCCCTGGAGCACACCTTCCGGGTGCGGGTCCGCGACGGCAGCTACCGGCACTTCCGCGTGCGCGCCGTCCCGGTGCGGGAGAACGGCTCCGTGGTGGAGTGGACGGGCACCTGTACCGACGTCGAGTTGCAGTGGCGCGAGCAGCGCCGCCGGACCCTGTTCGACCGCGCCTCCGCCGCCCTCGCCGACGCCACCCGGCTGGAGGACATGCTCACCGCGTTGACCCACGTGGTCGTGCCGGAGCTGGCCGACGCCTGCGCGGTCCACCGGATCTCCACCTCCGAGAGCAGCTCGGTCCGGCGTCCGTTCCTCGTCGAACGCATCGCCCTGGCCCAACGGGAGGATTTTCCCGAGCCGCCGGCGCGGCACGGGACCCGCTTCGCCGTCGACGGCGCGTTCGTCCACGCGATCCGGCAGCACCGCCCCCTGCACCGGGTGTTCCCGGTGGGCCAGCCGCCCGCGGACTTCCTCTCCCCCGAGACGGTGGACTGGCTCGTGGAGATCGACGCCAACAGCGTGGCCATCCTCCCCCTGGTCATCGAGGGGAAACTGGTCGCCTCGCTGTCCGCGGTGGCCTGCGGCGGCCGGGAACCGCTCGGCCAGGACGCCACCGACCTGCTGTCGGACCTGCTGGATCACCTACGGCCCGCCGTCGACGCCTTCGCGAGCTTCCAGCGCACCCAGCGCGTGGCGCTGGCCCTGCAACGCAGCCTGCTCCGGGAGCCGCCCCAGATCCCGGGCATGCCCATGGCCGGCCGCTACCTGCCCAGCCCGACCTCCGCCGACGTGGGCGGCGACTGGTACGACGCCTTCGTGGCGGACGGCACCGTCGCGCTCGCCATCGGCGACGTCGCCGGGCACGACCTGTCCGCCACGATCGCCATGAGCCAGTTGCGCAACATGCTGCGCGCCTTCGCCGTCGACCACCCGCAGGACCCCGCGGAGGCGCTACGCCGCCTGGACAACGCGATGGAGCGCTCCGGGGAGTACCAGGGCACGGCGACCTGCGTCCTCGCCCGGGTCTCCCTCGACAGCGACGGCAACTGGCAGGTGCGCTACTCGGTGGCCGGACACCTGCCGCCGCTCCTGATCCACCCCGACGGGCGGACGCGCTTCCTGGAGGACTCCCACGACCTCCTCCTCGGCGTGGACCCCCAGTCCCCCAGGACCAGCGCGGTGGAGCCGCTGCCGCCGGGCGCCACCCTGCTGCTCTACACCGACGGCCTGATAGAGCACGCCGACGAACCGCTCGACAGGGGCCTCGACCGTCTGGCCCGCCACTGCGCGGCGCTCGCGGACTCCCCCCTGGACGAGCTCTGCGACCGGCTGCTCAGCGACCTGCCCATCGCCGGGAACGACGACATCACGCTGATCACCCTGCGCCTGGACTCCGCCACCCCCGACATCGCCTCGGTGCTGCGCACGCTCTCCGAGTGAGGCCCCGGCCCCTGCCCGGCACGGCCACGTGTCCGGGTTGCCCGGTCGTGCTCGCTGTGCGAGCACCCCGCAATGTCCGCTAGACTGGCATCGGTGCTTCGGGGTGTAGCGCAGCTTGGCAGCGCGCTTCGTTCGGGACGAAGAGGTCGTGGGTTCAAATCCCGCCACCCCGACCAGCGCAGAAGGCCGGTTCGGAAGAACCGGCCTTCTTGGCGTCTCCGAGAGCGGGTGTCCTGCGGGGAAGACGCCACGCCGCCTTCCCCTGCCGGGACCGTTGTCAGCGTTGAACCATCCCCTCTCTGCTTCGGCCGGGAGGCCCGGCAGCCCTGACCGCTCTTCGCGCGCGGGAGGGGTTATCGGGTGGCGGGTTTCCAGGGGTGCAGCGCCGGGGGAAGGGGAGCCGCCGGATTCCCGGAAGGCGAAGCGCTACGGGAAGCCGACAACCCCTCAAGTACCGAAGCGGTGGTCAAGGCTGCCGGGCCTCCCGGCCGAAGCGGACGGGCGGTGAACTGCCTCCCACCAGCCCCGACCAGGCCACGAAGCTGCGGCACCACTTCCCCGTCTCCCATGGCCCTAGAGGCAGAACGGCCATCTGTTTTGCCCCCAGGGCCATGATCGTCAAGCCCGTGCCGGCGGTCGTCCGCAGAATCCGGCGGCAAGAGGGCCTCCGCCGGCTCCACGGACCAGCAGGAGGCGCCTTGGACAGCAGGCAGGACACCGAGCAGCCAGGCTGAGACCGTGGGGCTGTGAGACGTTTCCTGACGGCAGGGATGCTCCCCGCGCATGCGGGGTGTTCTGGGACGCAGCAACGGTTTCTGTCCGCTTCGGCCGCAAGGCCCGGCAGCCTTGACCACCGCTCCGGCACCTGAGGGACCGTCGGCTTCCCGCAGCGCTGCACCACCCGGGAACCCGCTCCTGGACACCCAACCATCCACACCTCTCCCAGCGCTTCACCGGCCAGAGTGCCTGCCGTCCGACGGCCCTCCCCCGGCCTTCCCCAACCCCCCGCCACCTGGGAACCCACGGCCGACAACCCCTCCCACGCCCATGGGACGGTCAAGGCCGCCGCGCCTCACGGCCGAAGCAGACGGAGACCATCACCGCAACACAGCCACTCCCACATGTGTGGGAAGCAACGGGCAAACTTCGACGCCGCTGACGACAACGCGGCCGGACCACCCCCACGTGCGTGGGGAGCACCCGCGCATCGTCTCGATCAGCGGGTCCAGGACCGGACCATCCCCACGTGCGTGGGGAGCACTCCCGCTCCGGTTTGGGGACGCGGCGCACCAGCGGACCATCCCCACGTGCGTGGGGAGCACACCAGTTCAGGGGTCGGGAACGCAGGTGCCCGCGGACCATCCCCACGTGCGTGGGGAGCACAGGAGCGCCGCCTCATCGCCGCCGCCCGCGACGGACCATCCCCACGTGCGTGGGGAGCACCGCGACCTCCGTCCCGACCGGCCGCGGCGGTTCGGACCATCCCCACGTGCGTGGGGAGCACGCTTCACCGCCGAATTGGTCCCGGCCCTGGATCGGACCATCCCCACGTGCGTGGGGAGCACGCACCGAGGGCGGCAACGGCGGCGTCGTCGGTCGGACCATCCCCACGTGCGTGGGGAGCACTTGCCCCGGTTTCTGGTTTTCGATAAGGGAAGCGGACCATCCCCACGTGCGTGGGGAGCACCAGCCGTCGCGGTCCTCCAGGGTGATGACCGGCGGACCATCCCCACGTGCGTGGGGAGCACGAGTCCAACCTGGTGACCTGGTAGACCCCCGCCGGACCATCCCCACGTGCGTGGGGAGCACAGTCCCGGTCGGCATCGCCAGGCCGGGGCGGTTGGACCATCCCCACGTGCGTGGGGAGCACCCGATCAGCCGGACCAGCGCCCGGGCCAAGCGCGGACCATCCCCACGTGCGTGGGGAGCACTCGGCGGCATCCTGCCAGCGGGCGGCGTTGAGCGGACCATCCCCACGTGCGTGGGGAGCACGTCACAGCGGCCACGTGGCGGTCGCCGTCCCGCGGACCATCCCCACGTGCGTGGGGAGCACCGCCCTCGTCGGGATGCAGCCCGGCGAGGGCACGGACCATCCTCACGTGCGTGGGGAGCACTCGCGCCAGTAGGCCCGCACGAGCGCCAGCTCCGGACCATCCCCACGTGCGTGGGGAGCACGGGATCATCGCGTTGACGATCCGCAGCACGTCCGGACCATCCCCACGTGCGTGGGGAGCACCGGGGCAGGGAAGCCCAGGTCATCAACTGGGACTTCCCCGAGCGCGAGGACGACGGGCGGTTTGAGAGGGAACTCGCCGTTGCGGACCAGGGACTTCCCCGAGCGCGAGGACGACGGGGGGTTGTAGTCAACAGCATGCGCGTGCAGTGAGGGACTTCCCCGAGCGCGAGGACGGCCCTGCCTATCCTGAAAGCAGCGAACCACAGGAAGGGCAGGGCCTATGCCAGCAGAGTACCCCGAGCCGCTATCGTTCGGTCAGCGCCTCAAAATCCAACGCACCCGCCGCGGGATGACCCGCGAAGTCCTCGGCGGACTCGTCGGCCGATCCGCATCCTGGGTCAAAGCCCTCGAAACCGGCCGACTCAAAGAACCCCGACTCCCCGTCCTCCTCCAACTCGCCGAAGCCCTACGCGTCCGCGACCTCGCCGACCTCACCGGCCACGCCAACCAGCACGTCGACCTGTTCACCGGCCCCAGCCACCGGTATCTGCCCGCCGTGCGCGCCGCGATCGACTCGCTCATCATCACCACCGACCGCCAAGCCCCACCCGTCGAGCACCTACGCGCCCGACTCGACCACGCCTGGGCGGCAAGGCACGCCTCCCCCTACCACCGGGAAGTCCTCGGCGAACTCCTACCCGGTCTCATCGGCGACGCCCAACTCGCCGCAGCCCAAGCCGAAGGCGGGGAACGTAAACGCGCCCAGGCGCTGCTCTCAGAGGTGTACTCGCTGGCGCAGTTCTTCCTCGCCTACCAGACCGGCGCGGGCGAGCTGCTGTGGCGGGTCGCCGAGCGCGGCATCATCGCCGCCCAGGACTCCGGGAACCTGCACGCCATCGGTGTCGCGTCCTGGCTGCTCGCTGAGGCGCACCGAGACTCGGGGCAGTGGGACGCCGCCGACACGGTCATCACCCAGGCGCTCGAACTCGTCGAGCGGCATCTGGACGGCGCCGACACCCAGACCGCGGCCATGCGTGGCGCGCTACTGGCCGAGGCCGCCTACACCGCTGCCCGGCGCGGGGACACCGGGACGGCGTGGAACCGGTGGGACGCCGCCCACGCGGTCGCGGAGCGGCTACCCGACGCCTACTACCACCCCGTCACGTCGTTCTCCCGCGCGGTGATGGGGGCGCACGCCGTCACCACCGCCGTCGAACTCCGCGCCGGCCGGGAAGCCGTGCGCCAAGCGCGGGCCGCTACCGGCGCGATCCCGTCCCGGCCGCGCCGGGCCAGGCACGAGATCGAGGTGGCGCGCGCCCACCACCTCGCCGGGGACCCGGTGGCGGCGCTGGCGACGTTGGAAGCCGCGTTCGAGGCTGCGCCGGAGACCATCCGCTACAACGGGTATGCGCGGCGGATCATCCTGGAGGAGGTCGAGACGCGGCGGGGGATGGTGCGGCAGCGGGCCGCGGCGTTGGCTGCGCGGGTCGGCATGGACTAGCAGAGAGACACAGGTGGGGGCACAAACTGTGCCCCTGCCTCTGGTGTCTCGTGTCTACCGTGGGTGTCATGACCGCGACAGACCCCCTACAGGACGCGCTGGCCCGCCTCCGCCTCGATTTCCCGCTGTGGGAGATCACCTACGACCCCAACCGCGAAACCTGGCGGCGGTGGCGCGCCTGGCGACACGACCCGCTCACCGAGGTCGAGGCCCAGCAGCATCGGCGGCGGGAGATCGTCGCGCCGACCATGGACCGGCTGCTCGCCGACCTGGGGGCGGAGCAGCGGGCGCAGGACATCCTGAGGGCGTCGTCGCAGTAGGCGGACCATCCCCACGTGCGTGGGGAGCACTCGGCGCGGCGGCTGGCGTACCAGCCGCCGTCCGGACCATCCCCACGTGCGTGGGGAGCACTCCAGGACGGGCAGGTAGCGGGCGATGGTGCTCGGACCATCCCCACGTGCGTGGGGAGCACAGCTGGTCACTGACCAGTTCCACGACGTCGGCCCGGACCATCCCCACGTGCGTGGGGAGCACAGCTGGTCACTGACCAGTTCCACGACGTCGGCCCGGACCATCCCCACGTGCGTGGGGAGCACGATCCGGTTCCGGTGTACTCCCTGCTACCTGACGGACCATCCCCACGTGCGTGGGGAGCACCAGGGTAGGCCCCGCACCACCTGGTGCGGGGCCGGACCATCCCCACGTGCGTGGGGAGCACTCATTAAGAATCGTTTCGTCGCGAGACATTTCCGGACCATCCCCACGTGCGTGGGGAGCACCGCAGTCGTGCCGATCCCCATCACGGCCAGGGCGGACCATCCCCACGTGCGTGGGGAGCACGGCGCCCAGTCGTTCTCGATCTGCTCCTCGATCGGACCATCCCCACGTGCGTGGGGAGCACCAGTCCGCGAACCTGGTCCCGAACTCGGCGACCGGACCATCCCCACGTGCGTGGGGAGCACTCGATCGCGCACCACGTCGCGGCCAAGACATCCGGACCATCCCCACGTGCGTGGGGAGCACCCGTTCTGCAAGGAATTCCCGCTGCCTAAGCCCGGACCATCCCCACGTGCGTGGGGAGCACGGCAGCGGCTCGCCCAGGAGGGCGACGCGATGCGGACCATCCCCACGTGCGTGGGGAGCACGTGGCATCACGCTTCAGCGTGCGGCCGAAGTGCGGACCATCCCCACGTGCGTGGGGAGCACAGCCTTTTACCTGCTGATTCTCCCCTAGTCGGCGGACCATCCCCACGTGCGTGGGGAGCACATCCGCGAGCGCAGCGCCCGCACACCGGCCGCCGGACCATCCCCACGTGCGTGGGGAGCACGGCGCCGACGGGTCGGGGGGGGTGCGGCTAGGGGGACCATCCCCACGTGCGTGGGGAGCACCCGGGCATCGCGCACGCGCGCGCCGTGGCGGACGGACCATCCCCACGTGCGTGGGGAGCACACGGGCACCCTCCCCCAACGCACTTGGCAGGCCGGACCATCCCCACGTGCGTGGGGAGCACAGAAGCTGACCTGCGATTTCTCAGGGCGTTATCTTGGCGTGACCAACCACACGGGCAGCCTCCGGCTGTGGAGTCAGCCTAGGCCAATTTCGCGGTAGAACGCTGCCGTTCCGGTTGGTTGGTCGGATCCTGGAGGTGCAGGCACGAAACCCCTAGTGGGGCAATGCGGGCGGGGAAGCCTCCAGTCTGCTTCGGCCGGGAGGCCCGGCAGCCTTGACCGCCGCTCCGGTACCTGAGGGACCGTCGGCTTTCCGCAGCGCTTCGCCATCCGGGAACCCGGCGGCTCCCCTTCCTCAGCGCTGCACCCCCGTTCTTCCCTGGTGCTTCACCGCCTGGGACCCCGGCGGCCGACAGCCCCTCCCGTACCCGCGGGGTGGTCAGGGCTGCCGGGCCTCCCGGCCGAAGCAGGCGGAGACGGTCACTGCGGCACGGACACCGCCCCACGTGCGTGGGAAGCGGACTTTCGGGCATTCGTGCTCACGAGAAAGCAGCGGACCATTCCCGCGTGGGGACACAGAAACCGAACTGTGGTTTCTCGGGTGTTGTCTTCCCGCGGCCAGCCTCGCGGGCAGGTTCTGCCCGTGGAACTGCCCCGGGCCACCCTCTCGGGAGAATCCCCCGTTCCGGCTCGCTCGTCCGGGCACCGCGGTTCCGGTTATCCGGCCGTTCCGGTCCGGTCGGGGGGTGAGGCGAGGCGGTCGTCCCGGAAGTTGGCGACCATGGCGAGGCCGAAGACGAGGACCGCGGCGTGCAGGGCCAGGGAGAGGCCCATCGCGGTGGCGAAGCTGGTGTGTTGCAGTCCGATCTGCATGGCCGCGCCGAGTGCGGCGACACCGAGTACCGCGCCGACCTGGCGGGCGGTGTTGTACACGCCGGACCCGGCTCCCAGGAGGTCGGTGGGGAGCTGGCGCATGCTGATGGCGGCGTTGGCCGACCAGCACATGGCGTTGGCGACGCCCATGAGGACCAGGGGGACGACCAGCCAGCCGAACGGGACCTCCTGGCTGATGAGCACGACGTACAGCACCACGGCGGTGATCATCGAGGAGAAGCCGATCTTCGAGATCCGTCCCGGGGCCAGGCGGTCCGCGAGGCGGCCGACCGCCGGGGCCAGCGTCACCGAGACGATGCCGGTCGGCAGCAGCAGGAGGCCCGCGGTCTGGGCCGACAGGCCGACCCCCAGTTGCAGGTACATCATGACGGGCAGGTTCACCGAGTAGACGGTGAAGCCCAGGGTGGCGATGGACAGGGTGCCGAAGCGGAAGTTGCCGATGCGGAACAGCCGCGGCGGCACCAGGGCGTCGCTGCCGCGCCGCTCCGCCCGCTTCTGCAACCGGACGAAGAGCACCAGCGCGAGGAGCCCGACGGCGAGCACCCCCCACAGCCACAGCGGCCAGCCCAGGTCCGGCCCCTGTTGCAGGGTGAACACGATCCCGAGCACGGCGACCAGGGACACCACGGCGCTGACCAGGTCGATCCAGCCCACACCGGTGGGCAGCCGCGGCACCCACAGCGTGACCAGCGTCAGCGAGAGCAGTCCCAGGGGGAGGTAGAGGAGGAAGACCCAGCGCCACCCGGCTCCTCCGGCCAGCAGGCCGCCGATGACGGGGCCGAAGAGGCCCGCCGAGCTGGCGACCGCGCTCCAGACGCCCATCGCGGCGCCCCGGCGGTTGCGGGCGAAGACCCGGTTGATCACGCTCAGGGGCTGCGGGTTGAGCAGGGAGGCGCCGAACCCCTGGACGGCCCGGGCCAGGATGAGGGTCTCGATCGTCGGCGCGAAGGCGCACGCGGCCGCGGCCAGCGTGAACAGGACCATGCCCGCCAGGTACACGGCGCGCTGCCCGAAGCGGTCTCCCAGGCGCCCGGTGACCAGGAGCGGAACCGCGAAGGTCAGCAGGTAGCCGGCGGAGACCCAGACCGCCTGGTTGACGCTGTTGCCCAGGTCCTCGGTGATCTGGGGCAGGGTGACCGCCACGAGGGACTGGTCCAGCAGGGTGATGAACAGGCCGACGCACAGTGCGCTGAGCGCTTTCCACGCCTGCTTCTCCGACACCGGCGGCGCGGCGGAGGCTGGGGAGGGCATTCCTGGCACGCTGTTCCGCCTCTCTGGGAGATCAGGGAACGGTGAGCGCGAACAGGCGCTCCGGGCGGCGAACCGGCTGGTCAGAGCCTTACCGGGGGTGACCTTCCGGGGCCGGCCCGCGCTTTCCAGCATGCCGGACGCCCGCTGCACGCCGGACACCGGCCCGGGTGCCTGTGCACCGGAGTGCCCGGACCGCCGTTCCCGCCGGGCCTGCCGTCCCGGCCGTGGCACGGTCCGCTCCCGGCCGTGCGGGAGGCTCCGCCCTCTCGCTCCCGCCCGGAATCCGGCCGGGCACCGATACGGCCCTTTCCGAAAAGGCGTCGAAAGGTGGCCGCTTTTCCCGTCGGTCCGGCCGACCGCCGTTGTCCCCGAAGACGTCCGCGTCGGATCCGTCCCCGGAGAAGAAATTCATACGGTTTGCCGTGATTTGTGTAAGAGAATGGACGCGCTACGACCACGAGTCGGGAAACGAACGGATGAACGCGGGCTGCCACCGCTCTTCGGCCGCCACCGCACCGCCCCGTTGCCCGCCCAGGCCCCTTGCCCCGGTCCGTCACGGCGTCGACGCGGCAGTGTCTCCTCCGCCCCGTCCCCGTCGAGCGGGGCGCGCCGCCGCACTCACCAGTACAGGGAATCCCATGGAGCAGCAGTACCGGACCGCCGCCGAGGCGGGCGACCCGGAGGCCATGCGCAACCTCGGCGCCCTCCTCCACCAGCGCGGGGCGGTCGGCGAGGCCGAGACCTGGTACCGCCTCGCCATCGACAGGACGGGCGACCCGGCGGCCATGGGCTTCCTCGGCGCCCTCCTCCACCAGCGGGGGGAGGTCGCCGAGGCCGAGCAGTGGTACCGCCGCGCCGTGGCGGCGGGCCACAGCGGTGCGGAGTACAACCTCGGTCTGCTGCTGGAGCGGCGGGGCGAGGACGAGGAGGCGGAGCAGTGGTGGCGCAAGGCCGCCGAAGCGGGCGAGGCCCCCGCGATGCTCTCCCTCGGCGCCCTGGCCAGGCGGCGGGGGGAGGTCTCCGAGGCCGAGCAGTGGTGGCGGCGCGCGGCCAGAGCGGGCCTCCCCGAGGCCATGCGCAGTCTCGGCGCTCTGCTCGCCAGGAGGGGCGAAGCCCAGGAGGCCGAGTTCTGGTACCGCTGCGCCCTCGACCGGACCGACCATGCCGCCGTGATGGTCGACCTCGCGTTCCTCCTGCACCAGCAGGGCGAGACCGCGGAGTCCGAGCACTGGTGGCGGCAGGCCGCCGAGAGGGGCCACGTCGAGGCGGCGTACAACCTCGGTCTGCTGCTGGAGCGGCGGGGCGAGGACGAGGAGGCGGCCCAGTGGTACCGCCGCGCGGCCGAGGCGGGCGACTCCGACGCCGTGCGCAACCTCGGCCTGCTGCTCCACCGGCGGGGCGAGGACGAGGACGCGGAGCAGTGGTGGCGGCGCACCGCCGAGGCGGGGGACGCCGCAGCGATGTACCTGCTCTCTCTCCTGCTGGAACAGCGGGGGAAGGTCGCGGAGGCCGAGCAGTGGTACCGCCGCGCGGCCGAGCGGGGCCACCTCGACGCGATGTTCAACCTCGCGTTCCTCCTGCACCAGCGGAGCGAGACCGCAGAGGCGGAGCGGTGGTGGCGCAAGGCCGCCGAGGCGGACCACCACGGGGCCATGGTCAACCTCGGCTTCCTCCTCGCCGACCGGGGCGAGGCCGACGCGGCGGAGCGGTGGTGGCGCCGCGCCGCCGAGGCGGGCGATCCCGACGCCATGCGCAACCTCGGCCTCCTGTGCCACCAGCGGGGGGACTGCGACGGGGCCGAGCGGTGGTGGCGCAGGGCCGCCGAGGCGGGCCAGTCCCATGCCGTGGCGGACCTGGCCGCGCTCTGCGCGACGCGGGAGCGGTAGCGGTCCGCGGTGTCGCACGCCAGGGCTCCGCCGTCCGCCCGGCGACCGTCTGCCCGGACGGCTGCGGGCAACGAGGAGAATCGCGGAGAACCGTGTGCGCTCCACTGCGGTGGACACGTCCGGGGTGGCCCGGTGGTCTTCGCCGACGCGGTGTTCTCGGGTACCACGGTGCACTTCACCGCCGCGGTGTTCGCCGACGGCACGGTCGGCTTCGACGGCTACTTCCCGGTCTCGGGGGTGTGTCCGAAAGGGCTGGGGGAGGCCGCGGCGGCCGCAGCGGCCGCAGCGGGGACGGTACGGCTGCCGGAGGCGTGGCGCCGCTCCCCGGCCGCCGAGGAGTGACCTCCGGGCCTCGGGGCAGGGCGGCCCGCACCGGGGCGGGACTACTCGTTCCCGTCGACGTCGTCGAGTCGGCGGCGCCACTGCTCGGCTTCTGCCTGCCGCCCCTGCTCCTCGTAGAGCGCGGCGAGGTTCTCCACGGCTGCGATGTCGCCCTCTTCGGCGGCGCGGCGGTACCACCGCTCCGCCTCGTCGGCCTCGCCCCGCTCGCGGAGCAGGGCGGCGAGGCCGCTCATGGCCTCGGTGTCGCCGTTCTCTGCGGCCCGCCGGTACCAGGACGCGGCCTCGTCGAGCTCGCCCTTCTTCTGGAGCAGGGCGGCGAGGCCGTTCACGGCCTCGGTGTCGCCGTTCTCTGCGGCGCGTCGGTACCAGGTCTCGGCCTCGTCGACCTCGCCCCGCTCGCGGAGCAGGACGGCGAGGTTGTGTCCGGCGTCGGGGTGGCCCGCGTCGGCGGCGCGGCGGTACCACCGCTCCGCCCCGTCGTCCCCGTTCCGCTATTTGAGCAGGCCGAGCCGGTTCATGGCCTCGGCGTGGCCCGCCTCGGCGGCCTGCCGCCACCACTGTTCGGCCTCCGCTTCCCGGCCCCGGGTCTCCAGCAGGACGGCGAGACGGTGCATGGCGTCGGCGTGGCCCGCGTCGGCGGCGCGCCGGTACCAGGTCTCGGCCTCGTCGGTCTCGCCCCGCTGCTGCAACAGCAGGCCGAGGTCGCCCATGACGTCGGTGCGGCCCGCCTCCGCGGCACAGCGGTACCAGGACTCGGCGTCTTCGTCCTTGCCCTGTTGGGCGAGCAGGGACCCCAGGTGGGCCATGGCGTCGGGGTCGCCGGTCTCCGCGGCCTGCCGCCACCACTGCTCGGCCTCCTCGTCCTCCCCGCGCTCGGCGAGCAGCACGCCGAGGTTGGTCATGGCGTCCGTGTGGCCCGCGTCGGCGGCCTGCCGCCACCACTGCTCCGCCTCGTCGACCTCCCCGCGCTCGTGGAGCAGCAGGCCGAGGTTGGCCATGGCGCCGGGATGGCCCGCGTCGGCGGCCCGCCGGTACCAGGGCTCCGCTCCGGTCTCGTCGTTTCGCCGCTGGTACAGGACGCCGAGGTTGAACATGGCGCTGGGATGGCCCGCGTCGGCGGCCTGCCGCCACCACTGCTCCGCCTCGTCCATCCGGTCCCGCTGGGCGAGGAAGAGGGCGAAGCTGTTCACGGTGTCGGGGTCGCCCGCGTCGGCGGCCCGCCGGTACCACCGCTCGGCCTCGTCAAGGTCTCCCCGCCGTTCCCGCAGGATGCCGATGTTGACGACGGAGTCGGGGTCGCCCGCCTCCGCGGCGCGCCGCCACCACCGCTCGGCCTCCTCGTCCTCACCGCGCTCGGCGAGCAGGACGCCGAGGTTGCCCATCGCGGGCATGTTCCCCTGTTCGGCGGCGCGGCGGTACCACTGCTCGGCCTCGTCCCACTCGCCCCGTTCGGCGAGCACGACCCCGAGGGTGAACATGGCGTCGGGGTGGCCCGCGTCGGCGGCGCGCCGGTACCAGAACTCCGCCTCCTCGAGCTCGTTGCGCTCCTTGTACCGGGCACCGAGGTTGAGCATGGCGCCGGTGTCGCCCTGCTCGGCGGCGCGCCGGTACCAGGTCTCGCCCTCCTCCGTCTCGCCCCGTTCCACGAGCAGGAGGCCCAGGTTGACCATGGCGTCGGGGTCGCCCGCCTCGGCGCCCCGCCAGTACCACCCCTCCGCCGCGCCGAGGTCCCCGCGCTCGGCGGACAGGACCCCCAGGTTGTACATCGCGCCCGCGTGGCCCGCCACGGCGGCGTGCCGCCACCACTCCTCGGCCGCGGTCTCCTCGCCCCGTTGGCGGAACAGGCCGCCGAGGTTGTTCATGGCGCCCGCGTGGCCCGCCTCCGCGGCGCGGCGGTACCACTCCTCGGCCGCGGCCTCCTCGCCCTGTTCGGCGGCCAGCAGGACGCCGAGGTTGTACGCCGCGTCGACGTTGCCCGCCTCGGCGGCCCGCCGGTACCACTGCTCGGCCTCGTCCCACTCGCCCCGCTGTTTGAGCAGGAATCCGAGGTTGACCATGGCGTCGACGTCGCCCGTCTCGGCGCCCCGCCGGTACCATCCCTCCGCCGTGTCGAGGTCCCCGCGTTCGGCGGCCCGCAGGCCCAGGTTGAACATCGCGTCGGAGTTGCCCGCCTCCGCGGCGCGGCGGTACCACTCCTCGGCCGCGGCCTCCTCGCCCCGTTCGGCGGCCAGCAGGCCGAGGTTGACCGCGGCTCCGGAATGCCCCTTCTCGGCGGCGCGCCGCCACCACTCCTCGGCCTTCTCGGTCTCGCCGCGCTGGTGGAACAGGTAGCCGAGGCCGAGCATGGCCTCGGGGTCGCCCTTGTCGGTGCCGCGCAGGTACCACCGCTCGGCCCTCTCGTCCTCTCCGCGCCGCCGGTACAGCAGGCCGAGGTTGACCACGGCTCCGGAATGGCCCTCCCCGGCGGCGCGCCGCCACCACCGCTCGGCCGCGGCCTCGTCGCCCCGTTCGGAGGCCAGCAGGCCCAGGTTGGCCATGGCGTCGACGTCGCCCGCCTCGACGGCGCGGTACCACCACCGCTCCGCCTCGTCGACCTCGCCCCGCTCGCGGAGCAGGACGGCGAGGTGGTTCATGGCGGTGGAGTGGCCCGCCTCGGCGGCACGCCGGTGCCAGGACTCGGCCGTGGCGGGGTCCCCGCGCTCGGCGGCCAGGAGGCCGAGGCTGAACAGGGCGTCGGTGTCGCCCGCCTCCGCGGCGCGGCGCCACCACCGCTCGGCCTCCTCGATCTCGTTCCACTGCTGGTGCAGCACGCCGAGGGTGACCATGGCCCGGGGGTGGCCCGCGTCGGCGGCCCGCCGCCACCGCTGCTCCGCCTCGTCCGTCTCGCCGCGCTCGGCGAACAGGACGCCCAGGTTGTACTCGGCGCCGGAATGGCCCGCGTCGGCGGCCCGCCGGTACCACTGCTCCGCCTCGTCCGTCTCGCCCTGTCCGGCCGCCAGGACCCCGAGGTTGAACATCGCGCCCGCGTGGCCCGCCTCGGCGGCCCGCCGCCACCACTGCTCGGCCTCGACCCACTCGCTCCGCTCCGCGTACAGCACGCCGAGGTGGTGGGCGGCTCCGGGGTGGCCCGCCTCGACGGCGCGGCGCCACCACCGCTCGGCCTCCGCGGCCGCGCCCCGCTCGGCGTCCAGGACGCCCAGGTTGAACAGGGCTCCGGAGTCGCCCGCCTCCGCGGCGCGCCGCCACCACCGCTCCGCCTCCGCGGCCGCGCCCCGCTCGGCCAGCAGGACGCCGAGGTTGCCCATGGCCCGAGGGCTCCCCGTGGCGCCGACGGCGCGGCGGTACCAGGACTCGGCCTCGTCCTGCCGCTTCTGCTCGTGCAGCAGGACGCCGAGGTAGTACGCGGCGCCGGGGTGGCCCGCCTCGGCGGCGCGGGTCCAGGCGGTCTCGGCGGTGTCGAGAAGACCGCGGTCGTAGGCGGCGAGGCCGACGGCGACGTGCGTCTCGGGCCGGTCGGCGCGGTCCAGGGCCAGACGCCACAGGCCGTCGGGGACGGGGGTGTCGGTCTGGTCGACGAGGTAGTCGAAGGGCCGCCACCCCGCCGGTCCCTGCTTTCCGCCGACGGTGATGGGCAGCAGCAGGCCGCAGGTGCCCTCGTGGAGCCGGGCGGCCCAGGAGAGGGCCTCGTCGAAGGGTTCGGGGTGCAGGTGCGAGGGCAGGTCGTAGAGTTCGTGGGCGGCCTCCAGCAGGGTGCGGTCGGCGTGTTCGACGCCGATGCGGGCCAGGTCGACGGCCGCGGCCACCACCCGGAACGCCCGCGGATGCCCGCCCTCGTCTCCGGACTGGTCCTGCTGGGCGCGCCACAGGTCGTGCAGTGCGGGGGCCGAGGACAGGTACTCGCCGACCCCGTGCCCGTAGCCCAGGCGCTGGCGGCGCGCCGCGTCCGCCACGGCCGCGTCCCCGCAGGACTGGGCGCGGTCCAGTTCCGCGTCGTTCCACTGCCGGGCCACCTCCACCGTGCGGGCTCCGGACAGCAGACGCCGTTCCTCCTCGGCCACGCTCCAGCCGCCCGCGTCGTCGGTGCGGGTCAGGACGGGGCTGGTGATGCGGGCGTAGGCGCTCTGGCGGATCGTGGCCACGACCACCGCGCCCGCCTCGTCGAACTGCTCCAGCAGGGCCGGGGTGAGACGGGCGCCTTCGTTGAGGTGCCGGTCGAGGTCGTCCAGCCACACCACCGCGCGCCTGCCGCTCCGGGCGTGGTCGGCCACCGCGGCCGCGAGCAGGGTCAGGTCGGTGCCCGGGTCGGGCACGAACACGTCCCGGTAGGCGAGCCGGGCGTCCACCGCCCGCCAGGCCGCCCGGGTCTTCCCCGCGGCGGACTGGCCCACCACCAGCACCATCCCGCCGTGCGTGACCGCGTGGTCCAGGAGCCGGACCAGTTCGGTGTCGCAGTCCCGGGGCACGTAGCACGGCAGTCCTCGCCTGGAGGGGTGGACGCCCACCCACAGCGGGTCCACCGTGGTGACCGGCGCCGACCACCACTGCGGGCCGCGCCGCCGCCTGTCCGCCGGTTCGGCTGCGTACCCGCCGGACCCCGGCCCCCAGAGCCCCACGCCTCCCACGATCAGCAGGGCGAGCGCCACTGCGGAGGAGAACTTCTTCGATCGACCCACAGCGGGTCATCTTTGCAGCACTTGTTGAGAATTCCTACCGTTTTCCCGTTTTGATATGGCGTTTCCAGAATTTCACTCTTGCCTTTCCACCCCGAGAACGGTATGGGGCGGGAAATCCGGTGGGCCGCGACCGCCCTGCCCGGCCACCCGGGCGGGGCGCCCGCCCTGCGCTCAGGCGTCCCGCCGGTGGAACACCACGGCCGCCGCCACGGCCGCCGCAGCCGTCCACGCGGCCAGGACGGCCCCGCCGAGCAGCGGTCCCAGCGCGTCGTCGGGCACCGGCCCCGTCCCGTACATCCGGGCGCCCGCCAGGGTGGGGAAGTAGTCGGCGCGGTCGGTGACCGTTTCGAGCAGGGACGGCACGACCAACAGCACGGGAAGCAGCACCGCCAGCGCCGCGACCGTGCTGCGCAGCGGCACCGCCACGGCACCGGAGAGCAGGCCGACCAGCACCAGGTAGGCGACCGCGCCGACCGGGGGACGCAGGCCGTCCTCGGCGAACTGCTCCCCCAGCGGCTGCGCCAGGCCGCCCAGGACGAGCTGGGCGGCGGCGACCGCGGCGGCCACGGAGCCGGCCGCCGCGGGCAGCGCGGCCGCGAGGTAGGCGGCGGCCTTGCCGACCAGCAGCACCGTGCGCCGGGGCACGCTGGTCAGGCTGGCGTGGATCTGCCCTCCCGAGTACTCGGTGGTGACCGTGAGGACCCCCAGCAGGACGAAGCCGACCTGCGTGTACCCCACCGCCTGGAGGGCGGTGCGCAGCGCGGAGACCGCTCCCGCGTCCGCCGCGTCGCGGGCCACGACCGCGAGCAGCGCGGCGAGCCCGGCCGTCCCCGCGACGGTGGCGGCGACCGTGGCGAGCGCGGCGGGGAGGGTGCGGAGCTTGTCGGCCTCCGCGGCGGTGACGTGTCCGAGGTCGAGGTTCATGGCGGCTCCGGCGGTCAGGCGTCGCGGCGGACGAACACGGCCGCGGCGACGGCGAGGAGCACGGCGGTCCACGCGGCCATGACCAGCCCTCCGGCCACCGGTCCGAGCGGGTCCTCCACCGGGGAGTAGGCGCCGAACATCCGGCCCCCGGCCAGGTCCGGCAGGTACTTCGCCAGCGGGGTGACCATGGACGCCAGCAGGGACAGCGACACGAACGTGCCGTTGACGATCAGCACGATCAGCGGGACGACCCCGTTGCGGACCAGCACGGTGACCGCGAACGCGAGCAGCGCGGTGAGGACCAGGTAGCAGACGCCGCCGACCACCCGCCCGCCGATCTCGGCGGCCACCTCGTCCAGGGGGTGCCCGTGCCCGCCCAGCACCGCCTGGGCCGCCACGACCGAGACCGGGACCGCGACGGCCGAGGCCAGGGCGGTCACCGTGGCCAGCGCCAGCGCCTTGGCGGCCAGCAGCGGCACCCGCCGGGGCAGCCCGGTCAGGGTCGCGGTGATCTGGCGTCCGCTGCCCGCGCCACGCCGGGTCGGGGTGTACTCGCTGCTCATCACGACCACGCCGAGGACGATCGCGCCGACCGCGGCCACGGGGATCCCGTCGAGGCCCGCGTCGATCGTGGACAGGTCGACCAGTCCTCCGGTGTCTCCCGTGTCGAGGGCGCGCCGCAGCGCCGACGTGTTCACCACGGCCACCCCCGGCGCGAGGAGCAGCAGCAGGCCCAGCGCGACGTACCCGGACGGCAGCGAAGCCAGTTTGGCGAACTCGGCGGCCAACGCGGTGCGGAAGGTCACGCGCCACCTCCGGCGTCCTGCCCGCCCGGGCCGGTCAGGGCGAAGAACGCGTCCTCCAGGGAGGAGTGCCCCGCGGTCACCTCGGCCACCGTCCCCCGGGCGACGATCCTGCCCCGGTCGATGACGACCAGGTCGTCGGCGGTCTCGGCGACCTCGCCCATCAGGTGGCTGGAGAGCAGCACGGTCCGGCCCGCCGCGGCGTAGTCCCGCAGGAAGCGGCGCATCCAGCGGATCCCCTCGGCGTCCAGGCCGTTGACCGGCTCGTCGAGGACGAGCACCTCGGGTTCGCCGAGCAGGGCGGCGGCCAGGCCGAGGCGCTGGCCCATGCCGAGGGAGAACGCGCCGACCCGCCTACGGGCCGCACCGGTCAGGCCCACGGTGTCGAGCACCTCGGCCACCCGGGACCGCGGAATGCCGTTGCTGCGGGCCAGCCAGGTCAGGTGGGCCCGCGCGCTGCGGGAGGGGTGCGCCCCGGCGTCCAGCAGGGCGCCGACCGTCCGCAGCGGGTGGCGCAGGCGGCGGTAGGGGACCCCGTTGATCAGGGCGGTTCCCCCGTCGGCGGAGTCCAGGCCGAGGAGGATGCGCAGCGTGGAGGTCTTCCCGGCGCCGTTGGGGCCGAGGAACCCGGTGACCCTGCCGGGGGAGGCGGTGAAGCTGACGTCGTCCACGACGGCTCTCCCGCCGCGGCGTTTGGTCAGGTGTGCCACGTCGATCATGCGCCCAGCGTCGCAACGGGACGGTCCGGCGCACATCGGCCAAAGGTTGACACCGCGTCGTAGCGGCCTACCGGATCTCGGCGATGTACCCGGACTCGTAGACGAGGATGACCAGTTGGGTGCGGTCGCGTACGCCCAGCTTGGTGAAGAGCCGGCTCAGGTAGGTCTTGACGGTGGCCTTGCTGAGGAAGAGCTCGGCGGCGATCTCCTCGTTGGACAGCCCGCGGGTGATCGCGGCGACGACGTCGCGTTCCCGGTCGGTGAGGCCGCGGAAGCGGGAGCGGTCGGCGGTGCGGCGGCGCGGGGCGACGTGGGCGATCATCCGCCGCGTCACCTCGGGGGCGAGCATCGCGTTGCCGTCCCGGACCGTGCGGACGGCCCGCACGATCTCCTCGGGGGGTGCGTTCTTCAACAGGAAGCCGGAGGCGCCCGCGCGCAGCGCCTCGTAGACGTACTCGTCGAGGTCGAACGTGGTCAGCACGACGACCCTGGTGTCCGGGTGGTGGTCGCAGACCAGCCGGGTGGCGGCCAGCCCGTCCAGGACGGGCATGCGGACGTCCATGAGCACGACGTCCGGCCGGTGCGCGCGGACCGCGGCGACGGCCTCCCGCCCGTTGCGCGCCTGCGCCCGGACGGCCATGCCGGGGGCGCTGTCGACGAGTTCCACGAGGGCGGCGCGGGAGAGGTCCTCGTCCTCGGCGACCACCACGCCGATCGGTTCGCTCATGGGGTGTCCTGTCCGTGCGGGTCGGCGGGGAGGGAGGCGCGGAGGACGAACCCGCCGTCGGGGCGCTGCTGGGCGGTGAGCTCCCCGCCCAGCAGGCCGACGCGTTCGCGCAGGCCCACCAGGCCGAAGCCGGGGCCGTCGCCGGGCTCCGGACGGCGGGCGGCCGGGCCGTTGGCGACCTCGACGTCCACCCGCGTGTCGGTGGCGGTGACGGTCACCGCGCACCGGGCGCCAGGGGCGTGCCGGACCGCGTTGGTCAGCCCTTCCTGCACGACCCGGTACACGGCCCGCTGCGTGCCCGCGGGGAGCGTGCGGGGCGGACCGGTGACCGTCAGGGTGACGGGGGTGCCCGCCTGTTCGGCGCGGGCGGCGAGCGCGTCCAGGTCGTCGAGGCCGGGCTGCGGGGCGTGCTCGGCGGGGCCGGTGTCGGCGCGCAGGACGCCGAGCATGGCCCGCATGTCGGCCAGCGCGGTGCGGCTGGTCTCCTCGATGGTGGCGAGCTTGGCGCGCAGCGCCTCGGGGTCGTCGGCGGTGCTGTGCCGCCCCACCCCGGAGACGATGGAGATCGTGCCGAGCGAGTGCGACACGACGTCGTGCAGCTCCCGCACGACCCGCAGCCGCTCCGCGGCCACGGCGCGGTCCCGTTCGGCGCGCGCCGCGTGCGCGGCCTCCAGTTGCCTGCGCCGGGCGGTGCTGCCCAGCGCCCACGCCATGCCCAGCGCCAGCCCGCTCACCAGCAGGTAGCGGACCACTTCGAGGGCGCGCTCGCTGCCGCCGACCAGGAAGAGGGCGACGATCGCCGCGAAGAACACCGCCGGAAGCCGCCACCGGATCTCCCCGCGCTCCAGGGCGACCTCGTACAGCGTCCACGCGGCGAGCAGGAACGGCTCCTCGGTGACGCCGAGGAGCAGGCCGGTCAGGGTCGCACCGGTGACGGCGGCGAAGGCGCCCAGCGGCCAGCGGCTCCGGGTCAGGGTTCCCGCCACGGCGACCAGGGCTGCCGCGGCGTGCAGCGCGGTCACCCACCCCGGCCCGCCGCCGAACGGGGTCCAGAACAGCAGCACGCACAGCAGGACCGCGCCCACCTCCACGGCGGGCCCTCCGAGGTCGCTCCTGGAGGCACGCCGCTGGCTCATGGCCCCGATCGTAGGGGACGCGGCGTCCTCGCTTCCCGCGCGCAGACGGCCCCGCGGCCGGGTCCGTGCTGGGCACCGGCCACCGGTTCCACGGAGAATGGACGGGGAACGGTCGGGGAGGGGTGAGGTGTCGTGGACGCGCAGGAGTGGGACCGCCGCTACCGGGAGCGGGAGCTGGTGTGGGGCGCGGAGCCGAACAGGTTCGTCGTCGAGGCGGCCGCCGACCTGCCGCCGGGGCGGGCGCTGGACGTGGCCGCGGGCGAGGGGCGCAACGCGGTGTGGCTCGCCGAGCGGGGCTGGCAGGTCACGGCCTACGACTTCTCGCCGGTGGCGGTGGAGCGGGGCAGGCGCGTCGCCCGGGAGCGCGGCGTGGAGGTGGAGTGGCTGGTCGCCGACGCCCGCGACCCCGCGCCCCTCCGGGAGGGCTACGACCTGGTGCTCCTCTGCTACCTGCACCTGCCGCGCGACGACTGGCGGCGTGCGCTCGCCGAGGCGGTGCGGGCGCTGGCCCCCGGAGGGCGGCTGGTGAGCGTGGGGCACGCCCTGGACAACCTGGTCCGCGGCACCGGCGGCCCGCAGGATCCGAAGGTGCTGCACGTCCCCCAGAACATCGCCATGGCGATCACCGAGACCGCGGCCCTGGAGCACTTCGCCGTGCGCATCGAACGCGCCGGACAGGTGACCCGCGAGGTCGTCGCCGAGGACGGGACGCGCACCGCGATCGACTCCCTCGTGGTCGCACACCGCGCCGACCGGTGAGGTCCGCGGGGCGTCCGCGGAGTGTCACCACCGGCTGCCGTCATGCCCGCGGATTCCTGTCCCGTCCGAGCGAGGAGGCCGCCCGTGACCCCGCAGCAGTTCATCGACGCCGCCCTGTGGTTCCCCGAGGCGGTCGGGACCGAGCCGTTCGGCCCGGGAACACTGGTGTACAAGGTGGCGGGCACGATGTTCGCGCTGCTCGGCGAGCGCAACCGGGAGGGGTCCCGTTCGTGACGCTCAAGTGCGCCCCCGGCCTCGCCCTGGAGCTGCGCGCGGAGTTCGCCTCGGTGATCCCCGGCCACCACACCAACAACCCAGCGTTGGATCAAATCACCGCTCTTCCCACCAGGCGGGCCCACGGACAGCAACACGGCCCGGTTCGCGGCCAACGGCCCCGGACATACCAGGGGGCCGGAAGCGGTACCGCGCCGTACCTACTTTCGGCCCCGTTGTCCCCGCCTGTCCACGGGGACGTCTCTGCTGTCCTACTCGTCCGCGTCCCGCGCGGCGTTGCGCCACGGCCCGGGGAGCACCCCGCCGGAACGGAGCCACTGGTCCAGGGCCGTGAACGCCGCGTCCGTGTCCGGGAACACGTCCACGTGATCGCGGAGCGCTTCACTCAAGGCGTCGTAAAGCCAGTCCGCGTGTTCGGCGGCGTCCCACTCCGGCCCCGCCGCGCCCTCCTCCGGGTAGCGAGTCACCGCGCCACCCCCGCCCGTTCATAGGCGACGTAGTAGGGGCGGACAAAGGCCGCTTGCGGGTTGACGTTCTCCAGATCCACGACCGGCGGCGTCCACGGAACGGCCGGGTCATAGGGACTCCGCACTTCGGGGAGCGCGTAGCGGCGGACACGGGACGTCGTTCGCGGGGCCGGTGCACCGTCCGCCTGGACGCGGGGAGCTGTTCGCGGGGCGGGGCCCGCCTGGACGAGGTCAGCGGCCCCGCGTGGGGCGGCGTGGGCACCGCGCGCAGGAAGAACGAGGCGGACAAGGGCCGCCACAACGACAAGTAGAGTTCTCATTGTCAGCGCTCCCTGGAAGCGTTGGCCACGGCCCGGGGACGTTGCCGCGTCCGCCGGGTCCTTTGTTTTCCCATGAGCTTATCCCAACCTGTTACGTCCTGTCTCGTGATGTGTCGTGCTGAGTGTCATTAGTACGAGCCGCTTAGCGTCGTTCCATGTCGATCGACCTGGACGGGCCGGAACCGCTGTACCGCCAGATTGCGAACTTCATAGCGCGGCGGATAGCGGACGGGACATATCCCCCAAACAGGAAGGTCCCCTCAGAATCGGCCATATGCGAAGAATTCGGCGTCTCGCGGCGGACGGCCCGGAGCGCATACGCGCTACTGGCAGAGCGGGGACTCATCGTCACCGTCCCCGGGAAGGGGACCTATGTGGCCGAGCGGTCCCGGGACGCGGACGAGGACGGGGACGCAGACCGCTAAGCCTGCCTGCGCAGTCCTGCCCAACCTCCGGGCACAAAAAACGGGGCCGGACGCTCCCCCTCACGGGGGGCATCCGGCCCCGATCACTGCCCGGGCGGAGTCACCACTCCTCCGCTCCCAACGCGTCCACGGCGTCCAGCACCCCCACGACCGGGGACCCGATCCCAGACGGAACCGCGCGGACCTCGCGGCCACACTCGTGGCACTCCCGTCCACCTCCGCATACCACCTCGCGGAAGACTACGGCGCGGTCAGCGCCCAACTCCGCCGCGCGGCGGCGGCAGTCAGCCTCCTGCCCGTCCAGGCTGTCGGACACCTCGGTGTCGCGAGACGGACGGAGGTGGAGGACAGCAGTGGGCATGTGGGGGCCTCCACGGTACGTGGTCACTCTCCTGCGTTACCGGCTCGACACCGCACAAATGTTCGGTCGGAGGTCGGAGAAAAATGCAACGGCAGTAAGCGGCACTGGAACACCGTGCTGCTCGACGGCACGGTGCCCGACGACGAACTGGTGGAGATGCTGCGCCACTCCTACCAGCAGGTGGTGGCGGGACTGCGCAGGGCCGACCGGGAACGGCTGCTCGCCGTGCTGGGCGAGGACGCGCCGCCGCTGCCCTGAACCGGGGACGGGCCGCCGATGCGGCGCCGGGCCGAGGCTATTTCGCCCCGACCGACCACAGGCGGATCGTGTAGTCGTCGCTAGGGCTGGCCAGCACCGAACCGTCCGGACTGAACACCGCGGACCACACCACGTCGGTGTGGCCTTCCAGTTTGGCCAGTTCCTTCCCGGTCTCCACCTCCCACAACCGGACCGTGCCGTCGTCACTGGCACTGGCCAGCACCGAACCGTCCGGACTGAACATCACCGTGTTCACCCAGCCGGCGTGGCCCTCCAGTTCGGCCAGCTCTTTCCCGGTCCCCGCGTCCCACAACCGGACCGTGTGATCGTCGCTGGCAGTGGCCAGCACCGAACCGTCCGGACTGAACACCACCGAGCGCACCCAGTCGGTATGCCCCTCCAGCTCGGCCAGCTCCTCCCCGGTCTCCACGTCCCACAACCGGACCGTGCCGTCGTCACTGGCACTGGCCAGCACCGAACCGTCCGGGCTGAACGCGAGCGACTCCACCACGGATTCCTCGTAGCCCCGTAGCTCCGCCAGCAGTTGTGCGTTCTCGACGTCCCACAGCCGGACCGCCTCACCGGTGCCCCCGCTGGCCAGCACCGAGCCGTCCGGACTGAACACCACCAGATCCACCGTCCCGTCATGCTGGCCTTCGAACACGGTGCGCTGCTCCCCGGTCTGCATGTCCCACAGCCGGACCGTGCTGTCCATGCCCCCGCTGGCCAGCAGCGAGCCGTCCGGACTGAACGCGACCGTGTTCACCGCCCCGTGGGTGTGGCCTTCGAGCGTGGCGAGGTGCTGCCCGGTCTCCACGTTCCACGCCCAGATCCTGCTGTTGCGGCCGCTACCGACCACCAGCGAGCCGTCCGGACTGAACGCCACGTCCCACGAGCCGCTGGGGGCCTCCTGGAGCTCGGCCAGTTCTTTCCCGGTCTGCACGTCCCACAGCCGGACCATGCCCTCGGACTCCGCGCTGGCCAGCAGCGAGCCGTCCGGACTGAACACCACCTTGTGTACTTCGCTCTCGGTTTCGAGGACGAGCACGTCGAACGGTCCCTGCGTGGTCTGGGAGGAGCTCATGGCGCTCAGAGGGCGGTTCGGCTTCCAGAGCCAGACGGTCAAGGTCGCGACGAGGCCGACCACGACCGCCGCCACCGCTCCGCCGACCAGCCAGTTCCGCGCGAGGGCGGGGCGCCTCCTCCGCGGGTGCCGGGCCCGGCGGCCCCGAGGGGAGTCGTCGGACGCGGGCGGGGCGGCCTGCTCGACGACCGGCGAAGCGTCCTTCGGGCCGCTGGACGGGGTGGAGGGCCGGGGCGGAGGAACGGGCAGGGCGTACGACTGCGGCGGCGTCGCGAAGAACTGCCGTTCCGGGGAGACCGCCGAGGCGCGGAGCGCCGATCCGACCAGGTCGGCCAGCTCGGACGGGGGCCAGGTGTTCCCGAACTGGACGGTGCGGAGCTGGGCGAGCAGGTCGGCCGTGGTGGGACGCTGCTCGGGGTCCTGCTGCCAGCACGAGTGGATCAGCCGTCTCAGGTCGTCGGGAAGCTGCGGCAGCTCGGGCGGCTTGCTGACGATACGCATGACGACCTCGCCGATCGAGTCGACCCCGAACGGCGACTGGCCGGTGGCCGCGAACGCCAGCACGCTCCCCAGCGAGAACACGTCGCTGGGCGGCCCCACCGGACCGCCCCCGACCTGCTCGGGAGACATGTAGGCCAGGGTGCCCATCACCGCGCCGCCCGTGGTCATGGTGCTGGCGTCGGTGGGCCGGGCAATGCCGAAGTCGATGATGCGCGGACCGTCGGCCGCCAGGATGATGTTGCCGGGCTTGAAGTCCCGGTGCACCAACCCGCAGGAGTGGATCGCCTCCAGCCCCTCGATGAGCCCGGCGGCCAGGGGTCGCAGCGCGTGCTCGCTCAACTCCCCCCGCTGCTGGACCGCCTGTTGCAGGGAGGGTCCGGGCACGTAGGCGGTGGCCATCCACGGCGGGTCGGCGTCGGGATCGGCAGCGATGACCTGGGCCGTGTGGAAGCCGCCCACCCGGCGCGCCGCCTCCACCTCACGCGCGAACCGGGCACGGTACTCGCGGTCCGCGGCGTACTCGGGGCGGATCACCTTCACCACCACCGGGCGCCCGCCGGGGGAATGCGCGAGGAAGACCTGTCCCATCCCGCCCGCCCCCAGGCGACCCACCAGCCGGTACGGACCGACCCGCTCCGGGTCCCCTGACTGCAACGGCTTCATCAGTCCCGTCCTCACCGAAATCGCCCAGGCGGATATCAACCGCTTTCTGCGGCATTATTTCAAGAAGTCAGTACAGATCAGGGCGATCTTGAACGCCTCCCCTGTGGGAGGCCCGCCCGCGCGACCGCCGCTCCGGAGAGGAGAAATGGCAGGTCAGGGCTTTTCCAGCGGCTCAGAGTGGAATGGGCCACAGCCGTATCCGCCGCTCCGCAGCAGAAAGGTCGAGGCCGGGGCCGCGTTCGTCCGGCCGAAGGCGGTCACGGAGATCAGTCCCGCACCACCGGCACGAGAGGGGCCGGTTCGGGACTATTCCACGTCGACCGGCCACAGGCGGACGGTGCCGTCGTTGCCGGCGCTGGCCACCTGGGAGCCGTTGGGGCTGAACGCCACCGAGGTTGTCCAGCCGATATGGCCCTCCAGCCTGCCCAGCTCCTTCCTGGTCCCCGCGTCCCACAACCGGACCGTGCCGTCGTCACTGGCACTGGCCAGCAGGGAGCCGTTGGGACTGAACGCCACCGAGCGCACCCAGTCGGTATGCCCCTCCAGCTCGGCCAGCTCCTCCCCGGTCCCCGCGTCCCACAACCGCACCGTGCCGTCGTCGCTGGCACTGGCCAGCAGGGAGCCGTTGGGGCTGAACGCCACCGAGCGCACCCAGTCGGCATGTCCCTCCAGTTCGGCCAGCTCCTCCCCGGTCCCCGTGTCCCACAACCGCACCGTGTTGTCGCCGCTGCCGCTGGCCAGCACCGAACCGTCCGGACTGAACGCCACCGAATTCACCACGTTGGGGTGGCCGTCCAGTTCGGCCAGCTCCTCCCCGGTCCCCGCGTCCCACAACCGCACCGTGCCGTCGTCACTGCCGCTGGCCAGCACCGAACCGTCCGGACTGAACGCCACCGAGTTCACCCAGTCGGTGTGGCCTTCGAGAGCGGCGCGCTGCGCCCCGGTCTCGGCGTCCCACAACCGGACCGTGCGATCGTAGCTGGCACTGGCCAGCACCGAGCCGTCCGGACTGAACGCCACCGAGCGCACCCAGTCGGTATGCCCCTCCAGCTCGGCCAGCTCCTCCCCGGTCCCCGCGTCCCACAACCGCACCGTGTTGTCGCCGCCGGCGCCGGCCAGTACCGAACCGTCCGGACTGAACACCACCGAGTTCACCTCTGCATCGACTTCAAGAACACGCTGGGAGGGCGTCGGCCGGAGCAGAAGCAGGACCGCCAGGGCGGCGACGAGACCGACCACGGCCGTTGCCGCCGCCCCTCCCACCAGGACTCCCCGCCAGGAGAAGAACCGCTGGCGTGGCGGAGGCTGCGCTGCCGGGGGAAACCACACGGGTGGCGGAGCAGCCTGGACGGGGACGGGACCGAAGCGTCCCTCCTCACCGCCTTGGTGAAAGGGCTGGTTCGGCGGTGCAGCCGGAGTGTACGGCCGCGGCGGTCCCATCGCGGCGGGCGGCGGCTTCGGGGGGTTCGGAGGGTTCGGGAGGTTCGGAGGGCTTGCCGGACCGGGAGTTTCCGAGTTGACCAGATCCGCCAAACCGGGCGGAGGCCAGTCATGGCTGGTCTGGGCGGTGCTGAGCTGGGCGAGCAGGTCGGCCGTGGTGGGGCGCTCGTCGGGTGCCTGCCGCCAGCACGCGTGGATCAGCCGTCTCAGGTCGTCGGGAAGCTGCGGCAGCTCGGGCGGCTTGCTGACGATACGCATGACGACCTCGCCGATCCCGTCGGCCGCAAACGGGGACTGTCCCGTGGCCGCGAACGCCAGCACGCTCCCCAGCGAGAACACGTCGCTGGGCGGCCCCACCTGGCCTCCTCCGATCTGCTCGGGAGACATGTAGGCCAGGGTGCCCATCACCGCGCCGCTCAACGTCATGGTGCTGGCGTCGGTGGGCCGGGCAATGCCGAAGTCGATGATGCGCGGACCGTCGGCCGCCAGGATGATGTTGCCGGGCTTGAAGTCCCGGTGCACCAGACCACAGGAATGGATGGCCGCCAGCCCCTCGATGAGTCCGGCGGCCAGGATCCGCAGCGCGTGCTCGTCCAACGCCCCCCGCTGCTGGACCGCCTGTTGCAGGGAGGGACCGGGCACGTAGGCAGCAGCCATCCACGGCGAGTCCGCATTCGGGTCCGCGTCCACGACCTGGGCCGTGTGGAAGCCGCCCACCCGGCGCGCCGCCTCCACCTCACGCGCGAACCGGGCACGGTACTCGCGGTCCGCGGCGTACTCGGGGCGGATCACCTTCACCACCACCGGACGCCCGCCCGGAGACCGGGCCAGGAACACCTGCCCCATCCCGCCCGCCCCCAGGCGACCCACCAGCCGGTACGGACCGACCCGCTCCGGGTCTCCCGATCGCAACGGCTCCATCAGTCCCGCCCTCACCGAAATCGCCCAGACGACCGTCGGCCTCTTTTCTGCGCGGCATTATTTCAAGACGGAACTTAATTTCGGACGCTCTTGAAATTTTTAACCCAATTGTCCTCTCCGCACGGGAGCCACTCCCGTCAAACGGCCAGAGGAGCAGTTCAGCAGCTTTTCTTGCAGTATCAGGTCAGGACGGGACACAACCGCGCCGCCAGCCCGCCTCCGAATCACGCCGGATTCATGTCCGTTCGGCCGGTTCGACAGCAACTGCTGTTACGACAGGTCCGAATCCGCAACGGCCCGCCCCGTCGTCCGCCGCCCTGTTGAGGTGCCGCAGGCTCCGCCCGCACCGGTCACCCGCCTTGGGGGTCCTCCAGATAGTGCAGTTCGACGTCGCCCTCCTCGTTGCCGCTGACCACCACGGAGCCGTCCGGGTGGAACGCCAGCGCGGTGGCCCTGCTGAAGCTGTCCACTTCCTCCCCGCCCTCACCCAGGTCCCACAGGTAGGCCCGGTCGTCGCTGTCCAGACTGGCCAGCAGGGAGCCGTCCGGACTGAAGACAAGATCCTCGAACCACCACTGAGAGCCGCTGTGCGCGATGGAGAGCAGGAGCCTGCCGGACTCGGCTTCCCACACGTCGATCGCCTCGCCGCCGCCGCGGGCCAGCAGGGAGCCGTCCGGGCTGAACGCCAACGCTTCGACCGAGTAGTTGTCCTCCGCCCCCTGGAGGACGGGACCTCCCTCCCCGCTCTCCGCGTCCCACAGCCGTACATGGTCGTACTCGTACTCGGTAGCCAGCAGCAGACCGCCCGGGTGCAGCGCCTCCGGGTTCGCCGTGGCGTACTCCATGTGCTCCGGGTCGGAGGGGCCCGCCGCGGAGAGCAGCTCTCCGCTCGCGACGTCCCACCTCTGGACCACGTCGTCCGCCGCGACGCTGGCCACCACGGCCCCGTCCTCGTCGAACGTCACCCCGGTGATCCGACAGTCGAACGACTCGTACCGGTCGGGGTTGACCAGGGTGGCCGTCTGCTGCCCGCTCTCGAAGTCCCACAGCCGGAGGGCGCCGTTGTCGCAGCCGGCGGCCAGCGTGCTCCCGTCCCGGCTGAAGGCCAGCGCGGTGACCATGGTGCACGTCTTCTCCTCGTCGTCCTCGTCGAGGAAGTCCAGGAACTCTCCGCTCTCGAAGTCCCATACCCGGATGTTCTCGGCCGCGACGACCAGTCGAGAGCCGTCCGGACTGAACGCCACCGCCCGTACGCTCTCCTCGATGTCGGTGACCAGCGGCGCGCCCGAGTAGGACTCCTGTCCGGGCAGGACCAGGTCGGGGGTCGCGGGGAGGGAGTCCACCCATCCCCAGGCGAGCGCCACGACCGGTATCAGCATCAGGGTCGCGGACCAGCACCCCGCGTTGTCCTGGCTCTGTTTCTTCCCCTGGGCGGCGTTCGCGTCGGACTGCCGGAGCGTCGCGCCGGTCCGCGGACTGCTCTCCGCCTCCCCGCCGCCTCCCGGTTCCTCCCCCTCCCACCGCTGGGGGGTGATGTCCGAGGGCGGGGGCGCGGGCGGCGGGGGCGGGACGGCCGCCCCGACGGGGAGTGCCGTCCCGACCAGGTCGGCGAGGTGCGGCGGCGGCCAGTCGGCCCCGGCCCGGCCGCCGATCCGGGCCAGCAGGTCGGCCGCCGTGGGACGCTCGTCGGGGCGCTGCGCCCAGCAGGCGCGGATCAGTTCCCGCAGGTCCGGGGAGAGTTGCGGGAGTTCCGGGGGCGGGCTGATGAGGCGCATGACGATCGCGCCCAGCGTCTCGGCCGCAAACGGGGACTGTCCCGTGGCCGCGAACGCCAGCACGGTGCCGAAGGAGAAGATGTCGCTGGCCCGGCCCACCGGCTGCCCCTGGACCTGCTCCGGCGACATGTAGGACAGGGTGCCGATCACGGCCCCCGTCTGGGTCATGGTGCTGGCGTCGGTGGGCCGGGCGATGCCGAAGTCGATGATGCGCGGACCGTCGGCCGCCAGGATGATGTTGCCGGGCTTGAAGTCCCGGTGCACCAACCCACAGGAGTGGATCGCCGTCAGCCCCTCGGCGAGTCCGGCGGCCAGGGTCCACAGCGCGTGCTCGTCCAGCGGCCCCCGCTGCCGCACCGCCTGGTCGAGGGAGGGGCCGGGCACGTAGGCAGCAGCCATCCACGGCGGATCGGCGTCGGGATCGGCGTCCACGATCTGCGCCGTGTGGAAGCCACCCACCCGGCGCGCCGCCTCCACCTCACGCGCGAACCGCACCCGGTACTCGGAGTCGGAGACGTGCTCGGGGCGGATCACCTTCACCACCACCGGACGCCCGCCCGGAGAGCGGGCCAGGAACACCTGCCCCATCCCGCCCGCGCCCAGGCGGTTCACCAGCCGGTAGGGGCCGACCTGTTCGGGATCCCCCGGCAGCAACGGCTCCATACCCGTCCGCCCTTACTGAAACCAGTCGAACAGGCACCGAACGTATACCTGTACGGCACGGTGTCAAGGCCTGGAGCCGTATCCGGTCAGCCGCGCCCCGCGGCCCGTCCAGCGGGCAAGCCGCCGCCCCGGCTCCTCGCCAACCGCCACAGGCGGCGTTTCACGTGGAACCAGCAGCAGGGGAAGGCTCCGGGCACGGCAGAGTTCGACGAGACCGGTGGGCAGCGAGCCGTGCACCGGGGCGCCCCTGCCCGGCACCGGCCCCGAGTCTATGGTGTGGGAGGTCCTGACCTGTGCCTTCGACAGGTCGAGAACCGCGCCCCAAGCCGTGTCCCCGATGCGACAGTGACGGAAGGCGGTAGCCCGTGAGCACTCCGATCGGCCCCACCGACTCCAGTCGGGTCCCCCGGTTCGCCGGTCCGGCGACCTTCGCCCGTCTGCCCCGCACCGACGAGGTGGAGAAGACCGATATCGCCGTGGTCGGCATCCCCTTCGACACCGGGGTCTCCTACCGCCCCGGCGCCCGGTTCGGCCCGGCCGCCATCCGGGAGGCCAGCCGCCTGCTGCGGCCCTACCACCCCGGTCTGGACGTCTCCCCGTTCGCCGAGGTCCAGGTGGCCGACGGCGGCGACATCGCGGTCAACCCGTTCTCGATCGGCGACGCCATCGAGACCGTGGACGAGGGCGTCAGCCGACTGCTGTCCGCGGGCACCCGGGTGGTCACCCTCGGCGGGGACCACACGATCGCACTGCCGCTGCTGCGCGCGGTGCACCGCGTCCACGGCCCGGTCGCGCTGCTGCACTTCGACGCGCACCTGGACACCTGGGACACCTACTTCGGGGAGCCCTACACCCACGGCACCCCCTTCCGGCGCGCCGTGGAGGAGGGGATCCTCGACACCGAGGCCCTCTCGCACGTGGGCATCCGCGGCCCCCTCTACGGCAAGAAGGACCTGGAGGACGACCGCCGCTTCGGCTTCGGCATCCTCACCTCCGCCGACGTGATGCGCCGCGGCGTGGACGAGGTCGTGGACCTGCTGCGCCAGCGGATCGGCGACCGGCCGCTGTACGTGTCGGTGGACATCGACGTCCTCGACCCGGCGCACGCGCCCGGCACCGGCACCCCCGAGGCGGGCGGGCTGACCAGCCGGGAGCTGCTGGAGATCCTGCGCGGCCTGGCGCCCTGCAACCTGGTCGGCGCCGACGTCGTGGAGGTCGCCCCCGCCTACGACCACGCGCAGATCACCGCGACCGCCGCCGCCCACGTCGCCTACGACCTGGTCTCGGTGCTCGCGCTGAACCTGGCTCGAGGCCGCTGACCCCGCCGACACGGGCCGCACGGACCGCGGGGCCGCAGGGGAGTGCGGCCCCGCGCCGTCTCCGGCAGGGCCCCAGGCGGGGCCGCTCTCATGAAAAGAACCTGGGAGAACCATCGACAAAACACTGTTGGACGCGCCCGCGGGGACGCCTAGGCTGCTAGCCGATCGGGGCCGAAACACGTCGGCGGGCCCCGGTCCGGGGCCCGCTGCGGGCCAGGGCTCCGACACCCCGGTTCGACCCGAGTCGACGGGGAGGTCCCCATGGCCCAGTTCAACAGCACGACACTCGACGACACCGCCCTCACCGAACTCCGCGCCGACTTCTCCGGCCGCGTCCTCCAACCCGGCGACCCCGACTACGCACAGGCCCGCACCCTCTTCAACGCCATGGTCGACCTGCGGCCGAGGGTCATCGCCCAGTGCGCCACCGTCGACGACGTCGTCCGCGCGGTCCGCTTCGGGCGCGACCACGGACTGGAGATCGCGGTCCGCGGCGGCGGCCACAGCGTCGCGGGCAGCTCCCTCACCGACGGCGGCATCGTCGTCGACCTGCGGATGATGAACGAGGTCGTGGTCGACCCCGAACAGCGGACCGCGCGGGTCAGCGGCGGCGCCACGATGAGCCACCTGGACCGCGCCGCCCAGCCGTACGGCCTGGCCACCACCGGCGGCCGGGTGTCCACCACGGGGGTGTGCGGGCTCGTCCTCGGCGGCGGCAGCGGCTGGCTGGAACGCAAGTTCGGGCTGGCCTGCGACAACCTGCTGGAAGCCGAACTGGTGACGGCCGACGGCAGCCTCGTGCGCGCCTCCGCCGACGAGAACCCCGAACTGTTCTGGGCGCTGCACGGCGGCGGCGGCAACTTCGGCGTCGCCACGTCGCTCACGCTGCGCCTGCACGACCTGTCGACGGTCACCGCGTCCCTGCTGTTCTGGGACCCCGAGAGCGGCCCCGAGGTGGTGCGCGCCTACCGCGACTTCATGGTCGGCGCCCCCGACGACGTGGGCGGCGCCGTCATCTACCTCACCGCCCCGCCCGAGGACTTCATGCCGCAGCGGCTGGTCGGCCGCCTGGCGTGCGCGGCCCTGCTCATCCACGCCGGCGGGGACCACGAGAAGGCGATGCGCGACCTGCGGCCGATGCGGGAGCTCGGCCACGTCGCCGAACTGACCGCCGAGATGGCCTACGCCGACCTGCAATCCATGCTCGACGACCCGCCCGGCCACCGCAACTACTGGTCGGCCGAGTACCTGGGCGCACTGCCCGGCGCGGCGGTGGACCGGTTCTGCGCCGGGGCCGAGCGGATGCTCGTCCCCTCGCCGTCGCAGTACCTGCTGTCGGCGCAGGGCGGCGCGGTGGCACGGTCCCTGGCCGACTACCCGGTGCCGTGGCGGCGCGCCTCCTGGGTGGTGCACCCCTTCGGACTGTGGGAGAACCCGGACGACGACGAACGCGTCATCCAGTGGACGCACAGCACCCGCGCGGACATGCGCCCGTGGGCGCTCGGCGCGGTCTACCTCAACTTCATCGGCGACGAGGGTGAACAGCGGACCGTCGCGGGCTTCGGTCCCGACAACTACCGCCGCCTGGCCCGGGTGAAGGCCCAGTACGACCCGGACAACGTCTTCCACCGCAACCACAACGTCAGGCCCGCCTGACCTCCGGCGCGTCGGCCCCCGTGTCCTCGGCCGGTGCGCGTCCGGGGCCGCACAGCGTTTTCCGCGCGACACGTTTCACCACGCTCCGTTCGCGCAAGTAGCACGCTGTGTGTGCGGCGGGGCTTCCGCCGGAAGCGGGCTCTCCGCCCGACTCCCGTCCGCGGACCGCTCCGCCCCGCCACCCGGCACGAGGAGTCGAACGCCAGATGTCTCTGCTCAACCGACTGGGCCTGCGCACGGACCCCGTCATCTTCTCCGTCTCGGTGGCGCTGACGGTCCTGTTCGTCGGGGCCTCCATCCTGTTCACCGCCCCGGTGGACGCGCTGTTCGGCACGGTGTCCGCCTGGATCATCACCAACCTCGGCTGGTTCTACATCCTCGGCGTCACCACGTTCCTGATCTTCCTGATCTGGATCTGCTTCAGCCGCTACGGGAGGATCCGCCTCGGCCGGGAGGGGGACCGCCCCGAGTACTCCAGGCTCACCTGGTTCGCCATGCTGTTCGCGGCGGGCATCGGCACCATCCTCATGTTCTGGGGGGTCGCCGAGCCGATCAGCCACTTCGCCAACCCGCCGCGCAACGACGTCGCCCCGCAGTCGGTGCCCGCCGCCGAGCAGGCCATGGGCTACACCCTCTACCACTTCGGCCTGCACACCTGGACGATCTTCTGCCTGCCCGCCGTGTGCTTCGCCTACTTCGCCTACCGGCGCGGCCTGCCCATGCGGGTCAGCTCGATCTTCCACCCGTTCCTCGGCGACCGCATCCACGGTCCCATCGGCCGCGCGATCGACATCCTCGCGGTCCTCGGCACCGTGTTCGGCGTCGCCGTCTCCCTGGGCCTGGGCACCCTACAGATCAACAGCGGCCTGGCCGCACTGTTCGGCGTGGAGTTCAGCAAACCGGTGCAGGTCCTGCTCATCACCGTGACCACTGCCCTCGCCACGACCTCGGTGGCGCTCGGCCTGGACCGCGGCATCAAACGGCTGTCCGACATCAACATCGCCCTGGCGGTCGGCCTGCTGCTGTTCATCCTGGCCACCGGCTCCACCCTGTACCTGATCAGGGGCACCATCGAGATGGTCGGGGTGTACCTGGGCTGGCTGGTCCCCCTGGCGTTCTGGAACGACACCTTCGGCGACACCGGCTGGCAGGGCACCTGGACGGTGTTCTACTGGGCGTGGACGATCACCTGGGCGCCGTTCGTCGGCATCTTCATCGCCCGCATCTCCAAGGGCCGCACCATCCGCGAGTTCGTGCTCGGCGTGCTGGGCCTGCCCACCGCGTTCACCGTCGTCTGGTTCAGCGTGTTCGGCCTGTCCGCGTTCGACATCGAACGCAACGGCCCCGGCGGGCTCGTGCAGACCGTGGTGGTCGAGGGGGACATCCCCGGGGCGCTCTTCGCGTTCCTCTCCAACTTCCCCCTCGCCACGGCGGTGTCGGCGCTGTCGGTGCTGATCGTGATCATCTTCTTCACCACGTCGGCGGACTCGGCGGCCCTGGTGGTCGACATGCTGGTCTCCCGCGACGAGGAGGGGACGACCCCGGTGCGCCAGCGCGTGTTCTGGGCCATCACCTCGGGCGTGGTCGCGGCCACCCTGATCACCGCCACCGGCCAGTCGGGCCTGGAGGCGCTGTCGGAGGTGGTCACCGTCATCGGGCTGCCGTTCTTCGCCATGGGCTTCCTGATGATGGCGGCCCTGCTGCGATCGCTGAACAGCGAGACCGTGCCCCCGGCCGTCCACCGCCTGCCGACCCTGCACGTCCACCTGCCCCGCCAGCGGATGCCGCGCCTCCCCCGCCACCACCCCCGGTGATCCCGAGGGGGCGTCCTGGGGGCGGCTGCGCAACGATCTTGGCACCACTACCAGAACAGGCACCGATCATGGCCCCAGAGCCAGAACGGCTGAGGACGGGTGCCGCTCATCCGCTCAGTTGTTCCAGAAAGCGCATCGCTCCCGGCACGTCGAGGGCCTGCGCGGCGTAGGAGCGGGACAGCAGCTCCTCGCCCAGGTAGTGGTCGTACTTGTGGCGGCGCTTGTCGGCGACCATTCCGGCCAGGTCCACGGGATCGGGCGGCCCGGCCTTGACCAGGCGGGACACCGCACCGCGCAGCCTTTCCGGGGGCACGTCCGGCACGGTCACGAGCGCCCCGGCGTGTGCCGCCTTGATCCCCACCCACCGCAGCAGATGGCAGATGGTTTCGACGACTCGGTCCCCTCGCCACGGGAACAGCAGCGTCTCCCCGTCGTATTCGTGGACGTGAAGGTCGGCCAGTCCGATCTCCCGAAACGCCATACGCCCCTCTTCCAACAGGATCGCTGCTGCCTCGTCGAGGTAACGGGGGACGTCCGTGCCCAGGTACACCTCTCGCATGTGTTGTCGGACGCCGTCGCTGACCGGCACCGGCACCCCGGCGAACCCGGGCGGCACGCCCCCGCCACGGGCGGGAACGACAAGTACCCGGCGTTCCGCGGGTTTGACCTCCACCACCTGCCAGGAGCGTCCGCCGAACGCCAGCAGCGCCCCCGTGTCCACGGCCGGGCTGATCGGCATGGTGCCCATGTCGCCGTCGACGGTGGCGATCGTGTACTCCTCGACCGTGTCGAACGCCGAGTAGAACGAGTAGTGGTTGAGGAGCGTCTCCCCCACTTTCCCCGGCAGCAGCAGGCCGCTGCGCTCCTGGGTGACTATTCCGTGTGCTCCGAGAGCACGCAGCAGGTCCGCGAAGGTCTGTTCGTCCACTCCGGGGAAGGCCCCGTCGGCGCACAGCTCCCGGTACAGTCGCAGTGCACTCGCTCCGCCGTGCTGGGCGAGCACGGACAGGATCTGCTGTACCAGTGTGGACAGATGCGGCGTCTCCAGATCGGGAGGTTCACACCAACGGCGCAGCAGCAGTTCCACCATGGCCACGGTCTGCACCAGGTCGAGGCGCAGCCGCTCCACCGGGGTCTCGGGCAGGCTCTGTTCGGTGATGTACACGTACAGCTTCGCGGGTGCGCTGCCCCGACCGGAGCGGCCGAGCCGCTGGCGCAGCCCTGCCACGGTGGGAGGGGTGCCGAGCTGCACGACCGTGTCCACCCAACCCACGTCGATCCCGAGCTCCAGAGTCGCGGTGCACACGATCGTGGCGGGTGCCGACCGGTTCTTCAGCCGCTGTTCGGCATGGGCGCGCAGCTCTGCGGAGAGCGAGCCGTGGTGGGGGGTGAAGGGGTTGGGAATCCGGTCCTGTTCGGCGAATTCCGACAGGGCGGCGGCGCAGCTCTCCGCCTCGGCCCGCGAGTTGACGAACACCATGTTGTGCCCGGTGCGGACCACCTGATACAGATGCCCGGTGGCCGCGTCGCACGCTCCGCCCTCGGCGTCCTCACGCAGGTCCGCGACGTAGCCGCGTACTTGGAGCAGCAACTGTTTGCCTGCTCCCCGGTCCTCGAGGATCGTGACCCGATCGCCCTCCCCCGGACGGAGGAACTCGGCAGCGGCCCGCAGGTCCGCAAGGGTCGCGGACAATCCGATTCGGGCAGCCCGGTGGCCGGCAGCACGCTCCAGCCGGTGCATGAGGGAGCGCAGTTGTGCTCCGCGCGCGGTGCCGAGGAAGGCGTGCAGTTCGTCAACGACGATGTAACGCAGGTCGGCGAAGAGCCGCGCCACTGTGGAACCGCGGGTGACGAACATCGCCTCCAGCGACTCGGGGGTGATCAGCAGGATGCCGGAGGGCTCCTCGCGCAGCCGGTCCTTCTGTATCACCCCGATGTCGCCGTGCCAGGCGGTGACGGGGATCCCGATGCGCGCGCACAGGTCGGTGAGGCGCGTGTGCTGGTCGTTGATGAGTGCCTTGAGCGGGCTCAGGCAGACCGCCTGGATTCCGGTGCTCTCACCGTGCTCGGCGTCGCGGGCCAGCACCGAGCACACCGGCAGGAACACCGCCTCGGTCTTGCCTCCGGCGGTCGCCGCGGCCAGGAGCACATCGGTGTCGCCTCCGATGATCGGACGGATGGCCTGTTCCTGGATGGGGCGCAGGCTGGTCCAGCGTCGTTCCCAGACCCAGCGCTGGACTCCGCGGTGCAGCAGGGCGAACGCGTCCGGTCCCGTCTTCTCAGAGCCGGAAGGAGGCGAGGGGCGAGTCATTGTCCACGTCGTCCTCGGGACGCAGGGGTTGCAGGTCGGGGTTGGCCTCCTTGACGATCTCCACGGTCGACAGCAGGGCGCGCCAGTCGGCGTCCTCGTTCTGCACCAGTACGTCCATGAGGCCGATGAACTGCTTGATGGTGCTACGCGGGGTACGGAAGTAGGCGTCGCCGACCCGCTCTGCGCAGTGCTGCATGAACGCCTCGATCGCCTCGTCGGGCAGCGGGTAGCGCGCCGGATCACCGCCCGCGTAGACGTGCCGGACCTTGCGCAGCAGTTCGTAGAAGTGCTCCTTGGTGAAGTGGCTGAGCCGCAGCACCGGGCCGTGGTAGTCGACGAGCCCGCCGGTGGCGTACGGGTTCTCTTCCAACCGGGAGCGCAGCGCCTCGTAGGAGTACAGGCCGCGCATCGGGTCCTCGAGGAACTCGGGGGTACCGCCGAACAGGAAGCCGATGTGTTCGGCCCGGCCCTGCTGGGTGTCGTTGATGATGTTGAGGATCTGCTCGTAGTTGGCGACCCTTGATCCCTTGTGGCTGAGCTTGTAGAGGTTGACGAGTTCGTCGAGGCAGACCAGCAGCCCTCTGTATCCGGCCATGGTGGTGAAGGCCGCCATGAGTTTGAGGTGGTCGAACAGGGATCGGTCGTCGATGATCTCGCTGACGCCCAGGTCGCGGGTGGCCTCGGTCTTCTTCGCGTACTCGGCGCTGAGCCAGCGCAGGGCGTGCGCACGCAGTTCCTCGTCCTGGTTGATGTAGGCGTGCCAGTACGCCTGGACGACCTTGGCGAAGCTCGGACCGCCGGGGAATTCGCGCAGCCCCCACAGGCGCTTGCTCAACTGCTCTTCGGCTGTGGTCCCGGAGGCTTCGGCATCACGCTGCACCTGGGCCACGAACTGCTCCACGACTGAGGTGAGCGCCTGGCCGCCTGGCTTGGCACGGGTCGCCATGTTCGCCATGAGGGTGGAGTACAGCTTGCGGGCGCGCCCCTGGCTGCCCTGGAGGCGGCGGTCGGGGGTGAGGTCGGCGTGGACGGTGACCAGCTTGTTCTTGTGGGCGAGGGAGCGCACGACGTGCAGGAAGAACGTCTTTCCGGCACCGTAGTCGCCGATGACGAACCGGACTGCGCCCGCTCCGTGCTTGATCTGTTCGATGCTGGTCTGCAGCGCTTCGAGTTCCCGGGCCCGTCCGACCTGGATGAGGCTGGCGCCGCGGTGCGGGACGACGCCGTTGCGCAGTGCGTCGAGCAGGGGTCCCCTGTCTCGGCTGCGGATGCTGCGGGTGGTTTCGGGGGTTTCGGTCACTGGGTCATCTCCTCGAAGATCACCGTGCGCACGGTGACACGCTCTTCTTTCTCGTCGATCACGGGGGTGTCGACGAGGTCCCACGCGGCCTCGTTGATCTGGTCGACCGCCTCGTCGTAATCCAGGCCGTACCAGCGTGCGAGCCGAACGGCATCGGCCAGGCTCCAGCGCTCCCGGGTGGAGAGGTCGGTGAGCAGCGCGGCGTGGTGCTGGTCGAGCCCGTCGATCTCCCGGGGGCTCCGCTCCGTGGGATGCGTCCTGGCCGAGGGGAAGAAGAAGGCATCAGGAGTCCCCGGTACGGCGTTCTCGGGTGGCAGCGCGGTGCCCCGGTAGCTCAGCCTCAGCCGGAGCACCGCCTCCAGGCCGAGAACGCGGTGCACGCCGAGCAGGAAGACTGCCTGGTCGCGGGTGATCTTCCCTGCGCTCTCAGCGGCTTCGAGCAGGAGGTCGCCGACCTTCTCCCGGTCCCGCAGCGGCAGTCCGGCGAGACGGCGGCACAGGTCGAGCGGGGTCTCCCCGGCGATTCCTCGTTCGTGGAGGCGCAGCTCCCGCCACTCCTTCCCGGCCAGGTCCGCCATGCTTTCAATGGCGCGGACGATGGCCAGCTTGTGCGCCACGGCGGGCGGCCCCTCCAAGGAAACCAGCCGAACGGCGAGCTCAGCGAAGTCCGAAGCGGTTGTCCCCTGCCGGGCAACCGCTTCGGGGGCCTCGTCCGGAGGCGTGGCGGCCGTGCGGAGGCCCGTGACGGTCGGCGGCGCCGTTCCCCTCCCCCGCGCCGCGCGCTGCTCGGCGGCCGTCTCCGCGGGAGGGCGGCGGGACCGCACGGCCTGTTCGTAGGCTTTCTGCACGCGGCGTACGAGGTTGTCCGGCGGAGCGGTCCTCTCCACGTCGCGCACTCCCGGTACCGGCAGGCGGACTTCTCCCAGCCCTGGGCAGGAGGACTGGTAGACGTACTCGAGTAGGGGTGCGGAGCGCGGCACGATCTGCTCGCCCCGGTAGGGCAGCACCTCCTCGTCGAACGGGGTGAGCCTCCGGTACACCTCGGGGTCGGCGGGGCGCAGGTGGTACAGCACCCATTCCAGCGCCCAGTCGGCGGGCAGAAAGCGGTTGTCCCTGGCCAGCACACCCAGTCCCAGCCGGAAGCCGTAGGGGATCTGCTCGTCCCCCGGACGGTAGCGCGGCGGCTCGGCGGGCGGCTCGGCCTTCTCGGAGGCGAGGTCGGCGAGGGTGAGCAGGCGGTGCGTCTGCTCGGTGAACTCCGGGCTCGCGGCGAACCACTCGGCCAGCCTCTCCAGTTCTTCGCGCAGTCGCGGCGGAACCCGTACCGTCCCCTTCGGGGAGCGGATCATTTCGACGATCCGACGTTCCAGGCCGTTGCGGAACAGTCTTCCGAAGACCAGGGGGACCGATACGTTGCTTTCCCGTTTCGCCAGCCAGGACAGGTACCGCGACCGCTCCTGGGGGGTGAGGTCGGGGTATCCGAGGACTTCCCGCTGCGGGGCTCTGCCTCTCGGATGCATAACGGTGTGGTCCCGCTCCAGGGAGATGTCGATCGCTGAGGCCCACTGCACGATGTCGGTGATGCCCACCGCTCCGGAGCTTCCCGCGTACACCATCCCGTCAGGAATGGTGTAGCGGCCGACCCTCAGCATGGTTCCCGGAGCTTTCCAGCTCGACCAGCGGTGGGTGATCTCCGTGGACAGTTCTGCCGGCAGCCCGGCCGCGGTCGTGGAAGCGGTCGGCTGTGTGCGGTGTCCCGTCGGAGTTGCCGGGGGTTGCGCCGTTTCCGGATCCCGCTGTCCGGTCTTCTTCTCGAGGTCGGCGAGTGCGGCCTGCACGATCCGCCGGAGATGGTTCAGCGGAAGGGCAAGGCTGTGGACGTCGTCGACTTCTCGGACGGGGAGCGTGACCGTCTCAAGGTCCGGGTTGGCCGGCTGGTAGGTCCAGACGACGTTTTTTCCGCCGCGGAAAGGCACGGGCAGCCCTTCGGGGAACTCGTCGGCGAAGCGCTTGCGGAACGCCTCGTGAAAGTCCTCGGAAGACCGTCTGGCCATCGGAGGGCTGACTTCCTTGTGGTGTACCGCCCAGGAGAGCGCCCAGTCGACCGGGATCTTTCCGTCTCGGGAGGCCAGCATGCCGAGCCCGTAGCGGAGTTCGTCGGGGAACGAGTCGAAAGGGTCGGTGGGGGACGGCGGGGTCAACAGATAGTCGTTGTCCCCGTAGATGAGGTGCCTGACCACCGAGTTGAAGGTCCGTGCCCGGTGCCGGAAACGCCGTAGGGACCGGTAGGTGCCGATCAGACGGACCAGTTCGGTGTGGATGTCCGGCAGTTCGTCGGCGAGCGCGTGGCCGGGCATGATGTCGCACAGCACCCGCTGTTCCAGGCCGTAGAGGAAGAGGAAGAGCGGGCTGTCGTCGTCGAGCGTCCCGTTGCGCCCCGTGGCGAGCCAGTCCAGATACTGCCCTCGGGTGCTGTCGGCGCCTTGGTGGTAGCCCTTGCCGTAGTCGCTGGTGAGCGCTTTTCCCGGGGACAGGGGAGCGGGAAGGGTCGGGTCGATCACCGCGGCCCGCCGGTCGCCTCTGTCGGGCGTACCGAAATAGACCATTCCGGCGGTGATCCTCCGTCCCCGGACGGTGAGTTCCTCTCCCTTCCTGGTCCAGCGGGGACCGCTCTGCGCTCCTGCGGGCTGTTCTCTGGCCTGGACGGTGGCGGAGCGCGGCTCCGCCGTGGCGGCGGGCTGGGGGTCCCGCCGTGTCTCGGCCGTCTCGACTGCTGTCGGCAGTGCCCCTTGTTCCCGGAGTACCTCCAGTGCTTCGGGGTCCACGACGATCGTGTCGCCGTCCTCGTCGAGGAGCTCCATGTCGACGGCGTCGAGGGTGTACTCGTTGATCTCGGCCAGCGCGCCGTCGACCATCAGGCCCTGCCGCCGGGCGAGCGCGGAAGCGTCGGCTCGGGACCACTCCTGTCTGGTCACCAGGGTCGCGAGGAAAGTGCGCAGGGCAGGCTCCAGTCCCGGAAGCTCCGGGTCTGCGGCTCCGGCGTGGGCGGGGACGCTCTTGGCAGCGCCGACGGCCGGTACCGGGGCTGTTTCTCCGGTCTCCTCCTCGTCTTCGTCGTCATCGAGGTCAGCGAGGAGCGCGTCGGCCCGGCGCACGTCGTCCTGCACGGCGGCGAGCCGTTCGAGGTCGAGGTAGAAGCCGCTTCGCGTGGGGGCCGGTTGGTCCTGGCCGGCGGTCCCGGGTGCCGGTGACGGCGGCAGCACCGCAGCGGACTGCTCGTCGTCGCCTGAGAGGTCGTGCGGAGGCGTGGGCGCTTCCGGCCTCGTCGGCTCCGCAGTCCGCCTCTCGGGCGCGGGAGCGGGCTGCTGGGGTGGCCTGTTCTCCGTCTTCTGCTGCTGGCCCGCTGAGGTGGCAGGCCGGGGAGGAGCACTCGTCACCCGCCGCTTCCCGTAGTAGACGGGCTGGCAGCCGGGGTTGGCCGGCCGGTAGGTCCTCGACAGCGGAAGAGTCTCTTTCTCCCAACCGAGGCGCCAGTCCTGTCGCGGGGTCTCCTCCACATAGGCAAGCAGGTCGAGAAAGTTGGCGGCCTGCTGCTTCAGGAGCGGGTCGCGGCCGTAGACCGTGAGCAGCCGGTCCACCTCTCCACGGAGCAGCGGGAGGTCGGCCACCTGCCTGCTCTTCTGCAGTTGTCCGAGCACCCGGCGTTCCAGTCCGGTGAAGAAGAGGTAGACGAAGTTGACGGCCACGTCGGGCTTCTTCCTGCCGTCGGCATGCCACCGCAGGTATGCGGCTCTGGCTGCCGGGGAAAGCCGGCGGTAGGGGAGGAGGGCCGACGGTTTCATCGTCTGGGGTCGGAAGTCCGCGATCAGACCGACTGACAGAGCGGGGATGATCGCGGAGATCTCGGCGGCCTGGGAGCCGGTGTTGACGTAGACCATTCCGTCCGGGATGACCAGGCTTATCACGGCCAGCGAACTTCCCGGAGGAACCCACCAGAGGCCGTCGTTCTCCTGCTGCCACTCCTTGCTGGGACCGGGGCTCTGCCGCCTCTCCGGTGGCAGGAAGCGCTTGGAGAACGATGACTTCTTGGCCAAGTCCTGCTCCTTGCTGCTCGAGCGCCCGATGCTGTCAGAGGGGGAGAGGCGATCGGCGCCTGCTCCGCCCCGCCTGTTCACCCCGGGACCGCTTCTCACCGCGCGGCACTGTCCCCACTCTTCTCCTACCAGCCCTTCTGGGGACCTGCGTCCCGAATTGTGGTGATTTCCTGGTGATTCCCAGACACCGTCCCCGACGGTGTGCCACGATCCCTGTGGAGCCACCCACCAACTACAGTTGTGTGAACTGAGCTAACAAGATAATGTCCACTCTCGACAGATCACAACCCCGTCCGTAAGTTAGATCCGCGTCCGCGTCCACCCGTCCGACGACGAGGAACCCCGATGGCGAGCACAACCAAGGACACGCCCACCCCCAACGCCCTGGTGGCGGTCCGGGGGCAGAAGTGGGTGGTGAGCCAGGTCGAACCAGCCGGAGAGCAGGCCACCCTGGTGGCCTTGCAGAGCGTCGAGGACGGCCGCTTCGGCGAGACCCTGGAAGTGATCTGGGAGGTGGAGCCGGGCCGCCGGGTGCTGCCCGCCGGTTCGCTGCCCGAGGTCTCCGTCGCCGCGGGGTTCGACCCGCCGGACCAGCTCGCCGCATTCCTCGACGCGGTGCGCTGGTCGGCCGTCACCTCCGCCGACGTACGGCTGCTCCAGGCGCCGTTCCGCTCCGGAGTGACCGTCGAGGACTACCAGTTGGAGCCGGTGTCGCGCGCCGTGGCCGCACCCCGCGTGAACCTGCTGCTCGCCGACGACGTCGGCCTCGGCAAGACCATCGAGGCCGGCCTGGTCGCCCAGGAGCTGCTGCTGCGGCACCGCGCCAAACGCGTCATGATCGTCTGCCCGGCGGGCCTCACCGTGAAGTGGCGCGACGAGATGGCCGAGAAGTTCGGCCTGGACTTCACCATCGTGGACTCGGAGCGCTGCGCCAGGGTGCGCCGCGACTTCGGCAGCGCCGCCAACCCGTTCAACGTGTACCCGCTGACCATCGTCAGCCTGCCGTGGCTGCGCAGCGCGAAGGCGCAGCGGCTGCTCGACGAGGTGCTGCCCGCCGACGGCCCCGGCTACCCGCGCGCCTTCGACCTACTGATCCTGGACGAGGCGCACCATGTCGCTCCGGCCGCGCCCAAGCAGGTGTACGCGGTCGACTCGCAGCAGACCAAGCTGATCCGCCGACTCGCCCCTCACTTCACGCACCGCCTGTTCCTGTCGGCGACCCCGCACAACGGCTACCAGGCGTCGTTCACCGCGCTGCTGGAGATCCTCGACGACCAGCGGTTCGCCCGCGGCGTGGCCCCCGACCGGGCGGCGGTGCGCGAGACGGTGGTGCGCCGCCTCAAGACCGACATTGTGGACGCCGACGGCAACCCGCGTTTCCAACGCCGCGAGGCGAAGGCGCTCCCGGTGGTCTACCCGGACAGCGAACGCGAGATCCACGGCCTGCTCACCCGGTTCGCGGAGCTGCGCCGCGCCAAGATCGCGTCGCGTCGCGGCCGCAAGGCCACCGACCTGGTCACCCTGCTGCTGAAGAAGCGCCTGTTCTCCAGTCCGGCGGCGTTCGCGCACACCCTCTCCGTCTACCTGGACACGCTCAACCGCCGCTCCGGCGCGGCCCTGACCACGGTCGACGACGACGTGCCCGAGTGGCTGGAGGACTTCTTCGACGACACCGCCGCCTACGACGACGAGCAGTTGGCAGAGGCGGAGGACGACGCGCTGGACCGCACCCGCCCCATGCAGCCCGACGCCGACTCCGAGGAGACGGCCCTGCTGGAGCAGATGCTGGAGTGGGCCGTCAGCCACGAGGCCAACGCCGACGCCAAGGCCCGCGAACTGATCGGCTACCTGAAGTCGGTGTGCCGGCCCGACCAGCACTGGACCAACGAGCGGGTCGTGGTGTTCACCGAGTACCGCGACACCCTCGACTGGCTGGTGGACCTGCTCCGCCAGGAGGGCATGGGCGGCGACCGGGTGGCGGTGCTGCACGGCGGCATGAACGCCCACGAACGCGAACAGGTGCGGCTGGCCTTCCAGAAGCACCCGTCCGAGCACCCGGTGCGCATCCTGCTGGCCACTGACGCCGCCGGTGAGGGCATCGACCTGCAACGCCACTGCCACCGCCTGGTCAACTACGACATCCCGTTCAACCCGAACAAGCTGGAACAGCGCATCGGCCGCATCGACCGCTACGGCCAGTCCCAAACCCCCGAGGTGCGGCACTTCGTGGGATCGGGCTGGCAGGGCGCCGTCGACTCCTACGAGGCCGACCTGGAGTTCCTGTCCCGGGTCGCCACGAAGGTGGCGCGCATGGAGGAGGACCTGGGCCAGGTCAACGCGGTGCTGGCGGACGCGGTGCAGCGACGCATGCTCGGCCAGGCCACCGACGTCGACGTGGAGAACGCCGGGTCGCGCAAGGAGCGGCTGGCCTCCGACGCCAACGTCCGCGACCAGGTGCGCAGACTCCGCGAGAAGCTGGACGCCACCGTCAAGGAGCTGGGCCTGACCCCCGACCGGGTGAAGCGGGTCGTGGACACCGCGCTGGCCCTCGCCAACCAGCAGAGCCTCACCCCCCACGTCGACGAGCGGGAGCTCGCCGAGGGCCTGTTCGACGTGCCCACGCTCACCGACTCGTGGGCGCGCGCCGCCGAAGGGCTGACGGAGAAGCTGCCGTCGGGCGGCGAGCCCCGGCAGCTTCCGGTCACCTTCGACCCGGAGGTGGCGCGGGGCCGCGACGACGTGGTGCTCGCGCACCTCAACCATCCGCTGGTGGCGATGTCCACGCGGCTGCTGCGCGCCGCCGTGTCCAACGACCGGGTGGGGCTGCGCCGGGTGACGGCCGTGGTCAGCGACGATCCGGCCCTGGAGGACGTACTGGTCGGCGCCTACTCGCGGTTCGTGCTGGTGGGCGCCGACGGCATCCGACTGCACGAGGAGGTGCTGTACGCGGGCGGGTGGGCGCCCGAGCACGGCCGGTTCCGCCGCTTGGAGAACCTGGGCGTGCTCGGCGGCATCCTGGACCGCGCGCTCACCAGTGGCCGCCCCGCCTCGGACGTGGTGTGGCAGCGCGTCGCGCAGCGGTGGCCGCAGATCTCCGACGGCCTCATGTCGGCCGTCAAGTGGCGGAAGAAGACCCGTCAGGAGTCGCTGGGCCGCCAGTTGGAGCAGCGCGCCGCCGAGGAACGCGAGCGGATCACCTCCGTGTTCAAGCAGTTCTCCGCGACCCTGCGCGCCGCGCTCGCGGCGGACCCCGACGACGCCGAGGACGCCCTGTTCAGCCGAGTCGAGCTGGAGAAGTCGAAGGAGGAGTTGGAGCAGTACCGGCGCGACCGCCGCAACTGGCAGCGCCGCCTCGACGAGCTGGACGCCGAACGCGAACGCGAACTGGCGGCGATCGAGGCCCGCTACAGCCGCCAGGAGCCGCACCTGTTCCCCGTCGCCGTGGTGTTCGTCATTCCGTCCCGGGAGGCCGTCCGATGAGTCCCCGTCCTCGCCGTTCCCGCCCCGCCGCCCCCGACAGTGCGCAGCAGCACCGCGAGTGGCTGTCGCTGATCGAGGTGAGCGGCCCGTTCCTGTCGCTGCCGGTGCTCCGCGACACCTGGCCGAGCCTGGAGGCGCTGACCAAGGAGCAGGTCGCTGCACTGCGCCGGGCGCACACCGCCTGGCAGGCCGACACGGCCGCCGGACAGCGCCCCTGGGTGGACTTCGTGCTCGGCGAACTGCTCGACTGGCGGGAGGAGTACCGCACCGACGCCGAGGAGCTGGCGGGCCTCGCGATGGAGGTGCCCGAGCACGACACCACGGTCACCCCGTCGTTCGCCCTCGTGGAGCCGGGCGAGGACGTCAAGCCGGACACGGTGCGGCTGCTCGGCCTGGTGTGTCCGCCGAACGCCTCCCCCACGGCCCGCGTGAAGGGCGAGGCGTGGTCGGCGACCCCCGTGGACCGGCTCGCCCAGTTGTGCCGTCACCACGGCGTGGAACTGGGCCTGGCCACCGACGGCCGCTGGTGGGTGCTGGTGTGGGCGCCGCGCGGCGGCGTCACCACCACCGCCGTGTTCGACGCGGTCGCCTGGGCGGAGGCCGCCGAACGGATCGTGGTGCGCGCGTTCTTCTCGCTGCTGGGCCGCAGCCGCTTCTTCGCGGTGCCCGACGAGGAGACGCTCGTACCGCTGCTGCGCAAGAGCCTGGACTCTCAGGAGGAGATCACCGAGGCCCTCGGCGTGCAGGTCCGCCAGGCCGTGGAGCTGCTGGTCGCCGCGATCGGCCGCGCCGACACCTGGTCCCGGGAGCACGGCGAGCCCAGTCTGGCGCACGTGCCCGCGCACGAGGTGTACCGGGGCGCGGTGTCGGTGATGATGCGCGTGGTGTTCCTGCTGTTCGCGGAGGAGCGGAAGCTGCTGCCGTCCGACAACGAGCTGTACGCCAGGGCGTACTCGGCGGGCCGGCTCTGCGCCGAACTGGAGCAGCGCGCCCTGGAGGGCTCCGAGGAGGAACTGGAGAACACCTACACCGCCTGGCACCGGCTGCTCGCCCTGTTCAACGCGGTCTACCACGGCGTGGACCACCCGAGGCTGCGCATGACCGCGCACGACGGGTCGCTGTTCCACCCGGACCAGTTCGCGTGGCTGCCGCTGCACATCGACGACCGCACCGTGCTGCACATGCTGCGCGCCGTGCAGTACGTCGAGATCGGCTCGGGCCGGTCGAAGGAGCGGCGCAAGCTGTCGTTCCGCACCTTGGACGTCGAGCAGATCGGCTACGTGTACGAGGGCCTACTGTCCTTCGACGGCTTCCGCGCCGACGACGTGGTCGTGGGCCTGGTCGGCAAGGAGGGCCGCGAGGAGGAGGTGCGCCTCGCCGACCTGGAGGCGCTGGCGGCGCACCACTCCGACCTGAGCGGACTGGCGAAGGCCGTCTCGGACGCCTACAGGCAGTCCGGCATCGGTTCGGCGCGGGCCGTGGAGAAGCGGCTGGCCCCGCTGTCGGGCGCGGCGAGGGAGGAGGCCCGCAAGAAGCTGCTCGCGGTGACCCGCGGCGACTACCCGCTGGCGGAGCGGCTGCTGCCGTTCTTCGGGATTCTCCGCACCGACCTGCGCGGACTGCCGGTGGTGGTGCTGCCGGGCGAGCTGTACGTGACGGAGTCGCCGCTGCGCCGGAACACGGGCACGCACTACACGCCGCGCTTCCTCGCCGAACAGGTCGTCGAGGGCGCGCTGGAGCCCTTGGTGTACGAACCGGGGCCGTTGCAGACCGCCGACCGCGACGAGTGGAAGCTCAAGTCGAGCGCCGAGATCCTGGACCTGAAGGTCGCCGACATCGCGATGGGCTCGGCGGCGTTCCTCGTCGCCGCGGCCCGGTACCTGGGCGACCGCCTCATCGAGGCGTGGGTCGCCGAAGGCGACGAACGGGTCCGCGACTACACCCCCACCGGTGACGGGTTGGGGGCCGACGAGGACCCGGTCGTCATCGAGGCACGGCGGCAGATCATCGAGCACTGCCTGTACGGGGTGGACATCAACCCGATGGCCGTGGAGATGGCAAAGCTGTCGCTGTGGCTGGTGTCCATGGACCCGAAGCGGCCGTTCACGTTCCTGGACGACCGACTGGTGGCGGGGGACTCGCTGCTGGGGATCACGTCCCTGGAGCAGGTCGAGTACATGCACATGGACCCGAAAAGGGGTAAAGAGGTCCACGACCGACTCGATCCGCAACTCCTGGCGAACGTGCGCTCGGTGGTTTCAGGAATCGCCAAAGAGCGCCGAAGGATCACCGAGGTCGACGGCGGAACGATCGATGGCGTGCACCGCAAAAGCTCCATTCTCGCCGGAGTACGACTGGACACCGGATACGCCGAACTGTTCGCCGACCTGTGTGTGGGAGCAGCGCTGGCCCATGTCAAGCGCGGGGACACCGGCCTGAGAAACGGTTCTATCCTGGCCGCCGACTACGCTCGACGGATCGACACCGCCGAGGCCCAGGCCCGCGAACAGATCCGGGAATGGCTGGAGACAGACAGGCCGGAAGGGGCCTTCAAGCGGGAGCCGCTCCACTGGCCACTGGTGTTCCCGGAAGTGTTCGAAAAGGGCGGATTCGATGCGGTGATCGGGAATCCTCCGTTCTTGGGAGGACAGAAGCTCACCGGAGCCCTGGGAACCGCGTACCGCGAACACTTGGTGCACGGTATCGGCCACGGTGCTCGGGGAAGCGCCGACCTAGTCGCCTACTTCGCACTTCGGGCGCATGACGTCCTCAATAGCGGTGGTCAGACCGGACTGATCGCCACCAATACCTTGGCTCAAGGAGACACCCGGGAAGTCGGGTTGGACCAACTGGTCGCTAACAAGGTCACCATCCGGCAGGCAGTCAAGAGCAAACCTTGGCCTTCAAAGAGTGCAGCTCTGGAGTACTGCGCGGTATGGGGAAGCAGGGCCGAACTGTCGGACAAGGCCAAGAAGATTCTTGACGGAAGCGAGGTAGCGGGCATCACTCCTTCACTGGACCCTGCTTCCCGGGTGAGTGGAAATCCGGAGCGGCTTGCGAGCAACAGGGGGATTTCCTTCCAGGGGAGCAACATCCTCGGCACAGGCTTCACTATGCCCCCCGAAAAGGCACAAGAACTCATCGAGAAGGACCCACGCAACAAGGAAGTCCTCTTCCCCTACCTCAACGGGCAGGACCTGAACACGCGCCCGGACTACTCGGGGAGCCGTTGGGTCATCAACTTCCACGACTGGTCAGAGGAACGCGCGAAGGAGTACCCGGAGTGCTACGAGCAGGTCGTCAAGCTGGTTAAGCCAGATCGAGAGCAGAACAAACGCAAAGCTCGCCGGGATCGATGGTGGCAATATGCTGAGATAGCACCAAACCTTTATACGGCTATTTCTGACCTAGATCGCACCATCGCAATTACCCTCGTCAGTAAGACTGTAATGCCAATGATGGTGTCGACTGGCCAAGTTTTCTCGCATATGCTGGCAGTCTTTGCCACCGACGACACCGCCATTCTGGCCTTGCTCTCAAGCTCGCCGCACTACTGGTGGGCCAAGTCCCGTGGCTCTTCAATGAAGGCCGATCTCCGCTACACCCCCTCCGACGTCTTCGAAACTTTCCCTCTCCCTGAACTCACCGAGGAACTGCGCGAGCTCGGCTCCCGCCTGGACTCCTTCCGTCGGGACGTGATGCTCTCCCGTCAGTCCGGTCTCACCAAGACCTACAACCTGGTCTTCGACCCGGAGTGCTCCGACGACGACATCGAGGAGCTGCGCCGGATCCACAAAGCCATCGATGAGGCCACTGTCCGCGCCTACGGCTGGGAGGAGCGCATCGAGAAAGTCGGCAGCCTCGACCACGGGTTCCACAAGGTCGGCAGGAAGGAACTCCGCTACACCATCGGCCCGGCCGCCCAGCGCGAGATCCTGGACAGCCTGCTTGAGCTGAACCACGAGCGCTACGCCCAAGAGGTCGCCCAAGGCCTGCACGACAAGAAGAAGGGCACGCGCGCCACCCAGCAGAGCCTGCTTGACTGACGCCGCCCACCTGCCCCGGAATTAATTGGACTCCCGAGGCCCGGCAGCCAACAATCCCTCCCCCGCCCGAAGAGCGGCCAAGGCTGCCGGGCCTCCCGGCCGAAGACACCGGATGGTTCACCGCCTGTCCCGACTCCGGCCGCTCCGGGGCTGATGGGGACCTTGACACTTCCTGTCTGCTTCGGCCGCGAGGCGCGGCAGCCCTGAGGCCCGCTCCGGTCCCGGAGGGATGACCACCCACCCGCAACGCTCCACCCCCGAAGACCCGCCACCTAACAATCCCTCCCCCGCCCGAGGACCGGTCAAGGCTGCCGGGCCTCCCGGCTGAGGCAGACCAGCCACCCCACCGCCCGCCGCACCCTCGGTCGCCCCAGGGCTGATGAAGACTCCGACACTTCCTGTCTGCTTCGGCCGCGAGGCGCGGCAGCCCTGAGGCCCGCTCCGGTCCCGGAGGGATGACCACCCACCCGCAGCGCTTCACCCCCGAAGACCCGCCACCTAACAATCCCTCCCCCGCCCGAGGACCGGTCAAGGTTGCCGGGCCTCCCGGCCGAAGCAAACCGGCAAGTTCACCAGCAACCCCGACCGGTGTCGGTTATTCCTCTCGTAGTGGTCGTCCCAGTCCGATGGCCGTTGTCTGCTGTGTGTAGCGGAACTCCTCCCTGTTCCTGCGCTGGCACATGCAGATGTAGTTGATCCGTTTGCGGATGGTCGCCAGCGTTCCCGCCGGGGCAGACCAGCCGCGTTCGTGCAACTGGTGCAGTAGCCTCGCGAACAGCACGTCCGGCTGGTGCAGCACCGAACCGGAGCGCACCGCCAGCACCGTCCAGCCCTCACTCTCCAGCGCGCCGCGCCGCCGACGGTCGCGCAGCACATCGGAGAACCTCGTGTGGTGCTCCCGCCCGTCGTACTCGATCGCCAGGCGGTAGTCGGGATAGGCCAGATCCAACCGCACGATGCCGTGGCCGGAAACGTCCAGGCGGTACTGGCCGACCGGGCGGGGCAGGCCGGCGTCCAGGATCAGACAGCGCGTCCAGCTCTCCCCCGGGGATTCGGCCGCAGGATCGCACACCCGCAGCACCGAGCAGACGACGGCGTCTCCCCGCTGTCCGGCGAACTCCAGGCCGCGCCGCTGGAGCCGGTCAAGCTCCACCCCGGCCCGCAGGATCTGGTCGACTGCGGCCACGGCCTCCAGCCGGGGCAGGGACCGGGCGCAGTCCAGGGCCGTGCGTTCCAACGTGGTCACCCGAATGCCTGCGACGGTGCACACGTCGCCCTCGGGCAGCACGGCCTCGTGGATGTCGCATCCGGCCAGACCACGGGGGCGTACACCCGGCGCGACGACGACCTGCAACGGCCAGGCGGCTTCCGCCACTCCCGGGGGCAGCACGTCCAGACCGTGCAGGGCAGCGGCGGCCCGCCCCACCAGGACAGCGTCCCCGAGCGTGTCGCCCAGCAACGCCGCCCGCTCGGCGATGGTCCCGCCACGGGGATGGCGGCGTTGGACGAACCCGGCGGCGTGCACCGAATACGGAGGAAGACTGCTCATGCCCCCAGGGTCCGGCAGCGTCCCCGGCATCGAGCAAGACTCTTCCCCAGGCTGTGGACAGCTCTACGCCACACCGACAGTCCCCGTCTGCTTCGGCCGCGAGGCGCGGCAGCCTTGAGGTCCGCTCCGGTTCCTGGGGGACTGCCACCCACCCGCAACACTCCACTCCCGGCCAACCTGCGACCGTGTGACGGCGCTTCACTCCCGAAGACCTGTCACCCAACAACCCCTCCCTCACCCGAGCGGCGGACAAGGCTGCCGGGCCTCCCGGCCGAAGACACCGGATGGTTCACCGCCCACCCCACCCCGGCCGCTCCGGGGCTGATGGGGACCTCAACACTCCCTGTCTGCTTCGGCCGCGAGGCGCGGCAGCCTTGAGGTCCGCTCCGGTTCCTGGGGGATGGCCACCCTCCCGTAGCGCTTCACCCCCGGCCAGTCTGTGGCCGTGTGACGGCGCTTCACTCCCGAAGACCTGTCACCTGACAATCCCTCCCGTACCCGAGCGGCGGTCAAGGCTGCCGGGCCTCCCGGCTGAAACAAACCGGTTGATTCCCCGCCGACCGTGCCCCGGTCGGCTTGTGAGCGGGTGACGGCTGTGGGTGCCGGATTGTGGTCTCTGGTGCCCTCGGTTCCCGTGGCGCTCGATCGCACGACCCTGCCCGTCTGTGGCCCAGGACCCCAGCGCGATCGAGCACCACGGACTACAACCATGGTCACTGAACGGGGAGCAGCCAGCGGGTGTCTAATCCGGCCCAGACACCGACGGTCGTGGCGGATGAGGGCTTCGGGCTGAGATCATGGCCCACTCTCGTCACGACCATCGGCACCTGGGCAGGCGGTGTAGAGTCGGTTTGGGATATTCCGCCAGGAATGTGCGAAGGCCCCGGCGCTGCCGGGGCCTTCGTGCGTCCTCAGAACTGGTCGGAGCCCGCGACCTGGCCGATGGGGAAGGTGTGGCGAGAGGCGGCGCACACGGTCTCCAGTGCATGGATCGGCATGTCGTCGGTGGACACGCTGACCCGCAGAATCTGGACCACCCACTCGCCGGGTACTTCCAGCAGGTCGGCCTCGTACGGTGTCGGCGGTCGCGCGGTCAGCGTCTCCGTGGCGTGGGAGAACCGGTGTCCCAACTCCTCGATGGCGGCCTGGAGGGTCGGCAGCACGAACCCCTCCTCGGCAAGCCGGGTCCCCTCCGCGACGTCGGTGCGGAAGTAGCTGGTGGAGATGCGCACCGGAACTCCGTTGGCCCAGAACATCTTGCGGCGGGCGATGACATCCTCACCCGGTTCGGTCCGCAGTCCGGCGGCGACATGGTCACTGGCCGGTTCACGGCCGATGTAGAGCATCTTCCGTTCGGCGGTCAGCCCCTGCCGCTCGGCCTCGGTCAGGTACAGGCTCTTGGAGCCGCGCACACTCGGCGGTGTTGGCAGAGCACGCTCCACCAGAACGCGCGGCCGGGGCTCGGTCGGTCCGGGCGGCGCCTGGTGCGCCGGTCCCGCGCCCGCCTTCTTCATCTGCGACACGCGCCCCGGCGTCACGCCGAGATGCCGGGCGATGTCCTCCTGCCGCAGACCGCCGGACTCCTGAGCTTCGATGATCGCCTGGCGGCGGATTCGGGACAGTTCGACGGACTGCCCCTGAAGGGTGGTCATGGCGCTCGACGCGGCACGCGCCCGGTCGAGCGGGTCGGGTATGGCTGCGATGTCGTGCAGCGTCCTGGCATCCACGCTGTTAGTCCTCTGTAGCTAGTCCGCCCGAAAAAAGTTTAGCCCCCCTATTGCAGGGTCCGCGCAGTTGGGCTACCGTCACAGTACACACCGAAGTTTAGCCCCCATAAACGAGGGGTTCTCGGGAGCCTGTGGGGATGCGAGTGTGCGGCGGAGTTCGGGGGTCTCACACCGTCAGTCTGTCGCATACTTCCGAACTTCGGCGCTTCGGAGCCCACGGCCGCGAGCCGCATGGTTCCGCATTCCTGGTGGACGCGGTTTCCCAGCCGCACTGAACCGAAGGTCACCCAATGATGCGTGTTCTACTGTTGCTGCCCTTCTTACCAGCTATGCTCGCCGAGTTCGGCGTGCTCGCCGTCCGACGCCCGCCCCACCCGCCCCGACGTCGGTCGGTGGTGCACCGGCCGCGGCATGCCGCGCCGCCACGCCGCCAGGCCCGGGAAATCCCCCGTATCCCGGACTACGCGGCCTTCGCCGCGACCGCCGAGGCGCACTCGGCCCGCTGGGAGACCACCTACGAGTACAGCTCTTCCTCTCCCTATCGGGCGCGCAACCGGGTGACCGGGCACGTGGTGGCCGTCAGCGACCTCGACCTGCTCGACCACATCCTGGCCACCTACGAACCCCCGCACCCCGTGCGCGGCTACTACGGCCAGCAGACACGCGGCCGCATCCGCGCCTACCTGAACAGCGGGGGACTCTGATGGCCGACTACACCCTGAGCACCGACCAGATCGCCCTGCTCGCCGACGGCCGCGCCTACGTCGAAGACCACGAAACCGGCCTGGCTGTCGTGCTCGGCTCAGACCGGTTGATCCTGCCGATCCACAACGCGGCCACGACCGTCACCGCGCTGGCCAACCTCGACAGCCTGCTCGGCGCGGCCCTCTCAGCCGCCGCCCTGTACCGCCGCACCCGCCCCTGGAGTGGTCCGTCCTGTGGGGAGGAGTCCCGGTGACCGTGGCGTTCACGTCCTTTCCCGGCCTGCCCGCCAGCGTGGCCGCGGCCCGCCGGTTCGTGGCCGGTGCGATCCGGCTCTACCCGCAGAGCAGCGCCCCCGACGACGTGGTGGACCGGGCCGCGCTCCTCACCTCCGAACTGGCCACCAACGCGATCCGCCACACCCGCTCCGGCGACCCCGGCGAAACGTTCACCGTCCGGGTGAGCGTGGACTCCTCCGGTGCCTGGACCGAGGTCCGCACCCGCGCCCCGCGCCTGCGGCAGGCCCTCCCGCACGTGGCCGCCCCCGAGGACCCGTTCGCCGAACACGGCCGGGGCCTGTTCCTCGTCGACCAGTTGGCCACCAAGTGGGGCAGCCTCGCCCCCTGGCAGCACGGCGTCTACTTCCTCCTCACCTGGGACACCGGCCAACCCCCCGACCCTCTCACCGCCTGACCTGCGGGCCGGGGCCGCTCCTTCCCCGGCCCCGGCCCGCAGCCCACCCGCCGCCCGGCAACCCCTCCCGCACCCAAGGACCGGGCAGGGCTGCCGCGCCTCGCGGCTGAGGCAGACCGGAAGGGTTGAGATCCTCCACCAGCCCAAACCCCTCGGAAACCGGGCAGGCGGTGAAGTGGCTGGTTCGTTTCGGCCGGGAGGCCCGGCAGCCCTGACCGCCGCTCCGGTACCGGAGGGACTCCCACCCTCCCGCAACGCTTTGCCACCGGATACCCGCCACCCGACAACCCCTCCCACACCCGAGGAACAGGGCAAAGCTGCCGGGCCTCCCGGCCGAGGCAAGCGGACAGGATTCCCGGATAGCGCGACTGAATGGACAGCCCTCGAACACCCCGTCCCCGCCCCGGCAACCAGCCCTCTGCCCTCGCCCCCCATCCCGCGTCACACCCCCGTGGCAGGGTGGTCACCGTCGGCAACGGCCCACCCCCGGAGGACCCATGAACGCCTTCTCCTCGGATCCCCCCACCCCGCGACAGGTCGTGGCGGCGCTGCGCGCGGCGGCGGACGCCTCGGACGGCGGAATCGTCCTGCTGCCCGGGATCAGCGACAGCGCCATGGACGCCTGGGATGCCCCCGTCCCCGAGGACATCCGCGCCATCGCCCGCGAGACCGGCGGGTTCGCCCCCGTGAGAGGGGGGAGCCCCGACCTCTTCGAGGCGTTCGGCTTCGAAAACGAGTTCAACACCGAACCCGACCACCGCTGCGGCCCGCCCGGAACCTTCCGCGTCCTGCACACCAACGGCGTGGCCGAGGCCTACTACGTGGACGTCGACCCGGACACCGGCGAATGGCACGGCGTCTTCGCCTTCTGGGACAGCCTCAACGCCCGCTTCGAGGCGCCCAGTCTGGCGCACTGGCTGCTCGACCTGGCCGACGGCGTCCGCCGCGCCGCCGACGCGGTCCGCGCGGGCTGCTACGAGGACTTCGACGACGCGTTCTCAGAGTGGTTCTTCGGCCAGCCCGCCGACCCCGACGCCGAGGCCGTCCGCGGCTGGGCGGACCGGGAGGAGCTGCGCCTCCCCCGGGCGCCCGTCGTCGACGCGCCCACCGCCCGCGCCTCCGCCGACCCCGTCCTGGCCGAGGCCGCAGCCCAGCTCCCGGACTGCGCCTCGCTCGCCGACCTGCGCAAAGCCGTCGGCCGCACCTACGTCAGCACCCTCAAACTCCCCGGCATGGGCATCGACGCCGCGTTCCGCCGCTTCCACCGCGGCCGCATCCTCGCCGCCGTCCCCTGGGACTGACCCCCACCCCCGGGGAGACAGGCCCGGGGAAGCGCTCCTCCCCGGCAGGTCCACGGGGGCCGCTACTCACCGCCGACGTCCAAGCCCTTGATACGTTCTGCGAGGTCGGCGGCCTGCTCGCTGCCGATCTCGTCCAGCAGCGCCTTGGCGGCCTCCAGGTGCTCCCGGGCTTCCCCGGTCCGTCCCAGTGCCGCGCACGCCTCCCCCATGCCGATCAGCGCCCGCGACTCGTTGCGCTTGTTACCGAAAGAGCGGAAGGTGACCAGTGCCTCGCGGTACCGCTCCAGTGCCTCGGACCATCGGCCCAGTTCAGCCAGGGCTCGCCCCAGTACACAGCGCCCCCACGCGAGACTCCACCTGTCGTCGACGACCCCGAACAGCTCCAATGCCCGCTCGCAACTGCTGACGGCCTGCTGCGGTACCCCTCGTTCGCGCTGGCAGTCTGCCAACGTCAGCAGGGCCATGCCCGCGCCCCGCCCACTCCCGCCCGCGTTCGAAGACCGCCAGCGCCTGCTCCGCGACTCCGCTCGCCTGCTCGTACCGCCCCCGGTCGTGCAGCAGGACCGCGGTCTGACGCAGCGCGAACCCCTCCACCCACCGGTCCCCGCATCGGGAAGCGTCCTCGGCGGCGATCCGATAGCACTCGAACGCCTCGTCGGTACGTTTCAACAGCCAGTTGGCGTCTCCCAGCCCGAGCCGGTTGCAGGCCAGCCCGTGCTCGTCGCCGATCCGTTCAGCGGCCTCCACCCCCAACCGATTGAGGTCACGCCACTGCGACCAGTAGCCGCGCATCTCGAAGAACCCGTACATGACGGCGGGCAGCCGCCATGCAAGGTCGTCGGCGCCGTTCTCTCCCGCGACACGGACTGCGGCGACTAAGTTCTCCCGTTCCGTCTCGAACCAGTCCATCGCCTGGTCCACCCCCTCGAACTCCATGGGAACGACCGGCAGGTCGGCCTCGGGAAGAGGAACCCTGTGGAAGGCAGGCAGAACCACGTGGTGTCCGTTGTCGACACTGTGCAGGTACCAGAGCAGCACCCGGCGCAGCGCCTGTTCGCGTTCCTCGGGCGTCTCGTCCTCTTCGGCCCGCTCTGCCGCGTACAACCGCAACAGATCGTGCAGTCGGTAGCGGTCACGGCTGACCACGGTGACCAGGTGGACGCGGGCCAACCGCTCCAGCAGTCGTCGTGTCTTCGGCACGGTCATCCCCACGAGCACCGCGCAGGCGGGCACCCCCGCCTCCGCACCGGGATGCAGGCCCAACCGCCGGAACAGGCGGGCCGCCTCGGCGTCGAGTTCGTTGTAGGAGGCCGTGAAGACGGCCCGCACGTCGCTCAATTCGTCGTCCTCGGTCCGTAGAGCGTCCAGGCGTTCTCTCTCTCATCGTCCAGTTCGGCGACGAACTCAGCGAGCGGCACTCCCGGACTGGCGGTGACGCGTTCCGCGATGATCCGCAACGCCAACGGCAGGAACACGCAGTGTCGTACCAGACGCCGGGCCGCTTCGGGTTCCGCATCGACCCGTTCGGCACCTATAACCTGCCGGAGCAGTACCAGCGCCTCTTCCGGGGTGAGCGTGTCGAGCACCAGCCTGCGTGCTCCCTCCCGCGCGGTCAGCCCGGGAAGGCTGTTCCGGCTGGTCACGATCACCAGGCAGTGCGGCGAGGCGGGCAACAGGGGGCGGACCTGGTCGGCACTGGCCGCGTTGTCGATGAGTACCAGCATCCGCCTGCCGTCCAGCAGCGACCGGTACATGGCGGCGCGGCCGTCGAGGTCCGCCGGTATCCGGTCGGGGGCCACGTCCAGACAGCGCAGCAGAGTCTCCAGTGCCTGCGCCGCCTCAAGCCTGGGACCGGGACCGTACCCGCGTAGGTCGACGTACAGGTCGCCGTCACGGTACCGGGAGCGCTCCCGGCGCGCCCAGTACACGGCGAGCGCGGTTTTTCCCACTCCGGGAGCGCCGGCGATGGTGGACACGGTCACCGACCGGACCGGACTGTTCGGGTCGTCGGCCTCCCGGGCGAGCTCGTCCAACGCGGCGAGCTGGGCCTGGCGGTTGACGAAGCCGCGCATGGCAAGCGGCAGTTGGCGGGGCACGGGAAGGCCGGAGTGCCCGGGAACGCCGATGTGGACGTCACCGTGGACCACTCCGGCCTGGACGACGGCTTCAGCGTCGCCCCTCATCTCGTTGCTGGACATCAGCCTGTCCGGAGGGGGAGGACGGGGGTGGGGTCAGGAGTGGGCCACCGGTTTCATGAGGTCGTCGAACCCGGCGGCGTACTCGGCGAACGGCACGGACAGGTGGACGGCCTGGTCGCGCCAGAGGTTGGCCTGGACGACCTGTTCGGGGTCGTCGACGAGTTCGGCGGACACGAACGTCCCGTCGTCGGCGTAGTCCATGCGCACCAGAACCGAGGAGTCGAACAGCCAGTAGTCGAGCCTCGGCAGTCCGTCGGGCCACTGTCCCTCCGGTACGGCGGTGATCCGCACGTCCTCCCCCGCCGCAACGGTGTGTCGGTAGGCCCAGGCGCACTCGAAGCGCACGTAGTCGGAGAGCGGTTCGGTCACCACGTGGACCCGGTGAAACTGCTTGCCCGCCTTGACCCCGCGGGAGACCCGGTCGGCCCAGCGCGCGATTCCGGGGAATTCGCCTCTCGCCTCACCCGCCTGGAAGCGGGCAAACTCCTCCATTTCATACGGCACCCCGTACACCTGGAACGTTTCCAGCCGGTAGGCGGTGTAGCGGAAATCCTCGAACAGCCTTTGGAAGTCGGGGTCGCTCAGCGACGTGAAGATTGTGCCCACTGTGCCTTCCTGTCGATCACCGGTCGGCCTGGTAGCGCTGCAGCGCCCCGATCAGCACTTCGGGGCTGATCCGGACCGCGGTCTCCCCGGGCAGCGGGTTCTCCAGTTCGGCCAGTTCGTCGGGGGAGAGCTGCACCCCCTGGACGACGAACTCCCCGGTGTCGGCAAGGTAGACGCTGGGGCATCCCTCCGCTCCCGATTTTCCGTCCTTGTAGAGCATCGTCAGTTTCATCCGACTTCTCCTCTGTTAGGAAAGTGGTCGTTGCGAAGCCATTCCCTGAATTGACCTCGGACAATCTTCGGCCACGATTATGAAAAGAAAGAGCTATTATTCATGTTTCGCTCTTCCGTGACACCAAGATCATTGCGAGTTTCCACAGGGTGTGCATCGAGCCGCCCACTGGGACAGTGCATTCTCCAAGACACGGCATATTCCAGAGAAGAAGTCTCCCGGTCCTGCCCTCCGGGCCGTTCCGAAGCAGCAGGACACAGCCCGGACCGCTCACCCGTGATCAGCCGCGCAACCGGTGTCGACGGAAGCCTTCACCGACGTCTGCGTCTCCGCGAACCTGTCTGGCACCCTGGAGCCGCGGTTGCGGCGGTTCCACTGGCTGTCCCTCACAGTGCAGCGGTCAACGTCAACGGGCCCATCGGCCCGGCTCCTGCCCGACCGGTCCGCCGTGGTCCCCGAGGCCGCGGGCCCCGGGAGCGCGGGGCGGGCGTTCCCGCCGCTCCCGTCGGCGGGCGGGCCGACTGTAAGTTTTTGATCTCAGCTCTCACGGATGCACTTTTTTCGGTCCGGCACACGCTAGGGTTTGGGTAGGCCCGGTGAGCAACCGTCCGGCGTTCTTCCCGGTACCCCGGAGAGCGCTGCCGCCGTGTGCCGACTCGTCGCCTGAGCACCCCTGACTCCACCGCCGACCACTACTCCAGCGGATGATCGGGAACGTCCGTCCCGATCGTGTCCGGGGCACGCGTCCGCCCTCCGCCGCGTCCGCTCCGGCGACCCGGACAGACCTTCCGACCGACCGGAACCCCGGTCCGAAACCTGCCCTTCCATACGCGGAAGTCCGTCCTTTCCGTCCTCCGGACCGGCCGTGCGCCGATCCGGGCGGACAGCCGACGCCCCCGTCGGGGAGGGAACCCACGTCCACCGCCTCAACGCACGCCCGTTCCTACGGCGCCCCCACCGTCGAAGGCATACGACCGTGTACCACGTCATTCCCTCCGAACCGCTGCGCCTCGCCCGCGAGGAGTTCCCCCACTACGAGATCTGCGTCCTCCACGACGAGGCCGGCATCCCCGAGGTGACGGCCGTCCTCAAGCCCGCCTACCAGGACACCGGGATGGCGGTCCTGGTGTGCGCCTCCTCCGTGGCCGAGCTGGTCCGCCTGCTGCGCGCCGCGCCCAAGGCCCCGCTGCCGCGCCGCGACCCCGACCGCCGCTACTGGCCGCTGCCCCGCCAGCGCGACCGCCGCGACCGCGGCGGGCAGTGCTGAATCCCGGAGGCGGGACCGCCGGAGCGGCGGTGGTCCCCGCACACGTCGGCGGCCCGCAGGCTCTCGACCGGTGGTCAGGAGCCTGCGGGCCGCCGGGGTCCTGCGGGGCTCACGCCTTCCCCTCGACGATCGCGCGTAAAGCGGCGATGTGGGCCCGGTAGGCGGCGCGCCCCTCGTCGGTCAGCGACAGCCACACCCGCTGCCGGGTGTCGCGCACCGCGCGGTGCTGGCGGACGTACCCGGCGTTGACCAGGACGCTCACGTGCTTGCTGAGTACCGAGGCGCTGACGCCCAACTGCTTCTGGACAACGGCGAACTCGACCTCCTCACCCCTGTCCAGCAGCGCGCAGATCCGCAACCGGTTGGGCGCGTGGATCGTGTCGTTGAATCCCGAGGTGGTGAGGTCGGTGTCGCTCATGCCGCCTTACGCGCCTTCCTTCGCAGGATGAGGTCGATACCCAGGGCCACCGCCCCGTTGGTCACGATAACCGGAAGCCACACCCACGCGCCGTGGGTGGGGGCGAGGAAGTGTCCGCTCGCCATTCCGCCGATCACCACGAGCGTTCCTACCGCCAGGAGCGTGTACTGAAGCGCGCCGAAGCGCAGTTCGGTGTTGGGGCCGGTGCGGCGGGAGGCCCACAGCAGGGCGCCCAGGCCCAGGGGGCCGCCCAGGACGGCGATGGCCGTCCAGTTCACGTCGAAGAAGGCCGCCAGCGGCATGCCGCAGAGGAACGCGGCGAAGACCAGCGTGGTCCACCACGGGTTGAGCTCGGAGTAGTAGGAGGAGCGGGTCTGCTCGACGTCGCGCAGGGCGGCCTGCGCCTGCTCGGGGGTGAGCTGGGGGGAGGTGTTCTGCTCTCTTTCCATGACGGAAAGCCAACCAGTCACTTTCCATGTTGTCAACTCACAAGTTTCCACTACGGAAACCAATCCCGAGCCCTCGACCGGCAAGCCACTTCCATCAAAAACAACGAGGACAATGTGAACCCAGTTAACAATATGGTCTCGGTAGTCGACGCTTCACATCTCACGGTTCTAGCTTGGGGACCGCGGCACTCCTCTCTCACCAGGACGCGAGTGGAAGGCTTCTCCCTGCATGTCCGACGCACTCTTCCCCAACCCCCACGGCGAGCAGACCGAACTCGACACCTCCGAACCGCCCCCGCCGGACCCCGCAGACCTCCTCGACCAGTCGCAGCCGTTCACCCAGGCCGCCTCGTTCCAGGTGCGCGACGCCTTCCAACGGCTCGTGGAACGCGACCTGCTCGGCCCCTGGGACGGCGACCACGAGCGTTTCGCCCCGAGGGCGCGCGGCCCCCGCGACCGCTACCTGGTGGGCATGCTCGGTCCCCGGCACCACGCGCCCCGGCGCGGCGAGTCCGCCATCACCCTCGACACCTCCACCGGTGTCGCGGGTGAAGCACGCGGCGAGGAGGGGGCGGAACTGCCCGAGGTGCTGCCCGCGCAGCCCCTCGGCCGCCTGTGGGCCTCGTCCATGGGACTGTCCTGCCGCGTGGCCGCCGACACCGACGTGCTCGTGGTCACCGCCGCCTGGGGCGAGTACACCCGGGAGAAGACCGAGGACGAGGAGGGCCGCCAGCGCACCGTATGGGCGCGCGTGCCCCGCCGCCACGTCCGGGAGGTCCGCCTCGACGGCGCCCCCGACCAGCGCATCGCCCTGACCGCCGACGATCCCGACAGCTCCTGCGTCTACCTGGCCGTCGCGGTGCGCCCCGCGGGGACGACCCGCACCGTCGAACTCTCCCTGGTCAACAACCAGCGGGAACCCGACTCCGCCCTGGACACGGCGTGGCTGTTCCAGACGGAACTCACCGTCACCGCACTGGACGGCAGCTCCCCGGTGTTCCTGCCCATCGACGACCCGCTGACCGAGGACGCCCCCCACGTGGACGACCCGGAGGAGCTGCACCTGCGGCTCCTCTACCGCGACCAGCTCAAGTACGCCACGGGCCACAACGTCGCCGTGCACGCCGACGCCGTCCCCGAGCTGCGCCGCGCCCGCACCCTGCGGACCACCTGGCTGCCCAGCTACGACGTGCCCGCCACTGTGGCCCCCGACGGGGAGGGCACCCCGCTCGCCGACGCCCTGCTGTCCATGGACGCCCTCGCCGAGGCCGCCCCCGACACGCTGCGCACCGGGCTGGCGCCGCTCGCCGACGGGTACGAGGCATGGCTCGACGAGCGCGCCGCCGAGATCCCCGGCCTGCCCGCGCGTCTCGGCAAGGCCGCCGAGGCCGCGGTGTTCCGCGCCCGCCGCGTCGCCGAACGCATCCGCGCGGGCATCGCCCTGCTCACCGACCCGGCCGTGCCCGGCCACGCGGACGCACTGCGCGCCTTCCGGTTCGCCAACCGGGCCATGGCCGCACAGCGGCGGCACACCGAGATCGCACGGCTGCGCCAGGACCCGTCGATCAGCTACGTCGAGGCCGAACGGCGGGTGCGGGAACGCGGCCCCTCCGCGGCGTCGTGGCGCCCCTTCCAACTGGCGTTCATCCTGCTCAACCTGCCGTCGATCGCCGACGTGGACCACCCGGACCGCACCTTCGCCGACGGCGTGGTGGACCTGCTGTTCTTCCCCACCGGCGGCGGAAAGACCGAAGCCTACCTGGGACTGACCGCGTTCACCTTCGCCGTCCGGCGGCTCCAGGGCACGGTCGGCGCCGGCGAAGACGCGCGCGACGGCGCGAGCGGGGTGGCCGTGCTGATGCGCTACACGCTGCGGCTGCTCACCGCCCAGCAGTTCCAGCGCGCCGCCGCGCTGGTGTGCGCGGCCGAGGTGCTGCGCGCCGAGGACCCCGCCACCTGGGGCTCCGAGCCGTTCCGCATTGGTCTGTGGGTGGGGATCGGGGTCTCCCCGAACTGGTTCGACGAAGCCAGGGACCAGATCGCCGCGGCCCGCGAATCCGGCAGCGGCCGACGTGCCAACGTGCTGCAGACCGTGACGTGTCCGTGGTGCGGCGCCGCGCTGCACGCCTACCGCGACCTGCGCACCGTCGAAGGACTCCGGCGGGTGCTGCTGTTCTGCGGCAACGGCGAGGGGGCCGACGCCTGCCCGTTCTCGCGGAAGCACTCCCAGGAAGGGCTGCCGATCCTCACCGTGGACGAGGAGATCTACCGGCTGCTGCCCAGCCTGGTCATCGCCACCGTGGACAAACTGGCGCAACTGCCGTGGAAGGGCTACGCGGGCATGCTGTTCGGCCGGGTGCACGAGTACTGTCCCCGGCACGGCTACCGGCACGACGACCTGGACGAGAAGACCGGCTGCGGCTCCCGCCACAACAAGAAGGGCGACCTGCCTGCCGTGTCCAGCCGCCCCGTGGTGCGGCTGCGCCCGCCGGACCTGATCATCCAGGACGAGCTGCACCTGATCTCCGGCGCGCTGGGCACCACGGTCGGCCTGTTCGAGTCGGCCGTGGACGAGCTGTGCACGTGGACCACGCCGAACGGCACGGCGACCGGGCCGAAGATCGTGGCGTCCACCGCCACCACCAAACGCGCCGCCGCGCAGGTGCGGGGCGTGTTCGCGCGCGGCCTGGAGATCTTCCCACCGCAGGTCACCGACGTTGCCGACACGTTCTTCTCCCGGCAGGCGCCGGTCACCGAGGCCACCCCCGGACGACGCTACCTGGGGGTGTGCGCACACGGCACCCGGTTGAAGTCCGCGGAGATCCGGATCGCCGAGATCCTGCTGCTCGCCGGGCAGACCGTGTTCGACCGGTACGGCGCGCCCGCCGACCCGTACATGACCCTGGTCGGCTACTTCAACGCCACCCGGGAACTGGCGGGCATGCGCCGCTACCTCGACGACGACGTGGTGACCCGGGTGCGGCGCAGCAGGCCCGGCCTGTCGCGTCGGCTCGTCGGCGCCGCGAAGCTGCTCACCGTCCAGGAGCTGACCTCGCGCATCTCCTCCGGCGACATCAGCGAGGTGCTCAAGCACCTGGAGGTCGGCTTCGACCCGGACCTCGACACCACCGGGCGCCAGGAGGCCGTCATCAGCCACGTCCAGGACGTCCGCAAACGGCACGGCAGGCAGAAGGGGTGGGACCAGCTTCCGCTGCACCCGGTCGCCCGCCGCTCCTACGACCGGTCCGACCGGCTCCCGGTGGACGTGGTGCTGGCCACCTCCATGCTCCAGGTGGGTGTGGACGTGTCCCGGTTCGGTCTGATGATGGTGGTCGGCCAGCCCAAGAACACCGCCGAGTACATCCAGGCCTCGTCCCGGGTGGGACGTGACCCGGCCCGCCCCGGCCTGGTCCTCACCCTCTACAACTGGTCCCGCCCCCGGGACTTGGCGCACTACGAGGACTTCGAGCACTACCACGCCACCTTCTACCGGCAGGTGGAGGCGCTCAGCGTCACCCCGTTCACCCGCCGCGCCCTGGACCGGGGCGCGGCCGGCGCGTTCGTCGCGGCGGTGCGCAACACCGTCGAACACCATTCGCGGGAGGGCGACGCCCACGACGTGGACCTGGACGGCCCCGAAGTGCGGCGGATCACCGAGCGGATGCTGGCCCGGGCGGAACGGGTCGGTGGTCCGCGCGGCCGCGACTACCTGGAGGAGCGGCTCAACCGGCTGCGGGATGTCTGGCAGCGGGAGCGGACCGGGGAGACCCGGCTGGGCTACGACTCCGGCGTCTCCCACGGGCAGCGGCTGAAAGGGCTGCTCACCAAGGCGGGCACCGGCTCGTGGGACGACACTACGGTCGGCATGTCGATGCGTGAGACCGAGAACGAGATCAATCTGTTGGTTCCCGGCAACGGAGGGGTCTACCACGAGGCCCTCGGGGCGCCCGAGTGGTCGTTCGCCCCGCCGGGCGGTGAGGACGCCCCCGCGGGTCCGGGGAGCGGCGAGGAGGTGCGGCAGTGAGCGACCAGTACCGTCGCAAGGTCGGCACGATCCGGCCCAGCCACCTGATGTTCACCGGAGGCGTCGGCGCACTGGTGGACCTGCCCAACTTCTCCGTCCTGGTGAGCGGGCTGGACTCGTGGCGCTACGACAACGTCCCCGACCACGCGCCCATCGAGGAGCCGCGGCTGCTGGCCGCAGTCCAGCGGATTCCCGGGAACCGACAGGTCAAGGAGCTGCGTCCGGCCCCGTGGATGGACGACTCCGACTCCGGCGCCAACAGTCCGGCGGCGCGGGTGGGGGTGCCGACCGTCCCGTTCCCCACGTGGCTGCGCTGCACCGCCTGCGACGAGCTCGCTCCGCTGGCCAGCAAGACCTTCCTGTTCGAGAACGACCGGCCCAGCCGCCCGCACGACGCGCGGTTCTTCCACGAGCGCTGCGCCAGGAAGAAGGGCCGCAGGCCGCTGGCGGTGCCCGCGCGGTTCGTGCTCGCCTGCCCCGCGGGCCACCTCGACGACTTCCCCTACCGGCAGTTCGTCCACTACGGACAGCCCTGCCCCAAAGTGGGGAAGTTCTCGCGGATGCGGATGAAGGACCAGGGCGGCAACCTGGGCGCCAACGTCACCCTCCAGTGCCTGAGCTGCGAGGCCCAGCGGAACATGCGCGACGCGCTGGGCGACAACAGCAGTGGCCTGCCGCACTGCCGGGGCCGCCACCCCCACCTGGGCACGTTCGCGGAGGACGGCTGCGACCAGCGTCCCCGGGTCCTGGTGGTGGGCGCGTCCAACCAGTGGTTCGCGCAGACCCTGTCGGTGCTGTCGCTGCCCCAGAGCCCCGCCAGGGAACTGGAGGGCCTCGTCGAGCATTACTGGGAGCAGTTGGCACCGCTTCCCCCAGCGATGTACCCCTACGCCCGCGAGAACGTCTCTGCGCTGCGTGCCTTCGAGAAGTGGAACGACGCCGAACTCGCCGCCGCGGTCGAGCGGGTGCGCGCCCGCCGGGAGGGCCAGGACGGCGACGACCAGGGCGACCGCCTGGACCTGCGCACCCCCGAGTGGGAGACGCTGTCCTCGCTCCCCGCACCCGACCCCGACCCGAACTTCGCGCTGCGCCGTGACCCCGACGGCGTGCCCGCTCCGCTCAAGCGGATCTTCTGCGACGTGGCGCAGGTGGAGCGGCTGCGCGAGGTGCGCGCCCTCGTCGGCTTCACCCGGCTGGACGCCCCCGACCCCGAGGACTCCGAACTGGTCACCCGCGCTCCGCTGAGCCGCGAGGAGCCCACCTGGGTGCCGGCCAGCGAGGTGCGCGGCGAGGGCGTGTTCCTGCGCGTGCCCGAAGAACTGCTGGCCGCCTGGGAGCGGCGGGTGGAGAACTCCGAGGCGTTGCGCCGCCACCGCGAGGCATACGCCCAGTACCGGCGCAACCGCTACTCCGGCCGGATCAGGGGAGAGTTCGACGAGATGCGGCACTGGCCGGGGGCCCGCTACATCGCCCTGCACACCCTGTCGCATCTGCTGATCCGCACGATCGCTCTGGACTGCGGATACAGTTCGGCGAGCCTGTCGGAGCGCATCTACACCAGCACTCCCGAGGACCCCCGCGGCGGCATCCTCATCTCCACGGCGGTGCCCGACTCGGAAGGCACTCTCGGCGGTCTGGTGTCGCAGGCCGAACCGGACCGGCTGGTGTGGCTGGTGCGGCGGGCGCTGCGCGACGCCACCCGCTGCTCCTCCGACCCGCTGTGCAAGGAGCGACTGCCGCAGCCGTACGCCGACTTCCTGCACGGCGCTGCCTGCCACGTGTGCCTGTTCGTGTCGGAGACCACGTGCGAGCGCGGCAACCGGTTCCTGGACCGCCGGTTCGTGGTGCCCGTCGACGACCCGGAACTGGCACTCTTCGGTGAACTGCCGTGACCCGCTTCGAGGAGGCTGCCTCCGCCGCCGCGGCCGCGCTGGGCGCCGAGGCGTTGGACGCGCTCGCGGAACGGATCGCCGCCGGGTGGCCGCCCCACGCGATCCTCGGCGAACGGGGGTGGCGCTTCGACGAGGCGGCCGCACCCGTGCTCGCCGCCCTCGACGGGGAGGTGCCGCCGCCGGAGGCGGCCGCCTACCTGCGTGGGCTGGCCGAAGGGCTGCGCCGGGGCCGCTCCGACACCACCGTGGAGACGGTGTGGAGCGGCCCCGCCAGCAACGCCGTGCCGGTGCGCGCCACCGCGCAGGTACTGCTCGACGTGATCGCCGAAACGACCCGCGAACTGAGGTTGATGACCTACTCGGCCCGCCCGCACCGGGAGGTGCGGGCCGCACTGGCCGCGGCCGTGGCGCGGGGGGTGGCGGTCACGGTGGTGGTGGAGACGCTCCGCGGTGCGGGCGGTGCGTTGGAAGGCGACGAGCCCGCCGCCGCATTCGCCGGGATCGGCGGGGTGCGGGTGTGGCACTGGCCGACCGGCCAGCGGGCCGTCCGGCACGGCAAGATGCACGCGAAACTGGCCGTCGGCGACCGGAGGACGCTGCTCGTGTCCAGCGCGAACCTCACCCAGTCCGGGGTTGCCGCCAACATCGAGGCAGGGCTGCTGGTGCGCGGCGGCCCCGCGCCGCGACGGGTCGCCGAGCACATCGACGCGTTGCAGGCTGCCGGTGTGCTCCGGCCGTTCGGTGGAGGACGGGACTCGTGAGCGGAGCAGTCGGCGCAATCCCAAGGAGCTGCGGCCGATGCTCCGGTCGGGTCCCGTCCTCCCCCGTCGTCCTGCCCTGTCCGAGAACCCCCACTGTTGCGCGGTGTCTTCCGGTCGGTGTCACTGGATGTCCGTTCGGGGCCGCGCAGTGTTCCGGTGTTGAGGAGATCCCCGATGTCCGGTGGCTCGTCGAAGACGATGGTGTTGGAAGGCCGCTATGAACTGCGCCCCCTGGCGTCCGGCGGTATGGGCGAGGTGTGGGAGGGACACGACACCCGCCTCGACCGGGAGGTGGCCGTCAAGTTCCTCCGCTTCCCCGACGGCGTCCACGACGAACAACTGGTACGCCGGTTCATCCGCGAATCGCGGATCACCGCCCGCCTCGAACATCCCGGAGTGCCCGCCGTGTTCGACCGGGGCACCCATGAGGGACGGCCGTACCTGGTCATGCAGCGTGTCCACGGCATCAGCGTGTCCGATCTGATCGCCGAAGAGGGAGAGCTGCCCGTGGGCTGGGCCGCTGCCATCGCCGCTCAGGTGTGCGCGGTGCTCACCGCTGCCCACGGGGCCTCCCTGGTCCACCGCGACCTCAAGCCCTCCAATCTCATGCTGGAACCGGAGGGAACGGTCAAGGTCCTCGACTTCGGACTGGCCGTGGCTCTCGACCGCAACGACTTCTCCCAGATCACCCGCACAGGGCAGACGCTCGGTACTCCCGCCTACATGGCCCCCGAACAGGTGGCCGTCGGGATGAGCACCCCGCAGAGCGACCTGTACGCCCTGGGCTGTGTCCTCCACCAGATGCTGACCGGACAGCAGCCGTTCACCGGCTCCACGGCCTACGCCACCATGAACAAGCAGGTCTCCGAGCCTCCGCAGTCGGTGCGGGTCCACCGGCCCGAAGTTCCCGCGGCCTTCGCCGACCTGGTGCTGCAACTGCTCGCGAAGAAACCCGAGGACCGGCCCGGCAGCGCCCAGGAGGTCTACCAACGGCTGCTGCCGTTCACGTCCGACCTCGGCCCTCTACCGGGGCCTTTTCCCTCGCCGCAGCTTCCCGGGCCGACGCGCATGTACGCGACGGTGGTGAGCCGGGTGTTCGGCAGGGGCGCCGCAGCGGTTCCGGGCCGTCCCGGAAAAGAGACGGCAACGGCGTCCTTCCCAAAACCTCCCCGGCCACGACCGGCTCCGTCCGCTCCCGGTTTCGACCGCTCCGACCTGTCCCGCCTCCGGAAGCAGGCACTGGACCTCGCCTCGGAGTCCCGCTACAGCCAGGCCGCCGACGTACTGGCGTCCGCCGTCGGCATCGCCGAGCAGGCATTCGGCTCCCTGGACGCCGACGTGATGGACCTCCGCCGGCACCTCGCCGAGGCGCTGTTCGACGGGGGCGACTACCGCAGAGCGGCCCCGGTGTTCGCCGTTCTCGCCGCCTACCTGGCCGAACGCGACGGCCCCGACGGGGAACTGGTGTTCCGCTACCGGCTGCGCGAGGCCACCTGCCACGCCCTCGTCGGCGACGCCAAGGAAGCCCTGGAGCTGATGCGACGTCTGCTCTCCGACGAGCAGCGGGTCTACGGCCCCGGCGACCCGCGCGTCCTGGAACTGCGCCGCCAGATCGGACTGGTGCAGCTCAGCTCCGGCCAGCACGAGCAGGCCGCGCAGACCCTGCGCCCCCTGCTCGTCGACCTCATCCGGCTGCACGGTCCGGACCACCCCCAGGTGTCAGGAGTGCGCGCTCTGCTGGAGCAGGCCGAAAGAACCCCGTAAAACTCACTGATCCTCTTGAGAACTGCAATCACCGCGATACGGTCGAAACAGCCCAGGACGGAGGGAAGACAGTAGATGGCGCGTCTGGCGATTGACCGCGACTTTCTCCGTGACTTCGCAGACCTGGAGAAAACAGTCCAGGATCGGGTCACCGAAGTGTTCGCGAAGTTCGAGAGCGCCCGCCACACCGGAATCCACCTGGAGAAAATCACCCGCGCCCGCGACGACCGGTTCCGCACCATTCGCATCGACCAGTTCTGGCGCGGCGTGGTCCTCGCCCCCGAGTCCGGTGACACCTACACGCTGCTGAAGGTCCTCCCGCACGACGACGCCTACGCCTGGGCGCAGCGCCGCACCGCCACGGTCAACACCGCCACCGGGCGCATCGAGATCCGGGACGTGGAGGCCATCGACGCCTCGCTTCCCTTCCTGGAACAGACCGCGAAAAAGGCTCCGAAGCGGCTGTTCGACCACGTCAGCGACGCCGACCTGCGCAGGCTGGGTGTGGACGGGCAGACCCTGGCCTTCGCCCGCGCCCTCACCGACGAGGTGCAGTTGAGGTCCGCCGAGGGGTTCCTGCCCCCCGTGCAGTGCCAGGTGCTGACCGCACTCGCCGCGGGCTACAGCCCTGAGGAGGTGTGGGCGGAACTCGGCTCCGACATCATGGGCGAGCAGATCGACCCCGACGACCTCGACGCGGCGGTGCAGCGCAGCTCCGACCGAGTGGTGCTCGTCGACGGCCCCGAAGAGCTCATGGCGGTGCTCGCGCACCCCTTCGCGCTGTGGCGGGTCTACCTTCACCCAGTGCAGCGCACCGTGGCCGAGGCCCGCTACGGGGGACCGGCCCGGGTCACTGGCGGCCCTGGCACCGGCAAAACGGTGGTCGTCCTGCACCGCGCCCGCCACCTGGCCACCCACGGCGAGGGGAAAGTGCTGGTCACCACGTTCACCTCCACACTCGCCGAATCCCTGAAAGCCGGGCTGAAACTGCTGGACGAGTCGGGGAAGCTCGCCGACCGCGTCGAAGTCGCCCACGTCGACCAGCTCGCCCACCGGATCTTCCGCGAGGCGCATGGCGCACCCGCGCTGCTGAACGACGCCCGCGAACGGGAACTGTGGACCACGATCGCGCACGACCTGGACGTCCCGTTCACCCCCTCGTTTCTCGCCGAGGAATGGCGACGGGTCGTCCTCGCCCAGCAGGTGCGCACCGCCCAGGACTACCTCGCGGCCAAACGCACTGGACGAGGCCGTGCCCTCGGCTCCCGCCAACGCGCCCAGGCATGGCAGGCGATCTGGGAGTTCGAGACGGCGCTGCGCGAACAAGGGCTGTGGACCCACGAAACCGTCTGCGTGGAGGCGACGCGGCTGTTGTCCGAACGCACCGACAAGCCGTACCGGCACATCGTGGTGGACGAGGCGCAGGACCTTAGCCCGGAGAAGTGGCGGCTGCTGCGCGCAGCAGCGCCGGAGGGACCCGACGACCTGTTCTTCGCCGCCGACACCCACCAGCGGATCTACCAGCACCGGGTGAGCCTGCGCGACGTGGGCGTGAACGTCACGGGACGCTCCACCCGCCTACGGACCAACTATCGCACCACCGCCGAGATCCTCGCCTGGAGCCTGGGACTGCTGCACGGGGAACGCATCGACGACATGGACGGCGGTCTCGACTCGATCGCGGGCTGCCGCTCCGAACTGCACGGCCCCCCGCCCACCGTGCAGGGCTTCAAGAGCCGTGAGGACGAACTGCGCAACGTCGTCGAGACGGTGCGCGAGTGGTTGAAGACAGGAGTGGCCCCGGAGGAGATCGGGGTGGCCGCGCGCTCCCGGCGCTTGGTGGACGAGGTCGTCACAGCCCTGGAGGCGGAGTCGGTACCGGTGCACGCACTGGCCGGCGGGCTTCCCGTGGAGGGATCGGTGTCCGTGGGAACCATGCACCGTATGAAGGGCCTGGAGTTCCGTTGCCTGGCGGTGACCGGGGTCAGCGAAGGGCAACTGCCCTCCCCCAACGCGATCACCCCCGCCGACGAGGACGAAGCCTCCCACCGCGCCGACCTGCAACGGGAACGCTGCCTGCTGTTCGTGGCCTGCACCAGGGCGCGGGAATGCCTGCACGTCACCTGGAGCCGGGAGCCGAGCCCGTTTCTTGCCGCCCTCTCCTGAACTCGCTGCCCTCGTGAGATCCGCACCCTCGTGAGAGAGGTTTCCCCATGGCCAAACTGTCCACCCTGCTCGACCAGATCGATTCGGGCACCATCCTGCTGCCGGAGTTCCAGCGCGGCTACGTGTGGAACCGCGACCAGGTGCGCGGTCTGATGCGTTCGCTGTACCGGGGATACCCGGTCGGCAGCCTGCTGCTGTGGGAAACCGCTGCGACCGACGTGTCCGCGCGCGGCGGTGCGGCGGCGATGGGCGGCACCTATCTGATGCTGCTGGACGGCCAACAGCGCATCACGTCCCTGTACGGGGTCATCCGGGGCAGGCCGCCTGCCTTCTTCGACGGCGACGCCAAGGCGTTCACCGGGCTGTACTTCAACGTGGAGAGCGAAACCTTCGAGTTCTACGCCCGGAGCAAGATGTCCGGGGACCCGTGCTGGGTGAACGTGACGGAACTGTTCCAGCAGGGCCCCGTGCCCTATCTGACCAGGTTCACCGACGTCTCCTCCGAACTGGCCACGGTCTACCTCCAGCGGCTCAACCGGCTCCACCAGGTGACCGAACGCGAGTTCCCCCAGGAGAAGATCACCGGGGCCGACAAGGAGATCGACGAGGTCGTCGACATCTTCAACCGGGTCAACTCAGGCGGCACAAAGCTGTCCAAGGGTGACCTGGCTCTGGCCAAGCTGTGCGCGCAGTGGCCGGAAGCGCGCAGCACGATGCGCGCCGCCCTCGACCGGTGGCAGCAGGCAGGCTACCGCTTCAAGCTGGACTGGCTGCTGCGCACCGCCACCGCGGTGGCCACCGGGCGCTCCCAGTTCGAGGCGTTGGACAAGGTGGAAGCCGTCGAGTTCCAGGCCGCGCTGGAGAAGGCGATCACCCATGTCGACACCTTCCTCAACACCGTTTCGGGGCGGCTGGGCCTCGACCACGACCGGGTGCTGCCCGGCCGCTACTCCATCACCGTCGTGGTGCGGCTGCTGGAGCTCAACGGCGGCTCCTTCGACGACGGCGCACACCGGGACCGGGTCCTCTACTGGTACATCCACTCCGCGCTGTGGGGGCGTTACAACGGTCCCACCGAAACCAACCTGCAGCAGGACTTCGACACCGTGGCCCGGGAGGGTATCGACGGGCTGATCGCCTCCCTGGAGAGGGTCAGGGGAAGTTCCCTCACCGTCCGCCCGCACGACTTCGAGGGGTCCACGCGGGGGTCGCGCTTCTACCCGCTGCTGTACCTGCTGACCCGGGTCAAGGGCGCCCGCGACTTCGGCACCGGTCTGGAGCTGAAGGCCGAAACGCTGGGCAAGCTCTCGTCGTTGGAGATGCACCACGTCTTTCCGAAGTCCCTGCTGTACAACAACTACGACCGAGGACACGTCAACGCGATCGCGAACTTCTGCTTCCTCACCCAGCAGAGCAACCTCGAGATCAGCAACCGCAAACCGGAGGAGTACCTCCCCGAAGTGGAGGCCCGGCACCCGGGTGTGCTCGCCTCGCAGTGGATTCCGACCGACCCCGCGCTGTGGCGGATCGAACGCTACCGCGATTTTCTGGCCGCCCGCCGGGAGCTGCTGGCCGAGGCGGCGCAGTCCTTCCTGGAGGAGCTGCGGTCCGGGGCCGCGAGTACGAACGAGACGGTGCTGCGCCCGATCACCGTGGTCTCTCCTGAAGCCGACGACCCGCGCACCGCACAGGTCCGCGACCTTGTCGACGAACTGCTGCGGCTGGGCTACGCCGAACCGATCACGGACACCGAGATTCCCGACCCCGAGACCGGGCGGACCCTGGCGGTGGCCGAGGCGTTCTGGCCGGACGGACTGCAGACCGGCCAGGGGGTCCCCGTGGTGTTGGAGCTCGATCCCGACGCGGCCGACCTGACCCGGCTGAAGGAACTGGGCTATGAGGTGTTCACCTCGGTGGACGCGCTGCTCGGCTACGTCAATCGGCGTAACGCCGACGCCGCCGGGGAGCAGGTGGAGCAACCTGCGGAGCGCCGTGTGGAGGACTCCGACCCGCTGACGCAGGAGTTCGCCCAGGCCCTGCGCTCGGTGTACACCCGCGCCCGGGACGAGGCCGGGTACACGCCCACCCATCTGCTGAGCATGATCGCCGATCTGGGCCCCCTGGGAACGGCGCGCCGCCTGCTGCACGCGCCCACCGTCTCCGACGGGTTCTCCGCGCTGTGGGAGCGGGGCAGGCTCGACCTCACCGTGGAGGCGGTGGTGTGCGAACCCCGTTTCGCCCCGCTGTTCGAGGACAGGGAGGTGGAGGTGGCCCGCAAGCGTCTCAGCCAGTTCGGCTACCTCGTCGACGGCGCCGCCTGACCGGCTGCCACGGTCTGCTGCCGGAGCCGCCAGGATGCCGTGGCCCCGGCGTCCCGTGGGTTCGCCCACACCGCTCTCGGGTGGGCGACGGCGGTCCGGGAGGCCGGAAGCCGCCCCGCTGCGCTGTGCGGTGTTCCCGTTCGCTTTGCCGACTGTCGCTTCCCCGGCGCTTCCGTGCAAGCCGGTGACGGCCACCGCCCCCGCCGCGCCGGGCGAAGGGCGGGGGGCGCTCCGCGGCCGCGGCGGGGGCCGGACTACGCTGCGGTTTCGTGCCGTGGGACAGGGCGGCGGAAGCGGCGGAACACGTGGAGGAGCGATGGGGGAGTTCATCAAGTTCGAGTCCGACGGGCCGGTGCGGCACATCGTCCTCGACGCGCCGCACCGGCTCAACGCGCTGGACCGGCCGATGCTGGCGGAGCTCGCCGCCGCGGTCCACGAGGTCGCGGCCGACGAGGAGGCTCGGGCGCTCGTGGTCAGCGGCGCGGGTCGGGCGTTCTGCGCCGGCGCCGACGTCACCAGCCTGTTCGGCGACCCCACGCGTCCGCCCGCGGTGATCCGCGACGACCTCAAGCAGGTGTACGCGAGCTTCCTCGGCATCGCCGAGCTGAGCATCCCCACGATCGCCGCGGTGGGCGGGGTGGCGGTCGGCGCCGGGGTGAACATCGCGATGGCCTGCGACATCGTCATCGCGGGGCCGCGCGCCGAGTTCGCGATCACCTTCGCCGACATGGGCCTGCACCCCGGCGGCGGAAGCAGTTGGTTCCTCACCCGCCGCCTGGGCGGCCACCGGGCGCTGGCGACCCTGTTGGACGCCGAGCGCATCGGCGCCGAGGAGGCGTTCCGCATGGGTCTGGCCACCCGGCTGGCGGAGAACCCGGTCGCCGCGGCGCTGGAGCTCGCCCACCGCGCCGCCCAGCGCGACCCCGCCCTGGTCAGGGACATGAAGCGGGCGGTGCGCATGGCGGAGGAGGCCGACCTCGACACCGTGCTGGAGTTCGAGTCCTGGGCGCAGGCGTCGTCGGTGAACTCGCCGCGCTTCCAGAAGTTCCTCGCCGAGTTCGCCGCGCGGAAGAAGAAGTAGCGGCGCGGTCCGGCGTGGGGCGTCCCCCGTGGCCGCCCCACGCCGCTCCCCGGTCCCGGGTCAGCCGGCGACCGTGATCGTGCCGCGCTCGGCGCCGCGGGCGAGGTGGCGGCCGATCACCATGCGCTGGATCTGGTTGGTGCCCTCGAAGATCTGCATGACCTTGGCCTCGCGCATGTAGCGCTCGACCGGGAAGTCGCGGGTGTAGCCGTAGCCGCCGAGGACCTGCACGGCGTCGGTGGTGACCCGCATCGCGTTGTCGGTGGCGACCAGCTTGGCGATGGACGCCTCCCGGCTGTAGGGGAGGCCGTGGTCGCGGAGCCGGGCCGCGCGCAGGGTCGCGGCGCGGGCGGTCTCCACCGCGGCGGCCATGTCGGCGAGCAGGAACGCCAGTCCCTGGTGTTCGATGACGGGCCTGCCGAAGGCGTGGCGCCGGCGGGCGTAGTCGGCCGCGGTGTCGAGGGCGGCCTGGGCCAGCCCGGTGGCCACGGCGGCGATGCCCAGGCGTCCGCCGTCGAGGGCGGACAGCGCGATCGGCAGGCCCTGGCCCTCCTCGCCGACCCGCTGTTCGACGGGGACGCGCACGCCGTCGAAGCGCACCATCGTGGTGTGCGATCCGGTCAGGCCCATCTTGCGTTCGGGCCGGTCGGCGCTGATCCCCGGCGTGTCGGCGGGCACCAGGAAGCAGGAGACGCCGTGGGAGCGGTCCTCGCCGGTGCGGGCCATGACGGTGTAGAAGTCGGCCTGTCCGCCGTGGGTGATCCAGGACTTCACGCCGTCGATGACGTAGTGGTCGCCGTCGCGCCGGGCGCGGGTGGTCATCGCGGCGGGGTCGGATCCGGCGTGCGGCTCCGACAGGCAGTACGCGCCGAGCAGGTCGCCGCCGAGCAGGTCGGGCAGCCACCGCCGCCGCTGCTCCTCGGTGCCGTGGACGGCCAGGGCGTGGCAGGACAGCACGTGCACGCTGACGCCCACGGCGACCGACGCCCACACCGCCCCGATCTCCTCCAGGACCTGGAGGTAGACCTCGTAGGGCTGTCCGCCGCCGCCGTACTCCTGCGGGTAGGGCAGGCCCAGGACGCCCAGCGCCCCGAGGGTGCGGAACGCCTCGCGGGGGAAGCGCTCGGCCTCCTCGGCCTCGGCGGCGTGCGGTGCGAGCTCCCGGCGCGCCACTTCGCGGACGAGCGCGACCAGGTCTGCCGCCTCACGGGACGGCACCAGGCGCGTTACGGACATGACCTCGCCTCCGTACTAAGATCAGTACCAAAGTACTGATTTCAGTACCAGAAAAGCAAGATCGGTACCCTGAGTCCATGCCTGCCCCGCAGAAACTCCCTGAGAAGACCCGTGCGCGCCGCGAGGAACTGCTCGACGGGCTCCGCCGCCTGTTCCTCGCCGAGGGGTTCTCCGCCTTCAGCGTGAGTGACATGGCGGAGCGGCTGCACTGCTCCAAGAGCACGCTGTACCTGGTGGCGCCGAGCAAGGAACAGATCGTGGTCGCGGCGGTCCGCTCCTACTTCAAGAGGGCGGCCGAGCGCATCGAGGCCCGGGTGGCCGAGTCGCAGGACCCCCGGCGGCTGGCGGTCTACCTGGAGGCCGTCGCCTCGGAGCTGGAGCCGGCCTCCGAGCAGTTCTACGCCGACCTGGCCGCGTTCGCGCCCGCCAACGAGGTCTACCAGGAGAACACCCTGGTGGCGGCCAGGCGCGTCCGCGAACTGGTCGCCGAGGGCGTGGCGGCCGGGGTGCTGCGCCCGGTGGACGCCGCCTTCGTGGGCTCGGCGGTGGCCCAGATCATGACGGGAATACAGAACGGCACGATCAAGGCGGCCACCGGGCTCGACGACGCCGAGGCCTACCGCCACCTGGCGGACCTGGTCATGGCCAGTCTCACCCGGGAGCCGACCGGATCGCACGCCTGAGGGCGCCCCGACCGGACGGGGCGCCGCCGCGGCCATCAGCCCATGGGCGCCTCGTCGACGAGGATGTCGAAGTTGACCTCGTTGCCCTCCACGCTGGTCGCGACCACCGTCACGCCGTAGACACCGGAGGCGGTGTCCAGCTCGCAGCGGATCTCCGCGCCGACCTCGGCGGGCAGGTCCTCCGGACAGGTGACGTCACCGGACTGCTCGCCCAGCTCGGCCGCGAGCTGCGCCTCGACCACCTGGGCGACGGTCTCGCTGTCGACGCTCGCCGCGCCCACACTGAAGTTGAAGCTGCACGCTCCGGTGAGCAGCACCGCCGCTCCCGCCGCCACCACCGCGACGCTCCGCTGAACCGCAGTCTTCATCCGACATCCTTTCGCGCTAGTCCCTCTCGTCCCGGCGCACCCTTGGATGCACGGATTGCGTGGTTCGTTCCCTCGATTACAACTATTACCGAAGGAGTCACCCCGGTTACTCTACGGTATGTTTCGTCCCCCGCCCGATCGACACCGTGATCCCCACCCTCACCACCAGCCCTGGTTTCGGTCTCCCGGAAGCAGAGAAACGGTCACCCGGCCACGACGCGGAGCGGCAGCCCGCCGCACGGCCGCCGCGGCGGGGAACCGGCTCCCCGTCCACCCCTCCGGGGAACTCGCCCTGAGGCCAAAGTGAGAATTTTCGGATTATTCTTCTCTTCTCGGCCGCCACCTCCCGCTCTATTTCCCGAGAACCGGACAGAAGAGCAGAATACTTTTCATCTTCACTTTTCCGAACGCGGACAGCAAAAGCCACGGGCGGGTCCCCGCCTGGCTGGCGGCTCCGCCCGTGGCCTCTCCCCCCTTATCCCCCCTCGGGATGGCTCCGGAATGGTCTACGTGTGGGACACCCGGCAGCGGTGCACCGGGGTCTCCGGCCGGTCCAGCCACACCGACTGCTCCTCGGCGGTCACCGTCATCCCGAAACGCTCCCACTCGGGACTGCCGAGCCGCAGCCACCAGGAGTACGCCTCCTCCACCTCGCGCCACAGCCGACGCGGTCCGTACTCGTGGACCGTGAACTCCTCCGCCGCGGGGTCGGAGACGGTCACCGAGGCCCAGGAGTCGGCGTCGTCGTACAGCCACGCGGTGCCCCCGCCGGGCTCCGGGCCGTCCTCCCACTCCCAGCGGCACCCGGGCACCCGCATCCCCACCGCGAGGAAGGCCCCGGAGTTCGGGGTGACCCGGCGCGGGCAGAGCGTGCTGCGCCGGACGTCGGCCTGCGGCTGCCGTTCGACCAGGTCCTCCGCCCTCCACCGCCTGGAGCACCGGCGGTCCCGCGGGAGGACGACCGAGGACAGGAACCTGCCCGTGGCGACCCCGTCGTCCACCGTGAACCGCAGCAGGAAGGAGTCGGTGCACGGCGTCCCCCACGGAGCGACGATCACCCCGCCGTCCACGCACTGCTCCAGCCAACTGCGCGGGATGCGCTGCACGGCGTAGGAGACGAGGATGCGGTCGTAGGGCGCTCCCCTCGCCCACCCCAGGCAGCCGTCGCGCGCCACCACCGCGGCGTCCCACCCGGCCCGGCGCAGCGTGCTCCCGGCACGGCGCGCCAGGTCCGCGTCGATCTCGGTGCCGACCACGTTCTGCGCGCCCACCCGCTCGGCCAGCAGGGCGGTGGTGTACCCCGTGCCGGTCCCCAGCTCCAGCACCCGGGCCCCCGGGGCCACGTCGAGCTGGTCGAGCAGGGTCGCGGCCACGGTGGGGCAGGCCACCGAGCTGGTGCAGTGCGGGCGGGTGACGTCGGGGTCCGCGCAGCCGTCGTCGATCTGGACCACGATCGGCTCGTCGGAGTAGACCCGCCGGAGCCAGGACCTCGGGTCGGCGTCGCGGTCCCGCTGGAACCAGTCGTGCTGGCCGCGGTCCCAGAAGCGGTCGGGGACGAACAGGTGCCGGGGAACCTTCCGGAAGACCTCGGCCCATGCCGGGGTCAGCGTCCCGGACGCGACGAGCTGCGCGATCATTCTGCGGTGTTCGGAAATCACCACTCTCGCCTCACCTCGCCTGCTCTCCGGAGACGGCGTCACCGTTCCGAGGGCGGCGACGCCCGTAAGCGCTCCCCACACGGGAGCAACGAAAGCTTAAAAAGAAAACACCTCGTTTCGCAGCCGTTTCCTCATGTTCCCACTGATCCGGACAAAAAAATTCGGGCTTAAACCACAAAAGCCCCTAAAGGGCCGTCGATTCGAACGATGTTCACCTCATTGTCGTTGTCCGAAACCCCCCAGAAGTGAGGGAACAAATCTCCCGGACGGGCAGGACCGGAGCACACGCGCCCGGCGCCGCCCCTCCCGGAAGGGCGCCAAAGACGCGGCGCCCGGAGGAGCGCTGACGTCTCCTCCGGGCGCCGGACGGGCGTGGGGGTTACAGGTACGGTCCCGAGCTGCTCTGCGCGCGCCCCTGGGGGTGGTCGCCCTCCCCGTGCTGCTGGATCCCGGAGGGCAGCGCCCGGCGCATGTTCTCCAACTGGGCGCGGGCCGCCATCTGCTGGGCGAACAGGGTGGTCTGGATGCCGTGGAACAGGCCCTCCAGCCAGCCCACGAGCTGCGCCTGCGCGATGCGCAGCTCGGCGTCGCTGGGCGTCTCGTCGTCGGCGAACGGGAGGGAGAGCCGCTCCAGCTCCTCCACCAGCTCCGGGGCGAGCCCGTCCTCCAGCTCCTTGATGGAGCTGGCGTGGATCTCCTTCAGCCGGGCCCGGCTCGCCTCGTCCAGCGGAGCAGCCTTGACCTCCTCCAGGAGCTGCCGGATCATGCTGCCGATCCGCATGACCTTCGCGGGCTGCTCGACCATCTCGGTGACCGGGCGCCCCTCCGACTCCTCCTTCTCCTCCTCGGAGGAAGCGGAGGGCACGCTGATCGGCCCTCCCGGTCCCAGGACCAGAACCTGGGGCTGTTCTTCCTGACCGGGTCCGTTGTTCATCGCATCTCCCACCTTGCGGCTGTTGACTTCGGGGACACTACGCCGTTTGTCACGGTGAGTGCTGTTCATCGGTGACGAGCAGGATTTTTCCGACATGACCGCTCTCTTCGAGCACGCGATGCGCCTCGGCGGCCCGGCTGAGCGGCAGTACCCGGTCCACCACCGGACGGATCGTCCCCTTCTCGACCAGCGGCCACACCCGCTCCGCCACCTGGGAGACGATCTCGGCCTTCTCCTCCAGGGGGCGCGACCGCAGCGTCGCGGCGTGCACGGACAGCCTCTTGACCAGCATCCGCCCCAGGTCGAGTTCTGCCCTGCGTCCGCCCATCAGCCCGATGACGACCAGCCGCCCGCCCACCGCGAGGGAGCGGAGGTTGGCCTCCAGATAGCTGCCGCCCATGATGTCGAGCACCACGTCCACCCCGCGCCCGCCGGTCTCCTCCCGCACCCGCGCGGCGAAGTCCTCGGACCGGTAGTTGACGGCGACGTCCGCGCCGAGCTCGCGGCACCGCTCCAGCTTGGCCTCGCTGCCCGCGGTGGTCAGCACGCGGGCGCCGAACGCGCGGGCCGCCTGGATCGCGAAGGTGCCGATCCCGCTGGCGCCGCCGTGCACCAGCAGGGACTCCCCCTCGCGCAGCGCGGCGGTCCGGAACACGTTGGCCCACACCGTGCAGGCGACCTCGGGCAGGGCCGCGGCCTCGACCAGGCCGACCCCCTTGGGGACCGGCAGGAGCTGGCCGACGGGGACCGCCACCCGCTCGGCGTAGCCGCCGCCGCTCAGCAGCGCGCACACCTCGTCGCCGACGCGGTGGCCGGAGTCCTCGGTGCCGGGGCCGAGCGCGACGATGCGGCCGGAGCACTCCAGGCCGAGGTACTCGGGGGCGCCGGGCGGCGGCGGGTAGTGGCCCTCCCGCTGGCTGATGTCGCCCCGGTTGACCGCCGTGGCAGCGACCTCGACGAGGACCTCACCCGGTCCCGGTTCGGGGTCGGGCACCTCCTGCCAGGTGAGATTCTCCGGACCTCCGGGGGCGCTGACGACTATCGCTCGCATGCACACCACGCTACCCACCCCGGCGGAGCGGAGGGCTGCGCACCGGTGATGCCGGGATGCGACATTCGCTCCCTTCTCATCTCATGACCGCTAGTTTTATCGTTGGTGACCAGGTGTCTGAAGAGTAGGGGGACGGTGCGTTCCGCCGGGCGTTCCGTCCCTTCCGGTGAAGCAACCGACCGGCAGCGTGGCCGGGTGCGGTCTGGGGAGTGTCCTGAGGAGTGGCGCGGTGGCCTACGAAGAACACGACGGTTCCGAACACCTCGGTGCCCGTTCGCCGCGCTCAGAACACGGGGACCCCGCTCTCGGCTCTGACACCGGTGGGGAGCGGTACGAGGAGTCCGACGAGTGGTTCGGCGACGACGACTTCGACCTGGACCTGATCGCCCCTCCGCCGCCCTACGCCCAGACCTCGACGCCCGGCTCGGCCGCGCCGTTCTCCCCCGCACCGCAGCCCGCCGCGGAGCAGCCGCGGCCCGACCTCCCCGAGGCCGACCCGCTCGA
>NZ_KQ950180.1:1256810-1281038 GCF_001517975.1 Thermobifida cellulosilytica TB100
AGCAGCCGCGGCCCGACCTGCCCGAGGCCGACCCGCTCGACCCGCCCGCCGCCCGCACGGAGAGCGCACCGTACGCGGACGCCGCGCCGCGGTGGCCGGAACCCTCCCGCCAGGAGCCCCTGGCCCCGGCGCTTCCCGCCCCCGACCCGCTCGACCCGCCGCTGCCTCCCGCCGTCCGGAAGCCCGAACCGCGCCCGGAGGCCGAAGCGGCGCCGCCCGCCCCCTCCGCTGCGGAACCGACGCCCGCCCCGGAGGCTCCCCGGCCCCGGGACGGGGAGGGACCGGACGCCGACCAGCCGTCGTCCGTCCGGTCGCGGTTCAGCCGCAACCGGCCGCAGTTGCGGCAACTGCTGGAGGAGGCGCAGCAGCGGTCCGCGGCCCCGCCGCCGCCCGCCGAGGACGTGCCCGAACCCGAGCCGCTGCCGCCGCTGGACAGCACCGCGTTCTTCTCCCCGTCCCCGTCCCCGCCGCGGCCGACGCCGCCCGCTCCGGACCGCCCCGCGCCGGGACGCCCGCCGGAGCGCCCGGAGCCGCCCCGCGCCGGCGGAGGCCCGGGCCCGGACCTCCTGCCCGCCCCGGCCCCGAGAGAGCCGCTGCCGCCCGCTCCCGCCCGCGAGGAGCCGCGTTCCGCCCGACGTCCCCCCGAACTGCCCGCCCCGGCCTCCTCTCCGCCGGTGCCGCTGTCCGCCGCCCTGCCGCAGCGGCGCTCTGCCACCCCGCCGGGCGGCGTCTCCGCAGGTCCCAGCACCTTCGCCCCGCCCGTGGTGACACCCGGACGGGAGTGGACCGGAGGCCGCCGCTCCAGCATGACCTCGGGCTGGCGCCGGGCCGTGGAGTCGGTGACCTTCGGCCTGATCAGACCGGGCGGCTCCCGGGCCGAACGGCGCCGTCAGGAGCTGATCAGCCGCGCGTGCACCCACGTGGTGGGCGGCCACCACCGGGTGGCGGTGCTCTCCCTCAAGGGAGGCGTCGGCAAGACCACGACGACCGCCGCCCTGGGCTCCACCCTGGCGTCCCTGCGCGGCGACCGGGTGCTGGCCGTGGACGCCAACCCGGACCGGGGCACCCTGTCGGACAAGCTGCAACTGGAGACTCCGGCGACCATCCGGGACCTGCTCAACGAGAAGGACACGATCTCGCGCTACGCCGACATCCGCGCGTTCACCTCGCAGGCGCCGTCCCGGCTGGAGGTGCTCGCCTCCGACCAGGACCCCGCCGTCTCGGAGGCGCTCAGCGAGTACGACTACCGGGAGGTCTCCCGGATCGTGGAGCACTTCTACTCGATCACGCTCACCGACTGCGGCACCGGTCTGCTGCACTCGGCGATGCGGGGCGTGCTCGGCCTGGCCGACCAGATCATCGTGGTGTCCACCCCGTCGGTGGACGGTGCGCGCAGCGCGTCGGCCACCCTCGACTGGCTGGACGCCCACGAGTACGGCGCGCTGGTGCGGGGCGCGGTGGTGGTGCTGTCGATGGTGCGCCGCAACCACCGGTCCAACGTCGACCTGCAACGCCTGGAGGAGCACTTCGCCTCCCGGTGCCGCGCCGTGGTACGGGTTCCGTGGGACCCGCACCTGGAGGAGGGCGCGGAGATCCACCTGGAGCGGCTCCAGCCGGCCACCAGCGACGCCTACCTGGAGCTGGCCGCCGTCGTGGGGGAGGCGTTCGCCTGGCCCCGGTGAGCGGCCGCCCAGGCGCAGCGCACGGACGCACCCGGCACCGCCCCGCCGTTCCCGGAACGGCGGGGCGCACTGCTGTGCGGGCCGGGCACGGCCGGGCCTCCTGTCCGGAACCGCCGTCGCGCCGCGTGTTCCGTTCTCGTCCGCCGGGAAAACAGCGACGGAAGACACCGGAATGATCGCGCAGCGTTTTCCCACCCCCGGGAGGACGCGTTTCGATCAGGTCGGATAACCTCGTTTCCGAGGTGTGCTCCGCACGGCGCACCCCAATTCCCTTCCCTGCCCGCCAAAAGAGGTCCAGAGGTTCTCCTCCAGCATTGTCAATGCTGTGGCCTAAATCTCAGAAATTCGCGCATATCCCCCGTGACGTGGGCAGTTGCCCGAGAAAGAAAAGCGACCAGAAACCCGTAACAGGCCCAGGACTGGCATTGTCCAGCGCTTTGAATGGTCTAGTCCAGAAGCGCAACAAAGGTCTAGTCCAAGGTCTATGCCAACTGGTCGGAATGGGGGTTGGTACTCCATCATTTGTGTCAACCCCTGAGGAGGAGGAATCGTGACTACTGCGGTCCACGGAAAAAACGTGGCTCCGACCAGCCATCAGGAGTTGGTCGACTGGGTGCGCGAGATCGCGGAGCTGACGCAGCCGGACGAGGTGGTCTGGTGCGACGGTTCGGACGCCGAGTGGGAGCGACTCACCTCCCAGCTCGTGGAACAGGGCACGCTGATCCGGCTCAACGAGGAGCTCCGGCCCAACAGCTTCTACTGCCGCTCCGACCCCAGTGACGTCGCCCGGGTGGAGGACCGCACGTTCATCTGCTCGGAGCGCGAGGAGGACGCCGGCCCCACCAACAACTGGGTCGCCCCCGCCGAGATGCGCGCCACCCTCAAGGAGGTCTTCACCGGCTGCATGCGGGGCCGCACCATGTACGTGGTGCCGTTCTGCATGGGCCCCCTCGGCGGCAGCATCTCCCAGCTCGGCGTGGAGATCACCGACTCCGCCTACGTGGCGGTGTCCATGCGCATCATGACTCGAATGGGCGCCCCCGCACTGCGCCTGATCGAGGAGCGCGGCACCTTCGTCAAGGCCGTCCACTCCGTGGGCGCCCCCCTGGAGCCCGGCCAGCAGGACGTGCCCTGGCCGTGCAACTCCACCAAGTACATCACCCACTTCCCGGAGACCCGGGAGATCTGGTCCTACGGCTCCGGCTACGGCGGCAACGCGCTGCTCGGCAAGAAGTGCTACGCGCTGCGCATCGCCTCGGTGATGGCCCGCGACGAGGGCTGGCTGGCCGAGCACATGCTCATCATCAAGGTGACCCCGCCCTCCGGGGAGCCCCGCTACGTCGCCGCGGCCTTCCCCAGCGCCTGCGGCAAGACCAACCTCGCCATGCTCCAGCCGACCGTCCCCGGCTGGAAGGTCGAGACGATCGGCGACGACATCGCGTGGATGCGCTTCGGCGAGGACGGCCGCCTCTACGCCATCAACCCGGAGTACGGCTTCTTCGGCGTCGCCCCCGGCACCGGAGAGTCCACCAACGCCAACGCGGTCCAGGCGCTGTGGGGCAACAGCATCTTCACCAACGTGGCGCTGACCGACGACGGCGACGTGTGGTGGGAGGGCCTCACCGACGAGCCGCCCGCGCACCTGACCGACTGGCGGGGCCGCGACTGGACGCCGGACTCCGACGAGCCCGCCGCGCACCCGAACGCCCGCTTCACCACCCCCGCCTCCCAGGCGCCCACCATCGCGCCCGAGTGGGAGGACCCCAACGGCGTGCCGATCTCGGTGATCCTGTTCGGCGGCCGCCGCGCCTCCGCGGTGCCCCTGGTCGTCGAGGCGTTCGACTGGCAGCACGGCGTCTACCTGGGCGCGAACGTGGCCTCCGAGCGCACCGCCGCGGCCGAGGGGAAGGTCGGCGAGCTGCGCCGCGACCCCTTCGCGATGCTGCCGTTCTGCGGCTACAACATGGGCGACTACTTCGGCCACTGGCTGAAGATCGGCAAGCAGGCCGACCCGGAGAAGCTGCCGCGGATCTACTACGTGAACTGGTTCCGCAAGAACGCCGAGGGCAAGTTCGTCTGGCCGGGCTTCGGCGAGAACAGCCGCGTGCTGAAGTGGATCATCGAGCGTCTGGACGGCACCGCCGAGGCCGAGGACACCCCCATCGGCCGGGTTCCGGCGCCGGGGGCGCTCGACACCACGGGCCTGGACCTGTCGGAGGAGGACCTGGAGCTGCTGCGGTCGGTGGACCGGGACGTCTGGCGGCAGGAGGCCGACCTGGTCCCCGAGTTCTTCAAGTCCTTCGGCGAGCACCTGCCCGACGAGCTGTGGGACGAGTACGAGGCGCTGCGCCAGCGGCTCGGCTGAGCGGCCGCGCCGACCGTCTCGACCGGCTCTGACCGCGGCCGAGCAGAACACCGGGCTCCCCTCCACGCCCGTGGAGGGGAGCCCGGTGCGTCACGCGGAGGGTGTGGGATTTGAACCCACGAGGCCGGGTCACCGACCTTACGCTTTTCAAGAGCGTTGCACTCGGCCGCTATGCGAACCCTCCAGGGACCACGAGTCCTCCAAGCGATGGTAACCCACCGGGGGCGAAGACGCGCGACCGCATGATCAGCGGTGATCTCGGCACCGTGGCGGCGTGCTCTTCCCCCGGTGTCGACTGGTGGGTGCACGTGGTCCGGCGGACGGCTGCAGGCCGGGGAAGGTCCGGGCTTGACCTGCGGCGGCCATGTCCCCAGGGCCATCGGCCACGCCGATTCTGGCTCTGGGGGCATGGCCGCCGCGTTTTGCGGGGGTTAGGTGGTGTGGTTGGGCGGGTTGGTGGTCCAGGTGAGGTGGAAGTAGACGCCGTGCTGCCAGGGGGCCAGGGTGCCCCAGGTGGTGGCGAGCTGGTCGACCAGCAGCAGGCCGCGGCCGTGCTCGGCGAACGGGTCGGTGGGCGCGGCGATGTGTGGGAAGGTCTGCCATTGGCGCGGGACGCGGGTGTGGACCTCGGTGCGCAGCCCGTAGGCGTCCACGGTGAGGTGGACGGTGAAGGTTTCACCGGGGTCGCCGGAGCGGGTGTGGCGCAGCGCGTTGGTGGCCAGCTCGGAGGTGAGCAGTGCGGCCCGGTCCACCACCTCGTCGGGGGCGGTGGTCTCGGGGCAGGCGTGCAGTACGCCGGTGACGAACCTTCGGGCGGCGGCCACGCTGGCGGGCAGGCCGGGCAGGGTGGTGAAGGCCACGGTCACCGAGCCGCCTCCCCACGAGACGGACCACTCCAGGGGCGGGTGCGCCGGTACAGGGCGACCGCCGACAGGGCTGCGCCGAGCAGGCTGTCGAGGTTGGCCAGCGCGGTCACCGTGGTGGACACGTCGTGGATCGGCAGGATGAGCCGGTCGGTGCCCAGCACCACGGCCAGGCCCTGGTCGTGGTCTTCGACGCGGGCACGCCCGTCGGCCAGCAGCGCCACCTGATCAGGGGTGAGGGTGTAGTCGGCCATCACCGGCCCCCGTGCGGGTGGCTGTCCAGGTAGGTGCGCACACGCCCGCGGGCTTGTTGGCCGTAGTAGCCGCGCACGGGGTCGGGGTGTTCGTAGGTGGCCAGGATGTGGTCGAGCAGGTCCACGTCGTCCACCGCCACCGTGCTGCCGGTCACCCGGTTGCGCGCCACATACGGGCAGGGGGAGGCGTGGGTGTAGGTGATCTCCCACAGTGCGGAGTACCGGCGCGCACAGGCGGCGAACACCGGGTAGTTCGGGATGCGGGGTGGGAGGGCCCGCGCCTGCCGAGGCGGCGGCGCGGCATGCCGCGGCCGGTGCACCACCGGCCGACGCCGGGGCGGTCGCGGGGGCGGGCTGGCGAGCTCGGCCAGCAGGACCAGGGGCAGTAACAACCAGAACAGCAGGACGCGCACGAAACCTCCCAGAAGCGAGAGCCGCTGGACAAGGGCGGCAGCGGATGATGAGCACTACCATCTTGTGATCGAAAATTTCGAATCGCAGGTCTTATGGCAAGATTCTTGAGACGAATATCCTGATCAGAAAGTCACGAATGTCCAGATCAGACCCCTCGGCGATACCATCTCCTCGACGCGAGAGGGGAGAGGACCACATGCACAAGGCACCACAGGTCCGACGTGAGCTGTCAGTGCAGATGCGCGCCCGCCGTCTCGCAGCAGGCATGACCATCAGCCAGGTAGCGGAAGCACTGGAGTGGTCCGAGACGAAAATCTCGAATGTGGAAACCGGCCGCACCAAACATCCGGCCGTGTCCGACATCGGGTTGATGCTCGGCCTCTACGGAGTCACCGGCCCCGAACGCGACGCCATCCTCGACCTGGCCCGCAAGTCTCGCCGCCGCGACTGGTGGGCTGACTACGACGATGTGCTCACCGGCGCCTACGCCTCGTTGGAGTCTGGGGCCTCCAGCGTGCGCAGCTATGAACCCGCCTATATTCCCGGCCTGCTGCAAACCACCGACTACATGGCCGCAATCTCCCAGGCCACACTCATCCGCGACCCCGCCGCGATCGACCGCATGGTGGAGGCACGGACGAAGCGGCAGGAAATCCTGGAACGCCCCGACGCGCCCGACGTGTGGGCGATCATCGGACAGCACGCCCTGGAACTGCTGATCGCCCACGATCGGGAGTTGGCACATCACCAGATCGAGCATCTGCTGAACATGGCCGACCGGCCGAACATCACCATCCAGGTTCTCCCGACCTCGGCGGGCTTCCACCCCGGTATGGGAGGTGCCTTCACGATCCTCGGCTATGCCTCCAGCAGCGAGGGCATCGTCTTCATCGAGGCCGACGTTGACGGTCTGTACCTGGTCAAGGACGAAGAGCTGGAACGCTACCGCAAGTACCACGACCGGTTGGTCGCCAAGGCGCTCGACCCCGATGACGTCTCCGGCTACCTACGGGGACTGATCACCTGAAAGGAGACCCCGCGATGGGCTCGCCCGAGCTGAAGTTCCGCAAGTCCTCCTACTCCAACCCACAGAACTGCGTCGAGGTCGCCACCATCCCCGAGAGACCCGCCGCTGCGGTGCGTGACTCCCAGAACCCCCACCTCGGCCACCTGGTCATCCCCGGCCGGGAGTGGGCCGCGTTCCTGGACGCGGTACGCAACAGCGAACTGTAGGACCACAGCGAAAAGGCCCCGACGGAATCCCGTCAGGGCCTTGCTCATATCGCCGCCGAGCCCACCCGCTCCAGGGGACCCGAACAGGTCGCCAGCCCGGCACCGACCACGATGATCTTGACGCGAATGGGCGTGAAACCGCAGATCATGGCCCTTTTCTGTCAAGATCATGCCGGTTCAGCGCGGGAAGACCTCGAAGGTGACCGCCGGACGCCCGCCGAAGGAGGCGGCGTTCGCGGACAGCATCTCGTCGAGGAAGGACCGCGCGTAGGTCTCCGGGTCCTCGTCGGTGAGGCCCTCGATGTAGGCACGGTGCTCCAGCAGGGAGCGGACCGCGCGTTCGTAGCCCGCGGTGGCGTCCACGGCGTGGGTGGGCCTCGGGGAGGCCGCGACCGCCACCCAGCGCACTCCGTCCCACGGTTGCAGGCCCTGCTCGACGAGCTCCGGGAAGATCCACCGGTTGCCCGCGTCGGCGGCGGCGTCCAGCGTGGCCCGGCCCACGGCCTTGTGGTCGGGGGTGTTCCAGAAGGTGTCGCCGAAGGTGTCGCGGTGGTTGAGGGTGACGACGAGTTCGGGGCGGTGCCGCCGGATCGCCGCGGCGATGTCGCGGCGCAGCGCCGGACCGTACTCGATGACGCCGTCGCGGTGGTCGAGGAACTCGACGGTGGTGACGCCGACCACGGCGGCGCTGGCGATCTGCTCGCGCTCCCGCAGGGGGGCCGCCTCGGCCGGACTGATGCCGTCGATGCCCGCCTCGCCCCGGGTGGCCAGCAGGTAGGCGACCTCCTTGCCTGCGTCGGTCCAGGCGGCGATGGCCGCGGCGGCCCCGTACTCCAGGTCGTCGGGGTGGGCGACGACGGCGAGGGCGCGCTGCCAGTCCTCGGGCATGGGAGCGAGCTGCTCGGTCACGTGCCTCTCCTGTCCTCTGGTTCGGGTGGGAGTTCCGATGATTCCAGGGGGCCGGGTTTCCGGGGACGCCGGAGAGCACCCCGAAGGGTGGCCTGTCGGTCATGTCTGCGCCCGTGCCCTCGACGGGACCGGTCGCGCGGAGCCGTCCGGGACCGTAGGGGAAGGCTCCCGGCATCCGGCCGTGCCCTCCCCGGTCGAGCCTCCGGCCGGACCGCTGTCCCGGACGCGCGAAAGGCGGCCCACCGACCGTCCGGATGGCTGCCGCCTTCACTTCGGCAGGGCTAGTGCCCTGGGCACCGCTGACGGTACGGCCCCGCGTGAGCCCAGCGCACCCCGGTTTCGGTACGGAGTCCGGCCCCGGGCCCGCCTGCGCTGCCCACGGCTCCCGCGCCGCCGACGGGGGCGCAGCGGGCGTTCGGCGGGCGCGGACTGCGGGCCCCGGATCGGGCGGGCCGCCCGGAAACTGTCCACAACCTGGGGAAACCCGCCGAGATTGTCGTACCCCCTGGGTAGGGTCCTCTTCGACGCCGGAACACCGGACGGGGGAGGCCGCAGTGAGATTCCGAGCCGACCGCGACGCCTTCGCGGACGCCATCACCTGGACGGCGCGGGCACTGCCCGCCCGGCCCGCCGTGCCCGTGCTCGCCGGGATGCGCCTCGACATCGCCGACGCCGCCTCGGGCACGCTGCACCTGTCGGGGTTCGACTACGAGGTCTCCGCCCGCGCCTCCGTGGACGTGCAGGTGGAGGAGGCCGGCAGCGTCCTGGTGTCGGGGCGGCTGCTCGCCGAGATCGTGCGCAACCTGCCGCCGCACCCGGTGGGGCTGCGCGTGGAGGGCTCGCGCGCCCTCCTCACCTGCGGCAGCGCGAGGTTCACGCTGCTCACCCTGCCGCTGGAGGACTACCCGACGCTGCCGCCGATGCCGCACGCCGTCGGTTCGGCGCCCGCCGACGCGTTCGCCACGGCGGTGCGCCAGGTGCTGCCGTCCACCAGCCGCGACGACACGCTGCCCATGCTCACCGGGGTGAACCTCACCTTCCGGGGCGACGCGGTCCTGCTGGCCGCCACCGACCGCTACCGGATCGCGGTGCGCGAGCTGTGGTGGCAGCCGGAGCAGCCCGGCATCGACGCCTCCGCCCTGGTCCCGGCCCGCACTCTCGGCGAGTTCGCCCGGAGCCTGGCGGGCGGCACCGTCGGCATCGCGCTGTCCGCGGCCGACGGCTCGACGGCGGGCGAGGGCATGATCGGCTTCGAGCACGCCGGGAAGCGCACCACCACGCGGCTGATCGACAGCGACTTCATCAGCTACGAGTCGCGGTTCCCCGAGGAGGTCGCGGCCCGCGCGGAGGTCGCGGTGGCCTCCCTGGTCGAGTCGGTGCGGCGGGTGGCGCTGGTCGCCGACCGCAGCACCCCGCTGCGGCTGTCCTTCAGCTCCTCGGAGGTGGTGCTGGAGGCGGGGTCGGGCGAGGACGCCCAGGCGCTGGAGGTCCTGGACGTCAAGTTCGAGGGCGAGCCGATGCGCATCGCGTTCAACCCGCAGTACCTGCTGGACGGCCTGACGGGCGTGGAGTCGGAGACCGCGCTGCTCAGCTTCGTGGGTCCCACCCGGCCGGCGGTCATCACCGGCGCGCCCGCCGAGGAGGGGGGCAGGCCGGACTTCCGCTACCTGGTGATGCCGCTGCGGGTGTGAGCGGGCCGGGCGGGGCAGCCCGGCCGGGGCGACACAGGGGGCCGCAAACCGGGGGTGGTCCGCAGCACCCCCGGACCTAGTTGGAAGACTGGGCGCAAGACGATTCGGGCGGGGTTGCGGCGTTCGACGCCCACCGGCTCGCGCCGTTCCCGCACACTTCCGAGCGACCAGGAGAGACAAGCCATGGCCAAGGCCCCAGTCAACGTCACTGTCACCGGCGCGGCCGGACAGATCGGCTACGCCCTGCTGTTCCGGATCGCCTCGGGCCAGCTCCTCGGCGCGGACACCCCGGTCAAGCTGCGGCTGCTGGAGATCCCGCAGGCGGTCAAGGCGGCCGAGGGCACCGCGATGGAGCTCGACGACTGCGCGTTCCCGCTGCTCGCCGGGATCGACATCTTCGACGACCCCCGCAAGGCGTTCGACGGCGTGAACGTGGCCCTGCTGGTCGGCGCCCGCCCCCGCACCAAGGGCATGGAGCGCGGCGACCTGCTGGAGGCCAACGGCGGTATCTTCGGGCCGCAGGGTGAGGCCATCAACGCGGGCGCGGCCGACGACGTGCGCGTCCTCGTCGTGGGCAACCCGGCCAACACCAACGCCCTGATCGCGCAGGCGCACGCCCCGGACATCCCGGCCGAGCGGTTCACCGCGATGACCCGCCTCGACCACAACCGCGCGCTGTCGCAGCTCGCGGCGAAGCTGAACGTGGGCGTCAGCGACATCAAGAAGATGACGATCTGGGGCAACCACTCCGCCACCCAGTACCCGGACATCTTCCACGCCGAGGTCAACGGCCGCAACGCCGCCGAGGCCGTCAACGACGAGGAGTGGCTGCGCGACACGTTCATCCCGACCGTCGCCAAGCGCGGCGCGGCGATCATCGAGGCCCGCGGCGCCTCCTCGGCCGCGTCGGCCGCCAACGCCGCGATCGACCACGTCTACGACTGGGTGAACGGCACCCCGGAGGGCGACTGGACGTCGGTGGCGCTGCCGTCGGACGGCTCCTACGGCGTGCCGGAGGGCCTGATCTCCTCGTTCCCGGCGGTGTCCCGCAACGGCTCCTGGGAGATCGTGCAGGGCCTGGAGATCAACGAGTTCTCCCGCGAGCGCATCGACGCCTCCGTGCGCGAGCTGGAGGAGGAGCGCGACGCCGTCCGCAAGCTGGGCCTGATCAAGTAGCGGACCCCGCCGGACAGGCCGTCCACAGTTTGTGGACAACCTGTCCGAAAAGCGGGAGCGGACGCTTCTGGAGGGCTGGTCAGTCGGGCCAGCCCTCCATGCTTTCCACAGGGTCGTCCACAAGCAGGCGGAGCTCGTAGTGGGCGGGTTCGTGGCGCAGCAGCCGGTAGGACAGGGGCATCGCCCAGCGTTGCAGCATGGGATTGCGGCGGGCGAGCAGCCGGGCCGCCTCCCTGGCCTCGTCGTCGGAGAGTGGTCGGACTCGGCCGCGCACCGGGGTGCCGACCGGCTCCCCGCGGAGCGTGCATGTGCGCAGGTCAACGAAGGGGTAATCGGCCATTCTCGCGGCCGTTCCGGAATTCTTGCCGACCCGGAAGAGCAGGCGGTCGCCGTCCAGGGCGATGCCCACCGGCGTGTGGATCGGGGTCAGGCCGTTGTCGAGATAGGTGGTGAGCAGCGCGATCCGGTGGTTTCGGAATTCCTGGAGAAGCGCGGTCCTGGGCATCCTCTTCCCCTCCTGAGCAGGAGCGTCGTCGGAGTTCCCCTTCCCGGTCCACAGGGCGTCCACCGTCGGCCGCGCCGTTGTGGACCAAGTTATCCACAGATTTCCACAGGTTTATCCACAGCCTTTGAGAAGCTGGGGACAACCGTTTCCGGCCCTGGGGAAAAAGGGCGGAAAACCAGAGGCGGAGTTGCCGTACCGCCCGGTCAGTCGGCCTCCGCCCGGCCGGGCAGCGAGTTGCTCCGCCCCCGGCCCACCGCGGTCTCCATGCCCAGTTCGGCCTTGCGTCCCCGCAGGTAGCCCGCACGGTACCCGGCCCGGTGGTGGGTGCGCTCGGGGCGGGTGGGCCGCAGTTTCGGAAAGCGGCGCTCGAACTCCTCCTGCACCCGGTCGACGTCGGTGCGCAGCACCAGTTCCGTTCCCGTGGTCGGAGTATCCGGCTCCCCGGCGCCGTCCCCGCCGCGTCCGGCGTTCTCCGCCAGCCGGGTGCGGAACTCGCGGATGCGTTCGGCGACCGCCGCCCCGTAGGCGCGGATGAACGACCGGTAGAACCGGTTGCGCTCGGTGGCCAGCGCGGACCGGTCGTAGTTGCGCAGCTCGCGCAGGTTGGCGATGTGCTCACGGGCGGAGGAGCGGGCCGAGGACTCCATCTGCATGCTGATGGACGGCAGCAGCACCCGCAGCGAGTCCAGCGCGGTGGCCGTGCCCACGATGATCAGCGTCCGGTCGGTGTTGGCGGAGGTGTTGCCGCGCACCGCCGACTGGCAGCCGTAGGCGGACGCGATCGCCGCGAGCGCCTTGACGCGGGCCTTGCCGTGGCCGCCGACGCCGGAGACGGGGAAGTCCATCCGGGTGATCTCCTCGACCCCCTCACCGCGCTGTGCCCGCGCCTCGGCCTCGGCGATCGCGTGGCGGGTCATCAGCTCGGCGGCCTTGGCGGTGAACGCCTGGCTCTCGGCGTCGGTGACCGCGGGGTCCTCGGCCATGCGCAGGAGTCCGCGGACCCGTTCGATCATCTTCCTCCGGGCGTCTCCCCCGGTGCGTTCCCGTGCGTCAGACGCCATAGGCACAGCTCCGTTCCCCGAGCGGGTGGCGGTCAAAAACCGCTCCGGGGCGTGCGTCCCCCGGAGCGGTGAAGATCGGCGGCGGTCCTGTCAACCGCCCAGGTTGTCAGGTGTCGTCCAAGAGACTACTTCCTGTTGCCCACCACCATGGCGACGATCCCCAGGATGACCCAGATGACGGCCGCGCTGGCGGCACCGCCCATGATCGCGAAGAGCAGTCCGCCGCTGAGCAGGCCGCCCACCGCCACACCGGCGCCGCCCAGCGCGGCGGGAACCGCGGCGAACCGCCACGGGTACTGGGCCGCGTACCGGCGGGCCCGCCGGTCGCCCCTGCTGCCCAGGAGGCCGACCGCACCGCCCACCAGAGCGAAGAAGAAGGCCGCGGTGCCGAAGCCGCTGCCCAGCGCGTCGAGCACCCCCGCGCTCAGGTTCGTCAGGAGGGAGATGGCCCCGGTCACGCCGCCCGCGATCACGGAGCTGCGCCACGGCCAGATCAGCGTCGCCGAGGCGACGGGAGTGAATGCGTTGCCGCGCTCCAGCGTCATGTCTGCTCCAAGTCCGTCGTGCGCGGTCCGGACGGTACGGCCCGGACGTTCTCGTCTTCCACCATGCCCCGAAACGATCCGGGTCACATCGGGCATCGACCCTGACTTCCCCCTGAACCTTCGCGGTAGGGGCGGAAACGGTCGTCGACCTGGTTGTCCCGGCCCGCTCCGACAACGAACCGGACCGGGGAAAAGTGCCCGTTCATCCCCTTCGACAGTTCACGTCCCGACAACGGTTCCACCGGCGACTACACCTTTGGGCATAGCGCGCCGCACACGAAACGCCGATGTGCCGCCCCGGCCCCGCCGCCTACCGTCGGCATGTCAGAGCTTCCCGAACCGGAACGGTGCAGCAGTGCTCACAGCGCGTGAACTCACCAAACGCTACGGCGGGACCACCGCGGTGGACTCCCTCACCTTCGACGTCCGCCCCGGCCTGGTCACCGGATTCCTCGGCCCCAACGGCGCCGGGAAGTCCACGACCCTGCGGCTGCTGCTGGGACTGGACCGGCCCACCTCGGGCGAGGCCCTGGTGAACGGCCGCCGCTACGTCCAGCTCCCGCAGCCCGCGCGGCAGGTCGGGGCGCTGCTCGACGCCTCGGCCGGGCATCCGGGGCGCAGCGCCCGCGCCCACCTCCTCGCCCTCGCGCGCGGTGGCGGGATTCCCCGCCGCCGCGTGGCCGACGTGCTGGACGAGGTCGGGCTGTCCGACGTCGCCGACCGCCGGATCGGCGGATTCTCGCTGGGGATGCGGCAGCGGCTGGGCATCGCCGCCGCCCTCCTGGGCGACCCCGGCGTCCTCGTCCTCGACGAGCCGCTCAACGGGCTCGACCTGGACGGGGTCCGCTGGGTGCGCGGCCTGGTGCGCGCCCTCGCCGACGAAGGCCGGACCGTGTTCGTGTCCAGCCACCTGATGAGCGAGATGCAGCTCGTGGCCAACCGGCTCGTGGTGGTCGGCGGCGGCCGGCTCGTCGCCGACGCGCCCACGGCGGAGCTGATCGCCTCCTGGTCGGACCCCCGCGTCGTGGTGCGCACCCCCGACCCCGCCCCGCTCGTCGAACAGCTCCGCCGGTCCCCCCGGGGACCGGTCAGGGTGGCTCCCGGCGCCGACGGCGTGCTGCTGGTGCGGGGGGCGACCCCGGAGGAGGTCGGCGACGCCGCCCACGCCGCCGGGGCGCGCGTGCACGCCCTGTACCGCGAGGAGGCGTCACTGGAACAGGTCTACCTCGACCTCACCGGGGCCGAGGTCCGCCACCGGGCCGCACCGCCGCGGAGCCGTGCCGCCGCGCACGGCCGCACCGCCCGGAAAGGGGACCGGTGACCTCCCCGACCGTGCCGGCCCGGCGTGCCCTCGCCCGAGCCGCGGCCATGGAGTGGACCAAGCTGGCCTCTGTGCGCACCACCTGGTGGTGCCTGGGCCTGGGAGTCCTCGGAATGGCCCTGTTCGCCCTCTTCATGGGGGCCTCGGCGGCCGACCGCATCGCCGAGGACCCCGACTCCGCGGCCGGCTTCTCCTACTCCCGGACCGTCTCCCACGGCGTGTTCTACCTGGTGCAGTTCGTCGTCCTCACGCTGGCCGCGCTCGCGGCCACCAACGAGTACGCCAACGGCGGCATCACCGCCACCCTGCTGGCCGTGCCGCGCCGCGGCGTACTCCTCGCGGCGCGCACCGCGGTCACGGCCGGGCTCTCCTTCACCGCGGGCGCCGGCACGGCGGCGCTGGGCCTCGGGGTGCTGTGGCTGCTGGTCGGCGGCCACGTGTCCCCCGACCCGGGCCGCGCCGCGCACACGGTCCTGGGCGCGGGCGTGTGCATGGCCCTGCTCGCGGTGCTGTTCACGGGGCTCGGCACGGCACTGCGCGGCACCGCGGGCACCCTCGCCGCCGGTTTCCTGCTGCTGCTCGGACTGCCGCTGGTGTTGCAGCTCAGCCAGACGCAGTGGCTGAACGACCTCGCCGCCTGCCTGCCCGGACTCGCGGGGATCGAGTTCTACGCCTCCGGGGACGTCGGCTTCTACACCGCGCCCCACGACGGGGCGGTGAACCTGTGGACGGTGCTGGGCTGGGCGGTCGCGGCGCAGTGCGTCGGCTACGCGGAGCTGTGCGCCCGCGACGCCTGACCGGGACGGCCCCGGCGCGGGGGCGGGGGCCGTCCCGGTCGCTCAGTCGACGAACACGACGTCGGGATGCTCGGAGGAGGGGCCGTCCAGGAGCGGCCGTTCCACGCCCCGCAGGTGCTCGTCGAAGAAGGCGGTGAGGTAGGCGCGCTGCGCGGCCACGCTCCGGTCGGGGTCGACGGCGCCCACCGCGCCCTCGACCGTGTCCTCCCAGGCCGGGCCGCCGGGCCGGAGCCCCTCCTGAAGCTGCGGGACCTGCCACTGCAGGTCCGTGAAGCTCATGTGCTCCCCCTCCGGCAGGTGCAGTTCCAGCACCGGGCCGGTGGACGCCTCTCGGAACATCCGCCAGTCGGGGGCGTCCCGGCTGGTGTGCGGCTTGCCCTCCGGTCCGCTGCGACCCGCGCCGAACAGCAGGAACGGCCGGTCCACGCCGCGCAGCGCGGCCTCGGCCCAGTCCTCGTCGCCGATGTGGTAGGCGATGCTGCCGTCGAGGTCGGCGCCCGCGTCGACGCGGTCGTCGTCGAGCATCACCTCGGCGGCGGCGAGCCCGCCCGCGGAGTGACCGAACACGCCGACCCGCTCCGGGTCCAGGGCCTCGCCCAGTCCTTCGGGCAGCGTCCGCCCGCCGGCGTCGGGGTTGCCGCCGCCGGCGAGCTCCGTCACGGCGTCCAGGACGAGGCGGAGGTCGGCCACCCGCGTCCGGAGCGCGGACCGCAGCGTCGGCGCGTCGCCGCCGGGAACGCTGTCCCGCACCACGCGGCCGTCGGGGAACTCCACCGCCGAGGTCTCGTGGGGGTGGTCCACGGCCGCCACCGCGTACCCCTGGCTGGCCAGCTCCTCCAGGTGCGCGGTGGCCTGGTGGCGGGACTGGTTGAACCCGGGCGAGTACAGCAGGACCGGCAGCGGTCCCGCGTCGGCGGCGACGCCGGCCCCGTCCACGGCGTTGGTGGACGAGCCCGCGAAGTCGACGGCGCCGCGGGACAGGCCCACCTGCTCCAGTTGTCCCGCGAGGACGTCGGCCACCGCGTCGGGCACGTAGCGCGCCCGCTCGCCGCCGTCGTCCTCGGCCGGGTACCACAGCGTCACCATCAGCTCCCGCTGCTCGACCCCCTCCGCCCAGGGGTGGCCGCGGTCCTCGTCGACCAGGTGCAGGTCGACCCGGCCGACGGCGTGGGGACCGGTGGGCTCGGGCGGGGCCAGCCGGACCGGGTCGGGTGCGGTGAGCGCGGCGACCGCGGGAGGAAGGGAGCAGCACACCGCCAGGGCGGCGGCCGCCGCCCCGTAGGCCAGGAGCCGGCCGCGGTGGGTGGAGAACCATTGCTTCGTCACCATGTCCGGGAGCATCGCCGTTGCGCGGCCCGAGCGCATCGGCCGAACGTCAACCGAGTCCTCCCCCGATCGTCACCCGCTCACCACGGGCCGCCCGCGACCAGGCCCGCCTCGTAGGCGAGGACCGCCGCCTGGACCCGGTTGCGGACCTCCAGACGGGTGAGGACGGAGCCCACGTGCACCTTGACGGTGCCCGCGGCGATCCCGAGCCGGGCGGCGATCTCCTCGTTGGACAGTCCTTCCCCGACGAGGGCGAGCACCTCGCGTTCGCGGGCCGTCAGCCGCTCGATCCGCTGCCGGGCGGCCGCTCCGCGCGACATCCGGCCGCCGGCGCCGGTGGTGCCGAGTTCGGCGATGATGCGGTGCGCCACCTCCGGTGACAGGTAGGCGCCGCCGTCCGCGACCGCCCGCAGCCCGGCGACCAGCTCCCGGGGGTCGCCGGTCTTGAGCACGAACCCGGAGGCGCCGCCGCCCAGCGCTCCCGCGATGTAGGCGTCCTCGGAGAAGGTGGTGAGGATGACCACCGCGGTGTCGGGGAACTCGGCCGTGATGGCGGCCGTGGCGGCCAGTCCGTCGACTCCCGGCATCCGCACGTCCAGCAGGGCGATGTCGGGGCGGTGGGCGCGGACCAGTTCGACCGCCTCGGCCCCGTCGGCGGCCTCGCCGACCACCTGGAAGCCCGGGGCGGCCGTGAGGATCGCGCGGATCCCCGCGCGGACCATCCGTTCGTCGTCGGCGAGCACGATCCGGATCACGCCTGTTCCCGTCCCCGTAGCGTCCGTCGAACCGTCGGCAAGCCTATCCGCCCGGCGGCTCACTCCCGGGCGACCACGTCCTTGTCCACCAGGACCCCTCCCGCGAAGCACAGCCGGTACAGCGGTGTCCGGCCGCCGCTCCCCTCGGTCAGGTAGTAGCGGCAGTCGGCGCCGGGCGGGGCCGGGGGCTCCCCGGGGATCGGGCCGGGACGGTGGTCGAACCGCGGCAGCCGCTGCTCCACGGCGGCCCGGTCCGCGCCGACGCGCAGCCGGTCGTAGTCGGCGCGGGGCAGCACGGTGTTGGCCTCGGCGTACCACAGGGTGAGGAAGCCGAGCACGGTGACGGCCACGGCCAGCCCCGACGGCACGACCAGCGCCGCCGCCAACCGGCGCCGGGCACTGTCCCGCATCCGGTTCCAGTGGCGCGCCGTCTCCGTCGCCTCCCCGGCGGGCTCCTCGGCAGGCGCGGTGGCGCCGCCGGCGTCCGCGGTCTCGGGGATCCGCGCGGTCACGGTGAAACCGCCCGCCGCCCCGGCGCACCGGTCGGGACCGGCCTCGAACGCGCCGCCCATCCCCTCGACGAGGGCGCGCAGCCCGGCCAGTCCGGAGCCGTTGCCCGCCGCACCGGCGCCGAATCCCCCGGTGTCGGCGACCCGCACGGTGGTCGTGCCGTCCTCCCGGACGATCCGCACCTCCACGCGCGCTCCGGGGGCGTGCCGGGCGGCGTTGGTCAACGCCTCCTGGACGACACGGTGGACGGCCCGGCCCGCGGGGGTCGCCGGATCCGGGTCGGGGCCCTCCCGGACGAGGCGGACCGGCATCCCCGCGTCCACGGCCCGCGCCACGACGTCGGCGGCGGTCTCGGCGGCCGGTTCGGCGGCGGGCGTCCCGTCCTCTCCGCGCAGCACGCCGATGATCTCACGCAGCCGCAGGGTGGCCTGGTGCGCCGCGACGCGGAGTTCGGACGCGGCGGCCCGCGTCCCCTCCTCCTCGGAGGTCATCTCCAGGGCCGCGGCGCGCACCGCGATCAGGGCGAGGTCGTGTCCCAGGGAGTCGTGCATCTCGGTGGCGATGCGGGACCGCTCGCGCAGTCGGGCCCGTTCGGCGTCACCGGCACGGGCCCGTTCCATCCGTGCGGCGATCTCCCAGCCGGCCGTGCGCCACTGCGCGTGCCGCTTCTGGTACCGGCCCAGCAGCCACGGCGCCACGACGGCGGCGATCAGCACGAGCACGCCCCCGGCCCAGTCGGTGAGCCCGGTCAGCGCCGCACGCGGATCCCCGTCGGAGGCCCACGCCGCCCCGAGCGCCGACAGCATCGTCAGCGCCGCGGTGACGGTCAGGACGACGACGGGGGCGGCCCTGCCGTCCCGCCGTCCCGCGAGGAACGCCAGCACGACGCTGGGCAGCACGTAGGTCGGGGTGAAGACGTCGACCATGCCGACGGCGACGGCCGCGCTGTGCAGCACCCCCGCGCCGACGGTGAGTCCGAGCGCGGTGAGGGGACGTTTCCGCCGGACTCCGAACGCGACCGCCAGCAGCAGCGCCATGACGGCGGTCTCGGCGGTCGGCGCGGCACGGACGCCGGCGAGCTCCGCCGCCAGCACCCCGGTCAGCACCGCCCACAGCACGAGGTCGGCCGCCCACGCCGCCCGGGGAACCGGACGGCCGGCGCGACCAGGCCACCGCTCACGCATGCCGTTCAGTGTAGGAGGGCGGAAACACCCGTCCCGGTCCGTTCCGGCCGCGCCCCGGCGCCCTCCGCAGGCCCTCCTATGCTGGGCCGCATGCACCGTTTCCACGTGGTGGACGCCTTCACCGACCAGCCCTTCCGGGGCAATCCCGCCGCGGTCCTCGTCCTCGACGGGCCCTACGACGACGCCTGGGCGCAGCGGGTGGCCGCCGAGTTCAACCTGTCCGAGACCGCGTTCGTGCGGCCCGTGACCGCCGACGGCGCCGACTACGAGCTGCGTTGGTTCACCCCGCGGACCGAGGTGGACCTGTGCGGACACGCCACCCTCGCCGCCGCGCACGTGCTCGTGGAGCACGGCGCGGGCGGGCCGTTCCGCTTCACCAGCCGCAGCGGCGTGCTCACCGTCACCGTGCGCGACGGCATGCTGTGGCTGGACTTCCCCGCCAACCCGCCCTACGCGAAGGAGGTCCCCGACGGTCTGCTGGCGGCGCTCGGCGGCGAACCGGTGTGGGCGGGGTTCAGCGACGTGGGCGACTACTTCGTGGTCTACCCGGACGAGGCGGCGGTGCGCGCGCTCGTCCCCGACCTGGCCGCGGTGGAGCGGTGCACCGTGCGCGGGGTGACCGTGACCGCTCCCGCCGACGCCGCGCAGTCCCACGACTTCGTGTCACGGCTCTTCGCCCCCGCGGTGGGGGTGCCCGAGGACCCGGTGACCGGCAGCGCGCACACCGCGCTCGGCCCCTACTGGGCGGGTCGGCTGGGCCGCACCCGGCTGGAGGCGGTCCAGTGCTCGGCGCGCGGCGGCGACCTCACCGTGGAGCTGCCCGCGGACGCCCCCGACCGGGTGCACATCGGCGGGCGGGCGGTCACCGTCAGTGAGGGGACGCTGCACGCCTGAGCACCCGGGTCAGCCCGACAGCTCCATGCCCGCCGTGGCCAGGCCGCTCGCCCACGAGGCCGGGACCGGGTGGGCGCCCGCGGCGGCCGACCGGCTGCGCACCTCCGGGTCGTCGCTGGCCACCACCACCCGCACCCGCGCGGCGTGCCTGCGGGTCAGGCGGGCGATCGCGGCGGCGGCGTCCTCGAAGACCGGCACCACCTCCACGCCCGGGACGGACGCGGGGGCGGTGACCCGGGCGCGGGCGTCCACCACCACCAGCACGTCGGGGAAGCGCCGGTACAGGGGGGCCAGGGACAGGCCGGAGGGCAGCACGTCGTCGGTGACCCCGGCCCGCACCAGGGCGGCCAGCCCGTCGCGCAGGGGCTCGACGGGCGCGCTGTCCTGCTCCGGGCCGGTGGCGTCCACGACGAGCAGCAGCCGTTCGGACAGGGCCGCGGAGAGTTCCGGCCAGACCTGTGCGAACGCGGGGATGAGCGGCAGCGACGGCACCTCGTGGACCGGGACCCAGCGGATGCTCTGGCTCTCGGAGTTGCCGGGGGCGAAGGGGCGCCGCTCGGCGGTGTCGGCCAGCACGGTGTCGAACGCCCAGACCTGGTAGTCCTGGCGGTGGACGCCGAACAGCGACAGCACACCCAGCTCCCCCTCGACCTCCTCGGTGAACTCGCGCAGCGCGGCCTCGATCAACGACTCCCCGCTGTTGCGGGCGCCGCCCGGCAGCCCCCAGGTGCCGCCCTGGTGGGTCCACGGGGCGCGGTGCTGCAACAGCACATGACCGGTCCCGGACTCGTCGACACTGTGCAGCAGCAGCCCCGAGGCCCCGTACAGTCCCCACCGACGAGAACCGTCGGCCAGCGTCACCCAGCCGTCTCCGTCCCCTGTGAACACCCAGACCTCCAGAGTCGCACCGTCGGACACCCCTCGTGGGTCTCACGTCGCACAACCCAGCATGCCTGTTCAGAGCTTCCGTAACCGGAGATCCGTGAGATCCGTTGCCGAGCTCTGACCTCCCCGCCCGGCCTTCCGGGCGGACCGCCTCCGATCCGCCCGCGGTCCGCGGGAGCGGCGGTCGGGCCCAGGGGGTATCTTCTGATCCACCCCGGCGCCGGGACGGGTGCGCGGGACGGCGGGCGCCGGTCGGCGCACCGCCGCGTACCGACCGGCATCTCCCCCCGGTGAGGTCCCCCGGCGCCGGGGACGCGGGCAGGCGGCACAATGCCCCTGTCTCACCTCAGGGAGAAAGCGGATTCAGACAGTGACGACGTCTATTCACCAGCGGATCGCCGAGGAACTCGGGGTGCGCGAACGGCAGGTGCGGGCCGCGGTCGAGCTGCTCGACGGCGGCGCGACGGTGCCGTTCATCGCCCGGTACCGCAAGGAAGCCACCGAGATGCTCGACGACGCCCAGTTGCGGGCGCTCGAGGAGCGTCTGCGCTATCTGCGGGAGTTGGAGGAGCGCCGCACCGCCGTCCTGGAGTCGGTGAAGGCCCAGGGCAAGCTCACCCCCGAACTGGAAGCCACGATCATGGCCGCCGACTCCAAGGCGCGCCTGGAAGACGTCTACCTCCCCTACAAGCCGAAGCGCCGCACCAAGGCGCAGATCGCGCGCGAGGCCGGACTGGAGCCGCTGGCCGACGCGCTCGTCGGCGACCCGTCCCGCGACCCGCAGGCGGAGGCCGCCGCCTACGTCGACGCGGAGAAGGGCGTGGCGGACGCCGCCGCCGCGCTGGAGGGCGCCCGCGCCATCCTGGTGGAGCGGTTCACCGAGGACGCCGACCTCATCGGTGAACTGCGGGAGCGCATGTGGCAGCGGGGCCGCCTGGTGTCGCGGGTGCGGGAGGGCAAGGAGGAGGCCGGCGCGAAGTTCGCCGACTACTTCGAGTTCGCCGAGGCCTTCACCACGCTGCCCTCCCACCGGGTGCTGGCGCTGTTCCGCGGGGAGAAGGAGGAGGTCCTCGACCTCACCCTGGAACCCGAGGAGGAGCCGGAGGACCCGACGGTCCGCAGCGGCTACGAGGTCCGCATCGCCCAGCACTTCGGCATCGCCGACCGGGGCCGTCCCGGTGACCGCTGGCTGCTGGACACGGTCCGCTGGGCGTGGCGCACCCGCATCCTGGTCCGGCTCGACCTGGACCTGCGCGCCCGGCTGTGGCAGGCCGCCGAGGACGAGGCGGTGCGCGTGTTCGCCGCCAACCTGCGTGACCTGCTGCTGGCCGCGCCGGCCGGGACGCGGCCCACCATCGGCCTGGACCCGGGGCTGCGCACCGGGGTGAAGGTCGCCGTGGTGGACGGCACCGGCAAGGTGGTGGACACCGCGACGATCTACCCGCACGAGCCGCGCAACCGCTGGGACGAGTCGATCGCGGTGCTGGCGGAGCTGGCGCGCAGGCACGGCGTGCAACTGGTCGCGATCGGCAACGGCACCGCGTCCCGGGAGACCGACCGGCTCGCCGCCGACCTGATCAGACGCCACCCGGAGCTGAAGCTCACCAAGGTGATGGTGTCGGAGGCGGGCGCGTCGGTGTACTCGGCGTCGGCCTACGCCTCGCAGGAGCTGCCGGACCTGGACGTGTCGCTGCGCGGCGCGGTGTCGATCGCGCGGCGGTTGCAGGACCCGCTGGCCGAGCTGGTGAAGATCGACCCGAAGTCGATCGGCGTGGGCCAGTACCAGCACGACGTGTCCGAGGTGAAGCTGTCCCGCTCGCTGGACGCGGTCGTGGAGGACTGCGTGAACGCGGTCGGGGTGGACGTCAACACGGCGTCGGCGCCGCTGCTCAGCCGGGTGTCCGGGATCGGCCCCGGGCTGGCGCAGAGCATCGTGGCGCACCGGGACGCCAACGGCCCGTTCCGCTCCCGCAGCCAGTTGCGGGACGTGCCGCGGCTGGGGCCGAAGGCGTTCGAGCAGTGCGCGGGCTTCCTGCGCATCCCCGGCGGCGACGACCCGCTGGACTCCTCCAGCGTCCACCCGGAGGCCTACCCGGTGGTGCGGCGCATCCTGGAGGCGACGGGCCGGGACGTCCGGTCGCTGATCGGCGACACGCAGACGCTGCGCTCGCTGCGCCCCGAGGACTTCGTGGACGAGCGGTTCGGGCTGCCCACCGTCACCGACATCCTCGCCGAGCTGGAGAAGCCGGGCCGGGACCCGCGCCCGGAGTTCCAGACGGCGGCGTTCCGGGAGGGCGTGGAGGAGATCACCGACCTGGAGCCGGGGATGGTGCTGGAGGGCGTGGTCACGAACGTGGCCGCGTTCGGCGCGTTCGTGGACGTGGGGGTGCACCAGGACGGCCTGGTGCACGTGTCGGCGATGTCGAAGAGCTTCGTCAAGGACCCGCGGGACGTGGTCAAGCCGGGCGACATCGTGCGGGTGAAGGTGCTGGACGTGGACGTGCGGCGCAGGCGCATCTCGTTGACGCTGCGCCTGGACGACGAGGTCGGCGGGCGCGGCGGCGGGGAGCGCGGGCGCTCCGACGACCAGCGGCGCGACCGGGGCGGCCAGCGCCGCGGGGGCGAGCGGCGGCAGCGCGGCGGCCGCGGTGAGCAGCAGCCCTCGGGAGCGATGGCGGAGGCGCTGCGCCGGGCCGGACTGGTGTAGCCGTCCGGGCGGGGTGTCCCGCCCGGACGGTGGGGTGGAGGCCGTGCGCTCGGGCGCGCGGCCTCACTCGTGTGCGCCGACGGCGGCCTGCTGCGCCCCGGCGAGGGCGCGGCGGGCCTCCCGGGCGGCGCGGCGGGCCAGGTAGACCTCCGTGAGCAGCAGGTTGGGCACCCAGGCCAGCCAGTGGCTGAGGGAGTAGGCGGTGTCGAAGAGCCGGTCGAAGTCGCCGCCGTAGAAGGAGTCCAGCCAGGGCAGTTGCAGCGCGACGAGGAGGCCGAGCCACAGCCGCAGGGTGACCGCGGCGAAGGTGAGGGAGAAGTTGCGCAGCATCCACTCCCGGTGCTCGGCGTAGCGGCCGGTGCGCGCGGCGCGGTAGGCGGCCAGGGCCGTGGCGAGCCACAGCACGTCGAGCAGCAGGAAGGCGAGGACCGAGACGGGGCCGCTGGTGGTGAGCAGGGCGGCGCCGATTCCGGTGAGCGCGGAGGGCAGCACCCCGGCGAACAGGTAGACGCGGCCGATCCAGCGGTGCCGGCTCCTGCGGCGGCGCAGCCGCCTGCTGAGCTGGAACGGCCCGGTCAGCAGCGCCACTCCGCCGGTCGCCGCGTGGACGACGACGAGGGGGAAGTGCAACGCCGAGTCGGGGCGCAGCTCGATCCGGCTGAGGTCGGGGTCGAGGGTGAGGTAGACGGGCACGATGAACAGCGCGGTGAGGGCGGAGACGACGGCGGTGGCCGCCACGGGCAGCGAGGCCCGGCTGCGACGGCCGGAGCCGCGGGGAGGCGCGAGGCTGTCGGCAGTGGTCATGGTCGGTTCCTGCTTCCGGCGTGGCTAGGCTGACGGGACACGAGGTTTTCGATAGACGCCTTATCGATAATTCGATTATCGATAGTCAGGCTATCGGCATGGTGCCGGGGAACGCAACGCGGAGGAGTCAGGGATGCGCATCGGCGAGTTGAGTCGGCGCAGCGGCGTGTCCGTACCGACGATCAAGTACTACCTGCGGGAGGGGATGCTGCCCGAGGGCGAGCGGACCGCCGCCAACCAGGTCCGCTACTCCGAGTCGCACCTGCGCCGACTCCGGCTGATCCGCGGGCTCATCGACGTCGGCGGCCTCCCGGTCCCCACCGTGCGCGAGGTCCTCGCCGAGATCG
>NZ_KQ950180.1:1282811-1284112 GCF_001517975.1 Thermobifida cellulosilytica TB100
CCCCCCCCCCGCGCCCCCGACGGAGCAGGGGAACCGCGGCCCGGGATGGGACTCGCCCCTCCCCCGACTCGGGATGCCCCGCCGCGTCCTCCTCTCCTCCCCTCTCCCCTAGTCCTTCCGAGGTGACTCCATGAACCTGGACCGCTTCCGCGAGCCGGTGCTCGCACTGTTCCGCATAGTCGTGGGCTTCATGTTCTTCTGCCACGGCCTGGCCTCCCTGTTCGGCGTCCTCGGCGGCAACCAGGGCAGCGGGCAGGCCGTCGACTTCGCCTCCTGGCCGGGCTGGTGGGCCGCCCTGATCCAGTTCGTCTGCGGCGCCCTCGTCCTGCTCGGCCTGTTCACACGGGGCAGCGCCGTCCTGGCCTCCGGCTCCATGGCCTACGCCTACTTCGTCGTCCACCAGCCCAGCGCCCTCCTGCCGCTCAACAACCACGGCGAACTCGCCGCCATGTACAGTTGGGCGTTCCTGCTCATCGCCGTCCTCGGCCCCGGCGCCTGGGCCCTCGACCAGTTCGTCCTGCACCGCGGCGGCGCGCGGCAGCGCAAGTTGGCGACCGCGGACGCATCGTCGACGAGATGAGGAGGTGAGGCCGACAGGGAGATGACCGACAGCGCCTGAACAGGTCCCGGAACGCCCCTCACACGTTCCGTGACCGACTCCGGTCCGAGAAGGCACGGGCCGCGCTCTCTTCCGCTCCGGCGGGAGGGGACGCGGCCCGTTCTCGTGGTGCAGGCCGCCGCGCCCGGCGGCCACGGGTGCACCGCCTGTCCCTCCCCGGGGCGGGAGAGCACCGACCGGGAGCCCCGCCCGCGGTGCCCTGACGGCCCGGGCCGGGCCGGAGGAACGGGCGCCCGGTCCGCCCACCGGAGCACCGCGGACCGGTCCGGTCCGGCACGGCCCGCCCGCCCACCCCCGCTAGTCCCGGGCGAGCCCCTGGGGGCGCAGGTGCTTCAACAGCCCGTCGAGCACGCGCCAGTCCTCCGCGTCGACGCCGTCCCCGACCCGGTACCACACCGCCGGCGCCTTCACCGGGCCGACCACCTTCCCCGGCACGGGGGCGGCGAGCGCGCGTTCCCGGCCGATCTGGGCCACCCCTTCGGCGCCGACCGCCATCCCCACCGGGACCGGCACCCCCGACCAGTGCGGCGCATAGGTGACGTCGTCGCGCCCGGCGAGCCGGTGCACCGTCATGGTCTGCAAGATCTGCTGGTCGGCGAAGTGCTCCACGAGTTCCGCGAGCCGGTCGAGCGCGGGCTCCTCGCCCTCGGCGTAGCCGACCGCGAAGGAGACGCTCTCCTTC
>NZ_KQ950180.1:1284356-1337617 GCF_001517975.1 Thermobifida cellulosilytica TB100
CCCGCCTCACCTGCTGGGTGCCGACGAAACGCCGTCCGTCCTCCCCCTGCCCGGCGAAGACCAGCCAGGTGGGCCGGGGGGCGCGGCGGCGGCACTCCCGGGTCAGCGCGGACCGGTCCCACGGGGACAGGGCCGGTTCGCCGAACCCCCACGCGGCCGGCGCGGCCCCGCCGAGGCTCTCGGCGAGGGCCTCCGCAGCACCGCCGAGCGTCAGGTACTCGGAGGCGGTGTGCCGCACCTTCAGGTCGACGAGGAGCTGGCAGCCCGTGCCGCCGCTGCCCCGGGCGAACCCGGTGACCGGACCGGCCGCACCCGCCTGCGCCGGCGCGGGGGCGAACCCCGTCTCGTCGTTCCAGGCCAGCGGGACGCCGGAGAAGCCGTCGTAGTGGCCGCCGGACGGGTTCTCCACCACCCAGCGGGCCTTCAGACTGTTCAGCAGGAGCCGCAGCGGGAACGTGATCCTGGAGTCCGCCGGGGTGACCACCTGGAGGCCCCGGCCGCTCTTCCCGCACTCCGCGAAGGCGTCCACCACCCAGGAGGACATCGGCACCACCGGGCGGTCCTGCACGATCACCCACGCCTTCTCTGCCGTCACGGCGACCGCCGGGTGGCGTTCGGCGTCCTGGCGGAGGTGGCGGCGCAGCCGGGGCGGCGACGACCAGACCGTGCCGCCGAGCCGCCGCGTCATCTCGTCGGCGAACCGGTGGGCGACGGCGACGGAACGCTCGTCGGTGTCCACCGCCCGGGCCTCCACCCACCAGCAGGGGTCGGGCGCCCGCTGTGCGGCCTCCGCCCCCAGCAGCCGTTCGACCTCGTCGGGGACGTCGACCCGCTGCGCGGCCTCCACCCCCACCAGGGGGCGGCCCTGCTCGTCGCACAACTGGATGACGGCGCCCCCGCCGGCACCCCTGACCTTCAGCTCCCGACCGGCCCCGACCATCCCCTTGACCAGGGACCGCAGGTCCGGGGCCTGCTCGACCAGCGCCACCACGTCGTAGGTCAACGTCTCTCCTCGTCAGCGTTCCAGCAGTCCGGTCTGGATGAGTCGGGGAGCATCGCCGCGCCTGATCCACAGCCCCCGACCCGGCGGTTGCGCGCTGGCGTACACCCGGGGGAAGAGCTGCCCCTCGCTCCGGTCGCCGGACATGAGCACCACGCCGGTGCCGCCCTCCCGGATGGCCTGGACCAGCGGGTCGTACAGGCCGCGGCTGGCGCCCGCGACCCGGCGCGCCACCACGAAGTGCAGTCCGATGTCGCGCCCGTTGGCCGCGAAGGGCACGAACGGCGACAGCGGTTTCTGCCCCGCCGCGGTCAACAGGTCGTAGTCGTCCACGAGGACGACGATGCGGGGGGTGACCGACCCCTGGTTCTCCAGGGAGTCGGGGTCGGTGTCGTCGGGCATCCGCCCCTCCAGCTCCTTGGCGACCCCGCCGGAGAGCCCCGCGCACACCCGCGGGTTGCTGGCGTAGCCGCCGAGGTAGGGCTCGGGAATCGCGTCGCGCAGGGTCCGCCGCGGGTCCATGACCGCGAACACGATCTCGCCGGGGGCGTAGCGGGCCATCAGCCCCTCGGCGACCAGCCGGAGCAGGTTGGTCTTGCCGCACTCCCCGTCGCCGAGCACCAGCAGGTTCTGGTCGCGGTCGAACAGGTCGAGCAGCACCGGCTCGAACCCGCGCTCGTCCACGCCGATCGGGACCAGGCGGGTCTCCTCCGGACCGGGGAGGGTCGCGGCCGGCAACTGGTACGGCAGCACCCGCACCGGCGGCGCGACAGGCCCCCGCCAGGCGCCGCTGATCGCCCGGCACGTCTTCGCCACGACCTCGCCCAGGTCCTCGTCACTGGGCTTGGCGTCGATGCGGGGCAGCGCGATCTGGCCGAACAGTCTGCTGTCGGTGAGCGCCCGGCCGGGCGTCTTGGGGCTGATGGTCTCGGCGAGCTTGCGGTCGATCGACGAGTCCGAGGCGTCGTTGAGCCGCAGCTCCACCTTCTGCCCGAAGTTCGCCTGCATGGCGATGCGCACGTCGTTCCAGCGCAGCATCGCGGCCACCACGTGGATGCCGTAGCCGCCGCCGCGCTGCAACAGGTCGGAGATCGCGTCCTCGATCTCGTCGAAGTCGTTGCGGATCTCGCCGAACCCGTCGATGCACAGCACGACGTCGGCGCACGGCAGTTCGGGGACCTCTCCCCTGGCGTGCATCCGCCGCAACTGCTGGACGGAGTCGATGCCGCGTTCCCGGAAGATCTCCTGGCGCCGGTCCAGCATGTCCCGGACCTCCTCGACCGTGCGGCGGATCCGCTCGGTGTCGGTCCGGATCGCGACGCCGCCGACGTGCGGCAGGTCGGACAGCGCCTGGAGGCCGCCGCCGACCAGGTCGAGCGCGTAGATCGCCACCTGGCTGGGCGTGTGGGTGAGCGCGGTGGACAGGACCAGGGTGCGCAGCAGCGTCGTCTTGCCGGTCTGCGGGCCGCCGATGATCGCCAGGTGGCCGCCGGAGGCGGTCAGGTCGATGTTCCACAGCCCTTGCCACTGCCTCGCCGGGTCGTCGAGCAGCCCGACGGGGACGTGCAGCGCCCCGGGGTCCACCGGGAGCCGCATCGCGTCCCCGGTGATCTGCACCGGGCCGGTGACCAGGTCGAGGGTGGTCGCCTCCGGCAAGGGCGGCAGCCAGATGTCGCGGGTCCGTTCGCCGTGGCGGGCGAGCTGCCCGACCATCACCTCCAGCAGCGTCGGACCGGAGGAGCGCTCCGGCATCGGCTCCTCCTCGGTCTCCGCCGACGCCCTCTGCTCGGAGTCCCCCGTGTTGTAGGCGGAGTACCTGCGCACCGGCAGGGGCCCCTTGCGGGTCTCCTCCTCCTCGACGACCGGCCCACGGTAGGGCCCGGAGACGTAGCCCGCCTTGAACCGCTGGTAGACGCTGGTGTCGACCTTGAGGTAGCCGAAGCCGGGCAGCGCCGGGAGGTGGAAGGCGTCGGGGGTGTTGAGGACGGTGCGGCTCTCCTCCTCGGAGAAGGTGCGCAGCCCCAGCCGGTAGGACAGGTAGGTGTCCAGGCCCCGCAGCTTTCCCCCCTCGATCCGCTGGCTGGACAGCAGCAGGTGCACGCCGATGCTGCGGCCGATCCGGCCGATCGACAGGAACAGCTCGATGAAGTCGGGGCGGGCCGTGAGCAGCTCGCCGAACTCGTCGATGATCACCAGCAGGTGCGGCAGCGGCGGCAGGGAGGGGTTCTGGGTGCGCAGGTAGGTGTAGTCGCCGATGTTGGCCACGTTGCCCGCGTCCCGCAGCACCTGCTGGCGGCGCTGCACCTCGCCGGAGAGGCTGGTGTAGACCCGCTCGATCAGCGCGGCGTCGTCCTCCAGGTTGGTGATGACCCCGGCCACGTGCGGGAGTTTCTCGAACGGCGCGAACGTGGCGCCGCCCTTGTAGTCGACCAGCACCATGCTGACCCGGTCGGGCGGGTGCGTGGCGGCGAGCGCGAGCACCAGCGTGCGCAGCATCTCGCTCTTGCCGGAGCCGGTGGCGCCCACGCACAGCCCGTGCGGCCCCATGCCGAGCTGCGCCGCCTCCTTGAGGTCGAGGATGACGGGCTGGCCCATGTCGTCGACGCCGATGGGCACCCGCAGGAACGCGCGTTCGCTGCGGGGCGCCCACAGCCGCTCGACCTCCATGTTCCCCGGGTCGGGCACCCCCATCAGGGTGGTGAAGTCGACGCTTCCGCCCTCGGCGGCGGTCTCCTCGATCGACTCGGCGGACAGCCGCAGCGGCGCGAGCATCCGCGCCAGCCCTTCGAGCGTGGCGGCGGGAACGTCGTCGACGGTGCCGGAGAAGCGCACCGGCGTCTCGGCGCGCAGGTCCTCCACCCGCACCTGGTCGCCGGAGACGGTCAGGCGGATGCTGACGTCCCCGGGCTCGTCCACCTGGTCGGCGACCAGGTGGACCACGGTGACCCCGAGGTCGGCGGGGGCCACCGCCTCGTCGGGGCGCACCAGCTCGTGGGCCACCCCGCCGTGGGTGTCGTGCACCACCAGCAGTCGGCGCATCATCCGGTACGCCTCGCGCTTGCCCATGCCGCGGCGGACCTCGGCGGCGAAGTCGGTGCGGGAGCGGAGCTCGTCGGAGAGCAGCGCCCCCAGCTTCGCGGGGGTGGGCGCGACGAGCCGGGCGGGGACGCCGCCGTCGCGCCGCTGCGGGTCGAGCACCTGCGGCAGCCACTTCAACCAGGCCCAGTCGTCGGCCCGGTCCTCGCCGTGCATCACCGCCAGCGCCGCGTCCTCGGGGGCGTGGAACACGCTGAAGTGGGCGACCAGCGCCCGCACCAGGCGCAGTACGTCCTCGCGCTCCCCCACCACGCTGACGTTGCCGACCATGTCGAGCGGGACGGTGAGCGGCATGTCGGGGAGCGTGGTGAAGCGCCGGATCACGCCCTGGGCCTCCGACAGCATGAACGGGTCGGTGGGCGCCAGCGCGGTGCCGCGTTCGGCGAGCCGCAGCGGCTGCCCCGGCATGCGGCCGACGCCGACCCGGACCCGCAGGAAGTCGTCGTCCCTGCGGCGGCGCTCCCACAGGCGGGTGGGGTCGCGCACGATGTCGTAGAGCGCCTCGGGGGGCGGGTTGAGCAGGCGGGCGCGGGCGTGGATCTCCTGCTCCTCCTCGCTCAGCTCCTCCCGCAGCTCCTCCAGGTACTCCAGGTACCGCTCGCGCTGGACGCGGCGCTGCCGGGCGGCCTGGCCGCGCCGGGAGAAGATCATGACCGCGCCGGCGAGCAGCGCGACGACGAGCACCACCGCACCCAGTGCCATGAACGCGGGGTTGCGCAGCACCATCATGATGGTCAGCGAGGCCATCATGCCGACCATGGGCAGCAGGCCCATCAGGGGATTGCCCTGGGCGTTCCCCTCGGGCAGGGTGGGCGGCGCCTCGACGTTGCGGGTCTCGCGCTGCGCGGGCGGGTGGACCGTCCGTGCTGGCCGGTGCACGATGCGGGTGGTCACCAGCACTCCCTTCGATGGACGGCTCGGTGGTCTCGGGACCTGAGCGGGGCAGGCACCACACGTACTGTATATAAGGCGCTGCGAACAGCATCCCCCGAAAACGTCCGGCTGTGGAAAACGGCGGAGGCCCCGGCACTCGACCGATTCCCTGCCCTTTTCCGCCGGCTCCGACACCGGACCGGCCGCAGTTCCCCCGCGGTGCCGGAAGAACGGCGCCCGACCTGTTTCCGGAGACGTGCCGTCATCCGGTTCGACGTCGGCGCGAGGATTTCCGTTCACCTTTTCCGGACCGCGCCCGGCCTTTTCCCGAACGGCCCCGCCTTCCCTTCCGAGTACCCCGTACCGCACGGACCGTCCGCGGGAGGAGACAATGGTGAACAGCCTGGCCGGCCCCCGATCCGGAGGAGGCGGCCGAAAGGCTGCACGCGGCGGCCCGGACCGGAACCGTCCGGCTTCTGCTCTGCTACGGCCGCCTCTGCGGAGGGTGCCCGGTCAATGCTTCTCAGCCCATTCATCCAGTAAGTCGTACGCCTCGTAGTAGAGCCGCCGCTCCCGCTCCTCCCGGCTCATCCCCTGCTGTTCGGGTGCCCGCCACCACCAGTGCGACTCCGGAACCCAGCCGGGGACGTCCTCTTCGGCGACGGGAGGAGCCTCGTCCGCAACTCTCTCGATCATCTCGTCGATCTCCTCGAGTTCCTCCAACTCCTCCCGGATACCCGCGCTGGAGGGACGCTCCCAGGCGACGCACTCCTCCTTCAACACCTCCAGCCCCGTACGCATCCAGCAGGCACTCTCGAAACCGTCGAGACGGCCACGCTGCGCGTAGAGGGAGCACTGGTGGAGGTACCTCCGCAGACCGGTGAGGTTGGGCTCACGGCCCAGCAGATCGGTGAGACGGTTCCTGAACTCCCGCAACTCCCCGTTCCCCGGAGGGGCCTCCCGGAACAGACGCCCCAGATCGGCCATCCACTCCATCGCCCCTTCCGCCCTGGAGGCCCCCGCACCGGAAACCCCGCCTTCGAGAAGCAGGAGAACGTTCCGCATCAGCTCCGATGCCGAGGAAAACCCACTCTGCGTACCGGACACACTCCACCCGCCTTCCGCGTAGTCGCCCAGCGTCCGGGCTGCTCTCGCCATGACCGTTGCCGGGTCGCCGGTGGAGCGTCCCAGCCCGTCCGTGCACACGAGGGCCCCGTGACAGTCGTGCATGTCCGTGCCCCGGGAGAACGTCCAGCGGAGACCTTCTCCCCTCCGACGCCGCTGCCGCCCGTGCCCTCAGTGGGAGGCGGTGAACACCCCGGCCTCCTGAGGAGAGGCCGCGAGACCTCACGCAGCGGCCTCACCGCGATCCCCTGACCGCAACAGCCCTGACCGGGCCCCGGCCTCGCCCCGGCCGGATTCGTGTCCGGTCGGGTAGACCGCCCTCGCGGACTCCCGCGGTTCACCCCCGCCCGGACGGCCACGTCCTGGCCTCTTCGACGGAACCGGGATGGATCTCGTCCTTCACCAGGTTTTCCTCGTCGTCCCACTCACGCAGGGCCACGATGAATCCCATCTCGTTGAACTCCCTCTCGCCGACGAGATTTCCCTTCGGGCCCCACTCCCTCCAGAGTCCGACCGCTCCGACCCCGCAGGAGGACGTCCCCTCTACCCGCAGGGTCCCGTCCGGGAACCACTGCCGCTGCGGACCGTGCTCATAGCCGTTCCGGTAGGTCGTCAGCGCGACCACCTTTCCGTCACGGTCATACTCCACCGCCTCACCGGTGAACGACTCCCCCTCATACACGGCCATGTCGTATTCGAAGTCGAGGTCTTCCTCGTCGGCCTTGACCGCTTCCGGTTCCCGAGCCGAAACCGCCGGGTCTCCGCCCTGCCGTGAAGACTGCTCGGCCACCGCTTCTCCGTCCGTTCGTCGAGTGCGCCGCACGCCCGTCGCGGAACCGCCGCTCCGGCTCTTCTCGCACCGCTCGCGTCGCCGATTCTCCCGCACGGGTCCGGCCCGCCGCCCTCCGAGAGCAGCGGCACCAACGGGCGTGCTTCCCCCTACCGGACGCCCGTTGCAGCCGGTTCACCGGTCCATCGCGTCCAGTTCGGCCGGATCCATGAGCGCATGCGGTTCATCCGTGAAGTACTCACTGCGTATGCCTCTGGGAAAGCTGACGAAGTCCACCTCGATGAAGCCCGTCCCGTCCAGGAGAACCCGCTGCCGCGCTCGTACATCAACAGCAGCGGCTCGAACGGACTTGCCATCTGCATCTCCGTCTGGTCCCGTGGAGTCAGTTGTCCATGTCGTCCAACTGTTCTCGGTCCATGTGAGCAAAAGGCTCGGAGCTGAGGTATTCGTCCTTACTCCATTTTGGTATCGCCGTGGTTCCAACCTCCACGTACCCTGTACCTTCCATGCTGAACGAGTTCCCGCGCTCGTACATGAGCAGCAGCGGTTCGAACGGATCCGGCAGGTCGGGGATCTGGATCTCAGCATCCCGCAGGGCTTCGAAGTGCAGCGACCAGGAACACGTGCGGACGACCATGGGGAAAACCAGGGTGGGGAGGCTTTCCTCCATCTCTTCCACGATCTTCTGGTCGGCTCGTACGTCGGGGTCGACCCGCCGAGCGAAGTCGTCGAAGGGCCACAGCGAACCGATCTCCTCAGACCACCAGGCAGAGCGACGCAGGTACTCCCGCATGAGGTTCACCTGGGAGAGCCTGTTTCCCGGTTTCTCGGTCCAGTCGATGTTCATTATCCGCCGGGCGAGACGCGCAACCGATCCGTCCGTCACTGGAATTCCTCCCTTGTTTTCTCCACCAGTTCGTCACGGAGTGCAGCGTCCGGGAGAGCACATGCGGACAACCACGGGGAAATCAGAGCGGGATCCTCTCCCCCGCCTCTTCCACGATCCTTCTGGTCGGCTCGTCCATCGGGGGCGAGCGGACCGTGCCCGCAGTCGTTCCGGTTCGTCGGCGCAACGACCCGCCCCGTCACGGTGGTACTCCACAGCCCACACGGTGAACGGCTTCTCGGTACACGGCCATGTCGTACTCGAATGTCGAGGTCCTCCCCGTCGCCCCTGACCGTTCCGGGGTTCTCGGACGGCTCCGCCCCCGAACAGAGCGGTCCGATCAACGGTCCGCGCCACGCCGCCATCGAGCAGGAACCCTGCGGACCGTCTCACCCGACCGAGCGGAACCGGACGGCGATTCACCGGCACAACCGCGGTCAGGGGCTTGCGTTGGTCATCCGTCGTCGGCGCCACGCTGTTCCCCCCGAGGGGGGTCAGGAGCCTCCACGGACCTCGCCGAACGCCTGCCGCAGCAGAGCACCCCATGCCCCGCTGTCCGCGGGGAGGGCCGCACGGAGCACCTCGCGACCGGGGCCACCGGGCGCCCCGGCACCTCCCCGGAAGCGCCACGAAGCGACCGCCGCCTCCCCGCTCCCGACCGTGACCAGGAAGCAGGGCGCCTGGTCTGTGAAATTCTCGGGCGTCGTCCCGATCGTCGTGGCGATCACTCCGAGGGGGTCGTCCACCCGCCCGCCGAGTTCTCCTCCGGACAGGTAGTCGACCACCGCCTCCGCCGCGTTCCCGACCAGTTCGGTCTCCTCCGGGGAGGACCTGAGTTCGATGATCGGGCCGAGTGCGGCACCGCCGTCTCCCTCCAGGGGCTCGAAAATCACCAGCCTGCCGAAGGAGGAGACCCTGAAGGACACGTTCGCGGCCGTCGGGCCGGGCTTTCCGGGGGAGGGCCTGGGCACGGGCGAGGAGAGCACCGACTCCGCTTTCAGCGACTCGTCGGTGATGTCCACGGGGGGCGTGAAGTCCCGTACCCCGTTTTCGGGGGAGAACTCCGCGGCGAGCGCCTCCGCGTCGTGTACCGCATAGACCATCGGAGTGTTGAGGGCGACGAGCCGTTGGAACAGCTTCCGCCCGATGCTCCGCCCCTGCCCGGGAGCCTCGGCCTCGGTACGGCGGCTGAACTCCACGGAGATCTCGTACCTGCAGGATTCGAGGGCCGTGCCGGAGAACATCTCTTCTCCCTCGCCACTCTCGTCCAGCAGCTCCTCGACGGTCACCTCGGCGGTGCCGGGGACGCCGACGAGGGCTTCGAGGTCGACGAAGAAACGCGCCTCTTCGGCGCCCGCCATGAGCGCGGGAGAGCGGAAGGCCCTGGCGGCCGCCACGGAAAGCCGCACCAGCCCGGGGAAGTCCCGGATGTAGAAGTCTACAGTTCCACCCATCGTCCGTTCTCCCACTTCTTGAACGCTTCCCCGTCCTTGTAGATGACCCCGTCACGATAGGTCAGCTTGTGGCCGTCCTTCGTGTAGACGTCGATGTTCCCCACGCGGTCGAGCTTCGAGGAATTCTTCTGGAGTTCCTGGCGGAGACGGTTCTCGACTCCCTGGAGGGCGTTGTCAAAACTGACGGTCTTCCTGCCGTCCAGGACGATGTCCCCGCTGTCGATGATGGTGTCGTAGCTGTCCTCACTGAACTTCTTCAGGGCCTTGCGGACCGTCTTGTCCACCGACCTCCAACTCTCCCCTTCGAGGGTCTTGTACTCGACAAACTGCCCGGGGTCGTCGGGACCGGAACGCTCCAAGGCGTCCGGGTGGGCCTCTCCGTGCCTGGAGTGGTCCTCGGGGAGCCCGGTGACGTGCCTCCCCTCTTCCGCACGCAGGTCGGCGATCTCCCGCTCGTGGGGCTTGAAGGGGTCGTTCGGGGCTTCGACCACGTCGGGGGTGAACTTGTCCCCGAGCGGCCCCTGCTGCTGCAGCTCCTCCAAGGTCTTGCCGACCCTCTCCGGAGTTCCGGGAGCACCCTCGACATCGGGATCGGAGCCGTCGTTCGAGGACGTGTCCCCATCAGAGCGCCCGTCGCCCTGCCCACCAGAGCCGTCGTTCGAGGACGTGCCCCCATCAGAGCGCCCGTCGCCCTGCCCACCAGAGCCGTCGTTCGAGGACGTGCCCCCATCAGAACGCCCATCGCCCTGCCCACCAGAGCCGTTGCCCCTGTCCGGCCCGTCGGGCCCGTGGGGACCATCAGAACCGCCGGACCCGCCACGGCCGCCGTCTCCGCCCGACCCGTGGAAACCGTCCGGCCCATGGGGACCGTTCGGCCCGCCGCCTCCGGGGCCAGAGCCGCCGCCTCCACCGGGGCCGTCGGGACCGGACCCGCCGCCTCCACCGGAACCGCCGGGGTCCGTGTGGTGGGCGCTGGGGGAGAGGTCGTGGGAGCTGCTGCCGCCGGAGTTGTGACCGCCCATCTCCATGCGGGCCTCGGGGGCTCCGGCGTGGACCAGGGCGGGCTGGCGGTCCTCGGCCAGCCGGTTGGCGATGCCGCCGTCCACTTCGGCCAGGTCGAGTTCGCTGCGGAACTGGCTGACCTGGTTCTCGATCCATTCGGTGGTGGGCAGGTCGGCCGCCGTGTCGGCGGTGTCGCGGTCACCGGTGCGGTCGCCACTTCCGGAACGGTCGGCCCCGGGGGCGTCCGAGTGGACGACGGCGGGGGTGTCCGTGCCGCGCGAGCCCGCACCGCTGTCGCCCGTGTCCGGGGTGGGGGTGCCGTCCCCGCCGCGGGACGGCGCGGGCGCGTCGGCGTTCGTGCTGCCCGGGGTGTCTCCGGTGCCGCCCGTGCCGCTGGGCGTGCTGCTGCTGTTGTAGGAGGTCGGGGTGTAGGAGGGGCTGTCGGTGGCCGTGCCGGTGGGCGAGGACGTGGTGCCGCCGGTGGGACGGGACGGGGAACCGGAGTCGCCGAAGGCGTCGGCCCTGGCCAGCGCGTTGTTGAGGTCGCCCAGCCGGGAGGTGTCGATGTCCAGCCCGTCCACGGCGTCGCCCAGGTTCGCCCGGAGTTGGCCGGAGTCCAGGCCGCCGGACAGGTCGGAGGCGTCCACCCGGCTCAACGACGGCGCGTCCACGTCCGGGGCGTCCGGGCCCCGGCCGCCGACGCGGCGCGCACCCTGCGCCAGCGCCTTGACCACGCCGGAGCCGCCCACGAACATGCTGCCGATGTTGAGCACGGTCTGGGTGATCACGTAGCCGGGCCGGTCGCCCCACTCCCGCCACGGCACGATGGCGTGCGCGAACTCGGTCCACCCGGTGGAGAAGTTGCCCCACCACTCTCCGAACGAGCCCACGCCCCAGCCGTTCTCGCCGTACAGGCCGACCAGGCTGCCCAGGCCCTCCAGGGTGCCGCCCCAGTACTCGCCCAGGTTGGAGCCCCACTCGCTCCACGAGCTGACGCCCCAGCCGCCTTCCTCGCTGTACAGGCCGACCATGCCCGCCAGATCCTGGGCAATCCCGACACCGAAGTCGGCGATGCCGTCCCAGACGTCCTCCCACCACGGCGCGTCGTACTCCTGGGGCGTAGCCCACGGCGTCTCGATGCCCGTGGGGGCCTCGGTGAAGCCGTAGAGCTGCTCGCCGTCGCGGACCGTGGTGGAGCCGTCCGGGTTGGCGGCGACGAACCGGGTGCCGCCGAACAGGGCGGTGATCTTGTTGGCGCACTCCCGCTCGGCCGCCATGTACTCGTTCTGCACGGCCAGCAGGTCGTCGTTGAGCTGGTTGTGCTCCTCGACGGTGTCCTCGTCCTTGCGCCAGTCGTCGTCGCCCCTGATCCGGTTGGCCAGGGTCACCGCGTCGGCCTTCAGCGACCGCCACCGCTCCAGGATGGGGCGGATCTCGGCGGCGAAGTCGACCAGCGCCTGCCCGACGGTCCGGATGTTGGTCTCCATGGCATCGGCGTCGTCGGCCACCGGGTTGACCGCCGCGAGCAGTTCCTCGGACTCCGGCGCGATGTAGTTCCCCTCCAACCCCGACCAGGCGGCCTTGATGTCGGCACCGGCCTGACCGATATCGGAACCGTCGTCCTTGAGCGCCTTCCCCACGGCCTCGATCGCGTCAGGATCAGCGTTCGGGATCGAGATCTTGTCCGGATCGATCACTCCGTCGCTCATCACCGCACCCCAGAGTCCCCGTCAACCGACCGGGCCACGCCCCGGCCGGCGTTTCTCTTCGCCAGGTTTGGACACTCTCCGCTGCCGCGAGGTTCCCCTTTTTCCGCCCTTTGTTTTCACATCCCCGATGACCAGGGAGAACACGGAACCGCGGGAGCGGGTTTCGGTCGACCGGATCAGACCGGAAGCTGCTCCGGAGTCTGACTGACCCTCTGCTGGGCCCTTTCCGCCATTTCGAGGTTGCCGTTCACGTACGCCATGGTGGCGTCACTGCAACCGGTGATGGCACTGATGCTCTTGTTGACCATCCCCTTCAGTTTTCCGCTGTACTCCTCGACGAACTCCCCCAGGGCCATGCTGATGGGACCGCTCTCGCACGCGGTTCCCGCTTCCTCGACATGGGTGCCGAAGGTCTCGAGCAGGCCGACCAGACCGCCCTTGCCGTCCTCACCGCCCACGTGGTTTCCGACGTTCTGCAGAACTACGCTGATCTCCCGGGGGTTGAGATCCCATCCGGACATGCGCCCGTCTCCTTTCGCTCATTTCTCCGACGTGTCCGGCCGTGCCGCGGATCCGTGCCCGACGTGCGGTCTCACCGGCCCGGCGCGCCGAACCTCTCCGCCCGGAAACTGCTGGGGGGACGGACCCCGGAGCCGTGGCCGGAAACGGCCGCACCAGAGTCGTACGAGGCGACGCACTCCTGCAACCGGGCCAACACCGGGCCGAGCTGCGCCGCACTTGCTCTGACATCGGCTTTCAATTCCGCGGTGGCGGCCCTCAGGCGGTCCATCGGAGACGGCTCGGCCTCCTCGCCGACCGCCTCGACGTTTTCCTCGGAAGAGTTCTCTTCCTCCTCTCGCGTCTCGTCAGCAGATTCCTCCTGCTCTTCCCCGCCGTCCCAGTCGGCGGGCTCCACCAGCTCGAACTTCATTTCACCGCCCCCGGGCTCCCGTTCCGCCGCCGGTTCTCCGATCTGCTTTCTCCATGTATTATGCAGTCCTTTGAACCTCCTTCTACTGTCTCATCTCCCTCCGATAAAATCTGATTGGTTTTCCGGAAACCGAACGCTCCCCGCGAGCGTCTCACCCGGCAGACGTCCCGCCGCAGGTTCAGCGAGGAGTAGGTGAGCAGATGTCGTCATCCCGTTGGGACTTCGGTGACCAGACCCTGGTCACCCTGGCGCAGAACACCTCGGGTTCCCAGGACGAACTGGGCAACCTGATCAAGCAGTTGATCCAGGCCGCCGAACCGCTGTCGGGGAAGTTCAACGGCCCCGGAAAGGCCGCGTTCGACTCGTTCAAGGCCCGCGCCGACCAGATCACCGCGGACCTCAACGCCGGCCTCGGGTCGATCAACCAGGGACAGCGGGGAATGCAGGCGGCCTTCTCCGAAGGCAGCCAGACCATGGCCGACGAGGCCAACCGCAACATGAGCGCCGCCAACTTCGACGCCGCCAAGTTCCGCACGGCCTGACCCGTCGACCAGAGAGGACCCCCGATGAGCGACGGACGCAACAGCTACGACGTCGGCGCCTCCCAGGAGGCGCAGGGCAATCTCCACAACATCATGAGCCGCCTGGAGGCCATCATCGGCGAGCGCGACGCCGACGTCGACCGGGCGCTCGCCGACTTCGAGGCCACCGGCGTCTCCGACGAGTACAGCGAGAAAGAACTGAAGTGGCACAGCGCCGCCAACGAGGTGCGTGACATCATCGACCTGGTGCGCAGCACCCTGGAGGCCAACGACGGCACCGCACAGAACGCGCTCAGCAAGGCGCGCTCGGCCGTGCAGGCCATCTGACCGGGGCGCACACCCACACCGTTCTCACTCCATACTTCCGGGAGGGGCCGACCGCGCCCCTCCCCAGCCTTGTCCGGCCCGTCCCACGGCCCGCACGTCCCCGGAAGGGAGGTCCGATGGCCCGCGACTACGACAGCCAGTTGCTGGAGTCGGTCGCGGTCCGCCGCAAGCGCCTCCGGGAGGCCGTGCTCTTCGGCGGACAGCGCACGCGCCGACGCCTGGACGAGGGCATCTCCAAGATCGTCGCGAGCGTGTGCCTGGCCGCGGTGGCCTGCGCCGGCACCGTCGGCTGGTCGTTCGCCAGCAGCCAGCTCCGCAGCCAGCAGGAACAGCAGGAGCAGCTCGCGACCGGGCCGTCCAGCACCGCCACGGCGCCGCTGCCCGCCGACTGGGTGGGCACCCAGGTCACCTTCGAGATGCTCGCCGAAGAACTCGACCGGGCGGGGGTCCCGAGGGACCTGTACGTGCTGCCGGACCAACCGCGCCCCGCCCCCGACAGCGTCGCGAGCTACTACCTGGTGACCGGGGGAGTCGACGGCTACTCCGTCAGCATCATCGAGTTCCAGCAGGGCCGCACCGGCGCGGAGTTCCTCACCGAGGACGAGACGGCCCGCTGGCTCCACCAGGAGCTGGCGCTGGTGGAGTCCGCACCCGACCGGCTCACCTTCGAGGAGGAGCAGCAGGCCGCCGCGCAGGGCGCCGAGTTCGTCGCGCAGGTCGAGATGCGGCTGTCGGAGAACCCGGGCAACTCCGCCAAGGTGACGCTGGAGCCCGGACTGCTCGTGGACGCGTTCGGCCCGGAGAGCGGCTCCGTGCTCTTCCCCGACGGGACGCCGTTCGCGGAGCGGGGCCTCCCCGAGTACGCCCGCACCCCCTCCGTCCTCCCCTCGGTCTCGCCCTCCGCCACCCCCTCCGCAGAGGCCAGCTCCTCCCCCTCCGGTGAGGTCGGCTCCTCCCCCTCCGCAACGGCCGGCCCCGCAACCGTCTCCCCGGTCTACCATCGGTACCGCGTCATCTACCCGTTCATGGTGAACGCCTCGCTGTCCCCCGCCTCCGGGGCGAACCCGGGCGGCGCGGTCCGCTACACCATCGACTCCAGCGGCTTCACCCAGGTGGTGCCGCTGCCGAGCATCCGCTGGCTGCTGCGCAACGGCTACCTGGAGCGGGTCGAGGTGACCGGTGTTCCCGACTAGACCGACATCCGAGGAGTCCCCGAGGCCCAGCGCCCGGAAGAAGATTGGGAGAGCCCGATGACGTCTTGGAGCCGGGTGACGCTCGTCGGCGAACGGCGGCGGGTCGACGCCGTTCTGCCCTCCCAGGAGCCGATCGGCGCGCTGCTGCCCGAGGTCCTGGAACTGCTCGGCGACCCGGTGGAGAACCCGCCCCGGCTGCGCCACCTCACGACCTCCTCCGGGGTCATCCTCGACGGCGACACCACGCTCGCCGACAAGGGCGTGCCGGACGGCGCGGTGCTGCGCCTGGTCAGCGCCGACGAACCGCTGCCCGCCCCGGTGGTGCACGAGGTCCCCGAGACGGTGAGCGACGCCCTCGACGAGCACCGCGGCCGGTGGACCCCGGAGGCCGCCCGGTGGACCGCCACCGCGGCCGCGACGGTGCTCGCCCTCGCCCTGGCCGACGTCGTCTGGACGGGGTGGGGCGGCGCGACCGGCCTCGCAGCGGTCGCGGGCGCGGCGGCGGCGCTGTTCCTCCTCGGACCGCTGCTGGGCCGGTTCTGGCGGGAGCCGCTGGGCACCGCGCTGTCCTTCACCGGCAGCGCCCTGGGCGGGCTCGCACTGTGGTACGCCGCGCAACTGAACGACCTGCCCTCCTGGACGCTGTGGGGCGGGTGGACCGCGCTCGCGGCACTGCTCGTGCTCAGCCTCGGCCTCGGCCCGCTCGGCCGGGCCGGCCTGGTCGGCGGCGGCCTGGCACTGCTGCTGTCCGCCCTGTGGTCGGCGGGGCACCTGCTGGGCCTGGAGCCCGCGCACATCGCGGCGGCCACGGCCGTGGCCTGCGTGGTCCTGCTCAGCGTGCTGCTGCGGACCGCGCTGGCCCTGTCGGGGCTGTCCGCGCTCGACGACCGGCGCAGCGCGGGAACGGAGGTGGGCCGCTCCGACGTGCTGGGCGCGCTGACCGAGGTGCACCGCAGCATGGCGCTCGCCACCGTCGCCGTGGCCGTGTTCGCGGCGACCGCCGGGGTGGGGCTGGCCGCGGAGTTCAACGGGTGGACGGCAGCGCTGGCCGGACTGCTCGCGATCGTGGTGGCGAGCCGCTCCCGCATGTTCCCGCTGGTCGTCGAGAAGGCGTCCCTGCTGGCCGCAACCGTGGTGGTCCTGGCGGCCCCCGCGCTCGCCTGGGCCGGTGCGACCGGGTGGACGGTGTGGCCCGCCGCGGGGGTGCTGGGCGCCGCCCTGGTCTTCCCGGTCCTGGCGCTCATGACGGACCCGCCCGAGCACGTCCGCGCCCGGCTGCGGCGCCTGGCCGGGCTCTGCGAGGCGGTGGCCCTGGTCGTGCTCGTGCCGGTGGCGCTCGGAGTGTTCGGCACCTACCAGCGTCTGCTCGACACGTTCTGATCCGCCGCCGGGGAGGGAAGACGAGATGGGCCAGGTCCTGGAGTCGCGTGACACCGCCGCTCCGGCGGCCGTGCACGGGGACCCGCTGCCCCGCCGGGCCGGCCGCTGGCTCGTCCGCGCGTTCGGCCCCGTCAACGACGTCCTCTCCGCCGTCGAGACGGGTGTCGCGGTGCAGCGGCCGATCGTGACCGGCCGCCGGATCGCGGTGGACGGCCCGCACGACGCCGCCGACGGGGGTGCCGTGGCCGCGCTGCTGTCCCTGGTGTTCGCGCACTACCGACAGGACCGGGTGCTGGCCCTGGACGTCGCCTCGGGCCAGGCCCCGCTGGCGCGGCGGTTCGGGGCGCAGGCGCGGCAGTCGCTCGTCGACATCGCGCGGGAGGCCCCGCCGGACTCGTTCGACGCCGTCGAGCCGCTGCTGTCCGCCGTCCGGGACCGGCTGTGGCTGCTCCCGGGCAGCCCGGGCGGCAGGGTCGGCCTGGACGTGCGCGCCTACCGGAAGGCGCTGCTCCCGCTGTCCCGGTTCTTCGGGGTCACCGTCATCCGCTCCGGCAGCGGCCTGCCCGCGGAGCTGCGCGACTCCGTGGCCGCCGACGCGCACGCCCACGTGCTGGTGGCGGAGGAGACCAGGGACGGGGTGGTCGGCGTCGGCCGGATCCTCGACCGCCTGGTCGCCGCCGACGACTCGGCGCCCGGGCGGACCGTGGTGGTCCTCGTGGCCCCGGAGGTCGGGACGGACCCGACGTACGACCTGCCGGGCGCGGTCGACCTGCTGCGCGGGGACGGGATCGGCGTCTTCCGGCTGGGCCGCGACCGGCACCTGTCGGCGACCTCGGTGATCGACCCGCGCCGCCTCGCCCGGGCCACGCACACCACCGTGACGCAGGTGGCCGCGGAGGTGCTCCGCCGGTCGATGTGACGACCGGTCGGGGGAAGTTCCGGAAGGAGAAGGAGACGATGCCACGTCCTCCCGCTGGTCCGCCGCCGGACCAGTCCGAGCCCGACGGCCGGCGGCCGCGTCCCGAGGAGCCCCGCCGCCACGGCCGGGAGCAGGGGGCGGCGTCCGACACCGGCCCGCAGGGCGCGCCGCGCGTCCCCGGACCGTATCCGCCTCCCCCGCCCCCTCCGATCCACCACCCGGCCCCGGAACCGGTGCCCCCGTATCCCACGGGACCTCAGACCGGGCCGCAGCGGGGACCGGATACCGGCCCGCAGACCGGCCCACGGGCTTCCGCCTCCTCCTGGTCGACCGGACCTTCCGCGTCCTGGGCGGGCAACCGGCCGCAGCAGGCGCAGACCGGGCCGCAGGCGAGCCACCAGCAAGGAGCGGACACCGGCCCGCAGACCGGCCCACGGGCCTCCGCCTCCTCCTGGTCGACCGGACCTTCCGCGTCCTGGGCGGGCAACCGGCCGCGGGTGACTCCGCTGCCCCCGCCGTGGGGCAGGCCCGAGCCGCCGCCGCGGCCCCGCCCGCGCCGCCGGGGTGCCTCCGACCAGCCTTCGGGCCCCCAGGATGCGAGGGGGGCGGCGAATCCTCTCGGCTTCGCCCCGGTCACGGCGGTCCCCGCGGACTCCGCGGCGGAGGCGTTCCTCTCCGGCCCTGCCGTGCCGCGGCACCCCGTGTCGCCGCCGGAGCCGCTGTCTCCCGAACCTCCGCGGTACCCCCGGTCCGCGGCGCACACCGCTCCTCCGCCGAGCCCGCCGGTCGAGGCGCAGCCAACCCCGGTGGCCTTCCCGCCTCCGGTCCCGACGCCGCCGGTTCCCACGCCGCCGCGGCCCCCGGAGCCGCCGAGGACGGTGGAGCAGCCGGTCCGCGAGCCGGTGGCGGACGTGCCGCCGTCCCCGGAACCCCCGCAGGTGCCGCAGCCTCCTGCCCCGCCTCCCGTCCCTGTTCCGGAGCCGGAGGCGGTCCAGGAGCCGGAGCCCGAACCGGTCCAGGATGTTGCGCCGCAGCCCGCCGAGCCGGAGCCTGCCCCGCAGCCGGAACCGGAGCCGGAGACCGCCCCGGCGGCCCTGGAGACGCCCGAACCGGAACCGGAAGCGGAGCCTGCCCAGGTCACGGCACAGACCACCGCACCGGAACCCGAACCGGAGCCCGTCCAGGAGACCGCCCAGGCCGTCTCCCCCGCTCCAGAACCGGAACCGGCCCCCGAGCCGGAAGCGGACCCGGTCGGGGAGACCGTCAGCGTCACCGATCCGACTCCCGAACCGGAGGCTGCTCTCGAACGGGAACCGGAGCCGGAACCCGCCCGGGCGGTTGCGCCGCCTCCCGAGCCGGTCACCGAACCCGAACCGCAGCCGGAGCCCGAACCGGAGCCTGTCCGGGAGACCGCCCGGATCACCGCTCCTCCCCCGGAGCCTGAGCCGGAGCCCGCTCCGCCGCTGCCGGAACCGGAACGGGAAGCGGAGCCCGCCCAGGTCACGGCCCAGGCCACCCCGCCGGAACCCGGACCGGAGCCCGTCCAGGAAGCGCCCCACGCCGTCTCCCCCGCTCCAGAACCGGAACCGGCCCCCGAGCCCGATGCGGGGCTGGTCCAGGAGTTCGCCCGGGTCATCGATCCGAATTCCACGCCGGGGCCGGAACCCGCCCAGGAGCCCTTCCAGGCCGTCTCCCCGGCACCGGAGCCGGACGACATCCCGACGACGGTCCAGTTCACCGGGTTTCTGCCGGAGCCTCCCCCGGTCGTGCCGAACCCGGTCGCCTCCTCGGCGCCGGAGGACCTGTGGGACCTGAACCGTCCCGGGTACGAGCGGAGGCTGGCCAGCCTTCCCCCGCTGCCGCGCGCCCGGTGGCGGCGGGCGATCTACCGGGTCACCCGCCGCAAAGTGCGGCTGGGGTGATCCAGGCCCCGACGCCCTCAGCACAGACGCCCCATTGGAGCCCCGGGCCCCGAACGTCCCGGGGCTCCGCGCCCGTCACCGGGCTGCCGTCTGTTCTTGGCGAATTGTCCGGCCGGGCCGGTAGGCTCCCTCACGCCGGTCGGCAGCAGGTCGCAGCATTCGTGGAGGACGGACGATGGCGGCAGCGAGCAGAGACCCCTCCCGGTTGAAGCGCATCCCCAAGCCCGCCCCGCCGCGGGTGATCCGCTGGTTCCAGGAGCGCCCCTCCCCCTACCCGCACGAGCAGGAGGCGCTCGACCACATCCGCGAGCTCATGCCTCCGGCCGAGCCGTTCCGCGCCTGGGCCACCTTCTGCTTCACCGCCGGCAGCGGCCGGGTCAACGAGTGCGACCTACTGATCCTGGTGCCGCGCGGCCTGTTCCTGCTGGAGTTGAAGGCGCACTCCGGCCGTCTGGTCAACAACGGCGGCACCTGGAACTTCCACTACGCGGACCGGGTCCGCACCCTCCGCAACCCGCTGCACCTGACCGAGATGAAGGCCCGGGAGCTGAAGGACCGGCTGGTCTGGGCCGCAAAGGCGTCGGGGTCCCACGTCGTCATTCCCCGGGTCGAGGCCGCGGTGTTCCTGTCCGCACGCGACCTGCGTTCGGAGTTGGACGAGCAGCAGCGGATCAACGTCTACGGCCGCAACGACCGCGACACGGGGCTGCCCCGGATCTGGGACGACCTGCTCGCACTGCCGCCGAAGTCCTCCTCGGAGACGGCCCGCCGGGAACTGTTCCGGTTCGCGCAACTGCTGCCCGATCTGATGAAGAAGATCGGGGTGAGCGCCTCTACCGCCCACCTCCGGTTCGACGACGACTGGGAGCTGTCGAAGAGCCCGATCGACGGCGGCCCCACCTGGGAGGACCGGCTGGCGGTGCGACAGCACCCCATCCGCGAGGAGGGGCGGGTCCGCATCTACCTGGTGGGCGACCAGGCCGACGAGAAGGCCCGGCGTGCCGTGGAACGCGCCGCCGAACGCGAGTACCAGGTCCTCCAGGGCATCAACCACCGGGGCATCGTCCAGGCCCTCCAGTTCCGCGACCACCGGGGCTGCCCGGCGATCCTGTTCCGGCACCGCTCCTCCGACCTGCGCCTGGACTCCTACCTGGACACGTACGGCACTTCGCTGTCGCTGGCGGACCGCCTGAACCTGGTGCGCCAGCTCGCCGAGGCGCTGCGGTACGCCCACGACCGGTCCCTGTACCACCGGGCGCTCGCGGCGCGGTCGGTGTACGTGTCGTGCCGCGACGACGGCTCCCGTCCCGTGCTGCGGGTCACCGACTGGCAGGTCGCGGCCCGCGACTTCGACACCACGCCGCTGTCTCCCGTGGGCAGGTCCAGCCTCCACAGCGAGCACGTGGCGGACGCCGCCGAGGTGTACCTGGCCCCCGAGTTCGACCAGCGTTACGCCGATCCGGGGGACCTGGACCTGTTCGGGCTGGGCGCGGTCGCCTATCTGGTGCTCACGGGTCGCCCGCCCGCGGCGAACCGCTCGGAGCTGCTCCAGCGGCTGCGGGTGGACGGCGGGCTGCGGCCGCAGACGGTGGCCGACGAGGTGCCGGACGAGCTGAACGACCTGGTCTTCTCGGTGACGCGGGCCGACGTGGCCGACCGCCTCACATCTGTGGCGGCTTTTCTCGAGAAGCTGGACGCCTTCGAGCAGCAGCGGACCGCCGTCGAGCAGTCGGCGTCGGCGGGTGTGGACCCGCTGGAGGTGCTGCCGGGCCAGCAGGTGGCCGACGGGTGGACGGTGGAGCGGGTGCTCGGCACCGGCGCGACGTCGCGGGTGCTGCTGGTGCGCGCCGAGGTCGTCACCCCCGAGGGGGAGATGCGCTCGGAGACGCGGGTCCTCAAGGTGGCGTTGGACGAGGGTGCCCGCGCGGCGCGGCTGCGCGACGAGGCCGAGGCGTTGGAGAAGGTCGGCGGCGGGCGCGTGGTGCGGCTGATCGACGGCCCCCGCCAGATGCACGGCCGCACCGTCTTGCTGCTGGAGTACGCGGGGGAGCGGTCGCTGGGCGAGCGGCTGCGCTCGGAGGGACGGCTCACCTACCACGAGTTGGCCCGGTTCGGCGACGACCTGTTCGTGGCGTTGGACCAGTTGGCCGGGCAGGGGGTGCGCCACCGCGACATCAAACCCGACAACCTGGGGCTGTTTCGCCGCGCGGACCGCTCCTGGGAGTTGAAGCTGTTCGACTTCTCGCTGACCAAGGCGTCGGACGAGAACCTGCGGGCGGGCACCCCCGGCTACGTGGACCCGTTCCTGGGCGCCGATCCGCGCCGCAGCCGTTACGACGACCACGCCGAGTGGTACGCGGCGGCGGTGACGCTGCACGAGATGGCGTCGGGGGAGCGCCCCCGCTGGGGGGACGAGACCGCCAACCCGGCCATGAGGGACGACGAGGTTCCCACGCTGGCGGTGGAGCTGTTCGACCCGGCGCTGCGCCCGGGACTGGTCGAGTTCTTCGAGCGAGCCCTGCACCGCGACGCGCACCGCCGCTTCGAAGATCTCCGGCAGATGCGGGAGGCGTGGCGGAAGGTGTTCGCCACCGCCGACGCGACCGCTCCGCCGAGCACTCCCGCGACGGTGGACGCCTCCCCCTCGGTGTCGGTGGAGGAGGCGCGGGACCGGGCGGCCGAGGCCGCCGAGCTGGACACGCCGCTGGGGGCGGCGGGGCTGTCTCCGGCAGCCGAGTCGGCGGCCCACCAGCTCGGCGCGACCACCGTGGGCGAGCTGCTGGAGATCCCGCCACACCTGATCTCCCGGGCGCGCGGCACGGGCACGCTGGTCCGTAGGGAGTTGAACCGCCGCCACCGCCAGTGGCGCACCCGGCTGGGGCAGCGCCCGGAGCAGCCCGCCTCGGCTGCGGCCCCGCACGCGACCGCGGACCAGGCGGGCGAGGCCGGGGCCGGACGCCGTCTGGGCGTGGAGGAGCTGGCTGCCCTGGTCGCCCCCGAGCCGGAGGAGCGCGGCCGCAGGCCGGAGGCGGTGCGGCTGTTGCTGGGGCTGCCCGCGGCGGACGGGTCTCCTTCGCCGTTGGCGCCGTGGTGCACGCAGCTCGAAGTGGCGGAGCGGCTCGGGGTCAAGCAGCCGACCGTGTCCACGTACCACCGCGGCGCGATCGAGCGGTGGGCGGCGCTGCCGGAGCTGCGGGAGGTCTGCGACGAGCTGGTCGAGCACGTGCGGGCGGCCGGCGGTGTGGTGGTCGTCGAGGAGTTGGCGGCCGAGCTGAGGATGCGCCGGGGGACCCGCGAGGGGGCCGACGATCCGTGGCGGGTCGCCGCCCTGGCGTCGGCGGTGGTGCGCGCCGCCCTGGACACGGAGTTGTGGGAGAAGAACAAGGACGAGGAGAACCAGCCCCGGCTGGCGGTGCTGCGCCGCGGCGGCCGGGTGTTCGTGGCCGCCGAGTCGCTGCCCGGCACCGACGACCCGGTTCCCGCGGACCTCGCCGACTACGCACAGCGGCTGGGGGAGGTCGCGACCCGGTTGGTGGCGGCGGATCCGCTGCCCGACCGTTCGGCGGTGCTGCGGAACCTGCGCCAGGTGCCGGTTCCGGAGGGGATGGCGCCGCTGGCCGACACGCGCCTGGTGGCGTTGGCGGCGGCGGTCTCCGGGAACGCCCGGTACTCGCCGCGGCTTGAGCTGTACCCGAAGGACCTGGGGTTGGTGCGGGCGCTGCGGATCTCGCAGGCTGCGGCGGGGGTGCTTCCCGGGCACGGGGTGAGTGCGGAGGAGCTGCTGGCGCGGATCCGGTCCCGTTTCCCCGACCTGGAGTTGGGGGAGCCCACGCGGATGGAGGTGCAGGACGCGCTGCGCGAGGCCGGGTTCTCGCTGGAGTACGACCCGCAGAGCCGCCGCTTCCTGCCGCCCGCGGTCACGCTGACCGGCAGCGGACTGTCGTCCCTTACCACCGGGCGGCACACCGACGTCGCGACCGACCTGGCCGTGGTGGCGGCCGCGGCGGGACGCGACCCGGTGGCGCTGCTGGCGGAGCGGTTGGGCGAGTCGCTGCGCCGGGGCGGTTTCCTGGCGTTGACTCTGCGCGGCAGACAGCTGCCGGGTGTGGCGGAGCTGCTGGCCGCCGCCTATCCGCTGACTCCGGTGGACCTGGGCGCGGTGTTCCTCGGCGAGCTGCGCCGCATCGCCGACGAGCGCGGCCAGTGGGAGGCGGTGCTGCGCAGCGACGCCCGGTTCGCGGCCTCCGGCGAGCTGAGCCGCGGGCTGCGCTCCTACGTGCGGGCCGCCTGGCAGCGGACGGAGGAGCGGCTGCGGGAGCGGGTCGCGGAGGCGGGGCCGCGCACGGTGCTGCTGCTGCACAACGCGGGGCTGACCACCCGCTACGCGGACGCGGGCGGGCACGCGCTGCTGACCGGGTGGCAGAACGCGGCCCGCCGGTCGGGGGCGGACCCGCACGGGTTGTGGCTGCTGTGCCCGACCGACGCCCCGCAGGCCGCGCCGCGCCTGGACGGCCGCATCGTCGAGGTGCTGGGCGACCACGAGCGCGCGGTGCTGCGCGAGGACTTCCTGTCCCGCCTGGCGGAGAACGGCTCCGCGGCGGCCTGACGGATTCCGGAACGACGAAGTGGCCCCCGTCCCGGCACGGACCGGGACGGGAACCGGCGGAGGGGCGCGCCCCGACGTCCTCCCGTCGGGGTTCTCCGACCGTCGGGGCACGGCGGCTTCGGTGACGACGGTTACGACTCCGGCTCCGGTTCCGTCCGTGTGGTCCCGTTCTGGTCCTGGGGCCACAGGTGGCCGAACACGTCGGTGTGGAAGCCGACGTGGCCGTCGGGACGGACGCACCCGGTGCCGGTGAGCGGGTGGCACTCGCCGCAGGACTCGCCCAGCCACAGGGCGATCTGGTGCAGCAGCGTCAGGCAGGTGTGCCGCACACCAGTGAGCCAGTAGGTGCGGTCCCGCGTGCCCGCCACGAGGCTGTCGGCGAGGTCGCGCAGCAGGCGCGCCTCCTCGGGGGTGAGGTTCAGCATGTTCGCCGCTCCTCTCACCGGTGGTGGCCCAGGTAGGCGCGGGCGTACCCGGGCGGCGTGAACTCGGTGAGCGTGAAGTCCAGGGCGTCCAGGTCGGTGCAGCCGACCAGCAGGTCCCCCAGCACCCGGTGGCGCGCCAGGTACGGCACGAGGTCGTGCGGCTCGTAGCTCAACTGCCACAGCGGCGCGTGCCGCCGGGCGACCCGGTGGAACTCGGCGTCGTCCACCACCGGCGGCACGGCGTGCCGCGGCACGTAGGGACGGGGCCGTGGGACGCGGGGCGCGGGCCGGGCCACCTGCGGTCGTCGGGCACGAGCCGGGTCGGGCCGGTCAGCGACCGGCCGGCGCGTCCGCGGCAGGGCGCGGGCCAGCAGCAGCGGAAGCGCCGCCAGCAGGGGAACAAAGGTGTGGACCAGACGCATGGGCGTCTCCTCACGCATGACAGGCCGGATGGGAGGTCCGGCGGAGGAACAGGTTGCCCATCCATCGTGAACCTGAATCTTCAGATTTTCAATCTACATAGAAAAATTTCTCATAGATGAATCATCAATCTCCACTTCTTCATGCCTGAAAAATTCAAGAATGAGTGATTAGCGTATTTCACAGTCCGCCCCGTAGCATCCGTTTAAGCAGGTCGGAGCCTGGGAGCGAGAGCATGGCTGAACAGCGGCAGTCCATTCGTCGCCGACGTCTGTCCGCGGAGCTGAAGCGTGCCCGCCAAGAAGCGGGCATGACGATCGAGGACGTTGCCAACGCCACCGAATGGTCGGCGGGCAAGATCAGCAACATCGAGACCGGCGCTCGTCTACGCCCGACCGTCATGGAGGTCAAGGGCCTGCTGGATATCTACGGCGTCACCGACAAGCAGCGTCGTGAAGCGATCCTCAACCTCACCCGGCAGGCGCGCGAACGCGGCTGGTGGTCCAAGTACAACGACGTCTTCACCGACGACTTCCCCGCATTCGAGGCCGAGGCCCACAGCATCCACACCTACGAGCCGGCGATCATCCCGGGACTGCTCCAAACTCCCGGTTACATCCGGCTGATGATGCGAGCGCTAATTCGCCGCACCCCTGTCGACGTGGACCGCACGTTGGAAACTCGCCGTAGGCGCCAAGCGCTGCTGGACCTCGACGACGCTCCCGAACTCTGGGCGGTCATCGACGAGGCCGCGCTGCTGAGATTCCGCCCAGCGAAAGAGGTCTTCCGGGAGCAGGTCCAGCATCTGATCGACGTCGCGGAAGCCGACAACACGGTGACGATCCAGATCCTGCCCTTCTCCTCGGGGATGCACGCCGGTCTCAGAGGGCCGTTTGTGATCATGGACTTCCCCTCGGACGTGAATCCCGTGGTCTACCTGGAGACCGACGCCGACGGGCTCTACCTGGAAGATCAGGAAGAAGTCGACCGGTACAGACGCATCTTCGACCACATCACAACATCTGCTTGTCCCCCGGACGCATCGCTTCAGATGCTGAAGGAGATGCTTTAGGAGGCCACGATGGGCAACCTGATTCCAGACGGTGAACTGCGGTTCCGCAAGTCCAGTTACAGCGACCTGAACAACTGCGTCGAGGTGGCCCGCTTCAAGCGGGGGGCCGCTGTCCGCGACTCCGAACACCGCGAGCTCGGGCACCTGGTGTTCGACGCCGCAGAGTGGCAGGCGTTCCTCACCACGCTCAAGAACAACGAACTCTGAAACATCACGAGGTCCCGGCCAGGCCGGGACCTCGCGCAACCTATTCCCGCCGCCATGCTATCCCCCCTGGGACCGGAGGAGAAGTCTCCGTCACCCGTCGGCGACGCCGTTAGCCCGCCCCCGGGCTTGTCCGTCCTAGAGAACGGCACCGTGGACAGTCGGGCACCGGCGGGGCAGCGGTCGAAGTCGGCCAGCCCTGTCACACCTTCGTCCGTCATCGGCGGCGTGCGTGTCACGTGGGACGGGCTGTGGAAACCGAGACACGGGCCGGAGAAGGCCGGTTAGCTAGTAGAGGTGAGGCAGCAGCGGAAGCCGCCGACAGGAGAACGGTTCAGGTTCCCCTTTGCTGCCCCGTGCACTCGACGTTGCCTCCAGCGAAGAGCCCCGAGGTGGCTGCCAGTCCCACGCTCCGCCGATGGCGTCTTGCCCGACAGGTTGCTCAAGTTGCGCACCGACAAGGGCTACACGGTCGACGCCGCAGCCAGAGAGGCAAAGAAGCGGAGCCCTGAACGTCCGTGGTCGGCCGCCAAGATCACCCGCATCGAGAACCGGCAGCTCCAGCGCCTGCGAGAAGCTGACCTGCTCACCCTGCTCGACGTCTACGGAGTCGACGACGAGAAGGAACGCGCCGCCTACGTGAAGCTGGCCAAGGAGGTCGGGCAGACCGGATGGTGGATCGGCTACCGCGACATCCTCGGCACCGGCACCTACATCGACCTGGAGACCGAGGCGAACGAACTGCGGAGTTACGAAGCCCTGTGCGTTCCGGGCCTGCTCCAGACCCCGGACTACACGGAAGCGCTCGTTCGGGGTTCCGGGGTCATCGATGAACACCAGATCACTCGTCGGGTGGAAGCACACATGATGCGTCGACAGGTCCTGGAGCGCTCTGACGCCCCGCTGTTCACCGCACTGGTCGACGAGGCCGCGATCCACAAGATCCCGCGCGAGACGGCCCCGGGGCAGATACGGCACCTGATTGCTGTGCAGCGTCCCACCGTCCAGGTGCGCATCGTGCCGAACTCGATCGGTCCACATCCTGCGATGGGCGGCTCGTTCGTCGTGATGAGCTTCCCTCATGACCTGCCGGTGGTCTACCTGGAGCAGCCATTGGACGGTCTGTTCCTCGAAGAGGAGCAAGAGGTACAGCACTACGAACGGCTCTTCACGGCGCTGGAGAAGACCGTGCTGTCGGTCGAGGACTCGGTTGCCTTCCTGGAGGAGTTCCTCATAGAGAACACCATGCACGTGTTTCCTGAAAGTGCTCGCTGGCGTACTTCGAGTTACACCCAGCAACAGAACTGCGTCGAGGTTGCCGACACCCCGGAGTCACCGCTGTCCGTGACACCAAGAACCGTGACCAGGGAAGCCTGCTCTTCTCCTCTGCCGAGTGGCGTGCCTTCATCGATGCTGTCAAGCAGGACGCATTCTGACCAAACGAACGGAAGCCCTCGGCGACGTTGGTCACCGAGGGCTTCCGTGTACTCGTTCCACAGTCATGCTATCCCGATTTGTGGCCATGAAGAAGGCCTCATGAGCTGGCAGGACGGAGGGACGCCAGCCCAGAGCCCGCCGCAACCCTGTCGACGCTAGCACCCACTGGCGTACTTTGAGCCACCCCCAGCAGCAGAACCGCGTCGCGATCGCCGACGTCCCTAGTGTCACCGCCGTTCGTAGAGTCAAGAACCGCTACCGCGGAGTCCCGTCCTTCCTCTCCTCGAGCAGGACATGCCCTGAACAGGATATTTAGAAAATAGCCAACAAAAATAGCGGAAGATCGGCAAGATGGGAGGTCGTGTGACCCAGGAGACGTGAACTGGACAGGGAGGCGCCGGTGGTGGGCCGGAGAGCGAAGCACGGCGGGCTGCTAGGTGATCTGCGTAAGCAGATCGCGCTGCTGGAAGGGGATCTGCGCTCTCGCAGCGAGGAACCAGCGTTCAGGATCTCCCTCGACGAGGAGTACCAAGAGGCACGCAAGGCGGGCCGCACCGCTGCCACCTACGAGTCCTGGCGGGACGAACGAGTGACCCAGGTTGCGGTGGCCTGGGTGCTGGGGACGCTGTTTGTGCGGTTTTGTGAGGACAACGAACTGATCGAACACCCCTGGATCGCCGGACCGGGCGACCGCTTGGAGCTGGCTGAGGCTCGGCATGAAGCCTTCTTCCGGGAGCATCCTGAATACAACGACCGTGACTGGCTCATCGCTGCCTTCACCCACCTGGCCGACTGCCACCCCACGGTCGCCGGACTGTTCGATCGGAAACACAACCCGCTGTGGCAGATCACTCCCAGCTACGAGGCTGCGAGTGCTCTGCTCTCCTTCTGGCGACGACGCGGTCCCGACGGTGAACTCGTCCACGTCTTCGAGGACCGGGAGAACCTGGACACCCGCTTCCTTGGCGACCTCTACCAGGACCTGAGCGAGCACGCTCGCAAGACCTACGCCCTGTTGCAGACTCCCCAATTTGTTATCGATTTCATCCTAGACCTCACCCTCACTCCCGCCATCGATGAATTCGGACTGGAGCCAGAACTTGAGATAAAAAACGCTTCCGGTGAAGTGATCTGGCGCCACAAGGGCCTACGCACCATCGACCCCGCTTGTGGCAGTGGCCACTTCCTGATCAGCCTCTTCACTCGCCTGTTGAAGGAGCACCGCGAGGCTGCCGGGACAGAAGTTGACGACTGGAAACTGATCCGTAAGTCCCTGAACTCAGTCCACGGCTGCGACAAGAACCCGTTCGCGGCCAGCATTGCCCGGTTCCGCCTACTCGTCGCTGTCCTCAAAGAGGCAGGAGTTCGACGCTTGGACCAGGCTCCGGAGTTTCCCATCCACGTCGCAGTAGGTGATTCACTGATACATGGACGAGATGCATGGCGTCCCGATGAGGACATTTTCACAGTGGATCGACAGATTTTCACCTACTCCACTGAGGACGTATTGGACTACACCGAGCGTGTAGACCTTCTCGGCATTAATAGTTACCACGTGGTCGTGGGAAATCCACCTTACATCACCGTCAAGGATAAACAAGAGAATCAGAACTATCGTTCCGCTTATGGATCATGTTCGGGGACCTACGCCTTGTCGGTCCCGTTTGCCGAGCGATTCTTCAACCTGGCCAAGCGCTCCGGCGGCAACCAGACCGACGCCGGATTTGTTGGACAGATCACCGCAAATTCTTTCATGAAACGCGAGTTCGGCAAAAAACTCATCAACAACTTCTTTCGAAATAGAGTTCGCCTAACACATATTATCGACACCTCAGGAGCCTATATACCAGGCCACGGAACCCCTACAGTCATCCTCGTCGGTCGTAACATACTGAATTCCCATACCGCGAAAGTACGCACAGTTCTCGGCATTCGAGGAGAACCATCCCAGCCGAAGACCCCGGCCAAAGGACTTGTTTGGTCCGCCATTGTTAAGCAACTCGGACAGCCAGGAAACGAGAGTGAATGGGTGAGCGTAGCCGATTTGCCCTGGGAGAACTTCAAAGAACACCCTTGGAACCTAAGCGGCAGCGGGGCCCCCAACCTCCAGGAAAGAATAGAAAAATCACTTGGAGGAAAACTTTCAGACAAAGTGACCCGAATCGGATTCATGGGCATGACCCATGCCGACGAGATCATGCAAATGAAAGCCGAACAATGGAAAAGATCTGCCGCCAACAGCCACCTAATCAAACCTCTGACCACGGGAGAAGATGTTAGAAATTGGAGCCTCTCTTCACCCAATTCCATATTCTTTCCTTACGACAAAAATCGCAGGCTTGTCAAGCTTGACGCTAGTTCAATTTTTAGACATATGTGGAACTTTCGCACTTCACTTGGAAGGCGTATCACCTTCAACGGAAGAACCTATTTTGAGAGCAGTCGGCCATGGTATGAATGGCACCAAATACCCAAGGATGAAAACGCCCATAATTGGGCCATTCCTTTTTCTTTCGTCTCCACACACAACCACTTCTCATTGGATCGCGACAACAAAGTTTTCAAACAATCCGCTCCAGTGATCAAACTTCCCAAAGATTCCACAGAAGACCAGCACCTAGAGCTGCTTGGATTATTGAATTCCTCAACAGCGTGCTTCTGGATGAAACAAGTCAGCCAGAAGAAAGGTGGATCTGCGAACTCTGGGGGTGGAAGTTCAGACCAGCCTTGGTCTCATAGCTACGAATTCACCGGAACTAAACTCCAAGAGTTCCCGCTCCCCACTTCCTTCCCTTTGGAGCGTGCCCGCGAGCTTGATTCCCTTGCCCAGCGCCTGTCCTCCCTGGAACCCTCCGCAGCCATCGAGTCCGCCACCCCCACCCGTGCCCGCCTGAACGAGGCCCGGGCCGAGTACACCGCCGTCCGCTCCCGGATGATCGCGCTCCAGGAGGAGCTGGACTGGGACGTCTACCACCGTTACGGCCTTCTCAACGACGCCGAGTTCGCCGAGCTGGTGCTGCCCGACACCGCTGACGTTCCCGACATCAAGCTGGGCGAGCGGGCCTTCGAGATCGTGCTTGCCCGCAAGCTCTCCTCCGGGGAAGCGAAGACCGAGTGGTTCAGCCGCCACGGCTCCACCCCGATCACCGAGATCCCCGCCCACTGGCCCGACGCCTACAAGAAGGTCGTCGCCAAGCGGATCGAGGTCATCGAGTCCCGCAAGGACATCGCGCTCCTGGAACGCCCGGAGTACAAGCGGCGCTGGCAGTCCGAGCCGTGGGAGAAGAAGGAGAAGGCCGCCCTCGAATCCTGGCTGCTGGACCGGTGCGAGGACCGCGCCCTGTGGTTCCGGGACCGGGACGGGCTGGCCGACGTGCCCTGCGCGATGACGCTCGCCGAGCTGGCCGACGCGCTCACCCGCAGAGCGAACGGGGACGAGGTGGTGTCCGTCGCCGAGATGTACGCCGCCGACCACCTGGGCCGTCCCGACGCACGGCTGGTCGAGGTGCTGGAGAAGATCACGGCCGACCAACATGTGCCCTACCTGGCGGCGCTGCGCTACAAGCCCTCCGGACTGCGCAAACGCGAGCAGTGGGAGAAGGTCTGGGACCTACAGCGCAAAGAGGACGCGCTCAATGCCAATCTCGCCGAAGGCGAGAAGGAGAAGCGCCTCGACATCCCCGTGCCGCCCAAGTACACCTCCGCCGACTTCCGCAAACCCTCGTACTGGGCCAACCGCGGCAAGCTCGACGTGCCCAAGGAACGCTTCATCTCCTATCCGGGTGCCGGTCCCGCCTCGGACCCCACCCTGGTGGTGGGCTGGGCCGGATGGAACCACCAGCAGCAGGCCGAGGCGCTCATGCGGCTGGTCGAGGACCGGGGGGAGCGCGACAACTGGACCAGGGAGCAGGTCACGCCGCTGCTTGCCGGGGTCCGAGAGCTGCTGCCGTGGGTGAAGCAGTGGCACAGCGACTACGACCCCGACTGGGACGGCAGCCCTGCCGAGCAGATCGCCCAGTGGCTCGCCGACCAGCAGGAACGCCACCACCTCACCGACGCCGACCTCGCCGACTGGCGCCCATGAACAACAACACGGAGCCACTAGTCCATGAGATCAGGCAACAACCCAGTGCTTGTCTTCCGTCTCCTCAAGACCACCGGCGTCCCGAGCTAGCACCAAGGACCACCCCTCTCGAACACTCCCGGTAGTAATTGCCAGAAGGAAGCCGCACCACGTATGTCCCCCACCCCCTCGCCTACCACCGACGTCTTCCTCCGCGACGTCCTGGACATCCCCGCCCCCGATGACGTCCACGCCGGAGACTTCAAGGTCGAACTGTCCGGCGGATTCAACGAGACCGCCGCTCGCGTCGACGAGTACGTCGTCACCGACCAGTTGCGCACCGCCTTCCAGCAGGCCCTCAGCCTGGTTCGGGCCGCCGTGCGCGACAACGTGTCCCACGCCGCCTACCTGCACGGCTCGTTCGGCTCCGGTAAGAGCCACTTCATGACGGTGCTGCACGCCGTCCTGAACCGGCACCCCGCCACCCTCGCCAAGCCCCGACTGCGCGAGATCATCGCCGACCACGACTCCTGGCTGCGCGCACGCCGCTTCCTGATGGTGCCCTACCACCTGGTCGGCGCCACCGACCTCGACTCGGCGCTGCTCGGCGGATACGTGGCCGCCGTCCGCAGGCAGCACCCCGACGCGCCCACCCCCGCCGTCTACCGCTCCGACGCGCTCCTCGACGACGCCCGCGCCAACCGCGCCGTCGAAGGCGACGAGCTGTTCATCCGCAAGCTCGCCCACAGCAGCGGCCCCGCCCCCGACGATGACGACCTGGCGCCCCTCGACGACGACCTCGCCCCGCTGGACGAGCCCGCCACCGGGTGGACCGGCGAACTCCTCGACCGCGCCTTCGCCGCGCCGCACGGCGACCCGCTACGGGAACGGCTCGTCTCCGCACTGCTGTCCGGGCCGATGAAGTCCTACGCGCGCGGCGCCAGCGGCGACGCCGATGCCTTCCTGCCGCTCGACGACGGGCTGGCCGTCATGAGCCGCCACGCCCAGCAGCTCGGCTACGACGGCATCGTCCTGTTCATCGACGAGCTGATCCTGTGGCTGCAATCCCACATGTCCGACCAGGACTTCGTGAAACGCGAGGTCAACAAGCTCGTCAAGATCATCGAGTCCGGCAACGCCGACCGGCCCGTGCCCATCGTCTCCTTCATCTCCCGGCAGCGGAACCTCTCCCAGCTCGTCGGCGAGGACGTCACCGGCCTGGAGGTGAAGAACCTCGAAGCCCAGGTCGAGTACCTCGCCGAACGGTTCGACGTGATCAACCTGGAGGACCGCAACCTGCCCGCCATCATCAAGGAGCGCGTCCTCAAACCCCGGCCCGGCGCCGCCGAGATCATCGACGCCGCGTTCACCGGTGTGGAACGGGCCGGCGCCGAGGTCCGCGACGCGCTCCTCGACGCCCAGGGCGTCACCGGGGCCGACTGGGACGACTTCCGCGCCGTCTACCCACTCACCCCCGCCCTGCTCAACGTGCTCGTCGCGCTGTCGGGCGCGCTGCAACGCGAGCGCACCGGTCTCAAACTCATCCAGGACCTGCTGGGCCGCCGCCGCGACGACCTGAAGATCGGCCAGGTCATCCCGCTCGGCGACCTGTGGGACGTGCTCGCCGCAGGCATGGGCGGCGCGTTCACCGAACGGCTGAAGAAGGAGGGCGAACAGGCCGTCCACTTCTACCACCGGGTCGAGGCGCACCTGCGGGAGAAGTACGGGGCCGACAACCCGCACTACGCCGGCGTCCTGCGCCTGGTGAAGACCCTGCTGCTCGCCTACCTGGCCCCCGACGTCCCCGCGTTCGCCCGGCTCACCGGGCGGCGGCTCGCCGCGCTCAACCACGGCTCTGTCAAACGCACCCGTACCCTGGACGACGCCCGCCTCGCCACCCGGCAGTTGCGGGAGCTCCAGGCCGAGTTCGGCGAGCTGCGCGCCGACGGCGACGAGGACCCCATGTTCAGCCTGCACCTGTCCGACCTCGACGTCGAGCCGCTGCTCGACCAGGTCGCCGAACAGGACCGCCCCGGCGCCCGCCGCCGCTGGGTCCGCGACACCCTGTGGCAGAAGCTCGGCGTCACCGACACCGGCGAGTTCGTGTGCCGACGCGAGGTGGTGTGGCGGGGCAGCCAGCGCACCGCAGAGTTCGTGTTCGGCAACGTGCGCGACAGCCAGGACCTCCCCGACCAGGAGTTCGAGCCGAGCGTCGCGGGACACGTCCGGTTCGTCCTCGACTACCCGTTCGACAAGCCCGGGCACTACCCCAGCGACGACGCGCAGCGCGTCCACCGGCTGCGGCAGGACGAACGCAACCACCACCCCACCGTGGTGTGGCTGCCCGTCCACATGTCGCCGCAGCGCGCCGCCCAGCTCGGCCGCCTCATACGCATCAACTACCTACTGGAACACGACCGCCTCGACGACTACGCCGCCCACCTGTCCACCGACGACCGGATACGGCTGCGCAACCAGCTCAAGGCACAGCAGGACAGCCTCAAAACGCAGCTCACCACCGTCCTCGCGCAGCTCTACGGCATCGCCCGGCTCGACGAGGCCAACACCAGCACGCCCCCGCCCGAGGACGGGCACGTCATGAGCCTGCTGCCCGACCACCGGCCTCGCCTGGAAGCCGGCGCAGGCTTCGCCACCACCCTGGAAGGGCTGGTCGACGGCCTGTTCGACCACCTGCACCCCAAGCACCCCGACTTCGACCCCCGCCGCACCCGCAAGGCCGTCGAACTGCGGGACCTGCGCGCCGTCCACTCCTGGATCAGCCGGGCCATGGAGGACGGGTCGCAGCGCGTCACCGTCGACCGCGGCCAGCTCCCGCTCGTCAAACGGATCGTGCACCCGCTGGAACTCGGCGAGGTCCACGACGGTCCACTGGTGCTCAGCACCGAGTGGCGCCGCCGCATCGACCAGATCGCCCACCAGAAGAACGCCGGACGCGACCTGTCCGTGGCGCAGCTCCGCGCGTGGATCGAGGAACTCGGCTGGACCGGACTGGACACGCCCGTCCAGGACCTGATCATCGCCACCTACGCGCTGCTCTCCGACCGCGCCTGGGTCCACCCGTACCGGGGGGTGGCGGCCACCCCGCCCGAGATCGGCAGGATCGACCCCGGGTACCTGCTGCGCCAGCAGGAACTGCCCGACGAGGCGGACTTCACCACCGCGCTGAACCGCGCCGGAGCCCTGTTCGGCGTCGGCGGAGTCCCGCCGGTGCTGTTCGCGCGCAACGTCGCCCGGCTCGCCGCGGCGGTGCGGGAGCGGGCCCGCGCAGTGGAAGCCGACGTCAACGGCGTGTACTCCCTGCTCACCCGAGAACAGCACGCCGCCGTGCTCGGCCTGACCGGCGCGTTCGACTCCCCGCGGCCGCTCGCCGCCCGGCACGCCGTCGACCTCGTGGAACGCGTGCTGCGGCAGAACGACGACACGCCGCTGGTGCGGGAGCTCGCCGCGGTCGCCTACGACGTCGACGACCAGACGCTCGGCCGGGCCGTCGCCTCGGCCGGACAGGTCAAACGCGCCCTGGAGACCACCGACTGGCAGCTCCTCGGCCAGGTGCACTCCCTCGCCGGACGCGACGACTCGGTGGGCGACGACGCCCGGAAGACCGTCGAGTCCCTCGTCGGGACCGCGCGCGGCTTCGCCCTCTCCGACAACCTCGCCGACGCGCTGGCCAGCGCCCAGCGGAAGGGGCGGGACCTCGTCGCCCGGGCGCTGCAACTGGCCACCCCCACGCCGTCCGTCGTCCCGCAGCCGCCCGTCGTCCCGCCGGAGAAGGTGGTCACCGACCCCGAGCAGGTGAGCCTCACCGAACACGGCGACCCGCCGGTGCCCTCCACCGCCGTCCGCAGCGGTGCCACCCGCCGCATCCCCGCGCGCAGCGTCCCCTCCACCCTGGAACAGCAGATGGGCGACCTGCTCCGGGAGATCCGCGCGTACGCGAAACAGCACCCGAACGCCGAGATCCAGGTCACCTGGCGGGGCGTCGACCCGACCGACGGAGAGGAGGCCTGATGGCTGCCCCGCAGGACGCACCCGCCGTGCCCCTGCTGGGACGGCGCATCCTCGAAGCGCTGCTCGCCCACCGGCTGTCCGCCGCGGGCCGCGACGGCGACCACCCGGACGCGCGGCGGCGGCTCGTCCTCGTCCACGGCCGCTACGATCCCGCCGATTCCGCCGAGTTCACCGTCCGCATCGACGGCAGCCCGCGCGACGTCACCGTCGCCCAGCACAGCTCGGTGCTCGGCATCGCCGCCGCCTGGCACGACCACCGCGCCGCCGACCCCGACGGCGACAGCATCCTGGTGGTCGTCACCGACGTGCCCGACGCCGCCATCGGCTGGGACCTGCGCGGGCACGCCGTGCGCGGCCGCGTCCTCAACGCCGACCGCGTCGAGATCGTGCGGCAGCGGTTCGGCGCCACCCGCCTCGACCCGCGCATCCGCACCGAACGGTGGCTCGTCGACGCTCTCCTCGACGCCGAACCCCGCGACGGATGGCCGCAGACCGGCGGCGTCCTCACCCGCGCCACCGCGCTGCGCGCGCTCGTCGCCGCCCGCCTCGACCTGTCCGACCGCGACGCCGTGCCCGACGCGGACACGCTGCTCGCCTGGTCGCTCACCAGCACCGGCCCCCGGTGGTTCGCCGCGCTCGACCCCGCCGAGCAGAAAGAGATCACCGACTGGCTGGTCGAGGTCGCCGGGCCTGCCGTCCGCCCGTTGATGGCCCTGGTCGCCGAAGGGCGCGGCCGCGACGCCATGCCGCTCGGCGTGGTCGCCTCCGCCGTGCACACCAGCCCCGGGGTCGACCTGGCCAGAGCGGGCTTCGCCCTGGGCTCCCTGTTCGGCCGCGGCGTCCCCACCGACGGCCTCGCACCGTTCGCCGCCGCTGTGGAGGGCGCCCTCGCCCGCTGGCTCACCGACCACCGGCAGGACCGCTCTGTGCTGCGAGGGCGGGCGCTGGAAGTGCTGTGGCGGGCCGACGCGCTCGCCGCCGAGGCCGGGCTCAGCAACGACCTCGCCGCCAGCCTCTACCTGCCGTCGGCGTTCGAAGCCCGCCTACGCGGCCTCGCCGACTCCCTCTCCCGCTCCCCCGAGGAGGCCGAGGAGGCCCTCTCCCGGCTCAACGAGCACCGGCTCGCCCCCCTGTGGCGGCACCGGGTCCGCACCGCCGAAGCCGCCGTGCGCCTGGTGCGCCGCCTCGCCCACCCCGGTGCCGGTCCCACGTCGGTGGCCGACGGCGTCACCCGCCACCTTGCCGACTGGGGCTGGGCCGACGCCGCGCTCACCGTGCTGTGGGCGGGCGACCCGGACGCCGACGCGCACGTCGCCGCCGCCTATACCGCCGTCTGCCGCCGGGTCCGGCAGTGGCGGGCCGACCTCGACGCGGAGTTCGCCTGGCGGCTCGCCCAGTGGGCGCGCACCGCCGACCAGGCGCACACCACCGGCGGCTGCCTGCTCGTGGAGAACGTACTCGCTGAGATCGTCGTGCCGCTGTACGAGGACCAGAAGACACCGCGGAAGGACCAGCGGGTCGCGCCGCTCGTCATCGTCCTGGACGGCATGAGCAGCGCCGTCGCCGTCACCCTCGCCGCCGAGGTCACAGAGGCCGGAACCTGGATCGAGGTCGCCAAGAAGGGCAGGGGCGCACGCGAGGCGGCCGTCGCGATGATTCCCTCCGTCACCCGCACCAGCCGGGCCGCCCTGCTCAGCGGCGCCCCCGACGAAGGCGGACAGGCCGTGGAGAAGGAGAAGTTCGCCGAGTTCTGGCGGAAGTGCCGGACCACCGCGGCCCTGTTCCACAAGGCCGACATCGCCGGAGAACCGGGGCAGCGGTTCTCCACCGAACTCCAGACCGCGCTCGCCGACACCTCGACCGTCGTGGGCGTGGTGCTCAACACCATCGACGAGGCCCTCGACCACTCGCCGCAGGGCAACCGCACCGGGTGGCGGCTGCGCGACATCACCCACCTCGAAGAACTCCTCGACGCGGCCCGCTCCTACGGGCGGCCCGTGGTTCTGGTCTCCGACCACGGGCACGTGCTGGACCGCGGCGACAGCACCCCCGCCCGCACCCCCGACGGCCAGGCAGAAGCGGCCCGCTGGCGTACCGGAACCCCGCAGGAAGGCGAGGTGGCGGTGTCGGGGCCGCGCGTGCGGGAAGGCGGCGGGACGGTCGTGGTGCCGTGGCGGGAGGACATCCGCTACGCGCAGCGCCGCGGCGGCTACCACGGTGGCGTGTCGCTCGCCGAGATGACCGTGCCCGTCCTGGCGTTCTCGCCCTCCCCCGACCTGCTGTCGGGCGAATGGGAGGAGCTGGGAGGACACAGAGTGACCCCCGCCTGGTGGACGGGCGGCCCCGCACCCCAGGACGCCGCCGCGTCGGCCGCGCCGACCGGGCGGACGGCCGCGCTCTCCGCTCCGCCGCGCGCGGAGCAGCCCGCCGCCGTGCCCGCGCCCGAACCCGAGCCGGAGGAGACGCGCACCACCCTCGGCTGGCAGATCGTGGAGTCGAAGGTGTACAAGGAGCAGCGCAAGTACGTGCCCGCCAAGCGGTGGACGCCGGACAGGGTCGCGGCGGTGATCGACGCGCTCGTCGAGGCCGGAGGGACGATGTCCGCCATGGCAGCCGCCAGCCGGGCGGACTTCCGGCGCACCCAGACCGACGGCCTGATGACCGTGCTGCAACGCCTGCTCAACGTGGAGAGCTACCCGGTCCTGGAGATCATCGACAACGGCGCGCGCCTGCGACTCAACGTCCCCCTGGCCCGCCAGCAGTTCCGCCTGGACGAGTAGGGCTCTCCTCTTCGTGCGCCGTCCACAGGCTGTGGACGGCGCACGGACACCGCCCGCCCCGCCCGGTCACGGCGGCGCCCCGGCGTGGCGTATGTTCGGCGGTGGCAACCCCCACGACACGGAGGTGAGAAGCAGTGACCACCCCGGCGGACCAGGTCAGCGCGGCACGCCGCCGCGACGTCGTCGACGCGCTGCGGCGCGGCACCGTGCCCCAGGCCGGACTCGACCTGTTCGCCGTCGGCCTGGAACGCTTCGAACGCGCCCTCGACGACGAGATCGCCACCGTCGCCCGCGGCGGCGCCGCCTTCCACGCCATCCGCGGCGAATACGGCTCCGGCAAGACCTTCTTCGCCCGCTGGCTCGCCGAACGCGCCAAACGCGCCGGACTGGCCGCCGCCGAAATCCAGATCTCCGAAACCGAGACCCCGCTGCACCGGCTCGAAACCGTCTACCGGCGGCTCACCGAACGGCTCACCACCGCCACCCACCCGCCCAGCGCGCTGCGCGCCGTCGTCGACTCCTGGTTCTTCACCCTCGAAGAAGAAGTCCTCGAAGCGGGCGAAGCCACCGAGGACGACCCCGAAGCCCTCGCCCGCGCCGTCGACACGCTGCTGGAGACCCGGCTCGCCGACGTCGCCGTCGCCACCCCCAGCTTCGCGGCGGCGCTGCGCGGCTACCACACCGCCCGCGAGAACGGCGACGCCGCCACCGCCGAAGCGCTCCTCGCCTGGCTCGGCGGGCAGAAGTCCGTGGCCGCCTCGGCGCGGCGCGCCGCCGGCGTCCGCGGCGACCTCGACCACTACGGCGCACTTGGCTTCCTCCAAGGGCTGCTGCGGGTGCTGCGCGACTGCGGCCACCCCGGGCTGCTGCTCGTCCTCGACGAGATCGAAACCCTGCAACGGGTCCGCGGCGACGTCCGCGAGAAAGCCCTCAACGCGCTCCGCCAGCTCCTCGACGAGATCGACTCCGGACGCTTCCCCGGCCTGTTCCTCGTCATCACCGGCACCCCCGCCTTCTACGACGGGCCGCAGGGCGTGCAGCGCCTCGCCCCGCTCGCCCAGCGCCTCACCACCGACTTCACCACCGACCCCAGGTTCGACTCGCCGCGCGCGGTCCAACTGCGGCTGCCCGGCTTTGACCTGCAACGGCTCGGCGAGCTCGGCCGCCGCGTCCGCGACCTGTACGCGGGCGGCGCCCGCGACCCCGAGCGGATCACCGACGTGGTCGACAACGCCTACATCGCGGAACTCGCCACCGCCGTCACCGGCGAGCTCGGCGGCAAGGTGGGCGTGGCTCCCCGGGTGTTCCTGCGCAAACTCGTCGCCGACGTCCTCGACCGCGTCGACGAGTTCCCCGACTTCGACCCGCGCCGCCACTACTCGCTGACCATCACCGCCACCGAGCTCACCGAACCCGAACGCAACGCGGCCACCAGCGCCGACGACATCGACCTGGAACTGTGAGCCGGGACGGCGCACCCGCCGTCCCGGCACGGCCCGGGGTGCTCAAGCCTGGGGGCTTTCCGCCGCCTCCCCCTTCTCCCCAGTGTTCGCGGTGTTCGGCTTCCCGCACGCCCCACGCAGCACGGCCAGCCCTGCGCCGATGACCAGCACGGTTCCCATGGCGAGCAGCGACAGCGCCCACGGCAGCAGCGCGGAGCGCACCTCGGAGCACCCCTGGCTGCCCACCAGGATGTCGTGGAACCCGCTCGTGGGAACGAACGCGCTGCCGCATCCGCTGCCCGCGCTCTCCACCGGGACGGTCCCCAGCACGATCCCGCCGACCGCCAGGGCAATGCCGACCAGAAACAGTCCGCGCATCGTCCCCGACCTCACAGCCGCGTGACGAACTGGGCGAACTCGTCCGGGGTGAGCACGCCCCGGTCGCGCAACGCCTTCAGCATCTCGAACGACGAGCCCGCCGAGTCCACCGGCGCCGCGGGAGCGGTCTGCTGCTGGCCGGGGCCGGACAGCCGGTTCCGCAGCGCGTCGGCCAGGGCCTTGCCGTCCTTCTTGTCCATCTGGGAGATCTCCGCCTTGTTTCCCGAGGCGAAGATGGTCAGCGTCCCGAACATCAGCCCCGAGGACCACTGCGCGGACGAGATCTTCTCGATCGGGAAGTCCTCGGTGGTCTTGGACAGCCACCCGTCGTGGAGGAACAGCACCCTGCGGTCGGTGAGCGCCACCAGCCCTTGCCCGGCCCCGTAGGTTCCCGCCGCGAGCAACTGGACCTGCTCCCCCTCCCACAGGTACTCGACCAACTTGTTGATCTCGCGGTTCGCGCCGATCTTCGTCTGAAGCCGGTCCTTCGCGGCCTGGATGTCAGGACGCAGTGTGTCAGCCATGCAGTCCTCCCTGAAAACTGGAACCGCCTAGGAGGACTCCCATGACAGTGTTTTCACTCTAAAGTTGCATCGTCAAAACAAGGGAAATCGGCGGTGAGGACGGCTTCGTGCGGGGCGCAACCGACTTCGGGTCACTCTCCGGCGACGGCGTAGACCCGCACGCGGGGCGGCCCGTCCGCCCCGGGAAACGGCACCGCGTGCAGCCGGGTACCGAACGGGGGCAGCGCGTCGAGGTTCGCCAGTCCCGTCACCACCGGGACTCCGGCCCGGGGCAGCAGGTCCGGCACCGGGCCTCGCGCGTCGGAGGCGACCAGGGCCGCTCCCCACTCCACCAGTAGTTCCGCGGCCTCGTCGGTCAGGAAGGGGCCGTCTGTTCCCGTGTGGACCAGGACCGCGTGCCCCGCAAGCTCCAGGGCGGCGAGGGCCAGCCGGTCCGCGACCGGCTTCTCCGCACCGAGCAGCCGCACCAGAGCGACAGGCAGGTCCACCGACCGTTCCAGTTCCAGGCCGTTGGGCAGGGCGGCCGTCGTCGCCTCACCGGTGAGGTCGACGACCGTCCGCTCCCCGTTGCTGCCCTCGGTGCCCCGGGAGCCCTTGTGGGGTTCCCGGATGAGCTGTTTGCGGGTGATAGTCGTCCGTTCGACCATCAGGAGGCCGAGGTGGCGCACCAGCAGTTCGCCCAGTTCGGCGTCACTGATGTCGTCACCGGGGATGTCGAGGCGGAAGCCCTCCGTCCGCAGGGAACCACCGTTGCTGAAGACCACTTCCGCGTCGAACTCGACCCGCCACTGAGCCGCAGGATCGCTCGTGCCCACCGCTTCCCGTCCTCGTCCACCGGACCAGAGGGGACAGGGTAACCCGTCACGGCACTCGGGCCGCGGCCGCTCGGGGCCTTCGCACCGTGCCGTCCGACCACCACGGTCCTGACAGCGGTGGCCCGTGATCTGCGGTTCCGCGCCCGCTGCCTCGGGCGGGGCCCCGTCCACGTGGGGAGGAGCGGACGGTCGGCCATCGGTGGAAGGCGAACCGCTGCGAGGGAGTTCCTGCTGCCTCCGCTGCGTCAACTGGTATTCCGACGCCACTGACCGCCATTCGCTCTTCAGCGCTGGTCGACCGTTGCGAGCGGCGTGCATGCGGCGCCTTTCCCTGGCCTGTCGGGCCGGGTCGGCGAGACGCAACGAGGTGGTGGACAGGCCACGGAGGTCGAGACCGGCCTGGGCACCGCGGGTGCGCACGATGCCGTTGTACCCCCGCACGCTGAGGCGGCCGTCTCCGGCCGACCGGCCTGCCGGAATCCGGTCTCCTCCGAAGACGCGTCCGTGGCGGTCGATCCGGCGGAACAGCGGCCCCTCGTGGATGCCCTGTGCGGCCAGTTGGCGCTTCCACTCCTGCACGGCGATGAGGGGGTTCAGTTCCGCCATGTCCGGGAGGGCGGAGAGTACAAGCGGCGTGTTTCTCCTGCTGCCTCGCCGGCTGGGGAGGGGGGCCCAGGGGTCGGGGGCGTGGATCGGGTGATCGACGTCGAGGAGCAGCAGTTCGCGGGGGCGGGCCGAACTGAAGAAGCCCAGCAGGAACAGGGCGCGGTCGCGCAGGCCGGCGGGGGTGTCCAAGGGGAGGGAGTCGACGAGGCGCCTCAGCTCCTCCAGTCGCAGCGGGCGCGCCCGTCCGGAGCTGTTGCGGGTGCGGGGCGGCGGGGCCAGGACGACGGGGCAGTCGGGGAACGCCAGTCCGTGTGCGCGGTGTGTGTACCGGATCGCGGTGAGCGCCCGTTTGATGGTCGCGGCGGCTCTTCCATGCTCTCTCAAGTGGGCTACATAGGATCTGATGGTCGTTTCACTGGCTGGAAGCGGATCTTCTCCTCTTTTCCGACACCATTCGGCGAAACGCCGCGCATCAGACTCGTAGAAGTTCCGACTCCGCTCCGCCAACCACGACATCCCATCCCCTTTTTGCACATGTGCGAACGTCTGACGCTTCTTGTCCGGTTTTCACTATGACTTTTCATCTCGGATCAGGAAGTCAGCAACGTGCAGTTATAAGTATATCTCTAGCATATGCACGTGCATATGCATCAAAGGGACGAGTGGGGCAAAGCGGTAAGATATGATCGTCCGTCAGGTAGCAACGTCCCACGGAAAGGACATCGAGGAAAACTGTGTGGACCGCCGGGGTCCGTCGGACCGGGAGCGTTCTCGGACGGAATACCCCCTCTTTGCACCTAGACCCGTGCAGGCCCGCAGGGCGCTGGAAGACCTCCGGGTGAATCGGAGGACTCCGGGACCCTGAAAGCTGGGAGTGCCTCCCGTCTCCCCAGACAAATTTCCTGACACCCCGTCAACAAAGGGAAGAGCCGGTCTTGCTTTCCTGTACCCGTCTCCGGGACGGGAAGGTGACACAGGCCCTCTCCTGGAAAGTCCCTTCTCCGCACCGCAAACAGTGAAGTCCTGGTTTTCTCCGGCATCCCAGCCGGAGGAAGCGGTCGGCCGTCCGGTCGACCGAGCGGTCATAGAGAGAGGGGAACAGGGTGCGAAGAACCCGTTACATCGGAAAGCACCGCAAGAAGTCGGTGAACGTATGGTCTGACTATCTGGAGGCCGTCCGTTACGGGAACTACGTGGCGCGTTTGATCGTTGACGTGATCAGCGTGTACGACCGCACCCAAGAAGGAGGCCTCGGCCTCGGAGACCTCCTGGAGATCTTCACCCGCTGGGCGATGATCCTCCTGGGGCTCTGAGACCGAGGCCCCGGCAAGGGCTCTCAAACGCAGAGGTTTCTCCGGCCACGCGTTTGGGGGCCCTCCTTTTGCGCGCACGACAGCACCCGTGACCGTCTCCGGCCGCAGTGCGTCCCACGCGCGGTCTGTGGAGCACCGGCCTGCGCGGCAGTGACGATTGGTCTCCTACCGCAAAACGGCGGAACGAAACATCCTTCCCGCCCCAACCGAAGATTCTCGGTTCCTTTTATAGAGAGAGCTGCTCTGTGCCTCACAGGAAGAAATTCGGACGGCACCAAACGTTATTGTACACAGCAAAAAACTCGTGCGACAGCCACTGCGACCGGCAACAGCCCACTACGTTGCGTGCATCCTCCGGCAACGCCACGGAAAAAGGCGCGACCGCAAACCCTCCAGCAGACCGCCACATCCCGACGAGGCGACCGGCCGTCCCCACGGCGAACAGCACCGAGGCACCGAAGCACAGCGCCCTGCGGGACGGGCTGCCCCAGAGGTGGCCTCGGTCAGGGGCGGCTGTACCGGGGTTTCCTCCCCCAGTCCCGGAGCCCTCGGCCGGGAGAGACACCCCGGAGGGCGCGAGGACCAGGCGGGCGAGGGCGGGCTCACCGGACTAACTCGGGTGGGTTCCGGACAGCGAGGGGCACTGGCCAGCGGCAGGGCGGGCAGCCGGCCCCAAAGACGAGGAGATTCTCCCTAACCGGATGCGACAGACCAGAGCCGCCTCATCCCGTTCTGCTGCTGAACAGAGCAGCACCCGCAGATGCCGAGGGGCAGAGACTCAGCCGCCGACAACCTCCCGGTACCTGCTCAGCACGTCCTTCACGGCATCGGTGACGGGCGGGTCCTCGGTGAGGGCTGCCCAGGTGTAGGCGTCGTGCTCCTGGAGAACGACCGGCCCCGGTTCGCGCACGTCCACCGCGAAGTTGAACTGTCGGCTTTTCTTACCGCTGCCACTGGTGTAGTCGAAGCTGCCGAGATACTGCCGGACGGCGACGAGGTCCAGGCCGGTTTCTTCTCTGACCTCGCGGGCCAGCGCGGCGTCAAGCTGTTCGCCCGCCTCAACCTTGCCGCTGGGGAGTTCGAAGATGCCGGGCATGAAGTCGTCTTCAGGACGTTGGAGAAGCAGCACCTTGCCATCGTGTTGGACGACTGCACCGACGACGAGTTGTTGTACGCCGTCGGTCTCGGCCTCGGCAGTGAGTCGAGCGAGAAACGAGTGGTCAACCATACGGATCATCCTTGCCGGTTCGGTAGTAGCAAGCTGCTTCGCAGCAGCCGCAGGAGTGATAGACCAGCTCAATAGCGGACGTAATAACAGACAGGGACAAGCCGGGACTCCGCCTCTTCATGACAGCTTCGGTCACACCCGGCACAGGAGCTCCCAACCAATATCGCCCTCGACCAGCAGATACGGGCCCTGACCATCACAGGTGCTCCGGTGCTGTCAGGAAACGGGCCTCTTCTTCCTCTCCTCCAGATCAATGAGTCGACCGCCGACGGAAGACGGCCAGTTGTGGGGCGCGTACCCGGTGCCGGCGAGCCAGGCGCGGATGCCCTGGGCGGGGTAGTCGATGGTGTTGTGGGGCAGCAGGTGGGGATCGGCCCACACGAGTTTGCCGCACTTGTGGGGTTCGGCGTTGTAGGGCTCCCCCTCCCAGTTCCGGGCGGTGAAGAACACGCCGATGCGGGCCAGGTCGGGGCGTTGGCGGTGGTGGAGGACCGCGGCCAGGGCGAGGTCGTCGGGGTCGACGGCGACCCCGACTTCTTCTCGGGCCTCGCGGGCCGCGCCGTGGTGGAGCGGTTCGCCCTCCTCCAGGTGGCCGGAGGGCAGGTGCAGCATGCCGTCGCAGTATCCGGTGTTCTGCCGCTCCAGCAGCAGGATCTCCCCGTCCCGGTGCAGGATGACGTGGACGTCGACAATGCTGCGGTAGCGCTCCGGCATGGCTGGCCTCACCTGGGATGGCTTACTAGAGATGTCGGTGCGACCATAGCGCCTGGATGGTTGCGGCGAGACGGGAAACCGTTGTTCCCACATCAGAACCGGTGTCGATCACCAGTGTGGGAACGCCGATACCCTCCAGCATGGCAAGCACTTCCTGGTAGAGGACGAACTCCCGGTCGGTGTTGGCGGGATCGTCCTCGAAACGGCCGTGGGAGCCGCGTGTGGTCAGCCGCTCGCGGAGCACATCGGGTGGGGCCGTCATGATGACGTTCAGGTCGGGAAGATCGACGTGGGTGTTGAGGGCGCGGACGAATTCGGGAGGAACGCCGTCGATTCCGGCTTGCAGGACCAGGGACGAGGCAAGGTAGCGGTCACACAGCACCAACTGTTCTGCTGCCAGAGCAGGGCGGATCTCGGTGTCGAGGTGGTGGTAGCGGTCGGCGGCGACCAAGCAGGCCAAGGACAGGCCGCGGTAGTCGCCGGTGTGGGCACGGGTGAAGCGGCCCAGTGCGGAGTGCGACGGTTCGGTGGTGGCGACCACCGGCAGCCCTTCCTCGGAAAGTCGCTCGCGCAAGAGTCTCACGGTGGTGGATTTCCCAGCGCCCCCGGGACCGTCGAAGGCAACGAACAGACCGCTCACGCCGCCCTCCGCATGTACTCGCTGCGGGACAGTTCCACCAGCGCAGCGCGTACTTCCTCGACGGTGGGCTCGCCGAACTGGATGCCGGTGGAGAAGTTGAATTCGTCGCGGCGGTGCAGGGCCACGTCCACTCCCTGATCGGTCAGGTCCACCGCCGTGTAGTTGAGCAGTTGGGTGGGGGTGTAGCGGCCAGTGGCGAGCAGTCGGCGCCATTCGGGTGTGCCAGGGTAGGGCCGGAACTCGAACACAGAGGAGCGGAACCGGCCCGGAGCGCTGTCGGCGAGGTCCCACAGTTCGTGGACCAGGGCGACAGTCTCGGCCATCTCTTCGCGGGTTTCGGTGGGAAATCCCAGGATGAAGTAGCCCTTGACGTTGATTCCGCGAGAAAGGAGGCGGACGATCACAGAGCGGACCATGTCGCGGGTGATGCGTTTGTCGATGTAGGTCAGCACCCGTTCACTGCCGGACTCGATGCCCAAGGCGACCTCACGCAGCCCGTTGGCTGCCAGCAGGTCCAGGGTTGCTTCGTCGAGCCGGTGCAGTACGTTGATGCGGCCGGTGGCGTCCCACACCGCCCAGTCACCGATTCGCGCCTTGGTGAAGCAGACTGTCATCTGGTCGATGACGCGCCGGGCGCCCAGGAACAGGTCGTCGACGAAGCGGAACGCCGTCACGCCGAGGTTGTCGCGCAACTGCTCCATCTCGGCGACGATGCCCTCGGCGCTGCGCACCCGGATGGTGACGTCAGGATTGGCCGAGACAGCGGCACCGCAGAACGAGCAGTCGTAGGGGCATCCACGCGCTGCGACCATGGCGGCCTCCCATCGCCCTGCGTCAGAGTAGGGGTCTTGGACGAGGTAGCGACGGTCCACGAACGGTAGTCCGTCGACGGGCGGGGCGAGGTGGTGGCCATGTCCGGGACGTCCTCCGGTGACCGGGGTCTTCAGCAGGGGGTCGAGCCACATCACGCCGGGCAGGTCGGCGCGGCGGTGGTGGTCGTCCAGCAGTTCAGCGACACGGGTCTCGGCCTCGCCGATGACCAGGGCCGCACAGCGGGCCATGCGTTCATCGGTGAGGATCTGGGTGGGCATGGCCTTGGCCTGGTGGCCGCCCACCATCACCTTGATGTCGGGATCGAGGCCCGAGGCGATGGTCGCGGAGATCTCGTAGGTGGGGGCCAGCAGGTTGAATCCGACCCAGCGGGGCCGTGCCCGGTTGACCGCGGCGACAGTGTCGGCGACCGACAGGCCGAGCGCCTCGGCGTCGAGCACTCCCACGTTGAACCCGCGGTGGGCGGCGTAGGTGGCGATGTAGCCGACACCCAGCACGGGAAGGGTGAAGTCGTTGACGCGGGGACGCTGGGCGTAGTCGCGCAGCGGGGTGTTGACGAACAGGGCGTCCAGGGCGTGGTCGGGGTTGTGGCCGCGGATGGGGTCAGTCGGGGGCGTACTCCTGTGCACGGCGTCCTCCCAGAGCCAGGGTGAGCACGGTGAGGGTCGACAGTTCGCGGGGAGTGGTGGTGCAGCGCTTCCAGCGGGCGGCGAACTCGGGTTCGCTGTCGGGCCAGGCCAGGCCAGGGGCAGCCTGAGCCGCACAGGTACGGACCGCCAGGTCGCCGCAGGGGTAGCGGGAGAAGTCGCCGGTGTGGTCGGCGACAGCGGCACCGGCGGTCCACGGGCCAATCCGGTGTACCGACTGCACTTGGGTGACCAGGTCGGTGGGGGGCAGACTCGCCCATTTGTCACCGAGGTCGAGGAACGCCTCGGCGGCGGCGCGCAGCGGACGCCGTTTGAACGCCATGCCCAGGCGCGCGTACTCGGCGTCGCTCACCGCCAGAACCGTCTCCGGGGCGGGAAAGGCGCGTAGACGGTTTCCATCGCGGGTGACGCTCTCACCGAAAGCTGCGCTGAACCGCTGATACATGAGACGGGCCTGGCCGGCGCGGATGACCTGTCGGATGATCGCGGTGGCCAGGGCATCCCACAGGTCGGGGTTGCGCAACCGAGCGACCGGGCCCCGCCCGTACAGCACTTTCCGCAACCGCTCAGGGACGCCTTCGCCAAGGTTTACGGGATCGTAGACGTCAACCATGAGTCCGGCCGTTCCGTCCCAGGACTGGAGCGGCAGAGTGACAGCGGAGACGATTCGCGGCCCGTCGCTCGTGCGGACGACGCGGACTCCGGAGTCGGTCCAGCCCGGATGATCGGTCAACAGGTGCACGGCCTCTCCTCGGCTCAGGGCGAGTTGGTCTCAGACTCTGGCACATCGTGCCGCGCTTCCAGCAGGACGTCACAGAACTGGTCTCTCTCCGGGCCGCACAACCGGTGCTCCCGTATGAGGGGCGATGACGCCTTGCTTCTGAGTAGAACGTTTTTCCTGTCGGTGCTCTACAGCGTTCCTCGAACCGCTGGATCGGACAAGCACAACTCCGGTAATGATTGCAATAAAGTGTGATGACTCTAATGTCTCAAACATTGGAATAACCACTAAAACCAGTAGAGATGCCAGTGGCGGGGCTAACGCGGATCGATCAAGGCGCGGTTCCTCATAATGGAGGCCCGTGCGACCGCCGCTGCCGGAGACGCGGCGGCCTGCACCCGGGCGATGGCCGCGGCCGAGACGGAGTTCGTCCGCAGCAGGCCGGAGGAGGATCCTGAGTGGATCGGATACTTCGACGCCTGCGAGTTCACCGACGAACTCGCCCACTGCCACCGCGACCTCGGTCGCGCTGCCGCAGCTCGTACCCATGCCGAGGAGTGTCTGAGGTTGAGCACGGGGGACGACTACGCGCGCAGCCGCTCCTTCTCCCACATAGTGCGTGTGGCGGCGGTACTCGCTCAGAACGAACTCGACGAGGCCGCCGCACTCGGCACGGCCGTCCTTCCTCTGGTCGAGCGGACCGCTTCGGCCCGTGTCCGTGGCTGTCTCGACTCGCTCGTCCGACGCTTCACCGCGCACTCTGCCCACCCGGCGGTGCGAGAATTCCTGGACCGCTCAGTCCCGGTCGTCGGCAGGTTGCCGATACGGCGGGGTCAGTAGGGGTGCCAGTGGCGGGGACGGCTCGGGTCGGCCAGGTCGGTGATCCTGCGGTGGATCTCCTCGTCGATCCGAGGATTCTCTCCGGCTCCGCGAACCCAGCAGGCATGCGGCCTCCCCAACTCGTTCCGGTCCTCGTCCACTGAAGAAGAACGTGTTGTGTGCTCGCACAGTCTGGCTGCGCTGGTTTGCGAGGGCTGGGAGACCCGAGCCCAGGCTGCAGGCCGTAATAATCTGTTATGGAGTACCTGGCTTCCTTAGGAGATCATGGCCTCCGTGATCTGCGGCCACTGCGGGCACGACCGTGCCGAGGGGAGATGCGAGTGCATTCCCGTCGCTTTCTGGCAGCGCGCTGACGTCCGCGAGGCGGTGGCGCGCTCGGATGTGACGCGGATCGTGCGGCTGCTGCGCACCCATACGGAGTTGACGCAAGAGGCCATCGGAAACATGACCGGCCTGTCCCAGGGCATGGTCTCGCAGATGGAATCGGGGAAGCGCTCCCTGCGCGATGCGGCCAAGAAGCGCAGGGCTCTGGAAGGCCTCGGTATCCTCCCTCCAGCTTCCACTATGAGGGCGGGACCATCGGGTGCAGGCGCACCGCTCGACACGTCGGATGCTGAGGACATCTCAGCGAGAACCTGTACCACTCCCGCCGTCGAGGGGTTTCACTCGAACGGTCCCGTGGGACAACCACTCCCCCAGCGCCCTCTCTCCAGGAAGGCCAGCCCGGATCCGCAAAACGACCGCAGTCTGCTCCCGGTGTGGCCCGGCCAGACGGGTGCTCCGGAGAATGACGACATGAACCGCCGTGAACTGCTGCGCCTGTTCAGTGTCACCGGCACACTGCTGGCCCTGCCATCTGCCGGGTTCGTACCGGGCATCGACCAAACGATCAGTTCTATTCCAGGACGGTCGGGGCGCCTGGATGCCACCGCACTGGACGAGTACACGCAGTTGAACAGCAACCTATGGCGCGTCTTCGGGTTGACCCCGTCCAAAAGCCAGGTGCTGTCCCTGGTGCGCACCCAACTCGACGTGCTGACCGACAAGCTCAAACAGCCCCACGACGAGGCCGCCCGCCAGCGGCTCTGCTCTCTTACCGCGGACCTGTTCCAGTTGGCCGGAGAGATCTTCTTCGACGGCAACCACTACACCGACGCCACCCACTGCTACTCCCTCGCCGCTTCTGCGGCCAAGGAGGCCGGAGCGTTCGACCTCTGGGCGTGCGCACTGACACGGCACGCGTTCGTTGCGGTCTATGAACAGCAGTTCCCCCAAGCGGTCCCTTTGCTGGAACTCGCCGCGGCCCTTGCACGCCGCGGGGACTCGACACTGTCCACCCGATACTGGGTCGCCGCCGTGCAGGCTGAGACCTTCGCCGGTCTCGGAGACCAAGACGCCTGCCAGCGGGCTTTGGACACCGCGGAGCAGGTTCTGGACCTGCCCGGCCAGGTCCACAACGGTGGCTGGCTGCGCTTCGACGGCTCGCGCCTGGCTGAGGAGCGCGGCACCTGCTATGTCGCACTGGGACGGTCCGACCTCGCCGAGACAGCGCTCACCAAGGCCCTGAGCGGACCCCTTACTGTGCGACGCCGTGCAGGCGTGCTCACCGACCTCGCGCTTCTCGGCGTCCAGCGTCGAGACCCAGAGCAGGTGGTGGCCTTCACCGCCGAGGCGGTGGAGGCGGCCCGCCAGACCGGATCGGGCGTGATCAACCGCAAACTGCGAGGGCTCCAGCAGTATCTGTTACCGCTGCTCCGCGACAGACGCATCCGTCGGCTCAACGACGACATCACCGCCCTCACCAGACCTGCATCCGGATAATCGACAGAGGAGTTGAAGTGCACGACGAGCGAGGCCGGCTGTTTCGCGACGCGTGGATCGCCGGGGTGAAGAACCACTATCCCGGCGACCCCAAACCGAGTTACATCGCTCCCTGGGAAGACACTCCCGACTGGGAACGGGCCGCCGCGGCCGCCGTCTACGAGCAGGTCGCCGCCTTCGTCGAGACGACCAACGGCGCCACCGCCAAACTCACCCGATCCCAGAAGGGCCGGTTCGTCGCCCTGTGCTGGATCGGCCAGATCTACAAGCACTTTCCCGACCCCAAGCCCTCCTATGTCGCCGACTGGGACGACCTGCCAGCCTGGCAGCAGGAAACCGACGCCGACATCTTCGAACAGATCGAAATACACGTCAGGGCCGACAAGGCCGTGTGACGGGTGCGAAGCCCTCAGGGAGCGTGACAGCCCCTGAGGGCCTTCCCGAGACCGGCGTCTCACCCATCAGCGGACCACCCTGCCCCCGGCGCTGGCGGACCTGTTTTGACCTGCGCTCTCATGACAGCACCCAACTCGTACCGACGGCTGTCACGCGGTCGTAGGTAGAGGTCCGTGCCTGTGTCATGCCAGGCATCGATGACACCGGCCCAACCAAGCCGCTGGAACTCGGCCAGGACCTCTGACTCACCCGAGGTTCCCACCGCTCCGTTCTTACCTGCACGCATCAACCTGCCCCGCTCGTCTTCCTCCGCAACGAGGGTCTCCCATTACACGCTGAGTCACTGCCCCCTGACAGCTCGCGTCCCGGCCTGCTTGGCAGGGGACAGGACTGTCCGGACAAGTCGACTGAGACGGAAACACGACGAGGCCCCGGGCGCTGTGCGCTCCGGGGCCTTCGTGCTGCCCTGTTCAGGCGGTGCGGAGGATACGAGATTCGAACTCGTGAGGGGTTGCCCCCAACACGCTTTCCAAGCGTGCGCCCTAGGCCACTAGGCGAATCCTCCGTGGACCACTCTACATGGAACCGGACAGTGCTCCGAACCGATATCCGGTCCCGCCGGGCCTCCACGGCCCGGACCTGCACGGTGTCCGGGTTCGCGAAACCTCACGGCGGCCTATAGACTCTGGGGCAGCCCCTCGTGCGGCGTCATCCTATGAACCTCCCCAGGGCCGGAAGGCAGCAAGGATAAGTAGGCTCTGGCGGGTGCGCGAGGGGTCTTTCGCGTTTCGGGCCGCCGATCGCGCGCAAGCAGGCCCCGCCTGTCCCCGGAACCGGGTTGAATGGATGACGTGGACGCCACCGAGGAGCCTGTGACCCCACAGCGCCGGTCCGCGGAGGGAGCAGTGAGCGCGCCGTGAGCATCGCCCTGTACCGCAAGTACCGTCCCGCGACCTTCGCCGAGGTGCGCGGTCAGGAGCACGTCACCGAGCCGCTGCGCCAGGCGCTGCGCAACGGCCGGGTCAACCACGCCTACCTGTTCAGCGGTCCGCGCGGCTGCGGCAAGACGTCCAGCGCGCGCATCCTGGCCCGCTCCCTCAACTGCGCGAAGGGTCCCACGCCCGACCCGTGCGGGGAGTGCGACTCGTGCGTGGCGCTGGCTCCCGACGGGGGCGGCAGCATCGACGTCATCGAGATCGACGCCGCCTCGCACGGTGGTGTCGACGACGCCCGTGACCTGCGGGAACGCGCGTTCTTCGCGCCGGTGAACTCGCGGTACAAGGTGTACATCATCGACGAGGCGCACATGGTGACCCGCGAGGGTTTCAACGCGCTGCTGAAGCTCGTCGAGGAGCCGCCGCCGCACCTGAAGTTCGTCTTCGCCACGACCGAGCCCGAGAAGGTCATCGGCACGATCCGGTCGCGCACCCACCACTACCCGTTCCGGCTGATCCCGCCGAGCACGCTGCGCGAGCTGATGGAGGAGATCCTCACCGAGGAGGGCGTGCCCTATGACCCGGCGGCGCTGTCGCTCGTGGTGCGCGCCGGCGGCGGTTCGGCGCGCGACTCGCTGTCCATCCTCGACCAGTTGCTCGCGGGCTCCGACGAGCGGGGCATCACCCGCGAGGGCGCGGTGCAGTTGCTCGGCTACACCGACTCCAGCCTGCTCGGGGAGATGGTCGACGCGCTGGGCGCCCGTGACGGGGCGGCGGTGTTCGGACTGATCGACCGGGTGGTCGAGGGCGGGCACGACCCCCGCCGGTTCGCCGCCGACCTGTTGGAGCGCGTCCGCGACCTGGTGGTGCTCAACGCGGTGCCCGACGCGTTGGACAAGGGCCTGATCAACGTGCCGCCCGATGCGGTGGAGCAGATGCGCGAGCAGGCGGGCCGCCTCGGCGCGGCGCAGTTGACCCGCGCCGCCGAGATCCTCAACAAGGGGTTGACGGAGATGCGCGGGGCCACCGCGCCGCGGCTGCTGCTGGAACTGATGTGCTCGCGCATCCTGCTGCCCGCGGTCGACCCCGGCGACGAGCTGTCGCTGGCGGCCCGGTTGGAGCGGTTGGAGCGCGGCGGCGTCGCCGCCGCACCTGCGGCAGCGCCCGCGGCGGCTCCCGCTGCTGCTCCGGCGGCTCCCGCGCCCGCGGGGGGTGCGCCGTCTGC
>NZ_KQ950180.1:1337717-1349534 GCF_001517975.1 Thermobifida cellulosilytica TB100
GGGGGTGCGCCGTCTGCGGCCCCGCCGCCGGTCACGGCCGCACCGGACCGTCCGGCTGCTGCGGCCCCCGAGCCACGGCCGCAGCAGCGGCCTGCCGCGGCCCCGCAGCGTCCCCAGCCGCGTCCGGCGGCGGCGGACGACTGGGGTGCCCCCGCGCAGCGGCCGAGCGCGCCCCCGGCGCGCCGCAGCGCCGCCAGGCGGCCCCGCCCGGCGGCGAGTCCTTCGACGACCGGTGGCCGCACATCCTGGACTACCTGGTGAACAACCGGAAGCGGGTCGTGTACGCCATCGTGCGCGACGGGGTGCGCGCCACGGTGCTCAACGGGCGCACGCTCACCCTCTTCTTCGAGACCGACGGCCTGATGCGCAGCTTCGTCACGGGCGGGCGCGCCCGGGACATCGCCGAGGCGGTGCAGCAGGTGTACGGCCTGGAGGTGGCCGTGGAGGCGTCCACGGGTGCTCCGGGCCGGGTGCAGCCGCCCGCTCCGCAGGCCGCTCCCCCGCCTCCGCCGTCGCAGCAGGTCCGTGGGCCCGCCACGGCTCCCGCCCCCCAGCCGTCGGACCGGGGGGCGCCGCCCGCGCCCGCCCCGGAACCGGCTTCCCCGGCGGCGCGGGAGAGCGGCTGGGACGACGTGGCGACGGCCGGCCCGCCGCGCCCCGAACCGGCGTCTCCTCCGCCCGCTCCGCAACCGGCCCCGGAGCCCGCCGCGGCGTCGGCTCCGCAGCCTGCCGCCGGACCGGCTCAGGCGGAGGAGCCTGCCCCGGCCGGGGACTCCGAGCCGGCTCCCGAGGACGCGGCGGAGAACGACCTGGACGAGAGCGCCTACACGGGTTCCCGGCTGATCGAGACCGAGCTTGGCGGCAAGCTCATCGAGGAGATCGACCACACCAAGTAGCCGGGCCCGGCGTCCGGAGCGGTCGTGGCGGTCTCCGGCTCTGTGGCTGCGGCGATCCTGACGTTTCATGCCCTGTACGGAAGAAAATCTTCCTGACAGGGCGTGAAACAGCCTACGATGGGCACGTCAACGTCGCCGTTTCCTCGTTCTGAACCCTGCCGGAGGAGGCCCTCGATGTTGCTGCGGTTCAGAGTGGCTAACCACCGGTCCATCCGTGACGAGCAGGAACTCTCGCTGGTCGCAGTACCTCGGCGCGGCGAAGAAAAGCCGAAGGCCAGCGAGATTCCTCCGACTCTCCGAGTGGTCGGCATCTACGGTGCCAATGCCTCGGGAAAGTCCAATGTGTTGGACGCGCTGTGGTGGATGCTCACGGCGGTCCGGTACTCACACACTCGCTGGCAGCCCGATGCCGGAGTCCCGAGAAAACCGTTCCAGTTGGACGACGTCTCCCGGAACGAACCCTCGTTCTACGAGGTCGACTTCGTTTTCAACGGGGTGCGGCATTCCTACGGTTTCGAGGTCACCGACCGCGAGATCGTCGGTGAATGGCTTTTCGAGTTTCCGCACGGACGCCCCAGAAGGCTGTTTGAACGTGAAGGTCCGAAAGGCTACAGGTTCGGCAGGGCGTTGACCGGAGAGCTTCGACAGATCGAGAAGCTGACCCGGGACAACTCGCTCTACCTGTCCTGTGCCGCCTCGAACAACCATCCGTATCTGTCGGCTGTACAGCGGTGGTTGACCGGCAGCATCAGCCTGGCAACAGAGCAGTCGCTGGACGTGTACCTGCGGGACAGCCACACCCGAAGGATGCTGGACGAGGCCACTCCGGAGGTCCGTGACCGGATCAACCGCCTCATCAGGGTCGCCGACCTGGGCGTCACGGGAGTCTCCCCGGGCAAGCGAGAACTGGACGAGAAGTTCCTCGGGCTCATCAGGTCTATTGGTGTCAATCTTCCCGGAAATTCCACTGAAGAATTCGCCGAGAACCTCAGGAGGAACCTAGAGAAGACAGTCTTTTTCACACATTCCTGCGCTGGTGACCCTCATGCCCTTCCCATCGAGGAGGAAAGCGACGGTACCCGTTCCTGGTTCAGGCTCATCGGCCCGGTTCTCAACGTGCTCGAAAAAGGCGACGTCTTCCTCGTCGACGAGATCGACTCCAGTCTGCACCCGATGATCTCGTCGACCCTCATCCGGATGTTCAAAGATCCGGTCATCAACCCCAAAGGGGCACAAATAGTATTTGCCTCACATGACACCACCCTTCTCGGTACCATGCTCGAAAACAAACTCCTCGAACGGGACGAAGTATGGTTCACGGAGAAGGACGCCCGCGGAGCGACCTCCCTGTACTCCCTCGCCGAGTTCCATCCCCGTGGCGACGAGAACCCAGAACGGGGTTACCTACAGGGGAGGTACGGAGCGGTGCCCCACGTGAACTTCGAAGAGATCCGGTCGCTGTTCGCCGAGATCCACGGTGCCGCCGATGAGCCGTCCGCGTCGCCTGAAACGGGACCTCTCCCGGCGCACCAACACCCGTGAGGCCAAGCCGCGCGTCCTCGTCGTGTGCGAGGGAGAGCGCACCGAGGTCGAATACCTGAAGGGGGTCATCGCCTTCTTCGGGGCGCTCCCGGTGGAGGTGGAGACGGTCGGTCTGGGCAGGGACCCGCTCCAGGTCGTTCAAGAGGCGGTCGACCGCCGCCGGGAGGCGCGAATCGACGCCCGACGGGCCAAGGACGCCAACCTCGCCTTCGACGAGGTCTGGTGCCTCGTGGACGTCGACGAGCACACCCGGCTCGACCAGGCGCTGACCCTCGGCAGGCAGGAGGAGATCAAGGTCGCCGTCTCCAACCCCTGCTTCGAACTGTGGTTGCTCTACCACTTCCAAGACTTGGCCAGCGCGATTGACCGCACGGTCCTGTCCAGGGAGAAACTGTCCAAGTACCTGCCCGGGTACGACAAGCACCTCCCGCCTGGCTTTCCCTACTCGGACCACTCGAAGGCGAGGGCCCGGGCCCTGCGCGCTGCCCCTGAACACCGGGAGACCTGCCGCAAGGGGCCGAATCCCTCGACCACCGTGTGGCTGCTCATCGAGGCGATCCGCCGGGTCGGCGGCCCCAAACGGCGCTGACCGTCCTCCCCTTCGGCCGTCCGTCCCGTCGAGTCGGACGGCGGCGCGGGCGCTCCCCGTCCTTCCCGGGACCGGGACGACAGGGCTTCGGGTTCGTCGGGTTGCCTGCGGTGTGCGGGGTTTCGCCGTTTTCGGCGGACAGGGCAGGGTTCGGCCGTGGCGTCCGGGGCGGGGGCGTCCGGTGAAGAAGCCGTATCCGTCACGTTCCACACCTGTGGATAACGCCGTACGGGGCATGGGAGAGTCGTAGGCTTCAGGAGCCACACTCGTCCGTCAATGTCGCGTTGGGAGTAGTCGCACCGTGACGAACGACCCCTTCGTCCATCTCCACGTCCACACCGAGTACTCGATGCTGGACGGAGCCGCCAAGCTCAAGCCGCTGTTCGCCGAGGCCGCGCGGTTGGGCATGCCCGCCGTGGCGATGACCGACCACGGCAACATGTTCGGCTCCTACGAGTTCTGGCAGACCTCCAAGGGGACCGGGGTCAAGCCGATCATCGGGATCGAGGCGTACGTGGCGCCCGAGTCCCGCTTCCACAAGCAGCGGGTGTTCTGGGGGCAGGGCAAGACCGGCGACGACGCGGCCGAGGGCGGCAAGGACGTCTCCGGCGGCGGCCGCTACCTGCACATGACCATGTGGGCGAAGAACGCCAAGGGGCTGCGCAACCTGTTCCGGCTGTCGTCCCTGGCCTCCTTCGAGGGCTACTACACCAAGCCGCGCATGGACCTGGAGCTGATGGACCAGTACAGCGAGGGCATCATGGTCACCACCGGTTGCCCGTCGGGCGGGGTGCAGACCCGGCTGCGCCTCGGCCAGGAGCGCGAGGCCATCGAGTACGCGGGCAAGCTCCAGGACATCTTCGGCCGCGACTCGGTGTTCCTGGAGCTGATGGACCACGGCATCGACATCGAGCGCGAGGTCCGCTCCGGGCTGCTGTCGGTCGGCAAGAAGCTGGGCCTGCGCCCGCTGGTCACCAACGACTCCCACTACGTCACCGAGGACCAGGCCGCCGCGCACGACGCCCTGCTGGCCGTGGGCGTGGGCAAGAACCTCGACGACCCCACCCGCTTCCGGTTCAACGGCACCGGCTACTACCTCAAGAGCGCCGAGGAGATGCGGGAGCTCAACCACTTCGACGAGTGGGCCGAGGGCTGCCGCAACACCCTGTGGATCGCCGAGCAGGTCGAGGACGGCGCCTACGACGAGGTGTTCCGCCACCGCGACCTGATGCCCAAGTTCCCGGTGCCGGAGGGCGAGAGCCAGGCGAGCTGGCTGCGCAAGGAGGTGGAGCGCTGCATCCCCAGCCGCTTCCCCAACGGGCCCGACCGCGAGACCCGGGAGCGCATCGAGTACGAGCTGAGCGTCATCGAGGAGATGGGCTTCCCCGCCTACTTCCTCGTCGTCGCCGACATCTGCCAGTACGCGCGCCGTTCCGGGATCGCGCTGGGGCCGGGGCGCGGTTCCGCCGCGGGGTCGATGATCGCCTACATCCTGGGCATCACCGACCTCAACCCGATGGACTACGGCCTGCTGTTCGAGCGGTTCCTCAACCCCGAGCGCGTGTCGATGCCCGACATCGACCTGGACTTCGACGAGCGCAAGCGCGGCGACATGATCCGCTACGTGACCGAGCGCTACGGCGAGGAGCGGGTCGCGCAGATCCTCACCTTCGGCACGATCAAGGCGAAGGCTGCCATCAAGGACGCCACCCGTATCCTCGGCTACCCGTACGCGCTGGGCGACAAGATCACCAAGGCGTTCCCGCCCGCGGTCATGGGCAAGGAGATCCCGCTCTCCGCGGTGTTCGACGAGTCGCACCCCCGCTACCACGAGGCGGTGGAGCTGCGCCAGCTCATCGAGTCCGACCCGGACGTGCGCAAGGTGTACGAGACGGCCAGCGGTCTGGAGGGCCTGACCCGGGGCACGGGTGTGCACGCCGCGGGCGTCATCCTCTCCTCCGAGCCGCTGCTGGACGTCATCCCGCTGCACAAGCGCGACACCGACGGCGCCATCATCACGGGCTTCCCGTACCCCCAGTGCGAGGAGATGGGCCTGCTGAAGATGGACTTCCTAGGGCTGCGCAACCTGACGATCATCGACGACGCGGTGCAGAGCGTGAAGGCCAACGAGGGCAAGGAGCTCGACCTGGCCAACCTGCCGCTGGACGACAAGAAGACCTACGAGCTGCTGTCGCGCGGCGACACCCTGGGCGTGTTCCAGTTCGACGGCGGCCCCATGCGGGCGCTGCTCAAGCGCATGCAGCCCAAGTACTTCAGTGACATCTCCGCGGTGAGCGCGCTGTACCGGCCCGGTCCGATGGCCGCCAACGCGCACAACGACTACGCCGACCGCTCCAACGGGCGCCAGGAGGTCACCCCGATCCACCCGGAGCTGAAGGAGGCTCTGGACCCGATCCTCTCCGAGACCTACCACCTGCTCGTCTACCAGGAGCAGATCATGGCGATCGCCCAGAAGCTCGCCGGGTACACGCTGGGCGGCGCGGACCTGATGCGCCGTGCGATGGGCAAGAAGAAGAAGGAGGTCCTGGAGAAGGAGTACGAGACGTTCCGGGCGGGCATGCTGGAGCGCGGCTTCTCGGCCGAGGCGATCCAGACGCTGTGGGACGTCATGCTCCCCTTCTCCGGGTACGCCTTCAACAAGTCGCACTCCGCGGCCTACGGGGTGGTCTCCTACTGGACCGCCTACCTGAAGGCGAACCACCCGGCGTCCTACATGGCGGCGCTGCTCACCTCGGTGGGCGACGACAAGGACAAGATGGCGGTCTACCTGGCCGAGTGCCGGAAGATGGGCATCCGGGTGCTGCCGCCGGACGTCAACGAGTCGGGTCTGCGGTTCACCCCGGTCGGCAGCGACATCCGCTTCGGCATGGGCGCGGTGCGCAACGTGGGTGCGAACGTCGTGGCGTCGATCATCAAGACCCGCGAGGAGAAGGGCAAGTTCACCTCCTTCGTGGACTTCCTGTCCAAGATCGAGCTGGCGGTCTGCAACAAGCGGGTCATCGAGTCGCTGATCAAGGCGGGCGCGTTCGACTCGCTCGGCCACACGCGGCTGGACCTCTACCGCCACCACGAGGCGGCGGTCGACGCCGTGATCAGCTCCAAGAAGCAGGAGGCCAACGGCCAGTTCGACCTGTTCGGCGGGGACGACGAGTCGGGGTCGTCCGCGCCGATCGGCTTCACCATCAACTGGACCGGCGAGGAGTGGGACCGCAAGACCAAGCTGGCGTTCGAGCGGGAGATGCTCGGCCTGTACGTGTCCAGCCACCCGCTGGCGGGCGCTGAGCGCATCCTGGCGCGGTCCAGCGACGCCACCCTGCTGGAGGTGGTCAACGGCGAGCGCCGCAACAACGACGAGGTGCGCATCGCCGGGCTGATCTCCAAGGTGGAGAAGCGGATCAACAAGGCGGGCAACCAGTGGGCGATCGCCACCATCGAGGACCTCGACGCCTCGATCGAGGCGCTGTTCTTCCCGAAGACCTATCCGCTGTACGTGGACGCCCTGGTCGAGGACACCGCGGTCACCATCAAGGGGCGGCTCAACGACCGGGAGGGCACCTACTCGATCTTCGTGTCGGAGATGTCGATCCTGGACATCTCGCACGTCTCCGAGGGGGAGCCGCCGGTGCTGCTCACCATCCCGGAGAAGCGGGTCACCCGGGAGTTGATCGAGGAGCTCAAGCAGGCGCTGCGCAGCCACCGCGGCGACACCCCGGTGCGGATCAGGGTGGACAATCCGCTGCGGTCGCGGATCTTCGCGGTCGACGACTACCCAGTGCGGGTCAGCCCCGAGTTCTCCGGTGAGATCAAGGGCATCCTGGGCCCGGAGGCGATCGTGTACTGACCGGCGGCGGGGCGGCGGCCTGTTCTCGTGCGGGCCGCCGCCCCGTGCCGGTCGTCCTGTCGCGGCCGTGCCGGGGCGTGCCGTGGGCCGCGGCCCGGGTTCCTCGCCGTGTCGACCGTCGGGGTGTCCGATGGTGGCCGCCGTGGGCCGGTCCGCCGCGGCGGGGCCCGGCCTCTGGGAGGGCGTCGCGGCGGGCTCCCGTGTCCCCGTGTGCGCTGCTGCGACACGGTGCCGTGGGGGTCGGGCGCGGGCGCCGGATCGCCCTGCGGTACGGCCGGTGCGGCCGTCGGCGCGCGTCGGGGGCGGCCCTTCGGGTCGGGGGAGCGGCTAGGCTCGCAGACACGGACAACCAGCCCCAAGGAGGGAAATCGTGAATCCCGGCGGCGGATTGGACATGCAGGCGATCCTGCAACAGGCGCAGCAGATGCAGCAGCAGCTCATGGCGGCCCAGCAGGAGCTGGACGAGGCCAAGGTGACGGGCTCCTCCGGGGGCGGCCTCGTCAGCGTCACCATGAACGGGCGCGGCCAGGTCGAGGACATCTCCGTCGACCCGAAGGCGGTCGACCCCGACGACGCCTCCGAGACCGCGCAGACCATCGCCGATCTGGTGCTGGCGGCCATCCGCGACGCCGAGCGCCAGGTGGAGCAGGTCCAGCAGCAGAAGATGGGGCCGCTGGCGCAGGGGCTGGGCGGCGGCCTTCCGGGGCTGCCCGGTTTCTGAGCCGTTGTGACCGGGGACGACCGGGTTTGGACGAGGGTGGAGTCTGCACCGGGCGCGCGATTCCACTACGGTGGTGGGAGAGCACTCCACGAGTAGGCGGGCGATGTACGAAGGCGCGGTTCAGAATCTGATCGACGAGCTGGGGCGGCTGCCCGGCGTCGGTCCGAAGAGTGCGCAGCGCATCGCCTTCCACCTGCTCTCGGCGGAGACCGCCGACGTCAAGCGTCTGGTCAACGCGCTCGTCGCGGTCAAGGAGCGGGTCCGGTTCTGCTCCGTGTGCGGCAACGTCGCCGAGGAGGACCAGTGCCGGATCTGCCGCGATCCGCGCCGTGACGACGCGGTCGTCTGCGTCGTCGAGGAGCCCAAGGACGTCGTGGCCATCGAGCGGACGCGGGAGTTCCGCGGCCGCTACCACGTGCTCGGTGGCGCCATCAGCCCCATCGAGGGTGTCGGCCCCGACGACCTGCGCGTCAAAGAGCTGCTGGCGCGCCTCTCGGACGGCCGGGTCACGGAGGTGATCCTGGCCACCGACCCCAACCTGGAGGGAGAGGCGACCGCCACCTACCTGGCGCGCCTGCTCAAACCCATGGGGCTGAAGGTCACCCGGCTCGCCAGTGGCCTGCCCGTGGGCGGCGATCTCGAGTACGCCGACGAGGTCACCCTGGGCCGGGCCTTTGAGGGCCGCCGCGCCCTGGACTTCTGAGAGCCGACCTCAGCCCCCTCGCCCCCGCAGCCGCGGCGGACCACCCGGCGGGAACCGCGCCGGAGGGTCGCGTCCGCGGCCTCTGTGTGGATATCCCTGTCCCCTTCGCGGGTACCTCCCTGCCTCGGCACCCTGTCGGACGTGCTGGGAGCCGCGAACAACCCGATCACTAGACTGGCTGGTCGATTACCGTGAACCCGATTCCTCAGGAGCGCCGACCGTGGCTTTGATCGTGCAGAAGTACGGCGGGTCGTCCGTGGCTGACGCGGAGGCCGTCAAGCGAGTCGCCCAACGGATCGTCGCTCAGAAGAAGGCCGGATACGACGTGGTCGTCGTGGTCTCCGCCATGGGCGACACCACCGACGAACTCCTCGACCTCGCGAAGCAGGTGAGTCCGCTGCCGCCTGGCCGGGAGCTGGACATGCTGCTCACCGCCGGGGAGCGGATCTCGATGGCGCTCGTCGCGATGGCCATCGGCAACCTGGGCTACGAGGCCCGCTCCTTCACCGGTTCGCAGGCGGGTGTCATCACCACGTCCCTGCACGGCAACGCGAAGATCATCGATGTCACGCCGGGCCGGATCAGGGACGCGCTCGCCGAGGGCGCGATCTGCATCGTCGCCGGCTTCCAGGGGGTGTCGCAGGACAGCAAGGACATCACCACCCTGGGCCGCGGCGGCTCGGACACCACCGCGGTCGCGCTCGCCGCCGCGCTCGACGCCGACCTGTGCGAGATCTACACCGACGTGGACGGCGTGTTCACCGCCGACCCGCGGATCGTGCCCACCGCCCGGCGGATCCCCAAGATCTCCTACGAGGAGATGCTGGAGATGGCGGCCTCCGGCGCCAAGATCCTGCACCTGCGCTGCGTGGAGTACGCCCGGCGGTACAACATCCCGCTGCACGTGCGCTCGTCCTTCAGTCAGAAGCCCGGTACCTGGGTCGTCTCGGAAGTTGAGGAAACCGAAGGCATGGAACAACCGATCATCTCCGGCGTGGCGCACGACCGGAGCGAGGCCAAGATCACGGTCGTGGGTGTGCCCGACCGCGTCGGTGAGGCTGCGGCGATCTTCAAGGCTCTGGCCGACGCCGAGATCAACGTCGACATGATCGTGCAGAACGTGTCCGCGGCCTCGACCTCGCGCACCGACATCTCCTTCACCCTGCCTTCCGACTCCGGGCAGAGCGCGCTGACCGCGCTGAAGAAGATCCAGGACAAGGTCGGCTTCGAGTCGCTGCTGTACAACGACCGGATCGGCAAGGTGTCGCTGATCGGTGCGGGCATGCGCTCCTACCCGGGGGTCACGGCCCGGTTCTTCGACGCCGTGGCCCGGCAGGGCATCAACATCGACATGATCTCCACTTCCGAGATCCGCATCTCCATCGTGGTGGCGCAGGAGGACGTGGACGCCGCGGTGGCTGCCGCGCACAGCGAGTTCCAGTTGGACGCCGACCAGGTAGAGGCCGTCGTTTACGGAGGTACCGGCCGATGAGCACCCGTCTTCCCACCCTCGCCGTCGTTGGGGCCACCGGTGCCGTGGGCACCGTGATGCTGGACATCCTCTCCACCCGGGAGAACGTGTGGGGGGAGATCCGCCTGGTGGCGTCGCCCCGCTCCGCGGGCAAGCTGCTCACCGTGCGCGGTGAGGAGGTCGCGGTCCAGGCGCTGGCCCCGGAGGTGTTCGACGGGGTGGACGTGGCGATGTTCGACGTCCCCGACGAGGTCTCCAAGGAGTGGGCGCCGGTCGCGGCGGCGCGGGGCGCGGTCGTGGTCGACAACTCCGGCGCGTTCCGGATGGACGACGACGTGCCGCTGGTGGTGCCCGAGGTCAACGCCGAGCAGGTCCGCAACCGGCCGCGCGGCATCATCAGCAACCCGAACTGCACCACGCTGTCGATGATCGTGGCGGTCGGTGCGCTGCACCGCGCCTACGGGCTCACCGAGCTGGTGGTCAGCTCCTACCAGGCGGCCTCCGGTGCGGGGCAGCAGGGGATCGACACGCTGTACGACCAGATCGCGAAGGTGGCCGCGGACCGCACCCTGGGCACCCGGGCGGGTGACGTGCGGGCGGCGGTGGGCGAGCTGGGGCCGTTCCCCGCGCCGCTGGCCCTGAACGTGGTGCCGTGGGCCGGGTCGCTCAAGGACGACGGCTGGTCGTCGGAGGAGCTGAAGGTCCGCAACGAGTCCCGCAAGATCCTCGGCCTGCCGGACCTGCGGGTGTCGGCGACCTGTGTGCGCGTGCCGGTGGTCACCACCCACTCGCTGGCGGTCCACGCGACCTTCTCCACCGAGGTGGACGCCGACGAGGCCCGCCGTCTGCTGGCCTCCTCCCCCGGTGTGGTGGTGCAGGACGACCCGGCCAACGCGGAGTTCCCGACCCCCGCCGACGTGGTCGGCACCGACCCGACCTGGGTGGGGCGTATCCGGCGTTCGCTCGACGACCCGCGGTCGCTGGACCTGTTCCTGTGCGGGGACAACCTGCGCAAGGGTGCGGCGCTGAACACCGCGCAGATCGCCGAGCTCCTCGCCGCGGAGTTCACCGCCGGCTAGTCCGGCACGGCAGGCTCGGGGCCTGCCCCTGCCAGTCGAGAGGAGGGCGCCACCCCGGTCGCCCCGGCGGACGTGTCCGGTCCGCCGGTGGCCGCCGGGTGCCGCCCTCCTTTTTTTCTTTCTTTTCTCGACTATTCCGGTCGAAGAGGTCGGCTATCCCGCACGCCATTGACAGAAAGGGCCGAATACGCGGAATTTCTGAAACGCGGCCACTGCTTCGCAAATACACCCCAGCCGCATCTGGAAAACGGTAAAAGAATGGCAAGAAGGGCATCGCCACTTCTGGGTGGCCACCAGTCACCCGGCTTGATCTGCCGACGGTTTTCCTACCTTCGGCGACCGTTGAGAAAGGTATGGTTGAAATGCGGCGAATCATGAAGCTGGCTGCCGTGGGCGCGATGGCCGCGGGCCTGCTCGGCGTCGGCGCCCCGGCCGCCCTGGCCGGCAACGACACCGACGTCGTCGCCACCGAGGCGGTCCAGTGCGTCGGCGTCCAGGAGGCGCTGGGCGCCAGCCTGCTGATCGGCGCCGGGGCGAACGTCAACGCGCTCAACTCCGCCGCCTGCACCGGCAGCGTGAACGTCAACGACAACTAGAACCGCACAACGGTTTTAGATCGGACATCCATCGCCTCTTCGGTGTAATGGCTGCCTTTCCGAGATCTCGGGAAGGCGGCCTCGCCTTTTCCGGCCTCCGCGGCGGCTCCGGTAACCGGAAAGTCAAGGGAAGCAAAAAGTGTCCAGGACACGAGGTTTCCGATCCGCGCTTCCCTCCCCCGGGGGCATTGTTGTGGTGCGCGTCCCGGGAAACCTGGACTCCGCGACGACTGTTGGCGGCCGGGTATCGGCTGCCGAAGAGGACAGAGAAAGGTATGGAGCAATGCGGCGAATCATGAAGCTGGCTGCCGTGGGCGCGATGGCCGCGGGCCTGCTCGGCGTCGGCGCCCCGGCCGCC
>NZ_KQ950180.1:1349963-1357500 GCF_001517975.1 Thermobifida cellulosilytica TB100
GGCGTGGGCTCGCTGGCCTCCAAACGGCTCACCGGACGGCCCGCGTTCTGGTTCGCGATCGTCGAGGGCCTGCTGTCGCTGGTCGGCGGCCTGTCGGTGCTGGTCCTGTACGCGGCCTTCGCCGCGCGGCGCAGTGCGTCTCCAAGCAGTCCGCACAGGGCCTGGGCCTGCTCATCGGCCTGGGGCTGAACGTCAACGCGCTCAACTCCTCCGCGTGCAGCGGCAGCGTGAACGTCAACAACAACTAGAACCCGCGGTACAGCGTCGGGACGAGAGCGTTCCGGCTCCGTCCGCTGAAGAGCGGAACAGCCGCCTCCCGCGCTCCCGCGCGGGAGGCGTTTCCCGTTTTTCTCCTCTTTCCCCTTTTTCGTTCGGGCGTTCCGGAGAGCGGACGGTAATGAAAGCATCAATGGATGCAAAGAAACGGCATGGCGCGCACTGGTTCATTCCTCAGCCGCGATTGATGAGGCATCGTTGCAGTGCGTCGCCGAACCGAATCGGTCTGACGCGAACCGTTTGATCGGTGGCCGTTCTCGGCCATCGCTACCGTTATCGAAAGGTATGGAGCAATGCGGCGAATCATGAAGCTGGCTGCCGTGGGCGCGATGGCCGCGGGCCTGGTCGGCGCTGGCGCCCCGGCCGCTCTGGCCGGCAACGACACCGACGTCACCGCCACCGAGGCGATCCAGTGTGTCTCGACGCAGGAGGCCACCGGTGCCGGCCTGTTCCAGGGCCTGGGCCTGAACCTGAACCTGCTCAACTCCGAGGCCTGCGCCGGCAGCATCAACGTCAACGACAACGACTAGGACGCGCCGCCGGTCCACACGGATCGACCGCCCTTGTCGTTCTCCGTCGGCTGTCTCCCCGGTGCTCCACCGGGGAGACAGCCGGGCACACCACCCACGTCGCCCGCCGACGTGGGCTGTCGGCGTTTCCGGGCGGCTGTCGCCCGCACCGCTCCCCGCCCCGCACGGCACGGCCGCCCCACCGGTGCCCCACCGGCGTGCGCGGCCGCTCACTCCGCCGCCGTTCTCTCCGCTCCCTCAGGTCCCGCCCGGGAGGCCCGCTCCGTGCCCCGGGAGCCGCCCGAAAACGGTCCGCCGCCGCGCCCGGGCGCGCCCTCCGCGCTGCTGCGGGGCAGCGGCAACTGGTAGCTGAGCCGACAGTGGTCGGCCGAGACGATGAGGTCGGAGGTCTCGACCGGGCGCCGCCCGGCGAAGTGGGTGCGCTGGATCACCAGCGTGGTCGCCCCGGGGGCCAGGGCGAGCCGACGCGCCTCCGGTTCTCGCAGGTTGCGGACCGACACCTGTTCCTCGACCCGGTCCACGACGATCCCGACCCCGGCGAGGCGGTCGGCGACACTGACCTCGGCAAGCTCTCCCGGCGTCCGTCCGGTGTTGAGCGTGAGCAGGGCGGGCTCCCACGCGATGTACAGCGCGATCGGCGTGCCCTGCGCGTACCCCAGGCACTCGGTCTGGTAGAGCGGCTCTCCCACGCGCACCCCGAGCCGCTGCGCCACCGCGGCGGACGCGGTCTCGCTGCGGGCCCCCAGCCGCTCGGTGCGCAGCGGTCCGAGGTCGCAGGCGTGCGCGGCGCGGGGCAGCAGGAGCTCGGCCGCGGGCGCGCGGACGTAGTAGCCGGACCCGGCCCGCCCTTCGATCAGTCCTTCCGCCATGAGCAGCCGCAGTGCGCTGCGCGCCACCTGGTCGCTCACCGCGTGGCGGCGGGCCAGTTGGGCGCGGGACGGCAGCCGTGTCCCCGGGGGGAGTTCCCCGGTGAGGATGGGTTCGCGCAGGCTCTCGGCGACCCGCAGATAGCCCGGTTGCTCCAGCATGGTCAGGCGCGCGGGTCGGCCGTTCCTCCGCGGAGGCCGCCGACGCCCTCGCTCGGAACGTTCGCGTCACACTGCAAGGAACTGCTCGTGCAGGTCTGTCGACGCTCACCCATGGGCTCAGTAAAGCAGCAGGTCACCACCGCGCGCAGACGAACCGAGCAGTAGCTTTCGCGGTACGTGTCCGCTCCGCCACGCTCCGGACGCGGCTCAGCCGCGCCGGGAGCGGCCGGTGCGGGAGCGGCGGCGCCACCGGTCCCGGGCGGCCAGCAGCGCCCCGGCGGCCCCGTGCACCCCGGCCACCAGGGGCAGGAAGAGCAGGGCCGCGGCCGGTCCCGTCTGCGCCTCGGGAACGCCGGCGCGGCGCAGCCGCTGCCGCGCCCACAGCGTGAACGGCGCCGCCACCAGCGGGGCGGTCACCACTCCCGGCGTGTAGCCCCTCGTCACGACGGCCGAGGCCACGTGCGAGACGGTGTGCAGCCCGAACCCGGTGAGCACGGCCTGGTAGAAGGGGCTGCGGCCGTTGGTGCGGGCCCCTTCGGCGGCGGCCGCGGCGACCACGCACCCCATCAGCCCGAGGGAGAGGTTCACGTGCTCCTGGGAGACGTCCATGCGGTCCCACACCGCCGACGGCACCCACGGCAGGGCCTTCTCGAGCCGGGGCCGCGCCCGGCGCGACCAGTGCGCCATGGTCACCAGCTCCTCGGCGTCGTGGAGCGCCCAGGCCACGAACAGGCCCCAGGTCGCAGCAGCGGGGACCCTGGCCTCACCGGCCGAGTTCTCTTCCGACATCGCCATCTCCGTCCCGTCGGGCCCGCCTCCCCGGCGGACCGTGTACTCACCGTATCGACGGGCCGGTCCCGCGTACGCCGGACCTCCGGCACCGCGCACGCGGGGAGTTTTACCGTGAGGTGGCCGTGCCACTGACATGTGTTGGGACGTGAGTCCCCATGCTGGAGATACCGCACTGTGAGGGACCGCGCACGGGAGGTTCACGGCAGCCGTGACACAGCAGCCGATGTCGGACAGCACCGCCATAATTCTGGGAACGGTCGGAGGCCTGCTCACGATCGCGCTGCTCACGCTGGTCATCGCGGCCCTGGCCTCCGTACTGTCCACGCGTGCCCTCACCCGGGGCGGCAAGCTGCTGTGGGCGCTCGCGGTCCTGCAACTGCCGGTCCTCGGCGCCGTGGCGTGGTTCGTCATCGGCCGCCAGGGGCCGCTCAACAGCCTGCTCGGACTGGTCCGGAGCGGACGTCACGAGGCCCTGGGCAGCGGCCAGCACGTCCGCGACGACCTGTTCGGGGACCGCCCGGAGCCGGTGTTCGCGGGGTACGGGCCCAACGGCGCGAACGGGCACTCCTGCACCCTGCCCCGCAACTCCTCCCGCTTCGTCGTCCCGGAGCAGGGCTCCAACGGCCACCAGTGGCCGAACGGCAACGGACACTCCGAGTACACCACGGTCGGCGCGTACCCCGGGCACTTCTCCCCGGGCTCGAACGGCGACTCCGCGGTGCGCCATTACAACGGACGGAAGCGGGTTCCGCGGTCGCGGATCCCCAGGTGAGGCGGGCTCCCGAGAAGCGGGGCCCGCGAGGCGCCGCCTGGCCCCCGGCGGCGCCGACCGGCGCTCCGGCGGCCTCAGCCCACCAGCACCGAGTCCTCGTCGAACATCCAGTCCTCCGAGGCCACGCGGTACAGCTCGTGCCGCAGCGCCAGCTCCAGGGCGGTGTCCTCGGGCGCGACCTCGTCGAGCCGGTCCAGCGCCGCGCGGATCTCCATGGCGGTCATCGCACCGACCGGCTTCATCCCCCAGTTCTGCGTCATGGTGTTCTTCCCCCTTTCCGCTCCGCCACCACACCGGTGCGGAGCAAGGGCCGGGAGTCCTCCCGGCCGCGGCGAGATCCGTACGACGCGGGATCCCGCCGTCCCCCCTGTCTCGAGTTCCTCCACTTCGTACGTACCGTGTCCCGGTGACAGGTCCGTCGACCTCATTGGATGCGGCCGACGGCCTTATCGTTCCAGAAACAATCTGACACTGTGGGTCGAAGCCGGGATACCGGTACCCTGCTCAACGTGATCGACCTTCGAGCTCTACGGGATGACCCTGACCGGCTGCGCGCATCGCAGCGGGCCCGCGGCGAGGACGAGTCCGTCGTCGACCGACTGCTGGACCTGGATTCACGGCATCGTGCCGCCCTGGCGCGGTTCGAGTCGCTGCGCGCCGAGCAGAAGAGCGTCGGCAAGTCCGTCTCGCGCGCGTCGGCGGACGAGCGTGAGGCGCTGCTGGCGCGCGCCAAAGGACTGGCGGCCGACGTCAAGTCCGCCGAGGCCGAGGCCGAGGCGCTCTCTGCGGAGCTCGCCGCGCTGCTGCGGACCGTGCCGAACATCGTGGAGGCCGAGGCTCCGGTGGGCGGCGTCGACGACTTCGTGGTGGTCGACCAGGTCGGCACCCCGCGCGAGTTCGACTTCACCCCCCGCGACCACCTGGAGCTGGGGGAGATGCTCGGCGCGATCGACACCGACCGGGGCGCCAAGGTGTCCGGGGCGCGGTTCTACTTCCTCACCGGCGTCGGGGCGATGCTGGAGCTGGGGCTGCTCAACCTGGCCATGCAGCGGGCCGCCGCCAACGGCTTCACCCCGGTGATCCCGCCGGTGCTGGTCAAGCCCGAGACCATGGAGGGCACCGGTTTCCTCGGGGAGCACTCCGCCGAGGTCTACCACCTGCCCGCCGACGACCTGTACCTGGTGGGCACCTCCGAGGTGCCGCTGGCCGGCTACCACGCGAACGAGATCCTGCCCGCCGACATGCTGCCCACCCGCTACGTCGGCTGGTCCTCCTGCTTCCGCCGCGAGGCGGGCTCCTACGGCAAGGACACGCGCGGCATCATCCGGGTGCACCAGTTCAACAAGGTGGAGATGTTCGTCTACGCCCATCCCGACCAGGCGCACGAGGAGCACCTGCGCCTGCTGGGCTGGGAGCGCGAGATGCTCGACCTGCTGGAGGTGCCCTACCGGGTGGTGGACATCGCAACGGGCGACCTGGGCACGAGCGCGGCGCGCAAGTACGACTGCGAGGCGTGGGTGCCCAGCCAGGGGTGCTACCGCGAACTCACCTCGACCTCGAACTGCACGGACTTCCAGTCCCGCCGCCTCAACATCCGCTACCGCGACGCCGACGGCAAGCCGAGGTTCGCCGCCACGCTCAACGGAACGCTGGCCACCACGCGCTGGATCGTCGCGATCCTGGAGAACCACCAGCGCGAGGACGGCTCCGTGGTGGTGCCCGAGGCGCTGCGTCCCTTCGTCGGCCGCGACGTGCTGGAACCCGTCACCAAGAAGTGACCTGTCGGGCCCCGGTTCTCCGGGGCCCGCGGCTTTTCGCGCCGGGCGCCCCGCCGCCGGTGTGCGGGTCCCCACCCCGCCCGTCACCGAAAGTTCCCGGATGACTACCATGGGCGCATGGTCTTCAAGCGGGTCGGCAACGGCCGTCCCTATCCCGATCACGGCCTGTCCCGGAGCGCGTGGATGCGGATCGCGCCGACTCAGGTCCGTCTGGATGAGCTGGTGACCACCAAGGCCACTCTGGATCTGGAACACCTGCTCGCCAAGGACTCGACCTTCTTCGGCGACCTGTTCCCGCACGTGGTGCGCTGGCGGGGTGAGCTGTACCTGGAGGACGGGCTGCACCGGGCGCTGCGGGCCGCCCTGCAACAGCGCATCTCCGTGGCCGCCCGCGTCTACGACCCGTGCTGCTGGTTCCCCCGGTCGGACTGACCCACCGCGGCGGCGAGCTCGTCGACGAGCGCGGCGACCGCGGGCGGCACCCGTCCTGCGGCGACCACCGCGAACAGGCGGCGCCACCCCAGTTCCGGGGAGTCCACCACGGCGATGTTCTCCCCCCGGTGCAGCGACAGGGCGAGCTGCGGCAGCACCCCGACCGCCAGCCCCAGGGAGACCAGCCGCTGCACGGCCAGGTGGTCGTCGGTGGCGTAGGCGACGCGCGGTTCGAAGCCCGCGTTCCGGCAGACGTGGACCAGGTGCGCCCGGCAGCGCTCGCAGCCCGCCACCCAGGTCTCGCCGCGCAGCGCCGCCAGGTCCAGGGTGTGCTCGGCGGCGAGCGGGTGGTCGGCGGGCAGCAGCAGCCGGACCCGTTCCCGGGAGAGCACGACCTCGCGGGTGCCGGTGCCCGCGTCGGGGGGTGTCTCGTCGTAGGCGAAGGCGACCGCCACGTCCACCTCGCCCTCCCGCAGCAGCGCCAGCGACTCGGGCGGCTCCGCCTCGACGAGGGTGACCGCGACCCCGGGGGCGCGCTCCCGCAGCGCGGCCAGGGCCTGCGGCACGAGCCCGGCGGTGGCCGTGGGGAAGGCCGCCAGCCGGACCCGGCCCGCCCGCAGTCCCGCGACGGCCGCGACCTCCTCCTCCGCGGCCGCCAGCCGGGCCAGCACGGCGTCGGCGTGGCCGACCAGGACCCGTCCCGCCTCGGTGAGCCGCACGCCGCGCCCGTGCCGCACCACCAGCGGGGTGCCCACCTCCGCTTCGAGGCGGGAGATGTGGTGGGAGACGGCGGGCTGGGTGTAGGAGAGGGCGCGCGCGGCCGCGGTCATCGAGCCCAGCCGGGCCACCTCGCACAGCACGCGCAGTCGGGTCAGGTCCAGCACACCCCCAAGGTATCAATGACACTTATGGGAGCTGACGAAGATCTCTTCTTGTTCTTTGGCCTGCGGCCACCGAGGATGCAGGCATGGACACCGCGCCGCTGCTTCCCGCCTCAGTCCGCGACCAGTTCACCCGGGACGTGGTCTACCTGAACACCGCCTCCTACGGGCTGCCGCCCCGCGCCGCCCACGAGGCGACGCTGGCCGTCGAACGCGACCGCGCCGCGGGCCGACTGTCCCTGGCCTTCTTCGACCGGCTCGTGCAGCGGTCGCGCACCGCCTTCGCCCGCCTCGTGGGGGTGCCCGTGTCCCGAGTCGCGGTCGGCTCGCAGACCTCCCAGTTCGTCGGCCTGGTCGCGGCGTCGCTGCCCGCCGGGTCGACCGTCGTGGTGGCCGAGGAGGACTTCACCTCCGTGACCTATCCGTTCCTGGCCCTGGCCGACCGCGGGGTGCGGGTGCGGGCGGTGCCGGTGGCGCGGATCGCCGACGCGCTGGACCCGACCGTCGCCCTCGTCGCGGTCTCGGCCGTGCAGTCCGCCGACGGCCACGTCACCGACGTCGAGGCGCTGCTGGCCGCCGCCTCCGCGCACGGGGCCCGGGTGCTGCTGGACACCACCCAGTCGTCCGGGTGGCTGCCCGTGCCCGCGGACCGGGTGGACTACCTGGTGTGCAGCGCCTACAAGTGGCTGCTGGGGCCGCGGGGCGCCTGCTTCTTCGCGGGCACCGAGGAGGCACTGGCCGACCTGACGCCGATCGCCGCCAACTGGTTCGCGGGGGAGGAGGGCGCGGAGACGTTCTACGGGACGCGGATGCGCCTGGCCGCCGACGCGCGCCGGTTCAACGTCTCCCCGGTGTGGGCGTCCTGGGCGGGCCTGGCCCCGGCCCTGGAGATGCTCGCCGACCTCGGGGAGGAGGCCGTGGGGGCGCACAACGTCGCGCTCGCCAACCGGTTCTGCGCCGGGCTGGGCCTGCCCCCGGCGGACTCCGCGATCGTCAGCCTGGAGGTCGACCCCAAGGCCGAGACCGTCCTGGCCGAGCAGGGCGTCGT
>NZ_KQ950180.1:1358877-1372059 GCF_001517975.1 Thermobifida cellulosilytica TB100
CGCCAGCGCGCGCAGCAGCACCTGCTGCATCCGCTCGGGCACGTCCGGGTCGGGCACCGGGTGGGCGGGCATCGACAGCACCCGGTCCCGGTAGCCCTCGGGGCCGGGGGCGCCCTCCGGCACGGCGAACGGTGCGCGCCCGGCGAGCAGCGCCCACAGGGTGGAGGCGAGCCGGTAGACGTCGGAGGCCACGGAGAGCGGTTCGCCGCGCAGCGCCTCGGGCGGGGCGTGCAGCGTGGTCTCCGAGCGGAGCTCCCCGGGGACCGGCGGCTCCCCGACACGGCCGACCGAGCCGAAGTCGGTGAGCACCGCCCCCGACCCGGCGCGCAGGATGTTGCCGGGGGTGACGTCGTTGTGCAGCAGGCCCCGCGCGTGCACGGAGGTCAGCCCGGCCGCGACCGCGCGTCCCACCGCCGCCACCTCGCGGACGGTGAGCCGCCCCCGCGGGGTGGCGGCCGCGGCGTAGGAGCCCTCCGGGTAGTGGGGCATCGCGAGGAACCACTCGCCCGTGGTGGTGCGGCCCAGGTCGAGCAGGGTCACGACGCCGGGCTGCCCCGCCAGCGCGCGCACGGCGGTGATCTCGCGTTCCGACCGTTCGTCGTCGCGCATCACCTTGAGCACGGCGTGCGCCCCGGTGCTGGAGCGCACCGCGCGGTACAGCACCGCGGTCCGTCCCCGGTACAGCTCCTCCAGGCTGTGGAATCCCGTCACCCAGTCAGCGCCGTGCTGGCCGCCCGTCACCTGCGCTCCCTCTCACTGCGGGGTCGGCGAGGAGGAGGGCGACGGCTCCACCGGGGAGGCCGAGGCGCTCGGCTGCCCGTACTGCTGGAACCGCTCCTCGTTGATGGCCTGCTGCTTCTCGAAGGCTCCGGCGACCACGATGCCGCCGGACACCACCGCCGTAAGGATCGCTCCCGCGACCACCGCGGGCCAGACCCGCTGCCGCCGCCGCCAGTAGCGGCTCGACCCGTACAGCAGCGCCGCCCGCAACTGCTGGCGGCGCAGCGCGTCGGCCTGGAGGACGTAGCGCTCGGCGTTGGGGGTGGCGTGGAACGCCTCGGGGACCGCGGGCGCCTCGGTGCCTCTGGCGGGGGTGTCGGTTCCGGGGGTGTCGGACATCGCGGGGGGCCGGTACGGCTTCTAGAACAGCCCGTTCAGGTAGTTGACGAGCCTGGTGTAGTTGTTGGCCGCGCCGTCGGTGGCGTCGACGAGCTTGGCGAAGGCGTCGTTGACGGCGGAGAAGTGGCTGTTGTACTCCTCGGCCTTGGCCTGGAACTCGGGGCTGCCCGACCCCTCCCACTTGCTGACGGTGCCCTTGGCCTGGGAGTCGATCTGCTGCATGATGCCCTGGAATCGGCCCAGGTACCCCTGCTGGGTGGCCGCCAGGTCCTGGAGTCCGCCGACGTTTCCGTAGACCTCGTACTGGTTGCCCACTGGTCCTCCGCTCAGAAGTTGATCGGGCGCGCGAGCCCGCTCAGGCCGCTTCCGGCCCCGGAGAACTCCTCGCCGGAGGTGTCGTCGGTCCGGGTCACCTGGATCTGGGCCTTGCCCAGCTTGATGCCGTTGGCGGCGCACCAGGCGATGAGCTCCTCGAAGCGCTGGGTCAGCTCGGCGCGGGCCCTGCGGAACTCCGTCAGCGCGTTTCCCTGGAGCGACTGGCCGTCGTTCTCCATGTCGGCGATCAGGTTGTTGAGCTGGCTGCGCAGCCCCTCCGCCTCGTTGCCGAGCTGCTGTCCGCCCGATCCGAGGGCATCGGCCTGGGTCAGGCCGACGTAAGCGTTCATGGTGGTCCTCCCGCGGAGAGAGTCGGTGACCAGGAATGTCGCACGCGGCGGAAGCGTCCTCCCGGCTGGTTCCGTCCCTTGGACGCACGTCACCAGCATTGCTTTTCGTGACGCTAGTGATGTAAGAGACAAAGGTCAATTCAGTGGCCGGATGTGGCTACCCGGCCCCACCAGCGGATTTTTTGCTAGTTTCCGCAGCTAGTCTGCTGTTTCAGACCGTAACAGGTATCCTGTGGCTTTTTGTCGCGCATTTTCCGCATCGGTTCGGGGAACAGGAGCACGGACGTGGGCAACGAGGCAGGAGCCAATCCCGGGGCGGCGGCCGCCAAGGGGGCGACGGCCGAGGAAATGGCCGAGGCGATGGCCGGACTGGCCGACACCTTCGACGACCTGATCACCGAGGTCCGTGCCGCGGCCGGCAGCTACGTCGCCGCCGGGTACTCCCGTTTCCGCGACGACCACTACGACAGCATCAAGAAGGTCCAGGACCACGGCCTGACCCTGGCCGACAACATCCAGGCCGGCGCGGCCGAGGCCGCCCTCACCGACCTGGACACCTCCGACGGCTACCAGGGCGCCTGGCCGTCGCTGTCGCGCGACATCAACGGGTCGTACGGCCCGCCCGGCAGACCGTACTGACCGCTCCTCCCCGCTGAAGAACCACGCAGCACGCAGAAGGACACCACGCCGCCATGGGAATCGACCTCTTCTTCGACCCCGCCGACATCGACGCCGACGGCGGCAGCGTGCGGGGGTGGGCGAGTTCGCTGGACATGTTCTGCGCCCGCATCCTCGGCAACTCCGAGGACCTGAGCGCCCAGTTCGACGACAGCGCCAAGGAGTTCGACGAGATCACCGGCTGGAACCTGGAGGGCGCCTCCGAGGAGGACCGCCAGGCGTGGCGGGACGCGGCCGGAGCGGTGCGCTACTGCGCCGCGGTCACCGAACGCTGGGCCGACGACATCGACGAGTTCAAGCGGGAGCGCAACCGGCTCATCGGCCTGTGGCGCGACGAGAAGCAGGACGCCGAGGCCAGGATCGCCGCCCTGGACGACGCCAACTGGTTCTCCTCCCTCTTCTCGGCCGACAAGGACCAGATCGTCGCCGAGCTCAAGGACCGGCTCGACGAGCTCAACGCCCAGGCCCGGACCAACTGGGACACGTTGATGGACCACGCGGACGACCGCCGGCGGGAACTCACCGACGGTCCCACCCCCGCGAACATCCGCAGCCTGATCGACGCCGGGTACGTCAACTGGTCGCTGTTCAACATCGACCCGGTCCGCTACGCCCCCGAGATCAGCCCGCACGAGGCGGACGAGTGGGGGCAGAAGCTCTCCGAGGCGTGGAAGACCGGCCGACGGGGCGAAGAGTACGACAATCTGATGATGATGCTGACCATGCTCTCGGCCAAGGTCCTGGACTCCGAGAAGCGCGGTCTGGGCGTCAACAGGGCGGACCAGGACACCCTGAAGGCGATCTTCGACGCCATCGACGAACACTCCGGCGGCATCCTCAACGTCCCGCGCTACCTGGACGTGCTCGGCGAGAGCGACGAGGGGCGCGCCCAGGTCCTCGGCACGCTGGCGGACGGGATCCTCGTCCTCTCCAGGGAGGACCTCCACGGCGGCTACGAGAACCTTCCCGAGGACATCCGCACCGCTCTGGGCTCCGGCTCCTGGGCCAAGGGGGGCGACGCCACCAAGGGCTGGGGAGCCGACATCGAACCGCTGGCGTCCATCCTGGAGCACGCCGACGGGGACCTCATGGGCGGAAAGGACTTCTCGGCCCTGCTGACCGCGGTCGTCGGCGCCAACGCGTCCCCCGAGTTCCTCCACCCCGAGGGCAAGGAGTTCTTCGAGCGGAACGCCCAGATCCTGCTCGACGTCTCGACCCGCAACAACGAGGCCAACCACGCGATCCTGACCGACAGCTTCTACCACCCCGACCACCGCAACGACGAGGCCCACAAGGAGGACTACAAGATCGACGCGGCGGGGGTCGTGCAGGGGATCTTCGTCTACGACTGGCCGGAGCCTGCCCCCGGGGAGAGGACGCCCGCGGCCGGGCTGATCGCCTGGATCCCCGAGCTGGCCCACCAGGGCGGCCTGCCCACCGACGACCTCTCCGCCGAGGACATGGCCGCCCGGCAGATGGCCGGGGAGGCCGCCGCCGGACTCATCAACCTGCTCGGCAGCGACGCGCTGTTCCAGGAGCTGACGGACACGGGGGTCCCGGTCCACGACGAGGCCACCGGCACCACCCGCCGGGACCTGACCTTCACCCAGTACAACCCCGCCCTCGCCGACGCCCTGGCGGACGTGTTCGAAAGCTATGTGGGCAGCTTCGCCCTGGAGTACGGCTTCCCGGCGGGCTACGGGGACGGCGGGTCTTCGACCATCGACCTCCACTGGCGGCTGGAAGACGGGGAGTCCCCCTACAACCCCGCAGACGGAACGATCAAGCTGGGGGTGACGGAACGCCTGAGGTTCCTCCAGTACCTCGCCGCCAACGAGGACTCCGCCGTGCGGATGGTCAGCATCTCCGGGACGTACCAGGAACTGATGCTGGGCGGCCACCTGGCCACCGGGAACGGAATCACGCACGGCACCCGGGCGGCCACCCTCCAAGGGCTCGTCGACGCGGCGTTCAACAACGAGCAGGCGGAGCGCGAAGCCGACCTGGGGCAGGAGCAGGAGAACAGAAAAGCCACGGCCGAAAAGTTCCTCAGCGCCTCCAAGGACGCCACCGCGCTCCTCCCCACGAACTGGCTGCCGTACCTGGCCGGACAGGTGGTGGAGAACGTGGGCAAGGAAATCGTCAACCAGGCCTACAACAACTACATCGACGAAGCCCCGAACTGGAGCAACTACACCAGTCCGGCGACCGTGCAAAAGCGTGTGGACCTGGAGATCCTGGGCCGGATGGTCGAAGCCGGAAAGGACCCCTTCACCAACGCCCGCGACGTCGACGGCCAGAGCGTCGAGTCGATCCTCCGGGAGGCCGGAATTCTCACCGGAACCGGCGAGGAGATGCACGTCAGAACCGACGGAAGCCTGATGAACGGCCCGGGCGGCACGCGGCCCGTCGTCATCTCGCAGGCGATCCGCAACGCCATCGACTCCCAGGACGTCGACTGGATCGGCGGCAGGCCGATGAACGGCAGGGACTTCTCCGACGAGTACGTCTCCCCCTACGCGACCCGTTACGACGACATCCGCGCCCAGCTCTTCTACGACAGGGCCGACTACGAGTCCCTGGAGAACCGGCAGAACCCCTTCGGCATGCGGACCGACGAAGACCGGTGAGGACGGGCGGGGAGGGTCACGTCCCGTACCGCCGGACCTCCTCCCAGCCCGGTGTCCTGGTCCTCCAGGACCGGCGCCACACCTCCTCGCCGGTCCGTGCGTCCAGCGCCACCACCCTGGTCTCCGCCTCCGCCGAGTCCAGGTACTCGGTTCTTTCCGTCGGACTGTCGGTCTCGAGTTCATCGGCACAGGTGACGGCCTGGAAGAGGAGGTCGCCGAGCGCCGTCCTGGAGTGCTCGACACACCGCGGGTCGCCCTCCCGCGTCCGGAGAAGGCTGTTGTCCGCCAGGTCGCGGGCCGAGAGGGCGCCGCGTTCGCCGTCCGCGACGACCCGCGCCCCCGACGTCAGGGTCTCCACCCCCCGGATGTGGAGAGAGCCGAGGTCCTGCTCCCCCCGGCCGTCCTCCCCGGCGTCCTGGTAGACGCCGACGGTGACGTCGTACTCCCCGAGCAGGCGACCGCTCCGGGCGTCGAGAACGAACCTCCGGGTCTGGAACCCCCGCTCCGCGGTGAAGCAGGAGAGGACCACGGTCTGCCCGTCCGGGGCGACCCCGAACCGCGCCACCCGCCCGGGCCTGCGGTAACGCCAGCGCTCCTCGCCGGTGACCGTGTCCAGTGCGATCACCCCGTCACCGACGTCGACCAGAGCGCCGCCGGGCACGGGGTGGACGTCGTGGACGGCGACGCCTTCGGGCGCCTCCCACACCCAGGCGACCTCCTCGGCCGAGGCGGGCACCGCCGCGGGGTTCCGGCGGCCTCGTGGGTGGTGTGCTCCTCTCCCGAGCGCCTCCCGGACTCCCGGGACGGACCGCCGCGGTCGGCGCAGACGCTGCTCGAAACCCGGGTGCGGGAACCGAGCCGGGTCACACGAGCCCCACGACGGTCACCGGGTTGTCGGGGAAGACGAACGTGTCGCTGACGGAGAGGCTCTCGTCCGCCCGCGGGAGGAACGCCTCGGGGTCGTGGTCCGCCTGGTAGACGACGACCGCTCCCGGGACGGGGAGCTGGACGTCCGACTCGATGGGCTTCCAGGGGTCGAGGTGGTCGGTCAGGGGCACGTTCTCCTCGGGTCCGCTCCCGTCCCAGGGGAGCACCGTGCCCTGGATCCGCGCGTCGCCCTCTCGGCACTTCCGGTCGCAGGTGAGGAGGACGATCCCGTCCTCCAGGACCGCCGCCGTGGTCCGGTGGTCGAAGTTGTTCCTGATCGGCCCGTAGTAGCCCCGGCCCCTTCCGGCAACGCCCTCGGGCAGCACGGCCGAGGCCAGCACCTCGCCGTCGAAGGAGAGCCGGCCGTACTCGACCGTGGCGTCCTCCCCCTCCCCCAGGACGCCGGCGTAGGTCAGCGTCCGCGCCGTGCCGTCGACCTGGAAGACGTCCCTTCCGTCCGCGACCTCCCGCACGGACGCGACCAGGACCTCGCCCGTGGCGAGGTCGAGGATCCTGCCGTCCCCGGACAGCGGGTACTCCGTGTCCTCCGTGAACTGCTCGGCGATGGTGAGGACGGTTCCGTCCACCGAGGCCCGAAGATCCGGGGAGGTGTCCCCGGCGTCCTCGGTGTTCTCGTACCGCCAGACCTCCCGCCCTGTCCCGGCGTCCAAAGCCACCACCAGAGACGAGGTGTCCGGGTCCGTGCCGGGCCCGATCTCGCCGACGTCGTCCACGCCGGGCACGCACACCAGCGGCACCACCACCAGATCGGGATGGAACAACGCCCCCCACCCGTCCCCCGCGCTCGTGGCCGGACCATGAGTACACCCCGACGGAACGGAGAACCGCCACACCTCCTCGTTGCTCTCCAGGGCATAGCCCACCAGGTCCGTGCTGTCAGGCTGCACCCGCACCGCAGAGGTCAACAACCGCACCTCCGGCAACGCGGCCAGCTCTTCTGCGGGACGGCCCGCCCCGCCTTCTCCGCTCAGGGGGAACTCGTGGTCGTGGCGGATCTCGCCGGTGGCCGCGTCCAGCACCAGCATCCTGCCCCCGGCCCTCCAGGGACGCTCCTCACGGAAGGCCACCACCACGGCCTCCCCGTCCGGCGTCACCCCCGAAGCCACCACACCACCGGGACGCCGGAACCGCCACAACTCCTCACCCGTCCCCCCGTGCACGGCGACCACCCCGTCGTCCAGGGCCGCCACCACCCCGGCCACACCCCGATAGAGCCGGTAGAACCGGGAGCCCTCCGGAGGCTGCCAGGTCCACCCCACCCCGCTCACCGACCCCGGCACCACCAGCTCCTCACCGAGCGGCCCAGCCGTGGTGTGCTCGGTCCCCCTGCCCAGCCACACCACCGTTCCCGCCACCGCCACCGCCACGGCAGCCGCCCCCGCCAACGGCAGCACCCACCGCGAACGCCGACCACCAGACACCACCCAAACCTCCTCTCAACGGCGGGAAACCGGCACCGCACCCGAACCGAACACCACCCACAAGGCCGCGGCTGTCGACTCGCTCACCCCGCCACCGCCGCCACCAGGCGGAACAGGCCCATCGACCAGGCCAGGGCCACGCACAGGGCCATCACCACCGCGACCTCCACGCCGTTGAGGAGGCGGCGCAGGCTGGCGCGGGGCACGTCCGGCAGGTCGACCCAACTGATCGCGGCGACCGTCACCCCGACCACCAGGGCGATGCCCGGCACCCAGGGCAGCAGCACCGGCAGCCGGTCCACCGCCGCGGTGACGCCGACCACCGCCAGCGCCACCACCCCGCCCAGGCGCAGCGGCAGCACGTGGGCGACCCGGTCGAAGAACCGCGACCGCATGATGAGCAGCAGGCCGACCAGCGCGGCCAGCACCAGGTCGGGCAGTCTGCCGGTGGACACGAGCAGCGGGACGGTGGCGGTGGCCGCGACCGCGGCGCCGACGACCGTGCCGAGCAGCAGCAGGTCGCTGTCGCGCAGGCTCTCCTCGAACCGTTCGGCCGGGGCCGCCCCCGACTGGCGGACCTCGTAGTCCAGGTTCGACAGTCCGCCCAGGGCGAGCGCGATCCGCGGCAGCACGCCCACGCACACCGCCAGCAGCAGCGCCAGGACCCGGACCGCCTGGGCGACGTCGACGAACAGGCTCACCGCGCACGCCGCGCCGACCGCGACCGTGACCAGCGCCAGCCCCGACAGGTACGGCAGCGCCAGCGGGTGGATCCGCCACCCCCACACGGCCGCGACCAGCAGTCCCACGCAGGCGAACGCCGCCACCACGGCCGGCGCGGGGTCCTCTGCGACCACCGGCACCGGCAGCGCCGTGCTCAACGCCCCCCAGATCGCCGCCGCGACCAGAAGGAAGTGCGCGGACACCCACATCGAACGGCGGCACGCCACCCACATTCCGACGAGTGAGAACACCATTCCCGCCGGTGCGACCAGAAGATTCAATCTCGACGGGTGGACGAAAAGCATGACTGTCAAGACCAGAAGGGGGCCGATTGCGGCCAGCAGCACCCCGAAAGTGAATGTCGTTCGGGAGCGCCAGATGCGCGCGGTCTCGTCCACCCGGTCCTCGACCGCGCCGCGCACGTCGTCGATGTGCGCGGGCCGGACCCGGCGCACGTCGCGGCGGAGCAGCAGCACGTCGCCGTCGAGCACACCGGCCGCGGCAAGGGTCCCCTCCGGGGCCACGACCTCGCCGTCAACCGTGGTCAGCACCCACCCGGCGGGTTCCGTCCCCTCCGTTTCGGGAGAGCACACGCGGAGCACCTGCGGCAACAGGGCCGCCACCGGGACCCCGCTGGGCAGGGCGAGATCGGCCCACCGCGCGGGTCCCGCGACCGTCACCCGGCAGTATCCGCTCACGACGAATTCGCCACCTATCGTCAAGACAACGACTGATTGGTCCGTTCCGTCAGCGACTACGCAAAGAATTGCGCTTTGCGCACACCGAACGGAATCATCACCGTAGCAACAGCAGTGCTCTACTCCCCCAGTACCGAAAGGGCTTCTCTGTGACGACGACGCCGGTGCAGCGCCCCGCGCGGCACCCGGTTCCCGATCCCGGTGAGGGCCCCCTGGTCATCGCCGCCCCGCCGCAACTGCCGGAGAACCCCCCGGCGACCAGCTCCACGGCGATGATCGTCATGCCGATCATCACCGGGTCGGGATCGCTGCTCATGACGATCACCCTGGGCAACCGGCCCCTGTACGCCGCCGCCGGACTGATGATCATGCTGGCCAGCGTCGCGGTGGGGGTCGTCATGTTCGTCGCCCAGCAGAACGGTCCCCGCCGCCGCATCCGCGAGCAGCGCGAACGCTACCTCGACTACCTCGACCAGCTCCGCGAGACCATCCGGGACGTGGCCGCCACGCAGCGCCGCGCCAGCGCGTTCCGCCACCCCGCGCCCGCCTACCTCACCGACCTGGTCCGGCTGCCCGCCCGCCGGTGGGAGCGGCGCGCCGCCGACCCGGACTTCCTGCACCTGCGGGTCGGCGAGGGCGTGCGCCCACTGGCCCGGCCGTTGAGCCTGCGCGTGGACGACTCCAACCCGCTCGTCGTCTACGACCCCGTCTGCCGGGGCATCGCCGAACAGCTCGTGGGACTCTACGCCGAGGTCCCCGAGGAGCCGCTGGTCCTGCCCCTGCGGGAGCTGGGCGTGGTGTCGATCGTCGGGGACCGCGCCGTGGGACGCTCCCTCGCGCGCTCCCTCGTCGCCCAGCTCATCGCCTTCTCCGCGCCCGAGGACGTGCGCCTGGGCGTGGTCCGCCACCCCCGGCTGCTCGCCGAGTGGGACTGGGTCAAGTGGCTGCCGCACAACGCGGCCGAGAACCTCACCGACGGCCCGCTGCCCGCCCGGCTGGTCGCCCACAACACCGTGGAGTTCGCCGAACTGTTCGCCTCCGAGATCGAGCGGCGCACCGTCGAGTGGCAGCGGCGCCACGGCCGCCCTCCCGGCCCCGGCAGCGACCGCCTCGTCATCGTCGTCGACGGCGAATACCAGTCGACACTGTCCGGGCTGGCCGCCGAACCCCCCGTGCCCTCCCTGGCCGACCTGGGCATCCACCTCGTCGTGCTGGTCGGGGACCGGCGCGAGGAGCCCGAGTCGGTGGACCTGCGGCTGCTCGTCGACGCCGACGGCTCCCTGCGCGAGGACGTCGGCCCCTCCCCGGAGACCGGGCACGTGCCGCTGGCGGGCACCGCCGACCGGTCCGGGGTCGCCCGACTGACCACGCTCGCCCGCACCCTGGCGCCGTTCCGGCTCTCCGCCGACGAGGCCGACGCCGCACTGCACTCCACGGTCGGCCTCGCCGAGATCCTGGGCGTGCCCGACGTGGCCCGCCTCGACCCCGCGCGGACGTGGCGGCGGCGCAGCCAGAGCGACTTCCTGCGCGTCCCCATCGGCGTGGGCCCCAACGGCGCCCCCGTGCTGCTCGACCTGAAGGAGTCGGCGTTCGGCGGCATGGGACCGCACGGGCTCGTCGTCGGCGCGACCGGTTCGGGCAAGTCGGAGATGCTGCGCACCCTGGTGACGTCCCTGGCGATCAACCACCCGCCCGAACAGCTCGCCCTGCTGCTGGTGGACTTCAAGGGCGGTGCGACGTTCGCCGACCTCGACCCGCTGCCGCACACGGCCGGGCTGGTCACCAATCTGGCCGACGACGACACGCTGGTGGCGCGGTTCCGGGAGGCGATGTTCGGGGAGCTGACCCGCCGCCAGCAGGTCCTCAAGGAGCACGGCAACCTGCCGAACGTCCACGCCTACGAGGCGCTGCGCGACTCCGGGCGCACCGACCTGCCCCCGCTGCCGCACCTGCTCGTCATCATCGACGAGTTCTCCGAGCTGCTCACCGCCCACCCCGACTTCGCGGAGCTGTTCATCGCCATCGGGCGCATCGGCCGCTCCATCGGGGTGCACCTGCTGCTGGCCACCCAGCGCCTGGAGTCCGGCAGGATCAAGGGCCTGGAGTCGCACCTGTCCTACCGGATCGGGCTGCGCACCTTCTCCGAGGCCGAGAGCCGCGAGGCCATCGGGGTCGCCGACGCCTACCACCTGCCGCCCGACCCGGGATCGGGGTACCTGAAGGTCGACACCTCCGTGTTCGAACGCTTCAAGGCCGCGATGGTCTCCCAGCCCTACCAGCCGCCCGGCGACGACGAACCGGAAGCCGAGTCGGTGGTCCCGCTGCTCTCCTACAACGGCCTGCACACCCTCGACGCGGCCGACTCGATCGTCGAGGCGGTGACGGCACGCCTCGGGGAGCGCAGGCAGTCCGGCGAGGAGACGCGCAGCACCCTCCAGGTGGCGGTGGAGCGGCTGCGGGCCGCGGGGGCGCCGCGGGTGCGGCCGGTGTGGCTGCCGCCGCTGCCGTCCGCCCTGCCGCTGGACGCGCTGCTGGCCCGCGACACCGCCCCCGAAGGCGCCGGCGGCCCGGTCGAGCCCGACCCCGCCGAGGCGAAGGCGGTGATCGGCCTCACCGACACCCCGCGCGAGCAGCGCCAGGAGCCCACCGTCCTGGACTTCACCGGCGGGGAGGGCAACCTCGTCGTGCTGGGCGGCCCCCAGTCCGGCAAGTCCACCCTGCTGCGCACCCTGGTCGCGAGCCTGGCGTGGCGGTACCCGCCCGGGCGGATCGCGATCTACGGCATCGACTTCGGCGGCGGCTCGCTGGCCGCGCTGGAGGACCTGCCGCACGTGGCGGGCATCGCCGGACGCTCCGACCCGGAGCGGGTGCGGCGGGTCCTGGCGGACGTGCGCCGCCTGCTCGACGAACGCGAGCGGATCTTCCGCCGGTTCCGGCTGGACTCGCCGGCGGCGCTGCGCCGGGCGCGCGCCGAGGGCACGGTGCCCAGCAGCGTCTTCGCCGACGTGTTCCTGCTCGTCGACGGCTGGGCGGCGGTGCGGGAGAACCTGGAGGACGCCGACGACGCCGTCGTCGACATCGCCTCGCGCGGCCCCTCCCTGGGGGTGCACACCGTGCTGACGGGGGCGGCGAGCTCGCAGGTCCGCGCCAAGCTCCAGGCGCTGTTCGGCGGGCGGCTGGAGTTCCGGCTCAGCGACCCGTTCGACTCCCAGATCGGCCGGAAGAAGGCCGAGGAGCTGCCCAAGGACGTGCCGGGGCGGGCGCTGCTGGCCGACGGGACCATGGCGCAGATCGCGCTGCCCCGCCTGGACGGGCGGGCCGAGGCCGACGACCTCAGCGGCGAGGGCATCCGGGACCTGGTGCGGCGGATCGCCGAGCGCTGGCCGAGCCAGCGGGTCCCGACGGTCCGCACCCTGCCCGACCGGATCGGCCTGGACGAGCTGCTGCGCGGCCACCGGGGCACCGACCTGGTGCTGGGGCTGGGGGAGCGCGACCTCGCGCCGGTGACGCTGTCGCTCCGCGACGAGCCGCACCTGCTGGTCTACGGCGACCCGCAGACCGGGAAGAGCACGCTGCTGCGCGCCCTGCTGCGGCAGCTCGCGTCGCGTCCCCCCGAGCAGGTGGGGATCGTGCTGGTCGACTACCGGCGCGCCCACCTGGGCCTGGTGGGGGAGAAGCACCTGCTGGCCTACTGCACCGGGCCGCAGCACACCCAGGCCGCCGCGGCCGACCTGGCGAACTCGCTCAAGAAGCGGCTGCCGGGGCCGGACGTCACCCCCCGGCAGTTGCGGGAGCGCAGTTGGTGGCAGGGGTTGGAGGTCTTCGTGGTCGTCGACGACCTGGACCTGGTCAACAACCGCTCCGGCAGCCCGCTGGCGCCGCTCGTGGACTTCCTCCCGCAGGGGCGGGACCTGGGCCTGCACCTGATCGTGGCCCGCCGCACCGGCGGCGCGTCGCGGGCGATGTACGAGCCGCTGCTCCAGACCCTCAGCGACATGGCCGTTCCGGCCCTGCTGTTCTCCGGCGACCGCATGGAAGGACGCCTCGCCAACGGGGTGGCCCCGCGCAGGCTGCCCCCCGGCCGGGCGCTCCTGGCCCGCCGCGGACTTCCCGTCGAACAGGTCCAGGCACCGTGGAGCCCTCCGGCGGAATGAGGCCCCGGCCCGAGGGCCGGGGCGGGCCGTCCCCGCGTGCGCGGGGAGCACACTTGATGCCCTGGGACTTCAACAGCGGCCTGGGCGGGTTTCCTTACGGCCGACCATCGGCACGGCCTCGACGATCATGGTTCTGGGGGCAGAAC
>NZ_KQ950180.1:1372159-1444154 GCF_001517975.1 Thermobifida cellulosilytica TB100
GTTCTGCCCCCAGAACCATGGGAGAGGGTGAGGGTGGCCACGTCGGGGCTGATGGAGGCGGTGAACCTTCCGGTCCGCTTCGGCCGGGAGGCCCGGCAGCCCTCCTGCCCGGCGCTGCACCATGCTGGACGCCTGTCCGACGAAGCCGTCCCCGGTGTTTTGCCGTGTGGGGAACTGACGGTCGACGGTCCTCACCCGCGCGAGGGCTGCCGGGGCTTCGAGGACGGGGCGGGTCTGCGGCCGGGCCGTTGTCCTGGCCGGGGGCGGGCAGCGAAAAGGCCGGTCCCGGCTCCCGTGTCACGGGTGCCGAGAACCGGCCTTCCGATTCTCTTGCCTGGGTGTCTGCCTGGGCAGGCACCGGCGTCTGGCGGTGGAGGTGGGATTTGAACCCACGGAGGGTCGCCCCTCACACGCTTTCGAGGCGTGCGCACTCGGCCGCTATGCGACTCCACCGCGGACAACTCTACCGGACACGGCGGTGTGTGAAGAACTCGGTAAGGATTCGACTGCACTCGGCCGACAGTGCCGGGTCGACCAGGTCCGGGGGGACGACCTCGGGACGGTGGTTGAGGCGGCGGTCGCGGACCACGTCCCACAGGGAGCCCACCGCCCCGGCGCGGTCGTCGCGGGCGCCGTAGACGAGCCGCTCGATCCGCGCCAGCACGGTCGCGCCCGCGCACATCGTGCACGGTTCCAGGGTGACCGCCAGGGTGCAGCCGTTGAGCCGCCAGCGGCCCAGCCGCCGGGCGGCCGCGCGCAGGGCCAGCACCTCGGCGTGCGCGGTGGGGTCGCCGGTGGCCTCGCGCTCGTTGTGCCCGGCGCCGACGACCTCGCCGTCCGGGTCGAGCACGACGGCGCCCACGGGGACGTCGCCGCTGGAGGAGGTCTTGTAGGCCTCCTCCAGCGCCAGGCGCAGCGCGGCGTCGACCCCGGTCCGTCCCGTGCTCATGCCCGCAGCTCGTCCAGTGCCGCGGCGAACCCGGCCCGGTCGGCGACGGTGGTGAGCGCGTCCGCGGGCAGCACTCCCTCGCGCTGGGTCAGCGCCAGAAGCTCCTCGCCCGGGGTGCCGAGGTCGGCGAGCAGCTCGCTGTCGCCGACGGGTTCGGGGTAGGGGGTCTGCCCGGTCCCCTCGATCTCGTCGTCGGACGCTGCCAGGCGGTCGGACTCCAGGAACAGCCGGGCCGCCGGATGGCTGTGCACCGCCCGCAGGTCGGAGAGGAACGGCCGGGGCTCGTCGGCGTCGTCGAGCCGGACGATCCCGAACCACTCGTCGTCCGCCTCCGCCACCAGCACCACGGCGGTCCCGTCACCGTCCGAGGCCGCCGCCGCGTCCCGCATCGCGTCGGCGACGTCGTCGATGCCGTCGAGATCCGCCAACTCCACCTCGGTACCCGTCCACCCGTCCGCCGTACGGAAGAAGACCGCTGCGAAAACCGGCACCCCGCACTCCTGTCTGCTGCACTCCTTCGGACACGTACGGAGCGGCGCCCGCGCCGCGCTGGTCCTACCCCATCGCATCCAGCGCGCGTTGGAAAGCCGCCTGGAAGCCGAGGCGTTCGGAGATGCTGGCCAAAACCTCGTCCGGGTACAGGTCGAGGTCGCCGGCGAGGGCGCCCAGTTCCATCTCGTCCAGTCCGAGGTCGGCCAGGATCGACATGTCCCCGGCGGGCAGGACCTGGTCGATGTCCTCCTCGTCGTCGGGGATGTCGATGTCCAGGTACTCCAGGACGTCGCGGGCGATCTTCCAGTCGGCGGACGCCGTGACGTCGGAGAGGAAGAGGCTGACGTTGTCGCGCCCGTAGACGCGGGCGAGGATGAAGAAGTCGTCGGCCACCGCCACCAGTCCGATCGCCCCGCTGATGCTCGGCTGTTGGCGCAGGGCGTGCAGCAGTCCCTTGAGGTCGCGGGTCAGTGCGACCGGAAGCGGGTCGACTTCCCAGTAGTCTTCCTCACGGTAGGCGACGGCGGCGAAGTCGCCCGAGCCGTCGTCGTCCAGTTCGAGTTCCGTCATCGTCGCTCCACCCGGCTGGCCCTGATCGGACCAGAATCGCAGATCGTCCCTTGCCACGTCACCGAAACGGCCGTCTTCGCCCACGCTCCGCTCGCCTTGCGGGAAGACCAGTCCGTCGTAGAAGTCCGCGCTCACGTCTCCTATTAGAACGGACGCCCCATTCGTAACAGAACGCCCTCCGCGCTTGGGGTACGGGCGCTCGGCCCCCTGACCCCCGCCAGCAGCGGGGTTGCCGGGAAAAGCTCTGCCGGTGGATGCGTTAGCGACGGCCCGAAACGATAGTTTGGTCTTCCATGGAGATCTTCGTCGCGGACCATCCGCTCATCGCCCACAAGCTCACGACGCTGCGGGACGCGCGCACCGACTCCCCCACCTTCCGCCGGCTCACCGACGAGCTGGTCACGCTCCTCGCCTACGAGGCGACCAGGGACGTCCGTGTCACCGAGGCCACCGTACGGACCCCGCTGGCCGAGGCGGTCGGGGTCCAGCTCTCCCGTCCCGCCCCGCTGGTCGTGCCGATCCTGCGCGCCGGCCTGGGCATGCTGGACGGCATGACCCGCCTGCTGCCCACCGCCGAGGTGGGCTTCCTGGGCATGGCCCGCGACGAGGAGACCCTGCAACCCGTCACCTATGCGGACCGGCTGCCCCAGGACCTGTCCGGGCGGCAGTGCTACGTGCTCGACCCGATGCTGGCCACGGGCGGCACCCTGGCCGCGGCGCTGCGGCTGCTGGTCGAGCGCGGCGCCGACCACGTCACCGCCATCTGCCTGCTGGCCGCCCCGGAGGGAGTGGAGCACCTGCGCACCGAGCTGGACACGGTGTTGCGGGAGCGCAGCGACCTCAGGGTGCGGGTGGTCTCGGCCGGGCTGGACGAGCGGCTGAACGACCAGGGCTTCATCGTTCCCGGCCTCGGCGACGCGGGGGACCGCCTGTACGGCTCCGTGTGACCCCGACCGGGCGTTTCCCTCCCATGTTTTCCTCATCGGCGGAGAAAAGGCAGGTTTGGCTTTTTTGGCGACGCGGGCTTGAAACTATTTTTGCCAAAAATTGAGATTCCCCTGTCGTCGCAGGTCACGGGTGTTTCTTGCGTCACTCGAATTCATATTCGAGATACACGGGAGACGGGCTGTGGTAAAGATAGTTCCGACCCCCGACAATCCCCCCGTCAAAACCGTCAGAAAAACCGTGACATCTCCCGTTTGACGCCCAGGACTCTGACCGGGCTGCGGGTCCGGCGCGGTCCCGCAGCCCGCGGGCCGGCGCCGCACCCGCCTCCCCCGTGAACGCCCGCCGCCCAGGAGAGACCGGCGCCTGTGACCGTTCTCTGCCTTCCCGAGGAGTGACATGTCCCAGACCTACAACACGATCCCGCGCGACCTCGCCGCTGTGGCCCTGCGCCTCAGCGACGAGTTCCAGGGCGTGCACCCGATGGTCACCGTGTTCCGCTGCATCGACGCGGCCCGGCACGGCGCGCAGGACGTGGTCGGCTACGCCACCCCCGACCTGGTGGAGCGGATCGCCCGGCAGCATCTGCGGGTCCTCGCCCTCGCCCTGGCAGAACAGCGCTGACCGAATACCCGCCGAGGTTCCCGACCACAACTCTGCGACCTGGGACGGCACGCCGACGACAAACCTCTGTCTTTACGCGTCCCGTCCCCGATGCAACAATCGTGGTGGGTTAGTGGGTCTTCACGGTCTAGTGGGGAGAGTGCGTTCATGCCGCCAAGGTTGAAAAAATGGCTGGGGTACGCCCTCATCGCCTTCGTCATCTTCTACCTGCTGACTCAGCCAGCGACCGTGGGCAATCTGGTACTGAACGTCTTCGCCGGGCTGGGCGGAGCGGCCAACTCGCTCTCCACGTTCGTGAACACCATCCTGCTGTGAGGGGCGTGAGCCCGCATGAAGCTTGTCACGCCGGGTGATTCGGCGCCCGCGTCGGTCAACCGCTACCTGCTTCCCCACGAGCAGCAGGTCATCACGATCCGCCGACACCCCGCCGTGCTGCTCGGGCCGGCGGGGATCGTGCTGGGCAGCCTGGTCGCCGCGGGGATCCTGAGCAACACCTCGATCGTGACGAGCGGAGCCGTACTGGCCGTCATCTGGTGGCTGTGGCTGCTGGTACTGGTGTGGTTCGTCTGGAAGGTCGCGGAGTGGTCGGTCGACTACTTCGTCATCACCTCCGCGCGCCTGCTGGGGACCAACGGTCTGATCACCCGGCAGGTGAACATGATGCCGCTGGGCAAGGTCACCGACATGCGCTTCGAGCGCACCCTGATGGGACGCCTCCTGGGCTACGGCACCTTCGTCATGGAGTCCGCCGGTCAGGACCAGGCCCTCAGCAAGATCGACTTCATCCCCTACCCGGAACAGCTCTACCTCGAAGTGGTCGGTCTGATCTTCCCCGACAAGTAGCCCGCCCCGGATTCGTCACGGAGCGCCCGCCGCCCCCGGCGGGCGCTCCGCTGTTTCCCGGTCAAACGCATCTCACGGTGAGCCCAACTTGACTCAAAGGTGAACGGAGGGTTAACGTAGCCCATCGACTGATTGAATTCAGGGGGTGTCGTCATGTCTCAGCGAGTGAGTAGGACGCCAACGACCACCCGTCCGTCCCCGACCCGGCGCCGGCACCGGCCGGCCTGTGCGGCAGGTACCGCACGACACACCCCGGACCTCGTGCCGTACCAGCGGGACCCCGCCGAGGCGGAGCCCTCCTCCGCCCGCCCCACGCTCACCTGGGTGCTCCTGCCCGACAGCACCGGACGGCTGCGCCCGCAGGCTCGGTGGATCTGACCGGTTTCCTGCGCGTGTGAGGGACCGGCCACACGGTGGCCGGTCCCTCACACGCGTGTACGGCTTCGGGCCCTCCCGGCGGGCGCCCCGGTCGGTCCGCGCCGACCGCGGGTCCGGACCCGGGCGGCTGCTATCCGGGGGCCATGTCGACGAAACGGCTGTAGTGCCCCTGGAAGGCCACGGTGACCGTGGCCGTGGGGCCGTTGCGGTGCTTGGCCACGATCAGGTCGGCCTCGCCGGCGCGCGGCGACTCCTTCTCGTGCACGTCCTCGCGGTAGAGCAGGATCACCATGTCGGCGTCCTGCTCGATGGAGCCGGACTCCCGCAGGTCGCTGATCTGCGGTTTCTTGTCGGTCCGCTGTTCGGGGCCGCGGTTGAGCTGGGACAGCGCGACCACGGGGACCTCCAGCTCCTTGGCCAGCAGCTTCAGCGACCGCGACATCTCGGAGACCTCCTGCTGGCGGCTCTCCGCCCGGCCGTTGGAGCTCATCAACTGGAGGTAGTCGACGATGACGAGCTTGAGGTCGTGCTGCTGCTTGAGGCGGCGGCACTTGGCCCGGATCTCCATCATCGACAGGTTGGGGGAGTCGTCGATGAACAGCGGGGCGCCCGCGACCTCGCCCATCCGCCGCGCCAGCCGGGCCCAGTCGTCGTCGGTCATCATGCCCGACCGCATGGTGTGCAGCGGCACCCGGGCCTCCGCCGACAGCAGCCGCATGACGATCTCGTTGCGGCCCATCTCCAGGCTGAAGAAGACGGTGGTCAACTGGTGCTTGATCGCCGCGGCCCGTGCGAAGTCGAGGGCGAGGGTGGACTTTCCCACCGCGGGGCGGGCCGCGATGATGATCATCTGCCCGGGGTGCAGCCCGTTGGAGAGGTTGTCGAAGTCGGTGAAGCCGGTGGGGACGCCGGTCAGGGTGTTGTCGTGGGAGGCGATCGCCTCCAGTTCGTCCAGCGCGCCCGGCATGATGTCGCTGAGCGGCAGGTAGTCCTCGGTGCTGCGGTTCTCGGCGACCCGGAAGATCTCGGCCTGGGCGCGGTCGACGAGGTCGTCGATCTCGCCGTCGCCGGAGTAGCCGATCTGCGCGATGCGGGTGCCCGCCTCGACCAGGCGGCGCAGGACCGCGCGGTCGGCGACGATCCGCGCGTAGTACCCGGCGTTGGCCGCGGTGGGGACGGTGACGGTGAGGGTGTGCAGGTAGGGGGCTCCGCCGACCCGGCTGATCTCGCCCCGCTTGATGAGTTCGGCGTTGACGGAGACCGCGTCGACCGGCTCGCCGCGGGAGAACAGGTCGATGATCGTGTCGTAGATGATCTGGTGGGCGGGCCGGTAGAAGTCGGAGGAGCGGACGATCTCGACGACCTGGGTGATGGCCTCCTTGGACAGCAGCATGCCGCCGAGGACGCACTGCTCGGCCATGATGTCGTGGGGCGGGGTCCGGTCGTACCCGACTTCCTCCACTGGATGGTCGACGCTCATGGCTCCCCCCGGCTGATTCCATGCCTGAACGTGACATGCCCGAACCAGGATTCTCGCCACTTCGGAGGACAGTCGCAAAGGCTGCCTGTGGATAAACCTGGGGACAACCTGTGGATGACTGGCGTCTACTTGGGGATAACCTGTGCACGCAGCCTGTGGATAACTTCTCCACCCTCCCCCACCGCAGGCTCTGACCTGCAAAAACACTATCCACTGGGTGTGCACAAAAGAAATTTCACAGATAGATATCCACAAGTTATCCACAGGTCTGGCCATGCCCTGTGGATGACCGCGCCCCCCACTCTCCCCCGTGTCCGACCGGCGGACGGGTCCGTCTCCTGGCCCCGCACCATCCTCCCGGAAACCGCAGGCCGTTGCCCGGAGGCAGGCCGCGCCAAGGTTCGGCAACCCGTCCTGAAAGGGGCGGTAGGCCCCCGAGTGACCGCCGCGCTTCCCGGTTAGTCGACTGCCAGCGGAGGGTGGGGGTGGTTGACCATGGCTTATCCAGCGGAGGGCGGCCCACGGAAGCGACCCGGTGGAACCGCGCGCGCGGCCCTGTGGACCTGCGGGGCGGTCCTGCTGCCCGGCATCGCCCACCTGCGCGCCGGACGGCGCGCCGCGGGCGCGGGCATCCTCGGCTGCTTCCTGCTGCTGGCCGCCGCGGCCGTGGCGGCGGTCCGGGACCTCCGCGGCACCCTGTCCTGGCAGGCGTGGCTGGTCACCCAGCCGTACTGGGTGGAGGCGGTCTCCGCCGGCTCCGTCGCCCTGGCCGCGCTGTGGTCGGCGGTGGTCGTCCGGTCCTGGCAGCTCACCCGGCCGCGCCCCGCGGGCCGGGGCACGCGGGCCGTGGGCGCGCTGCTGCTGGCGCTGCTGTGCACGGTGCTCCTCCTGCCGTCCGTGCTGGTCGTCCGCACCGCCCTGACCGCCCGCGCCACCCTGTCGGAGGTGTTCGCCCCGGCGGAGCCAACGCGGGACACGACCGCCGCGGCCGACCCGTGGCGCGGCCGCTCCCGGATCAACGTGCTGCTGCTCGGCGGCGACGCGGGCGAGAACCGGTACGGGCTGCGCACCGACACGATGATCGTGGCCAGCGTCGAGGTCGACAGCGGGGACACCCTCCTGATCGGGCTGCCCCGCAACCTGGAGAACGTGCCGTTTCCCGAGGGCACCGCGCTGGCGGAGCGCTACCCGCCCCCCGCGGGCTTCGACGACCTGCTCAACGAGGTCTACCAGACGGTGGCCGAGGAGCCGGAGGAGCTGGCGGTCGACCCCCGGGCCGCCGACCCGGCCGCCGACACCCTGAAACTGGTCATCGGCGAGGCGATCGGCGTGCCGATCGACTACTACGCCCTGGTCGACCTCCGCGGGTTCGCGGACCTCATCGACGCCGTCGGAGGGGTCGTCGTCCCCATCGAGGAGCCCATCCGCTACGGCCGCCGCGGCAACGGGCTGCTGGAGCCGGGGGAGCGGCGCATCAGCGGCAAGGAGGCGCTGTGGTACGGCCGCAGCCGGACCGACAGCGACGACTACACCCGCATGGGCCGCCAGGGCTGCCTGCTGAAGTACGTCGCCGAGCAGGCCGATCCGGTGACCGTGCTGCGCAGCTTCCAGGCCCTCGCCGACGCCGCGCAGCGCACGCTCGACAGCGACGTCCCCCAGTCGCACCTGCCCGCCCTGGTCGACCTGGCCGAACGGGTCTCCACGGCGCGCATGCAGACGCTGCAACTGTCCCCTCCGCAGGTCGACACCGGCCACCCCGACTGGGAGGAGATCCGGACGCTGGTCGCCAGGGCGCTGCGCGACCTCGACGACCACGACCCGCCCGCCGCCTCCGCGCGGCCGCAGCCGTCGCCGCGCAGCCCGGGACGCCAGGTCGGCGACGAGCCGGTCTCCCTGGACCGGCTGTGCCCGTGACCCGGCCGGAACCGGCGGCCCCGCCGGGGTCTCCGGTCGGACCACACTGTCGCCTCCCCGCGCCGCTGCCTTAACCTACACCTTTCCTACTAGCGAGTTAAATCTTTCTGGAGCAAGCACGAAATTCGGGGGGAACGCCTCTCTGATCACGGTTTTCACCTGGCTGATGGGGTTAGCGTGGCGGCTACCGCGCCTCGGTGGAACGAGTTCGAGGGCGCGCTGTTCCGCCTCACGGAGGGACCTGACCATGTGGCGACTGGCCAACCACGTTCGGCGGTACGCGTGGGGATCGACGACCGAGATCCCCCGCCTGCTGGGGAGGGAACCGGACGGGCAGCCCCAGGCCGAACTCTGGTTAGGCGCCCACCCCAGCGCTCCCAGCAGGATCGACGGCAGCCCGGTCCCCCTCGGGCTCGACGCGGCGATCGCCGCCGACCCGGTCGGGGCCCTCGGCGCGGGCGTCGCGGAGAACTTCGGCGCGCGCCTGCCCTTCCTCCTCAAGTTCCTCGCCGTGGAGCAGCCGCTGTCCCTACAGGCCCACCCCAGCAAGGAGCGCGCCCGGGCCGGCTTCGCCGCCGAGGAGGCCGCCGGAGTCCCCATCGACGCCCCCCACCGCAACTACCGGGACCCCAACCACAAGCCCGAACTGGTCATGGCGCTGGACGAGTTCGAGGCGCTGTGCGGGTTCCGCGACCCGGCCGCCTCGGCCGCCGCCCTCGCCGGGCTCACCTCCCCCCTCGCCCGGGCGCTGCGCGCCGACCTGGCCGCGGCCGACCCCTCCGAGGCGCTGCGCTCGGCGATGACCCGGCTGCTGACCCTGCCCCCCGGCGACCGCGCCGCGCTCGTCACCGAGACGACCGAGGAGCTGGCCTCGGGCACCGCATCGCCCTGCCCCCACCTGCGGGCCGTGCTCGACCTCGCCGACCGCTACCCCGGCGACCCGGGAGCGCTGGCGGCGCTGCTGCTCAACCACGTGGTGCTCGCCCCCGGCGAAGCGCTGTTCCTGCCCGCCGGGAACGTGCACGCCTACCTGAACGGGGTCGCGGTCGAGGTGATGGCGACCTCCGACAACGTGCTGCGGGCGGGGCTCACCACCAAGCACGTCGACCCCGAGGAACTGCTACAGGTGATCGACTACACCGTGCTGCCCGTCCCCTACGTGGAACCGGTGGTGCGGGACGGACTGGTGGAGTACCGACCGCAGGTCGAGGACTTCGCGCTCGTCGTCGCCGAACCGGGGGAGAAGGCGGTGTGGCTCCCCGAGGGGCCCGCCATCGCCCTCGTCCTGGACGGCTCGGTGGAGCTGCACGCCCCCGCCGAGGACACCCTCCCCCTGGCCCAGGGCGAGTCGGCGTTCCTGTCCGCCGGGACCGGGCCGGTGCTGGCCTCGGGCCGGGGCCGCGTGATCGTGGCGACGGTGGCGGACCCGTCGGCCTCCCCGGTGCGCGGCGGGCCGCACGCCAACACCCCGTGGTCGGCCGTTCACCCGAACCTGGATCCCGTTAACCCGCGATGAGTAGCCTCCGGCCCGTCCCCCCACCGGTGCCCCCGAAGGACAGGTCGACGCCGTGAACAGCATGCCGTCCGCCGCCTCCGCCTGGACGCGGGCCGAGGACCCGGGCACGGCCGCGGCCTGGGTCGAGACCCCGCTGCAACTGCTGTCCGCGGTGGAGGCCCACCACAGCGGCGCCGTCGCGCGGCGCACCCGGCTGCTGCCCCGGTCCGGGTCGGAGGCGCTCGCGGCCACGGTGGCCGCGCTCACCGAGGCGGGCCTGCCCGACGGCCTCACCGTGCTGCCCCCCGTACCCACCCCGACGCTGTACCGGGCCGACACCGACGTCTGGCTCGTGGGCGACGCGTTCTCCGGCCAGGTGCAGCGCGCCCTGCTGGCGGGCCGCCCCCGCCGCCTCGTCGTCGTGGACGACGGCCTGGCCACCCTCCACCTGCTGCGGCTCCTCGGCCGCCGCAGGCCCGCCCCGCTGGAGCGGGCCAGGGTGCGCTCCACCCTGCCGCGCCGCGCCCTCGGCCTGGCGGCCGCGCTGAGACTGCGCGCGGCGGCGCGCGCCGGACGGGTCACCGTGTTCACCATGCTCCCCCTGCCCGCACCGCTGGTCCGCGCCGCCGCCGCGGCCGGCGTCCGCGTGGCCGCCCACGACTTCCCGTGGCTGCGCTCCCTGCCGGAGGGCTCCGCACCCCCCGAGAACCGGGTGGTGCTCGGCACGGCGATGGTGCGCGACGGCCTGCTGCACGCCGAGCCCTACCTGGCCTGGGTGGCCGGGCAGGCCCGGGAGGAGCCCGTCGTGTACCACCCGCACCGGCGGGAGGACGCCCGCACCCTGGACCCACTGCGCGCCCACCCCCGGGTGCGCGTCGCCCCCCAGGAGCTGCCCGTGGAACTCGCCCTGCGCGGGCTGCGCGCCCGGCACCGGGTGGTGAGCCTGCCCTCGACCGCGGTGACCTCCCTGCGCGTCCTGCTGGCGCGGCGCGGCACCGCCGTCGACGCGGTGCCGGTCCCCGAAGCGTGGTGGACCGACCGGGCCGCCCCCGAACTGCGGGCCCACCTGAGCACGTTCGTCACCGACCCGAAGGACGCCCCATGACCGACCGCGGCACCGTGCACGTCATGGCGATCGCCGACTCCGACTCCTACCTGAAGTGGGCTGCGGGGCTGCTGGACGCGCTGCCCGAGGAGTGGTCGGGCGAACTGGCGGTGGTGCGCACCCCGATCGCGCCGTCGCCGTCGCAGATGCGCGCCGCGGTGCAGGGCACGCGGACCGGCGCGACGCTGCCGCCGGTGCTGTCCGCGACGGCGCTGCGCCGCGCCGTGCGCCGCGTCCGCCCCGACGCCGTGGTGGCCGCGTGCACCGGGCCGGTGGTGGACGTCCTGGTCAACGACCTGCTCTCGGGCCTGGCCCCGCGCCCGGTGCTGGTGTCGGGCCTGCCGGGCGTGTCCGTTCCGGCCACGGAGCAGGCGTGGCGGTACCGCGCCCCGGTCGACCTGTTCGTGCTGCACAGCCACCGCGAGGTCGCCGAGTTCCGGGAGCTGGGCGCCCGCCTGGGGGTGACCGGGGAGGTCGGGCTGGCGACGCTGCCGTTCCTGGCCGCCGACCCGGTCCCGGCGCCGGACGGGCCACGCAACCGCGTGGTGTTCGCGACCCAGGCGAAGGTCCCGGTGGAGCGCGAGGAGCGGGAGTCGATCCTGTGCGCCCTCGCCGACCTCGCGGCGCGCCGCCCCGACCTGGAGGTGGTGGTCAAGCTGCGCGCCCGCGCCCACGAGCAGCAGACCCACCGGGAGCGCCACCACTTCGAGACCCTCTGGCACGGCCTGGCGGCCGCGGGCCGGGTCCCCGCGGACGCGGTGTCGTTCGCCGACGGGTCGATGCGGGAGCACCTGGCGCGCGCCGCCGGGTTCGTCACGGTCAGCTCCACGGCCGCGCTGGAGGCGATCGCGCAGGACGTGCCGCTGCTGATCCTGTCGGACTTCGGGGTCTCGGCCGAGATGATCAACCTGGTGTTCGAGGGCAGCGGCCTGCTGGGCACCCTCGACGACCTGCGCGCGGCCCGGTTCCGCACGCCGGACGGGCAGTGGTGCGCGGCGAACTACTTCCACGGCACCGCCGACAACGACTGGGTGCGGCGGCTGTCCGACCTGGTGGAGCGCGCCCGCCACGGCGGGCTTCCGGTGCGCCCGCCGCTGCTGGCCTCCTCCGCGGACCGGGCCCGCCGCCGCCGGAACCGGCTGCGCATGGACGTGCCGCCGAGGGCGCTGCGCACCATCGGCCGGTTCCGCAGGCGCCTCAAGCGGATCCGCCGCCTGGCCTCCCGCTGAGCCGGCCGCCGCTACGGGACCCCGGCCCGCGCCCGCCCTCCCTCGCGGACATCGCCTCCCCGGCGCGCGGGTAGGACACCGCCGTCCCTCCACACAACCAGAGAACGGGAGTCCCCCCACGATGATGGGCTTCAGCCACGCCACCACGGGCGTGCTGGTCGGAGTCGCCGTCGTCGCCCCGGTCGCCGCCGCCGCGGGCGCCCCCGCCACCCCCGCAGGGCTGCTGGCCTGGGCGCTGCTCGGAGCGGGAGCGGCCCTGGTCCCCGACCTCGACCACCCGTCCTCCACCGCCACCCGCTCCCAGGGGTTCGTCACCGGCCTGCTGTCGCGGGGAATCCGCGCGCTGTCCGTGGCCGTCTACGAGTTCACCCGGACCCCGGCCGACGACTCCGGCGGCGAGCACCGCCACCTCGGCCACACCCCCGCCTTCGCGGCCGTCGTGGGCGCCGCGGTCGGCCTGCTGTGCCACCTGTCGTGGTGGGCGAGCGCCGTCACGGCATGGTTCCTGGCCTTCATCGGCCTGCGCGCGCTCCGGCGGATCACCCGGGGGTGGCTGCGCGCCACCCTCGGCTCGTGGGCGGGGGCGGCCCTGGGCGCGTTCGGCGTGGCCGCGCTCTTCCTCAACGCCTGGGAGGTCCGCCCGGCCGGGTGGACCGTCGGGCTGCTCGTCGCCCTGGGCATGGTCGTCCACTCCCTCGGCGACGCCCTCACCTCCTCGGGGGTGCCGCTGGCCTGGCCGTTCAGGGTCAGGGGCCGCCGCTGGGCGATGCTGGGCGCGCCCCGCAGGCTCCGCTTCCGCACCGGCACCTGGCCGGAGTGGGTGGTGGGGGCCCTGTCGCTGACCGGGGCCGCCGCCGCGGGCTACGGCCTGGTCGCCTGAGTCGGCCCGCGCCCGCCGCGCGGACGTGGCGGCGGGCGCGGGTCAGGAGCCGACGCGCAGTCGGCGCGCCCCCGAGGCCAGCCACGACACGTAGCGCGGCCAGGGCCGGGGCGCGCCGGGCAGCCGCAGCGCGGCGAGCCGACGCTTCTTGAAGTAGCGGCGGGTGCCGTCGTCGAGGCGGTGCGCCAGGTAGGCGGCGGCCTGGTCGCGCAGGTGCGGGTAGGCGCTGTTCTGCATGCAGTAGGCCACCGCGACCAGCAGCGGCAGCAGCTCCTCCCCGGTGCGGTCGGCGGGGATGCGCGGCGGGCGGATCGTGCCGTCCTCGGCCAGTCCCGGCAGGGTGGCGTCGGCCAGCGTGACGGGGATCCGGTTGCTGTTCTGGTAGGGGGTGATCCGCTCCAGCAGCAGCTCGGTGCCCACGGTGGCGACCGGGATGCCGTAGTAGCGCGACGCCGTGCTGAGCCCGGTGGAGAACGCCCCCACCACCAGGGAGGGGTGCAGCGCCTCGTACCAGACCTCCACGGGCACCGGGTCGTCGAGCTCCACCAGCCGCACGCCCAGCCGTTCGGCGGCGGCGCGCAGCGCACCGCAGGTGCGCGCGGTGGTCGACGGGTGCGGTTTGAACAGCACCGTGCGCTCGCCCCGGGCGGCCACGCCGCGCAGCATCCGCGCGTGCAGCTCGTCCTCCTCGGCCGCGGTGAGGATGCCGAGCGCCGCGAGGTACTGGCCGATGACCATCGGCGCCCCGGCCAGGTCGGCCCGGTCGGCTGCCCCGTCGACGGCCTTGGCGGCCTCGGCGACCACCGAGCGGAACGCCTCGGGGTCGATCACGGCCCGCGGGACGTCGTACTCGCTGAGCAGCAAGGGCTCCAGGCCGGGCACCAGGTCGAGGTAGAGGACCCGGTCGATCCGGGTGGCGATGTCGCGGGGCGGGGACTCCCGGGTGGGGCCGTAGCTCATCAGCCCGTCGGAGTAGACGGTGACCGTCGCGTCGTCGAAGATCTCGGCGAACGCCCGCGCCGGGGGGACCTGGATGGACTCGACCACCAGGTGCAGCGGTCCGTCCCCCAGGTTCCAGTAGTGCCGCAGCAGCCGGTTGAGCAGCGGCCACTCCTGTTCGCGCGGCTGCCACGTGGAGGGGTGGAACGGCCACAGCAGCTCGTTCCAGGAGACCACCTCGTCGAACCGGGAGCGCAGCGCCTCGAAGCCGGGGGCCGCGTCCAGCGGGGACACCACCTCGGGTGCGAGCGCGTTGTTGGACACCAGGAGCATCCGCCGCTGTCCGCCCGGGCCGAACCGGCCCGAGTCGATCGCGGCGGCCAGCGACATCGCACCGAAGAAGGTGCTGGCGACGAAGAGCTGCGCCACCTCAGACCACCACCGTTTCCAGGTCGGCCAGTTCCGCCAGGAGCTGTTCGCGTTCGGCCCCGAGCGCGGGCAGCACCCGGGCCAGCAGGCCGCGCGGCAGGGCGGTCAGGGTGTCCGCGGCGCGGGCCCGCAGCGCCCGGCGGACCGGAGGGGCCAGCCGCTCGGCCCGGTCGAGGTGGAAGGCGATCAGCGCGCAGTAGGTGCGGACGAGCTTGGGCAGGTAGCGCTCCCCGTCCGGCAGGGCCGCCAGCTCCGCGCGGATGCGGTCGTGGGCGTCGAAGAACTGGAGCTGCCGTTCGTCGCCGACCTGGGTCAGCGACTGGGCGACCTCGCGCCGGTAGAAGACGCCGACGAGCGGCACGGCCGCGTAGGTGTCGGCGTGCAGGTGCAGCCGCCAGGTCCACAGCCGGTCCTCGGCGGTGTGCAGGTCCTCGTCGAAGGAGAGCAGCCCCCGGTCGTACAGGCGCCGGTCGTAGACGCCGGACCACACGGTGGGGTAGTCGACCATCGTGGTCGCGTTCTCGGGCAGGATGCCCGAGCGCGCGGGAAGCGCGACCCCGCGCCGCCCCTCGGGCACGCGCACCCTGCTCCGCGCCTTTCCGGCGGCCTTGACGTGGTCGGTCTTGATGAAGTCGACGCCGAGTCCGGCGATCGCCTCGACCGCGGCGGGCAGGTAGCCGGGCGCCAGCCAGTCGTCGCCGTCGAGGAAGGTGAGGTAGCGGCCCCTCGCCGCGGCCAGGCCCCGGTTGCGCGCCGCGGACGGCCCGGCGGGCCGCTCGGAGCGGATCAGGGTCAGCCCGGGCAGCCCGGATCTCTCGACGATCTCGGGGGTGGCGTCGCAGGAGCCGTCGTCGACGACGACGAACTCGACGTCGGGGCGCGCGTTGCGCCGCAGGCTCTCCAGGGTGTCCGCGACGAACGGCTCGACGTCGCGGACCGGAACGACGACCGACAGCGTGGTCACTGAAGGACTCCATGGGAGGGATGCGCGGGGACGGGGGCCGGGAGGACACCGGTCCTCCCGGCCCCGCCCGGGCCGGTTGCGGAATCAGGTGGTCGTGCGGCGCAGGCGCCTGCGCGGCTCCTCCTCGCCGGGGAAGACGCGCTTGACCCCGTCGCCGAGGGCCTTCTCGATCACCCGGATGTCGCGGACCAGGTGCTGGAGCCCGGCGGGCTCCAGGGAGGCCGCGTGGTCGGAGCCCCACATGGTGCGGTCCAGGGTGATGTGGCGTTCGACCGCCACCGCGCCCAGGGTGACCGCGGCCAGGGAGATCTGTAGGCCGCGCTCGTGGCCGGAGTAGCCCACCGGCACCCCGTAGCGTTCCCGCAGCGTGGTGATGGTGCGCAGGTTCGCCTCCTCCTCCGGCATCGGGTAGGTGGAGGTGGAGTGCATGATGACGAGCTTCCTGCGGTCGAGCAGGTCCACCGCGGCGTCGATCTCCTCGAGGGTGGACATGCCCGTCGACAGGATGATCGGCTTGCCGGTCGCGGCGAGCGCGCGCAGCAGCTCGTGGTCGGTGACGGAGGCGGACGCGACCTTGTGCGCCACGACGTCGAAGGACTCCAGGAACTCCACGGACGGCACGTCCCAGGGAGAGGCGAACCACTGTAGGCCGTACGCGTCGCAGAGCTTGGCGATCTCGGCGTACTCGTCCCGGCCGAACTCCACCCGGCGCTTGTACTCCAGGTAGGTCATCTCCCCCCAGGGCGTCTGCCGGATCTTGCCCTGCTGTTCTTCGGGGACGCAGATCTCGGGGGTCCGCTTCTGGAACTTGACCGCGTGGCATCCGGCTTCCGCCGCGACCTCGATCAGTCGGCGCGCGATGTCCACGTCGCCGTTGTGGTTGATGCCGATCTCGCCGATGACGTAGGTCGGCTGGCCGGGGCCGACCAGAAGGTCACCGATCGCCACGGGAACCGGAGCAGACACGCTGAGGTCGGTCGTTGCGTTCTGGGTCATGGCGCTACCTATCCTTTGCGTGCCGCGAGGACACGTTCGCACACCTCGCGGACCGCCCCGGAGCCTCCGGGACGGGTCAGAACCAGCCGGGCCGCGGCCAGGACCTCCGGGTGGGAGTCCGGGACCGCGATCGGCCACCCGACCTCGGCCAGACAGCCGAGGTCGTTGACGTCGTTTCCGACGTAGGCGACGCGGGCCGGGTCAAGACCCTCGTCGTCCATCCACTGGCGCAGGGCTGCGCGCTTGTCGCGCAGGCCCTGCGTCACAGGGACACCCAGTTTCTGCGCGCGTGCCCGGACCACCGGGTTGGTCTCGGTGGAGAGGACGCACACCCGGACTCCCGCCTCCAGCAGCAGGCGCACGCCCATGCCGTCGCCGCGGGTCACCGCCACCGTCTCGCGTCCGTCCTGGTCCACGTAGACGCGGTCGTCGGTGTGCACCCCGTCGAAGTCGGTGACCACGGCGTCGACGTCCAGCGGCTCCTCCCGGTCCACGGCCCGGGCCACCGCGCGGGCCAGGTCCAGCTCCTCCTCGGAGTCGACCTCGACCGCGTGGGACGGGTCGACCGGCTGCACCGCGATGCGGCCGAAGAAGCGGTGCCGGTGCTCCCGGAACCCGTCGGCCCGCATCACGTAGAAGGCCCCGGTCTCGCGGTGGTGCGGTTCGCGGTCCTGCCGCCGCGGCCGGCGGGTGTGGTCGTGGTTGACGCCCCGCAGCCCCTCGGGGGTGGCGCGCCAGAGGAACTCGTAGGTCTCGACGGCGGAGAACACCGAGTCGGCGAGGTCGTCGCGGACCTGCCGCACCGCGTCGTCGAGGTCGGCCGGGTCGATGAACGGGCTGGTGCACTGGACGAACACGAGGATCCGGGGGTCGGCGCCGTGTTCGGCGAGCCGGTCGAGGGCGTGCAGCAGCACCGCCTCCGAGGACACGATGTCGCCGCCCAGTTCGGCGGGCCGGTCCAGCACGAGCGCCCCGGCGTCCCGGGCGGCCCGGGCGATGCCGTCGTGGTCGGTGGAGACCACCACCGTGTCGACGAGCTGCGCCCGGCGGCAGGCGTCCACCGCCCGCACCACCAGGGGGCGGCCGCCCACGCGGGCGAGGTTCTTGAGGGGCACTCCCTTGGACCCCCCTCGTGCGGGGATGACGGCGACAACGCTCACGGGCCGGACTCCAGGGTCGGGAGAAGAGAAAAGGAAGAGAGAGAAGTCCCCTGCTGTGGTCACGGAGACCGCAGGGGCCACCGACAGTAGTGGGAGTGCCCAACAGGGCGGTGAACACCAACCCCGCAAACAGTGAATACGACCTTTTAATCCGGCATAGTCGGGCTTACTCCCCCTCTTCCCCCCAAAAAGGGCGAAGAGCAGGGCTGGACGCCGCCGTCCCCGCCGCCGGAGCGCAATCGGGGCGCTCCCCCGCGGTCCACCCCGGGGACCCACGAGCAGCGTACGGTTGCGCAGTGCTATCAGTCGGTAGGGAAATCGCCAACCCGCGGCGTGTCGGCGTGCGCTTCCCGCGCACGGCCGTCTCGGCCTGCTCCCGGTCCCCCGGACCGGGCCTGCGGCCGCGCCCCGGGGCCCGGGCGGGGTCGCCCGACGTCAGCGGCCGACCCGCGCGGACGCGCTCCGCCCGACCGCTCCGCGGTCGGCCGCGCCGCCCCGGCACGCCGCCGACCGGGGAACCCGTTACCCCTCGGAAACACTTTTGGGCCGCCGGAAAATGCGACTCCCCTCACATTTCCTCCGCCGAAGTGCGGCCTTGAAGAGCCGCCGAGAAGGAATCCCTCCTCATCAACCAAACGAAAGCCAGCCAGTAGCACAACGGACAAACCTCTTGAAAGGGGATTAATGCCGTTGACTACGCAAGTCGCCACACTTACTATCCAGTAGGTGGCCAGAAATACCGCTGTACGTCGTACTCCCTCTCCCCCCTCGTCGAACTGGGCAATTTCCTGAAAGCTCGCCGCGCCGAAATCACCCCTGCCCAGGTGGGGCTCCCCACGTCCAGAAACCGGCGTACCCCCGGACTTCGCCGGGAGGAAGTCGCCCTTCTCGCCGGCGTGGGCGTCTCCTGGTACACCTGGATCGAACAGGGGAGGGCCACCAACGTCTCCGGAGAAGTGCTGGACGCCATCGCCCGCGCCCTCCGGCTCGACCAGACCCAGCGGCTCTACCTACGCCGCCTCGCCGGAGTCGGCGCGGACCCCGAACCGTCGGAGGTGCGCCCGGACCCCAGGGCGTTCCAACCGTTCGTCGACAACTGGCTGCCGAACCCGGCCTACGTGGCCGACCGCTACTGGAACCTGGTGGCCGTCAACGAAGCGGTGCGCAACCTGATGGGCCTGGACGCCCCGCAGAACATCCTCGAGGAGTTCTTCACCAACGAACAGACCCGCAAGCGGTACCCCCTGTGGAAGGACGACGCGCCCATCCTCGTGGCGCGGTTCCGCTCCCAGGCCGCCCGCTACAGCGGAGACCCGGGATTCACCGCCCTGATCTCCCGCCTGCGCCGGGACAGTCCGGAATTCGCGGAACTGTGGAACCGCCACGAGGTCCTGGAGGACTCCTGCGGCACCGAGATCCTGCACCATCCGGCGTTCGGCAACCTCTCCTTCACCCGGACCACGCTGGACTTCACCTCCCGGATCGCCCTGCGTCTCACCGTCTTCGTCCCCGTCTCCGGAACCGGCACGGAAGAAGCCCTCGAACCGCTCAAGTGCTTCCCCCGCGAAAGGCACACCATTTCCTTTAGAGTGGGAGGGCAGCGCCACCGGCCCATCTCCTCCAGAGTCGAAGACGAGGAAAGGCTTCCTTCGCATGCCTGCGCAACCGGTGAGCCGCTTCAACCGCATCTCCCCCACCCGCACCTTCCGCTTGGGCGAACACCGTCTCACGTACCTTCCTGACGGATTCGTCCAGCTCAACCCCTCGGCCTGGTTTCCCGACTCCACCCCCGAGGACTGGCAGGAACGCCCGGAACACCTCGACGCCGAAGGATTCCTGGCCGGGTCGATCGGAGCCCTGCTCGTCGAGTACCGCGACCAGGCCCTGCTGATCGACACCGGCTACGGACCGCACCGCGTCCCCGCCGCCCTCACCCACCCCGCCCTCGGCGTCCTACAGGGCGGGCAGCTCCTCGACAGCCTGGCCGAGCAGGGGCACGCTCCCGGGGCGGTGAGCGCCGTCGCCTTCACCCACCTCCACGACGACCACGTCGGCTGGGCCGCGGCGCTCACCCCCGACGGCTCGCCCGTGTTCGCGGGCACCCCGTTCCTCGTCTCCGGCGTCGAGTGGCCGTACGGCGGGCCGCTCCGTCTCCCCCGGGCCGAGCTGCGCCCGGTGTCCGACGGAGACGAGATCTTCCCCGGCGTCACCGTGTGGGCCACCCCCGGCCACTCGCCCGGGCACACCTCGTACGTCATCTCGTCGGGCGGCCAGCGGCTCGTCGCGTTCGGGGACGTCATGCACTCCCCGGTCCAGGTGGGCCGCCCCGACTGGAGGGTCTCCCTCGACCACTCCCCGGAGGCCGCCGTCCGCACCCGGGCGAGAGTGCTCAAGGAGCTGTCCCAGCCGGACACCTTCGGATTCGGCGGACACTTCGCCGACGTCGTGTTCGGCAGAGTCGTCGCCGACCGCTCTGGACACCGGTGGGTCCCGGTCGCCTGACCGCCGCCCGGCGGCGCCCGGGAGGCCGCGGTCCCGGGGCGCCGGCCCGCCCCGGGACCGCACCCCCGCGCCGCCCTGCGCACAGTCCCGCCGACGGGTCCCCGGCGGACGTCGGCCACCGTCCGCCGGGGACGCCCCGAAACACCCGACGCCCGCGCACCGGAGCCCGCCATTTCTCCGGGTAAAACCCCGGAATTCATCGCCGACGATCCTGTTGGCGACAACAACATGACGAACAAACACTGGCTGGTCGTGCCGTTCCCGCCAATTCTTGGGGACATGTCCACTTCTACAGCGCCCGACACGGGTACCCCACGCATGACCGGTAAGCAGAAGGCCACTCTCGTGGTCCTTCTCGGCGCACAATTCATGTTCGCCATCGACTTCTCCATCCTGACCGTCGCACTGCCGAAGATCGGCGACGACCTCGGTTTCAGCATCGACAACCTGCAATGGGTCGTCACCTCGTTCGCTCTCATGGCAGCGGGCTTCATGCTGCTCTTCGGCCGGATCGGTGACACTTTCGGACGCAAGAAGCTGTTCCTTTTCGGAATGGCTCTGCTCACCGTTTCCTCCGCGGTCGGCGGTTTCGCGGAATCCCCCGAAGTCATGCTCGTCGCCCGTGCCGCCCAAGGACTCGCCACGGCGATCGTCACGCCCTCCGGCCTCGCCCTGATCACCACGTCCTTCGAGGAAGGACCGCTGCGCAACAAGGCTCTGGGACTCAACGGAGCCCTCCTGTCGCTCGGCTTCGCCTCCGGGGCCGTCCTCGGCGGCGTCCTGACCGACCTGCTGTCCTGGCGGTGGGACTTCTTCATCAACGTCCCGATCGGCGCGCTCCTGTTCCTCGGCGGCATCGCCTTCATCCGGGAGTCCCGGTCGGACATCCGCCCCAAGCTGGACGTCCCGGGCGCCGTCACCGTCACCCTCGGCCTGCTGGCCTTCACCTTCGGCGTCACCGGAGGCGAACGCGACGGCTGGGCCGCCCCTCAGACGTGGGGAGCGCTGCTCTTCGCCGCCGTCATGTTCGTCGCCTTCTACATCATCGAGCTGAAGACCCCCGAGCCGCTGGCCCCCGTGCGCATCCTGCACGCCAACACCGTCAAGTGGGGGAACCTCGGCGGCCTGACGACCTTCTCCATGGAATCGGCGCTGTCGTTCCTCCTCACCCTCTACATGCAGCAGGTCCTCGGCCTGACCCCCTTCCAGACCGGCCTGATGTTCGGCTTCCTCGGCCTGGGCGCCTTCCTCGGCGGGACGGTCGCCCCCAAGATCATCGGCCGCACCGGCACCAAGGGCGCCCTGGTCCTGGGCCTCCTCATCCAGGCCGTGATGACCGGCGTGCTGTTCTGGCTCGGCGACGCCATGGCCGTGAGCATCGTCGCCATCCTCGCCACCACCTTCATCGGCGGCTTCGGCCACGTCCTGGCGATCGTCGCCTACACCGTGACCGCGACCTCCGGCGTCGCCGACCACGAGCAGGGACTCGTCACCGGACTGGCGACCATGACCCAGCAGATCGGCTTCACCATCGGCATCCCGATCATGTCCGCGGTCGCGGCCACCCAGTACGGGCCGCTCACCGAAGGCGTCGCCTCCGTGGCCGGCGTACTGAAGGGCACCACCTTCGGCATGCTCGTCGACGGCCTCGTCGTCCTCGCGGTCGCCCTGCTGATCCTGGTCTTCCTGCGCACCGTCGGCGGCGCGACGACCTCCGCCGCCCAGCAGCCGGAGAAGCAGCCCGCCGTCAACTGACCCTCCCCGGGGGACCGGGCCGTCACCGCCCCGGCGGGCCCGGTCCCCACCCCCGTCACCCCGCGGCGAGCAAGGTTGAGGAGAAGCGACCATGACCGTTCCCGTCCAGCAGGAGCTGCACTACAACGACGTCCAGGACTTCCTCGGCCCCGGCAGGCACCGCTTCTTCGGCGAGGGCTACAAGCGCGCCGACCACCGCTTGGACGGCCTGACCGCCGGCACCGACGCCGACGGCCCGTGGGTCCGCGGAACCGCCGCGGTCACCTACCCGCAGGACTGGTCCCGCAAGGGCACGACCGACCAGTTGCCCCACCTGTCCACCATCGACGTGCTCCTGCTCGGCGTCCAGTTGTCCGAGCTCGTCCTCACCCGGCACGTCGGCTTCGACGCCGAGCAGCGCCGCACCTTCTGGGTGCGCCGGGCGAGGATCCGGGCCGGCTCCTCCCCGGTCGAAGAGCAGCTCGCGGGTTTCCCGGTCTCCGCCCGGCTCGTCGGGCAGGGCGCGTCGCCCAGCGGTCCCGACCGTGCGACGGCGACCGTGGACTGCACCGTCGGCACCCTACGGATCCGGACCGAGATCGACTGTCCGGCCGTCCCCGGCACAGCCGCCGCCACCTCCCTGGACGACGTCCTCCGCCCCTCCGGAAGCCGCCCGTTCGGCGACGCCTACCGATCCCGCAGGCAGCACGTCGAGCACGTGGTCGTCGGCGCGGACCGCACCAGGGCCACCGCGCAACTGCGGGTGGACACCTGGGGGGAGGCGGCCGCACCGGGAGACGGCACCGAAGAGGCGTTCCAGCCCTCGGTCGGCCTGATCGACGTGTTCGTCACCGCCCTCCAACTGGGCCAGATCATGCTCTACGAGCTCGACGGGATCGCCCGCGCCGACTCCAACACCCTCTGGATGCGCCGCACCCGGTTCGAGGCGGCCCGCCCCCAGCGGCCGGTCCACGAACCGATCCCGGTCACGGCCTCCCTCGTCGAGCCCGCCCTGCTGCGGACCGGCGACGGGGAGACCTGGCGCAGCGCCGACATCTCCGCGGTCGCGGCAGGAATCCGCATGACCTGCTCCGTGGCCCACCGGCTCCCCTGAGCTTCCTTCTCCTTCTCCCCGCACCCCTCCCCTTTCCCCACCATCACCACGAAGGAGACGCCGTGAAACTCGCCATCGCCGGAACCTATTCGGTGGGCAAGACCCTCACCACCATGGCCGTGTCCCACCTGACCGGCCTCCCCCGGTCCGCCGCGAAGACCATGCGGGAACTCCTGCCGATCTCCGTCCCCGGCAAGACCCTCGAGGAGTGCACCGCCCCCGAGGTGATCATGCTGATCATGCGGCGCAACCAGGAGCGGGCCGTCAACGAGTCCCACCTCCCCGACGGGTTCGTCTCCGACGGCTCCTCGCTGCACGAATGGGCCTACGGGACCGTCCGCGTCCTGGTCGGCATCAACCCAAACGACTCGGTGGACCTGGAATCGGTCGAGCTCACCGACGAGCTCCGCTTCTACAGCCAGGTCCTGGAACAGATGGGCATCCCCGCCAAGCAGCACGCGAAAGCCACCTACGACTCGTTCGTCCACCTGCCGATCGAGTTCCCGCTCGTCCCCGACGGCCACCGGCCCGTCAACGAGCGGTTCCGGGCGCTGGCCGACGAGCTGATGCTCAAGACCCTCAACGAACTGGAGATCCCGTACCACACGGTCGGCGGGACGGTGCACGAACGCCTGCAAAAGATCCTCGACATCTACGGCTTCACCCCCCGCATGAGCATCGAAGAGGCGATCGCCCGGGCCGAGGCGGAGTACGCGCTGATCGACACCACCGGCGAGCTCGAACGCGCCTCCGCCTGACACCCCTCCCAAGCTGGGGCGTGGCGGACGGTTCGGCGCTGTCTGTCCGCCACGCCCCTCATCCCCCGCCCCACCCCACCCATCCCTGTCCAGTCCCGCGCACTCTCCAGAAAAGGAACTCGACATATCGGAGAAGACCATGACCACCTCAGCCGTGCTGGCGGGCCTCGGCTCCTACCTCCCCCCACGTCGGGTGTCCAACGAGGAACTCTCCGAACGGTTCGACACCTCCGACGCCTGGATCCACTCCAGGACCGGCATCCGTCAGCGGCGGTGGGCCGACGTCGGCGTCTCCACCGGTGACCTCGCCTACGAGGCGGGGCATCGAGCACTCAAGTCCGCCGGTCTCGGTCTCGGTGCTTCCGTCGACGCGGTCATCCTCGCCACCACCACCCCCGACCACCCCTGTCCCGCAACCGCCCCCGACGTCGCACACCGGCTGAAGCTGAACTCCGCCGCGGCGTTCGACGTCTCCGCCGTCTGCTCGGGCTTCGTCTACGGGCTGACGATCGCGGCCAGCATGATCGAGTCCGGGCACGCCGAACGTGTCCTCCTCATCGGCGCGGAGACGTACTCCACGATCCTGAACCCCGAGGACCGGACCACTTCGGTGATCTTCGGCGACGGATCGGGCGCGGTGCTCCTCCGCAGCGGAACACCGGACGAACCCGGCGCACTGCTCGGTTTCGACCTCGGCTCCGACGGCTCCCAGAAGGAACTCATCTGCATTCCCGCCGGCGGCTCCCGGCAGCGCTCCACGCACCTTCCCCCCGCCCCGCAGGACACGTACTTCACCATGCAGGGCAAGAAGGTGTTCGCCACCGCGGTCCGGCGGATGGAGGAGTCCTCGACCGCCCTGCTGAACCGGGTGGGCTGGAGCATCGACTCCGTCGACCACCTCGTCGGCCACCAGGCGAACCTGCGGATCCTGTACAGCCTCGCCGAACAGGTCCGCATCGCCAGGGACCGCGTGGTGACCAACATCGAGCAGGTCGGCAACACCTCCGCCGCCTCCATCCCCCTGGCCCTGGCGCACGCCGCGGAGCAGGGGCGGTTCAAGGTCGGCGACCGGCTGCTCATGACCGCGTTCGGCGGCGGCCTCACCTGGGGCTCCGCCGTGATGACCTGGCCCGACGTCTCCCCCTCCTGACCTTCCCGTCCACCGACGACACAGTTGGGATCGCGCTCATGAACCAGATCGAAACACTCTCCGCCGAAATCCTCCCCCTCGTCGCCGAGAAGTGCGAGGTCCCCGACGAGGTCGCCCTCGACACCGCCTTCGACTCCCTGGATCTCGACTCGCTGGCCCTCGTCGAACTGAGCGTGCAGTTGACGAAGAAGTTCGGCGTCGAGGTCACCGACGACGAACTGTTCACCGCAGGCTCCGTCGCCCGGGTCGCCGAACTGCTGGCCACCAAGGGCGCCCACTCCTGACCCACGGACGGGGCGGCGTCGGGGGGCGCCGCCCCGCTCCCCGGACACCACCATGACAGGTACGGCGATCGCAGCGTTCTTCGACGTCGACGGCACCCTCACCACCGTCACCAGCATCTTCCGCTTCCTCGAATACCGCATGGCCGCCGAGGGCCGCCCTCCGGAGGCGTACCGCCGGGAGCGGCAGCGCCTGCGCGCCATGACCGCCGCAGGGGTTCCCCGCCTCGAGACCAACCGCGCCTACTTCGCGAACTACCGGGGCAGCAGCGTCTCCGCGATCGCCGCGTTGGCCGAGAGGTGGTTCCGGACCGAGCTGGAGCTCGGCGGCTTCTTCAACGAGCACGTCCTCGCCGCGCTCCGCGAGCACCGCGCAGCAGGCCACCTGGTCGTGCTGGTGTCCGGCTCCTTCCGCGCCTGCCTCGACCCGATCGCACGGCACGTCGGCGCGGACGTGGTGCTGTGCTCGGAGCCGGAGACCGAGTCCGGCAGGTACACCGGGCGGATCCACCGGCCGATGATCGGCGAGGCGAAATCCGCGGCGGTCCGCGAACTGGCCCGGCGGCGCCGCATCCACCTGCCGTCCTCCGCCGGGTACGGCGACCACGCCTCCGACCTGCCGCTGCTGCACGCGGTGGGCCGGGCCACCGTGGTCGGCGACGACCCGGCGATGCGGGAGCTCGCCGTCCGCAACGGCTGGCGCCTGCTGCCCGGGGCCGCCTCCCCCCGCCCGCTTCCCCTTCCGTCCACGACCGAGGGAGTCCAGACGTGAAACTGGCCGTCGTAGGAGCCTACGGAGCTGGAAAGACCACCCTGATCAGGGAGTTCACCAAGTCGGGCTGCCTGCCCGCCGTGCACGGCTCCCCGATGCGCGACCCCGCCGGCAGCCGCCCCAAGGCGTTGGAGGAGGTGACCCCCGCCGAGCTCGTGCAACTGGTCGTGCGACGCTACACCGAACGCTCGGTCGAGGAGGCGCTGCACCCCTCCGGGTTCGTCTCCGACGGCTCTCTCCTGCACGAGTGGGTGTACGCCTCGGTCCGGCTGTCGGTCGGCCTGCACCCGGTCCCGGGAACCGCCCTCACGCCTCCGGCCCCCGATCTCCTCCCGTACGCGGAGGTCGTCGAGGCGCTCGGCCAGGAGGTGAAGCAGCGGGCCTTCGCCACGTACGACGCCTTCGTCCACCTCCCCGTGGAGTTCCCCCTCAACGACGCGGTGAAGCCGATCAGCGAGCACTTCCGCGTCCTGTCGGACCAACTGCTCCTCGACGAGCTCAAGGCCGCGGGGGTGACCGTGTTCACGCTCACCGGTTCGGTGGCGGAACGGGTCGCGGCCCTCTCCGAGCTGGCCGGCGGCTGACCCGGCCCGTCCGTGGCGGTCACCGGGTACGGCGACGGGAAGGACTCGGCCGCCCGGGCCCGGCGTTGTTCGGCGACCGTGAAGACCAGCGTTCCGCTGCGGTCAGAACTGTCGTCAAAAAGGCCCCCGCCGTTTCCGGCGGGGGCCTTGATCTGGTGGGCGTACCTGGACTTGAACCAGGGGCCTCATCCTTATCAGGGATGCGCTCTAACCGACTGAGCTATACGCCCTTGCTCGCGAAGAACTCTACCGCATCCGGAGGGGTGGGGCGAACCGGATTCCCCTGGCGGGTGAGAGCTGGAGGGCGCCGGAGCGCCCTGCTGACTCCGACAGTTTACCTGGTTCGGAGCGGTCCTCGGACCCGCGCCGGAGCGCGGGTCCGAGGAGGGGTCACTCGGTCTCGCTGAGGGTCACGTCCAGGCCGCCCACGAGGTCGGCTGCGAGGTTGTACAGCATGGCACCGATGGTGGCCAGAGCTGTGATGAGGATGACGTTCAACGCGCCGAGCAGCGCGGTGTAGCCGAGCACCCGGGTGGGCGAGAACCAGCTCGCGGGGTCGAGGTTGAGGTCGTCCCCGCCGTCGTCGCCCTCGGTCAGCGACGAGACCAGCTCGGTCACCGCGTCGAAGACGCCCAGGTAGGCCAGCCCCGTGTAGAGGACCGCCACCGCCACGAACAGCACGATGAAACAGACCAGCGAGATGACGAAGCTGAACTTCATCACCGACCACGGTTCGATCCGGCTCAGGGTCAGGTGCGCCTTGCGGGCCGTCCTGACCGTCTTGCCGTCGGTACCTGGCGGCGCGGCGGCCGCTTCTGCTGCCATAGCCGAATCCCCCTGTGTAGCTTCCGAGGACGGTGGCTCGTCCGTGTCCGTACCGCCCTGGGTCTCCCCTGTGACCGCGGAGGAACCGGAATCCTCTGCGCCACGCACCGTGTCGGAACCCGTGGCCGATCCGAACGTCGTGTTGTCAGGAGCGTCGTTCTCAGAGGTCATTGCGGCGTCTGCTCCGCTCTGTTCGGAACCGGTGTTGCTCGACTCCAGTGCAGCGGACTCTCGTTGCGCATTGTCGGACATAGCCACGTTACCGCTGAACTCTCCCTATAACAGTGGAAATCCGGGAGATCGGGGGACGTAGCGCCGAACTCCACGTGATCGATGTCGTTTATGACAGACAGCCACTCTATTGAGTGGTTGCCGGGCCTGCCAGTCGCACGCGCGAGGGGGGCGGGTAATACCTTCCCCTCGCGCGTGCGGGCGGGTTTCACGTGAAACCGCGGCGCTACCCGGCGTGGTCGGCCTCGTCGGCGCCGTTGTCGGAGTCCTCGTCCATGCCCTCGGCGTTCCGGGCGATGGCGACCACGTGGCTGCCCTTGCTGAGGTTCATCAGCCGGACCCCCATGGTGGCCCGCTGCGACTGCTTGATCTCCGCGCACTTGGTGCGGATCACGCCGCCGTTGGAGGTGATCGCGAGGATCTCGTCCTCTTCGGGGTCGACCATCAGCGCGCCGACGAGCTTGCCGCGGGCCTCGACGACCTTGGCGGTGAGCACGCCCCTGCCGCCGCGCTTCTGCACCGGGTACTGGTCGGCCGGGGTGCGCTTGGCGTAACCGCCGTCGGTAGCCACGAGCACGTCCGTGGCCCCCTCGCCGTCCCGGATGACGTCCATGCTGAGCAGGTAGTCGCCCTCCGCGAAGCGCATGCCGATCACGCCGCTGGTGGCCCGTCCCATCGGCCGCAGCGACTCGTCCGAGGCGGAGAACCGGATCGCCTGGGCGTTGCTGCTGATGAGCAGCAGGTCGTCGGTGGGGAAGACCAGCCGGGCGGCGATCAGCTCGTCGTCCTCGCGCAGGTTGATCGCGATGATGCCGGAGGAGCGCGCGGAGTCGAAGTCCTCCAGCCTGGTCTTCTTCACCAGACCCGACCGGGTGGCCAGCACCAGGTACGGCGCGGCGTCGTAGTCGCGCAGCGCCAGCACCTGGGTGATCTCCTCGTCGGGGAGGAACGGCACCAGGTTGGCCACGTGGTGTCCGCGGGAGTCCCTGGCGAGCTCCGGCAGCTCGTACGCCTTCGCGCGGTACACGCGCCCCTTGTTCGTGAAGAACAGGATCCAGTGGTGCGTGGTCGTCACGAAGAAGTGCTGGACGATGTCGTCCTGCTTGAGCTGGGCGCCGCGCACTCCCTTTCCGCCGCGCTTCTGCGCCCGGTAGTTGTCCAGCCGGGTGCGCTTGACGTAGCCGCCCCGGGTGATGGTGACGACGATGTCCTCTTCGGCGATGAAGTCCTCCATACGCATGTCGCCCTCGTCGGGGACGATCTGCGTACGGCGGTCGTCGCCGTACTTCTCGACGATCTCGGCGAGCTCGTCGCGGACGATGCCGCGCTGCCGCTCGGGCGAGGCGAGGATCCCGTTGTAGTCGGTGATCTGCGCCATCAGCTCGTCGTACTCGCTGGTGAGCTGCTGGCGCTCCAGCGCCGCGAGCTTGCGGAGCTGCATGTCGAGGATGGCCCGCGCCTGGACGTCGTCGATGGCCAGCAGCTCCATGAGGCCGTTCTTGGCCGCGTCGGCCGATTCGCTGCCCCGGATCAGCGCGATGACCTCGTCGATCCGGTCGATCGCCTTGAGCAGCGCGCGCAGGATGTGGGCGCGTTCCTCGGCCTTGCGCAGCAGGTAGCGGGTGCGCCGGACGATGACCTCGATCTGGTGGGTCACCCAGTGCTTGATGAGCTGGTCGAGGCGGAGCGTGCGGGGCACCCCGTCGACCAGGGCCAGCATGTTCGCGCCGAACGTCTCCTGTAGTTGGGTGTGCTTGTACAGGTTGTTCAGCACGACCTTGGCGACCGCCTCGCGTTTGAGGACGATGACCAGCCGCTGGCCGGTGCGGCCGCTGCTCTCGTCCTTGACGTCGGCGATCCCGCTGATCTTGCCCTCTTTGACGAGCTCGGCGATCTTCAGCGCGAGGTTGTCCGGGTTGACCTGGTAGGGCAGCTCGGTGACCACCAGGCACTGGCGGCCGCGCTTGTCCTCCTCCACGTTGACCACGGCGCGCATGGTGATCGAGCCGCGTCCGGTCCGGTAGGCGTCCTCGATGCCGCGCCGGCCGACGATGAGCCCGCTGGTGGGGAAGTCCGGGCCCTTGATCCGTTCGATGAGGGCCTCGAGGAGTTCCTCGTCGGAGGCCTCGGGGTGCTCCAGGTACCAGTTGACGCCGTCGGCCACCTCGCGCAGGTTGTGCGGCGGAATGTTGGTGGCCATGCCGACCGCGATGCCCGCCGAGCCGTTGACCAGCAGGTTGGGGAAGCGCGCGGGGAGGACCACGGGCTCCTGGGAGCGGCCGTCGTAGTTGGGCCGGAAGTCGACGGTCTCCTTGTCGATGTCGCGCAGCATCTCCATGGCCAGCGGCGCGAGCTTGCACTCGGTGTAGCGCATGGCCGCTGCCGGGTCGTTGCCCGGGGAGCCGAAGTTGCCGTTGCCGTCGACCAGCGGCATCCGCATCGCCCAGGGCTGCGCCAGGCGCACCAGGGTGTCGTAGATCGCCGAGTCGCCGTGCGGGTGGTAGTTACCCATGACGTCGCCGACGACGCGGGCGCACTTGAAGTAGCCCCGGTCGGGGCGGTACCCGCCGTCGTACATGGCGTAGAGCACCCGCTGGTGGACGGGCTTCAGACCGTCCCGCACGTCGGGGAGGGCGCGGCCGATGATGACCGACATGGCGTAGTCGAGATAGCTGCGCTGCATCTCGACCTGGAGGTCGACCGGTTCGATGCGGCCGGTGGAGTGCTGAGAGGCTTCGGGAGCCGTGTTCGCATCCGTCACTGGATGTCGATCCTTTTCTGGTGAGTCGTTCGCTGCCGGGAAACGTCAGGCTCGGGTCAGATGTCCAGGAACCGGACGTCCCGGGCGTTGCGCTGAATGAAGGAGCGCCGCGACTCGACGTCCTCTCCCATGAGCACGCTGAACATCTCGTCCGCCTGGGCCGCGTCGTCCAGCGTCACCTGCAACAGCACCCGGCGTTCGGGGTCCATGGTGGTCTCCCACAGCTCCGCGGGGTTCATCTCGCCCAGACCCTTGAACCGCTGGACGAGGTCGCGGGGCCGCGGGTCCTTCTTGCCCGCTGCGATGCCCGCGGCGATCAGCTCGTCGCGTTCGCGGTCGGAGTAGGCGTAGTCGACGTCGGTGCCCCGGGTGTCCCACTTGATCTTGTAGAGCGGGGGCTGCGCGAGGTAGACGTGCCCGGCCTCGATGAGCGGCTTCATGAAGCGGAACAGCAGGGTGAGCAGCAGCGTGCGGATGTGCTGGCCGTCGACGTCGGCGTCGGCCATCAGGATGACCTTGTGGTAGCGCAGCTTCTCGATGTCGAACTCGTCGTGGACCCCGGTGCCCAGCGCCGTGATGATCGCCTGGACCTCGTTGTTCTTGAGGATCCGGTCGATGCGCGCCTTCTCGACGTTGAGGATCTTGCCGCGGATGGGGAGGATGGCCTGGTAGTGGGGGTCGCGACCGCCCTTGGCGGAGCCGCCCGCGGAGTCGCCCTCGACGATGTAGACCTCGCAGCGCTCCGGGTCGGTGGACTGGCAGTCCGCCAGTTTGCCGGGCAGCGAGGTGGACTCCAGCAGCGTCTTGCGCCGGGTGAGCTCCCGCGCCTGGCGGGCGGCGATCCGGGCGCGCGCGGCCTGGCTCGCCTTGGTGACGATGTCCTTGGCCTCGCCGGGGTTGCGGTCGAACCAGTCCCGCAGGTGCTCGTGGCAGACCTTCTGCACGAACGACTTGGCCTCGGTGTTGCCGAGCTTGGTCTTGGTCTGGCCCTCGAACTGGGGGTCGGCGAGCTTGACCGAGACGATCGCGGTGAGCCCCTCGCGGACGTCGTCGCCGGTGAGGTTGTCGTCCTTGTCGCGCAGCAGCTTCTGGTCGCGGGCGTAGCGGTTGACGATGGAGGTCAGCGCGGCGCGGAAGCCCTCCTCGTGGGTGCCGCCCTCGGTGGTGTTGATGGTGTTGGCGAAGGTGTGCACCGAGGAGGTGTACGACTGGTTCCACTGCATCGCGATCTCCACCGCGATGCCGTCGCCGGAGTCCTCGAACGCGATGATGCTGGAGTGCGCGGGCTCCTTGGTCGCGTTGAGGTGGCGGACGAAGTCGGCCAGGCCGCCCTCGTAGTGGTAGGTCTGGGTGACGGGGGAGTCCCCCACGAACTCGGGCCGCTCGTCGCGGATGGTGATGGACAGCCCCTTGTTGAGGAAGGCCATCTCCTGGAGCCGCCGCGACAGCGTCTCGAAGTTGTACGTGGTGGTCTCGAAGATGGAGCCGTCGGCCCAGAAGGTGACCTGGGTGCCGGTCTCGTCGGTGGGCTCCCCGCGGATGAGCTCGGTCACCGGGTGGGTCATCTCGTAGCGCTGGGTCCACAGGTAGCCGTCCCTGCGGACCTCCACCTCCAGCCGGGTGGACAGCGCGTTGACGACGGAGACGCCGACGCCGTGCAGGCCGCCGGAGACCGCGTAGGACTTGCTGTCGAACTTGCCGCCCGCGTGCAGGGTGGTCAGGACGAGCTCCACGCCGGGCCGCTTCTCCGTCGGGTGCAGGTCCACCGGGATGCCGCGCCCGTTGTCGGCCACCCGCACCCCGCCGTCGGCCAGCAGTGTGACCTCGATCGCGGTGGCGTATCCCGCGAGCGCCTCGTCCACGGAGTTGTCCACAACCTCGTAGACAAGATGGTGCAGTCCGCGCTCACCCGTGGAACCGATGTACATGCCGGGGCGTTTGCGTACCGCTTCGAGGCCTTCCAGAACCGTGATTGATCGCGCGTCGTAGGCCAAGTTGGAAACACCCTCCTGCCGGGGACGCCGACCAGCCGCAAGACAACCGGCGGACACACCGCGACCCAGGCGAAACGCGTTGCCACGCCCCCCGCCAAGACGCTGCTGCGACCCCGATTCCCGGTACTCCGCTCTTGGTGCGGTCTCTGCCGGTGGAGGCGTCCAAAGAACTGTGTCCATGATACCGTGCACACAACCTGAAAGTGGCATCTAAGCCGCTGTGACGGCCTCCAACGAACGAACAGAGCGGGAGCCGAGTCCCCACACGCACCCCACCCCGGAGAGAACGCCGCGGTCAAATCAGTGCTGTCGCACCGCTCCCCGGCAACGGACGTCCGGCCGCCGCCGCACGACTCCTCCGGATCACCGGACCCGCCACTGCCCCCGCTGCCCGCGACGACTCCCCGGAGTGGCCACACGGATACACCGCACGGTCCCGTGGCCGAGCTCCTCGTTGAGCCGCCGCACCAGTTGGGGGGCCATGGCGCGCACCTGGGTGGCCCAGGCCGGCGAGTCCACCGAGACCACCAGCTCCCCGTCCGCGTAGGTCTGGGGGCGCACGTGCTCGGCCAGGCGGTCGCCGACGATCTGGGACCAGCGGCCGAAGACGCCCCCGATGGCCACCTGTTCCTGCCAGCCGTGCTCGATCAGCCAGGCCCGCACCGCCTCGCCGAACGTCTGCGGCTCGCCGCGCCGGGGCACCCGGTCGCGCCGCGGCCTGCGGGGCTGCCCCTGGGGGACGGCGCCGCGCGCCTTCGCCTCGGCGCGGGCCTTGGCCAGCGCCTGGCGCGCCAGCTCCACTCCGCTGAGCCGACGCGGCTCCCCGTCCTCGGCCTCGGGCCGCTCCGGCAGGCGTTCACCGCTCACGTTCGACACTCCCGTTCCTGACCCGGAACCGCGCCCCCGACAGCTCCTCCGGGACGTCGTCGGGGACCGCGGCGCTCACCAGTACCTGTTCGGCGGTGCGGACGTGCTCGGCCAGCCGCCGCCGGCGCTCGGTGTCGAGCTCGGCGAAGACGTCGTCGAGGATGAGCACCGGGTCCTCGCCGTCGGCACGCAGCAGCTCGAAGCCGGCGAGCCGCAGGGCCAGCGCGTAGGACCACGACTCGCCCTGGCTGGCGTAGCCCTTCGCGGGCAGTCCGTTCAGGCGCAGTTGCAGGTCGTCGCGGTGCGGGCCGACCAGGCTGACGCCGCGCCGCAGCTCCTGGGGGCGCGCCTCGGCCAGCGCGGCGCGCAGGGTCTCTGCGAGCCGCGCCCGGTCTGCGGGCAGCGTCTCCTCCTCGGCGGCCGAGCAGCGGTAGTGCAGGCCGGGCGGTCCGCCCGAGGAGGTGAGTTCGCCGTACGCCTTGGCGACCAGGGGTTGCAGCTCCGCCACCAGGGCCAGCCGCGCCGCCAGCAGTTCGGCCCCGGCCTGGACCAGGTGTTCGTCCCACACGTCCAGGGTGGACAGGTCGGGTTGGCCGCGCTGCTGGAAGTAGCGGGCCGAGGCCGACTTGAGCAGGGCGTTGCGCTGTTTGAGCACCCGTTCGTAGTCGGAGCGCACCCCCGCGTACCGGGGCGCCCGGGCGACCAGCAGGTCGTCCAGGAAGCGGCGGCGCTCTCCCGGGTCTCCCTTCACCAGCGCCAGGTCCTCGGGGGCGAACAGCACCGTCCGCAGGATGCCCAGGGTGTCCCTGGGCCGGGGGACCGGGGAGCGGTTCAGTCGGGCGCGGTTGGACCGTCCGGGGTTGATCTCCAGCTCGATCAGGGAGCGTCGGCCGTGCTGGACGACGGCCGCCCGGATGACCGCCCGCTGCGCCCCCCGGCGGACCAGGGGGGCGTCGTTGGCGACGCGGTGGCTGCCGTGCGTGGCGACGTAGCCGATCGCCTCGACCAGGTTCGTCTTGCCCTGCCCGTTGGGTCCGACGAAGGTGCTGATGCCCGGTTCCAGCTCCAGGTACGCGGTCTCGTAGGACCGGTAGTCGGCCAGTTGAAGATGGGAGACGTACATCTGGCTGCTCCTACAGAAGGCCCGGGTCCGCGCGGCCGGTGCGCGGACCCGGGGAGGCGTGGGCGACCGCTCCGTCCACAGGCTGTGGACGGCCGGGCCTACTCCTCGCGTCTGGCCACCGCGTGCCCGCCGAACTGGTTGCGCAGCGCGGCGATGACCTTCATCGCCGGGCTGTCCTCCTGGCGGGAGGCGAACCGGGCGTACAGCGCGGCGGTGATGACCGGGGCGGGGACCGCGTGGTCGACGGCCGCCTGGACGGTCCAGCGCCCTTCCCCGGAGTCCTCCGCGTAGCCGCGCAGCCGCTCCAGTCCGGGGTCCTCCTCCAGGGCGCGGACGAGCAGGTCCAGCAGCCAGGAGCGCACCACGGTGCCCTGCCGCCAACTGGCCAGGGTGCCGGGGACGTCCTCCACGATCCCGGAGGCGGCCATGAGCTCGTAGCCCTCGGCGAACGCCTGCATCATGCCGTACTCGATGCCGTTGTGGACCATCTTGACGAAGTGCCCGGCGCCCACCGCTCCGGCGTGGACGAACCCGCCGCCGCTGTCGGGGGCGAGCGCGTCGAAGATGGGCCGGGCCCGCTCCACGTTCTCGGCGCTGCCGCCGACCATGATGCCGTAGCCGTTCTCGCGTCCCCAGACGCCGCCGCTGACCCCCGCGTCCAGGTACTCGATCCCGCGGCGGGCGAGCTCCTCGGCGTGCCGGCGGTCGTCCAGGTAGTGGGAGTTGCCGCCCTCGATGACGAGGTCGCCCTCCTCCAGCAGCCCGGCCAGCTCCCGGATGCTGGAGTGGGTGGGCTCGCCGGCGGGGACCATCAGCCACACGATCCGCGGCGCCGCCAGCCGTTCGACAAGCTCCGCGACGGAGTCCACGTCGCGCACGTCGGGGTTGAAGTCGAAACCGACGACCTCATGGCCCTTGTCGCGCAGCCGCGCGGCCATGTTGCCGCCCATCTTGCCGAGGCCGATCATGCCGAGTTGCATGCTCGCGTTCCCTTACTCGTACCCAGTGTGTGGATCGGTGGAGTGGCCGACGCGGGGGGCGCTCAGTTGGACAGCCGCACGGGCATGATCAGGTACCGGTAGTCCGACACGGTGCCGTCGTCGGCGGGTTTGCCGGTGATGATGGCCGGTTTGGTGGGGGTGGTGAACTGGAGGTGGGCCACGTCGGACTCGATCGCGTTGAGTCCGTCGAGCAGGAAGGTGGAGTTGAAGGCGATCTGGATGTCGTCGCCCTCCAGGGAGGCCTCCAGCTCCTCGACCGCCTGGGCCTCCTCGCCGGTCCCCGCCTCGAGCACCAGCCGGTTGCCGCTGAAGGCCAGCCGCAGCGGGGTGTTGCGCTCGGCGACCAGGGAGACGCGCTTGACCGCCTCGACGAACTCCGCCTTCTGCACCTCGGCCACGGAGTTGAAGGACTCCGGCAGCAGCTTGCGGTACTTGGGGAACTCGCCGTCGAGCAGCCGGGTGGTGGTGCGCCGTCCGCCGCCCTCGAAGCCGATCATGCCCTCTCCGCCGTTCTCGGCGGTGGACAGCGCGATGGCGATCTGGGCGCCGCCGGTCAGCGACTTGGCGGTGTCGGCGAGGGTCTTGGCCGGGACGAGGGCGACCGCGGACACGTTGGGGTCCTCGGGGGTCCAGGTGAGCTCCCGCACGGCCAGGCGGTAGCGGTCGGTGGAGGCCAGGGTCACGGTGGAGCCCTCGATCTCCACGCGTACGCCGGTGAGCATGGGCAGGGTGTCGTCGCGTCCGGCGGCCACCGCCACCTGGCTGACCGCGGCGGCGAAGGCGTCGCTGAGCACCGACCCGGTCAGCGCGGGCATGGCGGGCAGGGTCGGGTAGTCCTCCACGGGGAGGGTGAGGATGGTGAACCTGGCGCTGCCGCAGGCGACGACGACCTTGGCGCCGTCGGTGCTGACTTCCACAGTCTGTGGAGGAAGGTTGCGCACGATCTCGGCGAGCAGCTTGCCCGACACGAGGATCCGGCCCGGCTCGTCGATGTCGACGTCGACCGACACCTGGGCGGAGACCTCGTAGTCGAAGCTGGACAGTCTGAGCCGCTGACGTCCGCCCTCGTCCTCGGCGTCCAGCAGCATCCCGGCGAGGACGGGTACCGACGGTCGGACCGGCAGAGTGCGAGCGGTCCAGGCGACAGCATCCGCGAGCACGTCGCGTTCGACCCGGAACTTCACGATCGGTCTCTCTTTCCTCGACTACTGGGAACCGTCGACCCACGCCCTGAGCCGCACCTGTCGGCGAGTGGGCCGACGGCGGGATGGTCCGTGCCGGGATGTCGGTCAGAGAGTGGGGGTGAGTTCACCACGGTACCCCGATTCGCACGCGAGTGTATTGCGTGTCGCGGAGCCGACCTGGGTCGGCGCTCCGGTGCGTCTCGACCGTCGGCGCGGTCCGGGCGTTGTCCACAGAAACGCGCCGAGCCCGTTTACTGAGCCACGAGATCTCTCTCTGTGGCGCAGTAGTAATAGGGCCTGTGGATACTGTGGACAACCTTCGTTTGTGCAGGTCATCGCCTGAATTTTTATCCACAGAGCTTGTGGACGGCGGGTGTGGAAAACTCGTCCGGCTGTGGATGGAGGAAGGTTGTCCCCAGGTCGTCCACAGGCCGTCCACAGGTTATCCACCGGTTTACCCACAGATCCTGTCATGGGGTGACCCAACGTCGTGGCGGGTTATACACAGAGTGTCCACAGGTTGTCCACAGGTAAACGGGGGTTATCCCCAGGGTTATCCACGGCTTATCCACAGCTTGGGATGTGCTAGGAGACCGTCTCCACGCGGTGGAACAGCGGGAGAACAGGGCGGCGGACCGCCGCGGAGTGAGCGGCTTCACAGCCCCGACCGCGGTCCGCCGCCGCTGTCCCGAGCCTGTGGACAAGTCGGGGGTGCGGCCCGGCGCCCCCGACTCAGATGTTGTGCGACTGCTGCTTGATCCGGTTGGTCAGCTCGGTGACCTGGTTGTAGATCGACCGGCGCTCCGCCATCAGGGAGCGGATCTTGCGGTCGGCGTGCATGACCGTGGTGTGGTCCCTGCCGAACTGCTGGCCGATCTTGGGCAGCGACAGGTCGGTGAGCTCCCGGCACAGGTACATCGCGATCTGCCGCGCGGTGACCAGGACCCGGGAGCGGGAGGTGCCGCACAGGTCCTCGGGAGTCAGGCCGAAGTAGGAGGCGGTCTGCGCCATGATCTCCGCGGCCGTGATCTCGGGGACCTCGTCGTTGGGGATCAGGTCCCGCAGCACGATGCCGGTCAGGTGCAGGTCGACCGACTGCCGGTTCAGGCTGGCGAACGCGGTGACCCTGATCAGGGCGCCCTCCAGCTCCCGGATGTTGGTGGAGATCTTGCTGGCGATGAACTCCAGCACCTCCGGGGGCGCGGCCAGCCCCTCCTGCGCGGCCTTCTTGCGCAGGATCGCGATCCGCGTCTCCAGCTCGGGCGGCTGCACGTCGGTGATCAGGCCCCACTCGAACCGGTTGCGCAGCCGGTCCTCCAGGGTGACGAGCTGCTTGGGCGGCCGGTCCGAGGAGATGACGATCTGCTTGTTGGAGTTGTGCAGGGTGTTGAAGGTGTGGAAGAACTCCTCCTGCGTCTGCTCCTTGTTCTCCAGGAACTGGATGTCGTCGACCAGCAGCACGTCGATGTCCCGGTAGCGGCGGCGGAACCCGTCGGCCTTGCCGTCCCGGATGGAGTTGATGAACTCGTTCGTGAACTCCTCGGAGCTGACGTAGCGGACCCGCGCGCCGTCGTAGAGCCGCTGGGTGTAGTGGCCGATCGCGTGCAGCAGGTGGGTCTTGCCCAGCCCGGAGCCGCCGTAGACGAACAGCGGGTTGTACGCCTTGGCCGGGGCCTCGGCCACGGCCACCGCGGCGGCGTGTGCGAAGCGGTTGCTGGAGCCGATGACGAAGGTGTCGAAGGTGTACTTGGGGTTGAGCTGCCCCGGACCGGCCGGCTTGCCGGACGAGGAGCCCTCCCCGGGGTCGAGGGCGCCCGGCGGAGGGGCCACGGCGGGCTGGTCCGGGACGGGCGCGCCGGGCTCCGCCCCGCCCTCCTGCGGCCGGTTCCCCGGATCGGGGTGGTGCGCGTTCTCCCAGGACCGCGGGGTCTCCCAGCGGTTGGGCCGGTCCCAGTGGGCGGGACCGTCCCAGCTCCGGTAGCGGGGGTCCGCCTCGGCGTCGGGGCTCGGCGGGGCGGAGAAGGGGCGGCCGCCGCGGTCGGCGGGCGAGTCGTGCCACGCCGAGGCGAGCAGGTCCTGGCCGTGGGGCGGGGTGGGCTGGCGCCCCTGGGCCGTGCCTGGGCGGCCGGCCTCGTCGAACGCGTGCGGCGGCTCGGGCAGCAGTGCGGGCTGCTGCGGCCAGGACGGCCTGCGCGCGGCGTCGGGGGCGCGGCCGTCCTTGGCCCCGGCTCCCGGGGGCGGCTTGACGGGAGCGGCCGGGGTCACCGCGGTGGGGTCCACGGTGACGGCCACCCGGATCTCCCGACCCAGCTCGGCGGAGAGCGCCTGGCTGATGGCCGGCCGCAGCCGGGTCTCCAGGATCTCTTTGGCGAACTCGTTGGGGGCGGCGAGCAGCGCGGTGTCCTCGATGAGCCCCAGCGGTCTGGTCTGCGGGAGCCAGGCCCGTTGCTGGGGAGGAAGGCTGCTGTTGTCGAGGTTCTCCAGCACGCTCGACCACACCATCGCGAGGTTGACCTGTCCCTCAGACACGGCGGCCCTTCATGCTTCGCCCTTTCCAGCGGTGTTCTGCCGACCGGGCCCCCGTCTCCCGGCGGGAAGTACGGGTGGCACGGCGACCCATTGTTCTCGGCAAACTCGGCGGCTCCCGGCTGTCCACAGCGTTGGGGAGCGACGTGATCAAAACGTGATGGCGAACGGTGTTCTGTGGGTAACTCGGCGTTTTCTGTGGACTCCGCTGTGCATGAGGCTTCGCCCTCCCCGCCGTCCGCGGACGGAGCCGGGAGGCGGCAATCCACAGGATCTGCGAGTTGTCCACAAGTTATCCACTGCGTTATCCACAGCCCTTCGTGATGTTGTCCACAGCCTGTGGTTATCCACATTTCCCAGGTGGTGGCCTGTGGGTAACCTCGGTGACCACGGTCTTCCCGGCGGGTCGGGAGGAAGGGAGCGGCCTCTGCGCGGAGTCGAGGTTATCCACAGCTTAGGACCCGGTGTGGGCAATCCGCAGCCTGTGGACAAGGGTTTTCCACAGACCGACTGGTTCGTGGATAACCCCGCCCGAGGGGCTTCTCGCCCGGCGAGGCCGATTTGACCTGCACAAGCTCAGCCCGTATCTTCTTTGTGCTTACGTCGGTATCCGTCTGTGCGCCGGCACCGTGTGATCCGGAGACGATCCGTGACTCGCACCACACGGTCCACGGCGGAGCGGCCTGAGCGGGCGATGTTCCAGGCTGAGCGTCCCCGCGACAGCAGCAGGAGCACCCGGACCACCGGCACGGCCGGCGGTTCGTCGTCGTATGTACTTCCGGAACGCCCCTGGAGTTAAGCAGTGAGCAAGCGTACCTACCAGCCGAACAATCGGCGTCGCGCCAAGACCCACGGTTTCCGGCTGCGCATGCGTACCCGTGCGGGCCGCGCGATCATCGCCGCGCGTCGGCGCAAGGGGCGCGAAGCGCTGACCGTCAGCCACTAGGCGTCAGCAGTCAAACGTTCAGCGGACCGGTCTGCCCGCTTCGGTAGCCGGTCCGCTTGCTGTGTTCGGGGGTGTTCTGATCCGATGCTGTCCCCGCGCAACCGAATGCGGCGCAGCTCCGACTTCGACCTCGTCATGCGCAAAGGGCGCCGTGCCGGTCGGGACGCTCTCACCGTCGCCCTGTACGTTCCCCGCGAGACCCCGGACGACCCGGAACAGGCCGCACCTCCCCGGGTCGGGTTCATCGTCAGCAAAGCGGTCGGGGGAGCGGTGGTCCGCAAGCGCGTCCAGCGTCGGCTGCGTCATCTGATGCGGGATCGGGTCGACTCCCTCGCCGCAGGTAGCCTGCTAGTGGTACGGGCTAAACCCGGATCCGCGCTTCTCGGATACGACGCGCTGGCAGCCCAGCTCGACGGTGCGTTGAGCGCGGTGACACGCCCCCGCGGGCGGTCGGCACACCGTACTCGCGTACCACGCGCGGCCGAGCCCGCGAACGTTCCGGCAGTTGGAGAACGGCCGACCCAATGACACGCGACAGACCCACCCTCCTGGCTCGGGTGCTGATCCTGCCGATCCGGGGCTACCAGCGCTTCATCAGCCCACTCCTGCCGCCCGTCTGCCGTTTCTACCCCTCGTGCAGCACCTACGCGGTCGAGGCGCTCCGGGTCCACGGGGCCTGGCGCGGACTGTGGTTGACCGCCCGCAGACTCGGCAGATGCCATCCGTTCCACCCCGGCGGGCTGGACCCGGTCCCGCCGCGCAGGGGTGAGAACGGTACAGAGATCAGTGACGCGAAGCCCGGGGGAGACGGGGAAACCTCACCCGGAGCATCGGGTCTGTGAAGTCAGCGAACCAAGGGAGATAGCCGGTGCTGGACTGGCTCTACAACATCGTCGGCCAGGTGCTGGTCTGGATCCATTCCGGTCTCAGCATCTTCCTCGACCCGGACAGCGGATGGGCGTGGGGACTGTCCATCGTCCTGCTCACCGTCCTCGTACGGGTGCTGATGATTCCGCTGTTCGTGAAGCAGATGCACACGCAGCGGAAGATGCAGGAGTTGCAGCCCAAGCTCCTCAAGGTGCGCGAGCGCTACAAGAACGACAAGCAGCGCTTGCAGCAGGAGCAGATGAAGATCTACCAGGAGAGCGGGACCAACCCGCTCATGGGCTGCCTGCCGCTGCTGCTGCAGATGCCGGTCTTCTTCGCCCTGTTCAACGTGCTCCGCTCGGTCGCCGAGGGGCAGGCGAAGTACGGCTTCACCCAGGAGCTGGCCGACAGCGCCCAGAGCGCCCTCATCTTCGGCACCCCGATCGCCGCGCACTTCACCTCCTCGGCTGACGAGCTGGCCGCCTTCGGGGCCGACCCGGTCATCGCCAAGGTGGTCATCGTGATCGCCTGCGTGATCATGGGGACCACGACCTTCCTGAGCATCCGGCAGAGCATGAACCGCACGCTCAAGCAGCCGGGCATGGAAGACAACCCGATGATGCAGTCGCAGAAGATCATGATGTACATCGCGCCTGGATTCGGGTTGTTCGGTCTGGGGATGCCGGTCGGTGTCCTGATCTACTGGGTCACCTCCAACATCTGGACCATGGGCCAGCAGCACTTCCTCTACCGCAAGTTCCCCGCCTCCGGTAGCACGGACGGGGCCAAGGCCGACTCCGCCACGACCGGCAAAGGTCTCTTTGCGAAGCGCGGCCAGCAGCAGCCGACGGCGAAGCCGGAACAGCCTAAGATCGAACGTAAGCAGCCGAGGAGGCAGCCAAGGTCCAAGAGGACCGGCGGTAAGTAGTTCCGGCGGGTCCCTAAGAGATCCTTGTACCCGCCGTCCGCTGCGTGGACGCGTAGGCGCGAGAGCCCTTGACACGCGACCACGCAGCGGATTGCGTACAGGGCCGCGACATAAGGAGAAAGCTTGTCGTGAGCGACAGCAACACCGGAGGCGGGGCGAACTCCAGCACCGCCGTGGCGGTGGCCGAGGAACCGGAAGCGACCGTCACGATCGACATCGAAGCACTTGAACGAGAAGGCGACATCGCAGCCGACTACATCGAAGGGCTGCTCGACATCGCTGACTTCGACGGCGACATCGACATGGACGTCGAAGGCGACCGTGCTCTGGTCTCCGTCGTGGGGGCAACCCTCAAAGAACTGATCGGGGAACGCGGCGAGGTCCTGGAGGCCCTCCAGGAGCTGACCCGCCTCGCCGTGCACCGCACCACCGGCTACCGCAGCAAGCTGATGCTCGACATCGGCGGCTACCGCGAATCCCGGCGCAAGGCCCTCCGGAAGCTGGGAGCCGAGGTGGCCAACGAGGTCAAGCGGACCGGCAAGCCCAAGAAGCTCAGCCCCATGACGCCGTTCGAGCGGAAGGTCGTGCATGACGCTGTGGCGGCGGCCGGCCTGCACAGTGAGTCCGATGGCGAAGAACCCAACCGTTGCGTGGTGGTCTACCCGGCAGACTGAACCACGGTCGTCTCACCCGGGGCCGCATGTTTCACGTGAAACATGCGGCCCCGGTCTTTCTTCGGCTCCTCCGAACCGAGCGGGTCCCGTCCGTCGGGCCTCCCGGGGAGTGCAAGACTGTTAGCCCTGGGGCGGGAGAGTGCGCACATAAGATCGTGGCGGGTGGTTGCTTCTCGGTCTTCCGGTTCGTGGACCTGCCATCGCTCATTCCGCTCATAGCTGCTGACCCCGCTGAAGAGGCCAAGGTGGTGACTGATGACCGGGCATGTCGTCCTGTCCGATGCGGCTCGGGAGTTGTTCGGCGAGACATTGCCCGTGGCGCAGCGGTACGCCGAGCTGCTGGCGGATGTGGGGGTGACCCGTGGGCTGATCGGTCCGCGTGAGGTTCCGCGCCTGTGGGAGCGGCACCTGATGAACTGCGCCGTCGTCGAGGAGTTGATCCCGCAGGGGGCCGATGTCATCGACATCGGCTCCGGTGCTGGACTTCCCGGAGTGGTGCTGGGGATACTGCGTCCCGACCTGTCGGTGACACTCCTGGAGCCGCTGCTGCGCCGGACGGTCTTCCTACAGGAGTGTGTGGACCTCCTCGAATTGGACAACGTCACGGTGGTTCGAGGGCGCGCCGAAGAGGTCCAGAAGAAGCTGAAGGCGGACTTCGTGACCGCTCGGGCCGTCGCTCCACTGCCCAAGCTCATCGGGTGGGCGTTGCCGCTTCTCCGCAAGGGGGGAAGTCTGCTGGCGCTGAAGGGGGAACGGGCGGAGGCCGAACTGGAGGCCGCCCGCCAAGATTTGTCCAAACAGCGTCCTAACACCGCAGACGTCATCCGAGTGGGGAGCGGTAAAGTCGATCCAGCTACCACGGTCGTTCGCGTCACGGTCACGACTGATCTTGAGGCTGGGAGCAAGGGGGCCCCGTCCAAGTCCCAACGCGCGCCGGGCGGTAGGAAGAAGCGCGGACGGAAGAGGTGAACTCATTCGTGTCCCACAACCACTCCGATGGCGCCCATGTTTCACGTGAAACTTTCCACTACGAGACGCGCAGCGCCATCCCGGCTGAGCTCGACATGACCGGTGCGCATGTTTCACGTGAAACCGTGCTTGGTGGAACCGGCTCCGAAGCGGTCGACGAGAGTTTCGCCGCGGATTTCGACACGCCGATTGCCCGCGCCGCCCGTGCAGCGATGAGCGCGCGAGGACGTGCGGGAGAGACGTGGCCGCGCCCCGAACGGTGCCGCATCATGAGCGTCGCCAACCAGAAGGGCGGCGTCGGCAAGACGACCACCACGGTCAACCTCGCGGTGGCGCTCGCCATGCACGGCAACCGGGTCCTGGTGGTCGATCTGGACCCCCAGGGGAACGCATCCACAGCCCTGGGAATGGAACGGACGCCCGACTCCCGCTCGATCTACCATTGCCTGGTAGAGGACGAGGAGATCCGGGAACTGGCACGTCCCGTGCCGGACGTCCCGAACCTGTGGTGTGTGCCGGCCACGATCGACCTGGCAGGAGCAGAGATCGAACTGGTCTCCCTGGTCGCCAGGGAGTCCCGGCTGAAGAGGGCGTTCAGCGCCTACGATTCCAAGGACCTCGACTACATCCTGATCGACTGCCCGCCCTCTCTGGGGCTGTTGACGGTCAACGCCATGGTCGCCTGCCAGGAGGTGCTGATTCCCATCCAGTGCGAGTACTACGCGCTGGAGGGTGTGGGGCAGTTGCTGCGCAACATCGAGCTGGTGAAGTCGCACCTCAACCCGGATCTCTTCATCTCCACGGTTCTGCTCACGATGTACGACGGACGGACCCGCCTGGCGGCACAGGTCGCGGAGGAGGTCCGCGGGCACTTCGGAGACCTGGTGCTCAGGACGATGATCCCCCGGAGCGTCCGCGTGTCCGAGGCACCGAGCTACGGCCAGTCGGTCATGACCTACGACCCCGCGTCGACCGGGGCCATGGCCTACCTGGACGCCGCTCGTGAGCTCGCCTTCCGGGTGCAGAGTCGCGTGGAGAACCGGTGAAGCGAACCACTATGGGAGCTGAAGGGAGACGGCGTTGAGCCAACAGCGGCGCGGTCTTGGCAAAGGGCTGGGGGCGCTCATCCCACAGGGACCGTCGATGGCGGTGGCCGGAGTCAACCGGGACCACCCGGGGGCCGGTCAGACCGTCAACGGAGCCTATCTGGAGGAGATCCCGCTCGACGCGATCACTCCCAACCCCCGACAGCCGCGGCACCACTTCGACGAGGAGGCCCTTGAGGAGTTGACGGCCTCGATCGCCGAGGTGGGACTCCTGCAACCCGTGGTGGTCCGCAAGACGAACCGCGGTGTGGGCGCTGACGCCAAGTACGAGCTCATCATGGGGGAACGGCGGTGGCGGGCGAGTCAGCGTGCCGGACTCGAACGGATCCCGGCGATCGTCCGGGAGACCCCCGACAACGAGATGCTCCGGGACGCGCTGCTGGAGAACCTGCACCGCCAGGAACTCAACCCGCTGGAGGAGGCCGCCGCCTACCAGCAGCTCCTGGACGACTTCGGGGTGACCCACGAGGAGCTGGCCAAGCGGATCGGGCGTTCTCGGCCGCACATCAGCAACACGCTCCGGTTGCTCAACCTGCCCCCCTCGGTGCAGAGCAAGGTCGCCGCCAGGGTGATCAGCGCCGGCCATGCCAGGGCGTTGCTCTCGGTGGAGGACCCCGAACAGCAGGAGCACCTCGCGCACCGCATCATCGCGGAATCGCTCTCCGTGCGCGCCCTGGAGGAGATCATCGCGCTCGGAGAGACGGAACCCCCCGCGAAGCGTCGGAAGCCCGCGCGCAGGGAAGCCTCGCCGGAACTCGAAGAGGTGGCCAACCGGCTCTCCGACCTCCTCGACACCCGCGTGAAGGTCAACATGGGCCGGAACAAGGGGAAGATCGTCGTGGAGTTCGCCACCAAGGAGGACCTGGAGCGCATCCTGGCCGCAATGGCTCCGGGCGCGGCGGGCAGCAACTGAGACACCCCGTCCCGGGTGAACGCCCTCCGGCGGTGACGCCTTCTCGCTGTCACGGGGCGGGGAGGACCGGACAAGCCGAACGGGCCGCGGAACACCGGTCAGCGTCGGGCTGCTGGGCAGCCGTACGCGACCGTGTTCCGCGGCCCGTCAGTGTTTCACGTGAAACCTCGGCCCGCGGCGGCCGTAAGGAGCTACAGGTACTCCGCCAGCTCCTTCTCGATGAGGCGCTTCGGCTTGGCGCCGACGAGCTGCTTCACGACCTCGCCGTTCTTGTAGAGGTTGAGGGTGGGCAGACCCATCACCCCGTACCGACGCACCGTGTCCGGGTTCTGGTCGGCGTTGATCTTGACGACGGTCAGCTTGCCCGCCTGCTCCTCGGCGATCTGCTCCAGGACCGGGGCGATCATCTTGCAGGGACCGCACCAGTCGGCCCAGAAGTCGACCAGGACCGGAAGCTCGCTCTTGAGGACCTTCTCGTCGAAGGTGGCGTCGGTGACGGTCTGAACGGCACCCATTCAGTTGCTCCTCATCTTCGGGGTGGGACGGAAAGTCGGTTCAGCGGGGACCGGAACGGGGCCGCGCTCAGTCGGCCAGTTCGGTCAGGTAGCGCTCGGCGTCCAGGGCCGCCGCGCACCCGCTCCCCGCTGCGGTGATGGCCTGGCGGTAGCGGTGGTCGACCACGTCGCCGCAGGCGAACACACCGGGGATGTTGGTCCGGGTGGTGGGGGAGTCGACCTTCAGGTAGCCCTCCTCGTCGAGGTCGAGCTGCCCCTTGAAGAGGTCCACGCGGGGGTCGTGGCCGATCGCGATGAACACCCCGCTGACGTTGAGGGTGCTCTCCTCGCCGGTCACCCGGTTGCGCAGGCGCACCGCGTTGACCTTGGTGTCGCCGAGGATCTCGGTCACCTCGCTGTTCCAGACGAACGAGATCTTCTCGTTGGCGAAGGCGCGGTCCTGCATGATCTTGCTGGCGCGCAGTTCGTCGCGACGGTGGATGACCGTGACGGAACGGGCGAACCGGGTGAGGAAGGTCGCCTCCTCCATCGCGGTGTCGCCGCCGCCGACGACCGCGATGTCCTGGTCACGGAAGAAGAAGCCGTCACAGGTGGCGCACCAGGAGGTGCCCCGGCCGGAGAACTCGTCCTCGCCGGGGACGCCGAGCTTGCGGTACCCGGAGCCGGTGGCGACGATCACCGCGTGCGCACGGTAGGTCTGGTCGCCGGCCTTGACCACCTTCGGGGTGGCGGTGAGGTCGACCTCGGTGACGTCCTCGGGGAGAAGTTCGGCGCCGAACCGCTCGGCCTGCTTGCGCATGTTGTCCATCAGTTCGGGGCCCATGATCCCGTCGGGGAACCCGGGGAAGTTCTCCACCTCGGTGGTGTTCATCAGCGCGCCACCCGCTGTGATGGAGCCCTCGAAGACGAGAGGCTTCAGTTCGGCGCGGGCCGCGTACACAGCGGCGGTGTACCCCGCGGGCCCGGAACCAATGATGATCACATTACGGACGTCAGTCACAGCGGTCAGACCCCTTGCACACTCATGCTGTCGTTGGGACAGGAGAACCGTTCACTTCAACCGATGGTAGGCGTCGGTGATTCCCCACGGGCACGGTGATACGGGAAGACCGCCGGGCGTCTGGACCGGGCTTCTCCGACACAGGAGCCCTGTCTCGGACAAGCCCGGTCCAGACTCTCACTCCCCGCTGTTCGAAAGAACCGCGGAGGTGACGACCGCGGACGCGGGATCGTCCTTCTCGCCGCAGTCCGGCTGGACCACCCGGATCTCGTGGCCGTTGTCGGCGGCGGGGAAGAGCATGATCCACGCGGGAGAGCCCTCGTAGGAAGCGAGGTCCACCAAGATCGGTGCGGCGCCGTAGACCTCGTTGAGCGCGTCGACGCACGAGGTGACCGTCGCGGGGACGGCCTCGTCGGCCTTGGGCGTGAGCGGCTCGGACTCCGCTGCCCCGTCGGAGCCGGACAGGGCGGAGCGGCCGAGCAGCTCGGCCCCCTGGTCGGCCAGGGCGTCCGAGGTGTAGTCGGTGCCGCTGGAGACCACCGCCAGCCGGTACGGCAGCGCTGCCTGGGGCGAAGTCTGCTCGAACACGACTGCGGAGTCGGTGGTGTCGGAGGAGGTGAAGAGGCTGCTGAGCACCGCCGTCCCCGCGCCCAGCACGAACACGGCTGCCGCGGCGGCGACGAGGAACGGCGTCCAACGGGCGGGACCGTGCGACCGTCGGAGCGGCCGTACCTTCGCGTTCTCGTCGGACGGAGTCAGCGGGACCACCGGGGCCCCGGAAGGAACGGGGTGCTTCCTCGCCTCGGCACGCAGCGCCTCGTCGATGCGCTCGACGAGCCCGTCCGGCATCGGCGGCACCGGGGTGGAAGCCAGGATCTGCGTCACCTCCCGCAATGCCGCAAGCTGTGCCCGGGCCTCCTCGGACTCGGCGAGCCAGGCCCGCACCTCCTGCTCCCGCTCCTTGTCGTGGAGCTCTCCTTCGGCGAATAACGCGAGTGTCTCGGGATCCACATGAGACGTCACGATCTCCTGCCACCTCCTTTCGGAGATGGGACGTCTGGGGAGTCGCCAGGGTTCCTGAGATGAACAAGATAAGGCAGAAGTCGAGCGCGACCTCGCGCACACCGGCTCTTCACCGTGCCGGGGGCGACGTCCAGGATCTTCGCGGCGTCCTCGACCCGGTAGCCGAGCATGTCCACGAGGACGAGGGCGAGCCGCTGCTCGACGGGGAGGTACTCCAGCGCGGCGTGGACGTCGAGGGAGGTGTCGCTGCGCCCGGTGGGGTCGGGGACGGAGCCGCCGTGCTCGTTGGAGAGCAGGTCGAGGGTGTGGTCCTCCGTGGGGACTGCGGGACGGACCATCCTGCGGCGCAGCCGGTCGTGGCAGGCGTTGATGACGATGCGGTGCAGCCAGGTGCTGACCATCGCCTCCCCGCGGAACCGGTGTGCACCGCGGAACGCGGACAGGAAGGCGTCCTGAAGCGCGTCCGCGGCCTCCTCCTGGTCGCCCAGCACGCGGATCGCCACCGCCCACAGCCGGGCGCGGTGGCGCCGCACGAGTTCGTTGAAAGCGTGTTCGTCACCCTGGTTGTGTCTGAACAGCAGCTCTTTGTCGGGGATCTCCTGAACCGCGTCGGTCACCGTGTTCACTGAATTCCGCGTAGCTCGACCTCGTTGACTGTGCCCCGGTATTTGCCACCGTCCTCGGGAAGGGGGGAGACGAACCAGACCACCACGTACCGCCCGGTGGCGGGTTCGTCCAGCTTAATGGGGACCTTCCCGGTTACTCCAGAGCCCGTCCAGACAGGTTCTTCGTCCCCGCCGGGAGCCGCACCGGGTTCGCTGCGCACGTACAGCTCGACACTGTAGCTGCCGCTGCCGAACGTGATGTCCGCTTCGTGGATCTCCACCTCGCCGCCCATGTCGACGAGCAGGCCGACACCCTCCTTGAAGTTGCCGAATTCCGCGGTGTTGTAGCCCTCGGTGTTCCAGTGAGTCGAGGGGTCGCCGTCGATGGTGAACCGAGCCTTGTCGTTGTGCTCGTTGTTGTCGCCGGTGGGCGGCGGATCGAACCCGGTCGCACTCGCAGGGGTGAGCACGTCCACCTCGACGTCACCGTTGTCGCTGGGCACCTCGGCGGTCTGCGGGCCCGGACCGCCGGTGTTCATGGCCGCGCCGAGCATCCAGGCGCCCATCACCACGGCGACGAAGACGAGCAGGGCCACGGCGCCGATCAGGATCCGGTTGGCCAGGGAGCCCTCGGAACGCGGCGGGGGCGGCGGCGGGGTGCGACGGCGCGGGGTGCGGGGAGCCCGGGGTGCGGAGTTCGCCGCCGCAGCCACGTCGAGCTGGCCGGAGGAGCGGGAGGTGCCTGTGGGCGGAGGCGGCGGCGGGGCGGCCTGGGCCATCGGGATCGGGACCACCCGGGGCACGTCGGCGAGGGCGTCGGCGAACTCCTGCGGGGTGCGCAGCGGCCCCTCACGGCCGCTCGCCTGGAAGGCCGCGCGGCAGACGATCTCGTTGAGCCGTTCGGGGATGCCCGCGATGATCTGGGTGGGTTCGCACGGACGCCCCGAGACGACCGGGGCGGGACGCAGACCGGTGGGTTCGGGGCCCGGCCAGTATCCGGTGAGTGCGGCGTACAGCAGCCGGCCCAGGCCCTGGGCGTCCACGGTCTGGGGTGATTCGACGGTGATGTCGTGCAGCGCAGCGTCGAGCCCTAGACCGGTCACCTTGACCGCACCGCCGACGCTCCAGACCAGTTTGTCCGGGGTCAGGTGCAGGTGGTGGATGCCGACCTGGGCCGCGGCGGTGAGCGCCTCGGCGGCTTCGGCCACCAGGCCTGCGGCCCGTTCGGGCTCCAGGGGACCGTTGCGCAGCAGGTCCGACAGGGTCGTGCCGGAGATCCACTCCTGGACCACGTACGGGGTGGTGCCGGAGTCGTCGGCGTCGAACACCTGCGTGACGCGGGCATCGGAGACACGACTGGCCGCGCGGGCGGCACGGACCGCCTCACTGGTACGGCTGAAGCCGTCGGCGAACGTCCAGACCCCGACGGGGCGCGCAAGGGTCTCGTCGGTCGCCTTCCACAGCGAGGCTCCGCTGGTCTCGCTCACCAATTCGTCGAGTCGATAGCGATTGGCGAGCCTCGCACCGGGCTCAATCATGAAGGTGCTCATACCGGGAGTGACGGACGGGAGGGCCGACGTGAGGCTGGCCTCCCTGCTGCCGGGCCATAGCGCCTGTCCTCAACCTCCCTTCGGGCAGCTAAGAAGAAACCGAACTTTGGGGCAGAGTCACGCCGTTCCATGCTAGGACGCTTGACCCTGCCTTCCGGAGGACATGGGGCGGGAACAATCAGAAACATCGTGGGCACGTCAGTTCCTCCCGGACCGTGGAGGATTCGGGGTTCCCGATGATCAGCGTCCGAACAGGCGGTCGTGCACCCTTTCCGTAATAATTGTGACTTCCGTCACGATTGCTGGTTCTGGCCGTGGAGAACGACGAAACCGCACCGACCGATTCCGAACGCGCCGGAACCCCGGGACACCCCGGGACGGGCCCTCGGCAGGCCCTGCCGGTGCGGATACCGCATCCGCCACACCGAACACTATGCCGTAGCACGGACACGTGCGACAGCCCGAGAAAATCCTGTGAGGCGGATCGCCCCGCACGGACACGCGGGAGCCGGGGCGCACGAGCCCGGCCGGGACGCCCTCCCGGGCCGGGTCACCCGCGCCGCAGCCGGGACTTGACCAGCTCCGTCACCGCCTGGAGCTCGCCCACCCGCAGCAGCTTGGTGGCGAGCAGGAACACCGGCAGCGCCAGCAGGCAGCCCACCACCGGAGCGCCGATGTTGACCACCAGCCCGGAGCCGAACCACGCCCGGAACAGCTCCAGCACGCCCCACCCGACCAGGACGCTGGGCGCGGCGGCCAGGTACAGCCGGACCAGGGTGCCGAGGATGCGGCGCCCGTCCAGACCGCCCAGCCGACGGCTGAGCACGAAGCCGCCGATGAGCAGTCCCACCAGGAAGGAGCTCATGAACCCGCCGGCCACGCCGACGACCACCAGGTGGGGCGGCAGCGTCCAGGAGGCGAGCAGCGCCAGCGCGCCGTGCACGGCGATGTTGCCGATGCCGAGGAACGCGGGCGTGCGGGTGTCGCCCAGCGCGTAGAACACCCGCAGCATCAGTTGGAAGACGGTGAAGGGCAGCAGCCCCAGGGACATCACCATCAGGATGTTGCCGATGTTCGCGGCGTCGCCGTCGCCGGTGTTGCCGTGCGCGAACAGCAGCACCGCGACCTCGGTGGAGTACAGCGAGATCGCCAGGGACAGCGGCACCAGGATCAGCGCGGAGACGCGCAGGGTGCGGGAGAACCCGGCGCGCACCTCGTCCCAGCGCTCGTCCACGGCGAACGCGCTCATCTGCGGCAGCAGCACCGTGATCAGGGACACCGCGATGATCGCGTACGGCAGTTGGAAGAGCTGGTAGGCGTAGCTGTAGGCGGTGAGGCCAGCGCCCGCGTCCGCGTCGCCCGCCGCGTTCGCCGCGACGTTCGCCCCCGTGGCGATCTGCGAGGTGATCACGAAGCCGAGCTGGGTCGTGAGGGTGTACAGGAACATCCACCCGGCCGTGCGCAGCGCCTCGCCCAGTCCGGAGCCGCGCAGGTCCAACCGCGGCCGCCACCGGTACCCGGACCGCCACAGCGACCCCATCAGGACGACGGTCTGGAGGACCATGCCGCAGGTGGTGCCCAGGCCCAGGAGGACCTGGTCGGCGGCGGTCACCGTCTCCACGGTGTCGCCGGTGCCCACGAACAGGAACAGCACGCCGACGGCGATGATCACCAGGTTGTTGAGCACGGGGGCCCACACCGGGGCGCCGAACTTGTCCCGGGTGTTCAGCATGGCGCTGATCAGGCCGCTCATGCCGACGAAGAACACCTGGGCCAGCAGGAAGCGGGCCAGGAACACCGACACCTCGGCCTGCGCGGGCAGGAAGTCGCTCGCGTACAACTGGATCAGCGGCCCCGCGAGCAGGATCGCCGCCGCCGTCACCACCACCAGCAGCAGCACGGCGCTGGTGAACAGGCGGTCCTCGGTGGCCTTGCCGCCGTCGGCGTCCTGCTTGCGCCGCCGCACCAGGAACGGCACGATCACGCTCGCCATCAGACCGCCGATGAGCAGGTCGTTGATGATGAACGGGATGGTGTTGGCGACGTTGTAGGCGTCGCCGAGCAGTTGTGTGCCCAGGGCCGCGGCGAGCACGACGGTGCGGAAGAACCCGGTCACCCGCGACACCATCGTCCCGGCCGCCATGACCATGCTGGAGCGCATCATCCCGCTCCGGGTCGCCGAGCCCTGCCCCGACGGCGTCGCGTCGGCGGGGTCGGGGGCGGAGTCGGCGGGGGGACGGCGGTCCGCGTCGCTGGCGGGGCCGCCGACGGGTTCGTCGCTGTCGCTGGTGATGTCGGTCGCCACCGGTGTGGCTCCTTTCGACGACGTCGACGGCCGTACCGCCGACACCGGGGTGTGGTCGTGGTGGGAAGGGTGCGTCGTGGTGGAGGCCAGGGGCTGGTGACCGGAGCGGTGCGGCTCAGGAGCGGGTGTCCTCAGCGCTCTCTCCGTTCTGTTCGCCGACCTGGCCCCTGTCATTGTGGGGCATCGTGCTGCCGACAGTCTCGTCGTCGGCCGCGGTGGGTCCGTCCGGGGCGGGCCCCGCGGCGGCCGACTCGTCCCCCCGCGCCCGCTCCCGCTGCCACCTGCGCACGGCCCGCGGGGCCAGGGCGGTGACCAGCACCAGGGCGGCGACACCGCTGATGATCAGCGCTCCGCTGCCCAGGCCGGTGGCGTTGACCGGGATGGTGGTCGGGGTGTCGGTGATCGGCTCGCCGTCGGCGTTGTGCAGGCTCAGGTGCAGCACGGTGCGGCCGTTGACGGTGGCCGAGAGCGGCACGTACACGGTGGTCTTGCCGCCGGGGCCGATCTCCATGGACTCGGTGTAGTCGCCGATCGACAGGCGTTCGGAGTTCTCCGAGAAGATCGACAGGTGGACGGTCACCGACTGGTCGCTGAGGTCGTTGGCGACCAGCACGCCGAGGGTGCCGTTCTTGCTGGCCAGCGTGATGGGGTCGCCGGGGATGACGTAGATCTTGCCCTTGTGCTCCTGCACGGCCTGGTCCACCCGGTCCAGCACGGTGTCGGCGCCCTCGTCGTCCCGGCGCCACCAGGCCGACTCCAGCCGCAGCACGGCGGGCCGGAACGGGTCCTGGCCCTCCTCCAGCACGCTGTTGAACAGTTGGACCTGGCGGCGGATGCTGCCGAGCCGGTCCAGGTGGTCGGCGCCGAGCTGGGCGTCGGCGGCCTTGTCCGGGTAGGTGAGGCCCTTGCGGTCCTCGGCGTCGGCCTCGCCCGCCCGCACCTCGGTGAGGGAGACCGGGGAGAGCCAGGGCAGGTTCTCGGTGGCGTCGAGCAGCCCGGTGGCGTAGGCGGCGCTGGGGTCCCAGTCCTGGGGCGGCGCCAGGACGACGGTCCTCTTGGCGTCGGGGGCCTCCGCGGCGATCATCGCGGTCTCCGCGACGAACCGCTGTAGGGCGAGAGCGCTGGAGCCGGGGGTGTGCGTGTCGGCGCCCAGGACCCGGCTGAGCCCGCGGTCGATGACGAGGGCGGTGCCCTTCTCGCCTCCGGGCAGGGACAGCGGCGCCGCGCCGCTGGGGGTGTGTCCGAGCCAGTTCTGCGCGGGCATCGCCGACTCGTCGAGGAGGAAGGTGGTGGCGCCGTGGGAGTGCAGGAACTCCAGGGTGGCCTTGTCCATGACGCCGTCGGCGGGCCAGGCGAGCCCGGTGTCGGCCTCGCGGCCCAGGAGCGAGGCCACGGTGGAGCGGCTCAGTTCGACCGCGGTCTGGGCGTCTCCGGCGAGGTCGGCGCCGAGCAGCGCGGGCAGGTCGGGGTTGGCGTAGGGCACGGCCAGCACGGGGTCCTCGGCCAGCCACAGCCGCGCGTGGGCCAGCCAGACCTGGGCGTCGGTGGTGGCCTCGTGCTCCTCCAGGGCGGGGCCCGACCCGTCGGCGTTGGACAGCGACCAGTAGCTGCGCTCGCCGAGGCGGTGGATGTCGTCGAGGAGGGCGGGGTCCACCGCCCAGGTGATGGGGACCGGGTCGGCGGTGGTGGGCGCCTTCTCCGGGGTGGGGCCGGGCTGCGCCTCGGTGTCGTCGGGGGCGGAGGTCGCGGCGGGCGAGGAGGAGGGGGCGGGCGAGGGGGAGGGCGAAGGGCTCTGCGTGGCCGTCTCCTCGGGGCCCGGGGTGGGGCCGGTGTAGGAGGAGTCGATCTCGCCGTCCTGGGCGCCGATGGTGAGCAGGCGGCCCAGCCTCCCGTCCTCGGTCAGCTCCGCGGCGAGGTCGGAGGTGAGGTAGGTGTCGTCGTCGGCGCGCTGCGGGCGGTCCATGAGCGGCCACACCCAGGCCGTCTGGAGCTTCTTCGGCTTCTCGGAGCCGGTGTAGGTCAGGAAGGTGTGCACCTCCCCGAGCTCGCCCTCCTGCCCGCTCGTGGCCTCGAGGATGACGGGGTAGACCCCGAAGCCGCCGTAGAGGTCCAGGTCCTCGGCGTCGGCCTTCAGCTCGAACGAGGCCGCGGAGCCGGGGGGCAGCGGCGTGTTATCCGGGGAGGTGGTGGGGCCCGACTGGTAGGGGGCGGTGTCCGGGCTGTCGGAGTGCCGTTCCAGGGCCTTGCGGTCGGCCAGCGGGTAGGGCGAGTAGCGCAGCCGCACGGTGATGTCGTCGAGAGTGCGGTCGGTGGTGTTGATGACCAGGCCCCTGATGGTGACGGTGGTCTTCTCGCCCACCGCGGCCGGGGTGATCTCGGATACAGCCAGGGCGGGGAGCTGGGTGTCGTCGGCGGTCGGCAGGACCGCGGCGAGCCGGGACGGCGGCTCGGCGGCCTCGGCCGACGGGGCGGAGGGGAGCGGGGTCAGTGCCGGAAGCACCGCCAGGGCGGTGGCAACGACCGCGCCCAGGTGAGCAATTCGACGCACGCCTCTGGGTCTTCCGAATCGTTGGACGGTCGGCAGGAGCCGCCGTACGGATGGCTCCACAGAATAGAAGAGTCCCCGGGGGGCCGTGACGGCCGCGGAACGGGACCCGTGGGACGTCCTCCGCCGACCGCCGCGGGCGGTTGGGAACGGGGGACAGGCGCGGGGGATGCACGTCCCGTCCTGAGACGACGATACCTTCTGTGCTCCGGCGGAGCGGCGGAGACGGGGACGGGAGGGCCGTACCGGGCGGGAACTGATTCGCCATGGCCGAGTGCGGACACCTAATCTCTGTGGCTGTGTCGAACAGTGCGTTTCCAGAACCGGTTCCTGACTCCCCGGCCTCCGGGGCCACGTTGACGCGCGAGCAGCGCTTGGCGGTCGACCGGCTGTTGCGTTCGGTCGGTCCGGCAGTGGCCGAACTGGGCGAGCGGTTCGCCGCCGCGGGACACGAGCTGGCGGTCGTCGGCGGTCCCGTGCGCGACGCGCTGCTGGGACGTGAGGTGCACGACATCGATCTGACCACCGACGCGGTGCCGCAGCGCGTGCTGGAACTGGTGGACGGCTGGGCCGACGCGGTGTGGACGATCGGCATCGAGTTCGGCACGGTGGGCCTGCGCAAGGGCGGCCAGCAGATCGAGATCACGACGTACCGGAGCGAGACGTACCGGGTCAAGTCGCGCAAGCCGGAGGTCAGGTACGGCGACTCGCTCTACGGGGACCTGGTCCGGCGGGACTTCACGGTCAACGCCATGGCGGTCCGCCTGCCCGGCGGTGAGTTCGTGGACCCGTTCGGCGGTCTGGCCGACCTGGAGCAGCGCGTCCTGCGCACGCCGGGCAAGCCGGAGGACTCGTTCAACGACGACCCCCTGCGGATCATGCGCGGCGTGCGGTTCGCGGCGCAGTTGGGGTTCTCCCTGGCCGACGAGGTGTGCACCGCCGCGTCCGCGATGGCGGAGCGGCTGCGGATCGTCTCCGCCGAGCGGATCCGGGACGAGCTCGTCAAGCTGATGCTGAGCCCGAACCCGAGGGTCGGGGTGGCCCTGATGACGGAGCTCGGCGTGGCCGACCACGTGCTCCCCGAGATCCCCAAGCTCAAGCTCACCGTCGACGAGCACCACCGGCACAAGGACGTCTACGAGCACTCGCTGACCGTGCTCGACCAGGCCATCGACCTGGAACGGGCCCGCGGCATGGAGCCCGACCTGGTGCTGCGCCTGGCCGCGCTGCTGCACGACATCGGCAAGCCCAAGACCCGCGCCTTCGAGCCGGGGGGCAAGGTCACCTTCCACCACCACGAGGTGGTGGGGGCGTCGATGAGCAAGAACCGGCTGAGCGCGCTGCGCTTCCCCAAGGACGTCGTCAACGACGTCTCCAAGCTGGTCCTGCTCCACCTGCGGTTCCACGGCTACGGCAAGGGGGAGTGGACCGACTCCGCGGTGCGCCGCTACGCGCGCGACGCGGGGCCGCTGCTGTCGCGGCTGCACATCCTGACCCGCGCCGACTGCACCACGCGCAACCGGCGCAAGGCCGCGGCGCTGGCCCGCGCCTACGACGACATCGAGCGGCGGATCGAACGGCTGGCCCAGGAGGAGGAGCTGGCCAAGATCCGTCCGGACCTCGACGGCAACGAGATCCAGGAGGTGCTGGGGATCGGCCCGGGGCCGATGGTCGGCCGGGCGTGGCGGTACCTGCTGGAGCTGCGGCTGGAGAACGGCCCCATGAGCAAGGAGGCGGCGACCGAGGCGTTGCGCCGCTGGGCGGCCGAGCAGGAGTAGCGGCCCGCGCCGCCCGTCGGCCGACCCCGGGAACACGGACGGTGACCCGGGGTCGGTCACACTCCGGAGTGCTGTGGTGGCGCATCGGGGCGCGAACGGCTGCAATGGTGCGCCGACGGGGCGGCAGGCAGTCGTTTTCCGTGGTTACCAGGCAGTGTTTTCCGTTTTGTGTCCTTGCGCTGCGTGATCTTTCTCGGTGGCGGGTTTCGCCGTGGTTTCCGGGAGGTGAACCGGGGGCGCCGGTTCGGCGGCGGCGTATTTTATGAGCGTGATCTCTGTCACTGAACTCGGGGTGGGGAGGCGCTGCGCGGGTCCGGAGGAGGGGAAGAGGACCGACCGTCGTCACTGAGAGTAGTCGGCTTCGGAGGAGAGATCAGCTTCCGCATCCCGGAAGAAACTCCGGGGCACGGCTTCTGACCTGGGCGGATGCTCCGCCTCTCGGCGTGGGCGGAGAATGTGCGCAGTGGTTGCCAAAATCTCGAAAAATCCCTATTGGTCCTGCTAGGGTCACCCATCATCCTGTCCGCCCTGGTACGGACGCCACTACATGGCGGAACAGTGCAGTGGTAGGAGAGGAGTACCGAGGTCAGACGGCCCGTCGATGTCACTGAGGGTAAGGGGAGGGTGTGAGAGGTCGGCCCACCGAGGACGGCGGCGTGCAGCCGCCGGACGCCTCGCTCGCAGGCAGGAAGCCAGAGCAACAGGACCGGCGGCCGGCCCGGTCGTGGTGGCGCAGGCTGACCGGGAGACGGAAGCAGGCCCCGGCCCCCGCCCTGGCCGCGCCGGAGCCGGAGATCGTCTCGCCGGCCGAGAGCCGGGAGACCGCCCCGGACGATCCGCAGAACCTGCTGCCCACCGCGCTGGCCACCCTGGCCATGCGCGACCTCACCCTCGTCGACTCGCTGCTGGCCTTCGTCGAGCAGCTCGAGCGCCAGGAGGACGACCCCGAACAGCTCAAGGTGCTGTTCCAGATCGACCACCTCGCCACCCGGATGCGGCGCAACGGCGAGAACCTGCTGATCCTCGCGGGCCACGGCGGACAGGGCAAGCACACCGAACCGGTCCCGCTGCTCGACGTCGTCCGCGCCGCGATGTCCGAGGTGAGCGAGTACACCCGGGTCCAGCTCCAGGACCTGCCCCAGGACGCGGCAATCTCCCCCGACGCCGCCGACGACCTCAGCCACCTCGTCGCGGAGCTGCTGGACAACGCCATCGCCTTCTCGGCGGCCAAACTCCCGGTCGTCGTCCGCGGACGGATCGGGGCGGACGGCGCGCTCCTGATCGAGGTCGTCGACGACGGGATCGGCATTCCGGCCGAGCGCCTCGACCAGCTCAACCGGTGGCTCGCCACGCCGCCGCAGTTGAGCGAGGACGTCGTCCGGCACATGGGGCTCTACGTGGTCAGCAGGCTCGCCGCCCGCCAGAACGTCAGCGTGCAGTTGCAGACCCGCCCCTTCAGCGGGACCACCGCCTACGTCAGGATCCCCGGCGAGCTGGTCACCGCGGTCCCGCCCGTCCCCCAGACTCCCCGGACGCCCCGGCCGCCCGCCGGGACGCCGGCCCTCCCGCCGGTCGGTCGGCGCGGCCCCCAGCCGAGCCCTCCCGCCCCCACCCGCACGGGGGCGAGCGGCCTGCCCCGCCGGGAGTCCAAGCGCAACCGCCGGACGACCCCTGCGTCCCCGCCGCCTCCTGCGCCTCCCCCGCCCCGGCAGGACAAGCCGGTGCGCCCCTCCGCACCGGCCGCCGGCAGCGGCGAACTGTGGGAGCTCCCGCAGCGCCGCCGCTCCTCGGACGCTCCGCCCCGCCGCAGGGCCGGAGTGGAGGGGACAGCCCCGGAAGGCGGCCGGGGTCCCCGGGACGCGTCCGCCGGGGCCTTCTCGGGGCAGCCGCCCGGGTTCGCCGAACGCATCCGCGCCGACCTGGAAGGGCTCCTCAGCGGACAGGCTGAGGCGGCCCGGGAGATCGCGTCGAGGAGTCAGGGGAACAGCACCCCGGGTGCAGAAAGAGCGATGGAGAAATGACCGATTCCCATTCCGAGGTAGAGAAGTTCAACTGGGTCATCGACAACTTCGTCCGCGACGTCCCGGGCGTGAACCATGCCGCGGTGGTCTCGGCCGACGGACTGTTGCTCGCCCGCTCCCAGGGACTGCCACTGGAGGAGGCCGAGCAACTGGCGGCCGTGGCAAGCGGGATGGTCAGCCTCGCCCAGGGCACCTCGCGCATGTTCGACCAGGGCGAGGTGGAGCAGACCATCGTCCGCATGCGGCGGGGGCACCTCTTCCTCACCTCGATCGGGGACGGCTCGTGCCTGGCCGTACTGGCTGCCAGCGACTGCGACATGAAGATCGTCGGCTACCAGATGGCACTGCTCGTGGAGACCACCGGGCACGTCCTCACACCCAAGCTGCGGGGCGAGCTCCGCGAAGCGCTCATCAACTGACGGCGGCCGAAGAAGACACCCGGGAAGGCGCAGCATGATCCCCACGCCACCGCCAGGGGCGAGCAGGCGCGTGCGTTCCTACGCCCTGACGCTGGGACGTACGAGACCCTCCCTGCCCCTGCTGCTGGAAACGCTCGTCACCGCTGTGGACCCCGGTCCCGGCGGGCTCGCCGGGATGACCCCGGAACAGCGGAACATCTACCTGGCCTGCACCGAGTCGCGGTCGGTCACCGAGATCGCCACGACGGTCCAGTTGCCCATCGGCGTGGTGCGCGTGCTCATCAGCGACCTCGCCCAACAGGGCAAGGTGGAGATCCACCGCACCGTCGGCAGCGGCCCGCAGGCGGACACCGAACTCCTGGAGAGGATTCTTCATGGGCTTCACGCCATTGCCGGGTAGCGCCCCCAAGAAGGTGTCAGCGAAGATCGTCGTGGCCGGCGGCTTCGGGGTCGGCAAGACGACGCTGGTCGGATCGGTCTCCGAGATCCCCCCGGTCAACACCGAGGCGATCATGACCCAGGCCAGCGTGCCCCACGACGACCTCTCCAGGACGCCCGACAAGCAGACGACCACCGTCGCCATGGACTTCGGGCGCATCACCATCGCCCAGGACCTGATCCTCTACCTGTTCGGCACCCCTGGCCAGGCCCGGTTCTGGTTCATGTGGGAGGATCTGACCCGCGGGGCGATCGGTGCGGTCATCATCGTCGACACCCGTCGCCTGGAGGATTCCTTCCAGGCCATCGACTACTTCGAGAAGTACACCGACCTGCCCTTCCTGATCGCGGTCAACCACTTCGAGGGCGTGCCCATGCACCCCGTCGAGGACATCCGCAACGCGCTGGACCTCGACGACGACGTGCCCGTCGTCGTGTTCGACGCCCGGGACCGGAGGCAGTCGGCGGGGGTGCTGGCGAAGCTGGTCGAGTACACCATGAACTTCAACGCCGACCCGGCGTTGAGTCGGTGACCGCCCGGGGAGTGACATGCGCAGGATTCTGATCGTCGGTGCGGGCCAGTCCGGGCTGCAACTGGGCCTGTGCCTGCTACAGCACGACTACGACATCACCATCATGACCGCGCGCACCGCCTCCGAGCTCGCCTCGGGCCGGGCGGTGTCGGTGCAGTTGCTCACCAGCGACCAACTGGACCTGGAGCGCGCCTACGGGCTGGACCTGTGGGAGGGCAAGGCCCCGCCCGTCAGGGGCAGCAGGTTGAGCGGCAAGGGCAACTTCGGCAACGCCTCCTACGACTGGACCGGCTACTACCGCCGTCCCGCGCAGTCGGTGGACGAGCGGGTGAAGATGTCGGTCTGGCTGGACCTGTTCGAGAAGATGGGCGGCCAGGTGGTCATCCACCCGGTGACCGTCTCCGACCTGGACTACCTGGTCGGCATGTACGACCTGACGATCATCGCGGCCGGCCAGTCCGGCCTGGCCGAGATGTTCTCCGTCACGCACGACTGGCGGGCGCAGGGGATGCCCGAGTTCCGCAGCGCGATCGCCTACGTCACCGCCGCCGAGGACGACCCCTACGCCGAGGTCCAGACCGGGGGGTGGATCCCCGACGTCGGCCACCTGGTCAGCCTGCCCAGCTACTCGCTGAACGGACCCTGCCGCCTGCTGTGCATCAGCGCTCCGACGGTCGACGGCGTGGAGATGGCCTCGTGGCCGTCCCGGATGCGGCCCCAGCGGCAGTTGGAGCTGATGCTGGAGGGGATCAAGCACCTTCCCGAGCTGTACGAGATCTACAAGGACGCCGAACTCGTCGACCCCAAGGCGGTCGCCATGGACCCCACGCGCCCCCTCGTGCGCGACCCGGTGGCGGTGCTGCCCTCGGGCGGGAAGGTGCTGGGCATCGGCGACACCCTCATCACGACCGGTCCGGGGTTCGCCCAGAACGCCAACAACGAGTGCCGCAGCGCGGACATCTACCTGAAGGCGATCCTGGAGCACGGCGACCAGCCGTTCGACGAGGACTTCATGCGCGCCACCTTCGCCCGCTTCGAGGAGTTCGCCCGCCCCTTCTACAGCGACCTGGTCGTCCTCATCACCACGCTTCCACCGCACGTCCTCGAGGTGTACGAGACGGCCAACACCTGCCAGGCGGTGGCCGACCGGTTCGTGGAGGGCTTCAACGACCCGGCCGACATGCTGAGCTGGCTGGGCGACCCGGAGGCCACCCGGGCCTTCCTCGCCGAGGTCGCCGGGGGCTGACGACCGGGCCGCGGGCCGGTCAGTCCCCGGCGAGGACCCGGGGCCGCCGCTCCGGGACGGCCCAGTAGAGGGCCATGGCCCCGTAGCCCGCGGCCATCGCCGTCACCACCGGGGCCGACACCCCCGACGGGGGGACCGCCAGCGCGGCCACCGCGGCGGCGGCGACGAACGCGGCGTTGAAGAGCATGTCGTAGACGGAGAAGACCCGTCCCCGGTAGGCGTCGTCGACGTGCCGCTGGACCAGGGTGTCCACGGTGACCTTGACCCCCTGGGAGACCACGCCGAGCACGAACCCCGCGACGGGGAACACCGCGGCGTCGAACGGGAGCCCGAACACCAGCAGCGCCGCCGCCCCCGCGGCCAGCAGCGCGGCGATCCACGTCCGGGCGCGCATCCGCTCCCGCGCCCACGGGGTGGCGACCGCCCCGGCCAGGAAGCCGACGGCGGAGGCCGCCATCGTCACGCTGAACGAGGCGAACCCGGCGGTGCCGCCCTCGGTGAAGGTGTTGTTGTACAGCAGCAGCGTCATGATCGTGGAGATGCCGTACAGGAAGCGGTGCCCGGCGATCGTGGCCAGGCCGTCCCGGGCCGGACGGCGCCCCCAGATGTGCCGCGCCCCGTCGGCCAGTCCGGTCAGCACGTTCCGCAGCGCCCTGCGCACCCGCGAGGACTCGGCGGCCAGGTCGGGGCCCAGCTCGGCGCGGCCGAGCGTCAGCGAGACCAGGCCGGCCGCGGCGAAGCCGACGCCCGCTCCGGCCAGGATCAGCGCGGTGCCTACCGGGCCGTCCCCGCCCAGCAGGCGCAGCCCCGCCCCCGCGCCCGCGCCGAGGAAGGCGGCCGCGGTGCCGCAGGTGGGGGTGACCGCGTTCGCCATGACCAGCCGGTCCTCCGGCACCACGTGCGGCAGCGCGGCCGAGAGCGCGGAGAGGAAGAAGCGGTTGACGCTCAGCAGGAGCAGCGCGGCCAGCAGGAACGGCGCTCCGTCCGAGCCCGCGGCCACCAGCGCCGCCGTGAGCCCCGCGAGTGCGGCCTTGGCCAGCGCGGAGAACAGGAGGACCTGGCGGCGCTGCCACCGGTCGATGAGCACCCCGGCGAACGGCCCCACGACGGAGAACGGCAGGAGCAGCACGGCGAACGCCGCCGCCACCGCTCCTGCCGTGGTGTGCTGTTCGGGGGAGAAGAAGACGTAACCGGCCAGCCCGGCCTGGTAGACGCCGTCGGAGAACTGCGAGGCCACCCGGGTCCCGAAGAGCCTGCGGAACCGGGGGCCGCGCAGTACCTCGCGCAGGTCGCCGTGGAAGGACACCCGACCAGGGTAGGCCGGGTCAGAACCTGGTCAGAACGCCGTCCGCGGTGCTGATCGACCCGTCGGGCTGCTCGGTGGCCACGCCGACGTACAGGTCGTCGCCGTCCACGATGAAGTGCAGGTAGCCGAACAGGGTGCAGGTGCCGTTGCCGTCGTCCATGGTGTAGTACTCCAGGTCGACGCTGTCCTCGGTGTTGGAGGTGGTGAGGATGTCCCACCGGCACGACTCGCCGTTCGGCATGGACAGGTCGGCCCCGCCGAGGCTCTCCCCGGCGACCATGTGGACCTCCAGGGTCCAGGTGGACTCGTAGTTGCCGTCCAGGTCGTACTGGGTCATGACCCCCGACCAGCTGCCGTCCATGGCCTCGGGGAACTCCCCGGTGCTCAGCTCGTCGTCCGGGGGCTCCGGGACGTCGTCGGGAATGTCGTCGGGAATCCAGTCGGAGTCCCCCAGGACGTCGGGGGTCTGCGCGGAGGTGCTCTCCTGCGGCCTGGGGGAGTCGGCCACGGGGGCGGGCTCCGGATCGCGTCCGCCGAAGACGAGGACCAGCACGATCGCCACGATCAGGAAGACGATGACCACACCGCCGACGGCGAGGACAACGGTGGTCCCGGTGGAGTTCCTGCGAGGCTGGGGAGCGGGAGGGTACTGCGGGGTGTAGCCGCCGTCCTGCCACTGCGGTCCCTGACCCGGCTGCGAGGGAGGTTGTGGGGAATAGCTCACGGACGTGCCGTCCCTTCCGGTGAAAGCCCGCTCACGGGCAGCACCCGAAACCAGGAAAACGCTGGCCACAGTGTGCGGAAAAGCTCTGTTCCACTTCTTTTGCAGTTGTTGGAAATCTGTCCGGGCAGCAGAGGGTGACACCGTTGTCACCTTTGTGTTCCCTGGCTTTCCTGCGTTCGGTGAGATGGTTCCCGCACGCTTTTGGTTCCGAGGCTTTTTCGGGATTTCTCCGGAAAAGGAGAACGCCGGAGCGGTCGATCCGCTCCGGCGTTCCGCAGTTGCGGACGGTGTCCGGGTCAGCGCTCGATCTCTCCGGCGATGAACTTCTCCACCGCCTCGTGCGCCTCGGAGTCGGAGTACTGCACCGGCGGCGACTTCATGAAGTAGGAGGAGGCCGACAGGATCGGCCCGCCGATGCCGCGGTCCTTGGCGATCTTGGCGGCGCGCACGGCGTCGATGATGATGCCCGCCGAGTTCGGCGAGTCCCACACCTCCAGCTTGTACTCCAGGTTCAGCGGGACGTCGCCGAAGGCGCGCCCCTCCAGGCGCACGTACGCCCACTTGCGGTCGTCCAGCCACGGCACGTGGTCGGACGGGCCGATGTGCACCGACCGGGCGTTGAGCTCGTGCGGGATCTGCGAGGTGACCGACTGGGTCTTGGAGATCTTCTTCGACTCCAGCCGCTCCCGCTCCAACATGTTCAGGAAGTCCATGTTGCCGCCGAAGTTGAGCTGGTAGGTGCGGTCGACGACCACCCCGCGGTCCTCGAACAGCTTCGACAGCACCCGGTGCGTGATGGTGGCGCCCACCTGGGACTTGATGTCGTCGCCGACGATGGGCACGCCCGCGTCGGTGAACTTCTTCGCCCACACCGGGTCGGAGGCGATGAACACCGGCAGGGCGTTGACGAACGCCACCCCCGCGTCGATGGCGCACTGGGCGTAGAAGCGGTCGGCCTCCTCGGAGCCGACCGGCAGGTAGGAGACCAGCACGTCGGCTCGGGCGGCCTTGAGCGCGGCGACCACGTCGACGGCGTCCTCGGTGGACTCCTCGATGGTCTGCCGGTAGTACTTGCCCAACCCGTCGAAGGTCGGACCGCGCTGCACCGTCACCCCGGTGGGCGGGACGTCGCAGATCTTGATCGTGTTGTTCTCGCTCGCGGTGATCGCCTCGGACAGGTCCCGGCCGACCTTCTTGGCGTCCACGTCGAACGCTGCGACGAACTCGATGTCCCGGATGTGGTACGGACCGAACTCCACGTGCATGAGGCCGGGCACGCGGGATGCCGGATCGGCGTCCCGGTAGTAATGGACGCCCTGGACGAGTGAGGCGGCACAGTTGCCCACGCCCACGACGGCTACACGTACCGAACCCATGGCAGTGGTCTCCTTCTGTCGATTCCGAAATCTCTGAGTGCGTGGGACGGGCCTGTCGCGGCGAGGCCGCGCGACCGGGACGCGCGGGGCTGGATCATCCCGACAGTCTCGGCTGGGGCGGGGGAGACGCGGCGTGGTGCTGTTCCCGTGCGATGAGGCTGTCGAGCCAGTGGATCTCCCGCTCCACGGACTCCGCGCCATGTCGGTGCAGTTCCCGCATGTAGTCACCGGTGGCCCGGGAGCCTTCGGCGGGGGACGACAGGCGGGAGCGCAGGTCCTCCAGCCGGGAGAGCAGCCGGTCGCGCCGACCGTGCAGGATGCGCAGCCGGAGGTCCGACCGGGCATGCCCGAACAGGGCGAAGTACACGCCGAAGCTCTCGTCGTCGCAGGTCGCTGGAGTGATGTCGGCCAGCAGCCCGTGCAGGTGCTCGTGGCCGGCCTCGGTGAGCCGGTAGACGATCCGGGACCGTCCGCCGTACTCGGCCTCCTCGGGGTGCTGTGAGATATGTCCCTGCCGCAGCATCTCCTTCAGGCAGGGGTACAGCGAACCGTAGGAGAAGGCCCGGAAGACGCCCAGTTCGGAGTTGAGCCGTTTGCGGAGTTCGTAGCCGTGCAGCGGGGTCTCGTAGAGCAGGCCCAGTACCGCCAGCTCCAGCACCCTGGCCCGGCGCGCGCCCATTCCTCACCTCCGCCCCGGTCGTGTCCTCGGACATGGTGGCCATCTCTACCCCCGGCGGGGGAGACGCACGCACCAGTGTGGTTTTTGAGTGCTATGAGTGTATCGGGTCGATATATTGAGGCCGTAGACGGGGTGGGACCCGGAAGGAACTGCCGGGCGGGCGGAAAGGCCGGTACCGTCGGGGGTTTGCGGCGGTCCGCGGTGGCCGGGTCTGGTTTATGCCCTGATTGTGGAAAACGATGCGCGCACTCGGCGTGGCCAGGTACTCTCACCCGTGGGTTGTGCTATACGGCGTTACCGTCCTAACGTAACGTTCGCCCCAGTAGGACCATCGCACGCCGTTTGCCACGGTCCGGCGTTTGTCATGTGTCGGCGGTGCTGCTGGTCCGCCGCTCACACGACAGCGTGAGCGGCCGAAACGGGGAACGGCCACCGGCCGTCGCGAGAGCCCCCGCTCGCGACGTCCCACCCGTAGAGCGGATCGGGTGCGGGCCGCCCACGAGTGTCTCCCCCTCGAGCAGCCAGTGACAGGAGGTCAGGCAACAGCCGGTTCGATCCCGTCTCACCAGTGCCTTCGGTCACGCGCCGATCCCCAGGCAGTACTGGGAGCGGGGAGCAACGGAGCGCGGCGTTTCCGCGTGGTCCGGGGGCGGCACTGCTCTCCCCAGAAGTCGACAGGCCGATCGGCCTTCAACAGACGAACGAGGACGCGTGAGTACCGAAAGACGACGGAGCGCCGGCGGGCGCCGCCGGGCCGACGGCCCGGTCGGGGAGCCGCGCGGCAACGGCGGTAGGCGTAGCCGCGACGGCTACGCCGCGGACGAACGCGCCGCGGCGAGCCGCCGCAGGCCGCCGGAGGACGACGGTTTCTGGGCCGACGAGCGCCCGCGGCGTTCCCGTGCGCCGCGGGACGACTACGACGACCGACCCCGCCGCTCTCGCACGCCGCAGGACGGCTACGACGAGCGCCCGCGCCGACGGGCCAGGGACGACGACTACGGCTATGACGAGCGCCCGCGGCGTTCCCGTGCGCCGCGGGACGACTACGACGACCGACCCCGCCGACGGGCCGCCGCCGCGGAGACGGCCGTGCTGGAGAGCGGTGGCGGCGGGGGCCGCCGCCGCGCCCGGGACGGCCACCCCGACGACGGGCGTCCGGGGCGGCGCCGCCGGGCCGACGAGGAGGGCTACAGCGGTCGGCGCCGCGCCAACGCGGCCCACTCCGGAGCCGCGGGGGGCCGTCGCCGCCGCGCCCGGGACGACGAGGACGAGTACGACGAGCGCGGACCGGTCAAGCGCTTCTTCGCCAAGGCGTGGAAGCCCGCGCTCATCACCATGGCGGTGCTGTTCGTCCTCGGCGCGGTCGGCATCGGCATCGCCTACGCGATGGCGCCCTCGCCCGAGGACCTCCAGGCGAAGGCTGACGCGCAGTTGGCGGCGAACGTCGTCTACTTCGAGGACGGCAAGACCGAGGCCACCAAGTTCGGTGAGACCACCCGGGTCCCGGTCGACATCAGCGAGGTGCCCCAGACCGTGATCGACGGCGTGCTGGCCGCCGAGCACCGCACCTTCTACGAGGACAACGCGATCAACCCGGTGGGTCTGGCCCGAGGCATCCTCTTCGGCGGTTCGCAGGGTGGCGGTTCGACCATCACCCAGCAGATGGCCCGCAACTACTACGACTCGCTGACCACCAACGAGACGTCGACCATCGCCCGGTACACCCGTAAGTTCAACGAGATCCTGATCGCGTTCAAGGTCGAGCAGAGCCTGACCAAGGACGAGATCCTGGAGCAGTACCTCAACACCATCTACTTCGGGCGCGGCATCGGGGTGCAGGCCGCCGCGCAGGGCTACTTCGGCAAGGACGTCAGCGAGCTCGACGCCGCCGAGGGCGCGTTCATCGGCACGGTCATCCAGCAGCCCGGAAACTTCGGCACCGCGGTGCCCGGCTCCGAGATGTACGAGATCCTCGAGGAGCGCTGGGCGTACACGGTCAAGGGCCTCGTCGAGATGCACGAGGAGAACCCGGAGCGCGGCCTGTCCCAGGAGGAGGCCGACAAGCTGGAGTTCCCCGACCCCAAGCCGATCGAGGCCGACGACAACTACTCGGGCTACCGCGGCTACATCCAGGAGGCGGTCCGCAACGAGCTGGAGACCCGCTACGGCCTGAGCGCCGACCAGGTCGCGCGGGGCGGCTACCAGGTCACCACCTCCCTCAACGAGCAGTGGATGAAGTACGCCGAGGAGGTCGTCGAGAACCAGAGGGAGCAGACCCGCAACAACACCGGCCAGGAGATCCCGGACGAGACCCAGTTCGGCATCGCCGTGGTCGAGACCTCCACCGGTGAGATCAAGGCCTTCTACGGCGGCCCCGACCCCACCCAGTACGCCAACCAGTCGCTGGTCCAGCGCCAGCAGGCGGGGTCGGCGTTCAAGCCGTACGTGCTGGCCACCGCGCTGGAGCAGGGCATCAGCCTGAAGAGCGTCTACGACGGCGACAGCCCCAAGGAGTTCCCGGGTCTGGCCCAGCCGGTCCGCAACGACAGCAACGTCAGCTACGGTCCGGTCGACCTGATCCAGTCCACCAAGGACTCGATCAACACCAGCTACGTGCAACTGGCCATCGAGGTCGGCCCGCAGGCGGTGATCGATACCGCCCTGGCCGCGGGCATTCCGGAGAAGCAGTTGGAGACGGCCGAGATCGGTCCCAACATCGCGCTGGGCACCATGTCGGTCGCCGCGGTCGACCAGGCCAGCGGATTCGCGACCTTCGCCAACGGCGGGTACCACATGCCCCAGCACCTGATCGTCAGCGTCGTGGACACCGAGACCGGCGAGGAGCTGGTGCCCAACGACGCCGACATCCTGGATGCCGGCGGCACCCAGGCGTTCAGCGCGGACACCGCGGCCGACGCCACCTACGCGATGCAGCAGGTGATCACCCCCGAGCACAACGCCCGGCTGGACGACGGCCGCCCGATGGCGGGCAAGACCGGTACCTCGAACAACGCCGTGTCCGCGTGGTTCGTGGGCTTCGTCCCGCAGTACTCCACCGCGGTCGGACTGCACCGCAGCGACGGACAGCCGCTCGTGCTGCCCGGCGAGTCCAGCATCTACGGTGGTCAGATGCCGGCGAGGCTGTGGAAGGCGTTCATGACCAAGGTGCTGGAGGACGTGCCGCCGGAGGAGTTCCCCGAGCCCGTCTACGGCGGCGAGATCCGCAACCACGCGCCGACTCCGACCCCGGACCCGTCGCAGTCTCCGGACACGGAGGAGACGGAGATGCCCGACCCGGAGCCGAGCCTGCCGGTCCCGTCGTTCACGCCTCCGAACCACAACGACGACCCGTGCGCCCACGCCAACCCGTGGTACACCCCGCCGGGCTGCAACGAGGAGGAGGAGCCTCCGGGCGACGGGGAGACCACTCCGCCGCCGACCGGCGACGACCCGCCCGGCATGCCCGGCAACGGTCCCCGAGGTCCGCTGGGCAACAACCAGGTCTACTACTACCGGGACCAGGAGTGACCTCTTCGCCGCACCGGTCCGCGCGGACCGGGCCCCGGGGCGCCGACGGCTTCGCCGTCGGCGCCCCCGCCGCATTCCCGCCCCGTGGGGCCGACTGGGCCTGGCTCGTCGCGATCGGGATCGCGGGGGCGCTGCTGGGCTACCTGGGCAAGGCCCGCTGCCGCTTCGGCGGGGCGTGGCTGGACGGCACCCAGTACCAGAGCCTGTGCTACAGCGACGTCTTCGCGCTCTACTACCGGGACGGGCTGGACGCCGGAACCGTCCCCTACCTCGACCAGCCGGTCGAGTACCCGGTGCTCACCGGCGGCCTCATGCACCTGATGGCCCGGGCGGCGTCCTGGCTGCCCGACCCGCTGTCCCGCGGCTACGGCTACTTCGACGCCACCGCCGCGGTGCTGGGGGCCTGCCTGGTCGCCACGGTCGTCTGCGTCGGCCGGCTGGCGGGCCGCGGCGGGGTGGTCCCGGCGGGCCGCCCGTTCGACCGGCGCGCCGCGCTGGTCGCCGGGGGCTTCGTGGCCCTGGCCCCGGCTGCGGTGCTGACCTTCGCCATCAACTGGGACCTGCTGGCGGTGGCGCTGGCCGTCGGCGGGATCGCCTGCTACGCCCGGGAGCGGCTGTGGGCGGCGGGGGCGCTGACCGGTCTGGCGGTGGCCGCCAAGTTCTACCCGTTCCTGTTCTTCGGGCCGCTCTTCGTGCTGATGGTCCGCGACCTGGCCCGCGGCGGGGCGGGACGGGACGCGGCCGTCCGGTTCGGCGTGCCGCTGCTGGGCGCGCTGCTGGCCTGGGGCGCGGTGAACCTGCCCGTCTACCTGGTCAGCCCGGAGGGGTGGGCCGAGTTCTTCACGTTCAGCCAGGAGCGGGGCGCCGACTGGGGGTCGGTCTACTACGTGCTGGGCGCGCTGGGGCTGTTCCCCAGCGCCGACCTGGGGACGGTCAACCTGGTCGGCACCGGGACGCTGCTGCTGGCCTGCGTGGGCATCGCCCTGCTCGGCCTGTTCGCGCCGCGCCGCCCCCCGGTGGAGCAGTTGCTGTTCCTGGTGGTGGCGGCCTTCCTCGTCACGAACAAGGTGTGGTCGCCGCAGTTCGTGCTGTGGCTGCTGCCGCTGGCGGCGCTCGCCTGGCCGCGCAGCCGCCGGCTCCGGCCGGCCGCGGTCGTCCTCTTCGGGCTCTGGCAGCTCGCCGAGGTCGGCTACATCGTCGGGATCTGGCACTACCTGTGGTACTACCAGAGCCCCGCCGAGGAGGTGGGGGTCGGGCTGACCGCCTACGCGGTGGTCACGTTCGGCCGGCTCCTCTCCCTGCTCATGGTGTGTGCGCTGGTTGTTGTGGATTCCGTGATGACCGGCCTTTCCGAGCTTGACAACTGATAGCCTTGAACACTGTTCGGCTATCGGAGCCCTCGCGAGCGCCGTTCGCGCCGCGGGCTCTCGCCCTCCTGCCATGGAAAGACCATGGCCGCGACAGTCCAGAGGAGAGGTACGCACGCCCATGCGTCGCTACGAAGTCATGATCATCCTCGACCCGAGCCTTGACGAGCGTACGGTCGCCCCGTCCCTCGACCAGTTCCTCTCGGTCGTCCGCAACGAGGGCGGCTCGGTGGAGAAGGTCGACGTCTGGGGCAAGCGCCGACTCGCGTACGACATCGCCAAGCACTCCGAGGGCATCTACGCCGTCGTCGACCTGACCGCCAAGCCCTCCACGGTCAAGGAGCTCGACCGCCAGCTCAACCTGACCGAGGCCATCCTGCGCACCAAGGTCCTGCGTCCCGAGGTCCACTGACGCTCCCCGGCCGCAACGCCACACCCGTCGCCCAGCCCTAGGAATCCGGAGCCAAGCCATGGCAGGCGAAACCCAGATCACGATCGTCGGCAACCTGGTCGACGACCCTGAGCTGCGATTCACCCCGAGCGGGGCCGCGGTCGCGAACTTCCGCGTGGCCTCCACCCCGCGTGTCTTCGACCGCCAGACGGGAGAGTGGCGGGACGGCGAGTCGCTGTTCCTCACCTGCTCGGTCTGGCGCCAGTACGCGGAGAACGTGGCCGAGAGCCTGCAACGCGGGATGCGCGTCATCGTGCAGGGGCGGCTCAAGCAGCGCTCGTACGAGACCAAGGAAGGCGAGAAGCGCACGGTCTTCGAGGTCGACGTCGAAGAGGTGGGCCCCGCGCTGCGCAACGCCACCGCCAAGGTGACCAAGACGCAGCGCCAGGGCGGCGGTTTCGGCGGTGGTGGCTACGGCGGCGCCCCGCAGGGCGGCGGATACGGCGGCCAGGGTGGCGGCTACGGCGGCAACCAGGGCGCCCGGTCCGGCCCGCCCGCGGACGACCCGTGGGCCACCGGCGGCGGAGGGTTCGGCGGAGGCTACTCCGACGAGCCGCCGTTCTAAGTATTTCTGTTCCAGCGACCATCCCCGCGACAGCGGGGCTCTTGAAAAGGAGCACCACGATGGCGAAGCCGCCAGTCCGCAAACCCAAGAAGAAGGTTTGCATGTTCTGCCAGGAGAAGATGACCTACGTCGACTACAAGGACACCACTCTCCTGCGCAAGTTCATCTCCGACCGCGGCAAGATCCGCGCTCGCCGGGTCACCGGCAACTGCACGCAGCACCAGCGTGACGTTGCCACGGCCGTGAAGAACGCCCGCGAGATGGCGCTGCTGCCCTACACCAGCACCGCCCGCTGATCCGAGGCCGACGAGGAGGTAACAAGGTGAAGCTGATTCTGACCCACGAGGTCAACGGTCTCGGTTCCCCCGGCGACGTCGTCGAGGTGAAGGACGGCTACGGCCGCAACTACCTGCTGCCCCGCGGGTTCGCCATCAAGTGGACGCGCGGCGGGCAGAAGCAGATCGACTCCATCCGCCGCGCCCGTGCCGCGCGCGACATCCGCAACCTGGACGAGGCCAAGCAGGTCGCCGGCCAGCTCGGCGCCCTCAAGGTGCGGCTGGAGCAGCGTTCCGGCGACAACGGCCGCCTGTTCGGTTCGGTGACCGCCGCGGACGTGGCCGAGGCCATCAAGGCCGCGGGCGGCCCCGAGGTCGACAAGCGTCGCATCCAGATCCGCAACCCGATCAAGTCGGTGGGCGAGTACACGGTCGAGGTCCGCCTCCACCCCGAGGTCAACGCCTCCGTCGCGATCGAGGTCGTCGGCGTCTGATCCCGCCGTCGAGAACACCAGCGGGCCCCGGCTCGGTGCACCGAGCCGGG
>NZ_KQ950180.1:1444254-1471109 GCF_001517975.1 Thermobifida cellulosilytica TB100
TACACGGTCGAGGTCCGCCTCCACCCCGAGGTCAACGCCTCCGTCGCGATCGAGGTCGTCGGCGTCTGATCCCGCCGTCGAGAACACCAGCGGGCCCCGGCTCGGTGCACCGAGCCGGGGCCCGCTGCTGTGCGCCCCTCCCCGGGGCGGCGGAACGCTTGACCACCCCTTGGAGACACGCCATTGCTCCGTAAAGTGGGAATTTGGCTATACTTAGTCACTTATCTTGACTCCCGGACTCAGTGCCCGGGAGGAAGGAATTCTTGGTGGCGATCGACGGACGGTGTTCCGGCAGGGGGGTCGACAGGCGGAGTGTGGTCCGCGGGGCCGGGGTGGTCGCGGGGGGCCTGCTCCTGGGTGGGCTGCTCGACCTGGGAACGGCCGGTGAGGCCTACGCGGACAGCGGTCAGCCCAGGGTGTACACCCGCAGGGAGTGGGGCGCCCGCAAGCCCAGGAGAAGAGGCCGGATCCTGGACCGCAGACCGGACCGCATCGTGGTCCACCACACGGCCACGGCCAACGTGACCGACTACTCCCTGGATCACGCGTTCCGGCTGTCCCGGGCGATCCAGCGCTACCACATGGAGCACAACGGCTGGAACGACACCGGCCAGCAGTTCACCATCAGCCAGGGCGGGATCGTCATGGAGGGCAGGGACAACACGCTGCCCGCGGTCCACAACCGCAAACACCTGCTCGGCGCCCACGTGTACCGGCACAACTCCCACACCCTCGGCATCGAGAACGAGGGCGACTACATGTCGGTCGCACCGCCCGACGCGCTGCTGGATGCCCTGGCCGACGTGTGCGCCTGGCTGTGCTTCCGCTACGACCTGGACCCGGGGCGGGCGATCGTGGGCCACCGCGACTTCAACTCCACCAACTGTCCGGGGGACCGGCTGTACCGGGCCCTGCCCAGGCTGCGCAAGGACACCGCGGCCCGGCTGGCCGCGCTGCGGCGGTGACCGCCGGAGAGGCCGCACCGGGTCACGGCCTGCCCGCCCCGGTCACCAGCCACGCGGTTCCGGCGGCCCGCACACCCAGCGTCACCCCGCGGGCCAGGATCCACACGCCGAAGGCCGTCCACAGCAGCACCAGGCCGGTCACCGTCCCCGGGACGGCCAGCACCGGCGCCAGCGCGGCGCACGGCAGGAAGACCAGCATCGTCCACAGGCTCGCCCAGGCCAGGTAGCGCTGGTCGCCGGCGCCCATGAGGATGCCGTCGAGCACCATCACCACGCCGCTCAACGGTTGCAGCAGCGCCACGACGAGCAGCGTGGCCACGACGAGGTCGCGCACCCGGGGGTCGTCGGTGAACGGGATCCACGCCCAGGGCCGCGCCGCCAGCACGAGCACGGTGAACACCGCTCCGATCAGCACCCCCCACTCCACCATCCGGCGGGTCACCTGACGGGCGCCGGGGACGTCGGAGGCGCCCAGGTAGCGCCCGACGATCGACTGGCCCGCGATCGCGATGGCGTCCAGCGCGAACACCAGCAGCGACCACAGTTGGGACACCACCTGGTGGGCGGCGATCTCGGGATCGCCGAGCCGGGCCGCGACCGCGGTCGTGACCACCAGCACCACCCGCAGCGACACCGTCCGCACGAACAGCGCGAAACCGGAGGCCGCGGCGTCGCGCAGCCCGGAGAGCGTGGGGGCGAAGGAGACGCCGTGCCGCCGCGCGGCCCGCAGCACCACCGCCAGGTACACGAGCGCGCCCGCGCTCTGCGCGGCCACCGTGGCCCACGCGGAACCGGCGATGCCCCAGCCCAGGCCCCACACGAACAGCACGCACAGCACGATGTTGGCGAGGTTCGCGCCGACCGACACCACCAGCGGGACGCGGGCGTTCTGTAGGCCGCGCAGCACCCCGGTGCCCGCCATCACCACCAGCAGTCCGGGCAGGCTGAACAGGCTGATCCGCAGGTAGGTGAGCGCGTACGGGGCGACCGCCGGGGAGGCGCCCAGCGCCTCCACCAGCAGCGGGGCCAGCGGCCACCCGGCGGCGACGGCGACCGCCGCGATGATGACCGCCAGCCACAGGCCGTCGATGCCGTGCCGCAGCCCCAGGGCGAGCTGCCCCGCGCCGAAGCGCCGGGAGACCGCCGCGGTGGTGCCGTAGGCCAGGAAGATGCACAGGTTCGCGAAGGTCAGCAGGACCTGCCCGGCCACCCCCAGCCCGCCGAGGGCCTCGGTGCCGAGCCCGCCCACCACCGCCGAGTCGGTGAGCAGGAACAGCGGCTCCGACACCAGGGCGAAGAAGGTGGGCACGGCGAGCCGGAAGATCTCGGCGTCCCGGGGATGCCGGAACGGCGCGGCGCTGAGGAGACGTACCATGACCCGGTCACGTTACCTGTCGCGCCCCGCCGGTCCGGCAACGGGGCCGCCCGGCCGGGGCTCACACCCCAGCCGACGGGCGCACCGGCCGCCGCAGCAGACGCCGGGCCAGCGGGAACCGGCCCCGGTTGGGCACGGTCCACACCCCGTGGCCGGGCATCCCCCACTGTCGCAGCAGCGCGTTGGCCGCGAGCAGGCCGCTGGTCGCGGCACGCTCCATGAGCGCCACGGGCAGGTCCACGCGGACGTGGTCGCCGGCGACCACCAGGAACGGGTCGGGGGTGGTGACCGCGAGCCGTTCGGTGAAGTCGCCCGGCGGGAACAGCGGGCAGTCGGCGCGCAGCTCGCAGCGCTCGTCGACCACGCGGGCCGCCGCCGTCTCCGGGTAGACCCGGTGCAGTTGCGCGACGAGCCGGTCGCGCTCCACGGCGGTCGCGGCGGCGGGCAGCGCGTAGGCGTGCAGTTCGACGACGGAGCCGCCGGTGCGCGCCGCCCACGCGGCCGCCTCGTCCTCGTAGCGTTCCAGGACGCTGATGTTGTCGAGGGTGGGGTAGCCGCTGGTGCCCAGGAACGCGGGTCGGTCGGCGCGCACCGGCCGGTCCAGCCACAGCCGGCAGACCAGGAACGGCGGGGCGCTGGGCCGCCGGGCCGCCCGGCTCCGCCAGGCGGGGTCGCCGAGGTCGGGGGAGGCCGCGACCAGCGCGCGCAGTCCGGGCAGGTCGGCGGCGAGCACCACCGCGTCGTACTCGTCCGCCCCGCCGGGCGTGTGGACGGCGTGGCGGCGCCCGCGCCCCGCCCCGATCCGCTGGACCGGCGTCCCGGTGGACACGTCGGCGCCGAGCGACCGCAGGTGGTCGGCGAGCGGCTGCCACAGCGCCCGGGGGAACGGCGCGCGCGGCACGTCGAAGAGCAGCCCTTCCCCCGAGCCGAGGAAGTAGATGTGGAACATGGTGAGCAGCTCGGCGGCCGACAGGGCGCGCGGGTCGGCGAAGAAGCTGCGGGAGAACACCTCCAGTGCCAGGTGGCGCGCCGAGTCGGGGAAGCGCAGCCGCTCCAGGAAGTCGAGCGCGTCGACGTGGTCGAACCGCCGGTAGACGTCCGGGACGCGCACGTCCAGCAGGGCCAGGGCCGCGGCGAGGTTGACGCCGGCCAGGTCGCGCCAGCGGAAGCTGGGGCTGCGCGCGACGAAGGCGAGGGCGTTCCACGGCGGGGTCGCGGGCAGCCCGGCGAACCCGTCGGTGCCGCCGTCCGCGTGGCGGAGCGGGTAGTCGGGCAGGGGGGCGAGCATGCCCAGGCCGGGGTCGATGCGGCGCAGCAGGGCGCGCAGGTTGTAGTACTGCCGGAAGAAGGCGTGGAAGCCGCGGCTCATGGTGACGGCGGAGCCGTCGGCGAGCACGGTGCCCCAGCCGGAGAGCCGGCCGCCCAGGTGGGCCTCGCGTTCCAGCACGGTGACGGCGACCCCGCGTTCGGCCAGCGCCACGGCGGCGGAGAGCCCGGCGATGCCGCCGCCGACGACGGCGACGCGGGGCGGCCGGTCCGGCGGCGTCCCGGTGGGCGGCGGCGGGGCGAGGAGGCGGGCGCGCGCGTCCCGGCCGGGGCGGGGGCTCATCCGGCCTCCCCGGGGTACGGGCGGCGGCCGAGGAAGGTGTGCACGATGCCGGTCTGCCAACCGGTCATGGGCAGCACCCGCACCTCCCGCAGCCCGGCCGCGCGCATGCGCGCGGCGAGGCGGCGCACGCCGTCGAACTCCAGGACCCCGCGCCACAGATAGCGGTACAGGTCGGCGCGGCCGGACAGCGCCCGGCCCAGCGGGATGACCACCGACCAGCAGACCGCGGTCCACACGGCCGCGGCGGCGGGCGAGTCGGCCACGGAGTACTCGTGGAGGGCCAGCCTCCCGCCGGGGCGCAGCAGCTTCCGCATGACGGCGAGGGCCTCGTCCGGGTCGGGGCAGTTGCGCAGCAGGTAGGCGGCGAGGATCGCGTCGAAGGAGTCGGCCTCGGCGAGGTCCTCGGCCCGGGCGTGCACGAAGCGCACGTTGTCCGGCCAGGGCTTGGCGCGGGCCGCGGCGAGCATCCCGGCCGAGGCGTCGACCGCGACGATCTCGGCGCGCGGGGCGACGCGCAGCAGCGCGGCGGTGGACGCGCCGGTGCCGCACCCCAGGTCGAGCAGGCGCAGTCCGGCGCCGCCGCGGGGCAGCCGCAGCCGGGCCGCGGAGCGGCGCAGGTGCGCGTGGTAGCCGGGGTTGAGGGAGACGAGGCGGTCGTAGGCGGCGGCCGACCGGTCGAACTCGGCGGTGACCCAGTGCCGTTTCACGGCTTCCGTTGGCAGCGGCATGCCCTCTCCTCCGACTGTTGCCCTGTGTCACGAGAACGCTACCCAGAAGAATGGGGGGAGGGTGGTGCGGAGAGAGGGGTGTCGTGGAACGAGCGGACGTGGTCATCGTGGGCGCGGGCGCGGCGGGGCTGTCCCTGGCCCACCGGCTGGACCGGGCCCTGTCCGGACGGTCGGTGGCCGTGGTGGAGACCCCCGAGACCGCCCTGCGCCCGCCCGAGCGGACCTGGTGCTTCTGGGAGGCCGCGGCCGGGGAGTGGGACGCGGCGGTGAGCCACCGCTGGCACGCCCTGGCGGCGGTGGGACCGGACGGGACGGTGTGGCGGTCGCGCATCCACCCGCTGGTCTACAAGATGGTGCGCTCCCGGGACTTCGAGGCGCTGGTCCGGGGCGGGCTGCGGCGGACGCGCACGCTCTGGGGCACGGTCACCGAGGTCGTGGACGGCCCCGACCGGGCGGTGGTGCGCCTGCGCGGGGCCGACGGTGCGGAGTCGGAGCTGGCCGCGGGCCTGGTGTTCGACTCGCGTCCTCCCGCGCTGCCGCCCGCGGACGGCGTCACGCTGTTGCAGCACTTCCGGGGCTGGTTCGTCCGCACCGACCGGCCGCGGTTCGACTCCTCGGCGGCGGTGCTGATGGACCTGCGCGTCCCGCAGCCGGAGCGGGGCGTGGCCTTCGGCTACGTGCTGCCCTTCGACGCCCGCACCGCCCTGGTGGAGTACACCGAGTTCACCCGGGAGGTGCTCGACGACGCCGGGTACGACGCGGCGCTGCGCGACTACACCGGGCGGCTGCGGTTGGGGGTCTTCACCCGCACCGGGACGGAGCAGGGGGTGATCCCGATGACCAGCGCCCAACTGCCCGGGCGCGTGGGGCGCCGGGTGTTCCGGATCGGCACCGCCGGGGGCGCCACCCGCCCGGCCACGGGCTACACGTTCTCCGGGGTGCAGCGCCAGACCCGGCAGATCGCGGCGGCACTGGCGGCCGGCCGCCTCCCGGTCCGGTTTCCGGCCCACCGCAGACGCCACCTGTTCCTCGACGCGGTGCTGCTGCGCGGCCTGGACGAGGGGCTGGTCGACGGCGCGGAGTTCTTCGCCGCGCTGTTCCGGAGCACGCCGCTGCCACGGCTGCTGCGTTTCCTCGACGGTGAGACCACTCCCCTGGAGGAGCTGGCCATCGGGGTCCGCACCCCGGTCGCGGCCATGACCGCGGCATTATGGTCGCAGGTCCGCGCCGGTCGTCGTGGCAGAAGGGGCGATACACAGAGTTAACGGGACCACAAAGGCCGTGAAATACGCTCTTCCTACCGTCGCAACATGCATACCGCGCTGTATACCGCCGCAGGGTCCGACGGCGGCGCACAGAACACGGCGACCCGGCCCGCAGAGCGTCCCCGCTCCCTCCGCGAGGAGGTGTACGAGCAACTCCGCCACGAGGTGATGAGCGGCTACTTCGCCCCGTGGACCCGCCTGGCCGAGGAACGGCTGGCCCGCCGGCTCGGAGTGTCGCGCACACCGGTGCGCGAGGCGCTCGCCCGGCTGGAGGTCGAGGGCCTGGTCGAACGGCGTGACGGCAGCTTCACGGTGACCGTGCCCAACCTCGCCGAACTGCGCGACCTCTACGAACTCCGGGTGGTACTGGAACTGCGCGGGGTGGCCCGCGCGATCGAGGACCCCTCCGTCCAGCACGACCGGGCGATCCTCGACGCCGAACTGAGCCGCTGGTACGCCTTCCGGGAGAACCCGCCCGCCCCCGACCCGCACTTCGTGGTCGAGGACGAGAAGTTCCACGCCGCGCTGTCCGCGGCGTCGGGCAACCCGGCCCTCACCGACGCGCTGGTGAGCGTCAACCAAAAGATCCGCCGGGTCCGCATGTACGACTTCCTCACCGAGGACCGTATCCACAGCACCATCGAGGAGCACATCCAGATCATGGAGCTCGTCCGCGACGGCGAGCTCGAAGAGGGCCACCGCGCCCTGCACGCGCACGTCGGCGAGTCCCTGGAGGTCGTCCTCCAGCGGGCCCAGGAGGCCCTGACCAGGATGAGCCTGCACGTCGGCCGGTAGTCCTCTCCCGTATCGGCGGGGTGTCCGGTCCCACGGGACCGCGCCCCGTTCGTGTCCCGGACGGTCCGCACCACCGTCCCAGCCTCCCTCCTCCCCCGCGGCCCGGCGCCGTCCCTCTCCCCGGCGCCGGGCCGTCCCCCCGCCCCCGCCAGCACGGACACGATCGAGGAACCCTCATGTTCGACACCCTTCTGGTCGCCAACCGGGGCGAGATCGCCTGCCGCATCATCCGCACCGCCCGCCGGATGGGACTGCGCACGGTGGCGGTCTTCTCCGACGCGGACCGGGCCGCGGCCCACGTCCGCATGGCCGACCGGGCGGTCCGACTGGGACCCGCCCCGGCGGCCGAGAGCTACCTGCGCGTCGACCGCATCCTGGATGCCGCCGCCGAGACCGGAGCGGGCGCCGTCCACCCCGGCTACGGATTCCTCTCCGAGAACGCGGACTTCGCCCGCGCGGTCCAGGACGCGGGCATGGTGTTCGTCGGACCCACCCCCGAGCAGATCACCGTGTTCGGGGACAAGCACACCGCGCGCACCGCGGCCCGCGACGCCGGGGTGCCGCTGGTGCCGGGCAGCGGCCTGCTGACCGACGTGGACGAGGCGGTTGCCGCGGCAGAGGAGATCGGCTACCCGGTCATGGTCAAGGCCACCGGCGGTGGCGGCGGCATCGGGATGCGCGTGTGCGCCGACGCCGACGAGCTGCGCGCGGTGCTCCCCGGCGTGGTGCGCACCGCCGAGGCCAACTTCGGCGTGGGCGGGGTGTTCCTGGAGCGCTTCGTCCGCCGTGCCCGCCACGTCGAGGTGCAGGTCTTCGGGGACGGCGCGGGCCGGGTGGTCAGCCTGGGCGACCGCGACTGCACGCTGCAACGCCGCCACCAGAAGGTCGTGGAGGAGGCGCCCGCCCCGAACCTCCCCGACGAGGTGCGGGAGGCCCTGCACCGCGGGGCGCGGGAGCTGTGTGCGTCGGTGGGCTACCGCTCGGCGGGCACCGTGGAGTTCGTCTACGACGTCGAACGGGGCGAGGCGTCGTTCCTGGAGGTGAACACCCGGCTCCAGGTCGAGCACCCGGTGACGGAGGCGATCACCGGGGTCGACCTGGTGGAGTGGATGCTGCGGCTGGCCCGCGGCGAGGACGTGCTGCGCGGCGTCGCCGACACCGGCCCGGCGGCCTACGGCCACGCCGTGGAGGCGCGGATCTACGCCGAGGACCCGGCCCGCGACTACCAGCCCAGCCCTGGTCTGCTGACCCGGGTGGAGTTCCCCGGCAGCGTCCGCGTGGACACCTGGGTGGAGACCGGCGACGAGGTGTCCACGGCCTACGACCCCCTGCTCGCCAAGATCGTCGCCACCGGGGAGACCCGCACCGAGGCCCTGGACGCCCTGGGGCGCGCGCTGGCGGAGACGAAGCTGGACGGCACCGCCACCAACCTGGGACTGCTCCGCGCCGTCTGCGACGACGACACGGTCCGCGCGGCCGGGCACACCACGGACCACCTCGCCAACATCAGCCCGGTCGAGGCCCGTGTCGACGTGCTGCGCCCGGGCACGCTGACCACGGTGCAGGACTGGCCGGGCCGCATCGGCTACTGGGAGGTCGGCGTCCCGCCGAGCGGCCCGATGGACGACGTGTCCTTCCGGGCGGGCAACCTCGCGCTGGGCAACCCCGAGGGCGCACCCGGGCTGGAGTGCACCCTCAACGGGCCGGCCCTGAAGTTCGGCACGGAGGCGACCGTGTGCGTCACGGGAGCCCCCGCCCCGGTGACCCTGGACGGCGAACCCGTCGCCCAGTGGGAGCCGATCCGGGTGCCCGCCGGATCGGTGTTGGACGTGGGCCCGGCCGAGGGGCCGGGAGTGCGCACCTACGTGCTCGTCCGCGGCGGTCTGGACGTGCCCCGTCACCTGGGGAGCGCGGCCACCTTCCCCCAGGGCCGCCTCGGCGGGCACGGCGGCCGGGCCCTCGCAGTGGGCGATGTGCTGCGCGTGGCCGACGCGGCCCCCGACGCCCCCGAACCGGCGCCGGTGCCGCCCGAGTCCCGCCCGGTGATGGACCGGGAGTGGCAGATCGCGGTCTCCGAGGGGCCCCAGCCCGCCCCGGAGTTCCTCACCCGCGAGTCGATGGAGCGGTTCTACGCCGCCACGTGGCGGGTGCAGCACCACGCCGCGCGCACCGGGGTCCGGCTCAGCGGCCCCAAGCCGCAGTGGGCGCGCGCCGACGGCGGCGAGGCCGGACTGCACCCGTCCAACCTGCACGACAACCCCTACTCGGTGGGGGCGGTCAACTTCACCGGGGACACGCCGATCCTGCTCGGCCCGGACGGCCCCAGCCTCGGCGGGTTCGTCTGCCCGGTGACGGTCGTCAGCGCCGAGCGGTGGAAGATCGGCCAGTTGCGCCCCGGCGACTCGGTCCGGTTCGTCCCGGTGACCGAACAGGTCGCCGAGGAGCTGCGCACGGCCCGGCGCCCGGTCGCGCGCGGCTTCGCCTCCGGGACCGACGGCGACGACGGGGTGCTGGCCCGGATCGAGGAGACCGACACCGCGCCGTCGGTGACCTACCGGCGCGGCGGTGACGACAACATCCTCGTCGAGTACGGGCCGATGACCCTCGACCTGGGGCTGCGCATGCGGGTGCACGCCCTGGCAGGACGCCTCGCCGAACAGGGGCTGCACGGCCTCGTGGACGTCACCCCGGGCATCCGGTCGCTGCACCTGCACACCGACCCCGACGTGCTGCCCGTGCGGAAGCTGCTCGCGGCGCTGCGCGAGGCCGAGGAGTCGCTGCCCCCCACCTCGGAGCTGGTGGTGCCCAGCCGCGAGGTGCACCTGCCGCTGTCGTGGGACGACCCCGTGGTCTCCGAGGCGATCTCCCGCTACACCGCCGGGGTGCGCGACGACGCGCCGTGGAACCCCAGCAACATCGAGTTCATGCGCCGCATCAACGGCCTGTCCAGCGTCGAGGAGGTCCGCGACACGGTCTTCGCCGCCGAGTACCTGGTGCTGGGGCTGGGCGACGTCTACCTGGGGGCGCCCGCCGCCGCGCCGCTGGACCCCCGGCACCGGCTGGTGACCACCAAGTACAACCCGGCGCGCACCTGGACGGCCGAGGGGACGGTCGGGATCGGCGGCACCTACCTGTGCATCTACGGCATGGACAGCCCCGGCGGCTACCAGCTCATCGGCCGTACCGTGCCGATCTGGAGCGGGCTGCGCCAGCACGGCCCGTTCGAGCCGGGGGCGCCGTGGCTGCTGCGGTTCTTCGACCGCATCGTCTGGCACCCCGTCTCCCCCGAGGAGCTGCTGGACGTGCGCGCGGACTTCGCGGCGGGCCGCACCGGGCTGGACATCCGCCCCGGCAAGTTCGCCCTGGCCGAGTACGAGCGCTTCCTCGCCGACAACGCCGAGTCGATCGCCGAGTTCCAGCGGCGGCAGGCCGCCGCGTTCGCCGCCGAGCGCGAGGCGTGGGCCGCGGCGGGCGAGTTCGACGAGCGGCCCGAGCCGGAACCGATCCAGCCGAAGGAGGTGACGGCCCCCGCCGGAGGCGCGGTCGTCGCGGCCCCGCTCGCGGCCGGGGTGTGGCGGGTGGACGTGCGGCCCGGGCAGCGGGTCAGCGCGGGGGAGACGCTGCTGTCCCTGGAGGCGATGAAGCTGGAGACTGTGGTGAGCGCCCCGGTGGACGGGCAGGTCGTCGACGTCCTGGTCACCCCGGGACAGCAGGTGGACGCGGGAACCGCGCTGGTGGTTCTCGCCGGGCAGGAGGTTGCGTGAACACGACCGTCGGTACCGTGAAGTCGGCGGAGGAGCGGGTCCGGGCCGCGTACGCACGGATCGGCGAGGTCGACCGCCCCGAGGTGTGGATCAGCCTCCGCGACGAGGAGGAGGCACTGGCCGCGGCCCGGGAGGTCGACGAGCGCCGGGCCTCCGGGGCGGACCTCCCGCTGGCGGGCACCGTGTTCGCGGTCAAGGACAACATCGACGTGGCGGGGTTCCCGACGACGGCCGGACACCCCGGATACGCCTACGAACCGGAGAAGAACGCCACCGCGGTGGCGCGGCTGCTGGACGCGGGCGCGGTGGTGCTGGGCAAGACCAACCTGGACCAGTTCGCGACCGGCCTGGTGGGCACCCGCAGCCCCTACGGCGCAGTGCGGGACGCCCACCGCCCCGACCGGGTGTCGGGCGGCTCCAGCTCCGGATCGGGGGTGGCCGTGGCGCTGGGGATCGTGGACTTCGCGCTCGGCACGGACACCGCCGGGTCGGGACGGGTCCCCGCGGCCTTCGGCGGGATCGTCGGCGTCAAACCGACCATCGGCCTGGTGCCCAACACCGGCGTGGTCCCCGCCTGCCGGACGCTGGACTGCGTCACGGTGTTCGCCGCCGGGACCGGGCTGGCCCGGCAGGTGGCCGGACTGATGTCGGGGGTCGACCCCGCCGACCCCCGCTCCCGTCCCTGGCCGGTGGACGCGCCGCTGGGCGCGCCGCCCAAGCCCCGGGTGGGCGTGCCCGACCCGGCCGACCTCGTCGGAATGGCCCCCGAGTGGCGGGCGGCCTTCGAGGCGGCGGTCAAGCGGCTCGCGGACACCGGCGCCGAGACGGTGCAGTTTCACGTGAAACCCTTCCTGGAGGCCGGAAGGCTGCTGTACGAGGGCGCCTTCGTGGCCGAACGGTACGCGGCGGTGGGCTCCTTCCTGGTCAACCCGGAGTCCGCCGAGGGCCTCGATCCGACGGTGGCGACGATCATCAGCGGGGCCGGCAGCCTGCCCGCACACCAACTGGTGGCCGACACCGAACGGCTCGACCGGCTGCGGGCCGAGGCGCGCGCGCAGACCGCGGGCCTGGACGCGATCCTGCTCCCGACGGTGGGCGAGCACCCGACCATCGCCGAGGTGGCGGAGGACCCGATCGGGGTGAACAGCCGGCTGGGCACCTACACCAACTTCTGCAACCTGTTCGACATGGCGGCGATCGCGATCCCCGCGGGCGAGACGGAGGACGGCGCGAAGTTCGGCGTGACCCTGGCCGCCCCCGCCTTCTCCGACCACGTCGTCGCCGACATCGCGGAGCGCTTCCTGGCCGACCGGGCCGTCCCGGTCGACACGGTCGCGCTGCCCCCGTCCGCGGTGCCGCTCGTGGTGGTCGGCGCGCACCTGTCCGGCCAGCCGCTCAACGGACAGTTGACCTCCCTGGGCGCCCGCCTGCTCGCCCCGGTGCGCACGGCCGCCGAGTACCGGCTGTACGCGCTGGACACCGAACCGGCCAAGCCGGGACTGGTGCGGGTGGCCGAGGGCGGCGCGCAGATCGAGGCCGAGCTGTGGGCGCTGCCCCGCGCCGGACTGGGCGGACTGCTCGCCGAACTGCCCGCGCCGATGGCGCTCGGGCGGGTGAGGCTGGCGGACGGCGCCGAGCACGTGGGCTTCCTGTGCGAGCCCGCGGCGGTCGCGGGCGCCCGCGACATCACGTCCTTCGGGGGCTGGCGGGCCTTCCTCGCCGCAAGGGAGTAGCTCCCGGCCGTCAAATGAGTAGTTATTCCCCGTTCGGCCGCCATCGGGCTGGCCCATGGCGGCCACCGAGAAACCGACTATTCGGTACTAGGGTGATTCCATGGTGGTGACGATCCCGCCTCCGAAGGAGGAGCTGAACCCCAGTGCTGCCGAGACCACGGACCGGCCGCAGCCGGTCGCGGTGGTCCGGCCCGTGTTCCGCCGGAGCGGGCAGCCCGTTCCGCTGCCGCGCACCGGCACCCTCGTGAACAGCCCGGACGACGAGGACGACGAGGACGACGGCGGCCCCGAGTGGCTCCGTCCCCCGCAACGGTGACGAGACGCCCCGGCGCACGGCAGGTCAGCGCCGGGCCTCCAGGTTGGCGAACACCGCCCCGTACTCGACCGTGACGACCACCTCGTACAGGCGCGCGTCCGGCGGTGTCGGAAAGACCACCTCGGTCCGTGCGGCCGCACCCGGATCGAGGAGCGGAGCCGCGGCGCCGGACAGCGCCCGCTCTGCCTCCGGATCGTTGGCGAAGGTCCGGCCGTCGACACTGGCCGCGGTGGCCCCCGCGGGGGCGAAGCGCATCGGCTCGGCACCCCGGTTGACGGCCAGCAGGGTGAAGACCTGGTAGACCGCCCCCCGGGGCGCGCGGACCCCGCTCCCCCGCCCGTCGGCGAGCACCCCGTCCCCGTCGACGCGGACCCCGGTGACGCGCAGCCGCCAGTCCCCCGCGACGGCCGTCGCCCCCCGGAAGTCGTCCGGCTCGGGAGTCCACCCGGCTCCCGGGGCGAACACCGCCGGGGTGCGCGCGGTCCCGGCAGCCGAGCGGGGACCGAGGTCCTTCCCGGGCAGGACGTGCAGGCCGAAGGCGAGGAGGGAACCGACGGCGAGGACGGTCCCCCCGGTGACCGCGGCGGCCACGGCGGTGCGTTCCATGGGAAGCCCTTCCATAGCGGCCCGTAGCGGCCTGTCCTGCTTCCCCCGGTCCGCGCGCCGCAAAGGCCGATGCCGTCAAAGAAACGGCAAACGCCGGCGGGGACCTGCGGCGCGGCCCCCGCCGGGCGCGCTCACCCCTCCGAGGGGTTCTGGGCGTGCCAGGCCCGCAGCGCCGCCACGATCTCGGGCGGCGCCGTCCGCGGCGACCCGGCGGCGAACGAGGGCTGCGGGTCGTACTCGATGCCGAGCTGGGCCGTCTGGGCGGCGGTCTCGTCGGCGATCCGGGCGGTCAGGGCGAGGGCCATGTCTATGCCGGAGGACACGCCCGCCGCGGTCACGTACTTGCCGTCGAACACCACGCGCTCCGGCGTCGGCGTCACCCCGAAGGCGGAAAGCCGGTCCAGCGCCGTCCAGTACGAGGTGGCCCGCCGCCCGGTGAGCAGCCCTGCGGAGGCCAGCAGCAGCGAACCGGTGCACACCGACGCGGTCCAGGTGCTGGTGCGGTCCACGGCGCGCAGCCAGTCGAGCACGGGGGGCGTGGTCCATGAGCGCGGCCTGGCCCGGCCCGCCCGGCACCACCACGACGTCGGGCGAGGGGACCTCGTCGAGCGTCGCGTCCACGCGCAGGCCGAGGCGGCCGGTGTCGGTGCGGACCTCGCCGACGGACTCGCCGACGAAGACGACCTCCGTTCCGGGAAGCCGGGCGAAGACCTCGTAGGGCCCCACCGCGTCAAGCGCGGTGAGCCGGTCGAAGAGCAGGACGGCGATCTGCATGACCGCTCCCTTCCCTGGTTGTCTCCCGCACCGACGTGCGGAAGCGGCGTCGGTATTCGGCGGGCGAGACGCCGAGCACGCGCAGGAAGGCGCGGCGCATCGCCTCGGGGGTGCCGTAGCCGCAGTCGCGCGCCACCTGCTCGATCCCGCGGGAGCTGTCCTCCAGCAGGCGGCGGGCCGCCTCCAGGCGGACCCGGTCCACGTACCTGCCGGGGGTGACCCCCACCTCGGCGGTGAAGGCCCGGGCGAACTGGCGCGGCGACAGGCCGACCCGTTCGGCCAGCGCCTCCACCGACAGGTCGGCCCCCGGGTGGTCGCTGATCCAGCCCTGCAAGTCGCGCAGTGGCTCGCGCCGTGCGCTCTGCGCCCGCAACTGGGCGCTGAACTGGGCCTGGCCGCCGGGGCGGCGGAGGAACACCACCAGGTACCGGGCGACGGTGAGCGCCGCCTCCCGGCCCAGGTCCTCCTCCACCAGCGCCAGCGCCAGGTCGATCCCGGCGGTCACCCCTGCCGAGGTGGCCACGTGGCCGTCCCGGACGAAGATCGGGTCGGGGTCGACGCGCACCCCGGGGAAGCGCTCGGCCAGCGTGTCGCAGGACGCCCAGTGCGTGGTGACCCGTCGGCCGTCGAGCAGCCCCGCCTCGGCGAGCAGGAACGCTCCGGTGCACACCGAGACGAGCCGTTCGGCCCGGCCCGCGTGCGCGCGCAGCCACCCGACCAGGTCGTCCTGGGGCAGGCGGGTGCCGTCGCCGCCCGGCACGAGCAGGGTGTGCGGGACGGGGGCCTCGGTGAGGTCGAGGTCGGGGGGGATGCGCAGCCCGCTGGAGGAGCGGACCGCGACGCCGCCGGGGGAGGCGGTCGCCACCTCGTACTCCGCGGCGCCGTCCAGGCACTCGCGCACGTACCGGTTGGCGCCGCTGAACACCTCCAGCGGACCGGTGAGGTCGAGGCTCTGCACGCCGTCGAAGAGCACGATCAGAACGCGGCGGTTCGGCATGGCCTCAGTATTGGACCGCCGTCTCATGGCAGCAATGACGAGTTTCCCCCCTTTTCTGCCATGCCGGTGCAGGGCTTGTGCCGCCTCCCCTACGCCGAAATGTCGACAAGTCGACATGTCGACACCCGGGGCGGGCCGCACGGGGCCCGCCCCGGGCGGACGGCTCAGGCCGTCTGGTGCAGGGCAGCGAAGGCCGCGTAGCCGCCGATCAGGTCGGAGACGTCCGTCAGGCCCTCGGCCCGCAGCAGGCTGGCCGCGACACTGGAGCGGTAGCCTCCCGCGCAGTGCACGACGACGGGGCGGTCGGCGGGCACCTCGCCCAGCCGGGAGGGCAGCTCCGCGAGCGGGATGTGCTGTGACCCGGGAATCGCGCCCTGCTCGCGTTCGCCCTGGTTGCGCACGTCCAGCACGACGGGCGGCGTGGCGGCGCGCAACTGCTCCGCCAGCTCCGTCGCGGTCACCCGGGCGGCGTGCGCCACCTCCTCGGGCACCGAGACGAGGACGCTCTCCGGTTCCGGCAGGTAGCCCACGGCGGTGTCGAAGCCGACCCGGGCCAGCCGGAGCAGGGTCTCCGACTCCCGCCCCTCGGGCGCGACGACCAGCAGCGGGACGCCCGGCCGCAGCACGCTGCCCGCGGTCTCGGCGAACCGGCCCTCCACGGGGACGTTGAGGGAGCCGCGCAGGTGGCCCGCCGCGTACTCCTGCGGGGCCCGGGAGTCCACGACCACCGCCCCGGCGGCCCGCCGCGCCAGGAACTCCTCGGCGGAGAGGGCCACCGCGAGCTTCTCGGGGTCCAGCACCTCGCGCTGCCTGCGGTTGAGCACCGCGTCGTGGGCGAAGTAGGAGGGGGCGGCCGGCTGGCCCGCGGTGACCAGGGCGAGGAAGGTCTCCTCGTCCATCGGGCGGCAGGCGTAGTTGGTGCGGCGCTGCTCGCCGATCGTGGACCAGCGCTCGGTGGACAGGTTCTTGCCGCACGCCGACCCGGCGCCGTGCGCGGGGAAGACCCGCACCTCGTCGGGGAGCCCCATGAGCTTGCGCTGCACCGAGTCGTACAGCATCCGGCCGAGCTCGTCGGCGGTGAAGCCGAGCGAGGCGAGCAGGTCGGGGCGGCCCACGTCGCCGATGAACAGCGCGTCACCGGTGAGCACCCCGTAGGGGACGGCGTCGTCGGCGTGCTCGTAGACCAGGATGCTGATCGACTCGGGGGTGTGCCCCGGGGTCTCCATGACCTCCAGGACGACGTCGCCCAGGACGATCCGCTCGCCGTCGGCCAGTTTCCGGCTCGGGTACTCGGTCTCGGCGCGGCTGCCGTAGCCGATCCACGCCCCGGTGCGCTCGGCCAGCTCCAGGTGTCCGGCGACGAAGTCGGCGTGGAAGTGGGTGTTGATGACCGCCTCGATGGTCAGCCCCTTCTCCTCGGCGTCCGCGAGGTAGTCGGTGACGTCCCGCCGGGGGTCGACCACCACGGCCCGGCCGGTGGCCTCGTCGGCGACCATGTAGGACGCATGGGACAGGCAGTCGAGGTAGTACTGCGTGAACAGCATCGTGTCCTCCTCTCTCCCCCGGGCCTTGGTACCCCCGGGGGTGTCTCGGGTCGACGGGTGTCCGTGCCGCGGGCCGGGAGTCCCTCCCGGCACCGGTCACGGAAGCAGTTCGGGAGCGGTCAGGGACACCGCCGCCATCCCCGCGGCGACGGCGAGGACCAGGACGGCGAAGCCACGCCGCAGCAGGGCGGCGGGCGCCCGCGCGGCCAGGACCCCGGCGGCGGGGGAGGCGGCCATCGCGCTGCCCGCGAAGACCGCCACGGCCAGCAGGTCGGGACCGGCCAGGGAACAGGAGTGCGCGGCGAGCCCGGAGGCGGAGTTGAGGGCGACGACCGCCAGCGAGGTCGCCACCGACTCGGCCGCGGCGAGTCCCAGGCCCACGCTCAGCGCGGGGACGACGACGAAGCCGCCGCCGACGCCGAACAGGCCGGTCAGGAACCCCGCCAGCGCGCCCACCGGCACCGCCCGGGCCAGGCACCGGCGCCGGTCCGCCGCGCCGCTCCCGTCGCGGCAGGCCCCGCCCTCGGAGGCCGCGGGACGCAGCATGCGTACGGCCACCGCGACCATGAGCGCCGCGAAGCCGAGCGCCAGCCAGCGGTCGGGGAGCAGCCGCCCCACCGCGCCGCCGCCGAGCGCGGCGGGCAGTCCGGCCAGTCCGAGGACCACCGCCACCCGCCACCGGACCAGGCCGCTGCGGAGCCGGGCGAGCAGGCCGGTCGCCGCCGACGCGCCCACCACGACCAGGGAGGCCGGGACGGCCGCCGACAGCGGCAGCCCCACCCCGTAGACCAGCGCGGGCACCGCCAGGACGGATCCGCCGCCGCCGAGCAGGCCGAGCAGCAGGCCGACCAGGGCGCCGAAGAGCGCCGCCGAGGCCGCCACGGTCAGTCCCGCGTCGCGGGGGCGGGACCGGTGAGCGCGCTCAGCGCCGCCGGGGCGGCGCGGGAGGCGGCCCGGTTGTGGGGCAGCAGCGCCAGCAGCCGCCCCAGCAGACAGGTGTCGGTGAGCGCCGCGAGGACCAGCCCGGCCCCCAGGGCCGCGGCCACCCACTTCAGCGGCTCGAACACGGCGCTGGCCGCGACGGAGGCGAGCACGACCGATCCGGCGGCCAGGCGCACCTGGCGCTCCATCGCCCAGGGGCCTCCCGACCCCCGGTTCAGGGGCGCACCGGCGCGCTGCCACTCGGTGATGCCGCCGCGCAGCACGCTGATCCGTGCCAGCCCGCTGTCCTCCAGCAGGGCGCGGGCCTGCTCGGCGCGCATCCCCGAGCGGCACACCAGCACCACCGGGTCGTCGTGGGCGGCGCGCAGCTCGCGCCGGCGCTCGCGGAGCAGGTCGAGCGGAACGTTGCGGGAGCCGGGGATGTGCGCCCCGGCGAACTCGCCGGGAGAGCGCACGTCGATCAGCCGCGTCCGGGGATCGCGCTCCTGGAGTTCCCTCACCTGGTCGGGGGTCAGGGACGCGGGGAGCGGACGGTCCATGGGCAACCTCTCTGTCACTTGATACGGGTGGGGGTATGGTGCGGGCAGAGGCGGGCCGTGGTGGAGACCGGCGGGCCGGTGCCGTATGGGCGGCGACCGGCCGGCCCGCCGGAGCTCCGGGACCCTCTCGCCCTCACACCCCCGGGGGTATATGGCAGGCAGGGCTGTGGCGGGAACGACGGGAAGCGTACGGTCCGGCCCCGGACCGCGCGCCACGGCGCTCAGGCCAGGGAGAGGAAGAGCTTCTCCCACTCCTGTTCGCTCATCGGCGGCTCCTCGCCGCGCTCGCGCGCCGCCTGGCAGTGCCGCAGACCGCTGGCCACGATCTTGAACCCGGCCCGGTCCAGCGCGCGCGAGACCGCGGCGAGCTGGGTCAGCACGGCGGCGCAGTCCTCGCCGGCCTCGATCATCGCGATGACCCCGCCGAGCTGTCCGTGCGCACGACGCAGCCTGGTCAGAGCGTCGCCGACCAGTTCGGGTCTCATCTCCACAGCCATCACCTCTTCTGCTCCAACAATACCCCCACCCGTATCCGTTCCGCCAGTGCGCTTTCCCCACCCCCGAGCGCACCTGCGCAACACCGGTGCGACGATAGGAGTGCTGTGCACGGAACGTCACCCGCCAGGCTCATCCGCGCCGGGGTCTTCGCCGCGGTGTCCGTCGGCGTGTCCGCCAACGGACACGCCCTCCAGTCCGGCCACGACGTTCCCCCCGCCGGAATGCTCCTCGGCTCCGCGCTGATGCTGGCCGCCGGATGGGGCCTCGCGGGCCGCGAGCGCGGCGGCGGCGCCGTCCTGGGGTGGATGCTGTGGGGGCAGCTCGCCCTGCACTTCGTCTTCGCGCTGACCGAATCCGGCGCCGCCCACCCCGGCCACCCGGCGGCGGCTCCCGCCGCCGCGGCCGGTCAGGACCTCTCCCCCGGCATGCTGGCCGCCCACCTGGTCGCGGCCCTGGTCTGCGCGCTGTGGCTGCGCCGCGGCGAGGCCGCGGCCTTCCGGCTCGCCCGCGGACTGCGCACCCTGCTGGCCGACGCCTTCCGGCCGCCCGCCGCGCCCCCCGCCCTGCCGCTCCCGGCCGGGCCGGAACGGCTCGGCGGCGGGGACGAGCCGTCTCCCGCCGCCGACGCGGTGCTGCGGTACGCGGTCATCCGGCGCGGGCCGCCGACTCCTCGGATCGCCTGACCCACGGACCCGTGTCCAGGCCGCGCGCGGACGCGCCGCGGCCGTCCCGCGCGTGCCCGAAACCCGGCACGCCGCGGGCCGACCCGAGGAGAAGAACCAGCATGACCAGCCAGACCGGTGCAGACCGGTACAGGGGGCTAACCGCGGGGCCGCTCCCCGAAGAGCTCGTCCCCACCCGAACCGGCGGCCAACGTGGCGCCGACCAGCCGATGCAGCCCTCGAGCTGCGGAGAGCCAGACACCACACTCCGCGCACTCGCGCAGATGGGCGCGGACCTGTTCCGGGGAGTGGCTCGGCGTCTCCCCGTCGATTTCGGCGGAAAGAGCGGTTCGACAGTCGATGCACCTCACATCTCCATCATCTCCCACAACATCCCTATTTCCCAGAAACCGGGATATCGGCGCGTCCGAAACGGGGTGCGGCGGGGCGCGGCGGTGCTCGCGGCGGCCGCCGTGCTCGCCGTCGCCGGATGCGGCCAGGCCGACAGCGCGGGCAGCCCGCAGCGCGGCGAGTTCGACTACTACCTCGACCTGGCCGACACCCCGATGACCGCGCCGGACCACGAGTTCCGCACCGTGGACGACGAGCCGTGGTCGTTCACCGACGCCGCCGAGGGGCGCCTCACCCTGCTCTACTTCGGCTACACGAGCTGCCCCGACGTGTGCCCCACGACCATGGCCGACATCGCCGACGCGGTCACCCGCCTCGGCGCGGACGGCGAACGGGTCGACGTGGTCATGGTGAGCACCGACCCGGCCCGCGACACCCCCGAGCAGTTGCGCACCTGGCTGACCGGCTTCGACCCCGACTTCCTGGGCGTGATCGGCCCCATCGACGACGTGGTCCAGGCGGCCCAGGCCTACGGCATCCCCGTGGAGCCGCCCGAGCAGACCGACGGCAACTACCTCGTCACCCACGGCGAGCGGGTCGCGGTCCTGCGCCCCGGCGGTGACGCCGTCGGGTTCTTCGACCCCGGCACCTCGGGCGAGCAGATGAGCGCCGTCCTGCCCGGCCTGCTCGCCGAACAGCTCTGAGCCACGGACCACAGACCTCACGGAGACCATCCATGAACGCCTCTACCCAGGCCCTGCTCGCCCTCGGCGCCGCCGCCGTGCTCGCCCTGTCCGGCTGCGGCGGCCAGGCCGCGGACCAGCACGCGCAACCCTCCCACGGCGCCGCCGAGCACGCCGAGACCCCCGCCAAGGGCAGCGCCGAGGCCGGCGACCTCACCGTCGCCGACGCCTGGCTGGCCGAGCCCGCCCAGCCGTCGATGACCGCCGGATACCTCACCGTCACCAACCACGGGGACGAGGACGTCGCCCTCACCGGGGCGGCCACGTCCCTGTCGGACCGGACCGAGCTCCACACCGTGGAGACCACCGAGAGCGGCGCGTCGCGGATGACCCCGGTCGACGCCATCCCGGTCCCCGCGGGCGCGACCGTGGAACTCGCCTCCGGAGGGTTCCACCTCATGGTGCTCGACATGGCGAACCCCCCGGAGGTCGGCGACACCGCCACCATCACCCTGACCTTCGACAACGGGGAGACCGTCCAGGTCGACGCCCCGGTGCTGGAGCGCACCGGCGGCCACCACCGGGAGACGGAAGAGCCGTGACCGGACCGGAGCCGACCCCGGCGGGCTCCTCCCGCCGGGGCTTCCTCGCCGGACTGGGCGCGGCGGCGCTGACCGGCGCGGGCCTCGGCATGGCGGCGGGAGAGGCCGTCCGGCCCCTCCTGCCCGACTCCGACTCCGAGCAGCCCGACCCGGTCGACGCGCAGCGCCTGGACATGGCCCGTCGGCGGGCCGACGCCAACGCCGCGCCCCAGCCCGGAATCTCCGGGCGGGCGCCCGCGTTCGTCCACGTCATCGCGTTCGACCTGGCCGAACCGGCCCGCGCGGAACCCGCGGCCGCCCGCGAGGGCGCAGCCACCGCGCTGCGCACCTGGGCCGAGCACGCAGCCCGGCTGCACGCCGACGGCCCCGAGGGGGCGGCCTCCGCCGGACTGCTGCCCGCCTCCCTCATGGTCACCATCGGCATCGGCGGCTCCCTGCTGGAGGCGATGGACGCGGCGGACCGCCGCCCCGACGCCCTCGCCGACCTGCCCGAGTTCGCCACCGACGACCTGCGCCCCCGGTGGTGCGGCGGAGACCTGATGCTCCAGGTCGGCGCCGAGGACCCCATGGTGCTGGCCGCCGCGGTCGACGAACTGGTCGCGGCGACCGCGCCGACCACGACGGTGCGCTGGTCGCTGCGCGGCTTCCGCCGCACCGCGGCCGCCGCCCAGGACCCCGACGCCACCCCGCGCAACCTCATGGGGCAGATCGACGGAACCGCCAACCCGGCGCAGGACCACCCGCTGTTCACCCGGACCGTGACCGCGCCGCCGGCCGACGACCCCGCCCACGCCTGGATGGACGGGGGCAGCTACCTGGTGGTGCGGCGCATCCGGATGCTGCTGGACGAGTGGCGGCGCCTGGACGTGCCCGACCGCGAACGCGTGATCGGCCGCCACCTCGACACGGGGGCGCCCCTGGGCGGGGAGAAGGAGACCGACCCCGTCGTCCTGACCGCCCGCGACGCGGACGGACGGCTCGTCATCCCCGAGGACGCGCACGTGCGGCTGGCCAACCCGGAGAACAACCTGGGAGCGCGCATGGTCCGCCGCGGCTACAACTACGACGAGGGCTGGCGTGACGACGGCGTCCGCGACGCCGGACTGCTCTTCATGGCCTGGCAGGGCAACCCCGCCACCGGATTCGTGCCGGTGCAGCGCAGCCTCGTCGAGCAGGGCGACGCCCTCAACCGCTACACCCGGCACGAGGGCAGCGCCCTCTTCGCGGTCCCCGCCGCCACGGCCGACCGCTACCCGGGGCAGGACCTGGTCGAAGGGTGACCGGACACGAGAACGCGGCCCGCCCCCGCCACGGGGAAACGAGGGCGGGCCGCTCCGGGAAAGACCCTGGTCAGGACGGCCAGCGTCCCGAGGAGCGCAGGGCGTAGCGGCGTTCGGCGTAGGCGAGGTCGTCCCGCCACAGCCGCCGCGCCGCGGACCGCATCACCGGGCGGACCAGGGGGGCGAGCCGCCGCGCCACCCCGAAACCGGGGCGCTCCGACGTGGCGACCGTCGCCTCGATCACCGCCGTGCGCGGCACCCCGCGCCGGTCCCTGCCGAGCGGGGTGGCGTGCGTCTCCACCACGCTGCCCGCACCCTCCCCCCGCAGGATGCGCATGACCACGGTGCGCGGCTCCGGACAGCGGAACTCCGCCCGCACCGGCACCCCGAACCGGCCCGCCACCTTGAACGACACGTCCACCACGAACCGGTCCTCGGCGTCGGACACCCCCTCCTCGGGGGCCTCGACCACCTCCAGGCCCACGAACGAGTACGGGTGGAACCACGAACCGTGCCACGGGTCCAGCCGGTTGGCGACCACGTCCTCCGGCTCGCACCGCCCGGCCATCGTCTCCACCGCGGCCAGCGCCCGCGCCGCGTCCGGACGCTCCGGCAGCACCGGCGCGGGCAGCGGCTCCTCGCCGCCCGCCGCGTCCAGGCGCACCCACACCAGCACCCCGTCGTCGTGGACGGGAAACGGCGACCAGCCCGGAAAGCCCTCCGACCCCAGCGACAGGCCGTGCCAGCGGCACACCAGCCGGTCCCCGTGGACCGCGCCCCGGCACAGCGGGGCACCCAGGTGGGGGCAGGCTCCGGGAGCGGCGTGCACCTTCCCGTCCCGGGTCCGCCACGCCACCACCTCGACGTCCGCCACCATCCGGCCGAACGGCCTCCCCTGGCGGATCTGCGCGCTCGCCGCCAGCACGAACCAGTTCCCCGACGGCCGGGCCAGCGCCCGCTTCAACGCCCCCTCGATCAGGCTCGGACGCGCCCCCCGCCACGACGGCTCCTGGCGTTCCCACCGGCCCCGCGGCAGCCTGCGCAGCGGCAGCCGCCGAGGCGACAGGTCCTCGGACATCTCAGCTCCTCCCCGGAATCCGGGCGCCGCCCGTCCGCGGCGCCGCACCCCCAGCAGTCCGCCGCGCCGCGGCGACGCGGCTCAGCACGGCCCGGCCGAACGCCGGGACCGCCACCCGCGCGCGCCGCCGCCTCGGCACCGTGTGGCGGCAGCTCCACACGTCGAAGTCGGCCGCTTCGATCACGTCGAGAATCCCCTGGTAGAGCGTGAACGCCGTGGCCACGCACGGCCGCGACACCGGGTCGAGCATCGCGATCCCCGGTTCCGCCTCCCGGTAGCCGCTCCGGTTCACCGCCACCAGGTGGGCCAGCGCGTCGCGCACCCGGGGGTCCCCGCGCCGCCGGGTACGGCACCACACCAGCAGGTCCCGGTCCACCCCGTGCTGCTCCAGCACGTCCTCGGGCAGGTAGACCCGGCCCCGGTCCAGGTCCTCGGCCACGTCGCGCAGGAAGTTGGTCAACTGGAACGCCTCGCCCAGCGCCGCCGCGTGCGGGGCGGCGCGCGGCAGGGGCACCACCGTGCCCAGGACCGGCAGCACCTGGAGGCCGATCACCGCGGCCGAGCCGTACATGTAGCCGCGCAGGTCGGCGAAGGTCGCGTAGCCGGTCACGGTCAGGTCCATCCGCATGGAGCGCAGGAACGCCGCGAACAGCTCGGCGCCGATCCCGTACCGCAGCGCGGTGTCCGCGACCGCCCTGACCACCGGTTCCGAGCTCGTCCCGCCGGACAGCGCCGCGGTCAGCTCCGCGTCGAGGCGGGTGAGCACGGCCGCCCGCGCGGCCGGGGGAACGGAGCCGTCCAGGTCGTCGACCACGTCGTCCACCCAGCGGGCGAAGCCGTAGAGGGCGTGGATCGCGGGCCGCCGCTGCGGCGGCAGTGTGAGCGTCGCCAGGTAGTAGGTGCGCCCGTGCCGGGCGTGCAGCTCCCGGCAGTGCGCGTAGTCCGCGCACAGGCGGGGGTCGGTGATGCCCGCGGCCCGCAGCTCCCGCCTCACCGCCGCCTCCCCGGGGCCGTGACCGTGGTCCGGGTGGCGGCCGCGGAGCCCCCGGTGATGCGGGCCGCGGCGAGCTTCCCCGAGACCAGGGCCGTGGGCAGTCCGACGCCGGGAGTGGTCCCGCAGCCGGCCAGCACCGCGTTGGCGGTGCCCGCCACCAGGTTGCGCGGCCGGAACGGCCCGGTCTGGGCGAGGGTGTGCGCCGTGCTGAACGGGGTGCCGAACGCGTGCCCCTGCCGCGACCAGTCCTCCGGGGTCACCAGCCGCTCGACCAGAACGGACTCGCCGAATCCGGTCAGACCGCGGGCCTGCACCACCGCCACCAGGTGGTCCCGGTAGCGGGGACCGAAGGAGGACCAGTCCAGCGGTCCGGTCCGCAGGTTCGGGCAGGGCGCCAGCACGGAGAGCAGGTGCCGCCCCGGAGGGGCCAGGCCGCGGTCGGTCGCCGTCGGCCGGGTCACCAGCAGCGACGGGTCGCTCATCGGCCGCCCGAGCCGGGTGATCTCGGTGAACGTGCGCCGCCACGCCGCGCCGAACAGGAGGGTGTGGTGGTCCAGCAGGGGCCAGGCCCGGTCGGTCCCCGCGTGCAGGACCACCGCCGACGGCGCGAACCGCAGGGGGACCGGCCGCCACGGGGTCCGCCCGAGCAGCCGGTAGGCCAGCGGCAGCTCCACGGTCAGCACCACCGCGTCGCAGGGCACCCGTTCCCCGTCGGCCAGGACCACCGCGGTCACCCGGTCTCCGCGCCGTTCCAGCCGGGTCACGGCACGCCCGTAGTGCAGCTCCGCACCGGCCTTGGCCGCCGCCCCGGCCAGGGCCTCGCCCAGGGTGCGCATGCCGCCGCGCGGGAAGTAGACGCCGGCGACGGTGTCCATGTACGCGATCACCGCGTAGGCGGCCAGGGCGCGGTGCGGCGGCACCCCCGCGTACAGGGACTGGAACGAGAACACCCGGCGCAGCCGCTCGTCCCGGACGAACCGTCCGACCGCCGAGGCCAGGCTCCGGAAGCCGCCGAGGGCCGCCAGGCGGACCAGTTCGGGGGAGAGCAGGGTGAACGGGGAGTCGAAGTTCGCGTCGATGAACCGGGCCGTCTCCAGCTCGTACAGCTCCCGCAGCCACGTGCGCAGCCGCAGGTAGCCGTCGACTTCGCGGGGGCCGCACACCCGCGCGACCTCCTCGGCCATGGCGGCGGCGTCGGTGTGCACGTCGAGCGTGGAGCCGTCGGGGAACACCGCCCGGTAGGCCGGGGACAGCTTCACCAGGTCGAGGCGGTCGGAGACGGACTCGCCCACCGCGGCCAGCGCCTCGTCGAGCAGCTCCGGCATGGTGAGCACGGTCGGCCCGGTGTCGATGCGGAACCCGTCCAGGTCCAGCCGTCCGGCGCGGCCGCCCGGGTACTCCTCCCGTTCGACCACGGTCACCCGGCGCCCCGCGCCCAGCAGGTGCAGGGCCGCGGCGAGGCCGGACAGCCCCGCTCCCACCACCACGACGTGGTCGGTCGGTCCGCTCACGGTGCGCATGAAGCCTCCCCGGCGAGGTGGCGGTGCCACCGGAAGGTGGGCAGGGCGGCGCCGCCGTGGAACAGCAGAAACTCACTGCATTCGATCTATCACTCTAAGTAATGAGATGGGTGCTGGCAGGTAACCTCGGGGAGAGTCGGAAGAGAGAGTGATGAGTAGTCCTGTAGACACGGCCGGGCGGGAGGAGGTGGTCCTGCTCGACGAGCGGCACCGCCCCATCGGCGCCGCGGCCAAGAGCGGGGTACACCACGAAAGCACCCCGCTCCACCTGGCTTTTTCCTGTTACATCTTTGATTCGCGCAGCCGTCTGCTGGTGACCCGGCGCGCTCTGGGCAAGCAGACCTGGCCCGGGGTGTGGACCAACTCCTGCTGCGGCCACCCGGGACCGGGGGAGCCCGTCGCCGAGGCCGTGCACCGCAGGGTGCGCGAGGAGCTCGGGTTGCACGTGACAGGGCTGCGCCTGGCCCTGCCGGAGTTCCGGTACCGGGCCGTCGACGCGAGCGGCGTGGTGGAGAACGAGGTCTGTCCCGTGTACGTCGCCTCGGCGGACGACGACCCCCGGCCCGATCCGGCGGAGGTCATGGACTGGCAGTGGGTGGACTGGCAGACCTTTGTCGCCATGGCCAGGAACGCCCCCTGGAGCATCAGTCCGTGGGCCGCTGAGCAGGCCGTTCTCCTGGACGAGAAGCAGATGTGACCCAGCTCACCGCTTTCTTGTTTGCCTCTGTCTCAGGGGGCGACTACCTTGGATCAAGTCGCCCTGAAGCCTGTGGTGCAGCCCGGGATCGGGGACGACCTCTCTGGGCGAACCGGACGCCGCTCTGGCGGACGGGCCCGACACCCCACGGTCTTGAGCGCCATTTACCTCTGGCATAATTGGTGTGCCGCGAGGAAATGGCGGCAAAGGCCATGTTCTGTTCTTCCGGAAAGGCTTCGGAAACGCCGATTTGGCGGTTCTGGAGAAACCCGGTAAAGTTCAGGACAGAACGGAGCGGAACTGCGGAGGGTTTCGCGGGGAGGCTCCGGGCGGTCCCTTCCGGTGGTTTTCGGGCTGCCGGTGGGGTTGACAATCTGATGCGGTTGCCGTGGCTGGGGAAGAGGCCCTCGTGGGTGGGGGTTCTTGTAGACGGTCGGCGGTTGTTTCTTGAGAACTCAACAGCGCGTGTTTGTTTGTCTTTACAGCCGAGTTTGTGTTGTTTTGGCTCCTTCCGCCTTCTGAGTGGGGGTGGGGGTTC
>NZ_KQ950181.1:0-15201 GCF_001517975.1 Thermobifida cellulosilytica TB100
CCCGACAGGACAACCCCCCCTTTCGCTTGCCTTTGCACACTGTGCAGGATTCACCGATATCGTAGAGTTGACCTGCATCTTTGAATCACTTCGCGCTGCTACGGGGAAGTGGCAGCGTTTTTGACTGTTTACGGACGGAACATGACTGACGACAGCCGATCGGAGAGGCGCGACGGCTCCGGAGCCCGAAACCGGAAAGGTTTCCGATCTGGCGACCAAGGTCAAGGACGACGCGGGGGTTCCCAGGCCGGTCACGGTGGCGGGCGGGGTGGCTCCGGCCGGAGCCACCGGTCCTGGCAGAACCGGGATGCCGGGCAGGGCGACCAGCGCCAGCAGCGGCGTCGCTCCGGTGAGGACCGCAGGGACGGCGACCGCCGCGAACGCTCCGGAAACGAGGAGTTCCGCGGCCGGAGCGGCGGGCCCCGGCGCGGTCGACCGTACGACCAGGGCCGTGGTGACCGCCGAGGACGCGCCGACAGCGGCCGTTTCGACCGTCCCCGTCGAGACCAGGGAGACGAGGAGCTGAAGAAGCAGCCGGTGGAGGAGCCGGAGAGCTCGAAAGAAGTGGCTCCGGAACTCCCCGAGAACGCGCTCGTGCACCGCCTGGACCAGGAGATCCGCAACGAACTGCGCACACTCCCCAAGTCGCTGGCCGACCTGGTGGCCAAACACCTGGTCGCCGCGGGAGACCTGCTCAACCAGGATCCCGAGCGCGCCTACCAGCACGCTCTCTACGCCCGTCGCAGAGCCTCCCGGGTCGGCGCGGTCCGTGAGGCGGCCGGCGTCGCCGCCTACACCGTGGGCAAGTGGCAGGAGGCGCTGTCGGAGCTGCGCGCCGCGCGCCGTATCACCGGCCAGGACACCTACCTCCCCATGATCGCCGACTGCGAGCGGGGCATCGGACGCCCTGAACGGGCGCTGGAGATCGCACACGAGGCCCCGCTCGACCGGTTGGACACGGCCGAGCAGGTCGAGCTGCGCATCGTCGCCTCGGGGGCGCGCCGCGACATGGGCGACCTCCAGGGGGCTCTGGTGGAACTCCAGTGTCCGCAGCTCAAGGAACGGCGTGCTCGCCCCTGGGCGGCACGGCTCTTCTACGCCTACGCCGACGTCCTCGCGGAACTGGGGCGCAAGGAGGAAGCGCGCGAGTACTTCGCCCGTGCCTCAGCCGTGGACCAGGAAGGTCTGACCGACGCCGACGAGCGGCTCGCCGCCCTGGAAGGGCTGGAGATCGTCGACGTCGACGACGACGTGGTGTGGAGCGACGCGGAGGATCCCGACTTCGACGACCCCGCGGAAGCGGACGACGGTCGGGACGACGCGGCAGAAAAGGAGTAGCGCCGGCAGACCGGCCCCGGTGGGCGTCCACGGCGCAGCAGCGGACGCCCACCGGTCCGGGACGCCTCCACCGGCACACGGAGAGCGCACGGTTCCGCCCCGCCTCGGCGCAGCCGGGCAGGGCGAAGCCGCCCCGCAGCGAGACGACCACCGTTCCATGACAGCAGACCCGCCCCCGTTGAACGGGGCCACCGTCCGCCTCGGGCACCTGCCCGCCGCCCACGACTCCGTCGTCGTCCTGCTCTTCTGCGACGGCAGGCCCGTCATGGTCCGCCACCGCGACCGCGCCTGGGAGTTCCCGGGAGGGCACGCCGAAGCCGGAGAGGACATCGAGGCCACGGCACGGCGCGAGGCAAGAGAGGAAGCCGGAGCGGAGCTGACGGACCTGCGGGCCGTCGGCTACTACGTGCTGCCCGACGGGCACACGACCGTGGTCACCTGCGCCCAGTTGGCGTCCCTGGCGCCACTGACCGGAGAACACGAGACCGTGGAAGTCCGGGCCTTCGACGTGCTGCCGCCCGACCTGTCCTTCACCGACGGCCTGTACGCCTACCTGCTCACCGAACTCGGCCTGCCCGGGGCGCCCTGACCCGGAGAGGGGGTCAGCGCCGCCCGTCCGGGGACACCGCCTTGACGTACAGGAACTCCCTCGCCACGGGCCGGTAGCCCAGGCGCGCGTTCAACGCGAGGATGGGGGAGTTCTCCTCGGCGTTCCCGGTCAGCGCCACCCGGAAACCGTGTTCCCGCGCCCGGTGCAGCGCGGCGCTCTTGGCGTATCCGGCCAGACCACGGTTGCGGTATCCGGGCGAGGTCCCGGTCATGACCGAGTACACCGCCTCCCCTGAGGCCAGCAGCGTGACGATGCACACCGGACGGCCGTCCAGCACCACCGCCGCGCTGAGGTCCAGGTCCAGCAGCGGGTTCCGCCACACGGCGGCCAGCCAGTCCGTGTAGGAGAGGGGCTGGTGCGGGAACCCGGAAGCGGGCTCGTCGCGGGCCGCGGACTCCTCCACGGCATACAGCGGGTGCGGGTCGGCGAGGAAGGCCCGGTAGGTCGACAGCCGGACGCCCGGCGGCGGAGAGGGAAGCGGAGGCAGCTCGGCCAGGACGAGCTCCTGGAAGCAGGTTCCGGAGCGGCGGACGTAACCGCGACGCTCGGCGAAGCGCACGGACTCCGGCGTGTCCTGGACGACGGCGCGCAGCACGGTCGCGCCCGCGTCGACGGCGTAGCGCTCCATCGGGCGCAGCAGCGCACCGCCCACGCCCCGGCCCCGGTGGCGCCGTCCGACGGTCACGCTCACCACGCCTCCGTCAGGCCGGGGCCCTTCCCGGTCCAGTTCGGCCGCTGCGTGGCCCACGACGACGCCGTCGAGCTCCGCCACCGTGAACACGGCCCGGCCGCTGCCCGACAGGGCCGCCACCCGCTCCCGCAGTGCTGCCGCGTCGTCGACCAGGTGGGGGAGGACCTGCCTGCTGAGATCGAGGACGGCGGGCGCGTCGGTGGCACGGAAGGGGCGCAGTACGAGGCTCACCCCACGACCCTACGGCGGATCGGTTCCGCGTGCCGGGATTCGCGGCCTCAGCCGGCCGGTTCGCGGCCCGCCGCGTCCTGCTCCGCCTTGAGCCGGTCCAGCCAGTGCAGGATGCCGGAGACGTTGCTCTCCGCCCCGCTGAGCGTCTCCAGGATCTCCTGCGTCTCCTGCGGGATCTCCGGGGGAGCCGGACGGTACCGCTCCAGCACGCGCTCGCGCACCATGGCGACCGCGTGGTCCAGGTCGCCGCCGGTGTCGTGCGACTCCCGCACGGTCTCCACCCACACCCGCAGCTCCTCCACTGCACGCTCCAGCAGCGGATCGACCTCGTCGACCGCGCCGAAGTGCGAGAACATCAGACGCTGCGGTCCGATGTCGCGGAACAGCCGCAGCGAGCCCAGCGCCGCCTCCAGGTTGAAGTCCGGCGGCGGGGTGGCCGGGCGCAGGTCGCCGGTGTGCGGGTTGTACATGCCCGCTGCGTCGCCCACGTACAGGTCTCCCGTGGCGGAGTCCACCAGGCCGACGTGGTGCTTGGCGTGTCCGGGGGAGTAGTGGGCGGTCAGGGAGCGGCCCGCGCCCAGGTCGATCACGTCTCCGGTGGTCACCGCCCGGATCCGGGGCGCCTCGGTCGGCACCATCTCACCGAACAGCACGTCCAGACGGTCGCCCCACACCATGCGGGCGCTGCCCATGAGACGGGACGGGTCGGCGAGATGACGGGCGCCGCGCTCGTGCACGACGATCTCGGCGTTGGGGAACATCTGGGCGATCCGGCCTGCGCCGCCCGCGTGGTCCAGGTGGATGTGGGTGACCACCACGGTGGCCAGGTCCTGCGCCTCCACCCCCAGGGAGTGCAGCGCGTCGCGGAGCACCGGAGCCGACCCCGCGGTGCCGACCTCCACGACGCAGGGACGCTCCGAGCGGATCAGGTAGCTGGACGTGATCCCCCGGACCCCCGCCATCCTGGTGTCGATCGCGAAGATCTCGTCGCCGAGCGGGACGATGTCCCCGTCGGCGGGCGCCGTCGCCCGCTCCGTCATGCTCCGCTCCTCTCGCCGCTGTCACGCTGACCGAGTCCGAATCTAGTTCACGCTGTTCCCGGGGTGCGGCCCCAGGGTGCCCGTGCGGGACCGCCGACGTTTTCCACAGGCCCCAGATTCGGTTTTGCTCACCCAGGGTGTTCGGACGACTCTGGAAAGGAGTGAAGGCGCCGCAGAGCACAACGCGCGGGCGCCACCGGAACTCCTGAGGAGGAACACCACATGCACAGCACCCCACCGGTCTCGGCCCCCCTCCGCGCGGACGAGAGCGCCCAGCCGCAGGCGCGGACAGAGGTCGAGCACCGCAACGAGGTCCTGCTTGCCGGGCGGGTCATCGCCGAGCCGTCGGTGCGCGAGCTGCCCAGCGGGGACCAGTTGGTGACCTGGCGCATCTCGGTGAACCGGCCCCGGGCCGAAAAGCGCGCCCGGCAGGAGGCCGACCCGATCACCTGCGTCAGCTTCCGCAGGGACATGGTGGAACTCACCCGGGACTGGCGCATCGGCGACACGGTCCAGGTCACCGGAGCGCTGCGGAGGCGATTCTGGCGTTCCGCCAACGGTGTGGCCAGCGTGTTCGAGGTGGAGGCCAAGACCGCACACCGCGTCGGGACAGCGGATCCGGTGCCGGATCACCAACCCAGGACGGCGGTGACCTCCCGCAGTGAAGCGGCGGAGGGGGTGTGACCGCCGTGCCAGACGGCCGCGCACAGGGCACGCAGGCCGTCCAGGCGCTCCCCCGAGCCCTGCAACCGCAGGCGCTCCCCCTCCGCCGTGGCGGTCCATCCTCCGCAGCGCGCGCTTCCGCCGCCCCACACGACCTCGGGGTGCGTCTGGTTGAGCCCGCCGATGTCGTAGGCGAGGTAGGAGGGGCGGTGCTCGGGCGGGGCCAGCAGGAGGTCCGCGGGTGTGGTCACCCCGGTCAGCACCAGCATGCTGTGCGCGCCGCGCCGGTGCGCGCCCTCGATGTCGGTGTCCAGGCGGTCGCCGATCACCAGCGGGTTGACGGCCCCGGTGCGACGCACGCCCTCCTCGTGCAGGGGCCGCTCCGGTTTGCCTGCCACGAGCGGCTCCTGCCGGGTGGCGTGCGCGATCACCCGGGCGAAGGACCCGTTGCCGGGCTGGATGCCGCGGCCCATGGGGGCGGTGGCGTCGCTGTTGCTCACCACGAACAGGGCCCCGGCGGCCACCGCGAGCGCCCCCTCGACCACCAGGTCGAGCCCGAGCCGGGGGGAGTACCCCTGGACCACGGCCACCGGGCGGTCGTGCACGGTGGTCACCGGACGCAGTCCGTGGGCGCGTACCGCCTGGCGCAGCCCCGTGTCGCCGACCACCAGCACCGGCGACCCCGCGGGGACCCGTTCGGCGATCAGGCGGGCGGCGGCCTGCGCCGAGGTGACCACCTCCTCCGGAACCGCGGAGATCCCCAGAGCGGTGAGGCGCTCGGCGATGGCCGCGGGGGTGCGCGAGGCGTTGTTGGTCACGAAGGCGATCCGCATGCCCTGGGTACGGGCCTTGGCCACGGCCTCGGGGGCGGCGGGTACCGCGCGCGGACCCAGGTAGACCACCCCGTCCAGGTCGATCAGGGCGGCGTCGTAGACCGAGTGCAGGGGGCGGGATGCGGCCAGCAGAGTCATCGTTTCCCGTCGCAGTCCGAAAGGTCGGTGGAATCGTTTCCGAGAAGGCGCAGCACCAGGCCGGTGCGCGGTTTGGGGCCGAAGGAGGTCGTCTTGCGGGGGGTGCGTTCGCCGTCGGCGACCACAGCGTAGACGTCGTCGATCCGCGGCGGCGGCAGGAGCACCGCGCACCCCTGGTGCGCGCAGGCCAGGTCCACCGCCTCGGCTGCGCTGTCGTGGACCAGGCGGGCGTCCTCGTCGCGCAGCCCGCACGCCGGGAGGAGGAGGTGGCCCAGCACCGCGGTGGGCAGCGACCGCCACCGTGCGGAGCGGTCCGGAAGAGCAGCAGCCACAGCGGTGCGGTCCACTTCGCGGACGAGGAAGCGGCTCCGGGCGTCGACCAGCAGCAGTGCTGCTCCCCGCCGGGCCGCGTCGGCCAGCCGGGACACGGACGCGTCGAAAGGCAGGCCGGTGAGGTCGTCCACCCGGGCCCAGGAGGCGGCCGCGCCCGCCAACCGCTCTGCCGGCACCCCGTCGAACACGCGGTGGATGGCGTCCAGCCGCGGCGGGAAGGAGTCGGAGTCGACGAGCAGGGCGAGCCCGTAGGCCCAGGCGGGCTGGTCCGGGTGTCGTTCCCGCAGTTGCTGGTAGGCGGCGTACCGGTGGTGCCCGTCGGCGATCAGCGCGCTGCGGGCCGACAGGTCCGCGGCCACGGCGGCGTGCTGTCCGGGGTCGGTGAGCGCCCACAGCCGGTGGCGCACCCCGTCGCCGGTCACGGTGTCGGTCAGCGGGACACCCGGGACCGGGGCCGCGGCGAGCCTGCCGGCCGTGCCGCGGGAGGCTCCGGTGCCGCCCCGGTAGAGCAGGAAGATCGGCTCCAGGTTCGCGCGGGTCCGCTCCATCAGGCGGACCCGGTCGGCCACGGCGGTGTCGAGGACGTCCTCGTGGCCGCGGACCGCCCGGCCCCCGGGCGGGGGGAGGCGGAGCGCGCCGAGGAGACCGCGCTGGCGGTCGCCGTCGGGGGTGGTCTGCTCGTAGACGTACAGTGCGGGCTCGACGTCGTGGACGAGGACGCCCTCGGCGATCCAGCGGCGCAGGGTGCGCGCGGCCCGCGCGTAGCGGTCGGGGCCGCACAGTCCGCTGCGCGCGTCCGCCGTCGGCGGCAGGGTCAGCCGGACGGCGTTGCGGGGCTCGGCGCGGACCAGGTCGGTGACGGCGTCGGCGCTCAGCACGTCGTAGGGAGGAGCCAGAGCCCGAGCCAGGTCCGGGACGGGGATTTCGAGGAGCGGACGGGCGTCCGGGGACGCGTAGCGCAGTCCGCGGAACGGGGCGATGCAGAGGACGTCTGCCGCAGGGTCCGGCATTTCAGCACGATATCCGGAGACGGGCACGGTGGCCGGGAAGCACGGCGGCTACAGCAGTTTGCGCAGCCGCGCCAGGTCGCCGAGGCTCGCCTTCACCTTGACCCGGCCGGTCAGCAGGGCCTTGGCGTAGTCCAGCCGGTCGTCGGCCAACGCCACCAGGTCGTCGCTGGTGAGCGTGATGCGCACCTGGGCCCGGTCCTTCTCGGAGGAGAGCGTGGCGTCGACGACGTCGGTGAGGCCCCCGGGGGTCAGCCGCATCGTGAAGACGGTCCCCAGATCGCTGACGGTCAGGCTGATCGTCCGCTCCACGATGTGCGCGCGCCGCTGCGCCTCGTCGAGCCGGCTGATCCGGTCGGAGATGCGGTCGACGGCGGTGCGGCATTCCTCAACGTTGGCCATACCTCTCATCATGCCCCAAGGGGGTGCGAGGGCGAGCCGCACCTCATCCGTGACAAGAAGGACAGAAGCGGGGAGAGGGCGGGGTTCGTTGCGGTTCGGCCTCGCGAGAGCAGAGATGGGGGTAGTTTTTTCCCCGGGTCTTCCCGCCTCGGGCATCGCCGCCGGCACACCTGGATTCTTTCGAGGAGTACGTTCTTATGGTCGTCGACGTGGTACGCGCCTATCTGGAGGCTGCCAGCGGGCTCACCGAACTCACCCGCAAGCGTGCGGTCGCGGCGGCCAAGACCCTGATCCGCGAGAGCGACGAGCGCGCCGCGTCGCCGCGGGCGTCCGACACCGCCGGCGGGACGGAGAACGGGGAGTCGCCGCTGCCCGGGGTCCGGGTGGGCCCCAGCATCCAGGCGCTGGCAGCCGAGCTGATCGAGACCAGCCGGAACAACCGCGCCGCACTCGGCCGACTGATCGAGGAGGAGGTCGCGCGGGTGCTGGACCGCCTCGACGTGGTGCCCCGGGACGACTACGACCGGCTGGCACGGCGGGTCGCCGAGCTGGAACGGCGGCTGGCCTCGGTGACGGCGGCCCAGCGGCGTCGGACCACGGTCGACGACGCGGCGCGGACCGCGGCCGCCGCTCCGGAACAGCCCGTCCCGCAGGCCGACACGGGCGACCGGGCGGAGGCGGCCGACGAAGCGGACACCCCCACGGCAGGCGTCCCCGCCGCGGACGCCCCCGCCCAGGCCGCAGAGCCCGTCCCGGCAGCCGAGGCGGACACGCAGGCGGGCAGGACCGAGGAGTCCACGGCCGAGGAACCGCAGTCCCAGCAGCCCGCAGAGGAGGCGGCCCCGGAGAGCACGGCCAAGCCCGCCGCCCGCAGCGGCAAGACCAAGACCTCCCGGGCCCGCGCCGCCAAGAGCCAGACCAAGCGTGCCGCGACCCGCCGCGGCACCACGCGGAACGGGAGCAAGTCGTGAGCGAGGAGGAGAAGCTCGCCGAGCGCACCGCCGAGGGGGTGCGGGCCCGGCTGGAGTCCCTCGACGGGCTCCCCACGCACGAGCACGTCGCCGTGTACGAGACGGTGCACCAGGAGCTGTCCGCGGTGCTCTCCGTCCTCGACGCCCCCGGAGGGGGACACACGCCCTGAGCCGGGCCTCCCCACCCGCGCGGTGGACGTACGGTTGACACGGACGACAACCGCGACGGTGAAGGAGACGGACAGCAGACCATGGCCAGACGCAGCCGACTGGACGCCGAACTGGTCCGGCGGGGCCACGCGCGCTCACGCGCCCACGCCGCCGAGCTCATCAGCGCGGGGCTGGTCCGCGTCGCCGGGAACGTCGCCGTCAAGGCCGCCACCCAGGTCGGCGCGGACCAGGCGATCGTGGTGACGCAGGCCGACGACGAACCGGTCTACGTCTCCAGGGGCGCCCACAAGCTGATCGGCGCGCTCGACGCTTTCGGCGTCGACGTCACCGGGCGGCACTGCCTGGACGCGGGCGCCTCCACCGGAGGGTTCACCGACGTGCTGCTGCGCCGCGGCGCCGCCCGCGTCGTCGCGGTGGACGTCGGCTACGGCCAACTGGCCTGGTCGCTGCGGTGCGACCCCCGGGTGACGGTGCTGGAGCGGCAGAACGTCCGCGAACTCACCCCCGGCCACGTCGGCGAGCCCCGCCCTGACCTGGTGGTCGGCGACCTCTCCTTCATCTCGCTGCGTCTGGTGCTCGAACCGCTCGTCGCCTGCTCCACCCCCGACGCCGACCTCCTGTTGATGGTCAAACCGCAGTTCGAGGTGGGACGGGAGCGGGTCGGCTCCGGCGGCGTGGTCCGCGACCCCGAGCTGCGCGCCTCGGCGGTGCGCGGCGTCGCCGACCACGCCCGGACCCTCGGGCTGGGCGTGCGCGACGTGACCGCCAGCCCGCTGCCCGGGCCGTCCGGCAACGTCGAGTACTTCCTGTGGCTGCGCGCCGGTGCTCCCCCGCTGGAGGAGGCCCGGCTGAGCCGGGCGATCGCGGAGGGACCGCAGTAGGCGGGCCGCATGCCTGACCGGTGACGCGGGTCGGATAACGTGACTCGGCCACCTGCGATCGACCGGCGCCGTTGCGGACGGGGCCGGACACCGCGACGAGGAGAGCCTTCTTTTGATGACCGGCACAGGTGAGGACAGGTCCGGCGGTACGGGCGCGACGGCCGACCGCACCGTGCTCCTGTTGGCCCACACCGGGCGGCCCGCCGCCGTGCGCAGCGCCCGCCTGGTCCACGAGCGCCTCACCCGGGCCGGGGTGGCGGTGCGGATGCTCGCCTCCGAGGTCGACGAGATCAGACAGAGCGGCACGCGGATGGAGCCGGTGGAGATCGTGGAGCCGGGCGCGGACGCCGCGGTCGGCACCGAACTCATCATGGTGCTGGGCGGCGACGGCACGCTGTTGCGCGCCGCCGAACTCGCCCGGCCCACCGGGGTCCCGCTGCTGGGCGTCAACCTGGGGCACGTGGGCTTCCTCGCGGAGGCCGAGCGCGACGACCTGTCGGACACGGTCCGCTGCGTGGTCGACCGCGACTACTCGGTGGAGGAGCGCATGACCCTCGACGTCGCGGTCTACTGCAGGGGGCGGAACGGCGCGGGCGAGCCGGTGCGCACCTGGGCGCTGAACGAGGCCACCGCCGAGAAGGTCGAGGCGGGCCGCATGCTGGAGGTCGTGCTGGAGGTCGACGGGCGACCGCTGTCCCGCTGGGGCTGCGACGGGGTGGTGTGTGCCACGCCGACCGGTTCGACCGCGCACGCCTTCTCCGCGGGCGGCCCCATCGTGTGGCCCTCCGTGGCGGCGCTGCTCGTGGTGCCGCTGAGCGCGCACGCGCTGTTCGCCCGGCCCCTGGTGGTCTCCCCGGACGCGGTGATCGCGTTGGAGGTGCTGCCGGAGACGACCGACGGGGTGCTCTGGTGCGACGGACGCCGTATGGTCGAATTGCCCGCCGGAGCGCGGGTCGAGATCTCGCGGTCGGACGTTCCGGTGCGGCTGGCGCGATTGCAGCACGCGCCGTTCACCGACCGGCTGGTCGCGAAGTTCGGCCTTCCGGTGGCAGGCTGGCGCGGACGGGCCGAACGCGACGGCGGATAGGTGGTCCTCCGAGCGCGGGCGGTGGGACCGCACGGTGTCTCAGCAGTGGTGGTTACGGGAGAGAGTCCGGTGCTCGAAGAAGTCCGAATCCAAGGTCTCGGCGTGATCGACGACGCCGTTCTGGAGCTGTCTCCAGGGTTCACCGTGGTCACCGGCGAGACCGGCGCGGGCAAGACGATGGTGGTCACCGGTCTGGGGCTGCTCTTCGGCGGGCGGGCCGACCCCCAGCGGGTGCGCCCCGGGGCGTCCCGGGCGGTCGTGGAAGGGCGGCTGACCGTCGACCCCGACAGCAGGGTCGCCCGGCGGGTCGAGGAGGCCGGCGGGGAGCTCGACGAGGGGACGCTGATCATCTCGCGCAGCGTGTCCGCGGAGGGCCGCTCCCGCGCCTCCCTGGGCGGCCGGTCGGTGCCGGTGAGCCTACTGGCCTACCTCGCCGACGACCTGGTGGCGGTGCACGGCCAGTCCGACCAGCAGCGGCTGCTGCGCACCGACCGGCAGCGCGCCGCCCTCGACCGCTACGCGGGTGATGCGCTCAACGCCACCCTGGGCGCCTACACCGCTGCCTACCGCAAGCACCAGGAGGTGGAGGCGGAGCTGACGGAGCTGACCACCCGGGCCCGGGAACGGGCCCAGGAGGCGGACCTGCTGCGGTTCGGGGTGGAGGAGATCGCCGCGGCCGAACTGCGTCCCGGCGAGGACGAGGAACTCCTGGCGGAGGAGACCCGGCTGGCGCACGCCGACGCGCTGCGGCTGGCCGCGACCACCGCGCACGAGGCCCTGGTCGGGGACCCCGCCTCCGACGTGGAGGTGGACGTCAGCTCGCTGCTGGCCGGGGCGCGCCAGGCGCTGTCGGGGGTCCGCCAGCACGACCCGGCGCTCGCCTCGCTCGCCGACCGCCTGGACGAGGTCAGCTACGTGATCAGCGACGCCGCCACCGAACTGGCCTCCTACGCCGAGTCGGTGGACGCGGACCCCGCGCGGCTGGCCGCGGTGCAGGAGCGCCGGGCGCTGCTGGCGCAGTTGACCCGCAAGTACGGGGACACCGTCGAGGACGTTCTGGCCTGGGCGGAGGACGCCGCCAAACGGCTGGGCGAGCTGGAGGGCGACGACGAGCGCATCGAGGCGCTCACCGCCGAGGAGGCGCGGCTGCGCGAACGGATGACCGAGCTCGCCGACCAGCTCACCAGCATCCGCACCGCGGCCGCCGAACGGTTCGGCGAGGCCGTCACCGAGGAGCTCACCGCGCTGGCCATGCCGCACGCCCGCGTCACGGTCCGCATCCGCACCGGCGAGGAGTTCGGACCGTACGGGCGCGACGAGGTCGAGCTGCTGCTCGCCCCGCATCCGAGCGCGCCGGCGCTGCCGCTGCACAAGGGGGCCTCCGGCGGTGAGCTGTCGCGGGTCATGCTGGCCATCGAGGTGGTCTTCGCGGGCGCAGACCCGGTGCCGACCTTCGTGTTCGACGAGGTCGACGCCGGAGTCGGCGGCAAGGCCGCGGTAGAGATCGGACGGCGGCTGGCCCGGCTGGCGCGGCGCGCCCAGGTCATCGTGGTCACCCACCTGCCGCAGGTGGCGGCCTTCGCCGACACGCACCTGGTGGTGGAGAAGTCCAACGACGGCATGGTCACCGAGAGCGGGGTGACCCGCCTGGACCGTGCCGGACGGGTGCGGGAGCTGTCCCGCATGCTGGCCGGGATGGAGGACTCCGAACTCGGCCGCGCCCACGCCGAGGAGCTGCTCACCCTCGCGGCGGCCGACCGGGTCTGAGCCCGCCGCGGCCCGGAGGGAAAGGGACCGGGAGGCGACGCCCGGTCCACCGACACGCCGAGGTGTCACTCTTTGTTACTGCAACCTCTCTCTCCGTGGCAGTATGCGGGCGATGAAGGTTCCGACCGCGCTGAGCGCGCGACTTCCCAGGCTCCGTCGCGCCAAGCCCAACGGGATGGCCGGCGTGAGTGCCCCGGTCCGGGCCGACCGTCGCACCAAGAACCTCACCAAACGGCTCAGACCCGGCGACATCGCGATCATCGACCACGTCGACCTCGACCGCGTCAGCGCCGAGGCCCTCGTGGAGTGCGGGGTCTCCGCCGTGGTGAACGCCGCCAAGAGCATCAGCGGCCGCTACCCCAACCTGGGGCCCCAGCTCATCGTCGAGGCGGGGATCCCCCTGGTGGACGAGGTGGGCCCCGAGGTCTTCACCCTCGTCGACGAGGGCGAGCGGCTCCGGCTGGAGGGCGGCGCCCTGATGCGCGGGGACACGGTGGTGGCCAAGGGCGTCGAACAGGACGTCGAATCGGTCCGGGCCGCCATGGCCGAGGCGCGCTCCGGGCTCGCGACCCAACTGGAGGCGTTCGCCGCCAACACCATGGAGTACCTCAAACGCGAGCGGACCCTCCTGCTGGAAGGGGTCGACGTCCCCGACATCGCCACGCCGATCGAGGGCCGCCACGTCCTGATCGTGGTGCGCGGCTACCACTACCGGGAGGACCTGGCGGCACTGCGCCCCTACATCCGCGAGTACCACCCGGTCATCATCGCCGTGGACGGCGGGGCCGACGCGCTGCTGGAGGCCGGCTACCGGCCCGACATCATCGTCGGCGACTTCGACTCGGTGTCCGACCGCGCCCTGGCCTGCGGAGCGGAACTGGTGGTGCACGCCTACCGGGACGGACGGGCGCCCGGCCTGCGGCGCCTCACCGAGCTGGGCTACGACCCCGTGGTCTTCCCCGCCACCGGGACCAGCGAGGACGTGGCGATGCTGCTCGCCGACGACGCCGGAGCCTCCCTCATCGTCGCCGTCGGCACCCACGCCACCCTGGAGGAGTTCCTGGACAAGGGGCGCGCGGGAATGGCCAGTACCTTCCTCACCCGTCTGCGCGTCGGCGGAAAACTCGTCGACGCCAAGGGCGTCAGCCGCCTCTACCGCAGCCGCATCTCGCCGTGGACGCTGCTGCTGCTCGTGGCGGCCAGCCTGCTCACCATCGTCGTCGCGGCCTACTGCTCCCCGGCCGGACAGGTCTACCTGACCTTCCTCGCCGCGCGGTGGGACGCCTTCTACTACTGGCTCACGGGGCTCTTCGCGTGATCGACTTCCGCTACCACCTGGTCTCCACCGTCGCGATCTTCCTGGCGCTCACCGTCGGCATCGTCCTGGGCACCACCATGCTGCAGGACCCGCTGCTGCACACCCTCAAGGCCGAGACCGCGCAACTGCGCGAGCAGAGCGAGCAACTGCGCACCGACAAGGACCTGGCCGACCAGTTCAACACGGGCAGCGCCCAGCTCATCGCCGCCTACGAGAAGGCGATGGTGGACCGCAGGCTCACCGGCACGCGGGTCGTGGTCGTGGAGCCGCCCGGGGTGGACGCCGCCGTCCGCGACGCCGTCGTCAGACTGCTGGGGCAGGCCGGGGGCAAGGTCGTCGGCCGCATCTCCCTCACCGACCGCTACCTCGACCCCGGCCAGGCCGACCTCGTCGACGAGGTCGCCGACCGCTGGAGCGAGGGCCTGGAGGTGCCCCGCGGCACCCCCTACGAGCGGGCCGGGACCGAGCTGGCCCGCGCGGTGTTCGCCGCCGGTGCCGAGGACGCGGACACCTCAGCGGACACCGGGGACGAGGAGCGCGCCGACGGCTTCGACCCCGAGGCGCTGGTCGCCGGATACGCCGAGTCCGGCCTGCTCGCCGTGGACGGCGAACCCGCCTCGGGCGCCGACGCCGTGCTGCTGCTGGCCCCCGCCGAGCCGTTCGCCCTCCCCGGCGGCCAGGAGGACAGCGGTACGGCCGCCCCGCCCGCCAACGCGGCGGTGCTGGCGCTGGCACGCGCCTTCGACCGTGCCGGTGCCGCCACCGTCCTGGCCGGAACGCCCACCGCGGACGGGCCCGGCGGGCTCGTCCGGCAGGCGCGCGCCGAGGACGTCCCCTTCAGCACCGTCGACACGGTCGGCACCACCGCGGGCGACGTCGTCACCGTGCTGGCGCTGGCACTGGCCCGGGAGGGCCGCGACGGCCACTACGGGATCGGCCCGGGAGCCGACGGCTTCCTGCCCACCGTCCTGCCGGTGCCCCGGCCCCAGCAGCCCCCCTCGCCCTCCAACGGCGTCACCGCCGAAGACGTCGCCACCGACAACGAGTCCTAGCGAGTCCCAGCCATGCCCTTGCGTTCTCCGACCGTCCTGTCCCGCTTCCGCCGCCGGACCACACCGCCGCCCCGGCGGCCCTCCGCGCGCGCTGCCGTGCTCGCCGCCGGGATGGGGGCGGCAGCCGCCCGGGGCCTGTATGCGGCCCTGACCGACCGGTGGGGGCCCGGGAGGGACCGGGGGCCGTGGAACCGCGTCAACTTCCGCGGCGAGCAGGTCACCCTGCTGGAGGGGCCCGCCCTGGCGGTCGGCGCGTGCGCGGGTGCCGCCCTCGCCCCCGGCACGCAACCCGCACTGCGCATGGCGGCCGTGCTCGCCGGGTGCGGCGCCGCGGCCTTCGGCGCCTACGACGACCTGTACGGCTCCGGCGCCTCCCGGGGCTTCCGGGGCCACCTGCGGGCGCTGGCGCGCGGCCGTGTGACCACCGGAGCCGTCAAGATCGCAGGAATCGGCGCGAGCGGACTGGCCGCCGCCACCGAACTGGCCTCCTACGCCGAGTCGGTGGACGCGGACCCCGCGCGGCTGGGCGCTGCTGGCGCAGTTGACCCGCAAGTACGGGGACACCGTCGAGGACGTTCTGGCCTGGGCGGAGGACGCCGCCAAACGGCTGGGCGAGCTGGAGGGCGACGACGAGCGCATCGAGGCGCTCACCGCCGAGGAGGCGCGGC
>NZ_KQ950181.1:15767-16973 GCF_001517975.1 Thermobifida cellulosilytica TB100
TGCTCGGCGTCGAGCGGGGCCGCGCTGTCGATCTCGACCCGTCCGCTCGCCAGGTCCACGCGCACGTCGGTCACGCCCGGCAGTTCGCCGATCTCCTCCTTCACCGAGCTCACGCAGTGTCCGCAGGTCATGCCGGTGACGGTGATGGTGGTGCTGGCCATGGCCCGGGCGCGGCGGGCGGGGATCTCCGTGGCGGGAGCCGCGGTGCTCATCAGCGCCGTCACCGTCGTCGCACGCGCCGCCGGATTCGGTCGGACCGTCGTGTTCGCGCAGACGGTCGGAGACAACTGCCTGGGCACCGCCTACGTCACCGCCAACCAGGTGCCGACCGTGCTGTACGAGATCGTCATCGGCGGCGCCCTGTCGGGGACGGCGGTGCCGCTGCTGGCGGACGCGGCCCGCAGGGGCGACACCGCCTATGTGCGCCGCACCGCCTCGGCGCTCGTCACCTGGGTGGTGCTCGTGGCCGTGCCGCTGAGCCTGCTGCTCGCCGCGTCCGCGGAGGCGGTCGCGGCGGCCCTGCTGGCCGGGACGCGGGGCTGCGGCGGCTCCGACCTGCTCGCACTCGCCGCGCGGTTCCTGGCGGTCTTCGCCCCGCAGGTGCTGTGCTACGGCCTGGCCGCGGTGCTGTACGGAATCCTCCAGGCGCACCGGCGCTTCCTCGCCCCCGCGCTGGCGCCGCTGGTGTCCAGCCTCGTCGTCGCCTGCGCCTACCTGGCGTTCGTTCCGCTGAGCTCCGGGGCCGTGGAGGCCCGCGCGCTGCCTACCGCCGCCGAGCTCGTGCTCTCCGTGGGCACCACCGCCGGAGTGGCCGCGCTGTTCCTCACCGCTCTGGTCCCGGTACTGCGGATGCGGCTGGGGCTGCGGCCGATGCTGTCCTTCCCGCCGGGGGTGGCGGCGCGGGCGCGCTCCCTGGCGCTGGCCGCGCTGCTGCCGCTGGTCGCCATGCAGGTGGCCCTGCTCGTGTCGATGTGGCTGGCCAACCACGGCGGCGGCGGGGGCAGCGGCGTGCTCTACAGCTACGCCTGGGCGCTGTTCACCCTGCCCTACGGGGTGGTGGCGGTGCCCATCGCCACCAGCGCGTTCACCGCCCTGGCGGAGTACCACGGGCAGCGGGACCGGGCCGGCTACGACCGGGTCCTGGCGGTGGGGACGCGCGCCTGTCTCATCGCCGTCAGCGCGGCGGCCGTGGCGCTCGCCGCGGCC
>NZ_KQ950181.1:18022-106584 GCF_001517975.1 Thermobifida cellulosilytica TB100
CTGGCCGCGCTGAGCCGCCCGGCCGCGCCGCTGGTGGCCACCCTGCACAACGCCCCGCCCGCGGGGGTCGGGGCGTGGCTGTTCGGGGTGCTGGAGCGGATCCTGGCCCGCCGCGCCGACCTGGTGCTGGGTGTCTCCGGCGACCTGGTGGAGCGGTCGCGTGCGCGGGGGGCGCGGCGGGTGGGGCGGGCCCTGGTGCCCGCGCCCGCCGCACCCCCCGCGGAGCGCAGCCCCGACCAGGTGCGCGCCGAGCTGGGAGTGGGGCCGGAGCGGCCGCTGCTGGTGACCGTGGCCCGGCTGGCCGAGCAGAAGGGACTGCCCCTGCTGCTGGACGCGGCCCGGGTGTGGGCGCGGCGCACCCCGCCGCCGCTGGTGGCGGTCGCCGGGGAGGGGCCCCTGCGCGGGCGGCTCGCCGCGCGGATCGCCGCGGAGCAGCTCCCGGTGCGGCTGCTGGGGCGGCGCGACGACGTGCCCTGCCTGCTGGCCGCGGCCGACGTGTTCGTCCTCGCCAGCGTGTGGGAGGGGCAGCCGCTGGTGGTGCAGGAGGCGCTGCGGGCCGGGACGCCCGTGGTGGCCACCGACGTGGGAGGCGTCGCGGAGCTGGTGGGGGACGCCGCGGTCCTGGTTCCTCCGGGGGACGCCGCCGCGCTGGCGGAGGGGGTGGCGCGGGTCCTGGACGACGCCGCGCTCGCCGCGCGGATGCGGCTGCGCTCCCGGGCCGCGGCGGCCGTGCTGCCGCAGCCCGGAGCCGACTGCGACCAGGTGGTCGGCTACTACACGGAACTCGTGGACCGCGGTGCGTGCCGGTGAGGCTAGGCTCACTCTGCGGAAGGACAGGAATGTCGGAGGCGATGGTTCTCCGCGCTCCGAAGCGGTGGCATCATAGAGCCGGTGCCGAAAGGCGGAATTTTTTCGGTTTCGCCTCGTTGCACCTTTCGGTAGGGGAGTATCCCTTCGCGGCGGCGTCGTCACCACGGAACGCAACGGCGCGGTCCCGGTGCCGTCGGTCCACGACCTGCGGGTTCGTGGGCGGGAGAGACCTCCGGTTCCTGACGTGTCCGCGCACAGAGAGCGGCCGCCGCAGCCGGAGGAGAGGATCCCCAAATGGACGTGCCCCTGTGGGTCTGGGTGGCGACCATCGTCGGCATCGTCGTTGTCCTGGCGGCCGACCTGGCCATCGTCGACCACCCGTGGAGCAAGAAGCGAGAGCCCAAAGAGCTCTCGATGAAGGAGGCCACCTGGTGGTCGGTCTTCTACATCGCCCTGGCGATCGCCTTCGGGCTCGGCATCTGGTACTTCGCCGGCGGGGAGAAGGCCGGTGAGTACTTCGCCGGGTACGTCACCGAGAAGAGCCTCAGCGTCGACAACCTCTTCGTCTTCTACCTGATCCTCACCTCCTTCGCGGTGCCCAGGAAGTACCAGCACGAGGTGCTGCTGATCGGGATCGTGCTGGCGCTGGCCATGCGCGGCGTCTTCATCGCCGTCGGCGCGCAGGCCGTCAACGCCTGGAGCGAGGTCTTCTACCTGTTCGGCGCGTTCCTCATCTACACCGCGGTCAAGATCGTCCGCGACAACATCAAGGGCTCCGAGGAAGAGGAGACCGACTACACCGACAGCTTCGCGGTGCGCATGGTCCGCAAGGTCTGGCCGGTCACCGACGGATACCACGGCTCCCGCCTGACCGCGAAGATCGACGGCCGCCGCCACGTCACCCCGATGCTCATGGTCATCGTCGCCGTCGGCGTCACCGACCTGATCTTCGCGGTCGACTCGATCCCGGCGATCTTCGGCCTCACCCAGGACGCCTACCTGGTGTTCACCGCCAACGCCTTCGCGCTGCTGGGCCTGCGGGTGCTGTACTTCCTGCTGGCCGGGCTCATGGACAAGCTGGCCTACCTCAGTTGGGGGCTGGCCGCGATCATGGTGTTCATCGGCGTCAAGATGCTGCTGCACGCGCTGCACGAGAACGGCGTGGCGGTCCCCGAGATCGGCATCGGCCTGTCGTTGACCGTCATCCTCGGTGTGATGACCGTCACGGTTGTCGCCAGCGTGCTGAAGTCCCGCAGCGACGCCAGGCGGCTGAAGTCCCGCACGGGCAGCATCGCGCCCGGCGAGTGATCGGGACACCCGGCCAGCGAAAGCACAACAATCGAACACGCGTACCCATAGAATGGGGTCCCGGTCGGAATGCCGCCGGGACTCCGCTGGTTACCGTGGACAGACCCCCGGCGGCGCGCGGAGCGGACAGGCGGCGCGCACCTGCGTACCTCCGACCCGCCCGAAGCAGCACCACAGGCCCGCGGCGCGGACACGACACGCACCGCCGCGGCCCGCACACCCCTCGACGAGGAAGGATGGAGCGCACCGGCGCCGGGGCGGCCCGGCGGCCACGCGCGAAGAGACATGGCCGATCGTCTGGTGATCCGCGGGGCACGCGAGCACAACCTCAAGAACGTCTCCCTGGACCTGCCCCGTGACTCGATGATCGTGTTCACCGGGCTGTCCGGCTCCGGCAAGTCCTCCCTGGCCTTCGACACCGTCTTCGCCGAGGGGCAGCGCCGCTACGTGGAGTCGCTCTCGGCCTACGCCCGCCAGTTCCTCGGGCAGATGGACAAGCCCGACGTCGACTTCATCGAGGGCCTGTCCCCGGCGGTGTCCATCGACCAGAAGTCCACCAGCCGCAACCCGCGCTCCACGGTCGGCACCATCACCGAGGTGTACGACTACCTGAGGCTGCTGTGGGCGCGCATCGGCAAGCCGCACTGCCCCCGCTGCGGGCGCGAGATCGCCCGGCAGACCCCCCAGCAGATCGTGGACCGGGTGATGGAGCTGCCCGAGGGCACCCGCTTCCAGGTGCTGGCGCCCGTGGTGCGCGGACGCAAGGGCGAGTACGCCGAGCTGTTCAAGAACTTGCAGGCCAAGGGCTTCACCCGGGCCAGGGTGGACGGCGCGCTGGTGCGGCTGGACGAGGCCCCCGAACTCAAGCGGTACGAGACGCACGACATCGCCGTCGTCGTCGACCGGCTCAGCGTCAAGGGCTCGGCCGTCAAGCGGCTCACCGACTCGGTGGAGACCGCGCTGCACCTGGCGGGCGGCACCATCCTGGTGGAGTTCGTGGACCTGCCCGAGGACGACCCCGAGCGGGAGCGCATCTACTCCGAGCACCTGTACTGCCCCTACGACGACCTGTCGTTCGAGGAGCTGGAACCGCGCTCCTTCTCCTTCAACTCGCCCTACGGGGCCTGCCCCGAGTGCACCGGACTGGGCACCCGCCTGGAGGTCGACCCCGACCTGGTGGTGCCCGACCCCGCCCGGACCCTCGCCGAGGGCGCCATCGCCCCGTGGAGCGGGAGCAGCCCCAGCGAGTACTTCATCCGCCTCGTGCAGGCGCTGGGCGAGGCGATGGGCTTCGACCTGGACACCCCCTGGGAGAAGCTGCCGAAGAAGGCGCGCAGGGCCCTGCTCGAGGGCTACGACGACCAGGTCCACGTCAGCTACCGCAACCGCTACGGCCGCCAGCGCGCCTACTACACCGACTTCGAGGGCGTGCTCAACTGGGTGCGCCGCCGCCACGCCGAGAGCGAGAGCGACTTCGTGCGCGAGAAGCTCGAAGGCTACATGCGGGTGGTGCCCTGCCCCGCCTGCCAGGGCAGCCGGCTCAAGCCGGAGGTGCTGGCGGTGACCGTCGGCGGGCGCTCCATCGCCGAGGTCAGCGCGCTGCCCCTGAGCGAGTGCGCGGAGTTCCTCGCCACGCTGGAGCTGTCCGAACGCGACCGGACCATCGCCGCCCAGGTGCTCAAGGAGATCAACGCCCGGCTGGGCTTCCTGCTGGACGTGGGACTCGACTACCTCAGCCTCAGCCGCGCCGCCGCGACGCTGTCCGGCGGCGAGGCGCAGCGCATCCGGCTGGCCACCCAGATCGGCTCGGGCCTGGTCGGGGTGCTCTACGTGCTGGACGAGCCGTCCATCGGACTGCACCAGCGCGACAACTTCCGGCTGCTGGAGACCCTGCGGCGGCTGCGCGACATCGGCAACACCCTGATCGTCGTGGAGCACGACGAGGACACCATCCGCGCCGCGGACTGGGTGGTCGACATCGGCCCCGGGGCGGGCGAGCACGGCGGCCGCGTCGTGGTCTCCGGAACGGTCCAGGAGCTGCTGGACAGCCCCGAGTCGGTCACCGGCCAGTACCTGTCGGGGCGGCGCGCGATCGAGGTGCCCGCCCGGCGGCGGCCCCGCGACCCCAAGCGGCAGCTCGTGGTCCGGGGGGCACGCGAGAACAACCTGCGCGACTTGGACGTCGCCTTCCCGCTGGGCGTGTTCACCGCCGTCACCGGCGTGTCCGGCTCGGGCAAGTCCACGCTGGTCAACGAGATCCTGTACAAGGCGCTGGCCAAGGAGCTGCACGGGGCGCGCGACGTCCCCGGACGGCACACCCGGATCAACGGCGTGCACCACGTCGACAAGGTCGTCCACGTCGACCAGAGCCCCATCGGCCGCACCCCGCGCTCCAACCCCGCCACCTACACCGGCGTCTTCGACCACATCCGCAAGCTGTTCTCGCAGACCACCGAGGCGAAGGTGCGCGGATACCAGCCTGGCCGCTTCTCCTTCAACGTCAAGGGCGGCCGCTGCGAGGCGTGCGCGGGCGACGGCACGATCAAGATCGAGATGCAGTTCCTCCCGGACGTCTACGTGCCCTGCGAGGTCTGCCACGGCGCCCGGTACAACCGGGAGACGCTCGACGTGCACTACAAGGGCAAGACCATCGCCGACGTGCTCGACATGCCGATCGAGGAGGCGCTGGAGTTCTTCGAGCCGATCAGCGCGATCCGCCGGCACATGCAGACCCTCACCGACGTGGGACTGGGCTACGTGCGCCTCGGTCAGCCCGCCACCACCCTGTCGGGAGGCGAGGCCCAGCGGGTGAAGCTCGCCGCGGAACTGCAACGCCGCTCCACCGGGCGCACCGTCTACATCCTGGACGAGCCCACCACCGGCCTGCACTTCGCCGACATCGAGAAGCTGCTGCACGTCCTGGGGCGGTTGGTGGACGCGGGCAACACCGTCATCGTCATCGAGCACAACCTCGACGTCATCAAGACCGCCGACCACATCATCGACATGGGGCCCGAGGGGGGAGCGCGCGGCGGCACGGTCGTGGCGACCGGCACCCCCGAGGAGATCGCCGAGCATCCGCAGAGCCACACCGGGCAGTTCCTCCGCAAGATCCTCAACTAGGACGGCCCCCAGGCCGGTCGGGGCGGCCGGTCGTGGCCACTGTGGGACACATCGGCGGGACGGGGCGGACGGAGGCCGCCCCCGACGGCGCCCCTCCGTAGGATCGGCAGCGGACGAATGGACAGCGGAACCCCGCGCAGCGCCCCGGCCCGCGTTCCGGGGCGCTGCGCGGCGTCCGTACCGACCCCGGAGGCCTCCCCCATGACCCACCCCCCGCCGTGGGACCCCCGAACGACCGTGACGCGCGGCCCCGGGCGGTGGCCGGTGCCACCGCCCCAGCCACCGCCCCGGCCGGGCGGCACGTTCCCGGCGCCCGGCCCGCCTCCCGGGCCGGGACCGTACCGTCCGGCCTCGTGGGGCCAGCGGGCCCTGGCCCGCCTGCTCGACTCCTTGTTCGTGAGCATTCCGCTGGGCACGGTCCTGTTCTTCGCCTGGCTGTTCTGGCTCTTCTTCGCGGTGCTGGCGGGCCGGACCCTGGAGGGGGCGGACACCGGCGCCATGATCTTCGCCAGCGTGTGCGGGTTCCTGGTCTGCACGGCCTACGACGCGGTCTGCCTGCGTGTCTGGGGGCGCACCCCGGGCAAGATGATCGTCAAGATCGTGGTGGTGCCCGACCCCGCGCCGGGACGGCCGGAGCGGATCCCCCTCGACGCGGTCATGGTCCGCGCCGCGCTGTACTGGCTCCCGCTCCTGGTCATGTGGACGCCCCTGTGGGTGCAGGTCCTGGTCAACGGAGTGTGGCTGGTGCCGATCGCGCTGTGGCCGCTGTGGGACCTGCCCAAGCGGCAGGCCGTCCACGACAAGATCGTCCGGACCGTGGTGCTGCGACGGGACTGAGTCGGCACCCCCACCCTGCGACGATCCACTCCCGCACCCGTACTACATTGCGTAGTAGTCCTGTTCGACCATTCCAGGGAGCCTTCTCATGACAACGGAGCCGTCACCGCGCGTCTGCCGGATGAGCCGCCGCACGATGCTGGCGGGTACGGGGGCCGCGGGAGCGGTGGCGCTCACCGCCGCGGCCTGCACCGCCGCACCGAAGCCGCAGGACGCGCTGCGCGGACAGGTGGTGGCGCAGACCACCGACGTCCCCGAGGGCGGCGGTCTGCTGGTGATCGACGCCAAGCTGGTGATCACCCAGCCCGAGCCGGGGAAGTTCCAGGCGTTCAGCGCCACGTGCACCCACGGGGGCTGCACCGTGCAGGAGGTCACCACCGAGATCCTCTGCCTGTGCCACCACAGCAAGTTCGGGCTCGACGGCGAGGTGCTCCAGGGGCCGGCCGTCGACCCGCTGGAGCCGTTCGAGGTGCGGGTGGAGGGCACCGACATCATCCTGGTCTGAGCCCGGCGGAGGGCTCAGCCGGACTCCGCGGTCTCCTCGCCGTTCCTGCGGGAGACGGGGGAGCGGCGGAACGCCGAGGCGGGCCACATCGCGGCGTACTGCTGCTCCTCGTCCATCCCGGTGAACTCGGTGCGGTTGCGCGGCAGCGCCTGGGGGAAGTTCTCGCGGATGTAGCCGAGCATGTGCTCACGCAGCTCGACCGTGAGCTTCCACCGGGCGCTGGAGTCGGCGGCGCTCACGGTCGCGCGCAGCTCGATCAGCCCGGAGTCCAGCATGTCGGTGACCTCCAGCGCCCAGTTGCGGCCGTCCCACAGGGGGTGGTTGGTCACGAACGACTCGACCTCGGCGCGCAACTGCTCCACCGGGACCTCCCAGTCGACGCGGAACATCACCACCCCGGTGATGCTGCTGCCGTGCTTGGTCCAGTTCTCGAACGGCCGGGTGGTGAAGTAGGACACGGGGAAGACCAGGCGGCGTTCGTCCCAGGTGCGCACGGTCACGTTGGTGAGCGTCAGCTCCTCGATGCGGCCCCACTCTCCCTCCACGACCACCACGTCGTTGATGCGCAGCGAGTCGCTGAACGCCAGTTGCAGGCCGGCGAACATGTTGCCCAGCGTGGCCTGCGCCGCCACACCGGCGATGATGCCGATCAGACCGGCGGACGCCAGGATCCCGGCGCCGAGCGCGGCGACGGCGGGGAAGGTGAACAGGATCGCCGCGACCGCCAGCAGGCCCAGCAGCGTGGCCGCGACCCGTCGCAGCAGCCGCACCTGCGTTTGCAGGCGGCGGGAGCGCCGGTCGGCGTCGCCGTTGCGCACCGACAGCCGGGCCAGCACGGTGTCGGTGACGGCGTAGGCCACGGTCAGCCCCAGCCAGGTCAGCGAGGCGATCATCGCGATGCGCATGCCGTGCTGGAAGATGGGGTACCAGAAACGGGGGTTCTCGAATCCGCTGGCGTTGGGAAGCGCGAGGTTCACCCCCAGTACGGTGGCCGCCGCGTACGCCGAATAGCGGCAGCGCCGGACCAGGTGCTCGGCTGCGCTCCACACCTTGGACAACTGGTGGGTCAGCAGCCAGTGCAGCACCGTGACCAGGAGCACCGAGACCGCGACGGCGACGCCCACCGCGATCCAGTTGCCGATCGACATCACTGGAGAGTCCCCCTTGCACGGAGTCGGAAGCGGAAAGTGGTGCAACGCAGATACAGGGACAACCTAGAACATCCCGCTACCGGACCGTGACGCTTGCGGAGGTGAGGAAGCGCATGGCCAGGAAGGCCCGGCCGGGCGTCCGGTGCTGGCACGCACTGTCCGATCCGGCGACCACAATGGGACCATGACCGTCCGCCCCACCCTGCGCCCCGAACCCGGATCGATCCCCACCGACCCCGGGGTCTACCGCTTCCGGGACGAGCACGGCCGCGTGATCTACGTTGGAAAGGCGAAGAACCTGCGCGCCCGGCTGTCCTCCTACTTCCAGGACTTCAGCGCGCTGCACCCGCGGACCCAGACCATGGTCTCCACGGCCGCCGAGGTGGACTGGACGGTGGTGGGCACCGAGGTGGAGGCCCTGCAGTTGGAGTACTCCTGGATCAAGGAGTACTCCCCGCGCTTCAACGTCCGCTACCGCGACGACAAGAGCTACCCCTACCTGGCGGTCACGCTCAACGAGGAGTTCCCCCGGGTCCAGGTGATGCGCGGGGCGCGGCGCCGCGGGGTGCGCTACTTCGGCCCCTACTCCTACGCCTGGGCCATCCGCGACACCGTGGACCTGCTGCTGCGGGTGTTCCCGGTGCGCACCTGCTCGGCCGGGGTGTTCAAGCGCGCCCGCTCCAGCGGTCGGCCCTGCCTGCTCGGCTACATCGACAAGTGCTCCGCGCCCTGCGTGGGGCGCGTCGACGCGGCCGAGCACCGCGCGCTCGCCGAGGACTTCTGCGCCTTCATGGCGGGCGAGACCGGCCGCTTCCTGCGGGCGCTGGAGGCCGAGATGAAGCAGGCCGCCGCCGAGCAGGAGTACGAGCGTGCCGCGCGCCTGCGCGACAACATCCAGGCGCTGCGCACGGTCATGGAGAAGCAGGCTGTGGTCCTCGGCGACGGCACCGACTGCGACGTCATCGCCATCGCCGAGGACCCGCTGGAGGCGGCCGTCCAGGTGTTCTACGTGCGCGGCGGGCGCATCCGCGGCGAGCGCGGCTGGGTGGTCGACAAGGTCGAGGAGGTCTCCACCGGCCAGCTCGTCGAGCAGTTCCTCGCCCAGACCTACGGCGCGGCCGAGGGCACGTCGGCCATCCCCCGCGAGGTGCTGGTCTCGGCCGAGCCCGCCGACCTCCCCGCCGTCACCGCCTGGCTGGCCGAGCGCCGCGGCGCGGCGGTGGACGTGCGGGTGCCCCGGCGCGGCGACAAGCGCGCCCTGATGGAGACCGTCGCCAAGAACGCCGAGCAGGCGCTGGCCCGCCACAAGAGCCAGCGCGCCTCCGATCTGACCACGCGCTCCCGGGCGCTCTCGGAGATCGCCGAGGCGCTGGGCCTGGCGGAGGCCCCGCTGCGCATCGAGTGCTTCGACATCTCCACCCTCCAGGGCGAGCACGCGGTGGCGTCCATGGTGGTGTTCGAGGACGGCCTGGCCCGCAAGTCCGAGTACCGGCGGTTCAGCATCCGCGGGGCGGCGGGCGCCGAGCACAGCGACGTCGCGGCGATGCACGAGGTCATCACCCGCCGCTTCACCCGCTACCTGGAGGAGAGCCAGCGCTCCGGAGAACTGGACACGCTGGGCGAGAGCGGCGCCCCGCCCGCCGCGGGCCGCGCCGCGCGGGGCGCCGCACCCCGGTTCGCCTACCCGCCCAACCTGGTGGTGGTGGACGGCGGCCGCCCCCAGGTCGCGGCCGCCCAGCGGGCGCTGGAGGAGCTGGGGATCGAGGACGTGGCCGTGTGCGGGCTGGCCAAGCGGCTGGAGGAGGTGTGGGTGCCCGACGAGGAGGACCCGATCATCCTGCCGCGCGCCAGCGAGGGGCTCTACCTGTTGCAGCGGGTCCGTGACGAGGCGCACCGGTTCGCGATCTCCTACCATCGACGCAAGAGGGCCGGGGCGCTCACCGCCAGTGCTCTGGACGACATTCCCGGCCTGGGGCCCGCCCGGCGCGCCGCGTTGATCAAGCACTTCGGGTCGGTGCGCCGCCTGGCGCGGGCCACGGTCGCCGAGATCGCCGAGGTGCCCGGGATCGGGGAGCGGATCGCTCGGACGGTCCACGAGCGGCTCGGCGGGGCCGGGGAGGAGCAGGGAGGGTCGGACGGCAGCGGTCCGGACAACCGAGAGCACAGGGGGAAGAAGACGTGACGACCAGTCGGGTAGACGGCCTCCCACCGGAGATCGTCGTGGTGACAGGCATGTCGGGAGCGGGGCGCAGCACCGCGGCGCGGGCGTTGGAGGACCTCGACTGGTTCGTCGTCGACAACCTCCCGCCGGGGCTGCTGCCCACCATGATCGACCTGGCCGGACGCACCCAGGGAGCGGTGTCGCGGGTGGCTGCCGTGGTGGACGTGCGCAGCATGGCCTTCACCGAGGACCTGCTGTCTTCCGTGAAGGATCTGCGCGGTCGCGGTATCGTCGCCCGCGTGGTGTTCCTGGAGGCATCGGACGAGACCCTGGTGCGCCGCTTCGAGAGCGTGCGGCGCCCGCACCCGCTCCAGGGTGAGGGGCGGCTGACCGACGGGATCAGCCGCGAGCGCGGTCTGCTGCGCTCCATCCGTGGCGAGGCCGACCTGGTCATCGACACCTCCCAGCTCAACGTGCACCAGCTCAAGGCGAAGATGGTGGGGTTCTTCGGGAAGGCCCGGGAGGCCCACCTGCGCGCCAACGTGGTCTCCTTCGGGTTCAAGCACGGCCTGCCGATCGACGCCGACCTGGTGCTGGACTGCCGGTTCCTGCCCAACCCGCACTGGGTTCCGGAACTGCGTCCGCTGACGGGGCAGGACGACCCGGTGCGCGACTACGTACTGGCCCAGCGCGGAGCCAAGGAGCTGCTGGACTCCTACACCGAGGTGCTGCGGCTGCTGGTCGCCGGGTACCAGCGCGAGGGCAAGCACTACATGACGCTCGCGGTGGGCTGCACCGGCGGCAAGCACCGCAGTGTCGCCATGTCCGAGCAGCTCGCCGCCCGTCTGCGCGACGAGGGGGTGGAGGTGAACATCATCCACCGCGACCTGGGGCGCGAATAGGCGGCGCGGGCCGCGGCACACGCCCCGGGACGTCCGGCGGACCGGGGGAGGGGAATGAGGGACGCGTAGACCGATGGCGGGTTACGAGGACTCTTGGGAGAGACCGCGCGGAGACGACGGGACCGCGCCGCCGCGCGTGGTCGCGCTGGGCGGAGGACACGGGCTGTACGCGTCGCTGTCCGCGCTGCGCCGGGTCACCACCGACGTGACCGCGGTGGTGACGGTGGCCGACGACGGCGGCTCCAGCGGGCGGCTGCGGCGGGAGCTGGGCGTGCTGCCGCCGGGCGACCTGCGGATGGCGCTGGCGGCGCTGTGCGGTGACGACGAGTGGGGCAGCACCTGGAGCGAGGTGGTGCAGCACCGGTTCCGCTCCGGGGGCGAGCTGCACGGGCACGCGGTGGGCAACCTGCTCATCGTGGCGCTGTGGGAGCTGCTGGGCGACTCGGTCGCGGCACTGGACTGGGTGGGGCAGCTCCTCGGCGCGCACGGCCGGGTGCTGCCGATGTCGTCGGTCCCGCTGGACATCGTGGCCGAGGTGGAGGGCGCCGACCCGGACCGTCCCGACGAGGTGGTGACCGTGCGCGGCCAGGTGGCCTGCGCCAGCACCCGGGGGCGGGTGCGGTCCATCTCGCTGATCCCGGACCGGCCGCCGGTGCCCAGCCAGGTGATCCGGGCGGTGCACGAGGCCGACTGGGTGGTGTTCGGCCCCGGGTCGTGGTTCACCAGCGTGCTGCCGCACCTGCTGGTTCCGGATCTGGCGCGGGCGCTGGTGACGACGCGGGCGCGGCGGCTGGTGGCGCTCAACCTGTCCCCGCAGCGGGGGGAGACCGACGGGTTCGCCGCGCACACCTATCTGGAGGTGCTCGCCGACCACGCGCCCGAGCTGCGGGTGGACGTGGTGCTGGCGGACCGCAAGGGCGTGGAGGACGCGGTCAGGCTGGAGCGGGTGGCGGCGGGGCTGGGAGCCCGGCTGGTGCTGGCCGACCTGGCCGTGGACGACGGGTCGCCGCGGCACGACCCGGACCGGTTCGCGGAGGCGTTCGATCAGGTATTCGCGGATTGAGCGGACCCGGCCGCAAAGGTTCGGGAAAGCGCCGGGCTGCCGGACCGGTCAAGGCAGCGGACACACGCTCGCGCGGCATGGAGTTGGCCGCGCGGGCAAGTAGTCTGCCACGAAGGGCGCTGCTTGGCCGCGGCGCGCAGTGTGCGTTCTACTGGGGGAAGGGGCCGCATCCATGGCGATGACCGGCGTGGTGAAGGACGAGTTGAGCCGACTGACCGTTCTCAAGCCATGCTGCCGCAAAGCGGAAGTCTCGACGATTCTGCGTTTCACCGGCGGACTGCACCTGGTCGGCGGGCGTATCGTGATCGAGGCCGAGCTCGACACGGGAGCGGCCGCACGCCGACTGCGCAAGGACGTCTCCGAGGTGTTCGGACACGAGTCCGAGGTGGTGGTCCTGGCCCCCAGCGGTCTGCGCAAGGGCAACCGCTACGTGGTCCGGGTCATCAAGGACGGCGAGAGCCTGGCCCGCCAGACCGGACTGATCGACAACTACGGCCGCCCGGTGCGCGGCCTGCCCCGCCACGTCGTGGCGGGCGGGGCGTGCGACGCGGAGTCGGCGTGGCGCGGCGCGTTCATCGCGCACGGCTCGCTCACCGAGCCCGGGCGGTCCATGTCGCTGGAGATCACCTGTCCGGGGCCGGAGGCGGCGCTGGCCCTGGTGGGCGCGGCCCGGCGGCTCAAGGTGCACGCCAAGGCCCGCGAGGTGCGCGGGGTGGACCGTGTGGTGGTGCGCGACGGCGACTCCATCAGCGCGCTGCTGACGCTGCTGGGCGCCCACCAGAGCGTGCTGGCCTGGGAGGAGCGGCGGATGCGCCGCGAGGTCCGGGCCACCGCCAACCGGCTGGCCAACTTCGACGACGCGAACCTGCGGCGCAGCGCCCGGGCCGCGGTCGCCGCGGGGGCCCGGGTGGAGCGCGCCCTGGAGATCCTCGCCGACGACGCTCCCGAGCACCTGGTGGCCGCGGGCAAGCTGCGCCTGGAGCACAAGCAGGCGTCGCTGGAGGAGCTGGGACAGCTCGCCGACCCGCCGCTGACCAAGGACGCCATCGCGGGCCGGATCCGGCGCCTGCTGGCCATGGCGGACAAGCGCGCGGCGGATCTGGGCATCCCCAACACCGAGGCGAACCTCACGCCTGACATGCTCGTTCCATGACGTGAGGAAGATCACAGAATGTGGCGTTCGGTGACCGTGCCGGAGCTGCGAGTCCGGGTTGGGGCACCCGGAGGCGGAGTCGGTGCCGCTGGTGCGCCAACAGCCCTCGTTAATGCGCTCGTAATAAAGTGTGAACGGTTCTCCCAAGGTGTCCACACTTTCACGAGCTGCGGAAACGATGGTGTGAGGGAGCGAAAAATACGGTCTAATGGTCTATACCTCTGGTGTGTAGAAGTGCCAGTATTGGCATCGGTGGGACAGCCCGCGCGCCGTGGCCGATCCGGCTCCGGTGGCTGAGGGCGCGGACGGTAGGCTCGCCCCAACCCAACGCACACTGTTTTCCGCATCCGGCGCGTGTTGCGTCGGAGCCAGCGTCGACGACGCAGACGACACGTGAGGAGAATGGTTTCCGTGACCATCCGCGTAGGCGTGAACGGATTCGGACGAATCGGCCGCAACTTCTGGCGGGCGGTCCAGGCCGCCGGAGGCAGCGACGTCGAGATCGTGGCCGTCAACGACCTCACCGACAAGGCGACCCTGGCCCACCTGCTCAAGTACGACACCGTCCTGGGCACCCTGCCCGGCGAGGTCGAGGTCGGCGAGGACAGCATCACGGTCGGCGGCACCACCATGAAGGCGCTCGCCCAGCGCGACCCGGCCCAGCTCCCCTGGGGCGACCTGGGCGTCGACGTCGTCATCGAGTCCACCGGCTTCTTCACCAAGGCCGAGGACGCCAAGAAGCACCTCGACGCCGGCGCCAAGAAGGTCATCATCTCCGCCCCGGCCAAGGGCGAGGACCTGACCGTCGTCATGGGCGTCAACGACCACAAGTACGACCCGGCCAACCACCACATCCTGTCCAACGCCTCCTGCACCACCAACTGCGTGGCGCCGATGGCCAAGACGCTGCTGGAGAACTTCGGCATCGTCAAGGGCCTGATGACCACGGTGCACGCGTACACCAACGACCAGGTCATCCTGGACTACCCCCACAAGGACCTGCGTCGGGCCCGCGCCGCCGCGCAGAACATCATCCCCACCACCACCGGTGCCGCCAAGGCCACCGCGCTGGTGCTGCCCGAGCTGAAGGGCAAGCTCGACGGTCTGGCCATGCGGGTCCCGGTGCCCGACGGCTCCGTCACCGACCTGGTGGTCACCCTGGAGCGCGAGGTGACCAAGGAAGAGGTCAACGCCGCGTTCAAGGCCGCCGCCGAGGGGCCGCTCAAGGACGTCCTGGTCTACACCGAGGACCCCATCGTGTCCTCCGACATCGTCGGCACCCCGGCCTCCTGCACCTTCGACGCCAGCCTCACCATGGCCTTCGGCAGCCAGGTCAAGGTCGTCGGCTGGTACGACAACGAGTGGGGCTACTCCAACCGCCTGGTCGACCTGGTCAAGCTGGTCGGCTCCAACCTCTGAACCGCGCCGCCCACGGCACCGGCGACGCCCTCGCACCCGGCACCTCCGCGCCGGCAGGGGGCGTCGCCGCCCATGTAGACCGCTTCCAGAAAGAGAAGTAGAGACATGCGGACGATCGAGGACCTCGACGTCGCGGGCAAGCGTGTTTTTGTCCGGGCCGATCTCAACGTGCCGCTCGACGGTGAGCGCATCACCGACGACGGCCGCATCCGGGCCAGCCTGCCCACCATCACCAGGCTTCGCGAGCGGGGCGCGCGCGTGATCGTCGGCGCCCACCTGGGCCGCCCCAAGGGCAAGGTCGACCCCGCCTACTCGCTGCGCCCCGTCGCCGCCCGGCTGGGCGAGCTGCTGGGCACCGAGGTGCGCTTCGCCACCGACACCGCGGGCGAGTCCGCCCTCGCGGTCAGCCGCGAACTCGCCGACGGCGAGGTCGCCCTGGTGGAGAACCTGCGCTTCGAGCCGGGCGAGACCAGCAAGGACGACGCCGAGCGCGGCGCGTTCGCCGACCGGCTGGCCGCGCTGGCCGAGCTGTACGTCGGCGACGGCTTCGGTGCGGTGCACCGCAAGCACGCCAGCGTCTACGACCTGCCCAAGCGCCTTCCGCACGCCGCGGGCGGACTGGTGTTCACCGAGGTCGACGTGCTGCGGCGGCTGACCGAGTCCCCGCAGCGCCCCTACGTGGTGGTGCTGGGCGGCTCCAAGGTCTCCGACAAGCTGGGCGTCATCGACAACCTGCTCAACACCGCCGACCGCATCCTCATCGGCGGCGGCATGGCCTACACCTTCCTCGCCGCCAAGGGCTACGAGGTCGGCAACAGCCTGCTGGAGCGCGACCAGATCGAGACGGTCAACGGCTACCTGCGCCGCGCCGAGGAGCGCGGGGTGGAGTTCGTGCTGCCCGTCGACGTGGTGGCCGCGGAGAAGTTCGCCGCCGACGCCGCCCACGACGTGGTCAGCGTCGAGCAGATCCCCGCCGACCGGATGGGCCTGGACATCGGCACGGCCTCGGCCAAGCTGTTCGCCGAGAAGCTGGCCGACGCGGCCACGGTGTTCTGGAACGGCCCGATGGGCGTGTTCGAGATGGAGCCGTACGCCAACGGCACCCGCGCGGTGGCCCAGGCGCTGGCCGACTCCGACGCCTTCACGGTGGTCGGCGGCGGCGACTCGGCGGCGGCCGTGCGCGCGCTCGGATTCGACGAGAAGGCGTTCGGGCACATCTCCACCGGCGGCGGCGCCAGCCTGGAGTACCTCGAAGGCAAGACCCTGCCCGGTATCGCGGCACTGGAGGACTAGGACGACCATGGCAACCGCCGAACGCAAGCCGCTGATCGCGGGCAACTGGAAGCTGCACAACAACCACCTCGAGGCCATCGCCCTGGTGCAGAAGCTGGCCTTCGCCCTCAACGACGCCGACTACGACGCGGCGGACATCGCGGTGCTGCCGCCGTTCACCGCCATCCGCAGCGTGCAGACGCTGGTGGAGGGCGACAAGCTGCGGATCGCCTACGGCGCCCAGGACATCTCCCAGCACGAGAAGGGCGCCTACACCGGCGAGGTGTCCGGCCCGATGCTGGCCAAGCTCAACTGCTCCTACGTGCTCGCCGGGCACTCGGAGCGGCGCGAGTACCACCACGAGGACGACGCGATCGTCAACGCGAAGGTCCGGGCGGCCTTCGCCAGCGGCATCACGCCGATCCTGTGCCTGGGCGAGGGGCTGGACGTCCGCCGCGAGGGGCGCCAGGTCGAGTACACCCTGGCCCAACTGGAGGGCGCGCTCAAGGGCGTGACCGAGGAGCAGGTCCGCGAGCTGGTCATCGCCTACGAGCCGGTGTGGGCGATCGGCACCGGGGAGGTCGCCACCCCCGAGGACGCCCAGGAGGTGTGCGCCGCGCTGCGCGGCCGGATCGCCGGGCTGTACTCCGCCGAGGCCGCGGGGCGCACCCGCATCCTCTACGGCGGCTCGGTCAAGAGCGGCAACGTCGCGGCGATCATGGCCCAGCCGGACGTCGACGGCGCGCTGGTGGGCGGGGCGAGCCTGCAGGCCGACGAGTTCGTCGCCCTGATCCGCGCCGCGGTGCAGGGCTGAGTCCCGGTTGTCGGCGGGCTGCGCCGGAGGCGGCGGCCCGCCGACACGCGGTTCCGGGGGTTTCGCTCAGGAGCGGCTCTGGGGCCTACTGTGTCGGGGGTAAAATCAGGTAATGTTCCCGATACCCTGTCCGGGTTCTCGCTTTCTCGCAGGTGTGCGGGTCTGGACGGGAGTTCTGGTCGTTCGGATTCCCCCTCGTCGGGGTTGAGTGACGGGTGAGCGTGTGATTATCGTCGGTCTTTCCATTGCCCTGATGATCGTCAGCGTCCTGATGATCATGCTGGTGCTGCTCCACAAGGGCAAAGGCGGTGGCCTCTCCGACCTGTTCGGCGGCGGCGTCACCTCCTCCCTCGGAGGATCCTCGGTGGTCGAGCGCAACCTCGACCGGCTGACCGTTGCCACCGGTCTGGTGTGGACCGTCGGCATCGTCGCGCTCGGCCTGCTCATCCTCCGTCAGGGCTAGTCCACAGCATCGCGATCCTGCGCCCGCAGGCCCCGGGCATGCGCGCTCGGTGCTGTGCGTTCCGCGGAGCGTGCGACAGCGTCCCCGGGGCACATCACGCTGAAGGAGTTTTTCGTGGGTAGTGGCAGTGCCATCCGCGGTAGTCGTGTCGGTGCCGGCCCGATGGGCGAGGCCGAGCGCGGTGAGGCGGCGCCGCGGATTCGTGTCGCGTTCTACTGTGCCAACAAGCACGAAGTGGTTCCGAGCTTCTCGCACGAGGCTCAGGTCCCGGACGAATGGGACTGCCCCCGTTGCGGTTTCCCCGCGGGTAAGGACCCGGAGAACCCCCCGGCTCCCCCGAAGACCGAGCCCTACAAGACCCACCTGGCCTACGTGAAGGAGCGGCGCAGCGACGCCGACGGCCAGGCCATTCTGGAAGAGGCGCTGGCCAAGCTGCGTGCCGAGCGAGCCGCGATGTCGGCCGCCTTCAAGCCTCTGAACGACTGAAGCTCCGGTGAGGAAGCCCTCGCCGGAGGGTGACGGCCCGGGCGGCCTGCCCGCCTCCCCTCCCGCGTGGAGCACAGCACCACGGCGAAGCCCCCGCGTATCGGACGCGGGGGCTTCGCCGTGTCCGGAGCCGGTCACGGGAGGGGTGGAGCATTGCCGGAATAAAGTTTAAATTTCAACTGTTTGTGCGGTGTAGACAGGCCGCCCGGACCAGGAGGAGCGCCATGAGCGTACGCCCCGCAGGAATCCACCACGTCACCGCGATCGCCGGAGACCCGCTCGCCAACGCCGACTTCTACCGCAACGTGCTGGGCATGCGGCTGGTCAAGCAGACGGTCAACTTCGACTCGCCCGACACCTACCACCTGTACTACGGCGACCGCGCGGGCAACCCGGGCACCGTCATGACGTTCTTCCCCTGGCCGGAGGCGCCCCGGGGACGGCTCGGCGCGGGCCAGGCCACCGTCACCTCCTTCTCCGTGCCCGAAGGATCGCTCGGCTGGTGGCAGCGGCACCTGGCGGCACTGGGGGTGCCCGCCAGCCGTCCCGCCGAGCGGATCGGGGAGGACGTGCTGAGCCTGCGCGACCCCGACGGCCTCGTCCTCGAACTGGTGGCCAGCCCCGACCACCACGACACCGACCCCTGGGACGGCGGCGGCGTCCCGGCCGAGCACGCCGTCCGCGGCATCCGCGCGGTCACCCTCACCGAACGCAACCCCGAGCCCACCGCCGCCATGCTCCAGGAGCAGCTCGGCTTCACCCTGACCGAGGAGGAGGGCGACCGCCTGCGCTTCCGCACCGGCGCCGCGGGGGAGGCCGTCGGCACCGTCCTGGACGTCGTCGCCGCGCCCACCGCCCGCATCGGGGAGGTCGCCGTGGGCACCGTGCACCACGTCGCCTACCGCGCCCCCGACCAGCAGGTCCAGCTCGACTGGCGGCGGGAGCTGCTGGAGGCGGGCGTGCGCGTGACCGAGGTACGCGACCGCTCCTACTTCACCTCGATCTACTTCCGCGAACCCGGAGGGGTGCTGCTGGAGATCGCCACCGACGGCCCCGGGTTCGACTACGACGAGCCGCTGCTGGAGCTGGGCCGCAGGCTCCGGCTGCCGCCGTGGCTGGAGCCCCGGCGCGACCAGATCCTGCGGGCCCTGCCCGAACTGACGATCCCGGAGTGACCGTTGACCGATCTCGGCTTCACCCACGTGTTCCGCCCGGCAACGCGGCCCGGCGCGCCCACCCTGCTCCTGCTGCACGGCACCGGAGCCGACGAGTACGACCTGCTGGGCCTGGGACACTCCCTGGCCCCCGGCGCTGCGCTGCTGTCGCCGCGCGGCCGGGTCGACGAGAACGGCGCCGCCCGCTGGTTCCGCCGCCTGCGCGAGGGCGTCTTCGACGTCGACGACGTCGTCGCCCGCGCCGCCGAACTGGCCGGTTTCGTGCGCGCGGCCACCGCCGCCTACGACCTGGACCCCGCGTCCGTGACCGCCGTCGGCTTCTCCAACGGGGCGAACATGGCCGCGGCGACCCTGCTGCTCCACCCGGGCCTGCTGCGCCGGGCGGCCCTGTTCGCGGCCGCCGCGCCGTTGCAGGGACGCCCGCTCCCCGCGGCCGACCTCACCGGTGTCCAGGTGTTTCTCAGCGCGGGGGCAGCCGATTCCCTCACGCCCCTCGAACAGGCTCGCCTCTTGGCCGAACAACTGCGACAATGCTCAGCGGTCGTGCAGATGCACGAGCACCCGGGTGGGCACGGCCTCCCCCCGGAGGCTCTGCACCGGGCCCGGCAGTGGTTCGCCGCGACCACGAGGTAGACCTTTCTCACACTGTGCGTGTCCGTCCCACGCACACCGGCGGGCGCCCACCGAATCCGTCCTGGTGGGCGCCCGCCGCGCTGCGGGGCACGGAGCCGGGGAGGGGAGTGCGGCAGTGCGCCTCGCAAGGCGAGGTGCTACGACTGGAGGGGGGCGCCCGAAAGAGCGGAGAACCGTAGCGGCGCGGCCGGTACGGGAGCTCGCTTTCCCGGAGTGACCGGTTCGGGAGACTTGGGGAGGCGGTGCACGCCGCCCAGCCCGACAGTCAGAACCCAGTGACGATGAGGAGCGACCCGTGAGCGACACCTTCGACCGGTTGTGGGCCGGTCTCGCCCCGCTGGGACGCGACCGCACCACAGGCGGCTACCGGCGCCTCTCCTGGACGCCGGTCGACGCCGAGCTTCGGGCCTGGTTCGCCGGAGAGGCCGACGCCCGGGGGATGACCGTGGAGACCGACCGCAACGGCAACCTGTGGGCCTGGCTGGGCGAGCCCGGCCCCGACGCCGTCGTCACCGGGTCGCACCTGGACTCGGTCCCCAACGGGGGAGGATTCGACGGCCCCCTCGGCGTGGTCAGCGCACTGGCCGCCGTCGACGAGCTCAACCGGCGCGGACTGCGCCCCCGGCGCCCCCTGGCCATTGTCGTCTTCGTCGAGGAGGAGGGCGCCCGCTTCGGCGTGCCCAGGCTCGGATCGCGCCTGCTCACCGGGGCCATCACCGCCGACCGTGCCCGCGGCCTCACCGACTCCGACGGCGTCACCTGGGCGCGGGCCATGGCCGATGCCGGCCTGGACCCCGACCGCATGGGCGCCGACCCCGACCGCCTCTCCCGTATCGGCGTCTTCGTGGAGCTCCACATCGAGCAGGGGCGCTCCCTGGCCCGCCACGGCGCCCCGGTGGGGGTGGCCGCCACGGTCTGGCCGCACGGCCGGTGGCGCCTGGACTTCTCCGGCCAGGCCGACCACGCCGGGACCACCCGCATCGCCGACCGCAACGACCCCATGCTGCCGTTCGCGGAGACGGTCGCCGCGGTGCGCCGCGCCGCCGTCGAGCACGACGCCGTGGCCACCATCGGCCGGGTGTGGCTGAGCCCCAACACCAGCAACTCGATCCCCTCCAGGGTGCGCGCCTGGCTGGACGCGCGCGCCCCGCAGGAGGCCGCACTGCGCGCGGTCGTCGCCGGGGTGGACACGGCGGCCCGCCTCGCCGCGGCCCAGCACGGGGTCAGCCTGAGCAACTTCCAGGAGTCCTTCTTCCCCCGCGTGGACTTCCCCCGCGACCTGTGCCACCGGCTGGCCGCCCTCGTCGGAGGGGAGGACACGCCCGCACCCCTGCTGTCCACCGGGGCCGGACACGACGCGGCCATCCTCGCCTCGGCGGTGCCCGCCACCATGCTCTTCGTGCGCAACCCCACCGGCATCTCCCACGCCCCCGAGGAGCGCGCCGACCCCGCCGACTGCCATGCCGGGGTCACCGCGCTCACCGAGGTCCTCGCCGACCTCACCGACGCCAAGAGTTGACGGCCCCCGTCGGCGGGCGCGCAGCCGAGCTTCGCCCGCCTCTTACACCCGTGTAGTGCGTCGGAAACATCCGCTGCCGAGACTGGGCGACCGAGGCTGGAAGGGTCCAGGGGGTGGTGGAGATGAGTCTGTGGCGCATCCGCGTGGCGGTCGACGACCGTCCCGGCGAGCTGGCCAGGATCGTCCAGGTCATGGCCGACCACGGGGGCAACGTCGCGGGGGTGTCCATCCACACCGATGCTGTCGGAGCGGTCGACGAGTTCATCGTCGACGTTCCCGGATCCCACCACCGCCTGGTCGCCGACCTCGCCGCGCGCAGCCGCGACGGCGACGTCCTGGCGGTGCCCGCCGCCCCCCGCGACGTGGGCGACGACGTCACCCGTTCGCTGCTGCTCACCGCACGGCTGCGCTCGGAGCCGAACCGGCTGCCCGAGGCGCTGCGGGAGCTCCTGGGCGCCGACGAGGCCCGCTGGACCACCCTCGGCACGCCCGTCCCCGACTTCCCCGAGGAGCCCGAGAGCGTCCTGCTGGTCCCGGTGGGACCGCTGCGCGCGGTCCGCCTGCGCCGCGTGGACCGCCCCTTCACCTGGACGGAGTCGGCCCGCGCCGACGCCCTGGTGCGGTCGGTGCTGCCGCCCACCGGGCCGGCGCCCACCCGGGGGACGGTCGTCACCCACCGCGGCACCGAGCTGTTCGTCTGGCAGGTCGGCCCGGAGGACTCCGAAGCGCTGCAACGCCTGCACCGGCGCTCCTCCGCCGAGACGAAGCGCCGCCGCTACCTGTCAGCGGTCGACGAGCTGAGCGCCCGGCTGCTCAACGTCTTCTGCGACCGGGAGCGCGGACTCACCCTCGCCGCCCGGCCCATGAACGGGGACCAGCCGGTCGCGCTGGCACACCTGATGTACACGATGGACCCGGGCGTCGGCGAGATCGCGTTCCTGGTGGAGGACGTCTGGCAGGGCAACGGCATCGGCACCTGCATGGCCCGGGTGCTCACCGCCATCGCCGCCGACTGGGGGCTGGCCGAGGTGCGCGCCGAGACCCTGCCCGGCAACGAGCCGATGCAGCGGATCATGCGGCGGCTGGGTGCGACCGTCTCCCCGCCCCGCGGCGGCGTCGTCCAGGCCCGCATGCCGGTCGCGGGCACTGTGCCGTCCCGGCGGCCGGGACGGCTGATGACGCTGCTCGGCCAGGCGGGCGCTCCGGGCAACACGTACCTGTAGGCGAGCCGCTCACACCCCCTCGGTCCGGGGCCGGGAGAGCTCGGCGAGCCGACTGCGGCGCATGCCGTAGCAGAAGTAGACGGTCACGCCCAGCGCCATCCACACCGCGAACCGGATCCAGGTGAGCGCGGTCAGGTTCAGCATCAGCCACAGGCAGGCCAGCGCGGCCAGGAGCGGCAGGACCGGGACCCACGGCACCCGGAAGGCGCGCGGCAGGTCGGGGCGGGTCCGGCGCAGCACCACCACGCCCACCGACACCACCACGAACGCGAACAGGGTGCCGATGTTCACCATCTCCTCCAGGGCGCCGATGGGGACCAGGCCGGCCAGCAGCGCCACCACGGCGGTGGTCAGCAGCGCCGTCACGTACGGCGTGCCGAACCGGGGGTGGGTGCGCGACAGCGCGCGCGGCAGCAGTCCGTCGCGGGACATGGCGAACGCCACCCGGGACTGGCCCATCAGCAGCACCAGGATGACGGTGGTGATGCCGACGACGCCGCCCAGGGAGATAAGCGACGCGGCCCAGTCGGCGCCCACCGACCGGAAGGAGTCGGACAGGGGCGCCTCCACGTTCAGGTCCGGGTAGGGGCGCATCCCGGTGACGACCGCGGCCACCGCCATGTACAGCACGGTGACCACGATCAGCGCCCCGAAGATGCCCACGGGCATGTCCCGTTTGGGGTTGCGGGTCTCCTCGGCGGTGGTGGCGACGATGTCGAAGCCGATGAAGGAGAAGAACACCACGGAGGCGGCGGAGATCACCCCCCACAGGCCGAAGGAGGTGGGCTCCAGGCCGAGCAGGAGCTGGGTGAGCGGGATGTCGCTCGCACCCGACCCCGCGCTCCCGGCGGGCACGGGTTCGGAGGGGGGCACGAACGGCGTCCAGTTGGCGGGGTCCACGTAGGTGAGGCCCGCGACGATGATGAACAGCACGATGCCGACCTTGACCGCCACGACGGCCGCGGTGACCCGCCCCGACAGCTTGGCGCCCAGCATGCCGACGACCCCCAGGACCACCGCGACGGCCATCGCGCCGAGGTTCACCGGATAGCCCGCCACCGGCACGGACAGGGGGAACCCGGCCAGGTCGCCCGCGTACTCCGACCACCCCACCGACACCACGGAGGCCGCCAGGGTGAACTCCAGGATCAGGTCCCAGCCGATGACCCAGGCGACGAACTCGCCGAGGGTGGCGTAGCCGAACGTGTAGGCGCTGCCCGCCACCGGCACGGTGGAGGCGAACTCGGCGTAGCACATGGCCGCCAGCGCGCACACCGCCCCGGCGATGAGGAAGGACAGCACGATGGCGGGTCCGGCGTTCTCGGCGGCCTGCCGCCCGGTGACCACGAAGATGCCGGTCCCGATGATGACGCCGATGCCGAAGACGACCAGGTCGAAGCCGTTCAGGTCGCGGCGGAGGCGGTGGCCGGGTTCGTCGGTGTCCCTGATCGACTGCTCGATGCTCTTGGTGCGCCAGATGCTCAAGTGCTCTCCAGTCCCGTCTGCCCGCCCGGCACCGCCGGGCGGTCGGCCTGCTACCCGGGAACGGGGCGGAGAATTCCCCTGATACGACAAAGGCGGCCGGAGCCGCGGAGAGCGGCCCCGGCCGCGTGGCACAGCCGAGGGGTGCGCTGGAGTGTGGGGCGCGAGGCCGGTCAGCCTTCGACGGGGGCGTCGGTGGACTCGGCCTTCTTGACGGTGCGGCGCTTCTTCACCGGGCGGGAGTAGTCCAGCAGCGGCTCGAACCTGGTGTCGTAGTCCTTCTTGCACTCCTCGCAGGCGTCCACCTCGCGGACCACGCCGTCCCAGGCGAACTGGATGACCTCGGTGGCCTCGACCTTCTCGCCGTTGACGGCGTGCGGGTCGCAGTACTTACGGGTGAAGACCTCGGTGACCACGATGCGGCTCCCCTTCGGTAGCGGTACGGGTACTGGCACCGTGATCATACACGTGTTCGAATGCCGTCCTGGGTCTTCGTGCAGGCCCGGGGCGGGGACGCAGTCCCCAAGAGACTAGCGGAGTCCGGCGCCCGTTGTGTCGGTTCTTCCCGGTTCGGGGTGGCCCTGCCGGGCGCGGCGCACGGGCGGAGCCCCCGCCGTGCGCCGCGCCCGGCGGGAGGGCGTCATTCGAAGATCTCGTCCAGGAAGCTCTGCTGACGCTTGCGCCGCTCCCCCTGGTAGTCCTTGTCGTGGTCGTCGTCGGAGTCGTCGGTGCGGCGGCGCCGCCCTCCGGTGTAGCCGCCCTCGAAGCCGCGGGTCCAGCGGTGTTCGGCCTCCAGCAGCTCCTCCAGTTCGCCGCGGTCGAGGAAGAGCCCTCGGCACTGGGAGCACTTCTCCACCGTCACTCCGGCGAGGGTCTGCCGTACGAGGATGCCGGGGCACTTGGGACAGGAGATCCCGGTCATACCCCTTCAGATCCGGCGCGCGACCGGTCGGTTCCCGCCTCAGGGGGACTTCCCTCCGGGGTTCCGGGCTGCGGCGCAGGGTTTGGAAAACCTTTTCCCCAGTGTGTTCGGTGTGTTACTTTCTGTGCACACGTCGTTTTGGGAGCGATCCCAAACACGAGTTCCTCCTGACACCAATCCCCACCGGGAGTCCTCGTGCAGCATCTTCCCCCCGGGACCCGGCGGCGCGGCTCCACGTGCGCCCTCGCGGTCCTCACCGCTCTCACCCTGGGCGTCACCGGCGCCGCCGTGCTCAGCGGCCCGGCCCACGCCGCCGCCGGATGCAGCGTCGACTACACCGTCAACCAGTGGAACACCGGGTTCACCGGCAACGTCACCGTCACCAACCTCGGCGATCCCGTCAACGGCTGGACCGTGCGGTGGACCTTCCCCTCCGGAGAACGCCTCAGCCAGGGCTGGAACGCCGAGTTCAGCACCTCCGGAGCCGAGGTCACCGCCGCCAACACCGCCTGGAACGCCGCCATCCCCACCGGCGGCACGGTCAGCTTCGGCTTCAACGCCACCCACAACGGGACCGTCGGCATCCCCGCCTCCTTCACCCTCAACGGCACCGTCTGCACCGGCCAGACCGACCCCGGCGGCCCCCAGAACCCCGAACAGCCGGAACAGCCGGAGGAGCCGGGGACGTCCGACCCCCAGCCCGACCCCGGCGGCACCCGCCAGGCCGAACGGCTCGACCGCGGCCTGATCAGCGTGCGCAGCGGCAACGGCAACCTGGTGAGCTGGCGGCTGCTCGGGTCCGACCCGCGGAACGTCGCCTTCAACGTCTACCGCGGCTCCACCCGGCTCAACTCCACCCCGCTCACCTCCGCCACCTCCTACTACGACTCCGGAGCCCCGGCGAACGCCTCCTACACGGTGCGCCCGGTCGTCGGCGGCGTCGAGCAGGCCGCCTCGCCCGCCTCCCTCAACTTCACCGACGGCTACCTGGACGTGCCGCTCCAGCGCCCCCAGGGCGGCAGCGTCAACGGCTCCTCCTACACCTACGACGCCAACGACGCCAGCGTCGGCGACCTCGACGGCGACGGCCGCTACGAGATCGTCCTCAAGTGGGAGCCCACCAACGCCAAGGACAACTCCCAGTCCGGCTACACCGGCCCGGTGCTCATCGACGCCTACGAACTCGACGGCACCCGGCTGTGGCGCATCGACCTGGGCCGCAACATCCGCGCCGGCGCCCACTACACCCAGTTCCAGGTCTACGACTACGACGGCGACGGGCGCGCCGAGGTCGCCATGAAGACCGCCGACGGCACCCGCGACGGTGCGGGCACGGTCATCGGCTCGGCCTCCGCCGACTACCGCAACTCCTCCGGCTACGTGCTGTCCGGCCCCGAGTACCTCACCGTCTTCGACGGGCGCACCGGCCGCGCCCTGGACACCGTCGACTACGTGCCCGCCCGCGGCACCGTGTCGTCGTGGGGCGACTCCTACGGAAACCGGGTCGACCGCTTCCTCGCCGGAACCGCCTACCTGGACGGGCGGCGGCCCAGCATGATCTTCTCCCGCGGCTACTACACCCGGACCGTCATCACGGCGTGGGACTTCCGCAACGGGCGGCTGAGCAGGCGCTGGACCTTCGACACCAACAGTTCCACCAACGTCGGACGCGGCTACGACGGCCAGGGCTTCCACTCCCTGTCCATCGCCGACGCCGACGGCGACGGCCGCGACGAGGTCATGTTCGGCGCGATGGCCGTCGACGACAACGGAAACGGCATGTGGACCACCGGGTACGGGCACGGCGACGCCCTGCACGTCGGCGACTTCGTGCCCAACCGTCCCGGACTGGAGGTCTACGGCGTCTCCGAGAGCACCTCCCAGCCCGATGCGTGGCTCGCCGACGCGCGTACCGGGTCCACTCTGTGGCGCACCGCCCCCGGCAGCGACAACGGCCGCGGCGTCGCGGGGGACATCTGGGCGGGCAGCCCCGGGGCGGAGTTCTGGTCCTCCAGCGTCAGCGGCCTGCTCAACACCTCCGGGAGCAACGTCGGACGCAAGCCGAGCTCGACCAACTTCCTGGTCTGGTGGGACGGCGACCCCAGCCGGGAACTGCTCGACCAGACCCGCATCGACAAGTACGGCCCGAGCGGCGACACCCGACTGCTCACCGGCAGCGGCGTGGCCTCCAACAACGGCACCAAGGCCACCCCGGCGCTGTCCGGCGACATCCTCGGCGACTGGCGCGAAGAGGTCATCTGGCGCACCAGCGACAACTCGGCGCTGCGCATCTACGCCAGTCCGCACCCGACCGACCTGCGTATCCCCACCCTGATGCACGACACCCAGTACCGGGTGGCGATCGCCTGGCAGAACACCGCCTACAACCAGCCGCCGCACCCGTCCTTCCACATCGGCGACGGCATGGCCACACCGCCGTGGCCCGACATCTACTACCCCTGACCGGCAGGCAGACCGAAGGCGGGCCGCCGTGCGGCGGCCCGCCCCCAGTAGGCCTCGCCCCGCCGCCGACACGTCGTCGGCCGACGCCGCGCGGCGCGCCCGGATGCCGGGGGACAGCCGGTCGGCCTGGCCCGCCTCTCGGACATTCCAGGCCGCGGGGTTTCGGCGCGGCCCGAACCCGCTTTGCCGTGTTGTCCGAGAGGGACAGGAGACCTTTTGCGTTTCGTGTGGCCCCTGGCCCGCACCCACGGTGAGAGAGAACCCGGATGCCGCTGCTCAACCTGACACCGCACGAGGTGACGGTCCTCTCCGACGACGCTCGGGTGATCGGGCGCTACCCCGCCGCGGCCCGGCCGGTGCGGGTGCCGGTGGTCCGGGTGCGGGTCGGCGAGGTCGACGGGGTCCCCCTGGTCCGCCAGTACCACGGGCGCACCGTACTGCCGGAGGAGCGCCCGGGGACCTGGTACATCGTCTCCACCCTGGTCGCCGCGGCCCACCCGGGGCGCCGCGACCTGCTGGTCCCCACGGACCTGGTGCGCTCCGCCGACGGCACGGTCGTCGGGTGCCGTGCGCTCGACTGCCACACCGGACCGGAACTGCGCCGAATGGTGTGCGAAGAGCCGGGAGCGGGAGAGGTAACGGAACCGTAGTTGCAGAAATAAATCAGAAAATAAAGCCTTAACCCTTTTCCCTGTTGTGTTTGTCATGTTACTCTCTGTTCTGATCGGTGCTGGAAAACGCTGATCCGACCACTCTGCGTGTTGCCCGCGCCGACAACGCCGTGCCCCGACCGGCCCGCAGTTCTCCCGGCGTGCGGCACCGCGGGCCGTCCCGGCGGCCACAAGCCTGATACCGCACCCCTCAGCCGACACCAGCTTCGCCGCACCGTTGCTGCCGACCACCGCCGGGATGGGAGGAGAAGAGGGGCGGACGACCGCGGTCGTCCGCCCCCTTTCCCGTTCGGCCCCGACAGCGCCGCCCCCGCGGCGTCACGCCGTGCCGGGAACGGAGAAGCCCGGCGGCAGCGCCCCCGCCGCCGCCCGGTCCAGCAGGAACAGGGTGCGGGAGCGGCCCCGCGCGCCCGCCGCGGGCACCTGCACCGGCCCGGCCTTGTCCAGCGCCAGACGCACCGCATGGGCCTTGGCCTCCCCCGCGGCGAGCAGCCACACCTCGCGGGCCGAACGGATCGCGGGCAGCGTCAGCGAGATCCGCACCGGCGGCGGCTTGGGCGATCCGTGCACCGCGACCACGGTCCGCTCGGTCTCGTACATCGCGGGCCGCTCCGGGAAGAGCGAGGCCACGTGCGCGTCCGGCCCCACCCCCAGCAGGCACACGTCGAACACCGGCACCGGGTCGCCGTACTCGGCGGCCTCCCGCAGCTCGTCGGCGTAGCGGCGCGCCCCCGCCTCCGGGTCGTCGCCGTCCGCCCCGTCCGACGCCGCCATCGGGTGCACCCGCTCGGCGGACACCGGCACGTGGTCCAGCAGCGCGCGGCGCGCCTGCGTCTCGTTGCGGTCGGCGTGGCCGGACGGCAGGAACCGCTCGTCACCCCACCACACGTCCACCCGCGACCAGTCGACGGCGTCGCGCGCCGGGGAGAGCGCCAACTGCTCCAGGACCGCGATGCCGATGCCGCCGCCGGTCAGCACCACCGACGCAGTGCCCCGCAGCGCCTGGGCGTCCACCAGACGGGTGACCAGGCGCGCCGCAGCGGCCTTGGCGAGCAGGTCCGCGTCGGGCTGCACCACCACGGTGGGCGGGGTGACGATCCGGCTCACGACGGCACCTCCGCTTCGCTCAACCGCTCCACCATGGCCTTCGCCGCGGCCTCGTACATCTCGTCGGAATCCAGGCGGCGCAGCTCCTCGGCGAGGTACTCGGCGGTGCGGCGCCGCGACAGCGCCACCGTCTGCGCCGGACGGCCCGGGCGGTGCAGGGTGGCCACCCGGCCGTCCTTGCGGCTGATGGTGATGGGGCCGTCCTCGGTGTACAGGACCGCCTCGGTGATGCCGGGGCCGGTGGAGACGCGGCGCCGCGCCGGGACCTCCAGTTGCCGCGCCAGCCATGCGGCCAGCAGGTCGGCGCTGGGCAGGTGCGCCTCGGCGGCGACCTCCACGCCGGTGATCCAACTGCACGGCTGGTCCATGGTGGAGGCCAGCAGGGAGCGCCACGGCGTGGTGCGGGTCCAGGACAGGTCGGTGTCGCCGGGATGGTAGTGGCGGACGCGCTCCACCAGGTCGGCGACCGGGTCGGCGGCGCGGTGGGAGTCGGTGATGCGCCGGTTGGCGAGCCGCCCCACCGGGTCGGCCACCGGATTGGCGGGGCCGACGCCCGGCCACCACGCCACCACCGGGGAGTCGGGCACCAGCAGCGGCGTGACCACCGAGTCGGCGTGCTCGGCGAGCGGCCCGTACAGCCGCAGCAGCAGGGTCTCGCCCGGACCGGACGTGCCGGGGCGGCGGATCTCGGCGTCGATCGCCGGTTCGGTGTCGGGATCGCGCAGGATCAGCGCGATCACCCGGCTGGGGTGTTCGCGCCCGGCCTCGGTGGCGGCCTGCACCGCGTCGTAGTGGTCGGCCTCGTCGGTGACGATGACCAGGGTGAGGACGAGGTTCATCGCGCCGCCGCCGACACTGCGCCGCTCGGCGGCCAGCTCCTCGACGATCTGCGCGGTCGTGGTTCGCGGAAGATACAGGGTCAACGGTCCTCCCCGGAACGGGTGGTCGCCCGCGGGCGGCCGACGGGCAGCGGGCGCAACGGCCGCCCCGCGTCCCGGACCCGGCCCGGGACGCGCGGCCTGTCCCGCGTCACGGCCTGCGCCACTGGCGGCCGTCGCGGGCCAGCAGTTCGTGTCCGGACCTGGGCCCCCAGGTGCCCGCCTCGTACGGTTCGGGACGGCCGCTCTTGGCCCAGAACTCCTCGATGGGGTCGAGAATCCGCCACGACAGCTCCACCTCCTCCTGGCGGGGGAACAGCGGCGGGTCGCCGATGAGCACGTCCAGGATCAGCCGCTCGTACGCCTCGGGGCTGGCCTCGGTGAAGGACGCGCCGTAGCTGAAGTCCATGCTGACGTCGCGCACCTCCATGGTGGGGCCCGGCACCTTGGAGCCGAACCGCAGGGTCACGCCCTCGTCCGGCTGGATCCGGATCACCAGCGAGTTCGCGCCCTGCTCCTCGGTGACGACGTGGTCGAACACCTGGTTGGCGGTGCGCTGGAAGATCAGCGCGACCTCGGTGACCCGCCGTCCCAGCCGTTTGCCGGTGCGCAGGTAGAACGGCACGCCCGCCCAGCGGCGCGTGTTCACGCCCAGCTTCACCGCCGCGTAGGTCTCGGTGGTGGAGTCGGGGGAGATGCCCTCCTCCTCCAGGTAGCCCACCACCCGTGCGCCGCCCTGCCACCCGGCGGCGTACTGGCCGCGCGCCGTGCCGGTGGCCAGGTCCTCGGGCAGCCGCACCGCGGAGAGCGCCTTGACCTTCTCGGCGCGGATCGCGTCCGCGGTGAACGACAGCGGCTCCTCCATCGCCACCAGCGCCAGCAGTTGCAGCAGGTGGTTCTGGATGACGTCACGCGCCGCGCCGATGCCGTCGTAGTAGCCGGCCCGTCCGCCCACCCCGATGTCCTCGGCCATCGTGATCTGCACGTGGTCGATGTAGGACCGGTTCCAGATCGGCTCGAACAGGGTGTTGGCGAACCGCAGCGCCAGCAGGTTCTGGACGGTCTCCTTGCCCAGGTAGTGGTCGATGCGGAACACCTCGTGCGGCGGGAAGACGTCGTCGACGATCGCGTTCAGCTCCTGGGCGCTGGCCAGGTCGTGGCCGAACGGCTTCTCGATGACGACGCGCCGCCAGGAGTCGCCGGTGCTCTGCGCCAGCCCGCACCGCTTCAACTGGGTGAGCACCGTGGGGAACAGCTTCGGAGGCAGCGACAGGTAGAACGCGTAGTTGCCGCCGGTGCCCCGGACGGCGTCCAGCTCCCGCACGGACCGTGCCAGCGCGTCGAACGCCTCGTCGTCGTGCAGTTCTCCCGGCACGAACCGGAAGCCCTCGCTGAGCTGGCGCCACACGTCCTCGCGGAACGGGGTGCGCGAGTAGGTGCGCACGGCGTCGTGGGCGACCTGGGCGAAGTCCTGGTCGGCCCAGTCGCGGCGGGCGAAGCCCACCAGGCCGAAGCCGGGCGGCAGCAGACCCCGGTTGGCCAGGTCGTAGATGGCGGGCAGGAGTTTCTTGCGGGACAGGTCGCCGGTCACCCCGAACAGCACCAGCACACTGGGGCCCGCGATACGCGGCAACCGCCGGTCCAGCGCGCTGCGCAGCGGGTTGGGGACCGCCCCCGGCATCACCGGTTCTCTCACGTCGCCGTCCTCCTGTCGGGTTGGGATCGCGGCCGGTCCGGCGGGCGCCGCCGCGGCCGCGGACCGCGGCGGCGCCGGAGCGTACGGGTCAGGGCCGAAGGTCGCCCAGCGCCCGGGTCAGCGCCTCCAGGCCCGCGGCCCGGTCGCGCAGGTGCAGGCGGACCGTGGGACGGGAGCGTTCGGCCAGCGCGTTGAAGTCGCCCAGCGCCTGGGCCAGTTGCAGGCGGGAGAACGAGTACGGCTTGCCGGCGATCGCCAGGTCGTCGGCGACGTCCCCGGTGATCTGCACGAACACCCCGTTGGCGGGGCCGCCCTTGTGGTACTGCCCGGTGGAGTGCAGGAAACGCGGACCCCACCCGAAGGTGACCGGGCGCGGGGTGAGCGCGGCCAGGGCGGAGCGCAGCGCGGCGGCGTTCCCGTCGCCCGCCGCGTCGCGGTCGAGGTAGGCCATCACCGCGAGGTAGCCGTCCTCGGGCACCGACCGCAGCAGGGACTGCAACACCGAGGAGAGGTCCTTGGCGTCGGCGAGTCCGGCCGCCTCGGAGGCGTACACCTCGACCGCGCCGTCGGTGAGCAGCGGGGTCCCGGTGGGCAGGTCGCCGCTGCCGGACGACTCCAGCAGGGCCTTGGTGTTGTCCTTGGACTCCTGCACGTTGGGCTGGTCGAACGGGTTGATGGCGAGCAGGCGGCCCGCCACCGCGGTGGCGTACTCCCAGGCGAGGAACTGGGCGCCGAGCGGGCCGGTGACGACCGTGTCGGCGGTCTCGGGCGCCTGCGGCTCGGTCTCGCCGTAGACCACCAGGTGGGTGTCGGGGCCGGGGGTGAAGCCGGGCGCGGAGGTGCCCTCCACGACCACCGGAAGCAGGCCGACGCCGTCCTTGCCGGTGGACTCGGCGACCAGTTGCTCGATCCAGTCGCCCAGGCCCACCGGGGTGTCGCCGGCCAGCACCACCTTGTCGTGGCCGCCGAAGCCGCCCAGGGCCGCGCCCAGCACCAGCGCCGGGTTGGTGTCCTCGGCGAGCGTGGCGGCGAGGGCGGCGGCCTCGTCCAGCAGGGCGGCGACGTCCACTCCGGCCAGCGCGCTGGGCACCAGGCCGAACGCGCTGAGCGCGCTGTAGCGGCCGCCGACGTTGGGGTCGGCCAGCACCGTCGGGTAGCCGCGCTCGGCGGCCAGCTCGGCCAGCGGCGAGCCCGGGTCGGTGACCACGACGATCCGCTCGACCGGGTCGATGCCGGCGTCGGTGAAGGCCTGCTCGAAGGCGCGGCGGTGGCTGTCGGTCTCGATGGTCCCGCCGCTCTTGGAGGCGACCACCACGACCGTGCGCTCGAGGTCGGTCTCGATCGCGCGGCGAACCTGCTGGGCGTCGGTGGTGTCCAGGGTGACCAGGCGGGCTCCCCGGCTCGCGGCGATCACCTCGGGGGCCAGGGAGGAGCCGCCCATGCCGGCCAGCACCACCCGGTCCAGTCCGGCCTCGCGCTTGGCCCGCGCGATCTCGTCGATCTGCGGCAGCAGAGCCCGCGAGCGCTCCGGCAGGTCCACCCAGCCCAGCCGGATCGACGCTTCGGGCTCGGCCGCGGGCCCCCACAGGGTGGCGTCCTTGGCGGCCAGCCGGGACGCCACCCTGTCGGCCCGCAGCTTCTCCAGCGCGCTCTGGGCCGCGTCGCGCACCGCGCCGCGCAGGGTGACGGTGAGGCCCCCGGCCTGTACCTGATCGCTGCTCAAGGCGATTGGTCCTTCCTCTTCTCGCACACGGTCACTGCAATTGTTGCCGTCCGCGGCACCGAATGGAATTCGGAGAGAGGGGATGGGCGGGGGCTCCGTCGCCCCGTTCCGGCAAAAAGGCTGATGGCGGTGGAACGGAGGAGAAAGTGAATTCTCAGGAGTGCGCGGCGAGCTGCTGGGAGACGCGCTCCAGCAGCTCCTCCCAGGACGTGACGAACTTGTCGACGCCCTCGGCCTCCAGTTTCTCCACCACGTCGGCCAGGTTCACGCCGACCGCCTCCACCGCGTCCAGGTGGGCGCGCGCTGCCTCGTAACTGCCGCGCACCGTGTCGCCGGTGATCCGGGCGTGGTCGGCCACCGCCTCCAGCGTGGCCCGCGGCATGGTGTTCACCGTGCCGGGGGCGACCAGCTCGGTCACGTACAGGGTGTCCGGCAGCTCCGGGTCCTTCACGCCGGTGGACGCCCACAGGGGGCGCTGCGGACGCGCCCCGGCCGCCGCCAGCGCGGCCCACCGCTCGCCGGAGAAGACCTCCTCGTAGGCGGCGTAGGCGAGCCGGGCGTTGGCCAGCGCGGTCTTGCCGCGCAGCGCCACCGCCTCCTCGGTGCCGATCTTCGCCAGCCGCGCGTCCACCTCGGTGTCCACCCGGCTGACGAAGAACGACGCCACCGAGTGGATCGAGGACAGGTCGCGGCCGGCCTCGCGGGCCTGCTCCAAGCCGGCGAGGAACGCCTCCATCACCGCCCGGTAGCGCTCCAGCGAGAAGATCAGGGTCACGTTGACGCTGATGCCCTCGGCCAGGGCGGCGGTGATGGCGGGCAGGCCCTCGACCGTCGCGGGGATCTTGATCATCAGGTTGGGCCGGTCCACCAGCCACCACAGCGCCCGCGCCTCGGCGAGGGTCCGCTCGGTGTCGCGCGCCAGGCGGGGGTCGACCTCCAGCGACACGCGGCCGTCCACGCCGCCGCTGGCCTCGTAGACCGGGCGCAGCACGTCCGCACCCCAGCGGATGTCGTAGGCGGTGACGGAGCGCACCGCCTCCTCCACCGACACCCCGCGCACCGCCAGGTCGCGCAGTTGGGAGTCGTAGGCGTCGCCCTCGGACAAGGCCTTGGCGAAGATCGTGGGATTGGAGGTGACCCCCACGACGCCGCGTTCGGCGACCAGCGCGGCCAGGCCGCCGCTGCGCAGTTGCTGCCTGCTGATGTCGTCCAACCAGACGGACACGCCTGCGTCGGAGAGCTGCTGAAGTGGGCTGCCCATCGCTTCTCGTACTCCTCGAAGATGCGGGGAGGGCCGCATGCGGCGACCCTCCCCGAACGGTCAGTTGCCGGTCGTCGATCCCCGGTCGCCGCCGAGCTTGGCGATGCTGGCGTGGACCGCCGCCACCACCCGGTCGGGGGTGATCCCGAACTGCTCGTACAGGGTCGCGTAGGGCGCCGAGGCGCCGAAGTGCTCCAGGCTCACCGACTCGCCCGCCTCGCCGATCAGGTCGCGCCAGCCCAGGGCGAGCCCGGCCTCCACCGAGACGCGCACCCGGACCGACGGCGGCAGCACCTGCTGGCGGTAGGCGTCGTCCTGTTCGTTGAACCACTCCAGGCACGGCATCGACACCACACGGGTGGGCGTACCCGACTCCTCCAGCCGGGAACGCGCCTCCAGTGCGATCTGCACCTCACTTCCGGTGGCGATGATGATCGCCTGGGGCCGTCCGTCGCTCGCCTCGGCCAGCACGTAGCCGCCGCGGGCGGTCAGCTCCGCCGATGCCAGCTCGGAGCGGTCCAGGACCGGCACCGCCTGGCGGGTCAGCGCCAGCGCGGCCGGGCCGTCGCCGCGCTCCAGGATGGTGCGCCAGGCCACCGCCGTCTCGTTGGCGTCGGCGGGGCGCACGACCGCCAGGCCGGGGATGGCGCGCAGCGACCACAGGTGCTCCACCGGCTGGTGGGTGGGGCCGTCCTCGCCCAGGCCGATGGAGTCGTGCGTCCACACGTAGGTCACCGGCAGCTTCATCAGCGCCGCCAGCCGCACCGACGGGCGCATGTAGTCGCTGAACACCAGGAACGTGCCGCCGTAGGGGCGGGTGGGGCCGTGCAGCGCGATGCCGTTGAGGATCGCGCCCATGCCGTGCTCGCGCACGCCGAAGTGCAGCACCCGGCCGTAGCGGTGCCCGGAGAACGCCTTGGTGGAGCGCTCCTCGGGGATGAACGACGGCTCGCCCTTGGGCGTGGTGTTGTTGGAGCCGGCCAGGTCCGCCGAACCGCCCCACAGCTCCGGCAGCACCGGCGCGATCGCGCTCAGCACGCTGCCCGAGGCGCTGCGGGTGGCCACGCCCTTGCCGCCGGGCTCGAAGGTCGGAATGGCCTTCTCCCAGCCGTCGGGCAGGGTGCCCGCCGACAGCCGGTCGAACAGCGCGGCCCGCTCGCCGGCGCCCTCACGCCACTTGGCCAGGGCGCCCTCCCATTCCTGGCGGGCGGCGCGTCCCCGCGCCACCGCGCCGCGGGCGTGCTCCAGCAGCTCGTCGGGGACGTCGAAGCGCGCCTCGGGGTTGAGGCCCATCACCCGCTTGGTGGCGGCGACCTCCTCGGCGCCCAGCGCGGCGCCGTGGATGCCGCCGGTGTTCTGCTTGTTCGGCGAGGGCCAGCCGATGATGGTGCGCAGCCGGATGAAGGACGGGCGCTCGGTCTCGGCCTGGGCCGCGAGGATCGCGTCGTACAGCGCCGCGACGTCCTCGTGGTAGCCGTCCTCGCCGACCCAGTCGACCTCCTGGACGTGCCAGCCGTAGGCGGCGTAGCGGGCGACCACGTCCTCGGTGAACGCGATCTGGGTGTCGTCCTCGATGGAGATCCGGTTGTCGTCCCAGATCACGATCAGGTTGCCGAGCTTCTGGGTGCCGGCCAGGGCGCTCGCCTCGTGGCTGACGCCCTCCTGGACGTCGCCGTCGGAGCACAGAGCGTAGATGTAGTGGTCGAAGGGGCTCTCCCCGGGGGCCGCGTCGGGGTCGAACAGGCCCCGCTCGCGGCGTGCGGCCATGGCCATGCCGACCGCGTTGCCGATGCCCTGCCCCAGGGGGCCGGTGGTGGTCTCCACCCCGGCGGTGTGCCCGTACTCGGGGTGGCCGGGAGTGAGGCTGCCCCACTGGCGCAGCCGCTTGATGTCGTCGAGGCTCAGACCGTAGCCGGCCAGGTAAAGCTGGATGTAGAGGGTCAGGCTGGAGTGGCCGCAGGACAGCACGAAGCGGTCCCGGCCGACCCAGGTCGGCTCGCTCGGATCGTGCCGCATCACCTTCTGGAACAGCAGGTAGGCTGCGGGAGCCAGGCTCATCGCGGTTCCGGGGTGGCCGGAACCCGCCTCCTCGACCGCATCCATCGCCAGGGCGCGGACCACGTCGACGGTACGCCGGTCCAGCTCCGACCATTCCAAGGTCTTCGGGGTGCCGATGTTCACGCGGGCTTCAGGGCTCCTTTCGCGCATCCAGGCCAGTGCGCAGACATGGTGGCCGGAAGAACAAGGGTGGGTTCACCGTGACCCGCACCCGAAGGTCCGCGGGGCGGTCACACCGCACACAGGGATGCGTGTCGCGGTGACGGACACCCGAGGGCTGGTGACTAACCCAGACCCTATCGTCGAAACCCCCGCGTCGAATCACTGGCCTAGGGAGTCGGCGCTGCGCGGTGTAACGGCCCCGGTGAGAGCCCGTCGAGGCCTAGCACTACACTCTGTCGTTGACGGTATCGTGCGCCTTTGCCAGGTGCGCGAGGGGTCACCAGCGCCGCACCGCGACGCGCGTCCCGTGGTGAGCAGCCATGAACAACTGATGCCCTGACTCCCAGTTCTTTCGAGGTTTGAGCGTGTCTGTGTCCGTAGAACGGGTGGAGGCCGTGCGTTCCGCGCCGCACGGCCGGCGACCCGAGCAGCAGCCGAGAACGGCGAAGTGGCGCGCGGCCTGGATACGGCGGCGGCCATGACGCTTCTCGACCGCTCCTCCGCCGCCCCCGGCACCGACGCGGCAACCGACGTTCCCGAGGCCGCGCCCCGCTCCTCCTCGTTCGGCGCCTACGTGCGCGCCTACGTCGCGCTGTCCAAGCCGCGGGTCATCGAACTGCTGCTGATCACCACCATCCCGGTGATGTTCGTGGCGGCCCAGGGGGTCCCGCCGCTGGGCACCGCCCTGGCCACGCTGGTGTTCGGCACCATGTCGGCGGCCAGCGCCAACGCCATCAACTGCTACATCGACCGCGACATCGACCGCGCGATGCGGCGCACCCGCCGCAGGCCCACGGCCATGCAGCAGGTCACCCCGCGCGGCACGATGATCTACGGGCTGGTCATGGCGGCGCTGTCCACGATCGGCTTCGTGGTGTTCGTGAACTGGCTGGCGGCGGCGCTGTCGCTGTTCGCGATCGCGTTCTACATCTTCGTCTACACCCTGCTGCTCAAGCGCCGCACCGCCCAGAACGTCGTGTGGGGCGGCATCGCGGGCTGCATGCCGGTGCTCATCGGCTGGGCGGCGATCACCGAACGCCTCGACTGGGCGCCGTTCATCCTGTTCCTGGTGGTGTTCTTCTGGACGCCGCCGCACACCTGGGCGCTGGCCGTGCGCTACCGCGAGGACTACGCCGCCGCGAACGTCCCCATGCTGCCGGTGGTGGCCAGCGACCGCCGGGTGATGCTGGAGTGCGTCCTGTACTCGTGGGCGACCGTGGCGGTCTCGCTGCTGCTGTGGCCGGTCGCCGACACCACGCTGCTGTACCCGGCGGCCGCCGCGGTGCTGGGCGCGGTCCTGCTGGCCCAGGCGCACCGCCTCTACCACCAGGTCCGCTGTGGCGTGACCGGGGCCAAGCTCAAGACGATGGGCTTCTTCCACCTGTCCAACGCCTACCTGGCCCTGCTGTTCGTCGCGGTGACGGTGGACCCGCTGCTGGCCAACGCCCTCGGCTGAGCCGACTGCCGACACGGCGACGGGAGGCCTCCGGGCCTCCCGTTTCCGTGTGCGCTCCCGGGCGGCCCAGGCGGGCCCGGTCCGCCTGAGCCGGCAGCACCAGCGTCCGCGTCTCTGCCTCCGCGGGTCGGTCGGCGGAGGAGGCCACCTGCTCGGGCGCTGGCGGCACACGGCTGAGAGGCTGGGGCCATGAGACGGATCACCCGATGGGAGGCCCGGGTCCGGGAGAATCCCGGGCATTCCCGCTGGTATGTGGAGCGTTTCCGGGCCATGGCCGCGCAGGGGCGGGACCTGGCGGGCGAGGCCCGACTGCTCGACGCGATGCTGGAACGCGGGTCGCGGGTCCTGGACGCGGGGTGCGGACCGGGGCGCGTGGGCGGCGAGCTGGCCGTGCGCGGTCACCGCGTGGTGGGCGTGGACATCGACCCCTACCTGATCGCCGCGGCGCGCGAGGACCATCCGGGCGCCGACTGGCGGGTCGGCGACCTGGCAGAACTCGACCTGGTGGAACAGGGCGAGGAGCCCTTCGACGCGGTGGTCTGCGCGGGCAACGTGATGACCTTCCTGGCACCCGGCACCGAGGTGGAGGTACTGCGCAGGATGGGCGCCCAGGTGCGGGCGGACGGCCGGGTGGTGGTGGGCTTCGGCGCGGGCCGCGGCTACCCGTTCGACCGGTTCTTCGCCGACGCGGCGGAGGCCGGGCTGGTCGTCGACCTGCGGCTGGCCACCTGGGACCTGCGTCCCTTCACCGCGGACTCCGACTTCCTGGTGGCCGTGCTGCGGCGGCCCGCCGCAGGCCCGGAGGACACGGCCCCGGCCGGGTGACCGGACGGGGCCGGGACGGCGTCAGGGCTTGACGGCCACGCCTGCGTGCTCCCAGATCTTCTGGTCCGGGTCCGCGGGGCGGGGGGTCGGGGCGGCGTCCTCGTTGCGCCAGGTGTGGCAGTCCACCGGCATCGGGGCGACCGAGTCGTCGACGGCGGGGGAGAGCAGCTCCAGGCCGGCGAAGAGGCGCTCCACGTCTGCGGGGCTGCGCACGTGCCCCCACGGCATCCCCAGCTCCCGGATGCAGGTGGTGAGCGACTGGGCCGCCGCGTCGTCGTCGGAGGCCAGGTGGGACAGGATCAGCACCGATCCGGGGACGAGCCGGTGGAAGTAGCGGCACACCAGCCCCCACGGGTCGTCGGAGTCGGGAATGCAGTGCAGCAGGCTGACCAGCATGAGGCAGACCGGCCGGTCGAGGTCGAGCAGCCGGTTGACCTCGGGGCAGCCCAGGATCCCGTCGACGTCGCGGACGTCGCCGGAGGCGGCCGTGGTCAGCACGTGGTCGGCCAGCAGCGCGTGGCTGTGGGCGAGGACGATCGGGTCGGTGTCGACGTAGACGACCCGCGCGTGGGGGAGGTGGCGCTGCGCGATCTGATGGGTGTTCTCCATGGTCGGCATGCCCGACCCCACGTCGATGAACTGGTCGATGCCCAGGACCCCCGCGACGTGCCCCACCGCGCGGGACAGGAATCTGCGGCTCTGGCGGACCAGGACTTTTGCCCACGGATTGATGGATTCGATGATCTGCGCCGCCATGCGGTCGGCTTCGAAGTTGTCCTTTCCGCCCCGTAGCGCATCGTAGGTGCGTGCCACCGTGGGAACGCTCAGATCGATGTCCGGAATAGGTTCAGTTTCCTGAGAGTACCCGAAGAAGGCGTGGTCTGCCACGGGGTCTTGTCCTCCAGAGTGCCCTGTCCGCAGAGATTCTCCTATGACCGACATTGACTATACGGACAGGACGGAGGAATGGTCGGGAAAACCAGGTATTTGAAGAAGGGAATGGCTCTGGGGCGGGCTTCTGGGGGCAGAAATTCCGAAGTCTTCGTTTCGGGTAAAGAATTTTATTCCCTGGATTCTCTGGTGTCCCCTATGGGGAGTATGTCATTGTTTTTGGCGGTTTGTGGACTGCGGGGTTCCCGTGACGGAAGGCCGGAGGGGCGGCCCCGTGCGGCCGCCCCTCCCGCCCTCGCTCAGCCCAGCGTGGCACCCACCTTCACGTATCCCTTGAGCAGGTCGCGTGCGATGGTGCGGCGCTGGATCTCGTCGGTCCCCTCGTAGATGCGCAGCAGCCGCAGCTCCCGGTACCAGCGCTCGATGGGGAGTTCGCGGGTGTAGCCCATGCCCCCGTGGATCTGCAGCACCCGGTCGACGATCTCGTTGGCCTTCAGACCGCCGTACAGCTTGGCGATGGACTGGGCGTGCCGGGAGTCCCGGTTGTTGTCCACCTGCCAGGCGGCGTTGAGCACCAGCAGGCGCAGCGCCTCGATCTCCACCTGGGAGTCGGCGATCATCCACTGGATGGCCTGGCGCTCGGCGATCGGCTTGCCGAAGGTCTCGCGCGTGTTGGCGTAGTCGATGGCCATGGTCAGCAGCCGCTCGCAGGCGCCCAGGGCGCGCGCCGGAAGCAGGTAGCGGCCCCGGCCGATCCACTGCATCGCCAGCGCGAAGCCCTGGCCGACCTCGCCGAGCACGTTGGACTCGGGCACCCGGACGTTGTCGAAGACCAGGGAGGCCGGACCCCACTCGCCCATGGTGGGGATGGGCTCGGAGCGCCATCCCGCCTCGCGGTCCACCAGGAAGCAGGTGACCCCGCCGTCGGCGCTCTTCTCCGGGTCGGTGACGGCGAACACCATCGCGAAGTCGGCCTCGTTGCCGCCGGTGATGAACGTCTTCTCCCCGTTGATCACCCAGTGGTCGCCGTCCTTGTGCGCCCGGGTGCGGATCGCCTTGGCGTCCGACCCCGCGCCCGGCTCGGTGATGGCGAAGCAGGACCTGCGCTCCCCCGCGATCGTGGGCAGCAGGTAGCGCCGCTTCTGCTCCTCGTTGGCGTGGTAGAGGATGTTGTCGGCGCTGCCGCCGAAGCTGAACGGCACGAACGTGCGCCCCAGCTCGATCTCCACCAGTGCCGTGGTGACCGCGTCCAGCCCCATGCCCCCGTACTCGACGGGGGTCTGGATCCCCCAGAAGTCGGACTTCTTGGCGAGCTGGCGGAGGTCGTGCAGCTCCTGGGGGGTCAGCCCGTGCCCCTCACCGGTGCGCTCGCGGCGCAGCACCTCCTGTTCGAGCGGCATGAGCTCGCGCTCGACGAAGGTGCGCACCCAGTTGCGGATCTCCCGCTGTTCCTCGGTCAGTGCGAAGTCGACCATGTCCCCTAACTCTTTCCCCCGAAGCGCTTACGCAGCTCGCGCTTGAGTACCTTGAGGCTCGGACCCAGTGGAAGCTCGGCCACGACCTCCACTCTGCGCGGGTACTTGTGCTTGCCCAGGCGCTCGCGTGCCCAGGACTGGAGCTCCGCGGGGTCGACGGCGCCCTCCTGCTCGGGCACCACCACCGCGCAGACCTCCTCACCCAGTTCGGCGTCGGGCACCCCGATCACCGCCACCTGGGAAACCCCCGGGAACCGCAGCAGGACCTCCTCCACCTCGCGCGGGTAGACGTTGAAGCCGCCGCGGATGATCAGGTCCTTCTTGCGGTCCACGATGTGGATGAAGCCGTCGGCGTCGATGAAGCCGATGTCGCCGGTGCGGAACCAGCCGTCCACCATCGCCTCCGCGGTGGCCTCGGGACGGTTGAGGTAGCCGGCGAAGACGTTGTGGCCGCGGATCACGATCTCGCCCCGCTCGCCCCGGGGCAGCAGCTCGATCCGCCCCTCGACGTCGGGGCGGGCGATCTCCACCTCCACGCCCCAGATGGGGTGGCCGACCGAGCCGACCCGGGCGCCGTAGAGCATCTGGTTGGTGCTGGCCGTGGGCGAGGTCTCCGACAGGCCGTACCCCTCGTAGATGGTGGTGGAGAACGCCTTCTCGAACCGGCTCAGCACCGCCCCGGGCAGGGAGGCGCCGCCGGAGACGCAGAACCTCAGGGAGGGCAGCTCGGTGTGGTGGGCCGCGGCCTCGGCCAGGCGGACGAACATGGTGGGCACGCCGTCGAAGATGGTGGCGCCGTACTCGTGCATCATCCGGATCGCCTGGTCCGGGTCGAAGCGCTCCTGCAGGATCAGGGTGGCGCCGACCCGGAAGGTGGTGTTGAGGGCCACCGACTGGCCGAAGGTGTGGAACAGCGGCAGGGAGCCCATGACGACGTCCTCGCCGCTCATGGGGTGCACGTCGAAGGCGTTGACGGTGGCGTTCATCACCAGGTTGAGGTGGGTCAGCAGGGCGCCCTTGGGAACGCCGGTGGTGCCGCTGGTGTAGAAGATCACGGCGATGTCGTCGGGGGAGCGGGAGACGTAGGAGGGCAGCGGCTCGCTGGAGGAGACGAGCGGCTCCAGGGCGTCGGGGCGGTCCGGCGCCCCGACGGTGCGCACCTGGGCGCCGCCCTCCGCGACGGCGGCCTCGGCCAGTCCGGCGAACAGGCCCTGTGCCAGGACCAGGCGCGCCCCGGTGTCGGCGAGGAGGAAGGAGACCTCCTTGGGGCTGAGCATCGGCGGGATGGTCACCACTGTGGCGCCCGCGGCGAGGATGCCGTAGTAGCAGCGCACGAAGTCGGCGACGTTCCCGGCGAGCAGGGCGACCCGGTCGCCGGGGGACACGCCCAGGGAGTGCAGGGCGGCGGCGTGGCGCAGGGAGTCCTGCCACAGGTCGGCGTAGGCGATTCGGGTGCCGTCGGCGATGAGCGCGGTCCGTTCGGGGTGGCGACGCGCGGCTTCGGCCAGGATCGTGGCGAGTGAGAGTCGCATGGGGGTGCTCCTTCGGTACGGCTGGCCCTCGGGTGCGGCGGGAGACACCGCAGACCGGGTGATGGGGAGTCGCACGTCACATTTAATCTAACAGTGTTCGGTTTGTGAAGACCGACCGGGATGCCGTCCCGTCCTCGTTCCTGGCCGATACTTGAGGCGATCCGAGCTGAGCGCCCACACGGGGGAGCGCCGGTCACGAGGGGAAGGACGGGGTTTGCTGTGGCTCGACCCAGGACACCGCTGCTGAGTCGGATGCGCATCCAGGAGGCCGCGCTGGTCCTGGTCGACCGCGACGGCCTGGAGGGGCTGTCCATGCGCAAGCTCGCCCAGGAGCTCGGTGTCCAGGCCCCGTCGCTGTACAGCCACTACAGCACCAAGGAGGAGCTGCTCAACGACGTCGTCGACCGCATCACCGAAGGCATCGACGTCTCCGGCTTCAAGGACGGCGACTGGAAGCGCGGGCTCACCGTGTGGGCGCGCTCCTACCGCGACGCCCTGGCCGCCCACCCCAACATGGTCGCCTTCATCGCCTCCGGGCCGGGCCGCCGCGAAGAGGCGCTGCGCCGCGCCGACGCGATCCACGGCGGCCTCGTCTCCGCGGGCTGGCCCGCCCGGCTGGCCACCATGATCGGCGCGTCCATCCGCTACCTGGTGGTCGGCGCCGCGATCAACTCCTTCGCCCGCGGCTTCGACGCCGACGCCCGCGTCTACCAGGACCGCTACCCGAACCTCTCGCAGGCCCACCGCCTGCCCGAACTCGCCGCCCGGATCGACCGCGACAGCTTCGAACTGGCCCTGAACGCGTTCCTCACCGGACTGGAGGCGCTCTACCCCCGGAAGAGGACCGACTCCGGGCCCGTCCCCCCGGGGCCGGACGGCGCCGACGGCGGGGAGTGACGGCCGCCGGGCGGACCGGAAGCGGTCTCACCTGCTCCCGCCTCTCGGCACCGTCGCCTCCAGCGGTTACGCTCCAATACCATGCGCCCCCTAGACACCAAAGCGATCCTGGAAGGTCGCACGCCCGGACGCCACTCCGTCGGGCTGATCGTCGGCATCGTGGTCAGCATCCTGTGCATGGTGCTGATGCTCGGCTACCTGCTGCTCAGCGGCTTCGCCGGGGCCGGGAGCGCGGGAGTGACCGCATTCCTGGTCAGCCTGGCCGCGGCCGTCATCCCCGTCGCCGTCCTGGTCCCCCTCATCCTGCTGCTGGACCGGCTGGAGCCGGAGCCGGCCTCGGTCCTGCTGTTCGCCTTCCTGTGGGGCGCCGGCGTGGCCGTGTTCTCCTCGTTCGTGCTCAACACCCTGGGCATGGAGCTGTACACCGTACCGGTGTTCGGAGAGGACCTGGGCGGCTACCTGAGCGCCGCCGTGGGGGCGCCGCTGGTGGAGGAGAGCGCCAAGGGGCTGGCCCTGCTGTTGCTGCTGTGGCGGCGCCGCAACGAGATCGACACGGCCACCGACGGCATCATCTACGCGGCCATGGTCGCCACCGGCTTCGCCTTCGTGGAGAACGTCTCCTACTTCCTCGACGCCCTGTTCACCGAGGGGGCCGCCGGGTTCGCCCTCACCTTCGTGCTGCGCGGCGTCATCGCGCCGCTGGGCCACCCCCTCTACACCGCGATGACCGGGCTGGGGGTCGCCTACGCCGCCACCCACGCGGGCGGGGTGGGCCGCCTGTTCATGCCGGTGCTCGGCTGGACCGGCGCGGTCGTGCTGCACGCGCTGTGGAACGGCTCCACCGCGTTCGGCTGGACCGGGCTGGGGGTGGTCTACGCGCTGCTGTTCTGCGTGCTGGTGGCGCTCATCGTGGTGGCAGTGCGCGACCGTCACCGCCAGGTCGCGGCCATCGCCACCTACCTGCCCCCCTACATCCCCACCGGCCTGGTCACCCCGGCGGACATCCAGATGCTCAGCACCATGGGGGGACGCAAGCGGGCACGCGCCTGGGCCCGGCACGCCGCCGGGAGCCGGGGACGCCGGGCGATGGAGGACTACCAGTTGGCCGCCACCGAACTCGCCCTGCTGCACCGGCGGCTGGACCGCGGCGTGGCGGTACCCGCCTGGTGGGAGCGGCGCGACGCCATCCTGGCGCTCATGCACATGGCCCGCGAGGCGTTCCTGGGCCGCGCCGCCCGTCCCGTGGCGCCCGCCTGGGCGCCGCAGCCCACCGACTCCGGGTTCCTGCGGCGGGCGGACTTCCAGCACGTCATCGCCCAGGCGCACGCCCAGCGCGGCGGCCTGCCGCAGCAGCCCCCCGTTACGGGGTCGCAGCAGGGGCCGCCGCAGCGGCCCGGCTGGTGACGGCCACCCGCTCGGCGGTGGCGTAGTACAGCCGCAGGATCGCCGTCCAGGTCAGCAGCGAACCCAGCACGTGCAGCACGACCATCCAGGCGGGCAGGCCCAGCAGGTACTGTGCGTAGCCGAGCGCGCCCTGGGCGAGCAGCACGGCCAGCAGCAGCCACGCCTGGACGCGCACCGGGCGGGGCGCCGCCGAGCGCAGCGCCATGACGAGCACCGCCACGGTCAGCGCGGTGGTGAGCCACGCCAGGAGCGAGTGGACGCGGGTCACCGACTCCAGGGGGAAGTCCCAGCGGGGAGCGGCGGCGTCGCCGCCGTGCGGACCGGTTCCGGTGACCACGACACCGGCGACGATGAGGACCAGGCCCACCGGCACCAGCGCGGTGGCGGTCAGGCGCAGCAGCGGCCCCACGGTGGGCCGCAGCCTCCCCTGCGGCTCGCGGCAGCGCACGTAGTAGGCCATCGTGAGGATCACCACGAGGACCGACAGCACGAAGTGCGCGCCCACCGAGGCCGGGTGCAGGTCGCTCCAGACCGTGATGCCGCCGACGACCGCCTGGCCGAACACGCCGACCGGCACCAGGGCGGCCATGACGAGCAGGTCGCGCCTGCGCGGCCGCATGCGCACCGTCGCCACCAGCACGATCACTCCGACGGCGAGCACCAGGAACGTCAGGGTGCGGTTGCCGAACTCGATGGCCGCGTGGAACGCCGAGTGGCCGGTGCCCACCGGCACGAAGCTCTCCGGGGTGCACTTGGGCCACTCCGAGCAGCCCAGTCCCGAGGAGGTGACGCGCACCGTCGCCCCGGTCACCGCGATCCCGGAGTTGACGACGACGTTGCCCAGCGCCCACCAGCGCAGCGACGCGGTCGTGGGATGCCAGATCGTGCGGGCCAACAGCGCCAGCGCCACCACGCCGACGACGCAGAACGCCACCTGCCACGCCCACAGCGGCAGGTTCAGGATCGTGATGTCGTCCGCCGCGAGCGCGACAGACCGGGGAGAGGCTGTCATACGACAGATCGTAGTAGAGGGCCGGCGAGGCTTCGGCCGGGGTCCGTACCAGCGGTGAGCTGCTGCGACACGGGACCCCTCGGGCGGGCTCAGGCCCGCGCGGAGCGGGTCGCGCCCACGCTGGCCTCGGGGCCTGGGCAGGGGGCGTCGGCAGCTGAGGAGGCGGAAAGGTGACGCACGCTGTTGCGTTTACTTCGTCTGTTTCGGATAATGCGTTTACAGGGGATGGTTGGTCACCTGATCGGGTGAGGAGGAAGCATGGTCGCGCTGTCGTCCCGCCCCGGAGCGGATGACGTACGAATCGCTCGGAACGCCCTGCCCCGTGTCCGCCGGTATCTGCAGGACCATCCGGAGAATCCGTCGATCGTTCCGGTTGTCGTCGAGGACGACGGTGAGAAGTTGGTCCTGCCCCGTGCGGCGCTGGAACTGCTGGCCGGGGTGCTCGCTCACATGGCGGCCGGACGGGGGGTCTCCATCGTTCCCGCACACGCCGAGTTGACCACCCAGGAGGCGGCAGACCTGCTGAACGTTTCGCGGCCGCACCTCATCGGTCTGCTCAACGCCGGAGAGATCGAGTACCGGAAGGTGGGGACACATCGTCGGGTGCGGGCCGACTCCCTGTTGGACTACATGCGCCGTGACGACCAACGGAGACGCGAGGCCGCTGACGAGCTGTCGGCCTTGAACAGGGAGTTGGGGCTCGACTGACATGGCCTTCGTCGTGGTCTACGACGCCAGCGTCCTCTATCCGAGCACACTGCGTGATCTTCTCATCAGAGTGGCTCAAGCCGGTCTCGTCCAAGCCAAGTGGACTCACCAGATCCTCGACGAGGTCTTCAGGAACCTTCGGAGAGACAGACCGGACATCCCGCCGGAGGCACTCGATCGCACGCGTACACTCATGCTCGCCGCGGTCCGGGACTGCCTTGTCACCGGCTACGAGCCACTGATCGAGTCACTGCAGCTTCCCGATTCCGATGACCGGCATGTTCTCGCTGCGGCGATCCGGGCACGTGCCCAGGTCATTGTCACGTCGAATCTCCGCGACTTCCCTCGGTCTGTACTGGCGGACTGGGACATTGAGGCCAAGAGCCCCGACGACTTCGTCGTCGACCAGATCCACCTGGACCGGAAAGTCGTCTGGTCCTGTGCCCAGCAGATCGCTGACTCCTGGCGCAATCCCCCCGGAACCGTCGGTGACGTCCTGTCCCGCCTCGAACGCAGCGGACTGGTCCAGGCCGTCGCGGAACTCCGTTCGGAATAGGGGCTGCCCCGCCGCTGTCGGAAGGGCCACGGACTCGGGCGGGCTCAGGCCCGCGCGGAGCGGGTCGCGCCCACGCTGGCGGCGACCACGCAGGCCACCGCGGCCCACTGGGCGGCGGTGAGGAACTCGCCCAGCACCACCAGGCCCACCAGCGCGGCGGCGGCCGGTTCCAGGCTCATCAGGATGCCGAACACCCGCGGCGGGATGCGGCGCAGCGCCCGCAACTCCAGGGAGTAGGGGATCGTCGAGGACAGCAGACCCACGACCAGCCCGAACAGCAGCACCTTCGGTTCGAGCAGGTCCGCGCCCCCCTGGCCGATCCCGATCGGGGCGATCAGCAGCGCGCCGACCACGGAGGCCGCGGTCAGTCCGGAGGCGCCGGGGAAGCGGCGGCCGGTGGCCGCGCTGAGCAGGATGTAGGCGGCCCAGGCAGCCCCCGCCAGCACCGCGAACGCCGCCCCCGCGAGGGTCACCCCGCCCTCGCCCCAGCCCAGCAGCGCCACTCCCGTCCCGGCCAGCGCCACCCACACCAGGTCGCTCCAGCGGCGCGACCCGGCCACCGCCACCGCCAGCGGCCCCAGGAACTCGATGGTCACCGCCACGCCCAGGGGGATGCGGGCGAACGACTCGTAGATGGCGTAGTTCATGGTGGCCAGCGACGCCCCGAAGCCGACCGCCACCAGCCAGTCGGAGCGGCTGCGGCCGCGCAGCGCGGGCCGGGCGAGAGCCAGCAGCACCAGGGCGGAGGCGAGCAGGCGCAGCCAGACCACGGCGCCGGGCGGCAGCACCGCGAACAGGTTCTTGGCCACGCCCGCGCCGAGCTGCACCGACAGGATGCTCACGCCGACCAGCCAGGTCGGGGGGACGGCACCGCCCGCGGTGCGGGCCAGCGCCGCGGTACGGGCGAGCGGCCCCGGCGCGGAACGTCGAAGGGAGTCGCCGGTCATCCAGTCATCCTACGAGGGCGGGGGCGGGAGTGGGGGAAGGGACTGGAGGGAAGGCATTCGGTGCGTGGTCGAATCGCGTCGTGTGGTCCGGAACGCCGGCGACGGCCCGAGATCCGGACGGTGAGGAGGCAGTCGTGGCTTTCCGTGTCGACTCCGAGATCGGCCGCCTGCGCCAGGTCCTGGTGCACCGGCCGGACCTGGAACTGCAGCGTCTGACCCCGAGGAACAAGGACGCGCTCCTCTTCGACGACGTGCTGTGGGTGGAGCGCGCCCGGGAGGAGCACGACCTGTTCGTCCAGCACCTGCGCGACCGGGGCGTGACCGTGCACGTGTTCGGCGATCTGCTGGAGGAGACCCTGCGCGTGCCCGAGGCCGAGACCTTCATCCTCGACCACGTGCTGGACGAGCGCTTCTACGGCCCCATGGCCCTGGACGCCATCCGCGACTGCCTGGACGCGATGGACGCCGCCGAGCTGCGCCACTTCCTCGTCGGCGGCATCACCAAGCGGGAGCTGCTGGACCGGGTCCCCGAACCCCGGTCGGTGTGGTTCCACACCCTCGACCTGGACGCGTTCGTGCTGCCGCCGCTGCCCAACCTCATCTTCACCCGCGACACCTCGAGCTGGATCGGCCGCGGGGTGTCCATCAACGTCATGCGCAGACGCGCCCGCATGCGCGAGACCACCCTCTACGAGGCGGTCTACCGGTGGCACCCGATGTTCGCCGAGGCCGACTTCGAGGTGTGGAACCCGGGGGTGGCCTGGGCCCCCGCCACCATCGAGGGCGGCGACGTCATGCCGGTGGGCAACGGCTCGGTGCTGGTCGGGCTGAGCGAGCGCACCCGGCCCCAGGCGGTGGAGCTGCTCGCGCGGGAGCTGTTCGCCCGCGGCGGCGCCCGGCGCATCCTGGGCATCTGGATGCCCAAGGCGCGTGCCGTCATGCACCTGGACACCGTCATGACCAACGTGGACCACGGGGTCTTCACCAAGTACGCGGGGCTGGGCATGCTGCCCTCCTACACGATCGAGCCGGGCGACAGCGACAAGGAGCTGAAGATCACCGACCACGCGCCCGAGGACATGCACCGCGCCATCGCCGCCGCGGTGGGGGTCGACGACATCAAGGTGCTCACCCCCACCCAGGACGTCTTCTCCTCCGAGCGCGAGCAGTGGGACGACGGCTGCAACGTCTTCGCGCTGGAGCCGGGCGTGGTGCTGGCCTACGAGCGCAACGTCTCCTCCAACGCCTACCTGCGGGCCAACGGCGTCGAGGTCATCACCACCCCGGGCAACGAACTGGGCCGCGGGCGCGGCGGGCCGCACTGCATGACCTGCCCGCTGGAGCGGGACGGCTGAGCACCGCCTCCGCACTCCGAATGAGTATTCGGTACGATGAATATCTTTCCGGCAGTGTTGGTGTGACGGACAGGAGAGCCAGCCGCGATGGCGTTCAACCTGCGCAACCGCAGTTTCGTCAAGGAACTCGACTTCACCCCCCAGGAACTGGTGTTTCTGATCAGGCTGGCAGCCGACCTGAAGGCCGCCAAGTACGCGGGGACCGAGCAGCCACGGCTCAGGGGCAAGAACATCGCCCTGATCTTCGAGAAGACCTCCACCCGGACCCGGTGCGCCTTCGAGGTGGCCGCCCACGACCAGGGCGCCCACGTCACCTACCTGGACCCGGCGGGATCGCAGATCGGCCACAAGGAGTCCATCAAGGACACCGCCCGCGTCCTGGGGCGGATGTTCGACGGCATCGAGTACCGCGGCTCCAGCCAGGAGCTGGTGGAGGAGCTCGCCGAGTACGCGGGCGTGCCGGTGTGGAACGGCCTCACCGACGAGTGGCACCCCACCCAGATGCTCGCCGACTTCCTCACCATCACCGAGCACACCGACAAGCCGCTGCGCGAGGTCACCCTCGCCTACATGGGCGACGCCCGCAACAACCTCGGCAACTCCCTGACCGTCACCGGGGCCATGCTCGGCCTGGACGTGCGCATGGTCGCCCCCCGCGAACTGTGGCCCGACGAGGAGAGGGTGGCCGCGCCCGCCCGCGCGATCGCCGAGACCACCGGGGGCCGCGTCACCTTCACCGAGGACGTGGCCGAGGGCCTGGCCGGGGCCGACTTCGTCTACACCGACGTGTGGGTGTCGATGGGCGAGCCCGCCGAGGTGTGGGACGAGCGCATCCGCCAGCTCCTGCCCTACCAGGTCAACGCCGAGGCGCTCAAGGCCACCGGCAACCCCGACGTCAAGTTCCTGCACTGCCTGCCCGCCTTCCACGACCTGGGCACCCAGGTCGCCCGCGACATCCACGCCCGCACCGGACTGAGCGAGCTGGAGGTCACCGACGAGGTGTTCGAGTCGCCCGCCTCCGTGGTCTTCGACCAGGCCGAGAACCGGATGCACACGATCAAGGCGCTCATGGTCGCCACGCTGGGCTGAGCCGCGACGGGAGCGGCCCGCCCCGCGCGGCGGGCTACCCGCTCCACGGCGGGGGAGCAGGGCCGGCGGAGGGGAGGGACCGGGACCGGTCAGCGCGCCGTCCGGTCGTCGGCGACGGCGTGCCCCGTGGCCTCCCCCGCCGTGACGGCGACCAGCAGCAGCATCCAGGCGGTGAACGAGACCAGCGGTTGCAGCCCGGTCATGACGAGTCCGGCGGCGCTGCTCGTGCCCAGACCGGTGGCCGTCTGCAGGGCGATCCACAGGAAGGGGAGCGCTGCGGCCAGCAGGTTCACGCACAGCGCGGCGACGACCAGGCCCCTGCGCGGGGGCCTGCGCCACCGCACCAGTACGCCGCCGACGACCAGCAGCACCAGGGGCGGGCCGAGGTGGCGCACCAGGACGAACCAGGGGACACCGAGGGATTCCACGGGGGGAGTCTAGTGTTCCGGGCGGGCCGGGCGGCCGGTGCCGCGTCGGGGACTCACTCCCAGCGGAAGAACCGGCCGGCCAGGACCGTGCCGACCGCGGCCCAGGCGAGCAGCACCAGCACGGGGCCGAGCGGCAGCGCCGCCCCGTCGGCCAGGACCGTGCGCAGCCCCGTCGACAGGGCGGTGATGGGCAGGGCCTCGACCAGGGACAGCAGCGCCGCGGGGAAGCGGTCGACGGGGAAGACCACCCCGCCCAGTCCCAGCAGCACCACGTAGACCAGGTTGGCGGCGGCCAGCGTGGCCTCGGCGCGCAGGGTCCCGGCCATCAGCAGGGCCAGGGAGCTGAACGCGGCGGTGGCCAGCACCATGAGCAGCGCCGCGCTCAGCGCACCGCCCGGGCCGCCCTCGGGGGACCAGCCCAGGGCCAGCGCCACCGCGCAGATGACCGCGGCCTGCAACACCTGGACCGCCAGCACCGCCAGGGTCTTGGCGGCCAGCAGCCCCGGCCGCGACAGGGGGGTGGCTCCCAGGCGTTTGAGCACGCCGTAGCTCCGCTCGAAGCCGGTGCCGATGGCCTGTCCGGTGAACGCGGTGGACATCGTCGCCAGTGCCAGCACGCCCGGCGCCAGGAAGTCCACCCGGGAGCCGGAGCCCAGGTCCAGCAGCGGGACGGTGCCGAAGCCGACCAGCAGGATCACCGGGATGACGAGGGTCAGCAGCAACTGCTCGCCGTTGCGCAGCAGCAGCCGCAGCTCCAGGTCGGTCTGGGCGAGCACCCGGCGGAGGGGCGGGGCCGCGCCCGGGCTGGGGGTGAAGTCGATCGGTGGGGTGGAGGTGGACATCAGTTGCGCAGATCCCGGCCGGTGAGTTCGAGGAAGACGTCTTCGAGGGTACGGCGGTGCACGCGCAGGTCCTCGGGGATGACGTCGTGGGCCGCACACCAGGTGGTCACGGTCGCCACCAGACCCGGGCTCGGTCCGGCGGGGTCGGCGCAGGTCACCGTGTAGTGGCCGGCGCCGTGCTCGGCGACGGCGCAGCCCGCGGGCAGCGCCGCGGCGAGGGCGGACACGTCCAGCCCCGTCCTGGTGCGGAAGCGCAGCTCCTGGCCGCCGCGGGTGAGGTCGGAGGTGGGCCCGTCGGCGACCACCCGGCCGTGGTCGATGATGACCACGTGGTCGGAGAGCCGTTCGGCCTCCTCCATGTAGTGGGTGGTCAGCACCACGCCCACGCCCGCCGCGCGCAGGTCGCCGATCAGCTCCCAGGTGGCCATGCGGGCCTGCGGGTCCAGGCCGGCGGTGGGCTCGTCCAGGAACACCAGCTCGGGGCGGCCGATGACGGCGGCGGCCAGGGACAGGCGCTGCTGCTGGCCGCCGGACAGCCGCCGGAAGGGGGTGCGCTCCACCGCGGACAGGCCCAGCCGCTCCAGCAGTGCTTCGGGGGGGACGGGACGGGCGTGCAGGGCGGCCATCAGGCGCAGCCACTCGCCCGCGCGCACGCCGGTGGGCACCCCTCCGCTCTGCGGCATGACGCCGACCCGGGGCTTGAGCGCCCGGGAGTCGCGGACCGGGTCGAGGCCGAGGACGCGGACGCGGCCCGCGTCGGCGCGGCGGAACCCTTCGCAGATCTCGATCGTCGAGGTCTTGCCCGCGCCGTTGGGGCCCAGCAGCGCGGTCACCGCCCCCCGGGCGGCCGTGAACGACAGTCCGGCCACCGCGGTGACGTCGCCGTAACGCTTGACCAGGTCGGTGACCTCGACGGCAGGGGTGTCCATGGCAAAGAGTCTACGGCCGTGTCACCGGGCGGGCGCACGGGGTCGCCGGGGCGCCGGACGGCCCGGGGGCCCGCGCAGAGTGTTTCACTCTATGAGAAAGAATTCTTGTCATATGAGACGCCGGAAGCGGGTGCGGGGTAAGGTCCGGCTGTCGTCGCGGTCAGGTTGTCCATGAAAATCCCTGTAAGGGAAGGCTAACTTGTGTGGCCTACCGCACTCGACGTGGTTTGCTCAATGGGACGCAATTAGGCCACACTGATGTTGTGAAAAACACGGGCGGGGAACAGCGTGTGAAGGGGACGGTCGGCATCGGCAAGTCCCGGACGCCCGCTGCCCACGATCTGGGCGCCGAGACCGGCACCCGGGCACGGGTCGCCCGGCTCATACTCGAACATGGTCCGATCACCGCGTCCGCGTTGGGAGAGCGGCTCGGGCTGACGTCGGCGGCCATCCGCCGCCACCTCGACCACCTGGTCGGCGAGGGCATGGTCGAGGCCCGTGACGCCTCGCCGGTCGGACGGCGCCGCAGAGGCCGGCCCGCCCGAGTCTTCGTGATCACCGGGGCCGGACGGGACGCGTTCGTGCACGGCTACGACGACCTCGCGGCCAGCGCACTGCGCTTCCTCGCCGAGAAGGCGGGGCCGCAGGCCGTCGCCGAGTTCGCGCGCCGACAGGTCGCCGACCTGGAACACCGGTACCGGCCGGTGCTCGCCGCCGCACCTCCGCAGCAACGGGTGCGGCTGCTCGCCGAGGCGCTGTCCAACGACGGCTACGCCGCCTCGTCGGGGTCGGCCCCGGCCGGGGGAGAGCAGTTGTGCCAGCACCACTGCCCGGTCGCCCACGTGGCGGCGGAGTTCCCCGAGCTGTGCGACGCCGAGGTCGAGGCGTTCGCCCGCTTACTGGGCACACCGGTGCGCCGCCTCGCCACCATCGCGCACGGCGACGGCGTCTGCACCACCCACGTCAGCTCCCGAGACATCGGCTCCCTGGGGACCGGGACCCGCACCCGGCGGGAACCGGAACCGGGCCACAACAGGACGTCCTGTCCAGGAGGATCCGCGTAATGACGTCTACCGCGCACCCCGAGCTCGAAGGGCTCGGTACCTATGAGTACGGCTGGGCCGACCCCGACGTGGCCGGCGCCTCGGCGCGCCGCGGCCTCGACGAGGAGGTCGTCCGTGACATCTCCAGCAAGAAGAACGAGCCCGAGTGGATGCTGGACCTGCGCCTGAAGGCGCTCCGGCTGTTCACCAAGAAGCCGCTGCCGAACTGGGGTGCCGACCTGTCGAAGATCGACTTCGACAACATCAAGTACTTCGTGCGGTCCACGGAGAAGCAGGCCACCTCCTGGGAGGAGCTGCCCGAGGACATCCGCCGCACCTACGACAAGCTGGGCATCCCCGAGGCCGAGAAGCAGCGCCTGGTCGCCGGGGTGGCCGCGCAGTACGAGTCCGAGGTCGTCTACCACCAGATCCGCGAGGACCTGGAGGCCCAGGGCGTCATCTTCCTGGACACCGACACCGCGCTCAAGGAGCACCCCGAGCTGTTCCAGGAGTACTTCGGCACCGTCATCCCGCCCGGCGACAACAAGTTCGCCGCGCTGAACACCGCGGTGTGGAGCGGCGGCTCCTTCGTCTACGTGCCCAAGAACGTGCACGTGGAGATCCCGTTGCAGGCCTACTTCCGGATCAACACCGAGAACATGGGCCAGTTCGAGCGGACGCTGATCATCGTGGACGAGGGCGCCTACGTCCACTACGTCGAGGGCTGCACCGCGCCGATCTACAAGTCGGACTCGCTGCACTCCGCGGTCGTCGAGATCATCGTCAAGAAGAACGCCCGCTGCCGCTACACGACCATCCAGAACTGGTCGAACAACGTCTACAACCTGGTCACCAAGCGCGCCGTCGCCTACGAGGGCGCCACCATGGAGTGGATCGACGGCAACATTGGCTCCCAGGTCACCATGAAGTACCCGGCGGTCTACCTGATGGGCGAGCACGCCAAGGGCGAGACCCTGTCCATCGCCTTCGCCGGGGCGGGCCAGCACCAGGACACCGGCTCCAAGATGGTGCACTGCGCGCCGCACACCTCCTCGACCATCGTCTCCAAGTCGGTGGCCCGGGGCGGCGGCCGCACCTCCTACCGCGGACTGGTCCAGATCCAGGAGGGCGCCGACCACTCCAAGTCCAACGTGGAGTGCGACGCGCTGCTGATCGACACGATCAGCCGCTCCGACACCTACCCGTACGTGGACGTCCGCGAGGACAACGTGGAGATGGGCCACGAGGCCAAGGTCTCCAAGGTCAGCGAGGACCAGCTCTTCTACCTGATGAGCCGGGGCCTGGCCGAGGAGGAGGCGATGGCGATGATCGTCCGCGGCTTCGTCGAACCCATCGCGCGGGAGCTCCCCATGGAGTACGCGCTGGAACTGAACCGGCTCATCGAGCTGCAGATGGAAGGAGCGGTCGGCTGACCATGGCCACCCCTAACCTCGGAATCAAGGAGCACAGCCACGGCGGCGGCCTCCCCGTTTCCAAACTCGACGTCCACGGGTCGTTCGACCCCAACGACTTCCCCAAGCCCACCGGGCGCGAGGAGGAGTGGCGCTTCACCCCGCTGCGGCGGCTGCGCGGCCTGCACGACGGCCGCAACATCGCCGACGGCGTGGTGAAGGTCGAGATGAGCGCGCCCGAGGGGGTCACCGTCGAGACCGTGGGCCGCGACGACGAGCGGCTGGCCCGCTCCTTCCTGCCCACCGACCGGGTCAGCGCCCTGGCCTACCAGTCCTTCACCGAGGCCGTCGTCGTCACGGTGGGCAAGGACACCCGGGCCGACGAGCCGGTGTTCATCAGGGTCACCGGCACCGAGCAGGGCGACGCCTACGGCCACGTCCTGGTCCGGGCCGAGCAGTTCAGCTCCGCCACCGTGGTCCTGGAGTACGCGGGCACCTCGATCTACGCCGACAACGTCGAGTTCGTCGTCGACGACGGCGCCCGGCTCGACGTGGTCAGCCTCCAGGACTGGGACCGCGACTCCGTCCACGTGTCGCACCAGTACACCAAGGTCGGCCGCGACGCCCACTACCGCAGCGTCGTGATCACCCTCGGCGGCGACCTCGTGCGGCTGTCGCCCAAGGTGGGCTACACCGGCCCCGGCGGCAACGCCGAGCTGTACGGCCTGTACTTCACCGGCGCCGGCCAGCACCACGAGCACCGCTCGCTGGTCGACCACAACGTCTCCCACACCCGCAGCAGGGTCGACTACAAGGGAGCGCTCAGCGGCGAGGACGCCCACTCGGTGTGGATTGGCGACGTGATCATCGGCGAGGACACCAAGGGCACCGACTCCTACGAGAACAACCGCAACCTGGTGCTCACCGACGGCGCCCGCGTGGACTCCGTGCCCAACCTGGAGATCTTCAGCGGTGAGGTCGAGGGGGCGGGGCACGCCAGCACCAGCGGACGCCTCGACGACATCCACCTCTTCTACCTCCAGTCGCGCGGCATCCCCGCCGACGAGGCCCGGCGGCTGGTGATCCGCGGCTTCTTCGCCGAGATCATCAACCGGATCGAGGTTCCCGAACTGCGTCAGCGCATCACGGACGAGGTCGAGGAGAAACTGGCGTTCCATGACTAGCGAAGGCGCCTACACCAGGGTCTGCTCGCTCGGCGACCTCCCAGAGGAGGGCGCGCTGAGCGTGGAGATCGGCGACACCCCGGTGGCGGTGGTGCGCAGCGAGGGCCAGGTGTACGCGATCAGCGACATCTGCTCGCACGCCGAGGTGAACCTGTCCGAGGGCGAGGTCGAGGACGGCACCATCGAGTGCTGGCTGCACGGCTCGTGCTTCGACCTGCGCTCGGGCAAGCCGCTCAACCCGCCGGCGACCCAGGCGGTCCCCACATACGCTGTGAAGATCGACGGTGACGACGTGCTCGTCTCGTTGGACCCCACGAACCCGTAGAGGCTGAAGAAAAGACCATGACCACATTCGAGATCCGCGGTCTGCGTGCCGACGTCATCATCAGCGAGGACGAGCGCAAGGAGATCCTCAAGGGCGTCGACCTGACGATCAACTCCGGTGAGACCCACGCCATCATGGGGCCCAACGGCTCCGGCAAGTCCACCCTGGCCTACGCCGTCGCCGGGCACCCCCGCTACGAGATCACCGAGGGCGAGGTCCTGCTCGACGGCGAGAACGTGCTGGAGATGGAGGTCGACGAGCGGGCCCGCGCCGGACTCTTCCTCGCCATGCAGTACCCGATCGAGGTGCCCGGCGTGTCCATGTCCAACTTCCTGCGCAGTGCCGTCACCGCGGTCCGCGGAGAGGCGCCCAAGCTGCGGGCCTTCTCCAAGGAGTTGCAGGAGGCCATGAAGGCGATGGCCTTCGACTCCTCCTTCGCCGCCCGCGGCGTCAACGAGGGCTTCTCCGGCGGCGAGAAGAAGCGCCACGAGATCCTGCAACTGGAGCTGCTCAAGCCGAAGGTGGCCATCCTCGACGAGACCGACTCCGGCCTCGACGTCGACGCCCTCAAGATCGTCTCCGAGGGCATCAACCGGGCCAAGGAGGCCAACGGGATGGGCGTCATGCTCATCACGCACTACACCCGCATCCTCAACTACGTGAAGCCCGACTTCGTGCACGTCTTCGCGGGCGGTCGGGTCGCCGAGTCGGGCGGCCCCGAGCTGGCCGAGACCCTGGAGGCCGAGGGCTACGAGCGATTCGTGAAGGTGGGCGCCTAACCGTGACAGCACGCGAGCTGGACGTCGAGACGATCCGGGCCGACTTCCCGATCCTGGCGCGGACCGTACGCGACGAGCGTCCGCTGGTGTACCTCGACTCCGGAGCGACCTCGCAGAAGCCCCGGCAGGTCCTCGACGCCGAGCGGGAGTTCTACGAACGCCACAACGCGGCGGTGCACAGGGGCGCGCACCAGCTCGCGGAGGAGGCCACCGACGCCTACGAGCAGGCCCGCGCCACCATCGCGGCCTTCGTGGGCGCTCCGGCCGACGAGGTGGTGTTCACCAAGAACGCCACGGAGGCGATCAACCTCGTCGCCTACGCCATGAGCAACGCGGCCACTGCGGGCGAGGAGTTCGCCCGCATGGCCGTGGGGCCGGGCGACGAGGTCGTGGTCACGGAGATGGAGCACCACGCCAACCTGGTGCCCTGGCAGGAGCTGTGCCGCCGCACCGGGGCGACGCTGCGCTGGTTCGGCGTCACCGACGAGGGACGTCTCGACCTGTCGAACCTGGACGACCTGGTCAACGAGCGCACCAGGATCGTGGCGCTCACCCACCAGTCCAACGTGCTGGGCACCGTCAACCCGGTCCGCCAGATCGCGGAGCGGGCGCACGCCGTCGGCGCGCTGGTCCTGGTGGACGGCGCCCAGTCGGTGCCGCACATGCCGGTGGACGTCACCGAGCTCGGCGTCGACTTCCTGGCGTTCTCCGGGCACAAGATGTGCGGCCCCAACGGCATCGGAGTGCTGTGGGGGCGCGGCGAACTGCTGCGGGCGATGCCGCCGTTCATCACCGGCGGGTCCATGATCGGCACGGTGCACATGGACCACTCCACCTGGGCCGACCCGCCGCAGCGCTTCGAGGCCGGGGTGCCGATGGCGCCGCAGGCGGTCGGCCTGGCCGCGGCCTGCGACTACCTGAACGCCATCGGCATGGACGCCGTGGCCGCCCACGAGCACGCCCTGGTGGAATACGCGCTCAAGCACGTCGGTTCCCTCGAAGGGGTGCGGATCGTCGGGCCGACCGACCCCGAGGCACGCGGAGGAGCGGTGTCGTTCACCGTCGACGGCATCCACCCCCACGACGTCGGGCAGGTGCTGGACGACCGGGGAGTGGCCGTGCGGGTGGGACACCACTGCGCCTGGCCGCTGCACCGCAGGTACGGCGCGGTGGCCACCACCCGCGCCTCGTTCTACCTGTACAACTCCTTCGCCGACGTGGACGCCCTGGTCGAGGGCATCCGCGAGGCGCAGCGGTTCTTCGGGGTGGCCCGGAGCTAGGAGAGGCGTGCCATGAAACTCGACGCGATGTACCAGGAGATCATCCTGGACCACTACCGCAATCCGCACCACAAGGGCCTGCGGGAGCCGTTCGACGCCGAGAGCCACCACATCAACCCCACCTGCGGCGACGAGGTCACCCTCCGGGTGCTGCTCGAGTCCGCGGAGGACGGCAAGGACGCCCTCACGGTCGCCGACATCTCCTACGACAGCATGGGCTGCTCCATCAGCCAGGCCAGCGCCTCGGTCATGACCGACCTGCTCATCGGCAAGACCGTCGACGAGGCGATGGCCGTCCTGGAGGAGTTCACCGCGCTCATGCAGTCCAAGGGGAAGGGCGAGCCCGACGAGGGCGTGCTGGAGGACGCGGTGGCCTTCGCCGGGGTGTCGAAGTACCCCGCCCGGGTCAAGTGCGCGCTGCTCGCCTGGATGGCGTGGAAGGACGCGACCGTCAAGTCCCTGGCGACCCAGAAGGAGGGGGCGGTATGACCGACGGAAACGAGACCGCCCAGAGCACGCAGGCTCCGGCCGCCGAGGTGGACGAGGCGCTGCTGGAGGAGATCACCGACGCCCTCAAGGACGTCATCGACCCCGAGCTGGGGGTCAACGTCGTCGACCTCGGTCTGGTCTACGGCATCAAGGCCGACGACCGCGACATCGTGATCGACATGACGCTGACCAGTGCCGCCTGTCCGCTCACCGACGTGCTGGAGGACCAGGCCGCCAACGCGCTGGAGGAGTTCGGCCGCGAGGTCAAGATCAACTGGGTCTGGATGCCGCCGTGGGGTCCGGACAAGATCACCGAGGACGGCCGGGACCAGTTGCGGATGCTCGGCTTCAACGTCTGAGGCCGCCGCGGTCCGGGCGCCCCTCGGGGCCCGGACCCGGCAGACGCCCGCGTGCCCGCCCGGCCGCGGGCGTCTGCCGTTTCCCGGCCCACGCCCGGGTGAGAGGGGAGGACGCCCCGGACAGGGGGCGGGCAGGGCGTACAGGACCGGGGAAGAACACGGAGGCCCTCCCGGGCACACCTGGTGGTGGGCGGTGCGGCCGGGCGGAGCAGGCCCTGGGGAGCGCCGCCGACCCGGCCCGGCGCGAGCTGCCGGGCCTGGAGGACGCCGCCCACGCCTTCGGGGACCGCCGGGGCAGGCCGCGCCTCCAGCAGACGCTGAGCGCGACCGGCGTGGGGCGCGGGCAGACCGACCGATGTCGGTGGCGACGACGGCCGGGCCCGGTGATCCTCCCGGTCCGCTCGGCCGCCCGGACCGCGCCGTCGGGGCGTTCCGGCCGCTGCCCCCGGCCTCACCCGCCGCGACGAGGAGCCCGTCGCGGCGTTGCGCGGCGGTGCGGCGCCGTCCCCCGGACCGGGAGGTGACGGGGCGCCGCCGCGCAACGCCGGGAGGCGGGGTCAGGCCAGCCGCTGCTGGGTCTGGAGCGGGGCGGAGTGCAGGGACAGGCGAAGCTGCTCGGCGATGTCCTCGTCGCCGCGGCTGCTCAACAGGTTGATCAGCTCCGCCGGGGTGCTGGTGAAGCCCTCGTCGGTCTCGTTGATCCGGCGGAAGATGATGTCGAGGGCCTCCTCGGGGGTGGCCGGAGCGGTGTAGCCGGTCAGGCTCAGCGCCAGGCCCAGCGGGCCGCTGTCGGAGGGGACCGCGGATGCCTGGAGCAGGCGGGCGTCCAGCCGGTCCCCGTTGACGGTGATGAACAGCCGGTCCCCGGGCTGGGCGCCCAGCCTGCGCAGCAGCGGACGCAGCGAGTCGAACGCGGCCTGGTCCCGCCAGACCAGGACCAGCAGGTCCGCGCCGGGGCCGGTGAGGCACAGCAGGCGTCCCGGCTGTAGCCCGAGGTGTGCGGCGTACCCCGGGGGCACGGCGACCGGGGCGCCGTTGAGCTGGTCGATGGTGACGTCGACGCGGTGCCACCAGCGTCCGTCGGGGGCGCGGAAGCAGCGCGTCGAGGTGGCCACCGTCGGCTTCGGCGGCGCGCTCTTGGCCCCCCCGGAGCGGCGGCGGATGGGCAGGCCGTTGGTGGTGGTCATGGCCTGGGGGGAGGAGTACGCGGCGTGTCCGCCCGCGGGCTCGGCGGCGTTCAGCGGCACGCTCTCGTCGACCAGCACCTGTCCGTCCTGGATGCTGACCCCCGGGGTGCTCTGTAGCCATGCCCGCAGCACCGGGGGGCGGATGCCGATCTTGCCCAGGCGGCTCTCGGCCTCGCTCAGGCTGGGCTGGTCGGACAGGAGCTGGCGGGTCTGTCGGCGCAGGTGCCCGGTGTCGGTGGCGAGCAGCCAGTTGTCGTCCAGCCGCCGGTCGGTGAACAGCGTCATGACGACCCGCCACAGCGGGATGCCGAGCGAGGGCACGTCGACCGAGTGGTCGGGATGGGCGCTGACCAGGTAGTCGATGGTGGTGGCCACGCCTATGGTGTCGGCCAGGTCGCGCAGGTGCCGGGCCATCGGCGCGCCCACCGGGGAGTTGAGCCACTGCAGCAGGCGCTCCTCGACGGTGCGCTGCGCGCTGCGCAGTTCGCCGATGTCCATCTGGAGCTGGTCGGCGAGCAGGCGGATGCTGGTCGGCTCGGCGGTGAACAGCCGCTCGGTGGCGATGAGCCGCTCCAGGTCGTTCCAGTCCCGGCACAACTGCTCGAACAGGTCGATCAGCGGGTGCGTCCCCAGTGCCGGGGCCGCCTGCTTGGCCGGGGCCTCCTCGGAGGCGGAGGCCGTGGACTGGACGCGCAGCGCCTTGGGCGGTCCGAACGCCGGGCGGCGCAGGGTGCCGCCGGGGCCGAGCAGAGGGCTGCCGCCGCGCCGGGCCAGCAGCGGGACCGGCTCCTCGGAGGCCGGGGAGCGGGAGGAGGAGGGCGTGGTGGAGCTGTTCTCCTTCGCGGCGAGATCGCGGTCGCGCTGGGCGCGCAGGGCCCGCAGCGTCCGGATGGCGCGGGTGGCCGGCGTCTGCGTGTTCTTGGCGGTGTCGGTGGTGGGACCGGAGGAGTCGGCGCCGGTGGCGTCGGTGAGGTAGGCCAGCGCGTTGCGCACGTGCTCCGGGGCGGAGGCGGGCATCCAGTTCGCGATGGTGCGCACGGCCTCGATCATCAGGGCGGGGGAGGGGGCGGGGCCGCTGAGCGGCCCGCCGGTGAACGGCAGGATCGACTGCCACATGATCGTGCCGACCACCTCCAGCACGTCGCAGTTGCTGGGGAAGTCCCAGGAACGCATCGTCTGGGGGGAGGCGCGGACCAGCCGGTCCCAGTCGCCCGCGGTGGCCTGTACCGCGCCGCGTACGGGCTCGGCGACCTCCGACAGGTCCACCGTGATCCCGCGCAGTGTCGGTACGAACTCGCAGACCTCCAGGTGGTCCCACTGTTCCACGGAGAGGCGGGCCATGCAGTGCGCCAGCCAGGCGGGGCCGGCGATGTCGAGCACCCGGGGAAGGGGGAGCGACCGCCACCAGCCGTCCACCAGCCGGGGATGCCGCAGGATCGCGGTGGTGCCGGGCGACTTGCTCCACCGCAGGGCGGGAACGAGGTCGGTGAGGCTGATCGGCGAAACGGCGTTCATCGACGGGGGACCTCGACCTCCTGGCACATGGCACGCTAAATGTGCGAGAACGACACGGATGTCCGGTTATGCGCTACACATTACGCCCCTCGGGACGGTAAGGGCAGCGAACCGGGCGGGTCCCCGTCGACCGGGTGCGGTGCGAGCGGAGGGCCGCACTGCCTCGAGGCCGACGGTGTCGATCCCTCGCAGATCGTACGTGGGGGCTACGCATCCTGTGTAGTGCCCAACAGGAAATCCTGAGAGTACCCTAAGAAGGTGCCTGGCAGACAATCTGTACATATATCTTGTCAGGCCTCATAAGTGACATTTCTGTGACCCGTGTGCCGTCGGATACGTCACACGCCCGCCCCGGGAGGAGGCGGGCGACAGGCCCCGGCCGAGGCGGGACACCGGCCGCCGCGGGAGCCTGACAGAGCAGCGGTCGGGGAACACCCCTCAACCCCCCGCGCGGGCGGCAGCCCGCGGCCTCCCGCGGTGCGGGCCGCGCCCGGTCGGATCTGCCTCCACCGGCCGTCCGTGTCCGGCGGCGGTATGCTTGTCTGGTCTTTCGTACCCCCCGCACCCTCCTGATCATCGGCCGTGGCACGGAAGGCCGTCCGCGCACCGGCCGCGGCGCGTCCCCCAGCGGGCGCTGGCGGCGGGACAGCGCGGGCGGGGGTACGGCACGGAGCACACGCGGAGCCCGAGGAGGCGCGTTCCGCGGGGTGCCGCACACCCCGAGCCGGAGAGAGAGCCGATCCCCGGAGTATTCAGATGGAACGCCCCGAAGCCTCCCGGACTCCCGGGAGCGTGCCGCCGCGCACCCCCACAGGCCGCCTCGGCGGCCGTTTCCGCGTTCCGGGGGCCGGCCCCGCCCCCGAGCCAGGGCGCGACGACCGCACGAAGACCCGTAAGCGCCGACCACCTGAGAAAGAGAGGGTCACTTGACCGGCTCAGACAAGGGAATCCCCCTCCTCCGGCCGGGAGCGGACGCCAACGGTTCCACGGGGGAGCTATCCCACCGCCCGCCAGCGGCCCGGCCCGCGGTCATCCGTTCCTACGTGGCCATCGGGGACAGCCTCACCGAGGGGCTGGACGACCCCGGCCCCGACGGCACCTACCAGGGCTTCGCCGACCGGCTCGCCGAGCACCTCAGCACCCTGACCCCGGGGTTTCGCTACGCCAACCTCGCGGTGCGCGGACGGCGGATCCACCACATCTTCGGCGAGCAGTTGGAACAGACCCTGGACTTCGCCCCCGACCTGGTGACCGTGCACGCCGGAGGCAACGACGTGCTGCGGCCCAACACCAACCTGGACCGGCTCGCCCGCCAGTACGAGCGGGGCATCCGCCGCCTGCTCGACGCGGGCATCCGGGTGGTCATGCTCTCGGGGCACGACACCGGCTGGGTGCCGGTGCTGCGGGTCTACCGCGGGCGCATCGCGGTGTTCAGTATGCACCTGCACGCCATCGCCCAGCGCAACGGCGTCGACATCGTGGACCTGTGGGCGCTGGAGTCCCTCAACGACCCGCGCGCCTGGAGCGTGGACCGCCTGCACTTCAACTCCGCCGGACACCAGATCGTCGCGGCCCGCATCGCCGACCTGCTCGGCCACCCCATCGGCCCCAGGGAGCTGTGGGAGCGCCCCTGGGCCACCCCCTACGTCCCCCGCCCGCGCATCCTGCGCCGCCGCGAGACCCGCCGGTGGGCGGTGCGGTTCCTCGTGCCCTGGCTGGGACGCAGGCTCCTGGGCCGCTCCACCGGGGACGGCCGACTGCCCAAGCGCCCCCACTTGACCGAACTGGCCACCGGCCTGCTGGAGGCGGAGGAGCACCGGCAGGACTGAGCCCGTCGGACCGCACGCGCCAGAGGGGAGCCAGGGGGGAGCCGGGGCTCCCCTCTGGCGCGTGCGCCGGGCCTTTCCGAGAGCGGCCGGTGCTGCTGGTCAGACGCGGGACAGGCCGCGGATGACATCGCCGACGTGGACCACGCCCATGCACTGTCCGAACTCGTTGACGGCGACGAGGTCGTCGTAGACCCGCTCCCGGTCGGAGCCTGCGATGCGCAGCGCGGCCAGGGCGGGGGCGGTGCGCGGCACGGTCCTGGGCGGGTCGGCCAGCTTGCGGGCCGGACGCTTCGCGTACAGCGCGTGCCCGTAGGGGCCGGTGACGGAGAGCAGGAAACGCGCCCGGTCCAGTGCCGCCACCGGACGCTCGCGGTGGTCGAGCAGGACGACGCTGGTGAGGGCGGTGTCGTTGCTGAACGACTCCAGCACCTCCTCGGCGGTCGCGTCGACGGCCATGGTCACCGCCGGGACCATGAAGTCCGACACCCGGGGACCGGCGGGGTCCGGTGCGCCCCGGTCCAGCGAGAGGTCGGGGACCTGGGTGACGCGGTCCCCGGGAACCCAGCCGTCCCCCGCGAACAGCGGCCCCTGCGCCAGGCGCACCCCGATCCGGCGCAGGCTCGCCAGTTGCTCCACCGAGGACACCCCCGAGGCCAGCGGAAACGTCCCGGCGCCGCGTCCGATCCGGGCCATGCCGTCCACGACCGCGACGGACCGCTCGTCGTCGGGGAGGCCGGCGGTCAGCGCGCCGTCGATGCGGACCAGGAACGGGGCGGTCTCCACGAGCAGGTCGGGGGGAATCCGGGCGGTGCCGAACGCGTACCGGAAACCCAGCTCCCGGACGACCGCCAGGGACGCGGCGAGGTGTTCGCGGGGCAGCAGCCGCAGGTCGGCGTCGACCATGAGCGTGACGTCCCGCGGACGACGGCCCCTCGGGCGCAGCACCCCCGCCAGGGACACGAACGGCTCCCGCCCGGCCGTCAGCAGCCGGGCGGGCACCGGGAGGACCAGGGGGAGCAGGCTCTCCCGCGCCGCGACCTCGTGGGCGGTGCGGTTCAGGCGCTCGGCCAGCCGGGCGACGTCCTCGCCGGGCCGCGCTCCGGAGGGGTGGACGGCCTCGACCGCCAGCACCGCACCCGAGTCCAGGTCGACGATCGGGCGCAGGAGCGGCGGGCGCTCCCCCGCCGAGGCGCCGTCCAGCCGTGTGTCGCCGTGGGAACTCCTCTGTGAGGGCAGCACGGCATCATGGTCGCCGCTCCGCCCCCGGGAGGGGACTGCGCGGGGGTGAAGACCGGTTGAATTCTCGGTGCCTCCCGGCTCACACCGGGACAGGACAGGGACACCCCGGGCAGACCGCGCCGCGACCGCTCTGAAGCCGCTGCGGCGCGGCCCTGCCCCGGGAACGAGGAAGGCCGTCGGGCCACGCTGGGCGTGCCCCGACGGCCGGAGCTGATCCGCGGCCCGGGAGGGGACGCGCGGTGCGGCCTGCCGGACCGGGGCGCCCGCCGCGACGCGGACCGGGCCGACGCCCCGGCGGCGGTCAGGGCCGCCGGAACACGAGGGCGACGTTGTGGCCGCCGAAGCCGAAGGAGTCGTTGAGCGCGGCGACCGCGTCGGCGGGCAGCTCCCGCGGCTTGTCCAGGACCACGTCGACCACGACGTTCGGGTCGAGCTCCTCGACGTTGATCGTGGGCGGGACCACGCCGTGGTGCAGGGCCAGGACCGTCGCGACGGACTCCAGCGCGCCGGCGCCACCCAGCAGGTGGCCGGTCATGGACTTGGTGGAGGTGACCGCGACCGAGTCGGCGGCGGAGTCGCCCAGCGCGGTGCGGATCGCCACGGTCTCGGGGACGTCGCCCGCCGGGGTGGACGTGGCGTGCGCGTTGATGTGCGCGATGTCGGAGGGGCTCAGCCCTGCGTCGGCGATCGCGGCGGAGATGGCGCGGGCCGCGCCCGCACCCACCGGATCGGGCTGCACCATGTCGTAGGCGTCGCAGGTGTACCCGGTGCCGGCGGCCACCGCGTAGACGCGGGCGCCGCGCGCCGCGGCGTGCTCGGCCGACTCCAGGACCAGCATGCCCGAGCCCTCGCCCATGACGAAGCCGTCCCGGTTGACGTCGAAGGGGCGGGAGGCGCGCTGCGGGTCGTCGTTGCGGGTGGACAGCGCGCGCATCGCGGCGAACGCGGCGATGTTCAGCGGGTGGATCGCCGCCTCGCAGCCGCCCGCGATCACCACGTCGGCGCGGCCGGAGCGGATCATGTTGATGCCGTCGGCGATGGCCTCGGCGCTGGAGGCGCAGGCGCTCACCGTGGCGTGCGAGCCCGCGCGGGCGGTGAACTCCAGGGCCACCGCGGCGGCCGGACTGTTGGGCATGAGCATGGGGACCGTGAACGGCGAGACCCGCTTCCAGCCCTTCTCCCGGAAGATGTCGTACTGGTGGAGGGTGGTCAGGATCCCTCCGATGCCGCTGGCCACCACGACGCCCAGGCGCAGCGGGTCGACTTCGGGGGAACCCGCGTCGGCCCACGCCTCGTGCGCGGTGATCAGCGACAGTTGCTGGGTCCGGTCCAGGCGGCGCAGTCGGTGGCGTTCCAGCTTCTCGGACGGCTCCTCGGCGAGGAGACCCGCGAAATGCACGGGGAGTTTCTCGTGCCACTCCTCCGGCAGGTAGGTGATGCCGGATCGACCTTCGAGCAGCGCCGACCAGGTCGTGGCGACGTCACCTCCCAGAGGGGTGCTGGCTCCGAGGCCGGTGACGACGACTTCGCGGTTACTCATGGTCGATCGCCCTTCTCGTCTGGGTGGTCGGTGCGCCGTGGACCCCGCGGCGCGCGGGCCGTCCGGAGCGCTGCCGGACGGGATCGGGCAGGCCCGCCGACGGCTGCGACGTCGGCGGGCGGGACGGCGTCGGCTACTGCTTCTGGATGTAGGTGATGACGTCCTGGACCGTCTTCAGGTCCTTGAGCTGGTCGTCGGGGATCTCCACGCCGAACTTGTCCTGGGCGGCGACGGCGATCTCGACCATGGACAGCGAGTCGATGTCGAGGTCGTCCACGAAGCTCTTCTCCGGGGTGACCTCGCCCGCGGGGACACCGGCGATCTCGTCGATGATCTCGGCGAGGCCGTCCAGGATCTCCTTGTCCGTGTGGGCCATGTCAGGTTTCTCCTTTACGTTCTCTACTGCCATGAGGCGGGGTCGCCCGACAGCTCCGGTGTGCTGCGAACGGAGTCGGCAGCGGCGTCAGGGAAGACGCAGCACCTGCGCCGCGTACGTCAGGCCGGCTCCGAAACCCAGGGTGAGCACGGTGCTTCCCGAGGGGAGTTCGCCGCGCTCGATCATGCGAGCCAGCGCGAGCGGAATGGAGGCCGACGAGGTGTTCCCCGCGGTGACGATATCGCGAGCGATGATCGCCTGCGGCGCGCCCAGCTTACGGGCGATGGCCTCCACAATGCGCAGGTTCGCCTGGTGCGGGACGAACGCGGTCAGCTCCTCGGGGGCCACACCGGCCCGTTCCAGCGCCTCCAGGGCCACCGGGTACAGCTCGGTGGTGGTCCACCGGAAGACGGTCTGGCCCTCCTGGTAGATGTACTTGTGGTCGCGCAGGTAGATCTTGTCGGCCCGGTCGCCGGAGCTGCCCCACACCACCGGGCCGATCCCGGGCTCCTCCGAGGCCGACACCACCACGGCGCCCGCCCCGTCGGCGAAGATCACACAGGTGGAGCGGTCGTCCCAGTCGAGCCAGTCGGAGAGCTTCTCCGCGCCGATCACCAGCGCGTGGCGCGCCGAGCCGCTGCGCACCGCGTCGTTGGCCACGCCCAGGGCGTAGCAGAAGCCCGCGCAGGCCGCGTTGACGTCGAAGGCCCCGGGCGCGGGGATGCCCAGGCGCGCGGCCACGCTCGCCGAGGTGTTGGGGATCTGGTCGCGCTGGGTGCAGGTCGCCACGATCACCAGGTCGATGTCCTCGGGGGTCAGGCCGCTGGCGGCCAGGGCCTTGCCTCCGGCGGCCACCGCCATGTCGGTGACGCTCTCGTCCGGGGAGGCGATGCGCCGTTCGGCGATGCCCACCCGGCTGCGGATCCACTCGTCGGAGGTGTCCACCCGGGCGGCCAGGTCGTGGTTGGTGACGACGTTGGCGGGCTGGTACTCGCCGAAGGCGACGACGCGCGCTCCGGGAGAGGCTGGGGAGGTCTTCATCACGCTTGCCCTTCCAGATCGGCGGAGACCGCGCCCGCGTGCTCCGCGACGAGTGCGCGCGCTCGGTCCAGGTCTTCGGGGGACTTGACGGCGAGCAGTTCGACACCGCGCAGTGCGCGCTTGGCCAGGCCGGTCAGGGTGCCCGCGGGAGGCAGTTCGATCAGCGCGGTGACCCCCAGGTCGGCGAGGGTGGCGGTGCAGGCGTCCCACCGGACCGGGGAGCTGATCTGCGACACCAGGCGGGACAGGTACTCCGCTCCGGACGCCACGACCGCGCCGTCGCGGTTGGACAGCAGGCGGGTACGCGGATCGGCGGCGGTGATCGTGGACGCCAGCGCAGCGACCCGCTTCACCGCCGGTTCCATGTGGTGGGTGTGGAAGGCGCCGGCCACCGACAGGGGACGCAGCCGGGCCCGGGGCGGGGGAGCGGCGGCGAGCGCCTCCAACTGCTCGAGCGTCCCGGCGGCGACGATCTGACCGGAGCCGTTGTCGTTGGCGGGGGTCAGGCCCGCCGCCTCGATCGCGGCAAGCACCTCGCTGCGGTCGCCGCCCAGCACCGCGGTCATGCCCGTGGGGGTGACCGCCGAGGCCTCGGCCATGCCCCGCCCGCGCTCGGCGACCAGGGACAGGGCGTCGCGGGGGGACAGCACTCCGGCGACCGCGGCTGCGGTGAACTCGCCGACGCTGTGCCCGGCGACCGCGTCCGCCGATGCGGCGGCGGACTCCAGGTCGCCGAAGAGCGCCAGGCTCGCCGCGATACCCGCGCTCACCAGCAGCGGCTGGGCTACCGCGGTGTCGCGGATCTCTTCGGCGTCAGCGGTGGTGCCGTAGCGGACGAGGTCGAGACCGACCACCTCCGACCACTCGGGGAACCGCTCCGCCATGCCGGGGAGTTCGAGCCACGCGGAGAGGAAACCGGGGACCTGGGCACCTTGGCCCGGAGCGACGATTGCAAGCACAGCATCAACCTTGCCCTGTAGAACATCACCAGCTTGATGGGGACAGGCACGAACTTCACCGTGATCATTTTGTGAAATTTGTACAAAAAAGCGGTGTTGTTCCTCCGAAGTAGGAGGGCTGCGCGCACGATCGCGCACGGCCGCACCCACGACGGCAGCCCCACCGGGAGAAAGACCCGTCCCAAGGTGCCACCCTAGAAGAGTGACGACTGATTCTCTTGACGCGCCCCCGACCGACGAGGACGCCGTGCGCGCGGAGACCGTGCTCCGACTGGAACGCGCCATGGGAGCCCTGGGCACGGCCGCGGTGGCCCGGATGGAGGAGCGGCTGTCGTGGTTCCGCTCCATGTCCGCCGAGGACCGCTCGTGGGTGGGCCTGGTCGCCCAGTCGGGGGTGGCCGCTTTCGTGGACTGGTTCAAGAACCCCAACCGGGGCCGCCCGGCGATCGCCGTGGAGGTCTTCGGCACCGCTCCGCGGGAGCTGACCCGTTCGGTGTCGCTACAGCAGACCGTGGAACTGGTGCGGGTCGTCATCGACGTCGTGGAGAGCCGGGTCGGCGAACTGGCCGCGCCCGGCGGGGAACAGCAGTTGCGCGAGGCGATGCTCCGCTACAGCAGGGAGGTCGCCTTCAGCACGGCCCGCGTCTACGCCCGGGCCGCCGAGGCCAGAGGGGCCTGGGACGCCCGCCTGGAGGCGCTCATCGTGGACGCGCTGCTGCACGGCGACCGCGAGGAAGGGCTGGAGACCTGGGGGGCCTCGCTGGGCTGGTCGCGCACGCCGGTGATCGCGATCGCCGGGCTCCTCGGCGACCAGGACCCCGAGGAGGCCCTGGCGAACCTGCGGACCAGCGCCCGCCGGGCCGGGCACGACGTGCTCGCCGGGGTGCAGGGGGAGCGGGTCGTGGTCGTGGTGGGCGTCAACGAGCAGACCGCCTCCGACCCGATGGCCGCGGCCACCCCCCTGGCCGGGCTGTTCGGCCCCGGCGCGGTCGTCGTGGGACCGCCGGTGGAGGACCTGCGCGCCGCCAGCCGCTCGGCCCGCGCCGCGGTGGACGGCCTGCGCGCCGCGCCCGGCTGGCCGGACGCCCCCAGGCCCGTCTCCGCCGAGGACCTGCTGCCCGAACGGGCTCTGGACGGCGACCAGAGTGCCCGGAGTAGACTGGTCGAGCAGGTGTACCAGCCACTGCGTGACGCCGGAACCCCACTGCTGGACACCCTGTCGGTCTACCTGGAACACGCCTCCTCACTGGAGTCCACCGCGCGGATGCTGTTCGTCCACCCCAACACGGTGCGCTACCGCCTCAGCCGGGTGGCGGAGCTGACCGGTCAGGCTCCCTCGGACAGCAGGGGCTCCTTCGTGCTCCGGGTGGCGCTGACCCTGGGCCGTCTGGCCGACCGGCGGTGAGGTCCGGGCCGCACACCACGGCCCCCGTTCCCGGGAACGGCCGGGCCGGGGCGGGCGGAGAAAGATCCGCACGGCACGTGAAAACCGGATAACGTGAGCGGTGGACACGAGCAGTCGTGTCCGCTTCTCGTCGTGCCGCGGTCACGGTCCTCCGGCGCAGCGCAGGGGCGTCGACCGGCTGGTGCAACGGAACGCGTGGTAAGGGGGAGTAGTGGCGGCGTCCGTGATGAGACGGTTGATCACTCGCATCGTGGAGTACGTCCAGGAACCCACCGCAGCGGGCCAGGTCCGGCGGCAGGTCCTTTTCCACATCCCGATCCCCATCCTGATTCTCGGCGTACTGGCCCTCGTCCTGCGCGAATGGTCGGCACCGGGCTGGACGATCCTGCTGTCGACGTCGGTGGCGGTGGGATCTCTGCTGCTGGCCTGCTTCGCCCAGCCCACACCACTGCCCGAAGGCGTGCCCCCGGAGGTCTCGGTGCGCCGCTCCCTGCACCGCTTCCGGCAGATCACCGGACTGCGCATCGGCCTGGCCCTCACCCCCGTCGTGATGGGCGTCGCCGCCTCGATCGTGGGAGGCGGGCTGTTCCCCTACGCCGTGGCCTTCGTACTGGCCTGGCCGCAGCTTCTGCTGGCCTGGCCGGGCTACTTCACCGTCTCGCGGGCCCGGCGGGCGATGGAGGCGTGGGGCACCAAGGCGTACCTGTGGGCCGCGCTGGCCCAGCCCGCCCGGGTGGAGTGGCCGCTGATCACCCGGCTGCACGACTGGTGGCGCAGACGCCGCGCCGCCGCCCGCGGCGAGGCGCCCGCCCCCCGGCGGCCCAAACCGCAGGCCAAGCGGAACAAGCGGCCCGACAACACCACCGCGCAGGAGGTCTGCGACCTGCCCGGGGTGCCCGAACGGCTGGCACCGCCCAAGACCCCCGCGACCCCGGTGGAAGCGGTGGTCCCCGGATTCTCCCGCTCCCCCGCCCGGCCCTCCGGCCCGGCCGGGGGATCTGTGCTGCGCCTGCCGGTGCAGTTGCAGTTGCTGCGGCTGCGCGCCAACACCAGGCCCAAGACCCGCGGAGACCGGGCCGAACAGCGGCAGCGGACCAAGAACAGCCAGGGGAACTGACGGCCGCCTGACAGCCCCGGGGCGGCACCGGACGGGTTCGCACGAACAGGAACATGCCCGATGCGCATCGACCTCAACTCCGACCTCGGTGAGGGGTTCGGCCGCTGGGAGCTCGGCGACGACGAGGCACTGCTGTCCATCGTCACCAGCGCCAACGTGGCCTGCGGCTTCCACGCCGGGGACCCCACCGTGATGCGCCGGGTCTGCGCCCGCGCGGCCGACCGGGGCGTCGCCGTCGGCGCCCAGGTCGGCTACCGCGACCTCGCCGGTTTCGGACGGCGGTTCATCGACGTGCCGCCCGACGAGCTGGCCGACGACGTCGTCTACCAGATCGGCGCCCTCGACGCGTTCGCGCGGATCGCCGGGGACCGGGTGCGCTACGTCAAACCGCACGGGGCGCTGTACAACGCGATCGTCCACCACGAGGGGCAGGCCAGAGCGGTCGTCGAGGCGGTCCGCTCCTACGACGCCGACCTGCCCGTCCTGGGGCTGCCCGGGTCGCGGTGGCTGGAGCTGGCCGAGCAGGCGGGGCTGCGCGTCGTCCGGGAGGCGTTCGCCGACCGCGCCTACACCCCGGAGGGGGTCCTGGTGCCGCGCCGCCACCCGGGGGCCGTCCTGCACGACCCCGACGAGATCGCCGAACGCTGCCTGCGGATCGTGCACGGCGAACCGATCCCCGCCGTCGACGGCACCCCGGTGCGCATCACCGCCGACTCGCTGTGCGTCCACGGCGACACCCCCGACGCGGTGCGGGTCGCCGAGCGGGTCGCACGGCGGCTGGCCGACGAGGGAGTGCGCCTCGCCGCCTTCGCGCGGTGACCGGACGGGAGAGGCGGATGCGCGTCCTGGAGTGCGGCGACAGCGCGGTGCTCGTCGAGGTCGACGGCCTCGACGAGGTGATGGCGCTGCACGCCGAGCTCGCCGCACACCCCCTGGCAGGGGTCGAGGAGGTCGTCCCGGCCGCCCGCACCGTGCTGCTGCGCCTGGCCCCCGGGCACGACAGCGCCGCGGTCGCCGCCGCGGTGCGCACACTGCGGCCCCGGCCCGCGCGGTCGGCCCCGGACGAGCAGGTGGAGATCCCGGTGCGCTACGACGGCGCGGACCTGCCCGACGTCGCCGCGGCCACCGGGCTGAGCGAGGACGAGGTCGTCGCCGCGCACTCCGCGGCCACCTGGACCGTCGCCTTCTGCGGGTTCGCACCCGGCTTCGGCTACCTCGTCGGCGACGACCCGCGGCTGCACGTGCCGCGCCGGGCCGAGGCCCGCACCCGGGTGCCCGCCGGGTCGGTGGCCCTGGCAGGCGGCTTCACCGGGATCTACCCGCACCCCTCGCCGGGGGGCTGGCAGTTGCTGGGCCGCACCGACACCGTGGTCTGGGACCTGGACCGCGACCCGCCGGGGCTGCTGCGTCCCGGAGTGCGGGTCAGGTTCGTCCCGGTGTGAGCACCCCGGACACGGCGACGAGGAGGAGCGGGCCGATGGCGGCGCTGGAGGTAGTGGAGACCGGTGTGCTCACCACGGTGCAGGACGCCGGCCGGGTCGGGTACGCCTCCCTGGGCGTGGGGCGTTCGGGAGCGGCCGACGCCGTCTCCTACGCGCTGGCCAACCGGCTCGTGGCCAACCCTCCCGGCGCCGCCGCCCTGGAGGTGACCCTCGGCGGGCTGCGCCTGCGGGCCCGCGGCGCGGTGACCGTGGCGGTCACCGGAGCCCCGGGGCCGCTCAGTGTCGACGGCCGCGCCGCCGCGATGAACAGCGTCCTGCACCTGCGCGACGGCGCCGAGCTGCGCATGGGGACGCCCGAGCGCGGGCTGCGCGGCTATCTGGCGGTCCGCGGCGGCATCGACGTGCCGCCGGTGCTGGGCTCCCGCAGCACCGACACCCTCGCCGGACTCGGCCCGGCCAGGGTCGCCCCGGGCAGTGTGCTCCCGGTGGGCCAGCCGCCGCCGCAGTGGCCGACGGTCGACCTCGCCCCCGACACCCCGTTCCCCGGCGACGAGGTCGAGCTGCGCGTGACGCTGGGGCCGCGCGACGACTGGTTCACCGCGGACGCCGTGCACACCCTGCTGACCGGCGGCTACGTGGTCAGCGGGCGCACCGACCGGGTCGGTGCGCGGCTGCTGGGACCGCCGCTGGAGCGCGCCCGCCCCGGGGAGCTGCCCAGCGAGGGCACGGTTCCCGGCGCGTTGCAGATCCCGCACGACGGCGACCCGGTGCTCTTCCTCGCCGACCACCCCGTCACCGGCGGCTACCCGGTGATCGCCGTGGTGGTCTCCGCCGACCTGCGCTGGGCCGCCCAGGCCCGCCCGGGCACCCGCCTGCGGTTCCGCCTGGCGCGCCGCTCCCGGCCCGCACCGGTCCGCGTCACCCCGTGAGGCGGTGCGCGGCCAGCTCCCGCACCGGGGGGCGCAGGCCGGACCGGGCCGCCGCGCGCAGGGCGGTGCGCACCACGGGGGAGTGCTCCCAGCGCACCGCCGCGGTCCGACCGTCCAGGACCAGGGTGGCCAGCGCGTTGTCGTACCAGGGGCCGCCGACCAGGCGCCAGTCCAGGGCGGGCGTGCGCACCCCGGCCAGCGTGGCCAGCGCGCGACAGCCCAGGCCGGTCACGGCCCGGCCGGCCAGCCACGTCATGCGGCGCATCGCGGGCGGCAGCCAGTTGCAGATGGGGGAGCAGACCAACTGCGCGATCACCGTGCCCGCCGCGCGGCCGCGGGCCCGCGCCCGCGCCAGATAGGAGAAGTGCACGTCCCCGCCGAGGAACAGCACGCTCGCCGGGGGCGCGCCGCGCCGACCGTCGGCGACCTCCAGCACCGCCTCCGTCACCGCGGTGAAGGAGCGCTGGAACGCCGCCCAGTGCTCCAGGTCCAACTGGCGGCGGAGCTTCTCGCCGGGGCCGCGCAGCCGTCCGCCCCACGCTCCCGCGCACACCGCCTCGTTCCACGCCTCCAGGTAGTGGACCCCCTTGGGCAGCAGGAACGGCAGGGTGCTGGCCACCACCAGGTGGTCCACGTCCCCGGTGAGGGATTCGTCCAGCCACCGCTCGCCCACGGGGCCGAGCATGGAGCGCGCGCGGTCGTCCGCGACGTCGCGGCCGCACCGGGTGTCCACCATGAGGACCCGGCTGCCGCCGAAGGTGTGGGCGTGGCTCCACCGGTAGGAGTCGGGTTCGCGGTGCGCCTGCCACGCGAACTCGTCCAGCGCCGCCCCGCCTCCGCCGTCGCGCAGCGCCCGCCACACCGGGTCGGCCGCCCGCTGCTCCGGGGAGAGGTTGCCCGCGTGCTGGTACACCCAGTACGAGCCCAGACCGGAGGTGATGCGGGGCCGCCACCACGGGTTCTCGGCGATGTCGCTCCGCCAGGACCCCGAGGTGTTCCAGTCGTCGCGGATGTCGTGGTCGTCGAAGAGCATCAGGGTGGGCACCGTGGACAGCAGCCACCGCACGTCCGGGTCGCTCCACGACTGCCGGTACAGCTCCGCGTACTCGTCGAAGAACACGACCTCGTCGTCGGGCGGGCGGTGCTGCTCGGCGGGAGTGCCGGCGCGCCGGGCGGCCAGGTACTCGCGCATGGGCTGCTGGATCTCGTCGGCGTACACCTGGTCGCCGATGAGCAGCAGCGCGGTGGGCTCCGCGGCGGTGCCGCCGCCGCGGCGGGCCTCGGCCAGCCGCAGCGCGTAGGCGCGCAGCATGTCCGTGCCGTAGCGCGCCACCGCTGCGGGGCCGTGGTCGGTGGGGGTGCGGCAGGAGCCGAACAGCAGCCGCTGCGGGGCGGAGTGGTCCAGGGGGCGCAGCAGGCTCGGCGGGTACGGGGAGCCCTCCTCCGGCCACACGGGGACGCCGTCCACGCTCACCCGGTACTCCACGGCCCGGCCCGGGACCAGGCCGGTGAGGTCGCACAGGGCGTAGTGGTGCCCGTGGGCGGAGAACGTGTCGGCACTGGCCGTCCGGTTCCCGGCGGTGACCGTGACCGTGCCGGGACCCTCGGTCTCCACCCAGACCGTGGCCGTCGTCTCGGTCACGTGGCGCAGTATCGGGCCGAGCCGAAGTCCGTTTCCCACCGTTGCTCCCGCTGTGCGTCGTCCGCGGCCGTCCCAGGCCGTTGGCGTGAGTATGGTCTCTTTCCCGCACGACCGGCCAGTCCCCGGGCAGAGTGGGCAATTTCTCGTCCGCAAGGAGCGGACAACAGGGGCCGAGGAGGTTGCAACCGGGCCGAACATGGGTAACCGTTGCCGCATGCGGACCACATTGCTCGAATTGCGCACCGGTGGAACGGAGGCTGTTGTCGACATCACTCCGCAGTGCGCCGAGTTCGTCGCGGAGACGGGCGGTGACGGACTGCTGAACGTGTTCGTCCCGCACTCCACGGCCGGAGTGGCGGTCATGGAGCTGGGGTCCCGGTCCGACGAGGACCTCCTCGCCAGCCTGGGCGACCTGCTGCCCGCGGACGACCGGTGGCGGCACCGGCACGGATCGCGCGGCCACGGCCGCTCGCACGTCATGCCCGCGCTCATCGCCCCCTACGCCACAGTTCCCGTGGTTTCGGGAAAACTCGCCCTGGGGACGTGGCAATCTATCGCCATCGTCGACCTGAACGTCGACAATCCCGACCGCCGGGTGCGGCTGTCGTTCTTGACGAGTCCGGCTGACGGGGCAGGATGGTAGAAGCAGAGCACACCGACGAACGCGCGTTGACGAACCAGGTACCCAACGTGTGAACTTAGCCAGCAACGGCGGGATCGCCCCGGAAACGGGACCAGTCGCGCCCGTGCCCGTGAAGGCGGGCAACATCGAAACGGAGGAGGACTTTTCGTGAGCGCGACCGCGGGCCAAGCGCAGAGCGAACGCGGCTTGGCCGAACGACTCGGGTTCAAACCGGGTCAGGTGGTGCAGGAGTTCGGATTCGACGACGACGTGGACGAACAGCTCCGCCGGTCGATCGCCGAAGCGACCGGTAGCGAGCTGGTGGATGAGGACTACCCCGACGTCGTTGACGCGGCACTGCTGTGGTGGCGCGCCGACGAGGAGGACGACCTCACCGACGTGCTCGTGGACGTGTCCGCCACGATCGAGGGCGGCGGCAGCATCCTGGTGCTGACTCCCAAGGCCGGCAGGGAGGGACACGTCTCACCCAGCGACGTCGCGGAGGCCGCGACGACCGCGGGACTGTCGCAGACCAGCGCAGTGAGCGCAGGCCCCGACTGGTCGGGGACCCGCCTCGTCCTCCCCAAAGGACACCGCTGACGATCCCGCGCTCCTCCCCGTCGCGCCGCGGACGTCGCAGCCCGACGCGGGTCGCGTGCCGCCCTGTCGCCGGGGCGGCACGCGACCGGAACAGGAATTGAGGACCCATGCCGATCGAAGTGGGCCGCCCGGCCCCCGACTTCGAGCTCGCCGACCAGCACGGCCAGACCGTGCGGCTGTCGGACTTCCGGGGACGCAAGAGGGTGATGGCGGTGTTCTACCCGCTCGCCTTCTCCGGTATCTGTAGCGGTGAGCTGCGGCAGCTCCGCGATCACGCGGACGAGTTCGCCGAACGCAACATCCAACTGCTCGGTATCTCGGTGGACTCCATGTTCGCCCAGCGCGTCTGGGCCGACCAGGAGGGCGTGGACTTCCCGCTGCTGGCGGACTTCTGGCCGCACGGCGAGGTCGCGCGCGCGTACGGGGTGTTCGACGACGCCAGGGGCGTGGCGCTGCGCGGCAGCTTCCTGGTCGACACCGGGGGCGTGGTGCGCTGGAGCATCGTCAACCCGATCTCCCGGGAACGCGACCTGGACGACTACCGCAAGGCGTTCGTCGAACTCGACTGAGGAACCACCCGAAGGAGACCCCATGCCCTGCTACCTGTGCGGGGCGCGTTCCGGAGACCCCTCCTGCGGCGCAGAGCCGTGGGAGCGCGGGGTGCGCCGGGAACGCCAGGTGCTGATCTGCCCGGACTGCCTGGCCAGCCGGGACTGGAAGGCGGACCTGGATCGCTGCGGACGCTGCCGTTCCACCTTCCTCATCTCCCGGCTGGGAGAGATCGAGTGCCACGGCTGCGGAGAGGTCCGTCCGCAGCTCGCTCCGGCCGAGCCGACCCCGGTGGACGCGGCCCTCACCAACGAGGTGGAGCAGGCGCTGTCCCGGGTCCTGAGCGGCCTGGTCCCCCAACGCGGGCGACGTTGACCCGCCCGAACCGGTACTATCTCCCTGCGGGACGACCCGACCCGGTCGGGTCGCCCACGTGTGCGGGCGTGTAGCTCAGTTGGTCAGAGCACCCGCCTTACAAGCGGGCGGTCGGAGGTTCGAGTCCTCTCGCGCCCACCCCCGACAAGCAGTGCAAACGCCCGGGGCCGACTACGGCCTCGGGCGTTTTTCCGCACCGGTCGACAGCAACGTGACAGCAACCGCCTCAGCCGAGCGCGTCGCCGAGCCTGCCCAGCGCCCGCCGTTTGTCGTCGAGGGAGGTGCGCGCGTAGATCGTCATGGTCACTCCGATGTCGCTGTGCCCGACGATCTCGCGGACCACCTGGGGAGGCACGTCGAGGTTGAGCAGCAGCGTCACGCAGGTGTGCCGAAGGTCATGGAAGCGCATCCCGTCGAGGCCCGCCGCCGACCGCAGCGGATGCCAACTGCGCCGCAGGTTGGTCGGTTCCAACGGAGTGCCCCGCCGTGAGGGGAACACAAGACCGTGGTCCTGCCAGTTCGCCCCCGCCGCAGAGCGTTCGGCGAGCTGGCGTTCCCGGTGCTCCCGTAGCGCAGTTATGCACAGGTCAGGCAGGGGGACCGTCCGCGCCGAGCCCTCGGTCTTGGGCGGCACCAGGAGAAGCCGACCGTCGACCCGTTGCAGGGTGTGGACCACCTCCAGACGTCCCGCCACCAGGTCCACGTCTTGCCAGCGCAGTCCGAGTAGTTCCCCGCGCCGCAGTCCCAGGCAGAGCGCCAGGACGTAAAGCGCGTGAAACCGGTCGTCCCTGGAGACTTTCAACAGCCGCTTGGCCTGGGCCAGGTCGAGCCCGCGGTTTACCGTGTAGCGCGGTGCGGAAACCCGCACCAGAGAAGCCACGTTGCGGGGGATGACCTCTTCCCGGACCGCCGTCTGAAGAGCGTTGCGCAGTACGGCATGGATGAACTGCACCATGCGTGCCGACAACCGGGTCCCGCAGCATTCCGGGGAAGTCTTGGCGCAGCAGCGGGGAAATTCCCGTGCGGCATCGGTGCCGTTGCGGCAGCACTGGCACTGTTGCCGAATATTCGTGATGAAGGTCCGCACGTCGCGAGCGGTCAGCTTGTCCAGCCGCTTCCATCCCAGAGCGGGAACGAGGTGGCGACGTATGACGCTTTCGTAGCCCTGAACGGTCTTGGGCCGCCGCTCGACCCGCACGACGTGTTCCAACCAGTAGTCCAGGTAATCCCCGACCGTCCAGTTCTCCGAAGCCACCGGGATACCCCGGTCGGAGTCGGCGAGCAGCTTGTGCAGCTTGGTCCGGGCGTCTTCGTAGTCGCGCCCGTAGCCCTGGACGCGCTTGTAAATGCCGTCCGTGGTCAGAACGTAGGCCGCGAAGGCGTAGCGTCCGTCCTTGCGCTTCCAGATGCTCCCGTCCCCGTTGGCCCGTTTGCGCCCTTTGCGGTTCCGCCGATTGTTGACCGCCATCAGGCCGCGCCCTCCAGACCTTTCAGGCACTCCACCAGAACCGAGAACGGCACGAACAGAGGCCGACCGGTCTTGACCGAGCGCAGTTGCCGAGAGCGGGCCAGGCCGCAAGGCATCCGCTGGTCGGTCTGAAGCCACTGGGCCGCCTCATCAACGGCAAGGATCAGATCAGCCATCACGCTGCCTTTCCAGTTGCCGAAAGGGTGGCCTGTCGTTGAGCGGCTTGCGCCGCGTGGAGGGCGGCGCGGCGTTTGAGTGCTTCGCCGACGGCCCGCAGGAGGCGGTGTTCGCGGGGTGGCACGTCCGGGTCGGTGGGTCGGGCCAGTTCCCAGGCGATGCGGTCGCCGTCGCCGAGGAACCGCAGCGGAAAAGCTGCGGGGTGGGTGTTCTCTCGGTCGTTGGTGGGGTTGGTGGGGTCGAGGCCAAGGGTGCGCAGGACCCAGGCCAGGCGGTCGGCCTTGTGGTCGGCCAGGGTCTTGCCGGACCACTTGCGCGAGACCAGGACGCGCCGGCCCGCGTAGCCGAGGTGTTCGCGGCGGTGGGCTTTGGAGGTGCAGAAGCCCGGCCGCAGTCCGGCTTTGGCGTCTTTGGGTTGGATGCCGTGGCGCAGCCAGTTCGCGCACCGAGGCGAGCACGGCTCGAACCGCAGGGCGTCGAGGAGCCGGTCCACGTGCTGTTCCTGGGCCACCGTCTGGACGGTGTGGCATTCGGCGATGTCCTTGGTCAGGTACTTGGCCAGGTAGCGGACGCACCGGTCAGCGTCCGCAGAGCCCGCGAGCACGCCTTTGGCGTCGACCTGGGGGCCGAAGCGGACCACGTGCAGCGGCTGCGCGTCCGGATCAGCATCCAGGCGGTCGAGGGCTTGGTCCCAGGTGGGCAGGACTTCCCCCGTGGCCGGGTCGAGGTAGGAGCCGGTTGCTTCGTCCCAGATGGGCAGGTGGTCGCCGTCGAAGACCACCCGATCGGTCGAGGGCCACCACACCTGGTGGTAGGTCGCCGCCGCGATCTGCCGCAGCTCCGCACGCGGGATGGTGCCGCGGATCGCCATGTGCAGATGCGGAGCAAGACGCCGCTGTGGTTCCACGGTGGCGAAGTACTGCACCTCGAACCCGGCCACCCGGCGGAGGTTCTGGACGAACCGGTCCACCAGCTTGGAAAAGTGCAGGGCGTCGCGTGCGGCCCGCCGGTAGTCGTAGGAGGCCGGGTCCACCGGTGTGCCGTCGGAGCGCACCCGCCCGTAGGAGTCACAGGTCAGCGTGAGGAACAGCGACGGCCGAAACACCCTGCCCGACTCCGGGTCGGTGAAGGCCCGGCCCACGGTGCGGCGCACCATCGGACGCTTGGGCAGGTCGGGCGCGTCTTGGCGTCGCCGGGTCGAGCGCACCCGCCGAGACCGAGCCCTAGCCGCAGAGGAGGGAGCGGGAGCGACCCGGCCGCGTAGCCCCGAGGCAGCGATCTCCTCATCCAGATCAGCAATGGCCTGGTCCAACTCGGCCAGGACCCTCGGGTCAGCGCCGAGGGCGGCCAGCCGGTCGCGTTCAGCCGTGACCACGGCCCGCTGTTCGACCCAGGCCCGCTGCACCGTGGTCGGTTCGTTGGGGGTGATGACGGGTTCTTCGGTCAGGTGCCAGCCTTCTTCGCACTGAGTGCGGCGCAGGGACCGCTTGCGGCGCGCACACGCCGGGCAGCGAGACTCCAGTGTTGCCCCGCACGGCACGTCGACGACCTCGCTGGCCCCGGTGACGGTGTCGATACGCCGCAGGGCCACCGGGCGGATGCACACCCCGTGGTCGGCGGCGACCTGTTCGGCCACCACCCGCGCCAACGGCTGGGCCAGGCGTTCAGCGCGGGTGGTCTTACCGGTCGGCGTGGGCATCTACGCGGCCTCTCCCACCACGTGGAGTTCCACTGTCGCGGCCGAGGTGTGGTCGGCAGTCATGGCGTCAATGTCGGCATCGGACACATACGCCGCCCGCACCCGTACCGGCATGGGCGAGCCCTCCAGCCGGACGAACGCCACCCCGGGAAGGGCCGGATCGATCAGGTGCGCATTGGCGCCGCGGTCGCGTGCGCCTTCGCCGAGCACCATGTCGACCTGGGCGGCCTCATCCAGGCGCAGGGCGATCTTGTCGGGAAACAGGTTGCGCAGGTTCATGACCTCCTTGCGCGGATCCTGTAACGCGGCCAGGACGCAGAACCCCACCGAACGCCCCTGGGATGTGAGCGTGGCGATCGCGTTCTCCGCGCGACGCCGCACGTCCCGGTCGGGGTGGTAGGCGGTCAGGAACGCCACCTCATCCAACACCATCACCACGAACGGGTCCTCCGTGGTCGGGGTGTGGGAGCGTCGGTGTCCGGCGTAGCGTTCGGCCCGGTTCTGCATCTCGGCCACCGCGTCTTCCAGCAGGGCCACCGCCGCTTCCCCCGTGTCGGCATACCGCGCGAACAGCGAACGCCCGTAGGACAACTCCATCCGCTTGGGATCCACCGCCCACACCTGCACCGTCCCGTCCTCCAAGGCGGGAAGCATGGCGCGGACCGCCGACCACAGCACCGAGCCCTTGCCCGAGCCGGTCACCCCCACCACCAGCACATGCGTGCCGTGCAGGCGCAACCGCCACAGCGTGCCGTCCTCACGCAGGCCCACCGGCAGCGCGCCCAGATCGACCGCCTCGGGCACCTCCAGGGCGTCGATGGGGGCAGCCAAGGTGTCCAGGCGGGGAAACTCCAAGACCACGTCCCGCGGCCCGCGCACCATCACCCGGCAGGAGGGCGCGCCGAACCCGTGCGCCAACTCCACCACCCGGCTCTCGAAGTCGGCGGGAGTCGTCCCGGCGACCAGACGCACTCGCACCCGGTCGGCCCAGGCCGTGCACGTCACCTTGCGGATGCGGGGAAGGTACTGGCGCTCTTGGTAGGTCTGGGCCAGCCCGGCCACCACGAGCACCGGCTGCCAGTGCCGCGCATACACCCACCACCGCCACGCCGCCAGCAGCCGCAGCCCCACGCAGTGCCGGAAGGAGACCGGCCAGCGCCACCACCACACCAGCAGGCCGACAACGACCAGCACCCAGACCACCGCCACGGTGACTGTGCCGAAGACGTGCACACCCAAGACGGACAGGCCCGCCAGGGCAAAGGCCACAGGGAAACGGAACGGCAGCCCCACCACCAGCACCAGGGCGCGGGCCAGCCAGCGGGCCACGATCAACGCCACCGGGGTGGGCAGCACCGGCGTGGCGAACCGGAACGCCTGGGCCGGAACCGGCGTGGTCACCGACACCTGCTGAGAGGCCGGCCGAGGAGACCACCACATCAGCACCCACCCCCCACCAGGCAGGCCGGACGGGTGCAGGCACCCGGTGAGGAGAACGCGAAGTTCTCCCACGACACGACGGAAGACGACTGGTCAGCCATAATCAGACACACCTCTTCTGTGGTTCATCGGTTGGCAACCCGAACAGAAGCAGAAGGGCCACAGGGGCGGCCCGGTGTTGCAGCACCAAGCCGCCCCGCTCACACCAGCTCAGGCGTCCTTGGCCGCCCGACGCCCACCGGCGCCGGGAGCCTTGATGCCGCGGGCGCGCAGCGAGTAGGCCACCCGGGGCCGCCGCCCCGAGTCGTCCACGTAGGGCATGACCGTCATGCCCTCGAACTCCACCGGCCGGAACGGCAGCCCCGCCACCTCATCGGGCAGGACGGGGCAGACCTCGGCCGCCACCTTGACCTTCACCGACTTGGCCCGGCCCCGCGCGTTGGGGTCGGCGTCGATCACCTCCACCGCCCACAACGGCAACCCGGTCTCCCGGTCCACCTCCGGCCGCTTGGTCTCGAAGTTCGTCACCGCCTCCACCCCCAACGCGAACGCCCCGTGCGGAAACACCGTCCCAAACGCCACCGGCAACGCACCCTGAATCGCCATCTAGCAGCACCTTTCCACTCTTGTCTATCCCCCTAGACGACACAGGGCGTGCGCCCCGGAACAAGGGATGTCTAGGGGGGTTGACAGAGACGGTAACAAGAAGCCCGAACGATTGTCTAGGGGGGTATTCAGTTGGCCGGTCGCCAGGTGATGACGGTGGCGTCGTCGTGGCGTTTGGAGCGCGGCCAGCGCCGACCGTCGGGGTCTGCGCGTTCGGCGTCGCGCACCCGGGCGATGAGTGCTTGCGGTCCTTGGGTGTGCAGCAGGTCGAGCAGGGCGCGCCAGTCGAGCAGGCCGAAGGTGTCGACCAGTCGGCTGGCCCCGTCGGTGAGCAGGGCCAGCCCGGCCACCCCGGCCAGCGGCACACTCCCGGTGAGCGCCTCCCCGGCGGCGCGGGGGTCGGCTCCTGCCGTCCAGAAGCCGCCGGGAACGTTGCGGTACTGGGCCAGCCCCGCATCGAACTCGCGGCGCGTCAGCTTCTCCCCCGCCGGGTGCAGGCGCCGGACCTCCTGCTCTGCGGCGTTGATCCGGTCGTCGGTGACCACCAGCGGATCGGAGTCGACCAGGTCCACCACGAGCACCGAGTCGGCCAGCACGAGATAGTCCAGCCTGTCCGGGGTGAAGCGCACGGCGGCCACAGTGGCCGAGGGCGTGTTCGGATCGGCCAGGTCACAGGCGGGGCCGTGCAGTGCAGCGGCCGTGTCGATCGCCGAGGCCAACGCGTCGGCGAGCGTGCGGTCCGGGGTGGCCTCGGCGAGCAGCAGGCCGCCGAGCCTGCGGGTGTACCAGGCCACCCCGTGCACACACCCCGACTCAAAACCCGCAGGGGTGCCGGCCCCGTCCAGCAGCACCGCCACATCCGCGCCCACCGCCGCAAAATCCTCGTTGACCCGGTCGGTGTGCGCCGGGTCGGTGGCGAGACGGAACGGCACGGGCTACTCCCGGTCGTGGCGGTACAGCGGTGTGGCCAACTCGGTCCTAGTCGGTTCGTTGGTGGTGGGGTCGTACTCGGTACGGACCAGGACCGAGAAGTTGTCCGTTCCCACCTGACCCCACAGTGTGGCGATGTCGGTGGACAGCAGGTGGGCCACGCCGAGTGAGCCCACCGGGTGCACGCCCGCGATCACTAGCACCGACCCCTTGCCGTCGGGGCGGGAAAGCCGTCCCAGATAGGCGATGTCACTGGGTTTGGGCGGGTTCTGGTCGGAGCCCGCATAGTGGACTTCGCCGGTTCGGGTGTCCCGGATGCGCCACGGTCCGCCGTCTTCGCGCTCCCAACGGAGCACCGGGTCGGTGTCGTACAGCTCCCGTATGGCCCGGCTCATCCGAGGTCCGCACACCACCACCAGGCCCGAGCGGTTCAGGTCGACCTCTCCGGAGACCGAGACATGGTCGTCTTTGACGGTCAGTTCGAGGTTGCGCGCCAGTTCTTCCAGCCGCTTGCCGGTGTTGAGGTCTTCCAGCGACACCACGGCCCGGTTCTTCTCCGGGTCGTGGCGCAGCGGGGTGACGACCGTGACCGTGCCCGAGCCGAAAAACTCCCCTTCGGGTGCCGGGCCGGTGTGGCGGATCTGGTGGATACGTCCACGGCTCAGCCCGGCTTGCTTGGCGATCTGGGCATACGACAGCCCTTGAGCGTGCAGGTCCTGAATCACGCGACGGCGCAGCCGGGCCAGGTCGGTCACTTCCTGCTGTGCTTCGGCGAGACGTTCGGTGGCCGCCCGGAGCAGAGCGAACGGGTCATCGATCGCTGCGATGCGCTCGTACTCGCTTGGCACGCGCCCCCTCCTCTCCGCCACAGCAAGCAGCATGAACAGCGCTTGCGAGTGTAGTCCCCTAGACAAAGCAGGGTCGAGGAGTTCACCAGAGGAGGAACTAACTGCCCGGAAGCGTCTGCGCCGCCGCGGCATCCGCAGACCGCTCACGACGAGGGGGGATCAGTGGCCAGTTCGGCCCAGAAGCGCTGTCCTCCCGGGAGTGTGTCGCGTCCCCACTGCTTGGTCAGCGCGGCCACGATTGCCAGACCCCGACCATGCTCCTCATCGGGCGACGGCATCCCCGGGTGAGGGGTGATCGGGGTACGCGAGCCCAGGTCGGCCACGACCACGCGAACACCCCAGTCGGCCACCTTCAGGCCGACGATGAAGGAGGAGCAAAACTCCGCACTCTTGGAGTGCTTCACCGAGTTGGTCGCCAGTTCACTGACGACGAGTTCCACCTGATCGACCAACGGATGATCACCCAGGACCGCCCGGGCGAACTCGCGAGCGTCCCGCACCTGGTGCGGGAACGCGCGAAACATGCGTGACCACTGTCGAGGCACCGCAACCACCGCCGTCTAGAGGGCTATACACCTTGACGTTGGGAGCGTAAGCCAAGACAGAGCAATGATTCAACGAAATCACTGAATCAGTTGGATTGGCCGAGGAGCCGCGCGAAGTCTGCCCGGACAGTCGCGATCAACTCCCGTGCCTCCTCCCCGGACACGGCCGCCTGCTCCACCGAGGCGAAGGCGTCGCGGTAGGCCGCCACGTCGTCCGGATCGGTGATGGTCACTTCAGCCGTGAAGGTCTCCACCGACACCGCCTCATCCCCGTACACCGTGAACCCGTGCGGAGGCACCACATCCAGCCGAGCTGACCAGGGCACCACCCCGACCCATACGTTCGGCCGCTCTGACACCGCTGCCACGTAGTCGAGTTGGGCCAGCATCACCGAACCGTCCCCCGGCCAGGTCCGCAACGCCCCCTCGGACACCACGAACCGGAACGACCGAGTCTCGTCATCGAGCACGCCGGAGACGCCGAGGTCCCGAGTCCCCGCAGCCTTGGCGTAGTTTCCGGTCCGCAACAGCCGAGGAATCACCGCCGACTGAAAACCAGCCACTGAAGAGGCCGACCGCTCCAACCGACGAACCGCATCCGGTTTCAATGAAAAACCAGCATCTATCCTCCTTTCCTTGGTTCTCGTTGCATAAGCTTTCAAAGTCTCGGAAATGAGGTGCTCTGTCTCTTCTGTGGATATCGGTAGGGCTGTAATGATCTTTTTTATTGTCTCGGTTGACTTTATGCGCTGGCCGTTTTCTATCCGTGAGATGGTAGATTGGTTTGTGTTTGAGATGTTTGCCAGCTCTCTGGTGGACAAGCCAGACTTCTTTCTGGCTTGACTCAATTTTGTGCCGAGTTCTTGTAGATAGTTGGAGGACATGGGAGTTCTTATTTTATTTACAGGGTCTAGTCTCGAAAGTTGATGTGCTTCTCCGTCTCGGAGACATTCTTTTGGACGATGTTTTCGAGGGGTTCGAGCTCGTCTTCAATGTCCGCAAAGCGCGAAAATATCCTATACCTTTCTTCCTCTTTTCGGATGTCTTCTGCTCTTTTTCTCCATCTGATAAGGTCCTTTTCTCTGTATCGAAACTTCAAGCTTAGGACATTCTCCAATTCTATCTCTTCTGAGTATCTGTCAAACTGAACTAGCTTCAGCATCTCCTCCCGGTTGTCCACGATGGGGAGACAAGAAATAAGGAAGTCCAGATTTTCCTCAATATGCTGTATTCGTGACTTCAGGTGTTCGATCAGGGCAAGTTTTAAGGTTTCCTCGTTGAGGTCAAGCTGTCTTCTGAGTTCTCTTGCAACGGTATCACAAACATCCAAGGGGGAGAACATTTCATACTTGACTCCGTAGCGGTCGCAAATCTCTCTTAGAGAATCAGAAAGTGGCCAAACAACAAATTGTTGCCTTACTTTAGAAAAAAGAAGACAAGCGACATCAAATAGAATGGTAGTTGCTGGCTTAATTGATTCATGGCGAATATTGTCCCGATGGTAAACTTCATTTCTGTACGAATGCATCTTCGTTATTGTTCTGGCAAGAGGGTGGCTAATTACGCCCCTCTGTGCCAGAAAATGGGCCTTCTCGTCGAAATGACTTTCTATTCGCTGTACTTTTTTAGGAGGTACGGTCTCATTTTTTAGACTTTCTAAAGTTTTCCGAATTCTTTCCTGGTCTAAATTTTCACTGGAGATGTCTAGCATCTGTTCCCAAAATTTGATGGATTTAAGATTTGTATGATTATTAATCAATAGATTTTCCTTTATTATTCTTCTCATGGAGAGTTCTACAACATTGTCTAGTAGCAAAAATGCCAATCTGAAGCGAGGAATTCCTCCGAGGTCTATCATTCTTTTTGCTTCTTCGAGTTGAGTTACGATAAATTCAATACGTTCCACTTTCTCTCCGGATAATTCTGGTTGCCGAATTGGGCTTTATGGGATTCAAGGCGACGGCGCTGCGCGCCGTCGCAGGGTGTGGCTGTGGCTCGGGCTGCGGGCTGTCGCCCGGTCCCGAGCCACAGCCACACCGTCACAAGGCCGAGCTGCATTGATCGGTATCCCACCACAGCACAGGCCAAAGCAACGAGACATCGCGCAAACTGGCGGAATCTGGCCCCTGGCCCGTGGTCTCGCCTGTGGTTGATGGCGTTCTCGGTTCCCGTGGCACTCGATCGCGCGACCCTGCCTGTCTGTGGCTGAGCGCTCCGGCGCGATCGAGCGCCACGGACCGAGAGCCGTGGGCGCCCGCCGTTGGAACGGGGGAGGCCGAAGCCGAAGGGGACCCGACAGCGGACCGTGGTCAGTGGTTGCTGTTCCCTGCCGTCTGTGAGGTGAGAAGGGGGAGAAAGGGACAGCAACCGTGACAGCAACGGCCACGGCTTGTCCCCGGCCGAAAACGGGCGTCTTTTCGTATTAGCCCAGGTTAGCCATGGTTCGAACTAGTGATGCCTTTGCCTTACAAGCGGGCGGTCGGAGGTTCGAGTCCTCTCGCGCCCACCCTCGACGAACAGCCGAAAACGCCCGGGACCGGCCGCGGTCCCGGGCGTTTTCGGTTTCTGTTGTCCGGTGCTTTGAGGACCAGCGTGTACTCAGAGTACGCCCGCTCTCCGAGCCAGCCCCTGGAGTGCAGGACTGGCCGGGGCCTGGATGGTCAGCAGGTCCCCGATCGCCTGACGTGCCAGGGGATGACTGCGTACCTGCTCAGGAGTGATCGTTTCGGCCTGTTCCAGTGTTTCCACGGCCTCGTCGAGGTTGCGCCGCTGGAGATGGGCGCGCGCCACGTCGATGAGGAAGCGCCCCCGCCGCTCCGCCGACA
>NZ_KQ950181.1:107388-110570 GCF_001517975.1 Thermobifida cellulosilytica TB100
GACATGGAGAGGGGCTTGTGGGGGAAGAGTTGAAAATGTGGGGGGCGGGCGTCCAATCAAAAAAAAAAACCGGCGAACTCCCGCTGCGACAGGCCCCGCCTGCGCCGGTACTGGGCGATCTTGCGGCCCAGCGCTTTCTGGTACTCCGTGCTCACTTCGTCACGCCCTTGGCATCCCGCAGGCTCAGGAAGTCCACCGAGAAGGACTCCAGGTACTGGCCGCGCTCCTGGAGGAAGCGCCGCACGTGCGGCTGCTCCTCGTGGGCCTCGAAGGCCGTCCGGTCGGCGTACATCTCGTAGAAGACCCGCTGCAACGGCTCACCGTCCACCTCATGCACCGCATAGACCAGAGTTCCCGGCTCACCCTCCTGGATTCTGGGCAGTGTCTCGGCCACAAGCGCGTCGAACCCCTGCGCGCTGGCTTCGTCTTTCAGGACGAACTTGACCACCAGACCGAACACGGCGACTCCCTCAGTCGGCTCTATGCGTTTCGCTGTCCGTACTCATCGTGCGGCAAACACATTCCAAGTAACAGTTACTTTTTGTACCGTAGCCGTACCTTAAGTACTAGCCCCGCAGTTCGTGCTGGCTATGGGCTGTCCGACGAGAGGTCGCATCGCGATGAGCCTGCACGCTGCCCACTCCCTCCAGCCGACGCCGCCGGCCCGAGCCCGCTGGTTCCCCGGCCGCCCCGAGTCCCTCAGCGAAGTCCGCCGCTTCGTCTCCGAGGAACTTCCCGATCGCCCCCGCCAGGACGACGCGATCCTGCTCACCAGCGAACTGGCCACCAACGCCGTCGAACACACCCGCTCCGGCCAGCAGGACGGCGGCTTCCTCGTCGTAGTGGAGCGCACCTACACCGAAGTGGTCCGCATCACCGTCCACGACAGCGGAAGCCGCCAAGAAACCCTCTACGTGACCGAACCCGGAGCCGACGACGAACACGGCCGAGGGCTCTTCATCGTCGACGCTCTCGCCGACCGCTGGGGCAGCCGCAATGGATGGCACGGCCGAGAAACCTGGTTCGAGATTGACAACTAACTGTGCTTTCTTCCGAAGACCGGACGCCGGCCCTCACCAGTCCAGGCAGATCGCTGCTCGAACCATTGATGTCCTCGCCTTGCAAGCGGGCGGTCGGAGGTTCGAGTCCTCTCGCGCCCACCCCCGAGGGCGGCGTCCGCGAAGTGCGGGAGGAGGCCGGTCTCCTGGCGAGGGCGGACCGCCTCACCGGCGCCTCCGGAGACACGGCCCGCGGTCAGCGGACGCTGTCCTCCGCCGTCCGCCGAGGCGGGGACCCGGCCCCCGGGCTGGTGCGCACGTGCGCGCGCACCCCCTGCGGGTCGAACAGGATGAGCAGTTCGACCGCGCCGCCGTCGGCGCTGCCCAACCAGTGCGGCAGGGACGTGTCGAACTCGGCGACCTCCCCGGGAGACAGGGTCAGGTCGCGCTCCCCGAGCACCAGCCGCAGGCGACCGTTGAGCACGTACAGCCATTCGGAGCCCTCGTGCGTCTTCGGGTCCGGTTCGAGCGGTTCCGGGCGGGCCGGAATGATCATCTTGAACGCCTGCGTACCGCCCGGCCGTCGGGACAACGGAACGAACACCATCCCGGACCGCCGGATCGGTTTCAGGTGGATGCGGGGATCACCCGTGTGGGGGGCGCCGACGAGGTCGTCCAACGGGACGCCGTAGGTGCGGGCCAGCGGCAGCAGCAGCTCCAGGGTCGCCCGGCGCCGGCCGCTCTCCAGGCGCGACAGGGTGCTCTCCGACACCCCGGTCGTCGCCGCCAGGTCCGCGAGGGTGAGGCCGCGGGCGCGGCGCAGGGCGCGCAGGCGCGGCCCCACCGCGTCGAGGACGTCTTCCGTTTCGCGATCCACGCGACCAGCTTGCCACAACCGCAAGATTGCGTGCCAGGGGCAGCGGAGGCGGGGAGACTGGGCGCATCCCGACCCGAGGAGGCCCGATGAACACCACCGATGCGGCCGCGTTCTGGGACGGCGTCCACGCGGCCCGACCGGCCGCTGCCGACCCGCAACCGAACCTCCGACTCACCGAGACCGTCACCGGCCTGCCGCCCGGCCGTGCGCTGGACCTCGGCTGCGGCGCCGGCGGCGACGCGCTGTGGCTCGCCCGCCGGGGGTGGCGCGTCACCGCCGTCGACGTCTCGGCCGTGGCGGTCGGGCGGCTCGCCGCCCTGGCCCGCGGCCACGGCCTGGCCGACCTGGTGACCACCGAGCGGCACGACCTGGCAGCATCCTTCCCGCGGGGCCGGTTCGACCTGGTCAGCGCCCACTACCTCCACACCCCCGTGGCACTGGACCGGGCGGGCGTCCTGCGCCGGGCCGCGCACGCGCTGCGCCCGAACGGGCGGCTGCTGGTGGTCGACCACGGTTCGACCGCGCCGTGGTCGTGGAACCAGGACCCCGGCGTCCGCTACCCGACCCCGCACGAGGTCGCCGCGGGGATCGGTCTGGACCCGGCGGAGTGGACGGTCGAGCGGGCCGAGGCGTCCCGCCGGACCGCGACCGGTCCGGGCGGGCGTACCGCCGAGGTCACCGACCACGTGCTGCTCATCCGCCGCGCCGCCTGACCCCGGCGGCTCGTCCTGTGAAGGAGGACACCGTGTCCACCGCACCGCGCCGCATCCGCCGCGGCGACACACCGCCGCCCCGGACCGGGGGCGGCGAGATCGACGTGCTGCGCGGATTCCTCGACTACCTGCGGGCCTCGATCGCCGCGAAGGTCGAGGACGCGCCCGAGCCGCAGGTCCGCACGGCCGGGGTGCCGTCGGGCACGAACCTGCTCGGCCTGCTCCACCACCTGGCCTTCGTGGAGCGGTCGGTGTTCCTCGGCGAGGCCGTCGCCGACTGGTCGGCGACCTTCCACGCCGCGCCCGAGGACGGTGTGGCCGACGTCGTCGCCCGCTACCGCAGGGCGGTCGCGCGCGCCAACGACGTCCTCGACGGGTGCACCGACCCGGCCGCGCCGCTTCCCCGGAACCGGCCGCTGCCGGGACGCCCCGCTCCCAGCGTCCGCTGGGCACTCGTCCACATGATCGAGGAGACCGGCCGCCACGCGGGGCACGCCGACATCCTCCGCGAACTGATCGACGGCACCACCGGACGCTGACCCCGTCCCGGGCTTCGGCACCGGCCCCGAGGACCGCCGAGGGCCCCGGCAGCGG
>NZ_KQ950181.1:110670-127807 GCF_001517975.1 Thermobifida cellulosilytica TB100
CCGCTGCCGGGGCCCTCGGCACCGTCACGTCCCGTCAGGTGGACTGCCAGGGCGTGCCGGTGTGGTCGACGATGTCGTCGGCCGCCGCCTGGCGCAGCCGGGTGGCCAGGTCGGACAGGGCGCGCGACACCGCCAGCTCGTCCCCGATCTCGGGGATGTCGACGTCGTCGGGGTGCTTGCGCGCCTCGCCGCGGCCGCGCAGGTTCGCCCACGTCCCAGAAGACATCTCCGCCGTGGCGAGGGTGCGTACGCTGCCGTTCTCGTGCTCCTCCGACACGGTGATGTCGACGGTCATCCGCTTCGTGGTGCGCCCGCGGTACGGCCGGTAGTCCTCGGCCCGTGCCTGGCGCGGCACGGCCGGGGCGATGCGGGCGTCAGGACCCGGGTAGACCAGGGCCTCGCGCCCCTCGTCGAGCCACCGCACCCAGTAGGGCGGGGCCCCGTCCTCCCCCTGGACCCTGAGCACCACCCCCTCGCGGGCGGGCAGGTCGTCCCGTGGACGTTCGACGATCAGCCGGTCTCCGATCTGAGCTCTCATCGGTCGGCCCTCCCCGTCGTGCCGGTGTGCACTCGCTTTCCACGACCAGGCACACCTACCCCGACGGCAGGCGCGTATTCGGGAGAAGGCCCTGTTCGGGAGGGGAGTCAGTGCGCCCGGGAGGCGCGCAGCAGGCGGTCGCGCACGGCCAGGCCGATCCCCGCCGGTTCCGGCGGGACCGCCACGACCACGTCGGCGCCCGCCGCGTCGACGTCCCGCAGCCGCTGGTAGAGCACCCGCGCGTAGTCGCGGGCCGAGGCCACCGGCGGCAGCGGGACCGCGCCCTGCGGCAGGCCCTCGGGCAGCACTTCGGCGAGCACGGCCACCCGGTGGCCCTTCTCGACCCACCGCGCGACCGTCTCGGCGGCCTCGGGAGCCTCGGCCAGCACCACCCGGGCGCGGGGGGCGTAGTGCGCGGCGAGCATGCCCGGGGCGCGGGCCGGGCCGGTGGGGGTGGCGGCCACGGGCAGGCCGGTCACGGCGGCGACGTCCTCGGCGGTGACGGCCCCGGTGCGCAGCACGGTGAGGCGGTCGCCGTCGACCTCGACGATGGTGGACTCCACGCCGACCGCGCACGGTCCGCCGTCCACCACCAGGTCGACCCGTTCTCCCAGGTCGGCGGCGACGTGTTCGGCGGTGGTGGGGCTGACCCGGCCGAACCGGTTGGCGGAGGGGGCGGCGACCCCGCCGCCGAAGCGTTCCAGCAGCGCCAGCGCGACCGGCTGGTCGGGCACCCGCAGGCCCACCGTGGCGCGCCCGCCGGTCACCGCGTCGGGCACCCGGTCGGAGCGGGGCAGGACGAGGGTCAGCGGTCCCGGCCAGAACGCCTCCGCCAGCGCGCGGGCGGGCTCCGGGAAGGACGCCGCCCAGCCGCGGGCGGCTTCGGCGGAGGCCACGTGCACGATCAGAGGGTGGTCGGCGGGGCGTCCCTTGGCGGCGAAGATGCGCGCCACCGCGTCCGGGTTCGCCGCGTCGGCGCCCAGGCCGTAGACGGTCTCGGTGGGAAAGGCGACCAGTCCGCCGCCGCGCAGCACGCGCACGGCCTCCTCCAGTGCCTCCGGTGACACGGCAAGCACGGGCGGTCGTCGCGCCGCGCCGTCGTCGCCCATCGTTCCTCCTCGCCTCGGCTGCCGTCCCGCCACGGGACCGCTCACCATGCTACGGCTGTCGCGGGGAGGGCCCCGCCGGGCGGACGCGGGGCCGGGGAAGGAGACCGCGCTGCCCGGTGTTGCCGGAGGTGACGGCCGCGAGGGCGGCTGCGGGGGAGGAGAGCCATGGACGCCAGGGTGACCGACGCTCCCGAACGGCAGCGGTACGAGATCAGGGTCGACGGAGAGGAGGTCGCCGGTTTCGTCGACTACCGGACCACCACCGACGGGCTGCTGGTCCTCACCCACACCGAGGTGGACCCCTCCTACAAGGGCAGGGGTGTGGGCGGTCGGCTGGTGCAGGGGGTGCTGGAGGACGTGCGCGCCCGGGGCGGGCGGGTGCTGGCGGTGTGCCCCTTCGCCCGGAAGTGGATCGAGCGCCATCCCGACTACGCCGACCTGGTCCACCGGGTCGAGGAGAGCCGGGTCACCGACTGAGGCGGGACGCGAAAGAAGAGGGGCCGCCCCGCGCTGTCGCACGGGGCGGCCCCGGTGGAGGGCGGTCCGCGGCAGGGGAGCACTGCACCACCGCGGACCGCCGGTCAGGACGGGCCGGTCAGGTCTCAGGACCCGAACAGCTCGTCGTGGGCGGCGAAGGCCGTGGCGATCTCCACCTGAGCCCAGAAGCGGTGGCGCTCCACGATCGGAGCGGGAACGCTGTCGGGGTTGTTCAGGTGGGCCTCAACCTGCGGCCACAGCGGGTCGTCCAGGTAGAACGACCGGATGGACAGGAAGGTCGCGCCCGGCTCGATACGGTCGCCGTTGGGCATGGTGCCCGACCAGCCCGGCGGCACGTACAGGCCCTCGGAGCCGTCCCACGGGTCGTCCAGGCGGTCCCAACTGGGCTGCTCCGGGGTGGCGATGCCGATGCTGTCGCGGTGCGCGAGCAGCGCGTCCAGCAGGCCCTCGGCCGTGGCCAGGGCCTCGGTGTCGCCTGAGCGCTCGGCGTAGTACAGCAGGGTCTTGGCCAGGGCCGCGGTCACACCGACGTCCTGGCTGTAGGAGACGACCTCGACGTGCAGGTTCGGGTTGCCGGTGTAGGTGCCCGTCCAGGTGTCGGGCTGGCCCGACCACCGCAGGTCGGAGGGAACCTGGAAGTTCTCACCGCCACCGGCGGCGTCCACGTCGGTGTGGGCGATGGCCCACGGCACCCACTTGTCGAGGATGGCCTCGGCGCGAGCGTCGCCGGTCACCTGGTAGAGCTGGGCGACGCGCTCCATGTTCCAGACCTGGAAGCCGAACCAGTTGTTGGACGGCGGGTCGTTCCACACCGGCTGCCAGTCGTAGTACATGCCGTAGAACTGCGACAGGCCGGCCGGCGGGGTGTTGTAGCTGCCCTGCCAACTGTTGGTGGCGCCACCGGCGATACCGCCCTCGGCGGATTGCAGCCACTGCAGGAACTCGAGCTGGCGCTCGAAGCTGGTCTCCCAGTCCTGGACACCGGTCGGGGAGGCGGGCTGCAACTCGGGCACCTGCGACAGGGCGTAGGCGGCGAGCACGTTCTGGTAGCCCTGGTGCGAGGAGCTGGAGCCGATGCGCCAGGCCCACGCCGAGGAGGTGTCGAGCGAGCCACCCCAGGCGTAGTACCAGGACAGCAGGTAGTGCGCGCTGTTCTTGCCGCTGCCGGCCGGGCAGGAGGACGCGCCGACGCAGTTGCCGATCTTCTTGAAGTACTTGTCGAACATCGCGTACCGCAGGTAGTCGCCCATCTTGGACGCCTTGTCCAGCAGGTCCGCGATCTCGCTCTCCTTGCCCTGCTCCTCGGCCCACTCGTGCGCCCAGAACATCACCTGGACGGCACGGGCGTCGGCGTCAGGGGCGTTGGTGTAGCGCCACTGCTTGGCGTAGCTCTGGTCCTGGGTGAACAGGTCCAGGTAGCCGTTGGGGCCGCCGTGCGAGAAGTCGTCGCACGAGGGGTGCGGGATGGTCTCCCACACCGACTCGCGCGCACCGCGCTGGTAGGTGTTGATGTAGGCGGGAGCGTCGTCGCTGCCGTCGCCGCAGAACCCGAAGCCGTAGACGTTGTCCACGTCGAGCAGCCAGTGCATGCCGTACACCTCGCTGGTGCCGTAGGTGCTGCGCAGCTCGCTGGCGAGCGGGTCCTGGCCCACCGGGACGCCGTTGGTGAGCGGCGACGGGTAGCCGTCGGAGTTGGGCTGCTCCGGGATGTAGGTCGCCGGGGAGCTCGGGTTGTAGGCGCCGTTGGTGGGCTGGTCGGCGGTACCCGGGATGATGAAGGTCTCCATCGACTCCCAGGCCTCGCGCAGCGGCTCCCAGTCACCGGTGACGCGGCCGTAGTAGGCCTCCAGCCACAGGTAGTAGCTGAACGCCTCGGAGGTGGTCTGGTGGCCGTGGTCCGGAGCCTCGACGATCATGGTCTCCACCGAGTGGTAGGGGACCAGCAGGCCGTCGAACTCGCGGAAGTAGCCGCTGGAGGGGTCCTTGATCTTCTCGTACTGCTCCAGGAACGCCTGGTCGTAGGAGCTGGTGTTCGGGTCGATCTCGCGGACCGTCACCTCGGCGGGGTCGTGGCCGGGCGCGCTGACGGTGAAGACCGCCTCGGCGAGCTCACCGCCGTTGTCGGCGGAGGCGACCGTGACCTTCTGCGGGGTGTTCCAGTTGTTGGGGGTGAACTGGAGCTGGCTGCTGCCCGAGACGGTCAGGTCGGAGCTTCCGGAGGTGCGTGCGACGGTGGCCGTGACGTTGCCCGAGGGCTGGTTGGACAGCTTCACCTCGAACTCGGCGGTCCCGCCCTGCGGCACCCGGACGGTGGCCGGGGAGGCGATCACGGCGGCCGCGTCCAGCACCCGCACTGCGACGGGGGAGGAGACGGTGCGCGCACCGTCGTCGTCGTAGGCGATCGCGGTCACCGAGTGCGAGCCGACGGTCGGGTTGGTCCAGGTGTAGCTGTAGGGGGAGGTGGTGTCGGTGCCGATCACGGTGTTGCCGACCGCGAACTCCACCCGGTCGATCGTGCCGTCGGGGTCGGAGGCGGTGGCGGTGAACTGGATCGGCTCGCTGACCAGGAAGGTCGAGTTGTTCGCCGGGGCGGTCAGCGTGACCTCGGGCGGCAGGTTGGCGGGCTGGGCGCCGTTGCAGGTGACACCGTTGACGGTGAAGCTCTGCGGGGCGTTGTTGGAGCCGCTGTAGGTGGCCTGGAACCCGAAGGAGACGGTGGACCCCGGAGCGATGGTGGTGTTCCACGCGGGGTAGGTCACGGTGACGTTGGGGCCGCTCTGGCTGACCGTGCCGTTCCAGAGATTGGTGATCTGCTGGTTGCCGGGGAAGGTCCAGCCCACCGTCCAGTTCTGGATGGGCTCGTTGCCTTCGTTGGTCACCTTGACTTCGGCGACGAACCCGCTGCCCCAGTCGTTGGAGTCGTTGTAGTCGACGGAGCAGGCGACGGCCGCGTGCGCGACGCCGGGGGAGAGCACCGCGGCGGCCAGTGCCGCTGCGATGACGCCCGATGCCGCCGCCCGCCAGCGCCGGGGGGACAGTAATGTTCGCATGGTCGGAAAGAACCTCCGGATTTCCCGGTCCCGGAGCCGCCGGGCCAGTCTTCGGCATGCCGACAACCGGCGCGGCCTGCTGCGGGACCGCGTCGTCACGAGAATTCGGTGAAAGGGAGGATTGCCGCGGGCCCGGGAGGCGGACTCCGCGACCGCGGGACGGGAGACGAGTGGTGACTTCTCCCGGCGGCGCGTGTTGCGGTGGGGGATGGGTGAAACCGGCGGCGCCGGTTCCGGTCGTCTCCTCTCTTCCGGGGCCACTGGCTTGGGAGCGCTCCCAGAGTGCTGGTCGGCCACAGGCTCGCCCCTCGGGGTGGTGGGGGCTCGCCCCGAGGGGGTGCGCCTGTGGCCTGGGTCACGGGAGCGCTCCCACGCAGGAGGGTAACGCTCTGGAAGTGCGGTGTAAACCCCCTGTAAAGAGAGAATCTGGCGAACCGTGAAAGTGCGCACACCCACAGTTGCGTCTGTCCTGCTGGGAGGCTCCGAAGCAGAACCGGCACACCGGCCCGCCGTTAGAGTGGCCCCCGCGGAACCGGGACGGAAGGCGGGCGATGGACGCGGCACGTGCGCTGGACACGGAGACGGTCGGCGGCGCGCTCCTCACGGCGCAGTTGTGGTGGCGCCGCGAGGACGGACGCGACCTGGCCGCCCTGCTGTGGCAGGCCGGTCCCGGATGGCGCATGGCCTCGTCCGGGGTGCTGGGCGGCGGACTTGGGGCGCGCGACCACGTCCTCAACGCCCAGGTCGACGGCGACTACCGGCGTACCGACCCGGACCGGCACCTCGCCGAACTCGCCGCCCGCCGCGGTGCGACCGGCACGGGGGTGGGCATGCTCACCGCCGCCGACGTGAGCCGGGCCCGCTTCGCCGCCGACCACGGAGCAGAGGCCCTGGTCACCGTCGGCCTGGGCCGCCCCACCTGGGCGGCGGCCGACCCCGCGCTCGACGAGGCCCGCCTGCCCGCGGACGGCCACCGGCCCGGCACGATCAACATCCTCGTCGCGGTGCCCGCGCCGATGTCGGACGCGGCCCTGGTCAACCTGGTCGCCACCGCCACCGAGGCCAAGGTCCAGGCGCTGCTGGAGAGCGGCTACGCCTGCACCGGAACGGCCTCCGACGCGGTCTGCGTGGCCGCCCTCGTCGCCGACACCCCCGAAGCGGAGCGCGAGCCCTTCGGCGGGGTGCGCTCCCGCTGGGGCGGCAGGGTGGCCCGCGCGGTCCACGCGGCGGTGGCCGAGGGCGCTCGCGCCGAAATGGTCCGACCCGGAGCGGGCCGTCCGGACGACCGGGCGCGGCGGCTCACTCGCCGTCGATGATGTCCGGCACGTAGTACTCGTCCACCGGCACCGGCCCCCGGTAGCCCTGGCACATGCACTGCCGGTAGGTGTGGGTCCGCTCCCCGGTCCACCGCCCCGGAATCACCACCTGGGCCTGGCAGAGTTTGTTCTTCTGGTCGTGGAAGACCAGGTGGTGGCCGCACCCGCAGATCGGCTGCGGGGTGCGCGGAGCCTGGTCGAGGGCGGGCTGGGCGTCCTGGCGGGGACGCCGATTGGGTAGGAGACGCCCCACCAGTACCCCTCCCAGTGCGAGCATCGCGCCGACCACCAGACTCACGGGATCCATGGCGGTGTGCCCTCCAATCGCGCTCTTCCTCCCATTCTGACCCATCCACCCGGCGCTTGGCTGCCCCGCGGACGGGGTTTCCGCGCGGCGCCGCTACTCCGTCGGTACCCCGCAGACCTGGGCGCGCAGCCGCTTCAGTGTCGCCACGTCGCGCGCGTGCGGCCCCTCGGGGCCCGGGGTCTCCACCACGACCGGCACCCCCGCCGACACCGGGTGGACGAACAGCTCCGCGAACGGATCGGCGCCGATGTGGCCCGCCCCGATCCCGGCGTGCCGGTCCCGGCGGCTCCCGCAGGGCGCCGCCGAGTCGTTGGCGTGCACCAGGCGCAGCCGCTCGGCGCCGACGACCTCGCCGAACCGGTCCAGCATCGCCCGCATCCCGGCCCGGGTGGAGATGTCGTGGCCCGCGCCGTACATGTGCGCGGTGTCCAGGCACACGCCCGCCTTGGGATGGCGGTCCACGGCGTCCAGGTACTCGGCGACGTCGTCCACGGTGGCGCAGAGCACCTGCCCCTGCCCGGCCATCGGCTCCATCAGCACGGCGGGCGCGTCGTCGTCCAGGGACTCCAGGATCGGCAGCAGCCGCGTCCGCATTCGCTCCAGGCCGGCCTCCCGGCCTCCGCGCACCGCCGAACCGGTGTGCACCACCACGCCGCGCGCGCCGATCTGCGCGCCGCGCCGCAGCGTGTGCTCCAGGCTGGCCACGGACCGGGCGGCCACCTCCTCCTCGGGGGAGCCCAGGTTGATCAGGTAGCAGGCGTGGACGAAGACGGGCAGGCCGGTGCGGGCGCGCAGCAGCGCGTCCTGTTCGGGGTCGCCCGCCGGGCGCGCCCAGCCGCGCGGGTTGGTGACGAAGACCTGGACGGCCTCGGCCCCGACCGCGTCGGCATAGGTCAGACCGCGCCTGGCCAGACCACCGGAGACGGGGACGTGCGCCCCCACCGGAGAGGAAGAGGGGTGGACCATGGCCGACCAGCCTAGTGCCGCCCAGGCCGCGGCGGGCTCGGGGCGGACCAGACCGCCCCGAGCCTCACTTCTCGCCGTCGCCGGTGAGCGCCTCCACGCACACCGCAACACTGAGCACCAGGGCCACGTCCCCGCCCGCGTCGGAGCGGTGCGTGTTGACGTCCACCGCATAGGTGTCGCGCAGCCGGAACCACTTGCGGGAGACGATCGCGATCGGCCCGTCGGCGTCGCTGATGGTGTACTCCTTGCCGAGGAAGTCCCCGGTGATCGTCCACTCGCCGCCCGACTCCAGCTCCACGACGAGCTTCTCCTTGATCGGGTCGAACAGGCGCTCGCGCACCTTCGCCACGGGCTCGCCGTCGCGGGAGATGGTCATCGTGTCGCGGACCGACAGCAGCTTCTCGCGGATGCGGTAGAGCTCGTTGCCCTCCCGGTCCTGGAGCTCGAACGTCTTGCGGAGGCGCAGCGCCTTGCCGTCGACGTAGAAGACGCGGTTGCCCTCCTCGTCCTCCACCCAGTAGTCCTCGCCGATGTCGAAGATGCGCTCGCGAACCAGGAACTTCACCGTGGGCCTCGTCTCTTCTCGGTTGGCCGCCGACACCGCGACGTTACTGGGCGGCCGGCCCGGTGGCCAGAGGGGGCTCAGCCGATCCCGGCCGGCACCACCGGCTGTAGGCCGGCCGTCCCGCCCGGGTCCAGCGCGCGCAGCAGCGTCAGCACCGTGCGGTTGAGCGGCACCGGGATGCCGTGCCGGTCCGCGGCGCGCACCACCGCCCCGGGGAGCAGGTCGTGTTCCACCGCGCGCCCCGCCAACCGGTCCCGCAGCATCGGGGTCCCGCCGTGCGGGTGCATCGCGGTGAAGAAGTCGAGGGTCTGCTCCACGTCGTCGGCGGCCAGCCGCGCTCCCTCGGCCCGGCCCACCGTCACGGCCTCGGTGAGCATGCCGCGCGCCAGCTCCCGCACGTCGGGATGGTGCAGCACACCGACCCGGCGCAGGGTGAGCGCGGTCAGCGGGCCGGCGGCCAGGCCGATCAGCAGTTTGCGCCAGGCCGCGGTGGTGAAGTCCTTCTCGCAGGCCACCTCCACCTCCGTACCGGCCAGCAGTTCGGCCAGCGCCGCTCCCGCCTCCCCGGCCGGGACGACGATGCGGCGTCCCCACCGGTGCCGGACGTGCCCGGGGCCGAGGCGTTCGGCGCTGAGGTACACCAGGGCCGGGAGCAGCTCGCCCATGGCGAGCAGCGGGCCGACGCGTTCGTGGTGGTCCACACCGTTCTGCAGCACCACCACCCGGGTGGAGAAACCGGTCAGCCGCCGGATCCAGGTGAGGGTCCGCGGGGTGTCGTGCGCGCGGACGGCCAGCAGCAGCCAGTCCACCGGGGCAGAGACCATGGAGGGGGTGGTGATCGCGGGCAGGCGCAGCCGACGGTGCCGACCGTCGCGCTCCACCGTCAGTACGTCCGGCGCGCGGCGCACGCACAGGGTGACCCGGTGGCCGGCCTCGTAGGCCGCCTCGGCCAGGAGCGTGCCGATCGCCCCCGCCCCCAGGACGGCGACGTGCTGTTGGGTGCGTCCGCTCGGTGGAGCGGCCCGCAGGGAGGCCTCCGTGGTCGTCGATTGGGTCAACGGTCACCTCCGAAACAGAGGAACAGCCGCGGGTCTCGCGGCGCGAGCCGATGCTCCGACCGACGTGTTTCGGTCGCGTGACCGCGAACGGAAACGGCGGTTAAACCGTTGCCTCGGGGCCCCGGGCGGCACCGCCGACGGGCGTCGGCACACCTCCGCCGCACCGCCCGCCCCGAGGCGTTACGCTGCCCTGCGTGAGTCCTTCACCGTTGACACTGCACGAGGTGACCGCCGCCTTCGAGGCGGTCTACGACCCCTCCTGGGCGGCGTCCTGGGACGCGGTGGGACTGGTGTGCGGGGACCCCGAACAGCACGTGCGCCGGATCCTGTTCGCGGTGGACCCGGTGGCCGCGGTCGTCGCCGAGGCCGAGGAGTGGGGCGCCGACCTGGTCGTCACCCACCACCCGCTGCTGCTGCGCGGAGTCACCAGCGTGGCCGCCACCACACCCAAGGGGCGCCTGGTGCACCGGCTGATCCGCTCCGGCATCGCCCTGTACACCGCGCACACCAACGCCGACACCGCAGCGCCCGGCGTCTCCGACGCGCTCGCCGCCGCCGTCGGACTGGACGGGCCACTGCGCCCGCTCGACCCCGACCCCACCGACCCCGAGGGACGGCGCGGCATCGGCCGGATCGGCGAGCTCGCCGAACCGGTGACCGCGCGCGACTTCGCCGCCAGGGCGGCACGCGGCCTGCCCGCCACCGCCACCGGGCTGCGCGTGGCCGGAGACCTGGACCGCACGGTGCGCACGGTCGCGGTCTCCGGCGGCGCGGGCGACTCCCTGCTGGGCGCGGCCCGCGCCGCGGGCGTGGACCTGTTCCTCACCGCAGACCTGCGCCACCACCCGGCGTCGGAGTTCGCCGAGCACGGCGACATCGTGCTGGTCGACGCCGCGCACTGGGCGACCGAGTGGCCCTGGCTCGCCGACGGGGCGGCCCGGCTCCGCGACGCGCTGGGCGGGGACCGGGCTAACGTGGAGATCCGCGTGTCGACAGTCGTCACCGACGCCTGGGAACAGTCGTTCGGCGCCGCGGCCCCGGCCTGAGCGGCGCCGACACCGCCGTCTTCGAGAACAGAACAGAGGACCATTGAGAGCAGAACCCGACCACCAGGTCCGACTGCTCGACCTCCAGGAGGTCGACGCCGAACTGGACCGGCTCAACCACCGGATGCGCACGCTGCCCGAGCACGAACAGGTCCAGCGGCTGGACGCCCGGCTCACGGAGCTGCGCGACCGGTTGGCGGTCGTCGAGACGGAGCTGCGCGACCTCGAACGGGAGCAGCGCAAGGCCGAACGCGACGTGGAGCAGGTGCGCGTGCGAGCCGAACGCGACACCCGGCGGCTGGAGTCCGGCCAGGTCTCCTCCCCCAAGGAACTGGAGAGCTTGCAGTCGGAGATCGCCTCGCTGGCGCGCCGCCAGAGCGAACTGGAAGACATCGTCCTCGAGGTGATGGAACGCCAGGAGAACGCCGAGGCCCGCCGGGCCGAACTGGAACGCGAGGTGGCCGAGGCCGAAGCCGAGCGTGAGAGCGCCGACAACCGCCGCTCCGAGTCGGTGCTGCGCATCCGCGACGAACTCGACTCCGCCGCCCAGCGGCGTGCCCGGATCGCCGGGGAGATCCCCGCCGACCTGCTCGGCCTCTACGAGAAGCTGCGGGAGCAGAACGCGGGGGTCGGCGCGGCGGCGCTGCGCTACGGCCGCTGCGAGGGCTGCAAGCTGGAACTGAGCACGGCCGAGCTGCGGGAACTGCGCACGGCCGAGCCGGACGAGGTGACGCGCTGCGAGAACTGCCGCCGCATCCTGGTGCGTGTCCCGGACTCCGGGCTGTGACCGCGACGGGGCCGGAGGGGGTACGGATGGGGCGCAGACTCGTCGTCGAGGCGGACGGAGGATCGCGGGGCAACCCCGGGCCGGCGGGCTACGGTGCGCTGGTCCGCGACGCCGGCACCGGTGAACTCCTGGCGGAGGTCGCCGAGCCGATCGGGGAGGCCACCAACAACGTCGCCGAGTACCGGGGGCTCATCGCGGGGCTGGAGGCGGTCGCCGACATCGACCCGGCCGCCTCCGTGGAGGTCCGCATGGACTCCAAACTCGTGGTCGAGCAGATGTCGGGCCGGTGGAAGATCAAGCACCCGGCCTTGCAGCCGCTGGCCCTCCGGGCCCGGGAGGTCGCCGCGTCACTGGGAGCGGTGTCCTACCGGTGGGTGCCGCGGTCGCAGAACGCGCACGCCGACCGGCTCGCCAACGAGGCGATGGACGGCGCGGCCCGCAGGCAGCGCGTCAGGACGGCCGAACCGGTGCAGGCGGCCGAACCGGTCGAGCCGGAGCCCTGGAGGAAGACCGACGACACCGCGCTGGGCTGGGGGGCGGCGGACACCGCCCCCACACGGCTGCTGCTGCTGCGCCACGGCCAGACCCCGCTGTCGGTGGAGCGGCGCTTCGCGGGGATCGGCGACATCCCGCTCACCGAGGTCGGCCACGAGCAGGCCAGGGCGGCGGCGCGGCGGATCGCGGGACTCCCCGTCGACGCGGTCGTCTCCTCCCCGCTGCGCCGCGCCCGCGACACCGCCCGGTATGCGGCCGAGGCGCTGGGGCTGGAGACGGTGGTGGAGGAGGACTTCCGCGAGACCGACTTCGGCGAGTGGGAGGGCATGACCTTCGCCGAGGCGCGGCGGCACGCTCCCCGGGAGCTGAACCGCTGGCTGGCCGACCCGGAGGCCGCCCCGCCCGGCGGGGAGAGCTTCGCCGCGGTGGCCCGCCGCGTCGCCCGGGCCCGCGACCGGCTGCTGGCCCGCTACCGGGGCCGCACCGTGCTGGTGGTCAGCCACGTCACCCCGATCAAGGTGCTGGTGCAGCAGGCCATGCTCGCCCCGTTGCAGGCGCTGTACCGGATGCACCTGGACGTCGCGTGCCTGTGCGAGATCCACTGCTTCAGCGACGGCCCGATGGTGGTGCGCTCCCTCAACGACACCGGCCACCTGGTGTCCTGAGAGCGCCGCCGCACCGCAGGAGGGCAGGCGCAGAGGACGTAGAATCGGAAGAAGGGGAGTCGGCCAGACGGTCGCGGCACCGCAGCACGGTGTCGAGGAAAGTCCGGACTCCACAGGGCAGGGTGGTCGGTAACACCGACCCGGGGCGACCCGCGGGACAGTGCCACAGAAAACAGACCGCCGCCCCTCGCGGGCGGTAAGGGTGAAACGGTGGTGTAAGAGACCACCAGCGGCCGGAGTGATCCGGTCGGCTCGGTAAACCCCACCCGGAGCAAGGTCAGGAGGGGGACTCCGGTCCCCTGCACGGACGTTCGAGGGCGGCCCGTCCGAAGTCCGTGGGTAGACCGCACCGAGGCCGTTGGCAACAGCGGTCCCAGATGGATGGCCGTCCGGCCCGCACGGGCCGACAGAATCCGGCTTATCGGCCGACTCCCCTTCTCCCACCCTTGTGACCTGGGCCGGGGAGTCCAGGAGTCGGCCGTGTTCGCTCTCGGTTCGCTGGAGTTCCGCCCGCCCGTCTCCCCTGCCCCCTCCGGCGCACCGGCCCCCCGCTCCGCCGCGGGGTGGAGGGGCCCGGACCTGCGGGCCTGCCTCCCGTGCCCCGTCGGCCCGGTGCCGCTCCCGGTTTCGGCTGCTGTCGGAAAGCGGATTGCGGTCACCGGAAAGACCGCCGTGCACGGTCCGCCGCACGGCGAAGCCGCTGGTCGTCCCGGTCGGAAGGGAGCTGCGGGCCGCGGACCGGCACCGAAGCTCCGGTACGGTCTGGGGGTTGCCGCCGCTCACCGTTACATTGGGGGAGACGCAGCGGCTTCCCAGACCCGAGTCGGTGAGTATGAGCCCCACGATCTACCTGCTGATGTTCGGCCTCCCCATCGTCGCGATCGCCGTCATCATCGGACTCGCCTTCTACCAGGCGTCCCCGGTGGCCAACGAGGAGCGGGAGCCCGACGAACCCCAGCAGGACCAGGGAGACCAAGAGGAGGCGTAGCCGCTCACTCCGGTGCGGGCTGTCCGGCCGACGACTGCTCCCCGGGGTGCGGGGCGGGCAGCACCCCGGCGTCCACGGCCACGAACCGGCCGGTCGTCTCGTCGAGCACGTGCACCGTGGCCGTCTCCAGGTCGAAGTACATGCCGACCAGTTCCAGCAGCCCCCGGTCGCGCCGGTCGCGCACCACCGGGTAGCCGAGCAGGTTGTGCAACTGCTGGACCACGTTGTCCTGGGACAGGCGGCGCACCGCCTCGGCGGGGGGAAGCCCGTCTCCGGCTCCGCCGAGCGGGGCCGGTCCGGGGGCGGCATGGCGCAGCCAGCGGCCCAGCGCCCCCAGCTCCACGGTGTCGCGGCGGTGCGGCGGAAGACCGTCCAGTACCGCCCGCATCGCCCCGCAGTGCGAGTGCCCGCACACCACGACGGACCGCACTCCCAGCACCGCCACCGCGTACTCGATCGCGGAGGCGACGGAGTCGTCCGGCGGGTGCGCCCCGTGCGGCGGGACCAGGTTGCCCACGTTGCGCACGGTGAACAGGTCGCCGGGGCCGCTCGCGGTGATCAGATTGGGCACCACCCGCGAGTCGGCGCACGCGATGAACAGCGAGTGCGGGCGCTGCCCCTGGGCCAGGCGGCTCATCAGCGTACGCATCCGCTCGGTGGTGGAGGCGTGGTACTCCCGGGCGCCGGCCAGCAGCAGGCCCGACGCGGTGGGGCTGTGGCCGCTGTCGAGCCGCAGGGCCCAGGGAGCCCACCAGCGGGCCAGGCCCGCGGGCGCGGTCTTGGCGGCGGGGGCGGTCCCGCTGGAGTTGCGCTCGTACCAGTTCTCGTGCACTTCGTCGATGTCCACGCTGCCGCCTCCGCGCTCGTGGTCCACCCGCCAGGCGTGGATCGACTCGAACGCCGCGTGGTCCATGAAGTCCACGTGCAGGTCCAGGTCCACGTGCGTACCGGCCGGCACGGTGCGCAGCACCTGGGCCACCCGGGGCACCCCCAGGAACGTCAGGGACCCCTGCACCACCACGTGCCAGCGGCCGGGACGCTGCTCGGTGCGCACAGTCACCCCGGTCAGGCGGCGCAGCGCCACCAGGACCGCCAGGGCGAAGCCGACCAGCACCCCCTCGACCAGCCCCAACAGCACCACGCCGACCAGGGTCGCCGCGTAGACTCCGGCCTCGTGCCGGCGCCGCAGGTCGCGCAGGTGCGCCAGGTTGACCATCTGCACCCCGATGGCGACCAGCAGGCCGGCCAGCGCCGCCACCGGGATGAGGGCCACGACGTCGCTGAACAGGGTCACGAACAGCACGATCCACACGCCGTGCAGCACTGCCGAGAGCGGGGTGCGCCCGCCGGCCCGGACATTGGCGGTGCTGCGCACGATCACCCCGGCGACAGGAAGCCCGCCCAGCAGACCGCTGGCGAGGTTGGCCGCCCCCTGTCCGGCGAGTTCGCGGTCCAGACGCACCCTGCGCCCGTCGTGCAGGCGGTCCACGGCGATGGCGCACAGCAGCGACTCCACGCTCGCCACCAGCGCCACGGTGACCACCGCGAACGCCACGCCGTGCACCTGGTCGACCTCGGGGAGCAGGGGCCCCTGCCACAGTTCTGTGAAGGAGTCGGGCAGGTCGACCCGCTCCACCGGCCAGTTCCCGGCCCAGGTCACCAGGGTCACCGCGGCCACCGCGACCAGTGGGGCCGGGACGCCGCGCGGACGCAGCCGCCCCAGGCCGGGCAGGCGGGACCAGACCAGCAGGACCGCGATGGTCAGCAGCCCGGCCGCGACCGCGGGCGTGTGGTTGTCCCGGATCTGCCGCGGCAGTTCCAGGAGGTTGGCCACCGCAGAGCTCTGCGGCTCCCCGCCGAGGACCACGTGCAGTTGTGCGAGCGCGATGGTGATGCCGATCCCGGCGAGCATGCCGTGGACGACGGCGGGGGAGACGGCCAGGGCGGAGCGCGCCACCCGGAACAGCCCCAACGCCAGTTGGAGGAGCCCGGCCAGCGCGGTGATCAGGCAGGTCACCCTCCAGCCGTAGGCGGCGACGAGTTCCGCGACGATCAGGGCCAGACCGGCGGCGGGACCGCTGACCTGCACGGCAGAGCCGCCGAGGGAGGCGGCCACGATCCCGCCCACGGCGGCGGCGACGATCCCGGCGACGAGCGGGGCGCCGGAGGCGACGGCGATGCCCAGCGACAGCGGCACGGCGATGAGGAAGACCACCAGGGAGGCGCCGAGGTCGCCGGGCAGGGTGCGCAGCAGCGTGGGGCTGCGCGGAGGAGGGAGAGCCGCCGTGGTCCGGTCCGGCCGCGGGTCTTGGACGTCTTCACGCACGGGTGCTCCTCGGGTCGGGACGGCTGGGGCAGCGCGGCGCCCGGGGCCGGCGGGCCGCCTCTCGCCGTGCGGGTGCGGGAGACGGGCCGGGGCCGGAACGGGGCACGTGCCGCAGGTCCCGTCCGGGACACGGTACGGAGTCGTGCGGTGACCGAACGCCGCTGTCAGGGTCCGACAGTAGCGGAACGGGAGGAGGCCGGAGGGGGTTTTCGGAGAACGATTACGGTTGTCGTTGCGGATCCCGGTCGGCCGAACCGAGAGCGGGGGAAGGCTGGGCCGCTCCGGGCGGTCCGGCGTGTACCCGGATCGGGCGGTTCTGCTGTTCGACGTGGTGGCGCAGCACTCCGAGCGGTGCGCCGCGCAGGCTCCCGGCGAAGCAGGAGCCCGGACACGGCTCGGTCCCCGGTAGCGGTGGCGGGCAGGCGCGGGGCACTCCTGGCGCAGCCGTATCCGTGCGCCCGCCCCGCACGACCTGTTCCATACGCTCCAGGCGGGTGCCGGTCCCGACGCCTCCCGGTCGCCTTCCGTGCCAGCCGTGAACCAAGGGCAGGGCGCGGCGTGCGGCTGCGGTGGGCAGCGTCCGCCTCCAGTCGGCACCGGGTGGACGGCAGGCAGGCCCGCGCGCCCGAACCGCCCTGCGGCTCGGACGGCGAGCTGTCCGGGCCGCGCGTCACCGGGCGGGGGATCCCCCGCAGCGCGCGTGGCGGGGCGGAGGGTCGGCGGTGGTGCTCCAGCAGGCGCCTGGCTGGGAACGTCGCCCACCGGCTTCTGCGCCTCGACCACCGCCAGGCGAGCCGGTTCACCCGTACTGCCCGCCTCCCGGTCACTGCGGGCGGAAAGCCGCGCCTGCCGAAGCGGCCACGTCCAGCGTGGCCGCGGTCGAGGACGCGTCCGCCCGCCCGGATGGCGATCGATCGCCGGTTCCCCGCAGCAGGCGTGCCCGGCCTGCGGCGCGCTCACCGAGCCGATGCTGTTGACGTCCCGGTCGTGGACCCGCCGTGCGGGGCGGCCCACGACCGGGACGTCAACGCCGCGCGCAGCGTCCTCGCCGCCGGACACCCGGGGAGACAGCAAGCCGCAGAAGTGCCGCGCACGCGGCACCGGCTGAATCCCCGGCCGTCACGCCGGAAGGCGCGTCAGCGGTAGCGGTAGCCGTCGGGATCCTCGTCGAAGCGGCCTCCCGGCCCCGGAGGCTGCCACTGGCCGGGCTGGTCGTACCCCGGTTCGCCGTATCCGCCGGGCGGAGCCGGGGGCTGGCGCGGGTAGTCGCCCAGCAGGTCGGGATAGGCCGGGTAGGGCTGTGCTCCGCCGGGGGGAGTGGGCGGGTAGTCGGCTCGGGTGTGGGAGCCGGTGTCGTAGGAGCCGAAGGAGCCCGTGTCGTAGGAGGAGGGGCCGTAGCCGCCGGGGACGGGCTCGGCCGGAC
>NZ_KQ950181.1:128051-234890 GCF_001517975.1 Thermobifida cellulosilytica TB100
GACGGGCTCGGCCGGACCGCCGAAGGGCACCTCCGGACCGGGCGACGGCGGCTGCCCCCCGCCGGGAGCCCCGTTCCAGGCGGGCGGTTCCCAGTTCTCCGGAGCGGGAGCCGGGGGGTATCCCGGCTCTCCCGGCGGCGCGGGCGGACCGTAGGCCGGGTAGGGCTGTGCTCCGCCGGGGGGAGTGGGCGGGTAGTCGGCTCGGGTGTGGGAGCCGGTGTCGTAGGAGCCGAAGGAGCCCGTGTCGTAGGAGGAGGGGCCGTAGCCGCCGGGGACGGGCTCGGCCGGACCGCCGAAGGGCACCTCCGGACCGGGCGACGGCGGCTGCCCCCCGTCCGGTGCGGGAGCGGACGGCATCGGGGACTGCCGCTGGTGGGACCCCGTGTCCAGGCTCGACCAGATCGGAGACCCGGTGTCGGAGCCCGCCGTGGAGGGAGTGAACGAGGGGTCGGTGAGCGGGTCCACGGGCGCGGGCCGCGGGGACGGCTCCGCCGACGGCAGGCCGTCGTAGGAGCCCCGCTCGTGTGAACCGCTGTCGAAGGGGGACGGCGTGCCGAAACTGCTCCGGCTGTGCGCCCCGGTCGCGTAGGAGGGCGAGGACAGCGGATCGGAGGAGTAGGAGCTGTCGCGGTGGTGCGAACCGGTGTCGGAGGAGTAGCCCGAGGGTGCGGTCAGGTCGTAGGAGGAGCGGTTGTGGGATCCGCTGTCGTAGGACGACGGCCGGGGCGAGGTGAGCGGGTCGTCGTCGGCGCGCGCGGACGACGACCCGGGCCGCGCGGGAGTCTCCGGCTCCTCGACCGGCGCGAGCGCGGCCGGGGTGTGCCCCTGGCCGAGACTGGCCAGGACCGCCAGTGAGTCGTCGCTGCCCGCGGCGGGCAGCGCCACAGTCTCGGCCGAGCCGCGGGAGCGCCGTCCGTGCGCGGGCGGCTGCTCCTCGTCGAGGTCGTCGTCATCGTCGCGGACGGCCTCCATGGCCTCCGTCGACTCGTGGCGGGTGTCGCGGCGCCCCGGGAACGGATCCCGGTCCTCCTCGTCGCGGTCCTCGTACAGGCTGGAGAAGTAGTCCTCGTCCTCCCAGTCGTCGTCACGGCTCTTGCGGGAGCGCGACTTGCGGGGGGAACGCGGTTCGGACGCGTCCCGGGACCGCCTGCGGGAGCGGGGTGCGGGCTCCTCTTCCGCAGGCTCCTCGTCGAAGTCGTCCACGTCGTCGGCACGGCCGCGGGAGGCGCGGCGCGCGGAGCGCCGCGGCCGCTCCTCCTCCGTCTCCTCGACCTCGTAGTCGTCCTCGTAGTCGTCGACCCCGTTGCTCGCACCGAGGGCGCGCAGCCCCAGCACGATGAGGAGGAGGACGATGACGACGATGACGGCGATGAGCGCGATGATCATGGTGAATGCACCACCTTGGGCCCCGTGGCCTGGTAGAGGACAGAGACGGCACCGGCGGTGGTGATGGGAGTGGCCGGTGTCGAACCGCTCCTGCCATGGCGGACTCCGCGCCAGGGGGACGGCAGGCGATACCGGGCGTACGACACCCCGAGTTCGGTGTCCGGACACCACGGCCTCCGGACACGCCAGCGCACCGGTGGACGTGAAAGGGATTCGGTCATCAAGAAATCAGCGGGGTGCACGGCCCCACTTTATGCATAGATGCGCTATCTGTGCAGGGGGCAACCAGCCGCTTCCCCTGAGAACACGAGGAATCACGGCTTCTCGGGTGGGGTATGTCACGGCACACTGGTCAGCCGTCCCCGCGCCAGAGTGTGGGCGGCGATCGCCCCCAGCGCCACGTCCAGGGAGGCGGCCTCCCCCAGCTCCAACTGCTCGGACAGGGCGTAGACGGTGAACCGGAACTCGTGCTCGTCGTCCCCCCGCGGGCACGGCGGTTCGTACACGGCCGAGTCGAAGCTGTTTATCCCCTGCTGGGCGGGCATCGGGACCGTCCCCTCGGGCAGTTCGGGGTCGGCCGGATCGAGTCCGTAGACCACCCAGTGCACGGTGGCGCTGCCCGACTCGTGGACGTCGTCCACCACCAGAGCGAGGGACTCGGTGGCTGCGGGCAGCCCGGACCAGCGCAGCGGCGGAGACATCCCCTCCCCTCTACAGGTGTAGCGGTCCGGGAGTTTCTCGCCTTCGCGCAGCATCGGACTGGTGACGGTGATGTCGTCACTCACTTCGCTGTTGTTGGGGCCGGTCAGCACGCCGCATCCCGTGCTCAGGACGAGCAGCGCGGCTGCGGCGGCGCCGCGGCGGTGTCGGGCGAGGGCGAACATGGAACTCCTGCGAGGAACAGAGACGTACAGGTGCCGCGGAACTGGAAGGAGCGGCGGACGGAATCCGCGCGCGGGGCAGTGGGTCGCGTCAGCGGTTCCACAGGAACCATACTGCCGCAGTGGCCTCTTCGTCCCTCCTGCCGACAATGTGCCAGAAAGATTCCGGATGCGGCCGACAGCGCGGCACGGCACGGGGCCCCGGAGTGTCCTCCTGTCCGGGGCCTCAGCGTAGACTCGGTCAGGTGACGACAGCCCGGCTACGTCCCCCGAACAACCGAGTCTCCCCCCGCGCAGTGTGGCTGTGGACAGTCACCGACGCGATCGGTGCGGTAGTGATCGTCGCGGGACTGGCTCTGGGAGCCTGGGCCGTGGACTCCTTCCGCTGGTCCTGGCTGCCCGGCTGGGCCGTGGACGGGGTCTGGCTGGTGCCCGCGGCGGTCGGCGTCTACAGCCTGGTCGAACTCGTCGTCGCGCCGCGGTGGCGCTACCGGGTGCACCGCTGGGAGGTCACTGGGGACGTCGTCTACACCCGCAAGGGCTGGCTCAGCCGGACCTGGCAACTGGTGCCGGTCACCCGGATCCAGACCGTGGACCACACCCAGGGGTGGCTGGAACGCCTCTTCGGCCTGGCCACCCTGAAGATCCAGACCGCCTCCCACGCGGGCTCCTCCACCATCGAAGGGCTGCCGGAGGAGCAGGCGCGTCGACTCTCCGAGGAACTGGCCGCGCGGGCCGGCGAGCTGCGGGACGACGCCACATGAGCGCCGACCGCGACCCGCTTCCGGGCCAGGGCGGACAGGAGCACCCCGAGCGGCCCGGAGCGGACCCCCGGGACACGGAGCCGGCGGCCGGGGAGCCGGAGGCCGACGTCGAACGGCGTCTCAGCCCGCTCTCCGTGGTCACCACCGCGATCACCTACGCCCGGTCGGCGGTCGTGCCCGTCCTGGTGGCCCTGGTCGCGGGCGACTTCAACCCCTGGGTGCTGGGCGGCACGGTCGCGACCGCCGTCCTGCTCATCGTCTCCGGCCTGGTCCGCTACCTGACCGTGCGCTACCTCGTCACCGAGGAGCGGCTGGAGATCCGCTCGGGACTGGTCTCCCGCTCCCGGCGTGCCGTCCCGCTGGAGCGCATCCGGGGCGTCGACGTCACCTCCACGCTGCTGCACCGCGTCTTCGGCCTGGCCGTGGTCCGCATCGACGCGGCGGGCGGCGGGGCGTTGCAGCAGGAGGAGGCGAAACTCGACGCGGTTACCGCGGCCGAGGCCGAGCGGCTCCGCGCCGAACTGCTGCGCCGCCGCTCCCTGCTGGTGGACCGGGAGGAGGACGCCGGGCCGGAGGACGAGCAGGGCGGGCAGGAGCGCCCCGAAGCCGCAACCGCCGACACCGTCCACTTCCGGATGCCGCCGCGCTGGTACGCCTACGCCGTGCTGAGCCCCGGCTACCTGCTCACCCCGTTCGCGGTGCTGGCGACGCTGTTCGGCTTCCTCAACCAGTTCGTCGACTCCGAGGCCCTCGGCGACTACCTCATCGAGCGGGCCGACACGATCCAGCGGTTCCTCGTCTCCCAGTGGGGCACGCTGGTGGTCGCCGCAGCCGGGGCGGTGGCGCTGCTGCTGGTGGCCATGCCGCTGTTCGCGGTGGCCTCCTACATGATCAACCAGTGGCGCTTCACCCTGCGCCGCTCCGGCGACTCCCTGGTCACCGAACGGGGCCTGTTCACCCGCCACAGCGTCACCCTGGAGTACCGCCGTATCCACGGCCACGAGCTGCGGGACAACCCCGTCCAGCGGCTGGGGTCGCTGGTGCGGCTGTCCGCGGTCGTCACCGGGCTGGGGGAGACCGCCACGCGGGCAGCGCTGCTGCCGCTGGGACCGCGCGCCGAGGTGGAGCGGATCGTGGCGCGGGCGCTGCGTCCCTTCGAGGGGCGCCTGGCCGCGCACCCGGCCGCCGCGCGGTCCCGCAGGCTGTTCCGGGCGGTGGTGCCGCCGCTGGCGGGCGCCGTGCTCGCCGCGGCGCTGGGCTGGTCCTGGGCGGCCGGGGCGCTGCTGCTCCTGGCGCTGCTGGGCGTGCCGCTGGGGCTCGACCGCTACCGGTCCCTGGGACACGGCTACGACGGCCAGCAGGTCAGCGTCCGCTCCGGCTCGCTCAGGCGGACGCAGGCGACCGTGGCGCGGTCGGCCGTCATCGGCTGGCGGTGGCGCCAGACCCTCTTCCAGCGCCGCGCAGGACTGGCCACCCTGAAGGTGACCGTCGGGGCGGGACGAGGCGGCTACGACGCGGTCGACGTCGACTTCGCCGAGTCCGTCGCGTTCGCCGGCGGGGTCACCCCCGAACTGGTCGCCCCCTTCCTGGTCGACGGCCGTGCGGGCCGGTCCGCCGCGGACGGATGAGCCCGAGGACGGCGGCCGCGGACGGCGCCGCCCCGGGCGGCTAGTCGGACTTCTTCGACCCGAACATGATCTCGTCCCAGGACGGCACCGAGGCGCGGCGGGCGCGCCCCTTGCGCCGGGGCTGCTGGGGAGTGCTGGGGGCGGGGGAGGCCGTGGGCAGGGACGGTTCGGGGCGGGCCGGGCGCTGGGGGGCGGCCGTGGACCGCTGCGGGGCCGGGCCGGAGGTCGGGGCGGTGTCGGGGCGGTAGCGGCGTTCGGGCGCGGTGACGTTGAACACGGAGTCCTCGACCGGGTGCGCCCGCTCGGCGGTGATGGGGGTCCGGGAGGCGCGCGGGGGTGCGGTCGGCCGCTCGCTGTTCAGGGGGGCCTCGGGAACGGAGGGGGTGTCCCGCGCGACGGGGCGGCGCGGAGCGAAGGGGGTGACGGTCGCCCCCGGGGAGGCAGCGGGGCGCGGCGCGTCGTAGTCGCCGACCGCGGAGAAGCGCATGGCCTCCTCGTCGTAGGGGGTGACCGAGCGGCGGCGCGGCTCGTAGACCCAGTGGGCGACGTGCTCCTCGCCCATCACCCGGAAGGACAGCTTGACCTGCCAGGTGTTGTCCTCGCGTTTCCAGGAGTCCCAGGACGCCTCTCCCGACTCCAACTGGGCGGTGCCGATCCGCTCGGTGACCAGTTCGCCGAGGGAGGGGCCCGGGGTGGTCTCGCCCGGGCGGCGGACCGGGGCCAGTTGCGCCTGTTGGGCCATGTACTCGCGTTCCTGTAGAACCGGACTCTCAAACCAGCGCACACGTTCGATGGGGATGCCCGCGGCCTGCGCGATGGACTCGGCGGTCTCCCCCGCGCGTATCCGGGCCTGGATCTCCTTGGGGCGCAACGGATTCTCCACTTCGATCTCGTACTGGCCGAGCCGGGAGAACTGCCCGCGCACGGCGGCGCGGAGCCGGTCGTCGACGGGCAGCATGAAACGGGTTCCGCGTCCGGCACTGGCCAGCACCAGGTAGGTTCCGTCCTCACTGACGGCGACCAGGCGAAGCTCCTGCATCGCCCTCCTTACTCGCGTCCCGTCGAGGGGGTGGGAAACCCGGTATCCCCCAGCTCAAGTCTTGTCGGCCCGGGTTCTTCGAGCCAGTACCGCACCCGGCATGTCCCCAGGAGCACGCCCGGTGCGGAGCGCGCTGCACTCCCCTATCGTGCCATCCCGACACGCCGACAGGGGCACGGCAAGGACACGGATTCGAACTTCGCTCCGTTTCCGTGACATCCGGGTGAAGGACGGCCGCACCGGTCGGCCGCCGCGACGGAGGGAGAAGAGGGCGCGGCCGGACCGGCCCCGCCGCGCGGTCACACGCCCAGGACGCGCTCCAGGTAGGCGTTGGTGAAGCGCCGCTGCGGGTCGACGCGTTCGCGTACCTCCAGCGCGTCGTGCAGCCGGGGGTAGACCTTCTCCAGGTAGGACAGGTCGCGGGTGTGCATCTTGCCCCAGTGGGGCCGACCCGCCACGGAGGTGAAGATCGCCTCCATGTCGGCGAAGTACTCCTGGTAGGGGCAGCCCTGGTAGACGTGCACGGCCAGGTAGGCGCTCTCCCGGCCGTAGGCGGTGGACAGCCACACGTCGTCGGCGGGGGCGAAGCGCACCTCCACGGGGAAGCTGATGCGGTGCCGACCGCTCGCGAACACCGCCCGCATCTCGTGCAGCACGTCGGCCAGGTGCTCGACCGGGATCGCGTACTCCATCTCCACGAACCTGACCCGGCGCGGGCTGGCGAAGGTCCGGTAGGAGGCGTCGACGTACTCGCGCGCCGTCAGCGCCCGGGCCGAGACCTGGTTGATCGCGGGGATCAGCCCGGGCAGGCGGCGCGCCGCCCGGTTGACGACCTCGAACACCGAGTTCGACAGGAACTCGTCGTCCAGCCAGGCGCGGAACCGCGGCAGAGGGCGGGCCGGTCCCGGGGAGCGGTTGTTGCGTTTGGTGATGGTGAGCTCGGTGTGCGGGAACCAGAAGAACTCGAAGTGCTCGTTGTCGGTGCGCAGTTCCTCCAGCCGCTCCAGGACCTCTCCCAGCGGCATCGGGACCTCGCGCGCGTGCAGCAGGAACGCGGGCTCGACCGCCATGGTCAGGGCGGTCACCACGCCGAACGCGCCCAGACCCACGCGCGCGGCCTGGAACAGGTCCGGCTCCTCCTCGGCCGAGCAGGTGCACACCGAGCCGTCGGCCAGGACCAGCTCCAGTCCTCTGATCTGCGCGGCCAGGCCCGCCGAGGCGCGCCCGGTCCCGTGGGTGCCGGTCTGGGTGGCGCCCGCCATCGTCTGCACCGCGATGTCGCCCATGTTGGTCAGGGCGGCCCCGTGGCGGGCGAGCGCCTCGTTGAAGTCGCACAACCGCATGCCCGCCTCGACGGTCGCCTGCCGGCCGGCGAGGTCGACCCCGCGCACCGAGGACAGCGCGGTGGGGGCGAGCAGGGTCCCGTCGGTCGTCGCGATGTCGGTGAAGGAGTGCCCGGAGCCCACCATGCGCACCCGGGAGCCGGATGCGGCGGCCTCGCGTACCGCCGCGGCGACCTCGGCCGTGCTGTTGGGGGTGACCACCCGGGCGGGTGTCATGCGGTGGGTGTCGGCCCAGTTGCGCCAGAGCGTGCTCGTCATGGTGGCCTCGGCGGGGGTGAGAGGCCCGGTCGTGCGGGCGTGCGGGACTGTCGTGCGGACGGGCGGGATTGGCAGTCTGCGGGGCGGACGACGGGGTGTCAAGGGGGAGCGGAGCGTGAGGCGGGGGTGGTGCGCGGTCCGCGCGGAGGGCTGGTTTGATGGGGCCATGAGGCCCTACGACGCGTTCCTGCTGCTCTCCTTCGGGGGTCCGGAGAAGAGAGAAGATGTCATCCCGTTCCTGGAGAACGTCACCCGCGGGAGGGGGATCCCGCGCGAGCGGCTGGCCGAGGTCGGGGAGCACTACTACCTCTTCGACGGGGTCAGTCCGATCAACCAGCAGTGCCGGGACCTGATCGCGGCGCTGCGCGAGGACTTCGCCGCCAACGGGGTGGACCTGCCCGTCTACTGGGGCAACCGCAACTGGGACCCCTACCTCGCGGACACGGTGGCGGCCATGGCCCGCGACGGAGTGCGCCGCGCGGTGGCGCTGTCCACCTCCGCCTACAGCAACTACTCCAGCCACCGGCAGTACCTGGAGGACATCGAGCGGGCCCGCGCCGCGGTGCCGGGGGCGCCCGAGATCGACCTGATCCGCCCCTACTACGACCACCCGGGATTCGTCGACGCCTTCGTCGACCACACCCGCCGGGCCCTGGGGCGGCTCCCCGAGGAGCTGCGCGCGGACGCGCGGCTGCTGTACTCGGCGCACTCCATCCCGCTGGCGATGGCGCGCAGGTCCGGCGACCCGCGGCGCGACTACGGTCCGCTGACCGCCTACGAGGCGCAACTGGCCGAGGTGGCCCGGCTGGTCACCGAGCGCCTGGGCGGCGGCCACCGCTACGAGGTCGTCTACCAGAGCCGCAGCGGCCCGCCCACCCAGCCGTGGCTGGAGCCCGACATCAACGACCGCCTGGAGGAGCTGGCTGCCGAGGGCGTGCGGGCGGTCGTGGTGGTCCCGCACGGGTTCGTCTCCGACCACATGGAGGTCAAGTACGACCTGGACGTGGAGGCCCAGGCCACCGCCGAGAAGCTCGGCATCCGCCTGGAGCGGGCGGCCGCCCCGGGCACGCACCCGGCGTTCGTGGCGATGGTCCGCGACCTGGTCTCCGAGCGCGCCGAGGGACGGCCGCCGCGCGGCCTCGGCGCCATCGAACGGTCCTGCCACGACGACCCGGCGGACTGCTGCCAGCTTCGCTGACCACGCGGGGCCGGGACCGTCCCGGCCCCGCGGTCGTGCCCGGTCAGGGCAGCACGCCGGTGCCGGGGCCCAGGAACTCCGCCCAGCCGCCGGGCGGGGCCTGGCCGACGTCCAGGCGGCCGAGCCTCGCCACGACGTCGGGGTCCTGGGCGTCGAGCCAGTCGGCGAACTGGCGGAAGGAGACCATCCGGACGTCGGACTCGCCGCCGATCTCGTCCATGAACTGCTCGACCGCGTCCATGTAGATCCCGCCGTTCCACCGCTGGAAGTGGTTGCCCACGAACAGCGGGGCGCGGTTGCCGTAGTAGGCGCGTTCGAAGCCCTTCAGGTAGGTGTCGCGTGCCTGGACGCGCCACCGGCCGTACTGGCTGCGGTCCCCCCGGGGCGTCTCGGACTGGTTGACCATGATGTTGTAGTCCATCGACAGCACCTCGAAGTCCTGCCCGGCCATGGGCAGCGACTGCAAGGGGAAGTCCCACAGGCCGTGCCTGCGCTGCGGCCAGACCTGCCGCCCTCCCGGGGAGCTCGCGTCGTAGCGCCAGCCGAGCTTGGCGGCGGTGGGCAGAAGCTGGTCCCGGCCCTGTAGGCAGGGAGTGCGCCCGCCGACGAGCTCCTTGCGGTAGTCGAAGGGCAGGGGCGGCAGGTCGGTGAAGCCGGTGTTGGTCTTCCAGGTCGTCACGAACTGCACGGCCTGCCGGATCTCCGACTCCCAGTCGGCCGGGGACCAGGTGGAGACCCCCTTCGGACCGCAGAAGTGCCCGTTGAAGTGGGTGCCGATCTCGTGCCCCTCCCGCCACGCCAGGTCGAGCTGGATGATCGTGCGGTGGATCGACTCCTCGCTGAGGTAGCCGATGTCGGAGGCGCCCACCGGGTGCCCGGGCGGCCGGTAGAGGTGTTTGCGGTGTTCGGGGAGCAGGTAGATGCCGCTGAGGAAGAACGTCATGTGGGCGTTGTTGCGGCGGGCCACCTCCCGGAAGCGGGTGAACAGCCGGTCGCTCAGCTCTCCTGCGCCGTCCCAGGAGATGACGACGAACTGGGGCGGCGCCGTGCTGCGGTCGAGCCGGTCCACCGGCGGCTGGTGCGGCTGCGGTCCGGTGTCGGAGGTGGAGCCGTCTCCGATGACGCGGACGCGCCGCCGCGGCGACGGCTCGGCCAGCGCGGCCCCGTGCCGGTCCGCTGAGCAGCCGGCAGCGCCTAGGGCGGCGGTGATCGCGGTGGCGGACAGGAGTGTGCGGCGCGAAATATCTCTCACTTGATCCTGGTTCCTTCGGCACACGAACGCGGCGGAAATGGTGACCAGGGGAAATTTATCACTTTCGGTAGTTGTGAAGTTACATAAAGTGTCGAGTGTTGTGCGGCGGGTCTCTTTCGAGAACCAGCGCCACAGATAGGCTCGAACACGATCAAGACCGGCAGGCGGCGTCCCACGAGGGCGGGGAGGCACTCGGCCCGTCCGGGCGGCCGACCCCGCGGCGCCGCCCGTCCGGGCCACCCCACACCCCCGTCGTGAGGAGACGACCGTGACCAATCCCGACCCGCGGGAGCTGCTGGACCTCGCGCTCGAGGCGGCTCGCAAGGGAGGTGAGCTGGCCGCGCGCGGGCAGCGGGGCATCTCGGTGCTCGACACCAAGTCCTCGCCCACCGACGTGGTCACCGAGATGGACCGCGCCACCGAGAAGCTGATCCGCGACGTCCTGCTCGGCGCCCGCCCCGACGACGCGATCCTGGGCGAGGAGGGCGGCGCGGCCCGGGGCAGCACCGGGGTGCGCTGGCTGGTCGACCCCATTGACGGCACCGTCAACTACCTGTACGGGCGCGCCGAGTGGGCGGTGAGCGTCGCCGCGGAGGTCGACGGCGAGACCGTGGTCGGGGTCGTGGAGATCCCCGTGCGCGGTCTGACCTACTCCGCGGTACGGGGACAGGGGGCCCGCCGCAACGGCGAGCCGATCTCGGCCGCGGCCCCCGTGGAGCTGGGCATGGCCCTGGTCGCCACCGGATTCGGCTACGAGGCGCGCCGTCGGCGCAAGCAGGCCCAGGTGCTCAGCACGGTCCTGCCGAGAGTCCGCGACATCCGCCGGGTCGGCTCCGCCGCGATCGACCTGTGCGCGGTGGCGGAGGGCAGCGTCAACGCCTACTACGAGCGCGGGGCCTACCCCTGGGACTGGGGGGCGGGGGCGCTGATCGCGACCGAGGCGGGAGCCCGGGTGGGCGGGCTGCGCGGCACCCCGCCCAACCACGACCTGCTCCTGGCCGCGGTGCCGGGCCTGTTCGAGCAGTTGCACGACCTGCTGGAGCCGCTGGGGGCCGACAGCGACGACTGAGGCCGCGGGGCCGAACCGAAAGGCCGGGGCGCCCCAACGGGGCACCCCGGCCTTGCGCAACTGCTCCGTCGTGGGGTCACACGCCGTGCGGGTCGATCCCGTGGCGGGCGGCGATGCGGTGCAAGTCCTCCAGCTCCGACGCGTGCGCGTCGGCAAGGAATTCGTCTCCGGCGGCCTGGGCCGCTTGGAGCGACGTGTAGGTCTCGTTGATCCGAACCCGAATCTCTGCCAGAAACTCGCCCATCATCACACCCCTCTCTCACCACATGGCCGGCGGTTGCCGACCATACCCACGCCCCTCCGAGCGCCAAACCTTCCGGAGAGACGAAAATCGCTGCGGGACCGGGAGTCCTACCCCGGACACGACGCTGTGCTCGGTGAGTGGTCCGCAGGCGGGCAACCACGATAACCCCGGCCCCTGCGGGAGCCGCAGGGGGATCGGGAAAACGTGGTGGAGCAGCCAATACCCCAGGATGGTCACGGAAAGGCCACGCTTATTTTTTTCTTATCCGTGCTGTGTCAAATTTGAGATGTGCGGGGTGAACGTCGCGGTCGGCGGTTGGGGGATGCGCCGACCGCGACTCCGCATTTTCGGGCCGCTGCGTGTGCGGGGCTGTACGCCCCGTGTGCCCGACTGGTCGGTCCTCCAAGTATCATCGAAGGCGTACCGGCCTCCCGTCGGAAGTCGAGCTTCCGGCCGTGCGAGGTGCCCCGACCGGGGAGGATCCCCTGCCGGGGCAGGACAACCAGTGGCGCGGTCGGAGACGAGCGCCGCTGCCGGTGTGTTGGGGGATGCGCCGGCAGCGGCCTTTTGCTGTCTCCACGAAGGAACGAAGGACACAGTGCGCGTACTCGTGGTCGAAGACGAGCAGGTTCTCGCCGACGCGGTCGCGGTGGGACTGCGACGCGAATCGATGGCCGTGGACGTCGCCTACGACGGCGACAGTGCCCTGGAACGCACCAGCGTCAACGACTACGACGTCATCATCCTGGACCGTGACCTGCCCGGGACCCACGGCGACGAGGTGTGCCGGTCGCTGGCCTCCGCCAGCTACCCCGGGCGGATCCTGATGCTCACGGCCGCCGGGGGACTCGACGACAAGGTGTCGGGTCTCACCCTGGGCGCCGACGACTACATGGCCAAGCCCTTCGCGTTCGCCGAACTCGTCGCCCGGGTGCGGGCGCTGGCCCGGCGCGCCACCCCGCCGCTGCCCCCCGTGCTGCGCCGCCAGGGCATCACGCTGGACCCCGCCAACCACACGGTCGAGCGGGACGGGCGGCCCATCTCGCTGACTCCCAAGGAGTTCGCCGTCCTGGAGGTCCTGATGCGAGCCAACGGAACCGTGGTGAGCGCCGAAGGACTGCTGGAGAAGGCATGGGACGAGAACGCGGATCCGTTCACCAACGTGGTACGGGTCACGGTGATGACCCTGCGCAAGAAGCTCGGCGACCCCCCGGTGATCCGCACCGTGCAGGGCGCGGGATACCGGATTTGACCGCCGGGGAACAGGAGGTCGTCACGGCCTCCGCCGGAGAGGTCCCCCCCACTCCGCCGGGGGAGACCGGCACCTGGCGGCGGCTGTCCCGGCCGCTGAACCAGCAGCCCAAGGGCGCGGGGCAGGCCGACAAGAAGGCGGTCGGCGAGAAGGAGCACGGCTTCCGCCTCACCGACAACATCAGCCTGCGGATGCGCCTGACGCTCATCTACGGGATGCTCTTCTTCGCGGCGGGCTCGCTGCTGGTGCTCCTCAACTACGTGATCCTGGTCAGTGTCCTCGACAAGCCCGACTTCACCGTCCAGATCGACGGCTACAACCTGGAGTCGGAGATCGCCGACGAGATCAAGGCGGTCCTCATCGACGGCATCGCCAACCAGGTGACCCGCTACTCGGTGCTGGCGCTGATCGTGGTGGGCGTCCTGGCGGTCGGTCTGGGGTACATGGTGGCCGGCCGGGCGCTGTCCCCCCTGCACAAGATCACCCGCACCGCGCGGCGGCTCTCGGAGCGCTCGCTGCACGAGCGCATCGCGATGGGCGGCCCCGACGACGAGATACGGGAACTCGCCGACACCTTCGACGCGATGCTGGAGCGCCTGGACCGCGCCTTCGACGGGCAGCGCCGCTTCGTCGCCAGCGCCTCCCACGAACTGCGCACCCCCCTGGCCATCAACCGCACCCTGCTGGAGGTGGCGCTCGCCGACCCCGACGCCTCGCCCGACCTCAAGACGATCGGCCGCACCCTGCTGGAGACCAACTCGCGGCACGAGCGCCTCATCGACGGCCTGCTCTTCCTCGCCAAGAGCGACCGCGAGCTCGACGTGCGCACCGTGGTCGACCTCGGCGAGGTCACGGCGACCGTGCTGAGCCAGCTCGACGACGAGATCAAGAAGTCGGGCCTGCGGCTGCGCACCGACCTGCGGGAGGCCCTCGTCACCGGGGACCCCGTGCTGCTGGAGCGGCTGGTCGGCAACCTGGTCGAGAACGCGCTGCGCTACAACGTCGCCGACGGCGAGATCACGGTCCGCTCCGGCATCAACGAGGGCGCCCCGGCCATCCAGGTGGAGAACTCCGGTCCGGTCGTGCCCGCCTACGAGATCGAGGGGCTGTTCGAGCCCTTCCGGCGCGGCTCCGGCGACCGGGTGCGCTCCAAGAAGAGCGCAGGGCTGGGCCTGTCCATCGTGCGCTCGGTGGTGCGCGCCCACCAGGGGACCGTCACCGCCTGGCCCCGGGCCGGGGGCGGCCTCGTGGTGACCGTCCACTTCCCGGTGAGCACCCGCCGCGGCGAGGGCGACTCCGCCTGAACCCTCTGCGCCGTCGGCGTGTCCCGGGCGGTTCCGTTCCGTCCGTACCGCGGCCGTGATATGCATACGTGTCCGACGGAACGAGCACCCTGGTGCGGGAACGGTCCCGGGAATGGGTATGCTCACCCGGGCACCGAAAAGGCGAGAGGCGTCCTGTCCGGGATGTCGGCTTTTCCCTCACGGTCCGGCGCGGGCCCGGAGCCCCGAACCCGCGGCGGCAGGGAAGGCGGCGGGGCGGGGACTGTCCGCTGCCGGGAGAGCACCGGGCAGCAGCTCGTTCGCCCGCCGCGAACACGTTCGGTCACCGGACGCCGCCGTCCGCGGAGACGGGCCGCGCATCGGGGCACGGTCCTTCAGACACCGGAAAAACTTTTCGGCCCAAACGGGCACAAGAGACGTCTCTGAAGCGTTACATTCGCGCGACGAGACAAGAGAGATGGATCGAGGGGGATGGAGTAAGCCATGGCCACCGACTACGACAGCCCACGCAAGACCGACGAGGACCTGGGCGAGGACAGCCTCCAGGAACTGCAGGCGCGCCGGGGCGACAAGGGCACCAGCACCATCGACGTCGACCCCGACGAGGTCGCCGAGGGGCTGGAGCTGCCGGGGGCGGACCTGTCCGGTGAGGAGCTCGCGGTACGGGTCCTGCCGCGTCAGGCAGACGAGTTCACCTGCTCGCGCTGCTTCCTGGTCCACCACCGCAGCCAGCTGGCCGAGGAGCACAACGGGCAGTACGTCTGCAAGGAATGCGCTTCCTGATCCGTGGAGCCCTCCTTGCTCCACCGCCTCTTTCGGTCGAAGAAAACGGACGAGACCCCGGACCCGAACCGGGGTCTCGTCCGTTTCCCGGACTCCGTCCCGGGCTGCCGGGGAACAGGGGGGCGGGTCCCGTTCGTCTACATCAGGGAACACAACCCCGCGCACCGAGGGGATGAGGAGCCGTGAACGAGGGGACCGACGACAGGGACCGCGCCGAGGAGTCCGGGCGGCAGCCGGGGGCCGAACTCGTGCCCGCGGACCGCGCCGAGGTGGGCGAGCTCGTCGCCCGTCTCGCCACGGAGGAGAAGGCCGACGAGGAGAGCCGGTCGCGGCTGCTGGGACGGCTCTCCGCGGCCCTGGTCCGCAGCGCCCGGGCGGCCGGGGCCAAGAGCCTGGCGGGCGGCCGGTGGCTGACCGACCTGTTCACCGAGGAGATCGCTCCGCGCATCCCCATCCGCGACCGTGAGACCCTGATCCGCCACCACCGGGGATTGCAGGGCGAGGACCTCGCCGACGCGCTGGAGCGCGTCGCGGTCAACACCACCACCGCCGTGGGCGCGGCCGGCGGGGCGCTCGCCGCCGTCCAGTTCACCGCGCCCCCGCTGCTGCTCAGCGCCCCCGCGCAGATCGTCGCCGAGACGATCGTCGTCGCGGCCGTCGAGGTCAAGCTGATCGGGGAACTCCACGAGGTCTACGGGGCCCCGGCGCGGGGCGGCCAGTTGCAGCGCACCTCCGGATACCTCGTGTCGTGGGCCAGGCGGCGCGGCATCGACCCCACCCAGAGCGTCGAGTCGCTCACGGCCGCCCTGGGCACAGCCGCCCGGACCGCGCTGCGCAACCGCCTCATGAAGCTGCTCGGCCGCCACCTGACCACCCTGGGCCCCTACCTGACCGGCGCGGTGGCCGGGGCCACGCTGAACCGGGCCGGCACCCGCGCCCTGGCCCGGGCGGTGCGCGAGGACCTGCGCGCTGTGACGGCTCCCGGACAGCCCTCCGCCAAGGTGCTCCCGCTGCGCCGGACCAGGCCGCTGGACCGCGGCAGGGGCTGACCAGCCCCGGGCGGCGCCGCGGCCCCTACAGCGGCAGTTGCTCGATGTCGTGGTGCCGGCGCGGAGCGAGGCGCTTGTGCACGGCGCGTACCGCCAGCACCCGGGTCACCTCCATGCCGACGCCGGTGACCACGGCCCAGCCCAGCGCCTCGGCCAGGCTGATGTCGGGGGAGTCCGGGTCGGCCGGGGGCTCCTTGCCCACGGTCTTGGTCCACACCAGGGTGAGGATCTTGCGGGTCACGTAGGCGGCGGCCACCGCCGCCACCCCTCCGAGGATCCGAGCGGTCAGCTCGCCGTCCTTGTCGGCCATGGGAATCGCGTCACTTCCGTTCCGGTGTCGTTCGGGTCAGGCGCTGCCCGAAATACTGTCATGTCCCCTCCGGCCGTCGCAGGGCGTCACGGCCGGGTGTCGGCTGAGACGAACGGAGCGACCAGGGCCGCGGGACCAATACCATTGGCCCTATGACCAACCGCTCTCGTTCCTTCAACGTGCCTGACAAGCCTTCGCTCGATGGTATCGAGGCGAAATGGGTAGACGTCTGGGACGAGTCCGGCGTCTATCACTTCGACCGCTCCAAGAGCCGCGAAGAGATCTTCTCGATCGACACCCCGCCGCCCACCGTGTCCGGTTCGCTGCACATCGGACACGTCTTCTCCTACACCCACACCGACACCGTCGCCCGGTTCCAGCGGATGAACGGCAAGGCCGTGTTCTACCCGATGGGCTGGGACGACAACGGGCTGCCCACCGAGCGGCGCGTGCAGAACTACTACGGTGTGCGCTGCGACCCGTCGATTCCCTACGACCCGGACTTCACCCCGCCTGCCAAGCCCGACCCCAAGAAGCAGATCCCGATCTCCCGGCAGAACTTCATCGAGCTGTGCGAGCGGCTCACCGTTGAGGACGAGAAGGTCTTCGAGTCCATCTGGCGTCGGCTCGGGCTCAGCGTGGACTGGCGCTACACCTACGCCACCATCGACGACAACTCCCGCGCCACGGCCCAGCGGGCCTTCCTGCGCAACCTGGCGCGGGGCGAGGCGTACATGGCGGAGGCCCCCACGCTGTGGGACGTCACCTTCCGCACCGCGGTGGCCCAGGCCGAACTGGAGGACCGAGAGCGGCCCGGCGCCTACCACACGATCACCTTCCACCGCGACGGTGCGGAGCCGGTGCGCATCGCCACCACCCGCCCCGAACTGCTGCCCGCCTGCGTGGCCCTGGTCGCCCACCCCGACGACGAGCGCTACCAGGCCCTGTTCGGCACCACCGTGCGCACCCCGGTCTTCGGGGTGGAGGTCCCGGTCGTGGCGCACCGCCTGGCCGACCCCGAGAAGGGCACCGGCATCGCCATGATCTGCACCTTCGGTGACGTCACCGACGTCACCTGGTGGCGGGAGCTGCAACTGCCCACCCGGCCGATCATCGGCTGGGACGGCCGGATCGTCGCCGACCCGCCCGAGGGGCTGGACTCCCCGGCCGGGCGCGAAGCGTACGCCAAGCTGGCCGGGGCCACCGTGCACACCGCGCGCGAGCGGGTGGTCGAGATGCTGCGCGCCTCCGGCGACCTGATCGGGGAGCCGCAGCCGATCACCCACCCGGTGAAGTTCTTCGAGAAGGGCGACAAGCCCCTGGAGATCGTCACCACCCGCCAGTGGTACATCCGCAACGGCGGCCGCGACGCCGAGGTGCGCGACGGGCTGCTGGAGCGCGGCCGGGAGCTGATCTGGCACCCCGAGCACATGTGCAGCCGCTTCGAGCACTGGGTCGGCGGCCTCAACGGCGACTGGCTGATCAGCCGCCAGCGGTTCTTCGGCGTGCCGTTCCCCGTCTGGTACCCGCTGGACGACGAGGGCAACCCGATCTACGACGCGCCCATCCTGCCCGACGAGTCGCAGCTTCCGGTCGACCCCAGCTCCGAGGCGCCCAAGGGCTACACCGAGGAGCAGCGCGGCAAGCCCGGAGGCTTCATCGGCGACCCCGACGTCATGGACACCTGGGCCACCTCCTCGCTGACGCCGCAGATCGCCGGCGGCTGGGAGCGCGACCCCGACCTGTTCGAGCGGGTCTTCCCGATGGACCTGCGTCCCCAGGGCCAGGACATCATCCGCACCTGGCTGTTCTCCACCGTGGTCCGCTCGCACTTCGAGCACGGCACGCTGCCCTGGAGCACCGCGGCCATCTCCGGTTGGATCCTCGACCCCGACCGCAAGAAGATGTCCAAGTCCAAGGGCAACGTGGTCACGCCCATCGCCATGCTGGAGAAGTACAGCTCCGACGCGGTCCGCTACTGGGCGGCCAGCGGCCGGCTGGGCACCGACACCGCGCTGGACGAGGGTCAGATGAAGGTCGGCCGCCGCCTGGCCATCAAGATCCTCAACGCCAGCAAGTTCGCGCTGTCGGTGGCCGGGGAGGACACCCCCGTCGACCCGGCGGCCGTCACCGAGCCGCTGGACCGGTCGATGCTGGCGGTCCTGGCCGACGTCGTCGCGGACGCCACCGCGGCCTTCCAGGGCTACGACCACACGCGGGCCCTGGAGCGCACCGAGCGGTTCTTCTGGGACCTGTGCGACGACTACCTGGAGCTGGTCAAGGCCCGCGCCTACGACGCCGACTCCCGCGAGGGCGCCTCGGCCCGCTCCGCGCTGCTCATCGCGCTGTCGGTGCTGCACCGCCTCTTCGCCCCCTTCCTGCCCTTCGTCACCGAGGAGGTCTGGTCGTGGTGGCAGGAGGGCTCGGTGCACGCGGCCTCCTGGCCGTCGGTGGAGGAGTTCCGCAGCGCCGCCGCGGCGGGCGACCCCGCCGTCCTGGCCGCCACGGCCGAGGTGCTGCGCAGCGTCCGCAAGGCCAAGTCCGAGGCGAAGCTGTCCATGCGCGCCGAGGTCGACCGGGTCGTCGTCCGCGGCAAGCAGGCCGAGCAGGCGGGCCTGTGCCGGGACGACCTCGCCGCGGCGGGCCGGGTCGCCGAACTGACCTTCGAGAGCAGCGACGACACCGAACTGCGGGTGGACGTCACGCTGCCCCAGGCCGAGGGGTGACTCCCCGTCACCGGTTCGGGTGCCTCGCGTTACGCGAGGCACCCGCGTCGCAGGGTAGGCTCGGCCGTTGTGAGTGACGTTTCCCCCGCCTCCGGTACGGTGCGGGTCGAGATCCGGCGGCTCGACCCCGACCTTCCACTGCCCCGCTACGCCCATCCGGGCGACGCGGGCGCCGACCTGGTCACCGCCGAAGACGTCGTGCTGGCCCCGGGGGAGCGCGCGACCGTGCGCACCGGGGTGGCCATCGCCCTGCCCGACGGGTACGCGGCGTTCATCCACCCGCGGTCCGGACTGGCCGCGCGTTTCGGGTTGACCGTGGTGAACGCGCCCGGGACGGTGGACGCCGGATACCGGGGCGAGATCATGGTGCCGCTGCTCAACACGGACCCCGTCACGCCGGTGAAGCTGACCCGCGGGGACCGCATCGCCCAGATGGTGGTCCAGCGGGTGGAGCGCGCGCTCTTCGTCGAGGTGGACGAGCTCGGCGACTCGGCGCGGGGCGCCGGCGGGTTCGGTTCCACCGGCGGGCACGCCGCACTGCCGGAGCGGCGTTGACCGCCTCCGGGTGACTTCGGGACTCAAGGAAGAGGTGTTGCGGCGTGTTCGGACGCCGACGCAAGAAGAAGGCCAAGAGCCGCGTTGACGACATCCCCCCTGCCGTCGCGCCCCGGCACGCTCCGGTGACCGAGCCGACCAAGGAGGACGACCGGTACCGCGCCCGGGGACCGTGGGACGTCTCCGAGGAGGTGCCCGAGATGCCACGGGTGGACCTGGGCGCGCTGCGCGTCCCGGTCGGCCCCGGCATCGAGGTGCAGGTCAACGTCGCCAAGCAGCAGAACCAGAACCGGATCATCGGGGTGACGATCATCAACGGCAAGACCGCGATGCAGGTCCAGCCGTTCGCCGCCCCCAAGTCCACCGGGCTGTGGACGGACATCCGCAAGGAGGTCGTCGCCGAGATCGCCAGAACGGGCGGCAAGAGCGAGGAGTTCGACGGGACCTTCGGCCCCGAGGTGCGTGCCATCGTCCCGATGCCCGGCCGGACCAACGAGAAGGGCCAGCAGCTCGCCCAGCCGATGCGGTTCCTCGGCGTGGACGGCCCGCGCTGGTTCCTGCGCGCGGTGATCCGCGGCGAGGGCGCGGTCCGCCCCGAGGCCGCCGCCCGCATCGAGGAGATCTTCGCCGGGATCGTGGTGGTCCGCGGCTACCACCCGATCCCCCCGCGCGACCTGCTGGAGATCACCCTGCCCAAGCAGGGCAAGGCCGCGGTGGCCCAGGCCCTCCAGGCGGCCCAGCAGGCCGCGGCGCAGGCGCGGCCCCAGGCGCCGACCGCGGAGAAGTGATGCCGGGGCGGCGCAGCGCCGCACGGCCGCGGCGCGGATCCGCCGGGACAACGGGCACGTGCTGATCCGACGCGAGAGCCCGGACGACGTCCCCGCGATCCGGGCGGTCACGGCCGCGGCCTTCGCCCGCCCCGGCGAGGGCGAGCCGTTCGAGGTGCGACTGGTCGAGGCGCTGCGGGCGCACGAGAGCTGGCTGCCGCCGCTGTCCAGGGTGGCCGTGGACGACGCCGGCGAGGTCGTCGGGCACGTACTGGCCACCCGGTGCACCGTCGACGGCGCACCCGTGCTGGGCCTGGGACCGTTGAGCGTGCGCCCCGACCGGCAGCGCGCGGGGATCGGGTCGGCGCTGGTGCACTCGCTGCTCGGCGCCGCCGACGCCCTGGACGAACCCCTGGTGGGCCTGCTGGGCGACCCCGCCTACTACCGCCGGTTCGGCTTCGTGCCCGCCGGGCGCCACGGGATCATCCCCCAGGTGCCCGAGTGGGCGCCCTACTTCCAGGTGGTGGCGTTCACCGCGGACCCGCCGCGCGGGACGTTCCGCTACCCCGAGCCGTTCTTCGCCGAGGGGTGAGGCGGCCCGTGTCAGCGTGCCGGACCGGGGTCCTGCGGGTCGGCGACCGAGCCGAGGAACAGGATCGCGCCGCGGCGGCGCACCACGACGCGGAAGGGCCGGTCCACGACGAAGGGGACCGGACGCACCGGGAACACCGCGGCGGCCAGCGCCATGACCGCGGTGGCCGCCGCCCCCTCGGCGCCCCGCTCGTCCACGCGCAGCCTGGCCTGGTGGACGACGGCGTCCACGCGCAGCGGCACGGGAGAGACTCCGGACAGGTCGGCGGCGTCGGTGAACAGGGTGCGCACCCCCGAGGAGGCCAGGACCGGGACGAGCTCCCGGTGGCAGGCCAGGTCGAAGCGGGGCAGCGCCAGCTCCACCCGGACGGGCGAGGCGTCCCGGTACAGCGCGGTGAGCAGGGCCGCGTCCGGTTCCGCCGCGGGGGAGTCCTCGGGGGGAAGCAGCACGTCGACGTCGGTCTCGTCGTGCGCGTGCAGGGTCACCATCCGCCAGCCGTCCGCCCGGGCGTGGGGCATCAGGCCGGTGTGGTGCATCATCGCGGTCTTCTTCGCTCCGCCGGGGGAGTGGAAGGTGCGGTCGAAGGTGCGGGCGGGGTCGAACTCCGTGACCCAGCGGGCCCGCACCCACAGCGCGTTGACCAGGATCGACAGCAGGTCGGGGGTGACGCTTCCCGGAGCAAGCAGGTCGCGGATCATGTTCCGGGTGGTGGCGGCGACGTCGGCGTTGACCGCGGCGCGCACCCCCTCGGGGTCGCCCGCGAAGTCCGCGGCCCGCACGTCGGAGTCGGGGCGGCGGCGCAGGTCCGCCGCGAAGGCGGAACGGACGGGGACGTCCGGGCGCACCCACAGGACGGTGCGGGAGGCCAGGTCGGGGCTGTCGGCCGCGGCCCGGTCCAGGGCGGCGAGCGCGCCGTCCAGGTCGCCTCCCAGCAGCGCGGCGACCTCGGCGCGGGTGGCGCCCCGGGCGCCCGTGGCCAGCAGGCCCAGGGCGCAGGCCACCGAGTAGGGCGACCACACCGTCCCCGGGCCGGCGGCGGGGCCGGACGCGGTCAGTGCGGTGTGCAGGCGCAGCGCGAACGCCACGTGGTCGGAGTTGCGGAGAACTTCGGCCATCGGGCCTCCTCGTCCCGGACGGAGGGGTCTTCGCTGCGAGCCTAGTGCCCGAGGCGGTGTTGCGGCGCGTGACCGGGCGCGTGCGGACCGTGGGGGCACTACTCTTGGGGGAGTGGCCCGCGGGCCGCCGAGCAACGTATCCGCAGCGACAGCGTCCGGGAGTGACATTGACCGACCAGAGCCAGGCCCGGGTCTCCGAACACACCGTCGAGGAGGTCGTGCGCGGCCAGTTGGCCAAGGCCCTGGGCGGCAGACGCGGCATGGTCGAGACGGCGGTGCCCACGGTCGTCTTCACCTGCACCTACCTGCTCTGCACCAACTACGGCTGGCAGGCCGCCGGGCTGGACCCGCTGCGACTGGGACTGGTGCTGGGCGGGGCCGCGGCGGTGGCGCTGGCCGTGGTCCGGCTCGTGCAGCGCTCCTCGGTGCAGTACGTGGTCAACAGCCTGTTCGGGATCGCCATCGCCGCCGTCTTCGCGCTGCGCAGCGGGCAGGCCGAGGACGCCTTCCTGCCCGGCATCATCTACAACAGCGGCTACGCGCTCGTGCTGATCCTGTCGATCCTGGTGCGCTGGCCCGCGATCGGGCTGCTCATCGGCGCGGTCACCGGCGATCCGACCGGCTGGCGCAGGGACCGGGCCGTGGTCCGCCTCAGCTCCAGGCTCACCTGGCTGCTGGTGCTGCCGTGCGTGGTGCGGGTGGCGGTGCAGTACCCGCTGTGGGCGGCGGGCATGGTCGGCTGGCTGGGGGCCGCCAAGATCCTCATGGGCTGGCCGCTCCAGGTCGCCGCGTTCGCCGCCATGGTGTGGCTGCTGGCGGTGGGGCGCACCCCCCTGGAGCAGCCCGTGGCGGACGCCGAGGAGGGCTCCGCGGAGGAGGACGCCGCGGCGGCGCAGGCGCACCCGCGGGGGTGACCCCGCTCCGGGGCGGGCCGCCCGCGGGCGCGGCGGGTCACCGGTCCGGCAGCAGCTCCTCGAAGGGCGTGGGCGCCTCGTAGGGGTCGATCCGGCGCTTCGGGGCGCGGGCGGCGACCAGGGCGGCGAACTCCCCGGCGGCGCGGTCGATCCGCTCAGCGAGCACCCCCTCCCCGTCGTCGCCCCAGTCCTGGGAGGCGGCGTAGACCCCGGTCGGCGCCGCGAGGGCGCGCAGGTGGGCGAAGAGCGGCCGCAGGGCGTGGTCGAGGACCAGGGAGTGGCGCGGCGTGCCTCCGGTCGCTCCGAGCAGCACCGGCGTCCCGGCCAGCGCGTCGGGGTCCAGTACGTCGAAGAACGTCTTGAACAGGCCGCTGTAGGAGGCGGCGAAGACCGGGGTCACCGCGATCAGTCCGTCGCTGTCGGCCACACGCTCCAGCACCTCGTGCAGGCCCCCCGTGGGCACGCCGGTGAGCAGGGCGTTGGTCAGGTGGTGGGCGTGGTCGCGCAGCTCCACCACCAGGGTGTCGGCGGTGGTCCCCCGGGCCTCCAGGGAGCGCCGGGCCGCCTCGGCGAGCCGGTCGGCCAGCAGCCTGGTGGAGGAGGGGCGGCCCAGTCCGGCGGAGACCACGGTCAGCGTCCGTGCGGTCATCGGCCCGCCTCCTCCTGTGCGGCCTTGCGCGCCGCTGCCGCGCGGAGGCTGGCGTGGGTGGGCGCGTCGGGCACGTGGGCGGGCTTGCGCGCGGCGAACTCCTTGCGCAGCACCGGGACGACCTCCTCGCCGAGGATGTCGAGCTGTTCCAGCACGGTCTTGAGCGGCAGGCCCGCGTGGTCCATGAGGAACAGTTGGCGCTGGTAGTCGCCGAAGTACTCGCGGAATTGCAGGGTCCGGTCGATGACCTGCTGGGGGCTGCCCACGGTCAGCGGGGTCTGGGCCATGAACTCCTCCAGGGAGGGGCCGTGGCCGTAGACGGGCGCGTTGTCGAAGTAGGGGCGGAACTCCCGCACCGCGTCCTGGGAGCGGGCGCGCATGAACACCTGTCCGCCCAGGCCGACGATGGCCTGGTCGGCCGAGCCGTGGCCGTAGTGCTCGTAGCGGCGGCGGTACAGGTCGATGAGCCGTTGGAAGTGCTCTTTCGGCCAGAAGATGTTGTTGGCGAAGAAGCCGTCGCCGTAGTAGGCGGCCTGTTCGGCGATCTCCGGGCTGCGGATGGAGCCGTGCCACACGAACGGCGGGATCCCGTCCAGGGGCCGCGGGGTGGAGGTGAAGGACTGCAACGGGGTGCGGAACTTGCCCTGCCAGTCCACCACGTCCTCGCGCCACAGGCGGTACAGCAGGTGGTAGTTCTCGATGGCCAGCGGGATGCCCTGGCGGATGTCCTTGCCGAACCAGGGGTAGACCGGTCCGGTGTTGCCGCGGCCCAGCATCAGGTCGACCCTGCCGTCGGCCAGGTGTTGCAGCATTGCGTAGTCCTCCGCGATCTTCACCGGGTCGTTGGTGGTGATCAGCGTGGTGGCGGTGGACAGGATGAGGCGTTCGGTGCGGGCGGCGATGTAGCCGAGCATGGTGGTGGGGGAGGAGGGCACGAACGGCGGGTTGTGGTGCTCCCCGGTGGCGAAGACGTCGAGGCCGACCTCCTCGGCCTTCAGCGCGATCGTGACCATGGCCTTGATCCGCTCGGCCTCGGTGGGGGTGCGCCCGGTGGTCGGGTCGGTGGTGACGTCCCCGACGCTGAAGATGCCGAACTGCATGGCCGCTCCTCACGATCTTCTTCAGGAAGAAATAGAAATTTCAACTATCATGGCGAACCCCGGCCGTCGGTGAACTATTCCGCCCTCCGGGGAATCGGGCCGCGGCTCAAGCCGCGCCGCTGAGGACGGCGTGCAGGTCGTCGTCGCTGCGGGCGCTGCTGAGCAGGACCAGCACGTCCCCCGCGGTGAGCACGGTGTCCGGCAGCGGGGGGCGCGCCTGGCCCGCCTGCACCACGGCGACCAGCACCACCCCCTCGGGCAGCGCGGCGCTCAGCTCCCCGGCCCTGCGCCCCGCGAACGGCGACCCCTCGGTCAGCACCGACTCCAGCAGGTCGGCTCCGCCCAGCGAGGCTAGCGGCACCGCCTCACCGGAGCGGTCCAGCCCGACCTCCTCGTCGTCGTCCACCAGCGCCGCCAGCAGCCGCGGCGGGGACACCGCCACGTCCACCCCCCAGGCGTCGGTGAACAGCCACTCGTCGCGCGGGTCGTTGACCCGCGCGATCACGCGGCGCACCCCGAACTCCCGCTTGGCCAGCAGCGACACCACCAAGTTGACCTTGTCGTCGGAGGTCGCGGCGATGACCGCGTCGAACTCGTCCAGCCGGGCGTTCTCCAACGAGCTGACCTCGCAGGCGTCGGCCAGCAGCCACTCGGCCTCGGTCAACGCGTGCACGTCGATGGCGCGCGCGTCGCGGTCGATGAGCAGCACCTCGTGCCCGCTGCTCAGCAGCTCGGCCGCGATGGACCGGCCCACCGCACCGGCTCCCGCGATCGCCACCCGCATCACCGCTCACCTCCGTCCGCGCCGATCCGGCCCACCGTCTCCTCGACCGCTCCGGCCGCGGCGACCACGTGCAGCACGTCCCCCGGCCACAGCCGCAGGTCCGAGCGGGCCAGGTGGATCTCCCCGCCCCGGCTCAGGTAGACCACCCGCACCCCCAGCGCGGACTCCACCTGCTCGACGCGCTGCTGCGCCCATGCGGTGCCCACCGCAGCGTCCACCATGACCAGCGACCCGGAGGGGTCCCGCCACAGCGGCCCGGTACCCAGGAACTCGTCCCCGGGGACCAGGTGGCGCAGGATCATGTCGGCGGTCCAGCGCACCGTGGCCACGGTGGGGATGCCCAGCCGCTGGTACACCTCGGCGCGCCGCGGGTCGTAGATGCGCGCCACCACGTTGCGCACCCCGAACGTCTCACGGGCCACCCGAGCCGCGATGATGTTGGAGTTGTCGCCGCTGCTGACCGCGGCGAACGCGCCGGCCCGCTCGATGCCCGCGCGTACCAGCACCTCGCGGTCGTGGCCCAGCCCGGTGACCGCGTGCCGGGCGGTCGCCGAACGCAGCCTGCGAAACGCCTCGGGGGCGCGGTCGATCACCGCGACCGTGTGGCCGGAGTCCTCCAGCGTGTGCGCGAGGGTGGAGCCCACCCGTCCGCAACCCAAGATGACGATGTGCACGTCCTGTCCGTCCCTGGTAAGCCTCGTGGTGGCGGCCCCGCCGGAGCCGACGCGGCCTGGGCTGGGATATACCCAACCACAGTCCCGGCTCCCGCCGCACCGGACCGGCTCTGCGCGGGCGGACCGGGCGCGTCCGCGCCCCGACTAGAGTGGTCGGCAGGAGGCGGCGGTCACGGACCCGCCGCGGTGCCCTACCGCCCCGTCCACCCGAAAGGTCGTGTACTCATGAGTCGGCTCGGAACCCACGTCGAGGTGCGTCTTGACGGGGTGGCGCACGGCGGGTGGTGCGTCGGGCGCCACGAGGGCCAGGTCGTGTTCGTCCGCCACGCGCTGCCCGGAGAGCTGGTGCGCGCCCTGGTCACCGAGGAGACCAAGCGGTTCCTGCGCGCCGACGCCGTGGAGGTGCTCGAGGCCTCGCCCGACCGGGTGGAGCCGCCGTGCCCCTTCGCCGGGCCGGGACGCTGCGGAGGCTGCGACTGGCAGCACGCCTCCCTGGACGCCCAGCGGCGGATCAAGGCGCAGGTGGTCGCCGAGCAGTTGCACCGGATCGCCGGGATCGACCGCGAGGTCGTGGTCGAGGAGCTGCCCGGAACCCCCGACGGGCTGGGGTGGCGCACCCGGGTCCGGTTCGCGGTCGACGCCGACGGGACGCCGGGCCTGCGCAGGCACCGCTCCCACAGCGTCGAGCCGATCGACTCCTGCCCCATCGCCCACCCGGGGGTCAACCGGCTGGAGGTGCCCCGGCGGCGCTGGCCCAGGGTGGCCGAGGTCGAGGCGGTGGCCTCGGCGGGGACCGGAGACGCGGCCCTCGTCGTCACCCCGACCACGGCCAAGCTGCCCGAACTGCCCAGGCCCGCGGCGCCCGCCGCGGTGCTGCGCCGCTTCCGGGGCGGCCGGATCCAGACGGTCCGCGGACGGCGCGGGGTCGTCGAGACCGCCGCCGGACGCCGCTGGCGGGTCAGCGCGGGAGCGTTCTGGCAGGTCCATCCGGCCGCCGCGCAGACCCTCACCGAGGCGGTGCTGCGCGCGCTGGAGCCCAAACCCGGTCAGACCGCCCTGGACCTGTACTGCGGCGTGGGGCTGTTCGCCGGCGCGCTGGGGGTCGCGGTCGGCCCCGAGGGCCGGGTCTTCGGCGTCGAGAGCAGCGCCGAAGCGGTCCGCGACGCCCAGTACAACCTGCGCGACCTGCCGCAGGTCCGGATCGAGCGGGGGGACGCGGCCGCGCACCTGCGCCAGTGGGCGGACCTGCGCGTCGACCTGGCCGTGGCCGACCCGCCGCGCGCGGGCCTGGGCGCCCAGGCGGTGGAGTCCCTGGCCGCGCTGCGTCCGCAGCGGATCGCCTACGTCTCCTGCGACCCCGCCACCCTCGCCCGCGACCTGGCGCTCTTCGCCGAGCGCGGCTACCGGCTGGAGGACCTGCGCGCCTTCGACGCCTTCCCCATGACCCACCACGTGGAGTGCCTGGCCGTGCTGGCCCGCGGCTGAGCCCCGTCCCGCGCCGCGGCGGCCGGATCGCGGCGCGGCGCTGCCGGAAGCGGCCGGAGCCGCAGGGCCCCGGCCGCGAGGCCTTCTTCCGCCCCGAACCACGACCTGGGACCGCGAGCCGCCGGAACCGGGGCGACCCCCTCCGCCGCGCCGGGCCGTGCCTGCCGCAAAACCGGCAAGCCGGGCGGAAGAATGGGGGCATGCGACTGAGGATCTTCACCGAACCCCAGCAGGGCGCCAGTTACGAGACCCTGCTGACAGTGGCCAGAGCCGCCGAGGACCTCGGCTTCGAGGCTTTCTTCCGCTCCGACCACTACCTCAAGATGGGCTCCGTCAGCGGCCTGCCCGGGCCGACCGACGCCTGGGTCACCCTGGCCGGGCTGGCCCGCGAGACCTCCCGTATCCGGTTGGGCACCCTCATGACCGCGGCCACGTTCCGGGCTCCGGGGCCGCTGGCGATCAGCGTCGCCCAGGTGGACCAGATGAGCGGGGGCCGGGTGGAGTTCGGCTTCGGGGCGGGCTGGTTCGAGGCCGAGCACACCGCCTACGGGCTGCCCTTCCCCGTCGACGCCGGGGAGCGCTTCGACCGCTTCGAGGAGCAACTGGCGATCGTCACCGGGCTGTGGCAGACCCCGGTCGGCGAGACCTTCGACTACCAGGGCAAGTACTACCGCCTGACGGACAGCCCGGCGCTGCCCAAGCCCGCGCAGTCGCCGCGGCCCCCGGTCATCGTCGGCGGCACCGGGCGGCGGCGCACGCCCAAGCTGGCCGCGGCCTACGCCGACGAGTACAACGTCCCCTTCACCGTGCTGGAGGGCACCCGGGCGGCCTTCGACCGCGTCCGCGCCGCGGTGGAGGAGGCGGGCCGGGAACGCCCCATGGTCTACTCCGCGGCCCAGGTGGTGTGCGTGGGCCGCGACGAGGCCGAGGTGGCGCGCCGCGCAGCCGCGATCGGCCGGGAGGTGGACGAGCTCAGGGTCAACGGCCTGGCGGGCAGCCCTGACGAGGTCGTCGACAAGATCGGCCGGTTCGCCGAGATCGGCACGGAGCGGATCTACCTGCAAGTACTGGACCTGTCCGACCTGGACCACCTGGAGCTGATCGCGGACCGGGTGGCCGCCCAGTTGGCGTGAGAGCAGCCGGTGGGAGCACTCCGCTCCCCGGGGTGTTCCCACCGGACGGACGGGTAGTGGAGCGGGGAGCAACAGGCATTACTGGCCAGTAGCTTGATGTCGAGATATATGTCCGATACCTTGATGTCGAGATAACAGCGCGAGCGAATCACTGGGCATGTGAGGTTCACCGCCACCGGCGGTCCGCCTGCCGGCGCGGTGCGGCGGGCTCCGCACTCCCAGAGGCGGAACCCGAGCCGTCCGCGCAGGCGGCCCCCGTTGTCCCGCGCAGTACGGGGGAGCCGTCCCGGCTCGGGAGTGATCTTGTAAGGGAAGCCTCAGTGACGCCCCGGCTGTGCCGCTAGGGCAGGATGCTTGGAAAAAGTGGCGAGACCAGGAGGCGAACAACCGTGTCGGCGAACAGCTTCGGCAGCCGTGACACGCTCCGTGTCGGCGATCAGTCCTACGAGATCTTCCGCTTGGACGCCGTCGAAGGCGCCCAGCGGCTTCCCTACAGCCTGAAGGTGCTGCTGGAGAACCTGCTCCGCACCGAGGACGGCGTGAACGTCACCGCCGACCACATCCGCGCGCTGGCCAACTGGGACCCCAAGGCCAAGCCCAGCCAGGAGATCCAGTTCACCCCCGCCCGGGTGATCATGCAGGACTTCACCGGCGTCCCCTGCGTGGTCGACCTGGCCACCATGCGCGAGGCCGTCAGCGACCTGGGCGGCGACCCCGCCAAGATCAACCCGCTGGCCCCCGCGGAGCTGGTCATCGACCACTCGGTGATCGTCGACGTGTTCGGCCGCCCCGACGCCTTCGAGCGCAACGTCGAGATCGAGTACGAGCGCAACCGCGAGCGCTACCAGTTCCTCCGCTGGGGCCAGACCGCCTTCGACGAGTTCAAGGTGGTCCCGCCGGGCACCGGCATCGTGCACCAGGCCAACATCGAGCACCTGGCCCGCGTCACCATGGTCCGCAACGGCCAGGCCTACCCCGACACCTGTGTGGGCACCGACTCCCACACCACCATGCAGAACGGCCTGGGCATCCTGGGCTGGGGCGTCGGCGGCATCGAGGCCGAGGCCGCCATGCTCGGCCAGCCGATCTCCATGCTCATCCCGCGGGTCGTCGGCTTCAAGCTCACCGGTGAGCTGCCCCCCGGCACCACCGCCACCGACCTGGTGCTCACCATCACCGAGATGCTGCGCAAGCACGGCGTCGTCGGCAAGTTCGTCGAGTTCTACGGCGAGGGCGTGGCCTCGGTGCCGCTGGCCAACCGCGCCACCATCGGCAACATGAGCCCCGAGTTCGGCTCCACCGCCGCGATCTTCCCGATCGACGACGAGACCATCCGCTACCTGAAGCTGACCGGCCGCAGCGACGAGCAGACCGCCCTGGTCGAGGCGTACACCAAGGCCCAGGGCCTGTGGCACGACCCGTCGGTGGAGCCCGAGTACTCCGAGTACCTGGAGCTCGACCTCGCCGACGTGGTGCCGTCCATCGCCGGACCCAAGCGCCCGCAGGACCGCATCGCGCTGTCCGACGCCAAGGCGACCTGGCGCAAGAACGTCTACGACTACGTGCACACCGACGGCATCGAGACCAAGGTCGACGAGGCGTCCGCCGAGTCCTTCCCGGCCTCCGACTCCCCGGCGGTCTCCAACGGCGACGGCTCCGCCGGCGGCCACACCACCAGCTCGGTGGGGCGCCGCCCGCACAACCCGGTCAAGGTCACCCTGGCCGACGGCACCGAGACCGAGATCGACCACGGCGCCGTCGTCATCGCGGCCATCACCTCCTGCACCAACACCTCCAACCCCTCGGTCATGCTGGGCGCGGCCCTGCTGGCCAAGAAGGCGGTGGAGAAAGGGCTGTCCCGCAAGCCGTGGGTGAAGACCTCGCTGGCCCCGGGCTCCAAGGTCGTCACCGACTACTACGAGCGCTCCGGCCTCACCCCGTACCTGGACAAGCTCGGCTTCAACCTGGTCGGCTACGGCTGCACCACCTGCATCGGCAACTCCGGCCCGCTGCCCGAGGAGATCTCCAAGGCGATCAACGACAACGACCTGGCGGTCACCGCGGTGCTGTCCGGCAACCGCAACTTCGAGGGCCGGATCAACCCCGACGTCAAGATGAACTACCTGGCCTCGCCGCCCCTGGTGGTGGCCTACGCGCTGGCCGGGACCATGGACATCGACCTGGACAACGAGCCGCTGGGCACCGGCTCGGACGGCCAGCCGGTCTACCTGCGCGACATCTGGCCCTCCCCGGAGGAGATCCAGGAGGTCATCGACTCCGCGATCGCCGCGGAGATGTACGAGCAGGCGTACTCCGACGTGTTCGCCGGGGACGAGCGCTGGCGCTCGCTGCCCACGCCCACCGGCAACACCTTCTCCTGGGACCCCGAGTCCACCTACGTGCGCAAGCCCCCGTACTTCGAGGGCATGGCGCTGGAGCCGGAGCCGGTCAGCGACATCGTCGGCGCCCGGGTCCTGGCCAAGCTGGGCGACTCGGTCACCACCGACCACATCTCGCCCGCCGGCGCCATCAAGCCGGGCACCCCGGCCGCCGAGTACCTCAAGGCGCACGGAGTGGAGCGCAAGGACTTCAACTCCTACGGCTCGCGCCGCGGCAACCACGAGGTGATGATCCGGGGCACCTTCGCCAACATCCGGCTGCGCAACCAGATCGCCCCGGGCACCGAGGGCGGCTACACCCGCGACTTCACCCAGGAGGGCGGTCCGGTCACCTTCATCTACGACGCCGCGCAGAACTACGCCGCCAAGAACATCCCGCTGGTGGTGCTGGGCGGCAAGGAGTACGGCTCCGGCTCCTCGCGCGACTGGGCGGCCAAGGGCACCCGCCTGCTGGGCGTCCGTGCGGTCATCGCTGAGTCCTTCGAGCGCATCCACCGCTCGAACCTGATCGGCATGGGCGTGCTGCCGTTGCAGTTCCCCGAGGGGCAGTCCGCGGACTCCCTGGGCCTGACCGGTGAGGAGACCTACTCCATCACCGGCGTGACCGAGCTGAACGAGGGCCGTATCCCCGCGACCGTCAAGGTCAGCACCGACACCGGGGTCGAGTTCGACGCCGTGGTGCGCATCGACACCCCCGGTGAGGCCGACTACTACCGCAACGGCGGCATCTTGCAGTACGTGCTGCGCCAGTTGATCAGCAAGTAGTAGTCCCACGAACTCCCCGCGGGCCCACCAGGCCCGGGGCGACCCACAGGGGGCCCGTCGCCGTCCAGGAGACGGCGGCGGGCCCTCGGCTCTGCCGGGGAGGGTGTGCGTCCGCCGCGCCCGGCACCGCGGGGAGGAACCAGCCCAACAGCCCCTCGAAGCCGAACAGGGCGAGGAGGAAGCCGAAGGCGTAGCAGACGGCGCCGACCAGGGGCCACGGCCACCCGTGGCGGCCCCGCGGCCAGGACGGGATGAACAGGCCCAGCGCGCCGAAGCTGCCGATCAGCCAGCCGAGCCACGGCAGCGCGAAGCCCAGGCCGGCCCGCAGCGAGCTGACGCAGGCGGGGACGTCGTCCACGACGCCGCTGCAACTGCCGACCAGCATCGTGGTGCCCGCCGTCGCGGGCAGCAGCAGGATCCCGCCGAGAAAGGTGAGGGCGAGAAGCACGATGCCGACGGTGCGGCTGATGAGCCGGGAGGCGGTGGGGGCGGGGCAGCGTGGGGGACGGGTAGGGCATCACGGAAACTCCAACAAATGTGGCAAATGCCCATGAATCATGACAGGTTGCCCCATGTTCGGCGCCGGGAGGCGGGCCGCTCCGCAGCCGGGCCTCGACGGGGTACGACGGCGGACGCCCGGCCGCGGGGCGGTCACCACGGTGCGGTGCCGTCGAGCACCACGTCGGCGTACTCCCAGGGGGTGTGCAGGGCGTAGAAGTCCTCCTCCTGGCGCGCCCAGGCCTCGCGGTGGGGGGTGTAGACGGCGGCGTCGCTCCGGGCGTCCAGCCGCCGGTGGCGCACCTCGGCGGGGGCGTCGATCCACACCAGGGTGGACAGGTAGGGGCGGATCTCGGCCGCACCACAGCCGCACCCCTCCACGATCAGGCCGTCCACGACGGGGGTGGTGCACCACTCGGCGGGGCGGCCGCGCTCCCAGTCGTAGCGCCGCCACCGCGGGTCGGCGCCGTTGAGCAGCGGCATGACCACCCACAGCGCCAGCAGGTCGACCGAGGCGGCCAGGCCGGTCCACCCCGGGTACACGTCGTCCATGTGGAACACCGGCCAGCCGGTCACCGCGGCGAGCGCCTCGGCCAGGGACGTCTTGCCCGCTCCCGAGCGTCCCTCGATCGCCACCACCCGCACGCCCCCGGCCAGCGGGGGCCGGTCGCGGGCCAGCTCCGCCAGGGACGTCACCGCTTCGGAATCCACCTGGTCACCACCGGTCTCTCGTCGGACAGCCGCCGTTCACCACGGAGTGATACCCGATCGGCCGGGGCCGCAGTGCGGCGGCCCGCAGGCGCCGACCGGCGCCCGTTCCGGCGGTGCGCTTTCCCCCGTGCCTTCCGGGACGGTGGGGCCGAATCGGACTTTCTTCTTCAAGCGGGTCGAAACCGTTGCCTTCAAGCCTTGTAAGCTCCTTTGTGACGGCTTTTGCCCCGCCGGAACCAAGGAGCGCCAGTGACGAGGGAGGCCCAGGTCACGCCGGGGTCGCAGGCTGCCCTGCGGCAGGCCAACCGGGAACGGGTGGTCGCCGCACTGCGCAGGGGCGGCACGCTCACCCAGGCCGAGATCGCCCGCGCCACCGGGCTGTCCGCGGCGAGCGTGTCCAACATCGTGCGTGACCTGCGGTCGATGGGCACGGTGTCGGTGCGCGAGACCTCCTCCAACGGGCGTCGCGCGCGGGCGGTCACCCTGCTGCGCCCCCCGGGCGTGCTGGTGGCCGTCGACTTCACGCACTCCCGGGTCACCGTGGCCCTGGGAGACACCCAGGGCCACGTCCTGCAGGAGGAGAGCATCGACTACGACGTGGCCGAGGACCCCGCGCGCGGGATACGGCGCGCGGTCTGGCTGACCGAGACCCTGCTCACCCAGGCCCGGGTGGACCGGTCCATGGTGGCGGGCGCCGCCGCGTCGGTCCCCGGCCCGGTCGACCCGGGCAGCGGCCTCATCGGCGACATCACCTGCATGCCGCACTGGGCGGGCTTCAACCCAGGGGCCGAGCTGCAAGAACGCCTGGGGCTGCCCGTCCAGGTGGACAACGACGCCAACCTGTGCGCCCTCGCCGAGACCGCCGAGGGCGCCGCCCGAGGACTGGAGCACGTCGTCTACGTCAACGTCTCCCAGGGAGTGGGGGCGGGCGTGATCATCGGCGGGCGGCTGTTCCGGGGAGCCAACGGCAACGCTGGGGAGATCGGGCACATCGGGTTGGACGAGCGCGGCCCGGTGTGCCGGTGCGGCAACCGCGGCTGCCTGGAGACCCTGGTCGGCGCGCCCTACCTGCTGGACATGCTGCCGCAGCAGGGCAGGGTCCGGCACGGCGCCGCACTGCTGGACCTGGTCAGAGCGGCCTGCGAGGGGGACCCCGGCTGCCGGCGGATCATCGCCGAGGCGGGCGCTGCGCTGGGCCGGGGGGTGGCCATCGTGGTCAACATGTTCAACCCGCAGATGGTCGTCATCGGGGGCGAGATCGCCGAGGCGGGAGAACTGCTGCTGGACCCCATGCGGCGGGCGATGGAACTGGGGGCGCTGGGCAGCGCGCTCGGCGAGCTGCGCCTCGTGCCCGGTGAGCTGGGACGACGGGCCGCGCTGCGCGGGGCGCTGCGCTCCGCGCTTGCCTCCACGTTCTGAATCGATCTTGAGAGTCCTCCGCGACTTTTCACAGCCCACAACATCTGTTCTCAAGCCCGCCGACCTGCGCTTTCTTTGGGTTCAAAGCGTGAACCCAAGATTCGTAACATTTCAGTTATGCGTTCAAAGCTTGACCACAAGGGTTCCAACCGTTTGACTTCACGCATCGGTCCACCGAGTGACCGGCGACACACAACGGCCGGACCGCAATCCCCCGACAACGGTGGGCCCCGAGGAGGTCACAGCGATGAGCAATCGGAACAGGTTCATCCGCCGCGTCGCGGTGGGAACCGCCGCCCTGGCGATGCTGGCAGCCGCCGGATGCGGCGCCGCAACCACCAGCGGAGGTGGAGGCGAGCAGGCCGCCGCCTCCGTCGAGGAGGGCTTCACCATCGGCCTGCTGCTGCCCGATGCCAAGACCGCCCGCTACGAGAAGTTCGACCGCCCCTACTTCGAGGAGGCGATCGCCGAACTCTGTCCCAAGTGCGAGGTCACCTACCAGAACGCCGACCAGGACGTCTCCAAGCAGCAGTCCCAGGCCGAGGCCATGCTGACCCAGGGGGTCGCCGTGCTGGTCCTGGACGCCGTCGACGCCGAGGCCGCGGGCGGCATCGTCAAGCAGGCCCACGCCCAGGGCGTCCCGGTCATCGCCTACGACCGGCTGGCCCAGGGCGGGGTGGACTACTACGTCTCCTTCGACAACAAGACCGTCGGACGGGTCCAGGCCGAGGCGCTCGTCGAGGGCATGGAGAAGGCCGGAACCGCGGGCAAGGGTGAGGTCGTCATGATCAACGGCTCTCCCACCGACCCCAACGCCGCCAGCTTCAAGGAGGGCGCCCACGAGATCCTCGACGGCCAGGTCGAGATCGGCGCCGAGTACGACACCCCCGACTGGTCGCCCGACAAGGCCCAGCAGCAGATGGAGCAGGCCATCACCGCCGTCGGCGCCGACAACATCAGCGGCGTCTACAGCGCCAACGACGGCCTGGCCTCCGGCATCATCGCGGCCCTCAAGAGCGCGGGCGTGGACGAGCTGCCGCCCATCACCGGCCAGGACGCCGAACTCGCCGCCATCCAGCGGATCCTCTCCGGCGACCAGTACATGACGGTCTACAAGGCCATCCGCCCCGAGGCCGACATCGCGGCCGCCATGGCCGTCGCCGCCGCCACCGGGCAGGAGTACAGCGGCACCGCCGAGTACCCGCTGACCGAGGCCACCGACGGCGAAGGCAACACCGTCCCCGCCGTGCTGCTCACCCCCGTCGCGGTGACCATTGACAACATCGAGGACACGGTCATCTCCGACGGTTTCTACACCATCGAGGAGATCTGCACCGACGAGTACGCCGACACCGACCTGTGCAAGGAAGCCGGGGCCTGACCGGGCCCAGCGGAGCGGGAGCCGCGGCCGGCGCCCCACCCGGCGCGCCGCGGACTGCCGGGGCGGCACTGTCGGCCACGGCCCCGCACCCCGGGGAGCAGGCCGATGCCGCCCCGCTCCGCTCCGCCTTCCCCAGGAGACCTGCCCGGGACCGCGGTCCGCGCTCCCGGGCAGGTCGCCCGACCAGAGGAACCGCGAGGAAACGTCATGACGCAACCGATCCTGGAGCTGTCCGGGATTTCCAAGAGGTTCGGCGCGGTGCAGGCGCTCAGCGACGTCCACTTCCACGTCCACCCGGGCGAGGTCGTGGCGCTGCTGGGTGACAACGGCGCTGGGAAGTCGACTCTCGTCAAGGTCATCGCCGGAGTCAACCCCGCCGACAGCGGAGTGATCCTGTGGGAGGGACGGCCGGTCAAGGTCAACCGCCCCAGCGACGCCCAGCAGCTCGGCATCGCCACCATCTACCAGGACCTCGCGCTCTGCGACAACCTGGACATCGTGGCCAACCTGTTCCTCGGCAGCGAGCGCACCGCCGTCGGGGTACTGGACGAACTGGAGATGGAGCGACGCGCCCAGGAGCTGCTGGACTCGCTCTCCGTGCGCATCCCCAGCCTGCGCGTCCCCGTGGCCTCCCTGTCCGGCGGCCAGCGCCAGATCATCGCGATCGCCCGCTCCCTGCTGGGCGACCCCAAGGTCGTCATGCTGGACGAGCCCACCGCGGCGCTGGGCGTGGCCCAGACCGCCCAGGTCCTCGACCTCATCGAGCGGCTCCGGGACCAGGGGCTCGGGGTCATCCTCATCAGCCACAACATGGCCGACGTACGTGCCGTCGCCGACCGCGCCGTGGTCCTGCGCCTGGGTCGCAACGCCGGCGACTTCCGGATCGAGGACACCAGTTACGAAGAGATCGTGGCGGCCATCACCGGGGCCGCCGACAACCCCGTGTCCCGACGGTCCGGCCGTGCCGCGGTGCCGGGAACGGAGGAAGCGTGATGGCTCAGCAGACCACCGGTACGGCCCAGGGGGCGCAGGTCGCGCGGGACCCCCGGCTCATCGTGGACGACGGCACCCCGCGCGGCCTGCTCAGCGGCGCGCTGCGGCGGCTGCGCAGCGGTGAGCTCGGCTCGGTACCGGTCATCGTCGGGCTCTTCGTCATCGCCCTCGTCTTCTGGACGCTCAACGACAAGTTCCTGTCCCCGCAGAACCTGTCCAACCTGACCGTGCAGATCGTCGCCGTCGGACTGATGTCCTCCGGGGTGATCATGGTCCTGCTGCTCGGCGAGATCGACCTGTCGGTCGGCTCGGTCGCGGGCGTGTGCGGCGTGGTCACCACGGTCCTGGCGGTCCAGTACGACTGGAACGAGGTCGCCGCGATGGCGGCGGCCGTCGTGGTCGCCGCGCTCATCGGCGTCATCCACGGCACGATCTTCGCGAAGGTCGGAGTCCCCGCGTTCGTGGTGACCCTGGCCGGACTCATCGGCTGGCAGGGCGCCCAGCTCTACCTGCTCGGCGCCGACGGCACCATCAACGTGCCCTACGACGGGCCGATCGGCTACCTCACCCAGACCTACTTCGTTCCCGCGATCGGCTGGAGCATCGCGGCCGCGGCGGTCGTCCTGTACGCCGGCTTCACCTTCTACGGCGAGTCCCGCCGCGCCGCCGCCGGGCTGCCCGCCAAGTCCCCCACGGAGATCGTCGCGCGCACCCTGCTGCTGGCGGTCCCGGTGCTCGGCGGGGTGTGGGTGCTCAACTCCTACAAGGGAGTGCCGCTGGCGTTCCTCATCTTCGTCGGGATCGTCGTCGTCTTCGACCTGGTGCTGCGCAAGACCCGCTACGGCCGGATGGTCTTCGCGGTCGGCGGCAACGCCGAGGCGGCCCGCCGCGCCGGCATCAACGTCGACATGGTCCGGATCTCGGTGTTCGCCCTGGCCTCCACCCTGTCCGGGCTCGGCGGCATCATGTTCGTCTCGCGCAGCTTCGCGGTGAACCAGTCCACCGGCGGCGGCGACGCGCTGATGATGGCCATCGCGGCCGCGGTCATCGGCGGCACCAGCCTCTTCGGCGGACGCGGCAGCGCCTACTCGGCCCTGCTGGGCGGCCTGGTGCTGGGGGCGATCTCCTCGGGCCTGTTCCTGTTGCAGATGGACTCCTCGGTGCGGTTCATGATCACCGCGGTCGTCCTGCTCGTCGCGGTCATCCTCGACGCCGTCTCCCGACGCAGCCGAAGAGCGCACGCCCGGGGATAAGTAGGGGGCCGGGCGTGCCGGACCGCGTGCCGCCTCCGCACCCACTCCTCCCGGCGGCATGCGGTACCCCCGGCGGGGCGCCGGAGCCTCCTCCCCTCCGGGGCCCCGCGCCGTCCGCCCGTCCCGATGCCCTCCTGGGACGGGCGGACGGCTAGTCTCGCCTCACGTGACAGAGTCCGATCTGGTGTTTCTGGCCGTGGCCGGGCCTGCCGTGCTGGCGGGAGCCGCGGTGCAGGGCAGCGTGGGCCTGGGCCTGGCACTGGTGGCCGCGCCGGTCGTCGCGATGCTGGACCCCACCCTGATGCCGGGCACGCTGCTGGTGCTCACCGCGGTGCTGCCGCTGCTCACCGTCGGCGCCGAGTGGCGCCACGCCGACCTGCGCGGCGTCTCCTGGGCACTGGCCGGGCGCCTGGTCGGCACGGTGGCCGGGGTGTGGGTGGTGGCGCTGGCCGCGCCCGAGACACTCGGCCTGGCCGTGGGCGTGGCCGTGCTGCTCGCGGTGGCCGCCAGCCTCAGCCCGCTGCGCATCGGCCCGACCCCGGCCGCCCTGGGCGTGGCCGGAGTGGTCTCCGGGGTGATGGGTACGGCCACCTCCATCGGCGGTCCGCCCGTCGCGCTGGTCTACCAGCACGAGAGCGGGCCCCGGGTGCGCGCCACGCTGGGCTGCTACTTCCTGGTCGGTGTGCTGGTCTCGCTGGCCGCGCTGGCCCTGGGCGGCCAACTGCGGCTCCGCGAGGTCGCGGCGGGCTGCGCCCTGCTGCCGTTCATGGTGGCGGGGTTCCTGCTCTCCGGCCCGCTGCGGCGCGTGCTGGGCGGGGCGCGCCTGAGAGCGGCCCTGCTGGCGGTGGTGGCGCTGTCGGGGGCCGCGCTCGTGGTGCGGGCGCTGCTGTGACCGGTCACGGACAGGCGAGGAGGAGGCCGAGGGGCGGAACACGGCGCAGGCGGCCCGACGCCGCCGAGCTGGCCGCGGCACGCGCAAGGACCGTGCCCGACGTGCTCGGCCCCGACCTGGACGTGCTGTTCTGCGGGATCAACCCGGGCCTGTACTCCGCCTGGAGCGGGCACCACTTCGCCCGCCCCGGCAACCGGTTCTGGCCCGCGCTGCACGCCGCCTCCCTCACCCCGCGCCTGCTGGCCCCGCAGGAGCAGCACCTGCTTCCCGGCCTGGGCCTGGGCATCACCAACCTGGTGGACCGGGCCACCGCGAGGGCCGACGAGCTCACCCGAGAGGAACTGCGCGCGGGAGGGCGGGCACTGGCCGCGAAACTGCGGGTCCACCGGCCGCGCGTGCTCGCCGTGCTCGGAGTCACCGCCTACCGGCAGGCGTTCGCGCGCCCGAGGGCCCGGATCGGCCCCCAGCCGCCCGAGGACGCCGTCGCCGAGGTCCCGGTGTGGGTGCTGCCCAACCCCAGCGGCCTCAACGCGCACTGGACCACCCGGGGCATCGCCGCGGAACTGCGCCGCATGTGCGCGGCCCACGGCATCGCCCCCGCCGCCCGCACACGGCAGAGCTTCTCAGAGCAGGGGGCCGCCCCACCCCCGCTCGGCGGCGAATCGGCATAAGCTGTGTGCCTGTGGTGAAGCCGGTTGATCGTGGTTCGTCCGGTTCCCACCACCGAGCCGCCGGAAGCCGGACCCCGTGTCGGCCGTGTCCACTGCCAGACTCGGTCCGTCCCCGCTCCCCACGGGAGGCGCCCGTGGCCCGGCGGCCGACCCGATGTCCTGCATACGAGGGGAATGACGAGAGTGACGCTGCTCGACTCGGTGCACAACCCAGACGACCTGAAGAGACTCCCCGAGGCGCAGCTCCCCCAGCTGGCCGCCGAGATCCGGGAGTTCCTCGTCTCCCAGGTCGCCCGAACCGGTGGTCACCTCGGCCCCAACCTGGGTGTCGTCGAGCTCACCATCGCGCTGCACCGCGTGTTCGACTCCCCGCGCGACCCCATCCTGTTCGACACCGGCCACCAGGCGTACGTGCACAAGATCCTCACCGGGCGGCAGGACTTCTCCGGTCTGCGCCAGGAGGGCGGCCTGTCCGGGTATCCCTCGCGCGCCGAGTCCGAGCACGACTTCATCGAGAACTCGCACGCCTCCACCGCGCTGTCCTACGCCGACGGCCTGGCCCGAGCGCACGAACTGCGCGGAATCACCGACCGCACGGTGGTCGCCCTGGTCGGCGACGGCGCGCTGACCGGCGGCATGGCCTGGGAGGCGCTCAACAACATCGCCGAGGGCAAGAACCGCCGCGTGGTGATCGTCGTCAACGACAACGGACGCTCCTACTCGCCCACCATCGGCGGCCTGGCCGAGCACTTCGCCAATCTGCGCATGACCCGCGGCTACGAGCAGATGCTGGCGACCGCCAAGAACGCGATCAACCGCGCCCCCGTCGTCGGCCCCCCGCTCTACGACGCGCTGCACGCGTTCAAGAAAGGGCTCAAGGACGCCATCCAGCCGCAGATCATGTTCGAGGACCTCGGCCTGAAGTACGTCGGCCCCATCGACGGGCACGACGTCGCCGCCGTGGAGCGGGCGCTGCGCCGCGCCCGCGACTTCGGCGCGCCGGTCATCGTGCACGTGCTCACCCAGAAGGGCAAGGGGTACGCGCCCGCCGAGAACCACGACGAGGACCAGTTCCACGCCCCCGGAGCCTTCGACGTGGCCACCGGACGCCAGCGGTCCAACCCCGGGCTGAAGTGGACCTCGGTCTTCAGCGACGAGATGGTGCGGATCGGCGCCGAACGCGAGGACGTCGTCGCCATCACCGCCGCCATGCTCCACCCCACCGGCCTGGCCGCCTTCGCCGAGGCCTACCCCGACCGGGTCTTCGACGTGGGCATCGCCGAGCAGCACGCCGCCACCTGCGCGGCGGGCCTGGCCATGGGCGGCCTGCACCCGGTCGTGGCGGTCTACGCCACCTTCCTCAACCGCTGCTTCGACCAGGTCCTCATGGACGTGGCGCTGCACCGCCAGCCCGTCACCTTCGCCCTGGACCGGGCGGGGATCACCGGCGACGACGGCGCCAGCCACAACGGCATGTGGGACCTGTCCATCCTGCAGGTCGTGCCCAACCTGGCCATCGCGGTGCCGCGCGACGCGGTGCGGCTGCGCGAGCTGCTGCGCGAGGCCGTCGCCGTGGACGACGGCCCCACCGTGGTGCGCTACCCCAAGGGCGCGGTGCCCCCCGCGATCCCCGCCGTCGGCCGCCTCGGCGGCATGGACGTGCTGCGCCGCCCCGCCACCGACACCCCGGACCTGCTGCTGGTCGCGGTGGGACCCATGGCCCAGACCTGCTGCGAGGCCGCCGACCGGCTGGCCGACCAGGGCATCGGCGTCACCGTCGTGGACCCGCGCTGGGTCAAGCCGCTCGACCCGGCCCTGGTGGCCGAGGCGGCCCGTCACCGCGTGGTCGCCGTGGTCGAGGACAACGGGCGCGTCGGTGCGGTGGGCGACGCCGTGGCGCGGACCCTGCGCGACGCCGACCTGGACCTGCCGGTGCGCACCTTCGGGGTCGAGCAGCGCTTCCTGGAGCACGCCAAGCGCGACCGGATCCTTGCCAAGATGGGCCTGGACGCCCAGGGACTGGCGCGCCAGCTCACCGAGATCGTGGCCAAGCACTCCGAGCTGTCCCTGGAGGACGAACCGGCCTCCTGACGCCGACCGGCGCGCACCACGCGAACCGCCGGGGCGGGCCTGGGACCGCGCCCCGGCGGGTGTCCGGCGCCCGCCGCACCGGACCGCGGGTCCCGGCCTTCTCGGCCTCCTGACCGGAGGCGGCCCCCGGCCGTCCCGCCGTGGTCGGCGCCGGGGCCGCCCCGGCACTGTTCTCCCGGCCGGGACGGCAGGCGATGACCAGCGGGGACTTCTGGGCGAAGCCCCGTGTTCACCGTGCGCTCCGTTGACCGCCCACAGGACACTCCCTGATCTCAGAGGTCGAATGTCGTATGAGTCACAATGAGCGCATGAGCACTCCCGACCCGTTGCGGGTAGCCGTGATCGGCTCCGGCCCCGCAGGAATCTACACAGCCGAGGCACTGACCCGGCAGTCCCGTGAGCCGGTGGCCGTGGACGTACTGGACCGCCTTCCCACCCCCTACGGTCTGGTCCGCTACGGCGTGGCACCCGACCACACCTCCATCAAGCGGGTGGCCCACACCCTGGCCCGCGTCCTCGAACACCCCGACGTCCGCTTCCTGGGCTGCGTGGAGTACGGCACCGACCTCACCCGGGCCGACCTGGCACGCGCCTACCACGCGGTGGTCTACGCGACCGGAGCAAGCATGGACCGCCGCATGGGCGTCCCCGGAGAGGACCTGCCCGGCAGCGTCGCGGCCACCGACTTCGTCAACTGGTACAGCGGCCACCCCGACCTGGAGGTGTCGCGGTTCGTCCTGGACGCCGAGGAGGTCGCCGTCGTCGGCGCGGGCAACGTCGCCCTCGACGTGGCGCGCATCCTCGTGCGGAGCGTCGACGAACTGCGCCGCACCGACATCCCCGAACCCGTCCTCCAGGTGCTGGCGGCCAGCAAGGTGCGCCGGGTGCACGTGGTCGCCCGACGCGGCCCCCTCCAGGCCAAGTTCTCCGCCAACGAACTGCGGGAACTGGGCCAGTTGGACGGCGTGGAGGTGGGGGTGGACCCCGCCGACGTCGCCATCGACCCCAACAGCGAGGCCATGGTGGGCGCGGCCCGGGCCGCCCGCACCAACCTGCGCACCCTCACCGAATGGGCGCAGCGCTCCGGTGGAGGCACGGGCCGCCGGGTCGAGCTGCACTTCTGGCGCAAGCCGACCGCGGTGGTGGGCGCCGAGCACGTCGAGGGCCTGGAGGTGGAGCGCACCGAGCTCGACGACGAGGGGCGCCTGGTGGGCACCGGGCAGCGCGAGACCCTGCCGGTGGGCATGGTGGTGCGTTCGGTGGGCTACGCCAGTACCCCCCTGCCCGACCTGCCCTTCGACGAGTCCACGCGCACCCTGCCGCACGAGGACGGGCGCATCCTCGACGCGGAGGGCAACCCGCTGCCCGGCGAGTACGTGGCGGGCTGGCTCAAGCGGGGCGCCACCGGCGTGATCGGCACCAACAAGTCCGACGCCGCGGCCACCGTCCGCTCGCTGCTGGACGACGCCCCCGCGCTGCGCTCCTCCCGGGCCCCGCAGGTCGGCGTCGAGGAGCTGCTGAAGGAGAAGGGCGTGGTGGTCAGCGACTACGCCGACTGGCTGGCCATCGACGCCGCGGAGGCCGCGCTGGGCGCGGAGCTGTCCCGCGGGGAGCGGGTCAAGCTCAGCGGCTGGTCCGAGCTGCGCCGCGTCCTGGCCGAGCGGAACTGACCCCGTCCCACCGGCCCCGGCGGTGCGCCGCGCACCGCCGGGGCTACCGGGCCGCCCGCCGCTTCGTGGAGCGCTTCGGGATCCACCGCCCGTCCAGGTAGTGCGGCGGCACACCGGCCACCAGCCACACCCCGTTGCCGCTGATCCGGAACTCGTGGCCGTCGGCGTGCATGCGCGCGGAGTCCACGGTCAGCACGACGGGCCTGCCGTGGCGCGCGCCTACCCGCCGAGCCGTCTCCTCGTCCGGGGACAGGTGCACGTAGTGCCGCCCCATGGGACGCAGGCCCTCGTTGAGGATGGCGGGCAGGGAGTGCTTCGCGGTGCCGTGGTAGAGCACCTCCGGGGGCGTGCGCACGGGCAGGTTCAGGTCCACCTCGACGGTGTGCCCCTGCTGGGCGCGGATGCGTCGGCCGTCCTCGCTGAACGCGTAGCGCCGCTTGTCGTTGCGGGCGACGATCTCCTCCAGCTCGGCCCGGGTGAGGGGGCGTCCCGCGGCCCGGCAGCCTTTGAGCAGCGCGTCCACCTCCACCCAGCCCTCGGCGTCCAACGTCACGTTGGCCTCCTCCGGCCGGTGCCGCAGCACCCGGGAGAGGAACTTCGAGGCACGTACCAGTTCTTCAGGGTTCATTCGGCAAGTATGGCCCGGGCCTGCATTCCCGGGCCAGTGGTTTTCCGGCCGCAGGGGCACGGCCGGCCCGGGGCGGCGGGTCAGCGGACCTGTTCGGCCTCCGCGGCGAAGGTGTTGCACGCCTCCATGGTCTCCGCGGTCGCGCCGGCCTCGAACCAGTACACGCGGTTGGCGGCGCTGCCGTGCGTGTCGCTGTCGCCGGTGTCCTCGTTGAAGTGGCGGTTGACGAAGGCCACGTCCTCGGCGTCGTGCCCGGAGAGCACGGCCACGCCGGTGCCCGCCAGGCATTCGGCCTGCAGTTCGATCTGCCGCCCCACCTTGAGCTCCTCGGCCTCGGAGCCGGCCTTGCGCTCCAGGGTGCCCGCCGCGTCCAGCAGGCCGGTCTCCCCCTGGACGTGGTGCCCGTACTCGTGGGCGACCAGCGCGTACCAGATCCGCTCGTCCTCCATGTTCGGGTAGCTCAGCAGCTTCCGCACGTTGGGCACCACGATGGTGATGCTCAGCTCGTGCTCCAGGTAGTAGGCGAGGGTGACCCCCTCCTCCTCGGACTCGCCGCGCAGGTCCGCGGGGATCTCGTCCAGGACCACGTAGTGCGGCTCCTCCGGACGCAGCCCCATCTCCTCCAGCGGGGTCAGCCACATCTCGTTGAGGCACGGGCCGATCGTGTCGGTGAAGGTCTCCCACTCCGCGGCCGAGGACGGGTCGAAGTCGGGGATCTCGCAGTCGACGGTCTCGGGGAAGGGCAGGTCGTAGAAGGGGTGCGAGGCCACGTCGACCGGGATGCTCTTGGCGGTGTGGAACCAACTGTCCTCGTAGAGGACGTCCCGGTGCGGTTTGCCGGACGCCTGGGCCGTGTCGCCGGTCAGGGTGGAGACCGTCAGCGCCACGCACAGCACCAGGGACACCGCCGCGACGAGCGCCGCTCCGCCCGCGGTCAGCCACAGCCGGGCACCGCCCTGCCGCGGCGCGGGGGGAGGCGGGACGGGCACCGGCGGGACGGGCACCGGAGGTGCGGGCCACGCCCCGGTCGCGGTGGGGGAGGGCGCGACGGCCTGGAACTGGGCGGTGAGGTGCGCGGCGGGCAGGGATCCGGTGGGCGCCTGTAGGTGCTGCGGCGCGGGGGAGGGGACCGGGGCCTGCGGCGGGCGGAGGGAGGGCTGCGCGCCGGAGACGGGGCCGGGGGCCGGGGGCTGGAAGGGGGGCAGCGGCCCGTGCAGGGTCGGCGGGCCGAATGAGGGCTGCGCGCCGGGCACGGGGCCGGGGCGCGCGGCGGCCTGGGGAGCGGTCGGCCGGGGTGGGGCGGGCGCCTCCGGTGCGGTCTCGGGCACGGGCGTCTCCTGCGCGGAGGGCAGGGGGCCGCTGCTCTCGGGAGGCGGGTCGGAGGGCCGAGAGGTCGGAGCCGGGACGGCTTCACCACCGCGAGGCGTGTCCAAGACAGGGTCCTTCGTGTTCGGGGGGTACTGGGGAGGAGTCAACACTATTGGGGCATCCCGCGGGGCGCGGGACGGATCAGGTGGACAACCCGGTGAGACGCCTGCCGGGCGCCCCCGGTTCCGCTCACCCCTCCGGTGGCCGGTACCGGACACCCACCGACGCCAGCAGGTCGGCCAGTTCGGCCTCGAACAGCGGCTCCATGTCGTCGGGTCCGAACACCATGTTGTGGAAGACCTCCATGCACACCAGGCCGTACAGCCGCACCCAGCAGGCGGTGAGCACGCGCAGCTCCCCCTCGGAGTGCCGGCCTGCGATGCCGGCGCTCCGGGCGAACTGCTCGAGCTGGCGGCACAGCTCGGGCGTGAAGGAGCCGGAGTCGGGGAGCGGGATCCGGTCCTCCTCCAGCAGTCGGTTGAACAGGGTGAGGAAGGTGGAGGCGAAGCGCTGCCCCTCGCGCAGGGCGGCCTCCTCGTGGGGTCCGGAGGGCTGGTGGGGCGGGCGGGGGCCGAACAGCAGGGCGAACTCGGCCCGGTTGGCCAGCGCCCAGGAGCGGAAGGCGCGCAGGGACGCCAGGAGGCGGCCGTCGACGTCCTCCTCGGGCACCCCCGTGTTGGCGTCGGTGATCCAGGCGCTCAGCTCGGCGAAGAAGTCCGCCTGCAAGGACAGCAGCAGGTCGTTGAGGCTGGCGAAGTAGCGGTAGAGGGCGGGCGCGGTCATCCCCATCTCGCGGGCGATGGCGCGCAGTGAGACGCCTTCGGCCCCCTGTTCGACGAGGCGGCGCCGGGCGATCGCCTTGATCTCGGTGAACGCGGCCTCGCGCAGCCGCGCCCGACGCGGTTGCGGGGAGGCGGCGGGCGGGGCGTTGCCGGTGGGCAGGTCGGTGGTGTCCTTGTGCATGGCCTTCCTTGAGCACAGTTTATGCGGCTGGCGGTGGCTGTTTCGGTGGAGTTAGCGCCGTATGCCGGAGTTAACGGTGTTTGCTAACATTATCGCCGTTTGCTGAAATCCAATGCCCTAGGGAGACGCGTCCATGTTCTCTGCGCTCGGCCGGTTCACCTATCGGGGGCGAGTCTGGGTGCTCCTGGCCACGGTGGTGTTCGTCGTCTTCGCCGCGCTGTGGGGCACCGGGCTGTTCGGCTCGGTCAGCGACGGGGGGTTCGAGGACCCCGACGCGGAGTCCACCAGGGCGGCCGAGGTGATCGAGGAGGAGCTGGGCCACGACGCGGTGGACGTCGTGGCCGTGTACCGCAGCGACGAGCTGCGGGTGGACAACCCCACCTTCGCCAAGGCGGTGCAGCGGGTCCTCGACGACCTGCCCGACGAGTACGTCAAGTCGGCCACCAGCTACCTGGACGAGGACCTCAGCGACATCGAACGCGGCATCCTCGTCTCCGAGGACCGGCACGCGGTGTACGTGCCCATCACCCTCGTGGGCGAGGACCAGGTCGAGCGGATGGAGTCCTTCGAGGCGATCGCCGCCGACCTCGACGCCGGTCCGCTCGACACCTACCTGGGCGGCTCCGTCGCGATCCAGAGCGAACTGTCCGAGCAGGCCGAGACCGACGTGGTGAGCGCCGAGATGATCTCCCTGCCGGTGCTGCTGGTCCTGCTCGTCGTCATCTTCGGCGGAGTGGTCGCCGCCCTGATGCCGCTGGCCGTCGGCGGTCTGGCGGTCCTCGGCGCGATGGTCCTGCTGCGCGCCCTCACCTACCTCACCGAGGTGTCGGTGTTCGCCGTCAACGTGGCCAGCATCCTCGGCCTGGGCCTGGCCATCGACTACGGCCTGTTCCTGGTCAGCCGGTTCCGCGAGGAGATGCGCCGCAGCGGCGACGTCGCCTCGGCCGTCCCCGTCACCCTGGCCACGGCCGGGCGGACCGTCGCCTTCTCCGGCGTCACCGTGCTCATCGCCTTCGCCGGGCTGCTGTTCTTCCCGCAGCCCATCCTGCGCTCCATCGGCCTGGGCGGCATCGCCGTCGTCCTGTTCGACCTGGTCGCCGCGCTCGTCGTGCTCCCCGCCCTGCTGGGGGTCATCGGCCGCCGCATCGACGCGCTGCGGCTGCCCCTGCCCCGGCGGCGCTCCGGCGCCCGCGCCGACGACCGCGTGGGGGGCTGGTCGCGGCTGGCGCACAGCGTCATGCGGCGCCCGGTGCTCTACCTGCTCACCGTCACCGCCGTGCTGGTCGCGTTCGCCTCGGCGCTCTTCTCCCTCGACGTCGGCTCCACCGACCAGCGCTACCTGCCCGACGAGGCCGGCAGCCGCCAGGCCACCGAGATGCTGCGGGAGGACTTCCCGGCTGGCGGCGTCAGCCAGATCGACGTGGTGGTCACCGGGGACGTCGCAGAGGACGACCTGGCGGACTTCGCCGCGGAGCTGGCCGACCTGGACGGGGCGGAGGGCGCCGGGGTCGGCCGGGTCGGGGACGGCGTCGCGCACCTGACCGTCGCCTACGAGGGCGAGATCGACGACGACTCCACCGCGGACCTGGTGGCGGCGGTGCGCGGTGCCGACGCCCCCGCGGGCGCCGACGAGGTGCTGGTCGGCGGCCCGGCCGCGCAGCAGCTCGACAACATCGACGCCATCGTCGAGACCGTGCCCGCGACCCTGCTGTTCGTCACGCTGACCACCCTGGTCCTGCTGTTCCTGGCGTTCGGCTCGATCGTGCTGCCGGTCAAGGCGGTGGTCATGGGCCTGCTGTCCCTGGGCGCCTCCCTGGGCGTGGTCATCTGGGGCTTCCAGGAGGGGCACCTGGCCGACCTGCTCGGCTTCACCGCGGTCGGCACCATCGACCCGACCTTCCTGGTCCTCATCATCATCGTCGCCTTCGGCCTGGCCATGGACTACGAGCTGTTCCTGCTCAGCCGGGTCCGCGAGGAGTACCTGGCCACCGGCGACAACACCCACTCGGTGGCGGTGGGCCTGCAGCGCACCGGACGCATTATCACCAGCGCCGCGCTGCTGCTCATCGTGGTGCTGGCCGCGATGGGCGTGTCCGACCTGCTGTTCCTCAAGATCATCGGCATCGGTCTGGCGGTGGCGGTGGTCGTGGACGCCACCCTGGTGCGCGCCCTGCTGGTGCCCGCCACGATGCGCCTGCTCGGCGCCGCCAACTGGTGGCTGCCCGGCCCGCTGCGCCGGCTGCACGACCGCATCGGCATCACCGAGGGCGAGGAGGCCGTGCAGCCCCGCCGCGAGGAGAAGGCGGAGGCGGGCGTCGGCTCCTGACCCCGCGCCGAGCCCGGATTGCCGACGGTCCCGCCCCCGGAGCCGCTCACACCGCCGAATGCGGCTCCGGGGGCGGAGCCGTGCGAGAAATCCGGAGAAACCTCTCCCTTTCCTCCGGGGGTCTGGTGTTAATTTCACTTCGGGACGCAGCAGATGGGATTCTCGCTGATCCGTCCCGATCTGGTCCGCTCCAGGAGAGGAAAGGAGATTTCCGTGAACGGCGACGGCAGCAACTAGCAGCGGAAACGAAGAACATGAGGGTTGGAGGACCAGGTCTTCCAACCCTCATGGAAATCTGTGTGAATGTGTTTTCACGACGTGTCTTCGCGGGCTGTCGCCCAGAGAAGAAAAGTTTTTCTTATCGCTTCGAGTTCCTGATGCGTTCGGCCAGCACGGCCAGTTCCGCATCGTCAGCGCGGGTGTGGTCGTGGGAGGACAGGTAGCCCCGGTACCGGTCGAAGTAGACGTCCACCGAGGAGCGCACCGCCCGCCAGGCCGCGCCCTCGTTGCCCGCGGTGCCGTGCATGGGGAACAGTTTCGCGTGGGCGTGGTCCACGCCGTATCCCTCGTACATGATCCCGGTGCGTGCCACGTCCGCGAACGCGGCGTCCAGGCACCGGGCCGCCTCGCGGGCGGCCAGGTGCAGGGCGAGGTAGGCGTCGGTGTCCATCCGGACCACGTAGCTGGGCCGGTGGGCCTTGGGGATCACCACCGAGAACCCCTCGGTGTTGGGGAAGATCGACAGGAATGCCAGGTGGTCCTCGTCCTCCCAGAACGGGTGGCAGGGCTCCTCCCCGGCGGCGATCGCGCAGAAGACGCAGGAAGCAGCGGAAGGCAAAGAAACCTCCTTCGAGGTTGGTTGTGGTCGTGTAGTCAGGGCTGGAGCGGACCACAGGTTGGGCAGTCGGGATCGGGGATGCTTGGCTGCTCGTCCAGGCGCAGTTCGTGGGTCCACACGCCCACTCTCCGGCCCAGTGACTGCACAAATCCGAAATCGCCCAGGTATTTCAGAGCGTCAAGACTGGCCAACGCGGAGGAGAGCATGTTGGTCGGACCGTGCGAGGGAGCCTGGTACCGGCGGTTGATGCGGGATATCAAGGCGTCGAGTTCCGCGTTTCCTGAAGGGGCCTGGGCAGTCAGTGGACGACAGGACCAGCATCCCGTCTTCCCGGGGACGATCAGTGGTCCCCATACCGCGATGTCGTTGACGTAGCACACGTTGAGCCAGGCTGTTTCGGTCGTGACGCAGTGGGCGTTGACGAGTTCGGTGATGCCCGTGGAATCGGCGGACAGCACGAGCAGGTCGGCTTCGGGAAGGGCAGCGAGATCGGAGAGGTCGGTCATCCGTCGTCTGATCGTGCACACCTCGACGTCAGGGTTGCGGGAGCGTAGCTCCCGTGCCAGGACCTCGCATTTGGCTGCACCGACGTCGGACTCGGTGAACAGGTACTGCCGGGTCAGATTGCTCTTCTCGATGTGGTCGGCGTCGACGAGGGTCACCTGGCCCACTCCGGCGGTGGCCAGGGTGACCGACATCAGATTGCCGATACCGCCGCAGCCCAAGAAGACGATGTGGCTGTCCGCCAGTCGCTTCTGGACCTCCTGCGAATCGGCACCCGAGAGCCTATAGAACAGGGAGGGGCGGCTGTAGCGGTCCTCCGGTCGGTAGGAGCCTGCCGGGATGAGGTAGTGGCCGCTACGAAAGATCTCCACGATTTCCTCAGCACGCCCAGGTGAGAGCCCGCATTCGCGCTCCAGGAAAGCAGCGGCCTCACCGTGAGTGCGGGGAGCCGAGTAGTGGTCGGCGAGACGGATCAAGGGATCCCAGAGGGACGAGTCGTCAAAGACCCGTTGAATGGAACCGAAACCGAGGAAGAGTTGACCGTCCTGAATACCGATTCGGACGTAGGGAGCGAGTGTGTGTGGTTCCTGAAGGACCTCGGCCGTGCTCTGACCCACAACTGACGCCTTTCACGGAAGTGGTCGATGACTGATGAGTTCCTGGTCCTGGACGGTAGAAGCAGCCGTTGGGTCAAGGAGCAAGGTTGCTTGAGATTGCTGACGTAGTGGTGGGAAATTTTTGAAGACTCCGCAGAGAGGCGGACAAACTGGGAGTACCTACCGAGGAGGAGAGGTATGAAGCTGCGCAAGCTTGGAACGACGTCAGTTGGCGGGAAGTGCCCTACTCTGTACGAAACGGACAGCGGGGACATCGTCGTGCAGGGCTACCGACTCACCGACGCCGAGGCGCTGGCTCAGTTGGAGGATGTGCTTCCCAACGAGACGTTCGTCATCGTTCCTCGAGAACTGATGGTTCGTTTCGCGCCCAAGGAGTAGCGGTATGCGCGAATACCTGAACGATGACGACTTCACTGCTTTGTTCCGGTCTTATCGGTACACTGCGTGGCGTCTGGAGACTCGGCGCTACTACGGCAACGTTGGTGAGGACAAGCAGTTCCAGGAGTGGTTGGCGGGGAAGGACCCCGGAGTCGAGTGGCTCAGACCGTGGCTGGGCATGGTGCGGGAGGAACTCGCCAAGGGGAAGCGGATGGAACGGGTGCGAATCGTCGATAACCCGCCCTCGGATTACCTGCGCTGGGAACTGTGGGCCACTCCCTACAACCTCGCGGTGGGTGAGGACATCCGCTACCTGTCCCGGGACCACCCTATCGTCGCGGAACTTCCCGACGAGGATTTCTGGATCTTCGACAGCCGCACCTTGGCGCGGTTCGAGTTCGATGGCGATGATGTCGCCGGCATCTGGCTTGACGACACTCCTGAAGCTGTTGTGACTGCTCTTGCCGCCCGGGACGCGGCGTGGCACCATGCGCTCACCTACACCGACTACCTGGCGGCAAGGGTGGGATGACCGACTACCAGACGGCCCGGACCTCCTTGGGGGCGCGGTTACGTGAGATCCGGATGGAGGCCGGGCTGTCAGGGCGGGCGTTGGCCCAAGCCCTGGGGTGGCATCCGTCAAAAGTGTCCAAGCTGGAGTTGGGCAGGCAGACCGCTTCTGTGGCGGACCTGAAAGCATGGGCGGCGGCCTGTGACGTGCCGGAGACCGCCGCCGAACTGCTTGCGATGCGCAGGACGCTGGAAACCCACTATGCGAGCTGGCGCCGACAGCTTGCTGGAGGCACCAGGGCCAGACAGGCGACCTTCGTCGACGTGGAGAGTCGGATGCGTCGACTCCGGGCTTTTGAGACAGCAGTGGTTCCAGGACTGATGCAAACCCCTGACTACGCCCGATACGTCCTGCGTAACGTGGTGGCCCTACACGGCGCACCGGACGATGTCGAAGCTGGTGTCCGTACCCGGATGGAACGCGCCCGCGTCCTCGAAGATCCGGGAAAGACGTTCGACATCGTCCTGTGGGAGCCGGTTCTGTATGCGCGGGTTTGCCCGGGGGAGGTCATGGTTGGCCAGTTGGACCGTATTGCGGAGCTGATCATCCGCAAGGGTTCGATGATCGGGATTGTTCCGCTGCACATCCGGCTTCCCGCGATCCCCGAACACGGCTTCTGGATCTTCGACGACGACCGTGTGAATGTGGAGACGGTCGGCGCAGAGCTCTCCCTCACCGACAACGACGCGATCGAGCCCTACCGCCGGGTCTTTGCGAGGCTCTCCCAGGCAGCATTGCGTGGCCAGGCCGCACTGCGCCTTGTGGCACGGGCACGGCATCAGCTCGTACCTGTCTGATGACCGGGGCCGCCGCTGACTCCCCGGGCCGCGGACGGGGAACGGCCCCGCCCCCGGAGGAGAGTCGGGGGAGCGGGGCCGCGTCCGCGGGGGCGCTGCTACGGGGTCACAGCGCCTTCAGGCCGTCGGGGTGGAAGCGGGACCCGTTGACCTTCTCGGAGATGCCGGTGCGGTCCAGGTACGGGGTGATGCCGCCCAGGTGGAACGGCCAGCCCGCGCCGGTGATCATGCACAGGTCGATGTCGGCGGGCTCGGCCACCACGCCCTCGTCCAGCATGATCCTGATCTCCCGGGCCAGCGCCTCCAGGGCGCGGTTGAGGATCTCCTCCTCGCTGGACGGGGAGCCGCCGCCGGTGAAGAACGCCCGCACCTCGGGGTCGATGGTGAAGTCGGGGCCGTAGATCGTGGTCCTGCCCGCCTCCACCAGCGCCTTGAGCTGCTGGGACACCCGGAAGCGGTCGGGGAACGCGGCGTGCAGGGTCTCGGCCACGTGCAGCGCCACGGCCGGGCCGACCAGTTGCAGGAGCAGCAGCGGCGACATGGGCAGGCCCAGCGGCGCCACCGCGCGGTCGGCGACCTCCGGCTCGGTGCCCTCCTCGACCGAGGACAGCACCTCGCCCATGAACAGGGTGAGCAGCCGGTTGACCACGAACGCGGGCGCGTCCTTGACCAGCACCGCGGTCTTCTTCAGCTTCTTGGCGGCGGCGAACGCGGTCGCCAGCGCGGCGTCGTCGGTCCGCTCGCCGCGGATGATCTCCAGCAGCGGCAGCACCGCCACCGGGTTGAAGAAGTGGAAGCCGACCACGCGCTCGGGGTGCTTCAGGTCCGCGGCCATCTCGGTGACCGACAGCGACGAGGTGTTGGTGGCCAGCACCGCCTCGGCCGAGACGTACTCCTCGACCTTGGCGAATACCGACTTCTTGACCGACATCTCCTCGAAGACGGCCTCGATGACGAAGTCGGCGTCGGCGAACGCCTCGTACGACAGCGACCCGGTGACCAGGGCTTTGAGCCGGTTGGCCGTGTCGGCGTTGACGCGGCCCTTGGCGAGCAGCTTGTCGACCTCGCCGTGCACGTAGCCCACGCCGCGGTCCAGCCGCTCCTGGTCCAGGTCGGTCATGACCACCGGGACGCCCAGGCGGCGGGCGAACAGCAGCGCGAGCTGCCCGGCCATCAGGCCCGCGCCCACCACGCCGACCTTGGTGACCGGGCGGGCCAGCGACTTGTCGGGCGCGCCCTTGGGACGGCGGGCGCGCTTCTGCACCAGGTTGAACGAGTACAGTCCGGCGCGCAGCTCGTCGCTGAGGATCAGGTCGGCCAGCGCCTCGTCCTCGGCGGCGAAGCCCTCGTCGCGGCTGCGGTTCTTGGCCTCGGCGACCAGGTCGATCGCGCGCAGCGCGGCGGGGGCGGCGCCGTGCAGCTTGCCCTCCACGGTCCAGCGCGCGGTGGCGACGGCCTGGTCCCACGCCTCGCCCCGGTCGACCTCGGGACGCTCGACGGTGATGTCGCCCCGGACGACCTTGGCCGCCCAGCGCAGCGACTCCTCCAGGAAGTCGGCGGGCTCGAACAGCGCATCGGCGATGCCCATCTCGAACACCTGCGGACCCTTGATGGTCTTATTCTGGGCCAGCGGGTTGTCGATGATCAGCTTCAGCGCCTTCTCCGCGCCGACGAGGTTGGGCAGCAGGTAGGTGCCGCCCCAGCCGGGCACCAGGCCGAGGAACACCTCGGGCAGCGCGAACGCGGGGACGCCGGAGGAGACGGTGCGGTAGGTGCAGTGCAGCGCCACCTCCACCCCGCCGCCCATGGCCGCCCCGTTGACGAACGCGAAGGTCGGCACGTTCAGTTCGCCGAGCTTGCGGAACACGTCGTGGCCGAGCTTGCCGATGGCGCGCGCCTGCTCCCGGTCGGTGATCTTCGGTACGCCGTTGAGGTCGGCGCCCACGGCGAAGATGAACGGCTTGCCGGTGATCGCCACGGCGACGATGTCGGTGCGCGCGGCGGCGGCGTCGATCGCCTCGCCCAGGCTCAGCAGCCCGGCGGGGCCGAAGGTGTTGGGCTTGGTGTGGTCGTGGCCGTTGTCCAGGGTGATCAGGACGGCCTTGCCCGCGCCGTAGGGCAGTTCCACGTCGCGGGAGAGCGCCCGGGTGACGACCTCGTCGGCGAACTGCTCCCGCGCGGCCTCGATCGCGCTGCTCACTTGGCGTTCCCTTCCCAGTTGGTGTTCTCCCACAGGACCGTTCCGCCCATGCCCATGCCCACGCACATGGTGGTCAGGCCGTAGCGGACGTCGGTGCGTTCGGCGAAGAGGCGCGACAGCTGCATCATCAGGCGCACGCCGGAGGAGGCCAGCGGGTGGCCCAGCGCGATCGCGCCGCCCCACGGGTTGACCCGCGGGTCGTCGTCGGGGATGCCGAAGTGCTCCAGGAAGGCCAGCACCTGCACGGCGAACGCCTCGTTGATCTCGATGAGGCCGATGTCGTCCATGGTCAGGCCGTTGCGGCGCAGCAGCTTCTCGGTGGCCGGGACCGGGCCGATGCCCATGACCTCGGGATCCACACCGGCGAAGGAGAAGTCCACCAGGCGCATCTTGGCGGTCAGGCCGAGTTCGGAGGCGACCTCCTCGGCGGCGATGATCGCGCCGGTCGCGCCGTCGTTGAGCCCCGCGGAGTTGCCCGCGGTCACGTTGCCGTGGGGGCGGAACGGGGTCTTCAGGCCGGCCAGCGCCTCCAGGGTGGTGCTGGGGCGCGGCGGCTCGTCGGCGGTGGCCAGGCCGTAGCCCTGCTCGGCGCTGCGGACGGCCACCTCCACCAGGTCGGGCTGGATCTTGCCCTCGGCGTAGGCCTTGGCGACCTTCTCCTGGCTGCGCACCGCGTAGGCGTCGGCGCGCTCCTTGGTGATGGTCGGGTAGCGGTCGTGCAGGTTCTCGGCGGTGTTGCCCATGACCAGGGCGGAGGGGTCCACCAGCTTCTCGGAGAGGAAACGCGGGTTGGGGTCCACGCCCTCGCCCATGGGGTGGCGGCCCATGTGCTCGACACCGCCGGCGATGGCCACGTCGTAGGCGCCGAAGGAGATGCCGGCCGCGGTGGTGGTCACCGCGGTCATCGCGCCCGCGCACATGCGGTCGATGGCGTAGCCGGGGACGCTGCGGGGCAGTCCGGCGAGAATGGCGGCGCTGCGGCCGATGGTCAGGCCCTGGTCGCCGATCTGGGTGGTGGCGGCGATGGCGACCTCGTCGATGCGCTCAGGGGGCAGCGCGGGGTTGCGGCGCAGCAGTTCGCGGATGACCCGGACCACCAGGTCATCTGCGCGGGTCTCGGCGTAGAGGCCCTTCCCGGCCTTGCCGAACGGAGTGCGCACCCCGTCGACGAAAACGACGTCGCGGGCAGTTCGCGGCACGATTGCCCCTCCTTGTTCCAGGCGGATGGCGGAGTTGTCACCACCCATGCTACTCGTCAGTAACTAATGGTGCGAGTACGGGAGCGCGCCTTCTTCGGGGTGTTGCGCGGCGGAGGACCGCGGGAGGGGAGCCGCGCGGTCAGTACAGGGCGGCGGCGTCGCCGGGCCGCCCCGCCGCGCGGTAGGCGGCGGCCAGGTCGCGGCGGACGCGCAGCGAGAGCAGCCGGACCTCGGGATCCCCGGCCGCGGCCAGACAGTTGCGGTAGGTCTCCCGCAGCACGCCGACCGCCTCGTCGGGCCGGTCGGAGTGCACGTAGGACAGCCCCAGCCGGTGGTGGACGGCCAGGGTGCGGGGGTGGCGCGCGCCGAGCCTGCGGCGGCGCTGGGCCAGCACCGCCCGCAACTGCTCGCGGGACTCGTCCTCGCGGCCCGTCCGGCACAGCGCCAGCGCCAGGCCCAGCCGCCAGGTCTCCGCCTCCTCGACGGAGAAGGCCGCGTCCCGTTCCAGGGCGCAGCGGTAGTGCGCGACGGCCTCGGCGAACCGGTCGGCGCGTCGGCAGGCCGACGCGAGGCGGGCGCGGGTGAGCACCGTGTCGGGGTCGTCCTCGCCCAGCCGGGCCGAGCGCTGGTCGAGCAGCCGCCGCCAGTGCTGTGCGGCGTCGGCGAAGCGGGCGGCGTCCTCGTGGCACAAGGCGAGGTTCTCCCGGACCACCTCGGTCAGCGGGTGCTGTTCGCCCAGCGTCCGCACCGCGTCGTCCAGGGCCCGCGTGAACTGGGCGGCGGCCTCGTCGCTCCGTCCGGACGCGGCGTACCCGCCCGCCAGGTTGTTGCGTGCGGCGATGGCCTCCGGGTGCTCCTCCCCGTCCCGCGCGACACACTCGGCGAGAGCCCGTTCCAGGACCGCGGTCCGCGCCTGTGCGGGCGCACCGCCCGCCGGAGCGGGGACGTCGGCCGCCGACCCGGGAGGGAGCAGTCGCCGCAGCGCCCGCCGGGCTGCGGACAGCACGGAGGAGAACCAGGGGAGCAGCGCGCCGGAGCCCGCACCGGTGCCGTCGCGCAGCAGAACAGTCACGGTTCAATAACATCACGGGTGGTGCGGTGCAAGGACGGGAGCGACGGACCCCGGCGTATGGGATTCGCCACTTCCGCTCGCCCGGCCGCCCTCACCGCGCCGCCGACCGCAGCGCCTCGGCCAGCGCCGCCGCGGTCAGCTCGGTCTGCCAGTTGCGGGCCTGGTGCTCGCGCAGGTGGCGGGCCACCGAGTCCGCGTCGACCGTCCGGGGCGGCGACCACGCCAGGCGGCGTACCGCGTCCGGCGGCAGCAGGTTCTCCGTCGGCATCACCACCCGCTCCGCGATCTCGGCCACCACGGCGCGCACCGCGTCGAGCCGACGCGCCGCGGCCGGGTCGCGGTCGGCCCACCGGTTGGTCGGCGGCGGCCCGTCCCCCGGCGGGCTGGGCTGGGGGAGTTCCGCCGGTCCCATGTCGCGCACCCGGTTGACCGCCTTGATCCACGCCGGGACGTAGCGGCGGGCCAGCCGGACGGTGAACGCCTTGATCTCGGTCAGCTCCTGGGAGGTACGGGGCATCGCCAAGGCCGCCTCCACGATCGCCGAGTCCTGCAACACCCGCCCCGGGGACAGGTCGCGCTCCCGGGCGATCCGGTCGCGCTCCAGCCACAGCTCCCGGACCACGCCCAGTCCGCGCTGGCTGCGGACCCGGTGGATGCCGGAGGTGCGCCGCCACGGGTCGGGGCGCGGCTCCTTGGGGGGAGCGGCCAGCACCGCCGCGAACTCCTCGCGCGCCCACTCCAGCTTGCCCGCCTGGTCCAGCTCGGCCTCCAGCGCGTCGCGCAGCTCGACGAGGACCTCCACGTCCAGCGCGGCGTAGCGCAGCCAGTCCTCGGGCAGCGGCCGGGTCGACCAGTCCACCGCGGCGTGCTCCTTGGCCAGCCGGACGCCCAGCACCCGCTCCACCATCGTGCCCAGGCCCACCCGCTGGTAGCCCAGCAGCCGACCGGCCAGCTCGGTGTCGAACAGGCGCTGGGGCCGCAGGTTCACCTCGGTCAGGCAGGGAAGGTCCTGGTGGGCCGCGTGCAGCACCATCTCGGCGTCGGCGATCGCCTCCCGCAGCACCGTCAGGTCGGGGCAGGCGACCGGGTCGACCAGCGCCGAGCCCGCCCCCTCGCGGCGTAGCTGGACCAGGTAGGCGCGCTGCCCGTAGCGGTATCCCGAGGCGCGCTCGGCGTCCACCGCGACCGGTCCGCTGCCCGCCGCGAACGCGGCGGCCACGCGCGCCAGCTCCTCCTCGTCGGCGACGACCGGCGGAAGTCCGCCACGGGGCTCGGTCAGCAGGGGGGCCGCGCTCGTCTGCGCCGAGGTGGTGTCGGGTTCGGGGCCTTCTTCGGTCTTGGAGTTCAGCACGTTCGCCACACCCCTACGGTATGTGGTTGGCGCCGCCTTCCGGTTGCCGACCTCTCAGGCCGGACGTCACAGCCGCGGTCTGCGGGAGATGTCGGCCACGTCCACCGGCGGCAGCCCCGCGGCGGTGGAGAGCAGGTCCAGCCAGGCCGCCGTGTGCGCGGACAGGTCCCCGTCCTCGGTCGGAGTCCAGGAGGCGCGCAGCTCCACCTCGGTCGTCGTGGGCTCACCCGCCTTGAGGCCGAACCCCTCGGTGGTGGCGCGGGTGACCGTCCCGCTCAGCGCGCGGTGCCCGACGGCCCGGGTCGCCAGAGCCTCGGTCAGCCAGCTCCAGGCCACCTGTCCGAGCAGCGGGTCGCCGGCCATGTCGGGCTCCAGCTCGGCACTGACATAGGCGACCACCCGGAAGGAGCCCGGCCAGTCCCGGGTGCCCTCGGGGTCGTACAGGACGATCAGCCGCCCGAAGGCCGCGTCCTCCTCACCGGCGCGCACCGTCGCCGACATCGCCGCCGCGTACGGGGCGAGCCGCCGCGGCGCGGGGATGTCCTCCAACACGATCTCAGGCCGCACCGTTCGGGCGCGCAGGCTCGCGACCGCCCGCGCGAACACGGGAGGGGCCTCGTCGGCCCTGCTGTGAGGGGGCATGGTGGAAGCTCAGCCTTAATCTTTCGGGTCACCGGAAGGGCACGGCACGACGGTGGCACGAGACCCGTTGCGGTTCGCAGACTTTTGTCGGCGTGTCGGAGTTTCGTGATGATCTTGGGACATGCCGTACGGTCACCTGGGGAGCATGGCACGATCGGAAGCGTGACGCTACAAGACTCTGCTTTCCTCCGGGCCTGTCGGTGCCAGCCGGTCCCGCACACCCCGGTGTGGTTCATGCGCCAGGCGGGGCGCTCCCTGCCCGAGTACCGCAAGCTCCGCGAGGGCGTGGCGATGCTGGACGCCTGCGCTCGGCCGGACATGATCGTCGAGATCACCTTGCAGCCGGTGCGCCGCTACGGCGTGGACGCCGCGATCTTCTTCAGCGACATCATGGTCCCGCTCAAGGCCGTCGGGGTGGACCTGGACATCAAACCCGGCGTCGGCCCGGTCGTGGCCGCACCGGTCCGCGGTCCGGACGACGTGCGGCGCCTGCGCGACCTGGAGCCCGACGACGTGCCGTACGTGACCGAGGCGGTCGGGGAGCTGGTCGGCGAGCTCGGTGACCGGCCGCTCATCGGCTTCGCCGGGGGGCCGTTCACGCTCGCCTCCTACCTGATCGAGGGCGGTCCGTCCCGGCACCACGAGCACACCAAGGCCCTGATGTACGGCGAACCCGCGCTGTGGGCGGAACTGATGCGGCGGCTGTCGGCCATCACCCTGGAGTTCCTGCGCGTGCAGATCGCCGCGGGCGCCAGCGCGGTGCAGCTGTTCGACTCCTGGGTCGGCGCACTCAGCCCCGAGGACTACCGGACCAGCGTGCTGCCGTACACGCAGCAGATCTTCGCCCGGCTCGCCGAGTACGACGTGCCCCGCATCCACTTCGGCGTGGGCACCGGGGAGCTGCTCGGGCTGCTCAGCCAGGCCGGGGCCGACGTGGTCGGCGTGGACTGGCGGGTGCCCCTGGACCGGGCGGTGCAGCGGGTGCAGCCCGACACCGCCCTGCAGGGCAACCTCGACCCGGCGGTGCTGTTCGCCTCCTGGCGGGTGGTCGCCGAGCGCACCGACGACGTGCTGGCCCGGGCCGAGGCCGCCGACGGGCACGTGTTCAACCTCGGCCACGGGGTGCTGCCCACCACCGACCCGGCCGTGCTGGAACGGCTCGTGGAGTACGTGCACACGCGCACCGCGGGCTGAGGCCGCGGTGCGCCCCGGCGCGCACGGACCGGGTCGGCGGGGCCGGGATCAGTCCCGCTCCGGCCCGTCCGCGCCCTCGTCGGCGGAGGGGGCCGGAGCGTCGGCGAGGGCGTCCGCACCGGCCTCGGGGGAGGCGTCCGCGGCCGCCTCGGGAGCGGGCGCGGCCTCCGTCGGCTGCGCGGCCCCGGCTCTGCGGGCGCGCCTGCGGCGGCGCAGCCACACCAGCGGCGCGGCCACCACCGCGGCCAGGGCGGCGAACGGCAGCAGCCAGCCGACGGCCACGACCACCACGTCCAGCAGGGTCAGCAGGGCACGCCAGCCCGCGGCCAGGCCGCCCAGGAAGCCGGGGGAGTCCTCGTCGTCCGGGGGCACCTGGGAGGAGGGCAGGGTCAGCTCCAGGTCCACCGTGGCGTAGGAGGTCGTCTCGGCCAGGGCGCGCTGCCGCGCCTGTAGGGCCTCCAGGTCGGCCTGGCGGGCGCTGATCTGCTCCTCGATCTCCAGGATCTCGCTGACCTTGTCGGCCTCCTCCAGCAGGTCGCGCAGCCGATCCAGGGACGCCTCCGCCGAGGCCACGCGGCTGTCGACGTCGGCGACCTCCTCGGTGACGTCGTGGGTGTACTGCTCCAGGTACTGCCGCTTGCCCAGCGCGGCGAACTCCTCCAGTGCCTCGTCGTAGGAGTCGGTCGGCACCCGCAGGGTCAGGCGCACCACCGGGTTCTGCCCGGCCGTCGAGTCGATGAACTCGGCGGCGACGTAGCCGCCCTTCCCGCGCACCCACTCCTTGGCCTCCGCCGCGGCGGGGTCGAGCTCCTCGACGACGACGCTCATGGAGGCGGTGCGCACGACCTCCCGTTCGGCCGCCTCCCCCAGCGGGGCGGAGGCTTCCGACGCCCCGTCCGACGTGGTTGTGACGAACTCCTCAGAGACTGCGTCGGGGGCGGCGGGGGCCGCGTCCGACGCGCCCGGCCCGTCGGAGGAGGAGCCGCATCCCGCCAGCAGGAGAACGGCCAGAAGCGCGCTGATCGGTGCCGCACCCCGGCGGAGCGGCCGGGGGCGTCGGGACACTGGGGTCTTCATGGCCGGTGCGACGCCCCCGCGAATCCGGAGGTTCCCGGCAAGCGGTAACACAACGGTCACGGTTTCCGGTCGCGGAAACGGGGGGTGCTGCGCGGAGGCCCGAGGTGTCTGGAAAGCTGGCGGCATGGACACCACACCACACACCGTGGTGGTCGGTGGCGGCGTGTCCGGACTGGCCGCCGCGCACCGGCTCGCTCGCAGCGGGCACCGCGTCACCGTGCTGGAAGCCGCCCCGCGGCCCGGCGGCAAACTCGCGGTGGAGAAGATCGCGGGAGTCCCCGCCGATGTCGGCGCCGAGGCGGTCCTGGCCCGCCGCCCGGAGGCGCTCGCCCTCATCGACGAGCTCGGCCTCGGCGAACGGGTCACCCACCCCGGTACCGTGACCTCGCAACTGTACAGCCGCGGCAGGATGCGGGACTTCCCCGAGGGCCACGTCATGGGAGTCCCCGGCGACCTGCGGTCACTGGCCCGCAGCGGCGTCCTCACCCCGGCCGGGGTGCTGCGCGCCGCCCGCGACCTGGTGTGGCCGGCCACACCGGTCCGCGCGGACGTCCCGGTCGCCACCTACGTCGGGATCCGGATGGGCCGGGAGGTCGTGGACCGCCTCGTGGAGCCGCTGCTGGGCGGCGTGTACGCGGGCCGGGCCGACCAGCTCTCCCTGGACGCCACCCTGCCGCAACTGGCCCCGGCCGCGCGCACCGAGCGCTCCCTGGCGGCGGCGGCGCGCGCCGTGCGCGCCCGCTCCGCCGCCCCCGCCGCGGGGCCGCCGTCCCCCCTGTTCGCCACCCTGCGCGGCGGACTGGCCACCCTGGTCGACGCCCTGGCCGCGCAGCCGGAGGTGACCGTCCACACCGCCACGCCGGTGCGGGAGCTGCGCCGTACCGACCGGGGCTGGCGCCTGGTCGCGGGCGACGGCGAGCGCGCCCGGGCGATCGAGGCCGACGCCGTCGTCGTGGCCTGCCCCGCACCCGAGGCGGCCCGGCTGCTGCGTCCCGTCGCGCCGCGCGCCGCGGTGGAGCTGGGGGGCATCGCCTACGCGAGCATGGCCGTGGTCACCCTGGCCTACCCGGTCGCCGCGTTCCCCTCCCCGCCCGCCGCCAGCGGCTTCCTGGTGCCCGCGGTGGAGGGACGCGCCGTCAAGGCCGTGACCTTCAGCAGCGTGAAGTGGCCGTGGCTGGCCGAGGAACTGCGCGCCGCCCACCCGCAGACCGAGACGGTGCTGCTGCGCTGTTCCCTCGGCCGTTTCGGCGACGCCGGGGTGCTGGACCGCGACGACGACGCGCTGGTCGAGCTGGCGACCTCCGACCTCGCCGACCTGTGCGGGGTGTCGGGGCCGCCCGTGGACAGCCACGTCACCCGCTGGGACGCCGGGCTGCCCCAGTACACGGTGGGTCACCGCGACCGGGTGGCCCGGATCCGCTCGGCCCTGGAGGGCCTGGACGGCATCGCGGTCTGCGGTGCCGCCTACGACGGCGTGGGCATCCCCGCCTGCCTCGGAGGGGCGGAGGAGGCCACACGCCGGATCATCCGAACGACCGGACGACAAAGGAGTCACACGTGAGCACGGAACACACCACTCCTGATCCCGAGGAGCTCAACAAGCTGATCCGCTACACCATGTGGTCGGTGTTCCGGTTCGGGGACGTCGCGGCGCTGGACCGCGCCGCCGCGGGCGACGAGCTGGCGGGACTGCTGGCGGCGGCCGAGGAGAAGGGCACGGTCACCCGGGGCGTCTACGACGTGCAGGGCTTCCGTGCCGACGCCGACGCCATGTTCTGGTGGATCGCCGACACCCCCGAGCAGCTCCAGGCGGTCTACACCGACTTCCGCCGCACCGCGCTGGGCCGGACCGCCACCCCGGTGTGGTCGGCGGTCGGCCTGCACCGTCCGGCGGAGTTCAACCGGGGCCACGTCCCGGCGTTCCTGGCGGGCGAGAAGCCGCGCGACTACCTGTGCGTCTACCCCTTCGTGCGGTCCTACGAGTGGTACCTGCTGCCCGAGGAGGAGCGCCGCCAGATGCTCGCCGAGCACGGCCGCATGGCCGCTCCCTTCCCGGACGTGCGCGCCAACACGGTGTCCACGTTCGCGTTGAGCGACTACGAGTGGCTGCTCGGCTTCGAGGCCGACGAACTGCACCGCATCGTCGACCTGATGCGCGCCCTGCGTGCCGCGGCGGCCCGCCGCCACACCCGGCTGGAGGTCCCCTTCTACACCGGTCGGCGCAGGAGCGTCGCCGAACTGGTCGAGTCGCTGCCCTAGCCTTCGGGCCGTCAACGACGGGGCCACGGCGGCCCGGGAGCGTCTGCTCCGGCCGCCGCGGCCCCGGACGCCGGTTCAGGAGCGCCTGCGCAGCGAGACCGGTGCCAGCACCAGCACCACCAGCATCAGCAGCGCGCCGAGGGAGAGCAGCAGCTTCCCGCCGGGCGCGTGCATCGCCCATGCGGTCAGGCAGCCCGCGCCGCCGGCGAGGCAGGCGAGGACGGCGTAGGCGGAGCGGCCCCGCGGCTTGGGGTAGCGGATGTGGCTCACCATCAGCCAGGCCACCGTCAGGATCGCGATGCTGCCCAGGTAGACCGGCGGGTGCAGCAGCACGATGACGACGACCGCCATCGCGCCGAAGGGGCTGGGCAGTCCGGTGAAGTGGCGCTCCCCGGCTCCCTGGAAGGAGAAGCGCGCCAGGCGCACCACGACCGCCAGCAGCACCGCCGCCGCGACCACGAGCGAGAGCAGTGACCCGGCGGAGTGGGAGAACGACCCCCACAGGACCACGAAGAACGCCGGGGCGACCCCGAAGCTGATCACGTCGGCCAGGTTGTCCAGCTCGGCGCCCATGACGCTGCCGCCGAACCTGCGGGCCACCCGTCCGTCGAACAGGTCGAAGGCCGCCGCACCCAGCAGCAGGACGATCGACGTCGCCACCGCCTCGCGCGGCAGCGGGCCGGGCAGCCCCGCCGAGCTGTGCGCCAGTTGCGCGGCGACGAGCTGGCAGACCGCCATGAAGCCGCACAGGGCGTTGCCCAGGGTGAAGTAGTCGGCCACGGACAGCCGGGGGTTCGCGGCGATCGGGTCCGACGGTGCGGTCGTCGGGTCAGTCGCGGTCGAGACGGGTTTCGCCGGCGCGGACCTTCTGGCCAACCTCCACGGCAGGCGCGACACCCGGGGGGAGATAGACGTCGACCCGAGAACCGAACCGGATGAGACCGATCCTCTCGCCCTGCTCGACCTCCGTACCGACCTGGTGATACGGGACGATGCGGCGGACCATCGCCCCGGCGATCTGGATGACCGTGACTTCGCCCATTTCGGTGTCGAAGGTCCAGATGACGCGTTCATTACGTTCGCTGTCCTTGTCGAAGGCCGGGAGGAAGCCACCGGGACGGTGCTCGATCCCGGTCACCACGCCGGCGATAGGGGCCCGGTTCACGTGGACGTTCAGGGGGTTCATGAAGACCGCGATCCGGGTTCTGCCGTCGGGCAGCGGATCGACGCTCTGGACGACACCGTCGGCGGCGGAGAGGAACCGCCCGCTCGCGGGGCCGCGGTCGGGGTCGCGGAAGAACCACGCCATCCCCGCAGCGAGGCCCACCACGGGGACCGCGAGCGCCTTGCGCGCCCGTGATCCCCGGCTGGCGAGCACGGCGATACCCGCGGCGGTCAGTGCGGGGACCAGCCAGGGGGCAGAGCCGCGGGCCATTCGCGGGACCAGCCGCCGGGGGACGGCCGGATGTCGGTCGGGGGTCATAGGGGGAAACCTTCGTCGCAGAAGTGCCACATCAGAAAGGGGACGGATGACATGAAGAAGGATGCTATTCCACTGTGTCCTCCGCTTCCAACGTCAAAGCCACAGAATTGATGCAGTAGCGGTCGTCGGTGGGGGTGGGGTAGCCCTCCCCGTGGAACACGTGGCCCAGGTGGGAGTCGCACCGGGCGCAGCGGACCTCGGTGCGCACCATGCCCAGGGAGTGGTCCTCGTGGAGGGTCACCGCGGAGCTGTCCGCGGGGTCGTAGAAGCTCGGCCAGCCGCAGTGGGAGTCGAACTTGTGCTCGGAGCGGAACAGTACCGCACCGCACGCGCGGCAGCGGTAGACGCCGCGCGTGGTCGTCGACACGTACTCGCCGCTCCACGGGCGCTCGGTGGCGCCCTGGCGCAGGACCGCGAACGCCTCGGGGTCGAGGATCGCCCGCCACTCCTCCTCGGACCGGTTGACCGGTGGGTTCTTTTCGCTCATGGAACGACGCTACCCGGTTCTGCATGGTAGGGGCTGCACCGGAATGCAAAGCCGCTCCTGACGCTTTCTGTCCTTTTTATTCACCGATGGGCAGTTCTCCGTTGCCGGCGATCGGGTAGCGGGCCGCCGAGCGAGAGCACGGAGGTGGACATGTCCGTCGCACACCGGCAGTCGATCGGCCACCGCCGCCCGACCGCGGTGCGGCCCCGCGGACGGCAGCGGCTGAGGCACGTCAAGCACGCGCTCGGCCGCGGCGCCGCCGAGCGGTCGCGGACCCCGCTGGCCTGGCTGGAAGGGCTCGCCGCCCAGGACTGGTCGCGCCGCCGCCCGCTGTCCGACCGCGACCTGCTGCGCGTGCTGGTGCTGGTGGGAGTGGCCGCCCTCGCCGCCGGGCTGCTGGCTGCCGACGCCCTCGCCGGCTGGGCCAAGACCTCGGGGGACCTGCCCTCCGCCCTGCTGTGCACCGTCCTGGTCGCCGGGCTGCTGGCCGCGGCGGCGGTCCCGGTACGGGGGGAGCTGCGCAGGAGGCGGGCAAGGGTGCGCGACGGCGTCGGCTGAGCTCGGCGGGGCGGGCCGGAGCCGTCCTCTCCGGCCCGCCCCGCCTGCGGTCCGCCCCGCACCGTGTCGGATGCACCGGCCGCGCAGGAGGATCCCGGAGCCTGCGCCCGCGGTCCGGCAACAGCGGGACCCCTCAGTCCCCCGAAGCCTCCCCCACCCTTCTGAGCACGAGAAACGCCCGGTCGACCACGGTCACGCCGCCGCCCGCGAGCAGGAGGGGACGACCGGTCACGCCGGGTTCGGCCGTGTCCACAACCGTCTCCCAGGCCGAGCCGTAACTGCGGTCCGGCAGGGTGAAGCGCACGCTGCCGACCTCCGCGTTCAACAGCAGCAGGAACGAGTCGTCGCGCACCCGGCGGCCCAGCCGGTCGGGCTCGGTGATGGCGTCGCCGTTGAGGAACACCCCCAGCGCCCGCCCGCCCCGACCCCAGTCGGAGTCGGCCATGAGCCCCCCGTCGGGGCGCAGCCAGGCGATGTCGCGCTGCCGGCCCTGACCGGACAGGTCGCCCTGGAAGAACCGGCGGCGGCGGAACACCGGGTGCCCGCGGCGCAGTCGGGACAGCCTCCGCACGAACTCCAGCAGCTCCTCCTGCTCCTCGCCCAGCTCCCAGTCCATCCAGGCGATCTCGTTGTCCTGGCAGTAGGCGTTGTTGTTGCCGTGCTGGGTGCGGCCGATCTCGTCGCCGTGCGAGAGCATCGGCACGCCCTGGCTGAGCATGAGCGTGGCGAGCATGTTGCGCACCTGGCGGCGGCGCAGCGCGGTGACCTCCGGGTCGTCGGTGGGCCCCTCCACGCCGTGGTTCCAGGAGCGGTTGTCGTCGGTGCCGTCCCGGTTGTCCTCCCCGTTGGCCTCGTTGTGCTTGCGGTCGTAGGAGACCAGGTCGGCCAGGGTGAAGCCGTCGTGGCAGGTGACGAAGTTGACGGAGGCCACCGGGCGGCGCCCGTCGGCCTGGTACAGGTCGGAGGAGCCCGACAGTCGCGACGCCAGTTCCGGCAGGACCGGGTAGCCGCGCCAGAAGTCGCGGACGGTGTCGCGGTACTTGCCGTTCCACTCGCTCCACAGCGGCGGGAAGTTGCCCACCTGGTAGCCGCCGGGACCCACGTCCCACGGCTCGGCGATCAGCTTGACCTGGGAGATCACCGGGTCCTGCTGCACGATGTCGAAGAACGTGCTGAGCCGGTCCACGTCGTGGAACTCCCGGGCCAGCGCCGAGGCCAGGTCGAACCGGAACCCGTCGACGTGCATCTCCAGCACCCAGTACCGCAGCGAGTCCATGATCAACTGCAACGAGTGCGGGTGCCGCATGTTGAGGCTGTTGCCGCAGCCGGTGTAGTCGAGGTAGTAGCGCCGGTCGTCCTCGCGCACCCGGTAGTAGGCCAGGTTGTCGATGCCGCGCAGCGACAGCGTCGGCCCCATGTGGTCGCCCTCGGCGGTGTGGTTGTAGACCACGTCGAGGATGACCTCGATGCCCGCCTCGTGCAGGGCCTTGACCATCGCCTTGAACTCCTGGACCTGCTCGCCGCGGGTGCCGGTCGCCGCGTACCCGCTGTCGGGCGCCAGGAACGCCAGCGTGTTGTAGCCCCAGTAGTTGGTCAGGCCCCGCGCGACCAGGGCGTGCTCGGGCAGGAAGTGGTGGACCGGCATCAGCTCCACCGCGGTGACGCCGAGCGCGCGCAGGTGGTCGACGACGGCGGGATGGGCCATGCCGGCGTAGGTGCCGCGCAGGCGCTCGGGCACCTCGGGGTGGCGCACGGTCATCCCGCGCACGTGGGTCTCGTAGATCACCGTCTCGTGGTAGGGGACGGCGGGCCGCTTCTCGTTGCCCCAGTCGAAGAACGGGCTGACCACCACGCACTTGGGCAGGTAGGGGGCGCTGTCGTGGTTGTTGACCCGCGACGGGTCGTCGAAGTGGTAGTCGAACAGCGACTCGTGCCACTCGATCCGCCCGTCGATGGCCTTGGCGTAGGGGTCGACCAGCAGCTTGTTCGGGTTGCAGCGCAGGCCGCGCGCCGGGTCGTGGGGGCCGTGCACCCGGTAGCCGTAGCGCTGCCCCGGCCCCACCCCCGGCAGGTAGCCGTGCCAGACGTGGCCGTCCCGCTCGGTCAGCTCGATCCGGGTCTCCGCGCCGTCGTCGTCGAACAGGCACAGCTCCACCCCGGTGGCGACCTCGGAGAAGAGCGAGAAGTTCGTCCCGGAGCCGTCGTAGGTCGCTCCGAGCGGGTAGGGGGTGCCGGGCCAGACTTCCACCATGGGCGTCGCTGTCCTTCTGCACTGCGGGGTCGCGGACGGAGAAGTTGTTCCGCCATCGCGCACGGTCTATGCCTGCGCGCGGCCATCGACACCCGATTGTGCCGCCCGCCTGCGCCGTCAGCGGCGCGGCCGGGCGCGCTCCAGGATCGCCGCGGTGTCGGCGGACGCCGGCAGCATGCCCGGGACACGGCCCCACCCGCCGTCCAGCCGCGAGGCCACGAAGGCGTCGGCCACGGCCGCCGGTGCGTGCCGCACCAGCAGGGAGGCCTGGAGGCACAGCGCCATCGCCGCCACCACCGACCGGGCCCGGTACTCGGCGGACTCCGGGGCGGCCAGGTCGGCCAGCAGCCGCTGCACGGCCGCGTCCAGCCGCGGATCGGCGCCCTCGGCCAGGGCGAGTTCGGCGCGGAACGCCTCGACGCTGTCCGGCTCGCGGCGCATGGCCCGCAGCGCGTCCAGGGCGGTGACGTTGCCGGACCCCTCCCACAGCGAGTTGAGCGGCGACTCGCGGAACAGCCGGGGCATGCCGGACTCCTCGACGTAGCCGTTGCCGCCCAGGCACTCCAGGGCCTCGGCCACGTGCACCACCTGGCGCTTGGTCACCCAGAACTTGCCCACGGGCACCGCCAGGCGGCGGAACGCGGCCTCGCGCGCGTCGCCGCGCACGGCGCGGTCGGTTGCACCGGCCAGGCGTAGCATGAGCGCGGTGGCGGCCTCCGACTCCAGGGCCAGGTCGGCCAGCACGTTGCGCATCAGTGGCTGCTCGACGAGCCGCTTTCCGAAGGCGCGGCGCTCGGCGGCGTGGTGGAGCGCCTCCGACAGTGCCGCGCGCATACCGGCGGCCGAGCCGATCACGCAGTCCAGCCGGGTGGCGTTGACCATCTCGATGATGGTGCGCACCCCCCGCCCCGGCTCCCCGACCAGCCAGGCGTGCGCGCCGTCGTACTCCAGCTCCGCCGAGGCGTTGGACCGGTTGCCGAGCTTGTCCTTGAGCCGCTGGATGCTCAGCGCGTTGCGGGAGCCGTCCTCCAGCACCCGCGGCACCAGGAAGCAGGTCAGCCCCTCGGCGGTCTGGGCCAGGGTGAGGAACAGGTCGCCCATGGGCGCGGAGGTGAACCACTTGTGCCCGCGCAGCCGGTAGGTGCCGTCGGGGGCGGCCACCGCGCGGGTGGTGTTGGCGCGCACGTCGGAGCCGCCCTGCTTCTCCGTCATGGACATGCCCGCCAGCAGGCCCCGCTTGGTGTGCGGGGGCCGCAGCCCGAAGTCGTAGACGCGCGCGGTCAGCAGCGGCTCGAACCGCGCGGCGAGGTCGGGGGCGTGGCGCAGGGCGGGCACGGCGGCGTAGGTCATGGAGATCGGACAGCCGTGCCCGGCCTCGGCCTGGCTCCACACGAAGAACTTGGCGGCCCGCGCCACGTGCGCCCCGGCCCGGTCCTCGGCCCACGGCGCGGCGTGCAGCCCGTGGGTGACGGCGGTGTCCACGAGCACGTGCCAGGCGGGGTGGAAGTCGACCTCGTCGATGCGGTGGCCGTAGCGGTCGTGGGTGCGCAGCACCGGGGTGCAGGTGTTGGCCTGCTCGGCCCAGGAGCGGGCGCTGGCGCTGCCCGCCAGCCGGCCCAGCTCGCGCACCTGCTCGACCGCCCAGCCGCCGCCCTCGCGCTCCAGGCCCTCCAACAGGGCGGGGTCGGCGGAGACGTCGTAGTCGGCCAGCGGACTGGGCTGGTTGAACACCTCGTGCGTGGGTGCCATGACCGACGCAGACCCCCTTTCCCGGTCGGGTACGCCGGACACCCAGGCTAGCCGGACGGGGCGCGCCGCGCCGCTGCCGCCCGTGCGGTCGGCCTCCCGGAGCCGGCGGAGCGCCCGACGCGGCCCCGCCCCGGAAGAGGGGCACACCAGCGCGGGGCGCCCCGGTCCGCTTCCGGACCGGGGCGCCCCGCGCGACCGGATCGGGCTCAGCGCACGGCGGAACCCGAGACGTACTCCGCGCGCAGCGCCGCGTCGTAGCGGTGCAGCACCACCTCGGCCAGCTCCGGGCAGTCGCCCAGCGCGGCGGAGACCACGTGCGCCCCCGCCTCCAGGGACCGGGTGCGCACCCGGTCGGCGAAGAAGCCCGCCGCCAGCAGGTAACTGGCCACCGCGACCCGCTCCGCCCCCGCCGCGAGCGCCGCACGCACCGCCTCGTCGGGGGAGGGGGAGGACGCCGACGCGAACGCGGCGCGCACCTCGCGCCACGGCCCGCGTGCGGCCAGCTCCCGCGCCGCCGCCTCGACCACCGCGTTGGCCTGGGCGTCGCTGGACCCCGCCGAGGCCAGGACCAGCGCCGTGCCGGGGCCGGGCGCGGCTCCGGCCTCGGCGAGGCGCCGCTCCACCGCGTCCAGCAGCAGCGGATGCGGGCCGAGCGTGTCGGCGTAGCGGACGCGCAGCCACGGGTAGTCGCGGCGCACCCGCTCCAGCTCCCGGGGCAGGTCGACCTTGCTGTGGTAGGCGGCCGTCAGCAGCGTCGGCAGCACCACGACCTCGCCCGCGCCCTCCGCGGCGAGCTCGGCCACGGCCGAGTGCGGGTCGGGCGCGACGTGGTCGAGGTAGCTCACCCGCACGTCCAGCCCCGGACGCAGCCGCCGCACCCGGGCGAACAGCGCCTCGACGGTGGCCGCCGACCGGGGGTCGGCGCTGCCGTGCGCCACGGCGACCAGGGGGATCCCGCTGGGGGAGGGCGTCCGGCGGCCGCTCACACGTGGAGACCGCATTCGACCTTCCCCGTCCCCGCCCAGCGTCCGCTGCGCGGATCGGCCCCCTCGGCGACGCGCTGGGTGCACGGCGCGCAGCCGATGGAGGGGTAGCCGTCGTACTGCAACGGGTTGACCAGCACCCCGTGCTCGGCGATGTAGGCGTCCACGTCGTCCTGGGTCCACCGGGCGATCGGGTTGACCTTGATCTTCCGCTTGCGGGCGTCCCACTGCACCACGCCCACGTTGCGGCGGGTCACCGCCTCGTCGCGGCGCAGCCCGGTCAGCCACGCGTCGTACGGCTCCAGCGCCCGCTGCAACGGCTCCACCTTGCGCAGGTGGCAGCAGAGGTTGGGGTCGCGGCCGTACAGCCGGGGACCCAGGTCCCGGTCCTGCTCGGCCACCGTGCGCGTCGGCTCCACGGTGATCAGGTTGACCGGGTAGGTCTGCGCGACGGCGTCGCGGGTGCCCAGCGTCTCGGGGAAGTGGTATCCGGTGTCCAGGAAGATCACGTCGATCCCCGGCACCACCCTGGACACCAGGTCCACCATGAGGGCGTCGGCCATCGACGAGGTCACGCACAGCCGGTCGCCGAAGGTGTCGGCGGCCCACCGGATGATCTCGGTGGCGCTGGCCTCCTCCAGTTCCGCGGCTGCCTCGGCGGCGAACGCCGCACCGTCGACCGTGACGTTCAACGGTTCTCCTCCCCGCTCGGCGTGGTGTGTCGGGTGTCGGTGAAGGCGGAGGCGCGCAGGCCCACGAACTTGACGCGGAACACCCGGGCGCACGAGCCGCACTCCCAGGCGTAGCCCTCGCCCCTGGTCCCGTCGCCCTCGTGCGGCTGCAAGTCCTCGTCCCCGCAGTAGGGGCAGTAGTAGGGGGCGGCCCGCTCACTCACGGCCCAGGCCCCCTTCCGCGCTCCCGGTCCGGCGGCTCACTTGAGGTCCGCCTCGTCGGCGCGCGCCACCCACTCCGCGAAGGTCTCGCCGTCCTGCCGCTGCTCGGTGAAGCGCCGCAGCACCCGCTCGACGTAGTCGGGCAGGGCCTCGGCGGTGGTCTTGAGACCGCGGATCTTGCGGCCGAACCCGGACTGCAAGCCGAGGCCGCCGCCCAGGTGCACCTGGAAGCCCTCCACCTGGTTGCCGTCGGCGTCGACGACCAACTGGCCCTTCAGGCCGATGTCGGCGATCTGGGTGCGGGCGCAGGCGTTGGGGCAGCCGTTGACGTTGATGGTCAGCGGCTCGGTGAAGTCGGGCAGGCGCCGCTCCAGCTCGTCGATCAGGTGCATGGCGCGCTGCTTGGTCTCGACGATGGCGAGCTTGCAGTACTCGATGCCGGTGCAGGCCATCGTCTGGCGGCGGAAGACGCTCGGGCTGACCTGCAAGTCCTCGGCCTCCAGCGCGGCCACGACCGAGTCCAGCCGGTCCTCGGTGATGTCCAGCATCACCAGCTTCTGGTCGGCGGTGGTGCGGACGCGGTCGGAGCCGTGCGCCTCGGCGATGTCGGCGATGCGGCCCAGCAGGGTGCCGCTGACCCGGCCCACGCGCGGGGCGAAGCCCACGTAGAAGCGGCCGTCCTTCTGGCGGTGCACGCCCACGTGGTCGCGCCGGGTGCCCGGGTCGAGCTCCGGAGCGGGGCCGTCGGGCAGCGAGTAGCCCAGGTACTCCTTCTCCAGCACCTCGCGGAACTTCGCCACACCCCAGTCCTTGAGCAGGAACTTGATGCGGGCGCGGTGCCGCAGGCGGCGGTAGCCGTAGTCGCGGAAGACCGAGCAGACCCCCGCCCACACCTCGCTGACCTGGTCGGGGCGGACGAACGCGCCGAGCCGCTGGGCGAACATCGGGTTGGTGGACAGGCCGCCGCCGACGAACAGGTCGTAGCCGGGCTTGCCGTCGGGGCCGATGACGCCGACGAAGGCCACGTCGTTGATCTCGTGGTTGGTGCAGTGCACCGAGCAGCCGTCGACCGCGGTCTTGAACTTGCGCGGCAGGTTGGAGAAGAGCGGGCTGCCGATGTGGTCGGCGACGATCTGGCGGATGTGCGGGGTGGAGTCGATGATCTCGTCCGCGGCGATCCCGGCCAGCGGACAGCCCAGCATGCCGCGGGGGGTGTCACCGCACGCCTCCGTGGTGGTCAGCCCCACGCTCTCCAGCCGCTCCCACATGGTGGGAACGTCCTCGATCTGCACCCAGTGCATCTGGATGTTCTGCCGGTCGGTGATGTCGGCGGTGTCGCGCGCGTAGGCGGTGGACAGCTCCGACAGGACCCGCAACTGGGCGACGTTGAGCTGCCCGCCGTCGGTGCGCACCCGCATCATGAAGTAGCGGTCGTCGAGCTCCTCCGGCTCCAGCACCGCGGTCTTGCCGCCATCGATGCCTGGGGCGCGCTGCGTGTAGATCCCGTACCAGCGGAAGCGTCCGCGCAGGTCGGCCGGGTCGATGGAGTCGAAGCCCCGCTTGGAGTAGATGTCGATGATGCGCTGGCGGACGTTGAGCCCGTCGTCGTTCTTCTTCGTCTCCTCGTTCTTGTTGAGCGGCTCGCGGTAGCCGAGAGCCCACTGCCCCTCGCCTCGGCGCGGGCGCGTCGTCTTCCTGACGGGGCGGCCGGTCGGTGTTGATGCGGACGGCATCGCTGGTCCTCCGAGTCTGTGACGTCCACCGGGGGCGCGGACCGTGACTCTGCGAGTCCGGTCGAACGCGGTCGGGTTGCGGTCGGGGGCGCGCCTCGGACCGAGGCCCGTCCGGCCGGACTCCCCACGCGGCGGGCGGAGCGGAGGAAGGAGGGGCAACGTCGGCGCCGAGCGCGCCCGAAGGCGGAACTGCTACAAGGCGGCTGAGAGATCAGGCGACGTTGCGACAGATGGCGCTGCGGACCCGAAGGTAATCCACGTGGCGTCGCACGCAGAGCATGGGGTCGATGGCAGCAGTCATGACAACGACAATGTCATGACCCTGAAACATTTGTCTACCCGGCAGGGGGGAAAAAGAGGTCGTGAGGCGTGTCACAAGAGGCCGGGGCGGCGGTCCCGGTCACGGACCGCCAACGGAACGGCGTGGAAACGACGACGGTCCTCCCCACTCCTGGGGGTGTACCGGCAGCTCGGCTATGTTCGGAAGAGTGCTGCCGAAATGGGTGAACCCGGAATGGGTCCGCGAGACGGTCGAGACCTGGCCCGACCGCCACCCCCGCTCCGGGACCGCCGCCACGCTGGTCGTGCGTACCGTGCGCTCCGCGATGCGGGTCCGCGTCCTGGGCCTGGCCGCCGAGTCCGCCTTCTTCTCCCTGCTGTCCCTGCCCGCCCTGCTGCTCGGCCTGGTCGGCGCGCTGGGCCGCCTCAGCTCGGTGCTCGGCCGCGAGACGGTCCTGGAGATCCGCGCCTGGATGCTGGACCTGGCTGCCACCGTGCTGACCGCCGAGACGGTGGACACCGCGGTCACCCCCCTGGTGGACGACTTCCTGGACGGCGCCGGCAGCGGGGTGCTCTCGCTGAGCTTCCTGGTGTCGCTGTGGTCCGGCTCGCGCGCGATGAGCGTGTTCATCGAGGCCATCACCATCGCCTACGGACTGGACGGGGTCCGCGGCTACCTGCGCCGCCGCCTGCTCGCCTTCGTCGCCTACCTGGGGGCGCTGTTGTTCGCGCTGGTCGTGCTGCCGGTCATCGTGGCCGGCCCGGACGTGGTCCGCGCGCTGCTGCCCGCCGCGTCCGGCTATCTGCACCTGTCCTACTGGCCGCTGGTGGGCCTGCTCTGCCTGGTCTGCATCGTCGCCCTCTACACGCTGAGCGTGCCCGTGCGGACCCCGCCGGTGCGGCAGTTGCCCGGCGCGGCCGCGGCGGTGCTGATCCTGCTGCTCGGCGCGGTGGGACTGCGGTTCTACCTCAACGCCTCATTCGGACAGGCCGATCTCTACGGGTCGCTCACCGCGCCCATCGTCATCCTGATCTGGCTGTACCTCATGGCCGTGGCGGTGCTCGCCGGATCCTCCCTCAACGCCGAGATCGACGCCCTGTGGCCGACCCCCGAGACCGCCCAGGCCAGGGCCGCGCTCGCCGCACGCCGCCAGGCCAGGGCCAAGCGCCTGGCGGAACGCCACGAGGAGGCCCTGCAACGCCTGGCGCGCGACTCCGAACCGGAGCGCAGGGTTTCCGAGCCGGAGACGGGGAAAGAACCTGATCGTCGGACTCTCCCCAGCTCAGAGCCGGTCCGCACGCAGGAGCCCGCCCCCCGTACCCCGGTCGGTTCCACCGCCGTGACGGAGCAGGCCACGACCCCCCGACCACAGACAGGAGACTGAGACCCGCATGCCCCCCGCATCGCACAACAGAAGAACGCGCCTCCGCCTCGCGGCTGCCGCAGCCGCGGCCGTCCTCGCCCTGACCGGCTGCCAGGCCCTCGACGACCTGCTGGCCGAACTGGAGGAGATCGAGGCGGACGTGCCCGCCACGGCCGAGTCGCAGGCGCCCGAAGGCGACGCGGACGCGGTCGAGGCCCGGCAGCGGCTGGGGGAGATCCCGATCGCCGAACCCGCCCCGCGCGGCGACTACGACCGCGACGAGTTCGGCAGCGGATGGATCGACACCGACGGCAACGGCTGCTCCACCCGCAACGACATCCTCGCCCGTGACCTGGAGAACGTGCAGCTCGCCTCCGACGGCTGCAAGGTCCTCTCCGGCACGCTGCACGACCCCTACACCGGTGCGACCATCGAGTTCACCTCCGAGAAGCCGCAGGCGGTGCAGATCGACCACGTGGTGCCGCTCTCCCTGGCCTGGCGCATGGGCGCCAGCCGGTGGGACCGCGACACCCGCGTGGAGTTCGCCAACGACCCCGGCAACCTGCTGGCCTCCGACGGCCCGGCCAACCGGGAGAAGAGCGACTCCGGTCCCGGCGAGTGGCAGCCCTACGAGGGCTTCCAGTGCACCTACGCCGTCCTCTACATCGACGTGCTGTACCGCTACGACCTGCCGGTGTCCGAGCAGGACTACGAGGGCCTGTCCGCCATGCTCGACACCTGCGCCTGACCGGGCCGGGGCGCGGGGCCGGGCGCCCCGCCCCGCCGCCGCGTCAGCCGCCTCCCGCGGGCTGCTGCGGGCGCAGGCTCCACGCCAGGCAGGCCGCCACCAGCGCGGCGGCCGGGACGAGGACCAGGCCGGCCCGCAGCGAGACCGCGTCGGCGACCAGGCCCACCACCGGCGGGAAGGCCAGGAAGCCCAGCCGCGCCAGCCAGGACACCGCGGCCACCCCGTCACCGCTGCGCACCCCCGGGACCTCCCCGGCCGCGGCCAGGGTCAGCGGGAACAGGGTGGCCACGCCCAGCCCGCACAGGGCGAAGCCCACCACGGCCGTCGCCACTCCCGGCAGCAGCAGCGCACCGCCCAGGCCCGCCGCCGACAGCAGCAGCCCCGTACGGGCCACCGCCACCGCTCCGAAGGCGTCGGTGAGCCGGTCGCCCACCAGCCGCCCCAGCGTCATCATCGCCTGGCAGGCCATGAACGGCAGTCCGGCGAGGAAGGACGCCGCGCCGATCTCGTCGAGCAGGTAGACCCCGCCCCACGAGGCCGCCGCGTCCTCGACCGCGCCCGCCAGCATCAGCAGCGCGCCCAGTGCCGCCACCAGCCCCAGCGCCCTGGCGGTCGGCCGGAGCCGGGAGCCGTCCAAGGTGTGACCGTCGGCGCGCTCGGCGTGCTCGGGGCCGCTCAGCAGCATCCGGGAGGAGGCCAGCGACACCGCGGTGAGTGCCACCGCCGTTCCCACCAGGTGGAGCAGCAGGGGAACGCCCAGCCCGATCGCGGCCGACCCCAGCAGGCCGCCCGTGACCGCCGCGATGCTCCACACCGCGTGGAAGGTGTTGATGATGCTGCGGCCGTAGCGGCGCTGCACCCGCAGCCCGTGGGCGTTCATCGCCGAGTCGGCCCAGGTGTCCGCGGAGCCGATGACGAACAGCGCCGCCGCCAGCACCCACCAGTTGGGCGCCAGCGCGACCACCGGCAGCATCCACGCCGACAGCAGGCCGCAGACCACCGCGGTGCGTCCGCTGCCGAACCGGGCGATGAGCGGCCCGGCGAGCATCCCGGTCAGCAGCGCCCCCAGCGGCATGGTGGCGATGGCGGTGCCCAGGGCGGCGTTGGACAGCTCCAGGTTGTCCTTGATCGCGGGCAGCCACGGCACCACGGAGGGGTAGCCGAGCCCGTTGACCGTGAACAGCCCGGCGACGCCGAGCCGCGCGCGCCGTGCCTCGGCGTCGGGCGCGGACGCAATCGGCGGATGATCGGACAAGAGGGCCTCCAGCGCAGGGTTGGAACGGAGCGACCCGCACCGCCGGGGCCAGCGCAGATCACTCCGGGTGATCCTAGGCCCCTCCACGGAGGTTGCGTAATCCCCCGAACGCCACTAGATAGGAGGTCTGCGTACCTCCGGCACGGGTGAGGGGGCCTTCCTCGGTGATCGACGTGAGCGTGCTGCGACGCAAGCCGGTGCTCGTGGGGGAGCGGGTCAGGCTGGTCCCCCTCGCACCCGAGCACGCCGACGCGCTGTACGCCGCGATGCTCGACCCGGAGATCCGGCGCCTCACCGGCACGCACCGCCTCCCCGACCGGCGGGAGGTCGAGGAGTGGTGCCGCACCCGCGCCGACGACCACGAACGGCTCGACCTGGCCATCCTCGGCAACCCCGACGACCGGTTCTACGGCCGACTGTCCCTGACCGACATCGACGTCCACAACGAGAGCGCCGCCTACCGCATCGCGCTGTCGTCCATCGAGTTCACCGGGCGCGGCCTGGGACAGGAGGCCACCCGGCTGCTGCTGCGCTACGCCTTCGAGGAGGTGGGGCTGCACCGGGTCTGGCTGCGCGTCTACGCGTTCAACATGCGCGCCATCGCCGCCTACCGCGCCTGCGGCTTCACCGTCGAGGGCCGACTGCGCGACGCCCTGCTGTGGGAGGGGCGCCGCCACGACGCTCTGGTGATGTCGGTGCTGGCGGACGGGGCGTCCGCGGCGGAGGGGACCAAGGGGCCGATCACCACTTCTTTACCCGTTGACAGGGGAAAACAACCGACTCCGAGGGGTTGACGGGCACCGCGGAGCGGGTAGGGCAGTAACGCTCTGCTTGCCCGAACGAGTCTGCGGTGGTCGCTGTGAGTCCACTACCCGTATCGCTGCCCTTCCCCGACCGGACTGCGGCCGGGCACCGGCTCGCCGAACGCGTGCGCTCGGTCGCCGGAGCCGCTCCCGTCGTCGTCGCGCTGCCCGGCAACGGGGTGCGGGTCGGTGCGGAACTGGCCCGGCTGCTGGACGCCCCGCTGGACGTGGCGGTGGTGGAGCGGGTCGTCCTGCCCGACCACCCCGGGGTGGAGCTGGGCGCGGTCACCGAGGACGGGCACGTCTGCTACGACGACGCCGCACTGGCCCGGCTGCGGATCCCGCGCAGGCGGCTCTCCGGCGCGGTCGCGGACGCGCGCGTCCGGGTCGCGCACCTGCGCGAGGCCTACCGGGGGGCGCGGGCCATGCCGCAGTTGACCGACCGCGACGTGGTCGTGGTGGACGACGGCGCGGCCACCGCCGGCACCGCCCGCGCGGCGCTGCGGATGGTGCGCCGCCACCGACCGGCGCGGCTGGTGCTGGCCCTCCCCGTGGCCTCGGCCGAGGCGGTGGAGGACCTGCGCGCCGAGGCCGACCGCATCGTGACGCTCGCCGTGCCCGACCACTTCCGCTCCCTGGACCACTGGTACCGGGACTCCGGCGGGCTGGACGAGGGACAGGCGGCCGCACTGCTGGCCGAGCACCGGGACCTGGGGGAGAGCGGGGACTCCCGGCAGCGGGCGCGCATCGAGGCGGACGGCACCGAGCTCGTCGGGGAGCTCGTCGTGCCCTCGGTGGTGCGCGGCACGGTCGTCCTGGCCTCGGGGCACGGCCGCCTCACCCCCCACAACCAGGCCATCGGGACGGTGCTGCGCGCCGCGGGGTACGCGACCCTGCTGCTCGACCTGCTCACCCCGGAGGAGACCGGTACCGAGACCGAGGAGGTGGACCCCGGCCTCCTGGGGGAGCGGATGGCGGCCGGGGTGGACTGGGTGCGCCGCACGCCCGCGGTGGCCGACGCGCCCGTCGCGCTGCTGGGCACGGGACGGGCCGCCCCGGGAGCCCTGGAGGCCGCCGCGCTGCGGCCGGAGGAGGTGGCGGCGGTGGTCACGCACGGGGGCCGCGTCGACCTGGCGGACGAGGCGCTGGCCAGGGTGCGCGCCCCCACCCTGGTCCTGGTGCAGGGGAGCGACTCCTTCGTGCGCGAGCTCGCCGAGTGGACTCTCGCGCAGGTGAGCGCGCCCACCGCGCTGGAGGCGGTGGCGGGCGCCGAGCAGTTGCTGCACCGTCCCGAGGAGTGGCGCCGCGTCGGCGTGCAGGCGGCCGAGTGGTTCGACCGTCACCTGTGACCGGATCCGGCCAAGTGCCGGAAACAACACCGTGGCGCCCTTGACGCGAAGCGTCAGGGCGCCACGGTGAACGACCGTCGGGGTCGGGCGATATCGCCGGTGTGGGAGGGAACGGTGAAGAGTACTCCCAGCCGGGGCGGCAGAATCAGGCTGCGTTGGCGCGGCGCATGCGACGCCGGCGCTCGGACGCGCGCTCGTCCTCGTTGAGTCCACCCCAGGTGCCGTACTTCTCGGGACGCGAGATCGCGTAGTCGAGACACTCGGTGCGGACAGGGCAGTGAGCGCAGATCTCCTTGGCCTTGCGCTCGCGGATCTCCCGTTCCGGCTGGCGTTCGCCGTCGGGGCCGAAGAAGAGCACAAGGTCCTCGCCCCGGCACGCGGCGGCATCCTGCCACCCCCAGCTCGGGCGGGGGCGCAGCGTGGCCTGCCGGCGTACCTGAGACATGGTTGAACCACCTCTACATGAAATCGCTGTAAGCTGTGTGCAAGCTTGATGAACAAACCGGGTAAAGCCGCGTGAGACACCCAGCACAGCAGTAACGCTGTGCTCCGCTCAGGTGTTCCCGTGAGGTTGAGAGCACTTGGCACAGATTCGCCGGAACCGGCGAGTGCTCACGCTGAAGGCTGCGGAGGCGATGGAAACGCTCTCCCTGCGAGCCGGTACGTAATCATGCCATCCCCGGTCCCGATTTCGCACGGGGGTGGGGAAATTACTCGCCCAACCGTTATCGAAATCGGATCTTCGGCCCGGAAGCCCCGGAGCGAGTCCGGGACCCGGTTGAAGATGTGCATGACCCGGGCCACGGACCCGAGTACCGTCCATCGTATGCGGGCGCCCGGTCCCCGGCCAGGGTGCGGGTCTGATAACCGGATCACAGTCCGGCGGTCCGTGCCGCGGACGGCGGGCGCGGCTCTCCGGGCCGGGAACGGGCGGTCCGGGGGATCCGGAACTCCGGTCGGCGCCCCGCCGTCATACCCGTGGAAGCCCGGCCGCGCGCGATTGCGGCCGGAGAGCGCAGAACCGGACAGAAAAAGGTGTGCCTCGTGGCCCTGCTGCGTTTCGTTCTCAACGTCATCTGGCTGTTCGTCGCGGGATTCTGGCTGGCGGTCGGCTACGCTCTCGCTGGACTGATCTGCTGCGTCCTGGTGGTGACGATTCCCTTCGGCGTGGCTTCCTTCCGCATGGCCGGCTACGCGCTGTGGCCGTTCGGGCGGGAGCTGGTGCGCAAGCCCGGAGCGGGCACCGGCAGCACCGTCGCCAACATCATCTGGATCATCGTGGCCGGATGGTGGCTGGCCCTGGAGCACGTCGCCACCGCGTTCGCGCTGGCGGTCACGGTCATCGGCATCCCCATGGCCTGGGCCTCCCTCAAGCTCATCCCGGTCGCCCTGGCGCCGTTCGGCAACGAGGTGGTGCCCGTCGGATCGCAGCGCAGCACCTGGGGTATCTGACTCTCCGGGCGAACCGCGGACGCCGCAGCCCGAGAGGTGCCACCATTGACGGGGCACGCGGGGCCCAGACACGACAATCGGGAAGAGGGGATCGGAGTGCGCTGGAAATGGCCGAGCGGATGGCCGCTCGGGAGGAGCGTCGGACGCATACGGCTGCCCGAGCGGGAGGTCCGCGTGGTGGTGGAGGAGGCCCCGCCCGTCCCCGACGTGGAGGACGACCTGCTGCGCAAGGTCAGCGACGCCGCCTGGCGGCTGCTCGTCATCGGCGTGGTGGTCGCGCTGATCCTGTGGGGCGCCATCTACATCCGGGTGGTGGTCATCCCCGTCATCCTCGCGGTGTTCGTCACCGCGCTGCTCATGCCGCCCACCGAGTGGCTGCGCAGACGCGGGCTCGGACGGGGGCTGTCCACGACCGTCAGCGTGCTGGGCGCGGTCGTCGTCTTCGGCGGGGTCGTCACCCTCATCGTGCTGCCCGCGGTCTCCGGCTTCGACGCCATCGTCGCCAGCATCAACGAGTCGATCACCACCCTGCAACAGCTCGCCTCCTCCTTCGGGATGGACGACCGGCTGATCAACGACTGGGTCGCCAGGGCCCAGGAGTGGATCCAGCGCAACAGCAGCCAGTTGATCAGCGGCGCCTGGGCCGGTGCGGTCGCGGTCGGCGAGGTGCTGGTCGGACTCATCCTGGTCATCGTGCTGACCGTGTACTTCGTGCACTCCGGCGACGAGCTGATGCGGTGGGTGCGCTCGCTGTTCCCGCTGCCCACCCGCCAGGCGCTGCGGGTCGCCGGGGACGTCACCTACGACGTCATGGGCCGCTACGTGCGCGGTGTGGCGCTCGTCGGCCTCATCGACGCGATCGGCATCGGCGCGGTCCTGCTCTTCGTGTTCTGGGACGACCTCTCCCTGGTGATGCCGCTGGTCATCCTCACCTTCATCGGCGCGTTCCTGCCGATCATCGGGGCGTTCCTGGCCGGACTCGTCTCGGTGCTGGTGGCGCTGGTGGTCGAGGGGCTGTGGATGGCGCTGGTCGTGCTGGCCGGGACGCTGGCCGTGCAGCAGTTGGAGAGCCACATCATCGCCCCCCGCGTCTACGGGCGCTCCCTCGAACTGCCCTCGGCCGTGGTCCTGCTCTCCATCTCCGTGGGGTCCATCATCGGCGGCATCACCGGGGCGTTCCTGGCCACGCCGATCGCCGCGGTGCTGGCCGCGCTGCTGCGCAACCGGCCGTTCGCCACGGCCGAGGCGCACACCCAGGAAGTGCAGAAGGCGGAGGGGACAGGCCCGGACCGCCCCGCCGTCCCGCCCCCGGTCACGGCACGGCCGACCGGACGCCCCGAGGGCGGGGAGACGGCGGAGGAGCGCCGCACCGGCGGCGCCGGGGAATAATCGGTGTGCGCGAGCCGTCGAAGCGAGAGGACCGGCGGTTCCCGCGCACCGCAGCGACTAGGGTTGTCGGGTGCGACCTCCCCGGACCGAGGCCCCTCCCCTCCGCCGCCGACCGCGGCGCCCGGGTGCCCGGCCCACTCCGCAGCCGTAGCGAGAAAGCCCTCGAAGACTCATGCTCATCGCCTCTGACCTCGAACTCCGTGTGGGTGCACGCCTGCTGCTGGAGCCCACCTCCTTCCAGGTGGGACCCGGAGACCGGATCGGCCTGGTCGGCCGCAACGGCGCGGGCAAGACCACGCTGACCAAGGTGCTGGCCGGGGAGGGGATTCCGGCCTCGGGGAAGGTCACCACGTCGGGCACGATCGGCTACCTGCCGCAGGACCCGCGCACCGGCGACCTGGACGTGCTGGCCCGGGACCGCATCCTGTCGGCGCGCGGCATCGACGAGGTGCTGCGCAAGCTGCGCGAGGCCGAGCAGAAGATGGCCAGCGACGTGCCGAAGATCCGCGACCAGGGGGTGCGCGCCTACGCGCGGCTGGAGGAGCGGCTGCACGTCCTCGGCGGCTACGCGGCCGAGGCCGAGGCCGCCTCCATCGCCTCCAGCCTGGGCCTGGACCAGCGCATCCTCACCCAGCCGCTGCGCACCCTCTCCGGCGGGCAGCGGCGGCGCGTGGAACTGGCCCGCATCCTGTTCAGCGGAGCCGACACGCTGCTGCTGGACGAGCCCACCAACCACCTCGACGGCGACTCCATCGTCTGGCTGCGCGACTTCCTCAAGGCGCACCAGGGCGGGCTCATCGTCATCAGCCACGACGTGGACCTGGTCGAGCACGTCGTCAACAAGGTGTTCTACCTGGACGCCACCCGCAGCGTCATCGACGTCTACAACATGGGCTGGAAGGCGTACCTGAAGCAGCGCGAGGCCGACGAGCGGCGGCGCAGGCGGGAGCGGGCCAACGCCGAGAAGCAGGCGTCGGCGCTGCAGAAGCAGGCCGAGCGGTTCCGCTCCAAGGCGACCAAGGCGCGCGCGGCCCAGCAGATGCTCCAGCGGGCCGAGCGGCTGCTGGAGTCGGTGGAGGAGCGGACCGTCGAACGGGTCGCCAAGCTGCGCTTCCCCGACCCCGCGCCCAGCGGGCGCACCCCGCTGGCGGCCGAGGGGCTGAGCAAGTCCTACGGGTCGCTGGAGGTCTTCTCCGGGGTGGACCTGGCCGTCGACCGGGGCAGCCGGGTGGTCGTCCTCGGGCTGAACGGTGCGGGCAAGACCACGCTGCTGCGCCTGCTGGCCGGACTGGAGGAACCCGACACCGGCCGCGTGATCCGGGGGCACGGGCTGCGGCTGGGCTACTACGCCCAGGAGCACGAGACCCTGGACACCGACCGCACGGTGCTGGAGAACATGATGAGCGCCGCGCCGGACCTGCCCGAGGTGGAGGCCCGCAGGGTGCTGGGGTCCTTCCTGTTCAGCGGCGACGACGTGGACAAGCCCGCCGGGGTGCTCTCGGGCGGGGAGAAGACCCGGCTGGCGCTGGCCGCGCTGGTCGTCTCCAGCGCCAACGTGCTGCTGCTGGACGAGCCCACCAACAACCTGGACCCGGCCAGCCGGGAGGAGATCCTCAGTGCGCTGCGCAACTACCGGGGGGCGATCGTCCTGGTGACCCACGACGAGGGCGCGGTGGAGGCGTTGCAGCCGGAGCGGGTCATCCTCCTCCCCGACGGCGTGGAGGACCTGTGGGACGCGGAGTTCACCGACCTCATCGCGCTGGCCTGAGCTGTTTCGGACCTGGTTTCGCGAGGACCGAAACACGGTCCGGCGGCGATGCACGTGGTTTTCCGGTCTCAATGGGTAGCCCACTGGAGCCGCCATGTCTGATCATGGCAGGAGCGACTTCGTTGCCGTGCCGAGAGATCGGGAGGTACTCGTGGCCGAGACGTTGAGAAAGGGCACCCGGGTGACCGGAGACGAGCGGTCGGATCTGGCCTCTGACCTGAAGCGGCGCTACGACAACGGTGAGAGCATCCGCTCCCTGGCCGCGGCCACCGGCCGGTCCTACGGCTTCGTGCACCGGCTGCTGACCGAGGCCGGTGCGACCCTGCGCGGCAGAGGAGGGGCCACCCGGCGCAGCCGGAGGTGACTCCGCGGCACGCCGCCCCGCGGACTGCTATGTTACTGATCGGTAGGAAGCGGGTGGGCTCGCAGCCCCACGGGTGAAAGGCGTGCGATGGCGCAGATGACGGCACCCACGGCGGAGGAACTGGCCGCGGCCGGCCTGGAGCTGGCGGTCGACGGAGAAGTCGCACGGATCACGCTGTCGCGACCCCACCGGCGCAACGCCATGACCGGCCGGATGTGGACCGAGCTGGCCCGAATCGGCCACACCCTTCCCCAGGGTGTCCGAATCGTCGTCGTCACCGGGAAAGGTCCGGCCTTCTCCTCCGGGATCGACCTGGACATGTTCCGCCCCGGCGACGTCGACGGCGTGCCGACACCGCTCACCCTGCTGTCCCGCGGCCCCGAGGGGGCCGCCGCCCTGGAGCAGACCATCGCCTCCTACCAGGAGGGCTTCCTGTGGCTGCGGCGCGCCGACCTCGTCTCCGTCGCCGCGGTGCGCGGACACGCCATCGGTGCGGGATTCCAGCTCGCGCTCTCCTGCGACATCCGCATCCTGTCCGACACCGCGCAGCTCTGCATGAAGGAGCCGGCGCTGGGCCTGGTTCCCGACCTCACCGGAACCAAGCCCCTGGTGGAGCTGGTGGGCGTCAACCGCGCCGTCGAGCTGTGCCTGACCGCCCGTACGATCGACGCCGCCGAGGCCGACCGGCTGCGGCTGGCCGAACGGGTCGTCCCCGACGCCGAACTGGAGACCGCCGTCGACGACCTGGTGGCGCAACTGCTGGCGGTGCCCGCAGACGCGGCGCGGGCCACCAAGGAACTGCTGCTCCAGGCCGGACGCAACGACCTGGAGACGCAGGCCGCGGCCGAGCGCACCGCGCAGCTCGCCAGGCTCGCCGCGCTGGCCGCGCACTCCCGATGACCGGGACCGGCCGCCGGGAACCGGCCCGCCCGAACCGGACTGGTATGTTGGGCGCAACGGCCGAGTTCTGCTGCGCGCATCCGGCGCGCCGGGCCGTTGCGAGCGCCGGGGACCGAACCCCCGTGGCGCGTCTCCACCCGACGCGTCTGTGCGACCGTCGCGGCCCTTCCTGACCCGGCCCGAGCCTTCCTCGCAACGCGGCCGACCCATGAGGAAGGTTGACGTCACTTGACGGACACTGCCGCACGCCCCTCCTTCGGTGGACTCGGACTGCCCGGGGCGGTCGTCGCGAAGCTCACCGAGAACGGCCTGACCACCCCGTTCCCGATCCAGTCCGCCGCCATCCCCGACGCGCTCGCGGGCCGCGACGTGCTCGGCTGCGGGCGCACCGGGTCGGGCAAGACCCTGGCCTTCGGCCTGCCCGTGCTGCTGCGGGCCGCCCGGGCCCGCTCCGCGCCCCGACGGCCCCGCTGCCTGGTCCTGGTGCCCACCCGCGAACTCGCCCACCAGGTGCGCGACGCCCTGCGGCCCTACGCCCGGGTGCTGGGCGTGCGCGTGGGCGACGTGGTCGGCGGCAGCCCCTACGGCAGGCAGATCAGCGAACTGCGCCGCGGCGTCGACCTGCTGGTCGCCACCCCCGGCCGCCTGACCGACCTGGTCGAGCAGGGCGCCTGCTCCCTCGGCGCGGTCGAGGCGACCGTGCTCGACGAAGCCGACCAGATGTGCGACATGGGCTTCCTGCCGCAGGTCAGCCGCCTGCTCGACCAGGTCCGCCCCGGCGGTCAGGTCCTGCTGTTCTCCGCCACCCTGGACGGCGACGTCGACACGCTGGTCCGCCGCTACACCGCCGACCCGCGCGTCCACTCCGTCGACCCGCCGGTCTCCCAGGTCGCCACCATGGAACACCACCTGCTGCGGGTGCTGCCCCGCGACCGGGACCGGATCGTCACCGAGATCGCCGCCCGAGAGGGCGGCACCATCCTCTTCGTCCGCAGCAAGCACCGCGCCGACCTCCTCAGCCGGAAGCTGGCCGACGCCGGGGTGCCCGCCGCCGCACTGCACGGCGGCAAGAGCCAGAGCGTGCGCACCCGCACCCTCGCCGGCTTCCGCGAGGGGCGCGTGCGGGCCCTGGTGGCCACCGACGTCGCCGCGCGCGGCATCCACGTCGACGGCGTCGACCTGGTGCTCAACGTGGACCTGCCCGCGGGCCACAAGGACTACCTGCACCGGGGCGGGCGCACCGCCCGCGCCGGGAAGTCCGGCCGGGTGGTCTCCATCGTCGCGCCCGACCAGCGCCGCCGGGCCCGCCGCCTGCTGGAGGAGGCGGGAGTGCGGGCCGCCCAGCACCTGGTCGCCCCCGGGGACGCACTGCTGTGCGAGCTCACCGGGGCCCAGCAGCCTCCGGGACTGCCGTGGACGGAGCCGGTCGAGCCGCCGCAGCGGCGCGGCCACCCCCGCAGGCACCGCGCGGAGGGCACGCGGGGCGGCCGCGGCCGCCGCTTCGCGGGAGAAGCCGAGGAGCGGCCCCGCCGCGGCGGCGACCGGGGCGGCCCCGCGCACCGGCGCGGCGGACGGCCCGCCGCGCCGCGGCAGAACGGGGAGCATTTCCGCGGGCGCGGCTGAGCCCGTCGGCGGCCGGGGCCTCAGCGGCCCCGGCCGTCCTGCGCCTCCCGCTCCGAGCCGAGGGAGTGGTCCCCGTGCTCGAAGCTGTCGTCCTGGTACTCCTCCGGCTCCTCGGACACCCCGGTGTCCTTGAAGATGTCGACGAAGTAGGCGACGGCCATGCCGATGAGGAAGAGCACCGCACCGGCGACCACGACGGCCCACACGGGCGGTCCCAGGGTCAGGCCGACCCCGCCCACCAGGAAGCCGACGATCATCAGGGCCACGGCGATCCACGAGCTGGGCCGCCCCCAGTGCGAGTACCGCTTCTCCGAAGCACCGATGTCGGCGGTGTCGCCGACGTGGCGCTGGCGGTCCATGGGGCTCATCATGTGGGCACCTCCCGGCCTGCCCGCTTCCCGGCGGACCGGCTCCCAAACGCTGTTCGGCCGCTGCCGGGAACACCCGCCGCCGTCCCGCTCCTCCGGGTGCAGCGGGGCCGTCCGGGCCACGGCAGCGGAGGCGGCCCGACCCGCCGGGAGCGAGCAGGGGACGGACCGGTTCCGGGCGGCCCCGCTCAGGCGCGGGCGTCGTACTTCTCGCGGTGGGCCAGCACGTCGTCCATGTGGGACTGGGCCCACTCCCGAAGCCGGCGGACCACACCGAGGAGGGAGAGGCCGAGGTCGGTCAGCTCGTAGGTGACGGTCACGGGCACCGTGGGGACCACCGTTCGGGTGAGCAGGCCGTCGCGCTCCAGCGAGCGCAGGGTCTGCGTCAGCATCTTCTGGCTCACCCCCGACAGCAGCCGGGCCAGTTCCGAGTACCGCAGCGCCGTGGGGGCGGCCGGCACGTCCGGAGCCTTCTCCGCGTCGCCGCCGAGAGCACACAGCACCAGCACGACCCACTTGTTCGCGAGCCGGTCCAGGAGCATGCGGCTCGGGCACACGGCCAGGAACGCGTTGTAGGCCGCACCGCTCGGCCCCGTCTCCTCGGTCCGCGTCGTCATCACGCACTCACCTCACACGATCTTCTGGGTGGGTTACGCACTTTAAAGTGCCTACTTCCCAAAGGGAAGTATCGCGCGCAGAATCGGGAAACGCCAGTCGGCACCAACCCGAGCAGAAGCGAGAGGAACACCATGAGCACGACCAGCACCCGGCTTCCCGGCGGCACCTGGACGCTGGGGGACTCGACGGTCACCCGGTTCGGCTACGGCGCCATGCAGCTCGCGGGACCGGGGGTCATGGGGCCGCCCGCCGACCGCGAGGGCGCCCTGGCCGTCCTGCGCGAGGCGGTGGACCTGGGGATCACCCACATCGACACCAGCGACGCCTACGGCCCGCACGTCACCAACGAGCTGATCCGCGAGGCGCTGCACCCCTACCCGGAGTCGCTGCTCATCGCCACCAAGGTGGGCGCGGTCCGGGACAAGAACGGCGGGTGGCCCCCGGCCCGGCGCCCCGAGGACCTGCGAAAGCAGGTGCAGGAGAACCTCGACTCCCTCGGCGTGGACACGCTCGACCTGGTCAACCTGCGGCTGGGCGACGCGACCGGCACGGTCCCCGAGCCCGTCGGCGAGGCGTTCCAGACCCTGGCCGAGCTCCAGAAGGAGGGGCTGATCCGCCACCTCGGCGTCAGCAACGCCACCGCCGAGCAGATCGCGGAGGCCCGCTCCGTCGCCCCGATCGTGTGCGTGCAGAACATGTACAACCTGGCCTACCGCGAGGACGACGCCCTGGTGGACGAGCTGGCCGCCGACGGCATCGCCTACGTGCCGTTCTTCCCGCTGGGCGGCTTCTCCCCGCTCCAGTCCGAGACGCTGTCGAAGGTGGCGCGCAGGGTCGGGGCGTCCCCCCCGGTCGGTGGCACTGGCCTGGCTGCTGCGCCGGTCGCCGAACATCCTCCTCATCCCCGGCACCTCGTCGGTCGCCCAACCTGCGCGAGAACGCCGCGGGAGCCGGGGTCGCCCTGTCCGACGAGGACATGGCCGAACTGGACACCATCGGCCGCTGAGGCGGGACCCGGACACGGGGCGCCGGCGGGGCAACCGCACGGCGTCGGCCGCGCCCCGTGCGCCGGGGAACCCGAGCGCGGGCTGCGCAGGACGTGGCCGCCGCGGGGACGGCGGGACCGCGGGGAACCGCGTGCCGCGCTCCCCGGGCAAGGCGGCGGTCCGCTGCGCGCCGGCCCCCGCCCGGCGGACGCGGGCCGACCCGGTTCCCCCGGGTCGGCCCGCGACGCGGCACCCGGCACCTCCGCCGGGTGCCGCACCCCGCCTCCGCACCCCTACTGCCGGGTATGGCAGGGTCGTCTCCGGGAACGTGGGAGGGACACCGCACGGCACCGGAGTACGCAGAGGAGAACCATGCCGACCACAGCACGGGAGTTCCACCTGGTCGCCCGGCCCCAGGGCGAGCCCGTCGAGACGGACTTCGCCCTGGTCGAACGCACCCTGCCCGACCCGGGACCGGGTGAGGTGCTGATCCGCAACCTGGTGCTCTCCGTCGACCCCTACATGCGCGGGAAGATGGCCGGAGTGCGCACCTACACCGACCCCTACGAGCTGAACGCCCCCATGGAGGGAGGCGCCGTCGGGGTCGTCGAGGCCAGCGGGGACCCCGACCTGCCCGTGGGGACGACCGTGCTGCACTCCGCGGGATGGCGGTCGCACGCCCTGCTGCCCGCCGCGCGCACCCGGCCGGTCGACACCAGCGGCCCCCTGGGGCCCAGCGTCTACCTGGGCGCGCTCGGCATGCCCGGCCTGACCGCCTACGTGGGGCTGCTGCACAAGGCCGGGCTGCGCGAGGGCGACACCGTGTTCGTCTCCGGCGCGGCCGGAGCCGTCGGCGGCATGGTCGGCCAGCTCGCCCGCCTGTACGGGGCCGGACGGGTCGTCGGCAGCGCCGGATCCCCGGAGAAGGTCGCCTACCTCGTCGACGAACTGGGCTTCGACGCGGCCTTCGACTACCGGTCCGGACCGGTGCGTCGGCAGTTGGCCGAGGCCGCGCCCGACGGGATCGACGTCTACTTCGACAACGTCGGCGGCGAGCACCTCGAAGCGGCCATCTGGTGCGCCAACGACTTCGCCCGCTTCGCGCTGTGCGGTTCGATCTCCGGCTACAACGCGACCAGCGCGCCGCCCGCGCCGCGCAACCTGTTCCAGATCGTCACCAAGCGGCTCACCCTGCGCGGGTTCATCGTCAGCGACGACCCCCACCTGGCCCGGGACTTCCACCGCGACGTCGCCCCGGCGGTGGCCGACGGGAGGATCAAGGTCCGCGAGACGGTCGTGGACGGCCTGGAGAACACCCCCGAGGCGTTCATCTCGATGCTGCGCGGTGGCAACACCGGCAAGATGGTGGTCCGCGTCTCGGACTGACCGAGAGCCGGGCCGCCCGTTTCCGGGCGGCCCGGCCGCCCCGTGCCACGGGCGGGACCGAGCGGAGGAAGGAAACCCCGACCGGCCGTCGACGCCCGGCCTGCCCCGGCAGCGGCCCTCGGCGTGGGCCTGTACCCACCGGGCACGCCACGGCGGCCTCCGGCCCGGTAGTCCCGCGCATGCGCACCTCACGGCACGGGCGGCGGGTGTGTTCTGAAGACATGGCCGCCCGCCGCAAGACCGGCCTCGACGGGGGAGACCGGCCCGTTCGACGACGTCCGCTCGGACGTCTGCCCCAGGGAGCGGACCGGCCTCCCGGGCCCAGCGCCTCTCCCCAGCGCTTCGCCGTCGGGGTGCCTGTCGCCCGACAGTCCCTCCCACCCCCGAGGAGCGGTCAGGACTGCCGGGCCTCCCGGCCGAAGCAGACCGGCAGTGAACCGCCCCCACCAGCCCCGGCCGGGCCGCCGACCTCCGGTACCGCTTCACCGCCATGGCTCCAGGGACAGAGCAGGCATCTGTTCTGTCCCTGGAGCCATGATCGCCAAGGCCGTGTCGCTGGTCGGTCCTGGAGTTCGGCACGAAGAAGGCTTCCGGCCGGTTCCGCGGCCAGCGGGCACCGTGGTCAGCGAGCAGGACACGAGGGCCCAGGACGAGGCTGTGGGGTGTTCTCCGGGGGCTGGGGTACTTCCACAGGTTTTTCGGGAGTGAAGGAGAACCGCCCGGAGCGTTTCTGAAATCCCGGGTCGTCAAGAGTGCTCTCGCGCCTGTGGGTGGTTCCGTGTTGCGTAACGGTTGCTGGCTGCTTCGGCCGGGAGGCCCGGCAGCCCTGACCGCTCCTCGGGGGTGGGAGGGACTGTCGGCTTTCCGTAGCGCTTCACCCCGGGAACCCGTCCCGGTGCCCTCTTCCAGAGGTGAGGCTTTCGAGAATTCTGCGGGAGAGGAGAAGGAGAAGCGGTCTGGAAGCGGGACGGCACCGTTCACCGCGATGCCGCTTCCGCTGTCTACCGCGGTGGCCATGCGGGCCAACAGGGAGGCAGGCGGTCAAGGCGGAGGTGCTCGGAGTGTCCGGGCAGGGAGTCGGATACCGGCGGGACTTCGGCTACTCCGGCGGTGTTTCGGTGGAGACGAATATTTCGGGTGGCCCCGGGGCAGGCGGGGAAGGAACGGCCGTGCGCGGGACCATGGCGGTTGGCCGTGTGCGGTTTTCGGCCCGCCGTGGCGAAGAAAGCGTTCCCGGGTTCCTGCCGGGGCCGGGAGCTCCGGTCGCACCGGCGGCTTCGTCGTCCCGGAGCGCGGGAAGACGAGTGGCGCGCCCGCCTGCCGCCGGGGCGGTCGGGGACGGCGCCCCGGCGGTGCCGCTGCTCTTGGGCTTCGGTGTCCACCCCCGTTCACCTGCGGATTTGCCGACACCCGGCGGGACGGCGCAGCCCGGCTTCCCGGCTCTCGGAGGCGGCCGGAAGCGGGGGAGTGCCCCCGCTTCCGGCCGCCTGGCCGACAGACGGAGGAAGGCGTTCCGGCTCTTCCCCGAGCAGGCGGTGACCGGGTTTTCCGTAGACCGGCCGGCGGGATCCGAGCGGATCTCCGCGGAAAACCCGCGCGGGGCCGGTGGGGCGCGTCCTGCCGGAGAATTCGGATATTCCGTGCGGGAGAGCGGACGGTGGCCCCGGCAGGGCCGGGAGGCGAGAAGGCCGCCCGCCCGGGGTTCCGTGCGGTGTTTTCCACAGGGGGCGAGAAAGGCGGCGGGAAGCGGCACGGGTTTTGGCTAGCATGCTCCGCGATGGTGACCTGTCGACCTCCTGTGAGGACTCCCGCGTGTCGGAACGACCCTCTCGTGCCCTGGCGTCCGCTCCCTCTCTCGGGGACTCCCTGGCCCGCGGCTGGGACGAGCCCGACGACGGCCACGAGCTCCCGCCGCCGGAGTGGGGGCGGCCCGCGCGGTCGGGCAGGACGGCCACGGTCTGGCTGTTCGCGCTGATCGTCCTGGCGCTGACGGCGGGCCAGGCGCTGCTGGCCGGGCGCTTCACCCACGAGGCGTTCCTGGCGTGGGCGACCGTCTTCACCGCCATCAGCCTCCAGGCGCTGCCGTTCCTGGTGTTCGGGGTGGCGCTGTCGGCGGCGATCACCGCGTTCGTGCCCGCCCGGTTCTGGCAGCGGGTCGTGCCGCGCCGCGCGGCCCTGGCCGTTCCGGTCGCCGGGCTGTCGGGCGCGGTGCTGCCGGGGTGCGAGTGCGCCTCAGTGCCGGTGGCCGGGGGGCTGATGCGCCGCGGGGTCGCTCCCGCGGCGGCGCTCACCTTCCTGCTTGCCGCGCCCGCGATCAACCCGGTCGTGGTGGTGGCCACGGTGGTGGCCTTCCCCGGTCAGCCGGAGATGGCGCTGGCGCGTTTCCTCGCTTCGCTGGCGGCCGCGGTCGGGGTGGGCTGGCTGTGGGCCGCCTTCGGCCGGACCGACTGGCTGCGCCCGCCGCGCGCCGGGCACGGCGCGGACGCGACCGGGTGGCGGGCGTTCGTCGACGCCATGCGGCACGACCTGATGCACGCCGGAGGGTTCCTGGTGGTGGGCGGGCTGGTCGCGGCCGGGGTGAACGTGCTGGTGCCCCGGGACTGGCTGGCCGCGGTCGCCGACACCCCGGTGCTGTCGGTGCTGGCGATGGCGCTGCTGGCGGTGGTGCTGTCGATCTGCTCGGAGGCCGACGCGTTCATCGTGGTGAGCTTCACCGAGTTCTCCGCCACCGCCAAACTCGCCTTCCTGGTGGTCGGGCCGATGATCGACCTGAAGTTGATCGCCCTGCAGGCGGGTTCCTTCGGCTGGGCGTTCGTGCGCCGCTTCGTGCCCCTCACCCTGGCGCTGACCCTGTTGTTCACGTTCCTGATCGGGGGGTGGCTGCTGTGACCCGCCTCGCCCAGGGCATGGTCATGGTCCTGCTGGGGGCGGCCGCGCTGAGCGTGACCGTGACCTCCCAGACCTACCTGAACTACGTGCGCGAGGAGTTCCGGCCGTTCCTGGTCGCGGCCGGGGTGGTGCTGGTGCTGCTCGGCGCGGTGACGGTGGTCCTGGACCTGCGCTCCGCCCACGGGGACGACACGGACACGCACGGCCACTCCCACGGCCACGACCACGCCCGGGCTCCCGCGGTGGCGTGGCTGCTGCTGCTCCCGGTGGCGGTGATCTTCGTGGTGGCGCCCCCGGCGCTGGGCGCCTACACCGCCGCGACGGCCGATCAGGCGGCGGTGGTCGAGAGCGCAGCGGCCGACGAGTTCGACGCGGAGTTTCCCGACGACGGGCCGGTCGAGATGAAGCTGCGGGAGTTCGTGGTGCGGGCCTGGACCGACGAGGAGCGCACCATGGCCGGGCGCGACATCCGGCTCGCCGGGTTCGCGATGCCCAACCCGGAGGGGGAGGGCTGGTACCTGGCCCGGTTGCAGATCGCCTGCTGCGCCGCCGACGCCATCGTCAACCGGGTGCTGATCGAGAACCAGCCGGAGCCGCCCGAGGACTCCTGGTGGACGGTCACCGGACGGTGGGTCGAGCCCGAGGGCAGCCTCCAGGAGGTCCGCGACCACCGGTTCGAGGTCACGGAGATGACCGCTGTGGACAATCCTCCCGACCCCTACGAGTAGCCGGGCGGGGTCGGCGCGTCCGGCACGGAACACGGGCGCCGGACAGGCGCGGTGGGCGGCCGGTCAGGCACCGGCGCACTGCTGGGAGCGCGCCGCCTCCCGGTCCGGTCGGCCTCCTGCGGCGGTGGCGGCCGTGGGAAGGAGAGGGAGGATACCGGGGCGCGCACCCGCCGGCCCGACACGGTGAGGTTGCCGGACGGGGCGACGCGTGCCTGCCGGACACGAGGGCGGCGGCCCGCGGCCCCGGGCGCAGAGAGCATGACGCTGCGTTCGCCGCCTGCGGGGAGGGAGGGCGGGCGCAAGACGGGCGCGGCCGGGGTGTCGGCGTCCGCGGCGAGGACCGGGACGGCTGCCCCCGCGGGAGCGGCCGGGGGTGCGGGGCCCCTGCGGTCGAGAGTCGCGGCCCACCGGTGCCCCCGGGCCGCTCAAGGGTGTCACGTGAGCGGCGACCCGGGGTCTCGTGTGCGCTGCGGGCAGCGGGCCGGCGGGGTCGATGTGGGGGACGTAGCGTATTTCTCCCTCTGCTGCGGGAGGGACGAAGGTTTTCTTCTGAGTTGCAAGGGTTTTTCAGTGTGATTACTCAAACACTTCTCCTTGCCTATTTTGTCCCGAATATGCCTTGGTATCCCGTTTCTTCGGGTTGACTCTGGGTGGTCGGTGCATTGAGACTGTCGGCGGTAGTTAGGCAAGGTTTGCCTTAGTTTTCGGCCCTGGTTGGCGCTAGGGGGATACGTGTCCCACATCGGGATCGCAGGATCGGTCGCCGTGGTCACCGGCGCGGGCAGCGGTATCGGACATGCCGTCGCCACGGCCCTGGCCAGGCGCGGAGCCGTGGTCGCCGCGGTCGACATCGACCCCGACAGAGCCGCTCGAACAGCCGCTGACCTGGAACGGTCCGGGCAGCACGGCCGCGGCTACACCCGCGACGTCACCGACTCCTCCGGCGTCGACCGCCTCGTCGCCGAAGTGGAACACGACCTCGGCCCGGTGGACGTGGTGGTCAACGCCGCCGGGGTGCTGCGCACCGGGCCCGCCGTCGACTGCACCGACGAGGACTGGCAGGCCCTGTTCGCGGTCAACGCCACCGGGGTCTTCGCCGTCTCCCGCGCCGCCGCGCGGCGGATGGTGCCGCGCCGCCGCGGCTGCATCGTCACCGTGGCCTCCAACGCGGCGGGAGTGCCCCGCGTCGACATGGCCGCCTACGCCGCCTCCAAGGCCGCCGCGGTCGCCTTCACCAAGTCGCTGGGCCTGGAACTGGCACCGCACGGGATCCGCTGCAACGTGGTCTCCCCTGGCTCCACCGACACCCCCATGCTGCGCGGCATGAACCCGGACGGCTACGACGAAGCCGCCGTCATCGCCGGGGACCCGGCCCGCTATCGGGTCGGCATCCCCCTGGGCCGGGTCGCCCGGCCCGAGGACGTCGCCGAAGCCGTGTGCTTCCTCGTCTCACCCGCGGCCAGACACATCACCATGCACGACCTCTACGTCGACGGCGGCGCCACCCTGCGCTGACCGACCTCCTCTCCCGCTCTCCCAACCACACAGCGAACCGACGGGCCCGCCCGGCCCGCACCCCGGCGTGCCCGACCCAGAAAGGCCAACGATGCCCCGACAGCGCGTCGCCGCCCCGGCCCCCACCGTGACCGAACTGGTGGCCGCCTACCAGCCCCGCGACTTCCTGCTCACCTCCGCCTCCGGCACGCTGCTCGGCAGCGGCGCCCTGGCCACCGTGACCGGGATCGACGAGCTGGCCGACGTCCTGAGCCGGGTCGGCACCGACACCGGGCAGGCGGCCGTGGCGGTCGGCGCGCTCCCCTTCGACCGCGACGCCCCGGCCCACCTGGTCGTGCCCGAGACCGTGCGACGCGGCCCCGCCCCCGAGCCCGCCGCCGCCCCGGCCCCCCGGCGCAGCCCGCTCCCCGGCGCCTGGAAGGCCGTCCCGGTCCCCGACCCCGCCGACCACGCCACCGCGGTGAAGCGCGCCATCACCCTCATGACCGACCCCGTCGCCCCGGAGCTGCGCAAGGTCGTGCTGGCCCGCTGCCTGAAACTGACCGGGACCTGCGCGGCCGACGTCGCGGCCGTGGTGGCCAACCTCGTCCGGGCCGACCCCGTCGGCTTCACCTTCGCCGCCGACCTGCCCTCCCGCGACGCCGCCCCGCGCACCCTCGTCGGCGCCAGCCCCGAACTGCTCGTCGCCAAGCACGGCCGCTCGGTGGTGTCCCACCCCCTGGCCGGGTCCGCGCCCCGCCACCCCGACCCGGTGCAGGACCGCGAGCAGGCCGCCGCCCTGCTCTCCTCCGCCAAGGAACGCGCCGAACACGCCGTGGTCGTGGAGGCCGTCGCCGAGGCGCTGCGCCCCTACTGCCGCCGCCTCGACGTGCCCGAAGAGCCCTGGACGGTCACCACCGCCACCATGTGGCACCTGGCCACCCGCATCACCGGCGAACTGCGCGACCCGCACACCCCCTCCTCCCTGCTGGCCCGGGCCCTGCACCCCACCCCCGCGGTCTGCGGCAGCCCCACCGACCGCGCCTATGCGGCCATCGCCGAGATCGAGCCGTTCGACCGCGGCTTCTACACCGGGGCCGTCGGCTACACCGACACCGCCGGAGACGGCGAGTGGGTGGTGACCATCCGCTGCGCCGACATCCACGGCAGCACCGTCGACCTGTTCGCGGGCGGCGGCATCATGCCCGACTCCGATCCCGAGGCCGAACTCGCCGAGACCACCGCCAAGTTCCGCACCCTGCTGCGCGCCCTGGGCGTCGACCAGACCCGCTGACCCCACGGAAAGGACACCGATGCTCGACGGCTGCACCCCCTGGCCCGAGGAGTTCGCCGCCCGCTACCGCGCGGCGGGCTACTGGACCGGGGAGACCTTCAGTGACTTCCTGGCCGACCGCTCCCGCCGCTTCGCCGACCGCGTCGCCGTGGTCGGCGCGGGACAGCGCTGGACGTATGCGGAACTGGACGCGCGCGCCGCCGCCACGGCCACCGGACTGGCCCGCCTGGGCGTGGCCGCAGGAGACCGCGTGGTCGTGCAACTCCCCAACGTCCCCGAACTGCTGGAAGTGGTCTTCGCACTGTTCAAGCTGGGAGCACTGCCGGTGTACGCGCTGCCCGCGCACCGCGCCGGGGAGGTCTCCCACCTGTGCACCACCACCCGGGCCAGGGCCCTGGTCGTCGCCGACCGGCACGGCGGCTTCGACTACCGGACCATGGTCGAGCAGATGCGCGCCCAGGGCAGCGCCCCCGACCTGGTCCTGGTGGCGGGCGAGGCGGGCGGCTTTACCCCGCTGGCCGAGGCCCGCACCGCCCAGGCCGACCCGTCCGTGTTCGCCCGCCCCGACCCCGCCGACGTGGCCTTCTTCCAACTGTCCGGCGGCACCACCGGGCTGCCCAAACTCATCCCGCGCACCCACGACGACTACCTGTACTCGGTGCGCGCCAGCGCCGAGGTCTGCGCACTGGGCACCGACACCGTCTACCTGGCCGCGCTGCCCGCCGTGCACAACTTCCCGATGAGCTCGCCCGGCTTCCTCGGCGTGCTGCACGCGGGAGGCACCGTGGTGCTGGCCCCCGACCCCTCCCCGCAGACCGCGTTCACCCTGATCGAGACCGAACGGGTCACCATCACCGCGGTCGTCCCGCCGATCGCGCTGCTGTGGCTGGACGCGGTCGAACACGGCACGCAGCGCGACCGCGACCTGTCGTCGCTGCGCGTCCTGCAGGTCGGCGGCGCCAAGTTCGCCCCCGAGGCGGCCCGCCGGGTCCGCCCCGTCCTGGGGTGCACGCTGCAACAGGTGTTCGGCATGGCCGAGGGCCTGGTCAACTACACCCGCCTGGACGACCCCGAGGAGATCGTCACCACCACCCAGGGCCGCCCGCTCAGCCCCGCCGACGAGATCCGCATCGTCGACGACGCCGACCGTCCCGTCCCCGACGGCGAGGTCGGCCACCTGCTCACCCGCGGCCCCTACACCATCCGCGGCTACTACCAGGCCGACGCCCACAACGCCACGGCGTTCACCGAGGACGGCTTCTACCGCACCGGCGACCTGGTCCGCCTGACCCCCACCGGACACCTCGTCGTCGAAGGGCGCGCCAAGGACCAGATCAACCGGGGAGGAGAGAAGGTCTCCGCCGAGGAGGTGGAGAACCACATCCTGGCCCACCCCGCGGTGCACGACGCGGCCGTCGTCGGCATGAGCGACCCCTACCTGGGAGAACGGGTCTGCGCCTACGTCATCCCGCGCGCCGAGCCGCCCAGCCGTGGCGAACTGCTGCGCTTCCTGCGCGAACGGGGCCTGGCCGTCTACAAGATCCCCGACCGGATCGAGTTCGTCGAACGCTTCCCCGCCACCGGCGTCGGCAAGGTCTCCCGGCGCGAACTCCGCCGGGAGCTCGCACGCAGATTGGACGCGACCCGATGACACTGCCAGCGATCAGCCCCTACCCGCTGCCGCGCGCCGACCGGCTGCCCGCCAACCGGGCGGCCTGGCGCCTGGACCCCGACCGCGCCGTGCTGCTCGTGCACGACATGCAGCGCTACTTCCTACGCCCCTACCAGGAGGGCGCCGACCCGCTGCGCGGCGCCCTCACCCACATCGCCGCGCTGGTCGACGCGTGCCGCTGCGCGCGCGTCCCGGTCGTCTACACGGCCAAACGCGGGGGCATGTCCCCCGAGCAGCGCGGCCTGGAACTCCACTTCTGGGGCAGCGGCATGCGCGCCGCCGCCGAGCACACCGCGATCGACGCGCGCATCGCCCCCGAAGCGGACGACACCGTGGTGACCAAGGCGCGCTACAGCGCCTTCGTCGGCACCGACCTGGCTGCCCGCCTGGCCGAGTGGGGCCGCGACCAGCTCGTCGTCACCGGCGTCTACGCGCACATCGGCTGCCTGCTCACCGCGGCCGACGCGTTCATGCGCGACATCCAGCCGTTCCTCGTCGCCGACGCCACCGCCGACTTCACCGCAGAAAAACACCACCTCGCCCTGGAGTACGCGGCCACCCGCTGCGCGGTGGTGACCACCACGGACCAAGTGCTCGCCGCCGTGGGCACCGCACGCGTCGACGTCGAAACCGGAGGCTGACCAAGTGACCACGACCCCCACCGCCGACACGTCCGAACACCGCGTCCACGACCTGGTCGGAGTCGGCTTCGGCCCGTCCAACCTCAGCCTGGCGATCGCCCTGGCAGAGCGCCGCACCGCCGCAGGAGACGCCCCCGACGTCCTGTTCCTGGAGCGCCAGGAGAGCTTCGGCTGGCACCCGGGGATGCTGCTCGCCGACGCCACCATGCAGATCTCCTTCCTCAAGGACCTGGTCACGCCCCGCAACCCGGCCAGCGACTTCAGCTTCCTCTCCTTCCTGCACCGCCAGGGGCGGCTGCACGACTTCATCAACCACAAGACGCTGTTCCCGCTGCGCGCCGAGTTCCACGACTACCTCGTCTGGTGCGCCGAGCGGGTCGGCGAGCAGGTGCGCTACGGACAGCAGGTGGTGGAGCTGCGGCCGGTCCGCGACGGCGGGCGGATCACCAGCGTGGACGTGGTGGCCCGCGACACCGCGGGCCGCCAGACCGTGGAACGCGCCCGCAACGTGGTGCTGGCCCCCGGGCTGCGGCCCCGACTCCCCGAGGGGGTGCACGAGTCGGCGCGGGTCTGGCACAGCGAGCACCTGCTGCACCGCCTGGCCGACCTGCCCGAGGAGCCGGTCCGCGGCTTCGCCGTGGTGGGCGCCGGGCAGAGCGCCGCCGAGGCGGTCGACCACCTGCACCGCACCTTCCCCCGCCTGCCGGTGCACGCGGTGTTCTCCCGCTACGGCTACAGCCCTTCCGACGACACCCCGTTCGCCAACCGCATCTTCGACCCCGAAGCGGTCGACGCCTACTACGACTCCCCCCAGGAGTTCAAGGACGAACTCATGGGCTACCACCGCAACACCAACTACTCCGTGGTCGACCCCGACCTCATCGCCGAGCTGTACCGGCGCGTCTACGCCGAACGGGTGCGCGGCGAGACGCGGCTGCGGATCCACAACATGACCCGGGTCGTCGCGCTCGACGAGACCGACGGAGGAGTCGACCTCACCGTCGAGGACCGCTCCACCGGCAAGCAGACGGTGCTCGCCGTCGACCACGTCGTCTACGCCACCGGCTACCAGCCGGTCGACGTGCGGACCCTGCTCGGCGGACTCGCCGACCACTGCGTCTTCGACGGCCTCGGACGCCCCGCCCTGCACCGCGACTACCGGCTCGTCACCGACGACACCGTCGACTGCGGCCTGTACCTACAGGGCTGCACCGAACACACGCACGGCATCTCCTCGGTGCTGCTGTCCAACGTGGCCACCCGGGCCGCGGAGATCCTCGACTCCATCGAGGCCCGCACCGGCCTCACCGCGGCGGCCTCCTGACCCCCTCCACCCCACCCTTCCTCCGACTGGAGCAACCATGACCAGTGCCGACACTCCACGTAGCAGCGTCCTCACCGAACAGCGGGTGCGCGACGACGTCGCCCGCCTCCTCGGGGAGCCCGCCGACACCATCGACGCCGACGAGAACCTGCTGGACCGGGGGCTGGACTCCGTCCGGCTGATGAGCCTGGTCGAGAGCTGGCGCCGCGACGGGATCAACGCCGACTTCGCCGACCTGGCCGAGGAGCCGACCATCACGGCGTGGCTGGCGCGCCTGTCCGACCAGCCCTGACCCCACCTCTCTTCTCTCGCGCAAGGAGCGGTATCCGATGCCGGACACCCCCACCGCCCGGCTGCCCCTCACCGGGGCACAGGCCGGGGTCTGGTACGCCCAGCAGATCACCCCGGACAGCCCGGTCTTCAACGTCGGCCAGTACACCGACATCCCCACCGCCGTCGACACCGACCGGTTCGCCCGGGCCGTGGCCTCCGTGGTCCGCGACAGCGACACGCTGCGGGCCCGGCCGGTGCACGGCGACGGCGGCGTCGTCCAGGAGATCGCCGCCGACGGCACCGTCCCGGTCGAGGTGCACGACCTCACCGGCGCATCCGACCCCGAGTACGCCGCCGAGTGGATGCGCCGCGACATGGCCCGACCGGTCCCCCTGGACGGCGGCGACCCGCTGGTCCGCTACGCCCTGCTGCGCGTGGGGGAGCGCCGCTGGTTCTGGTACCAGCGCTACCACCACATCCTCGTCGACGCCTACGCGGTCACCCTGATCGCGCGCCGGGTCGCCGAGGTCTACACCGCGCTGGGCCGGGGCCAGCAGCCGCCGCCGTCCCGCTTCGGCACCCTCGCCGACGTCGTCGCCGACGAGACCGCCTACGCCTCCTCGCCGCGCCGCGAGGCCGACCGCGCCCACTGGACCGAGCTGCTGGGCGACGGCTACGAGGCGGCGCTGCTGTCGTCGCAGCCGCCGGCCCCCCACGCGGGGGCGCTGCGCGACCGTGCAGCCCTCGACGCCGACACCTTCGCCGGGCTGGCGGCGCTGGGCGAACGCACCGGCGCCACCTGGGCGGAGGCGGTGATCGCGGCCTACGCCGCCTACGTGCACCGGATGACCGGCTCCGACGACGTGGTGCTGGGCTCGCCCGTGATGGGACGGCTGGGCACCGCGGCGCTGCGCACCCCGGCGATGGTGGTCAACGTGCTGCCGCTGCGGCTGCGCGTCCGCCCCGGCGACACCGTCGAACAGGTCGTCGCCGCCACCGCCGCCGCCCTGCGCGACCTGCGCGCCCACCAGCGCTACCGCGCCGAGTGGCTCCGCCGCGACCTGGCCGCGGTGGGCACGGACCGGATGCTGTTCGGCCCGGAGATCAACGTCAAGGTGTTCGACTACGCCCTCTCCTTCGACGGGGCGGCCGCGACCACGGTCACCCTCTCGGAGGGCCCCGTCGACGACCTGGCGCTGTCGGTCTACCGCGACCCCGACGGCGGGCTGCTGCTGGAGGCCAACGCCAACGAGCACCGCTACGACGCCGCCGCCGTGCGCGCCCGCCTGACCGAGATCGCCCGCCTGCTGCACAGCGCGGCCGCGGCCCCGCCGCACACCCCCGTGGCCGCCCTCGACCTCGCCGAGACGGACGCGGGAGTCGTCGGCACACCCCCCGTCGAGCAGCACCCCCCGCTCGTGCCGGAACTGCTGGCCCGCCTGGCCGACGACGAGCCCGACGCCACCGCCGTCGTCGCCGACGGCCGCCGCGTCAGCCGCGCCGAACTCCTCGACCGCGTCGACCGGCTGGCCCGCCTGCTGCGCGACCTGGGCGTCGGCCCCGAACGGACGGTGGCGCTCGCCCTGCCGCGCTCCCTCGACCTGCTCGTGGCGCTGTTCGCGGTGCTGCGCGCGGGCGGGGCCTACGTCCACCTGGACGCCGCCCACCCCGCCGAACGGCTCGCGCACGTCGTCGCCGACACCCGGCCCACCGCCGTGCTCACCCGAGCCGACTTCGGCGCGCCACTGCCCGACCTGGGCGGCGCCCGCGTCGTCGACCTCGCCGACGCCGCCGTGCGCGCCCGCCTGGACGCCGCGCTCGGCGCCGACACCGCACCGCTGCCCGCACCCCGGCCCGACAGCGCCGCCTACGTCATCCACACCTCCGGCACCACCGGACGCCCCAAGGGAGTGGTCGTCGAGCACCGTGCGCTGGCCAACCTCGCCGCCGCACAGCGCCGCCTCCTGTTCGGCGGCGCTGTGCGGCGGCTGCGCCTGGCCCACACCGGGTCCTTCGGCTTCGACGCGTCCTGGGAGCCGCTGCTGGGCCTGCTGTACGGCCACGAACTGCACCTGCTGGACGAGGAGCACGTCTACGACCAGGCCCGCCTCGGCGCCTACGTCGCCGAGCACGGCATCGACCACCTCGACTTCACCCCCACCTACCTGCGCGGCCTGCTGGACTCCGGGCACCTGCGGCACGTGCCGCGACTGCTCAGCTTCGGCGGCGAGGCATGCCCCGACGAACTGTGGCGCACCCTGCGGTCCCTGCCCGCGACCCGCGCGCTCAACTACTACGGCCCCACCGAGAACACCGTCGACGCGCTGGTCGCCGACGTCGCCGACAGCGACACGCCCACCGTGGGCCGCCCCCTGCCCGGGGTGGCGATCCGCGTCCTGGACGGTGCGCTGCGCCCGGTGCCCGCGGGCGTGCCCGGCGAGCTGTACCTGGCCGGGGCGCAGCTGGCGCGCGGCTACGCCGACCGTCCCGACCTGACCGCGCAGCGGTTCGTCGCCGACCCCTACGGGCCGCCCGGCAGCCGCATGTACCGCACCGGCGACCGGGTGCGGCTGCGCCCCGACGGCCAGGTCGACTACCTCGGCCGCACCGACACCCAGGTGCAGGTGCGCGGCTACCGCGTGGAGGTGGAGGAGATCGAGGCCGTCGCCGAGACCCACCCCGCCGTGGCCCGCTGCGCGGTCGCGGCGCACACCGCGGCCTCGGGCTCGGTGCGGCTCGCCGCCTACGTCGTGCCGAGCGACGCGGGCGCGCCCGCCCCCGAGGCGGTCCGCGCCCACCTCGCCGAGCGCCTGCCCGACTACATGGTGCCCGCCACCGTCGTCTGCGTCGACGAGCTGCCCGTCACCACCAGCGGCAAGCTCGACCGCAGGGCGCTGCCCGACCCCGGCCCCGAGGCCGCCGACGGCGGCGACGAGCCCGCCACCCCCGAACAGCAGACCCTGCGGGAGGTGTTCGCGCAGGTCCTCGGCGTGGCACAGGTCGGCGTCCACGACGACTTCTTCCGGCTCGGCGGAGACAGCATCACCGCCATCCAACTGGTCAACCGGGCCCGGTCGGCCGGACTGGCACTGCGGGTCCGCGACGTGTTCGAGCGGCCCACCGTCGCCCGCCTGGCCGCGGCCGCCGCCCGGCCCGCCGCACCCGCCGCCGCACCCGCCGACGAACCGGTCGGCGCACTGTCGCCCACCCCCCTCATGGCCGACCTGCTCGACCAGGGCGCCCCCTCGCCGCGCTTCACCCAGACGCAGGTGCTGTGCACCCCGCCCGGACTCGACGCGGACGTGCTCGCCGCCGCACTGGCCGACCTGGTCCGCCACCACGACGCGCTGCGCATGCGCGCCACGGGGACCGGCCTGGAGATCCTCGACGCCCACGCCGTGCCCGACGACCTGCTGCACCGCGTCGACGCGGCCGGCCTGGACGGCGCCGACCTCGCCGCGGCACTCGCCGAGCAGGCCGAACACGCCGCCGCACGCGTCGACCCGGCCCGCGGGCGCCCTCTGGCCGCCGTCTGGCTCGACCGCGGCGCCCACCGCAGCGGCCGCCTGCTGCTGCGCGTCCACCACCTCGCCGTGGACGGCGTCTCCTGGCGCATCCTCGGCCCCGACCTGCGCGCCGCCGTCGAGGCCCGCGCCCGGGGCCGGACGCCCGAGCTGGAACCGGTCGGCACCTCGCTGCGCCGCTGGACCCGGCTGCTGGCCGCCGAGGCGCGCCGCCCCGAACGCGTCGCCGAACTCGACCACTGGCGGCGTACCGTCGACCCGGCCGCCCACCGGCCGCTGGGAGACCGGCCCCTCGGCGGGGGCGACACCGTCGCCGTCCGCCGCAGCATCGAGCAGACCCTGGACCCCGCACTGTCGGCGGCCCTGCTCACCGAGATCGGTCCCGCCCTGGGTGCCGGAGTGGAAGAGGTGCTGCTGACCGCGCTGGCCGTGGCCGCCGCACGGCTGCGGGCCCGCCGCGGCGAACCGGACGGCGGCGTACTCGTCGAGGTCGAGGGGCACGGCCGCCGCGAACTGGCCGAACCCGCCGACACCTCGCGCACCGTCGGCTGGTTCACCAGCGCCCACCCCGTCCGCCTCGCCCCGGACCGGACCGCCGACGCCGGACAGGCGCTCGCGGCCGTCAAGGAGACCCTGCGGGCCGTGCCCGGCGACGGGATCGGCTACGGCCTGCTGCGCCGACTCAACCCCGACACCGCACCCGCCCTCGCCGACGCGGCCCGCCCCGACGTCCTCTTCAACTACCTGGGCCGCTTCGGACCCTCCGCCGACGCCCCCTGGCAGGTCGCCCCGGAGACCGCGAACGTGCTGCTCGACGAGGACCCCGAGCAGCCCCTCGCCTGCGGCCTGGAGGTCGGCGTCGCCGTCCGCGACACCGCCGACGGCCCCGAGACGACGGTCACCTGGCGGTGGGCGCCCGGCGTGCACGACGCCGAACAGGTCGCGTTCCTCGTCGAGGAGTTCACCGCCGCGCTGCGCGGCCTCGCCGAGTGCGCCGCCCGGCCCGGGGTGTGCGCGCTCACCCCCTCCGACGTGCCGCTGGTCGACGTCGACCAGGCCCGCATCGACCGGGTGGCGCGCGCCTGGGCCGACCGTGCCGACGTGGCCGACCCGCGGATCGTCGACCTGTGGCCGCCCACCCCGCTGCAGGCCGGACTGGTCTTCCACAGCCTCTACGGCGACGGCCGCGACGCCTACACCACCCAGTCGTGCACCGAGGTCGCCGGGCCGCTGGACGCGGACCGGCTGCGCGCGGCCGCCGCGGAACTGCTGCGCAGCCACCCCTCGCTGCGCGTCGGCTTCTGGAGCGACGACGGCGCGGACCCGGTGCAGTTCGTGCCCGCCGAGGTGGCGCTGCGCTGGCGCACCGTCGACCTGACCGGACACGACCCCGCCGACCAGGAGGCCCGCTGCGCCGAGGAACGCGCCGCGGAACGGGCGGAGCGCTTCGACCTCGCCCACCCGCCGCTGGTCCGGTTCGCGCTGCTGCGCCTGGCCCCCGACCGTCACCGGCTGGTCGTCACCGACCACCACACGCTGCTGGACGGCTGGTCCACCCCGCTGTTCCTGCGGGAGCTGTTCACCCGCTACGCCACCCCCGGTACGCCCGGACCCGCCGCGACCTTCCGCGACCACCTGGCGTGGCTGGCCGCCCAGGACGCCGACGCCGCCGACCGCGCCTGGCGGGACGAGCTCGCCGACCTGCCCGGACCCGTCCTGCTGGCCCCCGACGCCGACACGCACGGCGGAGACGGAACCCAGCGGGAGCTGCACGCCGAACTGGACGAGGCGGACAGCGCCCGGCTGACCCGCACCGCGCGGTCGCTCGGCGTGACCGTCAACACCGTCGTGCAGGCGGCGTGGGGACTGCTGCTGGCCGGACTCACCGGAACCGACGACGTCGTGTTCGGCGCGACCGTCTCCGGCCGCCCCGCCGACCTCGACGGCGTGGAGGACATCCTCGGCCTGTTCATCAACACCGTCGCGGTGCGCGTGCGCGCCCACCCCGCCCGCACGGTCGCCGACCTCCTCGTCGACCTGCAACGCCGCCAGGCCGCGCTCGCCGAGCACCACCACGTCGGCCTGACCCGGCTGCAGGAGATCGCCGGCGCCGCTCCGCTGTTCGACACGCTGCTGGTGTTCGAGAACTTCCCCCACCGCGACGCCCTGGCCGCCGAGGACTACGCGGGCGTGCGGCTGCGCGACGTCCAGGTCGAGGACGCCACCCACTACCCGGTCTCCGTCAACGTGTTCCCCGGCGAGCGGCTGGGCCTGCGGCTGTGCCACCGGCCCGACGCGGTCTCCCCCGACCGGGCCGCCGAACTGCTGGCACGCTTCCGTGAGGTCCTGGTCCGCATCAGTGCTGATCCGTGGCGGCGGGTCGGTGCGGTGGAGGTGGTGACGGGGGCGGAGCGCCGTCGTGTGGTGGAGGAGTGGAACGCCACGGGGCGGCCGGTCACGGCTGTGGAGCCCGCGGTCGCGGTCGCGGGGTGGGCGCGTCGCAGGCCGCGGGCGGTGGCGGTGCGCTGCGGTGGTGTGGAGTGGTCGTATGCCCGTCTGGAGGCGGAGACCGACCGGTTGGCGCGGCTGCTGGTGGGGCGCGGGGTGCGTCCGGGGCGGGTGGTGGCGGTGGCGTTGCCGCGGTCGCCGGAGCTGGTGGCGGTGCTGCTGGCGGTGCAGCGGGCGGGCGGGGTGTACCTGCCGCTGGACCCGGAGTTCCCCGCCGAACGCATCGCCGCCATGCTCACCGACTCCGCGGCCGTGCTCCTCGTGGCCACCGCCGAGACCGCGGCGCGCCACGGCGGGAACGTGCCCGTGCTGCTGGTGGAGGAGGCCGCCGAGGCCCCCGACACGGCACTGCCGGAGCACCTTCCCGCGGAGCGGGCGGCCTACCTCCTCTACACCTCCGGGTCGACGGGGCGGCCCAAGGGCGTGGTGGTGTCCCACCGCAACCTGGCCAACTTCCTCACCGACATGGCCGAACGGGTCCCGCTGCACCCGCACGACCGGTGGCTGGCGGTGACCACGGTCAGCTTCGACATCTCCGCCCTGGAGCTGTACCTGCCGCTGCTGGCGGGCGCGGCCGTGGTGCTCGCCGACGCCGACACCGTCCGCGACCCCAGGAACCTCGCCGCACTGGTCCGCTCCAGCGCAGCCACCGTCGTCCAGGCCACGCCCACGCTGTGGCAGATGCTCGCCGAGCACGACCCCGACGCGGTCGACGGCCTGCGCGTCCTCGTCGGCGGCGAGGC
>NZ_KQ950181.1:235482-238282 GCF_001517975.1 Thermobifida cellulosilytica TB100
GCGAGATCGAAACCGCACTGCTGCACCAGCCCGGAGTCGCCCAGGCGGTCGTCACCGCCCGCGAGGACACCCCCGGCGACCAGCGGCTCGTCGGCTACGTCGTGCCCGCCGCGCAGGCCCGCCCCGACCCGGCCGCGCTGCGCGCCGCGCTGGCCCGGACCCTGCCCGAGTACATGGTGCCCGCCGCCGTGGTCGTCCTGGACGAGCTGCCGCTGACCGCCAACGGCAAGGTCGACCGCACGGCGCTGCCCGCCCCCGGCCCCGCCGCGGCCGAGGAGCGGACCGGCCGCGAACCCGCCACCGCGCACGAGGAACTCGCCTGCCAGGTGTTCGCCGAGGTGCTCGGCCGGGAACGGGTCGCCGTCGACGCCGACTTCTTCGCCCTGGGCGGCCACTCCCTGCTCGCCACCCGCGCCGTGGCCCGGCTGCGCACCCTGCTCGGGGCCGACGTCGGCGTCCGCGACCTGTTCGAGGCGCCCACCCCGGCCGCGTTCGCGCGCCGCCTCACCACCGCCGAGGACCGGCGGCCCGCCGTGGTGCGGCGCGCGGCGGGGGAGCCGCCCGTGCTCTCCCACTTCCAGCGGCGGCTCTGGCTCGTCGAACAGGTCCACCAGACCCGCGGCGCCTACAACGTGCCGCTGGCCGTGCACGTCGCCGACGTGCTCGACCTCGACGTGCTGCGCGCGGCAGCCCACGACCTGGTCGGCCGCCACGAGGTGCTGCGCACCCTCGTCCGCGACGGGGACGACGGCCCCGAACCGGTGCTGCTGGACCCCGCGGAGGTGCGGGTCGACGTCGCCGCGGTGCGCGCCTGCGGCCCCGTGGCGGACCTGCTCGCCGAACTCACCGCCGAACCCTTCGACCTGGCCGAACAGCCCCCGATCCGCATCCGGCTGATCACCGGGGACCACGTCGACGGCTGCGTGCTGTACCTCGTCTGCCACCACATCGCCGCCGACGAGTGGTCGTTCGGGCCGCTGCTGCGCGACCTCGACACCGCCTACCGGGCGCGCGCCGCGGGAGCCGCCCCCGACTGGACCCCGCTGCCCGCCCAGTACTCCGACTACGCGGCCACGCTGCACGCCTGGCTCGGCGACGCCGACGACCCCGACAGTCCGCTGGGCCGCCAGCTCGCCCACTGGAAGCAGGCCCTGCACGGCCTGCCCGACGAGCTGGCCCTGCCCACCGACCGGCCCCGCCCGGCCGCGGCCAGCCACCGCGGCGGACTCGTCCAGGCCGAACTCGACGCCGACCTGGTCGAAGCGGTGCGCCGCCTGGCCGCCGGCCACGGCGTCACCGTCTTCATGGTGGTCCAGGCCGCCGTGGCGGTCCTGCTGCACCGCCTCGGCGCGGGCACCGACATCCCCCTGGGCAGCCCGGTGGCCGACCGCGCAGACGAAGCCGTGCACGACGCCGTCGGGTTCTTCCTCAACACCCTGGTGCTGCGCCTGGACCTGTCCGGCGACCCGGCCTTCGCCGAACTGCTGGACCGGGTCCGCGCCGTGGACCTGGCCGCGTTCGCCCACGCCGACGCGCCCTTCGACGCCGTGGTCGACCTGCTGCGGCCCGCGCGGTCGGTCAGCCGCCACCCGCTGTTCCAGACGATGGTGTCCTACCAGCGCCGCCCGGCCGGCACCGACCGCCTGTTCGGCTCGGCCAGCCGCCTCGTGGAGACCCCGCTGGACACCGCCAAGTTCGACCTGGAGTTCGCGTTCGTCGAGGACGCCCACGGCGGCACGCGCATCGCCCTCAACTACGCGGCCGACCTGTTCGACCACGCCACCGCCGAACGGCTCGCCGAACGCCTGCTGCTGGTGCTGCGGCAGGTCAGTGCTGATCCGTGGCGGCGGGTCGGTGCGGTGGAGGTGGTGACGGGGGCGGAGCGCCGTCGTGTGGTGGAGGAGTGGAACGCCACGGGGCGGCCGGTCACGGCTGTGGAGCCCGCGGTCGCGGTCGCGGGGTGGGCGCGTCGCAGGCCGCGGGCGGTGGCGGTGCGCTGCGGTGGTGTGGAGTGGTCGTATGCCCGTCTGGAGGCGGAGACCGACCGGTTGGCGCGGCTGCTGGTGGGGCGCGGGGTGCGTCCGGGGCGGGTGGTGGCGGTGGCGTTGCCGCGGTCGCCGGAGCTGGTGGCGGTGCTGCTGGCGGTGCAGCGGGCGGGCGGGGTGTACCTGCCGCTGGACCCGGAGTTCCCCGCCGAACGCATCGCCGCCATGCTCACCGACTCCGCGGCCGTGCTCCTCGTGGCCACCGCCGAGACCGCGGCGCGCCACGGCGGGAACGTGCCCGTGCTGCTGGTGGAGGAGGCCGCCGAGGCCCCCGACACGGCACTGCCGGAGCACCTTCCCGCGGAGCGGGCGGCCTACCTCCTCTACACCTCCGGGTCGACGGGGCGGCCCAAGGGCGTGGTGGTGTCCCACCGCAACCTGGCCAACTTCCTCACCGACATGGCCGACCGCTTCCACCTCGACGGAAGCGACCGGTGGCTGGCGGTGACCACGGTCAGCTTCGACATCTCCGCCCTGGAGCTGTACCTGCCGCTGCTGGCGGGCGCGGCCGTGGTGCTCGCCGACGCCGACACCGTCCGCGACCCGGCCGCCCTGGCCGACCTCCTCGCCGCCGAGAACATCACGATCATGCAGGCCACGCCCACGCTGTGGCAGATGCTCGCCGAGCACGACCCCGACGCGGTCGACGGCCTGCGAGTCCTCGTCGGCGGCGAGGCGCTGCCCACCACCCTCGCCCAGACCCTCACCGCGCACGCGGCGACGGTCACCAACGTGTACGGGCCGACCGAGACCAC
>NZ_KQ950181.1:238687-262720 GCF_001517975.1 Thermobifida cellulosilytica TB100
GCGAGATCGAAACCGCACTGGCCCGCATCGACGGCGTCGCCCAGGCCGTGGTGACCGCCCGCGACGACGGCACCGGACACCAGCGGCTCGTCGGCTACGTCGTGCCCGCCGCGCAGGCCCGCCCCGACCCGGCCGCGCTGCGCGCCGCGCTGGCCCGGACCTTGCCCGCCTACCTGATCCCGTCCGCGTTCGTCCTGCTGGACGAGCTGCCGCTGACCGCCAACCGCAAGGTCGACCGCACGGCGCTGCCCGCCCCCGACCCCGCCGCGGCCGAGGAGCGGACCGGCCGCGAACCCGCCACCGCGGCCGAAGCCGCGCTGTGCGCGGCCTACGCCGAGGTGCTCGGCCGGGAACGGGTCGGCGCCGACGCCGACTTCTTCGCCCTGGGCGGCGACAGCGTCCTGACGCTGCGCCTGGTCAACGCGGCCCGCCGCGCCGGGTGGGCGATCACCGGGCGGCAGGTCTTCCGGCACCCCGTGGTCGCCGACCTCGCCGCGCTCGCCCGCCCCCTGGCCGAGGAGAAGCAGCCCGACCCGGCACCGGCGGAACCGCTGGTCTCCCTCGACGCCACCCAACTCGCCCAACTCGAATCACTGTGGAGGAGACGGCGTTGACCCAGGACAACACCGCCATCAGCGAGGTGCTCCCGCTCAGCCCGCTCCAGGAGGGGCTGCTGTTCCACCACGCCCTCACCGGAGAGGCCGGGGACGTCTACGCCGTCCAGTGCCGCATCACGCTGCACGGCCGCCTCGACCGCGACCGGCTGCGCCGGGCCGCGCAGGCACTGCTGCGCCGCTACCCCAATCTGCGCGCCGGGTTCGCCCACGAGGGCCTCGACCAGCCCGTGCAGTTCGTGCCCGCCGACGCCGAGGCCGAGTGGCGCCAGACCGGCCCGGACGGCCACGGTGTCGCGGCCACGGCGGCACGGGTCGCCGAACGCGAACTGGCACGCGGCTTCGACCTGGCCGCGCCGCCGCTGCTGCGCTTCGCACTCGTCGCCGACGACACCGAGCACGTCCTCGTGGTGACCGCCCACCACATCCTGCTGGACGGCTGGTCGCTGCCGCTGCTCGTGGACGAACTGTGCGCGCTGTACGCCGTGGACGGCGACCCGGCGGCGCTGCCGCCCGCCCCCGCCTACCGCGACCACCTGGCCTGGCTGGCCCGCCTGGACCGCACCGCCGCCGAAGCGGCGTGGCGCCGGGCGCTGGCCGGCCTGCCCGGCCCGTGCCTGGTCGCCCCCGACCGCCCCGTCGGCGCCCGGCCGCCGCGCCGCCTGGTCCGGCCGCTCGGCGCAGCACTCAGCGAACGACTGCGGCGCACCGCCCGCGCCCACCGGGTCACCCCCAACACCCTGTTCCAGGCCGCGTGGGCGGTCGCCCTGGCCGCCCGCACCGGCGGCGACGACGTGGTCTTCGGCCAGCCCGTCTCCGGGCGCAGCCCCGAGGTGGCCGGCTCCGAGTCGATGATCGGCCTGTTCACCAACACCCTGCCGGTGCGGGTGCGCCTGGAGGCGCGCGAGACCGCGGCCGCGCTGCTGCGGCGGATCCACGCCGAACAGGCCGACCTGGTCGACCACCACGCGCTGGGCCTGGCCGCCGTGCAGCGCGCCGCGGGCGCCGCCGCGCTCTTCGACACCCTGCTGGTCGTGGAGAGCTTCCCCCTGGACCGCTCCCGGCACGCCGCCGACCACGCGGGACTGCGGGTCGCCGACGTCGAGGTGCGCGACGCCACCCACTACCCGCTGGCGCTGGTGGCGCTGCCGGAGGAGGAGATCGTCCTGCGCCTCGACCACGACCCCGACCGGATCGCGGAGGAGGACGCCGCGGCCCTCCTCGACCTGGTCGTGCGGGTCCTCACCCAGCTCGCCGACACCCCCGAGCGGCCGCTGAGCGCCCTCGACCTGCTCGGAGAGCGGGAACGCGCCGCCCTCGCCGAGCACAACGCCACCGCCCGCCCGCTGTCTGCCGCCACCCTCACCGCGCTGCTCGACACCGCCGCGGCAGCCCACGCCGAGCGGACCGCCGTCGTCGCCGACGACGCCCGCCTCACCTACCGCGAACTGCACGACCGGGCCGGACGCATCGCCGCGCTGCTCGCCGCGGACGGGGTGGGCGCGGGCGACGTGGTGGCGGTGGCGCTGCCCCGCTCCGCGGACCTGGTGGCCGCCCTGCTGGGCGTGCTGCGCGCCGGCGCCGCCTACCTGCCGCTGGACCTCGACCACCCCCCGGCGCGGCTGGCCGCCATGGCCGGACGCGCCCGCGCCGCGGCCACCCTGACCTGCCGCTCGGCCCTGCCGCACCTGGGGGAGGACCTGCCCGGCACCGTGGTGCTGGACGACCCCGGCGTCCGCGCCCGCCTGGCCGGGTCGGCCCCGGCCGCGACCGCCGACGTCCACCCCGACCAGCTCGCCTACGTCATCTTCACCTCCGGCTCCACCGGCGAGCCCAAGGGCGTGGGGGTGGCCCACCGGGCCGTCGCCAACCGGTTGCAGTGGATGCAGCACGCCTACCGGCTCACCCCCGACGACCGGGTCGCGCACAAGACCCCCGTCGGATTCGACGTGTCGGTGTGGGAGCTCTTCTGGCCGCTCACCGTCGGCGCGACCATGGTCGTGGCCCGCCCCGGAGGCCACCGCGACCCCGCCTACCTCGCGGCCCTCTTCGACGAGCAGCAGGTGAGCGTCTGCCACTTCGTGCCGTCACTGCTGCGGGCCTTCCTCGACGAGCCCACCGCAGGCCGCGCCGCCTGCCTGCGCCGGGTCGTCGTCAGCGGCGAGGCGCTCGACGCCGACCTGGCCCGCGCCTTCGCCCGGACCCTGCCCGACACCTGCCTGGAGAACCTGTACGGCCCCACCGAGGCGGCCGTGGACGTCACCCACCACCCGGTGGTCGGCCCGCACGCCGGACCGGTCGGCGAGACCGTGCCCATCGGCCGCCCCGTGTGGAACACCGAACTGCACGTGCTCGACGCGGCACTGCGCCCGCTGCCCGCAGGCGCGGTCGGCGAACTCTACCTGGGCGGCGTGCAACTGGCCCGCGGCTACGTCGGCCGCCCCGACCTGACCGCCGCCCGGTTCGTCGCCAACCCCTTCGGCCCGCCCGGCTCCCGCCTCTACCGCACCGGCGACCTGGTGCGCCGCCGCCACGACGGAGCGGTCGAGTACCTGGGCCGCACCGACGACCAGGTGAAGATCAACGGGGTGCGGCTGGAACCCGGCGAGGTCGAGGCCGCGCTGCGCGCCCGCCCCGGGGTCGCCGACGCCGCCGTCGCGGTGCGCAGCGCACCCGCCGGAGGCGTCCGCCTGGTCGGCTACGTCGTCCCCGACGGCACGCCCCCCGCGGCGGCGGACCTGCGCGCCGCCCTCGCCGAGACCCTGCCCCCCGCGCTGGTGCCGGCCGTGTTCGTCCACCTGGACGCGCTGCCGCTGAGCGTCAACGGCAAACTCGACCGCGCCGCGCTGCCCGACCCCGACCCCGAGGAGCCGCAGGAGGGGCGCGCCCCGCGCACCCCCGCCGAGACGGCGCTGTGCACGGCCTTCGCCGAGGTGCTCGGCCTGGAGCGGGTCGCCGCCGACGCCGACTTCTTCGCCCTGGGCGGCGACAGCGTCTCCTCGCTGCGCCTGGTCGGCCGCCTGGTGCGCGACGGGATCGAGCTGACCGTGCGCGACGTGTTCACCCACCGCACCCCCGAACGGCTGGCCCGGGCGGCACGCCCCGCCGCGCCGCCCGAGCCCCAACCCGAGGAGCCGACGGGCGGGGAGTTCGCCGACCTCATGAGCCCCGACGAGTTCGCCGACCTCGCGCGCAACTGGCGCGAACAGGACTGACCCGACCCGCAGCCGAGGAGAGACGACCATGACCACCGCAGCCGCGGACTCCCGGGAGATCCAGGAGGTCCTCCCGCTGGCCCCCCTCCAGGAGGGGCTGCTCTACCACGCCACCGTCGACGAGTGGCAGCTCGACGTCTACACCGTCCAGAACGTCTTCACCTTCTCCCGCCGGGTGGACGCCGCCGCGCTGCGCGCCTCCGCCGACGCCCTGCTGCGCCGCCACCCCGCGCTGCGCGCCGGCATCTGGTACGAGGGCGTGGAGCGCCCCGTCCAGTTCGTGCCGCGCGAGCTGTCCGCGGCCTGGCGCGAGGTCGACCTGTCGCACCTGGACCCCGCCGAGGCGCACCGCAGCCTGGAGCGGATCCGCGTGGAGCAGCGGGAGCGCCGCTTCGACCTGACCCGCCCGCCGCTCATCCGCCACGTCCTGGCACACCTGCCCGGGGACCGCGACGTCCTCGTGCTCACCTTCCACCACATCGTCATGGACGGCTGGTCGGGGGAGCGGTACAACGCCGAGCTGATGGAGGTGTACCGCAACGGCGGCGACCCCTCCTGCCTGCCCGCGACCCGCCCCTACCGCGACTACCTGGTGTGGCTGTCCCGGCAGGACCGCGCCGCCGCCATGGAGGCGTGGCGGCGCGCCCTCGACGGCGTGACGGAGGGCACCCTGGTCGCCCCGTCCGCCGGGAGCGAGGGCACGGTCATGCCCCGCACGGTGGACGCCGTCGTCGACCCCGCCCTGCTGGACCGGGTCACCCGTCTGGCCCGCAGCAGTGGCGTCACCGTCAACACCGTGCTCATGACGGCCTGGAGCCTGGTGCTGCGCTCCCGCACCGGCGGCGACGACATCGTCTTCGGCAGCACCGTCTCCGGCCGGCCGCCCGAGATCGACGGCGTGGAGTCCATCGTCGGGGTGTTCTTCAACACCATCCCGGTACGGGTGCGCATCCGCCCCGGCGAGCCGGTCGCCGACCTGCTGCGCCGCGTCCAGGCCGAGCAGGCCGACCTGCTGCCCTACCACTACGTGGGCCTGGCCGACATCCAGCGCGAACTCGGCGGACAGCGCCTCTTCGACACCCTGTACGTGCTGCGCAACCTGCCCTACGACGACGAGGGCTACCAGCGGATCAGGCAGGCCACCGGCCTGGAGTCGGTCACCGGAGCCGACGCCACCCACTACCCGCTGACCCTGGTCGCCCAGCCCGGCGCGGACTTCCGGCTCAGCCTCGCCTACCGCAGCGACGCCGTCGCCGAACAGGAGGCCCGCGCCCTGTTCGACCGGTTCCTGCGGCTGCTGGAGCAGATCACGGCGGCACCGCAGCGGCCGGTGGCCGCACTGGAGACGCTGTCCGACGCCGAGCGCGCGGAGCTGGCGGCCGCGCACGGCGACACCGGGCGCGCCCTGCCCGGGCAGAGCCTGGTGGAGCTGTTCGAGGAGTCGGCGCGCACCTGGCCGGACCGCACCGCGCTGGTGGCCCGCGACGCGACGCTGACCTTCGCCGAGCTCAACGCCCGCGCCAACCGGCTGGCCCGCCTGCTGCTGGCGCGCGGCGTGGGCCCGGAGACGCCGGTGGCGATCGCGCTGCACCGCTCCAGCGACTGGGTGGTGACCCTGTTCGCGGTGTTCAAGGCGGGCGCCGCCTACGTGCCGCTGGACCTGGAGCACCCGGCCGGGCGGCTGCGGACGGTGCTGGAGGACGCCGCGCCCGCGCTCACCGTCACCAGCACGGCCGCGCGCGACCGGCTGCCCGAGGGCGGGCCGCCGCTGCTGGTCCTCGACGACCCCGGCACGCGCGCCGACCTCGACCGCATGGCCGACACCGACCCCGGCGACACCGACCGGCCCGCCCCCGTGCGCGGCGACCACCTCGCCTACACCATCTTCACCTCCGGCTCCACCGGCCGCCCCAAGGGCGTGCAGGTCCCCGCCCGCGGGCTGGTGAACATGCTGGTCAACCACCGCGAGACGATCTTCGGGCCGGTGGTGGCGCAGTTGGGCGGCCGGGTGCTGCGCGTCGCGCACACCGTGTCGTTCTCCTTCGACATGTCGTGGGAGGAGCTGCTGTGGCTGGTCGACGGCCACGAGGTGCACCTGCTCGACGAGGAGCTGCGCCGCGACTCCGACCGGCTGGTCGACTACTGCCGCCGCCACGCGATCGACGTGGTCAACGTGACCCCCTCCTACTGCGGCCAACTGGTCGAGGACGGCCTGCTCGACCCGGACGGGCACCGGCCCGCCCTGGTGCTGCTGGGCGGCGAGGCGGTCAGCGACACCGTGTGGCGGGCGCTGCGCGACGCCGACGGCGTGCTCGGCTACAACCTGTACGGGCCCACCGAGTACACCATCAACACCCTCGGCGGCGGCACCGGCGACAGCGAGACCCCCACCGTGGGCGGCCCCATCGCCAACACCCGGGTCCACGTGCTGGACTCGGGGCTGCGCCCGGTGCCGCCCGGCACCCCGGGCGAGCTGTACGTGTCGGGGGTGGGACTGGCCCGCGGGTACGCCGGGCGGCCCGACCTGACCGCCGAGCGGTTCGTCGCCGACCCGTTCGGCCCGCCGGGGGCGCGCATGTACCGCACCGGCGACCTGGTGCGCTGGGACGCCCACGGCCGCATCGACTACCTGGGGCGCGTCGACGACCAGGTCAAGATCCGCGGCGTGCGCGTGGAGCCCGCCGAGGTCGTCGCCGCGATCGAGGAGCACCCGCAGGTCGCCCAGGCCGCGGTGGTGGTCCGCGAGGACCCGCCCGGCCGCAGGCAACTGGTCGGCTACCTGGTGCCCGCCGCGGGCGCGCAGGTCGACCCGGCGGCGCTGCGCCGCGCCCTGGCGGACGTGCTGCCCGCCGCGATGGTCCCCGCCCACCTGGTGGTGCTGGAGCGGCTGCCGCTGACCGTCAACGGCAAGCTGGACCGCGCCGCGCTGCCCGCGCCCGCCGTGGCCGAGCGGCAGGGCAGACAGCCCCGCGACGACACCGACCGCGCGCTGTGCGCGCACTTCGCCGAGGTCCTCGGCGTCGAGCGGGTCGGCATCGACGACGACTTCTACGAACTGGGCGGCCACTCGCTGCTGGCGATGCGGCTGGCCGGGCGCCTCCGCAAGCACCTGGGGGTGCGCGTGGGCGCGGGAGCCCTGCTGGCCGCGCCGACCGTGGCGCGGCTGCGCGAGTACCTGGAGACCGAGCGCCGAGACGACCTGCTGGCCACCGTGCTGCGGCTGCGCGAGGGCGGGCGCAGGCCCCCGGTGTTCTGCTTCCACCCGGCCAGCGGGTTCTCCTGGTCCTACGCCGCGCTGGCGCCGTTCCTGGACCGGGAGCGTCCGCTGGTGGGCGTCCAGTTCCCCGGACTGCGCGGGGAGGAGGTGCCCGACACCATGGAGGAGCTGGTCGAGCTGTACGCCCGCCACGTGCGCCGGGTGCAGCCCAGCGGCCCCTACCACCTGGTGGGCTGGTCGTTCGGCGGGCAGGTCGCGCACGCCCTGGCCACCCGGTTGCAGGCCGAGGGGGAGCGGGTGCCGTTCCTGGCGCTGCTGGACACCTACCCCACCGACGCGCCGGAGGTGCGCGCGGCCGGGGGAGTGCCCGACGAGAAGGAGGCCGAGCAGGAGGCGCTGGAGTTCCTGCTGTCCAGTTCCCAGCGGGAGCTGCCGAGCTGGCTGGAGCGGCCCTACCGGCGCGACCAGGTGGTGGAGTTCCTGCGCGACAGCGACGGCGTGTGGGCCGAGTTCGACGAGGCCACCATCGACCGGGTGGTGCGGGCCCGCGTGTACACGATGGAGGTCATGTACCGGACGCGCTACCGCGTCTACGACGGCGACCTGCACTTCTTCACCGCCGCGGCGGACCGCGACCCCGCCGGCGGGATCAGCGCGCGGCTGTGGCGCAGGTACGTCACCGGCGAGGTGGTCGACCACGAGGTCGACTGCGGGCACAACGACCTGACCGGCCCGGCGGCGCTGTCGGTGGTCGGGCCGCTGCTGGAGGAGGCGCTGCGGCGCGCCGAGGGGAGGCCCGCGTGAAACCCAGAAAAGTCACGATCCGGACACGCTTCGCGAAAACGCACCGGGAGTCCCACCAGAATCCCTAAAGTACTTAGGTAAGCCTTTCCTAACTTAAAGTTCCGGTTGTGGAGACCGGACCCGAGACAGAAAGCGGTCGCAGTGGAGCAGCAGACATCCCCCCGCAACGGACTCGCCCTCGGCGCGGGCGTCCTCGCCCTGGCCCTCACCCTGACCGCCTGCGGCGGAGGGCAGACCGAGGAGGCCGACAGCGCCCCGGCCGGCAAGACCGTCACCGTGGAGACCGACTACGGCCCCGTCGAGGTCCCCGCCGACCCCCAGCGCATCGTCGCCCTGGAGTTCGGCACCGAGGCCGTGCTGGAGGCCGGCGTCGAACCGGTCGGCGTGATCGAGCCGGCCGCCACCCTCTACACCGCCGAGGAGCTCGAGAAGCTCTCCGACTACCCGGTGGTCCAGTCGGCCGGCCTGGAGATCAACCTGGAGGCCGTCGCCGAGGCCGAGCCCGACCTGATCATCGGCGGCGTGCGCGTGGAGAGCCACGACGAGTACGCCGCCACCCACGAGGACCTCCAGCAGATCGCCCCCACCGTCTTCTACGACTTCGACGGCGCCGGAGCCGGACTGCGCGACATGACCCTCAAACTGTCGCAGGCCATCGGCGACGGCGAGCGCGCCGAAGCCGAACAGGAGCGCTTCACCACCCGCATCGAGGAGATCCGCACCACCTACGCCGACCAGTTGGCCGACACCACCTTCGCGGTCGTCTTCGGCGTCGACGGCGAGTTCGCCGTGGTCAACACCAACGCCTGGGGCGGCGAGATCCTCGACACGCTCGGCGCCGAGCAGACCAGCGCCCAGGAGGCCGCGGGCGAGAACTTCGCCGCCTTCTACTCCTACGAGGAGATCGACAAGCTCAACGACGCCGACGTCGTCTTCTACGAGACCGACGCCCAGGGGAACCCCGACCCGTTCACCGAGGAGCTGCTCAAGCAGGAGCTGTGGCAGCGCCTGCCCGCCGTCGAGGCCGACCGGGCCCACCCGCTGCGCTACAGCGCCGCCCGCACCTACGCCCAGGCCAACACCGTCCTCGACCAGATCGAAGAGGTCCTCAAGACCCTGTGACCCCTCCGCGCCCGCCGGGACTCCCGGCGGGCGCCGGTCCCGCCTGTGCCGACGAAAGGAACAAAACCCGTGGCGAATCCGTTCGACGACGAGGAAGGCGTGTTCCTCGTTCTGGTCAACGACGAGGACCAGCACTCCCTGTGGCCCGAGTTCGCCGAGGTCCCGCAGGGGTGGCGCACCGTGTTCGGGCCCGCCTCCCGCGCCGAGGCCCTGGACTACGTCAACACCCACTGGACCGACCTGCGTCCGCGCAGCCTCCGCGAGGCCATGCAGGCCCACGACTGAGGACGCCCGGAACCGGTTCGCGATCGTTGACCGGGCGCGCGGCCCGGTGCCGCGCGCTACATCGGGAGCCCGCCACGGGCACCCCGGTGAGGCGCCCTCTACCCTGGGGCGTCGAACAGGGAAGCACGGGAGAGGACTCCCGTCCCGGACAACCCGGACGACCGCGAGGAGGTCCACGGTGCTGCGCACCATGCTCAACGGCAAGATCCACCGCGCCACGGTCACGCAGGCGGATCTGCACTACGTCGGCTCGATCACCATCGACGCCGACCTGATGGACGCGGCCGACCTGGTCGACGGCGAACAGGTCCACGTGGTGGACATCACCAACGGCAACCGCCTGGTCACCTACGTGCTGACCGGGGAACGCGGCAGCGGCGTCATCGGCATCAACGGAGCCGCCGCACGCCTGGTCTCCCCCGGCGACCTGGTCATCATCATCTCCTACACCCAGCTCACCGAGGCCGAGCGCGCCACCCACCGCCCCAAGGTGGTGCACGTGGACGCCAACAACCGCATCGTCGCCCTCGGCGACGACCTGACCGAGCCGGTCCCCGGCAGCGACCAGAAGTCGGGGGCGTTCCTCGGCTGAAGAACCCACGGCGCGGCCCGGTGATGTTAAGGTGTGCCTTGCCTAAGTTGACGACCCGTGGGGTTGCCGTCACCGATCCGTGAGGACGCCGTGAAGCTCGCCCGACTGATGATCGACACCACCCCGCTGCGCATCAGCCGGGAGTTCCGGATCGTCTTCACCGCCAGGATCGTCTCGGTCTTCGGACTCGGGTTCGCCGCCGTCGCCCTGCCCACCCAGGTCTACGAGCTCACCGGCTCGTCCCTGCTCGTCGCCACGGTCCACACCGCCAACGCCGTCTCCGTGCTGTGCGGCACCCTCGTCGGCGGCGTGCTGGCCGACCGAGGCGACCGGCGCCGCCTCATCGTCGTGGGCCGCGCCTCGGCCGTGGCGGGCTACACCGCGCTCGCCGCCAACAGCGTCCTGCCCGAACAGCCGCTGCTGTGGGTCGTCTACGCAGCAGCCGTGTTCATCGGCTTCCTCGGCTCCTTCAGCGCGGTGGCACTCCAGGCGGCGGCCCCCGGGTTCGTCCCCCGCGACAAGCTCCCCGCGGCCGGGGCGCTGCTCGCGCTCAACGGCGAACTCGGGGCGGTCCTGGCCCCCGCCCTGGGCGGCGTGCTCATCGCCACCGCCGGAATGGGCGGCAACTACGCGCTCACCGCGCTGCTGTCACTGGTCACCACGGTCCTGGTGTGGCGGCTGCCGCGCCTGGAGCCTGACACCGACCAGCGCGGCGAACCGGTACTGCGCGCCGTCGCCGCCGGAGCCCGCTTCGCCACCCGCCACCGCGTCGTGGGCCCGCTGCTGCTCCTCGGCTTCGCGCAACTGCTCTTCGCCGCCCCCCACGTGCTCATCAACGAGTTCACCGACACCGTCCTGGGCGGCGGCCCCGCCACGGTCGGCCTCCTCTACACCGCCCCGGCGCTGGGCGCCCTGGCAGGCTCCCTCACCAGCGGCTGGACCGGCCGCGTCCGCCGCGCCGGGGCAGCACTGCTCGGCTCCGTCGCCGTGTGCGGCGCGGCGGTGCTCGGCCTCGGCCTCAGCCCCGCCTTCCCCCTGGCCTTCGCCTTCCTGGTGCTGCTGGGCTACGGCCAGGTCAGCGAGGAGATCCTCCGCTACGCCCTGCTGCAGTCGCACACCCCCGCCGCGCTGCGCGGCCGGGTCAACAGCGTCTGGACCGCCCAGGCCACCGTCGGCGACTCCGCGGGCGCCCTCACCCTGGGTGCGCTGGCCCCCCTGCTGGGCGTGGCCTTTGCCATCGCGGCGGGCGGCGTCCTGACCCTCCTGTCCGTCGCGGCGCTCGCCCTGGCCTTCCCCGGGCTGCGCGCCGCCCGGGTGCTCACCGACAGCACCCCCGACGACGGCGCCCAAGAGCGCCGCACCACCGCCACCTCGGGCGCGGGCCGACCGGACCCGCGCCCGTCACCGACCACAACCGACCACGAGGAGTAGCCCATGACCGCCGCGGTGAGCGAGCGCACGGTCCAGATGTACCCGCTGAAGCCGCGGGTGCTGGAAGCCGTCAACGTCGAGCGGATCACCCCGCGCATGGTCCGCGTCGACTTCGGCGGACCCGACATCGCCGGTCTGCGCAGCGACAACTTCGCCGACCACGTCAAGCTGTGGTTCCCCAACCCCGACACCGGGGAGCACGTGCTTCCCGTCGTCGAGAACGACCGCTGCCTCAACTTCCGCGCGCCCGGCGTCATCTACCGCGACTACACGGTGCGCCGCTTCGACGCCGAGGCCGGACTGCTCACCATCGACTTCGTCGCCCACGACCACGGCCCCGGCGGACGGTGGGCGTCCTCGGCCAAGCCCGGCGACCGCCTCGGTGTCCTCGGCCCGCGCGGCACCGTCTACTACCCGGACTACTCCCACCACGTGCTGCTCGCCGACGAGACCGCGCTGCCCGCCGCCGCCCGCCGCATCGAGGAGCTGCCGCGCGACGCCTCGGTCACCGCGTTCTTCGAGGTCGCCGACGCCGACGAGGAACAGGAACTGGACGCGCCCCGCGGAGCCCGGATCACCTGGCTGCACCGCAACGGCGCCGCGCCCGGCACCACCGACCTGCTACTGCGCGCCCTGGAGAAGACGGAACTGCCCGACAAGGACGTGTTCGTCTGGGTCGGCGGCGAGGCCGACGCCCTCAAGCCGATCCGCCGCCTGCTCAAGGAGCGCGGCCTGGTACGCGGCCGCGACTTCGAGGTCGACGGCTACTGGCGGCGCGGCGTGTCCAACCTCGACCACCACGCCGCCGACGAGGACGACGAGTAGCGGCACAACCGGGCAGGCCCGGCCGCGGACCCGGCGACGGGGGCGGGAAACCGCCCCCGTCGCGCGTTTCCGGTGTGAGGCCGCCGCAGCGCCCCGAAGGCGGCGGGGACCGCCCCGGCCCGCTGACCTCGATATCCCGACCGGTCCGAGGAGCTGCGGAGGTGCACTGCTGCGCCAGTCCCGAGCAGGTGTCGGGACCGCAGACCCCACCGTCCGAGAGTCCCCCCACAGCAACGCCCGCACCTACCGAAAGGCCCCCGTGCCCAGACGCAGACCCCACTACTTCGTGCGCACCGGACCCCATGCACCTGGTACACCGTCGCCTTCCTGCTCTGGACGGCGGCCTGGACCAGCCCCGTGCTCATCCAGGTGCTGATGATCAGCCTCTGGACCTCAGGGTCTTCCCCTCCGCCGAGACGGAGAACACGCTCGGACAGAACGTCTTCCTGGTCCTGGTCGCCGCCTCCGTCCTGGTCGCGGTCGTCACCCGGATCCTGCGCGGGCGGGCCGAGCGCGCCCCGGCCCCGGCACCGGAGCAGAACTGAGAGGGCCGCCATGGACGAGGGGCAGAGAATCGCGGAAGAGTACGACAGAAGACGACTGGACCAGGCCAACCGGGCCTGGGAGGAGGAGCGCAGGAAGGAGGACGACGCCTTCTACGCCACCTGCCTCCTCTACGTCGTGCTCCCCCTGGTCACCCTGGTCCTCGCGGTCGTCGGCTTCTTCTACCTGTCGAGCCGACTGGGCAAGGTCGGCCAGTGGATCGCCGAGGAGACCCCGCTGGCCCCGCTCTTCCCCGGCCCCGGCGCCAGCCTGCCCCGCCTCCTGCTCACCACCGCCACCCTGGTGCTCGTCGGCCCCGGCGGCGCACTGCTGGCGGCCAGGGCCGTCCACGGCACCGCCCTCGGCTGGCTGCGCCTGCTGCTGCTCCCCGCCGCGGTGGTGCTCCTCCCCGTCGTGTGCCTGCCCGTCGCCGCCGCCCTGTGACCCCTCGCCCCTTCGGAAAGCTGACCCCATGAGCACCACGGAACCGACACCCTCCCGCGGCCCCGCCCTCGTGGGCCAGGTGGACTGGACGGCCCCGCCCCTGCGCGCCGCGCTTCCGGCCTTCGCGGGAGCGCTACTGCTGGCCCTTGCCGGACTCGCGCTGCCCTGGGTGAGCGGCCCCCACGCGGACCGCGTCATCGAAGCCGGCTCACACGCCGGACGCGAGGGCGGGATCGGCGTGCTGCTGGCCCTCTACGCCCTCCTCGCCGCCCTCGTCGCGGCGGCGGTCCTGCTCACCGGACGGGCCCGCCCCGCAGAACGCCCCATCCTGATCGTCGGCGGGCTGCTCGCCCTCGCCTGGTCGGTGCTGGAGACCAGCGAGGTGGGAGCCTACGCCTACCGCGCCGGTGTCTCCGGCGGCCCGTCGATCGGCGGATACGTGGCGGGCATCGGCGCGGTCCTGGTCACCGCAGCAGGGTTCCTCGCCCCGCGCGACCGCAGAGCCGACCACAGCAACCAGGAGAACCTGGCACTGCGCTGGGCTAGGCGCGGACGCCTGCTGCCCCGGCGGAGAATGCCCCGGGGGACACCCTGCGGTGGCGCCTGCACCTGGCCGAGATCCTCGCGGTACTGGGACGGTTCCCCCACGCCGAGGCGGCGATCGCCGACTCGCTCGCCGAGGGACAGCAGGTCCTCGCCGCGGACTCCGAGCAGTGGCACGCCAACCGGGTCGGCGCCGCCTCGATCACGGGCATCTACGACCCGCAGCGCGCCCTCGGCAGCCTTGAACAGCTCCACCAGGAGGCCCTGGCCCGCTGGGGAGCGGCAAGCCCCCGAGTCGCGGACGTCGAGAAGGCGCGCGCCTCCGTGCTGAGAGACGCCGGCACCGAAGGCTGACCGCCCCGACCACGGCGAACGCGGCCGCCACCCCGGCAGCACAGGGAAACGGACCTCCGGCGGTATGAAGGAAAGTGACCGCTTTGGGCACGTTTTTCGACGGTGGTCTTTCCTCCGGACGCCGCGCGTGTGACGCTTGACTGGGGCGGGTTCCCGCCCCAGTGGAGCGTGTGAAGGGAAGCCTCCGGTTGGGCAAGCGTGCTGGGACGGGCCGCGCGGAAGGCGAGTTCTACGATCCCGACCGCCGTGACGTGGCCGCGCACATCGAGTGGCAGAAGCAGGGGGCCTGGGTGGTGATCTGGGGTCCCTACACCCGCCGCTACTGGGCGTTCGGGTGCTGGCCGCTACCCGAGGGCGGCCAGGTGGTCTCTGCACCCGACCCCGACGGGCTCTACACCGAGATGCGCCGCGTCGAACGCGAGAGCAAGTACCTGAAGTGGCGTTATGGCCGCCGCAGGAGAACCGGCCCCGACCCCGCGTCCTGACATCCGTCCGGTCGGCGGCCGCGCCCCGGGAGCGTCCAAGAGCAGGGGAAGGAACCCTGCACCCCCGTGAACGGAGCGAACCGTGTCCGACGCCTACTGGAGACGCGGAGAAGAAGAGCGGCTGGAAGAGAGGAGCAGGGAGGAGTCGGTCTTCTTCCGGTTGTTCGGCTGCCTCCTGCTGCTCTGCTTCCTGACGTTCCTCGGCTACCGGGGATACCAGCTCGTGGTCCAGGGCTGGGGGCTCCTCACCGGAGAGCTCGACAAGATCACCATCGTCCTGGGCTGAAGGCCCGGCAAGGCCGCGGGCCGGCGGGGCGTGCGGTGCTGCCGGGCCACGGCCTGCCGCGCCGGTCGTGGCGGTGCGAAGAGCACCCTCCTTTCGGGACACTGAATATTCCACGGCGCGAATATTCGCGAAATTCGTTGACCCTTTCGGACCATCCCCGCGTGCGCGGGGAGCACCATACGAGCCGCTGTGGAGGCTTCTCGTACGAGGGAGCATCCCCGCGTGCGCGGGGAGCACCCTTCACTACCTGGGACTTTACCAGCAGTCCGGGAGATTTTCATTCACCTGCAAAAGCCTGGGGAAAACACACCCAACCGCCAGGAACACGCAACACCCTTGGCTCGGTTGCTTGGCTTCTCCAAACCAAGGCTCGCCCGGAACCGACCGGAAGCACCTTCCCAGCCGCCACGACCACGACCCCGCCAATCCCTGACCACAGCACAAGCAGGCGCTTCCTGCCACGGCTCTCGCAATGGAGAACCGCCCCCATCAGCCCTGACCAGGCCACGGAGCTGAGACACCGCTTCACCCTCTCCCATGGTCCTAGGGGCAAAACAAGCATCTGTTTTATCCCTAGGACCATGATCCAAGGTCATGCCGGTGATCGTTCGTGGAGTTTCGACAGGGAAAGGGCTTTCGACCGGTTCCGCAGCCCAGCAAGTGTCTCGGACAGCAGGCAGGGCACGAGCAGCCATCCCGAGGCTGCGGGTCGTTTTTCGACGGTTGGAGGTGTTCCACAGGTTCTCCAGAGTGGATGAGAAGCGCCCAGGCCGCTGGTAAAGTCCCAGGTAGTGAAGGGTGATCCTCGTCCACGCCGGGATGGTCCGCGATCGCCTTTTGGGTGAGGTCGGTGCGGGTGTGGAGCAGTCGTGGGATCCGTGTGTCGACAGACCGGCCTCTAGTGACATCCTGTGAGCAGGCCCGGCGGACCCTGGTTTTCAGCGACACGCCGAGGTCTGGTGCACGACCGGAGGTTCGCTGAAAAAAGCCGCCGGAACCGGCACCCGGGGTGGGGTGTGACCAGCGACTTTACTCTCGGGTCCTCATCGCCCCTACGAGGGGCAGCAACCGGTGCGGGGTGCACGAGCTGATCAGGTGGGTGCCCGTCCTCATCGCCCCTACGAGGGGCAGCAACATGACGTCGGGGCCGGGCACGTACATCCCGGCCTCGTTCTCATCGCCCCTACGAGGGGCAGTACAGTCAGCCGTTCCAGGTGAGGCCAGTCATGCCCGAGCGCTACCGCAGCATTGTCGACGTCCACGTGATCCTGCAGCGGGGCGGCAAGATCCTGCTGCTGGAGCGGCGGGGCACCGGGTACTGCGACGGCATGTTGCACCTGCCCTCCGGGCACCTGGAGGAGGGCGAGGCGCTCCACCACGGCGCGGCCCGCGAGGCACGGGAAGAGGTCGGCGTCACCGTCGACCCCGACACCCTGGCCCTGGCCGCGGTCGTCCACCACCGCCAGCGCCCCGACCTGGCCCGCATCGGCGTGTTCTTCACCACCCGCACCTGGCAGGGCGAGCCCCGCAACGCAGAGCCGCACAAGTGCGGCAGGCTCGTGTGGGCCGATCCCCGCCTGCTGCCCCGCAACACCATCGACTACCCCGCCCAGGGCATCCGCACCTGGCTCGCCGGCACCGGATACACCCCCCACCACTGGCCCGCCACCACCGGCTGATCCACCGGCCGAGCGGTGTACCCGCTGGCTGTCGATGCCTCAGCCCGTGTCCGCAACCCGTTCTGGCAGGCCGGGGAGGTCTGCGACGAAGCGCAGGTGCGACCTGCTCGCTTTCCTCCGGGAAGGCAGCGACGGTTCCGGAGGACAGAGACAAGGGCTGTGCCTTGCCGCTGGCGCTGCCCGCGGGACGGGGGTGCGGTGGCCGTCGAGCCGTGTGATGGCGACGGCAATCTGACCCGTGACGCCCGCTGCCGGATGCCCGTGCAATCAGGCCACCCGCACCGGAACGCCGTGCCCGACCGGACCGGGACGGCCCCGGCGGGGGAGTCTGCCCCCGGGGCCGGGTGAGCACTCCCGTCGGCCCCGGAGGCAAGATCGGGGGTCAGGGGGCCAGGGCCGGGTTGCGCAGCCACTCCTGTAGCTCGTTGCGGCGCTCGTCGTCGCACTTGTGCGGGCAGGTGGTGCAGTAGCCGTGCTCGGGGTCGCCCTTGTAGTCGAAGCAGCAGGTCCCGCGCACCGCCCAGGTGCCGCGCGGGTGGTCGGCGTGGAACGGGAACAGGCGGGGCCGGCAGCGGGTGACCGCGCCGGCCGCGGTCATGGCGTCGGCGAGGCGGTCGGCGTGCTCCCAGGCGGCGCGGGCGTCGCGGCCCAGGTAGCGGGCCGGGTTGAGCATGTAGAAGTGGGTGGTGTCCACGATCCACCCCCACAGGGTGCGCCTGCCCACGCGGGTGTGGGCACACAGGGCGTCCACGACCGGGGTGAACGCGGCCACCATGGCTTTTGCGGCGGCGCGGGTCACCTCGTCGGCGTCGGGGAGCGCGACCGCGTCGGGGTGGGCGGCGAAGGCGTCGTCGGCGGTGACCGCCACCTTCGCCTCGGTGACCATCGGGGTGCCGACGGTGTGGTCGGCGCGCACCGGGAACCACAGGTGGCCCGCGTCGAGCAGGGGGGCGCGGCCGGTCAGGTACAGGCCCGCCGCCACCAGGAAGATCGGCTCGCGCAGCAGGGCGCGCAGGAAGTGCGTGGCCGCGGGCAGCCGGTGGCCCGGCCGGGTGGCCGCGACGTAGCCGTCGTAGACCGGTTCCAGCGCTCCCCTGGCGGCCAGCAGGTCGGCGCGGCACCACTGCTCCACGTCGCCCTGGTCCGCTGCCCGGGTCAGCGCCGGGGTGCGCAGGTCGGGCAGCGGGGCGAACTTGAGGGGCGCGCAGGCGTCAACCACCGTCGCGAGCGGATGACGCTGCTGTGCCATGTGAGGGAGCCCTTCTGCGTAGCGCAAACAGGACCGGCGCGACGGGTCGCGCGCGGTGGGAACGCAGAACTGAGGCTAGCCTAAATTAACTTGGGATGGCAATTCTGGCGTACTGGTATTTTCCCAGGTCAAATGGGTTACTTGAGTAATACCAGGTGGTGTCGGACCAGAGTGCGCGCCAGTGCGGCGGCTGTGTCCACCGGGACTCCTGCGCGTTCGGCGAGTTCGGCCACGGTCAGCGTGCGCGCCTTGACCAGCACTTCCAGCAGCGGCTGGGCCGTCTTCGGGAACGCGTAGCGGCGGCCCGCGACGGTCAGCGCGACCTTCTCGCTCTCCTCGCGCAGCGCCGAGGGCAGGATCGGCGTGAACTCCATCACGGTGTCGGGTCCCGGGGTGGAGCCGTCGACCGCCCACGGCAGGGAGAAGGACTGGCGGCGCGGGAAGCGGGAGTCGCGGTCGGCGAGGAAGTCGTCGATGCCGTGCTGCTCGGCCAGGTCCAGGAGGTGGCGCAGCAGCTCGTGCTGGTGCTTGCGCCGCTCCTCGGGCGAGGCGAACCGGGGCAGGTCGGTGCGGGCGAACTCCACCTCGTGCAGCCGGTCCACCAGCCAGCGCGCCCAGTCCACGCCGGTGGCCCGGGTGAACCCGAAGGTCAGGTGCATGCTCACGTCGCCGGTGCCGGTGACCGTGTGCCACCAGCCGCGCGGCACGTGCAGGATCTCGCCGGGGCGCACCACGCCCTCCCACACCGTGCCCTCCGGGGGCCGGTGGGAGTGGTCGGTGTCCTCCTTCATCGGGTAGGGCCGGGTGCCCTGGCCGTGCACCTGCCAGTGCTTGGTTCCGGCCACCTGCACGATGAACGTGTCGTGGTCGTCCCAGTGGGTGTTGAAGCCGTGCGAGTCGCCCCAGATCAGGTACAGGTTGACCTGCACGCGCTCGTGGACCAGCCGCATCAGGTCGTCGGCGGCGGCGCGGATCGGCGGGTGCAGCCGGTCGATGCCGTCCAGCACCAGGCTCGCGCCGTTGCGCAACTGTTCGTAGAGCGCCTCGGGGCGCACCAGGCGGCGCGCCACCCCTGACGCCTCGACCGGTTCGGTGTAGTCGTTGAGGGGCACCGGTCTGCCCGCGCGGTGCAGCCGCAGCCGGGGCGGTTCCAACTGGTGGGTGCTGAGCAGGTCGCTGAGCGCCTGGAAGGTCAGCAGCGGCGCCACGGTCTGCGCGCCCACGTCGGCGCGGACGAAGTCCTCCGACAGCCGGGAGCGCAGCAGGTCCTCGCCCACGGCGTCGAGCAGCGTCTCGGTGAACAGGCGGTCGGTCATCCAGAGCCTTTCCGGGTGCGGCGGTACCGGGTGAGGGCCGCCGGGACCCGCGGGCCCCGGCGGCGCGGATCAGATGAAGTCGGAGCTGCCGTCGGTGCCGTCACTGTCGCCACCAGCGGTGACGTCACGCGACGTGACCTCCGGCAGGTCCTCGATCTCGATGTCGAACAGGTTGTCGTCCATGCGTCTTCACCTCCTCCCTGCTGTCGGAGCCGTGCCCGCCGAGGGCTGGCGGGTCGGGGACAGCCCCGTCTGTGCGGCCGCGAACGCGTGCGCGTCGGCCGCGAGTCCGATGGCGCGGGTGACCGCGCGCGGCCCGTGCCCCACGCCGCGCTCGTAGCGCAGCAGGACCGGGCGCGGGCCGACGGCCCGTTCCAGCAGGGCCGCGCACATCTTGCGGGGGTGCGCGGCGTCGGTGCGGGTGTCACCGTCGAACCCGGTGAGCAGCACCGCCGGGTAGCGGGTGGGCGGGTTGCGCAGCACCCGGTGGTAGGGGGAGTAGTCGAGCAGGGCCGCGAAGTCGTCGGGGTCGGTGACCGTGCCGAACTCGCGCGTCCACATCGCGCCCAGGCCCAGCCGCTGGAAGCGGACCATGTCGGCCAGCGGCGCCGAGGCGATCACCGCGGCGCACAGGTCGGGGCGCAGGGCGACGGCGGCCAGCACCAGCAGTCCGCCGGTGGAACCGCCCGACAGGCACAGTTCGTCGCGGGTGCACTCGCCGGCGGAGACGAGGAAGTCCGCGGCGGCCACCAGGTCGCGGACGGCGCGCACCTTGTGCCGTCCGGCGCCGGCCAGGTGCCATTCGCGGCCGAGGTCGCCGCCGCCGCGCACGTGCGCCACGGCGTAGCGGCCGCCCGCGCGCAGCCAGGCCAGCACGGTGGCGGAGAACCCGAACTGGCGGGGGCGGCCGAACCCGCCGTAGGCGTGCAGGATGGTGGGGCCGGGCGGGGTGCCGGGGACGGCGAAGACGGTGACGGGCACGTGCACGCCGTCGAAGGAGACGCACGCCAGGGTGCGGCGTTCGACCTCGGTGCGCGGCGGGGGCGGTCCGGTGTCGGGCCAGGGGCGGGGGGTGCGGCCGGGGCGGAGTTCGAACACCGTCAGCAGGGTGGCCACGTCGGCGTAGCAGAAGTGCACGGTGCCGTCGGCCTCCGCGCTGACCCGGGTGACCATGCCCTCCCCGGGGAGCGGGACCGCGCGGTCGACGCCGGTGGCGGGGGAGTGGACGCGCAGTTCGCTGACGCCGAGGCGGGTGCGGGCGTAGACCACCTCGGCGGCTGCTGCGTCGCCCGCCACGGCGAAGCCGTCGAGGGTGGCCTCGGGGTCCTCGGGCACCACTTCGCGCCACTGCTCGGGAGCGGGGGCGGCGGGGTCGGCCGCGCAGATACGGCGCAGCGGCGCGCCGTGGGTGGTGCGCAGGTACAGCAGTCCGTCGGGGCCGACGTCGGCTTCCGACTCGATGTCGCGGCCCACGTGCACCGGACGCAGGGCGGGGGCGTCGGGCGGGCTGTGGGCCAGGTCGGCCAGCCACAGGTCGTTGCTGTGGCCGGTGCCGTGGCTCTCGGTGACCAGCAGCCAGCGGTCGCGGCGCAGCAGCACCCCGGGGACGGTGCGCGGGGAGCGGCAGGGGTGGACCAGGGTGTCGGGGCCGCCGCCGACGCGGTGCAGCCACACGCCGCGCCGCCCGTCGGAGTCGTCGCGGCGCACGAAGTAGAAGGCGGGGCCGTGGCGGGCGGGCAGCCAGGCCACGTGGGCGTAGCGCACGCCGGTGACGGGGGATTCCACGGGCCGGGCGGTGGCGGTGGACAGCACCCGCAGGGCTCCGCGCTCCACGCCGCCGCGGGAGGTCTGCACCGCCACCAGGGTCCCGTCGGGACTGGGCTCCCAGGCGTCGAGCGTGGTGGTGCCGTCGGGGTCGTGGGCGGCGGGGTCGAACAGCACGCGCTCGCGGCCCGAAGGGTCGACGACGACGAGGCGGGGGTGCTCGTCGCCGCCGTCGCGGCGGGTGGCGAACAGCAGGCCGCCGCGGCGCAGCGGGGGCGACCACTGGGTGGGGGAGACCAGGTGGCGGATGTCGGCGGCCAGGGCGTCGCGCAGCGGCCAGGTGGCGGCCGCGGCCTGGAACTCGGCGTCCCGTTGGGCGATCCATTCGGTGCTGCGCGGGGAGTCGCCTCGCTCCAGCCAGCGGTAGGGGTCGGGGACCGTGTCCGGAGAAGGGAGGAGCCGCGGGTTGCTGAGCACGCTTTGAAATACATCAACGCGGCCGAAAGCGGGTCAAGCCAGGAACGGCTTACCCGACCAGCACAGGAATGTGGCCGCGGCGGTACGTTTGGAGCGGCGGCCTCCGTGCTGGCCTGCGGCTCTGTCGGCGGGCGGGCGGTTCAGCGCGCGGCCTCGGACAGGCCGGTGCCGGACACGCACGCGCGCTGCGGCGCCCCCAGGAGGGGGGCTGCGTCGTGGACCGCCACCGTCACCGGGGAGGGGGCCAGCACCGCCAGTGCGGCGCGGTAGCCGTCGCCGGCGTCCAGGTCGACCAACTGCACCCGGTCGGGGGCGGCCGGGCCGCGCCACTCCAGCACGGCCGGGTCCGCGTGCGGCCCGCTGACCTCGACCGAGGTCAGGCCGCCGGCCAGGCCCTGCCCGGTGGCCTTGAGCAGCGCCTCCTTGCGCGCCCAGTAGGTGAAGAAGCCCGCGGGCCGCTCGGCGGGGGCGAGGGCGTCGAGCGCGGCGCGCTCCCGGTCGGTCAGCGTGTAGGAGACCAGTCCGTCCAGGTCGCGGTCGGCGACGCGCTCCACGTCCAGTCCCACGGGCAGGCCGCGGCTGAGCGCCACGCCGACCCGCTCGCCGGAGTGGGTGACGGAGACCTCCCAGCCCTCGGCGGGACCCGCCGGGTGGGGCTTGCCGTGCGGTTCGGGCCGGTCGCAGTGGCCGCAGCGGAGGAGGAAGGACACCTCGCGCGGGTGGCACCCGGCGGCGCGGGCGCACAGCAGGCGGGCCAGGGCGCGGCCGACGGCGTAGCGGTCCCGGTCGGCGGGCAGGCGGAAGCGGGCGTGGCGCGCCCGTTCGGCCTCGTCCAGCAGGTCGAGCAGGGCCGGGGAGGCCAGCGCCGGGGCGGCCCACCAGACGTCGCAGCGGGCGGCGGACAGGGAGGACACCTCTCCATTGTGGCCCACGCGACGGAACCGAACCGCACTGTGCCCCGTATCACTCAACCCTGTTGATAGTTCACACACTAGAAGGCCTAAAAAACGAGCGAACGAACATCTTCTGTGTTTGAATTGAGTCATGGACAGCGCCGAACGGATGGACGTCATCGTGGCCCGGCTGCGAGCCGAGGGCGAGGTGAGTGTCGCCGCACTCGCCGAGCTCACCGGGCACTCGGAGATGACCATCCGGCGCGACCTGGACCACCTGGCCGACAAGGGCGTGCTGCGACGGGTGCACGGAGGCGCGGTCAGCCTCCTGCCGCGCGGGCAGGAGCCGCCCTACGCCATCCGGGAGCGCATGGCCGTCGACGCGAAGAAGCGCATCGGCCGAGCAGTCGGCGAACTCGTCAGCGACGGCCAGGCGGTCCTGCTGGACCGGGGCACCACCGTCGTGGAGGCGGCCCGTGTCCTCGCCGAGCGGCACATCACCGTCATGCCGCTGTCTCTACAGGCGGCCGCGGTGCTCAGCGAGGGCAATACGGCCCGGCTGCTCATGCCCGGGGGAGAGGTGCGCCCGGGGGAACTGGCCATGACCGGCCCGCTGACCGAGGCCTCCCTGGCCGCGGTCCGCTTCGACACCGCCGTCCTGAGCTGTTGCGGGCTGTCGCTGAGCGACGGGGTCACCGCCTACGACCTCGCCGACGTCGCCATCAAACGGGCCGCCATGCGGTCGGCACGGCAGGTCGTGCTGGTGGCCGACTCCACCAAGATCGGCCAGGTGACCATGGGCCACGTCGGCCCCGTCAGCGACTTCGACGTCCTGGTCACCGACACCGACGCCTCTGACGACAGCGTCGCCGAGATCCGGGCCGCCGGAGTGGTGGTCCACCGCGTCTGACCGGTCCCGGCCCCCAACAGGGGCCGTCGGTCTCCGCAGCGGCGGTCCCCGAGCCGCCGCTCCCAGTCCCGCCTCGGGCTGCCCAACCTCCGCAGTCCGAGACCGTCCCTACTGTCCTACGGATTGGTGAGCCGTGCCTGAGAACCAGCACGAATCCCGTCTCCCCGTTCCCTCCGACCCCGCCCAGCCGCGGGCCGCTCGGCTGCGCCGGGCCCGCGCCGCCGTGCTCGCCTACTTCTTCGTCGCGGGCATGGTCATCGCCGTCTGGGCGTCCCGCATCCCCGAGGTCAAGCAGCGCGCCGGACTCAACGACGGCGAGCTGAGCGTGGCCCTGCTGGGCCTGGCCGTCGGCTCGCTGGCCGCCATGCAGGTCGCCGGGCGCATGGTGGACCGCTACGGCAGCTCCTCCGTCATGCTGCCCGCCGCCCTGCTCGCCTCCCTGGCCCTCATCGGGCCCGGGTTCGCCAACTCGCTGCCCTACCTGTTCACCGCGCTGGCCGCGGTCGGCCTCGGCAGCGGACTGCTCGGCGTGCCGATGAACGTGCACGCCGCCCGGGTGGAGCGGCGCTACGGGCGCCCCATCATGGCGTCGTTCCACGCCGCCTTCTCCATCGGCGGCTTCGTCGGCTCGGCACTGGGCGGGGCCACCGCCTACCTGGGCGTGAGCGCACCGCTCACCTTCATCGCCGTGGCGCTGGCCATGGCCGCGCTGGCCGTGGCCGCGCGCAACTGGCTGCTGCGCGGCCCCGACACGGTCTCCGCGACCGCGACCCCCGCCCACACGGGCGTCCGGCGCGGGATCCCGCTGCGGATCGTCCTGTTCGGCGCGGCGGCGTTCTGCTGCATGCTCGCCGAGGGCTCGGTCGCCGACTGGGCCGCGGTCTACCTGCACGACGCGCGGGAGGCGTCCGGAGCGGTGGCCGCGCTGGGCTTCTCCGCCTTCTCCGCGCTCATGGCGGCGGGCCGCCTGGTCGGCGACCGGCTC
>NZ_KQ950181.1:263726-267934 GCF_001517975.1 Thermobifida cellulosilytica TB100
GGCGGCGCCTCCCTGCCCGGCCGCCGCGCCCCGCGGCCCGGTGACGGCAGCTCCCCCGCGCCGGAACTGGTCGCCATCGCCCGTACCGCGGCCTCCCTGGTCGCCGAGGACGACACGATCGTCCTGGGGCCGGGGGAGGCGGTCGCAGCCCTGGCCGCCGAGCTGGTCCACCGCAGAGGGCTGACCGTCGCCACCAACTCCCTGCACGTCGCCCGCATCCTCGCCGACGCGCCCGGGGTCGAGGTGATCGTCACCGGCGGCACCCTGCGCGGCGCCGAGCTGGCCCTGGTCGGCGGGGCCGCCGAACAGGCCCTGGAGGGGCTGCGGGTGCGCCGCGCCTTCGTCTCCGGCCACGGCGTCACCGCCGAACGCGGGCTGAGCACCTCCAACGCGGCCGTCGCCGGGGTGGACCGGGCGCTGGCCGAGTGCGCCGAGGAGGTGATCGTGCTGGCCGACCACACCCGGATCGGCACCGACACCATGGTGCAGACGGTCGCCCCCGAGGCCATCACGCACCTGGTCACCGACATCCAGGCCGACCCCGAGGTGCTGCTGACCCTGGAGGACATGGGGACCACCGTGCACGTGGCGGTTCCCGAGACCGACCGCGGCCAGTAGCGCCGGGGCGAGGCGACTCTGCGGGGCCCCGGGAACGGGATACGCTGGGCCGAGTCCGACAGTTGGAGGCCCGCTGCCATGCCCGATCCGGTCCCGCTCCCCGAACCGTGGTCCCGCTCCCGGCTGAGCGTCGTCGTCCCTACCTACAACGAGGCCGAGAACCTGCCGGTCCTGACCGCCCAGGTCATGGCGCTGCCGCTGCCGGAACTGCACCTGGTGGTGGTCGACGACAACTCGCCCGACGGCACCGGCGAGGTCGCCGACAAACTCGCCTCCGAGCACCCCGGGCGGATCACGGTGCTGCACCGCACCGCCAAGGACGGGCTGGGCCGGGCCTACGTGGCGGGCATGACCCGGGCGCTGGAGGACGGCGCCGAGTTCGTCGCCCAGATGGACGCCGACCTCTCCCACCCCCCGCTCTACCTGCCGCAGATGCTGGGCACCCTGCTGTCCACCGGCGCGGGGGTGGTCATCGGCAGCCGGTACGTGCCCGGCGGCAGCCTGTCGCAGGAGTGGGGGCTGCGCCGCCGCCTGCTCAGCGGCTGGGCCAACGCCTACGTCAAGGCGGTCCTGGCGCTGCCGCTGCGCGACATCACCGCCGGCTTCAAGGTGTGGCGGCGCGGGGCGCTGGAGGCGCTGGACCTGGCCTCCGTCCACAGCAGCGGCTACAGCTTCCAGGTGGAGATGCACTTCCGCGCCTACCGCCGCGGCCAGAAGATCGTGGAGATCCCCATCCACTTCGAGGACCGTACCCGGGGCAGCAGCAAGATGGACCTGGCGGTCCAGTTGGAGTCGGCGCTGCGTCCCTTCCAACTGCTCCACCACGAACGGCGAAGCCGCCGCACCGCCGACTAGACCCGCCTCCCGGCCGGCCGCACCCGCCCGCGCCCCGCACCGGCCCCTGCCCGCGGACGCGGCGGAGCGCTGCACCCGCCCGCCGCGCGTTCCGCCGGCCGCCCGCAGCCCCGCGCCGGTCCCGTCTTCCGGGGGTGCGCCCGCGCCCGGTGCCTCCGCCCGCCACCGCGGCCGCCCCGGAGGCCGGACCACCGACCACTGCGGCCACTCCCGTCGCACAAGGGCCGGGCCGAAAGGGTGTGTCCGCTTGTCCGCCGCGATGTTCTTCGAAGTTGGCTTCGAAACTTTCGGGATCTGTTCCGATCACTCTTGACCAGGTACACGGGAGCGACTAGACAGAAAAATCCGTTCGCTTGGGGGGTTGCGACGGGGGTTCACGCAGAGAATTTTCGGAAATTTTCCGGAAACTATTGACAACTCGTCAGAGTCACGCGAACACTGTCGGTGTCGACAGATCTTGCCCGCTGTCGACTCGGGTCAGCTACAGGGCCTGGCCTCAGTCGTCGACCGCACGACGAACGGCTCACCCCGCCGCGTTGCGCGACACCGACGCGCGGCGACCGCCACTCTCCGGTCACCGACAGCCTGTGCCGGGTCCCCGCGCTGCCCGGTTCCAGTCCTCACAAGGAGGAAAAATCCGTAATGAACAAAGCCCCCGCTAGACCGGAAAGCCGCAGATTCGGGCGTACCGGTCGCATGTTCGGCCGGGCGTTCGCTGCCGCGCTGGTCGCGGTCGTCACGCTGATGCCCGGTACGGCCAACGCGGCCGTGACCTCGAACCAGACCGGTAACCACGGCGGCTACTTCTACTCGTTCTGGACCGACGCGCCCGGAACGGTGTCCATGGAGCTGGGGTCCGGCGGCAACTACAGCACCTCCTGGCGCAACACCGGGAACTTCGTCGCCGGTAAGGGATGGAGCACGGGTGGACCCCGGACCGTCTCCTACTCGGCGAGCTTCAACCCCTCCGGCAACGCCTACCTGACCCTCTACGGCTGGACCAGGAACCCGCTCGTCGAGTACTACATCGTCGAGAACTGGGGCACCTACCGTCCGACCGGCGCCTACATGGGTACCGTCACCACCGACGGCGGCACCTACGACATCTACAAGACGACCCGCTACAACGCCCCCTCCATCGAAGGCAACCGGACCTTCGACCAGTACTGGAGCGTCCGCCAGTCGCGGCGGTCCAGCGGCACCATCACCGCTGGCAACCACTTCGACGCCTGGGCCCGCCACGGTATGCGCCTCGGAAACCACGACTACATGATCATGGCGACCGAGGGCTACCAGAGCAGCGGCAACTCCAACGTCACCATCGGCACCACCGGCGGCAACAACGGCGGTGGCAACAACGGTGGCGGCAACAACGGCGGTGGCAACAACGGCGGCGGCACCAACGACGGCAGCGGCGGCTGCTACGCGGTGCTGTCGGCCGGCCAGCAGTGGTCTGCCCCGGCCGCTCGACGAGTTCGTCGAGGATGACGCGGCGGGTGGGATCGGCCAGGGCCTTGACCCTACCCGGCCAAGGTCATGGCCACGTGGAACATCCAGGCCAGCTACCCCGACGCCCAGACGCTGGTCGCCCGCCCCAACGGCAACGGCAACAACTGGGGCATGACGATCCAGCACAACGGCAACTGGACCTGGCCGACCGTCTCCTGCAGGGCGAACTGATCTGATCCGCTGAGGACGGACGACCACGCCCGTGGTGCGGCGGCGCCCAGCCGCCGCACCACCCCGCTGTCCGGGGCCGGACCCTCCCAGGGGGTCCGGCCCCGTCGGTCTTTGCGGCCGGGAGCACCACGGGACGGGCTTTCCCGCGAGCCGACGGGCTCAGCCGACGGCGTCGGCCGCCCGGTCGGGCACCAACCGGGGCACCGCCCGGACGTAGACGACCATGCCCACGACCTCCACCAGGGTCTGGGCGACCACGACGGCGGCGGCCACGGCCAGCTCGCCGGGCAGGGCCAGCGCAAGAGGCAGGACCACCAGGGAGTTGCGGGTGGCACCGGTGAAGACGATCGCGCGGCCGGCCGGGACCCCCAGCCCGAAGACCCGCGCCACGGCCCTGCCCGCGAACGGCATGACGACCAGGAAGGCCACGTAGCAGGGCACCGCCGCCGCGACACGGGCCAGGTCGCCGTCGAGCCGGGGAACCTGCGAGGCGACCACGGCCAGCAGGGTCGCCGCCATCAGCGGCACCATCGTGGCCGACACCGCGTCGGCGACCCGCCGACCGGCCCGGCTCCGCCCCGACCACGCCTGAAGCGCCCACGCCAGGCCCAGCGGGACCAGGATCAGCAGCACGAACGCCTCGACGAACGGCCCGCCGTCGACGGCACCCGCCAGCTCGGCCCCCAGGAACAGGGACAGGAACACCGGCAGGAGCACCATCTGGGCGACCAGCAGCACCGGGGTGGCCGCCAGCAGGCGCCGACTGCTGCCGCCCGCCAGACCCGAGAAGACGATCACGTAGTCCACGCACGGGGCCAGCAGGACCAGCAGGACCCCCAGGCGCACCGCCCGGTCGTCCGGCAGGAGCAGCCACATCCCGGCGACCACGAGCGGCACCACGGCGAAGTTGACCACCAGGGCGGCGGCCAGGAAACGGCCGTCGCGCAGCGAACGCGCCAGGTCGGCGGCCGGAACCTGGAGGAAGGTGACGAACAGCAGCGCACCAAGCACCGGGGTGACCACCCCCTCCAGCGCCGCACCCGCCGCGGGCGCGG
>NZ_KQ950181.1:268540-297544 GCF_001517975.1 Thermobifida cellulosilytica TB100
GCTGATCCGGCCGCGGCGGGGGGCGCCACGCGCGCCCCGCCCCCAAAGGCTCCCCCCGCCCCGAACCCCGGTCCGCCCCCGGACGGGGCGGGGCGTGGGCCACCGCCGAGGGAACCGCGACCCTCATCGGACCGGGGAGCGACCCCTACGGGGCCGAGGTCGAGGCCCTCGTGGACTACTACCGCGCGGCCGCCGGGGAGCACCCGGACTGGGAGGAGTACCGGCAGGCCATGGTCGACGAACGCAGGGTGCTCGTGGTGATGCCGGTCGAGCACGTCTACGGGGCCAGGATCCGCTGACAGCACCGCCACAGCGCGGCCTGCCCGCTGCGCCGGACCCGGCTGGGGCGCGGTCCCGTCCGAGAGCGGTCTGCGGACCCTCCGTCCGCGTCGGCGGAGGAGACCCGGCGGGAATGGGACGCCGGGTGCGGCCATCGGGTGGCACGGCGGGGCCGGGGCGGCTAGCGTGAGGGCTCCGCCTGCTTCCGGCCCAGGCCGGACAGGGCCACCGGGACACATCCGACTCGGACACGAAGGAGGTCGGGGAGATGGACGGCGCCGAACTGGCCGCCGCCGGGGCCGCGGCCCTGGTCCAGGCCATGACCACGGCGGCCTGGGAGACGGTGCGGGAACGGGCCGCCGCCCTGTTCGGCCGCGGCCGTCCGGCCGCCGAGGCCGAGCTGGACCAGACCCGCGAGGAGCTCGTCGAGAGGGAGAGCACGGCCGAGGAGGCCGTGGCCGAGTGGCGCCCCAAACTGCGCCGCCTGCTCAAACACCACCCCGACGCCGCAGCGGAGCTGCGCGCGCTCCTCGACGACCTCGCCCCCGCCCGGGAGGGGAAGGTGGTCAACACGATCATCGGCGAGGTGACCGGAACCGCGATCCAGGCCCACACCATCCACGGCGGGATCACGACCACCACCTACCAGGGCGACCACATCGACCAGCGCCACGCCCGGGCCGGACGCGACGTGATCGGCGTGCAGTACGACCAGCACCGCGGGCCGCGCGAGGAGGACTGAGACGGCCCGGCGCTCCGCCGGGCCGGGCGGCGGGACGCGCTGCTGGCGGAGCTGCGGCAGCCGGAGGTCACCAGGAGGTGCGTTCCGGTCGCCTGATGGCCGGAAACATCTGATGGCCTGCTGTGGACCGTGCGGTCCCGCCAGCGGAAGCGAGCAGCGGGGCGCGGTGCTTCGGGGGAGAGCAGCAGGCGGCGAGGGAGGCGGGGAACCCGCGGTACTTCTCAGGGCGGCCCGGTCGGGGAGCCGCCGGGCGGGCCGTCGGCTGAATCCGCCGGGCCAGATCCGTCCGACCTCCGACCACACCCGGAGGCGGCGGCCCGGCCGTGCCAGGGCTGCTGCGCTCCGCGGAGGAGCCGACCGCGGGCAGCAGCCCGTCGGCGCACGGGGGCGTCGGAGACCCCGGACCGGCGCGGCCCGCCGTCCCGAGGAGCAGACAGTTCTCCCGGCCCGCAGGCGGGCCTGCCCCGGGGCCGCCCCGGCAACGGATCGGAGGAGCCGAGTGGAAGGGCAGCTCCCAGCCTCGAGGGGCAAGTGAACCCTTGCCTGTGGTGGGGGTGTGGCCGACGAGATCTTCAAGGCCCTGGCCGATCCCACCCGCCGCGTCATCCTCGACGAACTCGTCGAGCGGCCGGGGCAGACCCTGGTCGAGATCTGCGCGCGGCTGAGCATGAAGCACCGCATCGGCAGCTCCCGTCAGGCGATCTCCCAGCACCTGGCCGTACCGGAGGAGGCGGGGCTGGTCAGGAGCCGACGGGAGGGGTGCTACAAGTTCCACGACCCGGACACCGCACCGCTGGAGCACGTCGTCGAGCGGTGGATCAGACCCCGCCGGAAGAGGGCAGACCCATGAGGACTCACCTGACCGGCGTCTTCGTCGACGACCAGGACAAGGCCCTGCGTTTCTACACCGAGGTGCTGGGCTTCGTGAAGAAGACCGAGGTGTCGCTGGGCGAGCACCGGTGGCTGACGGTGGTCTCACCGCAGGACCCCGACGGCACCGAACTGCTGCTGGAGCCCGCGAGCCACCCCGCGGTGGGGCCGTACCGGGAGGCACTGGTCGGGGACGGCATCCCGGCCGCCGCCTTCGCCGTGGACGACGTGCACGCGGAGTTCGAGCGACTGCGCGGGCTCGGCGTGCGCTTCACCCAGGAGCCCCTGGAGATGGGCGAGGTCACCACCGCGGTCCTGGACGACACCTGCGGCAACCTGATCCAGCTCGTGCAGTACGCGTGAGCGCCCCGTCGCGGCGGCCGCGGAACGAGCGGGGCGCGGCAGGCAGGCCGCGGCCGAGAACGACGGGAACCGTGTTCCCGCCCTCTGGGGAAGGCTTTCCGGCGAACCGCATCCGCATGGTCCAGAAATGCGGTGGAGCGGTCTCCAACGGCGGGTTCACGGTGAATTTCCGGCGCGGTCCGTCCTGGAGAGAGTTCTGACGGCCGCGGCTGCTTTTCGCCCGAAGGAGTCCAGGGACGGACGAGGAATTCTCCGGGAGCACTTATGCCCGGACGGAAGAGGAGAAGGGGGGATTCCTCGTCCGTCCTCGGAAGCGACCTGCCCCCGGTGTTCCTGACCGGGGAACGCCTACTCCTCCGCTACGGCGAGGAAAGACCGGAATGGGGCGACGCGGTGGCTCCAGGGTGGAGCAGCGGGATTTTCGGACGACCTTCTCCGCCTGTGCCGTCTGCTTTGACGGGGTTTTCTCCGCTCCCTCCTGTCCCGGTCGCTGCTTTCCTGACGACCGGCCAGGAGCCCGACCGGTCCGGTGCAACGGAGACCGCTTTCACCGGAGCGGCGGTCGCGCGGGTGCCGGGACCCGACGAGGAGGAGTGCCGCTGCGGGGACGAACGAGGCCCGGTCCGCGGCGGACGGAACTCCGCGGTCCTGGACGCTTTCCAGGGCCACGGCTGTCGGAACCGCGCAGGAGGGAAACCGGAAGCTGCGGCCTCCCGGCGCAGCAGAGGAGTCGGCAGGGGGACGGCGGTGGTCGCACGACTCGGAGCGGGGAGCGGCCGGGGCGGCCGGGCACGTGCGACCGACTGCCCCGGCCTACAGCCACGACGGGAGACGATGGCCGCGGAGGACCGCGGACACCAGGCCGCCGCACCCCCTCCCGGCGGGACACGCCTCCCGGGCCCGGTCGGCAGAGGCCTGGCCCGCCTGTCGACTTGCCCGTCTTCACCGGTGGACCTTGAGCGGTGCCGGCTTGCGAAGAGCCGAACCCTCCTCCGGCCCGCGTCTTCGACGGCGGCATCGAGAGGCCACCGGTGGAAAGAAAATCCGGTCGGTGCCGAGAACGGGTGCACTGCCGGGCGGTCTGCCGCCAGGAGAATGAGGTTCTGGAATTTCCGTCATCTCGCAGCCATGGCGGATGTCGGCTCCGGCCGCGAGCTCTCCCCGGCACGCGGTGGACGATCCGGACCGAACGGAAAGTTGTGGTCACCGACAGTCGTGAACGGTCCGTCCGTAAGACGGGGGCGGCGAGTCCCTTTTCTCTTTTCCGTCGAAAGAGAATGACATCCCCTCGGCAGAACGCCCAGGGCGGCGGAGAAAAACCGATTGCTCCCCGGAGCGGGACACCGGTTATCGGCCGTGCGACAGTGACAAAGTACCTGCCTTTTCCGGTACCTTTTCCGTTGCGGATCACCGCCGGGCCGCCACGTGCGGACGGTGAGGCCCGGCGGTGTGCAGGATCCCCTGTGGCGGTCGATCAGACGGAGAAAGAGCAGGCAGAGCGTGTGCGGGGAAGTGGGGCCGATCCGTCCGGGAGTCCCAGAGGCGAGCGGCGTTCCTCGCCTGCGGCCTGCCCGTCCTCCGAACAGGAAATCCGCCGTTTCCGGAGCCGGACCGTTGCGGGCGAACGCGCTGCCGGTCCGGGCCGCCGGGAGCGGGAGCCGGCGCCCCAGTGCCGTCGGTCTGCCGCACGAGGACCCGGGGCCGTCGGGGAACGGGGACTGTCGCCCGACGGCGTCGCACCGCCGCCTCGCCCCGGTCGACTCGCAGCCGCGCGCGGTGGCACTCTCCCGCACGCCGCTGTCACGGGCGGGGGCCCCGTCGCCCGATGGCCTCGGGGAGACAGCGGACGACGGGGCCGCCAGGGGAGCACTGCCGACCGTCTCGCGTTGGGAGACGGCCTGGTCCGGTAGGGCCGCTGGGAAGCCGACGAGACGGGGGCGGCCATGGAACGGACGGTCGGGGCTTCCTGCGTCCAGCCGTTGAGGGGACTGAGGAACATGCTGGTGAAGAAGGTGTGGTGTGGGGTCGAAAGCCGCAATCGTAGCCTTTGTCGCAGGAGAGCCGAGAGAAGCGTTTCGCAGGGCTTCTGACATCGACCCCGAGAGTTCGAGGAGACTGGCGGAGAAGATCCTCGGCGGCCAGGCCCAGCCGTCCGGTGCTCTCCCGCTCGACAGGGCTGTCTGGCCCGAGGACGGGGTGGTGTGCGCGGCGAGCTTTCCCGGGGTCGAGGTCGTCTGCTGCCGCTGGCTGGCGCAGGACCGCCCCAGCGATCTGACCGGGCAGATCTCGCGCCTGGCGGAGGGGAGGAACGCCTACGGCGTGTTCATGCACAGCATCACGGACTACGCGGGGTTCGCCGTCTGGGCGAAGGGGAGCGTCGTCAGATCGTTGAGCATGAGCTCGGAGATCGGGATCCTCGAGGACCTGGGAAGCCAGTTCGCCTTCGAGGAGCCCTTCTGGAGAGGCGAGTACTCCGTCCCCGGTGACGAGTGCTGTGTGCTCCCGTTCCACCCGATCGATCTGGCCAACGAGGCGCTGCGGGAGTTCTTCGGGTTCGTCCTCGAAGGAGACTGGGACGACTCCTGTTTCGACCCCGAAGAGGTGAACGTTCCCGTGTTCCGGGCCTGGGGCTGAGAAGAAGTCGTTCTCGACAGAACGGGCCGGGGCTGCGAAGGCGGCGGCGCAGGAGGAGGCAGCGCCGGTGCTCCGGCCCCGGTCCGCCTCACGCCCGGCGGCGCGCCTGCGCTGCCCGGCGCGACCGGAGCAGGACGCCGAGACGCGGCAGAGCCCCTCCCCGGTACTCCCGCTCAGGTTCCGCTCCACGCCCCCGTCCGGGCCTCCTCCCACGGAAGACGGTAGGGGGCCGGATCGGTCCGCATCCGCCGCACCCAGTCGCCGGTGCGCTGCACGACGTCGTCGTCGGTGACGGCGACGCTCCGGCCGCCGAGCCCGTTCAGCTTCACCTCGGTCCCCTCCGGCAGGAAGGTGTTGTGGAAGGCGAAGGAGAACAGCCGCCACCCCTCGTCGCCTCTCACAGGGCGCAGCCACAGCGGCGAGGCGCGGCGCTCGCCCACGGTCACCCTGTCCTTGGAGTAGACCACGGGAAGGCCGAGCGCGCCCAGGGGGAAGCGGTCGGAGCCGCCCCGCAGCACGGCGTCCCGTTCGGGGGTCTTGACCTTGGGCCGGTAGTTGGTCCTCGACGCGCTGTTGTCGCTCGTCGCCCGCGACAGCCGGTACTGCCGCCCGACGTGGGCGAGCAGCTCGTTCCAGTGGTCGGCGGAGTAGGCGCTGAGCCCGGCACAGGTGCGGGTCGAGCTGAACACCGGGTAGGTCGGCGTCTCGTCCTCGCGCCAGGGGCGCGCCGCATCGGCGACGCCCAGGTGGGTGAGCAGGGTGTCGACGTGGGGCAGGCAGGCCTCCAGGGGGCCGATGGGCTGTAGGCGTTGCAGGCTGTCCAAAGCCCGGTAGTGGTCGAGGCCGGGGGAACGGAGCAGCTCCGGGTCCGTCCAGGGGGCGGGCAGGACGTGGCCGTGGGGCTCGACCTTGATGATGCTCAGCCCGCCGAAGCCGCGCCGGACGCGCGCGCCCACCCCGCCGTAGGCGCAGACCATCCACAGGGAGGCCAGGGTCAGGGCGACAACGGATTCGTCGGGATGGGGCGACTGCTCGTCGCCTGACCGCTCGGACCTGTCCCCGTCGGTGTTCGGCAGCGCGAGCTCGAGGGCGAACTGTGAGTTCTCGGGGGGCACGTAGGGGCGGAGAATCCGGTACCCGCCTCCGGTGAAGGAGCCGAGCCCTTGGCCCATGAGGTAGCCGATCCCGGGCTCCTCCTGCTTGTCGAGGAACGAGGGGTGGGGGTTCCTCCGTACGGTGGGCAGTCCGGTCAGCCGCATCCGGACCGGAGCGGGGTCCTCGGTGCTGCCGAAGACCGTGTTCTCGAGGCGGCGCAGGACGCGGATGTCGGGGCCGACCCGGCTCCCGGCCAGCGCGCGGAACCAGTAGCGCATGGCTCCGCGCAGCGAGCTGACCCGCAGGGGGACGTCGTCGTCCCCGTTGAACAGCGGGGTGGTGACACGTAGACGCAGGGTGATCCAGGGCATGGTGCTCCTTAGTGCTTGCCGCGCCAGTGGGTGTGCGCCAGGGGAGCGGTGATGGGGCGCTCGTCCCACAGGATCTGGGAGAAGACGCCGATGGCCAGGCACAACGCGGCGGCCGTGACCAGGGCCGCGACGGGTGCGTTGTCCGAGGCGGTCCACAGGCTGGCGATGGTGGTGTTCGAGGTCTTCTCGCCGAAGACCGGCGCGATGACCGTCAGGCCGAGAAGGGCGACCAGGAACGCGTGCAGGGCGCCGACGGCGGTGACCGCGGCCGCGCGGCCGAACGCACGCCATCGGCCCACGTCGTGGTTGCGGGCCTCGATGACCAGGTAGCCGTAGGACACTCCGAGGAGCAGGAGCGGCGCCAGCTCCATGGGGCCGATCTGCCAGTCGAACCGGATGCGCTGCCACCAGTCGGGGAAGGCGATCAGGGGGACCATGCCGAGCGTGGCGGCGGCCGGCAGCCTCAGCAGCCACAGGGCCGCCCACGCCCGTCCGAAGACCGCCGTTCCGAAGCCGATGGAGGCGTAGCAAAGCGCGGCCGGTATCGCCGCGAACTGGTAGGAGCCGAAGAACAGCGCCGCGACCACGGCGCCGAGGACGCACCCGCAGGCCAGGACGGACACCGAGTAGACGTAACAGCGACGGGCCGTGGTGCGGGCGGTGAGGGGCGCCGCCTCCAGGAACCGGAACCGGGGGAGCAGATGGTTCTGGAGGACTTCCCAGGCCACGTCCTCGTCCTCGCCGTCGGGCCGAGCGTCCTTGTCCAGGGATAGGGGGGACAGGACGAGCGGACCGGTGCAGTAGCCGCGGGCGGTGCAGAGTTCGCGGAGCTCGTCCTCGATCCTGCGGAACTCGGCCTGGGCCAGCAGCGGGTGCGACTGGTAGGCGCTGAGGTAGGCGTACCAGTCGCGACGTGCGGCGCGGGCCCGGTCCGCCAGGAGCTGGCGGGTGTTCGTGCCGAAGACGTGCTTCGTGGGATCGCCGGTTCCCCGGGAGACACTCGCGCGGCCGGGGACCCACGGGCTGGTGAAGTCTGTTCGGTAGCGCATCGGCTCCGCAAGGACGAGGAAGCGGTTGCGCGCGGCGAGCGGGCGCAACCGAGCCAGCTCACCGTAGGCGTCAGCGGCGGAGTCGACGCAGCGCCACACGGCTTCCACGGTCACGCAGGCCCGCACCCAGTGGACTCGGAGGGCTGCCTCGTCAGAGGCCGGGGACGTGTGACCGGTGCCGCTGCCGAGGGACCTGGTCAGGATCTCGTGCGGGCACAGGACGAGGAAGCGGAGCTGGCGGCGCACCCGCTCGTCACGGGCGGCGAGGTGCTTGCTGAAGCGTTCGATCGCCTCTTCGACCGAGTCGGCCTCGGGCAGCGGACCGGGGGATACGGGAACGGACGCCCAGAGGCGTTCCAGATGCGGGGTGAGTTCTTTCCAGATCCGATCGAGGGTGGACGGCCCGGTTGGGGACAGTCGTCGCGCGTTGGAAAGCACACCGCCGCACAGCCGTTCGTGGAGCGCATGGAGCGCTTCCGGGAGTAGCGTCGATGGCGCAGTGTCGGTGGTCACGACCGGTCTCCTGGATCAGGGGATGAGGTGGAGCAGTCCTTCGCCGAACGGGGTCAACCGCCATTCCTTGTTGCGGCGTTCGTAGGCGTATCCGTCCAGCAGTTGGTGCCCGGACACCTGGTGCAGGCGGCGTCCCAGGCCGTGCGGCGGCTGGTCGTCCCAGTCCACGGACTCCAACTCGTCCTGCAGAACCTCGTAGGGGAGGATGCGCAGCGGCAGGGGGATCAGGTGGCTCAGGTCGTCCTCGTGCAGGACGTAGGCGGTTACTGACGCCACCTTGTCCTTGTCCTTGAGACCGCGCATGCCCTCGGCCAGCCCGATGAGGTAGGGGATCGTGGCCTTGTAACCGCCGGAGAGGTGGAAGACGTAGTCCTTTCCAGGGCCCACGATGTCGTCGACGAGGGCGTGGCCGAGCAGTCCCAGGTTCCGCATGGCCCGGAACATGGCGTCAGGGTCGCCGACGGCGAGGCCGGTGATCGGTGCGATGATGACTTTCCCCTCAGGATGGGAGACCGGGTCCTGCGGGGTGGGGAGCCAGAGGACGCGGGTGGGGTCGCCCGAGGTCAGTGCCAGGGCGTTCCACAGCGCCGAGCGCAGTCCCGCGACGGTGTCGGTGGTCAGGAGGACGACGGTGTCCTTGCTTCCGGCATCCAGCCGGGCTTTGCGCGGCAGGTCCGTGGAACGGCGATCGCTGTACCTGGCCAGGGCGGCGAGTTCGGCGCTGGCCCGGCTCAGCCACAGGTCCGGGCGGACCTCGTTGATCTCCGTGAGGAGCCTGTCGGCCTCGGAGGTGTTCGGGACGAGCTGGCGGGCGATCTCCTTGCGATGGCGGTCCAGGTCGCCCCTTGAGGGGATCAGGGTCTCGGCCCTGTCGAGGAGGGCGTAGAACACGTCCTCGTGGTCGCCGTCCAGGAACTGCTTCGGATCGGCGAGGCTGTCACGCAGGGTGAGGCCGACGGAGACGAGGTGAACGGTCATGGTTGCTCCCAGTCGTCAGTGGAAGTGGCGGTGAGGTAGCCGTAGCCCGCGGTGGTGCGCGCGCCGATCCCGTTCTCGCGGCAGGCGTGGGCGAGCCATTCGGCGGCCTCCCGGACCAGTCCGGGGTCGTCGCCGACGAGGTCGGCGACGAAGGCGCCGCTCAACGACAGGAACGGCAGCGGGATCGGCTGGTGGTGCTCTCCGGGGGCGCCCGGTTCCGCACCGCTTTCGGTGTGGTAGGCGTGCTGGTGCGGGGTGATCACGTCGCTGTGGACGCGCAGTCGGCGGCGGGGCTCGCAGCCGGCCCGGGGAAGCGCGTCGAGGAAGCGCACGCGGCCCCGGCCGCCCCTGCTGTCCTCCTCGTCCTCCGGGACGGCCGCGCTGCCGAAGACCTCCGTGTAGCGTTCGGCGGGCACCTGCTGCTGGCGCGCCCAGGCCGCCGCCGCCCCCTTGAGGGTGGAGCCGGGAATGACCGGCCAGCCGTAGGTGCCGTGCAGGCTGACGCCGAACTCGTGGTCGCCGGTCTGCTCGCCCAGGCCGACGACCAGCCGCCAGTCGGCGGTCAGCTCCAGGCGGTGCACGTGGCGTCCGCGCGCGCTCAGCACGCGCAGGGCGTGGGCACGGCGACGGGCGACCTCGGCCGCCCAGGTGTCGTGGTGGCCGAGAGCGTGGCGAGCGGCCCAGTCGAGCACGGGCTTCTTGGCGCGCGCGTCGGAGCTGCCGTGGAGAACGGCCAGGCGGCGCAGGACGACCAGGGAGTTGGCGGTGCCGTCCAGCACGGAGCGCCCTTCGTAGTGGAGGACGCCGTGCTCGCGGGGCGCTCCGCCCGAGCGGTCCTCCCGCACGCTGCCGCTCAGGACCCGCCCCACCGGTCCGGCGTAGCGGACGGACAGGACCTCCGACTCCTCGGGGGAGGAAGCACCGTTGCGGGGCCCGGGACGGGGTCCCCGCCGGTTCCGGGGAGGGGTCACGGCGTCTCCTCCCGCTGCCCGTCGGCGGGCCGGCCGGAGGCCTGCTGCTCGGCACGGTCGGCGGCGGCTGCCAGCCTGCCGTAGCGGGCGTCCGCGATACGGCTGAGCCACCCGGCGAGCAGGTCGACCTCGGCGCTGACCCTGCTGTAGGTGACGAGGTCGGCCTCGGAGAGCGCGACGAGGAAGTCGCGGGCGGTGGGCCGGTCGCCCAGTTCCAGCAGGTGTCGGCTGCGGACGTGCTGGACGATCGCCTCGCACAGTCGCTTGTAGGCGCGTTCGAGGTGGTCGCCGTCGCCGCTCCTGCTCTCCGCGAACGCGAACGCCGCGGCCAGCCCCGACGAGCGCAGCCGCATCGGGAACTGGCGCATCCGGGTGTGGAGGCGCTTGGCAAGCTGGGGGTCGGGCACCACGGGGCCGATGACCTTTTCGGCCTGGCGAACCATTTCCTGGTCCACACGCTCAGCCACGGCGGCCTCCTTCGACGAGCCGGGTCCAGACCAGGCCCTTGCCGAGGCTTTCGTCACCGCCCACCTGGAGCAGGGAGTGGTCCAGCAGCTCCCGGAGCCGCTGGACCGCGTTCTTGTCCTCACCACGCAGGGTCAGCACCGCGGCGAGGATCGTTTCGGCGGGCAGGTACTCGCTGGTGAACGGCCCGTTGGCCACCTGTTTGCGCTTGGAGTGAAGCTGTACCCGCACCGCGTACTCGGTGCATTCGCGCAGCAGCACGGACATCGGCTCGGAACCGACCACCAGAAGGTCCTCGGTGAGCTTGGAAGCGAACGGGCTCAGGTGGTCGGCGTAGCCCACGGCGTCGGCGGCCAGCAGCTTCGCCCAGTCGGTGACGGGATCGGGAGCGTCGCTGCCACCGCCGGGGCGGCGGAGACGTACCAGGCAGGGACCGAGGACCTCCTCCTTGGAAGCTTGGCCCCACACGCCCCGGCCGCAGGAGCCTTCGCTGTCGCCGGGGTTGGGGATGGCGGGCACGCCGCCACGTCCGATGACCGCGTATTTGCGGGCCAGGCGGCTCAGCGCCAGCCGGGAGGTGACCCAGGCGAAGGAACGGCGCAGGGTGGGGACCGGAAACGCCACGAGCTGGGCGTCGCCCACCGTGAGGCTGCCCGGGCGGCCTTCGTCCTCGTCGCTCGCCTCGGAGCCGAACACCTGGTTCAGGTGCTCATCGTTCCACTTGGCGTCGCGCGCGGCCTGCCGCAGGGCTCCCTTGAGGCTCTGGCCCCAGATGAGCGGGTAGTTGGTGCTGCTCTCCCGCTGGATGGGGAGGTCGAGAACGCCGTCGCTACCCGCGGCGCCGGGATGCAGCGGCGACTCGGCGTACAGGTACAGCAGCAAAGAGGTCGTCATGTCCAGACTCCTGTCAGTACGACACCGAATCCGGCGGTGTCCAGCGGGGGAGTGTCGGTGGGGGGACGCCACGGCTCGCCTGCGGACGGGGACGTCCAGTCGGCGGAGGGAGCCAGGGCCCGGCCGTGCCAGGAGGCCGCGGTGGCGGCGGCGGTCTCCTCGGGCAGGCGGAGCAGGTACACCGAGCCGGGAGGCACCGCCCAGCGCAGGGTGCGGGTGCGGTGGAACCCCCGCTTGGGCGAGGCGGTGGCCACCGGGAGCGGATCGCCCACGGCCGCGGCGACCAGGGTCGCCTCCGGGGGCAGCGGCGGACGCCAGCCGTCGGGCCACAGTGCGGGGGTGGCCACGTACAGCAGCACCCGGCCGCCGGGAAAGCGGTCGGGGCGCCGGGGCCAGGCCACGGAGCCCGCCGGGAGCTCGGTGACCTCGGCGAGCCGGGAGATGCCGCCCAGCGCCACCGTGCTGCGCACCGGTTTCGGCCGTTCGGGGTGGGGGGCCACCTCGGCCAGGAAGGCCCACCCCTCCCGCGGACGCAGGTGGGTGGCGTGGTACAGGTACCCGGGGCGCACGCGCCGGTCCTGGAGGGCGATCCCGATCCGGTGCTCGGGGACCAGCGGCTCCCCGTCGGCCAGCCCCAGACGGGACAACGGTGCGGCGTGGTCCCGGAACAGCGTGCCGTTCAGGTAGGACTCCAGGCTCCTGCCCCGCATCCATCCCTGTACCGGCTCCACCTTGGCCGCTGTCTGCTGCGACAGTTCCAGCAGGCGCTCGGGGGCGCCTTCGGCTTCGGCGAGGTCGGTGCCGTGCACGGTGGACCCCACGGCGATCCGGTGTGCTTTTCTGTCGCTTTCTTTCTTCTTTGCGTTGGCCGTCACGTCCGCGACGACGTCCGCGGGCACCGGGAAGTAGGGGCGCCACACCCCGTCGGCGTCCTGCTTGCCCAGTACGGGACCGCGCACCGCGGTCAGGTCGCCGCCGTAGGCGCTGGCCAGCGCCCCGGCGATGGTGCTGGGCCGGGGCGCGACCGATTCGGCCAGGGCCGTGGCGCTGTCCCGGGAGCTGAACTGTCGGCCGTCCCGTACGTGGACGGTGTCGTGGGGTTCGATCACCACCCACGTGGTGGTCTCGCTGGCGGTGCGGTTGGTGCTCATCGACACTCCTGGCGCAGGAACACCGCGACTCGGGCCGCCGCGATCAGGGGCTGTTCGGGATTGGCCGACGAGGAGCTGTCGGGCAGCCCCAGGACCCGGAGCTGGTCCGTGGCCTGCAGGGCGAACTCCTTCTGCTGTTCGGCGGTGGGAGCGGACGTGTGCCGGTGGACGAGCCGCCGCAGCTCGGCGACAAGGGTGTCCGGTCTGAGGCGGCCCAGGGCAGGGCCGTCGCGTTCCAGGTCCCGCAGCAGCCCCGGGGACAGTTGCGCCTCCTGGGGGCCCGAGCGGGCGAAGACGGCCAGACAGTCGGTCACCAGCCTGTCGGGGGCGGAGCGGTCGGGGGTCCACTTCCGCACGTACGTCTCCTGGGTGCCGGAGCGGCGCAGGTAGCCCACGGCCAGGGCGTGTTTTTCAGGCATGCTCTTGGCGGCGGCCAGCGCCTTGCGGGCCTCTGCCAGGGCCAGGCGCAGCGGGTACTTGCGGTGGAAGAAGAGCAGCGCGGTACTGGCGGTGGGCAGGCTGGAGGACACCTCGACGACCGCCTGCTTGCAGGCGCGGGCTCCCTCGAGGGCCGTGGCCGCGGGCAGGAACGCCAGCAGGTCGTCGCCGCCCGCGTAGGCCGTGGCGCCCAGGAGCTCGGGGCTGTGCAACAGGGCGGTCTGCTTCTCGGCCACCTCCCTCAACTGGTCGGAGATCTCGGCGTGCCCTTTGCGCGACAACACGTCCGGGTCGGAGAGGTGGCGGCCCATGTTGTCCAGGTCCTGGGTGAGGATTGCCAGGTAGGAGGCGGGAGGCGCCACTTTGTGGTTCTCCAGCATGGCTTTTTGGAGCCTGGTGGCTGCGATCAGGCCGACCCCCACTGCGATGCGGAAAAGATCGAACTCTTCCCCGGAGGCCGGCTTTCCGAACTGGCGGGCCAGCGACTCCGCCGACCACGAGTCGGGGTAGACCCACTGGCCGCCGTGCCGCCACAGCCACTTGGCCGTGTCGTCCTGGGGTTCGGCCATGCCCCGCAGCGGCCAGCCGGGGAGTCCTATCTCCGCCGTCTTCACCGCCTCGCGCAGGTCCTTCACGTGCTTGGCCACGGCCGCGTCGTCGTTCATCTTCTCCAGCACCGCGGCCCGGAACGGGGCCGAGGCGATGGCGTAGGTCGAGGCGATCCCTTCGCGGCGGCGGCCGTGCTCGCGTTTCACCCAGTTGGCGGCGCTCAGCATGTCGCGTTCGAAGGGGCGCAGGTCCTTGCTCGGCAGCCCGGTGGCCGGCCAGCGGGGACTCAGCAGGCAGAGGCCGGTCGACCGCGCCTCCAGCGCGGTGAAGTTGCGGACCTGCTTGCGGGCCGCCAGGCGGCGCTGGGCCTCCTTCCACTGCTCCGGATAGCCGCCCGCCCGGGGCGGGGCCACCACCCACACCACGGAGGGCATGCCGGGCGTGTCCTCCTCACGCCCGAGGAACTCCCGCAGCCACTCCTTCCAGTGCGCGTGTACCCGCTCGACCGCTCTCTTCGCCAGCTCGGCGCCCTGCCCCGCGGGAGCCAGCGCCACCACCCGGTTGGGCATCCCCACCTTCTCCCTGGCCGAGGCGGGGAAGACCAGTTCGGCGGCGGACTCCTCGAACACGGACACCGCCTGCGCGGTCAACTCGACGATGATCTGGCTGCCCGAACGCAGGTCCGAGGTGCTTCTGGACTCCTCGATGAACCGCTGCACTCCCGACAGCGCGACCACCACCAGGTCCTGATGGTCATCCACGTGACCTCCTTCTGACGTCTCGCTTCCACAGGGCGCAGGGCCGGTGCTCACCCGCCCCGGCCCAGTCGTTCTCTCTCGGACAGGAGCCCGCACGGGAGCGGCGGTGCGGGAACGGGCTTCCCGGGAGTGGTCCGGTTGCCGGGTGTGCTCCGCGCACGGGGAGCACACCGGAGCCTGGGCCGGGGCAACGACATTAGCGGCAGAAGCCGACGTATGTTGCGAAAACGCCGTCAATTCATCAATTTTGGTGATGAAGTGCTCTATGTGAGATTGGCGTAAACCGTGTTTGTGTAGGTCCACAATTCGGGAAGGCGGGGAAGAACGGTGCCTCAGCCGTATCGGACGGGAGCGCGGTGCATCGCGGTACGGGTCTTCGGACACGGCTCTTGCGGCGGTAATGAGCGTGGCCGTGGCGGGACTCGGGCTCGGTGTCCGGGCAGGCGCATCCAGCGCTGGTCAGAGCCGCAGCATCCGTGTGCCCTGTCAGGTGGGGAGCCGACCATCCGGGAGGAGCGGCACCAGGCTGACTCGCTGAAAGCCCGCGTCCGAATGTGACCTTCATTGCAGGTGCCGACTTCTCGACCGTCTCATTGACCGATAGCGGCATTCGTACCGGACCCATATCCCGATCCGGCTGCCCGTGCTGGCCGGTCTTTCCCAATCCTTTCCCAGAAACGGACACGGGACCGTCTCCCTCGTCGGGTGACGGTCCCGTGACCTGCGATTTTATCCGTCGGGATGCTGCGAAACTACTGCCAACAAGCGCGGAGAACTGCGGAATTGGCCGATCTCCTGGCCACGGCACGCAGCTCGACACGAGAGGCGGCCGACCGCCCGCTCCCCCGGCAGAACACGCTGCATCGCTCGGTCGTCAAGCTCCTGATCGAGGACTACGAAGCCGGAGCGTCCACGTACGAGCTTGCCGAGCGGTACAACGTGCGACGCAACACCGTCCGCGACACGCTCCGCCGCGCAGGATTCGACCTCACCGTCAAGGCGAAGCGCGCAGCCCTCAGCGAGGAACAGAAGGCCGAGGCTCGGCGCCTGTTCGCCAGCGGAGCGACCCGACGCGAGCTGATGGAGATGTACGGAGTGAGCGAGTCCACGATCAGACGGGCGCTGCGTTCGTCAGTTGAGCTCACGATGAGTTGACATGAGCGAGCGGTGATCGTGCCGTTGCGATCGCATATAGATCAAGCGGGAGACCGGCGCCAGACAGGAGCTGTTGGTCATCGATGCCCGCCTCGTTCATCACCTCACGGGCTCGAGCGAGCATCGATGGCGCCTCAAGGGATGAGATTCTGCCGGGTTCAGCACGTCGCCAACCGTTCTGCGACATACGAATCATGGCATTCCTATACGTCACGTCTCCCATGACGCCCAGCGTACGAGCCCGATAGAGAAGCGCAGCGAGGCTGACGCCCCAATGCTCCTTTAGCTCCGCGAGTTTGGCCCAGCCCCGACCCGCAGTCGTCGCGGGAAGATGCGGCCCGATCTCCTCGGCTGGCATCAGGAACTCTGCGGCGAAGCGGTTGGCTTGCTCCTCCGCAACCTTCCCGCCAGGTTCAGCATCGTGGTGCATGATCAGGTGCCCGATCTCGTGGGCAACATCGAAGCGCTGTCGGTAGTAGTCGTCCTTCACAGGATTGAGCACGATGATCGGGCGCGTGCCGGTGTGCAGGGAGTAGGCGTCAATCGCCGCGATGCCAGGTTCGCTAAACACGACGACCACACCAGCGCGCTCCGCCAGCCGGACGACGTGCTGGATCGGCCCCGGTGTGACACCGAAGAAGTCCCGGGCTTCGCGCGCTACTTCCTCCGGTAAGGCATCAGCTTCATCGGGAGCCACGGGGAGATCGGGCAGCAACGTCTCGGGGAGCTCAACGACCTTCTCGAGGAGTCCGGCGATCTCCGTGACGAAAAGGCGGCTCACCTGTCTCGTTTCGCGAGCCTCCGGAAGTACTCGGCGAGCACGAAGATGCCGACACAGATCGCGATGTCCTGCAAAGTGAGCCCGATACCGATGGCTGCGAACCGATCGCGAAAGAAGATCGTGACCAGAAGGAGCACGACATCGGCAGCGCCCGAGACGAGTGCGAGCCACATCGCGGCGCGCCGATTCCACAGGGAGACGATCAGCGCCAGCATCACGCCGATGACGTTGATCCCGAACAAGACGAGGAGATACCACGGGTAGTCCGCGAAGTACTCCACGCCCGCCGAGGTGTATCTGTCTGTGAGATACGCCTGATTCCGGGTGGCGACCATGACGAAGTCGTACAGGCCCACCGACATGAAAAATGTGGCGACGACGACGATCAGCCACAGGTGCCATGGGCGGGACTTTCTTGGTGGCGCGCTCACGAGTGGCCCTCCTCGCCAGACGGCGAGCCCAGCACCTTGCTCATCACATCGGCGTACTCCGCGGGATCGACCAGCGCGATGCCTCGCTCCACGTCGGCCATCAGCAGCAGAGAATCTCCGGGCCCGAGGCCAAACATGTCCCGCACTTCCTTCGGAATCACGATCTGCGACTTCGGGCCGAGCCGCACGGTGCTGATCCACTTGCCTTCCGGTCGCGCGTCTGCCCCATGCATTGAGAGTAGCACGATTCTTACTTTTACTACACAATGAGGTGTTCTCACCAGGGCCAGTGATTTGATCGGCGCGACGACGCGCTGACCTGCAGGTTCGTCCGGCGGGTGGTTTGGCAGCAGCAGGGTCCCAGGACCAGGATGCAAGTCGCCAAACACACAAACCGGACGACTGGGACCCTGCTTGATCACCTATCGTGCCACCCTCGACGTGCCCACCCACACCTGGAGCGTGGTGACCCGCTGGATCACCGCCCACCGCCGCGCCCACGACATCCGGCCCTGGCAACGCGCCGCCACCGCGAGGGCGCAGGCGCTGCTGGTGCTGCAACGCCAGCGACGAAGTCCGCCGACGCCTCAACCAGGCCATCTTCAAGCACATCTTCATCGACCACGACGAGATCATCGACCACGACCTCGAAGACCCGTTCGGAGACCTGTTCACCGTCCAGACGATCTACCACGCCAGCACCATCGGAGCACCGCCTGGCCGCCTGCACGACCTCGCCCGGGCTTCCTGGGCCAAGCACTACCAGACCACGAAGAAGAAGGGAGCCGCCCACATGGGCGACTCCCTTACTTCGTTGACCCTGGAAGCTCCTCCAAACCCGGCCCATAGGGTCGGTATTTGCAGTAAGCCTCACCTGGTCGGGACGGCGGGATTTGAACCCACGACCCCTTGACCCCCAGTCAAGTGCGCTGCCAAACTGCGCTACGTCCCGGTGTCGGCTGCTTTCGCCTGCCAACGGGATCAACTGTAGCGCATCGCGCGGCATGGTCGTGACAGGTTTGCGCGCGGCCCGGGGCTTCCGCGGTCCCGTCGGCCCGGCCACCGCGGTGCGGGTTCCGCCCGGCCGGGGTCAGCCGACGAGGGCCTCCGGCTGCTCCACGAAGGTCACGGCCCGGGCGAAACCGCCCAGCCGCACGGCGTCGCGCACCGCCTCGCTCGCGCCGTCGATGATGATCTCCACGCCGGGTGCGGTGTGCTGCTGGGCGAAGGCCAGGCAGCGCACGCCTCCCGGGGTGATGGACTCCAGGCCGTGGGCCCGCAGCACCAGGCGGCGCAGCGGCCGCTGCACCGCCTGGTCGATCAGCGAACGGAAGACGGGCAGCGCGCTGTCGTCGAGCACACCCGACAGGTACAGGGTCGCGGTGGTGTCGTTGAAGCCCAGGAACGCCTCGAAGTTCACGGTTCAGCTCCTTTCCGGGGACGGGTCTGCGGGGTGGGCGACCAGGACGACGGCCGAGTGGCCGTCCAGGACCAGGGAGGCGGGGGAGTCGAGAGAGGGCTCCTCGCCGACCGGGAAGGCGTCGCGGCCCGGTTCGGCGGCGGTGTCGGCGAACCGGTGCCAGCGGGATCCCGCCGGTGCCGGGGGCGGTTCGATCCGGGTGGCGTCAGGGCGGGCGTTGACCGCGACGAAGACGGTGTCCTCCGCCCCGTCGGGGGACCGGTGGTGGAGCAGCGCCGCCACCAGGCCGGAGCCGTCCGACCAGTCCGGCTCCCAGGGGCGCCTCCCGTGCCAGCTCACCGGCGGGTAGGCCCAGCCCGCGGGGGTGATGCCGTCGGGGTGGCGCGGGCGCCGCAGCGCCGGGTGGGCCTGGCGGAACCGCAGGCAGCGCGCGGTGAAGCGCACCAGGTCGGCGTTGCGTTCGGCGAGGTCCCAGTCCACCCAGCCGACGGCGTTGTCCTGACTGTAGGCGTTGTTGTTGCCGTGCTGGGTCCGGCCGAACTCGTCGCCCGCCAGCAGCATGGGGACGCCGGTGCTCACCAGCAGCAGGAGCAGCGCGTTGCGGACCTGGCGGGCGCGCAGCCGGTTCACGCCGGGGTCGTCGGTGGGGCCCTCCACGCCGCAGTTCCAACTGTGGTTCTCGGCGATGCCGTCGGTGCCCCCCTCGCCGTTGTCGCGGTTGCGGGGGCGGTCGTAGGCGGCCCAGTCGGCGAGGGTGAACCCGTCGTGGCAGGTGACGTGGTTGACGGAGACCAGCGGTCCGCGGCTCCCGTAGAGGTCGGGGGAGCCGACGAGGCGCGTGGCGAGTTCGCCCGCGCTGCCGGGGCGGCCGATGAGGAAGCGGCGCACGGCGTCGCGGTAGCGCCAGTTCCACTCCGCCCAGTGCCCGTAGGACGGGAAGCGGCCGAGCAGGTCGGCCCCTGCCGCGTCGGTGGCCTCGGCGATGAGCCTGCGGTCCGCCAGCACGGGGTCCTGGGCGATCTCCTCCAGCAGCGGGGGCCGCTCCAGCAGGGCGCCGTCGGGGCCGCGGGCCAGGATGGGGGCCATGTCGAACCGGAAGCCGTCGATGTGGAACTCCTCGGCCCAGTAGCGCAGGCAGTCCAGGATGAACGCCCTGGTCACCGGGTGGTTGGCGTTGACGGTGTTGCCGGTCGCGGTGAGGTTGCGGTAGGCGCCGTCGGGGGTCAGCAGGTAGTAGGCGGGCGCGTCCAGGCCGCGGAAGGACAGGGTGGGCCCCCGGTGGTCGCCCTCCGCGGTGTGGTTGAACACCACGTCGAGGACCACCTCGATGCCGGCCCGGTGCAGTTCGCGGACCAGTTCCTTGAACTCGCGTGCGGGGGCGGAGGGGTCGGCCGCGTACCCGGCCTTGGGGGCGAAGAACGCGACCGTGTTGTACCCCCAGAAGTTGCGCAGCGGCTCCCCGGTGTCCGGGTGGGAGTAGGTGTTGTCGGTCTCGTCGAACTCGAAGACGGGCAGCAGTTCGACGCAGTTGACGCCCAGCGCGGTGAGGTGGTCGATCTTGGCGCGCAGGCCCGCGAACGTGCCGGGGGAGGCGACCCCCGACGACGGGCTCCGGGTGAAGCCGCGCACGTGCAGCTCGTAGATCACCAGGTCCTCGGTGGGGATGCGGGGCCGTACCACCCCCTGCCAGTCGAAGTCGGCGCCGTCGGCGCGGACCGCGCAGCGGTAGCGCGGGCGCTCGCCCCACCGCTCGCCGCCGGGGACGGCCCTGGCGTGCGGGTCGAGCAGGAGCGCGCCCCCGGCGGCACGGTAGCCGTAGTGGGCCCGGTCGGGGTCGAGGCCGAGGACGACCATCGCGTGCACGTCGCCGAAGCGGGAGCCGGCGGGGAACGGGACCTCCGCCAGCGGCGCGCCGTCGTCCCGGTCCAGCAGGACCAGCCGCAGGTCCCGGGCGTGGGGGGCGTGCACGGCGAAGTGCACCCCGCCGGGCACGGGGTGGGCTCCCAGCCGCCGGGGGGCGCGGGGGAGCGCGGTGAGCCGCTCCGCCCAGGCGGGGCGGGGGCGCGAGGCCGTCGTGGTCATCGTCGCTCCTCCACCGGTCGGACGCGGACGCGCACGGTCAGCGGCGAGCCGGTGCGGGGCAGGGACACGGTCAGGGTGTCGGGGTCGAACGCGGAGTGGGGCAGCCCGTTGACGGTCACCGAGTCCAGCACCGCCGAGCCGCGGGGGAGGACGTCGGGGGCGACCCGCAGCAGCCCGCCGGGGAAGTCGGCGTCGCCGTTGGGGCGGAACCACAGGTCGATCGGCTCCCGGTGGACGAGGAGCCGGGTGTAGACCTCGGCGAGGTAGCACAGTTCCGCCTTGTGGTACAGGCTCATGGCGTGGCTTCCCTTCAGCCGCTCGTTGCCGACGAGGTAGGGCAGCCCCTGGGCGAGCACGGTGAAGTACACGCCGCCCTCGTCGTGGTCGAGGAAGAAGGCGTTGTAGAAGGCGGCGGACTCGCGGGCGTGGCGCAGGAACTCGGCGTCCCCGGTGCGCCCGGCGAGGATGAGGTAGGCGAGGATGGCCTGCTCCTGCTGCCACCACGTCTTGCGGTCGTGCCAGACGAACTCGTGGCGTCCCCGCACGGCGGTGCGCTGCACCAGGTCGTACCACCCGCCGCGCTGGGGGTCGCGTCCGTGCGCGGGCAGGGTGCGGCCCAGGCGCAGGGCCAGGTTCCGGTACTCGGGTTTGGGCAGGAGCGCGCCCATCCGGGTCAGGTTCCAGGCGATCTTCAGGTTGTGGCCGACGACGGCCCGGTTCTGCTGCCACCCCCAGGAGCGGTCCGGCGTCCAGTCGGCGTGGAAGCGCTCGTCGACGAACGGGCTCGGGTCGGGACCGCGGTCGGGCATGTGCGCCACGATCATGTCGAAGGTGTGCTCCAGCATCCGCAGGTAGCGGTCCTCGCCGGTGGCCAGGTAGAGGTTGAACAGGTAGGCGGGGGCGTGGTCGCCGACGGAGTTCCAGTTCTTGCGCGACCGGTTGGGGCCCAGGTGGTCGTCGTGCGGGGACAGGGTGACGGGGTCGATGTGGGAGAAGTAGCCGCCCAGGCGGGGGTCGGCGAAGAACCGTTCGAACAGGCGGACCGTGGCCTCCATGTCGGCCCTGATGGTCGGGTCGCCGGTGACCCGGTAGGTCTGGGCGAGCCCGACGAGCGCGTAGATCTGCTCGTAGGCGGGGATCGCCCGGTAGTCGTCCCCGAACTCCGAGGCGAACAGCTTGCGTTCGTGCGTCCCCGACACGTCGACGCCGTGGTACCAGTACACGACGTCCTCGGCGGGGTCGACGAAGCGCATGTGGTCGTGCAGGTAGCGCGACCCCCGCTCGGCGACGTCCAGGAAGTCCTCCTCGCCGGTGAGCATGTAGGCGGTCGCCATGCCGTAGACCATGCGCGAGATCGTGTCGGTCTCCTGGACGCGGTGCGCCGTCTTGCCGCCGCTGCCGCCGATCTCGGTCTGGTAGTCGCTGAAGTCGACCGGGCCGGTGCCGAACTGCGACCGGCGGTAGAACCGGGCCAGGACGCGCAACTGGTCCACCCACCAGCCGGGGTGCTCGAAGGGGAAGGAGCCGGGGTCGTCGCTGACGACGACGATGTGCCCGGCCTGGAAGCGCAGCCCTTCCGGGTCGGGGTAGACGGGGCCGTAGCTGAACACCAGCGCCCCGGGCCGCAGCAGGTCGTGCAGGCGTCCGGTGGCGTCCCGGTAGGGGGCGCCGAGGTTGCGCAGGAGCTGGCCGGAGGTGGTGTCGGTGAGGTGGACGGCCGCGGCGCGGCCGTCCAGCGTGCGCAGATCCACCCGGCTGCCGCGGCGGTCGACCACGTAGCCGGCGACCATGTCGGAGAAGGTGAAGTCCACCTCAGCGGCCATCGGACACCTGCCCGGAGGGGAGGGCGCGCGGCGCGCCGAGCCGGTCGATGACCGCCCTGGCCAGGAGGTGGCAGTGGTCCACGGTGCGCGAGGTGATCAGGTCCGTGTCCACGACCACGTCCTGGTCGCGGTAGTGCGCGCCCATGTTGCGGACGTCGCCCACGAGGTTGTTGTGGCAGGTGACGGGCCGTCCCCGGACGAGTTCGGGGACGGCCGAGACCAGCCACAGGCCGTGGCAGGAGAACGCCTTCAACAGGCGCGGGATGCGGAAGGCGCGGCGCATCAGCTCGACCGCGGGAGCGTGGCGGTCGACGTTCTCGGTGTAGCGCAGCCGGTCCGCAACCATGCCCGCGGGCACGACGAGCGCGTGGAAACGCGCCAGTTCGTCGTAGCCCAGCGACTCCAGGTCGCCGTCGACGGTGAGCGGCGCGCGCTGCTCGTGGCCGGTGAAGGTGAGTTCGGGGTGGCCCCACAGCCGGGTGAGGAGCACGACCTCGGCGCCCTCCTCCCGGAAGCGTCTGCGGTAGTAGGCGATCTCCTCCTCGACGAAGTCGTTCTCGAGCAGGATGCCGATTCTCTTGCCCGTGAGGAGGCCGGGCGAGGTGGGAGCGGTGGTTGCCATCGTGTGATCCCTGGGTCTGTCGGGGCCGGCCCCGCCCCGGGCGGCGCCGGGGCGGGGCCGGCGGGGCGGTCGGGCAGGGCCGGTCAGACGCCCAGATCGGCCGATCCGGGCATGGGGGCGAGGTCGTCCACGGTGTAGGTCAGGATGCGGGGCGTGCCGTCCTGCAACACCACCGACCAGGTCTGCGTGGCGTCGAAGCCGAGCCACTCGCTGTGCGGCGCCGGCGGGTTCCACACCTTCGTCTGCCAGTTGACGACGACGCGGACCTCGGCCCGGACGGGCGAGACGAACCGCACGTCGACGCTGGTCAGTTCGTGGACCTCGTCGAAGAAGCGGTGGGTGACGTCCCGGTACCAGGAGCGGAAGCCGTCCAGGCCGCGCAGCGTCCCCTCGGGGAAGTGCATCACCAGGCCCTCGTCGGCCAGGTAGCGGACCACCTCCTCCACCGGGGCGTGCCGGTCGAGGGCCTGGTACCACTCCTGGACGAGCGTGCGGACGGCCTCCTCGGTCAGTCGGGTGTCGGTCGTGGTCATGGGATGGTCCTCCGTTCTCTTCGGGGGCGGGTCACGCGGTGGCGAGGTCGACGAGGAACGGCCCCTCGTGGGAGAGCAGGTCGGCGACCGCGCTCTCCGCCTGTTCGGGCTTGTCCACCCGGATGCCGGGCACGCCCAGCGACCGCGACAGACCGGCGAAGTCGATGTCGGGGCGGGACAGGTCGAAGGCGTCCGGGTGGGCGTGCGGGGCGATCCCCAGGTCCCGCCAGTACTGCTCGATGTTGTCGTCGAGCAGTTGGTAGCGGCGGTTGTTGCAGATCACGAACTTGGCCCCGATGCCGTAGCGGGCGGCCGTCCACAGGGCCTGGATGGTGTACATGCTGCCGCCGTCGCCGGTGAACCCGATGACGGGCGCCTCCGGCCGGGCGAGCTTGATCCCCATCGCCCCGGGGATGCCCACGCCGAGCGACCCGCCCCGGGTCTGGAAGTACTGCCCGGGGGAGCGGGGCGGCAGGTGCCGGAAGATCGCCTCGGAGGCGGTCAGCGCCTCGTCGAAGACGATCAGGTCCGGCGGGGCCTGCTCGCCGAGGGCACGGGCGAAGCGCTCCAGGACCGTGTCCGGCTCCGCCCGTTCGGCCCCGCGCTCCGCGTCCGGCCGGGGGGCGGCGGGGCGCGCCGGCCCCGCCGTTCCAGCTCCCCGGCCAGGGCGGCGAGGGTGAGCCGCGGGTCGGCCGCGATGCCGAGGTCGACGGGGAAGTTCTTGGCGATCTCGTAGGCGTCCAGGTCGATGTGCACGACCGAGGCGTCCTCGCGGAAGGGGTTGCGCAGCTCGGGGAAGACCTCCGGGAAGACGTAGGTCCCCACGATCAGCACCGCGTCGGCGTCGGCGACGATGCGGGCGCTGGTCGAGCCGAACATGTGCCCCGTCTGGCCCCGGTACAGCGGGTGGGTGGTGTCGATGTTGACCTCGGAGGAGTTCACCCCGTAGACGGGGGCGCCGAGGCGTTCGGCGACGTCGGCCAGCTCCCGCTGCGCCCCGCTGGCGGCCACCCCGTCGCCCATGAGGATCAGCGGCCGCTCCCCGCCGAGCAGGGCGTCGGCCGCCGCGGAGACCACGGACGGCTCGGGGGCGACCCGGGTCGACGGGACCGCCGTGGGCAGCGCGGGCTCGGTCGTGACCTGGTCCAGCACGTCGGCGGGGAGGACCACCAGGACCGGCCCCGTGGGCGGGGTCATGGCGATCTTGACCGCGCGGCGCAGCACCCGCAGCACCGAGGACGGGTCGATCACCCGGGTGGCGTACTTGGTGACCGGCCGGGCCATGCCGACCAGGTCGGCGGCCATCTGCGCGTCCATGGCGTCGTAGCGGACCCCGGCCTCGCCCACCAGCACGACCAGGGGGGAGCCCCCGCGCTTGGCCTGGTAGAGGAGGCCGACGCCGTTGCCGAGCCCGACGCCCGTGTGGAGCTGGACCAGCCCGGGGCGCCGGGCGGCCCGGGCATAGCCGTCGGCCATGCCCAGGGCGACGCTCTCGTGCAGGGCGAGGACGTACTCGGTCTGCGACCCGCCGACCATGTCGAGGAAGCCCTGCTCGACGGTTCCGGGGTTGCCGAACATGTACCTGATCTCGTCGGCCGCCAACTGCTCGAACAGGGCGGCCTTGCCTGGTCTGGCACGCATGGAGCCTCCTTCGCGGCGCCCGCGGGTCACCAGCCGTACCGGCGCAGCCCGTTCTCCAGGACCTCGACGAGCAGCTCGCCGGCCAGGGTGGAGTCGGGGGTGGACCGCGCGGTGACGAAGGGGTAGTCGACGATGACGGACAGCTCCTTGCCGACGTTGCCGTGGAAGCCCCCGTCGGGACCGGTGGCGTCGCGCAGGATGTACTCCAGCGGGTAGGGCGGCGGGCCCATGTTGAACTCGACGCCGAGGAACCCGGTGCCGTCCTTGTAGTCGTACTCCTTGGGGTGGCCGGTGACGTGCTTGCCCCACAGCAGGCTGGTGCGGGTCTCCAGGTCGCGGGCGAACGCCAGGGGGGCGACCCCGTAGCACTCGCCCAGGATCGGCTTGTCCGCGGCGACGAACGCGAGGATCAGCTCGTGCAGCCGCTCGTTGTTGGCCAGGTCCACGATCGGCCCGCTGCCGCCGACGATGACGAGCGCGTCGAAGCTCGACAGGACCCCTTCGAGCGCCTCGTCCAGCCGGCGGTGGTACTCCTCCAGGGCCCGCAGGTGGTTGATCGCGCTGTAGTAGGGGCGCTCCGGGATCAGGTCGGCCAGGCTGAGCGGGTTGTCCAGCCGGTTGGACTCGTCCAGCTCGCGGCCCCGGCGGGCCATGTCCGGCGTGGTGACCGTGCGTCCGAGCGGCGGGTCGACGTACTCGGGGTCCAGGCTGGGCGGGAGCGCCCGCGCGCGCTTGCCGGTGGGGGTGGCGAAGGTGGTCCGGTAGCCCCGGGCGTCGAACACCTCCAGCGGGCCCACCAATTCCTCGGCCCAGTATCCGTACTCGGACAGGACCATGAGTATCCGTTTGGACACGGAGACCTCCTGGAAAGGAATGGATATTCGCGGCCGTTCCGGGCTTCCGTGGAAATCGAATTGATTTCTCGGCCGGCGGCCGATGGAGAGTCAACCCGCTGCGGGCCTCCCCTGGCAAGGCCTGTTTCGAATTCGCTGCGACAAGTCGAAGTTCGGATAATCGCTGTGTCCTGCGTCACATGCGGCGTTCCCGGAAACCTGGCAGAACTCCGTTCTCCTGCGTCTTTCCTGGTCGAGTGGGCTCTTGATTAGCCTTGTTTATGGATCGATTAGTCGCGAATACTTGTCGTTGCCGAAGGCTCTGGGGAGCATGAGCAACGGTTGGCGGTCGTACGCCTGAAATCTGGCCGGACCTTCGGAAGGCCGGCGGCACGCCGTTGCAAGAAACGCGGACGACAGCACTCCATACCGGCTGGACTGTGGTTTTGCGTACCCGATGAGCCGACTTTTTCGCGGTGACGGGACACCGCTCTGCGAGTACGGCCCGGGAACCGAAGCGAGAAATGGAGAACCATGCCCGAGCACGTGGTCATCGACGATGTTTCGCCATTGGTCAGCGGCGGAGCGCACCCCTCGAAAGCCGTGGTGGGCGAGCACGTCCCGGTCCGGGCGACGATCTGGCGGGAGGGGCACGAGGCCCTGGCCGCGCAGGTGGTCTGCACCGGGCCGGAGGGGAGGGCGCGCACGGTCCGCATGAGACTGGTCGAGGAGGGCCTCGACCGGTGGGAAGCGGTCGTGGTCCCCGACGCGGTGGGGATGTGGACGTTCCGGGTGGAAGCCTGGTGCGACCCGTGGGCCACCTGGCGCACCGCGGTCCGGGCCAAACTGGCGGCCGGGGTGCCGGACGCGGCGCTGGACAACGACCTGGAGTCCGGCGCCCGGCTGCTGGAGCGCCACGCCGAGTCGGCCGCGGCCCCGGACCGGGAGCTCCTGCTGGGGGCCGCCGCGGTCCTGCGCGACACCTCCCTGCCCGCCGCCGAGCGCGCGGCCCCCGCCCTCGGGGACGCGACCGGGGACGCGGTCGCCAGGCGGCCGCTGCGCGAGTTCCCCGCCCGCGGCGCGGAGCACCGGATGTGGGTCGACCGGCCCCGGGCGCTGTTCGGCTCCTGGTACGAGTTCTTCCCCCGCTCCACGGGCGGCCGGGACCGCAGCGGCCGCCCGGTCCACGGCACCTTCGCCACGGCGCGCGAGGAGCTGCGGCGGATCGCCGACATGGGCTTCGACGTGGTCTACCTGCCCCCGATCCACCCGATCGGCGAGGTCAACCGCAAGGGCCGCAACAACACGCTGACCGCCCGGCCCACCGACGTCGGCTCGCCCTGGGCGGTGGGCTCCCGGCACGGCGGGCACGACGCGGTCCACCCCGACCTGGGCACCGTCGAGGACTTCGACGCCTTCGTCGCCCGCGCCCGCGAGCTCGGCCTGGAGGTCGCCCTCGACCTGGCCCTGCAATGCGCCCCGGACCACCCGTGGGTCGAGGAGCACCCCGAGTGGTTCACCACCAGGCCCGACGGCACCATCGCCTACGCCGAGAACCCCCCGAAGACCTACGAGGACATCTACCCGCTCAACTTCGACAAGGACCCCGAGGGGATCTTCGCCGAGGTGCTCCGGATCGTGCGGTACTGGATGTCCCACGGCGTGCGCGTCTTCCGCGTGGACAACCCGCACACCAAGCCGCCCGGCCTGTGGCGTCGGCTCATCGGGGAGATCCGACGGACCGACCCCGACGTCGTCTTCCTCTCCGAGGCGTTCACCCGGCCCGCGGTGCTGCAAGGACTGGCCAAACTCGGCTTCTCCCAGTCCTACACCTACTTCACCTGGCGCACCACCAAGCGGGAGCTCACCGACTACCTGGAGGAACTCGTGGCCTGCGCGGACTTCCTGCGGCCCAACTTCTTCGTCAACACCCCCGACATCCTGCCCGGGCACCTGCGCGACGGGGGCCCCGCCGACTTCGCGGTCCGCGCCGCGCTGGCGGCGACCCTCTCCCCCAGTTGGGGCGTCTACTCCGGATTCGAACTGTACGAGAACCGGGCGCTGCGGCCCGACGGCGAGGAGTACCTCGACTCGGAGAAGTACGAGCTGAGGCCGCGCGACCACGCGGGCGCGCGTGCGGCGGGCCGGTCCCTGGAGCCGTGGATCGCCACGCTCAACCGCCTCCGCCGGGAGCACCCCGCGTTGCAGCAACTGCGTACGCTGCGCTTCCACGAGGTGGACGACGACAGGCTGATCGCCTACTCCAAGTCCGACCCCGCCGGCGGGGACCGGGTGCTGTGCGTCGTCCTGCTCGACCCGTCGGCCCCGCGCAGGGCCGAACTCCGGCTGGACGAGTCGGTCCTGGGGGCGGAGCGCGTCAAGGCGCGCGACGAGATCGACGGCGGACTCGTGGAGCTGTCCCCCGCCGGCACCGTCGAGGTCGACCCCGCCCGGTCGGTCGCCCGCGTCCTGTCCTGGAGGGTGCGGTGAGCCCCACTGCCCGCGCCGGGGACGCCTCCCCGGGACGCGCCTCCGCGCTGACCGACGATCCGCACTGGTACAAGCACGCGGTGTTCTACGAGGTCCTGGTGCGCAGCTTCTACGACTCCAACGGGGACGGCACCGGGGACCTGCGCGGTCTCATCGAGAAGCTCGACTACCTGCAGTGGCTCGGCATCGACTGCCTGTGGCTGCTGCCGATCTACGAGTCCCCGCTGCGCGACGGCGGCTACGACATCTCCGACTACATGAAGATCCTGCCCGAGTTCGGCCAGATCGCCGACTTCGTCGAACTGGTGGAAAAAGCCCACGAACGCGGCATCCGGGTCATCACCGACCTGGTCATGAACCACACCAGCGACCAGCACCCCTGGTTCAAGGCCTCCCGCGAGGACCCCGACGGCCCCTACGGCGACTTCTACGTCTGGTCCGACACCACCGAACGCTACGCCGACGCCCGCATCATCTTCGTCGACACCGAGCAGTCCAACTGGACCTACGACGAGGTGCGCGGCCAGTACTACTGGCACCGCTTCTTCTCCCACCAGCCCGACCTCAACTTCGAGAACCCGGCCGTGCAGGAGGCCGTCCTGGAGGTCATGCGCTTCTGGCTGGACCTGGGCATCGACGGCTTCCGCCTGGACGCCGTGCCCTACCTGTACGAACGCGAGGGCACCAACTGCGAGAACCTCAAGGAGACCCACGAGTTCCTCAAACGCATCCGCAGGATCGTCGACGCCGAGTATCCGGGGAAGGTCCTCCTCGCCGAGGCCAACCAGTGGCCGGCCGACGTGGTGGACTACTTCGGGGACCACGAGTCCGGCGGCGACGAGTGCCACATGGCCTTCCACTTCCCGCTCATGCCGCGCATGTTCATGGCCGTGCGCAGGGAGAGCCGGTTCCCCATCTCGGAGATCCTGGCGCAGACCCCGCGCATCCCCCGCAACTGCCAGTGGGCGATCTTCCTGCGCAACCACGACGAGCTGACCCTGGAGATGGTCAGCGACGAGGAACGCGACTACATGTACGCCGAGTACGCCAAGGACCCGCGCATGCGCGCCAAC
>NZ_KQ950181.1:297885-309164 GCF_001517975.1 Thermobifida cellulosilytica TB100
ACTGGACCCGCAAGATGATCGGAGTACGGCGGGAGCACCCCGCCTTCGGGGTGGGCGACTACACGGAACTCGACTCGTCCAACCCGAGCGTGCTCGCCTTCGCCCGCCGCCACGCGACCCCCGAGGGGGAGGACGTCGTCGTGTGCGTCAACAACCTGTCCCGCTTCCCCCAGCCGGTCGAGGTCCGCCTCCCCGCACGGGAGGGCGACGTCCCCGTCGAGCTCACCGGAGGCGTGGCGTTTCCCGCGGTGGGGGAGCAGGCGCTCTACCGGCTGACCCTGCCGGGGTACGGCTTCTACTGGTTCGCGATCCGCTCCTCGGAGGTGACGCCGTGAACACCCCGGCCGCCCCGTCGGTCCCGCCCGCCCGGTTCGAGACCGCCCTCGCCGCCTGGCTGCCGTGGCAGCGGTGGTTCTCGGCCAAGGAGCGGCGCCTCTCCGAGGTCACCGTCGTCCGCTGCACCGAGTTCGCGTCCGCCGGAGCCGACGGCCCGGTCGGGCTGGTGCTGGTGGTGCGGGCCGACTTCGCCGACGGGGGCGCCCCCGAGCACTACCAGGTGCCCGTCGGACTGTGCACCCGGATCCGCCGGAGGCTGGAGCCCGCGGTCATCGCCGGGGCGGGCGAGGTGGTCGTCTACGACGCGTTGCAGGACCCGGCGCTGGTGTCGTCGCTGCTGCGGCTCGTCGACACCGGCGCGGTCCGCGGCGACCTGGTCTTCGGGCGCACCGACCCGGACCGCGGCCTGCGCGTGCAGGTGCAGACGAGCCGTCCGCTCAACGCGGAGCAGAGCAACAGCTCCGTGATCGTCGACGAACGCTACCTGCTGAAGGTGTTCCGCCGGCTCCAGGCCGGACTCAACCCCGACCTGGAGTTGCAGGAGGCCCTGACCCGGGCCGGGAGCACCCGGGTGCCGCGGTCGCTCGGCAGCGTCCACGGCGGGTACGGCGGGGCCCGGACCACCTACGCCACACTCCAGGAGTACCTGCCCGGCGCCGCCAGCGGGTGGAGCATGGCGCTGGCCAGCGTCCGCGACCTGGTGGCCGGCGGGGAGGAGCCCGGCGCCGCGGGAGGGGACTTCGCCGCGGAGGCCCGCCGCCTGGGCCGGGCCGTCGCCGAGGTGCACGCCGAACTGGCGGACTCCCTCGGCAGCACCCCCCTCACCCGGGAGGACATGGCGCGCCTCAGCCAGGCCATGCTCCGGCAGCTCGACTCCGCGGTCGGCCTCGTCCCCGGCCTCGCCGCGGTCGCGGAGAGGCTGCGGACGGTCTTCGCCGCGGTCGCCGGCCTGCCCGGGGGACACCCCGGGCAGCGCATCCACGGGGACCTCCACCTGGGGCAGACGATACGGACCCCCGGAGGATGGCTGCTGGTGGACTTCGAGGGGGAGCCCGCCGCCCCGCTGGAACAGCGCCGCGCGTTCCAGTCGCCCCTGCGCGACGTGGCCGGAATGCTGCGCTCCTTCGACTACGCCGCACACCACCAGTTCTACGAACCGGTCCGCCCCTTCTGGTTCGACCCCGAGGCCCGGATACGCGCCGGAAAATGGGCGAGCCGCAACCAGGACGCGTTTTGCGAGGGTTATGCGTCGGTCGCCGGAAGAGATCCCCGGCAGGATCCGGTGCTGTTGCGGGCCTACACCGCGCACAAAGCGGTCTACGAGGTGCTCTACGAGGTCAGGAATCGTCCCGGCTGGCTGGATATCCCGCTCCGCGCATTGCACGAGATGGCGCGGGAAGCGCTTCCCGCCTAGCGGGGAGACGCCGGAACCGCGGTCCCCGCGGCCGGTCGGGCCCATATTCGCAAGCGCCGCGGGCAAGCGGAATACGGAGCGCCGAGTGGGTGCGGTGCGGACGCCGACACTACGTTAGGTAGCTCTGTATAAGCTTCCTGTTCCCGGGGCATGATGGACGATTGGGTGCTCACGAGGGAGCAAATGAAGGGAGTCGGGTTTGTCTGCACACTTTCGGACGCTGGTCTCCGTACCTCGGGAAAGTGCATGCGACAACGTGGGAAATTTTATTGGGAAAGTGTTCGGGGCTCTCACACGTTCGGACCAGCGAAGATGGGCGGGAGTGTACCTCAAGGGGCTGTTGAGTGTCCAGGGAAAGAAAACGGTCCGAAAGATCGTGGCCAGTTCCGGCGAGGCCGATCCGGTGGCGGCCGTCCAGTCCGTCCAGCAGTTCATCAACCAGAGCCCCTGGGAGTGGCCGGAGGTCCGCAGGGCCATCGCCGAGTATGTCGACTCCCGTACGGAGGTGAGCGCCTGGGTCATTGACAACGTCATCATTCCCAAACGCGGCAGCCATTCCGTGGGAGTCGCCAGGAGGTTCATCCCCCAGGCCGGAAAGACCATCAACTGCCAGGTGGGGATCGGCCTCTACCTGGCCACCGACCAGGGGGCCGTCCCCGTGGACTGGCGCCTGCTGATCCCCGACGCGTGGCTGGGCGACCAGCAGCGCCGCGGCCGGGCCAAGATCCCCGACGGCGTCACCAAGAAACCCGTCTGGGCGCACATCCTCGACCTCACGGACACGGTCGCCCGCGACTGGAAGCTTCCTCCCGTACCCGTGATCGCCGACCTGCACAGCACCCCGGACTCCGACTCGCTGGTCAACGGCCTCCTCGAACGCGGACTGCCGTTCCTGGTCGAGGTGGGCGACGCGGCGGCGGTCTCCCTCACGGCCCCCGCCAGGGGAGCCGAGGCGGGCCACCACCCGGCCGGACGGCAGCGCCCCGCCAGGGCCGCGGCCGTCCGGCAGCGGGTCAGGTCCGGATGCGACCTGTGGCGCCGGACGGTCTCGGTCCCGGAAGGAGGCGGACAGCAGCGGTACCACGTCACCAGCTGCGCCGTACGCCGGCCGACCAGGACCAGGAGCGACCCGTTCCCCTCCCGGCTCCGCCTGGTCACGACCTCGCCCCAGAACGACCCCCACCTGACCCGCTACTGGCTCACCAACCTCCCCTGCGACCGGATCGGCGAGGTCTTCTCCCTCGCCGTCCAGCACGCCGACAGCAGCCGCAACCGCAACCCGACCGAGGAGAGGTTCGGACTTCGGGACTTCGAAGGACGCTCCTTCCCCGGCTGGCACCACCACATGACCCTCGTGTCGGCGGCCTACGCCTACGACCTGCTGTGCCGGCAGGCGGTGCTGTCGCCCCTGTGACGCCCCTCCCCGCCGGGCCGCCCGCCTCCCCGCCGTGAGGGGACGGGCGGTCCGCGTCAGTCCTCCGGCTTCTCCTCCTCCGCGCCGGCGGGACCGCCGTTGAGCCGGACGGTGTCGGCCGTCGCCTGGATGAACGCCTCGGCGCGGGCGGTCACGTCCTGGGCGCGCCACACCAGCGCCACCTCGGTGTGCGGGGCGTCGGGCATGGGGATGTAGACGATGTCGGGCCGACCGTAGTAGCGGGCCACGGAGGCCGCGACGGGGGAGATGCCGTGCCCGGCGGCGATGTGCTCCAGCAGTTCCTGGAAGGTCGCCACCGTGGGGCCGCGCTCCACGGCGACCCCGCTGGGCGTGACGGGCGGGACGTGGAAGTCCCACCAGTAGGCCGGGGCCGGGGTGGCCACCGCGAAGACCCGGTCGCGGGCGAGGTCCTCCAGGCTGGCCTGCTCCTGCCGGGCGAAGGGATGGTTGACGCTCACCGCGAGCACGCGGGGCTCGCGCACCACCACCGGGCCGACCACCAGGTCCGGCTCCTGGACCGGCAGCCGGGTGAAGAGCAGGTCGACCTCGCCGCGGCGCAGCGGTCCGAGCGGATCGGCGAAGTGGGTCTCCACCATCACCACCTCGCAACCGGGGTGGCGGGTGCGGAAGGTGGACAGGATCTGCGCGGTCAGCTCGTTGGCCGCCGTCCCGAGGAAGCCGATGCGCAGCACGCCCTCGACCCCGCGCGCGGTGTCACGGGCCCGGTCCACCGCCTCCTGCAACTGGCGGTACGCGGGCGCGACCTCCTCGTGGACCTGCCGACCCAGCGGCGTCAGGTCCACGCGTCGGCTGGAGCGGACGAACAGCGCCGCGCCGATACGGCGCTCCAGGGTCTTCACGAGCTGGCTGATACGGGGCTGGGAAATCTGTAGCCGCTCGGCCGCACGCCCGAAATGCAACTCCTCGGCAACGGCGAGAAACGCTTCGATCTCACGCAGATCCAGCATCGTCTTCCCAAGGATTGACCCGGCTTATCGCTGCTTTCACGATCCGCCATTGTTCCACACCGGAAACGTCGACAGAGTGGAGAAGGCCCGGGCTGATTTCTTCGAGAGCCTTTCCACGAGGGGACGAATTCCTGTGACTGAAGCAACTGCCGCGGCGGCCGACTCCGCCGCAGCCGTCCGGTCGGGACCGGCACAGCGGCCCGCCCGCCCGGGGTGGATCCTCTTCGCCGTCATGGCCGGCACGTTCATCGCGATCATGGACTCGTTCATCGTCAACGTGGCCGTGCCGTCGATCCGCGCCGACCTGGACGCCAGCTACGCCCAGATCGAACTCACCGTCGCCGGCTACGTCCTCGTCTACGGACTGCTGCTGGTCACGGGGGGCCGCCTGGGCGACCTGTTCGGCTACCGCCGGATGTACCTGGCGGGCCTGGCCCTGTTCACCGTGGCCTCGCTGGCGTGCGGACTGGCGCCCTCGCCCGAGTCCCTCATCGCGGCCCGGGTCGTGCAGGCCGCCGGCGCCGCCCTGTTCTACCCGCAGGTGCTGTCGGTGTTGCAGACCGCCTTCACCGGGAAGGCCCAGGCCCGCGCCTTCTCGATCTTCGGCGCCACCATCGGCCTGGCCTCCATCGCCGGCCAGCTCGTCGGCGGCGCGCTGGTCAGCATGGACCTGTTCGGACTGTCCTGGCGGCCGATCTTCCTGATCAACATCCCCATCGGGGTGGCCACGCTCCTCGTCGCCTCCGCGGTGCTGCCCGCCGCCCGCGGAACCGTGCGGCCCCGCCTCGACCTGCGCGGTGTCGCGCTGCTCAGCATCGCCCTGCTGCTGGTGTCGATCCCCCTGGTGGAGGGGCAGGCCGCCGGATGGCCGATGTGGGCCTGGGGCATGCTGGCCCTCGCCCTCCCCGGCTTCGCCGCCTTCACCCTGTGGGAGCGCCGCCTGGCCGCGGCCGGAGGGTTCCCGCTGGTGCCCCCGGCGCTGTTCCGGGTGCCGAGCTTCGCCGGGGGCAACGTCCTCGCGCTCGCGTTCTTCGCGGGAAACGCCGGACTGTTCTTCATCCTGACCCTGCACCTCCAGGGCGGCATGGGCTACTCGCCGCTGGTCGCGGGCCTGACCTTCACCCCGCTGGCGATGGCCTTCGTCGCGGCCTCGCTGCTGGCGCCCCGGATGCAGGAGCGCATGGGCCTGAAGGTGCTGACCCTCGGCTACGCCGTCAACGCCGCGGGAACCCTGATGCTGCTGGGGTGCGCGCTGGCCTTCGAGACCGGCCTGACCGGCTGGATCATGGCCCCGGCGCTGGCGGTCATCGGCTTCGGCGAAGGGCTGGGCGTGAGCCCGCTGTTCGGCGCGATCCTCGCCAAGGTGCCGCAGTCGGAGGCCGGGGCGGGCTCCGGGGTGCTGGAGACCACCACCCAGATCGGCATGTCCTTCGGCGTCACCGTGCTCGGACTGGTCTTCGCGGTCTTCCTGGGCTCCGGCACGGGACTGGCCGCCTCCACCACCGCGTTCACCGCCGGGCTCGTCGGCAACCTGGTGCTGGCCGTCGTCGCGCTCGCGCTCATGCCCGTCGTGCTCCGCGGCCGGAGCACGACCGCCGGGTGACCGTCCACCGCCGCGGCGGCCCGGAGGCCCCGCGCCCCCGGGCGCCGCGGCGCCGTCCGTCCGCGACGGGAGAGCGTCCCGCACGACCGGCACGGCGACCGTCCGTCGGGCAGGGGCGGTCCGGCGCGGGAGAGCGGACGCGAACCCCGCGCGGGCCCCGTCGCGGAGAGGCACGCGCTGCGGGAGGGTGCGACATGGAGGCTGCGAAAGAGTACGACACGGGCACCGGGCGGACGGCCGCGCTCCCCGCCGGTCAGCGCCGGGGCGTCCGGGCGCCCCGCCCCGGGGAGCAGGGCGAGGACGGCACCGCGGAACCGGAAGCGTGCCGGGGCTGGGGCGCCTGCCGCTGCGGGGAGCCCCTCCGCGGCGCCGGGGAGGAGCCGGTTCTTCGGTGCCTCCTGTCGAGGGGGCACGGGGAGGAGCACGCCGCCCCGGTCGGCCCCTCCGCCGACGGGGCGGCGGACGCCTACGTCCTGTGGCGCCCCGGGGCGGGGGCCAGGGCCTGCCTGCTCGCTTCCTGCGGCCGGACCGAGAGCGGCGACGCCCGCTACTACCTCGACGCGCGGTGCGTCCTATTCCGGGGGCATCCGGGCCGCTGCCTCTTCTAGGCGGGGCGGGAGTCCGGGGCCTCCGCCCGTCCCGTGGCGGAGGCCCCGGGAGGCCGGGTGAGCGTCCACGCCCCGCTCTGACGACGATTGCGGCCATGTTCAGGCCTCAACGTCCGAGGGGTGGGGCCGGTTCCCGGCTCTCCGCGCTGCGGTCAGCCGGCGTCGTGCAGCGCCGCGGAGGGCGCCGCCTCGGTGGTGGGACGGTGGTGGACCGGGAAGTTCACCGAGCGGGCGATGAAGCAGAACTCCCCGACCCGGTCGTGCAGGCTCTCGGCGAGTTCGACCTGAGCCGGGTCGGCGACGGTGACCTGCGGGTGCAGGACGGCCTCGCGGAACCGTCCCGCCCCCGTGGCCTCCTCGACCATGGTGCCGGTCGGTTCGTCGCGGTAGGCGAGGACGGTGACCCCGGCGGTGGCGGCCAGGTGCAGGTACCAGAGCATGTGGCACTGGGCGAGGGAGGCGAGCAGGAGCTGCTCGGGGTTCCAGCGGGCGGGGTCGCCCCGGAAGGCCGGGTCGGACGATCCGGGGATGACCGGCGGACCCTCGGCGGAGACCTCGTGGTCGCGGCGGTAGGCGCGGTAGGACGAGGTCCCGGTGCCGGTGTTGCCGGTCCAGACGAGCCGGACGCGGTAGTGGTGCTCCTTGGCCACAGGCGTCTCCTCCGTGAGGGGGCGGTGCGGCGGGGCGCCGCGTGGGACCGTTCGAGCCTACGGGCACCGGCGCGGGCCTCCGCAGCCCCGTCCGGCGGGCCGCCGGAGGAATTCCTCGCTGCGGTGTCGATTCCTGTCGTTCCCGTGCGACGCCGGGGTAGAGGGACGCGGACGGTGTCCCGACGACCCGTGGGAGGAACGATGCGGTACATGCTCGTCATGCGCGACAGCGAGGAGGCTGTGCAGGCCGCGAAGGAGCAGGACTTCGAGCAGGTCATCAACGCGATGGGCGCCTACAACGAGGCGATGATCAAGGCGGGCGTGCTGCTGGCCGGCGAGGGCCTGGCCGACCCCGCCGAGGGCGTGGTCGTCGACTTCGACGCCGAGGAGCCCGTCGTCACCGACGGCCCCTACGGCGAGACCCGCGAACTGTTCAACGGCTTCTGGATCATCCAGGTCTCCAGCCGGGAGGAGGCCGTGGAGTGGGCCCGCCGCGCCCCGCTGGGCCCCGGCTCCACGCTGGAGGTGCGCCGCGTGCAGGAGGTGGAGGACTTCGCCGACTACGCCGACAACGAGTACATCAGGAAGGAGGCCGAGTGGCGCCGGCAGCTCGGCACCGAGTGACCCCGCCCCCCACCGGCCGGGAGCGGCCCGGTGGGCGGGGAGCGGCCCGGCGCGGCGGGAGGAGGGGGCCGTGGGCAGGGTCGTCGTGCTCGAGCACCTGACGCTCGACGGGGTGATGCAGGCGCCGGGGCACCCCGACGAGGACCCCCGGGACGGCTTCGCCCACGGCGGCTGGGCGAACCGCGCCCAGGACCCGGTGATGCAGCAGGCGATGGGCGCCCGCATGTCGCCCGCGTGGTCGCTGCTGCTCGGGCGCGTCACCTACCAGCGCTTCGCCGACTACTGGCCCCGGCAGCGGCCCAACCCGTTCACCGAGGCGCTCGACCGCGTCGACAAGTACGTGGCCTCCACCACGCTGCGCGAACCGCTGCCCTGGCAGAACTCCGCCCTGCTCGGGGAGGAGGCGGTACGGGCGGTGGCCGCCCTCAGGGAGGAGCGGCCCGAGAACCTGGTGGTGTTCGGCAGCGGCGTCCTGGTCCGCTCCCTCATGGGGCACGGCCTGGTCGACGAGGTCGTCCTGCTGGTCCACCCGCTGGTGCTGGGCTCAGGCCGCCGGCTGTTCCCGGAGACCGGGACGCCCCCGGCCGAGCTGCGGCTGGTCGACGCCACCGCGACCCGCACCGGCGCCGTCGTCGCGGTCTACCGGACGGCTGCGCGGCCTCCCGGAGGGTGAGGCCCGGACCGCCCGGCGGGCCGGGCAGTGTGCGGCCGTCCGGCCCGCCGGGCGGTGGCGCCGCGGGCGTGTCCCGGCCGACTCCTCATCTTCCGGTCTCCTGGCCGGTCCGGTCGGGAGCGGAGGGGGAGCCCAGGAGGGAGCAGGAGAAGCACACGAGTCCGGACAGTGCGGGCAGCAGTGCGGTGAGGGACCAGCGCCACTCCTCGGTCCAGGCCCATGCGCACAGCATTGTCACGCTCGCGGCCATGAGCAGCATGGACAGCCACCAGAAGGAGCCCCGCGGGCGGGGCTCGGGCTCGTCGGCCCGGTTGAGGAGGGCCACGGCCCACTCTGCGTCGGCCTGGGTGACGGGGCCGCCGTCGGCCCGGGTCACGGTCAGCATCGTGGGCGGGCCCTCGAAGGCGGGGCAGACGGTCACCTGCCAGAGGGGTGGGTTCATGACGTCTCCAATGAGGGTGTCGCGGAGAAGTACGTCGCCGACCGGGATCGGGATCCGGGGCGAGGGGTGCGGGTCACCTGCCACCGGAACCGGTCGATACGCTTCGTAGTCTTTTCCCTGCGATAAGTGCATGTAACGTTTTGCGCTGTGATGCTGCGCACATGCGGCCGCGGTGTGCCCGTTCCGTGTCCGGTTTGCCCCGCGGGGAGAAGAGCGGCTCCGAGGCGTCGGCCGGAACCGCGGACGCCGGGTGGGGCGGCTCTGCCCGCGGACTGCCCTGGCGGTCGTTATTGATCTACAAGGTAAAGGTGCGGGGTCTCTGTCCACCTGCCCGACACCGTCCGAGGCGGGCGGGAGGAGCCGCGACGCCACGGCACCCGAGCAGACCGGACGGACCGGCCGCCGGGCGGCGGACCGGAGGCTCCCACGGCGCTCTCCGGAACTGACGGACCCGGCCTGTAGGGTGAGCCGCCCGCGGAAAGCACTCGAACCACTCCGGCCACACACAGGGAGAGCACCGTGAAAACCACCTGGGAGCAGGTCCTCGCATGGCGGCTGCGCAGGCAGTTCGTCGACCCGCGCGGCGACGCGGCGGCGGCCGGGGTCGTCGGCCGGCTCTGCGGAGTCCAGGCACAGGTCCCCTCGGCCGCGGAGACGGCCGTGGGGGTCCGGCAGCGCACCCCCGACACCGGGGGGATCGCGCGGGGACTCGCCGACGGCTCGCTGCTGCGGATCTGGGCGATGCGCGGCACCCTGCACCTGCTCCGCTCCTCCGAGGCCGCCGCCTACCTGTCGCTGATCGCGGCGGCGCGCACCTGGACCAAGCCCGTGTGGCAGCGGCACTTCGGCGCGACCCCGCAGGACGTGGCGGCCCTCGCCGAAGCGGTCGGCACCGCCCTGGAGGGCCGCGCGCTCACCCGGGACGCACTGGTCGGCGAACTCCTCGCCGACCCGAGGTTCCACGGCATGGCCGAACAACTGCGGTCCGGGTGGGGCGCCCTGTTCAAACCGCTGGCGTGGCAGGGCGTGCTGTGCCACGCGCCGGACCCGGGCGGCAGGACCGTCTTCGCCCGCCCCGCCGACCTGGCTCCCCACTGGACGGGGCTGCCCGACCCGGAGGAGGCCGCGCCGGTCGCGATCGCCGCCTACCTGGGCGCCTACGGCCCCGCCACCCCGGAGGCGTTCGACGCGTGGCTGACCCGCGGCAGCCTGCGCAAGACCCTCCTGCGCCGGTGGTTCGCGGACATGGGGGACCGGCTGGTCCAGGTCGACGTGGACGGCTGGAGCGCCTACCTGCTGGCCGAGCACGCCGACGAACTGGCCTCCTGCACCCCCCGCGGGTCGGTGCGCCTGCTCGGCGCGTTCGACCAGTACGTCCTCGGCCCCGGCACCAGGGACACCCGGATCCTGCCCGCCGAGCACCGGGACAGGGTGAGCAGGAAGGGCGGGTGGATCTCCCCGGTCGTCGTCGTGGACGGCCGGATCTGCGGCGTCTGGGAGCTCGCCGACGGCGAGCTGGTCGTGTCGCTGTTCCCCGGCGCTGAGCCGCTGCCGGAGGAGGCGCTGGCCGCCGAGGCCGCACACCTCGCGCGGGTCGGCGGGCGCGGCGAGGTGCCGCAGGTCAGGACCGCCTAGCCGCGCCGGGGCGGGACGTGTTCCGCAACCGGCGCACTTCTCCCGCGAAACCTGACAGGAGGAGTCAGGAACCGGGGGCAGTATCGCGGGCGGCAGTGACGGAACGGAACACGGGAAGGAGAGTGCGGCATGCACGACGGGGAAGCACCGCCGCTTCGCGGCAGGGTCGCCCTGGTGGCGGGGGCCACCCGGGGAGCGGGCCGGGGAATCGCGGTGGAGCTCGGCGCGGCCGGGGCCACCGTCTACGTGACCGGGCGCACCACCCGCGAGAAGCGGTCGGAGTACAACCGGCCCGAGACCATCGAGGAGACCGCCGAGCTGGTCACCGCGGCGGGCGGCCGCGGCATCGCGGTGCCCACCGACCACCTGGAGCCCGAACAGGTCCGCGCCCTGGTCGGGCGCATCGACGAGGAGCAGGGCCGCCTCGACCTGCTGGTCAACGACGTCTGGGGCGGCGAGCTGCTCTTCGAGTGGGACGTCCCCGTCTGGGAGCACGACCTGGACAAAGGGCTGCGGATGCTGCGGCTGGGCGTGGACACCCACGCCATCACCAGCCACTATGCGCTGCCGCTGCTGCTGCGCCGCCCCGGCGGGCTGGTGGTGGAGGTGACCGACGGCACCGCCGAGTACAACGGCGCCAACTACCGCAACTCGTTCTTCTACGACCTGGTGAAGTCGGCCGTGCTGCGCATGGCCTTCGCCCTGTCGCGCGAGCTGGGGCCGCGCGGCGCCACGGCGGTGGCGCTGACCCCCGGATGGCTGCGCTCCGAGCTCATGCTGGACGCCTACGGGGTGACCGAGCAGAACTGGCGGGACGCGCTGGAGCGGGAGCCGCACTTCTGCATCTCCGAGACCCCGCGCTACGTCGGCCGCGCGGTCGCCGCCCTCGCC
>NZ_KQ950181.1:310059-474002 GCF_001517975.1 Thermobifida cellulosilytica TB100
AGCCCGCTGGCCAGCGGGCTGTTCACCGGCCGGATCACGGCCGACACCGTCTTCGCGCCCGGCGACTGGCGGGCGCACTCCCCGGCGTTCCACGGCGAGGCGCTGCGCCGCAACCTCGCGCTCGTGGGCCGGCTGGCGGAACTGGCCGGAGCCGGCGGGCTCACGGTCGGCCAGTTGGCGATCGCGTGGGTGCTGGCCCAGCCCGGCGTGCACGCCGCGGTCGTGGGGGCGCACCACCTCCACAACGTCGACAGTTGCCTCGCCGCGGCGGAGGCCCACCTCACCGCCGAGGACCTCGCCGCCGTTGAGCGGATCGCCGCCGACGCGGTGCCGGTCGGGGGAGCCGCCCCCGAGACCGTCGCCTGAGCGCCCCGCGCGGCGGACGTCACCGCGGAGCCGGGGGAGCCGGTCCCGGCGGGGCGGGCAGGGCATCCGCGGCCGCCGCCCCGGCGCTGGGGGAACCTCCTCCGGGGAAGGCGGCGGCCCCGCCCTCGGGACCACCGGGAGAGCCCGTGGGCTGTGCCCCCATGAGGTCGCGGTAGTCGGGCGAGGTACGCAGCAGCTCCCGGTGGGTGCCGCTGACGGCCCTGCCCTGGGCGACCAGGACCACCCGATCGGCCCGCCGGGCGGCCTCCACGCGGTGGGCCACGACGACCAGGGTGCGCCCCGAGGCCCGTAGCGCCTCCTCGACCCGGGGGTCGCACTCCGGGCTGAGATGGCTGGTGGCCTCGTCGAGGACGACGATCCCGGCCTCGGTCAGCAGGGGCCGCACCAGGGCGACCAGTTGGCGTTCTCCCGGGGTCAGCGCCCCCGGGTCCACCGGCGCGTCCAGTCCGCCCAGACGGCGGACCAGGTCGGCGGCCCCCACCTGACGGGCCGCCCGGTGGATCCGGCCGTCGTCGACGGGGCGGTCGGCCAGGTACGTCAGGTTCTCGCGGACGGTCGCCGCGAAGACGTGCCCGTGCTGGGGGAGCACGACGATCTCCCCGGAGTCCTCCGGCGCCCTGCCGTCGAGGCGCACCGTTCCCCGCTGCGGTCGGACCAGCCCGCAGAGAAGGTCGACCAGGGTGGTCTTGCCCGCCCCGCTCGGCCCCACCACCGCCACGTGCTCCCCCGGCAGGATGACGAGGTCGAGGTCGCGGAAGACCGGTTCACCGGCTCCGTAGGAGAAGGAGACCGAGGAGAAGCGGATGAGCGGCGCCCGGCCGGTGGGGCGCTGCCGCGCGGCCCGGGAGAGGACCCGGTCCGGGGGAGCCGTCTCGTCGGCGCTGATCCGCTGGAGCGCGGTGACCAGGCGGGGGACCGAGTCCGCGGCTGTCTGGACGAAGGAGTGCAGGGCCGGGACCAGGCCGGTCGAGATGTAGGTGAGCGCACCGGACAGCTCCCCGGCGCTCAGACCGCCGTCCGACAGGAGCGGCGCACAGCCGAGGACGAGGACCAGCGGCAGGTAGCCGCCGATCGCCACCACCGCGCTCCTGACCGAGCCCAGGTGGGCTGCGGCACGCTCCGCTGCCGCCTGCCGGTCCGCCAGGGCGGACACCTCCTCCGCCACCCGCCGCTGGGCCCCCAGGGCCGTGATGTCGCGAAGCGCGGTCACCGCCGACTCCACACCGGCCGACAGCTCCTCCTCCGCCAGGTAGACCCGGCGCTGCCGGGCCAGCAGTCGCCGCAGGGAGAAGGCCAGCACCGCCAGCGCCGCGGCCACCGGCGGAAGCACCAGGGCGATGAGGGGCGGCGACAGCAGTGCCAGGCCCGCGGCGACCGACGCGACCGTGGCGCACAGCCCGGCCGCCCCCAGGAGGACCCCCGCCGTCACCCCGCGCACGGCTTCGGTCTGGCGGGTCAGGCGGGCCAGCGCCCGCTCCCCCGGGAGGCGCGGGTCCACGCAGACCGCGGCGAGAGCGGCGGCGACGACGCGGGCGGCCAGCCGGTCGCGCAGCGGTTCCACCACGGCGGCCAGGGAGCGGAAGGTGCGGCGCGCCGCCACCGAGCCCGCCACGGCGGTCAACGGGACGAGCGACGCGGTGAGGAGGCCCAGGAGCGGTCGGCCGCCGAGGAAGCCCTCGTCGACCGCGTAGGCGACCAGGCGCCCCGTCGCCAGGGTCGGCAGGGTCTGCACGGTGCTCCACACCAGCAGTGCGAGCAGGGGCCGTCGCCCCGCCCACAGGGAGCGCAGGTAGTCCCGGCCCGCGGTCACGGCTCCGCCCGTCCCGCGAGGCGGGGTGCCGGCCCGGAACCGGGAGCCTGGGCCAGCGCCGCCCGGTAGTCCGGATCGGAGACCAGGACGCGGTGCGGGGCGACGCCGCGGATCCGGGGGCCGTCGAACCACACGACCAGGTCCGCCCGCGCCGCGACAGAGGCCCGCCGGGTGACCAGGAGCCGGGAGCCGCGCCGGGGAGCGACGGTGAGCACCCGGTTGACCAGGCGTTCGGTGACCGTGTCGAGGTTGGAGGTGGCGTCCTCGGCGACCAGCAGGCGCGGCTCACGGAAGAGCGCCCGGGCGATTCCCAGGCGTTGCCGCTCCCCGTCGGACACGGCCACCGCGTGGAGCGGGGTGTGCCAGCCCAGCGGGAGCCGGGCCACGTAGTCGTCGATCGCGGCGGCCCGGGCGGCTGCCTGGAGCCTGTCCGGTGCAGGGGCGTCGCCTCCCACGGCCTGCTCCAGGGTCCTGCCGAACAGCCGGGGAGCCGAGGGGGCGTATCCGACGGCCGCACGCAGCTCCTCTGGGCGCAGCTCCGCCAGGTCCGCCCCGTCCAGGAGGACTCTCCCGGAGTCGGGGTCCATGAGCCGTGCGGCGAGCCAGGCCACCGCCGTCCCCTGCGGCCCCGCCGCGACGACGGCGGTGACCCCTCCGCCCGGCACGACCAGGTTCACCCGGTCCAGCAGCAGCCGTCCGGCGGAGTCGGCCACGGTGACGTCCTCTAGGCGCAGCTCCCCCCTGCCCTCCGGCAGGGGGAGGGAGCCGTGGCGGGGGCGGGGGCGGGCCAGGAGGCTGTCCACCTGCCCCGCTCCGGCCCGCGCCCGGGCGACCGTGGAGAGCAGGGCGGCCTGGTCGAACACGGCCAGCCCTTGCACCGCGTACAGCAGGGCGGCCGCGAGTGCTCCCGGGGTCAGCCGCCCCTGGACGACACCGGTCCCGGCCACCGCGAGAACGGCGCCCTGGACGGCGGGGACCAGGACCTCCACCCCTCGGGTGGCACGTCCCACGGCCTCCCAGAAGGCGCGGCCCGCCGCGTGCAGCGGGCCGAGGGCGGCCAGGATCTGGCGGGCCTCCCGCTTCGCGGTCCCCGACACGGCTATGGTCCGCGCCCCGGCGATGCTGTTCAGCAGCCGCTCCGCGAGACACGCCTGGGCGTGCTGGTAGCGGTGGGCGGCCTCGGTGCTGTCGGCCATGAAGCGCCACAGCACCAGGAAGCCGAAGGAGGCGACCACTCCGTAGGCGCCCAGGGTCCACAGGTCCAGCAGGCCCAGGGCGGCGACCGCCCCCAGCGCCGACAGGGCCGTGATCGCGGACTGGGCCAGGGCCACCGGGCCGCCCGCGGCCTCCGGCGCCCCCGCGACGACGGGCACGGCGAGGGCGCCGCCTCCGGTGGCGGAGAGCGGGCGCGGGGGGCCGGAGAGCAGCCCGCCGACGGCGTCGCGCCGCAGCCGGGCCGTGGCCCGCGCGGTGAAGTGGGCGCGGGTCACGGACGCCGCGGCCTCACCCAGGACGACCAGCCCGCACACCGCGGCGACCGAGGCCAGGGGGCCGGCCACGGCGGAACCCGAAAGAACCGAGTCCACCGCGGAGGCCAGGACCGCCGGCAGGGCGAGACCCGCAGCCGACCGGGCCGCCAGGGCGAGGACGTGCGCTGCGAGCGGGCCTCGGCCGTGGGAGGCCGCGGACAGGAGCAGCCGGTCGGCCCGGGGGTCGATGATGCGGTTCACCACTCTGCTTCTTCCGTGTCTGTGCCGGGGAGGCGGCGGGCGGAGTGGAGCCCCCGGGGGGCGGCGCGGTCCGCCCTCCCCCCGGGGGCCGGGGCTGCCGTGCGGCGACGGCGGTGGTCAGCAGTTGCCCCAGGTGAAGGAGGAAGGCCAGCCCGGGCAGGGGGAGACCACGCTGAGGGTGCTGACGAGGCCGGTGGTCTCCTGCTCGGCGGCGGCTTCCAGGAGCTGGAATCCGAGGATTCGGCTCATCGTTCTTCTCCTTTCTGGACGTGGGACGGATGTACCTCGGGGCCCGGAGGCCCCTTCCGGGCGGAGGCCCGGAAGACTCGGGTGCGCGAGGGGCGGCTCAGGAGGTCCGACCCGCGGCTTCGGGAGGGCCGTACGCGAGGAACGGCAGCGACCGTCCCCCGCCGTAGGCGTTGAGCGCGAGCAGGATTCCGGCGGCCCCGGAGGCGAGGTCGGCCGAGAAGCGCAGCAGGTGGTTGCCCGCGAAGGCCAGGTGGCCCGCATGGGTGCCCGCGTAGAGGGGGAGCCCTTCGACGAGGCGCCGGGCGGTTCGCCGCAGATGCTCGTCGGGGCGCAGCGACAGCGCCTGGGCGAGGTAGAGGAGGATGCCCGCCCGGCCGTTGAACACGCCGGGAAGGTAGTAGAACTCGTACGACGCGGCGCGGTCGATCCCCGACCGCGCCTCCAGGAGCTTCGGGTCCTCCGTCCCGGTCGAGGCCAGGTACTGGTCCAGGGCTATGCCCACCCCGGTGCTGCCGAACTCCAGGTAGGGAAGGGTGCGCCAGTCGTCGGACACCTCGAGGGAGTCGTTCTTGGTCACCGTGCACCGGTCCAGGTCCCGGGTGAGCGCCCGCAGCGCCAGGTCGAGCGCGGCGGAGTCGCCCGTGCGCCGGTGCAACCGGAGGAAGAACAGGCAGGCCCCCGACCAGCCGTGCACGAGTCCGGCGCGGACCTTCTCGGCCGCGGTGTCGGGCTGCTGCGCCATCGCGGTGGCCAGGCGGTCGGCCACGCGCAGTGCCGCCTCGTGGAACTCCCGGTCTCCGGTCTCCTCGGCGAAGTGCAGGAGGTTGAGTCCTTCACCGGCCAGCCCGCGGAAGAGCCCGAAGCCTTCCTGCTCGGTCGCGGGGGAGCGCAGCCCGGCCCGTTCCAGGACGTCGAGGGCGTCGGAGCGGCGGCCGAGCCGGTCCAGGGCGTAGGCGATGCCGTGGAGCCCGGTGTAGAAGCCGGGATGCACCTCGTCGGCCTCGGCCGTGCGGCGGACCAGCCACTCCTCGTGTTCGACGGGGCGGGGAAGCCCCGATTCGGCCAGGGCGAGGAGGACTCCGGCGGCTCCGAAGGCGAGTCCGAGGCCGTCGCAGGTGAGGAACTGCTCGATGTCTCCGGGGTAGAGCCGGTCGTGCCGCTCGGGGGTCGCGCTGAGCCGGATCCCCTGGGCGATCTCCGCTTTCAGGGCGGCGTCCTCGACGGGCCTGCCGGACAGGTAGGACGCGGCGACGGGGGAGAGGGGGAGCGGGGGCCCGTGCCGGGAGGGGGCCGCCGCCTCCGGGCTCAGGTCGGCGAGCAGTCCGGCGGCGAAGTCCCTGGGAAGGCGGAAACGCCGTTCCGCGGCGCGCACGAGCTGCTCGACCTTGCCGGGGGCGCGCAGCAGCATGGGGGTGACCGGCAGGAACATGTCGAGCTTCAGGCAGGCCAGCACCCACCGGTCGGCGGCGGTCCCCCGCAGTCCCGGCGGTGCGACGAAGCCGGGAGCGCCCTGGGGAGCCCGCCACTGCGGGTCGTCCAACGCGCTGAACTCGAAGTCGACGAACACCGGGGAGCCGTCCTCGCGGAGGATGATGTTCTTGGGGTGGAGGTCCCCGATGACGACCCCGCGGGCGTGGATGCGCCGCACCGCCTCCTCGATCTGGGCGAGCGTGTCCAGAGCCCAACGCACGTACTCCTGGTCACGCTCCGCGGAGAACCCGGGGACCAGAACGGGGGTGCGGTTCATGGCGGCGCGTTTCAGGACGAGCCCTTCGACGTGCTCCAGCACCACGAACTTGTGCTCCCAGGCGGTGAACAGGCCGTGGTACTCGGGGACGCAGTCCAGGCCCGACAGCCGCTCCAGCACGGCGGCCTCCCGCTCCAGCCGGGTGACGGCGTCGTCGCCGAGGACGTCCACCCCCGCCCACGGCCGCGCCTCCTTGAGCACCACCGTCCGCCCGTCGCGCCTGTCTCGGGCGCGGTAGACGCCGCCGGCGTTGGAGAAGTGCAGGGCCGTTTCGGGGGTGAAGGGGAAGTCCTCCGCGTCGTCCTCGTCCTGCGCGGCTTCGGCGAGGAAGGCGGGCATCGGGACCCAGGAGGGCGGGCGGAAGCCAGGCTCGCGCGGATCGGGAACCAGCTCCCCCTCGGGGGTCTCGATCGCGTGCACCCGCCTTCCGTCAGCGGTCACGCAGTAGCGTTCACGAAATCCCCCGTAACGTACGTAAAGCGGCCCGGACTTCCAGCGCAGATCGCTGAGGACATAGGGCCCGGGAATTCCCGAGAGGGATTCTCCGAGTTCGGTGAGAATGTTCTTCAGCTCTGTCTCGTTGCGTGTGTAGAGGGTGCAGAACTTTCCGCTGGAGCCCCGGTCCGCGTATTTGGAGTTCTGTGCTCTCAGCTCGTGGGGTCCGCGGAGGAACTTGAAGGAGATCCCGTTGGTGAAACAGTAGGAGGAGACCTCGTGGAGCGTTTTCTCCGCGTGCTCCTCCGACGTGCTCACATGGACCTTCCAGCCCTGGTCGGGCAGGGGACGGGGTGCGGAGAAGGAGACCCAGGGCCCCTGGGACCCGCGCCGCCACCCCCGCGGCGCGCGAGCAGAGGCGAGGGCGAAACCGCCGTCCCGGCGGTGCGGTCGGTCATAGAAATCCGTTCCCTCTGGGCAGAAAAGAAGGTAGCGGCCGTCCATCTCCTCGAATCCCCCGGCGGTTCACGGATCGCGGATTTCTTCGGGAAATCCGGAGGACCTTCCGTCCAGGTCCGGAGAGGATTAGAACACGAGGAAACGCGTTTCCGTCGCCCACTGACCAAACTCCGACCAGACACCGACCGCCCGGCGCCGCTCCCCGGGGAGCGGCGCCGGGCGGTCAGGACCGGCGGACCACGTGCAGCGGGCGGGAGCGCAGCGCCACCACGGCGGGGAGCGTGCCCGCGGCCAGACCGATCGCCGCGACGGTGGCCGCCACCGCCGCGTACTGGTCCGCGGCCACCGCGAGCACGACGGTCCCCCCGGTCAGGGCGTGGCTCATGGCGGCGAGCCCGAGCAGCGCCACGCCGCTGCCCACCGCGAGCGCGGTGACGCAGACCAGCAGCGTCTCGGCGGCCACCACGCCGACCACCTGCCGGGCGGAGGCCCCCACGAGGCGCAGCAGCGCGAACCGGCGGCCCCGCCCCCCGACGGAGACGAGCAGGGAGTTGACCGCGCTGATCCCGGCGTACCCCGCGACGAGCGCCACCATGAGATGCAGGATCCAGTCGTCGCCCGTGCTGAGCTGCTCCTGCTGCTCCAGGTGGGCGGCACGGTCGGTGACCCGCGTCTCGGGGCCCGCGTCGAGCGACCGCTCCAGTGCGCGCAGGGTCTGCGCCGGATCGGCCTCGGGGTCGAGGGCGACGTAGACCCCGCTGTCCATGCTGTCCAGCATGCGGGGGGCGAGCGACGCCCGGGGGAGCAGCACGGCGGGGAACTCGATCCCCGCCCGGTAGACGACCGCGATCCGCGCCTCCAGGCGGACCCCGTCGGGGCCCAGCAGGGTCGCGGTGTCGCCGACCCGCCACCCGTGGTCCCGGGCGACGTCCGCGTTCAGGGCGACCGCGTCCGCACCGAAGTCCTCCCAGGAGCCCGCCACGGCGTCGAACCGGTAGACGTGCGGCACCGCCTCCGGGGCCACGAGGTAGGTGGTCAGGGAGGCTCCGGGACCGGCCGGGCCGACCGCGGCCGTGACCGTCTGCCGGAACCCCGTCGCGGCGGCGACTCCGGGCACCTGCTCGGCGGCCCTGGCGACCTGCTCGGGAAGACCGACCCCGGCCGCCCCGGAGACCACCGCCTGGGCCGCGATCCGCTGCCCGTAGGAGTGGAGCAGGGCGCTGTCCGTGGTGCTCCCCTGGAACAGCAGCAGGACCGCCACCGCGGTGGTGACCAGCAGCGGGACGAGCGTCCCGGAGGCCCGGCGCGGATCCGTCCACAGCTCCCGGCGGACCAGCAGCGTCACCGGTCCGCGGCCGCCCGCCAGCCGGAGGAGCGGCAGCGCGCCCCGCACCAGCAGCGGCGAGAGCAGCACGGCGCCCAGAACCAGCACGGCCGTCCCCGACAGCGCCGCGACCACCGCGCCCTGGCTGCCGGCCGTGACCGCGGAGGCCACCAGCAGGCCGGCGCCCGTGCACACCGCCGCCGCGCCCGAGACGGTCCGCAGCCGCGGAAGCGGAGCGGGTTCGACCTCGGCGGCGCGCAGCGCCTCCACCGGAGCGGTGCGGCCCGCGAGCCGCGCCGGACGCCAGGAGGCGACGAGGGGCACTGCCACGACCACGGCAGCACCGACGGCCAGAGAGGACCAGTCGAAGACCGGTGCGAACCCGTCGGGCAGCACCCCACGGGCCTCGAAGAGCCGGGCCAGCCCCTCGGTGAGCAGTACCCCGAGCCCGCAGGCGGGCAGGACGGCGATCCCTCCCACCACGAGCGCCTCTCCGAGCACGAGGCGGCGGATCTGGCCCGCGGATGCGCCCACCATGCGCAGCAGCGCGAACTCCCCGAAGCGGTCCCGCACCGTCAACGCGGTCAGGCTGGCCGTCATGACCGCGGCGACCGCCAGCGCCAGCCCGGCCGTCATGCCCAGGAAGCGGCCCATGCCCGAGGCCAGTTCCCGTCCCGTGTAGTCCAGGAGGAGCGCCTCGGAGCGCGCCGGACCGGTGAGCACCCGGGTCTGCGGCGCGGCATCGCGGACGGCGTCGGCGACCGCGAGCGGGTCGGCGCCGGGGGAGGGCCAGACCAGGGCGGCCACGGGGTCCCCGCCGAGCCGGCCGGCCCTGTCGGGCGGGAAGAACACCGACCGCTCCGCGCTGCGGCTCTCGACCGTCCCGCTGACCCGTGCTTCCAGCACCCCCTCGGGGGTCAGGATCCGCGCCCGGTCCCCCGCGGCCAGCCCGGCCTCGGCCGCGGTCCGCTCGTCGACCGCGACCTCCCCCGGGTGCCGGGGGCCGCGTCCGGTGACCGGGGTGAGCGCCTCGGCCTCGGCCAGCGCCCAGGAGTGGCCCCAGGACCGGTCGGTCATCCCCCCGAGGGTGCGGTCGTCCGCGAGCACGTAGGCGGGGAAGGGGGCTTCGGTCTCGACACGGCCGACCCCGGGCAGGTCCTCGAGCTCTGCCACGGTCGCGGGAGGCAGCCGGACCGGCTCGCCCGCTGGTGTGGCGGCGAGCGTGGCGCCCTCCTCGGGCACGCGTCCGGTCACCACGACGGGGACCGCGTCCAACCGCCAGGACGCGGTCCCGCCCGAGGCGGCCAGCCGGTCCGCGGAGTCCTGGAGGGCGAACGCGGCGATGGTCAGTCCACCGCCCAGGGCCGTGGCCAGCAGGGACAGCAGCAGGGAACGCAGGCGTGCGGCGACACTGCGGACGATCAGGGTGATCACGACTGCTCCAGGCGCTTGAGCCGCTCCAGGACGGCGGAGGCGTCGGGGGAGACGAGCTCGCCGGCGAGCCGTCCGTCACGCAGGAACAGGACGCGGTCGGCGCGGGCGGCCGCCACCGGGTCGTGCGTGACCATGACGACGCTCTGCCCGTTGCGGTCCACGGCGTGGCGCAGCGCGTCCAGTACCCGCTGTCCGGAACGGGAGTCGAGGTTGCCGGTGGGCTCGTCGGCGAAGACCACCACCGGCCGGTGGATCAGGGCCCGGGCGACCGCGACCCGCTGCTGCTGGCCCCCCGACAGCTCGGAGGGCCGGTGCCGCACCCGCTCGGCCAGCCCGAGGAAGGCGACGAGTTCGTCCCGCCACGAGGAGTCCACGGGGCGTCCCGACAGGCGCTGGCCGATGGTGATGTTCTCCTCCACGGTCAGGGTCGGGATCAGGTGGAACGACTGGAACACGAACCCGACGGCCTCCGAACGCAGCCGGGTCAGTTCCTTTTCGGACATCCGGGTGATGTCGCGGCCCGCCACGACGACCTCCCCCGAGTCGGGGGACTCCAGCCCGGCGAGGCAGTGCAGGAAAGTGCTCTTCCCCGAGCCGGACGGCCCCATGACCGCGGTGAAGACGCCCCGTTCGAAGGACGCGGTCACCCCGTCCAGGGCGCGGACGGCTGCGGGGCCTTTTCCGTGGGTTTTGGTGAGTCCGACCGTCCACACCGGCGGGGAGCCGTCGCGGCCGGTGCGGCCTGGCCGGTTGTGGCCAGTGCCGGGCGGGGTCCACTCCATGCGCTGCTCCGTCTTTTCCGCTGCTGAACTGGGGGAGGAGGAGGGACACGGCCGTGTGCCGCGTCCTGCGGGTGTTGCACCGTTCAGTCAAGCGGGGCGAAACGCACACGTCACTGGCGGTAGTGGGAGAAGTCAAGTCGAAGAAGTTCTACTGTTGATGGTCGACGTTCTTCTCCCTTCGCTGTTTCCCGGTTCCGTGTTTCAATTCCGTTAACGGCATTGCGCGGGTTTCCGGAAATAACGGAGGACGGACGGGAGGACACGGGTGCGGGGCCCCGTCGGAACACGATCGGAAGACGGCGGGCAGGAAGAGCTCGACCATTCCCGCTCCGCCGTGGGACAGGAGCGCTCCACCGCTGAGGAGACCTTCTGGCAGGCCGCCGCGCGGGCACCGCTGGGGGTGCTGGCCACCTCGTGGCCGTGGCGTTCCCTGCTCTACCTTGCGACCTCCCTTCCCCTGGCCGTGCTCTGGCTGTCGCTGTGCTGGCCGCTGCTGGCGGCGGCCGGGGTGCCCCTGGGGGCGGTGGAACGGCGCAGGCTGCGGCTGCTGGAGCGGGAGCCCGCGGACTCCCCCCACGGGCCGGTGGGCTCCGGGGGACCGGTCGGCTGGGTGCGGCGCCGACTGGGGGAGGCGGCGACGTGGCGGGAGCTCTCCTACGGGCTGCTGCTGGCGGTGTTCGGCCTGGCCGAGGCGGTCGTGGTGGCCGTCGCGGCGGGAGTGCCGTTCACCCTCCTGGCCGCGCCCGTGCTGCGGGGCTCCGGTCTCGTCCCCGCGGGCGACCTGAGCGGGCTCCTTGGCGGGCGGCTGTTCCCGGGGCTCGGCGACGTCGGCAACGTGTTCGTCGGACTGCTCGTGCTCCCGCTCTCCGCCTACCTGGTGATGGTGCTGGCGGCGGGGCACGCGAGGGCGGCGCGGCTGCTGCTCACCGCCGACCGCGGGGAAGAGCTCGACCGGAGGCTCGGCGAGGTGGTCCGGTCACGCGCCCGGATCGTGGACGCCTTCACCGCCGAACGCCGCAGCATCGAACGGAACCTGCACGACGGGGCCCAGCAGCGCCTCACGGCGCTCGTCATGCGGCTGGGCATGGCCCTGGCCCGCTTCGAGGACGACCCGCAGGCGGCCCGCGCCCTGGTCGAGCGGGCGCACCGGGAGGCCCAGGAGACCCTGGAGGAGCTGCGCGACCTCGTCCACGGCATCCACCCCGCGGCCCTGACCGAACGGGGCCTCGTCGCGGCCGTGGAGGAACTCGCCGATTCCTGCCCGGTCGAGGCGGTGGTCGACGCGGCCGAGGTCGGACGGCTGCCCGAGCCGGTGGAGTCCACCGCCTACTTCTGCGCCGCCGAACTCGTCACCAACGCGGTCCGGCACGCACGGGCCGACCAGGTCCGGCTGTCGCTGCGCGTCACCGGGAAGAGGAGGAAGTTCCTGGAGCTCACGGTGACCGACGACGGCGTGGGCGGCGCCGACCCCGCACGCGGGACGGGACTGACCGGGCTGGCGGACCGGGCGGCGGTCCACGGCGGCACGGTCGTGCTGCACAGCCCCAGGGGAGGCCCCACAACGGTGGAGGTGAGGATTCCGTGCGCGTCGTGATCGCCGAGGACTCGACCCTGCTGCGCGAAGGGCTGGCACAACTGGTCGCTCTGGGAGGCCACGAGGTCGTGGCGACGGTCGGCGACGCCCCGGGACTGCTGGCGGCCGTGGCCGAGCACGAACCAGACGTCGCGGTCACCGACGTGCGCATGCCGCCGGGCAACGAGGACGACGGGCTGCGCGCGGCGGTGCAGCTCACCCGGACCCATCCCGACGTGGGCATCCTGGTCCTGTCCCAGTACGTCATGCGGGCGACCGCCGCAGAACTGCTGGAGAGCGCGACGGCGGGGGTCGGCTACCTGCTCAAGGACCGGGTCGGCGACGTCGCCGAGTTCATCGACACCCTGGAGCGGGTGGCCGCCGGGGGCACGGCGGTCGACCAGGAGGTGGTCCGGCGGCTCCTGGGGCGCCAGCGCAACCGGTCGGCACTGGACCGGCTGAGCCCGCGGGAGAGAGAGGTCCTGGCCCTGATGGCGCAGGGCCGCTCCAACGCGGCCATCGCCAGGGCGCTGGTGGTCACCGAGGCGGCCGTGGCCAAGCACGTCAGCGGGATCTTCGCCAAGCTCGGACTTCCCGCGGCGCCGGAAGACAACCGCCGCGTCCTTGCAGTGCTCACCTACCTGGGCGCCTGAGCACGTCTCGAACGACGACTGAACGATTGAGGAGAGGTGACAGCATGCCGACCCCACACGGCCGGGACACCGGAGGCCAGGCCTCCCGGGACCTTCCGGCCCGGGTCCTGCTGGGGCTGGAGATCAGGCACGCCCGCATGGCACGAGGGCTTTCGCAGCGTGAACTGGCCCGCCGGATCGGTCTCAGCGCCCACAGCAACATCGTCGACTACGAACTGGGCCGCAGGCTCCCTCCCACCGACATCGTCACCGCAGTGGAGAAGGCGCTGCGGGTGTCCGACCACAGACTGAGGCGGCTGCACGCCCAGGCGATGGACGAGCGTGCCCGCAGGCGGCTGCGCGACACCGAACTTCGGCTGGGGCTGCGCACGGCCGACCCGTGACCGCGGGCGCAGCCGACGGGAAACGTCGCCTGATCGGGCATCCGGTCGCCCCGTGACCGGTCCGGTGGCTCCGGCGGAGGACACGGCGCGGCCCGCCGCGCAGGCGTACGGCCGACCGGCCGCGCAGAAGAACGGCGGGCCGGTCGGCCGACTCCGGCGTCCCGCCGGGGCGGCCGCGTCGGGAGAGCCTTCCCGGCAGAGCCGCTCCCGGCCGTCTCGGCGGGCGGCCGGGAGCGGCGGGGGAGAGGGCTCGTGGGAGGCGCGGACCGAGTGGTGCGCCCGGCGGAGCCCTTCCCGCACGGGACCGGAGGGGAGGAGAGCCCGCCCGTGTCACCGGCTGCCCCGGGCCGCGGCGGCCCGGCGGTCGACGGCGCCGCGCCACCACGGCCCGGAAGAGCGGTGGCGTCCCCCTCCGGGCAGCCGCGACCGGTGGGCGTCCCCGACGGCCGGCTGCGGCCGCAGGCGGATCCCCGACAGCAGACCGGGCTGCCGCGGCGGCGGGTCCTTCGACCGGGCGCGCAGCAGGCCCCGCCCGGCCGCACGGTGGCAGGGGCACTGCGCCACGGCAGCCGTCGAGGCGGGCCGCAGCCCGCGGGGACAGCCCAGCCGCGCGGCGGCCCGCCGCTCCGCGGCCGCGAGGAGTTCGGCCAGGCTGACGAGGACGGCACCGGCGGAGCCGCCCCGGCGCTCCCGCTCGGAACGGAGCTGGAGGAACAGCAGCAGCGTTCCCGGCAGCACCGAGACGGTCGCGAGGAGCGAACCGAGCACCGGCCACCCGGTGCCGACGCCGTCCGCCAGGAAGAACGACCACGCCCACAGCGCGGTGACCGCCGCGCAGAAGACGAGGAACCACAGCCGAGACAGCAGGCGCCACACGGCGGCGGAGCACCGGCCCAAGACCTTCCGGGACCGGGGAGCCGCAGGGCTCCGCGGCGTCCCGCCCACGTTTCCCGTTCCGTCCATGTCCGGCGACTAGCCCTCCGCGACACCGTCAAAACACCGCGGGCCGCAACCGCCGACAGGACAGGCCTTCCGGAACGCCCGAGCCCGGACGGGAACCGGCGGGCGTCCTTCCCGTGCCCGCACCCGCCCGCCGTCTCCGGTCCGGGCGGTCGGGAGGCGGTGCGTGCGCCGCGCAGGGCCCGCGGGGCGTCGCGGGCGTTGCGCGGAGCCGGTCGGCAGCGCCGCGCAGCGTGCCGGGCGCAGGAGGCCGCCCCGCGCCCGGTCCGTGAGAACGGCCTCCTGCGCACTGTCCAGGCGCCGACCGCGACCGGGGACGGGGCGGCGCCCCGGCCCGGGGCCGTGGGGTGTGCTCTGCGGACCGGACGGCGGAGGACCGGAAAGCCTAGCGCCCAATTGAGGACGAAAACTGTCCTGAATAATCCCTACCGTGGAGGCATGACCAAGAGCAGACCCGATATCCGCCCCTTCCGTGTCGCCTCCCCCCAGGACCGGCTCGACGACCTGAAGGCGCGTCTGGCCCGCGCCCGCTGGCCCGAGGAGCTGCCCGGAGTCGGGTGGAGCCGCGGCGTGCCGGTGGACTACCTGCGGCAGCTCGCCGAGTACTGGCGCACCGGGTACGACTGGCGCGCCCAGGAGGCCGCGCTCAACGCCCACCCGCAGTTCCTGACCGCCGTCGACGGCCAGAACCTCCACTTCCTGCACGTGCGCTCGCCGGAGCCGGACGCCCTGCCGCTGGTGCTGCTGCACGGCTGGCCCGGCAGCTTCGCGGACTTCCTCGACGTGATCGGGCCGCTGGCGGACCCCCGCGCCCACGGCGGCGACCCCGCGGACGCCTTCCACGTCGTGGTCCCCTCACTGCCCGGCTTCGGCTTCTCCACCCCGCTGGCCGGACCCGGCATGGGGCCCGCGCGCATGGCCGGGGTCCTGGCCGGGCTGATGGCGCGGCTCGGCTATACCCGCTACGGGGTCCAGGGCTACGACACCGGCTCCTGGGTCGCCCCCGAGATGGGCCGCTGCGACACCGAGCACGTCGTCGGCGTGCACCTCAACGCGGCGATGGCCTTCCCCGCGGGCGAGGACGACTTCGACGGCCTCACCGAGGCCGAGCAGCGGCGCTGGCAGCGGATGCAGGACGGCAACGACTCCTACCTGCAGTGCAACGCCAAACGGCCGCAGACCGTGGCCTACGGGCTGCACGACTCGCCCGTCGGCCAGCTCGCCTGGATCGTGGAGAGGTTCAAGGAGCTCACCCACCCCGAGGAGGCGCTGCCCGAGGAGTGCGTCGACCGCGACCGCATCCTCACCGGCGCCACCCTGTACTGGCTGACCGGCACGGCCGCGTCGGCAGCACAGGTCTACTACGAGGCGATGTCCGCGCAGTCCTGGGACGGGGACGCGGACTCCTGGGACGGGGAGGGCCGGACGGGCGGGCGGGGCACGGTCCCGACCGGTGTGCTGGTCTCCGCGCAGGACGTGACCGTCCGCCGCTGGGCCGAACGCGACCACGCCGTGGTGCGCTGGACCGAGCTCGACCGGGGCGGCCACTTCCTCGCCATGGAGGAACCCGACCTGCTGGTCGACGACGTGCGCGCCTTCTTCCGCGCGCTCCGTTGACCCGGCCGCGTCCGGCGGGGCCGGGGCGGCTGCGGGCCGACCGGTGCCCGCGTCCCGTGCCGCTGTGCGGGCGCCCGCCGTCGTGCCGGACGGCGGGCGCGGTGCGCGGGGACCGGGCACGGGCGCCGAAGGCCGCCCCGCCCGCGCCCGGTCGTCTGGTTCCGGCACGGCGGAGCCCGCCGCGGGCGCTCACAGGCGGTACAGCCCGGCCAGCACCCGCTCCAGCAGATCGCGGTCCACGCGCACCGGGGGGACGTCGGCCACCAGTGCGGCCTCCCGCAGCAGGCCCACCAGCACCACGACCGTGCCCAGCGGCAGGCCCACGTCGGCGGCGAGGTCCCGCACCCGCGCCCCGTCCGGACCCGCGCGCAGGCAGGAGGCGTAGAGCACCGCGGCGGGGCGGGGCAGGTCGTCGGGCAGGGGCCGACCCGGGTCGCGGACCCGCACCCGGTGGAGTTCGGTGACCGGGGGCCGCCTCCTTCTCCGCCGTCCCACGTAGGACCCCATGGCGCAGCGGTTGGGGAGCCCTGAACCGGTCTCCCAGCGCACGGTGGCGCCGTACCCGCTGCCGGGGTGGGAGTGCGTGACGGCCGAGCCGTCTCTCTGCTCCGGCAGCGTCACCGCGGTTCTTCCCGTGGAGGGGAAAGGGGGGAGGCGGTCTTTGGGAGGACCTTCGGGTGGTCTGCTGCCGCGCATGGTCTTCCTTCCTTGCTGAGGGTCGGGAAGAGGGAGGAAGGGGCAGCGCTGTTCTCCGGTCCGCTGCCTCACCTATTGAGCGGTACGGGACCGGGCGCGGTCGAGTCCCGGAAACAGACATTGTCAACGGTCGGAAACTCCCGCTCCCTCCCGGCCGTGCCCGGCCCCGCCGTCTCCACGGCGGGGCCGGACCAGCTGCGGGACTTTCCCGTATCTACTGTCCCCGACCGCGCACTGCGGAAATACTGGACCGGTCAGTCTGAGCCGGAAATTCCCCTATGATCCGACAAAGGTGCAGGTCAGCGAGTTGGTGGCTGGAGCTCGTCCCTCCTGCGGGTTGTGCCGGGAAAACCTGGAAAGTGACTCTGAACACAGTCGGAGGGCATAGGCCCAGGTGGAAGAGGTGTCACTGGAGAGGAAGGGGAAACTGGCGGCCGGAAATCAGCATCATCCAGTCCAATCGTGAATAATCCCTACTAATCAGTAGACCCCTTCCGGTACAAGGGAGATGCTGAATCCGACAACGCGTTCAGCCGACCTGAATCGCAGAGGAGGAGCCGGTGCCCCGACCCCCGAAGCCGCTGCGCCCCGAACGGTCGCCCGCCGACTGGTTCGGCGCGGAACTTCGGTACTGGCGTGAACACCGGAAACTGACCCAACGGGAACTCGCCCAGCGCGTGTGGGTGAGTACGAGTCTGGTCGGACGGATCGAGGCCGCCGAGCGTTCCTGCCCCCCGGAGCTGGCGCGCCAGTTCGACGAGGTCCTCCAGACCGGAGGGGTGCTCAGCCGCGCACTGCGTTTGGTCGCCGCGACCAAGGGGGATCCCGACACAAAATCAGAAAACAGTGAAAAACCGGCAGGACCTCCCCCCAGGGTCGAGAACGCGCCCCCCGAGCCCTCCCAGACCTTGTGGCCGGTGTCGGGAACGATCCGAGACATCGCTGAAACCACGGTGAATGACCTGATGAAACGCAGAGACGCGCTGGCGGCGGGCGGTGCGCTGGTCGTCGGTACCGCACTGACCGAGGCCCTGGAGCGCTGGCTCGTCCCCGCCCGCAGGCCGGCTGCGTCGGGGTACTCCCTCCTGGGGGAGAGCGACCTGGAGAGGATCGAGGCCGGGGTGGCCGCCCTGCGCCACTGGGACGACCGGTGGCGGCTGGGCATCAGCCGCAAGGCGGTGGTGGCCCAGCTCTCCGAGGTTGCGGAGCTGGCCGCGGAGGCGCAGCCCGCGGCGGTGCAGCCCCGCCTGTTCCTGGTGCTGGCGGAGCTGTCGCGGATCGTGGCGTCGATGGCCTACGACGAGGGCGACCACCCCAGTGCGCAGAAGTACTACACGCTCTCCCTGCGGGCCGCCCACCAGGCGGGGCCCGGATACGAGCTGTACGGGGTGGGCATCCTCGCCGACATGGCCCGCCAGATGCTCGACCTGCACCGGCCCCAGGACGCGCTGGAGATCTCCCGGCTGGCGTTGGACGGCGCCCGGTCCCGCAAGGCGCCCGCCCCGATGATGTCGATGCTCTACACCCGCGAGGGGTGGGCCTACGCGAGGCTGGGGCGCGTCCAGGCGTTCCGCAGGACCGTCGCCCAGGCAGAGGAGCTGCTCGACGGCGGCGACTCCGAACCGCTGCCGGAGTGGGCGCGCGTGATCGACCATGCGGAGCTGGCCGGAGTGGTGGGGGCGCGCTACCGGGACCTCGCCCAGGGGCAGGACGACCCGGTGGCGAAGCGCAAGAGCGCCCAGGAGTCGGTCGACTACATCACCCGGGCGCTGCGGCTGCGGCCGCCCGCGCAGCGCCGCAACCAGGCGTTCGACCTCATCGGCCTGGGACGCACCTACCTGCTGCTCGGCGAGCCGGCCGAGGCCGCCAACACCGTCTGCAACGCGATCTCCCTCGTGGGCGGACTGGGCTCGGGCCGGGTCCAGCGGCGCCTGCGCGACTGGCACCGCGAGGCCGCGCCGTTCCACCGGGAACCGGCGGTGGCGGAACTGCGCGACGAACTGTCCCGTACGCTCCTGACCAAGAGTCGAAAGTGACGAAAGGGATTCAGGAGTGCGAATCGGAATCACCGGGCATTCCAATCTGGCCGCCGACTGCCTGGACCTGGTGAGACAGGCCCTCGCCGATGCGCTGGCTCCGTACGCGGACAGCGGCCTCGTCGGGGTCTCCTGCCTGGCCCGCGGCGCCGACCAGCTCTTCGCCGAGGCGGTGCTGGAGGCCGGAGGGAGCCTGGAGGTGGTGCTCCCCTCCGCCGACTACCGGGAGACCAAGGTCAAGCCGGAGGAGCGGGAGCAGTTCGACCGGCTGCTGGTCCGCTCGGCGTGGGTGCGCTACATGTCGCACCTGAGCGCGGGCAGGCAGGCGTACGAGGACGCCAACGAGGCGGTCATCGGCAGCGTCGACCGCCTGTTCGCGGTCTGGGACGGCCGGCCCGCCGCGGGCCGGGGCGGCACCGCCGACGCGGTGGCCGCCGCGCGCGCCAGGGGAGTGCCGGTCGACGTCATCTGGCCCGAGGGAGCCCGCCGGGAGTAGACGGCTTTCCGGGAGCGTTCCCAAAGCCTCGAGAACAGCAAAGCGCGGAAAGTCAAGCCCCGGAAACCGACAATTCTGAACAGGTCCGGGACGGCCGCTGTGCGGACCACCCCCTCCGAGCCGCACCGCAGCGCCGCCCCGGTCCGCTGCGGCGCAGCGGCCCCGCAGGAGCCGGGGCCGCGTGTCCGCACCCCGCGCGGCGGACCTGCACCGGGACTCCTGCCGCAGGATTGTCGGATTCGCCTGTCAACCCGCCGTGCGGGAGGGGTGGAGGCCGGTCCGCGCCCGCCCCTCCCCGGCGCTCCGCCGCCGTGTGCTCCGCGGCCGCTCGCGGCACCCCCTCCACCAGCCGCGACTCCGGCCGCCGGGATCCGGCACGGCGGCGGCGGCCGTCCTGCGGTCCCCGTCGAACAGAACGGGCCCGTCGGGTCTCCCGCGGAGCGGTCTGTGCTCCGCCTTGCACAGGGCTAAACGGTCACTTTCCGGCTTTTGGCGTCGAATGTCGGAAAAAGGGAATACCAGGCTTTTCTGTAAGGGAAATCACGCGTAGCGTGACGATCACCCCTCCCGGTGAGGCAGCGGTGTGGCCACGGGGGAAGTGACCCGTGCCCACCCGCCGCTCGATGAGGCCAGGGTGGCGCGGTCCCCGGGACCCGGGACACACGCCTCCGCCGGACCGGGCGGCGCACAAGCGAGAACAGGGGCGCGCCCCCGGTGCACGCGGCACCGGAACGGGCACGCCTCCCGATCGAAAGCGCAGGTGGAGGACTATGGCCGAAGCTGCCTTCACGGCCGGCCGGACCGCGGCGAACGCTTCGCTGGTCGTCCCGTTTCCAGGCCGCCCCTCCCCGGAGACGGGGGGAGGAGCGGCCATGTCCGCCAAGGTCTTCCCGGGCCTCCCCGACAGCGTCGCCGCCGCCCGCGCGTTCGTGGTCGGCTACCTGCGCGACAGCGCGGAGGACGTCCCCGAGGAGGCGGTGGAGCGGGCCGAGCTGATCGTCTCCGAACTGGCCACCAACGCCGTGCACCACACCCGCTCCGGCGACCCCGGCGGCTCCTACGAGGTCCGCGTCGGGGTGGAGCGCCGCGCGCTCCGCGCCGAGGTCCGTACCGCGCAGCCGCGCGCGCACACCGTGCCGCACGTCGTCTTCACGGCCGACAACCCGCTGCGCGAGAGCGGCCGCGGCATGTTCCTCGTCAACCTGCTGGCCACCCGCTGGGGCACGCTGGCCGCCCCGGTCCAGGGGGTCTACTTCGTCCTGCGCTGGCCGGACGCCCGGCTCCGGCCCTGAGCGCCCGACCGCGGGAACCGGGGACGGGACGGGACCCGCGGGCCCGGTGCTCACCGGGAGCGGCCCGGCCCGCCGCGGGCCGGGCCGCCCCCCGGCGAGGTGTCGCCGCCGCAGTCGCGCAGCAGGCCGGAGGCCGCCGCGGCGCAGGCGGCCCGGGCATAGCCCTCGGCCTCCTCGCGGGTGACCGGACGGCCCAGCAGGATCCGCTGGTGGTAGAGCGGTCCGGTCGCCGCGACCAGCAGCCGCCGCGGGTCGGTGCCGGGAGGTGCCTCGCCGCGCTCCACGGCCCGGTGCACCACCGCCGCGCACCGCTCGTAGCGGTCCTCCCAGAACCGGTGCAGCGCCTCCCTCGCCTCGGGGGAGCGGAAGGAGGCCGCGACCACCGCTGCGGTCACCGACGGCTCCGCGGTCAGTGCCGCGTGGACCTCCCGGTTCACCGCGACCAGGTCTCCCTCTAGCGACCCGGTGTCCGGCGCCTGCCAGTCGTCCTCGGCGCCCGCGTCGAGCAGGTCGACCAGGAGCATCGGGACGCTGCCCCACCTGCGGTAGAGCGTGGTGCGGTGCACGCCGGAGCGGTCGGCGACCGCGTCGAGGGTCAGCCCGTCGAGGCCGGACTCGGCGAGCAGGGCGTCCGCGGCGGCGAGGACGGCGGCGCGCACCCGGGCGCTGCGGCCGCCCGGCCGCCTCCGGGAATCAGGTTGGGCCATGGGACCATCTTAATGCTACTTTTGTAGCGTTAAGAACGGTGTGGTGACCGGTCGGCACCGCCGCCCGGACCCGAGGAGGACCCATGTCTGTTGTGGAGTACCAGGTCGGAGCGGGCGCCTACGGAGTGGTGGCCGACCTCGACGGCGGAGCCTGGACCACCCTGGTCTCCAGCGGACGGCTGGCACGGGTCGACCGGGACGGCCGGGTGCGCCACGTCGACCTGGGCGCGGCGCAGAGCCGCCCGATGGCTCTGGCCCAGGGGCCGGACGGTGCGCTGTGGTTCAGCCGCGGCGACGACCGGATCGGCCGCCTGGACCGCTCCGGGAACCTCTCCTGCTTCCCCCTCGCTCCGGGCTCCTCCCCCTACGGGGTGTGCGCCGGACCCGACGGGGCGGTCTGGTTCACGCTCCTCAACGCCGACCGCGTCGGGCGGGTCACCCCCGACGGCGGTGTCGAGGAGTTCGACCTGCCGCTCTCCGGGGCCTTCCCCTCCGCGATCGCGGCGGGGCCCGACGGGGCGCTCTGGTTCACCCTGCACCGGGCCGACGCGCTCGGCCGGATCACCGTCGACGGCTCGGTCGCCCTCCACCCGCTGCCCGCCCGCGGCGCGGGGCCGGTGGGCGTCCACGGCGGTGCGGACGCCGTGTGGTTCACCGAGATCGGCGCGGGCCGCGTCGGACGCCTCCGACCGGGCGGCGCGGTCGAGGAGTTCGCCCTTCCCGACCCCGGCAGCCGGCCGCACGCCGTCGTCGCGACCCCGGACGGCGGCTGCTGGGCGACCCTGTGGGGCAGCGGCTCGGCCGTGCGCCTCGACGCCGACGGCGCCGTCGTCACCGCGGTGGACTTCGGGGCGGACTCCGAACCCCACGGACTGGCCCTCGCCGACGACGGGTCCCTGTGGGTGGCCCTGGAACGGGGCGCGCTCGCCCGCGTGGACCCCCGCAGCGCGTCCCACGGCGGGAGCGGCCCCGTCCGGTGAGCGGGGAGCACGGGCCGGGCGGCTGCCGGGTGGGCGGGTCGGAACCGGGGAGGGACCGGGCAGGGAGGAGCAGGGCGAAGGCGGGCGGCCGCACGCGCGACGGGCGGCGGCCCCGCCCGGGGAAGGCGGGCGGCCCGGAGGGGACGGGGGAACGAACGGGGCGGAGGGGCGGCGGTCGCGGAAGGCTCCTCGCCGGGAGAGGGGCTTCGGAGCCCGGAAGGCCTCCGGCGCGTCCGCCGGAGAACCTGCCGGGGTCTGGGGCGGGAACCGGTCAGAGGACCGGGAGCGCGGGTCCGCGCTTCGGGGCCAGGGGGAGGCCGGGTACGGTCGGGCGGCGGGCTCCGCTCACCCGCTTCGACGGCCTCCGGCGTCGTGCGGTCCAGGGACGCCGGAGAAACCGGTCACAGCCGTCCGTCCTTCAGGCCGACCAGGAAGGCCGCCCACGCTCCCGGGGAGAACTCCAGATGGCCGAGGTCGCGGTGGCGGGTGTCGCGGACCAGGACGGCGCGCGGGGTCTCGGCGACCTCGACGCAGTCCCCGCCGCTCTCGTTGCTGTAGCTGGACTTGTGCCACACGGGGCCGTGCACGCTCATCAGAACTCTCCTCGGAGCCGTTCGATCAACTGGCGGGACGCGCCCAGGGGCAGGGCCGCGCCCCGCAGGTCGGAGAACAGTTGAGCGTAGTCCTCCACCGCTTCCGGGTCCTCCGTGGGCTTCCCGAACCGCCGGGTCTCCACGTACAGCACAGGGCTCTTGCGGGGGACCGTGAAGAGGGTGAAACCGTTGGACAGCCCGGGGTGGTGGTCGCTGTCGTAGGGCACCACCTGGAGGGACACGTGCGGTTTGGCGCTCTCGGCCAGCAGGTGGTCCAACTGGCGGCGCATGATCTCCCGTCCTCCGGTGGGGCGGCGCAGCACTCCCTCGTCCAGCACGACGACCAGGCGGGGCGGACGCTCGCGGTCGAAGATCGCCTTGCGGCTCATCCGGCCGCACACCAGGTCCTCGATCTCGGCGGGGGTGTCCCGCGGGCGGCCGACCCGGAAGATGTGCTCGGCGTATTCCTGGGTCTGGAGAAGTCCGGGAACCAGCAGAGGGTGGTAGACCCAGATCTCGGAGGCGGCCCGTTCGATGTCGGCCACCTTCTCGTACCAGGTCGGCAGGCCGGTTCTGCGCGAGCGGTCCCACAGTTCGGTCAGTGTTCCCGGAGTGCCGAGCGCGGCGTCGATACGTTCCACATGGTCCCTTTTGATGCCGCGCACACCGCGTTCCATCGCGCTGAGCATGGTCGGCGAGAGGGCCACCAGTTTCGCCAGCTCCTCCTGGGAAAGACCAGCGTGTTGGCGGTGTTCCCGGATCTGCCGACCGATCCTTATCCAACGGCTCCCGTCTTTCTGCACACCTTTCCTCATTTCTGCACTGATTCAGCACAGTTGGTCACTGTGTCGGACTTGTTTCTTCACTTTAGTCAAACGACTGGAAAGCAACCATCGGTTCGGAGAGTGTGAATAGCGAAGACGGCCGGAGGGACCCGTACTTCCGGCAGACTTCGCCACACTTCCAGATTTGGGATAATCGTGCTGAATCAGGAAGTTTGTTCTCGATTCGATGGATCCAGGTGGTGACCCGTGGACCAGGCTGCGGCCCGACAAGCCTCCCGCCTGTGGCGCCCCTCCCCCCGCACGCGCAGTGCGGACGGCGTCCCCGCGGACCCGTCCGGCACGCCGGACAGCGGGGGCGCTGCACACCGGTGCGGCATTGCTGTGCAGGGTCGGCACTCCCTGCCCGGTACTCCCGGGACAGCGGTGCAGCGGGTCGGAGGAGCCGTCGCGGAACCCGCGAGCGCCGTCCGGCTGCGCGCGGACGGCGGGACGGTCCGGGAGGAGCGCTCACGGCGGCACCCGGCCGTCCCCGGCGGCCCGTCCCGCGGGCACGGCCCCGTCCGGCTCCCCCGCCACCGATCCTTCCCCCGCCGGGGCGGCCTCCGCCCCGGAAAGAAGGGGCCCTCCCTCTTTCACCGACGGGCCGACGGCTGTCCCCCCTCCCGCTGACGGCCCACCGGTTCCCGGGCGGCGCTCCGGACTCCCTCCGTGGGACACCCGCCCGGGAACCGGCCTCCCAGCCGGCGGGGCGGGCCGTCTTCCCCGACTTCTGCGGCTCCGCCCCGCCCCACCACTCCCACCAGACACATCCCATGAGCCACACCGACACCCCCGTCACCCTGTACGCAGGTCCCCTGGACGGCCTGGCCCTCCCCGCCGCCGTCCTGACCGAACTCGTCCACGACCACGGCAGCGAACGCCTGCTCTTCCTCACCCGCTTCGGCGTGCCCGGCCTCTACCGGGAGCGCGGCGGCCGGTGGGTCTACGCCTCCCCCGGACTGCTCGGAGGGAAAGTCCCCTGATCCGACGGGGGAGCGGCGCCGGTGTCCGCCCGGGCGCGGGGCCGGCCGCGCCGCCTCCCGGTGGAGGACGGCTGCCGGGAGGCGGTCCGGCGCCGGAAGCGGAGCCGAGCGCCGGTCAGCCCGCCGCTGTTCCCGACCTCTCCCGGTGGGAGAACACACGGGCCGCGTACACGACCTCGCCGGCCACGGTGCACAGCCCCTCGCGGGCCGCGGCGACGCCGCAGCCCGCCGCGGAGTCCGCGGTGTTGACGACACAGCCGTAGGGGGTGGGCCAGCCGCGCAGCGCGTGGACGATCGTCCGCAGGGTGGACAGCGTCTGCACCCCCGCCTGCCAGCCCCTGGCCACGGCGATGCAGCCCACCGGCCGTCCCGACAGGTACGTGCGGTCGTCCCCGGCGAGGTCCTCGGCGTAGTCGAGGGCGTTCTTGAGCATTCCGGGGACCGAGCCGTGGTAGGCCGCGCTCGACAGGACGACGCCCGAGCACTCCCGCAGCGCCTCGACGAGCTCCCGGGCCCACGGGCTGCGGACGGTGGTCGTGGGGTCGTACATGGGCAGCCGTTTGAGGCAGTCGCCGGAGAACATCCGGGTCTCGGCGCCCAGCCGGGCGGCCTCCTCCAGCGCGGTGCGCAGCGCCCGGTCGCTCGACGAGGCGGGGCTGACGGTTCCCCCGATACCGACGACCAACATCACGCTCCAGCCTTTCCGTGCAGAGCCTCGTCCTTCGACGTCCCGCCGGCGCCGGTGCGGCGGTCCCGCGCCGCCCGCGCCCGCGGGCGGCCGCCGACGCCTCCCGGACCGTCGGGCGGGAGCTCCCCCGGCCGCCGGGGCGGGTCACGCGTCCCCGGACGGCTCCCGCCGGGGAGCGGCGGTTCAGGGAAGCTGGTACTTCAGGGTGATGTGGGCCTGGGGGGTGCCCGTCGTGTTGATGGTGCCGCAGCCGCGCAGTCCGGTCAGCTCACCGGTGGCCGACCCCTCGACGATGCGCCAGTAGGAGCTGATCGCTCCGTTGCTGTCCATGGTCCCGGCGGCCTCCATGCCGAAGGTGCCCGAGCGGCCGTCGAGCTCCCCGACGAAGCGCCCCAGGCCGCTGCTCTTCGAGCTGCCGTCGGGCTGGACCACCTCGATGTACACGTGGTAGCCGTTGCCCTTCAGGCCGCCGGAGAACTCGGTCTGGAACTGGGTGTCGACGATCTGGGTGCCGCTGGGGTCGTCCGGCGGCCCGATCTCCGTGACGGTCTGGTCCAGCAGGTCGACGGTCGCCGTGAGGGTCTCCCCCGTGCGGGGGCACTCCCGCTGCCAGGGGGGTCCGGAGCGGGAGAAGTGGTCCGACTGCGACCACGCCAGGGCTGTCGATGCCGACGCCACGCCGACCAGGACCGCCCCCGCAACGGCCACCAGGACGACGGTGCGACGGCGACGGGGTTTCTCCATGCCTGCCCCTTTTCCTTAAAACGGTCTTCTCTCAGATTTGCGACAAATCGACCATATGGATCCGGGGAGTGCTCCACATGGCTCCAAAGATGCATCTGAGACACAGAAAGACCCGTGGTACCGGGACCGATGGCCGGTCAGTGCCTTGCGGCCCGCGCCGCCCGCAGGCGGCGCAGAGGGTGGAACGGATAGCTCACCAGGGCGGCACCGCAGGCCAGGGTCGCCAGGGCGAACAGCCACTCGTTTGAGCCGTCGACCGGGTAGACCCGGTTCGCCCGTCCCGTGTCCACGGCCGCGACCTGCTGCCCGACGGCCAGGTCGTCGCGTCCCGCGCCGTAGAAGCCGACCCCCGCCCGGACCGCGCCGCCGTCACCGGGGCGGAAGTCGCCCTCCCACTCGCAGCTCTCGTGCGCCAGGTGCTGCACGCAGCGCACCCGCTGGGCGCTGAACACCCCCGGCTCGCCCATGGCGAAGGTCGCCCGCACGATCGCCGCGGAGTTGGCGGCCACCATCACGACCAGCACCGCCCCGAAGAGGGCGACCGCGACGTCGAACGCCGAGACGCCCCGCCGCCCGCGCTTGTGCTGCTCCACCGGATCCTCCGTTCCCGAAACTGTGGAGGGAAATACAAAAAGGCATGCCGAAAAACCCAGTGGTTTTTCTCTGTCGACTCCCGGAAATTTGGGTGACTTCTTCGGGGAATCCTATTCTGCTATGGACTTCCCGAGTTTTCGGCGTAAAAATGTCCTAAACGCCGCGCGGCGGAATTCCGGTGCGGTCCGGCGGAGAGTCAGAAGGAGGAGTGTGTCATGAGCGGGAAACCGGTGAGAACCATCGAGAAAATGAACACGGTCCACCACAGGAACGCCCTCGTCGTCTTCGGGGTCATCGTCGTCGCGCACTGGGCCGAGCACATTTCCCAGGCCGTCCAGATCTACGTGCTGGGCTGGCCGGTCGCCGAGGCCAGGGGGGTGCTCGGCATTCCCTTTCCCTGGCTGATCGAGTCCGAGTGGCTGCACTACGGCTACGCCCTGATCATGCTGGTGGGGTTCGCCCTGCTGCTGCCGGGCTTCAGGGAGATCTCCCGCCCCTGGTGGCACCTGGCCCTCTGGCTCCAGGTGTGGCACCACCTGGAGCACTTCCTGCTGCTGCTCCAGGCGCTGTCGGGGGTCAACCTGGCCGGAGCGGAGGCGCCGACGAGCCTCGTCCAGTTGCTGATCCCCCGTGTCGAACTCCACCTCCTCTACAACACGATCGTCACCGTGCCGATGGTCGTCGCGATCTGGCTCCACCGCGCAAGCCCCTCCCGCGGTGCCGGGTGCACCTGCGCCGTCCGTGACGAACAGGACCTGGTGACGACCGACCCCCGCTGACCCGGACCGGTGTCTCCCGGGCGGCACCGCCCGGGAGACACCGGCAGCTCCACCGGTCAGACGAAGCCCTTCGCCGGGTCCGGAGGGGACCAGCCGTCGGCGAGAGCGGACAGGGCGCCGTCCAGGGCCGCGCAGATCTCGTCGACGTCGCCCTGCTCCACGACCAGGGGCGGGATCACCATGAGCGCGGGGACCGCGTTCAGCACGGCGACCAGGACGCCCCGGTCCTCCGCGGCCAGCCGGACCTTGTTGACGAACCAGGGGTCCTGGGCCGCGGCCTCGGCGAACTCCACCGCGTACATCAACCCCGTGCCGCGCACCGCGGTGACGGACGGATGCCGGGCGGCGATCTCCTGGAGCCCGGTGTGCAGCCGCTTGCCCTGCTCTGCGACGTTGGCGAACACCTCCCCGTCCGCCAGGACGTCCAGGACGGCCAGCGCCGCGCCCAGCGCGACGGGGTGCCCGTCGTGGGTGGACCCGGCGGCGAAGAAGCGCTCCAGCGGCGCGTCGTAGAGGGTCCGGTAGATCCGCTCCGACAGGCAGACCGCGGACACGCCCGCGTAGCCGCTGGTGAGCCCCTTGCCCAGGAGCAGCAGGTCCGGAGTGAGGCCGAGCTGCTCGCAGCGCGTGTAGGCGCCCACGCGCCCCATGCCGGTGGTGACCTCGTCGACCACCAGGTGGATGTCGTGCTCGCGGCAGAACGCGGCCAGGCGGTGCAGGTAGTCGCGGCCCAGCACGTGGCCGCCCTCCCCGATGACCGGCTCCACGACCACCGCGCTGATCCGCTCGGGACCGTAGTCGCCGAGGATCGACGCGAACGCCTCCTCGCCTCCCGGCGCGTGGGGGCCGGGGACGTGGATCACCTCGGGCAGCAGCGGCCCCGCGTGGTAGTGGAGGTAGGGCAGGCCGGTGAGGGCGCTCGCGCCGGGACCGAAGCCGTGGAAGCCGCCCCACATGCTCACCACGGTGTTCTTGTGCGGCTGGCCCTCCAGCAGGCGGACGTGGCGGGACAGCAGCGCGGCCGTCTCGACGGCCTGGGCCCCGTTGCTCTGGAAGCGGATGTGCTCGATGCCCTCGGGCAGCCGGGAGGCCAGGGCCGCGGCGCACTCCACGGCGATCCCGGTCGGCCGGCCGTAGCCCCACATGCTGCCGTAGGACAGCCGCTCCACCTGCTCGCGCACCGCCGCGACCAGCGCCGGGTGGCGGTAGCCGAGCGTCACGTTCCAGAAGCCGGACCGCGCGTCGAGGAACCAGCGCCCCCCGGCGTCGCGCACCCGCACCCCCTCGCCCTCGACGATCAGCTCGTCGGGGTCCAGGTAGGACAGGTGCGCGGCCATGGCGGTGCTGTTCCACAGCTTGAAGGACCCCGGGTCAATCATCGCCGCCTCCCGGCTTCTCGTACACCGAGATGTTGACGACGCTGGTGGAGCTGAACGGGGTGCGGTCCCAGTCGCTCCACCGCTCCCGCAGCCGCAGCCCCGCCATCTGCGCCATCAGGTCCAGCTCCGCGGGCCAGGCGTACCTCACCGGCACCGGCAGCAGCCGCACCGAGCCGTTCTCGAAAGACACCTGCTGCATGAACATCCGCTGCTCGGCGCGGTTGTGGTCGACGATCCACAGGCCGACGCGGTCGGCGCTCACACTCTCGACGAACACGCCGTGCTCGTCCTCGTCCATCCGGGGGACCCGGGCCGGGACCTCGATGACGAAGAGGCCGCCGGGCGTGAGCCGACGGGCCACGTTGCGGAAGCAGCGCACCTGCTCCTCCTGCGACTCCAGCAGGAACAGGGTGTTGTCGACGCAGGTGATCAGGGAGAAGCGGGCCTCCTCGTCGCCGACGTCGGCGTCGGCCAGGTCGCCCTGGACCACCGTGATCCGTTCCGAGCCGGGTTTGGCGCGCAGCTGCTCGATCATCTCCGGGGAGGCGTCGATCCCGGTCACCTGGAGCCCTGACGCCGCCAGGGGGACCGCCACCCGGCCGGTGCCGACACCGAGCTCCAGGACCGGCCCGTCCCCCGCGAGCTTGCGCAGCGTGGTCAGGCACTCGTCAGAGCTCTCGACCCCGTACCAGGCGTCGAACACGTCGGCGATCCCGTCGCCGTAGGCGGCTTTTCCGCCGGTCACGCTCTGCTTCTTGGTCATGGGCTCACTGTAGGGAGCGCCCCCGGCCGAGCACATGAAGCTTAAGGACCAAGCCTGGGACGGAAACGGGCCGGGGAGAACGGCCGCGGGGGCGGAGGCCGGTCTCGGCCTCCGCCCCCGCGGGACGGACACGTCGGGTCCTCCGGTCGCGACCAGGTCAGCCCAGCGCCTGGACCAGGGTGAGGCGGTGGGTCTCCGGCCCCCTGAAGTCGGTCCAGGCCAGCGCGCCCTCGATCTCCTGGACCTCGCCGTGCTCGACCTCCAGCTCGGTGAGGCGGTCCCGCGCGGACTTGAGGTCCGCCACGCCCAGCATCAGCTTGCACCCGGCCTCGGCGGCGTCCTCGTCGCCGGTGGTGAGCATGAGGTTGACGTTCGGCGCGAGCTCGAACTCGACGTTGTCGGGGGCGGGCTCGCCGATCGGCTCCTTGCCCAGGACCCTGGTGTACCAGGCCCGGGCCGCCTCCAGGTCCTTGACCGGCAGGTTGACGACCACGAGGTTGGGCTCGATGGGGTTGGACATGCTGCTTCCTTTCGATTGTCCGTCTCGGTCGGCGTCCCGCAGGCCCGCCGGCCCTCGCCGGGAGGGTGAGGCCGACACCGGGCGCGGGCGGGCGCCTCACAGCGCGCCGACGATCTCCCGCGCGGCGCGTCTGCCGCTCAGCACCGCGCCGTTCATGCCGCTGTCGTGCGGACTGGTGTGCTCGCCGGCGAAGTGGCAGCCGTCCTCGGGGACGGCCTCGGTCCCGGCCAGATCGCCGAACTGCCCGGGGCGGTAGTAGGCGTAGGAGCCCAGGGACCAGGGGTGGCGCGACCAGTTCCAGGTGGTCGCGCGCCCGGTCCAGTGGGCCGACACGCCGGGGAGCAGGGAGTCGAACTCGGCGAGGAACTCCTCGGCGGCCGTGCGCGCGTCGTCGGCGACCCGGCCGGCCGCGCGCCCGGCACGCAGGTTCACCAGCACGGAGGTGGCGCCTCCGTCCCCCAGCGTCTCGTCCCAGCAGGTCTGGAACCCGGTGTCGGAGACCGACGCGCCGTCGCACCCCGCGGCCAGCCAGGGCCGCCCCCGGAACTCCAGGTGGGTACGGCTGGAGGAGCCCATGCCCAGTTCGTTCACCGCGCGCAGTTTGCGCTCGCTGAGCCCGGCGCCGCTCAGGTCGACCCGGGCGCGCAGCACCGAGAACGGCAGCGCCAGCACCACGCGGTCCGCGCGCACCTCCCGCACCGCCGCACCGTGGTCGAACACGAGGGTGAACCCCGCGGCGCCGCGGCGGAGCGCGACCAGCGCGTGCCCGAGGTGGATCCGGTCGGGCAGCAGGTCGGCGAGCCGGGCGGTGATCAGGTCGGTCCCGCCGCACACCGCGTAGCGGGCGTCGCCGGGGCCGAACAGCTCGAACTCGCCGGGACCGTTGCGTCCCAGCAGGGTCACCAGGTACAGGGCGCTCAGCTCCTCGGCGTCGGCGCCCAACTCCCAGGTGTAGGCGGTCCGCAGCAGGCGGTTGAGGCGGGAGCCGGGGGTCAGCCGGTCCAGGTACTCCGCGACCGACAGGCGGTCCAGCTCCTGCGCGCGCGGCGTCATCCGCCCGTGGCCGGGGGAGGGGCCCACCGCCAGGTGGTCGGCGCGCACCGTCGGCTGGATCTCCGCGAAGTCGGCCGCCGCGTCCTCCAGGGAGTACGGCCCGCCGTGGCACCACAGCAGGGGGGCCGCCTCCGAGGGCTGCGCCTCGGCCAGGTCCCGGACCTCCAGGCCCAGTTCGGCGATGAGTGAGAGCAGCGCGGTGTGGGAGGAGTCGACGAGCTGGGCGCCGCGTTCGACGTAGCGCCCGTCGGGGAAGGCACCGCGCACGGTCCAGCACCGTCCTCCCACCCGGTCCGACGCCTCGTAGACCTGGACCTCGTGGCCGAAGCGCCGCAATTCCACTGCGCAGGCCAGGCCGGCGAGTCCCGCCCCCACAACAGCAATCATGCGCCCGTTATAACGCACCGGCCTGGTCCCCCGAAAGAAACTACGGGATATCTAGTCCTTTTACAGTACCCCTTTGGTCTCGAAACAGGAAGATTTCCCTATTGGACGGCAAAATGTCGCAATTTACGCTTTGCTGCGTCGGCTGGGCGCCTGATGGAGGGAACTGCGAATGGAGAGCGTCGCCCCGACCCGCTTTCCGTCGCCGCTGCGCAACGGGTTACTGAGAATATCCCCGGACGAGGTGCTGTTCGAGCGCCGCGGATTCCACCGGGGAGACCCCGGCGACGTGGCCCGTCTGGAAAGCGCGGGAGCGGAGTTCGTCCGCGGCTACAGGATCGCCCTGGACGCGCCCGAGGAGGCCGGAGCCAGAATCGCGGCCCGGGAGGGCACCGGTTCCGGTTTCGTCTACGAGGGCGCCGCCATGGCGCTCGCCCTGCTCGACGCGCTCTCCCCCCGCCGGCGCGACCGGCTGCGCGCCTTCCACACCGGGCCCGCGGCGCACAGCGTCTACACCGCCCACGTCGGCTCCGGATGGGCCCTGGCCCGCCTGCCCAAGATCCTGTGGCCGCGGATCCTGCGGCAACTGGACTCGCTGCTGGGCTGGCTGGCCTGGGACGGATACGGCTTCCACCAGCTCTTCTTCGCCCCCGACCGGCCCGTGCGCGCCCCCCTCCCCGGGTACGCGGCGCACGCCGCGGCGCAGGGCGTGGGGCGGGCACTGTGGTTCTCCTGCTGCGCCGACCCCGACCTCATCGCCGTCGAGGTGGCGCGCTACCGGCCGTCCTACCACGGGGACCTGTGGAGCGGCGTGGCCCTGGCCGCGGTCTTCGCCGGAGGGCGCCGGCCCCCGGACCGCCTCCTGGACCTCGCCCCCGCCCACAGGGGCGACCTGGCCCAGGGAGCGGCCTTCGCCGCCAAGGCCCTCACCCTCCTCGGCCCGGTACCCGACCACGCGGAGACGGCCGTCGAGGTCCTGGCGGGCGTCTCCGCCGCACAGGCCGCACAGGTGACCGACATCGAACTCGCCGGGCTTCCGCCGGCAGGCGGTTCCGGACCCCCCTCCTACGAGATCTGGCGGCGCCGGGTGGCCCGAAGGCTGAGCGGAAGGCAGGAACGTGTCCACTGACCGAACGTCAAAGCTGCGACCCTACATCGTGCGCGGCACGGCTCTGCTGCTGATCCTGGCCGCGTTCCTCCTGGCCCGCCCGGCGGGCCCGGGGGAGGCCGAGCAGCAGCGGATCGCCGAGTCCTACCGTTTCACCGCCCTGCCCATCGACCTGCCGCCGGACCTGCCCATGCAGCAGACCCGGCAGGTCCACCCCGACTACGAGCGGATCCAGGCGTGGATCTCCTCGGTGGGGGCGGGGGTCGCACTGACCGACCTGGACGGGGACGGGCTCTCCAACGACCTGTGCTACGTGGACCCCCGCGTGGACCGGGCGATCGTCGCGGCCGCCCCCACCGCCCCGCAGCGGCGCTACCCCGCCTTCGCCCTCGACCTGCAAGGGCTGTACGACGACGACAGCGTGGCCCCCATGGGCTGCCTTCCGGTGGACGCCAACACCGACGGCCGCATGGACCTCGTCGTCTACTACTGGGGGCGCACCCCCACCCTGCACCTGGCCGCCGGCGGGGAGATGACCGCCGAGAACTTCCGGGCCCAGGAACTGCTGCCCGGACTCGAGGAGCGGTGGAACACCAACGCGGCCGTCACCGCCGACTTCGACGGCGACGGACGGCTCGACCTGCTCTTCGGCAACTACTTCCCCGACGGCTCACCGGTGCTCGACGCCGACGGCGAGGGCGAGGTGACCATGCAGCACTCCATGTCGCGCGCCTACAACGCGGGAACCAACCGCCTGCTGCTGGGCACCGGCGACGACGAGGCGCTGTTCCGCGACGCCAGCGACGCCCTCGACGAGGAGATGTCCAACGGGTGGGCGCTGGCGCTGGGAGCCGCCGACCTCGACGGCGACCTCCTGCCCGAGGTCTACATCGCCAACGACTTCGGCCCCGACCGCCTCCTCCACAACCGCTCCACCCCCGGCGAGCCGCGCTTCGCCGTGGTGACCGGCGAGCGCACCCTGACCACGCCCCGCTCCAAGGTCCTCGGCCGGGACTCCTTCAAGGGCATGGGCATCGACTTCGGCGACATCAACCGCGACGGCCACCTGGACATGGTCGTCAGCAACATCACCGAAGAGTACGCGCTCCAGGAGAGCAACTTCGTGTGGACCAGCACCGGCAGCCCCGGCGACCTCGCCGAGGGGCGCGCCCCCTTCGTCGACCGCAGCGAGGACTACGGCCTGGCGCGCAGCGGATGGGGCTGGGACGCGCGGATGGCCGACCTCGACAACGACGGCCACACCGAGGTGGTCCAGGCCGTCGGGTTCGTCGCCGGCGAGGTCAACCGCTGGCCCGAGATCCAGGAGCTGGCGCTGTCCAACGACGAACTGCTGGCCCACCCCGAATCCTGGCCCGCCCTGGGACCCGGCACCGACCTGTCCGGCGACGGCGGGGTGAAGTTCTTCGCCCGCGACGGCGGGGAGGGCGTCTTCGCCGAGGTGTCCGACCTCGTCGGCCTGGGAGAGACCACCGTCAGCCGGGGCATCGCCCTGGGCGACGCCGACGGCGACGGACGGCTCGACATCGCGGTGGCCAACCAGTGGGCGGCACCGGTCTTCTACCGCAACGACTCGCCCGACCCCGGCAGCTTCCTCACCCTGCGCCTGGTGCGCCCCGCCGGCCACGGCACCACCCCCGCCGTGGGCGCCACCGCCCGGGTGGACGTGCCCGGACAGCACCCGCGGATCGGACACGTCGACGGCGGCAGCGGCCACTCCGGCAAACGCGGCCACGAGATCCACCTCGGCCTCGGGGACCACCCCGCCGACACCCCGCTGGACGTGACGGTCGCGTGGCGCGACGACCGGGGCCGCACGCACGAGGAGACCGTCCGGCTGACCCCGGGCTCCCACACGATCCTGCTGACCGAGACCGCGGCCACCGTGCCGTCCGAGACGGGGAGCGACTCATGACCGACGTTCAGGTGCGACCGACCGCAGTCTCCGAGACCCCGCCCCCGGCCCAACGCAAACGGCCGGACGTGCGCATCGCCGCACTGCGCCGGTTCGCCGTGGCCATCACCGTCCTCAACATCGCGGGATACGCCTTCCTCGGCTTCGAACCCGCGCTGATCTGCCCCCTGGTCGCCCTGGCCACCGGCTACACCGTGGACCTCGGCCTGGAGTACCTGGACGCCCGGCTCGCCGGCCGCCGCCCGCGGTTCGCCGGCGGGCCCGTGGCCCTCGTCGACTTCCTGCTGCCCGCGCACATCACCGCACTGGCCGTCAGCATGCTCCTCTACTCGGGCGGCCAGATCTGGGTGGTCGTGTTCGGCGTGGTCGTCGCCCTCGGCTCCAAGGCGGTGCTGCGGGTCCGGATCGGCCGCGGCGAGCGGCACGTGCTCAACCCGTCCAACTTCGGCATCGCCGTCACCCTGTTCACCTTCACCTGGGTGGGCATGGCGCCCCCCTACCAGTTCACCGAGAACACCACCGGGGTGTGGGACTGGGTGCTGCCCGGGATCATCGTGGCCACCGGGACCCTGCTCAACTCCAAACTGACCAAGCGGATGCCGCTCATCGCCGGCTGGGTCACGGGGTTCGCGGCGCAGGCGGTGGCGCGCGCCCTCCTCTTCGGAGCCCCCCTGGCCGCCACGCTCGCCCCCGTCACCGGCCTGGCGTTCGTCCTGTTCACCAACTACATGGTCACCGACCCGGCCACCACCCCCACCCGCCCCCGCAACCAGGTCTTCTTCGGATTCGCGGTCGCCGCCATCTACGGCGTGCTCACCTCGATGCACGTGGCCTTCGGCATGTTCTTCGCCCTCGTGGTGGTCTGCGCGGTGCGCGGACTCTACCTGTACGGGACGTCCCGACGGGAGGTGGCGTGATGCCGCACATCGCCATCGTCGGAATGGCCTGCCGCTACGCAGGCGCGGCCTCGCCCGCGGAACTGTGGGACAACGCGCTCGCCGGCCGCCGGGCCTTCCGCCGGATCCCGCCCGAACGCCTCGACCTGGCCGACTACTACGGAGAAGACGACCCGGACCGGATCCCCCTCACCCACGCCGCGGTCATCGACGGCTACGAGTTCGACCGCGTCGCCTTCGGAGTCTCGGGCCCCACCTACCGCAGCACCGACCTGACCCACTGGCTGGCCCTGGACATGGCCGCCCGGGCGCTGGCCGACGCCGGACTGCTCCACGGCGGCCAGGCCGACCCCGACACGGCCGACCGCACCGCCGTCTACGTCGGCAACACCCTGACCGGCGAGTTCACCCGCGCCCACGTGCTGCGCACCCGCTGGCCCTTCGTACGGCGGATCACCGCCCGGCTGCTCGCCGAACGCGGCATCGACGACCCCGGACTGCTGGAGGAGCTGGGGCGGCGCTTCCGCGACACCTTCCCCGTCCCCGACAGCGACACCCTGGCCGGCAGCCTGTCCAACACGATCGCAGGCCGGATCTGCTCCCACTTCGGCTTCGGCGGCGGCGGGTACACCGTGGACGGCGCCTGCGCCGCCTCGCTGCTGGCGGTCATCAACGGCTGCGAGGAACTGGCCGCAGGCCGGGCGGACATCGTCGTCGCGGGCGGAGTGGACCTCAGCATCGACCCGTTCGAGATGGTGGGCTTCGCCCGGACCGGCGCGCTCGCCCGCGAGCAGATGAGGGTCTTCGACCGCCGCTCCCAGGGGTTCTGGCCCGGCGAGGGCTGCGGCATGCTCGTGCTCACCCGACTCGACGACGCCCTGGCCCGCGGACTGCGCCCCTACGCGGTCCTGCGCGGCTGGGGGATCTCCTCGGACGGCAGCGCCGGCATCACCCGCCCCGACACCGCCGGGCAGCGCCGCGCCCTCGAGCGCGCCTACCGCAGGGCCGGCTTCGGCGCCGACACGGTCGCCTACTTCGAGGCGCACGGAACCGGCACCGCCGTGGGAGACCGGACCGAACTGGCGGCGCTGACCCAGACCGTCGGAGCCCCCGGCAGCCCGCGCGCCGCGATCGGCTCCGTCAAGGCGCTCATCGGCCACACCAAGGCCGCCGCCGGCGCCGCGGGCCTCATCAAGGCCGCGATGGCGGTGCACACCCAGGTGCTGCCGCCCACCGTGGGCTGCGAGGACCCGCACGAACTGCTCACCGGGCCGCAGGCCGTGCTGCGCATCCTCCGCGAACCCGAACCCTGGCCCGCCGACCGGCCGCTGCGCGCCTCGGTGAGCGCGATGGGCTTCGGCGGCATCAACACCCACGTCACCCTGGAAGGGGTCAGCGCGCACCGGCGCCGCGGACTGGACCCGCGCACCGCACGCCTGGGCGCCACCCCCCAGGACCGCGAACTCTTCCTGTTCGACGGGGCCTCGCCCGAGGAACTGCGGGAGAACCTGCGCCGCACCGCCGAGCAGGCGGCCCTGCTCTCCCAGGCCCAGATGGCCGACCTGGCCGCCCGGCTGGCCCACGGCCGCGGCGCGGGCCGCCACCGGGCCGCGGTCGTGGCCGCCACCCCCGAGGAGCTGGTCGCGGCCCTCGACACGGCGGCCGAGGCGGTCGGATCCGGGCGGCGGCTCCTGGGCCCCCGCGTGTTCACCGCCCCGCCCCGCCCCGACGGCGCCCCGCCCGTCATCGGCCTGCTGTGCTCGGGACAGGCCGCACGCGCCGGACGCGGCGGCGGCGCACTGGCCCGCCGCTTCCCCGAGGTCGCCGAACTCTACGACCGCTGCACCCCGCCCGAGGGAGACCCCGCCGACACCGCCGTCGCCCAGCCCAGGATCACCACGGCCACCGTCGCCTCCCTCATCGCCCTCGACACGCTCGGCATCCGCCCCGCGCTCGCCGTGGGCCACAGCCTCGGCGAACTCGCGGCCCTGCACTGGGCGGGCGCCGTCGACCGGGACGACCTGCTGCGGCTGGCCGGAGAGCGGGGCGCCGCGATGGCCGCCCTGCCCGGCGAGCACGGCGCCATGGCCTCGGTGGCGGCCCCCGCCGCCGAGGTCGAGGCGCGGCTGCCCGAGGGAACCGTGGTCGCCTGCGTGAACGGACCCAACGCCACGGTCGTCTCCGGCCGCACCCCAGCGGTCGACCAGGTGGTGCGCGACCTGGGCGCGGTCCGGCTGCCGGTCTCCCACGCCTTCCACTCGCCGCTCGTCGCCCCCGCCGCGGCCTCCTTCCGCCGCGTCCTCGACGGCGTCCCCCTCGGCGCGCCCCGCCGCCGCGTGCTGTCCACGGTGACCGGCGCTCCCCTGGACCCCGGCACCGACCTGCGCGCCCACCTCACCCGGCAGATCACCGCCCCGGTGCGCTTCACCGACGCGGTGGCCGCCGCCGGACCGGTCGACTGCTGGATCGAGGCCGGCCCCGGACACATCCTCACCGGCCTGGTCGCGGACCTGGGCCAGACCGCCTTCGCCGTGGACGCCGGAAGCGCGTCGCTGTCCGGGCTGCTGCGCGCCGCCGCCGCGGCCTGGGCGCTCGGCCAGGACGTGCGGCCCGAGGCGCTGTTCGAGGGCCGCCTCCTGCGGCCGCTCCCCGCCGACCACCGGCCGGTCTTCCTGGCCAACCCGTGCGAGTCCGCGCCGCGCGACACCGCACCCGCACCGGCCCCGCGGCCCGCCCCGGCATCCCGGCCCCCGACCCCGCAGGCCGCCGACCGCCCCGCAGACCCCGCGGACCCCGGGGACGACCCGGTCGAGGTGGTGCGGCGGGTGGTCGCGGAACGGGTCGAACTCCCGCTGGGCGCGGTCACCGCCGACAGCAGGCTCGCCGCCGACCTCCACCTCAACTCCATCACGGTCGCCCAACTGGTCGCCGAGTCCGCCCGGCGCCTGGGCGTCCCGGTGCCGCCCCACGTCACCGAGTACGCCGGGGCCAGCGTCGCCGAGATCGCCGAGGCGCTCGGCAACGCCGCCGACGGCGCCGGAGCGGACGAGCAGGAGGACACCGTCGCGGGCGTCGAGCCGTGGGTGCGGGTCTTCACCGTCGAGGACGCCCAGCGGCCGCTCCCCGCCCCGCGCGGCACCGGCACCGTCCGCGGCCGTCCGCGCGTGGTCGCGGCCCCGGGCGACCGGCTGGCCGCCGAACTCGCCGAAGCCGACCTGGGGGAGGACACGCTGGTGCTGTGCCCCCCGCCGGACCGGGAGCCCGCCGACGCCACCGGGCTGTTCGCGGCCGCCGCAGAGGCGGTGCGCCGGGCACGGCGGCTCGTCGTGGTCCAGGTCGCCGACGGCGGCCCGTACTCCTCGGGCGCGGCGTTCGCCCGGAGCGTGCACCTGGAGACCGGGCTGCCCACCGCGGTGGTCACCGTCTGCCGCGACGACAGCAGGGCGGCAGCGCAGGTGACCCGGGAGGTCCACGCCCTGACCGACTACAGCGAGTGCCGCTACCACCCCGACGGCAGCCGCACGGTCCCCGTCCTGCGCCCCCGGCCGCTGGGCGACCAGCGGCCGGAGGAGCCGCCGTTCAGCGCCGAGGACGTGCTGCTCGTCTCCGGCGGAGGCAAGGGCATCGGCCTGGAGTGCGCCCGCGAACTGGCCCTGCGGACCGGGGTCCGCCTCGCCCTGCTCGGCCGCTCCGACCCCGACACCGACCCCGAACTGGCGGCCGGCCTGCGCAGGCTCACCGAGGACGGCGTCGTCTTCGGCTACGAGCGGGCCGACGTGTGCGACGCGGCGGCGGTGCGCGAAGCGGTCGCACGGCTCGGCACCGCGCTCGGACCGGTCACCGCGGTGCTGCACGCCGCCGGGGTCAACACCCCGACCCCGCTGGACCGGCTGGACCGCGCGGAACTGGACCGCACCGTCGCCACCAAGATCGCGGGGGCGCGCAACCTCCTCGCCGCGGTCGACCGCGACCGCCTGCGCTGCTTCGTCGCCTTCGGCTCCCTCATCGCCCGGACCGGCCTGCCCGGCGAGGCGCACTACGCCCTGGCCAACGAGTGGCTGGGCGCCCTGACCGAGCATCTGCGCCGCGACCTGCCGCACTGCCGGTGCCTGGCCGTCGACTGGTCGGTGTGGGCCGGCGGCGGCATGGGGGAGCGGCTGGGAGTGCTGGACGCGCTGGTGCGCCGGGGCATCGACCCCATCCCCCTGGACACGGGGGTGGACCTGTTCCACCGGCTGCTCGCGGCCCCCGACCTGTCCGGCGGCGTCGTGGTCACCGGACGCTACGGCGACGCGCCGACGCTGCGCGGCGAACCGGTCGACCTGCCGATGCTGCGCTACCTGGAACGCCCCCGCCGCCTCGTGCCGGGCGTGGAGTTCGTGGCCGACGTCCAGGTCTCCTCCCTCACCGACCGCTACCTGGACCACCACGCCTTGGAGGGGCAGCGGCTGCTGCCCGCGGTGCTCGGCCTGGAGGCCATGGCCCAGGCCGCGGCGGTGCTGGCCGGCACCACCGAACCCCCGGTGTTCACCGACGTCTCCTTCGCCGCCCCCGTCGTGGTGCCCCGCGACGAGGAGGTGACGCTGCGGGTGGCCGCCCTGCTCCGCCCGGACGGAACGGTGCGGACCGTGCTGCGCAGCTCCACCACCCGGTTCGCGGTCGACCACTTCACCGCGTCCTGCGCGGCCAAGAACGGCGCCTCCGCCGAGCGGGCCGTGCCGCCGGAGCCGGTGGCGGAGGAACCGGTGCCGCTGCGGCCGGACGAGGAGCTCTACGGCAGCCTGCTGTTCCAGGACGGCCCGCTGCGGCGCGTCCGCGCCTACCGCGCACTCAGCGGCTACGGCTGCGTGGCCGAACTCGCCGGGGACGGCTCCTGCCACTGGTTCGCCCCGCACCTGCCCCCCACCCTGCTGCTGGGGGACCCCGGACGCAGGGACGCCGCCATCCACGCGCTCCAGGCGTGCCTGCCCGGCACCCGGCTGCTGCCGGTCGGCGTGGAGCGGATCACCGTCTTCGGCACCGCCCCCGCCGACGCCGTCCTGCACGCCCGGGAGCGCGAGGCCTCCGACCAGGAGCACGTCTTCGACTTCGACGTCGTCGACTCCTCGGGGACGCTGCTGGAGCGCTGGGAGGGCCTGCGGCTGCGCGTGATGGGCGCCGGACCGGAGCGGATCGCGCCCGCGCTGCTCGCCCCCCACCTGCAACGGCGCGTCCGGGACTGGTGCGACGTGGGGGACCTGCGCATGACCGTCGAGATCGGCGGCACCCGGGTGCAGCGCCGCGCCCGCGGCGTCCGGCGGCTCCTCGGCCCCGACGTCGTGGTGCGGGGACGCGGCGACGGGCGCCCCGAGGTCTCCACCGGCGCGCTGGTCTCGGTGACCCACAGCGGCGACCTCACGATGGTGGCCACGGCTCCCGGACCCGTGGGAGTCGACCTGGTCCGCAGGGACGCCGACGGCGTCGACTCCGTCCCGTGGGACGACCTGCTCGGCGCGGACGGCACGGCGCTGGCCGAGGTGCTGGCGGAGGCCGCCCCCGGGGAGGACCCGCAGACCGCCAGGGCCCGCGTCTGGGCGGCCCGCGAAGCCCTCCGCAAGTGCACGGGAAGCCCGGCGGGACCGCTGGTCCTGCGCCGCCGGGAGGGCCGCTGGACGGTCCTGGCCTCCGGCGCCGTCACCGTCATCACCCACGCCGACAGCGAGTCCGTCGCCGCGGTGGCGGCGGAGGGGAGGCTGCGCGATGCCTGACGTCTTCGAGTACCGCCACGTGGTCACCCTGGAGGAGACCAACCAGTTGGGGAACGTGTACTTCGCCCACTTCCTGCGCTGGCAGGGGCACTGCCGCGAGCTGTTCCTGCGCCGCACGGCCCCCGAGGTGCTGGACTCCCTCGATCACGAGCACGCCCTCGTCACGGTGCGGGCCGCGTGCGACTACCTGGACGAACTGGTCGCCTTCGACGAGGTCACCCTGCGGATGCGGGTCGGCGAGGTCGTCCAGAACCGCATGACCTTGTTGTTCGAGTACTGGCGGACCAGCGGGGCCGAGGCCCTGATGGCCCGCGGAGAGCAGCAGGTGGCCTGGCTGCGCCGGACACCCAGCGGGTTCGAGCCGCTGCCGGTGCCCCAGACGCTGCTCCGCGCAATCGACGCCTACCTGGCCGAACCGGTCCGGACGGGTTGGCGCAACTGAAGGGGCCGGAAACCGACCGAAGAGAGGAAGGAAAGCAGGCAATGACGGTCACCGACAACCTGCGGGAGCGGCTGCGGGAGGCCGACCCGGCCCTCGCAGCCGAGCTGCTGCACTCCAAGACCAGCCACCTGGTCGACGTGATGATCCCCCGCCGGGCCCTGACGGACGGCTCCCTCGGCTTCAAGGCGCGGGTCGAGACCACCATCACGCTGAAGCTCGGCGACGACCCCGCCGCCGACACCCCCGAGGAGACCATGACCCTGGTCTGCGAGTCGTCCGAGATCCGGCTGCACGACCCGGTGCTGACCCTGGACGGCGCGCTGCGCCTGGACCTGGAGACCCTCACCTACGAGGCGGTGGGCACCAGCACCGAGCTGTGGCCCGGTGAGACCGTCCGTCTCCTGGTCGGCCGCGGCATCGACCCGATGATGCGGCCCACGTTCGGCCGCCTGGAGGTGGGCCCGCTGGTCAACTTCGGCACCGACCCGGTCCGCAGCGTGCAGGAGGTGTACGTGATGGCCGAGACCCCGCTGGGCCGGCTCACCAACCGGGAGCCCGCGATCATGCACTGCGACCTGACCCGTATCCCCCCGCTCGGCCAGCCCTACCGCCAGCAGGGCAACGTCGAGCTGTACGACGAGTCCGGCCGCCTGGTGTGCCTGAAGACCATGACCGAGAGCCAGTTGGTCCGGCTGGTGGACTGATCCCCCGAACCAGGCCGGTGGGCGCCGCGGCGCCCACCGGCCGCCCCTCCCGCCCGGCCAGCACGGAAAGGCGCCCCCTATGCGCATCCTGTTCACGACCCTGCCCGTGGAGACGCACCTACGACCGCTCGTCGCGGTGGCATACGCGGCCCAGCGCCGGGGGCACGAGGTCGCCGTCTGCGCCCCCGCCACGTTCCAGGAGGAGGTCGAACGCTACGGGCTCCGCTTCCTCCCCGCCGGACACGACTGGATCACCGGCATGCTCGAACCGCTCGTGGAGGCCAGGAGGATCCCGCCGCAGGAGCTGACCCTCCTGATGAACCGCCTGGTCACCCAGGGAATCCCCGGCAAGGGCGCCCTGGCGATGGCCGAGGAGGTGCTGGAGCGCTCCCGCGAGTTCACCCCCGACATCGTGGTCCGGGAAGCCTACGAGCTCGGCGGCTACCTGGCGGCGGAGGTCCTGGGCGTCCCGCACGCCTCGATCGGGGTGGTGGGGCGCATCACCGAGTTCCTCGACCTGGCCCTCCTGGCACCCCCGCTGGGGGAGCGCCGCCAGGAACTGGGCCTTCCCCCCGACCCCGACGGCAGCCGCGTCTACGCCTACCTGCACGCCCACTTCATGCCGCCGCACTACGACCCGGCGGAGACGGCCATCCCCACCCTGCGCTGCTACCGGCACCACACGGTGGACCTGCCCGGCGACCGGCTGCCGGACCTCGTCACCGGGCTGGACCCCGCCCGCCCGCTGGTCTACGCCAGCCTCGGCACGGTGGCCCCGCTGTTCCGCGCGGCCGACGGCCACCTGGCGATGATCATCGAAGGGCTGGGGCAACTGGACTGCGAGGCGGTCGTGGCCGTCGGAGCGGGCAAGAAGCCCGCGGACCTGGGCACAGCGGTCCCCGACAACGTGCACGTGGTCGACGTGATCGCCCAGCCCCTGCTGCTCGACACGGTCGACCTGCTGGTCACCCACGCCGGGTTCACCAGCGTCCGCGAGGCCCTGCGCGCCGGGGTCCCCATGGTCGCCATCCCGTGGATCGCCGAGAACCACCTGATCGCGCGGACCTGCTCCGAACAAGGGCTCGCCGTCGAACTGGACTGGGAGACCCTGGACGCGGCACAGGTGGCGCACGCCTGCCGCACGGTGCTGTCCGACCCCGGCTACCGGGCGCGGGCCCGGGCCATGCAGCGGAGCATGCTGGCCCTGCCCCCTCTGGACGTCCTCGTCACCGACCTGGAGGAGCTGGCGGCGCGGGGAGCGCACCGGTGACCCTCTACCAGGTCGTCGGAGGCACCTACCGGGACGACGTCTACCGGCTCGACTCCGCCTTCGAGTTCGACGTGAGCCTCAACGCCCGCGCGCACGAGAGCTCCCCCGGCGGCCCGGGACTGTGCCTGGCGGTCGCGCTGCGCCGCCTCGGCGCCGACGTCCTCCTGGACACCGTGGTCGGCGACGGCCCCGACACCCGGGCGGCGCTGGAGGTGCTGGCCGCGGAGGGCGTCCGGGTCCGCGCGCGGCACAGCCCCGGCCCCCTCGACCACTCCGTCACCCTGATCGACGCGGGACTGGACTCGGTGGTGGCCACCCACCGGTCGCAGCCGCGTCCGGTGCTCGACCGGGTGGACCCCGGCGCCGACGTCGTCCTCGTCTGCTCGCCCACGGTGCTGCGGGGCCTGGCCGCACGGCTGGAGGGGCGGCGGATCGTGCTGCACCCCCACGCCCAGCAGTGCCGCGAACTGTGCGCCCTGCCCCGGCAGGAGCGCGCGGCCCTGCTCGGCGCGGTCGACCTCCTGGTGGTCAACGAGCACGAGTACGACCTGATCGCGCCGCTGCCCGAGATCGGCGCCGTCCCCGCGCTCGTCGTCACCCGCGGCCCCCGCGGCAGCACGCTGCTGACCGCGGACGGCGCGCGCGTCGAACGCCCCGCCTCGCCCACCGCGACACCCCCGGTCAACACCAACGGCGCGGGCGAGGCGTTCACCGCGGCCCTGCTGGCGGCACGGGACGCGGGACACGACTGGCCCCGGGCGCTGGAGCTGGCGGCGGACCACGCCGGACGCCACGTCGCGGAGGCCGCCTCGCTGGGCTTCCCCCGAACCCGGATCGCAGCCCCGATCCACCTTGGAGCACACCCATGAACAACCGCCCCACCGTCGCGGTGGTGGACCGATGCAGCCTGTACGCCCAGAGCGTGGCCGCCTGGCTCCGGCAGTTGGGACTGGCCGCCACCGGGCACCACGACGTCTCCGACGGGGTCGACTGGAACGGCTACGACGTGGTGGTCATGAACGTCGCCTACCCGGGCAGCGCCGGGCTCGTGGCCCGGCTGGCCGCCTCGGGCGGCCCCGCCACGATCGTCGTCGGCTCCGGCGAACGCCACGAGTCCGTGGTCCGGTGCCTTCAGGCCGGGGCCGCGGGCTTCGTCTCGGCGACCGAGTCCATCGACAGCCTGGCCGCGGCGATCACCGAGACGGCCCGCCGCGGCAGCCTCGGCGGCAGGCGGCTCACCTCGCGGCAGACCCAGGTGCTCGCCCTGATCGCGGCCGGCCGCTCCAACCGGGAGATCGCCGTCCGGCTGGGCATCCGGCTGCACACCGTCAAGAACCACGTCCACGCCATCCTGGAGAAGCTGGAGGCGGGCAGCCGGGCCGAGGCCGCGGCGCGCTTCGTGGGAGCGGCGGGCCTGGCCCGCACGGCCGCCTGGAGCCACCGGTGAGCCGGCCGCGCACGGACAAGGTGGTCGACCTCGCGGAGTTCGCGCAGACCGCCGAGCGGGCGCGCGCGGCGGGCCGCACCGTCGCCCTGTGCCACGGCTGCTTCGACCTGCTGCACGTGGGGCACGTCCACCACTTCGACCAGGCGTCCCGCCTCGCCGACGTGCTGCTCGTCAGCGTCAGCGCCGACAGCGTCTGCGCCAAGGGGCCGGGACGCCCCGCCTTCACCCTGGACGAGCGCATGGCGGTGATCGCCGCACTGGAGGCGGTCGACCGGGTGTGCGCGGCCCCCGGCCCCACCGCGATCGAAGTGATCAGGGCGGTGCGCCCGCACCTGTACGTCAAGGGCCCCGACTACCGGCACTGCCCCGGGGCGCGGCTGCGCGCCGAGGCGGCGGTCGTCGAGGAGCTCGGGGGGCGCCTGGTCCACACCGACGACCGTGTCACCTCCTCCTCGACGGAGCTGTTTCGGAGGTTCCATGTCTGACACTTCTTCCTCCGCCCGCCCCGCCCCCGCCGGCCTGCGGGTGCTGGTGACGGGCGGCTGCGGGTTCATCGGCAGCCACGTGGTGCGCGGGCTCGCCGAGGCGGGCGCCGAGGTGACCGTCCTGGACACCCTGGACGGCTACGGGTTCGACTACGGCGCCCGCTTCGGCGTCCGGGAGCGGGCGCGGATCGTCCGGGGCGACGCCGCCGACCCCGACGTCGTGCGGCCGCTGGTCGCCGAGGCCGACGCGGTGGTGCACGCGGCCGCGTGCGCGGACGTGGCCGCCTGCACCAGGGACCCGCGGCGCGACTTCGCCAGCATGGCGGCGACGCAGACGGTGCTGGAGGCGGCACGCGACGCGTCCCTGCAACGCCTGGTCATCGCCTCCTCGGCGCAGGTCTACGGGGACCGCCCCCACGACGGGTCCCGTTTCCGGGAGGGCGACCCGCTGGGGGAGCCGGGGCTGTTCTACGCCAACTCCAAGACGTGGTCGGAGCGGCAGGCCCGCCTCTACGGGAAGCTGTTCGGCGTCCCGGTCACCGTGCTGCGCTACTTCAGCGTCTACGGGCCCCACCAGGTGCCCAAGCAGGGCAGCCACAGCTGGTGCGCGGCGATCTTCGCGATGCGGGCGCTCAAAGGGCTGCCTCTGGTGGTCCACGGCGACGGCTCCCAGGTCCGCGACCTGGTGTCGGTGGCCGACGTGGCGGGCGCCACGATCGCGGCCCTGACGGCTCCCGGGGCGGTGGGGGCCACGGTGAACGTGGGGACCGGAAGGGCCACGTCGATCGCCGAGCTGGCACGGCAGGTGGCCGGGCTGGTCCCGGGGACCACGGTCGAGTTCGGCCCCCGCCCCGCGGGGGACCCCCAGGGGGCCGCCGCCGACGTCACGCTGATGCGCGAGCTGCTGGGGTGGTCCGACTGGGTCGACCTGCGCCGAGGGCTGGCCGACTACCTCGACTGGGTCGACGCCAACCCCGACCTGGTCCCGGAGTGGCTGTGACCATGCGGGCCCCCTGGGAGAGCCGCAGGGCGGGGGACGCGCAACCGCACCGCAGGAGCATTCCCCCCGAGTACTTCGAGGAGCGCTACGCCGCCTCCGCCGACCCGTGGCGGCTGGCCGAGCGCTGGTACGAACAGCGCAAGTACGCGCTGACGCTGGCCAGCCTGCCCCGGCCCCGCTACGCGTCCTGCTACGAGCCGGCCTGCTCCATCGGAGAGCTGACGCTGCGGTTGGCCGAGCGCTGCGACCGGCTGCTGGCGGTGGACGCCACCGCCGCGGCGGTCGCCACCGCCGCGGCGCGGACCGCGCACCTGCCGCACGTCCGGGTGGAGCGTGCGGCGCTCCCCGACGACCTGCCCGACCAGACGTTCGACCTGGTCGTCCTCTCGGAGTTCCTCTACTACTTCGCCCTGCCCGACCTGGAACGGGTCGTCGAGGGCGTGGTCGACCGCCTCCGGCCGGGCGGCCACCTGGTGTGCGTGCACCACCGGTCGGCCAGCGCGGAGCGCTGGGACGGCTTCAACACCCACCAGGCGGTGGTCGAGAAGGCCGGGCTCGCCCGTCTGGCCCACCACGACGACGTGGAATTCGTGCTGGACGTCCTGGAGGCGCCGTGATCGAATTCCAGGACCCTGGGGCCGGGGCACTTTTCGGAAAAGAGGAGAGAGAAACGGGGGCGGGTAACGGGAGGAACCGTTCTTCCCCGGAAGAAGAAAATTGTACCGTGCCCCGGCGGGGGAGTGGGACGGAAGGGCGATCGGGAACGGAGGTCCGAACCGGTTCAGCGCCTTCGGTGCGGCGTGTGCGGAAGCGGCCAGCCCAGCAGCTCCCGGGCACGCTCCGCGGCTTCCGCCCTGCGTTTCACGCCGAGCTTGCGCAGGATGTTGTGGACGTGGTTTTTGACGGTGCGCACCTCGATGACCAGGGTGCGCGCGATTTCCTGGTTGGACGCCCCCTCGGCGATCAGGGTGAGCACCTCGCACTCGCGTGGGGTGAGCCGCACCGGCGGGGTGCACCGCGGGATCCGCTCCGACAGCGTCCGGATGTGCTGCCACAGCGTGAACGCGATCTGCGGCGTGCAGACCAGTTCTCCGCGGACCGCGGCGTAGGCGCTGTTGAGAAGCTGGTCGAACTCCCCGGTGATGGGGAAGTAGCCGGAGGCTCCGGCCTCCGCGAGCGGGATGATCTCGGCGGGGTCCTCCTCCACCCCCAGCGCGATGGTGGGAAAGGGGTGCTCCGCGAGGCTCCTGATGATTTTGGCACTGTCCTTCAACAGAGCATTGATCAGTGCCACGTCAAATTTTTCTTTTTCAACTACCCTGCCCACCTCCCGGGTGGAGGTGAGCATGACGTCGGTTACTCGGGAGTCTCCTCTCAAGCGTCGGGCCAGGGGCTCCGCGTACAGAGGTGCATCGTCGATCAGAAGCAGACGCACAGAATCCTCTCACCCCATTGGTCCGGCAGTCCGGCAGCCGGATCTTGTTAATTTTCTGGGAAATTATGGTTAAAAGTGTCGAAGAAGTCCATATTTGGACGATTTCTTCCCCCGGTTTGGTCCTGTGGGATATCGACAACACGCTCGTCAGCACCACCGACTACGACCGGCACGCCTATCGGACAGTCGTGAAACGGCTGACCGGGCGTGACGCGGCAGCCCTCCCCCCCTCCGGAGCCGGACGGAGCGAACACGCCACCCTCCGCGAACTGCTGCGGGCCAACGGGGTCACCGGTACCGACCTCGACCGGCTGCTCCCCGACGCGACCGCGCTGCTGCGCCGCCTGCTCACCCGCGACCCCGCGGGCATGCGCGCGGCGGGAAGGGTGCTCCCCGGAGCCCCCGAAGCCATGGAAGCGGTGGCCCGCCTGACCGGAGCGGTCGGCGTGGCCACCGGAAACCTGCGGGAGGTGGCCCGGGCCAAACTCCGCGCCTTCGGACTCGACCACCTCGTCGACTGGCGGCTCAGCGGCTGCGCCGAGGACGGCGCCACCAAGACGCAGCTCGTCCGGCACGTACAGCGCAACGCCGCACGCCTCGGCCTCGGCTCCTTCTCCCGCCGCACCACCGTGCTGATCGGCGACGCCCGCACGGACGCCGCCGCGGGCGGCGACGGAGCCGCCGCCGTCCTGGGCGTCACCACCGGCAGGACCGACCGGGAAGCGCTGAAGGCGGCCGGCGCCGACCTGGTCCTCGCCGACCTGTCCGACACCGCCGCGGTCGTCGCGGCCGTCCGCCGCCTCCTCACCGCCTCCGGACAGCACCCGTCGGAGCGGCCCAGCGGGCTCCCGGCCTGACCCGACCCCCGACCAGGAACACCCCGACCCAAAGGAGAGGCACCACCATGACCCAGACAGGATCCGAGACCACGCCCGTCCCCGCCGCCGCGCCCGGCCTGCCGCGGCGGCGGTGGCTCATAGCCGCACTCAGCGCCCTCGCCGGCGCGCTGCTCACGTCGCTGTGGTCCTTCGAGTTCGTCGACAGCGTCATCGGCGACAACGTCGCCAACACCCTGCTCGGCTACGACGCCAAGGAGACACCGATCAGCGGACTCCTGGCAGGCACGGCCTTCGCCTTCGTCACCGGGCTCGCCGGAACGTTCACCGCCTGCAACATCGCGGTGTTCGGCGCGATCGCGCCCATGGCCCACACCGCGGGCCTCGCCGACGGCAGGGGACACCTGGCCCCGCGCCCCGGAGTCGCCGCCTCCCTGCGCCCCGTCGGCTGGCTCGCCCTCGGCACGGTGGCCGTCTCCGCCGTCTACGGCGTGATCGGCGTACTCCTCGGCGACCGGCTGCCCCAGTTGTCCGAGGCGACCCTCGCCTCGGGGGTCCCGGTGCGGCTGGTGCAGGCCTCGATCACCTTCGGACTGATCGGCCTGGCCTTCAGCTACCTCGGACTGGCCGCACTGCGCCTGGTCCCCGACCCCTTCCACGCCCTGGCGCCCCGGTTCCCCAACGCGCGGCTGGTGGCCATCGGCGCCCTGGTCGGAGGCTTCCTCGTCGGCCGCCCCTTCCCCCTGTTCCGGGCGATGTTCGAGTACGCGGTCGAGACCGGAAACCCGCTCTACGGCGCCGGGGTCTTCGTCTTGCAATCGCTCGGCAACATCACCGTCGTGGTCGTGCTGTTCCTCGCCCTGGTGTACGGCACCCGCGGCCGCTTCGTCGCCTGGCTGACCGCGCAACCGGAACGCGTCGCCACCCTCACCGCAGTCTCCTTCATCACCGTGGGCGCCTTCACCGTCCTGTACTGGACCCTGCGGGTGCCGTCGATGTTCGGATTCGGCTGGTACCCGATCGTGCACTGGTGAGCAGGCAGCACCGCCGGGGCCTCCGGACCGGGCCTCCACCCGGAGCCCGCCGGGGCCCCGGTCCCGCCCTGCGGCGGCGGACGCGCCGTTCATCCGCGGGCACCGTGCAGGTTGCGGAGCAGGCCGATCTCCGCGACGTTCTTGGTCAGTTCGACGTTGACCCAGCCGGCGACGTCGGCCAGGGTCTGCCCCCCGCCCCAGGGCAGGGCCGCGGTCCGCTCCGTGGAGTCCAGATCCGCGTCGGTGAGACCGGACAGGCAGGAACACCACTGCTCCCGCAGCCCGCGCAGCCAGTCGGCCGCGGCGGCGGCACTGCCCGACCACCCGGTCTCCTCCCGCTCCGGGGCGCCCGAGCCGAAGCAGTGGCCCAGCACGGTCGTCCACCAGAAACCGATGTGCCAGGTCAACCAGCCGATGGTCACGGCGGGCACCGGATCGGGTTCGGGAACCTGCCAGTCGGCCCGCCACCTGCCGTGCGCGTCGGGGCGCACCGTCCAGCAGTGCGGCGCGGGCCGCCACAGGCACACCTCGTCGTCGAGGCCGTCCAGGTGGTATCCAACAGCGCCCAGGCAGTGTCGAGTTGGCGCAGCAGCAGGTCAACACGGGATACCGGCACCCCAGGAGAATGCCACCGGCGGCCGCTCCGGGGCCACCGATTTTTCCGCCGCGCGGTGGCTCAGCGCTCCCCGGCCAGGCGGGACCGCAGTTCTTCCAGGTCGGAGAGGAACCACAACTGTCCGCCCCGGTTGCTCTCGCGGACGAAGTCGCGCAGCGCGCTGCTCTGCGCGACGTGGTGGGAGACGTCGCCGAGCACCGCCAGGCCGATGCGGTAGTTGACGAACTTCTGCACGATGCCCCCGGCGACGCGGCTGCGCAGCCGGAAGAAGTCGTCGGTGAGCCGTTCCACCGGGAGGGCGACCCAGGCGGCGCCCTGGTACAGGGCGTTGCCGACCAGGTCGGTGGCCTCGCGCTCGCCCCGCACCGGTTCGCCGTCGGCGGTGCACACGAAGACGGGGACGTCACCGAGAAGCTGGAGGGTGTCGGCCACGGGAAGCACCTTTCACCGGAGCGGACGGCAGGGGCGCGGCGGAACCGCCTCGCCCCGCCGATGCTAGACCGGCCCCCGGCCGGTGTCACCCGATTTACCGGCCGGTGCGGCGGAACGGAGAACAGCAGGTCCGGGCGGGACGAACCGCGGCCTCGGCAGCCGCGACCGGCACGTCCCGCCGCACCACCGGCTGCACGACCGGGCGCACCGGCTGGCGCCCCTGGAGCGGACCTCCGGTGTACCGGTCGCCATCCGGCGCTGACCCCGGACCGGCGGCTAGTCGTCGTCCCCTTCGAGCATGTCGCCGATCTCGTCGATGATCTCGCCCGCGACGAAGCCGGCGGCCAGCCCGCCCGCGATCCCCAGGACGGTCTCGCCCAGACCGCCCCCGCCGTGGTGGCCGTGCCCCCCGTGGTACCCGTGGTGGCCGTACCCGCCGAAGAGGCCGCGGTGCCGCTCCAGGGCCTGCGCGATCCACCCGTCGACCTGCGCGGCCCAGTCCACCCGGTCGACGTCGGCGTGCGCCGCCCGGAACCGGCCGTACAGGTCCTGGCCCTCGGTGAACAGCCCGCCGCGCCGGTCGAACTCGATGATCACGTCCACGCCCTCGTGGTCGGCGACGAAGCTGACCTCGACCTCGTTGATCTCGTGCGCGTAGCGGGGCGAGGGGTGGAACTCGATCTCCTGGAAGAACGGGAACTGCTGCGCGGTGCCCGCCAGGTGCCCGTGCTCCAGGTCGGTGTGCTTGAGCGCGAAACCGAGCCGCGCGAACGCCTCCAGGATCCGGTCCTGCACGGGCAGCGGGTGGATGAGCACGGGGTCCAGATCGCCCTTGTCGGGGGCGTGGTCGATGACCACGTCGGTGCGCAGCCCCACCCCGGTCCCCGGAAGCGGGCCGCCGCGCGCGGCGGTGATCGGCGCCTGCAAGGGCACCGGGTAGCGGAACGGGATCGAGTGGCGCTCCCCGGCGCCCAGCCGGAACGCGCCGGTCACCGGGAAACGGGCGAACTCGACACCGGCGGTCCCCTCCACGTCGCCGGCCTCCACCTCCACGGCCGACGCCAGGCACACGGCGATCTCCTCGATGAACACCTCGTGGTCGCCGCCGGAGAGCTCGACCACCCCCTCCAGGAACTCGCCGGGACGGGTGTGCGGGGAACGCAGGACCGTGTCGAGGCTGGGACCGCCCACCCCGAAAGCCATGAGCAAACGCTTGAAGACCATGACGTCCTTCTCGCCGGTAGGAAACACGCGCGCCAGCCCGCCCGGACCTGGCCGGGAGCGAGGCCGCGGCGCCATGACGTCCGGGCAACGCCCGGTTCCCGCAGCGAGTTCCGCTTCCGCGGCCGTCGGGGGCGCAACCGCCGCACGACCTCGCAGAACACCGTGTTCGCGCAGCTCGGGGGAGTAGCTGGGCAACACCGCGGATCGGCGGGGACGGTCGGCGTCCCGATTCCGGTCGGACACCTACCCTGTTTACCGCGATGTCGTTACCCGGAGGGCGGACGGTCCGGCGAGGCGATCGGGACACGGCGGCTTCGCACAGCCACACCCCACCCGGATCAGGCCGACAGCGCCTGGTCGTCCCCCTCCGGCTCCGCGCACGCCGCGGCCAGCGCGTCCAGCGACACCCCCAGCGCCGCGGCCAGCGCCGCCACCGTGAAGAAGGACGGAGTGGGGGCGCGCCCCGTCTCGATCTTGCGGAGCGTCTCCGCGGAGACGCCCGCCGCCGCGGCCACCTCCACCATGCTGCGCTCACCGCGGGCCCGGCGCAGCAGCGCACCGAACCGCTCACCGCGCCGCCGCTCCTCCGGGCTGAGAGGCGTTCTCACCATGACCCGTATATTAATACCGGTATAAGAATTGGTTCCAGTGGATGCCGCGGGAGGACCAGGAGATGGTGGAGCTCAAGAGCGAGTCGGCACTGGCGGCGATGCGGGAGGCCGGACGGGGCGTGGCCCGCGCCCTCGCCGCCGTCCGGGAGGCCGCCGACGTCGGCGTGTCACTGAAGGAACTCGACGAGGTGGCCCGCGCCGTCCTGGACGAGGCCGGGGCGCGCTCGCCCTTCCTCGGCTACCGGCCGCACTTCGCCCCCACCCCGTTCCCCGCAGTGATCTGCACCTCGGTCAACGACGCCGTCGTGCACGGCATCCCCACCGACTACCGGCTGCGCGACGGCGACCTGGTCAGCGTCGACTGCGGCGCCGAACTCGACGGCTGGACCGGCGACGCGGCCGTCAGCTTCACCGTCGGCACGCCCAGCCCCGCCGACACCGCCCTCATCGACGCCACCCAGGAGGCGCTGGACGCCGGAATCGCCGCGGCCGTGCCGGGCAACCGCATAGGCGACATCTCCCACGCCATCGCCACCGTCGCCCGCAAGGCCCGCTGCGGCATGCCCGTCCACTTCGGCGGCCACGGCATCGGCCGCCGCATGCACGAGGATCCCCCCATGCCCAACCGGGGCCGCCCCGGCCGCGGCTTCCCGCTGCGCCCCGGCCTGACCATCGCCATCGAACCCATGTTCATGGCGGGCGGCAGCGACCGCTACCACATCGCCCCCGACGGCTGGACCCTGCGCACCGCCGACGGCAGCCGCGCCGCCCACATCGAGCACACCGTCGCCGTCACCGAGGACGGCCCCCGCGTGCTCACCCTGCCCTGAGCCCCAGGTCGGGCGGCGCCCAGTCCACGGCAGGCCGCCGCCGGCCCGGTCACTCCGGGATGCCGCGCCCCGGGCGCACCAGGAAGTACAGCGAGAGCATGCCCACCGCCAGCAGGAAGCGCAGCCAGTCGTCGGCCGGAGCGAACGACGCGAAGTGCGCCCAGGCCGGGGGAGTGCCGAACAGCTTCTCCACGGTGGTCAGGTCCATGAGCGCCACGTACAGCCACATCGCCAGGTAGACCAGGCCGCCGACCAGCAGGTACATGCGCGACAGGTACGCGTTCAGCCGCGCCGCCACCAGCCCGGCGACACCGAGCAGCAGGTGCAGCAGGTTGTGCAGGATCGACACCTGGAACAGGCCGAACAGCCTGGCCTCCGAGTAGTTCCCCGACAGGGCCAGTGAGGCGTAGTCGCTGGTGACCCCCGGGACGAACCCGAGGATCCCGATGAGGAGGAACACCACACCCATCAGCCCGGCCGCGAAGCGGGCCGGACGCCGCGTGGCGTCCGCGACCTCCCGTGTCCGTTCCACCACCATGACGACCTCCCCGAGTCGACTGCCCCGCCTCTACCCGCCAGCGGCACCGGAACACGACCGGCCCGCAACAGCCCCGCACCCCGGCGGAGGGCCGCCGCACACCGGTCGGCGCACCGCACAGGAACGCACGCATGAAAGAGGACGGAAACCGGCACGAATCCGGTTCGTGCGGGTGGGGGAGGAGCAAGGGCAGGAATCCCGCCGGAGACACTGCGGGAGAGCAGCCCTCGCGCGAGGGACAGCCGAAACGACCCGGAACCATCAGCGCCGGGGAGTTCCCTTCCACTCACGAAAACCCGTGGACGCGTTTCCAGCCGCCGGAAGACGCACCGCAGCCCACACCTCGGCCTGGCTATTGATGCCTTGCCTGCTGCCCAGACATCCGCCAGAACCCGGAACCGACCCACGACCACCGGGGATAGTGAACGGTATCGGCCGTCGGGGTTCCAGCCTGGGCTGATGAGGGCAGCGAAGCAGACGAAAACCGTCACCACGACACGGAATTACCCCTACATGTTGGGGAGCAGGGAGAGGAGACGGCCGATGCGACTCCGCAGTGTCGGACCATCCCCACGTGCGTGGGGAGCACGCGGCGGCGCGAAGGGCATCCGCTGGGACGACCGGACCATCCCCACGTGCGTGGGGAGCACACCGGTTGGCGCCGGTCTAGATAGGTAACGACCGGACCATCCCCACGTGCGTGGGGAGCACCTCGGCCGGGCGCCCATTGCCCGGCCGTTTTCGGACCATCCCCACGTGCGTGGGGAGCACCTCGGCCGGGCGCCCATTGCCCGGCCGTTTTCGGACCATCCCCACGTGCGTGGGGAGCACGGACTCGACTGGAGGGTTCACCGGTGAAGCGGCGGACCATCCCCACGTGCGTGGGGAGCACCCCAGGGCGTAGCGGCCGCGCCCCTCCGAGGACGGACCATCCCCACGTGCGTGGGGAGCACCGTCTGCCCGTCATGGGTCTCCCATTTGCCGCCTTGTCCGCCGCAGGCCCCGCAGTCCTGCTGCTCGTCACTGTCGTTGTTGTCTTTTCTGCCCCAGGCCATAAGCCTCCTCCTTCAGCTACCAGCATGTAACCCACAGTGAGGGGTGTCGAGACGAGAAAACCCCCGCCACGCTGGTGGCGGGGGCCTCGGTTCCGCGGCTCCCCTCAGACGCCCCGGAACCTCCACGCACCCGCATGGGGAAGGGACAGTGCGCGGAACCCTATGACCGCCGCGAAACCGCCCGCAACACGTCCTGGGCGCGCTGCTCCGCCCCCAGGTCGGCGAGCAGCCGGTCCATGGTCGGCGCGACGATCTCCCGCCGCCGATACTGCTGGGCCTCGACCTCGGTGAGCGGAGCGTGCCGCCAGGCGCGCCACCGCCGCCAGGTTTCGCGGTTGGGGTCGTAGGTGATCTCCCACAGCGGGAAATCCGAGCGGAGGCGGGCCAGCGCACCCAGCAGGGGGTCTGTCGCGGTCATGACACCCACGGTAGACACGCGACACCCGGGGTTACAGACACGTTCCGTGGTAGTTCAGGCGGCACCGAACAACTCCACGAGCGCCCGCTGCTCCCGCGTCAACGCGCGTTTGCGGCGGCCGACGACCGACGTCAGAGTCTCCTGCGCCATCCGCTGGTGCCGCAGCCATGCTGGGGCCTCATGGCGGAGTTCGGTGAGCACCTGGGTCGCCTCGCTGTCCCTGCGGAGCCGCGCGTAGGCTTCGGCGACGTCGAGCTGGTGGCGGTGCCACGAATCCGACGACGTCCGACCTCGAACCTGCGGCAGCCGCTCCGACAACGCCAGCACCCTGTCCGGCCGATCAGCGACCAGCTCCGCCTCAACCACCCGCAACTCCACCGTGAGCGGGCCGAACGCGCCCCACCCGCGCATGTCGTGGTACACCTCCCGGCCCAGCCTCGCAGCGGCCGTGCGCGCCAACGCCAGAGCCTCAGCCGATTCGCCGGGCCGGTTGTTCCGGGCCGCCGCCGCCGACGCGCGCAGCAGCAGCCACCCCCACGCGGCGAGCTGCTCATCCGTGGCCGTCGACATCCGAGGCTCGACCTCGGCCGCCGTCAACGCTGATAGCCGCTCCGCATCGTCCAGCCGTCCCTGGCGGATCAGGACCCATGCCTGCCCGGTCACCGACGCGGCGGCGACCATCTCGTCTCCGGACGCCGCAGCATCCCGAACAGACTCTGTCAAGGCCATGTGCGCAAGGTCGTAGGCGCGGACCTGGGTGAGGTAGCGGGCGCCGATCTGCAACACGATCGCCCGCAGCCGCCGCGCCTCCGCTTCGCGGGGGGTGTGCTGGTGGTGGGCGACGGCGGCGTGCGCACTCGTGATGAGGCGGGGCACGATGGTCGCCAGATCGGTGTACCGGTCGCCGTGGTAGGCGGCGTCCAAGCGGACCGCGGCGTCACGCAGCGCGTCCAGGTCGGGTTCGGTGTCGTCGTCGAGGATGGGTCGACCATCCAGGCGGACGGGTGGGGAGATGGCGCGGCGGGTTTCGAGGAGGTCGAGTTTTCCGTCGTCGCCGTGGCGGAGGATGCGTGCGGGCTGCCCGGAGATGAGGCTGCCCGTGGTCACGCCGAGGACGCGGGCGATGCGGTGCAGGGTGTCCATGCGCGCCGTGCCGCCCTGCTCGATTTTGCGGATGGTGTTGGGGTGCATGCCCGCTGTCTCGGCCAGCTCTTCCTGGGTCATACCGCGGAGCATGCGCTGTTCTCGGATACGGTCTCCGGGGCTATCCTGCATGGTGAGGCCCTGCCCTTCCTGGTGGTTCGCTGCTTTCAGGATAGGCAGGGCCGTTCACGTGCGCGCGGGGTTCAGTTGCCCTGCGCGGGTCACATCCTCCACCGACCAGCCGGCCACCGCAGCCACGTCCTCAGCGTTTCGAGGGTTGTGGCTGGGCGGCAGCCGTGGAGGGCTGCCGCCTTCTCATGGTGCCCGAGGTTAGGCGGCGAGGAGGTGTTCCTTTCCGTATTCGCGAGCGCGTCCAGGTCTGGGCGTTCTTCGACGCCGGCGCGTTGAAGTTCGGTGATGAGGTCTGTCCAGTCTCCGGCGTGGGCGGACATGCGGCAGTAGATGCAGGGGAGGCGTTTGTCGCCGTGGATGCGGCAGGTGCCTTCTGATGGGCGGCGCCTGGCCTTGGTTTGGGCGCGGACGTGGGCGAGGTCGGCGGCGAGCGCGCCCGGGTCGCGGCCGTCGATCCACTTGTCGATGCGGGCGATCGTGGTGCCGCGCTGGGTGGCTTGGGTGCGGATGTGGGTGAGGATGGCGCGGGCTTCGTCCTCGGTGGGGGAGTGGTCGGCGAGGCGGTCGAGGACGACGCGGATGGCGCGGTCCTCGGGTGTCTTGGTGCGGGGTGTCTCTGAGTCACCCCGCTTCTTCTTGTTGGTCGTCTTCTTCTCTTCCTCCTCCTCTTCTTCCTTCTCCGAGGACGGTCGAGGACGGGGCGTCGCAGGCTTCACGCCTGCGCGCGGAGAAGAGGATGACTCTGATGGTTCTTCTAATGGATAGGGGGCACCTGGTTCACCTGGTAGGTGCACGTGGTGCACCTTGGCTGGTCACCCCTGGTGCACGTGGTGCACTTTGGCTTGTCAGACCGGGTTTCCGGCGGGTCGGTCTTGAAGTCCAGTTCAGCGATCACGTCGTCGCTGTAGGACTTCTCGGCGCGGCGCAGCGCTTCGAGACTGGAGAGGTTGACCCGGGTGATGTTGGTCTTGCGGACCCCGTTACGGCCGACGCGGGAAGCGGTCGCCAGCAGGCCGCGGTCGATGAGGGCCGGTTCATCCCCACGTGCGTGGGTCTTGGGGCCGGTAGGTACTGGCGGTCGCGGGAAGCGACGGTTCATCCCCACGTGCGTGGGTCTTGGCCTGGCGCTGCTGGTGTGCCATCGTGGTGGTGCGGTTCATCCCCACGTGCGTGGGTCTTGGATCCCGCCCCCCTGCCCTGGTCAAGGGGGGCGGTTCATCCCCACGTGCGTGGGTCTTGGGCGCCGAGCAGGAACGCGAGCCAGGGGAACAGCGGTTCATCCCCACGTGCGTGGGTCTTGGAGCGTCGCAATGTCCTTATCCGTGAAAAGCCGCGGTTCATCCCCACGTGCGTGGGTCTTGGCGTTTTTGCCGCGTTCCGAGCGCTCCGCACGGTGGTTCATCCCCACGTGCGTGGGTCTTGGTGGTCCAACCTGGACACGGACGCGCGCGCGAACGGTTCATCCCCACGTGCGTGGGTCTTGGGCGAAGCGCCACGGCCCCGGACTCGGCACCTACGGTTCATCCCCACGTGCGTGGGTCTTGGCCGGGTGAGGATCTGCTGACGCAGCATCCGCGCGGTTCATCCCCACGTGCGTGGGTCTTGGATCTCGCGCGCTGGGGGCGACCGGGACCACTACGGTTCATCCCCACGTGCGTGGGTCTTGGGGGGGCGCGTTCGCCCAGGGGTTCAGGAAACGCGGTTCATCCCCACGTGCGTGGGTCTTGGGTGACCAGCCGCTCGGTGTACACGCGCAAGCTCGGTTCATCCCCACGTGCGTGGGTCTTGGCCGAGCCCGCCGACCGCGGGGCCGGTCGCGCTCGGTTCATCCCCACGTGCGTGGGTCTTGGAGCGGGAATCGCGCATTGAACGGATCCCTAATCGGTTCATCCCCACGTGCGTGGGTCTTGGCGGCGGTTCTCGAACGAGTTGCCGCGGCAGGTCGGTTCATCCCCACGTGCGTGGGTCTTGGGGCTACCTGCTGATGCAGCAGAAAGACCTCAGCGGTTCATCCCCACGTGCGTGGGTCTTGGCTGGACCTGTCCGGGACAGGTCTGACCAGGGAAGGTTCATCCCCACGTGCGTGGGTCTTGGAACAGCGGCTCCCGGGATAGCATCGGTGATGCCGGTTCATCCCCACGTGCGTGGGTCTTGGTCGTGCAAATCGTGCCCCCGGGCGGGGTGATCCGGTTCATCCCCACGTGCGTGGGTCTTGGGATCTCGGAGACCGCCTCGACCGCCGGCCGCCCGGTTCATCCCCACGTGCGTGGGTCTTGGTTGTTCGCCGCGGTCTTCGACGGGCACGCCGCCGGTTCATCCCCACGTGCGTGGGTCTTGGATCGGCGCGAGCGACGCCAAAGCCGAGAAAGTCGGTTCATCCCCACGTGCGTGGGTCTTGGCCGGCAGCCCAGCCCCGGACCGTCGCGCATTTCGGTTCATCCCCACGTGCGTGGGTCTTGGGCGAGCTGGTCCGCGACCGGGTCCCCGACCTGCGGTTCATCCCCACGTGCGTGGGTCTTGGCGAGCACGCTCAGCACCCAGTTCGTCGACGCGCGGTTCATCCCCACGTGCGTGGGTCTTGGTACACGATCACGTGGGACGGGGCGCACTGGCACGGTTCATCCCCACGTGCGTGGGTCTTGGGGCCTCGGCACGCGTGGCGGGGAGGTGATCGCAGGTTCATCCCCACGTGCGTGGGTCTTGGCCGATGGCGTTGCCGTCCAGCCATTCGACCAGCGGTTCATCCCCACGTGCGTGGGTCTTGGGGGGGACGGCCGGGCGGCGGCGCGGCGTCCTCCGGTTCATCCCCACGTGCGTGGGTCTTGGGCCGCGGCCGGGATGGCCGTGGCGTGCTACCTCGGTTCATCCCCACGTGCGTGGGTCTTGGTTCATCGGAGTCGTCGGTGCCGAGCAGCGCGGCGGTTCATCCCCACGTGCGTGGGTCTTGGACCCACACCGCGCCGTCGGGCACGTCCCCCGTCGGTTCATCCCCACGTGCGTGGGTCTTGGCAGGGCGGCGACCTCGGCGGGGGTCAGCAGCGCGGTTCATCCCCACGTGCGTGGGTCTTGGCCCGGCGCACGTCCGCAACCGTCTGTCCCCGCCGGTTCATCCCCACGTGCGTGGGTCTTGGATGCGCCGATTTCGACAACCAGCCAGTCCCGGCGGTTCATCCCCACGTGCGTGGGTCTTGGCCTTCGTCAAGGCCACGGGCACCTCACCAGACCGGTTCATCCCCACGTGCGTGGGTCTTGGAGCCGGTCGAGGTCGATGTGTCCGAGGTGCGGCGGTTCATCCCCACGTGCGTGGGTCTTGGTCGGTGTCGATCGGCGCGAACTCGACTGATGCCGGTTCATCCCCACGTGCGTGGGTCTTGGAGGAACGGCGTACCCGCTCGGCGGCGTTGGCGCGGTTCATCCCCACGTGCGTGGGTCTTGGTCCGGAATCGCCTGGCGGGCGCGCGACCCGCGCGGTTCATCCCCACGTGCGTGGGTCTTGGTTAGTCGACTCGGTGGTACTGGGACTGGATTCGGTTCATCCCCACGTGCGTGGGTCTTGGGTTGGGACGGTGGCAGTACGGCAGGGACTCGACGGTTCATCCCCACGTGCGTGGGTCTTGGACCCCGGTCCTGGGGAGCAGCACCTCGACGTCCGGTTCATCCCCACGTGCGTGGGTCTTGGCCGGCACCGGGTTGCCCGTCGATGATGTGGAGCGGTTCATCCCCACGTGCGTGGGTCTTGGAGAAGCTGACCTGCGACTTTGCGGCGCGTTATCTTCGCGTTATCTAACTTGCAGGCAGACTGTCCCAGCCCCACTCTAAACCAGTTTCTCGAAAACACCCCGCCTGTGGCGGTTCGTCCACTACGTTCTGCGCATACGCCAGGACAACAGAGGGGCGGGAGGGAATGTGTCCGAGCACGGCCGCACGGGCGAGAAGTACGACACCCCGTTGGTTGATCTGCGGTTCTGGGCAAAGGAACGCGGGCTCCGAGGGAAGGTGTACCCGCTCGCCTGCCATTCCCTTGATGCTGCTGCCGCAGCACTCGTCCTGTGGCACGAATACCTCTCTCCCGGGCTGCGGGAGACGATCGCCATGGCCATGGAGACGGACGAAGAGCATGCGGGACGCTGTATCGCTTTCTGGGCAGGGCTGCACGACATCGGGAAACTGACCCGCGAGTTCCAGCAGCAGCTCGATATGGACCTGTCCGACTATCCCGGAGAGGAACTCAGCGGCGAACGACGGTCTCACGCCGCTGCCACCGGACAGTGGCTGCCGTTCGTGTTGTCCTCGGTCGGCTATCCGGACGGACAAGTCACGTGGCTGGTCGCCCAGTTGCTCGGCGGCCACCATGGTCGTTTCCACGAACATCCCGCTTCCCATGGTCGTAATCCGCTGGCGAAGCTTGGCTTCTCCTCCACCCAGTGGGAGGAGCAGCGCCGCGCCCTGCTGCACGTGGTCCTCGACGTGGTAGGCCGTCCCGGGCCGCCGAAGGAGCTGGACGGGTTGACTGCCGCGGTTGTGTGCGGACTGGTCATCCTCGCCGACTGGCTGGTCAGCCAGGAAGACTTCATCCTGGAGCGCCTCGGTTCTCTTCCTGCCGACGGTTCTGCGTCCGCACTGCGCAGCCACTTCGAGGAGTCGAAGCGACGAATCCCCTCCTTGTTGGACGCCGCGGGTCTGCGGCCGATCACGGTTCCACCGGCTACGTTCACCGAGGCGTTTCCCCACATCAGCGAACCCAACGGCTTGCAAGCCTCACTGGCCGAACATCTGCCGTCGCTGTGCACCGGCCCGGGACTGGTGCTGATCACTGCCCCCATGGGGGAGGGAAAGACAGAGGCCGCGTACCACGTGGCGGACCTGCTCGACGCGGCGACCGGACGGCACGGCCGCTTCCTGGCGCTGCCCACAACGGCTACCGCCGACCAGATGCACTTCCGTTTCAAGAAGTACGCGCGGCACCGTACCGAAGGCGCTGATCCAGCCCGCCCTTCGACCTTGGCCCTGCTGCACTCGATGGCGTGGCTGAACTCCGACTACGCCCCCGCCGACGTGCCGGGAGTGTCGACTGTCCTCTCCGACGGTGCCGACCACCGCGACCCGTTCGCTGCGACCGAGTGGCTGATGGGCCGCAAACGGGGCCTGCTCGCCTCTTGGGCGGTGGGCACGATCGACCAGGCGCTCATGGCAGTGTTGCGCGCCAAGCACAATGCACTGCGCCTGTTCGGACTCGCGGGGAAGGTGGTCGTCGTCGACGAGGCGCACGCGGTCGACCCCTACATGCAGATCCTCTTGGAGCAGTTGCTGCGCTGGCTGGGTGCGCTCGACACGCCCGTCGTGCTGTTGTCGGCCACCCTGCACCACAGCATCGCAAACTCGCTGGTCAAGGCGTACCTGGAGGGTGCCCGAGGATACCGCTGGAGCAAGTCTGAGCCGCAGCCTGTCCCCGAGATTTCCTATCCCGGCTGGCTGCACGCCGACGCCCGCACCGGAAAGGTGACCCGCAGTGCCGACGTCGCCCCTGTTCCTATCGCCACGACTCCACGCAAGCCGCTGGCAGTGCGGCTCGTCGAGGTGCCGGTCGAGAAAGGAAGACCCGACCGGTCGGAGGCACTGCACAGAGAGCTGACCCCGCTGGTGGAGGGAGGAGGCTGCGCGGCGGTCATCTGCACCACGGTCGCCGAGGCCCAAGAGGTCTACGACCTTCTCGCAGACTGGTTCGCGGAGCGGGGCGGCAACGCCCCAGAGCTGCACCTGTTGCACGCGCGCTTCCCCAACCGACAGCGCACCGAGATCACCGAGACTGTCGTCGACCTGTTCGGCAAGGACGGTGCGAAGAACGGGCGACGGCCGACGCACGGTGCTGTTCTGGTGGCCACACAGGTCGTGGAACAGTCTCTCGACCTCGACCTGGACCTGATGGTCAGCGACATCGCGCCGGTGTCGCTGCTGCTGCAACGCGCGGGCCGCTGCTGGCGGCACGAGCACCTGGACGTCGTCGAACGTCCCGCGTGGGCCGAGCGTCCCGAACTCGTGGTGCTCACTCCCGAGCAGGACGCCGAGGCCGACGGTCCGCCGCGGTTCCCCCGTTCCTGGCAGGCGGTGTACCCGCTGTCGCTGCTCCAGCGCACGCATGCGCTGCTGCGCCGCCGGGACGGGGAACCGGTGCGGATTCCCGAGGACGTGCAGTCACTGGTGGACGACGTGTACGACGACGACTCGCTCGCCGAGGACCTGGACGCCGACCTGGAACGCATGGGGGACGAGCTGGCCAAGCGCGGCCTGGCCCGCAACGCGGTCATCCCCGATGTGGACGAGGTCGAGATTAGTCTGCACGGGCTCACCCAGTTCGACTTCGACGTGGACGAGCACCTGCTTGCGACCCGCTTCGGTGCCGGTTCGGTGCGGGTGCTGTGCTACTACGTCGACACGGCGGGGCAGCGTTGGCTTGACCCCGACTGCACGGTCGAACTTCCTGAGAAAGGGACGGGCAAAGACGGCCGGTTCACCGTAGCGGACTGCCGTGACCTGGTAGCTCGCACGATTCCGGTGCGCATGGGGCTCTGGTTCGGTCGGCTGTCCGATGCCAACCGGCCACCCGAGGCGTGGCGGGAGTCGTTCCACCTGCGCGACCTGGTGCTCATCCCCCAGCAGGTGACGGAGGAGGGCACCGTGCTCCCCACCGAGGCGGGCGGGCGCGAGTGGCTGCTCGATCCGCGTAAAGGGCTGGTCTTCTAGCCAACGATCTTGGCACCGCGGTCAGATTCGCTGGCTTTTCTGACCGCAGCGCCAGAAACGTGCGGGCCCTTCCTCTCACTGTCCTTCCAGCAGACGCGGGGTGGCGTAGACCCACCGGCCGCGGACCTCCTGGTAGAGGCCGGAGACACCATGACGGGTGAGGAAGCAGAAACGTTCGGTGCCGTAGTCCTGGACCAGCGCGGCAAGGTCGGTTGCGGGGATGGCCAGACCGTCGAGCGGTCCGGCATAGAGGGTCACGAGGTCGATGTCGTTGTCCATGCTGTCGGGGGTGGTGGGGCAGGGCTGGGGAAAGAAGAGCCCCTCCCCTGTCTCGGAGCCGGCCGTGCGCGTGTTTGTCCGCGGGCGGCCGGCTGCCTGGGCGGTCAGGGACGCGGGTACCGCCAGTAGCGGCGGTGGGGGTCGCGTCGGGGCAGCCCTGGTCGCGGCTGGGCGCTGAGGATTTCGGCCAGTTCGGTGACGGTGGCGGCGCAGACCAGTACGGCCAGGTCGCTGTGCCGGTAGGAGGGTTTGAGCACCGCTGTCACCTCGGGCAGTCCGGCGGGGTCGTGGAACTGGCAGATCTCGTAGTGCGGGAAGGCGTCGCGGGCGGCGCGCAACTCCTCGGGAGGCACGAGCTGGTACCTCACTCGCCCACCGCCCATTCGTCCCCGAAGCCAGGGCTGGTGGGGTCGTCGTTCCAGGTGAGGTGGAAGTAGACGCCGTCCTCCCAGGGGGCGAGGGTGCCCCAGGTGGTGGCGAGCCGCTCCACGAGGAACAGGCCGCGGCCGTGCTCGCGGAACGGGTCGTCGGGGACGACCACGTGTGGGAAGGAGTTGCAGCGGCGCGGGGCGCGGGTGCGCACCTCGGTCCACACGCCGCAGGCGTCCACGCGCACCCGGACGGTGAACGTCTCACCGGGGTCGCCGGAGTGGGTGTGGCGCAGGGCGTTGGTGGCCAGTTCCGAGGTGATCAACTCGGCCCGGTCCACCACCTCGGCCGGGGCGCTGGCCTGCGGGCACAGCCGGATCGCCGCGACGACGAACCGGCGGGCGGCGGCCACACTGTCGGGGAGTCCGGGAAAGGACGTGAACGCGACGGTCACCGGGCCACCCCCGGCACACGGTACGGCACGTAGGGACGCACCCGGGGAACGCACCGGGGTGGGGGAGTGGGGCGGGCAGTAGCCTGGGGCATGAGTCCTCGACCTGCTCTCTTCAGGTTGGGGGCTAAGGCCTCAACCCAGTGCGCTACCACCGGGTTGAGGCCGCTTGTGTTGCGGCTTCAGGGGTCGCGTGCACTAAGGAACCGCAGACCCGTAGTTACAGTCCCACCACATAGAAGGCCCTGCCAGAGGTTCCACGTGTCTGAACTTTTTGGTCGGAACCGGTGGCTAACTCGGTTGGCTTGTGTTGTTCTGTAGAACATGGTGGAGAAACCGCACCCGGTATGGATCAGGTTCGGCTCCGAGGTTCGACGCTTCCGGCAGCTAGCTGGGCTGTCGCAGGCTCAGTTGGCCAAGAACACCAACATTTCCCCCTCTATGTTCAGTGCTATTGAGCGCGGAACACGCATCCCCAAAAAGGACTTCGCGGAAGCGCTGGACGCCCTCCACGACACAGGGGGCTCGTTCACGCGGCTATGGATCAACCTCACCAACAAAGAAGAGATCCCTGACTGGTTCGCCAACATCCTCGTCCTCGAACAGTCGGCGACAGAGATCCGGGAGTACCAGACGGTCCTCATTCCTGGGCTGCTTCAGGTGGAGGGCTATGCGAGGTCAGTCATTCGTGAAGGCCTGCCTTGGGCCAGTAGAGGCGAAGTGGACCGACTCGTAGAAACCCGGATAAAGCGTCACGAAGTGGTCACAAAGCCTGATAGGCCATTGATGTGGTTTGTTGTGGACGAGAACGCCCTTCGGCGCAGGATCGGGACACCTGAGATTATGCGGGAACAGTTGCGTCGTGTAGCGAGTGCAGTTGAGGACGAACTCATCAGGTTCCAGGTGATCCCAGAGGATGCCTGGATACCTCACCCTGGACTCTCAGGGCCGTTCCGCATCATGGCCTTCCCTGATCGCCCTTCGATGGCCTATGCGGAGCACATGCTGGGAGAAGCCATCATCGACACTCCTGAAGATGTCCAACGGTGCAACCTTGTCTTCGGTGCGCTGCAGGCAGAGGCACTGTCCCGGCGTGAGTCCCTCAAGACCCTTCATGAAGTGATAGGAGAACTCTCATGACTGAGAGGCTTGACTGGCGCAAGTCCAGCTACAGCGGTAACGCGGGAGCCTGTGTCGAGGTGGCTGTCTCCTGGCGCAAGTCCAGTTACAGCAGTGACACGGGAGGCAACTGTGTCGAGGTCGCCGAGACCCTCAGTGCGGTCTTGGTCCGCGACACCCAGCACCGCGACCTGGGCCACCTGGGTTTCGCTCCGGCCGAGTGGGTTGTGTTCCTCGCTGACCTCAAGGACAACCGGCTCTAGCAGGACAGCAGAGCGTCCGCCGAGCCGCGGCCAGGCGCTCTTGTCTGTCCGCAAGCGCGGATTGGTCGGCACTGCCCGGGGGGCGTGAGGTATTCCGCCTGGGAGTCCGGGGCGGGCCGCCCCGGGTTGGCAGCGGATAGGGACCGTCGCGGGCCGGACCGGAATACCTCGACTCGGGAACCGGCGCGCGGCCTCCATGAACCCAACGTCTCATGAAGATCTCCGCTGCCAAAGCTCAGCAGCGGGCCCTCTGCCTCGCGGGGCCTGAACAGGGAAGCTCTCGGGGCCTGTGCAGACAGGGTCCAGCTACCCACAGACGGAGAAACATGAACAAGAAGGGTGATTCCTCGCACAAATAAAGCATCCCCAAAAACGGACGGTCTCGACCCCTGGTCGAGACTGTCCGTTTTCCCGTTGTGCGGAGGAGTGAGGGGGTCTGTGCTACTGTGAGCCCCGCGAAACTGTCTAATCTCGCTTAACTCTTCTTATCTACCTTTGGAGGTGCTCGCTATGCTGCGGGTCTCGCTCACGCTCGAAGCAGTACTGACCTGTGGCTTCCTGCTCTTGGGGGGCATATTCCTGGTTGTGGCGACCAATCTCATCTCCCTCATCCTCAGATGAGGTGCCCTGGGCGCAGCCAGCTTCGCCTGGCTGCGCCCATCCCCACATGCGTGGGGCTCACGACACAGGCTCGCCTACCTGTTCCTGTCTACCGGTACATCCCCACGTGCGTGGGGCTCTCTGGCTGACCAGGCAGCACCTGCTTGGGATCAGACTACCGGATGGATCATCCGGAACTTGACGCACGGTCCTGCCTTGGGGAAGAGCTTCGCGGGAAGTCCGGCGCGTACCCAATTGATGGGATTTTCTCGCTTTCCCGCACCATTCGCCGCCTGCGGTGCCATTCTTGTCACCGCAGGCGGCTACCGTACCGTCCATCTCATCCGATTCAGTCGACCGTGCCTGTCGGCTGCCCTGTTTTTCCTGTTGGAGGAGCCATTCCTTCACCACCGTCATTCGATCTGACCACCGCGCCCTGGCTCGTCGCGCGTGGTCGCGATGTCCCGTCCGCGCCTGAGATGCTGGGGCTACGCGACGTCCTCGTCCGTTCTCACGAACTCGCCGACGTGGAGCTCCCGCTTCCTCCTGCCTCGGCAGTGCTGTGGCGGGTGCTCGCGCTGGTCACCGCCCGTATCACCGGGCTCGACCAGGCACTGGGCAAGAAATCGAAGTCCAGGTGGCTGGCCCGCCGCGCACAACTCCTCAGCGATGGCTGCCTCGATCCGGCAGCGGTCGACGCGTACTTCGCTGAGCATGCGGGCCGATTCGACCTGTTCCACCCGGAACGCCCCTGGATGCAGGACCCCCGCCTGCGTGAGGAGTGCTCGAAGAGCTCGGGCGTCAACAAGCTGGCGTGGGGACGCACCGCCGGGCAGAACCAGGTGTGGCTCGGCGGCCACCACCACGACCTCGACCCGCAGCCGCTCGCCAGTGCCGAGGCCGTCTGGCACCTGCTGGCGACCCTGGGCTACGGGCCGTCGGGGCGCTGCACCTCCCGTGTGGTGCGCGGACGTAACGAGGCGAACGTCACCGCTGGTCCGCTGCGCGGCACCGTCTCCTACCACCCGCTGGGCCGCACCCTGTTCGAGAGCCTGGTCCTCAACATCCCCTATCCCGGCACCGGCGAGGTCGACCTCGCACCGTGGGAGCGGCCCGACCTCAACGACCCGCTCGGCCTCCCGGAGGAGCCCACCGGCCTGGCCGGGCTCCTGGTCAACCAGTTCCGCCACGCCGTCCTGGTGCAGCCCTCGCCCGACGGCTCGCAGGTGGTGGACGCCTGGGTGACCTGGGCGTGGCGGGAGCGCGGCGCTCCACCGGAACTCGACCCCCACTTCATCCACCAGACCAGCAAGGAAGGACGGGTCTACCCGCGCCCCGCCCAGGCCGAGCGTGCCGTGTGGCGCGACCTCGACTCCCTGCTGCGCCACGGTGAGGATGACGGCAACTACCGCCCCCGCATCCTGGGTGACTGTACGCGCATGGCACAGGTCCCCCAAGAAGTGCTGGACGCGCTGCGACTGCGAGCCTTCGGCTTCGACCAGGACGGCCAGACCCGCGACAAGCAGTGGTTCACCGCCACCACCCCGGCCGTGCTGCGCTGGCTGGAGGACAACGAGACCGACGACACCGAGAACGCCCGCATCGTGCACCGTATCGGCCTGGCCCGCAAGTCCGCCGAGGCGCTCGGCCGCCGCTTGGAGAAAGCGTGCCGGGAGGCGTGGAAGGAAAGCAACAGTCCTGGTTCGGGAGGCTCTTCCGGCAAGGGTGTCAAGACCGAGACCGGTGTCGGGCCGTGGGCGCACCACGGTATGAGCCGCTACTGGTCACAGGCCGAATCGGTCTTCTGGGACATCGTCTACGACCGACCCACCCCTGGCTACACCCCTGGCACGGCGGGGCCCGGCAACGCCTTCAACCTGGTGGCACTGGCCGCCTACGACGAGGTGACCGGCCCTTACTGCGAACGCCCGCGTGTGGCCAAGGTCGTGGAGCGGCACCGCAGCGCCCTGTTCGACCACTGGACACCGCGACAGGAGGCCGCATGAACAGTAATTACGTACTCCAACGAGCCGACGCCCTGGTGGAGCGGGTGGGCAAGCTCGTCGCCGAGGAGCCGGCGGCACGGGCCGCACTGCGGCGCGGCGTGGGGCTGACGCCCGACGACCCGCGCATGCTGGCCGCCCACCGTGTGGTCGCGCCCTACGTTCCTGTCACCCGAAGCGACGAGGACCGCCGCGGTTCTGGGACCGAGCAGGAGGCCCAAGCCGTGGAACGCGCTTTCTACGCAGTGGCGGCGATCATGGCCGCCCAGCCCAGAAGCGCCCGGGACCAGGACGCGAAGACCGCCGAGGAGGAGCAGGACGGCGCGGCAGCCGCCGAGACACCTCCCGTTGAGCAGAGCGGTGGCGAGAGCACGAACAGGAAATCGCGGCAGCGCCCCAACCTGGGAGTCTCCCTCGCTGAAGCAGTCTTCAGGCGAGGACTCAACGCAGACACCACCGAGCAGCGCCTGCACCTGCTGGCCCGCCAGAACCTCGACGGCGTCCACCGCCACCTGCCGCGCCTGATACTGCAGCTGCGCGGTGACGACGTCCACGTCGACTGGGGCGTTCTCGCCCGCGACCTGGCCCGTTGGGGACGCACCCCCCGACAGGTCGCCAAGGAGTGGGTGCAGAGCTACCACCGCACCCTGGAGACCCTGCGCCGCGAAGCTGAACGAGCCAAGAAGGACAGCACCACCGAGGAGACCGAAGCCGCATGACCTACCTGGACATCCACGCCATCCAGACCCTGCCCTACTCCAACATCAACCGTGACGACCTGGGCTCCCCCAAGACGGTCGTGTACGGCGGCAGGGAGCGCACCCGCGTGTCCAGTCAGAGTTGGAAACGCGCGGTCCGCCACGAAGTGGAGACCCGCCTCGGCGACAAGGCGGTCCGCACTCGCCGCATCATCAGCAAGATCGCTGAACGGCTTCAGGAACGCGGCTGGGAGGACGACCTCGCCGAGGCCGGGGCACGCCAGGTCGTACTGTCGGTCGGCAAGGGCGGAATCAAGCTGGAGAAGGAGAAGGACGGCGAGCCGCCGGCCACCTCCGTCCTGTTCTACCTGCCGCTTCCCGCGATCGACGAACTGGCCGCCATCGCCGACGAACACCGGGAGGCCGTCGCCAAGGAGGCAGCCAAGAAGACCCCCAAGGGGGTGCTCCCCGCCGACCGCATCACCGAGGTCCTCAAGGGGCGCAACGTCTCGGTCAACCTGTTCGGCCGGATGCTCGCCGAACTTCCCTCCACCGAGGTGGACGGCGCGGTGCAGTTCGCCCATGCTTTCACCGTGCACGGCACAAGCGTGGAGGTCGACTTCTTCACCGCCGTGGACGACGTGCCCAAGGACAACGACCGCGGCAGTGGCCACATGAACGCCGGACAGTTCAGCGCCGGAACGTTCTACCGCTACGCCAACGTCAACCTCGGCCGACTGGTGGAGAACACGGGTGACGCCGACGCGGCCCGCACCGCTGTCGCCGAGTTCCTGCGCGCCTTCGTGAGCACCGTGCCGTCGGGCAAGCAGAACGCAACCGCAGCCATGACCCTGCCCGATCTGGTGCACGTCGCTGTGCGATCCGACCGGCCCGTCTCGTTCGCACCCGCGTTCGAGACCGCGCTGTACGGCAGCGACGGCTACACCGTTCGTGCCTGCCAGACACTCAACGACTACGCGGAGCGGCTCCGCGAGGTGTGGCCCGACGACGCGGTCCGCGGCTACGCGACGGTGGAGACCAAGAGCGACTTCACTGCGCTGGGTGAACGGCACGGCTCCTACCCGGCGCTCATCGAGGCGATGGTCGCGGCGGCCTTCGACGAGGACCAGGCGTGAGCGGATTCCTGATGCGTCTGGCCGGGCCCATGCAGAGCTGGGGGGAGCACAGCGCTTTCGGGGAGCGCGACACCCTGCCCTATCCGAGCCGCTCCGGCCTGGTCGGCATGTTCGCCGCAGCCCAGGGGGTGCGCCGTGGCGACCCCTTGGACCGCTACGCGGAGTTGGAGCTCACCGTCCGAGTCGACCGGACCGGGGTACGGCTCAGCGACTTCCACACGATCGGCGGTGGTCTGCCCAGGGAACGTACCGTGCCCACCGCTGAGGGCAAACGCCGTCCGGAAGGGCAGACGACCATCGTCACCCACCGTTCCTACCTGGCCGACGCCGTATTCACCGTCGCCGTCTCCGGCCCCGGCGCGGACGAGATCGCCGATGCGCTGGCCGCGCCGCACTGGCAGCTCTACCTGGGAAGGCGCGCGTTCGTGCCCGATCCGCTGCTGGTGCTGCGCAGTCGCGTCGCCGACCCGGTACGGGAACTGGTGGAGGCGGTCCCGCTGCCTCACCGCAGGGTGGGGGAGGAAACGGCGACCGTGGTCGTGGACATGATCCACGAACGCGGCGAGCACACAGCCGCGCGCAGTACCGCCGTGCTCAGCGACGTGCCTCTTTCCTTCGAGAGCAGGAGCCGCCGTTACGCCCTGAGGCAGATCAGCGTGGTGCCCACCGAGGTCCCCGCAGCCCTGGTAGCCGGCCCCGGTAGGGACTACCAGGAAAAACTCTTCGCATATGTCAGACGGTACGCCGGGGAGGCGGCATGACGTGGCTGACGAAGATCGTCCCTGACCTGCGGAACCACCAGACACGGGCCGATTTCCGCACGGCCGGGGATCTGCACCGCAAACTGGTCCGCCTCTCCTCCGATCTCGGCGAGGAACGGGTCGCCAACCCCAGCCAGCAGTCGGGCCTGCTGTTCCGGGTCGAGGAGACTCGGGCCGGTCTGCACCTGCTGGTGCAGAGCCGCTCCCCGCTGCGGCTCGACCGGATCGGCCCGGGATACTACGACGTCCAGACCCGCGACCTCGACCCCTTCCTGGCGCGGCTGGAGAAGGGAAACTACGTCCGGTACCGGATCGTGGCCAGCCCCACCAAACGGCTCGGCAAGTCCGAGAAGAACACCCAGCGTCTCGAATTGACGGAGGCGCCACCGAAGCCCAAGGAGTACACTCGGGCGCTTCGCGGTGCGGAGGCCGACGAGTGGTGGCGCTCTCGCGCTGCTGCCAACGGGCTGGAACTACGCAGCGCCTACTCGCAGGCCCTCGACGACGTTCGCGATCCCGGTACCACTTACCGCAGCCGCAAGATCTGGTACCCGGCCGTGCGGTTCGAGGGAGACGCCGTCATCTCTGACGCCGACGCGGTACGTGTCGCCGTGCTCAAGGGCATCGGGCGCGGCAAATCCTACGGTTGCGGGCTGCTCAGCCTTGCCTTGGTCGAGGGATGAGATGAACGTCGACAGCGCTCGTAAGGCGTTGGCCCGTCCGACACTCGCGATGCTGCCGCGAGTGTCGGACGGCCTTTCCTTCCTGTTCGTGGACATCTGCCGAGTGGTGCAGACCGACACCGGGGTGTGCGCGGAGATCGAAACCGACGCCGGCGGCATCCACCGCGTCCCCATTCCCACCGCGTCACTGGCGTGCGTCCTGCTGGGGCCGGGAACCTCGATCACCAGCCCGGCCATGGCAACCTTCATGCGCCACAACACCACGGTCGTGACCTGCGGCGCGGGCGGCATTCTCAACTACGGGAGCTTTCCCGCGCCCAACCGCACCACGAAGTGGATCGACCGGCAGGCCCGCGCCTACTCCGACGACAACCGCCGTCTGGAGATCGCCACCCGGATGTACGAGATGCGGTTCGGCGAGGAAGCGCCTCCCGGTGTGTCCATCGAGAGGCTGCGACAACTCGAAGGGGCACGCATGAAGGCTCTGTACCGGAGCCTGGCGGCCAAGAACCGGGTGAAGCCGTTCAAACGCAACTATGATCCCCACGACTGGGACAACCAGGACCCCGTCAACAAGGCCTTGTCGGCAGGCAACGCCGCCCTGTACGGAGTGGTGCACTCGGTGCTGGCTCACCTGGGATGCCATCCCGCGCTTGGGTTTGTCCACTCGGGCAAGCAGGACGCCTTCGTCTACGACATCGCCGACCTCTACAAAGCGAAGACCACTGTTCCTCTCGCTTTCTCCCTGAGCCGGGCGGACAATCCGGAACGGGAGGCGCGCTTCCGGCTCCGCCAGGATCTGAAGCTGTTCCGCCTGATTCCGCAGATTGTCCAGGACGTGCAGACTCTCCTCTCCCTGGACTCCCCCGACGAGGTTCACGCTGAAGAAGAACCGCAGAGGTCAGGAGGTCCTTGGAAGGTCGTCGACCTATGGGATCCGCTGGCAGGAGCCGTCGCCGGAGGGGTGAACTACGCGGAACACACTGTCGATGACGGGGAGCCCTGATGACCCGGCTCGTGATGATCGCAACGACGGCCGTTCCCGACCACGTACGGGGCGCACTGTCGCGGTGGATGCTCGAACCGGTTGCTGGCGTGTACGTGGGCACGATGAGTGCCCGAGTCAGGGACGAATTGTGGTCTGCGGTGAGTGCCTCGGTAGGGGAGGGAGCCGCCGTGTGCGTCCACCCCGACGACAACGAGCAGGGATTCACCGTACACACGGCGGGAGAACGTCGCCGCACAGTCGTCGATTTCGACGGGCTCCAACTGATTCAGATGTCAGCACTGGAACAAGTCGAACAAGGGATGCCTCCCATTCCGGAAGGATGGTAACGCCAAGATAACGCCCTGCAAATTGGCAGGTCGTCAACTGTGAGCCCCACGCACGTGGGGATGAACCGCCCCACCTGACCCACAAAACCGAGTAGAACAGGTGAGCCCCACGCACGTGGGGATGAACCGCGCGGGTCGCGCGCCCGCCAGGCGATTCCGGAGTGAGCCCCACGCACGTGGGGATGAACCGCCACTGCCTGGTCGTCGCGGTCCACCGCCTCGGTGAGCCCCACGCACGTGGGGATGAACCGGCACTCGCCGCCGCGCTCGGCGTTCCGCAGTCGTGAGCCCCACGCACGTGGGGATGAACCGGAGCCCTCCGTGACGAACCCCGCCCCGTACTGGTGAGCCCCACGCACGTGGGGATGAACCGAAGGTTCCCCCCCTGAACTGGGGGAAGCAGCCGTGAGCCCCACGCACGTGGGGATGAACCGATTCAGACACGGCAGACGAATTCATGCCGCACACAAAAAAGACACCTGGCCTGCGATAAGCACAAAATGCCACGTCTCTCGGGGGCGGCCGTAGGATTTTGGCCGCCCCACACCCCTGGCATAGAGGAGAGTGACAGGTGGCCGTCAGTCCCGCTCTGCGCCGCCGCCGAATAGCCCGGACTCTCCTGCACCTCCGTGAATCCCGGGGACTCACCGCCCGCCAGGCCGCCGCTGAGGCGAAGAGACGCGCACCCGCCCTGTCCTGGTCGGAGTCGAAGGTCACCCGGCTGGAGACCTGCCGGGTTCGGCGTCCCCGCGCCGTGGACGTGGCCGCCCTCCTCGACGTGTACGACGTCACCGACCCCGCCACGCGCGCCGCCTACCTGCGTTACGCCCGCGAAGCCGCGCAGACCGGGTGGTGGGACGGCTACCGTGACGTGCTCGGCGATGCGGCTCTTCACGCTGATCTGGAGACCGGGGCGTCCCGTATCCGCGTGTTCGGGTTGGCTGCCCTCCCCGAGGTGGTGCAGACCGACGGTTATGCGCGGCTGCTGGTGGACGCCACTCTCGACGTTGATGAGGAAACGGCGGAGCGTCACGTCGAGGCGAGGATGCTGCGCAAACAGATCCTGGCCCGTCCGGATGCGCCCCGCCTCACCGTGGTCATCGACGAGTCGGCGCTGCGTAAGATCCCCGAACCGGTCCGCGACGAGCAGCTCCGCTACCTCGTGCAGGTGCAGCGTCCCGGGGTGCGTGTGCACGTCCTGCCGGACCGGGTCGGCCTGCACCCCGCGGTGTCTTGGTCGAGGACCCCGACGAGGTCGAGCACTACAGCCGTCTCCACGACGCCCTGCAGGGGCGCGCGCTGCCCCTGGGGGAAACGCGCGCCCTGCTGCTCAGCCAGACCCGCTAGTCCAGCCTGGGGGCCACGCGAACCACGGCTGTTTCGGGGCGCTGCGGTCCGCCCACCGTTCCCGGCGGTCGCGGCGCTCCAGCAGGACCGCGCACTCGGAGAACGCCTCCGACAGGCGCCGCAGCAGGTCAATGCTGGTGGGACCGTGCTCGGACGGGCGCAGCACCAGACTGCGCATCCCGAAATGGAGCACGATGATGTCGGGGTTGGGCACGTGGATGTGGACCTCCCCCGGCCAGCTGAGCGCTTCCACCACGGACTCGTCGAGATCGACGGTGTCGTCGTAGATGTAGGGCCACCCTCCCCTCGGTGCACTGTGGTCTGGCGGTTCCGGGTTGTCCCGGTCCCAACCGCGCAGCCTGATGAACTCCTCCAGACGAGACGTCCGGTAGACGAATCTTCCGTCGGGTCGCAGTTCGTGGGGGATGTAGGGCCGCCACTTCTGGAGCTGGTGAACGGTAATCCCCAGCATCCCCGCGGCTTTGCGGGCGCTGATGACGTCGTCATCGGTGGTCGTCTGCTCCGTCTCCATGAGGGGGAGCGTAACCCGCGCGACCAGAGTTAACCGCAGTTAACTGCACACGTATGCGCTTAGGGGCGCTGGTCTGAGGTTATCTAGGGTCGCGCCATGGAATGGACTGTCCCGAGTGACCGTTACGGCCCCGACACCGACATCGACGCGGAGGCCGCAGACCCGGTGTGGGTGCAGCTCGCGTCGATCCTCGCGGCGCGGATCGTGGCTGGCCGCTACCAGCGGGGCCGGGTGATTCCGTCGGAGAACCAGGTGATCGGGGAGTTCGGGGTGGCCCGCTCCACGGTCCGTAAGGCCGTGAAGCTCCTCGTGGAGGAGGGCCTGGTGCGCACGGTGCACGGTCGCGGCTCCTACGTCAGAGAGGACCTGGACGTGTGAACCCGGGCGGCAGGCCGTGGTCGGGGACGTGGACCCACTGCCCGTTCACCAGTCGGTAGACGCCGGTGCGTCCGTCCGGGGTGGCGAACCGGATCACGGAGCACCCCGGGAAGCCGGCCTTCCGTACCAGCCGGTCCAGTTCGGCGCGGCCGAGTACGGCCCCGTCCAGCGGGCCGCCCCGCAGCACGATCTTGTCGCCCACGGTCACTCCCTGCGCCGGGACAGTTCGAACCAGACGCTGGTGCGGCCGTCAGCGTGCCGTGCCGTCCCCCACTGGGTGGCGGTGGTGTGCACGAACCACAGCCCGAAGCCGCCCTCGCTGTCGGTGTCCGGCAGCCGCGGGACGGGGAACCGCAGCTCCCCGTCGGGTTGGCCGTCGTCGATGACGCGGACCTGTACCCGGTCGGACAGGGTCACCAGGGTCACGGTGACCTCGCCCCCGGACAGGCCGGAGGCGGTGTGGCGGATCGCGTTGTTGAACAGTTCGCTGGCCAGCAGTTCGATGTTCTCGCGGAGGCCGGCCGGGAGGGCGGCGGTGAGCACCGCCAGGCGGCTGCGCATCTCGGTGGCCTGCTCGGGCCGGCCGGGGAGGGTTACCGAGCGGCCGTCCACGGTCGTGTCGAGCACCACGGGGGCACGGTCGGCCGGGTCGGTGGTGCGGCGGGGCAGGAGCACGGTCACCGGGCCACCCCCGCGGGCAGTGCGGCCAGGTGGGCCGGGGCGGCCTGGGGCAGGCGCCGGTGGGTGATGCCCCAGCGCAGCAGGAAGGCCAGCTCGGCGTCGAGCCGCCGCTCGGGAGGCAGGTGCTGGATGGCCCGCCAGGCCACCCATTCGGTGCAGTTGCGCGGGCAGAGGGTCACTGGGAGTTCTCCTCCCCCGCGTCCTGGGCGCCGTGGTCTGAGGGCGGTTCGGGGGGCTCGTCCGGCCAGGGGCCGTGCAGCAGGTCTCGTTCCTCTTGGCGATCTCGTCTCATGTGTCCACCTCCAGTAGGTGGACGCTACACACCGCTCATCAGGGGTGACAGTAACAGAGTGCACCCGTTCGAGGCAGGTGCGCTCCTGGTGTGTATGCGGCGTACCAACCCGCAGGTCAGAGGTTAGGCGGGGACGCCGAGGAAATCGGCGAGGTCCCGCTGCTCGGCCGAGGGCATGCGGGTGCGGGCGGCGAGGATGTCCTCGGCGACCTCGCGCGCCGCCTGCTGGTGGCGCAGCCACCCGGGCACGGCGGACCGCAGCTCGGCGAGAGTGGCGGTGGCGGCCTCGGCGTCGCCGAGCAGCACCTGGGACTTGGCCACGTCGATGCGGTGGCGGTGGACAGCGAGCGAGTAGGTCAGCCCCACGTCTCGCGGCAGCTGTTCGGCGAGCTGGAGGGCCCGGTCCGGTCGCCCCGCGATCAGAGTGTTCTCGACCTCCTTCATCGCCACGGTCAGCGGCCCGAACGGGCGGCGGCCCGTTACCTCGGCCTCGCGGCCCAGGCGGGCCGCGGCCGCCGCCGCTGCCCGTAGGTAGTCCTCGGCCTCCTCAGGCCGGTTGTTGCGGGCGGCTGCCGCGGATGCCCACAGCAGCAGGTGGCCCCACGCGCCGAGCTCGTCAGGGGTGGCCTTGGACAGCTTGGTGGGCTCCACCTTGTCCGCGGTGCGTTCACACAGCTTCTCGACCTCGTCGAAGCGCGCCTGGCGCAGCAGTGCCCAGCTCTGCACGGGCACCACGGCTGCGGCGAACACCGGGTCGTCCGCGGTCAGCGCGTCGGTGAGCGCGTCCCGTAACGCCATCAGCGCCAGGTCGTGCTCGCGCACCTGGATCAGGTACTGGCCCGCAGACACGAGGATGTCGGCGCGTACCCGGTGGGCGCGCACCTTCTCCTCCCCGTCGAGGGCCTGGACGTGCTGGTGGGCTGACTGCACCACGGCGGGCAGCAGCGACGCCAGCTCGTTGTAGGTGCCTCGGGCGTAGTGCCCGGCCAGGGCGTCAGCGGCACCGGCCAGGACGTCCAGGTTCGGTTCGGCGTCCTCCACGGCGGGGAAGAGCAGGCCGCCGTCCACGGAGACGGGCGGGTTGATGACGGCGCGGATCTGCGCCAGGGCCGTGTCGCGGTGAGGGTCTGCGACCGGCTCGGGGTCCTGGGGTGAGACGAACATCAGGGTGCGCACGCCCAAGGCGCGGGCGAGCGCGTGATAGGTCGCCATGCGTGCGGTGCCGCCCCGCTCGATCTTCGCGATGACTTCCCGGGAGAGGCCGGCTCGGGCGGCGAGTTCCTCTTGCGTCCAGCCGCGCCGCTGGCGCAGGGATCGAATCTTGTCGCTGATTTCCGTATCCTTCACTTAAGCCCCGCTCCTGTTCTGTATGGGTCCCACCGTCAGGATAGGGCGGGGCTGTACGTCTGTCAGGGGCTTTCAACCAGCCAGCTCCACCGTGAAAACACCCTCCCCCGCGTCCAGCAGATCGGTGTAGGTGCACACGACCTCGTCACCGTCCCGGACCGCATGGGACTGCACGACCTCCCACCCGCTACAGGTGCGGCGGATCACTGCGTGCGCCCCGGCACCCAGCAGTATCCACCGGTACCGAAGGGGCACGGACAGCAGCAGGCGAGCGGTTTTAGGCACGACCGACTCCGTCAACAGGGCTCAGGGGATGGGGTGATTGTCGCAACAGGCGGCGACGGTCGACAGGGACGGTGTCACACCTGTGGGCAACACCGTCCGAGACCGGCGGCCACTGCCTCTACGACGCGGGGAACCGGCTACACGTCACACCTCGTGACACGCATTGTCGCAGGTCACGGGCGTGACACGGTGTAACAGCGGGTGTGACGTCACGGCCGTGTCACACCGCATGTCACACCCGGTGTCACAAGGGCGGGGACCAGTCCGCCACCTCGTCGGGCACCCCCCGGTGGCCTTCGCGGATCTCGGCTGCCGCAGCCTCGACGGCCTGACGCGAGTAGCCGCGGCCCGTGCCGCGTCCGGGCATGCGGAACGGGGTCGGCAGCGGGGCGATGCCGACGGCCTTGAACAGGGCCGTGAGACGGTCCTTGTCGCCTCCGGTGAGCCGTTCGGCGAGCACCTGGCGGTGCACCTGGTCGGTGTCCTCCTCGTCGAACACGGCCAGCGCGGCGGTCAGCAGCAGCGGCAGCGTCCCCTCCGGTGCCAGGCCGGCGACGATTTCGGAGAACCGCTGGTCGACGTCGTCGATCTCGTGGCCGTTCTCGTCCAGCAGCGGCCTGCCCGACAGGCGACGCAGCCGGTTGCGGACCTCGATGGCCGCCTGCCTGCGCTCCTCGCTGGAGCGCCGCGGCCGCGTCGGCTCCGGCGGGGTGGCGGGGCGCGCCGCAGGCGAGGAGGGGGCTGCTGTGCCGGGCAGGGACGGCACGCCCAGCCACCCGTGGGCCAGAGCGCGCTGCCACCGCTCCTCGTAGACCCGGCGCACCTCCCCTTCCCCGAGGGTGATCTCGTCCATGGCGGGCCGCCACTCGTCGCAGGTCAACGCGTCCTGGTAGGCGTCGGCGTCCTGGCTGCGGGACGCCTTGTACAGCATCGGCCGCTGCCCGGCGGTGGCGACCGCGTGCCCCCACCCCGGCGCGGGCGCGGCCGTCACCCTCGTGCCCTGCCCGAACAGGCGCTGCAGTTCGCTCTGCGCGTTCACGCGCACGCTCAGCCGGGTCTCGGACTGGGCGAGCAGGTCCGTGGGCAGGCCCTCCATGCCCTGGGCGACCGCGCGCAGCCACGAGGTGAGCATGCTGATCGACGCTGCCCCGCACCGGTCGTTCAACTCCACCAACCGTGTCTTCACCGACCTGGGCAGGGACTTGGACTCGTCGGTGAGCAGCAGGATGTGGGGGATGTCGTGGGACACGGCGAGTTTGTCGTCGCCGCCCTTCTGCCACATGTAGTCGGAGTAGCCGGCGCGGCGCCGCTCTACTGCGCCGATCAGCCAGGTCAGCATGAGCTCGGCCTCCTCGGCGGTGGTGGCGACCCAGTCGATCGCCGGACGCCGGGTGCGGCCCTCCAGCCAGGGCCGCAGGAACGGCTTGAACACCGCACCGCCGTTGGGGTCGATGCCCATGACCAGCACGTCGTTGCAGCGCAGCGCCTGGCGCGCCACCGTCTTGAGCAGGTTCGACTTGCCCTGGCGTTTCGCGCCGACCAGCACCGCCGAGGTCCACCGCAGCGGCAGGCTCACCAGCGACCCGTTGGAGTACAGGCCCACGGGAAGCGGGGCGTCGATCGTCGCGGGCAGCGTCTCGGGCTCGACCAGGGGAATGTCGCCGTCGAGGACGTTGAGGGTGGTGACGTCGACGAGGGCGCGCCCCAGGTCCACGCCCGGCCGCACCTCCAGGCCGCATCCGTGCGGCAGCCTCAGGTCAGCGGCGAGCCGGGTGGCGAACATCGCCAGGTTCTCCCACGACACCCCGCCGAGCGGCAACTCCACGTCCACGGTGTAGCCGGTCTGCCGCTCCCTGCCGGGCCGGTCCGGGTCCGGGTGGATCCACGGCTCGATCGCGACCACCCGCGCGCCCCTGATGTTCGCGACCCGCTCCAGGCGCGCCGTCCACTGCCGGGCCTCCGACCAACGCTGCTGCTCTGCGGTGGCCTGCCGGGCGTGTTCGCGGACGTGGTGCTGGCGCAGGGCCACGGCGAGGGCGAGCAGCCCGGCCGCCAACGCCGCCCCGCCCCCCAGCAGCAGGGTGTTGACGTCCCACACCCCGTCGTGGAGGGCGTACGTCGTCCATGCTCCCGCCCCGGCCCAGCAGAACAGCCGGTAGGCGCGCACCGCCCGGCTGGCGTTCGTGGCGCGGGCGTGGACGTAGGACGCGGCCGCGCCGACCCCGGCCAGGCCGGCCGCCCACCACGGGGAGATACCCCAGGTGAACGCGTCGTTGGCGGCCGTGAACGCGCCGAGGCCCAGCGCGGTGTTGATGCTGCCGGACACGGGGCCGTGCCGCGGCGACCAGTCGATGCGCCTCGCAGCCATCTCAGATCTCCTCGTTGAGGAGCTTGTCCCACTCCTCCTCGGCAACCCGAGGGCTGCGGAGGCGTTCCAGGTCGATCTCGTGCGCCTTCTCGAACACGGGCTCCAGGTCGTCGCCGATCTGCACGGCATCGTTCAGGCCGTTGCCCATCTCCCGGAGGGCCTCGACCACAGCGGGGTTGGCCGGCCGCTCCTCCTCCAGGGTCGCGGCCATCTTGTTCACGCCGTCGCGCATCTGCTCGACCACGTGGGTCAGCGCGGACATCAGCTGTCCGAGCTGCGACATCGGCACGGCCTGGGCGTAGGCGGCGATCTTGGCGGCCAGCTCCTCGCCTTCGCTGCGCAGGTCTTCGATCTCCACGGACATGTCGTGTGCTCCCTCGTCGTGCGGTGTGTGATCAGAGGTGGGGTGGCTGGGGCGTTCGGCCCGGTCGCCGACCCTCCTGGGCGGCGGCTCCTTGGCGAAGACCTCGACGATCGGCTCCCACATGCCGATCAGGAACGCCACGATCCACTGCTCTCGCGGGGAGAGCTGGCCGTACTTGGCCCTCCAGAACGGGTCGACCAGCCGTTCCGCCCAGCCGCGGGGCGTGGTCAGGACGATCCAGGCGCGACGCAGGCGGCGCTTCACCGCCCGGGGGGTGGAGGTGCGGGCGATCCACCAGGTGACACGGCTGAGCGCGCACACCCCCTGCCAGGCCACGCTGCCCGTGGCGAGCAGGACCCGGCCGCCCCGGACCGATCCGATTCGGCGCCTCATCTTCGCCAGCTGCCCGGTGATGACCGGTTCGGCTCGGGCAGCCAAGCCGACCCGGGGCCCCCTGGCCCGGTTCGATCCGCTTCGAGCCGCTCCACCGCCGGCCCGGCTCGGTCCGGTCCGAACCGAACCGCGGTTCGACCAGCCCTCCGAACCGGACCACGCCGATCCGGGCCAGCTCGGTCCGATCCGACCCGAACCGCGCGCCGCCCCGGTCCGAACCGAACCGGTCCGGTTCGATCCGAGCCGAGCCGGGGCCTGGCTCGGCTTCACACTGCTGCCGGTTCGAGCCGATCCAGTCCGGGCCGGTCCGCCGCCCCGAACCGCTGTCCGCCCCCCGAGCGGTAGCCGACCTCCGAGCGGGGGCCGACCCTTCCGGCTCGGCGACGCCGCCCGGGAGCCTCCCCCCGACGAGGAGGCACTGCTCCGTCTCGCCGGTCGGCTGGCCCCGCTGCGGGCCGCTCCCAGCCACCTGCGGCGTGTCCTGCGGCGGCCGCGACGCGCCCCGTAGAGCGCTGCTCCGGTGCCCACCGCAGCCACGACCGCGGCAGCCCCCAGGGGCCCCGCGGCGGTCATCGCCCCGGACACGGCCATGCCGAGGGCGCCTGCGGCTCCCAGGGCAGCGGGGACCGGGCGGAACGGCTGCGGTTCGGGAGCCGGTTCGGGGCGAGCCGATCTGGTTCGGTCTGCCGATTCGGGCCGGTCCGGTCCGGTTCGATCCACCGGTTCGCCCGAGCCCGGTTCGATTCGGTTCGATCCGGTGTCAGTGCGGGTCTGCATGTCTCATTCCCAGGTTGGGGTGGGTCGCTGACGTCTCCCCACCGCCCCGGCCACCGGGGCGGCAGAGGCACCTCAGCGCGCTGTTTCCTGCTGTGCCTGCTTGTCGGGGTCGAACAGGCCCACCTCGTTGGCCCAGTCGCGGAGCTGGCGGCCCCGCTTCTTCCCGATCCGCAGTTCCCGGCAGAACCAGTCGACGACGTTCGCGGTGATCCGCCCGGACTCGACTGCGGCTCGCAGCTCCTCCCGGAGCTGTTCCATCGAGCGGTGGGTGCTGATCGGTGTCGGGGCGGGCAGCGGATTCGACTCGACCCGGTTCGGCTCGGTCCGATCCGGCTCGGGCTGGTCCGGTTCGGTCCGGTCCGCCGGTTCGGGCTGCTCCTCCGACTCGGTGTGCTCTGCCTCGCCCCGGTCCGATCCGGTCCGGTCCGGCTCGGCCCGGTCCACCAGTTCGACCCGATCCGGTCCAACCCGGTCCGGTTCGACGTCCTGGACCGGACCGGACCCCAACTCCAGCGGCTGCAACCGCTCCAGGGTGATCAGCCCAGCCATCGCCCGCCGCGCCTCCGCCGTCGACGAGTAGTCCATCCCCGCGAACCGGGGGGCCAGAGTCATCACCTGCAGAGTGCGCAGCACCTCCGCCACCGTCTCCGGGGAGTCGGCGAGCCCGGCCCGGAAGATCGCCTCCTGGGCGCGGGACTCCCTCCTCCTCTCCACCAGGTCGACCAGCCACCCGAACCCCCACGGGCGGTGCGCCAGCTGGGCCCGACGCAGCCGCCACTCCGCGCGGGTCACCTCCCGCAGCAGACGCTCCCGCCGCGCCCGCTCGGCCTGTTCCCGCACGATCCGCGTGGCCTCCTCCGCCGACAGCGTCTCGTCACGCGCCAGCTCCAGCGCCACCCGCACCCGCTCAACCGGGTGCAGCCACCGCACCAAGGCGAGCCTGCGGTTCGTCCACGTGCCCGCCGCCTCCCGAAGCTCCCGCTCACGGTTGGCCCGCTTGGCGGACATCCGCAGCTCATAGGAGCAGCCGGCCAGCAGAGTGATCGAGGCGTACACCACCCGTCCCGCCCACGTGTCGGAATGGGTGGCGTTCAGCGCCGCGGCCAGGCCGATCACCGCCCAGTACCCCGCGCGCAGCCCCATAGCGGGGATGCCCTGCTCGGCACGCTGGTTGATCAGCGTCATGATCACCAGCGCGAACCCCTCGAACACCGCGAACAGCAGCCAGTTCGCAGGAACCGGCACGTCCGCGTGGACACGGGCCACCGTGGCCATGCCGTAGGCGGAGAAGCTCATCGCGATCACGAACTGGATGGCGATGAGGTGAGCCCCACGCACGTGGGGATGAACCTCGGAGGGCGAGGAGGAGGTCGACGCGACGGATGTGAGCCCCACGCACGTGGGGATGAACCGTCAGCGTTCTTCTCGCTGACCTCGCTCACGGCGTGAGCCCCACGCACGTGGGGATGAACCGGCCGGGCACGGTCCGCTGAGCTGGACGGAGTAGTGAGCCCCACGCACGTGGGGATGAACCGCGGACCTGGAACGCGACGTTCCGCCGGTGTGGGTGAGCCCCACGCACGTGGGGATGAACCGGAGACAACCATGACCGTCACGAACCCCCACCTGTGAGCCCCACGCACGTGGGGATGAACCGGGGGTGGCTGCCCCGGCACTCCTCGCACTCCAGTGAGTCCCACGCACGTGGGGATGAACCGACACAGGACCTGGAGGAACCTACTCTCGCCTTGTGAGCCCCACGCACGTGGGGATGGTCCGACCTCGCCTCAGCCCTGGCCGCGGAGGCCAGGGTGCTCCCCATGCACGTGGGGATGGTCCGGAGATGTACCTGAGCCTCGAGCGGCCCGGGTGGTGCTCCCCACGCACGTGGGGATGGTCCGGAGGGCCGCCGGTGACCCAGCACGACGAAAACGTGCTCCCCACGCACGTGGGGTGAACTGTTCCTGGTGATTTTCGGGAGACAGCAGTTCGCCGCTTCTTGCGTGCGACGGGAGGCAACAAGAACCGGACGACTTTAAATTGTGAGAAGTCGGGGCTTGTGTGTCTGTGAGGAAAAACTGTCTCGGGGCAACAGAACCGTCCATCGGTGGGTAGGGAACTGTGCGCCGAACCGCTTCTGCAGAAGGAGTTTCCTTGCCTGCCTCAGTGCCGAGAATTGCGCTGGACGCCGACGGCGGTGTCACCGAGAGCGACATCCACACCCTGGCTGCTCTGGGCCCCGTGGTCCGGCTCGACGTGATGGGGCTGGACGTGTGGGCCGTGACCGGATACGAGGAACTGCGGTCGCTCATGGCCGACCCCACGGTCAAACGCGGTGTCGAGCACTGGACCGCCGCGGCCCGGGGGGAGGTCCCCGCCGAGCACCCGTTGGTGAAGCTGGTCTCCATGGGGTCGATGCTCAGCAAGAACCCGCCCGAGCACACCCGGTTGCGCCGCCTCGTCCAGCATGCGTTCACCGCCCGCCGGGTCGAGGGGCTGCGCCCTGCGGTGCACGACCTCACCCGGGCCTGCCTGGACCGGATCGACGCCACGCAGCCGTTCGACGTCGTCGCGGCCCTGGCCCACCCGGTGCCCACGGGGGTCATCGGCTCTCTGCTGGGCGTTCCCGAAGCGGACCGGCCCGCCCTGGACTCCCTGGTCACCCGGCTGCTGTCGGGCACCGACACCACGGTGCACGAGGAGCTGTACGCCTACGTCGCGGACATGGTGGCGGCCAAACGGGAGAACCCGGACGACGGGCTGATCAGCGCCCTGCTGCGGGTCCACGACGAGGACGGCTCCACCCTGTCGGAGGAGGAGCTCGTCTGGACGTCGGTCCTGCTCGTCGACGCGGGATTCGAGACCACGGTCGGGCAGATCACCAACTCCGTCCGGCTGCTGCTGGAGCATCCCGACCAGCTCGCCCTGGTCACCTCCGGCAAGGTGCCGTGGGAGCGGGCGGTGGAGGAGTGCCTGCGCCACAGCGCCTCGGTGGTGATGCTGCCGTTCTGCTTCCCCACCCGCGACTTGGAACTGGGCGGCCAGACCATCGGCGCGGGCGAGCCGGTGATGATGGTCTTCCTGGCGGCCAACCGCGACGTCCGGATCCACGCCCTCCCCGACTTCTTCGACGTCACCCGGTCCGACAGCCGCCACGTGGCGTTCGGGCACGGTCCCCACCACTGCCTGGGCGCTCCGTTGGCCCGGCTGGAACTCAACGTGGTGCTGCCCGAACTGTTCGCGCGCTTTCCCCGTCTGCGGCTGCTCGACAGCAGACCGGAGCCGGTCACAAGCCTGTTCGTGAACCGGCCCCGCGAACTGTGGGTGACCGCGGCCCCCGAGTGAGCCACGGCCGGGGCACCCACTCGGGCAGGACGACCGGCTCTCCCGAGGCCGCGCCAATGCGGCAGCCCGGTGGAGGGGGCGGGAGGCGTGCTGGCGTAGGGTCGGAGGCCGGGCCGGTCGGCGGCCGCATCCGCCGGAGTCCGAACCGCACCGTGATCCCCCACCCCCGAGGAGACGGCGATGCCGGTCATCTATCTCGTCCGCCACGGTCAGGCGTCCTTCGGCGCCGACGACTACGACGTGCTGTCCGACCTCGGCCGCCGCCAGGCGGAGGTGGTCGGCGCGGAGCTGGCCCGGCGCGGCCTGCGCTCCCCGCTGGTGGTGTGCGGGACCCTGCAGCGGCAGCGCGAGACGGCGGAGATCCTGATGAAGGCGGCCGGGCTGCCCGGGCGGCCCCGCACCGACGCCCGGTGGAACGAGTACGACCACGTCGCCCTGGTGGAGCGCTACGGGGGCGCGTCCGGGGCGGGGCCGGTGGACTCGCGCGTGATGCAGGTGCTGCTGGACCGGGCGCTGCGGGCGTGGATCGAGGACGACGCCGAGGACGGGTGGCGGCGGTTCGCCGCGCAGGTCGCCGGAGCGCTCGACGCGCTGGTGGCCGACCTCGGCCCCGGGCGCGACGCGGTCGTGGTCACCTCCGGCGGGGTGCTGGCCGCACTGTGCGCCGGTCTGCTGTCGGCGCCCGCGGAGGGGGTCGTGGCGCTCAACCGGGTCGCCGTCAACGCCGCCGTCACCACGCTGGCCGCGGGCGGCTCGGGGGTGAGCCTGCTGGCCTTCAACGACCACGCGCACTTCTCCGGTGAGCGGCGCGAGCTGCTCACCTACCGGTGACGTGCCGGTAGCGGTCCGGGGAAGGCGCGCCGGGCGAGGCGGGGCCGCCGCACGGCCGGGGAAGCGGGCGTCCTAGGGTTTCGGTGCTGCCCGGCGGCCGCCGCACCGCGGGGCCGCGAGGGGAGGGGCGGCGCAGACACGAAGAGAGGTGGGGTGATCGGATGAGCGGTGTGCGCTGTGCCGTGGACGGAGGAGTCGCACGGATCACGCTCGCCCGTCCGGAGGCGTCGAACTCCGTCGACATGGCGACCGCGCGGGCCTTCGGCGAGGCCGTCGACCAGGCCCGCGACCCGTCGGTCCGGGCGGTCCTCGTCACGGGCGAGGGGCCGCGGTTCTGTGCGGGCGGCGACGTGGCGTCGATGGCGGCGGCCGAGGACCGGTCGGCGTACCTGCACGAACTGGCCGCCGTCCTCGGCGGCGAGCTGCTGCGCCTGGCCGAGCTGGACAAGCCCGTGGTGGCCGCCGTGCACGGCGCCGTCGCCGGTGCCGGGCTCGCCTTCGTGCTCACCGCGGACCTGGTGGTCGCGGCGCGCTCCACCAGGTTCCTCATGGCCTACTCCGGGGTCGGCCTGACCCCCGACTGCGGGGTCTCCTACCTGCTGCCCCGGGCTGTCGGGCAGCAGCGCGCCCTGGAGATGGCCCTCCTCAACCGTGCGCTCACCGCGGCGGAGGCCCTGGAGTGGGGACTGGTCACGCAGGTCGTCGAGGACGACGAGGCGCTCGGCCGCGCCGAGGAGATCGCCGCGCGGCTCGCGGCAGGTCCGGCGTTCGCGCTCGGCCAGGCCAAGCGGCTGATCCGCGGCTCCTGGGAGACGACGCCGCAGCAGAGCGTCGCCGACGAGGCCGCGACGATCGGCCGTGCGATCACCACCGGGGACGCGGCCCGGCTGATCGACGCGTTCCTGCGGCGCTGACCTCCCCGCCCGGTGTTCCGGTGCGCCCGGAACGCCGGGCGCACGCCGCCGCTAGGGTGGGCCGGACGGCCCCGAGCACGAGGAGGCGGACGTGGCAGGTCAGAAGGAGCGCATGCTCGCCGGTGAGCCCTACATCGCCGACGACCCCGAACTGGCGGCCGACATGCTGCGCGCGGCCAGGCTGATGGAGCGGTTCAACGCCCCCGACGGCGGGGACGCCGAGGAGCGGCAGAAGGTCCTGCGGGAGCTGCTGGGCGAGGTCGGCGAGGGCGTGGTGGTCCGCCCGCCGCTGTACGTGGACTACGGCTACCAGATCAGCATCGGGCCGCGCACGTTCGTCAACTTCGGCGCGGTCATGCTGGACGTCGCGCGCATCCGCATCGGCGCTGACGTGCAGATCGGCCCCAACGTGCAGCTGCTCACCCCCACCCACCCGCTCGACCCCGAGCAGCGGCGGGCCAAGTGGGAGTCGGCCGAGCCGATCACCGTCGGCGACAACGTGTGGCTGGGCGGCGGGGTCATCGTCTGCCCCGGCGTGACCATCGGCGACGACACGGTGGTGGGTGCCGGATCGGTGGTCACCCGGGACCTTCCGCCCGGCGTGGTGGCGGTCGGCAACCCGGCGCGCGTCGTCCGGGAGCTGTAGGCCGGTGCGGGGCGGCCGCGCCGCCGCCCCGCCAGAGCGGGTCAGTGCAGCAGCTTGAGGCCGACGATGCCGCTGACGATGAGCAGCAGGCAGCAGATCTTCGCCACGCTCACCGTCTCGCCGAGCCAGGCCATGCCGACGACGGCGGTGCCGACCGCGCCGACGCCCACCCACACCGCGTAGCCGGTGCCCACCGGGATGGATCTCAGCGCCAGGGCCAGGCCGCCCATGCTCGCCGCCATGGCGACGAGGAAGACCAGCGAGGGCCACAGCCGGGTGAAGCCGCGTGACGCGGCCAGCGCGACCGCCCACACGGTTTCCATGAGTCCGGACAGGATGAGGATCAGCCAGGCCATCTCCGCCTCCGAGTCGTAGGAAGTACCGCGCCGTCGTGTCCTGACCGGGTACGACGCACCTCGTCCGGGGCCGAGGCCTGCGACCTCGCCGACGCACAGGATAACGGTGCCGGTCGGGCGGTGATTCCCCGGCGGCCCTTCGGGAGCCCCGCGCACGGGTGCACCGGGGGCGGTCAGGTGGCGCGGCCGGCCGCGACCCGGTGGTCGGGCAGCTCCACGGCGTTGGCGGCGCGCTGGATGCCGCTGCCGAGCCGGCTGAGGACGGGAAGGCGTGCGGCGAGGCGCAGCATCTGGTCGCGCAGCCACAGGCGGGTGCGGGTGGTGGGGAGGAGGAAGCCGCCTCCGGAGGAGACGAGGGCCTGGTTCTGGGCGACGTAGGGGCGCATCCGGGCCTCGTAGCGGGGGAGCGCGGCGCGGTGGTCGCCGTCGGCGGCGGCGAGTTCGCAGGCGAGGACGTAGGCGTCGACCAGCGCCAGGCTGGTGCCCTGGCCGGACAGCGGGGAGGGGCAGTGCGCGGCGTCGCCGAGGAGCGCCACCCGCCCCCGCCACTAGCGGTCCATGCGGATCTGGCTGATGGAGTCGAAGTAGAAGTCCGGGGTGCTGCCGTCCAGCAGCCGCAGCGGCCTCGGCGTCTCCCAGCCCATGTCGGCGAAGACGGTCGGCAGGATCTGCTTCTGCGCGGAGGTGTCGCGGGGGCGAAGGGGAGCGGGGCACGGGAGGAGAACGCGAAGACCGCCTTGGCCTCCGGGTTCACCCCGGGGGCGGCCTCCTTTCCCGGGCGGGCGGTGCGACGCGGCCGGTGTGGGGAGCGGCGCTGTAGAGGCCGACGAGCCTGCCGGGGACGTTGTGCAGCACCACCTCGCGGTCCAGGCCCAGGTGGTTGGGCACGCCGAAGACGGAGAGGTAGCGCCCCAGGTCGTGGCGGAACCGCTCCTCGGGGCCGAAGGCGGTGCGGCGGACGGTGGAGTGCAGGTCGTCCGCGCCGACGACGAGGCCGAAGGTGCGCGGTGCGCCGCGTTCGAAGCCCACGCGCACCCCGTTGGCGGTCTCCTCCAGGGCGGTGACCGAGTCGTCGAAGACGTATTCGACGTCGTGTTCGGTCGCGGCGTACAGGATGCGGCCGAGGTGGCCGCGCATCAGTTCGACGTCGCGCCTGTCGGTGTCGGCGCCGAACAGGGTGGTGTCGACGTCGACGCGGCGGCGTCCGGCGGAGTCGGCGACGGACATCCGGCGCAGGCCGGTGGCGGCGCGGCGGACCTGCGGCAGCAGGCCCATCCGGTCGACGACCTCGACGGCGGCGCCGCGGACGTCGACGGCGTAGCCGCCGTCGCGCAGGCGGGGGCGCGCTCGACGACGACGGGGGTGAAGCCGAACCGGTGCAGCCAGTAGGCGAGGGCGGGACCGGCGATGCTCGCCCCGCAGACGAGGACGGTGCGGTCGGCAGAGGACATGTCCTCCTCCTTTCTGGAGTGGCGGCCCGGGCGGGGCCGCGCCGTGGACCGCTCACCGTCCAGGGTGAGCGCTTTACTTGCCGGTCGGCAAGTAAGTTACCGGCCGGCCGGTTTTCGATAGGGTGGGGGCGAAGCGGTGAGGCTGCCGTGCGAGGAGGTGGGGGAGTGGTGAGGCAGCGCAACGACACCAGGGCGGAGATCCGTGCGGTCGCCCTGGAACTCTTCGCGGAGAAGGGGTTCGGCAAGACCAGCCTGCGCGAGATCGCCGATCGCCTCGGTATCACCAAAGCCGCGCTGTACTACCACTTCCCGGCCAAGACCGACCTGCTGCGGGAGCTGGTCCAGCCGTTGCTGGACGACGTCGCGGCGCTGCTCGACGCGGCCGAACGGGCCGACGAACGGGATCCCCGTGCTTTCCTGGGGGACTACTTCGACGCGATCTCCCGCAACCGCACCGTGTTCATGGTGCTGCTCAACGACATCGGGACACTGGAGGAACTCGGCCTCGTCACCGAGATCTTCGCCTGGCGCGGCCGGGTCCACGGTGTGCTGCTCGGTCCCGACCCCACCGCGGTGGACGAGGTCCGGGCGACGGTCGCCACGGGCGGCCTCCAGGACGCCGCGATCCTCGCGGCCGACCCCTCGCCCGAGGTGCGGCAGGCCGCCGTCGAGGCGGCCTGCCGGGCGCTGTCCTCCTGACTGCGGCCTCGACGCCCATCGCCTTCCGGGCCTGCCGAAGGGGCGCGGGGCGGCTGCCGGTGGTGCGCTGCCGCCCGCCGCGGACCCGTCCGGCGGCGGGGCTCTTGGGCGGGCTGCCGTGCCGTGCACGGGAGGGGCGCTGGTGCTCCACAGACGGGCGGGGTCTTTTGTCCGGGTCGGGGAACCGGTGCGGGGAGAAATGGCCGACAGGGGCGGGCGAGCGTTTTCCCGCGTGCGGACAATCGGTCTTCTGCACCATAAAGCGAAATTTCAACTACGGTTAATAGAATGGTGCGTAATGGCCGATGAGCGGCGGGGGCGAAGGTAGGGTTTTCCCGTGTTCTTGGGGTGAGGGGGAGACCGTGAAAGAGGCAGACGCGCACGCGATCACCGACAGGTTCGTGATCCGACCGCCGCGTCAGGAGCGGAGCCGCAGGGCGTGGGCACGGGTCCTGGACGCCGGTGTCGCCCTGTTCGAGGAGGGCGGCTACGAGGCGTTCACCATCGCGGCCGTCTGCGAGCGGGCCAGAGTCGCCCCCCGGGCCATCTACGACCGGACTCCCAGCAAGGAGGTCCTCTTCGTCGCCGTCTACGAGTACCGGACCAGCCAGATCTGGGAGGAGCTGAGGGTCTTCGACGACGAGGAGCACTGGACCGGCCTCGACGCCCCCGAACTGATCGCGGCGCTCTTCGGCGAGCTCGCTGCCGTCCTCCGGCGCCACGAGGCGTTCCTGAGGGCGCTCATGACCGTCTCACCCGCCGGTAACACCAGGGTCTACCAGCAGGCCCGCCGCCACACCGCCCAGCTCGCCGAGAAGATCGTCGGCCTGCTCCTCTCGGCCGGGCCGCACATCGCCCACCCCGACCCGGAGACGGCCGTGCGGGTGTGCTTCAACGCCGTCTACTCCGCCCTGGTCACCCGCATCGGCTGCGGGAAGGACCTCATCCTGTCGGTTCCGGACCACGACGTCTTCGTCGGCCAGCTCGTCGAGATGGCCGCGCGCTACCTGCTCGGCAGCGCAGCCGACACGGCCCGCTCCGCCGGACCGGACCCGGGCGACGGCACCGGTCCGGCGGAGCGGCCGGTCAGGCCGGAGGCCGCCAACTGAGGATCTCGTCCGCGGTGGTGAGCATCAGATCCGGGTTGATCCGTCCGCCCAGCGCCATCGCCGCCTCCCGCAGCCGCACCGCCAGCGGGTTGCGCAGCTTCGTGATCCGGCAGACCGAGTCGGACGCCTTGACCACCGTGGTGGTGCGGGGCAGGCGGGCGGCGGTGTAGGCGGCCAGGCCGTCCGGCCGGTCGGCCAGGTGGGCGAGCACGACCGCGTCCTCGATCGCCTGGCAGGCACCCTGCCCGAGGTAGGGCGTCATGGCGTGCGCGGCGTCGCCGAGCAGCGCGATCCTGCCCCGGTGGAACGCGGGCAGCGGGGTGGCCAGCGAGTACAGGTCGGTGCGCAGCACGCTCCCCGCCTCGGCGGCCTCGAGCAGTCGGGGGATCGGGTCGTGCCAGTCGCCGAACAGGCGCAGCAGCTCGGATCGCTCGTCGTCGGCACGGCCGCCCGCGGGCACGGTGTCGGTGCCGTAGCAGTACGCCAGGCCGTCGGCGAGCGGCACCACACCGAAGACCCGCCCCCGCCCCCAGGTCTCGGAGGCCGGGCAGGACAGGCCATCGCGCGGGACCAGCAGCCGCCAGCTCGTCACGCCCGAGTAGAGGGGGCCGGGGTGGTCGGGGAACAGGGAGTGGTGGATCGCGGAGTGGATGCCGTCGGCGGCCACCACCAGGTCGGCGGTCACCTCGCCCGCGCCGGTGGCCACCCGTCCGGTGTCGGGGTCGGCCGAGTGGACCGCGGTGCCCAGCCGCAGTGTGCCGGGGGCGAGCCGGGAGGCGAGCAGGTCGACGAGGGCGGCGCGGGTCAGCAGCACCACCGAGTCGCCGTAGCGCGCCGCGGCCGTCTCCTCGGTGGTGCGGATCAGCCAGCGCCCGTCCTGTCTGCGGATCCCGCCCTCCCCCTTGAGGGCCGACAGCTCGCGCACCGCGTCGCCGACGCCGAGGACGTCCAGGGCCTTCAGGGCGTTGGCGGCCACGGTCAGCCCTGAACCGATCGGGTCCAGCGACGGGGCGCGTTCGTAGACGGCCACCTCCCAGCCCCGCTGCTGCAACGCCAGCGCCGCTGTCAGGCCGCCGATGCCGCCGCCGATCACCACTGCGTGGGACATGCCCCCTCCTTCACTACGTCTGTAGTGAAATTTACTACAGGCGTAGTTTCACTGCAACTGTAGTATCCCTGGTGTGAAGCGAGCCGAAGTCATCGCGGAGGCGGCCGTCGCGCTGCTGGCCGAACGGGGGATGCGCGGACTCACCCACCGCGCGGTGGACGAGGCCGCGGGCCTGCCGCCGGGGTCCACCTCCAACCTGGCCCGCACCCGTGCCGCCCTGCTCGAACTCGCCCTGGAGCACCTCACCGAGCAGGAGGCCGCCCTGTTCGCGCCCATGACGGCGGCGGGCCCGCCCCGGGGGGCCGAGGAGCTCGTCGAGCTGATGGCGCGCCTGGCCCACCTCCAGTTGACCGAGGGCCGGGAGCGCACCGTCGCCCGCTACGAGCTGGCGCTGGAGGCCACCCGCCGCCCCGAGCTGCGCGCGATCTACGACCGGGCCGGGCAGCGCTTCCGGGAGGCCGCCGTCGCCGTGCTCGCCGCTGCGGGCTCTCCCGACCCGCTGCGGCACGGCCACCGGCTCGTGGCGTTCGCCGAGGGCCTCATGTTCGACGCGATCGTCGGCGCGGGAAGCGAGCCGACGCTGGACGAGCTGCGCACGTGCCTGCGGGAGCTGCTCGACGGGATGCTCGGTCGGCCGGACGCCGCCGACCGACCGCGGTGAGCGGAGGTGCGGGTGTTTTTCCCGAGCCTCCCCTCCCGCCGCTCGACGATTTCCCGGCGGCGTCCCCGCCCGCGGGAATTCGGAAGGGGAACGGCACGGGCGGCCGAGTGCAGGCGGATTTATCCCGGTTGTCGGGAATTTCTATGGAACGGAACTCCTTGGGCGAGAAAAACCGGGAGATTCTCATGAATGGTTCCGCGGGGGAAGAACGGGGCGCCCGGGAATTCTCGCGGGGAACGGGACGCGCGCACCGGCGCGGCCCGGGGGAAAGCCGCGGACGCCGGTCGGCTCCGGGGAGGAGGAAGCCGTGGGCGGCGGGACACGGAGTGCTTCGGGCCTGGGTAAACCGATCGGAGGCCGCGTTCCCGGAGAGCGATTGAGGTCGGTTCCTGTCCGCTGGAGAGTGCAGGGCCGCTGCTTCCTCCGCTGCGGTGCGCGACGGGGTCGGCGGTCCGGGGCGTCCCGCCCCAGGAACGAAGCGGAACAGCGGATCCGTCGGCGCGCCCGGCCCTGTCCGACTAGAGTCGGAGGGTGGATGGCGCACTCCTCAGCCGGGTGCGGCGGTGCCACCGGACCGCCGCCCGGCGGACCGCAGCTCCCGGGCCTCTCCCGGACAGGCGTGCCTGCCGAGCCAACCCCGCTTCCCGCTGCGTCCGGGCGCCGACTCCCCCACCGGATGCGCCACGCCCCGCAGGCCGACGCGCTGGCGACGGCCGGCCGGGCCGCAGCGCCGGCGGACCGGCCCGCCCCGCCGCTGTGCCCGCTCGACGGCCGCCGACGAGCCTGCCCGGCGGCCGCCAGGACCGAGGCGGAACACCTGCTGGTCGCCGCCCGGCATGCCGTCCCGGTCCGCGCACGGCGGGAGCGGCTCGCATGCCGGACCGGAGACCGGGCGGCCGCCCGCGGCGTCCACCCCTGAGACCGGCGACCGGCCCGGCACTGCCGAGGCGGCTGGTCCGTACCGTTGCGCCGGATGCCGTGAGACGGACCCCACCGGCCGCCGGTCCGCGAAGACCCTCGACCGCCCCCCGTTCGGACGACTGAGAGGACCGACATGAAACCCGAGGAGTTGAACCGCAGGTTCGCGACATTGACCACCGCCCACCTGGCGGACGCGTGCATCCGGGCGGGCGTGCCGGTGCGGTGCGGCCCCGCCGGACTGCGCGCCGTGGCCGACGGCAGCCGCCTCGCCGGACGGGTCGTCCCCGCCCGGCACACCGGGAGCGTGGACGTGTTCCTGGAGGCGTTCGAGCAGGCCGACCCCGGTGACGTGCTGGTGGTCGACAACGGCGGGCGGCTCGACGAGAGCTGCGTGGGCGACCTGGTCGTCCTGGAGGCCGCGGCCGCCGGCCTCGCCGGGGTGGTGATCTGGGGGCTGCACCGCGACACCGCCGACATCCGCGCCATCGGACTGCCGGTGTTCAGCCTGGGCACGCTGCCCACCGGCCCGCTGCGCCTCGACCCCCGGCCCGCCGACGCCCTGACACGCGCCACCGTGGGGGAGTGGACCGTGGACCGCACCGACCTGGTCCTGGCGGACGAGGACGGCGTGCTGTTCGTCCCCGCCGACCGCGTCGAGCAGCTCCTCACCCTGGCCGAGGGCATCCGCGACACCGAGCGCGGCCAGGCCGACCGCGTCCGCGCGGGCACCACGCTGCGCGCACAGTTGCGCTTCGCCGACTACCTCGCCCGGCGCGGCGAGGACCCCTCCTTCACCTTCCGCGACCACCTGCGCGCCGTGGGCGGGGCCGTCGAGGAGTGACCCGGGGCCGTCACCACTGCGGGGAGTCGGGCCAGGCGCCGCGCTGCACCAGGTGCAGCACCAGTGCGGCGATGTTCCAGGCGTCGTCCTCGCCCCGGTGGTGGCGGTCCTCCAGGGGCAGGCCCGCGAACGCGAGCGCCTGCGCCATGCCGGGCTTGCGGCGCAGGCCGTGGGCCTCGGTGAAGACCGCCTTGGCGTTGGTGTGCCTCCCCCCGAAGGGGTAGGGCGTGCCCGTGGCCGAGCACTGCCGGAGGAACTGTTTGCGGTCGTAGTCGCCCCAACTGGCCCACGGGCGTTCGGCGGCCCGGTGCTCTGCCGCGAGCAGGCGGCAGGCGTCGGCGAAGCTGACGCCGGTGTCCACCTCCTCCTGGGTCAGCCCGGTCAGTTCGGTGCAGAAGGCGCTGACGGTGGAGCGGGCCGGGCGGACCAGGATGCGGTGCCGTTCCAGGCGCCGGCCCGCAGCCAGGTCGACGACGGTGAGTCCGATCTCGATGATCTCGCTGACCTGTCCGGGAGGCGGTCTGCCCTCCCAGCAGGTGGCCTCGACGTCGACGACGTTGAGCAGTTCCGTGGAGTTGTCCATGGCGCGGCAGCATACGGGGGCCGCGGTCCGAGGGCATCCGGTTTTTGCGCCGCCCGGTCACCGGCGCGGGGACAGCACCACCTCGGTGACGGCGTGGCCGGACACGGCGGTGACCGTGGCCGTCCAGGACCCCAGGTCCACCCGCTCGCCCGGCCGCTGCGGGATGTGGCCGAGCCGGGCCAGCAGCATCCCCGCCACGGTCACGTAGCCGCCCGGAGGAGCACCGGTGAGGTGCACGCCGACGTCGGGCAGGTCGTGCACGGGAAAGGCGCCGGGCAGCCGCAGCGAGCCGTCGGGCAGCCGGGCGGCGGTGCGCACCTCGGAGTCGGTCTCGTCGTAGATGTCGCCGACGATCTCCTCCAGCAGGTCCTCCAGGCTCACGATGCCGTCGACCGCTCCCGTGCCGTCCACGACCAGCGCCAGTTGCTGGCGTTCGGCGATCATGCGCTCCAGGGCCAGCGACACCGGAAGGGAGTCGGGCAGCAGCAGCGGCGGACGGGCCGCCGCACCGGCGCTGCCCGCGCCCCGCAGCAGGTCCGACCAGTGCACGACGCCCACCACGGTGTCGCGGTCGCGGTCGGCCACGACCGGGGCGCGCGAGTGCCCGTGCTCGGCGAGCAGGCGCGCCGCGTCGGCGGCGGAAGCGGACTCGGGCACGGTGACGACGTCGCGGCGCGGCACGAGGACCTGCCGCAGCCTCCGCTCGGAGATCTCGAACGCGCCGGTGAGGATGGTGCGCTGCCCCCGGGTCATGCCGGGCCGGGTGGTGATGATGTCGCGCAGCTCCTCCTCCGACATCTCCTCCCGGGTCGCCGCGGGGTTGCCGCCGCTGAGCCGCACCACCAGGTCGGTGGAGACGCTGAGCAGCCACACCGCGGGCCGGGAGACCACCGAGACCAGGGTCAGCGGCCGGGACACCAGCAGCGCCCAGGTCTCGGCCCGCTGCATGGCGATGCGCTTGGGGGCCAGCTCGCCGAAGACCAGGGTGACGAAGGTGAGCGCCACGGTGACCAGCACGATCGCCGCCGGTCCGGCCGCCGCCCCCAGCAGCACGCCGAGAGGGGCCACCAGGGGCTGGGCCAGGGAGACGGCCGCCGTCGCCGAGGCCAGGAACCCCGCCAGGGTGATGCCGATCTGGATGGTGGCCAGGAACCGGTTGGGGTCACGGGCCAGGCGCGCCACCGCGCGGCCGCCCGCACTGCGCCCCGCCAGCTTCCGCAACTGGCTCTCGCGCAGGGTGACCAGCGCGATCTCGCTGCCCGCGAAGACCGCGTTCACCAGCACCAGCACCAGGACGAGGCCGAGTTGGAGCGCGTAGCTGTCCATGGCACCGATCTTCGTTCGGAGGAACTCTCCGCCCCTCTACCCGGGCGGGCCGCGCCCCAACACCCGGCGGCGAGGCCCGCCCGGCACCGGGACGGGACGATTGGACCGGCCCGCCCCGGGCAGCCGTGCCAGGGAGCACGGGACGCGCCTCTGCGGCGCGCGGTCCCGTGGACGGACGAGCCCAGGGAGGCGATGATGAACGGTCCCGAGTTCGACGCTCCCTCCGGCGGTGTCCCCGCCCAGCGGGGACAGCGGCTGGTGGCGAGCTATCCCACCTACGTCGAGGCCCAGCGCCTGGTGGACCGGATGTCCGACCGGGGTTTCCCCGTGGAGCACGTGCGCATCATCGGCGACGGAGTGCGCACCGTGGAGCAGGTCACCGGGCGGATGACCAAGGCCAAGGCCGCCCTGGCCGGAGCCGGGACCGGCGCCTGGTTCGGCCTGTTCATCGGCCTGCTGTTCGGCCTGTTCGCGGTCGGCCCGGCGTGGTTCTGGGTGATCCTGGTCAGCGTGGCCATCGGCGCGGTCTGGGGCGCGGTCTTCGGCTTCATCGCCCACTGGGCGACCCGGGGGCAGCGGGACTTCTCCAGCGTGCAGACCCTGCAAGCGCAGCGCTACGACATCTACGTCGACGCCACCCACGCCGGGCAGGCCGAACGCTTCCGGCAGGAGGCCGGCCTGTAGCCGGAAAGTCCCGGTGCCGGGACGGCTGCCGTCCGTACCCGGCGGGCCCCGCGAAGCGGGCAGGCGGGGCGGCCCCCGTCGGCTCCGCTGACGGGGGCCGCCCGGTTCCGGGGCGCTTCGCATCCGCCCTCGACCACCCGACGGTTCCCACCGGTGCGGCCGGTCGCCCGGCGCCTCCGGTGCTTCGGGGAGGGAGCCCGCCGACCGGCGGTCCGCCCGTGGTCCACTGGACCGAGCACGGGATGCGCGGCGGTCGGCCGCACCGGGCTGTGCCCCTCGGCCGCCGCGCGCCGCGCGCCCCGAACCGACCGAGTGGAGAGGAAGCGCAGCGACATGGCCCGCATCGCCTTCATCGGACTGGGCATCATGGGCAGTCCCATGGCCGTCCACCTGCACAACGCCGGACACCGTGTGGTCGGCTACAACCGCACTGCGGCCAAGGCCGCGCCGCTGGTCGAAGCGGGCGGGACCGCCGCGGCCAGCATCGCCGAGGCCGTCGCCGACGCCGACGTCGTCGCGCTGATGGTCACCGACACCCCCGACGTCGTCGACGTCCTCACCGGCGGGGGAGGCGTCTTCGAGACCGCCCGCCCCGGCACCCTCGTCATCGACTTCTCCACCATCCGCCCCGACACCGCCGCCCGCCTCGCCGAACAGGCCCGCGCCAGAGGGCTGCGCATGGTCGACGCCCCCGTCTCCGGAGGCGAGGCGGGAGCCCGCGACGCCACGCTGTCCATCATGGTCGGCGGTACCGAGGAGGACTTCGCCGCCGCCCGGCCCGTGCTCGACGTCGTCGGCCGGACCGTCGTGCACGTCGGCCCCAGCGGCGCCGGCCAGACGGTTAAGGCCGCCAACCAGCTCGTCGTGGCGGGAAACCTCGCGCTGCTCGCGGAGGCTCTCGTCTTCCTGGAGGCCCACGGCGTGGACGCCGCGACCGCGGTCGAGGTCCTCCGCGGCGGGCTGGCGGGTTCGGCGATCATGGAGCACAAGGCGGCCAAGATGATCGACCGCTCCTTCGACCCCGGCTTCCGCCTCGAGCTGCACCACAAGGACCTCGGCATCGTCACCTCCGCCGCCCGCGAGGCCGGCGTGGTCCTCCCCCTCGGCGCGCTCGCCGCCCAGCTCGTGGCCGCGGCCCGCGCGGGAGGGGACGGCGCGCTCGACCACTCCGCGCTCTTCCGCACCGTCGCCCGCCTCTCCGGACGCGACTGACCCCGGCGCGCCGCGCGGCGCCGGACCAGCCACGGCAGGGGGCGCCGCCGACCCGACCGGACCGGGTCGGGAAAGGTCGGGTGCGGCGGCCGGCCCGCTGCCTAGCGTGGGTGGCGCAAGGGAGGGAGATCCGGGATGCTGGACCGTCTCAACCAGGTCATGGAGTACATCGAGCGCCACCTCGACCAGCCGATCGACGGCGCCGAGCTGGCGCGGATCGCCGCCACATCCGAGTACCACCTGCGGCGGCTGTTCTCCGCTCTGGCGGGCCTGCCGTTGTCGGAGTACATCCGGCGCAGGCGGCTCACCGTGGCCGGGGCCGAGGTGCTCGCGGGGGAGCGCACCCTGCTCGACATCGCGGTCCGCTACGGCTACGGCTCGGGCGAGGCGTTCGCGCGGGCGTTCCGCGCCGTGCACGGAGTGGGCCCCGGCGAGGCCCGCCGCACGGGCGCTGCGCTGTGCTCCCAGCCCCGGATGTCCTTCCGGCTCGTCGTCGAAGGGAGTCGTGACATGCGGTACCGGATCGTGGAGAAGGACGCCTTCCGGGTCGTCGGGAGGAAGGCGCGGGTGCCCCTGGTGTACGAGGGGCACAACCCGGCGATCGTCGAGTTCGTGCGCAGCATCGACGCCGCGACGCTGCGGAGGCTGGCGGAGCTGTCCGACCAGGAGCCGCGCGGGATCGTCGCGGCCGTCCACAACTTCGCCGCCGCCCGCCTGGACGCGCCGGAGGGCACCGAGCTGGACTACTACCACGGCGTGGTGACCGGCGCGGACGCGCCCGGGGACATGGACGTGCTGCCCGTTCCCGCGGGCACCTGGGCGGTGTTCGAGGTCTCCGGAGAGGCGCCGCAGGCCATCCAGTACCTGTGGCGGGACGTGTTCACCGAGTGGTTCCCGTCCAACCCCTACCAGAGCGTCCCGGGGCCGGAGATCCTGCGCACCGTGCTGTCGGAGGACGGCGCCCGGGCCGAGGCCGAGCTGTGGATCCCCGTGGAGCGGACCCTCGCCTGACGCACCCCGCTGCCGCGGGCCGGGCCGTCCGCGGCAGCGCTTCCGGCCGGGCGTCCGGGTCGGGAAGAACCCGCGCGCACGGGGCGTTGGTGCGGATGTTCGACCCGATGATGGTGAGGATTTTGCCGTGGATCAGGTAAGTGAGGCCGCCATGGACACACCGCAGCCCGCGCCCGCGCCGCCCCCCGCGCCCCCGGAGGAGCGCGGGGACGCCGGGGCCGCGCCCCGGGCGGTGCCCGGACTGGCGCTGCTCGGCGGGGCGGACGCCCCCGCCTGCACCGACGGGGTGTGCCGGTGAGCGCCCCGGAGGCCACCGTGACGGTGGAGGTCTGGTCGGACGTGGTGTGCCCGTGGTGCTACATCGGCAAGCGCCGTCTGGAGCGCGCCCTGGAGCAGTTCGAGCACGCCGACGAGGTCGAGGTGGTCTGGCGCAGCTTCCAGCTCGACCCCGCCTTCCCCGCGGGCGTCCGCCAGCCGGTGCCCGAGATGCTGGCGAAGAAGACCGGCGGTTCGCCCGAACAGATCCGCCGGATGAACGCGCAGGTCACCGAGTTGGCAGCGCGCGAAGGGCTGGACTACCGCCTGGACCGCGCCACCATGGTCAACACCGTCGACGCCCACCGCCTGGCCCACCTGGCCAAGGCGCGCGGCCTGGGCGACGCGGCCCACGAGCGGCTGCTGCGCGCCCAGCTCGTCGAGGCGCAGGTCCTCGACGACGTCGACACGCTGGTCCGGCTGGGCGTGGAGATCGGGCTGCCCGAGGAGGAGACCCGCAGGGCCCTCCGGGGAGACGACCACGTCGAGGACGTCAGGGCCGACCTCGCGGAGGCCCGCGCGCTGGGGATCAGCGGGGTGCCGTTCTTCGTGCTCAACCGCGCCTTCGCGGTCTCGGGGGCCCAGCCCGTGGAGACGTTCCTGTCGGCGCTGCGCACCGCCTACGGGCACGCGCGCGGCTCCGCGGCCTGAGAGGGCCGCTCCGCACGCGGACCGGCGCCCCGGCGGTTCCGCGTCCGGTTGCCGTGCGGGTGGGCCGTTCACCCGCACGGCGGTCCGGAGCGGCGCCGGGGCGCCGGCTCTCCCGGGAGCGGTGCCGGGCCGCGGTCCCGCCGACGCGGAGGTCGGCGGGACCCGTGACGTGTCGGCCCGGGCCGGCGGATCAGACGAAGTTCACGTCACTGCACAGGTAGTAGGTCTGGTCCATGTGCGAGGCCTTCCAGATGGTGAAGACCACGTGGCGGCCGCTGCGGTTGGGCGCGTGCACCGTGAACTGGATGTTCTGGCTGGGCGCGTAGCGGCCGGTCCGGTGGACCAGTTCCAGGCTGCCCCAGGTCAGCGGCTGGGTGGTCGGGTCGAAGCCCTGGCGGGTGACGTAGACCTCGAAGTAGTCCGCGCCGTGGCTGGCCTGGTCGTACAGGTGGATCGTGAAGGTGTTGCCGATGTCGGTGGTCTTCCACGGACCCACGGCGTCCATGGAGCGGTAGCGACCGCCCTCGGCCAGACCGCCGCTGCACAACTGGCCGTCGGGCAGCGCGGCCCGGTGGTTGCCGCCGACCCCGTCCCGGTACAGGCCGTTCCAGTTCCACATGGCGTTGGGGTTGTCCTGCCACGCCTGCCAGCACATGGGGTCCTCGTGCCGCATGTTGGGGTTGAGGTGGTCGCTGCCCCAACGCAGCCAGCAGCCGTAGTTGCGCGTCGCGGGGTTGATCACCGACCCGTGGGCGGCCGCGGGGGCGGTCCACTGGGTCAACCCCAGCACGGCCGCGAACAGCACGGCCAGGGCCCGCACGGTCCACCGGGAGCTCCCGGTGCGAACATGACGATGCATGGTCGATCTCCAATTTCCGGATGTGGGGGTTCCGGGCGTGGGAGCGTTCCCACGCTAAGGCAATGTTACACAGAGAGATTGATCAAAAACAGTGTGTTACTGAAATGGTGGGATATGCCCTGATTGGTCCATTGGAGAACGTGGCCGATGTGTAACGCACAAGGCCGAGATTTTGCTCAGACGTCCAGAAAACAGCCGGAGGGCTCGACGGGATGTACGGTCGGAGCGCCGGGGCGGGAGACCGGTGGGGCGAGGCCGTGCGGGAGCGGAGGGAGAACGGCGTGACCGAGCGCAAACCGTCCGGAGAGCGGTTCGAGTCGTGGGTGGACCGCCAGATCCGTGAGGCGATCGAGCGGGGCGAGTTCGACGACCTGCCCGGACTGGGCAAGCCGATCCCCGACATCGACCGGCCCTACGACGAGATGTGGTGGGTCAGGCGCAAGCTCCAGCGCGAGGGCGTCTCCGCGCTGCCGCCCGCGCTGGCCCTGCGCAAGGAGGCCGAACGGGCGATGGCCGAGGCGATGCGGGCGGACTCGGAGGACGAGGTGCGCCGCATCGTGGCGGACCTCAACGACCAGATCCGCGCGCTGATGCGGCGCCCGCTGCCCGGCCCCCCGCTCACCCTCCTCCCCTACGACGTGGACGAGGCCGTCCGCAGGTGGCGGGAGGAGCGGCGGCCGCGCTGAACGGGAGCCGGGCAGAGCGGCGGCCCCGCCCGGCGGTCCGCCCGCGGGCGCTCACCGGCGGCGGACCTGCGCTCCCGGGCTCCTGGGCCGGGGCGCGGAGGCCTCCGCCATCCCGGTGCGGCGTGCGACGAGGTCCAGCGCCTGCCTCAGGTATCCGGCGAACCTCGGATAGTTCTCGCTCATCGGGAAGTGCCCGATCTCCGTCATCTCGATGAACTCGGCCCCCGGGATCTGCTCGGCGGTGCGCCGGCCGGCCTCGGGCGGGGTGAGGTAGTCGTACGCCCCGGTCAGCATGACCACCGGGCAGCGCGAGGTGTCGATCTCCCCGCAGCGGCCCCTCAGGTCGTGGTCGACCGAGTAGAAGTAGAGGTCGCCCCGGAACGCCTCGGACCCCTGGGAGTAGTAGAACCAGGTGCGCCAGCGGTCGTGCTCCGGAGACTGGGGCGCCATCAGGTCCCACACGCCGCTCGCGCACACCTGCGCGGCGTTGGCGTGCGGGTGCTGCCACCAGTCGAGGAAGAAGCCGGGGGAGTGGTCGGCCGCCTCCACCGGGATGACCGCCCTGAACCGGTCGGGGTGGCGCAGCGCCAGTTGCAGGGCGACGTTGCCGCCGAAGGAGGAGCCCATGAAGATCGGCTCCTCCAGGCCGAGCGCGTCGCAGAAGGCCACGATGAACGCGACGTAGTGGTCGGCGGTGAGCCGGTACTCCTCCTTCCACCACTCCGTGTTCATCGGCGGGTCGGACTTGCCGTGCCGGGCCAGGTCGTAGGCGATGATCCGGTAGTCCCGGGTGAACTCCGGGTCCTCCAGGAGCCCCATCCACTGGTGGTTGTGGCATCCGGCGGTGTGCTGGCAGACCAGCGGCTGGCCGGTGCCGTTCTCCAGGTAGAAGACGCGGTAGCGCGCTCCCTCGACCTCGATGGTGACGTAGTGGCCGGTGACCGGGGAGATCTCTGTCTGCGTGGGCATGGGTGTGTCCTTCCGGGTCAGACCAGGGGGCCGGTGGTGCGCAGCAGTTCGATCTGCCGGGTCACGCAGCGCAGGTTCTGCATGAGCACCAGCAGGTCGCCCTCCAGGCGCATGTCGCGCCGGAAGGTGGCGGCCCAGATGCCGTGGAACATCGGGGCGGGGACCGGCCGTCCGAACTCCCGCCAGGTGTCGGCGCTGGCCCGGACGGCGAAGTCGTAGCCCTCCAGCGGCCCGGGATCGACGACCAGCTCCTCGATCTTCCCCCGGTGCATGCGGAACAGGAACGTCTTCTCCTCCATGTCCCACAGGAACGAACAGGAAAAGTACCTCCCGTGGGCCTGGATCTCCGGATCGGAGTCGCTGAGGCGGCGGAACTCCGCGACGGCGGACTCCGTGTCGGTCGTCGTGGTCATGGCGGTCCCTTCCCGGGTGACGGACAGGTGCGCGCCCCGAGCGGCAGGGCTACCTCGGGTGCTCTCCCCGGAGCGGGCAGATATACGGCGCTTGACGGTGACCTGCCCCTGGATCACCTGATTTTTGGGGCCTGTTTTGTACGGGGAGCCCGAACCGCCGCGGGGCCGCGGCCGACCGGGTAGCACCCCTGACGGGGCCTTCCGCGGCTTCCGCCGCCGACCGCGGGGCCGGACGGCCGGAAGAGCGGAACGGCCCCGCCGGAGAACGCGCCGGAGCGGACCGGACACCGGCAGGCCCCGGCGCGACGAACCGCACAGGACAGGGGGAGAGCAGTGGGTGAGACCGAGATCGTCGTCGAACCGGGCCGCCAGGACATCGTCATGACGCGCGTCTTCGACGCGCCCCGCGGCGCGGTGTTCCGTGCGCTCACCGACCCCGACCTCCTCACGCGGTGGTGGGGGCCCGGGGAGTTCGAGACCGTCGTGGACCACATGGACGCGCGCCCGGGAGGCTCCTGGCGGATGCGCCACCGCAGCGGCCGGGGCGAGGAGTACGCGTTCCACGGCGTCTTCCACGACGTCGCGGCCCCCGAGCGGATGGTGCAGACCTTCGAGTTCGAGGGCGCGCCCGGGCACGTGTCGCTGGAGACCGCCGTGCTGGAGGAGGTCGGCGGCGGGAGGACCCGGTACGTGGCCACCTCCGTCTTCCCGTCGACGGCCGAGCGTGACGCCATGGTCGGGTCGGGAATGGAGGAGGGCGCCCGCGAGAGCATGGACCGCCTCGCCGCTCTGGTGGAGAGCACCTGAGCGGACCACCGGAGGCGGGCCCGCCCGTCAGACGCCCAGCCGGTGGCGTTCGGCCAGGACGAGCCGCTGCTCCAGCGGAACGGCCGGATCGTCGAGTACGGACGGCCGGTACTCGCCGGCGTCCACGGCGCGCGCGTCCGCCTCCTTGGCGGCGCTGCGGCGCGCGAACGCGTCGAAGAGCAGGCGCTTGTGCTCCTGGAGCTCCCGGATCCGCTCGTCGACGCTCCCCCGGGCCAGCAGGTGGTGCACCTGGACCGTGCGCACCTGGCCCATCCGCAGGACGCGGGCGATCGCCTGCTCCTCGGCCCCCGGCGTCAGTTGCGGTTCGGCGATGACCACCACGGAGGCCGCCTGGATGTTGAGCCCCACCCCGCCGGCCTCGATCTGGCTGAGCAGGACGGCGGGACCGGGGTGGGCGGTGAACTCGTCGACGAGCTGCTGCCGCCGTCCCCCGGGCACCGAACCCGTCAGCGGTCCCAGGACCCGCAGGTCGGCCGGGTACGACCGGCTGTGGGAGCCGCACCCGGGGAAGAGGTGCCGCGACAGGCTGTCGAGGACCCCGCGGAAGTAGGAGAAGACGACCACCTTGCGCCGGTCGGCGAACGCCCCCTCCAGGATCTCGCGCAGCCGCTCCGTCTTCGCCGAGCCGGGAAGGCCGAACCCGTTCTGGCGCATGCGCATGAAGTGGCCCGCCGCGACCGCCCGGCGGTACTCGGCCTCGTCGTCGGAGGTGAGGTGCACCCAGGCGGGGACGTCGATCCTGTCGGGCAGCTCGGTGAGCACGTCCTCCTGGTTGCGGCGCAGGTACACGGACGCCACGGCACGCCGGAACGCCCGGGCGTCGGCGAATCCGTCGGCGCCCAGGCGGCGTGCCAGGGAAGGGCTCAGGTGGCCGACCAGGGAGCGGAACTCCTCGACCCGGTTCTGCATGGGGGTGCCGGTGAGGAAGAGGACGTGCTTCGTCCGGTCGCCCACCTCGCGGACGTTCGAGGAGCGCCGGGTGGCGGGGTTCTTCACGTAGTGGGCCTCGTCCACGACCAGCAGGGCGATCTGGGACTGCCGCACGCACTCCAGTCTGCCGAGGGTGTCGAAGGTGGTGACCGCGACGCCGCCGTCGCGCAGCCAGGCCCGTCCCGCGGCCTCGCGGTGGGGGCCGTGCAGGCTGTGGGCGGCCAGCAGGGTGTGCCGCTCGGTCTCCTTGATCCAGTTGACCTGCACGCTGGCGGGGCACACCACCAGGAAGTGCCGGTGCCCCTGGGCGGCGAGGTGGGCGACGGCCGCGAGGGCCTGCACGGTCTTGCCCAGCCCCATCTCGTCGCCGAGCATGCAGCGCCGCTGCCGCAGCGCGTACCGCGCGCCGAACGCCTGGTAGTTGCGGAGGACGAGGCCGGGGCGCAGCAGGCGGGTGTCCAGCCGGACCCTGGCGACCTCCCGGCGCAGCGGTTCGGGAACGAATCCGTAGGCCGCCTCGTCGACGGGAACGGCCGTGACGCTGCCGGGGGAGGGGCGCAGTCGGCCGGTCCCCGGCCGGTCCTCGGCGGCCTCGCGGCGCGGCTGCGCGGGAGCGAGTCCGTAGGCCGCCTCGTCGACGGGGAGGTCCGTGCCGCCGAGGGTGGAGAGCAGGGCGTTGAACGAGGCCGCGTCCGCCTCGTAGTCCCGCCACAGCCGCTGCTGCGCCGCCTCGTGGAAACGGGGGTCCGACCACTGCTCCGCCCGGACGAGGGCCGAGCGGAGCTGGAGCGCCCACGGCGAGGCGAGCAGGACCTCGAGGTGGAGCAGACAGGTCAGGGCGGCCTGCTTCGTGGCGCGGCGTGCAAAGAGCATCCGCCAGCGGCTGGTCGCGCGCCTGGCCGCTGCGAGCAGCGGGCCGAACAGTCGGGCGAGGCCCTGGAGGGGGTCGCGCAGTGCGGCCACGGCCTGGTCGGCACTGCGGATCGCGGCCAGGAGCGCCAGGAGCCGGGTCGAGTCGGGGGAGCGGTCGTCGGGAGTCAGCCGGATCCGCACTCCTCGCACGGTCTGCGCCTCGACGCGGCGTGCCGCGGCGAGGACCTGCCGGGCGGTGAGCGCTCCCACCCCGGGCAGGGCGAGCAGCGAGGGTTCCGGGAAGTACAGCACGGCGCCGACCGTGGTGAGCCCGGCCCGTTCCAGCGGACCGAGCCGCAGGCCCGGGGGTGCGACGGCACGCAGGTCGCCGAGAGGGCGCTGCCACAGCAGCGCGTCGGCCTGCTTGCGGACGAGGGAGGCGACCAGGTTCCGTGCGGCCTCGCGCAGCCGGTGCACCGCCGTCGGCAGCGCCTCCGCGCGGCCGACCAGCTCCTCGGCCGCGGCGATCGTCGCCCGCGCGGGCGCGCCGATCCGGGAGCGCGCCGCGTCCAGTGCGGTCGGCGGCGGGGGGTACAGCGGGGGAGGAGGGGGCGCGGGGGGAGCGGTCATGCCCTTCTCCGTGGCAGGGCGGGCGGTGGCGGGAGAGGACCCGGTGCGGGCGGTGCAGGGGCCAGGGTACTTCGGCGGCGGCCGACGGGAGGCGGGAACCGGAAACGGCGCCGCCGAGGGGATTGTGGAACCGAATCTGATTCGGTAATATCGCCGTACCTAGTCAGTTGGAAATCCAAACTCACGGGCTCGGATGGGGAGAACCGGGTTCGGCTGGTGAGTTGGAAAAACCAATCGAGGGAGGTTGTCATGCGCGACGCGGTGATCGTCGAAGCGGTCCGCACCCCGGTCGGCAGGGGCAAGCCCGGAGGGGCGCTCCACGGGGAGCACCCCGTGGACCTGCTGGCCCGCACCCTGCAGACGCTGGTGGAGCGGGCCGGGATCGACCCCGCCCTGATCGACGACGTCATCGCCGGGTGCGTGACCCAGGTGGGCGAGCAGGCGCAGAACATCGCCCGCACCGCGGTCCTGGCCGCCGGGTTCCCCGAGAGCGTGCCCGCCGTCACCGTCGACCGGCAGTGCGGCTCCTCCCAGCAGGCCGCGCACATCGCGGCCCAGGGGGTGATCAGCGGCGCCTACGACGTCGCGGTCGCCTGCGGGGTGGAGGCGATGTCGCGGGTGCCGATGGGCTCCAACGTGCCGCCCGGAGCCGACCCGCGGGGCGCCCTGCTGGCCGAGCGCTACCCCGACGGGCTGGTCGGACAGGGCATCAGCGCCGAACTGATCGCGGCCCGATGGAAGATCAGCCGCGAGGAGCAGGACGCCTACGCCCTGGAGTCGCACCGGCGCGCCACCGCGGCCTGGCAGCGCGGCGAGTTCGACCGGGAGGTCGCCTGGGGCGGCCGGTGGGACGAGAGCGTGCGCCCCACCACCTCGGCCGAGGCGCTGGCCGGGCTCAGGCCCGCCTACCACCACCCCGCCCTCGCCGAGCGCTTCCCCGAGATCGGCTGGACCGTCACCGCGGGCAACGCCTCGCCGATCAACGACGGCGCGGCGGCACTGCTCGTCATGGGCTCGGACGTGGCCCGGAGACTGGGACTGCGGCCGCGCGCCCGCTTCCACAGCTTCGCCGTGGCCGCCGACGACCCGCTGCTCATGCTCACCGCGATCACCCCGGCCACCGGCAAGGTCCTGGCCCGAGCCGGACTGAGCGTCGACGACATCGACCTGTTCGAGGTCAACGAGGCCTTCGCCTCGGTCGTGCTGGCCTGGCAGCGCGAGACCGGCGCCGACCTGGAGCGGGTGAACGTGCGCGGCGGCGCGATCGCGATCGGCCACCCCCTGGGGGCCAGCGGCGCCCGCATCATGACCACCCTGCTCCACCTGATGGAGGACCGCGGCGCCCGCTACGGCCTCCAGACCATGTGCGAGGCCGGGGGAATGGCCAACGCCACGATCCTGGAACTGCTCTGACCGCGGCCCGGCCGCAGGTCGCGGCGGCTGACCTAAGATGGGAGCATGGCGAAGCGCGTGGCCCCCCGCAAGTGCTCGGTTGCCGACACGCTCGAGTTGGTGGGCGACCGCTGGTCGCTGCTGGTCGTGCGCGAACTGAGCCACGGCTTCCACCGCTTCGACCAGATCGTGTACCACACCGGGGCCTCCCGCGACATCCTCGCCGCCCGGCTGCGCAAACTGGAGGCGGTCGGCATCATCAGGCGCAGGCTCTACAACGAGCACCCGCCGCGCTACGAGTACCGCCTCACCTCCGCCGGCTGGGAGCTGTGCGACGTGCTGCTGACCCTCATGAAGTGGGGGGACCGGCACCTCAACCCCGACAACCCGCCCCTGCGCTACCACCACTCCTGCGGCGAGGTCCTGGACCCGGTGGTGGTCTGCGCCCACTGCGGCGGCCCGGCCGTGCGCGGCGCCCACTCGCCGTTCGGCCCCGCGCTGGCCCAGGACTGATCCCCGGTATCGGCCCCGACTGCGGATTCCGCGTGCTGTCCGGGCCGGTGCCGGGGCGCGGTTTTCCGAGGCGGCGGGGGCGCTCGGCGTCCGTCCCCGGACCAGGGCGGCGGACCGTTCAGCGGGAGCCGACGCCCTCCCCCGAGGACGCCGACCCCCCGTCCTCGGCGACGCGCAGGGCCAGCAGGGCCACGTCGTCGTTGTCGGAGGGGCGGACGCGTTCGATGAGGCCCTGGCACAGGTCCGTGAGCGGGCCGCGCGCCAGTTCTGCGGCGTGGCGGCGCAGCGCGGCCAGGCCCGCGTCGATGGGGCGGGAGGGGGACTCGACCAGACCGTCGGTGTAGAGCACCACCGTGGCCGACGGCTCCAGCACGAGACTGGCGCTGTGGCGGCCGGCGGAGGGGTCGATGCCCAGCAGCAGGTCGCTGTCGTGGCCGAGGAAGCGGGCCCCGCCGTCGGAAGACACCAGCAGCGGCGGCGGATGCCCCGCATTGGTCCAGTGCAACCGCCAGGAACCGTTCGCGAGCCGGTCGATTCGGGTGAGCACCAGGGAGGCCATGGTGGGGACGCCGATGGCGGCCAGCGCCCGGTCCAGCCGGGAGACGATCACTCCGGGAGGCGACTCGAAGTCCCAGGCGAACGCGCGCAGCATGCTGCGGACCTCGGCCATGCGGGCCGCCGAGTGCAGGTCGTGGCCCATGACGTCGCCCAGCACCAGGGCGAGCGTGCCGTCGGGCAGCACGAACGCGTCGTACCAGTCGCCGCCGACCCGGGAGGAGTGCGGCGCGGGATGGTAGCGCGCCGCCAGAGCCATCCCCGGGACCCGGGGGAGCTGCGGCAGCAGATAGCGCTGCATCGCCTCGGCGACCCGGCGCTGCTGCTCGTAGTCGAGCGCCAGTCCCGCCTGGAGCGCGATGTCGTCGACCAGCATGATCTCGGTGGAGTCGAAGTCGGGGCGCTGCCCGGAGCGCCCCAGGGTCAGCACGCCCAGCACCTCGTCGCCCCGGCCGCGCAGTGGCGCGGCGATCGCCGAGCGCATGCCTGTTGCCTCGAACAGCCTGCGCTGCACCACCGCCATGTCCGAGTCCAGGGGGTCGGTGTAGTCGTCGGGGCTGAGCCGGGTCACGGGCGCTCCCATCAGCACCCGCGACAGCGGCATCACGGAGTGCGGGGACACCGATGGCAGCGGGCCCTCCAGTTCCTCGACGCGCACGTGCTGCTCGTCCTGGTAGTGCATCACGGCGACCCGCTGCAGGTCGCCGTCCTCGTTGATCAGGTCCACCACGGCCCAGTCGGCCAGGTACGGCAGGACCAGCCGCACCAGGCGGCGCAGCGTCTCCGCCATCTCCAGGTTGGAGGCCAGCACCGTGGTGGTCGCGGAGATCAGGGACAGGCTGTCGGCGAGGGCCGACAGCGCCGCCACGTGGTCGGCGGACTCCACCGAGCCGAGCGCCTTGGACTGCTCCGCGGCGCGCTCGTGGAACAGCACCGCCACCCCGGTCGACCCGTCGGCCAACTGGTACGGGGTGATCAGCCAGACCACCGGCAGCAGGGTCCCGTCGCCGCGCACGAACCACTTGCTGCCGCCGTGGCCGGCCCTCCCCCTGCGGAAGACCTTCATCAACTGGCACTGGGCGCGCGGCAGCGGGGTGCCGCCCGCCCCCCGGTGCAGCAGGTCGTGGGCGTTGCGGCCGACGAGGGACGCCGCCGGCCGGACGAGCAGCTCCTCCGCACGCGGGTTGACCGCGACGATCCGTTCCTGCTCGTCGGTCACGTACACGCCGACGTCCAGTCGGCTCAGGACCTTCGGGAGCAGCAGCGGGTCGGCCGTGGCCGGTCCGTCGGGGCGTCGGCGGTGCTCTGTCCGGTGCGTCATAAGGAACTCTCCGCGCGGGTGGGTCCGTTCCCCAACGCTGCCCAACTGCCCCCGCCGACGTGCGGTAACCCCGGCGGCCGCGGGGCGGTCCCGCCCCGCGGCCGGACCGCTAGCCGCAGTGCTCGTAGACGCTGACCCCGGACAGCTCGTCGTTGCCGACCTTGCCGTACGGGAAGTTGCCCGCCCGGTTCTTCGGGAAGAACGCCGCCGGGCGGGTGCCCGGGGCGTGGACGTGGAAGTAGCCGCAGAACCCGTAGGAGCCCCACGCGCTGGCCTGGTCGTTGAACCGCTGCGGGATGTAGTACAGGCCGGGCTCGACGAAGTAGAGGTGCCAGCCCTGGCGCTCGGCGCGGGACCCCCACGGGCCGTGCTCGGTCACGACCACGTAGGAGACGTGGTCCCAGTCGTCGTGGTCCCGGCCCCGGTCGCGGCCGCCGGCCGCGGAGTGCTCCCGCAGCGGCTGCAAGCACTCGGCGACGTCGATGTCCCCGCCGTCGGGCACGAAGGTCACCGCACAGCCCGGCAGGACCACCGGTGCGTTCTCGGTGTCGGCCGAGGCCGTGGACGCGCTGGTGGACAGCAGAGCACCGGCCAGCGCCCCGGTGAGGACGATCGTCGTGAGACGACGCATGACTCCCCCCAATGTCATGTCGTTTGGTGACTGTATAGTTACACAACGTATCTGTGTGGTGCAGTCTCCGGCACCGTGTCGGCTTTCGCGCGGGGGGAGCGGAAAGTCCTCGCTCAGGTCGGCGGGGCGGGCAGCAGACGCAGCACCGGCACTTCCGCCCCGGGGGCGGCCAGGTCGGCTCCGGCGACCACCACGAGTCCGGTCCCCGGGGGCACCGCCGCCGCGGCCTCCCCCGGAGGGAGGACCCGCCGGAAGCGGAACTCCGGCTCGGCGGACGCCTCCTCCGACGTCGCCGCGGTCTCCGCCGGGCCGGGCGGCCGGGCCACCGAGCGGCCGGTGCGGCCCACCGCCCGGCCGAAGTCGGCCTCCGCCACGGGGTCGTGCGGCGGGGGTTCGGGCGGCGGCCTGCCGGGGACCAGCCACAGCGTCGTCCCGGGGGTGCACAGCCCGGCCAGCAGCGCCACCGCGGCAGGGGCGTGCGGATCGGGGACAGGCACGGTCGCGTCGGCTCCGGCGGCCAGGCGGCGCACCGCCGCCACCTGCTCCGGCGGCGGGTCCGCCCAGTCCAGCAGGCCAAGGGCCGCGGCGAGCGGCAGCGGACCGTCCCCGGAGCGCCGCAGCGGCCAGCGGGGAAAGACCGGCGGCGGCCACACGTAGGGCAGGTCGGCGGGCACGTCGCCGAAGAGCGGCCGGTAGTGGTCGGGGTCCTTGCGGACCAGGGCGGAGCGGTGCGACCGGTGCAGCTCCTCGTCCCCCAGCCACGGCGGCAGCAGGTCGCGGGCGGCCAGGTCCGCCTCCCGCGGCACGCGGCCCCCGGTGAACTCCAGCAGCGCGGGCAGGACGGCGTCCGCGCGGCCCCGCAGCCGCCACTCGGCGCAGACCGCCACCCCGTAGGCCGCCAGCGCCGGGACGAAGCCCCGCCACATCGCCACGGCCGGGTGCCGCTGCCAGCCGTAGGAGGGCCACACCAGGGCGCGCAGGATCTGCAACGTCTCCACGCGCTGCTTGCCCAGACGGCGGTCGTCCAGGGCCGCGGCGCAGGCCGCGAAGGTGGGAAGCGGCAGGAAGGTCTGCATGCGCAGCCCCCTACCCGGTTGTGCACCGCACACCGGGCAAGGGGCCGCGGGGGAGGCGGTCGGCTCCGTACAGGGGTGCGGGAGGCGGAGCCGACCGTCCGGGGCTACTTCCCGCGGGAGGGCGCGAGTTTCGCCTCGGGGTCGCGCAGCGCCGCCTCGTCGGGGCGGACGCCCGCCTGGATGGCCATCCGAGCGTCGACCATCTGGCGCGGCGAGTCGATGCTCAGGTGGGCGGTGAGTCGGCCGTCGGGGGTCAGCCAGGCCGCGGACCACCGCTCCCCGCCGTCCCCGCGGACGACCAGGGTGTCGTCGGGGCCGTGGTGGCCGACGTACTGGATCTTGTGCCCGAACTGGTCGCTCCAGAAGTAGGGGATCGGGTCGTGCACGGGCAGCGGCTCCCCGCAGGACGGGTCGTGCAGCGCGACACCCGCGACGGTGCGCGCCGCCTCCCGGGCGTCGTCCCAGTGCTCGACGCGCAGCCGGGTGTTCCACCGCGGCGACCAGCGCACCGCCACGTCGCCGAGGGCGAGGACCCCCGGCAGCGAGGTGCGCAGGTGCTCGTCGACCACCACGCCCCGGTCCAGTTCGATGCCGGAGCCCTCCAGCCAGCCGGTGTCGGGGCGGACCCCGACACCCACCACGACGACGTCGGCGTCCACGTGGCCGCCGTCGGTCAGCCGGACCCCGGTCTCGGTGACCTCCGCGACCCCCGTGTCGAGCCGCAGGTCCACCTCCGACCACCAGGGCAGGAAGCGGGAGCCCACCGCCGGCCCCAGCGCGGCGGCCAGCGGCGCCGGTCCCGCCTCGACGCAGGTCACCGAGCAGCCCTGGCGCAGCGCCGCGGTGGCGACCTCGGCGCTGATCCAGCTCGCGCCCACCAGCACCACCCGCTGGCCGGGCTTCAGCTCGGCCCTGAGCCGGACCGCGTCGTCCACGGTGCGCACCGTGAACTGGCGGCCCGGACCGGGAAGCCGCACGGGGGAGGCGCCGGTGGCGATGACGAGCGTGTCGTAGGACAGTTCGCCCTCGCTGGTCCGCACCGTGCGGGAGGCGGGGTCCAGACCGGTGGCGGCGACGCCGAGACGCACGTCCACCGACAGCTCCGCGTAGTCGGTGGGGAAGGTGGAGTCGTGCTCCTCCTCCGTGAGCGCGGCCTTCGACAGCGGCGGCCGGTCGTAGGGCGGGTGCGGCTCGGCGCAGAGCATGACCAGCTCGCCCGTGTAGCCGCGGGAGCGGAGCTGCTCGCAGGTCCGGACCGCGGCCAGGCCGCCGCCCGCGATGACCATCCGTTCCATGTTCGGGACGTCCCTGTCAGTTCGGTCAGCCGATGACGGCTTCGGACTCGGGGAGCACGCGCTTGCCGGGGGTGAACCGGGCGGGGATGCTCCGGAAGCCCACGTTGGTCCCCTGGTCGTGGAAGTGCTTCAGAGCGTCGAAGTCGATCGTGTAGTCGGGCATGCGGGTGAGGATCTCCTGCAGCAGCCGCTTGGCCATCAGGCGGCCGAGGTGGGAGCCCGCGCACCGGTGGACGCCGATGCCGAAGGCGACGTGGCGGTTGGGCCACCGCCGGATGTCGATGGTGTCGGGGTTCTCGAACTGCTCCTCGTCGCGGTTGGCCGAGGCCCACGACAGCAGGACCCGGTCGCCCTTCTTCATCGGGCAGCCGTGGAACTCCACGTCGCGGGTGACGGTCCGGGCCAGCGCCTGGGTGGGGGAGAAGACGCGCAGGAACTCCTCGACCGCGCGGTCGAGCAGGCTCAGGTCGTCGATGAGCTCCTGGCGGACGTCGGGGTTCTTGGCCAGCCACACCAGGGCCTGGCTCACCAGCGAGGCCGTGGTGCCGGTGCCGCCGGAGACGAGCAGGTCGACGATGGCGAAGACCTCGTCGTCGGTGATCGGGCGGCCGTCGATCTCCTGGGCGACCAGGAAGCTGATGACGTCGTCGGTGGGCTGCTCGCGCCGGGCCCGGATGGTGTCCCACATCTGCTGGGCCAGGGCGGGCATCTCCACCTCGACGGCGTGGCGGAACGCCTCGCTGTCCTGGGGCTCGGCCAGGGTGGCGCGGTGGGCGTCGGCGTAGCGCTTCCAGTCCTTCACGGGCAGGCCCAGCCAGTCGATGGTGACGATCGCGGGCACGCCGATGACCGTGGTGAAGTCGCACTCGCCGGACTCGATGACGCTGTCGACGAAGGCGACGGTGTAGCGCTCGACCATCTCCGTCATCCGGTCCACCGCGGAGGGAGCGGTGATCCGGTTGACGATCTTGCGGTACTTGCGGAACTCCGGCGGGTCCACCTCGATGGGGATGTGGTGGTGCACCGGGGTCGGGGGGATGACGATCGCCAGGCCGTCGGTGCCGGCCGCCTCGCGGGTGGAGGAGAACAGGTCGTCGTCACGGGCCGCGTCGAACACGCTCTGGTAGTCCGACAGCACCCAGTAGCCGCCGTGAGCCTCGGTCCAGCCCCGCTTGTGGGACTGCCGCAGGGCTCGGTACGAGGCGACCGGGTCCGCCGCGTGCTCTGGTGAGTGGTGGTCGAAGTGGATCACCGGGCAACGCGTGGGGTTGCTCATGCTCAATACCCTTCCTGTAGTGCGCGGAAGTCCGTTGTGACCTGGGCGGCTGTCGTCTGTGACGAAGGCGCGTATTCATGTGATCTTTATTGCGGTCCTACTGATAATCGTTATACTGAAAATCATCGATGTCAAGACGGCTGGAGGACAGGAACTCCGGCTTCGAGGAGGGCAACATGCGCGTCCGAGTCGACGGAAAGCAGTGCCAGGGGCACGGCGTGTGCTACATGACCGCGCCCGACGTCTTCGCACCGCGCGAGGAGGACGGGCACGCCGAGGTGCTCCTCGACGAGGTGGGACCGGACCTGGAGGCGGCGGCGCGCGACGGCGCGGAGGCCTGCCCGGAGCGGGCCATCACCGTCGAGTAGCGGCCACGACTCCGCGGCGGGGCGTGTCCCGGAGCCGGGCCTCCGCGGGGCGCGGCCCCGGGACACGCCCCGGGGGCAGTGGATTCCGCAGATGGGGGCGGGTTCTATACTCCGGCAGACCGATGGCGGCCACGAGTGAGGGGGAAGTGGATGTTCGCTGTCTACGCCGAGAGTTTTTCGCCCGATGATCCGCTGTCCGCGCTGCGCCTGGGGGAGCGCCCCGAGCCCGAGCCGGCGGAGGACTGGGCGGTCGTCACGGTCCGGGCCGCGGCGCTCAACCACCACGACCTCTGGTCGCTGCGCGGTGTGGGCCTGCGCGAGGAGTACCTGCCGATGATCCTCGGCTGCGACGCCGCCGGCTACGACGAGGACGGCAACGAGGTGGTCGTCCACGCCGTCGTCGGCAGTGCCGACTGGACCGGCGACGAGACCCTCGACCCGGGCCGCACCCTGCTCAGCGAGCGCTACCAGGGCACCCTGGCCGAGAAGGTGGCCGTGCCCAGGAGCAACCTCGTCCCCAAGCCGAAGTCGCTGTCGTTCGAGGAGGCCGCCTGCCTGCCGACCGCGTGGCTGACCGCCTACCGGATGCTGTTCACCCAGGCCCAGCTCAAGCCGGGCGACAGCGTGCTGGTGCAGGGGGCGGGCGGCGGCGTGGCCACCGCGCTGATCGCCCTGGCCCGCGCCGCGGGGCTGCGGGTCTTCGCCACCAGCCGCGACGAGGCCAAGCGCAGGCGCGCCCTGGAGCTGGGCGCACACGAGGCCCTCGCCTCCGGTGAGCGCCTCCCGGTCAGGGTGGACGCCGTCATGGAGACCGTCGGCCGGGCCACCTGGTCGCACTCGATCCGGTCGCTGCGTCCGGGCGGCACCCTGGTGATCTCGGGGGCGACCTCGGGCGCCAACCCCGACGACGCCGAGCTGACCCGGATCTTCTTCAAGCAGTTGCGGGTGCTGGGCTCCACCATGGGCAGCCGCCGCGAGCTCGCCCAGTTGCTGGACTTCCTCGACGTCACCGGGGTGCGTCCGGTCATCCACGACACGATGCCGCTGGAGCGGGCGCGCGACGGCTTCGCGGCCATGGCCGAGGGGGAGCTGTTCGGCAAGATCGTCTTCACCCGGTGAGCGCCCGGCCCTGACCGAGTGCCTCCGGCGAGCCACGACCGTGTGGGCCGCCGCTCCTCACGGAGCGGCGGCCCACACGCTTTTCCCCGACGCGCCGACGCTGCGGCCGGGACCGCTCGTAACGAACGTGTTTCGCAACGTAGCAGGGAAAAGGTAAAATGAACTAACTATGCGTATCATTAGTCTATCTGGTGACGTCTGTGTCGCCGGAGGACCGACCGAGACGTGAGGTGCTTGCCATGGCACAGCCGCCGCTGCGGCCGCAGAAGACGGCGATGCTGGTCGCCCAGCAGATCGTCGCCGACATCAACCGACGGGGCAACACGGTGGGCGACCGGCTGCCCCCCGAACGGGTCATGCTCGACGAGTACTCCGTGGGGCGGGGGACCCTGCGCGAGTCGCTGCGCTTCCTGGAGCTCCAGGGGGTCATCTCGCTGCGCCCGGGTCCGGGCGGCGGCCCCGTCGTCCAGCAGCCGGACGCCAGCAGCCTGACCACCACGCTGACCCTGCTCATGCAGTTCGAGAAGGCGCCCTTCCGCACCATCACCGAGGCGCGCACCGCGCTGGAGCCCATGATGGCGCGGCTGGCCTCGGAGCGCATGAGCGACGAGAAGCTGGAAGAGCTCAAGCAGAGCCTGGACACCATGTACGACAACCTGGAGGACCAGGAGGTCTTCCTGGAGGAGAACAAGCGCTTCCACGACCTCATCGCCCACGGCTCCGGCAACGTGATGTTCGGCTACCTGGTGGACTCCCTGCTCGGCATCCTGGACGGCTCGGCCATCGGCATCGACTACCCCCAGTTCCGGCGCGCCGCGGTGCACAAGGCCCACCTGAGCATCTACGAGGCGATCGCCTCGCGCGACCCCGACGCCTCCGCCGAGGCGATGTCCCGGCACATCCAGGAGTACGTCCGCTACGCCGAGAAGAAGTTCCCCGACGTGCTCGACGCCCCCATCGTCTGGAGCTCCTGACCGCTGCTGTGGTGACGGCGACGCCGTCCCCCTCCCCAGGAGCAGCGTCGCCGGGGATCGCGCTGTGCCCAGATATAGACGAATGATCCAAATCATGATAAGAAATATTCATGTCAAAAGCGCGATCCAACGATGTGGTCATCGTCGACGCGGTGCGCACCGCCGCCGGTCGCGGCCGTGAGGGCGGAGCCCTCGCCGACGTTCACCCGGTGGACCTGCTCGCCCAGACCCTCCAGCAGTTGATCTCGCGCCACGACCTCGACCCGGGGACCGTGGACGACGTCATCATCGGCTGCGTGTCGCAGGTGGGCGAGCAGTCCGCGACACCGGGACGGATGGCCTGGCTGGGCGCCGGCTTCCCCACCCACGTCCCGGCCACCACGATCGACCGCAAGTGCGGCTCCAGCCAGCAGGCGGTCCACTTCGCCGCCCAGGGCATCATGGCCGGCTCCTACGACATCGTGGTCGCCGGCGGCGTGGAGTCGATGAGCCGCGTCGTCATGGGCTCCGCGCGCATGGGAGCCGACCCCTACGGCACCATGGTCGCCGAGCGCTACGCGCCCGGGCTGGTCTCCCAGGGAGTGGCGGCCGAGCTGGTCGCGGCACGCTGGAAGCTGGACCGCACCGCGCTGGACGAGTACTCCGTCCGCTCCCACCAACTGGCCGCCCGGGCCCAGGAGGCCGGCCAGTTCGACCGGGAGATCGTCCCGGTGCGCACCCCGGCCGGCGTCGTCGACCGCGACGAGACGATCCGCCCCGGCAGCACCGTCGAGAAGCTCGCCGGCCTCAAGACCGTCTTCGCCACCCACGAGCTGTCCGAGCGCTTCCCCGAGATCGACTGGAGCATCACCGCGGGCAACTCCTCGCAGATCACCGACGGGGCCAGCGCGCTGCTGCTGATGAGCCGTGCCAAGTGCGAGGAGCTCGGCTACACCCCGCGCGCCCGCGTCCACTCCATGGCGGTGTGCGGCGACGACCCGCTGCTCATGCTGACCGCTCCCATCCCGGCCACCCGCAAGGTCCTGGAGCGCTCTGGCCTGTCGCTGTCCGACATCGACCACGTCGAGATCAACGAGGCGTTCGCCCCCGTCCCCCTGGCCTGGCTCGCCGAGTTCGACGTCGACATCGCCAAGGTCAACCCGCGGGGCGGTGCGATCGCGCTCGGCCACCCGCTCGGCGCCTCGGGCGCGCGGCTGATGACCACGATGCTGCACGCGCTGGAGGACAACGACCAGCAGTTCGGCCTGCAACTGATGTGCGAGGCCGGGGGCATGGCCAACGCCACCATCATCGAACGCATCTGACAGCGACTTTCGGAGGAGACAGCGTGGACGTCAACGGAGCTTCCGTCGTGGTGACCGGAGGGGCCTCCGGTCTGGGCGCGGCGACCGCGGCGCGGCTGGCGAAGCAGGGGGCGCACGTGGTCATCGTCGACCTGCCCCAGTCGAAGGGAGCCGAGGTGGCCGAGCAGATCGGCGGGACGTTCGCCCCCGCGGACGTGACCGACCCCGCGGCGGTCGACGCGGCGCTCGACCGCGCCGAGGCCGCCGCCCCGCTGCGCGCTCTGGTGCACTGCGCCGGACGGGGCGCCACCGTGCGCGTGGTCGAGAAGGACGGCAGCCCCGGCTCCCTGGAGACCTACGAGGAGATCGTCCGGATCAACCTGTTCGGCACCTTCAACGTGCTGCGCCTGGCCGCCGCCCGCATGGCGAAGAACGAGGTCGTCGACGAGGAGCGGGGCGTGTGCGTGCTGACCGCCTCGGTCGCCGCCTACGAGGGCCAGATCGGGCAGATCCCCTACGCCTCCGCCAAGGCCGGCGTGGCCGGCATGACCATCGTCGCCGCCCGCGACCTGGCCTCCAAGAAGATCCGGGTCGCCACGATCGCCCCGGGCGTGTTCGACACCCCCATCCTCAGCCGCTTCTCCCAGGAGATCCGCGACGCCCTCGGCCGGTCGGTGCCGCACCCCAACCGCCTGGGCCACGTCGACGAGTACGCCATGCTCGCCCAGCACATCATCGAGAACAAGATGCTCAACGGCGAGGTCATCCGCCTGGACGGCGCCCTGCGCATGAGCGCGCGCTGAGGACACCGGACCCGCCCGCCCCGGCGGGCAGCAGGAGAGAGAACCCAAGATGAGCAGCACCACCAACGACGACGCACCCGAGCTCCTCGTCGAGGAACGCGGGCGGGTGCTCGTGCTCACCATGAACCGCCCCCGGGCCCGCAACGCGATGTCGCAGGCGATGGCCTTCCAGATCGCCGAGGCCCTGGAGACCCTGGACAGCCGACCCGACCTCAGCGTCGGCGTCATCACCGGGGCGGGCGGCACGTTCTGCGCGGGGATGGACCTCAAGGGCTTCGCCCGCGGTGAGCGGCCGATCGTGCCGGGCCGCGGGTTCGCCGGACTGGTGCAGCAGCCGCCGAAGAAGCCGCTCATCGCGGCGGTGGAGGGCTACGCCCTGGCCGGGGGCTTCGAGATCGTGCTCTCGTGCGACCTGATCGTGGCCTCCTCGGAGGCCAAGTTCGGCCTGCCCGAGGTCAAGCGCGGCCTCACCGCCGCCGCGGGCGGCCTGCTGCGCCTGCAGCACCGCATCCCCTACCACCTGGCCATGGAGCTCGTCCTCACCGGCCGGATGTGGCCGGCCACCGAGGCCGCCGAGGTGCGCCTGGTCAACCGGCTCACCGAGCCCGGCAAGGCGTTCGAGGCCGCGCTCGACCTCGCGGAGGAGGTCGCCGCCAACGCGCCCCTCGCCCTGGCCGCCTCCAAGCAGGTGCTGGTCAACTCGGTGGACTGGCCGCTGGACACCCAGTTCGAACGCCAGGAGGAGTACGTCGACCCGGTGCGCAAGTCGGCGGACGCCAAGGAGGGCGCGCTCGCGTTCGTCGAGAAGCGCGAGCCGCGCTGGACCGGCCGGTAGCTCCGACCCGGGGCGCGCCGCCGCGCTGTTTCGCCCGTCTCCACGCATGCCGGGGGCGTCCCGACACGGGGCGCCCCCGGCATGTTGTGGCGTCTGAGGAGGATCGGAACCCAACATTCCCATAATTGCTGATCAACATAACAATGATTATGGTACGCTGATCTCCAATGCCGGAGGTGTGCGACGGTCCCGCCGGCGCCTCCCGGGGGTGCCCGTCCCGGGGTGGCTCGCGGGCGGGGTCGGCGGGGCGTACGGCTTTCCGGTGCCCCCGGGGCTGCAGAGGGCTGCTTCGGAGGCGGGTTGCGGTGGCGGCGCGGCGGCTGTTGACCCGGGGACTGCTGGATGCTGAAATCTAGTATAATGATTAACCAAGACCGGAAGGGGGTAGCCCCATGACGGCCAGACCCGTCGATGAGTACACGGAGATCCGTGAACTTGCTGCGAAGGTCGCCCGCGAGGTGTACGGGCCGATCGCCGAGCAGTTGGACGTCGAGCGCAAGCCGATCTCGCGCGAGGAGCGGCTCCGCCTGGGCGAGCTCGGGTTCCTCGGTATCGCCCACCAGGAGCGCTACGGCGGCGCCGGTGCGCCGCTGGCCCAGGCGCTGGCGGTGATCGAGGAGTTCGGCCGGGTCTGCCGGCCGGCCGCCTTCCAGATCTTCGAGGCCAACACCGGACCGGCCCAGGTGATCAACTACCTGGGCACCGAGGAGCAGCGCGAGCGCTGGCTCCCCGACATCATCTCCGGTGCCAAGACCATGGCCGTCGCCATCTCCGAGCCCGACGCCGGCTCCGCCGCGACCGACATGCGCACCACGGCCCGCCCCTCCGGCGACGGCTACGTCATCACCGGCACCAAGCGCTGGATCTCCAACGGCGGCGAGGCCGACCAGTACCTCGTCTACGCCCGGCTCAACGACGAGCCCGGCTCCCGGGCGATCGGCGCGCTCGTCGTCGACAAGGGCACCCCCGGTCTCAGCTTCGGCCCCCCCGAGCGGCTCATGGGCTTCCGCGGCATCCCCTCGGCCGACGTCATCCTCGACGAGGTGTGGGTGCCCAAGGAGAACCTGGTCGTCCCCGCGGGCGGTTTCGGCAAGCTGTTCGGCGTCTTCTCCATCGAGCGCCTGGGCAACACCACGATGAGCCTGGCCATCGGCCAGGAGGCGCTGGACCGGACCATCAAGTACGTCCAGGAGCGCGAGCAGTTCGGCAAGCAGCTCATCGAGTTCCAGAGCGTCCAGCTCACCCTGGCCGACATGGTGATGCAGGTCGACTCCTCGCGGCTGTTGCAGCAGCGCGCCGCGGCCAGCGCCGAGGGCGGCAAGCTGCCCGACCCGCTGCTGGTCTCCCTGGCCAAGTGCTCCGCCAACGAGATGGCCAAGCGGGTCACCGACCTGGCCATGCAGTTGCACGGCGGAAACGGGTACACGGAGGAGTACGGCCTGGAGCGGCTGCACCGCGACGCCCACGGCTGGGCCATCGCGGGCGGCACGCCGAACATGCAGCGCATGCGCATCGTCTCCGAGCTGCTGGGCCGCAAGTTCAACCAGCGCCGCTGAGCCGTCCGGCGGCGGCCTCCGGCGGGCGGACGGCCCGCCGACCGCACCCGGGGGAGCCGCCGGACCGGCCCGGACCGTTTCAGCACACCGCTTCGAGGGAGAAGGCGATCGTGGAAGAGGGGCAGTTGTTCGACCTGGGTCCGCGCCACCGCGAGATCCAGCAGCTCGCGCGTTCCGTGGCCGAGCGGGTCGAGGAGTTCGCCGACGAGGCGGACGCCGCAGTGGAGGTGCACGAGGGCGTGGCCGAGGTGCTGCGCGACAGCGGCCTGGCGCGCCAGGTGGTGCCCGCGGCCTACGGGGGTGAGAGCGACGTCCTCGACCCGCTCGCGATCGCCGTCGTGCGCGAGGCGCTCATGTACACCTCGGCCCACCTGGACTCGCTGTTCGGCATGCAGGGGGTGGGCAGCTACTCGCTCACCGTCGGCGGCACCGAGGAGCTCAAGCGCGAGTGGCTGCCCCGGGTGGCGCGCCTGGAGGCGATCGCCGGGCTCGCCCTGACCGAGCCGGACATCGGCTCCGACCTGCGCGGCGTCACCACGACGATCCAGGCCACCGCCGCGGGCGTGCGGGTCGACGGCCGCAAGTCGTTCATCACCAACGGCGGCGCCGCCGACTTCTACTGCGTCCTCGGCCGCGAGGGCGAGGGCTACTCCATGGTGCTGGTCCCCGCCGACGCGCCGGGCCTCACCGTGCGGCGCGGCGACGACCTGATCGCCCCCCACATCCTGGGCGAGCTGCACTTCGACGGCGTCGAGGTGCCCGAGAACCACCGCCTGGGCGTTCCCGGCAAGGCGTTCTCCCTGATGTTGCAGACCCTGGCGGTGTTCCGGGTGACCGTGGCGGGCTCGGCGGTCGGCCTGGCCCAGGCCGCCCTGGACGAGGCCCTGCGCCACGCCCGGAACCGCAAGCAGTTCGGCCGCCCGCTGCTGGAGCTGGGCGCGGTCTCGCAGAGCCTGGCCCTGTCGTGGAGCGAGGTCGAGACGGCCCGGGCCATCACCTACCGGGCGGCGGCGCTGGCCAAGAGCGACCCGCTGGGCCACCTGGACTACTCTTCGATCGCCAAGGTCAGCGCCACGGAGGCCGCCGGAAGGGTGGTCGACCGCTCGGTGCAGACCATGGGGCGCTTCGGGCTGGTCCGCGGCTCCAAGATCGAACGCCTCTACCGGAACGCGCGTCCGCTGCGCATCTACGAGGGGGCCACCGAGGTGCTGCTCGACTCCCTGGCCCGCCGACTCGCCAAGCAGCGCGGCTGACCCCGCCGCGGCAACCGCCCCGGACCGTGTGGCCTGGGCCGGGGACACCCTTGACCTACATCACATAAACCATTATGATGATTAGAAGTAATAGGGTGCGCGGATTGTGTGAGCCGCGGTGGACGCAGGACGGCGCACCCCCGCCGGTGCGCCCCGCACGACGACCAGGCCGAACAAACCACTGTTGGGAAAGGACGCGATAATGCGCCGTTTTGAAGGACGTGTCGCCGCCATCGTCGGTGGCGGATCCGGCATGGGCCGTGCCATCTCGCACCGCCTGGCCTCCGAGGGAGCCACCGTCTACGTGGCCGACCTCAGCGAGGACGCGGCGCGCAAGGTCGCCGAGGAGATCACCACCGCGGGCGGCAAGGCGACCCCGGTCCAGGTCGACGCCACCGACAACGACAGCCTCAAGGCGCTGTTCGACCGCATCCGCTCCGAGCACGGCGTCCTGCACGTCCTGCACGCCCAGGTCGGCATGCCCGGCCCGGCCGGCATCGAGACCGACGACGCCCAGTGGCAGAAGAACATCGACGTCAACATCAAGAGCGCCTACTACACCTGCACCCTCGGCTACGACCTGCTCAAGGCCGCCGAGGGCAAGGGGTCGATCACCATGACCTCCTCCACCTCGGCGCTCGTCGGCTCCCCCTTCAGCCCGCTCTACTCGCTGACCAAGGGCGCCCTCGTCCCCTTCACCCGCGCCCTCGCCCTCAAGGGGGCCCCCGACGGCATCCGTGTCAACGTGATCTGCCCCGGGACCGTGCAGACCCCCATGCTCGCCCAGTTCTTCGGCCGTGAGCCGGGGGCCGACGTCTCCGAGCTGACCAAGGACTTCATCAGCGGCATCCCGCTCGGCCGCGGCGCCCAGCCCGAGGAGATCGCCTCCGTCATCGCCTTCCTCGCCAGCGACGACGCGAGCTACGTCACCGGCGTCACCATCCCCGTCGACGGCGGGCTGACCGCCAAGTAGCGACTGGACACCGACCCGCCCGCGCGGCCCGAGCCCCGCGCGGGCGGGCCCACCGGGAGGACCCCATGGACTTCAGCAAGGACACGGTGCACGAGGACATCCGCGCCGCGGTGCGCGACCTGTGCGCCAACTTCTCCGACGACTACTGGATGGAGCACGACCAGTCGCAGGAGTTCCCCTGGGACTTCTACAACGCCGTGGTCAAGGGCGGCTGGCTGGGCCTGACCGTGCCCACCGAGTACGGCGGCGGCGGACTCGGCGTCACCGAGGCCGCCATCGTGGAGCAGGAGATCGCCGCCTCCGGCGCCGGCATGAACGGCTGCAGCGCGGTCCACATCGGCATCTTCGGCTTCGAGCCGATCATCAAGTACGGCAGCGAGGACCTCAAGCAGCGCTTCCTGCCCCGCCTCGTCACCGGCGACCTGCACGTGTCCTTCGCCGTCACCGAACCCGACGCGGGCACCGACACCACCAACCTGTCCACCTTCGCCCGCAAGGTCGACGGCGGCTGGCTGATCTCCGGCAAGAAGGTGTGGATCACCAAGGCCCAGGAGGCCGAGCGGCTGATCCTGCTGGCCCGCACCACCCCGCGCGACCAGGTCGCCAAGAAGACCGACGGGCTGACCCTGTTCTTCGCGCCCCTGGACCGCGAGCGCGTCACGGTGCGCCGCATCCCCAAGATGGGCCGCAACGCCATCGACACCAACGAGCTGTTCATCGACGACCTGTTCGTCGCCGACGAGGACGTCATCGGCGAGGTCGGCAAGGGCTTCAAGACCATCCTCGCCGGCCTCAACGCCGAGCGGGTCATCTCCGCCAACGCCGCGATCGGCATCGGCCGCGCCGCGCTGCGCCGGGCCACCAACTACGCCAAGGAGCGCACCGTCTTCGGCCGCCCCATCGGCAAGAACCAGGGCATCGCCTTCCCGCTGGCCGAGGCCCTGATCAAGCTCGACGCCGCCGACGTGATGTGCCAGCGCGCCGCCTGGCTCATCGACAACGGCCAGCCCAGCGGCCGTGAGGCCAACGCCGCCAAGTACCTGGCCGCCGAGGCCGGGTTCTTCGCCGCCGACGCCGCGCTGAGCGTCCACGGCGGCTACGGCTACAGCAAGGAGTACCACGTCGAGCGGTACTTCCGCGAGGCCCGGCTGATGCGCATCGCGCCGATCAGCCAGGAGATGGTCCTCAACTACGTGGCCGAGCACGTCCTGGGCCTGCCGAGGAGCTACTGATGCAGCCCTACCGTTCCGTCCTCTTCGTCCCCGGCCACCGCCCCACCTGGGTGGCCAAGGCGCTGGCGTCCGGAGCCGACGCGATCGTGCTCGACCTGGAGGACTCGGTGCCCCAGGCGGAGAAGGCCGCCGCCCGGGCCACGGTCGCCGAGTCCATCCGCCGGGTGCGCGCCGACCACCCCGACGTCGGCCTGTTCGTCCGGGTCAACCCGCTGCACACCAAGATGACCGGCGCCGACCTGGAGGAGGTCGTGGTCCCCGGGCTGACCGGCATCTTCGCCCCCAAGGTGGAGCAGGCCACCGACGTGCTGCGCTACGACGCGCTGCTGGACCACTTCGAGGCCCGCAACGGCGTCAGCGGTCTGGAGTACATCATCCCGGTGGAGACGGTGCGCGCCATCCACTCCTGCCTGGAGGTGGCCACCGCGTCCCCGCGGGTGGGCGCCATGATCGGCCCGACCGCCGAGCACGCCGACATCGCCCGGGCCGTGGGCTACGAGTGGACGCTGGAGGGCACCGAGACGCTCTACCACCGCAGCCGCATCCTGCTCGCCTGCCGCGAGGCCGGCATCCACGCCCTCACCGGGCTGTGGGAGGACCTGGAGAACCTCGACGGCCTGCGCGAGTTCGCGCGGCGGGGCCGCCAGCTCGGCTACCGGGGCATGATCGCGATCCACCCCAGCCACGTCGCGGTCATCAACGACGTGTTCACCCCCTCCGACGCCGACGTCGCCTTCTACCGGGGTCTGGTCGAAGCCTACGAGAAGGCCGCAGCCGAGGGGATCGGAGCGCTGCGCTACCGGGGCGTGCACATCGACAAGGCCCACTACGACAAGGCACTGGAGTGGCTGGAGCGTGCCGAGCGCCTGCGGGCACGCGACGCGAAGAGCGCGGAGGAAGCGAAATGACGATGAGAGGGCTGTACTTCGAGGAGTTCGAGGTGGGCAAGGTGTACAAGCACCCGTTCACCCGGACCGTCACCGAGATGGACAACATTATGTTCACCTCGCTGACGATGAACCTCCAGCCGCTGCACCTGGACGAGGAGTTCGCCAAGACCACCATCCACGGCCGCCGCGTCTTCAACAGCCTGTTCACCCTGGCGCTCATCGGCGCGTTCCACGTGCCCGAGCTGACCATGGGCACCACCCTGGGCAACCTCGGCTACGACGAGGTCAAGTTCCCGCACCCGGTCTTCCACGGCGACACCCTGCGCGCCGAGACCACCATCCTCGACAAGCGCGAGTCCAAGAGCCGCAACGACTCCGGGATCGTCTGGTTCGAGCACCGCGGCTACAACCAGGACGACGTCCTGGTCTGCCTGTGCCGCCGGGTGGGCCTCATGCTCAAGAAGCCCGCCGACGCCGACAAGAAGGAGGAAGAGGCCTGATGGCCATCAGCGCTGAGACCATCGCCGCCATCCGCGACTACGTCCCCGGGGTGCGGGACCTGACCATCGGAGGCCGGCCGGTCGAGCCGGCCGGCGAGCAGTGGGACGTCTACAACCCCACCACCGAGGAGGTCATCGCCACCGTCCGGGGCGCCTCCCTGGAGCAGGTCGACCAGGCCATCCGGGCGGCCCGGGACGCCTTCGGCCCCTGGTCGAGGATGTCGGGCGAGGAGCGGTGCGCCGCCATCAACAGCCTCGCCGACCTGATGGAGGAGCGCTGGGAGAAGCTGCTCGCCTCCATCGTCAACGAGGTGGGCACCCCCGTCTCCCTCGCCGAGTTCCTCCAGGTGAAGATGGGCATCGGCCACCTGCGCTGGCAGGCCGAGGCGGCCAAGAAGGACCGCACGGTCCACCTGGGCTCCTACGACATCCCGGTGCCCACGATGAGCGACGTCGACCACTTCCCGGTGGGCGTGGTCGCCGCGATCACCGGCTACAACTACCCGCTCAACCTGGCGATCTTCAAGTTCGGCGCGGCGCTGGCCGCGGGCTGCACCGTGGTGCTGCTGCCCTCGCCCCGCACCCCGCTGACCACCCTGCTGCTGGGCGAGCTGGTCCGCGAGTCGGACCTGCCCGACGGCGTGCTCAACATCATCATCGGCGGCGCCGACGTCGGCCAGTACCTCTCCTCCCACGCGGGCGTGGACAAGGTGTCCTTCACCGGCTCCGACGCGGTGGGCGCCAAGATCATGGCCCAGGCCGCGGCCAACCTCAACGGCGTCACCCTGGAGCTGGGCGGCAAGTCCGCCAACATCGTGCTGCCCGGCTGCGAGGTCGAGTCCTTCGCGGTCGACATGCACCTGCGCTGGTCCCGCAACGCCGGCCAGGGCTGCGCGGCGCTGGCCCGGCTGCTGGTCCACGAGGACCTCTACGAGCGCTTCCTGGCGGCCGGGGCCGAGGCCTTCAAGCACATGAAGGTCGGCGACCCGTGGGACCCGGCCACCAACATCGGCCCGCTGATCCGCCCCGACCACCGCGACCGGGTCAACGGCTTCATCACCGAGGCGCTGGAGCAGGGCGGCAAGGCGCTGCTCCAGGTGGAGACCCCGCTGCCGGAGAAGGGCTGGTACGTCAACCCCGTGCTGCTGGGCAACCTGCCGCACAGCGCCCGCGCGGTGCAGGAGGAGATCTTCGGCCCGGTCGCCGTGGTCCTGCCGTTCCGCGACACCGACGAGGCGATCCGCCTGGCCAACGACACCGCCTACGGCCTGGCCGCCAACGTGTGGGCGCCCGACCTGGCGGAGGGCCGCCGCGTCGCCGAGCAGTTGCGCGCCGGCACGGTGTGGATCAACGGCGGCGGCGCGATGCGCCCCGACGCCCCCTTCGGCGGCGCGGGACGCTCCGGTGTCGGCCGGGAGCTCGGCGAGTGGGGAATCCTGGAGTTCCTGGAGCCCCGCCACATCCAGTGGGTCGTCTGACCCCGTGTCCCCCTTTCGGTCGGCAGGGTTGCGAAGGTAGGCGAACATGACGGAGCACAGGGCCGCAGCGGACGGCCCCCTCACCGGAGTGCGGGTGCTCGAACTCGGCTCGATGTACGCCGCTCCCACCGCGGGGCGGATGCTGCGGGACTTCGGCGCCCAGGTCATCAAGGTCGAGGACCCGGTCGCCGGGGACTACGCCCGGCAGTGGGTCCCCCAGAAGGACGGGCTGTCGCTGGGCTTCGCCCGGCTCAACGCGGGCAAGCGCTCGGTCGGCATCGACCTGCGCCGGCCGGAGGGCCAGCAGTTGGTCCGGCGGCTGGCCGCCGAGGTGGACGTCGTGGTCGAGTCCTTCCGTCCGGGACGCCTGGAGGAGTGGGGGCTGGGCTACGACGCGCTCAGCGAGCACAACCCCGGCCTGGTGCTGACCCGGGTCTCCGGGTTCGGGCAGACCGGCCCCTACCGGGAGCGGCCCGGTTTCGGCACCGTGGCCGAGACCTCGTGCGGGTTCGCCAACATCAACGGGTGGCCGGACACCCCGCCGACCGCACCGCCGTTCGGGTTCGCGGACTCCATCGCCGGGATCTCGGCGGCCCTGGGCACGGCCATGGCCCTGTACCGCAGGGAGCGCACCGGCCGGGGCGACGTGGTGGACGTGGCGCTGTACGAGCCGCTGATGTTCATCATCGGCGACCTGGTGCTGCGCTACACCGGACTGGGCGAGATCCAGACCCGCATCGGCAACGACACCGGAGCGGCCTCGCCCCGCGGCATCTACCAGGCCGCCGACGGCAAGTACCTGGCCATCGCCGCCTCCAGCCAGACGATCGCGGCGCGGCTGTTCGCGGCCATGGGGCAGCCCGACCTCATCAAGGACCCGAGGTTCGCGACCAACGCGGCCCGGCTCGCCAACAACGAGCTGGTGCAGAAGCAGGTCGCCGACTGGGTCGGCTCCCTCCCGCGCGACCAGGCCCTGGCCGTGCTGGAGGAGTACGAGGTGGTCAGCTCCCCGGTCAACGACGCCAGCGACATCGTGGCCGATCCGCACTTCCTGGAGCGCACCCTGGTGCCGATCACCGGCAACGAGACGCTCCGGTCGGTGCTGATGCCCGGCCCGGTGCTGCACCTGGCCAGCTACGCGGGCCCCAGTTACCACGGGGTGCCCGCGGTCGGAGAGCACACCCACGAGGTGCTGTCCGAGGAGTTCCGGCTCACCGACGAAGAGCTGGCGGAACTGGTCGGCAGCGGGGTCGTCAGCGCCACTGCGGGCCGGTGAGCTGAGAAATCGCGAAGCCACTCCTCCGCCGCCTCCGCGAAACGGTGACATTCGGGATTTGGGTCCTGTTCTTTTCCCGGAGATAAACCGCCGCGAAATCGGCGGGGGAGTGGAACAGCGGTATGCTGCCGAACATTATGAGTGGATTTGGGTCATCCGGCGTCACATGGGAACGGCGCAGTGAGAAGGTCTCGGAGATCGTCGCTCGGGAGATCGTGCGCGACATCGCCAAGAGGCGCCCCGCGCCGAATTCCGTACTGGAATCCGAGAGCGCCATGATCAAGCGCTACCAGGTGGCGCGCGGTTCACTCCGCGAGGCACTGCGCATCCTCGAAGTGCACGGACTGATCCGGATGAAACCGGGACCGGGCGGCGGCCCGGTGCTGTCGGAGGTGGACAGCCGCGATTTCGGGCGGATGGCCACCCTGTTCTTCCAGGTCCTCGACATCCGGTTCAGCGAACTCGTCGAGGCGCGGCTGATGCTGGAGCCGTTCATCGCCCGGCTCGCCGCCGAGCGGCACGATCCGGACGACAACGAGGAACTGCGGGCCATCGTGCAGCAGGGTTTCGAGGCGCGCAGTACCGATCCCTGGTTGCAGGCCACCGACGCATTCCACACCAAGGTGCTGTCGATGTCCGGCAACGGCTTGCTCACCCTTATCGCCTGCGCGTTGAAGGACATCTTCACCGAACGGGCCTCGACCGTCTATATCGCCAATGAGGGCGACCACGTCAGGGAGACGCACGCCCGGATTGCCGAGGCCGTCATCAACGGCGACGCCGAGACGGCGGAGCGGCTGATGCGCGAGCACCTCCAGGAATACGCGGACACGGTCGCCGAACGCGAGCCGAATCTGATGAACGAAGTCGTCGACTGGCGGTAGCGCGGGAATTCCCGCGCTACCGCCGTCCGGCGGTCCTGTCCTCTCTCCCGCGGCGCCCCGGTCGCCGCCGACCCCGCACGGGGTCGGCGGCGACCGGGGCGCCGCCGTTGGTCCCCCCGTCGGTCGGCGTCGGCGGGAGGGATGCGCGCCACTACAGGACTCGCCAGGTAATGATGTTAATAGTTATAATCTCGTGAATCTTTAGAGCGTTGCGCCCCAGTTGGGTGACTTTCGGTTGTTTGCGCAGGTCGCGAGCGGTGTGACGGGGGTCCTGCGGCGCTCGGGCGGGTCTCATCCGTGCCGACGGGGTGCAGCGGGGGGCTGGACAGGGGTGACCCAGGCCTCTAACGTGACAACCATCACGATAATCATCATGATTATGTGGTTGCGATTGGATGGTCCATGAACATGCGTAAGAGTTGGTCTCGTTCCGTCTTCGCGGTCACCGGGATCGCGGCGCTGCTCGCAGGGGCTGCCGGCTGCGGAAACGGCAGCTCTGAGGGGACCCAGGCCTCCGAAGGCCTGCCGGAGACGATCACCATCATGTCCATCAAGGAGATGACCGGCCCCGTCTCCTTCGCCGGCGAGAACAGCACCAAGGGCATCGACCTGGCGGTCGAGCAGATCAACGAGCAGGGCTTCCTCGGCGACACCAAGCTGGAGGTCGAGCTCAAGGACGCCTCCGACAGCACCCAGGAGGCCGCCAGCCTCGCGACGCAGGCGGTGTCGGACAGCACCTACTCCGCGATCCTCGGCCCCGGCCTGAGCAGCCAGGCGTCCGCCATCTCGCCGATCGCCGAGAAGGGCCAGATCCCGGTCGTCTACTACCAGGCGGGCAGCGACGGCGTCCTGGTCGGCGACTACACCTACCGGGTCACCGCACCGGCCCACTCCTACTACCACATCATCGGCGACTACCTGGCGGAGAAGAAGGTCGAGACCGCCGCAGTCCTCTACACCAGCGGCAACCCCACCCTCACCGAGCTCGGTGAGAACGCGGTTCCCGGCGTGATCGAGGACAACGGCGTCGAGATCAAGCGCTCCGACACCGTCGCCAACGACACCCAGGACTTCACCGCGGTCACCTCCGAGATCGTCAAGGCCGACCCGGACGCGGTCTTCCTGCTGCTCCTCGGCCCGCAGAACCCCCGCGCCGTCAGCCAGCTCAAGCAGAAGGGCTACGACGGCGAGATCATCGGCATGAGCACGATGGGCGCCGGAAACCTGGAGACCGCGGGCGAGGACGCCGCCGGCGTCGTGTGGCCCAGCAACTTCAGCGCCCGCAGCGAGGTGCCCTCCACCCAGGAGTTCGTCAAGGCCTACCAGGAAAAGTACGGCGAGATGCCCAACAACTACGCCGCTGAGGGCTACGACGCCGTGTGGCTGCTGGCCCGCGGCATCAAGGAGGCCAACAGCGCCGACCGCACCGCCATCCAGGAGGGGATCGCCAAGGTCGCCGCGGAGGGCTTCGACGGCGCCCAGGGACCGCTCACCTTCGAGGGCAACGACGTGCGGGTCGAGGGCGTGCTGGCCAGTTGGGACGGCTCCGAGGAGGTCGTCATCACCCTGGGCGAGTCCTGACCTGTCCGATCCGCGGCCAGCGGAGTCCAACAACCATTCGGAACCGTGATGAACAGGCATGACACAGGCGTGCGACAGGAGACGAGCGAGAGGAGGTGCCCGCTGTGCTGGAGATCCTGATCAACGCGGTCACCCTCGGGTCGCTCTACCTGCTGTTCGCACTCGGTATGAGCGTGGCGTGGGGAACGATCGGCATCCTCAACTTCGCCCACGGCAGCACCTTCATGTTCTCGGCGATGGTCGCCTACTTCGTGGTGCAGACGGTGGCGCTGCCGATGTGGGCCATGGTCCTGCTCGGCGCCGCCGTGGGCACGGTGCTGTCGGTACTGACCCAGGCGCTGGTCTTCAACCTCATCCTGCGCCGCAACCCCGATCTGCTCAAAGCCGAGATGCAGATCGTCGTGGGCGGTATCGGCACCGCCAGTGTCCTGCTGGCGATCGCCCAGCACTACACCAAGAGTGTGCCGTTCGGTTTCTCCGCCAGCACGTTCAAGGTCGCCACCTACCAGCTCGGCCCGGTGCACATCTCCAACGTGCAACTGGTCATCCTGGTGGCGGCCCTCGGCCTGGCGGGCCTGGCCGCGTGGTGGCTCAAGTCCGCCCGCGCCGGCCTGGCCCTGCGAGCCATCGGCGTCAACCCCGAGGTCGCCAGCCTCATGGGGGTCGACCGCAGCCGGATGGCGTTGGGCACCATGGCCGCGGCCGGAGCACTCGCCGGCATCGCCGGCGTCCTGCTCACCTACTACCTGGGATCGATCGCGGCCGAAACCGGTGACAGCTTCCTGATCAGCGCTTTCGCCGCGATCATCCTGGGTGGCATCGGATCGGTCGCCGGAGTGGTCACCGGGTCGATGATCCTGGCGCTCGCCGAGACGCTCGTGGTGACCCAGTTGTCGGGCACCTGGGCCAGCGCGGTCGCCTTCGGGCTCATCTTCGTGGTGCTGCTCTTCCTGCCCCGCGGCATCTTCGGCCGTAAGGAGGTACGGCGGACATGATCGGCTGGTACGAGGCCAACCTGGTCCTCATCGAGGCCACCTTCCTCAACTTCCTGCTGGCCCTGAGCATCCAGGTGCCGCTGCGGCTGGGCGTCTTCTCCTTCGCCGGGGTCGGCAGCTACGGGCTCGGCGCCTACACCGCGGCCATCCTCACCCTCCGCTACGACGTTCCGGCGTTCGTCGCGATCGGTGCGGCCGTCCTCCTCGCCGCGGTGGTCGGCTACCTGTTCTCCCTGCTGGTCGCCCGCCTCAACGGGCTGTACCTGGCCATGGCCACGATCGCGTTCGTGCTCATCATCGCGGTGCTCGCCACCAACGGCGGCGAGCTGACCGGCGGCGCGAACGGGCTGTACGGGGCGCTCAGCGACCTGACCACCGGCGGTGTGGTCGCGGTGTGCGTCGTGGTGGCGGTGCTGCTGGCGCTCACCGAGCGCGGTCCGCTGCGCCGCCGGATCGAGGCGGTCCGCGAGGACCCGGAGCTGTCGCTGTCCATGGGCATCGGAGTGGTGCCGATGCGGCAGATGGCCTTCGCGGTCAGCGGCGCGCTGGGCGCGTGCGCCGGCGCGATGAACGCCCTGCTGCGCACCACGGTCTCCCCCGAGGAGATCAACTTCCACCTGATCGTGCTCGCGCTGACGATGGTCATCATCGGCGGCTCGCGGTCGTGGATCGGGGCGTTCATCGGCTCCGTCATCTTCACCTGGCTGCCGAGCGTGCTGGCCTCCGCGGGCCGGTGGCAGGACGTGGTCTACGGCGTGATCATCATCCTCGCCGCGATCTTCATGCCCACCGGACTGCTCGGCCTGGTCCAGACGCTCTACCAGAAGCTGCGCGGACGGCGGTCGGCCGCGGTGACCGCCGAGGCGCCGGCCGACGACACCGCGGAGGAGCGCGCCCTGCTCCAGGCCCTCGGCGGCGAGTCCAGGGGAGGGGTGCAATGACGACCACCGAGACCGCGCCCCCCGTCCTCGAAGCCGAGGACGTGGCGGTGCACTACGGCGGCATCAAGGCCGTGGACGGCTTCGGACTGCGGCTGCCCGCCGGGAGGATTTACGGCATCCTCGGCCCCAACGGCTCCGGGAAGAGCACCTTCCTGGCCGCGGTGACGCGGCTGGTGCCGCTCACCCGGGGGCGCCTCCTCATCGACGGCGAGGAGTACCACACCGCGCCGCCGACGAAACTGGCCCGTCGGGGACTGGCCCGCACCTTCCAGACCGTGCGGCTGCTGCCGGAGCTGACCGTGCTGCAGAACGTCCAGCTCGGCGCGGACCTGCACGCTCCGGGCGGGAGGCTGCGGTCCTGGCTGGGCCGCGACCGGCCCTCCGAGGCGGTCGAGGAGGCGATCGAGCGGACCGGCCTGGGCGACGTCCGCGACGCCTGGCCCACCGAGCTGTCCTACGGCATGGCCCGCCGGGTGGAGATCGCACGCGCCCTGGCGTCACGGCCCAGGCTGCTCCTGCTCGACGAGCCCACCGCGGGCATGAACCACTCCGAACGGCAGGAAGTCTCGGAGTTGATGCGCAAGCTGCGGGACGAGGGACTGGCCCAACTGATCGTCGAACACGACGTCCAGATGATGGTCGACACCTGCGACCACCTCGTGGCGATGAACTCCGGCACGCTCGTGGCCGAGGGCTCGCCCCAGGAGGTCGTCTCCCATCCCGCGGTACAGGAGGCCTACCTGGGAAAGCGGTGGCGGTCCCATGCTTGAGATCCGAGATCTGCACGTCAGCTACGGCAAGGTCGACGCGGTGCGCGGGGTCAGCGCGTCCGCGGCCCCGGGCAGGATCACCCTGGTCCTGGGGGCCAACGGCGCGGGCAAGACCACGACGCTGCGGGCGGCCATGGGGCTGCTGCCGGTGCGCTCCGGGCAGGTGCTGCTCGACGGCAAGCCGATCACCGGCCGCCCGACCCACCGCATCGTCCGCGACGGCCTGGTGCTGGTCCCCGAGGGGCGGCAGGTCTTCGCGCCCCTGACCGTGGAGGAGAACCTCGTCCTCGGCGGCTACACCACCTCCCGGGACAAGGCCGCCGAGACCATGGAGCGGGTCTACGAGATGTTCCCCATCCTCAAGGAGCGGCGGAACGGACCGGCGGGCCTGCTCAGCGGCGGCGAGCAGCAGATGCTCGCCTTCGGACGGGCGCTGATGTCCTCCCCGCGGGCGATGATGCTGGACGAGCCCTCCATGGGCCTGGCCCCCACGATGGTCGAGTCCGTGCTGGGCACGGTCCGCACCATCGCCGACTCCGGCATCGCGCTGCTCATGGTGGAGCAGAACGCCGACATGGGGCTGGAGATCGCCGACGACGTCGTGGTCGTGGCGCGCGGCGAGGTCGTGTTCAGCGGCCCCGCCGAGCAGGCCCGACGCAACACCTCGGTGGTCCGCGCCTTCCTGGGGGAGGCGGCGCTGGGCGCCTGACCCCCGCGGCGGCGGGGCCGTGCGCGGCACGGCCCCGCCGCCGCGCGTCCGGCACCCGTCCCGGACGCGTGTCCGTTCCCACAGCGAAGGCGGTGAAGCGTGTCGCCCACCCCCACCGGTCCGCCCGAGGTCCCCGCGGCGCGGATCGTCGCCCCCCTGGTCCTCGGCGGGCTGACCTACGCCATGTCGCAGAACGCGATCGTCCCGGTCCTCGCCGAGATCCAGCGCGCCACCGGCTCCACCGCCAGCGAGGCGGCCTGGGTGGTCACCGGCTTCTTCATCTCCTCGGCGGTGCTGACCGTGATCGCCGGACGGCTGGGCGACCTGCTCGGCCGCAAACCGGTGCTGCTGGCCGTGCTGGCGCTGTTCGCGCTGGGCAGCGTGGTCGCCGCGGCGGGCGGCTCGCTGGGCGCTGTGGTCGCCGGACGGGTGGTCATGGGCGTGGCGGGCGGCATCTTCCCGCTGGCCTTCGCCATCCTCGGCCGGCAGCTTCCCCCGGAGCGGGCCGCGGTCGGCATGGGCATGGTCAGCTCCATGCTCGGCCTGGGCGGCGCGCTCGGGCTGCCCGTGGGCGGCCTGGTCGCCGACCACTTCGGCTACCAGGGGCTCTTCTGGGGGTCGGCGGGCATGGCGGCGGTGTCGCTGGCCGCGATCGCGCTCCTGGTGCCCAGGGCGCCCGGGCACGGCGGCGGCCGGATCGACTGGGTCGGCGCGCTCCTGCTCACCTTCGCGCTGAGCACCGCGCTGCTCGCGGTCAGCCGGGGCGCGGAGTGGGGCTGGCTGACGCCGCCGGTCGTCGCCCTGTTCGGCGCGGGGGCCGTCGGCCTGGCCGCGCTGGTGGCGGTGGAGCGCCGCGTCCGCGACCCGCTGATCGACCTGGACCTGATGCGGCAGCGCAACGTGTGGCTGGCGCACGCCATCGGGTTCCTGGTGAACTGCGGGCAGATCACGGCCTTCCTGCTGGTGCCGCAGATGGTCCAGATGCCCGCCGGGGGCGGGGTCGGCCTGGGGGCGGGGGCGACCCAGGCCGGGATGTACCTGCTGCCCTTCTCGCTGACCACCCTGGTGGCGGGGGCGCTGACCGGCAGGGCCGTCGCGCGGTTCGGCACCCGGCCGCCGCTGGCGGTGGGCGCGGCCTCGGCCGTCGTCGGCCTGGCGGTCCTGGCCTTCGCCCCGGTCGGCCCGGCCGCGGTCCTGCTCGGGGCGGGGATCACCGGGATCGGGGGCGGGACGGTCTACAGCGTGCTGCCGGTCCTCATCTCCCAGACGGTGCCCGAGCACGAGGTGGGCACGACCAACGGGATCAACACCATCGTCCGCACCCTCTCCATGGCGATCCTGTCTCAGGTCACCACGGTGGTGCTGGTGCTGTGGACCCCCGAGGGGCAGGAGCACCCGCTGCGGACGGCGTTCACGATCGACTACGGCCTGGCCGCGCTGCTCAACCTGCTGGCCCTGGTCCTGGTGCCGCTGGTGCTTCCCGCGGCGCGTGTCCGGGGAGCGCACGGGCGGCCCGGAGGGGCACAGCCGCGCCCAGAGACATCGGATGACAGGAGGACAGGGAGATGAGTGGAGACGTCGAGCGGCGCCTGCGCCGCCTGGAGGACCGCGCCGCGATCCACGACCTGGTCGCGCGCTACGCCCTCGCGGTGGACGACCGCGACTACGCCGCGCTGGCCGGGATGTACGCCGCCGACGCGGTCTTCGACCACGCCGGGGCCGTCCTGCGCGGCCGCGAGGCGATCGTGGACTTCCTGCGCGAGCGGGCGCGCCTGAACGGCAGGACCGTGCACTCGCCGCACACTGTCGCGATCGAGTGGCTGGACGACGACACGGCGCGGGGCACCGTCGCCGGCCACGCCGAGATCGAACGCGGCGGGGAGTTCCTCGTCGCCGCGTTCCGCTACCACGACTCCTACGTCCGCGAGCAGGGCGTCTGGCGGTTCCGGGAGCGCAGGTCGAAGTTCCTCTACGTCTCCCCGGTGCAGCACCTCGCCGAGCTCTTCCGCACCCCGCTGCGGGTGCGCTGGCCGGGGGCCGACCCCGCGCCCAGCGAACTGTAGCCGACGGAGCAGGGGCGGACCCGCGACCGGGTCCGCCCCTGCCGTGTCCGGGGGCCGCCGGGCACCTGGCCGCCCCCGCGGACCGGTTCCGGCACCGGTCCGGGCCCGCCCTGTGCCGCCGCACCAGGGGGAAGAACAGGGGCACGGGGCGGGAGTCCCGCGGCGCGGCGGGTGCGGTTCCGCGCCGCGGCGGCCTGCAGGCCTGCGGGCTCAGCTCTGCATGCCGAGGATCCGGGCGAGGTTGCCGCCCAGGATCGCGGCCTCGTCGTCGGGGTGCAGCTCCAGCCGGCGGATGGCCTCGATCTCGTCGGCCGGGTCGACCATCGGCCAGTCGGAGCCGAAGATCATCCGGTCCGGGCCGTGCCGGTGCACCAGGGCGCGCAGCCGCTCGGTGGGGATCTCGGACAGGCCCGGCGGCCAGGAGGTCTCCAGCACCACGGGCAGCCCGACCACGTACTTCTCCGCGTCGTCCAGCCGCCGGAAGCCGCCGAAGTGGCAGGCCATCAGCCGCAGCTTGGGGAAGTTGCGCACCACCTCGGCGAGCATCTGCGGGGTGGAGTTCTCGTTGGCCGAGCCCTCCCCGCCGAAGCCCACGTGGGCGATGACCGCGATGTCGGAGCCGAAGGCGTCGAACAGGGCCCACAGGCGCCGGTCGTCCAGGGCGAAGCGCTGGAACAGCGGGTGCAGCTTCACGCCCTTGATGCCGTGGCGTTGCAGGATCTCCATGTTCTCCTCGACCGACAGGTCGAGGTGGACGGTGCCGAACGGGGTGAGCCAGTCGCTGCGCTGGGAGGAGATGAACTCGTTGGCACGCTCGACGTGGCGGGCGTGGTCGGCGATACCGAAGGCGACGCAGTGGTCGATCCCGGCGGCCTCCATGGAGCGCTTCAGCCCGGGGACGGTGCCGTCGAACCGCGCCTCCATGCCGGGAACGCGTCCGGCCAGGGCCTTGGCCGCGATCTTCTCCGGCCAGACGTGGGTGTGCGCGTCGATGATCATGGTTGCCTCACAGTTTTCCGGACTCGCCGCCGTCGACGACGAAGACCGACCCGGTGATGAAGTCGGAGCCGGGCGCGGCCAGCAGGCAGGCCAGCGGCACCAGTTCGGAGACGTCTCCCATGCGCTTGGCCGGGATGCGCCGCACCCTGCGGTGCAGCAGGTCGGGCGACTCCAGCACCGCGCTCTGCGCGTCGGTGGCGAAGGCGCCGGGAGCGATGCAGTTGACCTGGATGTTGTGGCGGGCCCACTCCGCGGCCAGCGACTCGGTGAACCGCACCATCGCGCCCTTGGAGGCGGAGTAGCCGACCAGGCCGGGCTTGCCGCGCACGCCGGTGGTCGAGGCGATGTTGATGATCTTGCCGCCGCCCTGGGCGATGAAGTGGCGTCCGGCGGCCTGGGCCAGCGTCATCGGGGCGATGACGTTGACCTCCAGGGTGTTGCGCCACTGCGCGACGGGTTCGGTGGCGAAGTCGGCGGCGGGGGCCACGCCGGCGTTGTTGACCAGGACGTCGATCCGGCCGTGCCGTTCGACGACGAGGTCGACCAGGCCGCTCAGCGACTCCTCGTCGCGCAGGTCCACGGTGGCGGTGGAGATGTGCTCCGGGTCGGTGGCCGCCAGCGCGCGCAACTGGTCGGCGGAGCGGGCCGCGCCGACCACCAGTGCGCCGCGCTCGGCGTAGCCGCGGGCGATCGCGGCCCCGATGCCCCGGCTGGCACCGGTGACGAGCGCGACCTTGCCTTCGAGCTCTCCCGCCATCAGGCCCACCTCCCGGTGCGACGCGGAGCCGGGAGTGCGGGGCGGGGATGGGTCAGGGGTCGGTCCAACACCGGTGACTCTCCTACTCGTGGTTGACTGCTGCGGTACCTCTGCCGTCGGCCGGGCGGGCGCCGCGGTGGGCCCGGGATCCGCACCGGACCTCTGCCGCCAGAAGCCGCAATTAATTATTATAATGATTATGACGCCATGGCGCCAGGGGGTGTCGGACTGGGTGGTGGAGGGGTGTGACCCCTCGAACATTAATCATGAATATGATTATATGGTAAGCATGGGAGGTGCCATGGCAGAGGAAGACGTGCTCGTCGAACGGCGAGGACAGGTCGCCTGGATCCGGCTGAACCGCCCGGAGCGGTTCAACGCCTTCGACGGGCCGATGGCGAGGTCCGTGGTCAGGGCGATCGAGGACAGCGTCGACAGCGGTGTGATCGTCATCACGGGTCAGGGGAGGGGGTTCTGCGCGGGCGGCTACCTGGCCACCATGGACGACCCCGACCCGCGCGAGGTGCGCGCCATGTACGAGGGCTCGCTCGCCCTCCTCGACGCGATCCGCACCTCCCCGCGCCCGGTCATCGCCGCCGTCAACGGCGCGGCGGCCGGCGGCGGCAACGAGCTGGTCATCGCCTGCGACCTGGCCATCGCCTCGTCGAAGGCCACGTTCGGCCAGACCGGCCCCCGGGTCGGCAGCGCCCCCGTCCTCGGCGGCACCAACATCATGCCGATCCAGATCGGGGAGAAGCGCGCCAAGGAGCTGTCCTTCCTCTGCCGCCGCTACACCGCGGCCCAGGCACTGGAGATGGGACTGGTCAACGCGGTCGTCGAACCCGAGGAGCTGGAGTCCACCGTCGAGGAGTGGGCCGCCGAGCTCCTCGCGCTCAGCCCCCGCTACCTGGAGATCGCCAAGATCAGCTCCAACCTGTGGTGGAACAGCGCCCGCGACTCCTTCCGCTCCGGCATCGGCATGCTCGCCCAGGCCATCGCCAGCCACGACATGCTCGAAGGCGCCCGGGCCTTCGCCGAGAAGCGGCCCCCCCGTTTCGCCCCCCTCTTCACCAGCCCCGAGGAGAACTGATGCGCACCTACAAGGATCTCCGCCCCGCCTTCCCCGACCGCGAGGACTGGGCACTGCCCACGGTGCTGCGCCGCCGTGCCGAGCAGGCGCCCGACGCGATCTACCTCGACGCCCCGGAGGAGGGCCGGCGCTGGACCTACGCCGAGACGCTGGCCACCGCCGAGAACGTGGGCCGCTCCCTGCTCGTCGACGGCGCGCCCGGCGACCGGGTGCTCATCATGGCCCGCAACTCCTCGGCGTTCATCTTCACCTGGCTGGGCAGCGCCATGGCGGGCATGGTCGAGGTCCCCATCAACACCGCCTACAAGGGCGACTTCCTCACCCACCAGGTGCGCACCTCGCGCCCCCGCTGGGCGGTCGTCGACGCCGAACTCGCCGAGCGCTTCACCGAGGTCGCCGAGGAGTGCTCCGACATCGAGCGCTTCTGGGTGATCGACAACGGCGACGTCGACGCGGCGATCGCCGCCCTGCGCGCGGCGGGCTGGCAGGCCGAGCGCTGGGAGACACTGACCACCGAGCGCGAGGGCGACCTGCCCGAGGTCTCGCCGCGCTCCCTGGCCTCCATCTTCTTCACCTCCGGCACCACCGGCCCGTCCAAGGGCGTGGCGATGCCGCACGCGCAGATGTTCTTCTTCTCCGCGGAGACCGCCTGCCTGACCCGGCTCACCGACCGCGACGCGGCCATGGCGGTCACCCCGCTGTTCCACGGCAACGCCCAGTTCATGTCGGCCTACCCGGCCCTGCTCAGCGGCGCCCGGTTCGTGCTGCGCAGCCGGTTCAGCGCCAGCCGGTGGATCGACCAGATCCGGGAGTCCCAGGTCACGGTCACCAACTTCATCGGCGTGATGATGGACTTCGTCTACAAGCAGCCGCGCCGCCCCGACGACGCCGACAACCCGCTGCGCTGCATCTTCGCCGCGCCCACCGCCTCCTCCATCCTCGAGGACTTCAAGAAGCGCTTCGGCGTCGAGGCCTTCGTCGAGGTCTTCGGCCTCACCGAGACCTCCGCGCCGATCCTGTCGCCCTACGGCGAGGACCGCCCCGCGGGCGCGGCCGGGCTCGCCGCCGACGACTGGTTCGACGTGCGCCTGGTCGACCCCGAGACCGACGAGGAGGTCCCCGTCGGCGAGGTCGGCGAGCTGGTCGTGCGCCCCAAGGTGCCGTGGATCACCAGCATGGGCTACTACGGGATGCCCGAGAAGACCGCCGAGGCGTGGCGCAACCTGTGGTTCCACACCGGCGACGCGCTGCGCCGCGACGCCGACGGCTGGTACTACTTCGTCGACCGCTACAAGGACGCGCTGCGCCGCCGCGGCGAGAACATCAGCTCCTACGAGGTGGAGCAGGCCATCCTCGGCTACGACGCGGTGGTGGAGTGCGCGGTCATCGCGGTGCCCGCCGACGTCGACGCGGGCGAGGACGAGGTCATGGCGTGCGTGGTCGTGCGCGAGCCGGTCTCCCCCGAGGAGCTGTGGAAGTGGTGCGACAGCCGCCTTCCGGCCTTCGCCGTCCCGCGCTACCTGCGCTTCGTGCCGGAGCTGCCCAAGACGCCCTCGGAGAAGGTGCAGAAGGCCGTGCTGCGGGAGGACGGCGTCACCGCCGACACCCACGACCGGCTGGCCGTGCAGCAGGCCTGAGCCCGGCGGGGCCGGTCGTCGGCGAGCAGGCCGGCCCCGTCCGCCCCGGCGCGGTCCGCGGATGCCGGACGGACCGCGCCCGACCGCCGGGCCGCCCGCCACGGGCGGTCCGGCCCGTGACGCGGACGCGGGCCGCTCCGGGAGCACCGGAAGGCCCGCACCGGCGCGCGGGAACGCCGCGGCCCGGACTCCTGACGGGGGAGTCCGGGCCGCGGCCGTGTGCGGGGTCAGCGGAACGCGGGCAGCACCTCGTTCTTGAACAGCTCCAGCGTCGCCAGGACCTGCTCCTGGGGGGTGTCGTACCACTGCGCGCGCAGCACGATGTAGGTCAGCCCCTGGCTCTCCAGCTCCTTGAGCGCGCGGACCGCGCCCTCGGGGTCGGTGAACAGGTAGGAGGCGTCGGCGACCTCCACGGCGGCCTGCTCGGTGCTCAGGTGGCGGTAGTTCTCGCCCTGCTCCGGCGCGTTGAACTCCGCGTACTTGCGGGTGAGCGCGCCGCGGTAGCGCAGTCCCAGCTCCCGGGCGCGCCCGGCGTCGCGGTCGAGCAGCAGCTCCCGGCGCGCCACCAGTTCGGAGGGGCCGCGGCCCAGGCGCTCGCGCTCGGCCTGGTAGTGGCCCAGGACGACCTTGAGCTTCTCCGGGCTGGCGTGCGGCGGGACGATCCAGGCGTCGCCCAGCCGTGCGGCGCGCTGGGCGCCCTTCTTGTGCGGGCCGGCGCCGATCCAGATCTGCGGGCCGCCCTGCTGGACCGGCGTGAGGCTGATGTGCTGGTCGCGGACGGCGTAGTGGGTCCCCTCGAAGGTGACGCGCTCACCCGACCACAGTCGGCGGATCAGCTCGACGCTCTCCTCGAAGCGCGCCACGCGCTGGTCCATCGGGACGCCGAAGGACTCGAACTCGTTCTCCCGGTAGCCCATGCCGAACCCGGCGATGACCCGGCCGCCGGTGATGTGGTCGAGGGTCGCGAAGTCCTCGGCCACCTGGACCGGGTGGTGCAGGGGCAGGATGAACATGTTGGTGCCCAGCATCATGTCGCCCGCGTCCTGGGCCAGCGCGGACAGGATCGGCACCGGTTGCAGCGTCGGCATGTTGCCGAGGTAGTGCTGCAGCACCCAGATGGACGAGATCCCCGCGTCGCGGGCCGCGCGGACCTGCTCCCGCATGGCCGCGATGCGGTCGGCCGGGACCACGTCCGGGGGGAAGTCGTTCATGATGGCGAGACCGAACTTCAGCGCCATGAGCACCCCACTCATTCGATGTTATTGATGATAATCAAATTAGCCCACTTGGCGTCGGGGGGCAACGGGGGGTGGGCTTGAGGGTTGGGTATTAATTATGTTAATGATTGTTTTGATAGGTGCGATACGGTTCCCATACCCCAGGACGGCAAGGCATGGCTCTGGACCTCAAACCGCTGATCAACCCGGACTCGGTGGCCATCATCGGCGCGTCGCCCAACGAGGCCGGACACGCAGGACGCTGCCTGGCCAACCTGGAGCGGACCGGCTACCCCGGACGCATCTACCCGGTCAACCCCAAGTACGACAGCATCGGCGGGCACACCTGCTACGCCTCGGCCCGAGACCTGCCCGAACAGGTCGACGCAGCCTACCTGCTGGTGCCCGCCCGAGCGGTGGAGAGCGCCCTGGAGGACTGCCTGGAGCGCGGCATCCGCACGGTCACCATCTGCTCGGCGGGCTACGCCGAACTCGGTGAGGAGGGGGCGCGGCGCCAGCAGCGCCTGGTGGAGCGCGCCCGGGAACGCGGAGTCCGCCTGCTCGGCCCCAACTGCATCGGCGTGCTCAACCCCGTCGACACCTACGTCGGCTGCCCCACCTTCAACATCACCTACTCCTACACGCCCGGCTCCATCGCGCTGCTCAGCCAGAGCGGCGGCATGGCCGCCGCGCTGTTCAACCGCGCCCAGGGCCGCTCCATCGGCATCCGGGCCATGGTCAGCCTCGGCAACGAGGCCGACATTCGGCTGGGTGAACTGCTCGACGCCTTCGTCGCCGACCCGCAGACCCAGGTGATCGCGGTCTACGTCGAGCAGTTGCGCGACGCCGAACGCTTCGCCGCGGCCGCCGAGCGCGCCCGCGCGGCCGGAAAGCCGGTCGTGCTGCTCAAGGTCGGCGGCTCGGAGGCCGGACGGCGCACCGTGCTGGGCCACACCGGGGCCATGGCCGGAGAGCAGGCCGTCTTCTCCGGCATGATGCACCACCTGGGCGTCCTGGAGGTCGCCACGGTCGACGAACTGCTCAACGCCGCCTACGCGCTCAGCCGCCTGCCGCTCCCGGCCGGCCCCCGCCTCGGCGCGCTCAGCCCCTCCGGCGGCGAGTGCGGCTACATCGCCGACCGCGCCAGCGCCCACGGCCTGGACATGCCCCTGCCCACCCGGCAGACCCTCGACGAGCTGCGCGAGAAGCTCAAGCTGGCCCTGCCCGGCAACCCGCTGGACACCACCGGGCAGGTCATCGGCGACGGCGAACTGCTCAGCGAGGTCATGCGGATCTTCACCGCCGACCCCAACCTGGACATGGTCAACCTGGGCATCCCCACCTGGGGCCCCTACGACTCCGAGGCGCTGCTGCCGCGCATCATCGAGGCGGTCAAGAACTGCGACAAGCCCGCCGTGATCTCCGCCTGGACCGCCCGCGACCTCACCGAACGCGCCGAGGAACTGCTGCGCGAGTCCGGGGTGTGCTGGTTCGCCAGCTCCGACGACGCCATGGCCGCGCTGGCCAACCTGCACCGCTACGCCGAACTCGCCCGGATCCCCTCCGCCGCGCCCCCCGCCCCCGTCGCCCTGCCCCGGCCCGACACCGACGAGCTCAACGAGCACGCCGCCAAGCGGCTGCTCGCCGAGGGCGGAGTGCCCGTCGTCGCCGAGACCCTCGTCGTCGACGCCGACACGGCGTTGCAGGCCGCCCGACGGATCGGCGGGCCCCTCGTGGTCAAACTGGTCGCCTCCGGCGTCACCCACAAGTCCGAACTGGGCCTGGTACGACTGCTCGACACGGTCGAGGAGGCCGAAGCCGCCCTCGCCGACCTGGCCCGCGTCGCCGCCAAGGAGAACCTCGCCGTCGAGGGCTACCTCGTCGCCGAACGGCTGTCGGGAACCGAGATCATCCTCGGCGCGGTCCGCGACGACACCTTCGGCCCGGTCCTCATGGTCGGCGCCGGCGGAATCCTCGCCGAGCACTTCGCCGACCGGGTCTTCCTGCCCTGCCCCGCCGCCCCCGAGCAGGTGCGCGCCGCGATCGAGAGACTGGCCGTCCACCCCGTCCTCGCGGGCGCCCGCGGCCGCCACCACGACGTGGACGCACTGGTCGACGCCGCCGTCGCGCTCTCCCGGGTCTTCGCCGGCAGCCCGTGGATGACCGAGGTCGACCTCAACCCCGTCATCGTCGGACTCCGCGGCCAGGGCGCGGCCGCCGTCGACGCCGTCATCGGCCTGGCCCCCCGCGACTGACTGCCCCGCACCGGACCGCCGTCCGAGCGCCGAGGAGGCCGCACCGTGCCCGGGGCCGCGCCCCGGGCACGCCCGCTCCCGCTCGCAGCGGAGCCAGGACTCCCACCACACCAACCACGAGTGAGGAAGCAGCATGCAGAGCACGGGCACCCGGCAGGGGCAGGACGCGCAGACCGGAGGCGCCACCGCCTTCCCCCACCTGTTCCAGCCCTTCCAGATCGGGCCGATGAAGCTGCGCAACCGCGTCATGGCCCCGCCGCACTCCTCGGCCATCGGCAACCTGTGGGGCCCCGACGAGAAGGAGGCCGAACGCACCTTCGCCTACTGGCGCTCCCGCGTCGCCGACGGCGGCCCCGCCTGGGTCGGCGGAGTCACCGGACGGGTCGCCAACAAGCTGATCCCCGGGTTCGAGCCGCACGGCTACGGCGCCGAGACCAAGGGCTACTTCCGCCTCCCCTTCTACGTGGAGCGCATCGGACGGTTCGTCGACAAGATGCACTCCGCCGGAGCGGTGGTCACCACCCAGTTGACCCTGCTCGGCGGGGTGCCGCACGCCCCGTCGAACAGGCGCAGCTCGACGCTGTACAACCACCGCCCGCACGTGCTGCGCACCGACGAGATCGCCGAGTTCGTCGAGGAGTACCGGTTCTCGGCAGGCCAGGCCCGCAAGGCCGGGCTCGACGGCATCGAACTGCACCTCAACCACGACGACATGCTGGAGTGGTTCCTGTCGCCGCTGACCAACCAGCGCGACGACGCCTACGGCGGCTCCCTGGAGAACCGGGCGCGCTTCGCCGTCGAGGTGCTCACCGCCGTCCGCGAGGAGATCGGCACCGACATGGCGCTGGGAGTCCGCCTCAACCTGCGCGAGGAGGAGCCCGGCGGCTACACCGAGGCCGACGGCATCGAGATCGCCCAGTACCTGGAGTCCACCGGCCTGCTGGACTTCCTGCACGCCGTCATCGGCAGCCCGTGGGGCGACCCCAGCTACATCCAGCCCTACTTCTACGAGCCCGCGCAGTGGGCCGACCTCGCCGGCAGGCTGCGCCGGGCGGTGTCGCTGCCGGTCGTCTACTCGGGCCGGGTCAACAGCGTCGAGGTCGCCGAACAGGTGCTCGCCGACGGCAACGCCGACGTGGTGGGCATGGCCCGGGCGCTCATCGCCGACGGCGACATCCTGCGCAAGGCGCGCGAGGGCCGCCCCGAGGACATCCGGCCCTGCGTCGGCGGCAACGAGTGCATCACCCGCCGCTACGTCGACAAGCTGCCGTTCGGCTGCGCGGTCAACCCGCACACCAGCCACGAGATCGAGGGGCCGTGGCGGCGGGCGGCCCGCCCCCGACGGCTGCTGGTCGTGGGCGGCGGCCCCGCCGGGATGGAGCTGGCGGCCCTCACCGCCGAGAGCGGCCACACCGTGGAGCTGTGGGAGGCCGCCGACCATCTGGGCGGACAACTGCGCGCGGTGGTCAACGCGCCCTTCCAGCAGCAGATGGCCCGCTACCTGGACTGGCAGGAGCGCCGCCTGGCCAAGGCGGGGGTGCGCGTCCACTGCGGCAGGCGCGCCACCGTCGAGAACGTGCTCGCCGCGGACTTCGACGTGGTCGCGGTCGCCACGGGGGCCACCCCGCGGCGGCCCGCCGAGATCGAGGGGGTCGACCAGGACCACTTCGTCTACGACGTCCGCGACGTGCTCCTGGGCAACGTGGCGGTCGGCCAGGAGGTCCTGGTGGTCGCCCAGGACGACCACCTGCCGCCGCTGATGGTCGCCGACCACCTCAGCGAGCGCGGACACGACGTCACCATCGTCTACCCCACCGCGGGCCCCGCCCCGATGCTCGGCCGCTACATCCTGGGCGGCATGCTGGCGCGGCTGTCGGCCCGGGGCGTGGTGTTCCGCTTCATGGAGGACGTCATCGGCATCGAGGAGGACCGCATCCGGCTGCGCCACACCTACTCGCACCGGGAGAGCGAGCTGGGCGCCTTCGACTCGGTGGTGCTGGCCTGCGGCGGCGACGCCGACTCGGCGCTCCACGACGAGCTGATCGGCCGCGTGCCCGAGCTGCACCTCCTCGGCGACGCCTTCGCCCCCACCCGCCTGGTGGCCGTCACCCGCCAGGCCTACGCGCTGGCCAAGGAGCTGCAGAAGTAGCCCCGGCCCGGCCCTCCCGACGGACCCCGCGCACCCGAGCGCCCCGGTGCGCGGGGTCCGCCGTCCCGGCAGCGGACCGCCGTCGGGGAAGACCCGGTCCGCTGCCGGGGCCGTCGCGGGAGGCGTTCGGAAACGCGCGGAACGGAGGGGGAAGCGTTCAGATCTGTTCGGATTCCCGGTCGAGGGGGAGCAGATCCGCGATTTCGCCACGCGGGGCCGGTCGTCGCCGCTAGCGTCGTCCCCATGCCGACCCAAGAGCACGAGATGCTCATCGAACTGTTCCGCCACCGGCCCGGTCTGGCTGCGGCGCTGCTCGACGGCGTGTTCGACGTCGACGTGCCCGCCGACGCCCAGGCGAGACTGGAGTCGGGGGACCTCACCGAGTGCGCGCCCACCGAGTACCGCGCCGACGCGGTGGTCACCCTGAACGGCGAGCGCGAGCGCAGGGCGGTGGTGGTGGTGGAGGTCCAGCGCGACGGCGCGCACGCCCGGCGGTCCAAGCAGTGAAGCTGGCCCGCCTACCTGGCCACGCTGCGTTCCCGGCTGCGCTGCCCCACCGTGCTGCTCGTGGTCTGCCCCGACGACGCCACCGCCCGCTGGTGCGCCGAGCCCATCGACACCGGCCATCCCGGCTGGGTGCTGCGGCCCCTGGTGGTGGGACCGGGCGTGCTGCCCGTCGTGACCGACGCGGAGGAGGCCGCCCGCCTGCCCGAACTGGCCGTGCTGTCGGCCCTCGCCCACGGCGAGTCCCAGCCCCGGGTCCTGGACGCGCTGTACGCGGCCCTGGCGAGTGCCCAGGACACCGAACAGGCCCAGTTGTACGCTGACTACGTACTGGCCGCACTCCCCGAGGCCGCCCGTAAGCACCTGGAGGAACTCATGGCGACCGGAACCTACGAGTACCAGAGCGACTTCGCCCGCCGGTACGTGGAGCAGGGCCGCGCGGAAGGGCGTGAAGAAGGGCGCGCGGAGGGTGAGGCGCGTGCGGTGTTGCGGGTGCTGGCCGCGCGGCGGGTCGAGGTGTCCGAGGAGGTCCGTGAGCGGGTGCTGGGGTGCACGGACCCGGAGGTGCTGGACCGGTGGCTGGAGCGCGCCCTGACCGCACGCACCGCCCACGACCTGTTCACCGACTGAAGCCCCGGGACCGGGAAGGCAGCGACCGCTGAGGCCCGCGTCAGCGTGGCGGCCGGACCGCCACCACCCGCAGCCGCCGGTAGTCCGCCCACCAGGAGCCGTCCCGGTACAGGGTCGCACGCAGGCGCTCGCCCAGCTCGGCGAGGAACGTGTCGGGGTCGCCGACCCCTGCCAGCAGGTGCGGGGCGAACATGCGGACCCAGACGGCCAGGCCGTCCGCGCCGGTCAATCGGGTGGGGCGGTCGAACAACCAGGCGGCGCGCACCTCGAATCCGGCGTCCTCCAGCACGCGCGCATACCCGGCGACGGTGGGGAAGTACCAGGGCGAGGCGGCCTCGGGCAGGCCGTGCCCGGCGCGCAGGGCACGGGCCGCGGTGTCGATGGCGGAGACGTTGCCCGCACCGCCGAACTCGGCGACCAGGCGTCCGCCCGGACGCAGCGCGGAGTACAGGCAGGCGGCGGCGCGGCCGGCCTCGGGCACCCAGTGCAGCACGGCATTGCTCAGCACCGCGTCGAACTCCTCGCGGAACGGCAGGTCGCGCAGGTCGGCCACGCTGACCCGGATGCCGGGGAAGCGCGCCGCGGCCCGCCGCACCATCGCGGGGCTGGCGTCCACCCCGACCGCGTCCACGCCCGCCGCGGCCAGTTGCGCCACGTGCTCCCCGGTGCCGCACCCGGCGTCCAGGACCCGCTCACCGGGGGCCGCGTCGAGCAGGTCGAGCAGTGCCGCGCCGTATCCGGTGACGAAGGAGTGGCGGGCGTCGTACAGCTCGGCGTCCCAGGTCTGCGGGGTCATGCCGCGACCCTACCAGGTCGTCTCATGATAAGAAACGGGAGTCTCGAATGATGAGACATCGAGCGGGCGGGGCCGGGACCGGCGCGCGTCCCGGCCGCCGCCGTGCCGCACCCGCGGCGGGGAGCGGCCGGGGGTCAGGGAGTCCCGGCCGCGCGGCCGCCGTCCAGCAGGGCGGCGACCGCGCCGGGCGTCCACGCCTCCCGCGCCCCGGGAAGACCGGCGAGGTGGGCAGCGATCCGGGAGACCGGCCAGCCGTGCGACTCGGCGAGCCCTACGCCGATCGTGCGCAGGTAGGCGGCACTGGGCGGCACCGGCCGCACCGACGCCATCGGCCACGGCGCGGCCAGCGTCACCATGGGCAGGCCCTCCAGGCGGCCCAGCACCACCAGCAGGTCGTAGCGTCCCGGCCCCAGCCGCAGCCGCCCGGCCGCCAGGAGCGCTCCCAGGTCTACGTCGGCCCCCGGCTCCCGGTACATCTCCTGCGCGGCGACGTCGCTGAACTGGGAGACGGTGACCAGGTAGGCGCGGGCGGGCGTCACCGCGGGCAGGTCCGGGTCGTACACCGCCAACCCGCCTCCCCACATCGGCGACTCCAGCGCGAAGTACACCCCGCCCCCGATCCACACCGCGCGCCGCCGGGCAGGCGGGGTGCGGTCGCGGCAGCCGGGGTTGGCGCGCCTTCCGCCGGGCGGCCGCCCGCCCCGCAGGTACCGGTCGAACCGGTGCGCGGCCATGTTCGCGCCGTAGCTGACGTACCAGACGCGGTCGGCGGGCACGGTCACGCCGCCGAGGGCACCAGGATCCGCTCGAAGCAGATGCTCTCCTCGCAGTCGACGTAGTGCCCGAACCGTTCGATCCGCTGGTAGCCGCACCGCTCGTACAGCCGTAGCGCCTCGGGCTGCTGGGTGCCCGCCTCCAGGCGCATGCGCAGCGCCCCCCGGCTGATCGCGGCCTCCTCCAGAGCGCGCAGCAGCACCTCGCCGATGCGGCGGCCCCGCCAGGCCGGGGTGACGTACATGCGTTTGATCTCGTAGGTCACGCTGTCGAGGCGGCGCAGCCCCCCGCAACCCACGGACACCGAGGTCTCGGCGTCCCTGGCGAGCAGGAACACGTCCACGTCCGCGGCCGAGGGTTTGGGACCGCGCTCCAGGTCGGCTCCGTACCGTCTGATGATCTCCGTCTCCTGCTCCTGGCGCAGTTTCACGCCGACGGGGTCGTCCCAGCTTGTGGCTTCCACGATCACTCCCACGCGAAGCAGGCTACCCCGATCGGAGAGGTGTGCTCCGGCGATCCGAGTGATTGGTCGTCACTGAGAGTGTCCATATCGGGATGAGGGCGACGATTCGGGCTGCCGGGAGGAGAGGATCCCCACCCCCGGAGGAGCGGGGGCACGGACCGCGCGGCGGCTCCGGGCCGTCCGGTGAGCGCTCCCAGGACGTGTGTAAAAGAAGGCGCCTCGGTCAGCAGGACGGGAGACGCGACCGCACGGCGGGCTGCGGTCGCGCCCGGGACCGGGGAACGGCCCGGCGGGGAGGAGCCCGGCGAGGAGCGACGGTGGCCAGAGCGGCTGAGGCCCCCGGCGGCGGAGTGAGCATCGCCCACGTGGTGATGATCGCGGCAGCCGCGGCGATGGGCGGATTCCTGTTCGGATACGACAGCGCCGTCATCAACGGCGCGGTGAGCGCGATCGAGGCGACCTTCCGGGTCAGTCCGACCGTGATCGGATTCACGGTGGCGGCGGCCCTGGTCGGCTCCGCCGCGGGCGCAGCGATCGCGGGCGGACTGGCCGACCGGATCGGCCGCATCAGGGTCATGCAGCTCGCGGCGGTGCTGTTCGCGGCCAGCGCCGTCGGCTCCGCGGTGCCCTTCACCGTCTGGGACCTGGCCTGGTGGCGGGTGGTCGGCGGAGTGGCGATCGGCATCGCCTCGGTGATCGCGCCCACCTACATCGCCGAGGTGTCGCCGCCCGCCTTCCGCGGCCGCCTCTCCTCACTGCAACAGTTGGCGATCGTCCTGGGCATCGCCATCTCCCAACTGGTCAACTACGGACTGGCCGCCGCGGCCGGAGGCAGCGCCCTGGACCGCTTCGGCCCGCTGCAAGCATGGCAGTGGATGCTCGGGATCGAGGTGCTCCCGGCGCTCCTGTACTTCCTGCTGTCGCTGGTCATCCCCGAGTCGCCGCGCCACCTGGTGCGCGTCGGCCGCGACGCCCAGGCCCGCCGGGTGCTCGCCGAGGTGGAGGGCGGTGACGTGGACGGACGCATCGCCGAGATCCGCCGCGCCCTCGGCACGGAGCGCCGACCCCACCTGCGCGACCTGCGCGGCCGCTACGGGCTGCTCGGCATCGTGTGGACCGGCATGGCACTGTCGGCGTTCCAGCAGCTTGTCGGCATCAACGTGATCTTCTACTACTCGGCGTCGCTGTGGCAGTCGGTGGGCGTCGCCGAGACCGACTCGCTGCTGCTGAGCCTCTTCACCTCCGTCGTCAACATCGTCGGCACCTTCATCGCGATCGCCCTGGTCGACCGGGTGGGCCGCAGACCGCTGCTGCTGGTCGGCTCGGTGGGCATGGCCGTGGCGCTGGCCGTGACCTCCTTCGCGTTCAGCCACGCCCGGGGCAGCGGGGACAGCGTGGTGCTGCCGCAGGAGTGGGGACTGGCGGCCCTGGCCTCGGCCAGCATGTTCGTGCTGTTCTTCGCCCTGTCGTGGGGCGTGGTCACCTGGGTGCTGCTGGGCGAGATGTTCCCGCTGCCCATCCGCGCCGCCGCCATGGCCGTGGCCACCGCCACCCAGTGGATCGCCAACTGGCTGGTGACCGTCACCTTCCCGGCGCTGAGCGACTGGAACCTGCCGTTCACCTACCTGGTGTACACGGCCTTCGCGGTACTGTCCTTCGCCTTCGTGCTCCGCTTCGTCCGCGAGACCAAGGGACGCACCCTGGAGTCGATGGCCGAACTCGCGGGGCGCTGAGGGCCGGGCCGCCGGAGGACCGGGCCTCAGCGCCCCTCCCGGCCCGCGGCGGGCACGCCCTGACATGGCCCGACGCCCGCGCCGACGAGACCCTGGCCCGGTCGCGGGTCGGACGGCGGGCGTACCCTGGGCGCTGTGGCGGCAGGAAACGGAGGACCGGCGTGCGGGTGCTGATCGTGGACAACCACGACTCCTACACCTACAACCTCTTCCAACTGATCGCCGGGACCCTCGGCAGCGAACCGCTGGTCGTCGCCAACGACGACCCGCGCTGGCAGGACCTGGACCCGGCCGGCTTCGACGCCGCGGTGATCTCCCCCGGCCCCGGCACCCCGCGGCGCGCCGCCGACCTGGGGCAGGCGCGGCGGGTGCTGGCCGAGCCGGACCTGCCGGTCCTGGGCGTGTGCCTGGGCCACCAGGCCATCGCGCACCACGCCGGAGCCGTGGTCGCCGCGGCCCCCGTCCCGCGGCACGGCCACCTGAGCCGGGTGCGCCACGACGGCTCCGCGCTGTTCACGGGGGTCCCGCAGGACTTCACCGCGGTGCGCTACCACTCGCTGTGCGTGGTCCCGCCGCTGCCCGAGGAGCTGGAGGCCACCGCGTGGGCCGAGGACGGCGTGGTCATGGCGCTGCGCCACCGCGCACTGCCCCGCTGGGGCGTGCAGTTCCACCCCGAGTCCGTGGCCAGCGAGCACGGCCGCACCCTCGTCGCCAACTTCGCCCGCCTGGCCGCCGACCACCGACGCCTGGCCGCCGGACGCCCCGGGGCACCGGGCAGGCAGCACGCCCCCCGCGCGGCGGCCGCGTCCCGCACGCCCCCGAGGCGGCGGCCGGACACGAGCCCGCCGCCGCCCGGGGCGCTGCGGTTCCGCGTGCTGGAGCGCGCCCTGGACGCCGAGGCGGTGTTCCTGTCCCGCTACGCCGACCGCGAGTACGCCTTCTGGCTGGACAGCAGCCTCGTCGGCGGCCCCGCCCGCTTCTCCTTCCTGGGCGGCCCCGACGGCCCGCGCGGCGAGGTGCTCACCTACCGGGTGGGCGACGGCGCGGTCCGGGTGCGCCGCGCCGACGGCACGGCGGTCGAGGAGCCCGGCACGGTGTTCGACGTACTCGCCGCGCGCGTCGCCGCCACCCCCACCGCCCACCCCGACCTGCCCTTCGACTTCGTCGGCGGCTACGTCGGCTACTTCGGCTACGAGCTCAAGGCCCACTGCGGGGGCGCGGCCGCGCACCGCGCCGTCACCCCCGACGCGGTGTGGCTGCGCTGCGACCGGTTCGTGGCGGTCGACCACGTCGCGGACCGCACCTACCTGGTCGCCGCCGACGGGGACGAGGAGTGGCTGGAGCAGACCGAACGCGCCCTGGCCGACCTGCCCAGCCCGCCCGACCCGCCCGAGGTGCACGGCACGGACCCGGCTGCTGCCGCGGAGCGCTCCCGCGCCGAGTACCTGGCCGACGTCAAGGAGTGCCTGGGCGAGCTCGCGGCGGGGGAGAGCTACGAGATCTGCCTGACCAACCGGGTGCGGCTGCCCGCCCCCGCCGACGGCACGGCCTTCTACCGGCGGCTGCGCCGCGCCAGCCCGGCACCCTACGCCGCGCTGCTGCACCTGGGGCCGACCGCCGTGTACAGCGCCTCCCCGGAGCGGTTCCTGCGCGTGGGACGGGACGGCACCGCGGAGAGCCGCCCCATCAAGGGCACCGCGCCGCGCCACGGCGACCCGGTCCGCGACGCGCACAACAGGCAGGCGCTGCTGCGCGACCCCAAGACGCGGGCGGAGAACCTGATGATCGTGGACCTGCTCCGCAACGACCTGGGACGGGTCTGCGCGGTGGGCAGCGTCGAGGTCCCCGGCTTCCTGTACACCGAGTCCTACGCCACGGTGCACCAACTGGTCTCCACGATCCGCGGAAGGCTGCGCCCGGACCGCTCGGCACTGGACGCGGTCGTGGCGTGCTTCCCGCCCGGGTCGATGACGGGGGCGCCCAAGGAGCGCACCATGCAGATCCTGGACCGGCTGGAGACCAGCGCCCGGGGGGTGTACTCGGGGGCGCTGGGCTACCTGTCGTACTCGGGGACGGCCGACCTGAGCGTGGTGATCCGCACCGCGGTGTGCCACGGCGGGGAGCTGACGGTGGGGGCGGGAGGCGCCGTCGTGCTCGACTCGGTCCCGGCACACGAGCACGACGAGATGCTGCTCAAGGCCGCCGTCCCGCTGCGGGCGCTGGAACGGCGGGAGCCCGCCCCGGTGCACGGCCGGGACGGGCTCGGGGCGCGGTGACGACGGGGAGGGGGGACGCCGTCACCACGCCGGGAGGGAGAAACATCAGGCCACGGAGCAGAGGCTTCCGTTGAGCTTGAAGTTCTCGGGGGTACCCGGGTTGTTCGTGGAGTTGGCGACGAAGCCGAACTCGACCGAGCCGTGGTGCGGAATCGTGCTGTTCCACGAGGCGTTGGTGACGGTCACGGTGGTCCCGGACTGCTGGGCCGTGGCGCTCCACGCCTGGGTGATGGACTCACCCTGGGTGAAGTCCCACGTCAGCTCCCAGCCGTTGATGGGTTCGTGGCCGCCGTTGTAGATGCGCACCTCGGCGGTGAAGCCGCCGTACCAGGTGGTGGGCGTCGTGTACTCGATCTCGCAGGAGGTGGCGGGTGCGCTGCCGGAGTTGAAGGTCAGCGTCGGCGACGGGCTGGAGGTGTTGCCCGCCGCGTCACGCGCCACGACGTAGATCGAGTAGCTGGTGTTGGGGGTCAGCCCGGTCAGGGTCGCACCGGTGTTCCTGGTGGTGGCCAGGAGCTGGTCGTTGGCGGCGTTGTAGACCCGGTACTCGGTGACGCCGACGTTGTCGCTGGCAGCGGGCCAACTGATCTGCGCGGAGGTGCCGTTCACCGTGTTGGCGACGGGGGTGCCGGGCGCGGTGGGCGCCTGGGTGTCGCTGCCGTTGCCCGGGCCGTTCCCGTTGCCGCCGGTGAAGATCACGTCGGTGCAGTCGTAGAAGGCCTCCGGGCTGTCGGAGCGCTGCCAGATCGAGTAGATGATGTGGCGGCCCGACTTGTTGGGCAGCGTCGACTCCCAGTAGTACTCCGGGCCCTCGGGGCCGCCCTGGCGGATCGGCGGGTTGGTGACCTGGTCGAACGGGACGGGCTCCAGGTCGTCCCAGCCCAGCGGGCTGTTGGGGTCCCAGCCGTCCTTGGTGACGTACAGGTACCAGGTGCCCGGGTGGGGAGCCCAGGCGTTGTACTGGAAGGTGATGGTGCTGCCGGCCTGCAGCGTGGTGGTGGGCCAGTGTTCGCTGACCGCGTTCAGCCCGCTGAACTGCGGGTGGGGGCCGCACAGCTTGCCGTCGGGGATGATCTCCCGGTGCCGGCCGCCGGCGTTGCTGATGAGGTTGCCGAACCAGTTGTAGAACGGGTAGTTGCCGTTCTCCGCGAGCAGGTTCTGACAGACGGGGTTGGTGGGGGCGAGGCCGCCGCCGACGCCGTTGTCGATACCGTCGCGGTAGCACTGGTAGCTGCGGGTTGCGGGGTAGGTCATCGCGCCGTGCGCATAGGCCTCTTCGGCCGGTGTGACGGCGGCGAGCGTAGCGGTCAAGCCAGCGAGTGCGCCGAGAGCGGCGAGCCGGCTTCTCATTCTCACAGTGGAACTCCTTGAGAGACGTTACGACTGGGCGGCCGCCGCGGCCTATGGGGGCTGGTCGCGGCGGCCGAAGTCCGGGGTGCCATAGGGCGGTCCGGAACCGTTTCCCCAGCTAGGAGCGCTCCCGGATGGGGATGGATGCGGAAAGGAAGTGGGAGCGCTCCCAGAGGAGAGTGGTACCAGAATCGTGATACGTATCACGCCTGATGTCAACAGACTGTCACGTGCAAATGACGTAACGAAAGGGGGCTCGGGTTTCGGCTGACCCGAAAACCGCAGATCATCCCGGGAGGTGCTGGAGAAGCGATGAGCGAAAAAACAACCGGACCGGCGCCTCGCACGGAGAGCGGGCGCTCCGTTCCCCGGTGTTCCGGACAACTCGGAGGGAACGCGATAGCGTGGCCGTATGGCGACTGCTGCGAACCGGCCGTCGACGTCGGTTGAGGACTACGTCAAGGTCATCTACGACCTCCAGGAGCGCGGCAGCGGCCCGGTCACCATCTCCCGGGTCGCCGAGCGGCTCGCGATCTCCAACTCCTCGGTCTCGGGCATGCTGCGCAAGCTCGGCGAGCTGGGGCTGGTCGACCACCAGCGCTACGGCGACGTGCGGCTGACGCCCACCGGCGACAAGGTCGCCCTGGCCGTGCTACGCCGCCACAGGCTGATCGAGCTGTACCTCGTCGAGGCGCTCGGCTACTCCTGGGACGAGGTCCACGACGAGGCCGAGATCCTGGAGCACGTCGTCTCCGACCGCTTCGTCGAACGCATCGCCGAGCGCCTGGGGCACCCCACCGTCGACCCGCACGGCGACCCCATCCCCACCAGCGACGGCCGCATCCTCGCCCGCGAGACCCGCCTGCTGGCCCGGATGGAGCCCGGCAGCGGCGGCGTCATCGTGCGCGTCAACGACTCCGACCCCGCCCTGCTGCGCTACCTGGCCAGCCAGCGCATCGGCATCGGCATGCGGGTCGAGCTCGTGGAACGCCAGCCCTTCGGCGGCCCCCTCGTGGTGCGCCTGGAGTCCGAGGAGGGACAGCAGGAGCGCTCCATCGGCCTCGGCGTGGCCGAGGCGCTGTGGATCTCGACCGACCACTGACACAGCGTCGCCCCGCATCTCGTCAAAACACGCGCCCGGCGGTGATTGGCGGGCCGTCGTGGTGGTAAAAGTTTGGCGTGACGAACTTTGAAGATCGCCGCGCCTTGAAACCGGTGGTGGCCGCGCTCCTGGCCTGCGTCCTCACCGCGTGCGGCCTGTCCACCGCCGAACAGGCCGACGACGGCCGCCCCGTCGTGCTCACCACGTTCACCGTCCTGGCCGACATGGCCGGCAACGTCGCGGGAGAGCACGCCCGGGTCGAGTCCCTCACCAGGGTCGGCGCCGAGATCCACGAGTACGACCCCACCCCCGGCGACCTGGTCCGCGCCCAGGCCGCCGACCTCCTCCTCGCCAACGGCATGAACCTGGAACTGTGGTTCGAGCAGTTCACCGACCCCCTCGACGTCCCCACCCGGGTCGTCAGCGAAGGAGTGGAGACCATCCCGGTGGCCTCCGGCAGATACGAGGGAAAACCCAACCCGCACGCGTGGATGTCCCCCGAGGAGGCCCTGGTCTACGTCGACAACATCCGTGACGCGCTCAGCGAGCTCGACCCCGACCACGCCGCCGACTACGCGGCCAACGCCGAGGCCTACCAGGCCGAGATCACCGAGGTCGGCGAGTTCCTGCGCAGCGAACTGGCCGACCTGCCCGAGAAGCAGCGGGTCCTGGTCACCTGCGAGGGCGCCTTCTCCTACCTGGCCCGCGACGTCGGACTGACCGAGAAGTACCTGTGGCCGGTCAACTCCGACGGCGAGGGCACCCCCCAGCAGATCGCCTCGGTCGTGGAGTTCGTCCGCGAACGCGAGGTCCCCGCCGTCTTCTGCGAGAGCACCGTCAACGACGACGCCCAGCGCCAGGTGGCCCGCGAGACCGGCGCGGTCCTCGGCGAGGCCCTGTACGTGGACTCCCTCTCCGACGCCGACGGCCCGGTCCCCACCTACCTGGACCTGCTGCGCCACGACGCCCGCGCCATCGCCGCCGGGCTCACCGGAGAGGAGAGCCGCCCGTGACCGCCCCTCCCGCCCTCCAGGTGCGCGGCGTCACCGTCCGCTACGGCGACGTCCTGGCCCTCGACGACGTCTCCCTGGACATCGGCCGCGGCGTGGTGTGCGGCCTGCTCGGCGCCAACGGCTCCGGCAAGTCCACCCTGTTCAAGACCATCGCCGAGATCGTCACCCCGCAGTCGGGGAGCGTGCGGATCCACGGCCTGCCCCCGGCCCGGGCCCGCAGGCGCGGCCTGCTGGGCTACGTCCCCCAGAGCGAACAGGTCGACTGGGCCTTCCCGGTGCGGGTGGTCGACGTGGTGATGATGGGACGCTACGGCCACATGGGGCCCACCCGCCGCCCCCGCAGGGCCGACCACGAGGCGGTGGCCGAGGCGCTGGAACGCACCGGGCTGACCGCCCTGGCCCACCGGCAGATCGGCGAACTCTCCGGCGGCCAGCGCAAACGCGTCTTCGTGGCCCGCGGCATCGCCCAGGGAGCCGACGTGTTCCTGCTGGACGAGCCGTTCGCCGGCGTGGACAAGCCCTCCGAGCACACCATCGTCCGCGTGCTGCGCGACATGCGCGACGCCGGAGCCACCCTGCTGGTGTCCACCCACGACCTGGCCGGGGTGGCCGGACTGTGCGACGAGGCGGTGCTGCTGCACCGGCGCGTCGTGGCGCACGGCAGCCCCGAACAGGTCCTCGCCCCCGAGACGCTGCTGCGCGCCTTCGGCCTGCAAGAGGAGACCGCATGACCCTCGTCGACTGGATCACCGTCCCCTTCACCTTCGAGTTCATGCAGCGGGCTCTGCTGGTCAGCGTGCTCGCGGGCACGGTGTGCGCGGTGCTGTCCTGCTGGGTGACCCTGATCGGCTGGTCGCTGATGGGCGACGCCGTCTCCCACGCGGTGCTGCCCGGCGTGGTCCTGTCCTACCTGCTGGGGCTGCCCTTCGCGGTCGGGGCGCTGGTGTTCGGCGTGGGCTCGGTGGCGCTGATCGGCGCGGTCAACCGCACCTCCCGGGTCAAGGAGGACGCCGCGATCGGCATCGTGTTCACCGCGATGTTCGCCCTGGGGGTCGTGGTGATCTCCCGGATCTCCAGCGACACCGACCTGCGGCACATCCTCTTCGGCGACCCGCTGGGCGTCAGCGACGCCGAGATCGTGCAGATCGTCGCGCTGACCGCGGTGGCGCTGGCCGTCGCGGCGCTCAAGCACCGCGACCTGACCCTGTACGCCTTCGACCCCGTCCACGCGCACGCCATCGGGCTGAGCCCGCGCCGCCTGGAGACCCTGCTGCTGGGCCTGCTGGCGGTGACGGTGGTCGTCGCGCTACAGGTGCTCGGCATCATCATGGTCGTCGCCATGCTGATCATCCCCGGCGCCACCGCCTACCTGCTCACCGACCGCTTCGAGCGGATGGTGCTCATCGCGGTGGCGGTGTCGACGGCCGCCTCCGTCGTGGGCGTCTACGCCAGCTTCCTGCTGGACGTGACCCCCGGCGGCATGATCGTCCTGGTCCAGGCGCTGGCCTTCGCCGCCGCCTACCTGGCGGCCCCCCGCCACGGCCTGCTCGCCCGCCGGGTGCTCCCGCGACGGGCCGCCGCGCGTACCACCGGAGACGCGCGCTGAGGCAGCGAGCCCCGGCCCGGCCGGCAGGGCCGCCCGCAACGGGGACCAGCAGCGCCGTAAGCTGGTCCCCGTGGAGACCGTCGCCCGCACGTGCTGGGGTAACGAGCGGTGGCGGGCTTCGGTCGCCAGACCCGTCGGCCGACTGGTCCTCGGATCCGACGCGACAGGGACCCCGGGCACGGAGGGAGTGACACGCCCCCCGTTCCCGGGGCCTCTCCTGCCCCTGGGACGTGTCGCCGGACGCCCCGACACCCCTCCACGGACCGGAGGCCGCGCCCAGAGGAGAGGAGCCGGACCGGGCTCCTGCTCCGGTGCGTCCGGGCACCGCACCCGCCCCGAAACGTGAGATCGACGTGTCCGGCTGAGGAGGCCCGTCCGTCCCGGCTTCCTCCAGAGGATGCGCCCGCTTGCCGGGCAGCGGGGCCGGCGAAAGCCGCGGTGGCCGACGGCTCAGGGCAGGAGACCTCCGCCGGAGCCGGAAGAACCGGTCACACCCGAGACGGTCGGCTTGTGCGCGTACTTCGGCGACCAGCTCGGAGACCTCGGCCGTGAGGTCGACATGCACCTCACCACGGCCCAGGGCACTGACCTCGGCCAGGTCGACAGCCAGCCGCCGCCGTAGCGCCGGGATCGGCCGCCATGCGTGCGGCGACGGCCTCGTCAGCGGAAGGCCGTTCATTCATCCTTCTTGTCCTTCTTCTTCTTTTCCTCCAGGAAACCCATGGCATCGTAGAAGGCGAAGTTGATTCTTCGATCCCGCTCTTCTGGGCTCATGTCCTTCCTTATCGGGACGTTCCACCACCAGTGTGACTCGGGAACCCAGTCGGGAAAGTCCTCTTCCAGAACCGGGGGAATCTCCCAGGCGAAGTTTCTGAAGGTCTCGTCGATTTCTTCGATGTGTTCCTCGTAGACTTCGCGGACAGCCGTGCTGTCGGGGTGGTCCCAGTCTATGCAGATGTCGTAGAGGAGTTGTGCGGCGGAGCGCATCCAGCACGCTTGTTCGAAGCCGTCGTAGGGGCTTTGCTGGGCATAATAAAGACAGTCGAGAAGGTAGAAGTCCAAATCTACGAGGCAGCACTCATGTGCCATGAGTTCTGTGAACCGGGTTTGGAAATCTTTGATTCCTTCGGGTGGTTCCCCTTCTTTGGCGACGAGTCGGTGCAGTTCTATTATTTGATCCACCAGCACTCTTGCCTCAGAGGAATTGGCGCGTTTCGGGGGGAGGGGTGCTCTTTCTTCGAGGTGGGAGAGTATTCTGTTTTCGATTTCTTTGATCGAGGGGGAGTAGATGATTCTTCCTTTCTGCTGGGCTGTGGGTGACGTGTCCGAGTGGGAAGATGCTCGCTTGACTGCAGCCGTCGGCCGCCTGGGTCGTGTCCGGGTTGGCAGGAGGCTCAGGACTTGTGGGCGGGATCAGGGGAAAGCCGTTGGCTTCGGTCATTCGTCAAATCGTCCTTCGGCGGCCGTGGCGACACTTCTTCGCAGCGGGAATCCCCTCACAGTCCCGAAACTCTCCGATGGCCAGGCGAGGGCTGCTCTTCGGGACCGTGCTGCGGGTCAGTTCCGGAGGGCAGTCTGCCACCACCAGTGGTGCTCTGGAATTCCTGCCGGAACGGCGGCCGTGGTGGCGGGCGCTTCAGGAAGCAGTTCACGCAGCAGACGGTCAACCTCGTCGACTTCGGCCATGTCCACCAGGGAGAAAGCCACGCTGCCGAGGAAGTTCTCGAACACCGCCTCCAGGGCTGAGCGGTACAGACAGGCTCCGAACCATTCTCTGCCGAAGGCCGCATAGGCGTAGTTGCGGGCTTGGGCAAGGTAGCCGTTGAGGTCCTGGCGTCTGCGGGCGATCTGCTGGGCTGCCGCGATCCGCTGCTCGTTGTCCGGGGGTGACGGGGCGGTGTCGAGGACGCTTGCCAGCAGCATCAACATCGCCCGGTCGAAGGGGACTGTGTCGTCGGCCAGGTCGGTCACCGCCTGGTCGAAGTATGCACCGCCGGTAAACGTGTACACCGGTACGGGGGTGGTCGGCCATCCGAAAGAGTCCAACCAGACTGTGCCGTCCGGTTCTGTCCGTACCTGGGCCTCCAGGGTCACGGTGGTGCCTGCGGCCTCCTCTGCGGCGCGGTGGAAGGTGAGGAGCTGTTCGCCGGTGGGGGACGTGTGGTGGGCGGTGACTCGGCCCTCACGCAGGGTGCGGGAGGCGGCTCGGTGGTAGGCAGCGATTCCCGAGCCCGGTGTGCGTTCGGCTGCCGGGAGTTCGTTCAGGTGTTTCTTGGCCAGAGTGGCTGCCCGGATCGGGGAGTCGAACCCGAGACGGTCGGCTTGTGCGCGTACTTCGGCGACCAGCGCGGAGACCTCGGCCGCGAGGTCGACATGCACCTCACCACGGCCCAGGGCACTGACCTCGGCCAGGTCGGCAGCCAGCCGCCGCCGTACCGTGCCGGGATCGGCTGCCATGCGTGCGGCGACGGCCTCGTCAGCGGAAGACCGTTCATTCATCCTTCTTGTCCCTCTTCTTCTTTTCCTCCAGGAAACCCATGGCATCGTAGAAGGCGAAGTTGATTCTTCGATCCCGCTCTTCTGGGCTCATGTCCTTCCTTATCGGGACGTTCCACCACCAGTGTGACTCGGGAACCCAGTCGGGAAAGTCCTCTTCCAGAACCGGGGGAATCTCCCAGGCGAAGTTTCTGAAGGTCTCGTCGATTTCTTCGATGTGTTCCTCGTAGACTTCGCGGACAGCCGTGCTGTCGGGGTGGTCCCAGTCTATGCAGATGTCGTAGAGGAGTTGTGCGGCGGAGCGCATCCAGCACGCTTGTTCGAAGCCGTCGTAGGGGCTTTGCTGGGCATAACACAGACAGTCAAAAAGGTAGATGCTCAACTCTGCGAGGCAGCACTCATGTGCTATGAGTTCTGTGAACCGGGTTTGGAAATCTTTGATTCCTTTGGGTGGTTCCCCTTCTTTGGAGAGGAGTTGGTGCAGTTCTATTATTTGATTCACCAGCGCGCTTGCCTCGGAGACGTGAGCGCGTTCCATGGAGAGGCGTGCTCTTTCTTCGAGGTGGGAGAGTATTCTGTTTTCGATTTCTTTGATCGAGGGTTTTGGATTGTTCTCGTCGGTCATCTTGTTGCTCCGTATGTTGCCATGGTCAACGATCCGTCTCGGCCCACGAAAACTATGGCTTTGAGAGTCCTGGTTCTGTTGTCCTGGAGTACTGCTGTTCGGGTGAACTCAAGTTTTATCCTGCCGTTGTCTTGGGTTTCCATCAGAGTTAGTTCTCCTTCTCTGATGGTTCTTTCTGCGCTGTTGAAATAGTTGTTGACTCGGTGGCCGGTTGCTTCTTGTTCTGGAATTTCTTGATGATGTTTGAGGGCGTGGTAGGCGGCTGAAAATTCGTGTCCCATATTGATTTGTCCGGCGTGGTCCCTCACGGCCTGCTCGAGTTCTCCTGCTGGTAGGGAAGGGTTGATTCTGGCTGTCTCTGTGTGTGGTCGAATCTCTTGCACGACTTCCAGATCTGCTCTCAAGGCGGATGTGACATCACTGGAAGCGGTGAGTTCTGCTGCAAATTCGTTCTTCGATTTGGAAGAGGTTTGGAATTGGCTTGCCAGGTTGGGGTCTCTGGAAATCAGCCTGCGATTCTCGTCGTGTGTTGCAATATAGTATTCATAGAGATATGCAAACTCCTTGGGGTTCGAGGCGAGGTCAAAGGCAAATCTTGTCGCTCCTGGGTGGAGAATTTCGAAGGCCTTCTTGTTGATGCCAAGAGTGAAACTCCCGTCGGTTTTCTCTCCCATCCTCATCGCCTTGAAGATTCTTTGCCAATCAAGGCTGTCGCGAGAGTGGTTCCCCCGGAGTTGAGCGATCTCCTCGTCTGTCAGTCCTCCTTCCCGCAGCTTCTCCTCAAGGGCCTCTGCCTTCCGGATGAGGGATTCCTGCTCTGGGGTCAGTATCTCCTGATCGGCGGCCCCGTCCCCATCCCGTTGGGGGGAGTTGTCCTCGGCGTTCTGGCCGCTGCTCTGCTCGACAGCTTCCTCACGCTCGCCGCGAGGCCACGAATCCTCTTGGGCAGAGCCATGATGACCGTTCCGGTCGATGTGACTGCCGTCGCTGTTCCCGTTGGCCGTACGGCTGTCCCATGGCTCCTGGGGCCTCGAGCCAGACACGGTACCGCCTTCAGGGCCGTTGTGACCGTTCCCGGAGGGCCTGCCGCTATGACCGTCGAAGACGGTGCCGCCGCCTGCGGAGCCGTCGTTACCGCCTTTGAACGGGGTGTTTCCGCTGCCTTTGTCTGGATTTCCTGCTCCGGGCAGGTCAAAGGGGCCGCCCGCACTCCCGCCACGGGTGCCGGGGGTGTCGTGGTGGGCGTTGAGGGACAGGTCGGAGGAGGCACCGCCGGTGCCGGGGCCGTTGCCGGCGTTGGCAGTGACCAGGTCCCGTTCGGGAAGGTCGGCGTTGAGTTCCGTGTCGCGGCTGGCTTCGATGAGTCGGAGGAGGTCGTCGGGGGTGTCGACGTAGGAGTGGAGCAGGTCCAGGATCTCCTCGATCTCCCCGGTGGTGGCCAGCCGCACCTGTTCGCGTTCGTGGGCGTTCATGCCGCCGTGCAGCACCTGTCTCTTATACACATCT
>NZ_KQ950181.1:474102-503235 GCF_001517975.1 Thermobifida cellulosilytica TB100
CCGCTCTTCGGAGGCGGGGGTGCGGTTCCCCGTGCTGCTGTCGGCGGAGTCCTCGGAGGGGGAGGCTTCCCGGTCGGTGCCGGGACGGTCCGTAGGTGAAGCGGCGGGAGCGGGATCCTCCGTCCCGGCCGCCTCCTCGGCTGGGGAGTCCTGGGAGGAGGGCCTGTCGGGGTGGGAGGACTGCCCGCCCTCGGCCGGGCGGGGAGCGTCGTCGGCCGATCCGGTTGCGGACGGAGCAGGGGCCTCGGAGTCCGGTGTGGTGGACCTGGGGTCGGTGGAGGCCGGGAGTTCGGGGGTGCCGCCGCTGGGAGAGAGGGCGCCTCTGTCCGGCTGGCTGCCGAAGTCGTCGGCATTGGCCAGGGCCTCGTCGAGTTCGTCGAGGTGGGAGGACTGCCCGCCCTCGGCCGGGCGGGGAGCGTCGTCGGCCGATCCGGTTGCGGACGGAGCAGGGGCCTCGGAGTCCGGTGTGGTGGACCTGGGGTCGGTGGAGGCCGGGAGTTCGGGGGTGCCGCCGCTGGGAGAGAGGGCGCCTCTGTCCGGCTGGCTGCCGAAGTCGTCGGCATTGGCCAGGGCCTCGTCGAGTTCGTCGAGGTGGGAGGAGGGAAGGGACAGGGAGTCGACGGAGTCGCCCAGATCAGTGGTGACGTCGTCGGGGGAGCGTCCGTGGAGGAGGTTGTGGAGGTGGGAGGCCGGGGCGAGGCGGCGCAGAACGGAGTTGGGCACGACGTCGCCGAGATTGCTGAGGGTGCGTAGGACACGGGCGCCGCGCCAGGCCAGCAGCGGCACACCCACCGATGCGCCGACGCCGGTCGCGGACAGCGCCACACCGGCGACTATGCTGCCGATGTTGATCACTCCGGTGGTGATCACGTAGCCGGGGCGGGTGTCCCACTCCCGCCAGGGCACCAGGGAGTGACCGACTTCTGTCCAGGCCCCGGAGAAGTTCTCCCACCACTGGGCGGCGGAGTCCACGCCCCAGCCGTTCTCGGTGTAGAAACCGGTCAGGTAGGCGACGCCTGCCAGGTTGTCGGACACGTAGTCGGCGATGTTGTTCTTCCACTCGTCCCAGGAGCTCACGCCCCAGCCGCGTTCCTCGTGGTAGAGGCCGAGCAGGCTCGCGAAGTCGGTGACGGTGCCCGCACCGATGTCCCACAGGGCCGACCCGACGTCGACCCACCACGGCGCGTCGTACTCCTGGGGGGTGGCCCAGGGGGTGGCCACGTCCTCGGGCGCCTCGGACAGGCCGTAGACGACCTCGCCGTCGCCTGCGACGGTGGAGCCGTCCAGGTTGGCGGCGATGAAGCGGGTGCCGCCCTCGACCAGGGCGGTGATGGCGTTGGCGCAGTTGCGTTCGGCCTCCTGGTACTCGGTCAGCACCGCGGCCAGGTCGTTGTTGAGCTGGTTGTGCTGGTCGACCTTGTCCTCGTCCTTGGTCCACTCCTCCCCGGTCTCCCTGATGTCGGCGGCCAGGGTCTCGGCGTCGGCCTTGAGGCTCTTCCACCTGGCCAGCAGGGGGCGGATCTCTTCGGCGAAGTCGATGAGCGCCTGGCCGACCGTGGTGATCTTGTCCTCCATCTCGTCGCCGTCGTCGGCGACCGGGTCGACCGCGGCCAGCAGTTCCTCGGACTCGGGGGTGATGTAGTTGCCCTCCAGACCGGCCCAGGCCCTTTTGATGTCGTGACCGGCCTGGGCGATGTCGGCGGCGTCGTCCTTGAGCGCCTTTCCCGCAGCCTCGATCGCATCGGGATCCGCATCGGGAATCACGATATTGTCGGGATTGATCCCCCGTCGCCACTCACCCGAAAGCCTCCACCCGTCCAAGGACCCACCGAGCGGCATCACTTTAGGAAAGAACGGTAAACATCAAGACGCTGCGGAAAGGTCCGAAAAGAGCATCTGGTCAGGTCATACGGGATGTGTGGGGAAGTATCCACAGAAATGGCCGGAACCGGCCACGCGGGCGCAACAGTGTTCCCGAAGAAAAGGGTGGGAGGCGGGGTGGTGCTGAGCAGCGCGAAGTCCTCGGAGGGGCCAGGACGACCAGGACCGGCTCCTCGGAGGGAGACAAGGAACAGGCCGCATCGCGGCGAAAAGCCTCCGGCAGCCGGACAGACAGGCCGCATCTGTCCCCTCGGCGAGCGGAACTCCGTGAACACCGCTCTGGTCTCCGTCGCTTCTTCGCTGCGGCGCTGCGACTGGCCCGAGAATGTGACTCGAGCATCGCGTGGGACTGACCGGTGAATGATCTCGGTCATTTCCACTGCCCGGGTCGCTGTCGGTGAAGAAGGGACTTGCTTCACCCTGTATGGAACCCAAGCGGTACGACCGAGGCAGCAATCGCAGCGGGCTGCGGTCGAGACATCGGGATGGGGCCAGGACGAGACGTGCGCAGCGGTTGTAGGCCGAAGACCGGAGATCTCTTCATGGGCGGCATAGCAGTGCAGAAGGCTGCCTGGTCCTTGAGCTTCCTGTCACCGGGCCCGGCAGCGCTGCCGCTCATGGGGAAACAGTGACCTGTGACCGCGCTACGGGTGCCGGTGTTGCTGTCCGAGAAGACGAGAAACGCTGTCCCCGGCCGCCTGCACAGGACTGTGACAGCGACACCGTGTTGCTGCCCCTCGCAGGGTGATGAGGACCCGAGGGTAAAGTCGCCGGCCATGACCGGTGCCAGAGCTGGTTTCGGCGACTTTCTCAGCGGACCTCCGCGGTCGTGTGTCAGGCCCCGGCACGTTGCTGGGAACCGGGCTTCACGAGGCGACGAGTACCTGTGCTGCTGCCCGGTTGCTCCGGTGAATGCCGAAGGAGAGTAGCGGAGGACCGCTTTCTCTGCGTCGAAGCCTTACGGGCGTCCGCGGCCCCATGCCCGCTGCCGGGTGGGGACGCTGCCGCAAGAGCTGTCTGCGCGGATCCGGGCACAAGAAATGTGAATCAGAAGCGATATGATTCGCTTTTTCTTGGTCGGGGTGTGACTCGGTCCCTTGTTCGGACTGTCGGACAAGAGGAATCGAGCAGCTCTTTGTTCCTCTTGTGCTGTTTTGGGGACAAAGAACTTGATGTGCACTAGATTCGGGTCCCGAAGAGACAGGGACCCGGAGGTCAGAAGCCGGATGAGCGGTGGAAAAGACTGCGTAGTGATCGGCTTGTCAGGGGTGCAGCGGTTCATCTCCGAAGCCAGGACCACCGCTGACCTGGCCAACGCCAGCGACATCGTCGCGAGGCTGGCCCGAGTCGCTATGGATGAGTTCACCGCGGACGAACTGGTGATCCCCTCGCAACTGGGGGAGAGCCCGCCGAACCGGATCGTGGCTCTGACGCCGGCGGGAACCGGGGCCCAGCGTGCCCGTGCTGCTGCGCGGGCAGTACACGACCGCTGGGAGGAGTGGGTCCGGCAGCTCTTCGGGAGGCCGGTGGAGGTCCCCGGGTTTCCTGAGGTCTTCTGGAGCGTGGCCGGTCCCGAGGCTGGAGATTATCTGCAACAGTGGGAAGAGGCGCACGTGGCGCTGGCCGCGCGTAAGCGTCTGCGCGGCTTCGACGCACCCGAGTACTCGGGGGGACGTCCGTGCTCGTTGGCTCCCCGCTGGATCGCCGAGGCCGAGCCCCCCAAGGGGATCCCCGCGCACCAGCGCGGCGCGCAACTGTCCGCCGCCGGATGGGTGAAGCGGCTCTGGCACACCGATACGCGGCTGTTCCGTTCCGCTCTGGGAACGGACGAATTCTTCTCGGGGCCGACCGGCTTCCCCTCCACCTCCTCCGTCGCCTCGGTGCCCTATCGGAAGGCGGTTCTGGAACGGCTCGCAGACCCCCAGGTGAACGACGCCGTGCGGCGACTGCGCTCGGCCGCACGCGCCGTGATGGGAAGCGAACGCTTCCGGGCTCTGGAGGCGCCGATAGCGGCACTGCGCTGGGAAACCGGCGACAGGCTGGCGATGTGGACGGCCCGGGGAGCGGGATGGTGGGTGTACCCGGAGGTGTGGCAGGTACGGTCCCTGCGCCGCGAGTACGCCGTCGCGGGGCACATGTTCGACGAGAAACAGGTGGACGGAGGGCGCAAAGCCGCGACAGACCTGCTCAAGGCCCTGGGTGAGGAAGGCCCCACCCCCTATTACGCGGTGCTCGCGTCAGACCTGGACAACATGGGGACCTTCCTCAGCGCCGAGGGGATGAGCGTCGAACGGCACCGCCAGATCTCACGGCGCCTGGTCGACATCGCCCGCGTCCAGCGCGCGATCATCGAGGAGCTGTCCGGGGTGGCCGTCTATGCGGGAGGCGACGACCTGCTCGCCTTCCTGCCCGCTCGCACGGCACTGGAGGCAGCCGAACGCTGCCGTGCCGCGATCCCCGCGGAAGGCGTGCCCACGGCGAGCACGGCCGTGCTGTTCGCCCATGCCTACTCCTCTCTGCGCCACACGGTCGAAAGAGCACGCTCACTGCTGGAGACGGCCAAGAGCGTGCGCAACAAGAACGCTCTGGCAACCGGTTTCGTCACCAGATCGGGGACGTCCTTCCACACCGTGATTCCGTGGAGCGTCGGCGGTGCGGAAGGACCGGGCTCCCTGCTGCGGATGTTCGTTCCCGGCAGAGGAGGGGAGGGCGCGACCAGACTGTCCCCCCGGCTCGTCGCCGACCTGGAACGAGAACAGCGGGCACTGACCGAGCTCGCGCGGCGGTCGAGCACTGTCAAGGCGTATCGGGCCGAGGTGACCCGCCTGGTACTGCGCCACGGAGGCAGCCAGGCCGACGCCGACGCGCTGATCGCCTGGGGAGACAACCACTACGTGGACCGCGACGCCGTCTCCGCCCTTCTGGACGCGGCACGGGTCGCGGTGTTCCTGCGTGGAGAGATCCGGTGAACCACCAGCAGAACAACCAGGAGCCACAGGCCCCGCAGGTGATGTGGCTGGCGTTCGTTCCGCGTGACGCCCTGCACTTCCGTGACGGCCGCAGCTTCGAGGCGGGCGAGTCCGCGCGCGTTCTGTACCCGCGCCCCAGCACCGTCGCGGGAGCGGTGGGGGCAGCGCTCGGCCACGAGGCCGGGACGGTGCGCGGTCCCCTTCCTGCATCACGGTTGAGAGGCCGAGAAGACTGGAAGATGTACTTCCCGCTGCCCGCCGACGTCGTTCCCACGAAGGACGGCAAGTGGACACGGCTGCGCCCGATCCGGTCCGCCGCCACCACGGACCTGCACGACCCGGGAATGGTGCTGCTGTCGGCGCCGAAGGCGGAGGCTCCGGCCGCCGACCGGTGGTGGAGCGCCCAGAAACTGCAGACCTATCTGTCCGACAGCGTGGACCTGGCACGAAGGGCGGAGGTCGACCACAGTCCGTTCGTCCTCGAACACCGCACCGGTATCGCTCGCGACAACCGCACGGTCCTCGACGCACACCTGTACAGCAACGAATTCCTGAGGTTGTCCGAGAGTGCCCACACGGAGTGGGCGATCCTCGCCCAGTGCGTCCTGACCACCGGCCTGCGTCCAGCGCCTGCCAGGGCCGTGCGCTGGGGCGGCGAGGGCCGCATGGCTGACGTGGAGGTGGTGTCCTGTCCGATGGAATGGCCGAGACCTCCCGACACCTTCCCCGGCGGCCGGGTCCTGGTCTACCTGGCCACACCGGGAATCTGGCGCACCCGCGCCCCCGGAGGACAGTGGCGTACCGGATGGCGGCCGCCCCTGCCCGCCAACGCGGTGCTGCGCGCGGCGGCCGTCCCCGGGGCGGAGGCCATCGCCTCGGCATCGCCGCGACCCGACGGAACGGTGCGCGACGTGTGGCAGCGCTGGGCGGTGCCCGCCGGGTCGGTCTACCTGATCGAGTTCGGTGGGGACGACCCCGAGACGGCCGCCGCGGAATGGGCTCACCGAGTGCACGGCACAGCACTGGAAGCCCAGACTGCCGCCCCCGGGTCTGCCAGTCACCGACTGGCCACCGCCGGGTTCGGACTGATTCTGACAGGAAGATGGAATGACTGAACTCCTGGCGTTCTTCTACGCCGAATCCCCCCTGCACGCCGGGGCCTCCGACAGTCTCGGCACGATCGACCTGCCGATCCAGCGCGAAGCACACACCGGCTATCCGGTGGTGTGGGGGCAGAGCCTCAAGGGCGCGCTGCGCCAGGCCGCCAGAGAACACCCGGAGTGGACACCCCAGGACGTCACGGCCGTGTTCGGCTCCGAGGTGTCCCAGCGCACGACCACCACGCCGGGCCTGCTCGCGGTGGGAGACGCCCAACTGGTGGCGTTGCCGGTTCCCACCCTGCGCCGCACCTTCGCCTGGGTCACCTCCGCGATCGCGTTGGGCCGCCTGGCCCGCAAGTACCGCATCGCGGGGCGCACCCCGGTGCCGACAGTGCCCAGCGAGCCCAACGGAGCGGTCGCGGCCGGCGGGGCCTGGAACGACGAACAGGCGCTGGGACCTCTCGTGGTCAGCGTCAAGACCCAGCACAGCGACCAGGCCACGGCACTGCGTTCGTGGTCCGAGGCCATAGCTGGAGACGCGTTCGGTGAGGATCCCGCGTTCGTGCCGTTCCGCGACAAGTTCACCGAGGACCTGCTGCTGGTCCCCAGCGATGTCATGGCGACGCTGGTCAAAGAGTGCACCGAGGTCACCGCCCGGGTGCAGTTGGATGCTGACAAGACCGTCGCCAACGGCCCCTTCTACAGCGAGTACCTGCCCACCGAGACGATCCTGGCCTCCTCCCTCACCCTGCGCCCGCCCCACACCGGAGGGGAACCGAGCGCAGCGGAATCGGAAGCGGAACGGCAGTTGCACCTGGTACGCGCCCTCCTGCACGGAGACGGAGCGGCACTGCTGCGCGTGGGAGGCGACGAGACCCTCGGCAAGGGCCTGGTGTGGAGTCGGCTGGCTGCCTGCGGAGAGGAGCACTGATGCGCCGCCTGGACCAGGACATGGCCGCCACCGCCGCAGCACTGCTGCCCAACGTTTCCCCCGAGCACGCCAAGGAGCTGCGCACCCGCTTCCGGCAACTACCGGTACAGTTGCACACCTCCGGCCTGGCCGCCACCTACGCGTTTCTCGCCGCCCGCTCCAAGGCCGACGACACCGACCGCCTCAAACGCGCCTACGCCGAAGTCGCCCAGCGTATCCGCAGCTACCTGGCCGACCAGGGGCTGCTCTCCCCCGAGCTGGGGACGGCACCCGCCCCCGAGGTGCACCGGAAGGTGCTGGCCGAACTCGGCCGCATGGACACCGACAGCTACGCGCGCGCCAGCGCCGAGACGGCACTGCTGTTCTCCTGGCTGCGCCGCCTCGCCGACGCCGTCTACGCCGAGGACCGGACGTGACCGAACAGCCCTCTCCCCGCCCTTCCCCCGCACACCTGGCCCGGATCAGACGCCCCTCGCCGCAGCAGACGCAACGCTCCGCCCAGCCCTCCCCAGCCGCGGAGCGGCGTCAGACACCGTCCTCCACGAGGAAGCCGTCAGCCCGCAGGAGCGAAACAGAACTGCGCGCCGCCGGACCGCTGGGACGACTGGTACGGGTACGCCGCCAGACCGACCCCGCACGACCGCCGCGCCTGGAAGGGGCGGGCAAAGACGCGAACGCACTCATCCTGCTGCGCCGCACCGCTTTCCCCGACTTCTCCGCAGACGAGGTGGAGCTGTCGGACGAGGCGGTCACCGCTCTCACGACCTGGGCGGCCGAAAGCGGCCTGGGGCAGCGCCCGGAAGACGTGAAGGCGGTCACGGCCAGGAGGAAGCTCGCTCTGGACCGGCTGCGCGCCCAAGGGCTGACCGTACGCCGGGTGACACTGCGCCCGGAGTGGCGGCTCGCGATCGGACTCGGGAACAAGGACAACGCCCACGAGATCGGTATCACCCTGCACGGCAGTTACGGGTGGCCGGTCATCCCCGGCTCCACGCTTAAAGGCGTGACCGCCCAGTGGGTGTGGGACCACATCCGCCCCACCACGCCCGAGGAGATCGCCCGGTACGTGCGTGTCTTCGGCGCCCCACTGCCCGAGGAACGCGCAGCAGGAGTGGCGGAGCAGCCCGAGACGGCCCGAGGACGGGTGCGTTTCCTCGACGCGTTCGCCTCGGGGGTTCCCGTGACCGTCACCGTCGACGTGCTCACCCCCCACGTCAAGCCCTACTACGACCGGACCGCCGACGAGCAGACCGCGGCGCAGGCTCCCCCACCCGCCGAACACCACCAGCCGGTTCCGGTGCGCTTCCTCACCGTCTCGGCCGGACGGTTCGACGCCGCGCTCGTCGGCGACACCCCCGACGAAACCGAACAGGCCGCCCGGTGGCTGGTCGAAGCGGTCAACGAGCTGGGAGTGGGAGCCAAGACCAGCGCGGGATACGGATACCTGGCTGGAGAGGAAAAAGCATGACCGTTCACGTCATCTCCGTCGGGCTGAGCCTCGTCGAGCTCTTCGAAGCCGGCCGCGAGGCCAAGAAACCTCTTCCGACGATCACGGAGATCCGCGACCTGTGGGAGACCCAGCGGCTCGGCCTGGACGAATGGGGCCAGCGGTTGGAGGAGGCGTTCGGGCTGGAAGCGTCCGACGACTCCGAAGCGCTCGCCTGCTTCCAGAAACTGGCTGAGGAGGTCGGAGCCGACAGGTGGGCGGGCTGCGAAGGGCTGTCCGCGGAGCTGGACACGCTGCACAAGACAGCAGGCACCCCCTGCCGACCAGCGATGCCGCGTTCCTGATCAGCAGCGACACCGAGGACGGGCAGGCCGCTGCGGTGTGGACCGCGATCGCCCTGGCGGAGGGGGACGCCAGCCGGGTCTGCTACCTGCCGGACGTCGTCGAGGAGACGCCTCTGGTCCGAGCTGAACCCAACCGGGTGTACGTGGTGCGCATCCCCGGTCTGGACGCAACCTCCGACACGGCGTTCCGCACCCCCATGGAACGGATGGGCCGACTGGGCCGCCTGCTCGTGGGCGGCGACCGCACCGAGCGGTTCACCCGACCGGGCGAGCCGATCAAGTTCCACCTCTCCGGTGGCTACCGCGCCACCACCCCCTACCTGATCGCGTTGGCCGAGTGGCTGCGCAGCCTGGAACACACCTCCGGGGAGGTCACCGCCTGGGTGCTGCCCGAGAAAGCGACGAGGTCCTTCCGGGTCCCGTTGCGACGCCTGCGCCCCGAATGGGTGCGCAGCGAACTTGCCGGGTTCGACCGGGGCGGATGGCGCGCCCGACCGCCCAGTGACGACCTGCTGAAGGGCTACGCCTACGAACAGGACGGTATGGGGGTGCATCTGACCGCGTTCGGCATGGGCATGAGAGCCCTGTTCGGCGTCGACGACGAACCTGTCCCACAGTGACCCTCCCAGCCGACTGTTCCATGGTGTCCCCAGTGAAGTCCCAGTTCACCGACCGGGTGTGCGCGGGGATCGGAGAAGCCCTGCACCGGGCCCGACAGGGCGGTACAGCAGGCGACGACACGGCTGCCGTCCAGGCGGCGGTGGAGCTGCTCGACGCCTACCAGACCATCACCGAGCTGATGAGGACAGCCTCGGAAGAGCAGAGACCGCCCGAAGACACCGCAGAGGGCCGTATCGCACGGATCACCGCGGTGCTGGCCGGAGACCGCCGACTGCTCATGGCAGCGCTGTACTCGCCGCTGGCAGTGGTGGCCGCCGTCAACAAGCACCACGAGGGCGCTTTGGACCGGCGCCAGCAGTGGGGTGCCTGGTGTTGGACCGTCGAGGCGGCATGGCGGTGCGTGGCCCGCCGCGACGGTCTCGAACCTACAGGGTTCACCTCGGCCGAACTGGACATCCTGGCTCCGGTGGCAGCCCGGCAGCGTTTCCTCGCCTTCGCCGAGGCCTACCGTACCTGCGACGCCACCCCGGCGGACTGCCCGGCCGACGCCGCCAGCCGGGTCTTCGGTCCCCGCACCTCCCACCTGTTCGTGGCACGCAGTATCGAGGCCCGCTGGATCTGGAAAGACGTTCTCGACCACGCCGAATCCCACCCCGCCCTGGGACAGGCCACCGCCGGAGAACTGGAACAGGAAGTCAACCTGCTGCTGTTCGACCGTGGCCGCCCCGGCGCCGTGCTCGGCATGTCCACGACACGCCTCGACCTCCTCAGCCAGGGAAAACGTTCGCGCATGCTGAGCAACGGCGACCGAGGGACCGTCCGCGAGGTCGTCGAACGCCACCTGCTGCCGAGATTCCAGATCGTGGACACGTTGCGGCTGGCGCTGACCACGGCCCAACACCCCGGTTGCAGCCGGATAACGGCATCCGCCGTCGTCCTGGCCGGAGCAGCAGCTCTCGTCCTGGTCACCGCGGGGTTGTGCCGGAAGGAGATCTGCGGCCTCTCCGTGTTCACCCTCGCCGCGTCGGCAGCGGGGGCCTGTTACCTGATCGGTGCCGTGGGAAGCGTCGTGCACGGCCGGGAATGGGCGTTGCCGTGGCTGCTGCGCATGCCCGCAGCCTCCGCGATCGGCCTTTTCATGCTCACCGCCATGCACCCCTCCTGGTGGAGGGCGGCCTTTCCCGAACACTGGCTGGAAACAGTCGCACCCGGCAGCGCACCCCCCGGTGCTGCGCCCAGCCCGGTGTGGGCGGCCTTCCTGCTCGCTTCAGCCGCCTACGTCTACCTGCTGGTGACCGCCCGCAACCACGGACTGGAGCGGAAGTCGGCGCTCTGGAGGGCCGCACTGGTGTGGCTGGTCGGCGGCTGCCACGCGCTGTTGATCTCCCTGCTGGGCCTTGTGTGGATCGTGCCGGTGTTCAGCGAGGAAGGCGCGCTCCTCTACCAGGGATGGACCACCTACAGCGGCCCGGCCGTCATCACCCTCGCCCAGGCCACCGCCTGGTGCCTCACCGCAGGCGTGTTCTCCCAGATCCTGTGGGACGACCAGCCCATCACCGCCCCGCTGGCCCACATCCGATGGCACAAGGACAGGTGACTTCGATGACATGGACCAAACTGCACCTGACCGTCACCACCCCTGTTTTCAACAGCGACGGCGACCAGAAGCACGCGGAGATCCGGGTGCCCTCCATCCGCGGGGCGATGCGGTTCTGGCTGCGCGCCATGGCCGGAAGGATGGCCGGAAACGACATGCGCGCGCTCTCCGCGATCGAACACCGAGTCCTGGGCTCGACCGAGCACTCCTCCCCCGTGAAGCTCCGCATCCCCCGGCAGCCCGCAAACAGCGACAAGGAACTCCCCGATTTTCTCGGAACCCCTGAACGCAACAGATGGATCGGCTACCTGCTCGGCCCCGGTCTGACCTCATGGTCCTCCGAAAAGAGAGCGGTGATGCTGAACCGCGCACACATTCCGCCCGGGCAGGACTTCGAACTGTGGCTTCGCTTCACCGGCGATGACGACACCAGCCTCGTGGCTCTGGCCGCACTCTGGTTCGCTCTCACCTACGGCGGCATCGGGGCGCGCACCCGCCGCGGCTTCGGCGGCGTACGCATCACCGGAATCACTGGCCTGCCGGAGAGATGGTCGCCCGAATCTTTCCGAACCCCCGGAATAGATTTCTACGGGAAGGTGACCTCCCTGGCGCCTGAATCAGGCATGATAAATTCTCTTCGCTCCCTGGGGAACATCGCGCGGAGTGTGGGCTGCAACGGTTTGTACCAGTGGCCTTCCCCGCCAACGTATCCGGTGCTTTCACAGAGTCATACAATGGCCGGGGCCAGTCGAGGAGAGGCCTCCGCCTCCTGGGAGGACGTACTGTGCTGGGCCGGACGGGAGCTGAGGTACTTCCGCGCGACAGTGGACACCCCGGGAGTTCCCTACCATCCAAAAATCAAGACTCACGAATGGTTGGAAGTGGTCAACGGCCCCGAAGAAGAGTTCCCGATCGGCGCTCTGGGACTGCCCATTGTCTTCAAGAAACAGATTGAGGTTCACGCCGATCGGGGCAGTGGCGACACCGCGGAGAAACTGCGCCGCGCCTCCCCGCTGTGGCTTCGGCCAGTGGGACAGGGCAGCCACTGGAAACTGTTCTCGTTCGGCTTCCTCACCGAATTCCTTCCGGGGCCGGACCGGCCGAATGTCCACCTGTGGAAAGACCGCAGGCAAGGAAAGAAACTGGTGGTCTCCACAGAAGACGCTCATGAGGCGATCCGGGAGTGGATCACCGGCATGGCTGGGGCGAGAAACGGCGAGAGGGTCTTTTCTAAGGAAGGAGAGGAGGACTGACGGAGTTTGTTACCGACCTCCGTGGGGTGAGGAGGACAACCCTCCTGGTTGTTTGGCGTCGGCGGCGTGGACGGTGGCTTCCAGGTCTTTGGTCATGACCTGGTTGGCGGCCCTGATCTCTTGCGGGGTCAGTTCCTCGGGGTGTTTCATGGCGCGGAGCCGTCCGTCGGCTGCCAGCAGTGCCAGGGCGAAGGCTCCGGCGCGCTGCATGGGGTGGGCGGTCAGCCGTATCGACAGCACGTCGTGGGCGGTGGTGGTGTTCATCCGGCGATCCATCCGAATCCCGCGGAGTTGGCCTGGCCCAGCCCCCAGCTCCAGATGCCCTGCAGGGTCTGGGCGGCCCCGCGCAGCTCGACCTCGACGCAGGCGCCCGGTTTGAGTCCGCCCCCGACCGCGAAGGACCGCTTGGCCCCCACCCAGGTGACCGCCTCCAGCTCCACGTCCGGGTCGAGCCCCAGCGTCTGGGCCTTGCGCCGCAGGTTGTGGGCGAAGTACTCGGCGAACTCGGGTTCTCCCGGCAGCACCCAGGCCTCGCGCCGGGTGCGCACCCCGTCGTCGTCGCGGCCCGAGCCCTTCATCACCACCGGGGTGAGGGTGCGCCACCGCACCCGCCCGCTGGTGAACGCCGGAGGCTCCGACACGGTCACCGACTCCAAGCGCAGCGCGGTGCCGCCCCAGTCCAGGACGCTGCGGCCCGCCAGCCCTTTGGCCAGCCCCTCGACCACCTCGGGCAGCGGGCTGCCCAGCTCCAGCCACCCGGGACCACCAGCAGCGTAGGTGCCGCGGGTGCGTCGGGCCGAGGGAAACACCGGGGCGCTGTGGCCGAAGGGGACCATTCCGTGCGGCGGCATTCCCGTCGCGTGCAGGCGCGCGCCGACCTCGGGGGCGCCGTGGGCCAGGAGTTCGTAGACCAGGCTGCGTCCCGGTTTGAGGACCTGCGCCCACGGCAGTGACGGAGCCGTTGTGCGTATCCCCAGTCGCAACCGCAATTCCCCACCCCGCTTTCTGGGAGATTCGCCCGTTGCAGCCGCTTGCGCCCAACATAGAACCGGCCTGTGACGTTTCGCAGGGAAAGCGGACAACTCGTCCGCGGTTTTTCGTCGGCCGGGTGTGGTCGTACGGTGGAGGGGAGTGTGGAGCTTCCTTGGGAAGGAGCCTCGTGTTGGGTGGGCCGGGGCCGGGTTTTCAGCGACACGCCGGGGTGTGGTGCACGACCGGAGGTTCGCTGAAAAAAGCCGCTGGAACCGGTTCCCGCCACCGGGCGTGGCCAGGGGTTTTACTCTCGGGTCCTCATCGCCCCTACAAGGGGCAGCAACGGTCGGGGAGGCCGGTGACCTGCCCGTATTGTTCTTGTCCTCATCGCCCCTACAAGGGGCAGCAACAGGCGGGAGAGGGTCCACAGGAGCGGGGGCAGTCCCGTCCTCATCGCCCCTACAAGGGGCAGCAACCTGGTGGGCATGCGCACCCTGGTGTACTCCGTCCAGTCCTCATCGCCCCTACAAGGGGCAGCAACACCAGGGTGGCGACGTTGCGGGCGACGAGTTCGTGTCCTCATCGCCCCTACAAGGGGCAGCAACCGGAGCAGTGAGACGATGTCCGGGCGCGCGTCGGGGCGTCCTCATCGCCCCTGTAAGAGGCAGCAACTCGTGGGCGGCGCCGATGACGGCGGCGATCTCATGTCCTCATCACCTCTATGGGGCAGCAACACGTAGGCGATGCGAACGGTCTGGGGGCATCGCTGTCCCTCGACGACCTACGAGAGGCAGCAACTGTGATCCGGGTTGCCGCCCCGCGCTGACGTGCAGGCTTCTTCTCGCCTCTTGTGAGGGGCCGCCCGGCCAGGACAGGACGAAACGCCCTGCCCGCGCGGTCCTGGAACGCCTGGCCGTGTGTGTCGGCTTGTCCAATCGTGTATCAGGGGTGCAGCGGTGAGGATGGGGGCCATGAACGACCGTCCCCGTGCCTCCACCGACCCCGCCCTGCTGGCCGGCCGCGCCTACCGCGACGGGCGCCCGCTGGAGGCCCGCCAGAACCTCTACGCCTACCAGCGCCCCCGCTTCGACCTGCCCGGCCTGGTCCTCCACCACGCCGGCGACCGCGACGGGCTGTGGGTGGACGTGGGATGCGGCAACGGCCGCTACCTGGAACGCATCCGCGCCGCCCGCCCCCGCGCACACGTGGTGGGAATGGACCTGTCCGCCGCCCTGCTGCGCACACTGTCCGGACCGGTGGTCTGCGCCGATGCCGCCCGCCTGCCGCTGCGCACCGGCAGCGCCGAGGTGGTGCTGGCCATGCACATGCTCTACCACCTGCCCGACCCCGCCCACGCCGTCGCGGAGGCCGCCCGCGTCCTCACCCCCGGCGGCGTCCTGGTGGCCTCCACCAACGCCCGCGACGACAAGGCCGAACTGGACCGGTGGTGGTCCCGGGCGGCCGGGACCGTCCTGGGCACCGGACACGGCCCGCGCCGGGTGAAGCTGTCCGACCGCTTCCCCCTCCACCAGGCCCCCCACCTCCTGGAAAGCTGCTTCGACGAGGTCACCGTGATCGACCTGCACGGCCGGATCCAGGTCGACGACCCCGCCCCGGTCCTGGCCCACTACGCCTCCTACCGGGCCTGGGCCCACCAGACCGGCGTGCCCTTCGACCAGACCCTGGCCCAACTGGAAAAAGACCTGCAGGCCCGCGCCGCCCGAGGACCACTGACGATCACCACCCACCAGGGACTCCTCATCGCCCGCCGCCCCCACACCCCCTGACCCCGCCCCACACCGGGAAACCGGTCGGCGCGATCTGCACCTTGTGGTGCGCCTCGTAGCGGCCGTCCTCATCTCCCCCACAAAGGGGCAGCAACGCGGATTCCGCGGTTCGGGTTCGCCCTTCACAACAGGGGGCAGGAGGCATTGTGCTTCTGCCTCCTGGGCAAGACTGGTGCGGTCAACCGCGACGCATGACGGCCGTCATGCGCGCACCGGGACCGGGAACGAGGGGTGGGAATGGCTGAGGAGGTCGTGGGCGTCGTCGGCGCGGGCATCGTGGGGCTCGCGGTCGGCCGGGAGATCGTCCGCAGGCGGCCGGGGACACGCGTGGTGGTCCTGGAGAAGGAGCAGCGTGTGGCCGCCCACCAGACCAGCCACAACTCCGGGGTCGTGCACGCGGGCATCTACTACCGGCCCGGCAGCCTCAAGGCGCGGCTGTGCACGCGCGGCCGGGCGATGCTGCGCGAGTACTGCACCGACCGCGGCCTGCCCTACGAGGAGTGCGGCAAGCTCGTCGTCGCGGTGGACGAGGAGGACGTCCGGCGGATGGACGACCTGTACTCCAGGGCCGACAGCAACGCCGTTCCGGGGCTGCGCCGCATCGGCCCGGCCGAGATCCGCGACATCGAGCCGTACTGCACCGGGCTGGCCGCCCTGCACTCCCCGTACACGGCGATCACCGACTACACGCGCATCTGCGAGTCCTTCGCCGCCGACATCACCTCGGCCGGCGGGGAGATCCGGCTGGGCGCGCCGGTCACCGCCGTCACCGAGACCGCGGACTCGGTCGAGGCGGTCGCGGGAGGGCAGCAAGTGAGGGTGGACCGCCTCGTCGTCTGCGCGGGGCTGCACACCGACCGGGTCGCCCGCCTGGCCGGGGACGGCCCCGGCCCCCGGATCGTGCCGTTCCGGGGCGAGTACATGCTGGTGCGCCCGGACAAGACGCACCTGGTGCGGGGGCTCATCTACCCGGTCCCCGACCCCCGCTACCCGTTCCTCGGCGTGCACTTCACGCGCCGGGTCTCCGGGGACGTGGAGGTCGGCCCCAACGCGGTGCTCGCGTTCGCCCGCGAGGGCTACCGGTTCTTCGACGTCAACCTGGCCGACCTGGTCGGCACCGCCGTCTGGCCGGGCTCCTGGGCCATGGCCCTGCGACACTGGGCCACCGGGGTCAAGGAGGTGTACGGGTCGCTGTCCAAGCGCGCCTACATGAAGGCGGCGCAGCGGTACGTGCCCGACATCGGTCCCGCGGACGTGGTGCGCGGCGGTTCCGGGGTGCGCGCCCAGGCGCTGGACCGCGACGGCAGCCTCGTCGACGACTTCCGCATCCACGAGTTGGGCCGCGTCACGGCGATCCGCAACGCCCCCTCGCCCGCGGCGACCTCGTGCATGGCCATCGCCGAGCACGTGGTCGACGTCGTCTACGGCGAAAAGGGGCGGTGAAACATCCGGGCCGCGCGTTTTGTCCAGCAATCGGTTGCACGCCGGAGTCTTTGTGTGGACCGCTTTCCTGTCTATCCTCGAATTCGTGTTCCGGGCCTTTTCGGGACAGAAAAGGAAAAAGACAATGTTCGTTGTCGACAGCCAGGTCCACATCTGGAAGGAAGAGACCCCGGACCGTCCCTGGATTCCGAGCGCACGCGAGCAGATCCGCCTCATCGGGCATCGTGAGGAGCCGTTCAGCTACGAGGAGTGCCTGGCGCTGATGGACGAGGCGGGCGTCGACCGCGCCCTCATCGTCCCCCCGTCCTGGGAGGGCAACCGGAACGACTACGCGCTGGAGGCCTGCGAGGCCCACCCCGACCGCTTCGGCGTCATGGCCCGCATCCCGCAGAACAAGCCGGAGGAAGGCGAGGCCATGCTGCGCGACTTCGCGCAGAACCCCCACGTCAAGGGCGCCCGGCTGACGTTCCACCGGCCCCAGGACCGCGGCTGGATGATCGACGGCACCGCCGACTGGTACTGGCCGATCGCCGAGGAGCTGGGCATCCCCACCATGGTCTACGCCCCGACCTGGAAGGCCGAGCTGGGCGAGGTCGCCGCCAGGCACCCGGGTCTGAAGATCATCGTCGACCACATGGGCGTCCTGGCGCGCAGCGTCGACGACGCCATCGGCCCCTGGGTGTCGGAGACCGCCGCCCTGCACGTCCATCCCAACGTCTACGTCAAGCTCTCCGCGGTCCCCGGCTACTCCACGCACCCCTTCCCCCACCGCAACATCGAGAGGTACGTGCGTGAGATGGTCGACACGATGGGCCCCGAGCGCTGCTTCTGGGGCACCGACATCACCCGGCTGCTCGGCCGCGGCATCACCTACACCGACGCCGTCGAGCAGTTCACCGAGCACTTCGACTTCACGCCCGACGAACTCGAGTGGATCATGGGCCGCGGGATCTGCGAGGTCCTCGACTGGCCGATCGACAACGCCTGAGAGGCCGTCCCGCGACGAGCCACCAGCTCGACGGCGGGGACGCCGTCGCGGCGTTCGGCGCGATCGGGGACAGACCACGTCTTCTCCCACCGGGGGCGGAGTGAGCCCAGGTGAGGGGAGCCGCTGGCCCGGCGACCGCCCGCCTCCCGGCACATCGACGGGACCGGTCCTGCCCCGGGTGGACGCCCCGCCGCGGGGAGCGCCTGCGAGTTTTCGAGGAGTTCTCGTCCGGCAAGCAAGCGCAGAGGACGAGCATGGTCCGCCGGGTCCGCGCCGCTCCGGCCGCGGCACCGGGGCACCGGCGGGCGGAGCGGCGGAGAGGTGATCGAGGGCGTGGAGACGCTGCACGGACAGCGCGCCAGGCAGTGGTTCTGGCGGCTCAGGGGAGCCCTCTACGCTGCGCTGCTGTGCACCGACGGCCCTGTCCCGGACGCGCGGTGGGCGGCCGTGCGGTCCTTCGCGGGGCCCGCGCCGCGGCGCAGCGCGCTCGGCCCCCTGGTGGTCGCCGGACACGGCCTGGGCAGAGCGGTGCTGGAGGCGCTGCCCGCCGAACCGCTGCTCCTGGACCGTGCACCCCACGCCGACGGCGCCTGGTTCGACCGGGCGGCCGACGCCGCACAGCCGTGGGCCGCGACAGTCCGGGAGCACGCCGACCGCCTGGCCGCAGCCTCCGTCGCCGGGGCGGGCCCCCGCGTCGACCTGGTCGACCTGACCGTGCGGACCGCCGCGGCGGTCATCGCCGAGGGGGCCGGTCTGTCCGCCGCGCAGTGCGACCTCCTCGTCCGCCTGGCCCCGGCCGCCGCCGCGGCGGTCGACGCGCTGTGCTGTCCGCCGCGGTCGGCGGACCGCCGCGCCGCCGAGGGCGGGACGCCCGCCCTCCGCCCGCCGCCCTCCGTCCACGCCGCCAGGGCGGCGGTGACCGGCCGGATCACGCGTGCCCCGGCGGTGCTGCCGCCCGGGCGGCCCGCGGGATGCGCGGCGCAACCGAACGCGCAGGCCGGGCCGTGAGGAGTCTCCTCACCGTTCCCGGAGGCTCCGCCTCCCCGCTCCCCCCGCTGGTCCGGCGTGCGGGGAGGCGGACACGGGTGCCCGTCGCCCGCAAGCGGGCGTTCCGCCTGCCCGGGCAAGCTCCCCGCCCGCGAAGCCGCGTCTTGGCGTGCGTCCGGGGCGTTCGCCGGTCCCGCCTCGACCGCGGGCCGCTCTTCACGTGGAACCGCGCCGAGAAGAGCACGGCCGGGGAGCAGCGGTCCCGACAAGGAGGACGGCAGGCGGATCCGCTGCCTTGCTGACGTGCACGTCCTCCGAGCCCGACCGCCCCGGGCAGGGAGCCCGCAGCATCGTCCCGGGCGGACCGCCTTCCCGACGACGGCAGGTCCGAGCCGCGGCCGGGGTCAGGGGGCGGCGACCCGGGAGTCCTCGACGGTGTGGGCGAGGCGCTTGCGGGCGTAGTCGAGGAGCGGCTGGGGGAGGGCGTAGCGGACCTGGCCGTCCTCCCCCTGGGAGACGGTGACCAGGTGGTGGTCGGCCAGCCGTTCCAGGGTGTGCTCGGCGTCCTGGACGTCGACGCCGAGGAGGTCCGCGGCGGCGGCGAGGCGGAACCCCTCCGGCGAGAGCATGCTCAGCAGCCGGAACGCGCTCTGGTCGGCCCGGTTGAGCGAGGCGTAGCAGGCGTCGAACCGCGCCTTCAGGTCGCTTCCCCCCACGTGCAGCAGGTCCGGGCCGTCGCCGAGGACGCCGCTCTGCCACCTCGTCGACGCGCGGGCCGGGAGCCGCGGCCAGGCGGTCGCCGATGGAGCGCAGCGCGGGGGGAAAGCCGCCGCTGGCCTCGACCAGGCGTTCCACGGTGCGCGGTGCGCGGTCCAGCCGGGAGGCGCCGACGATGCTGCGGAGCAGCGCGGTGCTCTCGGCGCGGTTGAGCGGGCCGATCTCGACGTTCCAGACCCCGACGAGGCCGCGCAGGCGGCGCTGGCTGGTGATGATCGTGGCGCAGGTGGGGGACTCCGGGAGCAGGGGGCGGACGTCGGCGGTGGAGGAGGCACCGTCGAGGACCACGAGCAGCCGTGCCCCCGAGCACAGGGAGCGGAACATCCGGCTGCGCTCCTGGAGGGTCGCGGGCAGGTCGTCGGGGGCGACCCCGAGGGTGCACAGCAGGTGCTGGAGCACGTGGCCGGCGGTGGCCCGGTTCCCGGCCGCGTCCTTGAGGTCGACGTAGAGGTAGCCGTCCTCGAAGCGGGGCCTGAGCCGGTGGGCGAGGCGCACGGCCAGGGCGGACTTGCCGACCCCGGGCATCCCGCTGATGGCGACCGTGCGGGGCACCGGCGGACGGGTGCCGGAGGCGTCGGGGGCCAGCCCGGCGGTGATCCGTTCCAGGACGGCGGTGCGCCCGGTGAAGTCCGCCAGGTCCGGGGGGAGCCGGGTGGAGAAGGGCCGCGGCCCGCGCGGCGCCCCCTGCACGCGGCCGGTCCGGTGCGGGGCGGCGAGCGGCTCCTCCCCGCTGCGCTGCCGCGGGACGCGCCCGCGGGGCGACCCCGCGTCCGGGATCGGGGAGAGGTCGTCGGCCAGCAGGGACTGGTGCAGCTTCCGCAGGTCGTGGCCGGGTTCCAGACCCAGGTCCTCGATCATGCTCCTGCGCAGCTTCTGGTAGGTCTCCAGCGCCTCGTGCCGCCGTCCGGAGCGGCTCAGCGCGATCATGAGGGAGGCGTGGAGCTTCTCGTGCAGGGGGTGGGTGAGGACCAGGGACTTGAGTTCGCTGATGGTCTCCCGGTGGAGGCCGAGCCGCAGGTCGGCCTCGATGCGCAGCTCCAGCGTCCGGAAGCGCAGCTCCTCCAGCCGGGTCACGTAGGAGGAGAGGAGGTCGCCGTGGGTCACGTCCAGCAGGGCCGGGCCGCGCCACAGGGCCAGGGCGCTGCGGAGGGTCCGCGCGGCCGCCTCGACGTCGCCGGACTCCAGGAGGAGCCGCCCCTCGTGCGCCTCCTTCTCGAAGTGCGCGAGGTCGACCGCCGAGTCGGGCACGACCAGCGTGTAGCCCCCGGGGCGCGTGCCCAGGCAGTCGCCGTTGCCGTGTTCGAGGAGAATCTTGCGCAGTTTGTAAATGTAGGTCTGGAGCGTGGTCATCGCGCTGGGAGGCGGGGACTCCCGCCAGAGTTCGTCGATGAGCTCGCGGGTCTGCACGACCGTGTTCCTGCGCAGCAGCAGGAGTGCGATCACCTGCCTGGGCTTGGGGGCGGTGGGCGTGATGTTCGCGCCGTGGTGAATGATCTCTAGCGGACCCAGAAGATTGAACTGCACTGATTCCCCCGTTGACGCCGAACGAACCGGGTCGGGCGGTGTTCGGCTCTGCGATTTCCGCTCGGTGTTCCGCCTTCTGCGCCGTCGGTCCTCTGAATTTGCTGTTTTTCTCGAGGAATCGATGAAAACCGGTATCCGACACTATACTCATCGGTTTTCTTGTCATCAAGGGCCTGGAAGAATCCCGTTCCGGTTCTGCTCGATCTGGGGTCGACTTCTGGATATTCCGGCTGTTTTAAATGGCCTGGAATTATTTCTTGACAAATCGGATATCGGGGGACTGGTTCTGGGGCGGGGCAGCACCCGCAGGCGGAGGATCCGGCCGTTCCGGGACTCCCGTGCCCCTCTGGGCGCTGCCGGGGCGGGAGCGCGGGAGCCCTGGACGCCCGGCGGTTTCGCGTCCGGGCGGAGCTCCGGTCGAGGCCGGGACGCGGTCCGCTGGACGGGCCGACCGGGAACCGACGGCCACGGGGCTCGGGTCCTGCTCCTTCTCCCGGATGAGCAGGGCGAGGACGAGCACCGCCAGCACGCCCCCGCCGCTCCGCTCAGCCCCTGCGCGAAGAGGCTCGCGTCGAGGACCTCGGCGCGGGCCTGGGCGGGTTCCGGCGGGTGCGGGAGACCCGGGACAATGGCGGTGCGGGCCACGGCGTTCGTGTGAGGGGAACGCCGTGGCCCGCGCTCGGCCGGTGCGGCGCAGGAAAGGGCACGCTGTCAGGGGGACGGCCGGGCTGCGCGCCGGGAGATGCGCTCTCGCGGTTTCGGCGAGGGCGGCCGAACGGAGTCGGGGCCGTCGGTGAAGAGAGTGGTCCGCGCGGCCGTTGCAGCAGCGGTCGGGCCATTCCCCGGGAGCGGGCTCAGAAGACAGCGGTGACAACGCTCCGCAAGAAAACCGGGACCGAAAGTGGTCAGAGGAGTGTGTCGGGCGGCGGAACGGGAAGGCAGTCTTCGTTGCACACAGTGTTCCGACGACTCCACGGAGGTTGTCCTGTTGTACTGGAAACGCGCCCTCGCGGCCGGTGTCGGCACCATGGCGCTCCTGGTCGGAGGAGCGGTCCACGCCTCCCCGGCCTCCGCGCTGGACCTGAACTGCACCACCTACGTCCACAACAACGACCCCAACACCGGCATCGCCTTCTGCGACAACCCCACCGGGCGGACGATCGCCTTCCGGGCCGTGGTGGTCTGCGGCTGGGCGCCGGACGTGTACGGGCAGTGGGTGACGCTGGCGCCGGGACGGGTGGGGCAGTCCCAGGCGACCTGCGCCTTCTACAGCACCGGAGTCGGCGCGATCGGAGTCGACGAGCGGTACGTGTGAGCCTCCCGGCAACGGGGACCGCGGGACCGCCGTAGGGCCCGGCCGGTTCCGGGGAGAGGACTCCCGGCCCGGGAGAGCCGTCCCTCCCGGGCCGGGAGGAGCGGCCGACCCCCGTGGCGGCCCGCTCCGCGCCCGCGCCTTTGCCGGGGCCTTCCGAAGCCGCCTCCCCAGGGAGCCGGGCGCCGCCGCCTCCGAGCCGGGGAACCGGCCCGGGCGGTGGCGCCCGGGCCGCCTTCCGTGTCACCCGTGGTGTGCGGGTGGCACCACCCGGATGGGCGGGGAGCGTACGCCCAGGGGGGAGGGGATCCATGGGTGCTCGGACGATCACGATGCCCCGGCGGTGGGACAGCCCGATCCGCACCCGTCCCCCGGCCGGGAGGGCGGCGCGCCGGCTGCTGCGCCACCGGGTCGAACAGGTCCCCGGCCCGGCGGCCCGCGGGACGTCCGACGGCTCCTCCCCCTGGTGGCAGGTGATGTGCCTGACCGGAGTGGACCACTTCTCCACGCTGAGCTGCCTGCCCGGCATCGCCGTCCTCGCCGCCGGGGGTTCTCCCCGCTGGCGACGCTGCTGATCGTGCTGTTCGCCCCGGCCGGGATGCTGCCGATGTACCGGAGGATCGCCGGGGACAGCCCCAACGGGCAGGGGGCGGTGGCGATGCTGGAACCCCTGTTGCCGGTGTGGCGCGGCAAGCGGTTCGTGCTGTGCCTGCTCGGGTCCGTCGCGACCTCATGGATCGTCACGATCACGCTGTCGGCCTCCGACGCCGCCCACATCGTGGCCAGCCCGCTGACCCCCGAGCCGCTGCGCGACCAGAACCTGCCGATCACGCTGGTGCTGCTCGGCGGGGTCTTCCTCGCCGGGGTCACCGAGGTGGTCCTCGTCGCTGTTCCGGTGGTCGCGGCGTTCCTGCCGGGCAACGCGGTCGTGGTGGCCGCCGCGCTGTCCCGCCTCTCCGCCGCCCCCAGTCGCTCGACCGGTGGTGGCAGGCCCTGCTGGCAGCGGGCAGCGGCAGCCCGTTCGCCGTCGCCGCCGCGGTGCTGGCCTTCCCGCTGCTGGCGCTCGGCCTGTCCGGATTCGAGACCGGGGTGAGCATGATGCCGCTGGTGCGTGCCCGAGGAGAGGACGCCGGACAGCGGCTGCGCGCCCGTGTGGCCGACACCCGCCGACTGCTCACCGTGGCCGCGCTCCTCATGAGCGGCTACCTGCTGGCCACCACGTTCGTCACGACCGTGCTGATCCCGCCGCGCGAGTTCGCCGACGGCGGCCGGGCCGAGGGGCGCGCCCGGTCCTACCTCGCCCACGAGTACCTGGGGGAGGGCTTCGGCGCGGCCTACGACGCAGTCTCACTGGTCATCCTGTGGTTCGCGGGAGCCTCCGCGACGGCCGGTCTGATCAACATCGTGCCGCGCTACCTGCCCCGCCACGGGATGGCCCCGGCCTGGGGACGGGCGGTGCGCCCGGTGGTCCTGGTCTACACCGTGACGGCGTGCCTCATCACCGTGCTGTTCGACGCCGACGTCAACGCCCAGGCCGGCGCCTACGCCACCGGGATCCTCGCGATGATGACGTCGGCGGCGGTCGCGGTGGCGCTGGCCGCGCACCGTACGCGACGCCGCGGCGCGCCGGTTCGTGGCCGAGGCGGCCCTGCACGGCCCGCTGCAGGTCGTGGCGAACAAGCGCCAGACCGGAGACGTCGACGAGTACCGGAAGAAGGAGTGGGAGCAGCGCGTCCTCAACCCGGTCCCCCGCAACGCCCGGGTGCTGTTCGTGGAGATCCCGGTCCAGGACCCCTCGGAGTTCACCCGTGTGCTTCGGGTGCGGGGCGTGCAGGTGGGCGACTGCCGGATCCTGCGTGCCACCAGCCCGGTGGTGCCCAACGCGCTCGCCGCGATCCTGCTGTGCCTGAGGGACGCGACCGGCATGGCCCCGCACTGCTGCTTCCAGTGGGCCGAGGGAAGCCTGGTGGGCAACCTGGCCCGGTACGTGCGGTGCGGGGTGGGCGACACCGCTCCGGTGCCCGTGAGGTGCTGCGCGAGGCCGAGCCGGACCTGCGCCGCCGCCCCGGCGTCCACGTCGGCTGAGGCGGGGTGGCCGGGCTCGGCCCGCCTCAGCGGGAAGCGGCGTCTGCTGGTACCGGACCGGCCGCCGACCCGGCGGACGTAGACGCCGGACGTGAGGGCCCGGAAGACCGGTGTGCTGCCGTCGCGGCGGGCGGTGCCGGTGAAGAGAGGGCCGCGCGGTCGCGGGCCGGGCCGTGGGCGAGCACCGTCACGCCGTCGTCGGTCGTCAGGGATCCGTGGCACTGCGCCCCCGCGCCCGCGCACAGGGAGTCCCGGCCCTTCCGCTCCAACCCGGGCAGCTCCTCCAACAGACCGGTGTCGGACGACGCCCCTCCCGGTGCCGCGGCGCCGGGAGGGCTTCCCGCGGGCGCGGCGGACAGACTCCGGGAGCCCTGCCCGGGCGGCGACGGGCCCGGCCCTCCCCGCTGCGGCGCGGCCGCGAGGAGGCCGCAGGCCGGGAAATCCACGTCCGGAACGGGGAACTGCGCGACGAATTCCCAGGTGATTCCGGGCCGGTGGCTCCGTCGAACAGGGCGCCCTTTCGGAGCGGAGCGAAAAAGCGGGTCCGATCCCGGACCGGGGGAAGGCGGCAGAGCGCGTGGGCCAGGCGGATCCCCGGCCACCCCCGGAGGCCAAGGGCGCAGCGCCGCGCCGGAGGGGAATCCCGGGGCTCCGGAGCCGGAAGGGGAAGGGGAGACAGAAGAGAAAAACGGTAAAATCCCAGGTCGTCGCGCATGTCATTGCGGTTGTCGGTGAATATTTGCAGAACAACGGCCGTTTTCCTCTTTTGGGTTTACTTCCACGTAATGCCTATTGTGGTGCGTTATTTTGGGATGTAAGATGCCTTGGCGGATTTTCCGGGTGGCATTCATTGTGATGAATTGAGGGGTGTGAAACGTTTTGGCGGGGGACAGGGAAACCGAACTCCACGGGAAGTCGAATAAGGAGGCGCCGCTGTTCTGCGCGGCGGATTGCCCGCCGGAGACCCGGTACGGCCGGGTGCGGGTGCCCGGCGCGCCCGGCCGCGGGGATCCCCCGGGAGCCGCAGAGCCGACCTTTTGACGGCTCCGGAGCACGATGCGCGGGCCGCCCCGGCAGACCGGGGCGGCCCCGGTCTGCCGGGCGACCGGCGGCCGGAACGGCGCACCCGAGGCCGACCGCGCCGGACCCGGGAGCGCTGCCGTCGTGCCCGCCCACGGCGTCGGCCGCCGAGCGCACCCACGCCGCTGTCCCCGCCCGGACCGAGCAGTCCGGAGCATCCCCTCACCGCCGCCCTCCGCCACGGGTGAGGAGATTGTTGCGCGCACGTGACAGCCGGACACGTCCGTGCAACAGGCCCTTCCCAGACTCCCAGTGAGCCACCCGCGCACCCCAGGGACCGATCCACGAAGGAAGGACAGGACCGTGACGACCCAGACCGCAGCCTCCCGAACGGCGACGAAAGGCCGGTGGATCACCCACTGGGACCCCGAGGACGCGACCTTCTGGCGAGAACGCGGCAGCACGATCGCCAACCGCAACCTGTGGGCGTCGATCCTCGCCGAGCACCTGGGCTTCTCCGTGTGGAGCCTGTGGTCGGTGCTGGTGCTGTTCATGACGCCGGAGACCGGGTTCGCCTTCACCCCCGAGCAGAAGTTCCTGCTCATCTCCGTCGTCTCCCTGGTGGGCTCGGTGCTGCGGGTGCCCTACACCCTGGCCGTGCCCAAGTTCGGCGGACGCAACTGGACGCTGGTCTCGGTCGCCGTGCTGCTGGTGCCCACCGCGCTGGCGGCCGTGCTCGTCCAGCGGCCCGACACCCCGTTCTGGCTGTTCGTGGTGCTGGCGGCCACCGCGGGCCTGGGCGGCGGCAACTTCTCCTCCTCCATGGCCAACATCAACTTCTACTTCCCCGAGCACCGCAAGGGCTGGGCGCTGGGCATCAACGCCGGCGGCGGCAACATCGGCGTGGCCACCGTGCAACTGGTGGGCCTCGCCGTCATCGCGGCGTTCACCATCGACGCCGGACCCGTCGTCCCGCTGTTCTACCTGCCCTTCCTGCTGCTGGCCTCCTGGGTGGCCTGGCGGTACATGGACAACCTGGCCACCGCCCGCGCCGACACCGCCGCGCAGCTCGCCGCCGTCCGGGAACGCGACTTCTGGACCATGTCGGTGCTCTACATCGGCACCTTCGGCTCCTTCATCGGCTTCGGGTTCGCCTTCGGCCTGCTGTTGCAGAACCAGTTCGACCGCACCCCGCTGGAGGCCGCCGCGGTCACCTTCCTCGGCCCGCTGCTGGGCTCGCTGGTCCGTCCGGTCGGCGGCTGGCTGGCCGACCGCTTCGGCGGCGCGCGCGTCACCGCCTGGAACTTCCTGGCCATGGCCGTCGGCACCGGCCTGGTCGTGGCCGCCACCGTCCAGGGCTCGCTGCCGCTGTTCGTCCTCAGCTTCGGCGCCGTGTTCGTGCTCACCGGCGTCGGCAACGGCTCCACCTACAAGATGATCCCCACGATCTACGCGGCCAAGGCCGAGAACCTCGTCGCCGAAGGCACCCCCCGCGAGGAGGCCGTGGCCCGCACCAAGCGGGTGGCCAGCGCCATGCTGGGCCTCATCGGCGCGGTCGGCGCCTTCGGCGGGGTCGCCATCAACCTGGTCTTCCGCGAGGCGTTCGCCGCCACCGGCTCGGCCACCCCCGCCTTCCTCGCCTTCCTCGCCTTCTACCTGGTCTGCCTGGCCATCACCTGGCTGTGCTACATGCGCGTGCCCGCGGCCGCGCCGACCTCCGGGACCGCCGCGCGATGACCACCACCCACTGCCCGTACTGCGCCCTGCAGTGCGCCATGCACCTGGAGCGCGGTCCGGACGGCGCCCTGGCCGCCCGCCCCGCCGACTTCCCCACCAACCGGGGCGGGCTGTGCCGCAAGGGCTGGACCTCGGCCCAGGTGCTCACCGCCGCCGACCGGCTCACCACGCCCCTGCTGCGCAAGGACCGCACGGCAGGGTTCGAGGAGGTCGACTGGGACACCGCCCTGGAGTACGCCGCCGACCGGGTGCGCGCCCTACAGGCCGCGCACGGCCGCGACGCGGTCGCGGTGTTCGGCAGCGGCGGCCTGACCAACGAGAAGAGCTACCAGCTCGGCAAGTTCGCGCGGGTGGCCCTGGGCACCTCCCAGATCGACTACAACGGCCGGTTCTGCATGTCCTCGGCGGCCGCCGCGGGCAACCGCGCCTTCGGCCTGGACCGCGGCCTGCCGTTCCCGGTCACCGACCTCGCCGACGCCGACGTCGTCGTGCTGGCCGGGGCCAACCCCGCCGAGACCATGCCGCCGCTCATGGGCCACCTGTCCGGGGCCCGCCTGGTCGTCGTGGACCCGCGCCGCTCCGGCACCGCCCGCGAGGCGCTGCGCCGCGGCGGCCTGCACCTGGCGCCCCGCCCCGGCACCGACCTGGCGCTGGCGCTGGGCCTGCTGCACGCCGCCCGCGCCGAAGGGCTGCTCGACGACGCCTACATCACCGAGCGCACCACCGGGTTCGACGCCGCCTGGCGGCACGCCGCCGCGTGGTGGCCCGAACGCACCGAGCACGTCACCGGCGTGCCCGCCCACCGCATCCGGGAGGCCGCCCGCCTCCTCGGCACCGCCCGACGCGCCTACGTCCTCACCGGACGCGGCGTCGAACAGCACGCCAACGGCACCGACACCGCCTCGGCCTGGATCAACCTGGCCTTGGCGCTGGGCCTGCCCGGGCGGGTCGGCTCCGGATACGGCTGCCTCACCGGCCAGGGCAACGGCCAGGGCGGACGCGAGCACGGCCAGAAGGCCGACCAGCTTCCCGGCTACCGCCGCATCGACGACCCCGCGGCCCGCGCGCACGTCGCCGCGGTGTGGGGCGTGGACCCCGACGACCTGCCCGGGCCGGGGCGCAGCGCCTTCGAACTGCTGGACGCGCTGGGCAGCGCCGGCGGGCCGCGCGCCCTGCTGCTGTTCGGCTCCAACCCGGCGGTCTCCGCCCCCGACGCCACCCGGATGCGCGACCGCCTGGCCGCCCTCGACCTGCTGGTCGTCGCCGACTTCGTGCTGTCGGAGACGGCGGCCCTGGCCGACGTGGTGCTGCCCGTGGCCCAGTGGGCCGAGGAGAGCGGCACCATGACCAACCTGGAGGGGCGCGTGCTGCGCCGCCGCAGGGCCGCCGCGCCCCCGCCGGGGGTGCGCACCGACCTGGAGGTGCTGCACGGCCTGGCGGTGCGCCTGGGCCAGGACCCCGAGCGCTTCCCCACCGACCCCGACGCGGTGCTGGCCGAGCTGCGCGCCGCCTCCGCCGGGGGAGCCGCCGACTACTCCGGCGTCACCCCGCAGCGGCTGGAGGACGGGGAGGCCCTGCACTGGCCGGTCCCCGAGGGCGGGCAGCCCACCCCGCGCCTGTTCCTGGACCGCTTCGCCCACCCCGACGGACGGGCCCGCTTCGCCCCCGTGGAGCACCGGCCCCCCGCCGAGGACACCGACGCCGACTATCCGCTGCTGGCCACCACCGGCCGCCTCATGGGCCACTACCAGTCGGGCGCCCAGACCCGCCGCGTCGGCGAGCTCGCCGACGCCGAACCCGAGGTCTACGTCGAGGTGCACCCCGACACCGCCGCCCGCTGCGGCCTGGCCGGCGGGGACCGGGCCGCCGTGGAGTCCCGGCGCGGCACCACCGTGGCGCGGGTGCGGCTGCGCCCCGACGCCCGGCTGGACACCGTGTTCCTGCCGTTCCACTATCCGGGCGAGCAGGCCGCCAACAACCTGACCAACCCCGCCCTGGACCCGACCAGCCGCATGCCCGAGTTCAAGGTCAGCGCGGTGCGGCTGCGACCGTACGCGGACCGCCGAGGAGGAGGAGACCGGTGAGCCACCAGCCCAGGCACGTCGTCGTCATCGGCCACGGCATGGTGGGGGCCCGCTTCGTCGACGAGGTCGCCCGGCGCGACCCCCGCGGCGAGCGGCTGCGCCTGACCGTGGTCGGCGCCGAAGCGGAGGGCCCCTACAACCGCGTCCTGCTGCCCGAGGTCCTCAGCGGCCGGCTCGGCGAGGCCGACCTGGCGCTGCCGGAGCCCGCCCTGCCCGGTCTGGACGTGCGCCGCGGGACCTCCGCCGCCGCGGTCGACACCGCCGCGCGCACCGT
>NZ_KQ950181.1:505102-509279 GCF_001517975.1 Thermobifida cellulosilytica TB100
CGGGGTGGCGGGGCGCGCCGGCCGCGGAGGCGACGACCAGCAGCCGGTCGCCGTCGCGGAAGTAGCCCAGCGGGCTGGTCTGCTCCCGGCCGGAGCGGGCGCCCGTCGTGGTGAGCAGCAGCAGGTCGGCGCCTTCGAAGGGGCCGCCGACGCGTCCGCCGTTGGCGCGGAACTCCTCGACGACCGGGCGGTTGGAGTCGCTGATGCGCGGTTCGGGCCGGGCGGGCGGGGACGGAGGCGGGGAAGCGGCCAAATCGGACTCCCTCGGTCAAGTTGTGGGGACAGGGGACGACGGGACTCCCGCGGCTGGACCGCCGGAACGGGGCACGGCGGAGCGTCCGGAGACAGGAGACCCGAAAGCGATATATCGAAGAATAATTACCGAATGCGGATCCGTGGTGGCCGGAAGCGGCCACGGACAACGGGAATACGCGCAGCCGGGCACGGTCGCGGCAACCGGACCGGGCGGGGCGTCCACGGACCCGCGGTCGGCCCCGGGGGAGGCGCGCGGCACGGTCGGCGCCGCCTGGAACCGCGCCGTCGGCGACCGGGAAGGTCAGCCCTCGGCAGGAGCGGCGCTGTCGCGTGCGGTGCCGCGCAGCAGCGCCAGCGCGGCCGCGGTGGTCCACGCCAGCCCCGTGCAGACCGACAGCCGCTGGTAGAGGCCGCCCACCTCGACCAGGCCGGGCTGCTGGGCGAAGCCGAGACCGGCCAGCAGGAAGAAGACGACGAAGGCGGCCGCGGCGAGACCGCTGCCGACCGCCGCCGCCCACCGCCCGCCGCGCGCGCAGCGCAGCGCCCAGACCAGAGCGGCCAGCGGCAGTCCGAGGAAGAACAGCATCGACGCGCCGTCGTGGGCCGCGCCGAGCGGGGTGTAGACCAGCGCGTCGGGGCTGCCCGGCGGATAGCCGCTCACCGGGTCGGTGGGAAACAGCCCGGCCCCGACCAGCCCGATCCCGCACAGGCCCAGCAGCCACGGAAGGAGCCCGGCGCGTTCGCCCAGCGCCCGGCGTGCCCCGAACGCGAAGGCCGTCAGCAGTACCCCGGTGACCAGGAAGTTCGCCACCTGGGTCCAGCCCGCCGGGGTCAGCGCCAGGGAGCTGACCGGGTGGCGCAGCGGGTCGTAGTCGGCACGCAGTGCCCCCGCGACGGTGAACACCACGACGAACAGCGGACCGGCGACCAGGCCGCACCGCAGGAGCCCGCGGGTCGCTGCCACGGTTCCTCCTCCCGTCGTCGGGGACCCCGTGGACTCCAGCCTAGGAGCGGATGCGGCAGCGCCCGTGGCCGCAACCGGCCACGGGCGCTGCGCGCGGGTGCGACGGAGGGCCGCGCAGAGGGGGAGGAGAACCTCGGCGCGGCCCTCGGGGCCGCCGACCAGGCGGCGGCCGCGGCGCGCGGTCCCCGGCGCGCCGCCTGCGGCCGGGGTGCGGGGGCGCCAGCTCCCCGCCGGGCACCCGGCCCGGAGAAGTCGGTCAGTCGGCCCGGGCGCTCAGCGCCCCGGTGCGCGCGTACCCCTCGGCCCGCAGCAGCAGTATCTGCCGCACCTGGGCGTTGGCCGCGCCGCCGAGGACCAGCCGCCGGGGCGGATCGGCCATGTCCGCCAGCGCCAGCAGGACCGGGGCGGCCTTGGCGGAGTCGGCGTCCTCCACTCCGCTCCACATCTCGGTGAGGCGGGCGCGCAGCGGCGCGTACTCCGCCTTCTCCTTGGTGAGGGTGGCGCCCCGGGTGAACAGCTCGGTGGCGTAGCCGCGGGGCTGCACCATGGTCACCCTGATCCCGAAGGGCTCGACCTCCATGGCCAGGGCCTCGCCGACCGAGTCGAGCGCGGCCTTGCCCGCGCCGTACAGGCCCACCGAGGCGAACCCGCCGAACGGGGCCGTGGTGGTGACCTGGATGATGCGGCCCGATCCCCGGGCGCGCAGGTGGGGCAGCACCGCCTGGACCACCCACAGCGCGCCGAAGAAGTTGACGTCCAGGTGCTCCCGGGCCTGCTGCTCGGTGGTCTCCTCCACCATGCCGAGCAGGAACCGGCCCGCGTTGTTGAGCACGACGTCCGGGCAGCCGAACGCGTCGACGGCCCGCCGCACCGCGGAGAACACCGCGGCGCGGTCGCTCACGTCCAGGGGCAGGGCCAGCAGGCGGTCCTCGTAGCGCTCGGCCAGGCCGTCGAGCGGTGTGACGTCGCGCGCCGCGCCCACCACGCGGTCGCCGCGCTCCAGGGCGGCCTCGGTGACCGCGCGGCCCAGGCCGCGGGAGGCCCCGGTGACGAACCAGACGTGGGACGGGGGCGTGTGTGCGGTCATGCGCCCTCCTCGGTGCAGCCGTCTCACAGACAAGACGAGACGTATCGTTCCGTTCGATGTCCAGCGTGCCCTCCGGCCGCCCCCCCTGTCAAGACGAAACGTCTCGTCTTATTCTGTGGGCATGACACCATCAAGAACACCCGACCCCCGGCGGCGCAGTGAGCGCTCCCGCCGCGCGATCCTCGACGCGGCCCGCACCCTCGTCGCCGAGACGGGCTACCCGAAACTGACGATCGAGGCCGTCGCCGCCCGCGCCGGAGTGGGCAAACAGACCATCTACCGCTGGTGGCCCTCCAAGGGCGCGCTCCTGCTCGACGCGGTGCTGGCGCTCAGCCACACCGAGGAGGGCGCCGTCGCGCTGCCCGACACCGGCGACCTCGAAGCCGACCTCAAGAACCTCATGCGCGCCACCGCCGCCGAGTTCGCCACCCCCGCCTTCGAAGCGCCCCTGCGCGCCCTCAGCAGCGAGATCGCCGCCGATCCCGGACTCAACGCCGACTACCGCCGACGGGTCGCCGAGCCGCTGGCGCAGGCCCTGCGGGAATGGCTGCGCAGCGCCCAGCGCACCGGGCAGATCGCCGCCGACGCCGACCTCGACCTCTTCCTCGACCTGCTCTACGCCCCCCTGTACCGGCGCTGGCTGCTGCGCGAGGGACCGCTCACCCCCGACTACACCGACGCCCTGGTCGACGCGGTGCTGCGGGCCTTCGCCCCCGCGGATGAGGACAGGAGGGCACCCGGGGCTCAGCCGTCCGGGCCGTCCTCCTCCGACCACGGCCGCCACGGCAGCGCCTCGCGCCACCCCGGCCGCTCCGCCGTCCAGTCCGCCAACACCCCGGCGACGGGCTGAGGGGCGAGCAGCCCGGACGGGCGCGGCACCTCCGCCCAGAAGCGGCGGTCCGCGCCGACCTCGCGGTACTCCACCCGGTAGCTCAGATCGTCGTTCAGGTAGACCTGCATGTAGTGGTGCCCGCGGGGACGCCGGTCCAGCCGCTCGACGACCACGAACCGGTGGGTCGGGGCCAGGTCGGCCAGCAGGCCGTACAGGGTCTCCTCCGACGGGTCGTCCCAGGTGCGCCCGCACCACTCTCTCGCCCGCAGTACCGGTCCGGTCATGGCGGCGACCCTACCGCCCCGCTGTGACCGGCACCGACACTGGAAGGACCGCACAACCCCCGTGCCGGGGCGGGATCCGGTCACCGGAGCAACCGGCACACTGCGGTAAAGAAGTAAGGAAAACGGCGGCGGTTGTCCAAGGGAGTCGCGGGTGCAGTCCGAAATGGTGCTGGCGGGCCGGTACCGGCTGGAGGAACGGCTGGGACGGGGCGGAATGGGCGAGGTGTGGCGGGCCTTCGACCCGCATCTGGAACGCGAGGTCGCCGTCAAGGTCATCGTCGGGGGAGGCGGCGACGACGTCCTGATCCGCCGCTTCCAGCGGGAGGCGCGCATCGCCGCCGGCATCCAGCACCCCGGCATCACCGCCGTGCACGACTTCGGCCGCCACGACGGGCAGCTGTTCCTCGTCATGGAGCTGCTGCGCGGCCGCGACCTGGGCGCGGTGCTGGCCGACCACCCCGAAGGACTGCCGCTGGACCTGCTGGTGTCGGTCTCCGTGCAGGCCGCCGAGGCGCTGCGGGCCGCGCACGCCCACCGGGTGGTGCACCGCGACCTCAAACCCGGCAACCTGTTCCTGCTCGACACCGGGCACGTCAAGATCTGCGACTTCGGCATCGCCCACATCGCGGACGCGACCAGCCAGCTCACCGCCGTGGGAACCGCGCTGGGCACCCCGGCGTTCATGCCGCCCGAGCAGTGGAAGGGCGAGGAGGTCGACGCGAGCAGCGACGTCTACGCGTTCGGCGCGGTCCTGC
>NZ_KQ950181.1:509663-527004 GCF_001517975.1 Thermobifida cellulosilytica TB100
CCCCGGCCCCGCCGCCGTATGCCACCGGCCAGTACCCGTCCGGACCCCCGCCGGCCCACGCCACCGGGTACGCCGCGCCCGGGCCGTATCCGCCGCAGGGTCCGCCGCCCCACCCCACCGGCTATCCCGCCCCGGGCCCCTATCCGCCGCAGGCGCCGCCGCCCCACCCCACCGGGTACGCGGCCCCCGGCCCGTACCCGCCCGCGCCGCCCCCCTCCTACGGCTCCCCACCGCCCGCGGGCGACCCGCAGACCATGTTCACGCTCGGCCTGCGCCACCGCGAGCAGGGCGATGTCGCCGGAGCCGAGTCCTGGTACCGCCGCGCGGCCGAGGCGGGCCACATCGACTCCATGTTCAACCTCGCCCTCCTCTCCCGGGAGCGCGGCGACATCCTCGGCGCGGAGCAGTGGTACCGGCGCGCCGCCGAAGCCGGCGACCCCGACGCCATGGTCAACCTCGGCGACCTGCTCAAGGACCGCGGGGAGACGGCCGAGGCCGAGACCTGGCACCGCCGCGCGGCAGAGGCGGGCCACGTCGCCTCCATGCACACCCTCGGCAACCTGCTCTACGGCAGGGGCGACGCGGCCGAGGCCGAGACCTGGTGGCGGCGCGCCGCCGAGGGCGGCAACATCCGCGCCATGGCCCTGCTCGGCAACCTGCTGGAGCAGCGCGGCGACATCCTCGGCGCGGAGCAGTGGTACCGGCGCGCCGCCGAGTCCGGCAACATCGACGCGATGGTCAACCTGGGGGTGCTGCTGGAGAACCGCCGCGACACCTTCGGCGCGGAGCAGTGGTACCGGCGGGCCGCCGAGGCGGGCGACATCGACGCGATGGCCAACCTCGGCAGTCTGCTGCAGGGCCGCGGCGACGTGGGCGGCGCCCAGTACTGGTGGCGGCGCGCCGCCCAGTCCGGCAGCACCCGCGCCATCCGCCACCTCGACCAGCTGGGCTGAGACCGGCCCCGGTGCTCGGGTGCCCGGAGTCGGGGCCGCGTGCCGCGCGGGGCCTCAGGCCCGCTCCGCCAACCGGTCCACGGCCTTGGCCAGGAGCGCGTCGAAGCGGTCGGCGCGCTCGGCGGCCGCGTCCTCGACCGCCTGGTCCCGCATGCGGTCCGTGCACTCCATGAGCTCGTCGATGTGCGGGGTGGCAGCGGGGTCCTCCATGAGGCACTCGGCGGTGAGGTCCTCCGGGGACAGCGGGGAGGAGTCCGCGCCGAGGGTGACCGCCACCAGCAGGAAGTGGACCTCTGACACCCGGCCCCAGGCCATCCGCACCTCCACCGACGGGCCGCCGCCCGCGGGCGTGGACGTCACGAGGACGCCGTCGCCGCCCTCGGGCAGAGCGTCGCTGGGCAGGCTCTGGAAGGCCCCCGTCACCGGTTCGTCCTCGATGCGTCCAGTGAAGGTGAAGCAGTCGGTCAGCAGCCGCTTCACCGACTCGGGGGTGGGGGTGCCCGACAGGTCGCCGGTGGCCAGCGTGTAGTGGTACACGGTCTCCGGGGTGCCGCGCCGGTTCGGGGTGGCCTGCTGCGCCGCGACCGCCTCGACCCCCTCCGGCAGCAGGTCGGGCCGCGCCTCGGCGAGGGTGTCGGCGCACTCCCGCGGTTCGATCTCCGTGAACGACGGCGAGGACGGCCCCTGCCGGACCTCGTCGGCGTCGACGCTGTGCACCGTGTAGCCGGAGAAGGCGTTGCGGGGCAGCAGCAGCTCCTCCAGGCCGGGGCCGAACAGGGACGCGCAGCCGGTGAGCGCCAGCAGCGCGGACAGGGACAGGGCGAGCGGAACGGCGGAGCGGGCGGGGGATGGCATGGGGTTTCTCCGTGGGGCAGCGGCACATTCCTGCCGGCCCTGGCACGGGTGCCATGCTCGATGCCGATCATGGCCCCCGTGCCAAGGGGGGATCGGGTGTCGGGGTTACAGGTGGTCGTGTTTGAGGTTGGCGAGGAAGGTGGCCCATTCGGTGGGGGAGAAGTCGAGGTGTCCGAGGTCGCGGTGCTTGGTGTCGCGGATCAGGACGGCCTCGGGAGTCTCGGCCACTTCCACACAGGCGTTAGCGTTGCCGCCGCTGTAGCTGGACTTGTGCCAGTTCAGGGTGTCGCTCACTTGAGGTCTCCTCGTATCTGGTGGATCAGGTCGATAGTGGCAGAAGTGGACAGGGCTTCTCCCTGGAGGGCTCCGAACAAGGTGTTGCACTGGCTCACCAGCTCGGCGTCATCGACGAGTTCCTCCCCCAACGTATGTTCCGCGTACACCACGGGTGGATGCTCCCGGAAGGTCATGAGTCGGAACGAGCCGGAGAGGCCGGGGTGGTTGCGGGATTCGGTGGGAATGATCTGTAAGCGAAGTTTGTGCGCTTCGCCCAGGTCGAGTAGGTGCTGTAACTGTTCGTCCATGACTTCGGGAGTGCAGATAGGCCGCCGTAAAGCGGACTCGTCGATGACTGCCCAGAGCATGGGGTGATCATCTTGTTTCAAGATCTCTTGGCGTTTGACGCGGGCCTCCGCCAGACGAGCGATCTCGTTGGGAGTGTCCCAAGGACGTCCCAGCCGCAGCACAGTTTGAGCGTAGTTCAGTGTCTGTGCCAGGCCAGGCATGAGGAGTGACTGGTACTCCCGGATCTCCCTGGCCTGTTTTTCAAGTAGGACGCCTCGCTTGAACCAGTCCGGGTAGCTGTCCTGGTTGTTGAGTTGGACCCACAGTCGGGTCAATGAACCTGATGTGTTAAGAACCGCGTCGAAGGTTTCCGCATGATCCCGTTTTGGGGTGCGTGTCCCACGTTCGATGGAGCTGATGAACGACGGGGACAAGTTGCTTGAGCGAGCCAATTGGTCCTGCGAAAGGCCAGCTTGCTGGCGCAGACGTCGTACTTCGCTGCCGAATCTGGACCACACTGGGTGATGTTTTTCCGCCATCTACTCATGGTTACACAAGACCTACTCAGTAGGCCACACATTCAGACAGAGAAACTCAAAGTAGTGAAACGTCTGGCGGTATAACTTCACTGATGGGACCGTGCTGACGGTGGATGGGTGAGTTCCTCGGGTTGCAGTGGCTCCGTGTGATCCGTTCTTTCACTCCGCTGTCAACACAGATCTCTACACAGAAGTCCTGGGTGCTCGCCTTCCATAAAGACAACGGCCCCGACCTGGTGATAGCGCACCGGACGGGGCCTGGCCCCCTACCTGAGGAAGCAGGTCGAGGACTTGAAACCCAAGGTTACTGTTTGTGGCGCACCCCGAAACCGCCCCCGTGTCCCCCGTGTCCTCCACCCCGGGAAGGCGGTGGCCCGGTGACCGTCGTCTCCGCGTCCTTTCCCGGTCTTCCCGCGAGTGTGGCCGCCGCACGCCGGTTCGTGGTCGAGGCGATCCGGTCGTGCCCGCAGGCCACCGCGTCCTCGGACGCGGTCGGCCGGGTCGAGCTGATCGTGTCCGAGCTCGCCACCAACGCCATCCGGCACACCCACTCCGGCGACCCGGGGGAGTCTTTCACGGTGCGGGTGAACGTGACTGAGCGCGGCGTGTGGACGGAGGTGCGCACCCTGGCCCCGCGCCGCTGGAACTCGGTCCCGCACGTCGTCGAACCCGACGACCCGTCCCGCGAGCACGGGCGCGGCCTGTTCCTGGTGGACCGGTTGGCCAGCCGGTGGGGCCGCCTGGCCCCCTGGCAGGAGGGCGTCTACTCCGTCGTGCACTGGGACGGCCACCCCTGTGCCGAGGACGGCCGGGCGGCGGCCCGGTGAGGGACCGGCCCCTGCCCCCGACGAGCTGCGCGCGGCCCGCCGGGAGTTCCCGCACTGCGAGATCTGCCAGTTCCACGATGCCGCCGGGGCGCCCGAGGCCACCGCCGTGCCCACACCGCGGTTCCGGTACACCGGCCTGACCGTGCTGGCCTGCACCGCCACCGTCGCCGAACCGGCCGGACTCCTGCGCGCCCGGCCGAAACCGGGACTGCCCCGGCGCGACCGGACCCGGCCGCGCCCGTAGCCGCACCGGCCGCCGGTCGCCCGTACGGCTCAGGGGGCGCGGGCGACCGGTCTGCTGCGGGCGGGCCGGGGCAGTTCCTTCCCCGGCCCCGGTCCGCCCCTTCCCCGAACCCCCGCACACCCGCACGACCCCGGAAGGCGACCCCTCGTGGACGACGACCTCGTGACCCTGTACGCCGGGCCGCTCGACGGCCTCGCCGTCCTCCGAAGCCACCTGGACAACCTGGTCCAGGACCACGGCACCGAACGCTTCCTGCTGCTCACCCGGTCCGGCGTCTCCGGCCTCTACCAGGAGGTCGCGGGCCGCTGGGTGTACGCCACCCCGCACCTGCTGGAGACCCCGGAGCATCCCCCGAGTCCTCCGGAGGGCGACGGTCCGTGACGCCGCGCACCGGGACACGCGGCGGGGTGGGGCCGGACCGGTCGGACCGTGGCCGGAACCGGTCACCTCGCGGGACGGGGCGGCCTCCGCGAGGGCCGTTCGGCCCCGCCGTCCCCTGGACGGTGTTCGGTGTGGTGACCAGCATCAAGAGCGCAGCGGCGGCTTTTTGCCACAGCCGTGGCGGGCCGGACCGGAGGGGGACCGGGGAACACCGCGGCGGGCGGCGGGTGTCGTCGCCGTCCCCTAGCATCCCGGCATGCCGAAGATCACCGCACTGACCGACCTGCTGGACGACGCCGCCCTGTTCTCCCTGGAGCACCAGCTCCACCTCGTCGACGTCCTCGGCGAGCACAACTGGCACGTCGACCTGCAAGCCCCCCGGTTCGACTTCGTCGGGGAGCGGACGCTGACCTGTGAACGCTTCCACCTCCTGGGCAGCGCCGCCCCCGGGCCGGGGTCGTGGATGTGGGCCTGGGCGAACCCCAGCGGCTTCCCCGAGGAGCTGACGCGGCTCTCCGCCGAGGTCCGCGCGCACGGTGAGCGGCTCGGCATCCCCGAACTGGCCAACGCCGAGGTTCCCTTCGCCGCACTGCCCGGGAACCCGCAGCACCCGGCGCAGGTCGCGTTCCTGCTGACCGAGGCCGCCAAGGTCCTGGGCGGCCGGTGGACCTCCTACACCGGGGAGGTGGGCGGGGGAACCCGCGTGGCCTGCCTCATCGAGCACCCCGAGTTCACACTGCCCGCCCCCGAACCGGCGCGGACCATGCGGGTGATCCAGCAGGCCGTCGCCGAACTCCCGCTGTCGGACCACCGACGTGCCCTGGCCGGCTACGCCGCCCGGCGGGGCCTGGGACAGCAGACGACCCCGGACGGCGGGCTGGTCCTCACCGGCCCCGGCTTCGAGCTGGGCGTCGAGTTCGACGACAGGGGTCTGGTGGCGCGGACCAGCCTCACCGCGCAGCCCGGCCCGCACGCCCGCTGAGCGCCGCCCCGGCGGGTGCGGTCCCCGTCGAGGCGGCGCTCGACACCCCGGGCCGGGTCACAGGGCGTGGCCTCCGGCGACCTGCAGCACCTGCCCGGTGATCCAGCGGGCCTGGCGGGAGGCGAGGAAGACCACGGCGTCGGCGATGTCCGCGGGCTCCCCGACACGGCGCAGCGGAATGAGTGGACGGACCTGCTCGACCAGGTCCGCGTCCATCCAGCCGGTCTGCACCGGTCCGGGAGCCACGGCGTTGACCCGGATTCCCCGGGGCGCCAGGTCCAGTGCCGCGGCCCGGGTGAACGCCTCCAGGGCGGCCTTGGAGGTGCCGTAGCCGATCTGGCCGGGGAAGGCGCGGGCGGCGTCAGTGGAGATGTTGACCACGCACGGCGGGTCGGTGTCGGGGGCGCGGCGGGCGAGTTCGGCGGTGAGCAGGGCGGGCGCGATCGCGTTGACCCGGTAGTGGCGGCCCAGACCCTCGGCGGTGAGCGTGTCCACGGTGTCGGGCGTCTCGCAGTGCGCGGCGTTGTTCACCAACACGTCGACCGGCCCCAGACGCGCCTCGACCTGGTCGAACAGCCGCGTGGCGGCGTCCGGGGCGGACAGGTCCGCCGCGACCGCCACCGCCCCGTCCAGTTCGTCCACCAGAGCCTCCACCTCCCGCAGCGGCGGGACCTCGTGCTCCCAGCGCACCCCGTCGGGGGCGGGTGGTGCCGAGGGCAGGTAGTGCACGGCCACCCGCGCCCGCTGTGCGGCGAACGCGCGGGCGATGGCTGCGCCGATGCCCCGGCCGGCACCGGTGACCAGCACTGTCTTGGCTGCGAGTCCCGTGTCGATCATGGCGCCAGCCTCCCAGAAGCGGGACGGACGGACAACGGGATTGTCCGGCGTGCGGCACCGGGGCGACGGCGCGCTGTCACCGCTCCGGTGCGCCCCGGTTCCCGCACGCGGGCCTCAGCGGGGCGTGAGCCGGTCGATCTCGGCGAGCACCCGTGCCACGTGCGGACGCACCCGCGCCCGCAGTTCGCCGCTCCACCGCTCCTCGGAGTAGCGGCGGTGCAGGTACAGGTCCCTGGCGTGCTCCAGCACGGGGCGGTGCTCCGGGGGGAGGCGGGCCAGCGCCCAGTCCGCGGCGGCGTCCTTGGACCGGATCTCGCCGGTGGCGAGCGTCGTCCAGACGCGGGCGAGGGTCAGCACCGTGTTGCGGGTGTCGCCGTCCAGGTCGGCGAGGAGTTCCGGGAGGCCCGCGACGCTCGCCCGCACCAGGTCGGCGTGCGGGACGGGGTCGAGGAGCCGCGCGGGCGGGGGACCGGCGAGCGGACGGTCGCCCGCCAACACCATCGTGAGCAGCAGCGCCAGGTCCGGCATCGGCCGCGGCCGGGGCAGGGCACCGGCCTTGAACGCGTCGCGCAGCCACTCGCCGTACTGGAAGTCGCCGGTGGGCGGGAAGCGCCACGGGCGGACCTCGGAGTGGACGACGACGGTGAGCTCCACCGGCCGCAGCCCGCCCTCGAAACCGGAGGCCGCGAGCAGCCCGTCCAGGAGTCTCCGCCGCTCCCGGTCGTCCATGCCGCGCCGGGAGACGACGAGCAGGTCGAGGTCGCTGGCCGGGCGCAGGCCGCCGAGCACCGAGGAGCCGTGCAGGTAGACGCCGACGGCCTCGGGGCCGAGCGTGTCGCCGACGAGTGCCACGATCGTTTCGACCTGGTCCACGGCCCCATCGTAGACCACCGCTGTCTCCGGCCCCGGGACGGTCGGTGGCAGCGGTTCCGTGACGACACCGGAAAAGGCCTGGGAACGGGCCGGTGGCTGCCGGACAGCGGTACGGCGCTTCCGGGTGGCGGAGGTCGCGGAAAAGCCGGGTAGTGCCGCGGCCAAGACTGCCGTGATCCTCGTCAATTTTCCGGGATCGCCAGGTGACACCGGGGCCCCTCCTGGTAGCTGCCCGTCGGGGAGACCCGAAGAGTCCGGACGTCCACCACAGCAGAAGGCGAGCAGTCATGTCTTTCGTCACCGTCGGCACGGAGAATTCCTCGCCCATCGGGATCTACTACGAGGACCACGGCAGCGGGCAGCCCGTCGTGCTCATCCACGGCTACCCGCTCAACGGGCACTCCTGGGAGAAGCAGGAGCGGGCGCTGCTGGAGGCGGGATACCGGGTCATCACCTACGACCGGCGCGGCTTCGGCCGGTCCAGCCACACCACCGTCGGCTACGACTACGACACCTTCGCCGCCGACCTGAACACCCTCATCGAACACCTCGACCTGACCGACGTCGTCCTGGGCGGCTTCTCCATGGGCACCGGAGAGGTGGTCCGCTACCTGAGCCGCTACGGGTCGGCGCGGGTCAGCAAGGCGGTGCTGCTCGGAGTGCTTCCGCCGTTCCTGCTCAGGACCCCCGACAACCCCGAGGGCGTGGACGCCAGCGTGTTCAAGGGCATCCAGCAGGCGATCCTCGCCGACCGCTTCGTCCACTACAAGAACTTCTTCGACGACTTCTACAACGTCGACGTCTTCGACGGGGTCCGGATCAGCCGGGAGGCGTGGCAGAACAGCTTCACCGTGGCCGCCTCGTCCTCGGCCTACGCCACCTACGCCTGCGTGGGGACCTGGCTCACCGACTTCCGCGCCGACCTGCCCCGCATCGACGTGCCCGTGCTGGCGATGCACGGCGACGCCGACCGCATCCTGCCGATCGAGGCCACCGCCAACCGGCTGCCCGGCCTGATCCGGGACCTGGAGTACGTGATCGTCAAGGACGGCCCGCACGCCATCAACTGGACCCACGCCGAAGAGGTCAACAGCGCCCTGCTCGACTTCCTGCGCCGCTGACCCGGTGAGCCCGCGCCCCGGCGGGCGCGGGCTCACCCCTGGCCGAGCACCCGGTCCCGGTAGGCCTGGAAGCGGTGCCAGCCCCCGGTGTCCTCCGCACCGGTGAGGAACGCCCCCGAGGAGCAGTCCAGGGCCCGGCACCCCAGCGCCCCGGCGATGCGCAGCGCCACGGCCACGACGTCGTCGCCGGAGCCGTGGACGTGCAGCATGACCGAGCGCACGGGGTCCTCGGAGCCGATGCCGAGCTCCATCGACCAGCTCGGACCGGCCAGCAGGCCCCAGGTCGGGTCCGCCAGGTCGACGTCCGGCACGGCCCGGCGCAGCCGGGCGAGCACCTCCTCGAGCGGGCCGACCGGAGGCGGCGTGTAGTCGTCGGGGAGGTCGTCCGTCGAGGCGGCGTCCTCGGGCAGCGGTATCACGAGCACGTCCCAGCTCACGGGGGTTCCCTTCACGTCGTCCGAGCCGGTGCGGGCAGTGCCGCGGCGGCGGGGTCCCGGGGACGGGGCGTTCCGGTCCCCGACCGTCCCCACGGCACGGAGGGTAGGGGAGGGCACCGACAGCCGGCCCGCGCCGACGGCGGACCCGCGGCCGCATCACGGCCGACGGCCGGGGAAGCGGACCCGGAAGCCGACGATGGGAGCACCACCATGACCCCGCCCGTTCTCGTCACCGGAGGCACCGGCACGCTCGGGCGACACGTCGTGCCGCTGCTGCGGCGGGCGGGCCGCCGGGTGCGGGTGCTCAGCCGCCGCCCCCACGACTCCGGGGACGGCGTCGACCACGTGGTCGGGGACCTGCGCCGGGACACGGGCGTCGACGCCGCGGTGGAGGGAGCCGACACCGTCCTGCACCTGGCGGGCGCCCCCAGGGGCGACGACGAGGCGGCCCGCGTCCTGGTGCGCGCCGCAGCCCGGGCCGGGGTGCGGCACCTGGTGTTCATCTCGATCATCGGGGTGGACCGGGTCCCGCTCGGGTTCTACCGGGCCAAGTACCGCGCGGAGCAGGCCGTGGCCGGATCCGGGGTGCCGTGGACGGTGCTGCGCGCCGCCCAGTTCCATGACCTGGTCCTGGCCGGGGTGCGCAGCCTGGCCGCGATGCCGGTGGTGCCGGTCCCCCGGGGACTGCGGATGCAGCCGGTCGACGCGGACGAGGTGGCGGCCCGCCTGGTGGCGCTGGCCCTCGGCGGCCCCGCCGGCCGGGTGCCCGACCTGGCCGGGCCGAAGGTGTACCCGGTGGCCGACCTGGTCCGCGGCTACCTGCGGGTGCGGGGCATGCGCCGGCTGCTGCTGCCGGTGCCGGTCCCCGGCAGGATCGGCCGCGCCTACCGGGAGGGCGCCAACCTCTCCCGGGAAGGGGTGGTCACGGGCGGGCGCACCTGGGAGGAGTTCCTCGCCGAACGGGTGGGGACACCCTAGCCTCCCCGGCCGGGCGCCGGTCGGCCGCGGCCCGGCGCGCGGTTTGCCGCCTGCTTTTCCGGCAAGTACGGCAGACACGTCCGCGCGTCAGCCGGTCGCCGGGCGGCCGAAGGGGGTGTGTCGATGGGCGGCGGGAACAGGGTGGACGTCGGCGACGACCCGGTCCGCCGGCGGCGCGAGTGGCGGCTGGAGCGGACCGCGTGGGCGCTGGCCGCGCTGCTGCTCCTCCTGGCCCTGGCGGGACTGTTCGGCGGCGGGCCGCTGAGCTGGGCCGGTGCGGGAAGCCCCGACGGGGTGGTGCACCTGTCCTACGACCGGTTCGTGCGCGGGTACAGCCCCACCACCCTGGAGGTGAGCATCGCCCCCCAGGCGGCCAGGGAGGGGCGGATCCGGCTGGGAGTCTCCCAGGAGTTCCTGGAGACGGTCGCGGTGCAGAACGTCACCCCGCAGCCGCTGCGGGTGGTCGGCGGCGGCGACGCGCTGGTCTACGAGTTCGCGGCGGACCGGGCCGAGCAGCCGCTGACGGTCGCCTTCGACCTCCAGGCCGAGCAGACCGGGCTGCACCGTGCGGAGGTCGGCGCCGAAGGGGCGCAGCCGGTGCGGTTCTGGCAGTTCGTCTACCCCTGACCCGGCGGAGGAGGAGACCGTGGACCCGGTACTGCGCACCCTCGCGGTCTACGCCGTCCTGCTGGTGGTCTTCCGGCTCGCCGGAAAACGCAGCATGGCCCAGCTCACCACCTTCGACCTGCTGTTGCTGCTGGTGGTGTCCGAGGCCACGCAGCAGGCGCTGCTCGGTGAGGACTTCTCCCTCACCGGCGCCACGCTGGTGATCGTCACCCTGGTGGCGGTGGAGCGCACCGCCGACTTCCTGCGGTGGCGGTTCGGCTGGTTCGCCAGGGCGACGCAGGGCAGGCCGGTGGTGCTGGTCGCCGGGGGAAAGGTGCTGGCCGAGCCGATGGCCCGGAACCACGTCACCGAGAGCGAGATCCTGGCGGCCGCCCGCAGCAGCCAGGGCATCTCCGACATGGCGCAGATCGACTACGCCATCCTGGAGGAGTCGGGCACCATCAGCATCCTGCCCAGGAGCCGCTCCGACTGACAGCGGCCGCTATCGGTCACTCCTGTCCCGATGATGCCGCCAACGCCCTACCGTGACGGCCATGAGCAGACCGTCTCTTTCCATGGGGAAGCGGCCGTCCGCGGCCGCGGCGACGGTGTCCCGACGGGTGTCTGCCGGAGCCAGAGCGGTGCGCGCCGCCGCCGGGATGAACCGGAGGGCGGCGTCCGCCCGGGAGCGGGCCGCGCTGCTGCTCTTCGCAGCGGCGGTGGCGGCGCTCAGTGCCGTGGCCTGGCCGCTGGTGCCGTTCGCGGCCGGGCTGCTGCCGGACTCCCTGCCGGTGGAGCGGCTGCTCTGGGGCGCGGGGCTGGCCGCGGTGGCGGTCGGAGCGTGGAAGACCTGGCGAGGCCGGAAGGGGCCGGTGTGGCTGGGCTGGCTGGTCCTCGGCGCCTGGGGTGCGGCCGCCGCAGCAGTGGCCGGGACGGCCGCGGTGGCCTGGCTGCTGCTGGGCTCCCCCGGCCTGGACGCGCCCGAGCGGCTGTCCCCGGCCGACCTGGACGCGATCGCCACCCGCGCCTTCGCCGTGGTCGCCGGCCTGGGCGCGGTGGCCGCCCTGGTCATCTCCTACCGGCGCCAGCGCCTCACCGAGGCCGACGTCGCGCGTGAGGACACCAGGCTGTTCACCGAGCGCTTCACCGCCGCCTCCGCCCAGCTCGGCGACGAGCGGCCCGCCGTCTGCCTGGCCGGGGTGCACGCCCTGGCCCACCTGGCCGACGACGCCCCCACCCGGGCGTTGCGGCAGATGTGCGTCGACGTGCTCTGCGCCTACCTGCGCATGCCCTACGACCCCGAACCCGGCCCGCTGCCCGGAGGGGCGAGCAGGGAGCGGCGCGAGGAGCACCGCAGGAGAAGCCGGGAGTTCGCCGCTCTCCGGGAGGTGCGCCACACCGTCCTCCGCGTCATCGGCGACCGGTTGCGGGAGGCCACGGCCTGGCGCGGCCACCACTTCGACTTCACCGGCGCCGTCTTCGACGGCGGTGACCTGTCCGGCGCCCGCTTCACCGGGGGCCGGGTGGACTTCAGCGGCGCGCACTTCGCCGCGGGAACGGTGTCCTTCAGCGGCGCGGTGTTCGCGGGGAGCCGGGTCTCCTTCCGCGGTGCGGTCTTCTCCGGCGGCACAGTGGACTTCACCCGCGCGGTGTTCTCCGCCGGAGAGGTCTCCTTCGGGCAGGCAGAGTTCTCCGGGAGCCGGGTGGACCTCGGCGGGGCGAGGTTCTCCGAGGGCGTGGCGGACTTCACCGGGGCGAGGGTCACCGCCGGACGGCTCTGCTTCGGCAGCGGGGCGCCTGCGTCGGGCACGCCCCCGAAGGGCCTGCGAGAGGCCGCGGCAGCCGCACCCGACGTGGTGCGCCTGCCGCTCGAATGGATGTCCGCGGCCGAGCACTGACCCGGCCCGGAAGGCCGGGGCGGGGCCGGGCAGCACAGCGGCCGGGGGAGTCCTCCGCGCGGGACAGTCGGCCCTGGGACCGTGCTGCTCCTACACGCGGGAGCGCCCCGACCGCGTGTCCTGCGCCTCCAGCTCGCTCGTGGTACGCCGCCACGACTTGACGATCCGCCGCTCCACCAGGGACGGCCACCAGCGCTTGAACCGGAGCGCGGCACGCCCCTCGGGGTGCGTGTTGACCAGGAAGCGGCGCTTGGCCACGGCCTTGGCGACCTGCGCGGCGACCTCCTGGGGGGTGACCCTGCCGTTGCGGATCAGGTCGAGGGCCTTCTCGGCCAGCACCGGGTCGGGGGAGCGCAGGCTCTCGCCCAGGTTGGTGGGCACGAAGCCGGGGCACACCACCGTGGTGTGCACGCCCCAGGGGGCCAGCTCATGGCGCAGCGTCTCCGACAGGGAGATCACCGCCGCCTTGGACACGTTGTAGGAGGCCATGCCCGGCAGGTTCATCAGCCCAGCGAGCGACGCGACGTTGACGATGTGGCCGCTGCGCTGCTCCTTGAACACGGGCACGAAGGTGCGGCAGCCGAGCACCACGCCGCGCAGGTTGACGCCCAGGATCCAGTCCCAGTCGGCCTCGTCGAGCAGCTCCATCCGCCCGGCCGCGGCCACCCCGGCGTTGTTGACGAGGAGGTCCAGGCCGCCCCAGTGGACACGGCACCACTCGCGCACCATGGCCCAGTCGGGCTCGGAGCGCACGTCCAACCGCTGGTAGACCAGCTCTCCGGAGGGCAGTGCCGCGGGCGCGGCGATGTCGGCGACCAGCACCCGGCAACCGGCCGCGGCGTAGTGCTCGACGATGGCCCGCCCCAGCCCGGAAGCGCCTCCGGTGACCAGAACCCGCATGCTCACGGCAGCCTCCGGGGGCGGACGGGGGTGGCTCCGGGCACCGCGTCCGGAGAGCGCCGGACGGGGCTGCCGGTCGGCGTCGGGGCCGCGCCCCGGACACTTCGGGGAACGGCGGGGCCAAAAGCAGGGGGGTTCTCGGCCCGCGTTGCGGTGGGATCCACGTTCGGCTCCTTTGCGGCGGGGGACGAACCGGAATACTAACCGTGCCCAGCGGAACCGGCGACGCGAATCGGACAGCCGCCGGGGTGGTCTCGGACACGGGGCCGCCGCCACCGGAACCCCCGCAGGAAGGGCGATCCGGCGCGGAACGCCGTCGGCCGCACCGCGTGCGGGGCGGCCGCGCACACGTCGGGGCCGGTGCAGGCACGCCTGCACCGGCCCCGACGCCTGTCCCCGCGTCCGACACCGCGGGACAGGGAGGAAGCCGGTGGCGCGGGCAGGTAGACCCGCGCCACCGGGTGGTGGTCAGCGGTCGGCGTTGGTCACACGACCGTCGGCGTCACCGGGAGGAGGCGCCGTTGGCCTTGATCTCGTAGTACGCCTTCTCGATGCGCTCGCCGACGGCGCCGTCGACGTTGCGCCAGTACTGGAAGGCGCGCGACAGCACCGGCTCGACGACCCCTCCGGCCAGGTGGTTGGCGACCGTCTGCACCAGCCGCTCCCGCTGGGCGTCGTCGAACACCTCGCGCACCAGCGTCCCGGCCTGCGAGAAGTCGTCGTCCTCGGCGTGCAGGGAGTAGGCGCTGCGCACCATCTCGCCGTCGGCCTCCCAGCCGTCCTCGGCCGGGCCGGTCTCGTCGGACCAGGGACGTCCGTAGGAGTTGGGGGCGTAGACCGGGGCGGAGCCGGAGTGCTCGTAGGTCATGTGCCCGTCGAAGGTGTAGGAGTTGACCTTCACCTTCGGCTTGTTCACCGGAAGCTGGAGGTAGTTGGTGCCGATACGGGCGCGCTGGGCGTCGGCGTAGGCGAAGACCCGGCCCAGCAGCATCTTGTCCGGCGAGACGCCGATGCCCGGCACCAGGTTCGACGGCGCGAACGCGGCCTGCTCGATCTCGGCGAAGAAGTTCTCCGGGTTGCGGTTCAGCGTCATCTTCCCGACCTTGATGAGCGGGTAGTCGCTGTGCGGCCACACCTTGGTCAGGTCGAACGGGTTGAACCGGTAGGTCTTGGCGTCCTCGTACGGCATGACCTGCACGTACAGCGTCCAGCTCGGGTACTCCCCGCGCTCGATGGCCTCCACCAGGTCGCGGCGGTGGAAGTCGGCGTCGCTGCCCGCGAGGCGCTCGGCCTCCTCGTCGGTCATGGTCTGCACGCCCTGGTCGGTCTTGAAGTGGTACTTCACCCAGAACTTCTCACCCTGGGCGTTGATCCACATGTAGGTGTGCGAGCCGTAGCCGTTCATGTGGCGCCACGTCTTCGGCAGGCCGCGGTCGCCCATGAGGTAGGTGACCTGGTGGGCGCTCTCGGGGTTGAGGGTCCAGAAGTCCCACTGCATGTTGTTGTCGCGCAGGCCCGTGCCCGGCATGCGCTTCTGCGAGCGGATGAAGTGCGGGAACTTCATCGGGTCGCGGAGGAAGAAGATGGGCGTGTTGTTGCCGACGATGTCGTAGTTGCCCTCGGACGTGTAGAACTTCAGCGCGAAGCCGCGCACGTCCCGCCAGGTGTCGGGAGAGCCCTGCTCGCCGGCCACGGTCGAGAAGCGGGCGAGCATCTCGGTGCGCGCGCCCTTCTGGAACAGGGCGGCCTTGGTGTAGCGGGAGACGTCCTCGGTGGTCTCGAAGACACCGAAGGCCCCGGCGCCCTTGGCGTGCGGGTTGCGTTCGGGGACCCGCTCGCGGTTGAAGTGCGCGAGGGTCTCGACGAGCCGGACGTCGTGGAGCAGCAGCGGCCCGTTGCTGCCGATGCTCAGGGAGTTGCGGTCGCTCGCCGCGGGGGCACCGGAGTCGAGCGTCGAACCAGCACCGTTGCTCGGAGTGGGCAGCGCCCCATTGGTCTCGGTCAAGTCGGTCTCCTAGGTCGGATGGACATGGCTGTCGTGAGGACGGGACGGCGCCGGTCCGCAGCGATCGGACGGTGCGGCAGCGTCCGCGTGCCCCTCGCCTCGGCGCACGTGGCCGGAACGGCACGGTCGTGCGTGAAAGCCGGTCCAGCACGGCTCCCGGGCGAGGGGGCTTCCTCGTGCAACACTGATCTTTTCTGGACCCATTCCAAAAAACTAGGGAATCAAGTCTTTTTGGAGTGTGGTGTCGGACACATTGGTCGTATCTGTGGGGTTGCGTGACGGCTTCGTGGCTCCGGGTGACGGAAAGAGGGCGGAAGGACGCCGGAGCGAGACGAGGACGCAGACCTGCCAGTCGGCCGACGCGGCGCTGCTCCGCATGACCCGGCTCCACGGGCATGCCGCCGCCCGAACCTCTCCGACCACCGTCAGGCCCCACCGTCAAGCCGGGGGCGGGAGGTCCCGCGGAGGGCTGCGCCGACCGGCCTGGGAAGCGGCGCCGGGGGATGGCGGCCCACGGCGGCCGGCGGGCTCGGCCCGCCTCGGTGCTGCACCGGCTGCGGGAGCTTGGCCGGTGGGGATGGGTGATGAACGCTGGTTGGGGCGGGTGTTGAACTGTCCGGTCTGTTTCGGCCGGGCCTCCCGGCCGAAACAGACAGAAACCGTTGCTGCGACACGGAACCACCCCCGCGGGTGCAGGGGCAGGGGCTGGGTGGGGCCGCCGGCCGGGCTCGACGCCGGACTGTCCGCGTGTGCGGGGAACACACGGAATGGTCTGGGGCTTCACTGCCCTCGGGCCGCCGCGTGGCCGGGAGCCCTCCGCGGCACGGCCCGCGGAGGGCTCCCGGGGGTTCCGGTCGGGAACCCGGGCGTTCCCGACCGGGGCTACTTCAGCAACTGGCGGGCCATCACCAGGCGCTGGATCTGGTTGGTGCCCTCGTAGATCTGGGTGATCTTGGCGTCGCGCATCATGCGCTCCACCGGGTAGTCGCGGGTGTAGCCGTAGCCGCCGAGCAGTTGCACCGCGTCGGTGGTGATCTCCATGGCCACGTCGGAGGCCAGGCACTTGGCGGCGGCGCCGTAGAAGGACAGGTCGTCGTCGCCGCGCTCGGACTTGGCGGCGGCGACGTAGACCATCTGGCGGGCCGCCTCCAGCTTCATCGCCATGTCGGCGAGCATGAACTGGATGCCCTGGAAGTCGGCGATGGCCTTGCCGAACTGCTTGCGCTCCTTGACGTAGCCCAGCGCGTAGTCGAGGGCGCCCTGGGCGATGCCCACGGCCTGGGCGCCGATGGTGACGCGGGTGTGGTCGAGGGTGCGCAGCGCGGTGCGCAGGCCCTCGCCGACCTTGCCGACCAGGCGGTCGCCGGGGATGCGGACGTTGTCGAAGATCAGCTCGCGGGTGGGGGAGCCCTTGATGCCGAGCTTGCGCTCGGGCTCGCCGAAGGAGAAGCCGGGGTCGTCGATGTGCACGACGAAGGCGCTGATGTTGCGGCCGCGCGGCCCGTCGGGGTCGGTGACGGCCATGACCGTGTAGTACTTGGAGACCCCGGCGTTGGTGATCCAGGACTTCTGGCCGTTGAGCACCCAGTCGTCGCCGTCGCGCACCGCGCGGGTGCGCATGCTCGCGGTGTCGGAGCCCGCCTCGCGCTCGGAGAGACCGTAGGAGAACATCGCCTCGCCCGAGGCCAGTTCGGGCAGGTAGCGCCGCTTCAGCTCCTCCGACCCGGCGAGGATCAGCGGCATCGAGCCGAGCTTGTTGACCGCGGGGATCAGCGAGGTGGAAGCGCACACCCGGGCCACCTCCTCGATGACGATGCAGGTGGCCAGCGCGTCGGCGCCCGCGCCTCCGTACTCCTCGGCGACGTGCGGGGCGTGGAGGTCGCTGGCGCGCAGCGCCTCGTACGCCTCCTGGGGGAAGCGGGCCTTCTCGTCGACGTCGGCGGCGTACGGGGCGATCTTGTCCTCGGCAATGGAGCGGACGGCCTCGCGGAGCGCCTCGTGCTCCTCGGTGGGCCGGTAGAGGTCGAACTCACTCATGGGGGCCTCCCTTGCGTCGCGATCGCCACCAGTATGACACTACGTCTCAGTAGAAGGAACTTAGTCTCATTTTCTGGGGAGTGTCCCGGTAAGGGGAGAATGGTCGGCGTCGCAGGGCAGGGCGGAGGGGAGGAGAGCCGATGACCGAGCGCGCGGGGGGACGCGGGGTCGTGGCCGCGGCGCTGCGGCTGTTCGACGAGAAGGGCTTCGAGGCGACCACCATGGACGACGTCGCGGTGGCCGCCGGGGTGAGCCGCAGCACCCTGTTCCGGCGCTTCGGCTCCAAGGACGACCTGCTCTTCGC
>NZ_KQ950181.1:527499-592031 GCF_001517975.1 Thermobifida cellulosilytica TB100
GAGGAGGTCGTCGCGCGGGTCCGCACCGCCCTGGAGGCGGCCCGGGGCTGACCGCGGGCGGCCGCCGGGCTCCCCGGCCGCGGCGCCCCGCCCGGGCCCGCCCGCGGAAGGACGAGGACGCCGCGGCCCCGCACCCGGAACCGGGTGCGGGGCCGCGGCTTGGCAGGCCCGACGGGTCAGGGGCGCAGCACGAGGGTGTGCTCGGCGGCCTCTTCCACCGCGCTGCGGCTCATCCGCATCGGGGTGGTCCCGCCGGTGGCCCACAGCTCCATCTGGTCGTCGTAGTTGCGGTGGAAGGCGTGCCCGGAGTTGCCGGTGAGGTTGACCCACCGGGAGTTGTCCGGGTCGGCCAGGTCCACCACCATGCGCATCGACGGCACCGTGGTGATCTCGTAGCCCGCCGCCGGGTCCCAGCCGGTGGCGTTGACCACGCTGGAGCCGCCGCCTGCCGCCACGGGTCCGCGGTTGAACAGCCACTCCACGGCGGCGATGCCGGACTTGCCGAAGGAGGCGTTGCGCGCGGTGAGGGTGTGCAGGTCGCCCCAGCGCCACTCGGCCGGGTCGTCGCCGAGCAGCCCGCTCAGCTCCTCGGCGGCCCGCTCCATGGCCGAGGCGAGCGCCTCCTCCCGGCTGTCGGCCTCCTCGCCGCGCCACCACGGCGAGTCGGGGTCCTCGACCAGGTCGGACAGCAGCAGCCAGGCGCGGGAGGCGCCGATGCCGGGCTGGTCGCCCAGCTCGTCGAAGACCAGCGGCAGCAGGTGGCGGTAGGTGGCGTTGTAGAACGCGGCGGCGGCCGAGTCGGCGTCCTGCTGGAAGTCCCAGTCGGCCAGCAGGTCGCGGGCGCGCGCGGCGGTGCCGTCCACGTCGGCCTCCAGCAGGTGCGGCACCAGGGCGCGCGCCCCGCTGTTCTCGTTGTCCATCTGGATCTCCACCATGTCCTCGACGGTCAGGCCGCCCTCGGCGACCGCCGCCTCCAGCAGGGTGATGATGCGCTGGGAGCGGTAGCCGTAGTCCCAGTCGGTGGTGAGCAGGTGCGGGTAGCCGGAGTCGACGACCGCCTGGTTGGCGGTGACGATGACCCCGGAGGCGGGGTTGCGGACGGTGGGCAGCTCCTCGAAGGGCAGGTAGTCCTTCCAGTCGTAGGCGGAGTCCCAGCCGGGGGCGGGCCAGCGGCCGTCGCCCTTCCCGCGCACCGGGATCTTCCCCGGGGACTGGTAGCCGATGTTCCCGGAGGTGTCGGCGTAGACGAGGTTCTGCGAGGGCACCTCGAAGCGGCTCGCCGCCTCGCGGAACTCCTCGAAGGTGCGGGCCCGGTTGAGCAGGAAGATCGCGTCGGCGGTGCGCCCCGGGGAGAGCGCGGTCCAGCTGATGGCGACCGCGTAGTCGGCCGGCTGCGCGGTGTCGGCGGGCTCGCCGTCGGCGGTGACGGGCGCGTTCTCGCCGAACTCGCGCAGTTGCGCGCCCAGTTCGGGGTCGGACAGCAGCGGGCCGTGGCGGGAGGAGCGCACGGTGATCTCCACGTCCTCGCCTCCGGCGACCCGGATGGTCTCGGTGCGGACCTCCAGCGGCTCGGGGCGGCCGTCGACGATCGCGGCGTCGCCGTCGATCCGCTCCAGGTACAGGTCCACCACGTCGGGGCCGAGGTTGGTGAAGCCCCAGGCGATGGTGTCGTTGGCGCCGATGACCACGCCGGTCAGCCCGGGGAAGGTGAACCCGGTGACGTCGAAGGGGCAGGCGTCGTCCACGGCGGTGCAGTGCAGGCCCATCTGGTACCAGATGGACGGCATGACCGCGCCCAGGTGCGGGTCGTTGGCCAGCAGCGGCAGACCGGAGGCGGTGTGCTCGCCGGAGACCACCCAGGAGTTGGAGCCCAGCTCGGAGGAGGCGGGGCCGAGGGTGCGCGGGATCGCGTCGAGCGGCGCCTGAAGGCCGGCCACGGCGCGCACGGCGGCGGTCTGGGACACCTCGGCGGGGACCTCCCCGCCGTCGTCGACGACGAACGCGCCGTCGCGGACCCGGCCCCCGGGGACGATGGGCGCGTGCTCCTGCTCCGGGTAGGCGGGGTAGAGCTCCTCGACCTGCTCGCGGGTGAGCCCGTCGGCGAGCAGCGAGGCGCGGGCGATCTCGTCGTGCAGGTTGCCCGCCAGGTCCCAGGCCATCGCCTTGAGCCAGGCCAGGCTGTCGACGGCGCTCCACGGCTCGATCTCGTAGCCGCCGTTGGTGGCCGCCAGCACCGTGTACTCCAGGCTGACCTCGGCGGGCGACTTCCCCTCCAGGTAGGCGTTGACGCCGTCGGCGTAGGCGTCCAGGTAGGTGCGGGTGGTCTCGTCGAGCAGGTCGTACTCGGCCTCGGCCACGCGGCGCCAGCCCATGGTGCGCAGGTAGGCGTCGGTGGGGACCTGGTCGGCGCCGAACAGCTCGGCGAGCCGACCGGCGGTGACGTGGCGGTTGAAGTCCATGGACCAGAAGCGGTCCTGGGCGTGCACGTAGCCCTGGGCGGTGAACAGGTCCTCGGGGGTGTCGGCGTACAGGTGGGTGATGCCGTGGTCGTCGCGGTGCACGGTGACGGGCGCGCTGAGTGCGGGCAGCGCCAGCTCCCCGGAGACGTCCGGGAAGGAGCGCCGTACCGTCCACACGGCGAGTCCGGCGGCGACGAGGAGGAGGGCCGCGACGGCGGCGAGCGCGCCGAGCAGCCAGCGTCGTATGCGGGGGAGGGCAACAGACATGGGATGACTCTAGGAACGGGCGTATGCGGCGCGGCACCTTCTCGGTATCGCTTCCGCAACGCCGCGGCGCTGGTGGGGCGGACGGCGGGGGAGCGGACGGGGATACTGCGCCGGGTGGGACTTCGGGTGCTCTCCGTGGTCGTTCTCCCGCTTTCGGGAAGGCCTTGTTCGGTCCTGGACTGCGGTCCGGAGACGGCCCCTCCCGTCCCGGACGGCCCGGACGCGGTCCCGTGGAGGCGACCCCGCGGCCCCCTCCCCGGCCTCCGGCGCGCTCCGCGGCTCCGGCAGGATCCGCATCCGCGCGCTCGGAGTTCCCCGGCACCGCCGACGCCGCCGTCTCCCACACTCCCGCCCGGAAGAACCCGTGCCGTCGACGTCGCCCTGCGCGGTGTCACCCGGATCGACGGCAGTTCCACCGTGTGCTGGCCGGGCGTGCCGCGGCGCCTCCGCGCCGCAGCGGCCGACGCTACCCTGGGACCGTGCACGACCACGACCCAGGACAGCAACCGGCCCGCTCCGAGCAGCCGGAGGCCCCGGCTCCGGCGCTGCCGCCCGGTCCCCCCACCGCGCGCGTGGACCGCTGGCTGTGGGCGGTGCGCCTCACCAAGACCCGGGCGGACGCGGCCCAGGCCTGCCGGGCCGGGCACGTCCGCGTCAACGACCGCCCCGCCAAGCCCGCCACCCCGGTCAAACCGGGCGACCAGGTGCGGGCCCGCGTCAACGGCGTCAACCGGATCGTCGAGGTCACCCACGTGATCGAGAAGCGGGTCGGCGCGCCCATAGCGACCCGCTGCTACGTCGACCACACCCCGGTGGTGCCCAAGGAGTTCGCCGTGCCGGTGGCCCGCCGCGACCGGGGCGCCGGACGCCCCACCAAGCGGGAACGCCGCCAGATCGACCGGCTGCGCGGCCGAGCCTGACCCCGGCCCGCCGCCTCGCTCGGGGGAGCGCGACGCCGAGACCCGTGAGGAGGTTGACAGCGGGCCGTATGCGGTCAGAGGGGATGCTGTGGCCGGTGAGTGCGTAGACTTGCCGGTAATCAACCGGGCGGCGACAGCGGAAAGGGGAGCGCCAGGGCAACCGCGGCATCCGTTTCCGTCTCCCGGGCCGCACCACGCGGTCCACTCCGTCGGTCGTCCGGTTCGTACGGGTCCTTCACACGCGGAGGTGGATCGTGTCCGTTGATCCCCGAGAGTCCCAGCCCAACCCGCAAGGGTCGCGCATCGACCCCTACGTCGGCTCCTACGCAGCACGAGCCGCAGGGATGGTGGCCTCGGAGGTCCGCGCACTGTTCGCCGTCGCCTCCCGACCCGAAGTGGTCTCCCTCGCCGGAGGCATGCCCAACATCAGCGCGCTGCCGCTGGACGCCCTCGGCGAGCTCGCCCAGCAGGTCGTCGTCGAGCAGGGCCGCACCGCGTTGCAGTACGGCTCCGCCCAGGGCGACCCGGTGCTGCGCCAGCAGATCTGCGAGGTCATGGCTCTGGAGGAGATCGACGCCAGCCCTGACGACGTCATCGTCACCGTCGGCTCCCAGCAGGCCCTGGACCTCATCACCAAGGTCTTCGTCGACCCCGGCGACGTGGTGCTGACCGAGGGACCCACCTACGTGACCGCCATCAACACCTTCGCCGCCTACCAGGCCCGCATCGAGCACGTCGAGATGGACGACGACGGCGTGGTCCCCGAGGCGCTGGAGGAGCGGCTGGCCGGGCTGGCCCGCGAGGGCGCGCGGGTGAAGTTCTTCTACACTGTGCCGACCTTCAACAACCCCGCCGGGGTCACCCTGTCGCCCGAGCGCCGCCGCCGCGTCCTGGAGATCTGCGAGCGGTTCAACCTGCTGGTCGTCGAGGACAACCCCTACGGCCTGCTGCGCTACGAGGGCGACCCGGTGCGCCCGCTGCGCGCCGACTCCGCACGCAACGTCATCTACCTGGGCTCCTTCTCCAAGACCCTGTCGCCCGGCTTCCGGATCGGCTGGGCGCTGGCCCCCTCGGCGGTCCGCGACAAGCTCGTGCTGGCCGCCGAGTCGGCGATGCTCAGCCACTCCAACTTCAACCAGGCGATCGTGGGGCGCTACCTGGCCACCCAGCCCTGGCCGGAGCAGATCAAGGAGTTCAACGAGATGTACCGGGCCCGCCGCGACGCCATGCTGGCGAGCCTGGAGGCGCTCATGCCGCCCGGCTGCTCCTGGACCCGGCCCAGCGGCGGGTTCTTCGTGTGGGCCACCCTCCCCGAAGGGCTCAACGCCAAGGCCATGCTGCCCCGGGCCGTCAACGAGCGGGTCGCCTACGTTCCGGGCACCGGCTTCTACTACGGCGGGGGCGGGCAGCGCAACATGCGGCTGTCGTTCTGCTACCCCAGCCCGGAGCAGATCCGCGAGGGCGTGCGCCGCCTGGTGGGCGTGCTGGAGAGCGAGATCGAACTGCGCAACACCTTCGGCGGCGTGCCCGCGTCCACCGGTCGGGGCGGCGAGGCGCCGGCCCCCGACCTGCCGTGACGCAGGAGGCCTGCGCGCCGTGACCACAGCAGGACAGGGACAGAAAGAGGACAGGACCGTGGCCGACCTGAACCGGGTGCTCGTACTCGCCGGAGGGCTGTCGCCCGAACACGAGGTGTCGGTGCGCTCGGGCCGACGCGTCGCCGACGCGCTGCGCCGCCTGGAGGTGGAGGTGCAGATCTGCGACGTCGGCCCGGAACTGCTCGGCCTCCTGACCGAGGACCCGCCGCAGGTGGTGTTCCCGGTGCTGCACGGCGCCGCCGGCGAGGACGGCTCGATCCGCGAGGTCCTGGAGCTGGCCGGGGTCCCCTACGTGGGCGCCCGGCCCGACGCCTGCCGTGCCGCCTACGCCAAACCGACCGCCAAGGCCCTGGTCGCCGAACGGGGCATCACCGTGCCGCGCGGGGTGGCCCTGCCCAAGGCGCTCTTCCACGACCTGGGCGCGCCCGCGGTGCTGGAGCGCGTCGTGGCGCTGCTGGGGCTGCCGCTGTTCGTCAAGCCCGCCCAGGGCGGGTCGGCGTTCGGCGCGGCCGCCGTCACCGAGGCCGCCGAGTTGCCCGCGGCCCTGGTCGGCTGCTTCGCCTACAGCGACACCGCGCTGATCGAGCAGCAGGTGACGGGCACCGAGATCGCGGTGGGCGTGGTCGACCTGGGCGACGGTCCGGTCGCGCTGCCCGCCGTGGAGATCGTGCCCGACGGCGGCGTCTACGACTACGCCGCCCGCTACACCGCCGGGCGCACCGAGTTCTTCAGCCCGGCCCGGCTGGACGACGAGACGGCGCGCGCCGCCGCCGAGACGGCCGTCACCGTGCACCGCGCCCTGCGGCTGCGGGACGTCTCGCGCACCGACCTCATCGTCGACGCGGACGGCCGCGTGCACTTCCTCGAGGTCAACGTCTCCCCGGGCATGACCGACACCTCCACCCTGCCGCTGGCGGTGGAGGCGGCGGGCATGGACTTCGCGGTGCTCTGCCGCGAACTGGCCCACCGCGCCCTGCAACGGGGCTGAACCGCGCGTCGCGGGGGTCCCGCCGGTCACCATAGGGTCACGATCGGCGGGACCCCCGTCCTTTTCCGCGCGCCGCGGCGTCGAAGCAGCCAGAGGACCGGCGGAGGGGAGCGCGGATGCGGGCGACGGTACGGCGGGGCACGGCGGTGGTGGCGGCGACGGTGCTCGCGCTCGGCGCGGGATGGGCCCACCCGTCGTGGGCCTGCGGCTGCGGGGCGGCGGTCGGCGACGTCGACGTCCACGGCGAGAGCACCGTGGTGCACTTCGCCGACGGGGTGCAGACCGTGGTGCTGCGGCTGGACGCGGAGTCCGCGCAGAGCAGCGCGGCCCTGCTGCTGCCCACCCCGGCCCCGGCCGAGGTGGCGCTGGGGGAGGCGGAGATGTTCGACGAGCTGGCCGCGCTCTCCCGGCCCCGCGTCGAGTACGTCGACCAGTGGTGGCCCGAGCAGTGGTACGAGGCGGGGGAGGAGACGGCGGGAGCTCCCCCGGGCGGGGTGGCGGTCCTCGACCGGGTCGAGCTGGGACCGTTCGACGCGGCCACGCTCGCCGCCGACGACGCCGCCGCGCTGCACGACTGGCTCGACGGCAACGGCTTCACGATGCCCGACGACCTGGCCGAGGCGCTGCGGCCCTACGTCGAGGAGGGCTGGTACTACGTCGCGGTGCGCCTGGACGCCGGGGAGGAGGCGCTGTCCGGCGCGCTGGCCCCGGTCGAGGTGGTCTTCCCGGCGGCCGAGCCGGTCTACCCCATGCGGCTGACCGCGCTGGCAGAGCACGGCCAGTACGCGCGCCTGTACCTGCTGGCCGACCACCGCATGGAGCGCGCCGACGGGGTGCCGGTCCCCTCCCGGGTGCGGTTCGCCGGACCCCTGGCGGCCGACGGGGTGGAGTCGGCGCGGCTGCGCGACCTCATCGGCCCCGACGGCGCCTTCCTCACCGCCCTCGACCACGACATCCCCAGCCCCGAGGCGCTGACCGGCGACTTCGTGTTCCGGCCCGCCGCGGCCGACGCCCCCTACCAGGAGGTGGTCCGCCTGGAGCGCCCCGTGTACGTCATGGGGGTCGCGGCCGGGCCGTTCACCGCGGCGCTGGGGGTGCTGGCCGTGCTGGCGGCGGCCGGGCTCGCAACAGGGCTGGTGCGGCGGGCGCGCCGCCTCCCCGCCCGCGGCTCCGGGCCGCGCGGGCGCTAGCCTGCCGGTATGACCGGTCTTCTCCCTCCCGAGCAGTGGTTCGCGAGCCTCCCCACCTCCTACCTCGCGGCCTCCGGGCTGATCACCGACCCGGACGGCCGGGTCCTGCTGGTGGACCCCAACTACCGCGAGCACTGGACGATGCCGGGCGGCGTGGTGGAGCACGGCGAGGCCCCGCACCTGGCCTGCGAACGCGAGGTCGCCGAGGAGGTGGGGCTGGCGGTGCGCACCGGGCGGCTGCTGGCGGTGCACTGGAGCGCGCCCCGCGCTCCGCGCCCCCGGGCGTTCCTCTCCTTCGTCTTCGACTGCGGCACCGTCGCGCCGGACACGCCGATCCGGCTGCAACGGGAGGAGCTGGACGGGTACGTGTTCGCCGAGCCCGCCCGGGCGCTGAGCCTCATGGACCCGGCCCTGGCGCCGCGCCTGGAGGCCGCGCTGCGCGCCCGCGACCGCGGGGAGACCGTCTACGTCACCTCCTGACCGGGCCGGACGCGGGCAGGAAAGTGACCTTCGTCACGTTGCATTGGTGCTGGTGAGGGCGTAAAGCCCAGGCCGGATGGGGACACTCAAGAGTGTCACCGGCCGACAGCAGTGTCGGAACGCCGCACCGGTGGCCGTACGGTCGCGGGCGCGTCGCCGAGGAGGACGGACTCGGCGACGCGCCTGTTTGTGTGCGGAAACGGGCGCTTCCCGAGAAGCGGCCGCCCCGCCTCCTATAGTGACGCCGTGCAGCTATTCGATTACACACTGTCATATGTGGAGGGCGTCTCCCCGCCCGATCCCACCGGCCACCAGGTGTTCCGCAACGACTGGAGCACCCTCGAACCGCCCGAACCGGGATCCTGGGAGCCCGGCCCCACCGTCACCGTCGTCATCACCGTCCGCAACGACCAGGAGCGCCTCGACCGCATCCTGGCCTGCCTGAGCCGCCAGACCTACCCCGGGCACCTGATGGAGGTGGTCGTCGTCGACGACCACTCCGCCACCCCGCTGCGGCTCCCCGAGACGCGCCCCGCCCGGTGCCGGATCGAACCCGCCCCGCCGGACGGCAGCGGCCCCGCCCACGCCCGCGCCCACGGCGCCCGCGTCGGCACCGGCGAGGTGCTGTGCTGGCTGGACGTCGACCTGTTAGTCGACGCCGCCCTCGTGGAGACCCTGGTCCGCTGGCAGCACGTCCACCCGGCCGCGGTCGCCCTGGGCGACGTCCGCTACGCCACCGAGACCGACCTGGCCCCCGACCGGGCCGCCGCGCTCGTCGCCGACCGGGCCCTGCACCGCAGCCTCGTCGACGCCCCGCCCCACCCCCGCACCGAACGGCTCCTCTCCCGCAGCGGCGACCTGCGCGACGCCGACAGCCAGGGGTTCCGCGCCTTCGTCGGCTCGTGCGTGACGATGAGCCGGGAGCTCTACGAGGCCGCAGGCGGCGTCAACCCCACCCTCAGCCTGGGGCACGACACCGAGCTCGGCTACCGGCTGTGGCAGGCGGGAGGGGTGTTCGTCCCCGACCGCGCCGCCCGCGTCTGGCACCTCGGCAGCGCGACCGCCAACCGCACCCGCGTGCCCGGCCCGCGCAGCTACGCCCTCGCCGACCTCGTCCCCTACGCGCGTCCCACCCACCGGACGCGGCGCCTCCCCGAGAACCGCGTGCCGATGGTGCGCGCCGTCGTCGACGCGGCCCACCACCCCTACGAACTGGTGCGCGCCTGCGTGGACCGGCTGCTCGCCAGCACCGAGGTCGACCTGGAGGTGGTCCTGGTCGCCGACTGGGACACCACCGCCGACTCCTGGCTGGAGACCCGCCTCGTCCAGGCCCACTACCTGGCCGAGCCCAGGGTCGGCTTCGTCGCGGAGGCGCCCCGCACCGCCTTCCCCGCGCCGTTCCTGCTCCAGGTGCCGGTGAACTGCGGGGTGGGCCCGCACACCGTGGCGCGGATGGTGGAACGCGCCGAGTGGGCGCGCGCCGGACTCGTCGAACTCGTCCGCGACACCCCCGGGCCGACCCTGTGGCGCACCCGGGCGCTGGCGCGGGTGCTGGGCACCGGCCGGGCCGAGGAGGCCCCGGCCGAGGCGGACCTGGCCGAGGCGGACCTGGCCGAGGCGGTCGCCGCGGTGCACGGCCGCTACCGGATGCACGGGGAGGCCGACACCGTCGACCTGTCCGGCGTGGCCGCCCTCGACGGGACCGCGCCGCGCCGCCGCGGACGGCTCGCCGTCCTCGCGGTGTGGCGCATCCTCACCTCGGTGCTCCGCTGCGGGATCGGCACCGTGCGGCGCCGCCTGCGGGTGCGCTGAACGGCCCGTTCCGGGACGGCCGACCGGCCGCCCCGGAACGGGCACGTCCGCGGTGGCCGCATCCGCCGCGACGGCGTAGCATCCGGAAGACGCCCCGGAGAACGGAGAGGACGGGAGACACCGCCGTGCCCGCCGCGCCGACGCCGTTCCGCTTCTTCCTGCTGACCTTCGCGCTGGCCGCCCCCTTCTGGGTCCTCGGCTTCCTCGTGGCCAGCCCCGACCGGGTCCCCATGGACATGCCCGTCAGCGCGCTCATGTTCGTCTGCCCGGGACTGGCCGCGACCCTTCTCACCTGGCGCTCGGGCGGACGTGCGGCGGTGCGCGCCCTGTGGGCCAGGCTGCTCGTCCCGCCCCGGCCCGTGCGCTGGGCCTGGTACGCGGCGGCACCGCTGGTCTCCGCGGGGCCGCTGCTGGTCCACGCCCTGGCCCACCTGGCGGGGGTGCCCGTCACCGCGGCCCGGACCACCCTGCCCACACTGCTCGCCCTGGTCGCCCTCTACCTCGTCGCGGCCGCCGCCGAGGAGGCGGGCTGGACCGCCTACGCCACCGACGCGCTGTGCGACCGGTGGGGCGCCGCGCCCGCCGCCGTCGTCATCGGCGTGGTCACCTCGGCCTGGCACGTCGTGCCGTGGAGCCAGGTCCACCCCCCGGACTGGGTGGCCTGGCAGTTCCTCGCCTCGGTCGCACTGCGCGTGCTGTGGACCTGGGTCTACGCCAACACCGGGCGGAGCGTGCCCGCGGTGGTCGCCTGCCACCTGTTCGTCAACCTGTGGGGCACCCTCACCCCGACCTTCGACTCCCCGGCCGCGCACGCGGCCACCGCGGCGGTCACCACGGCCGCGGCAGCGGCGGTGCTGCTGCTGTGGGACGGACGCACCCTGGCCCGTCCGCGCCGCCGGGCGCACCGGGCCGCCGGCACCGCACCGGAGGGCCGCCCCTAGCCGGCGTCGACCCGCGCCTCCAGCAGGGCGCGCGCGGCGTCCACCGCCTCGACCAGCACCCGCGGATCGGGGCGCAGGCCGGCCACGATCCCGTCGACGTCGCGCAGACCCGCCCGGTCCAGCAGGGTCTTCTCGTTGGTGGTCCACTCGCCGCGGGCGGCCAGCACCGCGTGCGCGGCCTGGCAGGCCGCCACCGCGACCGCCCCGGCCACCTGGGCGGCCTGGGCGCGGGGCGCGTGGTTGGCGCGCGCGTAGTCCAGGGTCAGCAACGCCGCGGCCCGCCAGCGCGGCGGGGCGCTGGCGCGCAGCGCCTCCGGGAAGGCCGGGCGGGGCAGCTCGCCGCGCAGCACCCGGTTGCGCGCGAGCTCGGCCACCACCAGGTAGGTGGGGATCCCGGCGAGGTGGAACAGCAGCGGCTCGACGTCGAAGCGGCCCCGTGCGGCCTCGGCGATCTGCTGCTCGACCACGGCGAGGTCGCGGTAGTGCACGTCCACGCGGCGGCCCTCCACGGTCAGCCAGGCGCCCCCGTTGAACACCCCGCCGCCCCAGCCGCCGATCTCGGAGACCTCGCCGGGCCAGCCGAGGTCCCGCAGGTCCTGCGGGTCGAAGCGGTCCCGGTAGTAGACGGCCAGGTCCCAGTCGCTGTCGGGGCGGTGGGTGCCCAGGGCCCGGGAGCCGCCCAGGCTCACCGCCCGCACCCCGGGCAGCGCGGCCAGCCGGTCGGCGACGTAGTCGACGAACTCCGCGTCCTCCACCCGCTCCTCCTCGCCGCTGCCACGGACGGTCGCGGCGGCTCAGCCTACCAGGATCTCCCCGCCCGCGGGCACCAGCACCTGGCCGGAGTAGTACGACGAGGTCCGCCCGCTGGCGAAGAACACGTAGGACGGGGCGATCTCGTCGGGGTCGGCGGCGCGCTCCATCGGCGCCTGCCGACCGAAGCCCTCCACCTTCTCCTCCGGCATCGTCGCCGGGATCAGCGGCGTCCACACCGGCCCCGGCGCCACGCAGTTGATGCGGATGCCCCGCTTCATGTAGTGCCGGGCCAGGCTCTGCACCAGGTTCATCACCGCGGCCTTGCCGGCGGCGTAGTCGATGAGCGAGGAGTTGCCGCGCAGCCCGTTGACGGACCCGGTGACGATCACCGAGCCGCCGTCGGGCATCCTCGGGACGGCCGCGCGCAGCAGCCAGAACACGCTGAACACGTTCACCTCGAAGGTGCGGCGCAACTGCTCGGTGGACAGTTCGGCGAAGTCCTCCACCGGCGCCTGCACCGCGTGGTGGGCCACCAGCACGTCCAGGCCGCCGAACTCGGCGACGGTGCGCTCCACCACCTCGGCGCAGCGGGCCTCCTCGGCCAGGTCCCCGGGCAGCAGCAGGCTGCGCCGCCCCGCCGCCTCGACCAGGGAGGCGGTGTGGCGGGCGTCGTCGTGCTCGTCCAGGTAGGCGACGGCCACGTCCGCGCCCTCCTTGGCGAAGGCCGTCGCCACCGCCCGGCCGATCCCGGAGTCGCCTCCCGCGATCAGGGCCCGCCTGTCCCGCAGCAGGCCGCTGCCGGTGTAGTCGCGCATCTCGTCGCGGGGCCGGGGGACCATGCCCCTGGTCCGCCCCGGACGGGACTGCTTCTGGGCCGGAGGATGCTGTGCCATGCGCCACGCTCCCGGTGTCGCGGTTGCGGTGTCACCGGGAGAGCTGACCGGGACCCGGCAGCGCAAACACGGCCCCGCTCAGCCGGCGCTGATGGCCTCGACCGAGGCCATCAGCTCGGCGCGCGTCCCGGCGGGCAGCGGAGCCGAACCCGACTCCTCGGCGGCGGCCTGCTGGCCCTCGTCGCTGAGCAGGTAGCTCAGGAACGCCCGCACGGCGGCGGCGTCGTGCTCGTCCTCGTAGGACAGGCAGGCGATCTCGTAGCTGACCAGCACGGCGGGGTAGGAGTCGGCGGCGGTGTAGTCCAGCTCCAGGGCGTGGTCGTGCGCGCCGCCGCCCGCGCGGCGCGGGGAGGCCTCCACGATGCGCGCCGCCGACTCCGGGGACAGCGCGACGAAGTCCCCGCCCGTGCCGATGCGGGCCGTGGCCATGCCCTCGGCGTGGGACGCCTCCAGGTAGCCGATGGTGCCGCGGCCGCCCCGGACGGCCTGGGCCACGCCGCTGTTGCCCTGCCCGGCCTCGACCGGGGGGAGGGGCCACTGGCCGTCCGGCTCGTAGGGCCAGTCCTCGCCCGCGGCGGCCGCCAGGTAGGAGGTGAAGTTCTCGGTGGTGCCGGACTCGTCGGAGCGGCTGACCGGGACCACGGGCAGGTCCGGCAGGTCGACGCCGGGGTTGTCCGCGGCGATCGCCGGGTCGTTCCAGCGGGTGATGTCGCCGCTGAACAGGCGGGCCAGCACGGCGGGACCGAGGTTGAGCGTGTCGACGCCCTCCAGGTTGAACGCCACCGCGATCGGCACCACGTAGGCGGGGATGTGCACCACCTCGGAGCCGCAGCGCTGCCGCGCCTCCTCCAGCTCCCCCTCGTCCATGGCGGCGTCGGAGCCCGCGAAGTCCACCGCGCCGTCGATGAACTGGCTGCGGCCGCCGCCCGAGCCGATCGCGTCGTAGTAGATCTGGGCGTCGTCGCAGGCGGTCTGGTATCCGGCGATCCACACCTGCATCGCCAGCTCCTGGGCGCTGGAGCCGGCGCCCGACAGGGGGCCGTCGAAGCACTCCAGGTTCTCGGGCACCGGGATCTCCTGGCCGCCGCGCACGGCGTCGTCGCTGCCGCACCCTGTCGCCAGCGCCAGCGCGCCCAGCAGCGCGATCACGGTCCCTGCGCGGTGCCTCGCCATCGACACGGTTGCCTCATCCCCCGGACGGACCACGGGCGTGGTCGTATGCGGTCATATGCCGTCGAAGAATTTAACCAGAGGTGAACCGCCGGCGAGGCCCGGGACCGCGTGCGGGGCGGCGGCCGGGCGGGGCCTCAGCCCCTGCGGCCGATCAGCCAGACCACGTGGCGCAGCGCCAGCTCGTAGCCGTGCACCCCGCAGCCGCTGATGCTGCCGCTCATCACCGGGGCGGTCACCGAGGTGTGGCGGAACTCCTCGCGGGCGTGGATGTTGGAGATGTGCACCTCCACGCACGGGGTGGGCACCGCCTCGATCGCGTCGCGCAGCGCGATGCTGGTGTGGGCGTAGGCGCCCGGGTTGAACACCACGCCGTCCAGCTCGCGCGCGGCGTGGATCCGGTCGACCAGCTCGCCCTCGTGGTTGCTCTGCGCGCACACCACGTCCACGCCCAGCTCGTCGCCCAGCTCCACCACCCGCTTCTCGATGTCGGCGAGCGTGGTGGTGCCGTACTGGGCCGGGTCGCGCAGACCCAGCAGGTTGAGGTTGGGGCCGTTGAGCAGCAGCACGGTGGGGCGGGACGCCATGGGGTCGCAGCCTTTCACGAGTGAGCCGGTGGGAACGTGGGCACCAGCCTATTGACTTCCGCCCGCCGCCACACGCCCGCGGCCCGGACGGCCCCGCCCGGGCGGAGCGACCAGGAAACGGGAGGGCCGAAAGCCCGATGAGCGCACACACCCACCCCGCGGCCACCTACCGGCTGCAACTGCGGCCCGGATTCACCTTCGCCGAGGCCGCCGAGACGGCCGACTACCTGTCCCGCCTCGGCGTGTCCGCCGTCTACACCTCCCCCCTGCTCGCCGCGGCGGCCGGCTCCACCCACGGCTACGACGTGGTGGACCCCACCCGGGCCGCACCGGCGCTGGGCGGGGAGGCGGGGCGGGTCGCGTTCGCCCACCGGCTCCGCGAGCACGGCCTGGGCCTGGTCCTCGACATCGTGCCCAACCACATGTCCGTCGCCGACCCGGCCGCCAACCCGTGGTGGTGGGACGTGCTGCGGCACGGCCGCGCCTCCCGCTACGCCCGCTGCTTCGACATCGACTGGTCGGCGGGGCCGATCCTGCTCCCGGTGCTGGACGACGACGGCGACGGCGGCGCCGCCGCGCTCGGCGAGCTCACCGTCGCCGACGGCTGCCTCACCTACTACGACCACCGCTTCCCCCTGGCCGAGGGCACCTACCAGGCGGGCGACAACCCGCTGGAGGTGATGGAGCGCCAGCACTACCGGCTGGTGTCGTGGCGCAGGCAGGACGCCGAACTCACCTACCGCCGCTTCTGCGACGTGGCCGCCCTGGCCGCGGTGCGCGTGGAGGACCCGGCGGTCCTGGAGGCCACCCACGCCGAGGTGCTGCGCTGGGCCGCCGGCGGCGACGTGCAGGGCCTGCGGGTGGACCACCCCGACGGGCTCAGCGACCCGGGTGAGTACCTGCGCAGGCTGCGCGACCGCTGCGACGTGTGGACCGTGGTGGAGAAGGTCCTCGCCCTCGGCGAGGACCTGCCCGCCTCCTGGCCGGTGGACGGCACCACCGGATACGACGCGCTGCGCGAGGTCTGCGGGGTGTTCGTGGACCCGGCCGGCGAGGAGCCGCTCACCGCGTTCGCCGCGCAGGCGGGCGTGCCCGTCGACTTCGCGCGGGTGGAGACCGAGAGCCGCCGCCAGGTCGCCGCCACCTCACTGGCCTCGGAGGTGCGGCGGACCGCCGCCCTGCTGCGCGGCGTGGACGCCCGAGCCGCCCGGGAGGCCGTCGTCGAACTGCTCGCCTCCTTCGACGTCTACCGCAGCTACCTGCCGGAGGGGCAGGACGCCTGGGCACGCGCCGTCGACCGCGCCGCGCGCCGCCGCCCGGACCTGGCCGGGGTGCTGCGACACATCGACGCCGAGGCGCGCGCCGATCCGCGCGGCGAACTGGCCCGCCGCGTCCAGCAGACCGGTGCCATGGTGGTGGCCAAGGGCACCGAGGACACCGCGCTGTACCGCTGCACCCGGTTCGTGGCCCTCAACGAGGTGGGCGGATCCCCCGACCGGTTCGGGGTCTCGCCCGACGAGTTCCACGCCGCGGCCGAGCACCGCGAGGCCGTGTGGCCGCACACCATGACCACCCTGTCCACGCACGACACCAAGCGCTCCGAGGACGTGCGGGCCCGCCTGGCGGTGCTCTCGGAGATCCCCGACGAGTTCACCGCGGCCGTGCGCGACTGGACGGCACGCGCCGGGCTGGGCGAGCCCGCGCTCAACCTGCTGGCCTGGCAGACGCTCGTCGGGGCGTGGCCGCTCGACGCCGACCGGCTGCGCGGCTACCTGCTGAAGGCGGCCCGGGAGGCGAAGCTGCGCACCTCCTGGACGGCCCCCGACGCCGGCTTCGAGGACGAGATCGCCGCGTGGGCCGACCGGGTGCTCACCGACCCCGGCCTGGCGGACCGGGTCGCCGCGTTCGCGGCGCGGGTGCGCGGCCCCGGCTGGTCGAACTCGCTGGGACAGAAGCTGGTGCAGTTGACGGCGCCGGGCGTGCCCGACGTCTACCAGGGCACGGAGCTGTGGGACCTGTCCCTGGTCGACCCCGACAACCGCCGCCCCGTCGACTACGGCGTGCGCCGCCGCCTGCTGGAGCGGCTGGAAGGCGGGTGGCGCCCGCCCGTGGACGACACGGGCGCGGCCAAGATGCACGTGGTGCGCCAGGCGCTGCGGGTGCGCCGCAGGCACGACCTGGCGGGCTACCGCCCGCTGCGGGCGGTGGGCCCGGCCGCCCGGCACTGCCTGGCGTTCGCCCGGGGCCGACGGGGCCGGGTCGTGGCCGTGGCGACCCGGCTGCCGGTGGGCCTGGAACGCGGCGGCGGGTGGCGCGACACCGTCCTGCCGCTGCCGTGGAGCCGCGGCGGCTGGGTGGACGTGCTCACCGACCGCGCCGTGCCCGCCGTCGGCGGGGACACCGCCGTCGGGCTGGCCGCGCTGCTCGACCGCTACCCGGTGGCGCTGCTGGAGCAGCGGGACTGACCGTTGCGGGCGGCCGCCGCCCAACTGCCGTCACCGGCGCCGCCGGGGCGCCAGTAGCCTGCGGTCATGGACGACAGGGAGCGGCTGCGCATTCCCGGCCCCGTGGTGGAGGCACTGGCCTGCCCGCACTGCGGCGGCGGCCTGAGGCGGTCGGGCGGTGGGCTGGCCTGCGCACGCGGGCACTCCTTCGACGCGGCCCGGCAGGGCTACGTCAACCTGGTCGCGGGGCGGCCGCCGACCGCCGGGGACGACCGGGAGATGGTGCGCGCCCGCGGCGAGTTCTTCGACGCCGGGTACTACGCCCCGCTGACCGCGAAGCTGGCCGAGCACGCCGCCCGGTGGTGGGACGGGGGACTGGTGGTCGACGTCGGCGCGGGCACCGGCCACCACCTGGCCGGGGTGCTGGACGCGCTGCCGCGGGCCCACGGCCTGGCCGTGGACGTGTCCCGGTACGCGCTGCGGCGCGCCGCCCGCGCCCACCCGCGCGCGGGCGCGGTCGGCGGCGACGTCTGGCGGGCGCTGCCGCTGGCCGCCGGATCGGCCGGGCTGCTGCTCAACGTGTTCGCGCCGCGCAACGGGCCGGAGTTCGCGCGGGTGCTGCGCGACGGCGGCACCCTGCTGGTGGTGACCCCGGACGCCCGCCACCTGGCCGAGCTGCGCTCCGCGCTCGGGCTGATCGCGGTGGACCCCCGCAAGGCGGAGCGGCTGGCCGCGCAGTTGCGCGGCCGCTTCACGGCGGCGGGGGAGGAGCGGGTCGCGGTCGAGCTGAGCTTGACCCGCGCCGAGGCGGCGACCCTGGTGGAGATGACGCCCAGCGCCCGCCACGTCACCGCCGAGGAGCTGCGCTCCGGCCTGGCCCGGATGCCCGAACCGGTGGCGGTGACCGCGGCCTTCCGCCTGTCGGTGTACCGGCGCAGGTGACCCCGGCGGACAAAAGGTCCTTACAGGTCAAAAATGGGGAGAGCGTCAGGAATCCGGGCCGGTCGGAATTTTGGCGGAATCAAGGTTTCGGCGTTGTTTTCGGGTTTTCTGGCGAAAAGTGCATAGTGTGTCGATTCGTTGTTCGAGATACGTCCACCTTTCCGGCGGTGGGGATGGCAGGGCCGCCCCTTCCAGGTGAAACACGGGGTGGGAAAGTTCGCATATCGCCGTTTCGGCTTTCGGTTCGCGGGACTGTCGGAAACAATGGGTCGGTGGTGACAGGAGGGCTGCGCGGAGATTGCGGCTGGGTCACAAAAAGCAGCGAAATCTATACTGTGATTTAGAGTAATGGTCTCATTACTCCCAGATTGTTCGCTTTGCGGGATTCGTTGCCACGGGTGCGAACAACCCAGGGAGAGTGACCATGCGTGACCGAAGTAGGCTGACCACTCTCGCCGCGTCGATCGGCGCGGCGACGCTCGTTCTCACCTCCTGCGCACCGCAGGAGGTCGGCGCGGACAGCAGCCTCGCCGACTGCGCGGAACACCCCAACACCTGCAACAGCGGGGAGCGGGCCGAGGGCGGCGACATCACCTGGATCGTCGACTCGCTCCCGGGCGCGTGGGCCACGCTGTCCCCCGAGGGGGGCAGCGTCTACACCCTCCAGATGCTCCACGGCATCCTGCCGCACACCGGCCACTGGGAGCCCGACGGCGTCACCTTCACCCCCAACATGGACCTGCTCGCCGAGGAACCGCGGGTCGTCGACGAGGACCCGTTCACCTACCAGTTCACGATCCGCCCCGAGGCGGTCTGGGACGACGGCACCCCCATCACCGCCGCCGACTTCGAGGTCACCTGGAAGCTCAGCACCACCGAGGAGGCCGGGCACTGCACGGGATGCCGGCCGCGGACCGACAACTACGACCGGATCGCCAGCGTCGAGGGCAGCGACGGCGGCTCCACCGTCACCGTCACCCTCGCCGACGGCGCGGCCGACCCCGAGTGGCGGGACCGTTTCAGCGCCTCCGACATCGCCGGCGGCATCTACCCCGCCCACGTCGCCGAGGAGCAGGGCTTCGACATCACCACCCCCGAGGGCGTCGGCGAGTACTTCGAGTGGCTGCACACCACCATGCCCACCTTCTCCGGCGGCCCCTACCGGCTGGTCGAGGGCGACCTGGAGAACCAGGTCATCAAGGAGCCCAACCCCGCCTGGTACGGCGAGGTCGCCCCCACCCTGGACACCGTGGTCATCCGCTTCCTCACCGACGAGGGCACCTGGATCAGCGCCCTGGACAACGGCGAGGCACACGGCACCTCCCCCGTGGCCTTCGGCCAGGACACCGTGGAGCAGGCCCGCCAGCGCCCCGGCCTCAACGTGAGCATCACCGCCGGCCCCAGTTGGGAGCACGTCGACCTCAACCTGGAGAACAGGTGGCTCAAGGACGTCGCACTGCGCCGGGCCATCTTCACCGCCATCGACGTCGAGGACATCGCCCGGCGCACCATCGCCCAGCTCTACCCCGAGGCCGGGCCCCGCACCAACCACATCTTCCCCGACACCAGCCCCTACCACACCGACGTCATCACCGAGACCGGCCAGGGCAGCGGCGACACCGAGGCCGCCCGCCGGATCCTCCTCGACGCCGGATACACCTACCAGGGCGAGACGCTGACCCTGGACGGCGAGGAGGTCGGCCCGTTCCGGCTCCGCTCCACCAGCAACACCGTGCGCGACACCTCCACCGAGCTCATCCAGTCCTACCTGGCCGAGATCGGCATCACCGCCACCATCGAACCCACCGACGACCTGGGCGCCACCCTCGGCGGACAGGACTACGACATCATGCAGTACGGCTGGAGCAGCTCCCCGGCCTTCGCCACCGCGCCCAGCCAGTACTGGAGCAGCAGCAGCGACAGCAACTTCGGCCGCTACCGCAACGACGAGGTCGACAGGCTCGCCGAGCTCACCCGCAACGCCTCCTCGCTGGACGAGGCGGCCGAGTACGCCAACGAGGCGGCCCGCATCGTCGCCCGGGACGCCTACGTCCTCCCCCTGTTCAGCATGCCGATCTACGTCCTGGTCACCGACGGCTACGTCAACGTCCGCGACAACCCCTCCTCCAGCCTGCGCGCCCTCTACCAGCACCACGAGTGGGGCCTGGCCGCCCAGTGACCGCACCGGGTCCGGGCACGTCCGCCCGGACCCGCTCCGCCCGCCGAGGACCGCCATGCTCGCCTACACCGTCCGCCGCCTGCTGGGCACCGTCCCCCTCCTGCTCGCGGCCTCACTCCTCACCTTCCTGCTCGTCGACCTGTCCGGAGACCCGCTCGCCGACCTGAGAGTGCAGCAGCCCCCCGTGCCCGCCGAGGTGATCGAAGCCGAGGAGGAACGCCTCTACCTGGACCGCTCCCTGCCGGAGCGGTACGTGCTGTGGCTGACCGGCATCGGCGGCGACGGCGACATCGGCCTGCTGCGCGGCGAGTTCGGACCGTCGGTACGGGGACCCGACTACGACATCGGACAGGCCCTGGCCGAACGGCTCGGCAGCACGCTGCGCCTGGTCGCCGCCGCCCTGCTGCTGGCCCTGGGCCTGGCGGTCCTCACCGGGGTCGTCAGCGCCGTCCGCCAGTACTCCGCGGTCGACTACACCCTCACCTTCGTCGGCTTCCTCGCCCTGGCCATGCCCACCTTCTGGCTGGGCGCGCTCGTCAAGGAGGCCGGGGTGTGGGCCAACCAGCAGACCGGCTACACGATCTTCTACACCGTCGGCGCGACCTCGGCCGACACCCGCGGCTTCACCGCCGGACAGCTCCTCGCCGACCACCTCGGACACCTCGTCCTGCCCACGCTCACCCTCATGCTCACCGGATACGCGGCCTGGAGCCGCTACCAGCGCACCTCCATGCTCGAGGTGCTCAACAGCGACTACGTCCGCCTGGCCCGCGCCAAGGGCCTGCCCAACCGGGTGGTGCTGCGCAGGCACGCCCTGCGCACCGCCCTCATCCCGCTGACCACCGTCGCCGCGGTCACCGTCGCCGGAACCGTCGACGGCGTCATCCTCATCGAGACCGTCTTCCAGTGGCGCGGACTGGGCGACTTCTTCGTGGAGGCGGTCAAACGCAGCGACGCCTACGCCCTGATGGGCTGGCTGATGCTGAGCGGAACCGCCGTCGTCCTCGCCAACCTCGCCGCCGACCTGCTGTACGGCGTGCTCGACCCGAGGATCCGCCATGAGTGAACTGCGCACGCGCCCCGGCGCCCCCACCCCGCCCGCCGACCCGCCGGCCGCCGCCCGCGGCACGGCGCACCACGGCCGGCTCCGCCTGGTCCTGACCCGGTTCGCCCGGCACCGCATGGCCATGACCAGCCTCGCCGTGTTCGTCCTGACCGTGCTCTTCGCGTTCCTCGGCCCCCTCCTGTGGCCCTGGGACCACACCGTGCACCGGGAGATCCTGCCCAACCAGCCGCCCAGTTGGGAGCACCCCTTCGGCACCACCAACGCCGGACACGACGTGCTCGGCCAGCTCATGCGCGGCACCCAGCAGACCCTCAGGGTCGCGCTCACCGTGTCGGTGCTGGCCACCGCGTTCGGCGCGGTGTGGGGCGCGGTCGCCGGGTACTACCAGGGCTGGGTCGACGCGGTCATGATGCGCGCCGTCGACGTGCTCATGGTGGTCCCGCTGCTCGTCGCGGTCGCCGCCATCGGCGGCAACGTGCGCGGCGGCACCACCTGGTGGGCGGTGGCGCTCATCATCGCGCTGTTCTCGTGGACCACGATCGCCCGGGTGGTGCGCGGCGTGGTGCTGTCCCTGCGTGAACAGGAGTTCGTGGAGGCGGCCCGCGCCGCCGGGGCCTCCGACGCCCGCATCATCCTGCGGCACCTGCTGCCCCACGCCGCCGGCCCCGTCATCGTCGCCGCGACCCTGCTCGTCGCCCTGGCGATCCTGCTGGAGGCGAGCATGTCCTTCCTCGGCTTCGGCATCCAGGCGCCCGACATCTCGCTCGGCCTGATGATCGACAACGCGCGCACGGCCGCCTTCACCCGGCCGTGGCTGTTCTACCCGCCGGGACTGTTCATCGTGCTGATCTGCCTGACGATCAACTTCATCGGTGACGGCCTGCGCGACGCACTCGACCCCCGACAGACGATGGTGCGCAGATGACCTCGACCAACCACGCCGAGAACACCGTTTCCGCCGCGGCGGGCGACGGCACCGTCCTCGACGTCGCCGACCTGCACGTCCGCTTCCCCACCGACGGAGGACACCTCCACGCCGTGCGCGGCGTCTCCTACCGGCTGCGCCGGGGCGAGGCGCTGGGCATCGTGGGCGAGTCCGGCTCCGGCAAGTCGGTGGCCGCACTGGCGGTCATGGGACTGCTGCCGCGCACCGCGCAGGTCTCCGGCTCGGCCCGGCTGCTGGGCCAGGAGCTGCTCGGCCTGGGCGACGCCGCGATCAGCCGGGTGCGCGGCGCGCGCATCGCCATGGTCTTCCAGGACCCGCTGACCTCCCTCAACCCCGTCCACACGGTCGGCAGGCAGATCGTCGAGGCGATCCAGGCCCACCGCGACCTGCCCCGCGCCGCCGCCCGGGCGCGCGCCGTGGAACTGCTGCGAACCGTCGGCATCCCGCAGCCGGAGCAGCGGGTCGACGCCTACCCGCACGAACTGTCCGGCGGCATGCGCCAGCGGGTGGTGATCGCCATCGCCATGGCCAACGACCCCGACGTGATCATCGCCGACGAGCCCACCACCGCCCTGGACGTGACCGTCCAGGCCCAGGTGCTGGAGGCGCTGCGGGCCGCGCGCCGCGCCACCGGGGCCGCACTGGTGCTCATCACCCACGACCTGGGAGTGGTGGCGGGCCACGTCGACCGGGTCGCGGTCATGTACGCGGGCCGGATCGTGGAGGCCGGCAGCGTCGACGAGGTCTTCTCCACCCCGCGCATGCCCTACACCCTCGGCCTGCTGGGCAGTCGGCCGCGCATGGACGCCGCCCGCCGCTCCCGGCTCGTCCCGGTCCCCGGCGCCCCGCCGTCGCTCACCCAGCAGATGCGGGGATGCGCGTTCGCCCCCCGCTGCCCGCTGGCGCAGCCGGTGTGCCGCGACACCGACCCGCCGCCGACCGGGCAGGGGGACGGCCACACCGCCGCCTGCCACTTCGCCGACCGGCTGGCCGGAGTCCGGCCCGAGGAGCTGTTCCCGCCCGCCCCCGCCACCGCCGCCGTGCCGCTCCGGGCGGCGCCCGCCGCGGCCGACGGCGCCCCCCTGCTCGTGGCCGAGGACCTGGTCAAGCACTTCCCGGTGCGCTCCAGAGGGCTGCTGCGCCGCCGCAGCGGGGAGGTGCACGCGGTCTGCGGCGTCTCCCTGGAGCTGCGCGCCCGCCGGACGCTGGCCCTGGTGGGGGAGTCCGGCTGCGGCAAGTCCACCACCGCCCGCCTGCTGCTCAACCTGATCCCGGCGAACCGCGGCAGCGTCCGCTACCGGGGACAGGAGCTGACCGGGCTGTCGCGCGCCCGGATGCGGCCGCTGCGCAGCCGGGTGCAGATCGTCTTCCAGGACCCCTTCGCCTCCCTCGACCCGCGGATGACGGTGTTCGAGGCGGTCGCCGAGCCGCTGCGCATCCACGGCCGCTTCGCCGACGGCGGCCCGCGCCGGGTGCACGAGCTGCTGCGCCTGGTCGGCCTGGACCCCGAGCACGCCGACCGCTACCCCCACGAGTTCTCCGGCGGCCAGCGCCAGCGCGTCGGCATCGCCCGCGCCCTGGCCCTGGAACCGGAGGTGCTGGTGCTGGACGAACCGGTCTCGGCGCTGGACGTGTCCGTCCAGGCCGGCGTGGTCAACCTGCTGGAGGAGCTTCAGGAGCGGCTGGGCCTGTCCTACCTGTTCGTCTCCCACGACCTGGCGGTGGTCAGGCACGTCGCCGACCGGGTCGCGGTCATGTACCTGGGGCGGATCGTGGAGACGGCTCCGGTGGAGCGCCTGTTCACCGCGGCGGCCCACCCCTACACCCAGGCGCTCGTCTCCGCGGTCCCGCTGCCCGACCCGCGCCGGGAGCGCAGCCGGGAGCGGATCGTGCTCGCCGGCGACGTGCCCAGCCCGCTGGACCCCCCGTCGGGCTGCCGGTTCCGCACCCGCTGCCCCACCTTCGCCGCCCTGAGCGGCGAGCAGCGCAGCCGCTGTGTGCGACAGGCGCCGCCGCTGGTCGAACAGGGGGAGGGCCACGCCGCCGCCTGCCACTACGCCCGGGCGCGCAACCTGCTGCGCGGCACCTCGACGGACCTCGGTCAAGAACCGACACAGTGGCGATGACCTGCGAAAATGGCCGAAAGCGGCCAGTTGTTGGCCGCAGTGGTCCTCGCCTGTTCGGGCACTCTCCCCCTCGGAAGGGGGAGGAACATGACCGTATTCCGTCGCACCGCCCGGAGCTGGACGCTCCTGGGGGCGGTGCTCGCCGCGACCGCACTGGTCTGCGTCCCGGCGCAGGCGGGCGGCCCGGGAGGGGGCGACCTGCGCCACTGCGGCAAGGGGGACCTCAAGGCCGTCGAGGAGCGCCGGGTCACGGCGCTGGACGTCACCGTCGTCGAGTTCAGCCTGCTGCACGTCGAGAACGGGCAGACCTGCCTCATGCCGGGCCGGGTGGAGGTGCACTGGGTCGACGCCGACCTCCGGGAGGTCGGCGGCTGGGCCGTGCAGGCGGAGGAGCCGCCCGAGCCGTTCCCGCTCGCGCCCGGCCAGAGCGCGTCGTGGACCCTGTACCAGGCGGACCCCGACAGGTTCGACCCCGCCGTGTGCCGGCCCGCCGACGTCGTCGGCATCGAGATCTTCCTGTGGGGCGAACCCGAGGGGACGTACGTGGGGATGGGGCCCGGCCAGCGCGTCTGCGCCGACCCGGAGGTCGTCGACACCGCCGCGGGCGCGGTGCGCCAGCAGGTCTGACCCCGCCCGGCCGCCGCGGCGCTGACCGCCCCACGCGCAGGCGCTCCTGGCGTGGGGCGGAGTCGGGGCGGAGGAGGCGGCGGTGCGGCCGGGGCCGCCTCCTCGCGCGTCGGTGCGCCTGCGGTGATCAGCCGCCGTGGCGGGCCCGGTGGTGCTCGATGAGCCGCTGGTACCAGAAGTAGCTGTCCTTGGGCAGCCGCTCCAGGGTGTCGTAGTCGACGCGGACGATGCCGAACCGGCGCTCGTAGCCGAACGCCCACTCGAAGTTGTCCAGCAGCGACCAGACGAAGTAGCCGCGCACGTCCACCCCGGCCCGGATCGCCGCGGCCAGGGCGTGCAGGTGGTCGTTGAGGTAGGCGACGCGGTCGGCGTCGTGGACCCGGCCGTCGGGGGAGACGGTGTCGTGCTCGGCCGAGCCGTTCTCGGTGATGAGGATGGGTGGCAGGTCCGGGTAGCGCTCGGTGAGGTCGAGCAGCAGGTCGGTGAAGGAGCCGGGCACCACGGGCCAGTCCATGGCGGTGTGCCGCACGCCTTCGAAGCGCTGCTCGGGGGCGCGGATGTCCACGGCGGTGCGGCGCGCCGGGTCGGCCTCCTCCCACGGGCCGTCGGCGACCTTGATGGGCCGGTAGTAGTTGATGCCGAGGAAGTCCAAGGGCTGGCCGATGATCTCCAGGTCGCCGTCGCGCCGGTAGGAGCCGTCGGCGAGCTCCCCCCACGTCTCGGCCTCGTTGGCGGGGTAGGCGCCGGTGAACAGCGGGTCGAGCCAGACCCGGTTGTGCAGGGTCTCGGCGCGGTCGGCGGCGGCCCGGTCGGCCTCGCTGTCGGAGGCGGGCAGTACCCGGTCGAGGTTGAGGGTGATGCCGACCTCGTGCGCGCCGGCGGCGCGCAGCTCGCGCACCGCCAGGCCGTGCGCGACCAGCAGGTGGTGGGCGGCGGCCAGGGCCGGGGTGCCCTCGCGGGCGCCGGGGGCGTGGCGGCCCACGGCGTAGCCGACGAAGGCGGTGCAGAACGGCTCGTTGAGGGTGATCCAGTGGCGGATCCGGTCGCCGAGGCGGTCGGCGACGATCCGGGTGTAGGCGGCGAAGTGCTCGGCGGTGGCGCGCACCCGCCAGCCCCCCGCGTCCTCCAGGGCCTGGGGCAGGTCCCAGTGGTAGAGGGTGGCCGTGGGGGTGATGCCCGCCTCCAGCAGGGCGTCGACCAGCCGGTCGTAGAAGTCCAGGCCGCGCTGGTTGACCTCGCCCGCCCCCGTGGGCAGCACGCGCGGCCAGGCGACGGAGAAGCGGTAGGCGTCCACGCCCAGGCGGCGCAGCAGCTCCACGTCCTCGGCGTAGCGGTGGTAGTGGTCGCAGGCCACGTCCCCGGTGTCGCCGTTGAGCACCAGCCCTGGAGTGTGGCTGTAGGTGTCCCAGATGGAGGGACCGCGGCCGTCGGCGTGCACCGCTCCCTCGATCTGGTAGCTGGCGGTGGCCGCGCCGAAGCGGAATCCCGCGGGGAACTCGGGCAGGTGGTCGTTGCTCACTGGTACTCCTGACGGCTGTCGTGTCACCGTTGGGTGAACCGGATCAGCGGTTCAGGGTAGTGGTCGGCGGACAGCTGGTCGAGGCGACCGATCGGGAAGCGGGAGGTAGTCCCCAAATTCATACTAAACAGGTAGGATTAGTTGTCAGCGGCGTCGGGTGCCGCGGTCGCCCGCTGCCGTGCCTCTTTCCCCTATCCCCCGTCTGTGAGGACAGTATGAACGACAGAGCACCCGAGCGGGCCGGTGCGGCCCGCTTCCGGATCAGCGAGGACTGGGCAGCGACCATCGTCGGCCTGGTCCTGCTTGCCGCCTCCCTCGTCGGTCTCATCCCCGCGGGACTGGTGCCCTGATGAGCGAGCGAGAGACCACCCCCCGCAGCCCCGAGGAGGCCGCCACCGCGGGAGCCTCCACCCCCTGGTACTGGGCGCTCCTCGGAGTCATCGTCGTCGTCGCCCTGGCCGCGGTGACCCGCACCCTGGAGAACGTCGTCCCCACCGCGGCGGAGGGGACCGGCTTCGCCGGAGTGGCCAAGGCCATCGAGTACCCCGTCTACGCGATCATCCTCGGCCTGCTCGTCAACGCCCTGCTGAGCGCGATCGGGGTGCGCGACCGCCTGGCCGAGGGCTTCCGCACCGAGTTCTTCATCAAGACCGGTCTGGTCCTGCTGGGCTCCACGGTCCTGTTCGACGTGATCGTCAAGGCCGCGGGACCGGCCATCATCCAGGCGCTCATCCTGGTCACCTCGGTCTTCCTGTTCACCTGGTGGCTGGGCGGCCGGTTCGGCCTGGACGACCGGCTGCGCGCCCTGCTGGCCTCCTCGGTGTCGATCTGCGGCGTCAGCGCGGCCATCGCCGCCGCCGGTGCGGTGCAGGCCCGCAGGGAGCAGCTCGCCTACACCGCCAGCCTGGTGATCCTCTTCGCGGTGCCGTCCATCTTCCTGCTGCCCTGGCTGGTGGGGCTGATCGGCCTCAACGACGCCCAGGCCGGCGCCTGGATCGGCGGCAACATCGACACCACCGCGGCGGTCGCGGCCTCCGGCGCCATCGTGGGCGAGGGCGCGCTGCAGATCGCCTCCATCGTCAAGTCCACGCAGAACGTCCTGATGGGCGTGGCCGCGGTGGCGCTGACCGCCTACTTCGCCTTCCGGGTGGCCCCGGCGCAGGGCGAGGCCGCCCAGGACCGCCCGTCGTGGCTGCGCACGCTGTGGGACCGCTTCCCGAAGTTCGTGCTGGGCTTCCTCGCCGCCTCCGTGGCGGCCACCATCTGGGCGAACGTCGCGGGAGAGGCCGGGCAGGCCGGGCTGGACACCGCCAAGGCGCTGCGCGACTGGTTCCTCATCGCGGCCTTCACGAGCATCGGCCTGGAGTTCAAGGTCGGCTCGCTGCGGGAGGCCGGCTGGCGCCCGATCGGGGTGTTCGCCCTCGCCACGGTGTTCAACCTGGTCGCGGGGCTGATCCTGGCCTCCCTGCTGTTCCGCGGGTTCACGCTCTGAACCGTACGGGAGGCCGTCGGACGGGGGCCGGTCGCCGCTGCGGCGACCGGCCCCCGCCGTTGCGCCAGGGAGAGGTCTGATCTGAGCGTAACCCATTGACACCAATGAGTGATCCTGTTTCTATGTCATAAGTCACACGATATGGGAGCGCTCCCATTTCAGTGGCCTCCGCATGCGGACTCTCCTCCAACGACGATCCCCCTCCACGGAAGGACTCCCGTGTCGAGACCCAGAATCAGACCGCCCCTCGCCGGGGCCGTGGCGCTCGCCCTCGCGACGACCTTCGGCCTCACCACCGCCGCGGCCCAGGCCGACGAGGTCAACCAGATCATCAACGGCGACTTCAGCAACGGGACCGCCCCCTGGTGGGGGACCCCGAACATCAACCTCGACGCCAGCAGCGGGGCGCTGTGCGCGAACGTCCCCGGAGACACCCTCAACGCCTGGGACGTGATCATCGGGCAGAACGACATCCCCCTGATCGAAGGGGAGTCCTACACCTTCTCCTTCACCGCCTCCGCCACCGAGCCGGTCTCCATCCGCGCCCTGGTGCAGGAGCCGGTGGAGCCGTGGCGGACCCAACTGGACCAGCGGGCCTTCCTCGGACCCGAAGAGCAGAGATTCGAGTACGTCTTCACCTCCAACGCCGACTGGGACGACGCGCAGGTCGCCTTCCAGATCGGCGGCTCCGACGTGCCGTGGACCTTCTGCGTCGACGACGTGGCCCTCCTGGGCGGGGCCGAGCCCCCCGTCTACGTGCCCGACACCGGCCCCCGGGTCCGCGTCAACCAGGTCGGCTACCTGCCGCACGGCCCCAAGAAGGCGACCGTCGTCACCGACGCCACCGAGGCGCTCACCTGGGAGCTGGCCGACTCCGGCGGCACGGTGGTGGCCAGCGGCCAGACCGAGCCGTACGGACCGGAGTCCTCTTCCGGCCTGAACGTGCACACCGTCGACTTCAGCTCCTACACCACCTCCGGCAGCGGCTACACGCTCACCGTCGACGGCGAGACCAGCCACCCCTTCGACATCGACGAGAGCGCCTACGAGGAGCTGCGCGTCGACGCGCTGTCGTTCTACTACCCGCAGCGCAGCGGCATCGAGATCCTCGACTCCATCGCCCCCGGCTACGGCCGCGCGGCCGGACACGTGGGCGTGCCCCCCAACCAGGGCGACACCGACGTGCCGTGCGCGCCGGGCACCTGCGACTACTCCCTGGACGTGTCGGGCGGCTGGTACGACGCGGGCGACCACGGCAAGTACGTGGTCAACGGCGGCATCTCGGTGCACCAGCTCATGAACATCTACGAGCGCGCCCAACGGGCGGAGACCGCCCAGCCCGACAAGCTGGGCGACTCCACGCTGCGCCTGCCCGAGACCGGCAACGGCGTTCCCGACGTGCTCGACGAGGCGCGCTGGGAGATGGAGTTCCTGCTCAGCATGCAGGTGCCCGAGGGCGAGCCGCTCGCCGGCATGGCGCACCACAAGATCCACGACGAGCAGTGGACCGGCCTGCCGCTGCTGCCGGCCAACGACCCGCAGCCGCGCTACCTGCAACCGCCGTCCACCGCGGCGACGCTCAACCTCGCGGCCACCGCCGCCCAGTGCGCCCGGGTCTTCCAGCCCTACGACGCGGACTTCGCCGCCGAGTGCCTGGAGGCGGCCGAGACCGCCTGGGACGCGGCCAAGGCCCACCCCGCCGTCTACGCTCCGGCCTTCGGCGAGGGCGGCGGCCCCTACAACGACAACAACGTCACCGACGAGTTCTACTGGGCCGCGGCCGAGCTCTTCCTCACCACCGGCGCCCAGGAGTACCGCGACGCGGTGACCTCCTCGCCGCTGCACACCGACGACGAGGAAGTGTTCCGCGACGGCGGCTTCGACTGGGGCTGGACCGCCCCGCTGGCCCGCATCCAACTGGCCACGATCCCCAACGACCTGGCCGACCGCGACCGGGTGCGCGACTCGGTGGTCGCGGCCGCCGACGGCTACCTCGCCAACGTCGAGTCCAGCCCGTGGGGCCTGTCCTACAAGCCCGGCAACGGCGTGTTCGTCTGGGGCTCCAACAGCGCGGTCCTCAACACCATGGTGGTCATGGCCGTCGCCTTCGACCTCACCGGCGACACCAAGTACCGCGACGGCGTGCTGGAGGGCATGGACTACATCTTCGGCCGCAACGCGCTGAACCAGTCCTACGTCACCGGCTACGGCGAGAAGGACTCCCGCAACCAGCACAGCCGCTGGTACGCCCACCAGCTCGACCCGCGCCTGCCCAACCCGCCCAAGGGCACCCTGGCAGGCGGGCCCAACTCCGACGCCAGCACCTGGGACCCCAAGGCCCAGAGCACGCTGACCGGCTGCGCGCCCCAGATGTGCTACATCGACGACATCGAGTCCTGGGCCACCAACGAGCTGACCATCAACTGGAACGCCCCGCTGTCGTGGATCGCGTCCTTCATCGCCGACCAGGACGACGCGGGCGGCGGCTCGGAGGACCCGGAGGAGCCGGTCGAGGACACGGAGCCGCCGACCGCCCCCACCGGCCTCAAGGCCACCGGCGTCACCACCGACAGCGCCACGGTGAGCTGGAACGCCGCCACCGACAACGTCGGAGTGGTCGGCTACGAGCTGGTCCTGCAGCACACCGACACCCTCGCCCCGCTGGGCACCACCACGCAGACCAGCTACCAGTTGGAGGGGCTGCGGCCGGGACAGACGTACACCTTCTGGGTGTACGCCTACGACGCGGCGGGCAACCGCTCCCCCTCGGCCAAGGTCACCTTCACCACCGAGGAGGAGGACGAGCAGCCGACCGGCTCCTGCACGGTGAGCTACACCACCTCCGACTGGCCGGGCGGCTTCACCGCCTCGGTCGTCCTCACCAACACCGGCACGACTCCCTGGAACGGCTGGACGCTCGGCTTCACCTTCCCCTCCGGGCAGCGGGTCACCCAGGGCTGGAGCGCCACGTGGGTGCAGACCGGGGACCAGGTGACCGCCACCTCGATGTCGTGGAACAGCTCGGTCGCTCCGGGCCAGTCGGTCACCATCGGCTTCAACGGAAGCTGGACCGGCTCCAACACCAGGCCCGCGGAGTTCACCGTCAACGGCGGGTCCTGCTCGGTCGCCTGACCCTGATCCGGCTCTCCAGGTGAGCCGTCTCGGTCCCCGCCGGCCCCGCGGTCGGCGGGGACCGAACCATCGCTGTCTCCGCGCGGCCCGGGCCGCGCGGAGACAGCTCCCCCACAACGTTCCGGTAGGACGAGGAAGGCACCGACGTGACCATCGAGAGCCCCGTACGCGCGGCCCCCGGCGTCGGACGGATGACGGTGACCCGGCGAGCGGTCGAACAGATCAAGGCGATGATCGCCGACGGCACCCTGCACCCCGGACAGCGGCTGCCCACCGAGCGGGAGCTGGCCGCGGGCATGGGGCTGTCCCGCAGCTCGATGCGGGAGGCGATCCGGGTGCTGACCACGCTGGGCGTGCTGGAGGCACGGCACGGCGCGGGCGTCTACGTCACCGAGCTGCGCCCCCGCGACCTGCTGGAGCCCTTCTCGGTGCTGGCCGAGGTCGGACGGGGCCACACCCTGCTGGAGGTGCTCCAGGTGCGCCGGATCGTGGAGCCGGCCGCCACCGCGCTGGCCGCGGTCCGCGCCACCGACGCGCAACTGGCCGAACTGGACGGGCTGCTGGAGGACGGCCGCGGCTGCGGCGCGGGAGAGGCCGCCGCCGCGGACCGGGCCTTCCACCGGGCCGTCGCGGAGCTGGCGGGCAACGCCACCCTCGCGGCCCTCGTCGACGGGCTGTCCTCGCCCGCCCTCGGCGCCCGGTTGGGGCGGGGGGAGGCGGACGAGGAGGAGTGGACCGCGCGGCTGCGCGAGGACCACCGCCGCATCCACGACGCCCTGCTGGCCCGCGACCCCGACGCGGCGCGGGCAGCGGCGACCCTGCACGTCCTGGGCCTGGAGGAGCGGCTGCGCCGCCGCATGGCCGACGCCCCGTGGCTGTGAATCTACGATGTAAAACCGCTGGTCCATGGCGCCCGAGGCGGGCGCCCAAGGGAGCACGCCCCGAACGCCGCAGTCGGCCGATGGCCTAGGATCGACGCGACCCAAAGATCCCATCACTGGGCAACACCGTCAGGAGGGCCGTGGCCGACAACAGCAGGAACCGGGCGTCCGGACTGGCGTTCGCGATCGTCTCCGCACTGGCCTTCGGCGGCTCCGGTCCCGTCGCGCGGCCGCTGCTCGACGCCGGGCTCGACCCGCTGCACGTGACGTGGCTGCGGGTGGCCGGAGCCGCGCTGCTCCTGCTGCCCGTCGCCCTGCGCCACCGCCGGGTGCTGCGCACCCGCCCCGCGCTGCTGCTGGCCTACGGCATGTTCCCGATGGCGGGCGTGCAGGCGTGCTACTTCGCCGCGATCACCCGCATCCCCGTCAGCGTGGCGCTGCTCATCGAGTTCCTCGGCCCGGTGCTGGTGCTGCTGTGGACGCGCCTGGTGCGGCGCGTCCCGGTGTCGCGGGCGGCGGCCCTCGGCGTGGTGCTGGCGGTCGTGGGCCTGAGCTTCCTCGTCGAGGCGTGGGCGGGCATCCGCCTGGACGCGGTCGGCCTGGTGCTGGCCCTGGGCGCGGCGGTGGGCCAGGCCACCTACTTCCTGCTGTCGGACGCCGCGCGCGACGACGCCGACCCGCTCGCGGTCATCTCCTACGGCGCGCTCGTCGCCGCCGTCCTGATGGGCCTCCTCGCCCGCCCCTGGACCCTGCCCTGGCGCACCCTGGCCGCAACGGTGGAGTTCGGCGGGGCGGACGTGCCCGCCCTGGCACTGCTGGTGTGGCTGGCGCTGGTGGCCACGGCCGTCGCCTACGTCACCGGCGTGGCCGCGGTGCGGCGGCTGTCCCCGGTGGTCGCCGGACCCGTCGCCTACCTGGAGGTGGTGACCTCCATCGTGCTGGCCTGGCTGCTGCTGGGGGAGGAGCTCAGCCCCGCCCAGCTCGCGGGCGCGGTCGCCGTGGTGGCGGGCGCGTTCCTCGCACAGACCGCGGTCCCCGCCTCCCCGGCCCCCGCCCGGCGGTCGCGGCCCTCCGAGCCGGAGCCGCCCCGCCCGTCCGCCGCGGTCACCGGCCAGGGACAGCAGAGCCCCGACCGGTAGGCGCCCGGCAGCGCAGGCGCGGCCGCAGCCGCGCCCCGCAGCCCTGGCCGCGGCGGGACCGGTCGGGGTCAGTCCGCGACGCGGTGGGCCCCGGCGTAGACGTTCATCGACTCGCCGCGCAGGAACCCGATCAGGGTCATCCCGCTGTGCACGGCCAGCTCCACGGCCAGGGAGGACGGCGCGGAGACCGCGGCGAGCAGCGGGACGCCCGCCATGAGGGCCTTCTGGGTCAGCTCGAAGGAGGCCCGGCTCGACACCAGCAGGCCCGTGCCGCGCAGCGGCAGGCCGTAGCGGGAGGCGGCGTGGCCGACGACCTTGTCCACGGCGTTGTGCCGGCCGATGTCCTCGCGGACGCACAGCAGCTCGCCCTCCGGGGTGACGAGCGCGGCGGCGTGCAGTCCGCCGGTGCGCGAGAACACCTTCTGCGCCTCGCGCAGCCGGTCGGGCAGCGCCGCCAGCACCCCGGTGGAGAAGCGCACGTCGTCGTCGGCCACGGCGAAGCGGCTCCGGGTGCGCACCGCCTCCAGACTGGTCTTGCCGCACACCCCGCACGAGGAGGTGGTGGAGAAGTTCCGCTCCACCGAGACGTCCGGCTGCGGCACGCCGGGGGCCAGGACGACGTCGATGACGTTGTAGGTGTTGACCCCGTCCTCGGTGGCCCCCGCACAGTAGCGCAGGGAGTGCACGTCGGAGGCGTCGGCGATGACGCCCTCGCCGATGAGGAACCCGGTGACCAGGTCGAAGTCGTGCCCGGGGGTGCGCATGGTGACGGTCAGCGCACGACCGCCGACGCGCATCTCCAGCGGTTCCTCCACGACGAGGGTGTCCAGGCGGTCGCGTGCCGCAGAGCCGTCGATCCGGCGCACCCGTACCCGGGCCGTGACGCGTCCCATCCCTGCTCCTCCCCGCTGCCTGCGACGACGGTGACGACGCCACGCTACCTGCTCGGTGACCAAAGCCGGACAGATGGGGAGGAACAGGAGGGAGAGCAGCAATACGGGACGTGACGGGCCGGGGACGGTGAGGGGCGCTGTGGCGAGGTGGGACACCTGGGACGCGGTCTGGGACCGGGCCGCTGGGGCGATGGTGGGCGGCGCGGTGGCGCCGCTGCTGGTCGGCGCGACCGCACCGCCGGAGGAGGAGTACCTGGCCGGGGTGGGCGGCCTGGTCGCCGAGGCGCTGCACGAGCTGGCCGACGGCACGGCCGCGCCGCGGGCGGACGGCTGGGAGCGGCGGTGGATGCGGGCGGTGCGGCTGGGCGTGGTGAGCGGGGAGGTCCCGCGGGACGTCGCGGCGCACGGGGAGCACCCGGCGGCGGTGGGGTGGCGCGCGGTCGCGGAGGCCCCGGTGCCGCCGCTGGACCCGGCGCGGGGCGTCTTCCCCTGCTCCCATCTGGTGGCGGCGGTGCGCCTGGCCCGCGAACGGGGCGGGGTGGAGGCGGCCCGGTACGCGGGCGCGCTGGCCGGTGCGCGGTGGGGGGTGTCGGGCATCCCCCTGACCGCGCAGCGCGGGCTCGCCGCGACGGTGGCACCGCGCTCGCTGGTCACGGCCGCGCTGGTCGCCGCGCGCGGCGACGCGCCCGACGAGTGGCCGCAGTGCGCGACCCTGGCGGTTCCCGGGCTGGACCGGGAGCACCGCCAGGCGTTCGCGGTGCCCCACCCCCACGATCCGGGAGTGGTGCTGTGCACCCTGGAGTACGTGCGCGACAGCGACGCCCAGGCGGTGGTGTCGCTGTGCCGTACGGGCACCCGCGACCGGCCGCCGCACCTGGCGCCGGAGGACACCGTCGAGGTGTGGCTGCACGACCGGCCGGGCGCCAACCGCAACCTGCACTTCGTGCTGGACCAGGCGGCGCGCATGGTGGCCCTGCTGCGTGCGGAGGGCAAGCGGGTGCTGCTGCACTGCGCGGCCTGCCAGTCGCGGACCCCCGCGGTGGCCGCCCGTTACGCGTCGGTGCACTGCGGCGCGGACGTGGTGGAGGCGCTGCGAGAGATCATCGCGACGGTGGCGGGGCACCTGGACAACCCGGAGCTGAGCCGGGCCGTGGCCGAGCTGGACGGCGTGGCCGTGGACGACCCGCGCGCGGTGCTCTTCCCGGAGGGGATGCCGCGGCTGACCAGGACGCCGCGCAGTTGAGCGGAGCGCGGGGAGGGCCGCCCGTCAGTAGTAGTAGGAGGAGCTCCCGCTGCTGCCCAGGCCCAGCAGCACCGCGCCGTAGACGAGGTAGAGCACGACCGTCACGACGAGGAACACCAGGGCGACCCCGAAGCAGATCCAGGCGCCCACGGTGAGTTTGCGTGCCGAGTCCGGGTCGGTCCGGGCCTGCGTCATCGCGATGATGGACAGCACGGTGCCCACGAGGGCGGGGAGGGCGCCGTAGCAGCCGCACAGCGCCAGGATGTTGCAGACCAGCGAGAGGATCGTGCTGACCGAGGGGCCGGGCTGCGCCTGGGGGTGGGGCGCGGAGAAGTGCGCCGGGGCGGGCGGCGGGACCGGCCCGGGGGGAGGCGGCGGGAACGACCCCCAGCCGCCGGTGCCGTGCTGCGGAGGACCGCTGTAGCCTCCTTGTCCTTCGTGGACCATGTCCGTTTCCGTTCCGTGGTCGGGGGAGTTCCCGGACATGATCCCAGAGCTTCGGGGGTGGTCCGGACATCCGGTCGGATTCTGCGCCGGACGGCCGGAAGTGGCCACGGCCGGGGCCGGGCGCCTGCGGCGCCGCGGGCCGTGCGGCCTCAGGCGGTCAGGTCGCTGTCGACGAGCGGCAGCAGGGGCGCGGGTGCGCACTGCTCGTCGATGGTCTCGGCGATGATCGTGTCCAGGTCGGTGGTGGCCTGCCAGCCGATCAGCGACGCGGCCAGGGAGGTGTCGGGGACGCGGTGGCGGGTCGGGGTGTAGCGGGGGCCGCGGGCCACCCGGTGGTCGATGGTCACGATCTCGCTGGGGGAGTCGGCAAGAAGACGGACCCGCCGGGCCAGCTCCATGATGCTGGTGGGCCGGGTGGCGCCGATGTTGACGGCGCGCCCGTAGGCCAGCGGCTGCTCGACGAGGGCGAGCAGAGCGGCCACGGCGTCGTGCACCGAACAGAAGCAGCGGGTCTGCGAGCCGTCCCCGTGCACGGTGAGGGGACGGCCGTGCAGGGCCTGCGCCACGAACGCGGGCAGCACGTGCCCGTGGTCGGCGCTCTGGCGCGGCCCGGTCACGTCGAACAGGCGGGCGATGACCGCGGGCATCCCGTACTCGCGGGCGTAGCGGGTGACCAGGCACTCGCCCAGGCCCTTGGTGACGGCGGTGCACCAGCGCTCCTCCTGCGCCGACCCCAGGATACGGTCGTCGTCCTCGCGCAGCGCCTCGCCGTCGCACCGCCCGTAGACCTCGCCTCCGGAGGCGAACAGCAGGCGGCAGCCCCTCTCCAGGGCGGCGGCCAGGACCCGTTCGGTCCCGGTGACGTTGACGTGGACGGTCCGCACCGGGTCCACGCCCACGACGCGGGCGCCCACGGGAGCGGCCAGGTGGAAGACCGTGTCGCGGTCGGCCATGGCGGCGCGCAGGACCCGGTCGTCCAGCACCGATCCGTGGACGAAGCGCGCCCTGGGGTCGCGCAGCGCGTGGACCAGGTTGGTGCGCGTGCCGGTGGACAGGTCGTCGAGGACCACCACGTCGTGGCCGCGGGCGAGCAGGGAGTCGACCAGGTGGGAACCGATGAATCCGGCTCCTCCCGTCACCAGCGCCCTCATAGCGACCTCTTCCGCCGACCCGCACCCGCGATCATCACTGTCAATGCAGATATAACTCCACAGAGTGGCGACTGGGGGGAGGTGGGCGGGTGTGTCCCGGTGAAGGGACGAACGTCTCGCCGCCGGTTTGGCGGGGGAGCAACGTCAACTGTTACCGTCGGAAGGGTCGGCTGCAGCCATCAAAACCCCCAAGTCCGCCGCTGCGGGCGCGTCGTTCGGCCACGCGGGCGGAGGTGGAACATAACTTTCAGCCAACGGCGCGGTTGACGCCGAACCGATCCCCGGCCCGGATCGACTCATCTCCCGCATGCCCTTATTGACTCGTTAGGTCGGTTCGCAGTGGTGTGGAAAACGTGGAAGAGGCAACTGTTCGGTGCGTGCCTGGTCGCGGCGGTCGTGGTGCCGCTCGGCGCGTGCACGGCCCTGGGAGAGCTCGGCGGTGGGCTGGTGGGGGAGGCGGGGCCGCTGCCCGAGGGACTGCGCACGGTCGACCCCGCCTGGATCGACGGGCTGAGCACCGCCGAGCACGCGGTCTCGGCCGACGGCACGACGATCACCAGCACCTACCCGGTGGTTCCCGGAGCGGTCGGCTTCACCGTCGAGGTGCGCACGACCATGGCGGAGCGGGAGACCGAGTTCGTCACCGGGGGAGGAGGCGGTGAGCTGAAGCAGCACGCCGAGTTCCTCGTGGCCTCCGGCGGGGTGCTCGGGGCGCGGGTCGTCTCCCAGGCCGACGGGCGGACCGAGGCGTCCACCCACTGGTACGACGTCGCCTCCGGCGAGGCACTGCCGTGGACCGCTCTGCTCAACGGGGAGAAGGCGATCGAGCAGTTGGCGGCGCGGGTGGCGCTGGCCCTGAACAAGGAGCACGGGGTGGCCGCCGACGCCATGCCGGAGGGCCTGCCCGCGCCCCAGGACGAACTGCCTGCCTCCCCCGAGAACGCCGACCCCGTCGTGGTCGACCCGGAGGAGGCGTGGCGCATCGCCGAGGAGCGCGAGGGGGCGCCGCTGGCCGACCTGGGGTTCGACGCAGCGGGCGACCTGGTGGTGGCCTTCAGCCCGGGCGAGGTCGCCGAGGAGGAGGTGCAGGTGACCGTGGCCGACAGCGAGCCGCTGCTGTCCCGGTTCGGCCGCACCGCCCGCCAGGCCGTGGTGGACGGCGAGGAGAGCCTGAGCCTGCCCTCCGACGACGTGCCCGGCTACACCATCGACTGCGACCGGGTGCCGTGCGTGGCGCTGACCTTCGACGACGGTCCGGGAGCCGACACCGGCCTGCTGCTGGAGCACCTGGACGCCTACTCGGCCAAGGCCACCTTCTACGTGCTGGGCCAGCTCACCGAGCACGACCCCGACACGGTCCGGGCCGCCGCCGAGGCCGGTCACGAGATCGCCAACCACTCCTGGAAGCACGACAACCTCGCCACCAAGAGCGGGGAGGCGGTGCGCGAGGACATCGACAGCACCTGGAAGGCCATCGAGGAGGCCGCCGGAGTGGAGCGGACCACGGTCCGCCCGCCCTACGGGTCGTTCAACGAGACCACCCAGGCCAACATCGACTACCCGCTGATCCTGTGGGACGTCGACACCCTGGACTGGCAGCACCGCAACACGGAGAAGACCGTCGAGGCCGCCGTGTCGGGCACCCAGCCCGGAAGCATCGTGCTGTTCCACGACATCCACCGGCCCACCGTCGACGCCATCCCCGAGGTGCTCAGCAAGCTGTACGCCAAGGGCTACCACTTCGTGACGGTCACCGAACTGTTCGGCGACCGCACCCTGGAGCCGGGGCAGGCGTACACGCGGCGCGACTGACGCCCGCGCGGCCCTCCGCAGCGGCAGAACGGGCGGACCCTTCTGCCGTGGGCAGATCTCCGCACGGCAGAAACCCCTTCCCTCCGCCCCGGGAGCGGGCGAGGGTGGACGGGGCGGCGCCCGCCGCCCTCCGAGCCGCCGAGGAGGAGACATGCCACCGATCCTGCCGCGACAGACCACCGTGCCCCCGGCGGGTGCGGCCCTCGACGACCAACTGGCCGCCCGGCTGCTGAACGAGCGTGTCGTGGTGCTCGGCCAGGAGGTCGACGACGCCGTCGCCAACCGCGTCTGCGCGCAGTTGCTGCTGCTCGCCGCCGAGGACGACCGGCGCGACATCACCCTCTACGTCAACTCTCCCGGCGGCTCGGCGCACGCGGGCCTGGCCGTCTACGACACGATGCGGTTCGTCCCCAACGACGTGGCCACCGTCGGCCTGGGCCTCGCCGCGGGCGTAGGGCAGCTCCTGCTGTGCGCGGGCGCCTCCGGCAAGCGCTACAGCCTGCCGCACACCCACGTCGTGATGCGCCGTCCCTCCGGCGGGCCGGGCGGCACCGCCCTCCGGGACGGGAACCCGGCGCCCGGCGGGCGCCTCCTGCTGGAGCTGACCGCCCGCCACACCGGGCAGAGCGTGGAGACGGTGGAGCGCGACAGCCGCCGCGACCGCTGGTTCACCGCCGAGGAGGCCCGCGACTACGGCATGGTCGACCACGTCGTGGCGCACGCCTCGGCCCTGCGCACGGCCGGTGCGCGCGGCTACGGCTTCACGGCGTCGGCCTCCGCGGGGCGGCCGGGGTGAGCCGTGCGCGGTCGCGGCCCGCCGGGTCAGGCCGCCAGCACCAGAGCCCGCGGGGCCCCGCAGCACGGCGCGGGCGCGGGCGTCGGCGCGGGGACCGGGGCGGGGGTCGGCGCGGAGACGGTGGAGAGCTGGTCGGCGACCTCGCCGATCAGGTCGGCCAGCCGCAGGTCCAGGGCGCGGTAGACGGCGGCCAGCACCTCCGAGGAGGGCTCCTTGCGGCCGCGCTCGATCTCCGACAGGTAGGCCAGGGAGACCTGGGCGGCCTCGGAGACCTCGCGCAGGGTCAGGCCCCGCTCCTGGCGGACCCTGCGCAGTGCGTCACCGATGAGGTGGCGCAGCAGCGGCTCCTCGGGAACGGGGGGCGGTTCGAGTGGGGCGTTCCGGACACGGTCGGTCAAGGCTGCCTCCCTCGCGGGCCGGGGACGCGGACGCGCCCAGTCTATGCGCGTCCCCGGGGCGGGCTCAGTCGGGCGGGGGCGCGGTGCTGGCCCGCTTCACCAGTTCGGTGGCCAGTTCCACCCGGGGGGAGCTGGGGCGGCCCCCGGCGACCATGCGCAGCAGCGTGCGGGCGGCCATCTGCCCCATCTCGCTGAGCGGCTGGCGCACCGTGGTCAGCGGGGGAGCCGCCCAGGCGGCCTCGGGAAGGTCGTCGAAGCCGACCACGCTGACGTCGTGCGGCACCCGCAGGCCGCGCTCGAACAGGGCCTCGTAGGCGCCGCGGGCCATCATGTCGGACCCGGCGAAGATCGCGGTGGGCGGTTCGGGCAGGTCCATCAGCCGGTGGGTCTCGGCGTAGCCGCCGGGGATGCTGAAGTCGCCGTGGCCGATGTAGTTGTCGGGCACGGTCAGGCCCGCGGCGTCGAGCGCGCTGCGGTAGCCGTCCACCCGGGCGCGGCTGCACAGGACGCGGGTGGGGCCGCTGATGGTGGCGATGCGGGTGTGGCCCAGGTCGATGAGGTGCTGGGTGGCGGCCAGACCGCCCGCCCAGTTGGTGGTGCCCACCGCGGGGACGTCGTGGGCGAGGTCGCCGACCGGGTCGACCACGACCACGGGGACCCCCAGGGCCTCCAGTTGGGAGCGCTGCTCCGGCGACAGCTCCGACAGCACCAGCACCACGCCGTCGGAGCTGCGGGCGCGCACGTTGTCCAGCCAGCGGCGGCCGGGGCGGCTGCGGTCGTCGTGCACGGCGGAGACGACCACGCCGATGCCCTGCTCGTGGGCGACCTGCTCGACCCCGCCCAGGATCTGCATCGCCCAGGAGTTGTCCAGGTCCTGGAAGACCAGGTCGATGAGGCCCACGGGCTGGCGGCCGGGGGAGCGGCGCGGCCGATACTGGTGCTGTTCGAGGAGCAGCTCGACCTGGCGCCGGGTCTCGTCCGAGACGTCGAGGTGGCCGTTGACCACCTTGGACACGGTCGAGACCGACACGCCGGCCTGACGGGCCACCTCGGCCAGGGTGGGGCGTCGTCTGGACACGGGACTCCTTGGGGACCTGGAACCTGCGTGCTTCCACCATCCTAGGCCGAAAAGTTTCGCCGCGGCTTTCGGGGGTGGTTCGCGGGGTTCTGTGCTTCTCTGTCCTGGATCGTACCCGCTGATGCTGGGAGTTCATCGGAAGATGTGACCTCCGTTACCTGACTGAGACAGCAGGGGGCTTGACGGAGATTTTGGACACATCTAGCGTCTCTAATCCGAAAACTCTCGAAAAATTTCGGAGATTCGGCTGCTGTCGTTTATCCCCCTGGAACCCGAACGAGGACGGTGTCTTGCCCATGAGACGCATCACCCGGCCCCACATGCTCGGCAGCGCCCTGGTGGCGCTCGCACTCGGTCTGACCACCGCGTGCGGAACCGCCGGCCCCGGCACTGAGGAGGACGCGGCCGGAGTCGAGGTGTGGGTCGTCGAGGACGCCACGGTCAACCAGGTCGTGCAGACCGCGGTCGAGGCCTACAGCGAGAGCGCCGGCATCGAGGGCGAGCTCGTCACCTACGCCAACGACGCCTACAAGCAGCGTATCCAGGTGGCCCTCGGCTCCCCCGAGGCCCCCGACGTCTTCTTCAACTGGGGCGGCGGCAACCTCGCCGAGTACGTCAATGCCAAGCAGGTGGTCGACCTGACCGACGCCCTGGAGTCCAACCCCGAGTTCCGCGACGCCTTCCTGCCCAGCGTCCTGGACGTGGCCAAGATCGACGACCGCTACTACGGCGTCCCGATGCAGGGCGTGCTGCCGGTGGTGCTCTTCTACAACAAGAAGATCTTCGACGAGGTCGGCGTCGAGCCGCCCACCACCTACGACGAGCTGCTCAAGCTGGTCGACACCTTCAAGAAGGAGGGCATCACCCCCATCGTCCTGCCCGGCGCGCAGGCCTGGACCGAGCTGATGTGGCTGGAGTACCTGGTGGACCGCGTCGGCGGCGCCGACGTGTTCCAGGCCATCGCCGACGGCGAGGAGGGCGCCTGGAAGGACCCGGCCGTCATCAAGGCCCTGGAGATGTGCCAGGAGCTGGTGGAGCGCGGCGCCTTCGGCAACAACTTCTCCTCCCTGACCTCCGACAACGGCAGCGCCTCCACCGTGCTGGCCAGCGGCAAGGGCGCGATGTACCTGATGGGCACCTGGGAGCTGTCCAACCAGATCGAGAACAACCCCGACTTCGTGGCTGACGGCCACCTCGGCTTCACCGCCTTCCCCGCCCTGGAGGACGGCGAGGGCGACCCCAAAGCGATCGTCGGCAACCCCAGCAACTACTTCTCCGTCAACGCCGACAGCGCCCACATCAAGGAGTCCATCGACTTCCTCGTCCAGCACATGGCCTCCGACGAGTACGTCGAGGACCTGATCGAGATCGGCCACGTCCCCGCCGTCGCCGGCATCGAGGACAAGCTGGCCGAGACCGAGCACGCCGAGTTCACCACCTTCACCTACCAGCTCGTCTCCGAGGCGCCCACCTTCACCCAGTCCTGGGACCAGGCGATCCCGCCCGCCGCGGCCGAGACCATGCTGACCAACCTGCAGATGGTGTTCCTGGGCGACATGACCCCCGAAGAGTTCGCCGAGGCCATGGAGGCCACCCAGTGACCTCGGCCACCCGAGTGCAGCGGCCCGGAGCCCTCTGGGCCGCTCCCGCTCTCCTCTTCTTCGGCCTGTTCGGGCTCGCCCCGATCGTCATCGTGGCCGGGCTCAGCTTCACCACCTGGAAGGGGCTGGGGACGCCGGAGTGGGCAGGGCTGGCCAACTGGCAAGCTCTGCCCTCCGACAAGCTCGTCGGATCGGGCATCCTCATCACGCTGTCGCTGACAGTGCTGACCTGGGCCACCCAGACGCCGCTGGCCCTGGCCTTCGGCGCCTGGGCGGCCGGGCCGCAGCGCGTGCGCGCCGTGGTCAGCACGATCTTCTTCCTGCCGCTGCTGCTGTCCACCGCCGCGATCGCGCTGATCTGGCAGGCGCTGCTCGACCCCAACTTCGGCGTGCCCGCCCAGTGGGCCGAACTGACCGGACTGAGCGCCAACGTGCTCGGCGACCCCGACCTGGCGCTGTGGGCGATCGTCTTCGTCCTGCTGTGGCAGTTCCTGCCGTTCCACATGCTGCTCTACCAGGCCGCGGCCAAGCAGATCCCGGCGTCGCTGTACGAGGCGGCCGAGATCGACGGGGCCGGTCCCGTCCAGCGCTTCTGGCGCATCACCGTCCCCCAGCTGCGCCACACCATCATCGCCTCCTCGGTGCTCATCCTCGTCGGCTCGATGACCTACTTCGAGACGGTGCTGCTGCTGACCGGCGGCGGTCCCGGAACCGCCACCCGCATCCTGCCGCTGCACATGTACCTCAAGGGCTTCTCGGCCTTCGAGATGGGATACGCCAGCGCCATCGCGGTGCTGCTGGTCGTGATCGGCACCGGCCTGTCGCTGCTGGTGGTGCGGGTCAGCGGCTACTCGCAGATGACCAGTGAGCGGGAAGGAGCCTCCTGAGATGTCGACCGTCACCGCCCCGGCCTCAGCGGAGCGGACGGCCCGCGCCGAGGCGCGCCGCCCCGCCGGACGGCCCAGGCCCAGGTCCAGGAAGGTCTCCCGGCCCGCCTACGGAGCGGGCCTCGGCGCGGCCGTGTGGCTGGTCCTGGTGCTGGTGCCGCTGTACTTCCTGATCGCCACCAGCCTGCGCGGCTCGGGCGACTACCTCACCGAGGGCCCCCTGTCGATCCCCGAGACCATCACCCTCGACGCCTACCGGCGCGCCTTCGAGGTGGGGTTCCTGCGCTTCCTCACCAACAGCCTCATCGTGGCCGTCGGCGCGATCGCCCTGGTGCTCGTGGTGGCGCTGCCCGCGGCGTTCGCCATCGTGCGCAGCAAGAGCCGCGTGGTGCGGATCGGGTTCACCCTCTTCCTGCTGGGACTGGCGGTCCCCGCGCAGGCCGTGATCATCCCGATCTACCTGATCATCACCCGCCTGCACCTGTACGACTCGCTCACCGCCGTCATCCTGCCGACCGCGGCGTTCGCGCTGCCGGTGTCCATCGTCGTGCTCACCAGCTCCCTGCGCGACGTGCCCGGCTCGCTGTACGAGGCGATGGCACTGGACGGCGCGAACAACTTCCAGACGTTCTGGCGTCTGGTCCTGCCCCTGTCCCGTTCCGGGGTGGTCACCGTGGCGATCTTCGTGGGGCTCAACGCCTGGAACAACTTCCTGTTCCCCCTGGTGTTGACGCAGAGCTCGGAGACCCGGGTGCTGCCGCTGGGGCTGTGGGAGTTCCAGACCCAGTACGGCACCGACGTCCCCGGCCTGATGGCGGCCGTGGTGCTGTCGGCGCTCCCGGTGCTGGCCCTCTACCTGTTCGGCAGAAGACAGCTTCTCGGCGGTCTGGCCGCCGGAGCCGGCAAGTGAGCCGGGCCGACACCGACCTTCGCGCGTGCCGGAGACCCCGGCCCGAGCCAGAAAGGCAGTCATGACGTCTCCCGAAGTCACGTCCTCCCCCTCCCGCGAGGAGCAGAGAGCCGGCACCATCCGAAACCCGGTGCTCACCGGCTTCTACCCCGACCCCTCGATCCTGCGGGTGGGCGACGACTACTACCTGGCGACCTCCACGTTCGAGTGGGCTCCCGGGGTCACCCTGCACCACTCCCGGGACCTGGTGAACTGGCGGCCCCTGGGCGGTGCACTGAACGAGACCCGGCTGCTGGACCTGACCGGACGGCGGGACAGCGCCGGGGTGTGGGCTCCGGCGCTGTCCTACCGCGACGGGCTCTTCTTCCTGATCTACACCAACGTCGAGAGCTACGGCGGCAACTTCTGGGACAGCCCCAACTACCTCACCACCGCTCCCGACATCACCGGTCCCTGGTCGGACCCGGTGCCGCTGCACGCACGCGGTTTCGACCCGTCGCTGTTCCACGACGACGACGGGCGCACCTGGATGCTCAGCCCGTCCATGGACTGGCGCCCCGGGCGCAACGCCTTCGGCGGCATCGTCGCCCAGGAGTTCTCGGTGCGCGACATGAAGCTGGTCGGCGAGCCGAAGATGATCTTCACCGGCACCGAGGTCGGGGTGACCGAGGCGCCGCACATCTACAAGCGCGACGGCTGGTACTACCTGATGACCGCCGAGGGCGGCACCCAGTGGGAGCACCAGGTCACGGTGGCGCGCTCCCGGTCCGTCACCGGCCCCTACGAGGTCGACCCGGCCGGGCCGATGCTGACCTCGCGGCACGTGCCCGAGGCGGTGCTGCAGCGGGCCGGGCACTCCAGCCTGGTGGAGACCCAGCACGGCGAGTGGTACCTGGCGCACCTGACCGGACGCCCGCTGCCGCCCAAGGGCCGGTGCGTGCTGGGCCGCGAGACCGCGTTGCAGAAGGTCGAGTGGACCCCGGACGGCTGGCCGCGCGTCCGCAACGCCGAACCGCTGGTGGAGGTGCCGGGGCCGCGCGGGCTGGCCGCCCACCCGTGGCCGCAGCCGCCGGAGACCGACCACTTCGACTCGGCCCAGTTGCGCCCCGAGTGGAGCACGCTGCGCCGCCACTTCGACCCCTCCTGGGTCTCGCTGACGGAGCGCCCCGGCTACCTGCGGATCCGCGGCGGCTCCTCGCCCGCCGGACTGCACAAGCCCAGCATGGTGGCGCGCCGGCTCCAGCACCGCGCCTGCGTGTTCGAGGCCGCCCTGGAGTTCGCCCCGGAGGACTTCCGGCAGATGGCCGGGATCACCGCCTACTACAACACCCGCCAGTGGCACTACCTGCGGGTCAACCGCGACGACCGCGGCGGGGTGTTCGCGGGGGTGCTCACCAGCGACCGCGGCCAGATCCAGGAGGTCGGACGGCGGATCAGCGTCTCGGACTGGCCGCGGGTGTTCCTGCGCGCCGAGATCGACCGGAACGACCTGCGCTTCGCGGTGTCCTCCGACGGCAGCACCTGGGCCGACATGGGCGTGCGCCTGGACATGAGCATCCTGTCCGACGAGTACGCCGAGGAGCGCTTCGGCAACCAGCCCATCATGTGGGGCTTCACCGGCGCGTTCCTGGGACTGTGGGCCCACGACATGACCGGGGCGGGGCTGCCCGCCGACTTCGACTTCTGCACCTACCGGTCTCTGTCCCCCTCCTGAGGCCGGTGGCCGCCGCGGCAGTCCCCTGACGCGGCGGGCCGGACCGTCCGTGGTCCCTCCCGTATTCCCGGTCCCCCTCCCGGGCACGGGGGAGCGTCGGCCGCGGCCGCCAGAGCCGCGGCCGACGCGGCGCACGGACGGTCGGGACGGACCCGACCCTCTGGTGCTCCCCGCCGCGGCCCCGCCCTCCTCTCCTCCCGGGGCAGCAGGGGACGGGGCGACCACGGCCCCCCTCCCAGCCGTGGTCGCCCCGCCGCCTCCGCGGCGGTGAGGGCGGGACCGCCCCAACCCCCGACGGCCGCGTCCCCTCCCCGCGGCCGTCGGGGCAGGACGTGTCGGCCGTGACCACCCCTCCTGGTCACGGCCGACACGGCACCCGGAGCACGGCGGTGCCCCGGAGGGCACCGCCAGCTCCGCGACCGCGGTGCCGGAGAGCATGTCACGGCCGTGCGGGGGCAGGCCGAGGCCGCTCCCGGGCACCGGTCGGCCGTCGTGGCTGAGCACGACCCCCAGTCCTCCTCCCGGGGGAACGGCGGCGCACCACCTCGACGTCGGGGGGAGAGGTGGTGCGCCCGTCCGGGAGGGAGCAGGACAGCACCTCCGCGAGGACGCCGTCGTCCAGGACGCAGGAGACGTACCATACCCGGCCCGGGCCCCCGGCCGCGCGGCAGGCCGCCGCGTCGGCGTCGACCACCCCGGGGTACTCGCTCCAGGAACGGGCGCACCCCGGTCCGCGCCGTCGGCGGCGCAGCACCCGGTGGACCCGGCGGACCGCGGCCGGGTGGTCCGGTCGGGGGAGGACGGGGAGGGCGACCACAGCGCCCACCAGCACTCCGGGTCCCACAGCGCGGCCGAGTCCTCGACCACCGCGGCGTCGCCGACGCCGGCCAGGCGGCCCAGATCGCACACCTCGGAGAAGACCGGGGCGTCGGCCTCCGAGTGCGGCAGCATCGCCGGATGCCGCTGCTCCGCGCCGCCCGCCGAGACCCGCCACCGGAAGAACATCGCCCCGCCTCCCGCGGCCCGCGGGCCGCGGGAGGCGGGGCTGTGCCGACGACCTCGCCGGGCGCCTTGGGGCGGGCGCCGACGTGGTCGGCGGGCCTGCTCCATGAGCAGCCAGGGGCGTCCGCCGCCCCACGAGCGGGCCAGGTCCGCGGCGAGGGCGTGCGGGTGGGCGGTCCTGCCGCGACGGTGCCGGGAGACGTCGACGGCCACCAGGTCGGTGGCGGCCGCCCGCCGCCGCGGAAACAGGGGCGCGACCGCGCCACCGGACGGCCGACCGTGCCGGACAGCAGCACCGACGTGTGCCGTCGCGGGACCGCGCACGGGTCCGCCGACGGCACACGTCCCCGCAACACGCAGGGCCTGTGCCCCGGCACCGCGACGAAACGCTCCGGCAGGCCGTGCCCGTCGCGGTCCGCAGCGCTCCCCGGTCCCGTTTCCGGACAGTGTCCGCACACCCGTTCCCACCGGCCGTTCCCGGCGGGACAATGGCGGCTCCACCACTGTGAGAGGGAGCGCGATGACGGGACGAGCACCGGCGCCGGCCGCCCCTCCCGCCGGGGCGGGGAAACGTGGAGAACCGCGCTGTCCTGGGCGGGAGCGCGCTGTTGTCGGCCGGACCGGGCCTGCCGCGGCCACCGGAACCGTCCGGAACCGCAGCATGGCCGAGCAGACCAGAACCCGCGACGCCGTGGTGTGCGCCGCAGGCCCCGCCCCCGACGCCGCACCCCCCGTCGGCGCGGCCCAGGAGGGAGGCTGGGCCGTCCAGGCCGCCGCCACCCCGGCCGCAGCGGGCTTCGCCGACGTCGAGCCCCTGGAACAGCAGACCGGCCGCCCGGTGCGCCGCACCCGGCGCGTCCCCGGCTGTCCCCGCTCCCCGAAGGCCGACGCCGTACTCGCCCCGGCCTCCTGCGCCACCGTCGACACACACGCCGACGACTGCGCGCTCGACGTGGCGGATGAGGCGATCGGACGAGGTGGCCCCGTGGCCGTCCTTCCGTTCGTCAGCTCCGCCTGCTCCGCCCGCAAGGCTTTCCGGCCACGCGCCGACCCCCTTCGGGAAGAAGGGGGCGACGTGCTGCTGGGCCCCGGAGCCTTCGAGCCCTGCCACGCCGGTTCCGGAGACTCCGCGCGGGAGAGTCTCACCTGGAGGGCTGCTCCGGCTGCCCTTCCCTGAGCGGAAGACCGCTCGACTGCCAGGCGCTTTCCTGGCGGCACCCGGAACGCCCCCTGAGCAAGACAGGTGCGGGCCGGTCCTCCCGGCGGAGAACGGCCTTCCCCACCGCCGTGCTTCCGGTGCCCGGCCCTCCGGAGAGCGCACAACCACCCGAAGGCAGGAGAGCCCTCGTCCGGGGCCCGGACAAGGGGGATCTCCGCTGCCCCGACCGGAAACGGAGCGTCACCGTGACTGAACAGACCGCCCCGATCTCCCCCGAGTCCGACGCCCTGCTGCTGCGCCGCCTGGCCGCCGCGGGACTGGACGGGGTGCGCACGCTGCGGCCCGTCCGCAGCGGCACGATGGCCGTCGCGTGCCTCGCCGAGCTCGCCGACGGCACCCGGGCCTTCGTCAAGACGCTGGCCGAGCCGCCCGGGGACGACCTGTTCGAGGCCGAGGCCGAAGGACTGGCGGCCCTGCGCGACCTCGGCGGCGTCGCCACCCCCGAGGTGCTGCTGGCCACCTCCGACCTGCTGGTGCTGCGGGCGCTGCACCCCCGCCCCGACACCCCGGGCTTCTGGGAGCGGCTCGGGCACGCCGTGGCCGCCCTGCACACCGCCACCGTCCACGACCGCTTCGGCTGGCACCGCGACAACTGGCTCGGCCGCAAGCGCCAGTACAACCCGTGGCACACCGACGGCCACGAGTTCTACGCCCGGTACCGCATCCTGCGCTGGCTGGACGAGCCGCTCGTGGCCGACGCCCTCGACCGGGAGGACCGCCGCGCGGTGGAGCGGCTGTGCGCCCGCCTGCCCGAGGTCGTCCCGGCCGCCCCCGCCTGCCTGACCCACGGCGACCTGTGGACCGCCAATGTCGTCTCCGGAAGCGGCGGGGAACCGGTCCTCGTCGACCCGGCGGTCTCCTACAACTGGCCGGAGACCGACCTCAGCATGCTGTGGAACACTCACCGCCCGCCCGAGTCCGACCGCTTCTTCGACGCCTACACCGAGGCCGCCCGCCCCGAGCCGGGCTGGCAGGAGCGGCTGCCCGTGCTGCACCTGCGCCAACTGCTGTGCCTGATCGCCCACGGTTACCCCGACCGGACGCTGGTCGAGCAGGTACGCCGGGTGGTCGCGCCGTTCCGGCGACGCGGCTGAGCCCCGGCGGCGGTGCGGGGGCCGGGAACGTCCCCGCACCGCCCCGCCACGACCTGACGCCGGTGAGTGTCCTTGTGTGCACGGAACGTTGATTTTTGTTCGTTTGGAGACAAAACTGACCGGGAGTGTCGTCCGTGCCCCGCAAGGAGCGTCATGCTTGACCGGCCCCCCAGGGTCCCCCACGAGCGCTTCGTCGCCGACCCTCCGGCCCTGCCCGTGCCCGCACCCGGCGACAGCAGTCCCGCCACCGCCGCCCCCGCCGTCACCGACGATCCCATCGTCGTGGCCAGCGGCCCGCTGCGCGCCCGCATCGGCCTCGACCCCTGGCACCTGGGCTTCCACAACGGCCCCGGCCGCCCGCTCACCGAACAGGACCGCGGCCACGTCGACATCAGCGGACGCTGCCGCACCCTGCCGTTGGTCGGCAGCACCGTCGAGGGCACCGCCGCCTCCCACGGTCGTTCGTCCTGGCCGCCGACGAGCGCCCCGTCGGACGCGGCGCACGCTTCACCCCCTTCGAGCTGCGCGGGCGGCGCGTCCGCATGGGGAACTTCGACGCCTTCGGCGCCGAGTCCGACCGCGCCTGCACGAACGTGCCGCCGTACCTGTCCAGCCGCGGCTGCGGACCGCCGCTCGACACCGGCAGCCCCGCCGACCACCACCGTCCCCGACGGCCCGTTCTCCCCGGTCACCCCGGTCAGATGGGGCGGCCTGGGACGGCGCACCGTCCTCACCGACGTCGACGGCGACACCGTCGTCACCGCCGTCCGCGAAGGCGACACCCTGCGCGTCACCGTGGACGGCCCGGCCTCCGTCACCGGTGCCGAGAGCGTGCCCGTGCCCGGACTCACCCCTCCCGAGCACGTGGGACTGCACCGCTGAAGGCGGCCGACCCGTGCCCGGGGCGGTCCCGGGCAGGCTCCACCCCCCACACCAGGAGCATGACGTGACACCAACCGACCAACGAGCACCACTCCCGCCGATCCCCCGGAGCAGACGCGGCGTCCTCTCCCGCGCCCTGTCCTGCCTGGCCACCGCGGCCACCGTGGCCGCGCTCGGCGCCGTCCTCCACCCCGCCGCCCCGGCCGCGGCCGACACCGGCTACACCTGGGGCAACGTCGAGATCGTCGGCGGCGGCTTCGTCCCCGGCATCGTCTTCAACCAGAGCGAACCCGACCTCATCTACGCGCGCACCGACATCGGCGGCGCCTACCGCTGGAACCCCGACACCGAGCGGTGGATCCCGCTGCTGGACCACGTCGGCTGGGACGACTGGGGCCACAGCGGCGTCGTCAGCATCGCCACCGACCCGGTCGACACCGACCGGGTGTACGCGGCCGTGGGCACCTACACCAACGACTGGGACCCCAACAACGGCGCGATCAAACGCTCCACCGACCGCGGGCGGACCTGGCAGACCACCGAACTGCCGTTCAAACTGGGCGGCAACATGCCCGGCCGCGGCATGGGCGAACGGCTGGCCGTCGACCCCAACGACAACAGCGTGCTGTACTTCGGCGCGCCCAGCGGCCACGGCCTGTGGAAGAGCACCGACCACGGCGCGACCTGGAACGAGGTCACCAACTTCCCCAACCCGGGCAACTACGCCGCCGACCCCTCCGACGTCGGCGGCTACCAGGGCGACAACCAGGGCGTGGTGTGGGTGACCTTCGACCCCTCCAGCGCCTCCCCCGGCCAGGTCACCCAGGACATCTACGTCGGGGTCGCCGACAAGGACAACACCGTCTACCGCTCCACCGACGGCGGCGCCACCTGGGAGCGCATCCCCGGCCAGCCCACCGGCTTCCTGGCGCAGAAGGGCGTGTTCGACCACGTCAACGGGCTGCTCTACATCGCCACCAGCGACACCGGAGGCCCCTACGACGGCTCCGACGGAGAGGTGTGGCGCTACGACGCCGCCACCGGCGCCTGGACCGACATCACCCCGGCCGACCCCGACGGCTTCGAGTACGGCTTCAGCGGCCTGACCATCGACCGGCAGAACCCCGACACGATCATGGTGGTCAGCCAGATCCTGTGGTGGCCCGACATCCAGGTGTGGCGCTCCACCGACCGCGGCGCCACCTGGAGCCGCATCTGGGAGTTCAGCGGCTACCCCAACCGCACCCTGCGCTACGACCACGACATCTCCGGGGCGCCGTGGCTGCACTTCAACAACCCGGACCGGCCCCCCGAGGTCAGTCCCAAGCTCGGTTGGATGACGCAGGCGTTCGAGATCGACCCGTTCGACTCCGACCGCGTGCTGTACGGCACCGGCGCCACCGTCTACGGCAGCGACAACCTCACCGACTGGGACTCCGGCGGCACCGTCCACATCAAGGTCCGCGCCCAGGGCATCGAGGAGACCGCGGTGCAGGACCTCGCCGCGCCGCCCGGCGCCACCGAGCTGGTCTCCGCGCTGGGCGACATCGGCGGGTTCGTGCACGAGGACATCGACGTCGTCCCCGACGCGATGTTCGACACGCCCTTCCACGGCACCACCCGCAGCATCGACTTCGCCGAACTGGCCCCCGCCACCATGGCCCGGGTCGGTGAGGCCGTCTCCGGCGAGGTCGACTCCCACATCGGCATCTCCACCGACGGCGGGTCGAGCTGGTGGGCCGGACAGCAGCCCCCCGGGGTCACCGGGCCGGGCACCGTGGCGGTGAACGCCGACGGCTCACGGATCGTGTGGAGCCCCGACGGCACGGGCGTGCACTACTCCACCACGCTCGGCTCGTCGTGGACCGCCTCGACCGGCGTGCCCGCCGGGGCGCGCGTGGAGGCCGACCGGGTCGACCCGGACAAGTTCTACGCCTTCGCGAACGGCACGTTCTACACCAGCACCGACGGCGGTGCGACGTTCACCGAGTCCGCGGCCACCGGCCTGCCCGCCCGGGGCAACGTCCGCTTCGCCGCGGTGCCCGGCCACGAGGGCGACATCTGGCTGGCCGGCGGCGAGGCCAACAGCACCTACGGCATGTGGCGCTCCACCGACTCCGGGGCCACCTTCACCCGCCTCGGCGACGTGGACGAGGGCGACGTGGTCGGCTTCGGCAAGCCCGCCCCCGGCAAGAGCTACCCGGCCGTCTACACCTCGTCCAAGATCAACGGGGTGCGGGGCATCTTCCGCTCCGATGACGCCGGGCAGACCTGGGTGCGCATCAACGACGACCAGCACCAGTGGGCCTGGACCGGCGCGGCCATCACCGGCGACCCCGACGTCTACGGCCGCGTCTACATCGGCACCAACGGCCGCGGCGTCGTCGTCGGCGACCTGACCGGCCAGCCCGGCGAGGAACCCGAGGAGCCGGAGGAGCCCGAGGAACCCGAAGAACCCGAGGAACCCGAGGAACCCGAAGAGCCCGAGGAGCCCGAGGGCCCCGGCGAGGACGCCTCCTGCGCGGTCTCCTACCAGGTCGTCAACCAGTGGGGCAACGGCTTCCAGGGCGAGGTGACGATCACCAACACCGGTGACAGCGCGATCAGCGGCTGGGAGCTGAAGTGGACCTTCCCCGGCGACCAGCAGATCGCACACGCGTGGAACACCCAGCTCACCCAGACCGGAGCGGACGTGACCGCCCGCGACGCGGGCTGGAACAGCACCATCGCCCCCGGCGGCACCGCGAGCTTCGGATTCCTCGGCTCCACCGCCCCGGGCACGGCTCCCAGCGAGTTCACCCTCAACGGCGAGTCCTGCTCCTGACCCTGACTCCCGGCCCGCCCCGCCCGGGTCGGGCCGGGAGCCGCCCCGACCACCCGGACCTGCGGCCCGCACTCTGCCCCCGGTGCGGGCCGCAGCCCTGTCCGGGCCCGTGCGGCGGGCCGCACCGGAGCGGGTACGCCGCGGCACGGGAGCGGAACGGCCCCGCGCCGACAGGGCACGGGGCCGGGGGACCGGGATGCCCCGGGTCAGGCGGCGGGCACGCCGCGGCAGTGGTCGATGATGGCCTCGGCGAGCCGGGTGATGCTGACGGAGGGGTCGAACAGCAGCCGCACCCCGAAGTTCGACAGAGCCGGATGCGCCTCGTGGAAGAGGTCGCGCAGCCCGATCATCGCGACCGAGGACAGGCCCATGTCGATCGGGGAGCGCTCCGCGTCCACCTCCTGGGGGGTGATGCCCACGGTGTCGGCGACCAGGTGCACCAGGGCCTCCAGGACCGCGGCCGGGTCGGGCTCCGGCGCGGCGAGGGCCTCGGCCAGCGTGGGGGCGGCCGCGGTGGCGTCGGACAACTGGCCGTGGTCCCAGCGCACCGGCAGCCGCACCGGGGAGCGCACCGGCTCGGGCCAGCGGGCGGGGGAGCGGCCGCGCAGGTGCAGGGCGGCCAGTTGGTCCAGCAGCGCGGCGTGGTCGCCGCGGTCGGCGTCGCCCGCGGCCACCACGGCCGCGTCCGTGCCCGCAGCGGCCAGGACCGCGGTGGCGGGACGGCCCAGGGTGGAGCGTCCGCCCAGCTCCAGCACTGTCGCACCGTCGTCCACCGCCCGCGCCAGGGCGTCGGTGAAGCGCACGGGCGAGCGCAACTGCCGCGCCCAGTAGGCGGCGTCCAGTGCTGCGCCGTCGACCACGGCGGCCTCGGCCGTGGAGCAGAAGACCACGTCGCTGCTGCGGGGGGCGATGCCGTCCAGGGCGGCGGCCAGGCGCCCGGTGAGCGGGGCCACGCTGGGGGAGTGGGCGGGCACGTCGTTGGGCACGCGGCGGGCGAACACCCCCCGGGCCTCCAGGGCGGCGCGCAGCTCCTCCAAGGGCTCCTCGGGGCCGCTGAGCACAGTGGTGTCGGGGGCGTTGTAGGCCGCCGCCACCAGCGTGCCGACCAGGCCGTGCTCGGCGATGACCTCCTCTGCGCGCTCGGCGGTCAGGTCGGTGACCAGCAGGCCTCCCACCGGTTCGAGCTCGGCCAGCAGGGCGCTGCGCGCGGCCACCACCCGGGCGGCGTCGTCCAGGGACAGGGCGCCGGCGGCGTGGGCGGCGGCCACCTCGCCCAGGGAGTGGCCGATGACCACGTCGGGGGTGTGCCCCCAGTGCCGCCAGGTCGCGGCCTGGGCGACCTGGGTGAGCCAGATGGCGTGCTGGGCGGTCTCGAAGTCGGGGATCGGCTCGCCCGGACGCCACGGCTGCCGTCCCAGGTGCGCGGCCAGGGCCGCGCGCGCCTCCTCCATCGCCTCGCGGAACACCGGCAGTTCGGCGTGGCAGGCGCGGGCCATGGCGGCGTGCTGGGAGCCCTGCCCGGCGAACATCCACACCAACCGCCCCGGTTTGGGGGGTGCGGCGGCCGGGCCGACCAGGGCGGGGTGGGAGCGGCCCGCGCCCAGGGCCAGCAGGGCCGCGGCGGCCTGCTGCGGGTGCTCGACGACGACGGCGGCGCGCACCGGGTGGTGGTCGCGGCGGTGCTGCGCGGTCGAGGCCACCCGGCCCAGGTCGGTGCTGTCGGCCAGGACCGGCGCCCACGCCTGGGCGAGGTCGCGCAGCCGGGCCTCCGACAGCGCGCTGAGGGGGACGAGGCGCGGGCGGGCGGCCGTGCCGTCCTCCTCCTCGGGCGCGGGTTCGGGGGCCTGCTCCAGGACGATGTGGATGTTGGAGCCGCCCAGTCCGAAGGCGCTCACCCCCGCGGTGCGCGGCCGTCCGGTCTGCGGCCACGGCTCCGGCTCGGTGGGCACCCGCAGCGGGAGCCGCCTGAGGGTGGAGCGGAGCGTCTCGTGGCACGCGGTGGGCGGGATGGTGGCGTGGTACACGGCCAGCGCGGCCGCGATCACCCCGACCACGCCGGAGGCCCCCTCGGTGTGGCCGACCAGGGACTTGACCGAGCCGATGGCCAGCGGCCCCTCGCGGCCCGGGGTGAGGACGCGGGCCAGGGCGCGGCCCTCGGAGGAGTCCCCGGCCTTGGTGCCGGTGCCGTGGCACTGCACGTAGTCGACGTGGGCGGGGTCCATGCCCGCGTCGGCGTAGGCGTCCTTCAGCAGGTCCCGGTGGACCGACGGGTTGGGGGCGTACAGGCCCGCGGGCGAGTAGCCGTCGCAGTTGGCGGCCGAGCCGCGGACGAGCGCGTAGACGCGGTCGCGGGACTCCTGCGCGTCGTCCAGGCGGCGCAGCACGAGGACCGCGGTCGCCTCGGCGCGCACGTATCCCTCGCCGTCCTCGTCGAAGGGGCGGCACATCCCGTCGGCGGCGATCACCCCGCCGTCGACGAAGCCCGCGGTGATGCCGGAGAACTGCATGAGGTTGACGCCGATGACGATGGCGGTGTCGACCTCTCCCAGGAGCAGGGACTGGCGGGCCAGGTGCAGGGCGGTTCCCGAGGCGGAGCAGGCGGTGTCGACGTTCATGGACGGCCCGCGCAGGTCGAGGTGGTAGGAGACGCGGTTGGCCAGCATCGCCATGGCTGCCCCGGCCATGGTCGTCATCCGCTGGAACCGTCCGGGCTGTAGGGTCATCAGCCCCTGGTCGAAGCAGGCCGATCCGCTCCACACCCCGGTCCGGCTCCCGGCCAGCGAGGAGGGGGGAAGACCCGCGTCGTTCAGCGCCTCGACGACGACTTCCAGGATCATGCGCTGCTGCGGGTCGAGCTGTGCGGCTTCATGGGCGGGGATGGAGAACGCCTGGTGGTCGAAGGCCTCGATGTCGTCGATCGTCCCGGCGGTCCACGGCTGTTCCGGGCGCTGGTCGGGGTGAAGCTGCGAGCGCATCCGTTCCCAGCGTTCGCCCGGGATCGGGGAGAGGACGGACTCGCCCTTGACCATGGCGTCCCACAGGGCGGTGGGGGAGTCGATGCCCCCGGGCAGTCGGCATCCGATACCGGTGATCGCGATGAGCGGTCGTGACGGACGGGGGGACTGACTGTTTTCAGGCACGACAAAACCTCGTCACGTGAACGGTTGTGCAGAGACCTGGACGGAAGTGACGTGTGGTGGTGCTTGGAGTGAGGAGCCGGGGGACGAGTCCGCGGTGTGTGGGCAGGGGCGGCCGGCGGTGCGGAAGTCGGCCGCCCCGACGTCTGCTACTTGGTCGCCACCCACACGCCCACGGTGCCGACCACCTGGAAGTCGACCGTGGAGAAGTGCTTCTCCAGGACCTTCCTCAGGTCCTCCGGCGAGTCGCCGAGGTTGCAGAAGGTGTTCTCCTGGCTGTTGTAGAGGTCGAGGAGCCTGCGCGCCAGGGCGTTGATGCGCAGCTCGTCGCCCTTGCCGAGAACGGTGCAGCCGAAGAAGCGGCCGCCGGGCTTGAGGGCGCGGGCCGCCTCGGCCATCAGCGGCTCCTTGTCCCACATGTCCTTGCCGCGCACGGTGTGCAGCATCATGTGGGAGTCGACCGAGTCGAGGCTCTCCGGCTCCACCGGCCACGGCTTGAGGGCGTCCTGCTCGGTGGTGCGGATGTCGAACCGGCCGCTGAGGCGCTTGCGGGTGATCTCCAGGCAGGCCGGGTTGAGGTCGAGCAGGTGCAGGGTGCGCAGCGGGGTGTCCTTGGGGAGTTTGCTCAGGAAGTAGCCGTTGCCCGGGCCGACGGTCAGGTGGGACGGGCCGACGTTGTCGCGGTGGTTGCGGTGCAGGAGGCTGTTGGGGACCTGCCATGCGAAGGCGTGGCTGAACCAGATGACACCGGCGGTGTAGCCCTTGCTCATCCACCAGTGGCTGTACAGCTTGCTGTTCGCCTTGTTTTCGGTCAAGACATAACCTCTTCTTGGTGGGGGAAAACCATCGAGTGGGACTCGATCGGGGGAGCGAGGTCATGGGCGGCCGAGAAGCGCCTCCCACCAGGGAAGACGCAGGCGCGCGCGAAAAACCGGATGCGGTTCCCGCGAGGATCCGCATCCGGTTTTTCACATAATCCATGACTCAGAACTTTACCAATGATTGGCTTTTGTGCCATAAGGGACAAATTTGACTTTTCTCATGGTTTACCCGTGAGAAAACGGGGCCGCTCCGGTTTCGGCCGATACCGGAGCGGCCCCGGGAGAACGGTCCCGCTCAGCTTCCGGCCCTGGCGGCGACCTCGGCGATGTAGTCCCGCGCGGCCTGCGGGTCGAACATCCACCGCTCGTAGTCGGCCGGGTCGTTGAAGCCGCTGATCCACCGGTCGGCGACCTCCGGGTAGCGCACGACCGCCCCGATCAGGTCGTTGAAGTGGGGCGGCAGCGTCCCCCGCCAGAAGTTGTGCACCATGCCGGCCAGGACCGCACTGTGGCGCCCCCGCTCCTGGTAGAACTTGTCGAACGCGTTCTCCATGAACTCCGCGTCGAACGGCTTGCCCGAGTGGGCGCGCTCGGCGATCGCGTCTGCGTAGACCTGGGCGCAGAAGGTCGAGTTCGCCCAGCCCTGCCCGGTGATCGGGTCGGAGGTGACGACCACGTCGGCCATGCCCAGCATGGGGACGCCGTCGAGGAAGGCGACCGGCTTGCGCACCATCGGGGTGAACTTCGAGTACGTGATGTCCTTGGCGCCGCCCACCAGGTCGTCGACCCCCAGGTGGGCGATGCGCTCGTAGACCTCGGGCAGGTGCTCGCGCAGCAGGGTCTGCATCCCCGCCAGCAGCGGCCCAGGGCTGCGGCCGGCCATCCCCCCGGCGTCCAGCGAACCGCCCGGGGTGCTCAGCATCGTCACACTGGTCGCCTCGCCCTGGGAGGTCAGGAACGGGGTCAGGAACACCTCGCCGTGGGGGGAGGTGTAGACGTCGAGCTGCCGGTCGCCCTCCCAGGCGACCCCGTCGAGGATCGCCTGGACCATCACCCGCTCGTGCGCGCCGGAGAAGCGGCTCCGGTCGACGTGGAACAGGTCGCCGAGCTGGTCGGCGCCCACGGCCACCACCACCAGGTCGTACATCCTGATGTAGTACTTGAGGTCGGCCAGGGTGGCGGTCTGGATGTGGACCTTGGCGCCCTTGTCCTCCAGGTACTCCAACCAGTCGGCCATCTTGATGCGCCGGTCCACGCTGACCGCGTGCTCGCCGATCCGCTCACCGATGGGGGAGGCGCCCAGACGCCCGGAGAAGCGGAAGACGTCCCCCTGCGGGGGGATCATCGACAGGCGGACCCGTTCGAACCGCGGTGCCTGTTCCCGCCACAGGTCCAGCCCGGCCTGCTCCTCCAGGGCCCGCGTGGACGGGGCGGCGAACTGGGTGACCGAGGCCGGACTCTCCCGGATCTCCAGGGAGGTCTGGTTGGTGATCAACTCGACCCGGAAGCCCAGGTCGAGCAGACGGTGTCCGAGGAAGAGGCCGGACTGTCCGGCCCCGACGATCAGCACCCGGGGTGACAAGGGGGGCATGTGAACGGTCTCCAAAACACAGGACGGTTGTGGAACCCCTGTGTCCCAGGGGTTTGAGGGATACCCCGGGATGATTTCAGATTCCTTGGGGGGCCGCATCCGGATCCCCCGGCGTTCGGCCTGCGCGCCCCGGGTTGAACGCCCCGTCCGATGCGGCAACACTATGGACGGCTCGCCCCCTCCCGGAGGAACCCCCGTGACCGTCCCCGCCAGCAGCCTCCGCCCCCTCCTGGGCCTTCCCGCCCGCTGGTCCCAGCGCCCCCTGCGGCACACCGAGACCCTGCGCCTGACCGAGACCACCGACGCCCTCGGGCGCGCGGTCACCCACGCGCACTCCCTGTGCCCCAGCCCCGCCACCCCCGCCGTCGTCGCCCGACTGCACCGCGGCCCCGCGGTACTGGCCGAGATCGCGGCCGAGACCGGCCTGCCCCTCGGCCTGGTCGCCAAGGTCTGCCAGGACCTGGCCGAGGCCGGGCTGGTCGGGATCGACCCCGACCACGACCGCAGCGGAGCCCGCAAGATCGTGGTCGTCGCGGCCACCCTGGAACGGGAACGCGCCTTCGTCGCCGCGCTCACCGGGGACCGGGGAGCCCTGCTGTGCATGGACTACCCGGCGGACCCGCACACGCCCGTCACCGTGGAGCTCGCCGTCAGCCGGGCCGTGCACCGCCCCGACTGGCCCGTCCCGCTGTGCCTGATGGGCAGCCCCCGCGGCGTGGACAGCACGGCGCTGTGGTCCGAGGCGCTGCGCGACGCCGCGGCGCTGGTCCTGCTGCTCGGCCCCGACTGCGAGCAGGCCGTGGCCAACGCGCTCGCCCACGCGCCCGACCGCCTGGACCGTGTGGCGGCCGTGGACCTCCCCCAGGTCCCCGACCGGGTCTGGGCGCGGCTGCGTGAGGCGGGCGTCCTGACCGGTCCCGACGGGATCTGGTCGGCCGCCGACCCCCGCCTGCCGGAGGCCGTCGCCCGGATCGCCGCGACCCGGGGGTGAGGGGCGTCCCGGGACGCCGGAGAGCGCGCCCCGTTCACTCCAGTCCGGCGTCGTGGGCGAGCAGGGCCAGCTGGGTGCGGTTGTCCAGGGCGAGTTTGGCCAGAACGGTCGAGACGTGGGCCTTGACCGTGGCCACGCTCAACAGCAGTTCCGCGGCGATCTCGGCGTTGCTGAGGCCCCGGGCCACCGCCAGCGCCACCTCGTACTCGCGGGGGCTGAGGGCGGCCAGCGCGGTCCGCGCCCGCCGACGGGACTCGGCGTGCACGGCCACCCGGTCCATGAGGCGGCGGGCGACCCGGGGAGACAGCACCGGCTCCCCGTCGGCGGCCCGGCGGACGGCCTCCGCGATCCGTGGCGGCGGAGTGTCCTTGAGCAGGTAGCCGCTGGCCCCGGCGCGCAGCGCGCGCAGGATGTCGTCGTCGGAGTCGAAGGTGGTCAGCACGACGACCTCGGGCGGACGGGGAGTACCGCGCAGCCTGCGGGTGGCGGCGACGCCGTCCACCCCCGGCATCCGCAGGTCCATGAGCACCACGTCGGGAAAGTGGGTGCCGGCGAGCGCGACCGCCTCCTCGCCGTCGGCGGCCTCGCCCACCACGGCGATGCCCTCGGCGCCGTCGAGCATCATCGCCAGTCCCGTGCGCACGAGCGCGTCGTCGTCGACGATCAGCACCCGCAGCGGACGGCTCACGCAGGCCATGCTAGCCGGGCGCACAGCCGGAACTCCCCCGAGAAGGTCCCGTGGTCCAGCTGTCCGCCGCACAGGCGCACCCGTTCGGTCAGGCCGACCAGGCCGGTGCCGCTGCCGGGGACGGCCTGCGGCACGTCCCCGGCGACGATCCGGTTGCGCACCTCCAGCACCAGGTGCTGCCCGGGCCGTCCCGCCAGCACCAGCCGCACCGGCTGGCCGGGAGCGTGCTTGCGGGCGTTGGTCAGCCCCTCCTGCAGCACACGGTAGGCGGTGCGGACCACCGAGGCGGGCAGCGTCTCCGGCTCGACCGTCCTGTCGCTGAACACCACCTGCGCCCCGGCGGCGCGGGACTCCTCGACCAACCCGGCCAGATCGGCCCAGACCGGGGCCGGCCCCGCCGCGCCGTCGGAGTCCCGCAGCAGGCCGATGACCTCACGGAGCTCCTCCAGTGCCTGGTGGGCACCGGCGCGCACCACCCCCGCGGCGTGCGCCAGCTTCTCCGGCGCCGAGTCGGGGCGCTACTCCAGCGCACCCGCGTAGGTGGCGAGCAGGGACAGCCGGTGCGCCAGCACGTCGTGCATCTCGCGGGCCAGGCGGGTGCGTTCCAGCATCCGCGCCTCGGCCACCCGCCGCCCCTGCTCGGCCTCGGCGCGGCGGGCCCGCTCCCGCAGCGCCCAGGCCAGCGCGCGGTGGGTCCGCAGCAGCACCCCCCAGCCGACCAGCGCGCTGTAGCCGACCGCCACCAGCGCCAGCCACCAGCCCAGGGAGACGTCCTCGTGCGGTCGCCACACCCCCTGCGCGGCGTGTGCCGCGACGCCCGCCGCGGCCGCGACCGGCAGGCTGCGCCGCTGCGCGACCAGGAGCACGCCCAGCGAAGCCGCCGGGGTGAGGGACACCGACAGGGTCGCCGCCGCGGTGAGCCCGAGCGTGCCCGCCAGCGGGTACCGCAGCAGCAGCGGCACGGCCAGACCACCCAGCACCGCCAGTACCAGGTCGAGCAGCAGCAGGCCCTCGGCGGGAGCGGTGGCGTGGCGCGCCCAGGCCGCCAGCGCCGCCAACGCGGCCACCCCGGCGGCCGCGCCGAGCGCGCGGGGAAGGGGGACGCGTCGCTGTGCGGGCCCCGATCCGTCGGGGAGCAGGTCGGTCACCCGGAAAGGGTAAGCCCCGCGCGGTCGGCGCCGCCTCCCACCGGGGGAGGGGCCGCCCCCGACCAAAGTCGGGGGCGGCCTGGCCGCGCGGCCGACGCGGGCTTTACGCCGGCGCGGCGACGCTGGGGGAGCCGGGCGGACCGTCCGTCCGGCTCCGATGAGGGGAGCAGGACCCATGTCGACGCAGAACACGCGACCGCGGCGTGCGACGGGCGGCACGGCCGTGCGGCGGGGGGTGACGGTGGTCGCCGCGACGGCCGCCGCGCTGGCGGTGTGGGGGCTGGCGGTCGTGGTGGCCGGGGTCGACCTGTCCGTCCGCACTGGCGCGACGGTCCAGCAGGTGGGGGCGGGGGCGGTGGCCGTCGCGAGCCTGGCCGCCGCGTTGGCGGCCTGGGCGCTGCTCGCGCTGTTGGAACGGTTCCTGCGGCGGCCGCGGCGGGTCTGGACGGGGATCGCCGTCGCGGTGGGCGCGGTGTCGCTGCTCGGGCCGCTGGGCGCGGTCAACACCGCGGCCCTGGTGGTGCTGGTGGCGCTGCACCTGGTGGTCGCCGTGGTGCTCGTGGCCGGCCTGGCCCCTTCGGCCGGGACGCGCGGGTGAGCGTGCCCGTCGGCTACCTGGCCACCGTGGTACTCGCCGCGTGGTGCACGGGGGTCGCCCTGGCCGCGCCGGCCCGGCCCCGCGTGCCCGCCGCCGTCGCCTTCTGGTCGGGCTGCTGCTCAACGAGCAGCCGTTCCTCGCGCTGGTCTGGCTGTCGGCCGCGACCGCGCCGGCCTTCGCCCAGGGCGACGTCGCCTCACCCGCCGCCTGGGCGGCCGTCGCCCTGGCCACCGCGACCGCGCTGGGACTCGTGCTCCTGGCACGGCGGGGTCTGCGCGCCAGGCCCGTCCTGGACCGGGCCCTGGCCGAAGGGTTCGGCGCGCCCGTGCGCACCCCCGCGCCCCGGCGGCGCGACCTCCTGCGGACCCTGCTCGTGCCGCTGCCGGTGCGGCCCCGCGGCGTCGAACGGATCGCGGACACCCCCTACGGGGACGCGGGCAGACGCCACCTGCTCGACGTCTACCGGCACCGCTCCCGGCCCGGGGGCCGCCCCGCGCTGGTGTACCTGCACGGCGGCGGGTACACCGGCGGAGGCAAGGACCGTGAGGCGCGTGCCCTGCTCCACCGGGTCGCCGCGCGGGGGCGGGTGTGCGTCAGCGCGAACGACCGGCTGCGTCCCGGGGCGGGCCTCGCCGAGCACCTGGCCGACGCCGGGCAGGTGCTCGCCTGGGTGCGCGAACACGGTGCGGCCCACGGCGCGGACGGGGACACGGTGGTGGTGGCAGGCAGCTCCGCGGGCGCCCACCCGGCCGCGCTGCTCGCCCTCACCGCCGAGAAGCCCCGCCCACCGGTCCGCTGCGGCGGACACCGGACCCCCGGTGGCCGCCGCCGTGTGCCTGTACGGCTACTTCGGCGCCTACTACGGGATGAGCGGGGCCGAGACCTCGCCGACGGCGCGGGTCCACGCCGGCGCGCCGCCGTTCCTCGTGGTCCACGGCGACCACGACACGCTGGTGCCCGCGGCGGACGCCCGCCGCTTCGTCTCGGCGCTGCGGCAGGCCTCGGCCGCCCCGGTCTGCCACGCGGAGCTGCCGGGGGCGCAGCACTCCTTCGACGTGCTCCGCTCCGTGCGCTTCGACGCGGTCGAGGTCTTCGCCGCCCGGGTGGCCGAGACGGGCGGAGGCGGCCGGTAGCCGTCGCGCTGCCGAGCCGGAGGGGCGGTGCGACCGTCCACCGCGGGGGCCGCGGCGGTCGGGGCCGCGGCGGGGTTCGGGGAACCGCGGAGGCCCCGGGCCGGTACGGCTGTCCCCCGGCCCGGGGAAGCCCGTCGGGAACGGACCCTCTCGTGTGCGCGGGAAGGGGCGGCAGTGGTCGTACGGAGGCCTGTCTGCCAGGCCGTGGCGTGGTTCTCGCCCCTGTTCACGCTTCTTCCCGGGACCGCGATGGGAACGGAGGCCCGGTCTCCGGGGCAGGTGTTCCTCGGCTCCGGGACGTTCGGCGGACTCCCGGCCGCTCTCTGGCCGCCGGGGTGGTACTCCCGGGTCCGACTCGACGAGCGGGGCGTCGTGGTCGTCGACGGCTTCTTCCACAGCACGGCCCCGTGGCGGCACGTGGAGCCGGTGGAGCGCAACGGCGCCTTCGCCGTCCGGCCCGCCTCGGGGGAGGAGGCGGGCTCGGTGCAGCACGGGGGATCGCTGACCGGCTCCCCCACCCACCGCCGGCCGGTGCGGACCGCACGAGGGCTCCTCGAACGCTCCCGCTCCTCCCCTAAACCGGGGACGGGGCCGAGCGAGCCGGTGCGGGGCCGGTCGGGGCCCCGTGAGGGCGGGCATCCTGGCGGTCGCGGGCGCCTGCACGGGCTTCTGCACCGCCCGCTTTCCGGGCCGCCCGGTGGCCGGGAGCCCGCGGCGTGGTCACCGGGCGCGTTCCAGCGCGTCCAGGTGGGCCCTGAGCGATGCGGCGGTCGGCTGCTCCAGGGTGCCGGCGATGCGGCCGTCACGCAGGAACAGCACCCGGTCGGCGCAGGCCGCGGCCGCCGGCTCGTGGGTCACCATGACCACCGTCTGGTCGAGTTCGTCCACCGAGGCCCGCAGCAGCGCGAGGATCTCCTCCCCGGTGCGGCTGTCCAGCGCCCCGGTCGGCTCGTCCGCGAAGATCACCTCGGGACGGGCCAGCAGTGCCCGGCAGACCGCCACCCGCTGCTGCTGGCCCCCGGACAGTTCGTGCGGATAGCGGTCGATGTGCTCGCGCATCCCGGTCCGCTCCAGGATCAGCTCCAGCCAGTCCCGGTCCACGCCGCGGCCGGCCAGCTGCAGCGGCAGCACCGTGTTCTCCCGGCCGGTCAGTGCCGGAAGCAGGTTGAACGACTGGAAGACGAAGCCCATCCGCTGCCGCCGTACCAGCGCCAGTTCCTTCTCCTGCAGGCCCGCGATGTCGGTGCCGCCGAGCCTGACCGAGCCCCTGGTGGGTTCGGCCAGTCCGGCCGCGCACTGCAGGAGCGTGGTCTTGCCCGACCCGGAGGGGCCCATGACCGCGGTGAAGGAGGAGGCGGGGAAGTCGACCGTGACGTCCCGCAGCGCCACCACCTCGGCCTGGCCTGTGCCGTACACCTTCCACAGCGACTCCAGGCGCACCGCCGCCCCGGCCGTGGTTCCGTTCCGCCGTGCCATCTCGTCCTGCCTCTCTGTCGTCCCGCCGCGCACCGGCGGGACCCGTGCCCGTGGCGTGTGCGTTCCGCCGCGCCGGTTGCGTGGAGAAGCGGCCCCGCGCTCACCGGCCCCTCCGGATGCCGCGCACCGTGCCCAGCGTCCCCACCGTGGAGAGCAGCAGCGCCACCCCGCCGAGCGCGGCCACCGAAGCGACCGGGAGGAGCTGCGGGAGCAGGGACAGGGCAGCCGCCCCGGACCGCAGCGCCGTCAGGACGGCGATCCACAGGACCACGAGCACCGCCACACCGAACGCCAGCGTGACGGTGAGGACGGTCTCGGCCGTCACGGTGCGGTGGATCTGCCGCCAGGTGAACCCCAGCAGGCGCATGCCGCGGAACTCGTTCCTCCGGTCGAACTGGGCGACGCTGACGGAGTTGGCCGCCCCCAGCACCAGGAAGACCCCGATGA
>NZ_KQ950181.1:593453-599193 GCF_001517975.1 Thermobifida cellulosilytica TB100
CGGCCAGGCCGACCGCGCCGGCCACCACCCCGGTGGTGACGACCATGGTCCACACCAGGAGGGTCTGCATCGAGGAGGCGACGAAGCGGTCGTTCTCCGCCGAGACCGCTCCTTCGAACTCGCCCTGGTCGGTGCCGGCCAGGACCGTGTAGCGGCCCCCGGTGGCGGTGAGCACGTCGTCGACCGCCGCTGTGAGGGCCGCCTCGCTGACCCCGTCGGCCGGACGGACCCCCAGGGCGTCGGCGTGGCCGGGATCCAGGCCGCCCAGTTCTGCGGCCCGGGAGTCGGTGAAGAAGAGCGCGGACTGGTGGCGCCACCGCACCGGGTCGGCCGGATCGGCGATTCCCGACACCCGGTACTCCTCGATCGTGCCCAGGACCAGAACGGTGACCGTCTGCCCGACGGCCAGGCCGCCCGCTTCGGCCAGGGGACGGTCGACCACCACCTCTCCGTCCGCCGCGGGCGGTTCTCCCTCACCCACCTCGAACGGGGTGAGCGCGGCGCTGCCCCAACCGTGTCCGAAACCGCGTTCGGTGCCGGGGACGCGGACCACGCGGCCGTCGGGGTCCAGCAGTGTCGCCGGGAAGGTCGTCTCGGGCACCGTCTCGGCCACCTGCGCAAGCTCGTCGAGGGCGGCGGCCAGGGAGAGCGGGACCTGCCCGCCCGGATGCTCCGGGACGACGACCAGAGGAACGCCCGCATAGCGTTCGACCGTCGGCTCCTGGCGGTCCGCCGAGAAGTAGACGAAGGAGAGGCCGCTCACCAGAGCGGCGCTGATCACCAGCACGATCGCGGCGCCCAGAACGGATCCGGGACGGTGCCGCACCGAACGCCAGCCCAGCCACACCGAGGTCAGCCGCATGACGAAGAGAATTCCTGGTCGGGGGCGGAAGGGAAGAGCACGCCACCGGTACGGGGGTGCCGCGTGGACACGGCCGAGTCTAATCCGCGCAGAAGGCACAAAAAAATCCGGCTTTCGTCGCGGAGTGCGGCAGATGAGCGGTCGGCGCAGCTCAACCAGGGTGGAATGCACCGCGAGGCCGTTTCCGGCCATTCGGGAAATCGGTGAGCCGCGGGTTCTCCCGTGTGCCGAGGGTGAGAATTTCGGAGAAATCCTCACCGTGGAGACCGCGGTGCCCACCGGGGAGTCCACAGAAAAGGAAGAAAAAGGGGTCGACTGCCCCAAAGACGCGTACCATCCGGCACCGGAGGCAGGGCGCGGAACACGGCCCTTTTCCGGGAATTCTCCGACAGGGGAAACAGTGCCGTGCGGGCCGTGCCGTCGGGGCGGCAACCGGCGGCCCGCTGCGGCAGCCCTGCCGTGGGACCTCCCCGACGGCCCCTGTGCCGGGCCGGCCGGTCAGGAGCCCGCGGCCTCCTCCGCCGCGTCCTGTCCGGGCCGGCGGTCCTGCTGCATCAGACGCAGACCGGCCACGCCCAGCGCCACCCCCAGGGCGACCATGACGGCGATCACCGGCCACTGCGTCCACGGCGGCAGGTACAGGGCCAGGAACCAGGCCCTGCTGTCCATCCCGGTGACCTTGAACACGCCCGGCACGATGCCCTGCGGGAACAGCGCGACCGGGCACAGCGTCATGCACACGCCCACCAGGAACTGTTTCTGCCGGGGCAGTTCACCGAAGTCCGCCAGCCGGGACGTGCCCGGGTCGCGGCGCCCGGTGCGCATCATGTGCAGCAGTTCGGGGCCGCGCGCGCAGCCCGCGTGCGGCCAGCGCCCCCAGTCCCCACCAGCACAGCAGCCCCGTGGCCAGGCCCACGGGCACCCCCGCCCAGCCGTACAGGACGGCCGCGACCGCGGCGGGCACCGCAGGAAGCAGGCCCAGCAGCATCATGACGTACATCATCCCGGTCGCCGACCCCTCGTCCTCGGTGAGGCGCAGCGGGTTGCCGGAACGCCGGTGCGGGTCGACGCCGGGCACGAGCGCGTACACCGACACCAGCGGCACCAGGCCCGCGCAGCCGCCCAGCAGGGCGGACAGGACCGCCAGCAGCAGCGGCCACGGCCCGCCGACCAGGACGGTGAACCCGACGGTCAGCGCCAGTGCCGCCGGCGTGACGAACAGCAGCCAGGCCAGCTGGCGGCCGCGCACGTCGTCGCCCCCGGGGGTGAGCAGCAGCAGCCACAGCGCGGTTCCGTCGACGCCGTAGACGTTGGCCGACAGCATGGCGGCCATGAGCACGAAGACCGGCCCCGACCACGGCAGCATCTGCTCCCAGCCCGTCAGCAGCGGCAGCGCGGCGAAGAACACCCCGTAGGCCAGCGCGAACGTCAACTGGTGGCTGCGCACCGGGTCGCGGGACCAGGTGCGCAGCTCCCGGCCCAGCACCGCGCCCGAGGCCGTGGCGGCGCGCATGCGGCCGCGGCCGCCGGCCGTGGTCCGCGCCACCCCGACCCGCCGGGTCAGCAGCGCCGCCCACGCCGCGAGCAGCAGCGCGACGAGCAGGACCTGGCCGGCGAGCACACCCGCCGACAGCGCCCAGCGGCCCTGGGCCGCCGACTCCACCGCGACCACGCCCCAGCCCGAGGGCAGGGCGTGCAGCACGGCGTCCACCGCCGGAGGCAGGCCCCCGGCCTCGCCGTAGGCGACCGCGACCACCCCGCCCTGGCTGAGCAGCGCCAGGACCAGGGCGTTGAGCACCCCCGAGGCGATCGCGCCCGCCCGGCTGCGCAGGACCAGGCCGAACAGCGCGACCACGACCTTGGACAGCAGGACGAACAGCGCCAACTGCAGCACCGCGGCGGGGAGGGCGACGGCGGCGGCCGCCGCGCTGCGGCCGGCGCCGAGCACGACCAGCCCGCCCAGGGGCCAGCAGGCTGAGAGCGGGGCCGGCGCCGACGAACGCGGCCGCCAGCAGTCCGGCCGCCAGCCGCCGGGGCAACAGGCCCAGGGGGGTGAAGAACTCCGGGCGGACCGTCTCGTCCCCGCCGCCCGTGAAGATCGGGCCGAGCAGCCAGCCCAGCAGCCACACCGCGTAGCCGGCGGCGAGCAGTTCGGCCCCGGTGAAGGCGAGTGCGACCGTGCCCGCCGCCCCGGCGGCGCCGAGCAGGACGCCGACGGCGGCGAACCCGGCGCGCCGCCCGCTCATCGAGTGGCGGACGACGGCCAGCTTCATACGGGCCATGGTCAGCGCGACAGCCACGACAACTCCCGTATCCCGCCGGTGTCGGTGCCGACCAGCGACACGAACCGCTCCTCCAGGGTCGACGACCTCCTGACCTCGGCGAGGGGGCCGGCCGCCGCGACCCTGCCCCGGTCGATCACGCCGACGTGGTCGCACAGCTCCTCCACCAGCGCCATGACGTGGCTGGACAGCACGACCGACCCGCCGCCCGCGACGAAGCCCCGCAGGATCGTCTTGATCGTGGCGGCCGAGACCGGGTCGACGGCCTCGAACGGCTCGTCCAGCACCAGCAGCCGCGGGGCGTGCAGCAGCGCGGTGGCCAGGCCGATCTTCTTGCGCATGCCGGTGGAGTAGTCGATGACCAGCGTGGTCTCCGCCCGGTCCAGCTCCAGGACGGCCAGCAGCTCCCCGGTCCGTTCGGCGACCACGTCCTCGTCCAGTCCGCGCAGCGCTCCCAGGTAGGTCAGCACCTCGCGGCCGGTCAGCCACTCCGGCATGGCCAGCCCGTCGGAAAGCACTCCGACCAGCGCCTTGGCGCGTGCGGGGTCCTCCCACACGTCGACGCCGAGGATGCGGGAGCGCCCGGAGTCGGGGCGCAGCAGGCCGACGGCCATCGACAGGGTGGTGGTCTTGCCCGCGCCGTTCTGGCCCACCAGGCCGTAGAACGACCCCTGGGGGACGGACAGGGTGATGCGGTCGACGGCGGTGGCCTCGCCGAACCGTTTGGTCAGCTCGATGGTCTCCAACGCGGCGGTCATGGGCGCTCCGGACGTGGGGGGGCCGGCAGGCCCGGGGGCGAACCGGTCGAGCAGGGAGGACGACTCCGGCGGGTGGGGCCGGTCGGCACGGACCGTGACGGCCGGCCCTTCGAACATGACAGCCATCGGCGGGGAAGGCAAGACCGTGCAGCCCCTTGGAGCGGGATCCGCCGCCCTGGCCGACCGGAAACCGCGGAGGGACCGGGGTCCGGCCGACGCGTCTCAGTCGGTCCGGTGCGCGCAGGGGTGCGGGGCCGCGGGGTGGGGGCCCAGGTGGACGTGGACCGCGTCGATCCGTCCGCTCTGCACCACCGTTCCGGTGACCGGGCCGCAGACCGTGTTCGCCGTGCCCTGCGGAGCCGTCCCGAGCTCTCCACGGAGTCGTAGTCGCCGCAGCAGCAGGCGGGCGCAGCCCCAGCCGAAGGCCACGGAGAAGACCGTCAGGCCGCACAGCAGGGCGAAGAGGACGACGAGGAGGAGGGCGTCGAGCAGAAAGAGGGCACGCTGACTGGCGTGGGGACCTAGGTCAGATAAAAGCTGTGCGTCACGGCGCCGTGCGCCTGCTCCCGCATCGAGCTGTCCGTGGTCCCGAACCTTTCCGTGATGAGCCTTTGCGTCGGGAATTGTAGCGGTGTGCGGCAGACCGTGTCCACCCGGTGACGTCCTGCCGGGGGTGCCGCAGGCCCCGCCCCCGCGAGGGCCCGCGGCACCCGTGCCCGCCGCCCCGGCACAACCGGGGCGGCGGGCACGGGCAGGCCCTCAGCCCTTCACCGCGCCGATGATGACGCCCTTGGTGAAGTGGCGCTGCACGAACGGGTACATGGCCAGGACGGGTACCAGCGCGATCACCACGATCGCCATCTGCAGGGCCAGGCTGGGCGGCAGGGCACTGGCCGCCTGGGAGGCGTCGGCGAGGGCGCCGACGCTGATGTTCTGGCCCTGCTGCACGTACTGGCGCAGCACCAGTTGCAGCGGCCACTTGGCGTTGTCGTTGATGTAGAGGATCGCGTTGAAGAACGCGTTCCAGTAGCCGACCGCGTAGAACAGTCCGACCACCGCGACCACCCCCTTGGACATGGGCAGCACCAGGCGGGTGAGGATCTTCCACTCGCTGGCGCCGTCCACCCGGGCGCTGTCGGAGACCTCGCGGGGGATGTTCATGAAGAACGCGCGCATCACCACCAGGTTGAACGCGTTGACCGCGGTGGGCAGGACGAGCGCCCAGTAGCTGTCGATCAGCCCCAGCGAGCTGACCATCAGGTAGCTGGGGATCATGCCGGGGCCGAACAGGAAGGTCAGCAGCACCAGGAACAGCAGGGGGCGGTGCAGCAGCGATCCGGGGCGCGCCAGCCCGTAGGCGGCCAGGCTGATCGCGGTGCCCACCGCGGTGACGCCGATGCTGACCGCGACGGCGCGGGTCACCACGCCGCCCGCGAACAGTTCGGCGTAGGCGGCCAGGGAGAGCCCGCGGGGGATCACCACCAGGCCGCCCGCGTCGTTGATCGCCGCGGCGGGGGAGAGGCTGGTCAGCACCACCACGTAGAGGGGGAACAGCACCGCCAGCGCGATCGCGGCCAGCACCGCCGCCTTGACGGCGCGTTCGGGCAGGGAGGGGGTCTCGGCCCAGACCGGGCGCTGCCGTGTCGGTGTCGTCATGATGTCCGCCGGTAGATTCCGTTCTCGCCCATCATGTGGGCGACCTTGTTGGCCACCAGGATCAGCGCCAGGCCGACCACGCCCTTGACCAGGCCGGCCGCCGCGCCGTAGCTCCACTCGCCCACCGCGAGGGTCTGCCAGTAGATGAAGGTGTCCAGCACCTCGGCGGCCTGCTGGCCCAC
>NZ_KQ950181.1:599293-600470 GCF_001517975.1 Thermobifida cellulosilytica TB100
CTTCTTCTCTGCCTCCTTCTGTGTCTTGGGGGTCTTGGGGGCCGGGGTGTCCTGCCCCCCTCCACAGGGCACCCCCGGCAGGGGCCGACAGCCCCGGCGAACCCGGGTGTGGTCGGGTGGCCGGGCTGTCGGCCGGTTGGGGTCCCCGAAGGGGCGGGCAGGGAGGGGGTCTCGGCCCAGACCGGGCGCTGCCGTGTCGGTGTCGTCATGATGTCCGCCGGTAGATTCCGTTCTCGCCCATCATGTGGGCGACCTTGTTGGCCACCAGGATCAGCGCCAGGCCGACCACGCCCTTGACCAGGCCGGCCGCCGCGCCGTAGCTCCACTCGCCCACCGCGAGGGTCTGCCAGTAGATGAAGGTGTCCAGCACCTCGGCGGCCTGCTGGCCCACGGCGTCGCGTTGCAGGAAGAACTGTTCGAAGCCCACGTTGAGGGCGTCGCCCAGGCGCAGGATGAGCAGCAGCACGATGACCGGGCGCAGGCCCGGCAGGGTGATGTGCCACAGGCGGCGCCACCGGTTGGCCCCGTCCACCGCCGCGGCCTCGTACAGGTTGGGGTTGATGGCGGCCAGCGCGGCGAGGAACACGATCATCCCCCAGCCGGCGTCCTTCCACACCACTTCGGCGGTGACCAGCAGCAGGAACGTGTCGGGGTTGGTCATGATGTCCAACCCGTCGTAGCCGTGCTGGCGCAGCACCTGGGAGATGAGGCCCGCTCCGCCGATGATCTGCTGGAACAGGGTGATGACCAGCACCCAGGAGAAGAAGTGCGGCATGTAGACCACGGTCTGCAGCAGCATGCGGATCCGCGGGGAGAGCACGCTGTCCAGCAGGATCGCCAGCGCGATGGGCACGGGGAAGTAGAACACCAGCTGGAACGCGGTGATGGTGAGGGTGTTGAGGGTCGCGTCCCAGAAGGCGGGGTCGGTCAGCAGCCAGTAGAAGTTGTCGAAGCCGATGAACGGGCTGTCCCAGATCCCCCGGTAGGGGGAGTAGTCCTGGAAGGCGATGACGTTGCCCAGGGTCGGTGTAGTGGAAGACCGTGAGCAGGCCCAGGGCGGGCACCGTCATCAGCAGCAGCTGCCAGTCCTGGCGCAGGCGGGAGCGCAGCGGCTTCCTGCGCGGCTGTGGGTCCCGGCGGGCGCGCGCGGCCTCCCCGCGCTCCCCGGTGGGAGGGG
>NZ_KQ950181.1:600541-642448 GCF_001517975.1 Thermobifida cellulosilytica TB100
GCAGGGCGGCGGGGCGGGGCCGGGACGTCCGGTCAATCACGGCCGTACTCGGCGAGGACCTCGCCGTAGAAGTCGCGGGCCGCGTCGCCGCCGTCGCGTCGCCACTGGGCGACGATGTCGCCGAGTTCGCTCACCTCGCGGCGGCCGCGCAGGATGTCGGTGATCCTGTCCTCGGTGGGCTGCTCGGCGCTGGCGTAGGAGGAGGGGCGCTGGATGCGGATGCCCTCGAAGGGGTTGTCCTCGGTGTACTGCGCGGCGTCGTTGAACCAGGCGGTGAAGGACTCCACGTAGTCGGGGTACTCGCTTTCGGCGATGGCGTTGTTGCGGCCGCTGATGAACAGGTAGCCGTTGGACACCTCCTTGTGCCCGAGTTCGGTCAGCTCGGGGGCGCCGTCGTCGTTGAGCTCGTGGTGCGTGCCCTCCTCGCCGTAGCGGTAGGCCATGTACTCGGCGGTGCCGAAGGGGGCGGCGCAGTAGTTGAGGATCGCCAGGATCTCGGTGACCTTCTCCTCGCCCAGGCCCTTCTTGATGAACACGCTCTGGTTGGAGGGGTCGTTGCCGTGCAGGGACGGGGTGCCGCCGTCGTGGGCGAAGGCGGGCACCAGGTCCATGCGGAAGTCGGGGTTCTGCGGCAGGATCGCCTGGTAGGCCTCGGTCCAGCCGCCGAAGCCGTCCTGGGTGAGGAGGATCTTGCCGCTGTTGAACAGCTCCTTGGAGTTGGCGCCGGAGCCCGAGGCGATGTCGGGGTGGACGAGTCTGGCGTCGTAGACGCGGCGCATGAACGCCACGGCCTCCTCGAACTCGGGGTCTCGTAGCGGTGCACGAGCTCGCCGTCCTCCAGGCGCCACTCGCGGGGGGCGCGGAAGATCTGGCGGGCCACCCGGTAGAAGTCGCCGAAGGCCCAGCGGTTGTTGCTGGGGTCGTTGATCTCCGCGCCGAGCGCGAACAGCTCCTCGGCGGTGGTGGGCAGGGCCCAGCCGTGCTGGTCGAACAGGTCCTTGCGGTAGAAGATCCACTCCGACAGCGGGTCGGTGGGCCAGGGCACGCCGTGCAGTCGGTCGCCGAAGACGCTCCACTTCCAGGCGTTGGTGGGCAGGCTGGCCAGCATCGGGTAGGGCTCGACCGCAGCTCCGGCCAGGTAGGGGGTGAGGTCCTCGAACAGCTGGAGGGCGGCCTCGGCGAAGTCGGGGATGAGGTTGATGGCCCAGTCGGGGATCATCGTGATGTCGACGACGTCGCCGGCGGCGATCACCGCGTTCATCTTGTCGATGATGGTGTTGCCGTCCTGGAACTGGAAGTCGACGGTGGCGCCCAGCTGGCCGTTGACGAAGTCGTAGAAGGAGTTCTCCCCCAGTCCCGGCGGGATGGGGCCCCACAGCGGGGCCATCGCCTTGTAGGTCCCGCCCCTGCCCGGGGTGCCCTCCACCGCGCGGACCAGCTGGTCGGGGTAGGAGGTGAAGCCGGGCGGGGCGCCGTGCCGGCCGGGGATGTCGGGTTCGACGGCCTCGAACGGGATGTAGTCGGGGACGAGCGCGTCCAGTTTGTCGAGGTCGGCGGCCGATCCGCTGCTGCCCGGGCGGGGTCCGTCGGGGGCGCAGGCCGACAGCAGGCCGCCGCCGGCCAGCAGTGCGGCGGCGGTGCCGGTCAGGCCGAGGAAGCGGCGCCGGCTCGTCGTCCAGGCGGGTGAGGGGCGGGAGTGTCTCATGGTGGTCCCTTCGGGGGAGGGAGGCCCTGTTGTTTTGCGGTCACTCTCTGGAGTCCGGAGGGCGACCGCGATAGAATTAGTTCGGGTTATAGACAAACAAATTACTCGTGAGTGATGCGGACCACAAGATCCGCAACCGAAGCGCTGCGAAACGGGAACGGGACACACGGTGATCGGCAGGACAAGAGACCCCAACAAGGCAGAGGTGGGCGACGTCCGCGCCACCAACCTGGCCCTGGTGCTGCGCTGCGTCCGCGAACAGGGCCCCTGCTCGCGGGCCGACATCGCCGCGGCCACCGGACTGAACAAGACCACCGTCTCCAGCCTGGTCTCCGAACTGCTGCGGCGCCGGCTGCTGCGCGAGACCGGCACCACCGAGAACCGGGTGGGCCGCCCCGCCATCATGCTCACCCTGGACGGCGCCTCGTGCGCGGCCATCGGCATCGAGGTCAACGCCGACTACCTCACCGCCGTCGCCGTCGACCTGGCCGGCCGCCCCGTGCTGTCGTGGCGGCGCGCCTTCCCCGCCAGCACCGTCCCCCCCGCGCGCGCCGTCACCGCCGTCACCGCCCTGGCCCGCCGCGTCGTCACCCGCATCGAGCACGACGGCCGCCAGGTCCTCGGCCTGGGCGTGGCCCTGCCCGGCCTGGTCGACCCCGACGGCCGAGCCCGCCTCGTCCCCGCCCTCCACTGGCGCGACGTCGACTTCGCCGCCGAACTCGTCGACGCGCTGCGCGGCCCCGGCTTCCCCGTGGAGATCGGCAACGACGCCAACTACGCGGTCCTGGCCGAACACCGCTTCGGCGAGCACGTCGGCACCCGCGACCTCGTCTACCTCACCGGCGGCACCAGCCTGGGCGCGGGCCTGCTCGTCGACGGGGCACTGCGCCGCGGCCACTCCGGCTACAGCGGCGAGGCCGGACACATCCCGGTGCCCGCCCCCGGCGGCTCGGCGCGCCTGGAGACGGTCGCGTCGGTGACCGCGATCGCCCGCCGCACCCTGCCCGACGAGGCCCGCGATGACGGACACCTGTCGCTGGCCGAGGTGGAACTACGCATCGACGAGATCGTCGCCCGTGCCCGCGCCGGCGACACCACCACCCTGACCCGCCTCGACGAGGCCGCCCACGACCTGGCCGCAGGTGTGTTCACCCTGGTCAGCGTGCTCGACCCCGAACGCGTCATCCTCGGCGGCTACTACGCCGAACTCGCGCCCTGGCTGCTGCCCGTGGTCAACGGCCTGCTCGACACGCGCGGCGTGGCGGTCGAGGAGCCCATCGCGGTGCCCTCCACCCTCGGCCTGGACGCCCCCGCGCTGGGTGCTGCCGCCCGCATCCTCGACGCCGTCGAGGAGGGCCCGCCTCCCCGACGGCACCACCCCGACCCACGACCTCGCCGCGGCCGCCCGCGCCCCCCGCTGACCCCGGCCCGCCCTCACGACCAGATTGGGACCCACCGTGACCGAACCCTTCCGCGACCCCTCCCTCAGCCCCCGAGAGCGGGTCCGCGACCTCGTGGCCCGGCTCACCACCGAGGAGAAGATCGGCCTGCTCCACCAGTACCAGCGGCCCGTGCCCCGCCTGGGCATCGGCCCGTTCCGCACCGGAACCGAGGCCCTGCACGGCCTGGCCTGGCTGGGCCCGGCCACCGTGTTCCCCCAGGCCATCGGCCTGGCCAGCACCTGGGACCCCGACCTGGTGCGCCGGGTGGGCGCGGCCACCGCCGCCGAAGTGCTCGCCTTCCACACCAAGGACCCCGCCGGAGCGGGCCGCAACGTCTGGGCGCCGGTCGTCAACCCGCTGCGCGACCCCCGCTGGGGCCGCAACGAGGAGGGCTACTCCGAGGACCCCTGGCTCACCGGCGTCATGGCCGTCGCCTACGCCCGCGGCCTGGCCGGGGACGACCCCGACCGGCTGGACACCGCCCCCACCCTCAAGCACTTCCTCGCCTACAACAACGAGACCGACCGCTGCACCAGCTCCAGCCACCTGCCCCCGCGCGTACTGCACGAGTACGAACTGCCCGCGTTCCTGCCCGCGCTGCGCGACGGCTCCGCGGTCGCCGTCATGCCCTCCTACAACCTGGTCAACGGCCGCCCCGCGCACCTGAGCCCTCTCATCAACGAGGTGCTGCGCGCCGCCGCCCCCGACGAGCTGATGGTGGTCAGCGACGCCATGGCCCCCGGCAACCTCGTCGACCCGCAGCACTACCACGCCGACCACGCCACCGCCTACGCCCACGCCCTGCGCGCCGGGGTCGACAGCTTCACCCAGGACGACGACCGCGCCGAGGCCACCCTCGGCCACCTCCGCGACGCCCTGGCCCGCGGCCTGCTCACCGAGGCCGACCTGGACCGGGCCGTCACCCACATCCTGTCGGTGCGCACCCGCCTGGGCGAGTTCGACCCCGGCCTGCCGCTCCGCGTCGGCACCGACGTCGTCAACTGCCCGGCCCACCAGGCGCTGGCGCGCACCGCCGCCCGCCGCTCCATGGTGCTGCTCAAGAACGACGGCCTGCTGCCGCTGTGCGCCCCGCGCCGCGTCGCCGTCATCGGCCAGCTCGCCGACACCCTCATGGAGGACTGGTACAGCGGCACCCTGCCCTACGCCGTCACCGCCCGGACGGGACTGGCCGAACGCACCGAGACCGTGTTCTGCGAGGGCGTGGACCGCATCGCGCTGCGCACCGACGAGGGGTACCTGACCGCCGGAGCCGAGGGCACGCCGCTGACGCTGACCCCCGCCCCCGGGTTCGGACCCGTCGCCGAGTCCGCGGCCTTCGACCTGTTCGACTGGGGCGGGGCGTGGGCGCTGCGCGCGGTCGTCAACGGCCGCTACGTCTCCGAGACCGAGGACGGCCACCTCACCAACGACCAGCCCGGACCCAACGGCTGGGAGGTGCGCCAGACCTTCCGCTGGCAGCCCGACCCCGGCGGCACCGGCGTGCTGCAGCACCTCGCCACCGGCCGCTACGTCGCCGTCGGCGAGGGCGGCGTGGTGACGCTGACCCCCGACGCCGACGCGGCGGCGGTGTTCACCGTGGACGTGCTGCGCTCGGGCGCGGCCGAGGCCGCCGCGGTCGCCGCCACCGCCGAGGTCGCGATCGTGGTCGCCGGAGACCACCCGCTGGTCAACGGACGCGAGACCGAGGACCGCGCCGACCTGGACCTGCCCGCCGCCCAGGAGGAGGTGCTGCGCGCGGTGCGCGCCGCCAACCCCGCCACCGTCCTGGTGCTCAGCAGCGGCTACCCCTTCGGAGTGGTCTGGGCCGACGAGCACGTCCCGGCGATCCTGTGGTCGGCGCACGGCGGACAGGAGTACGGGCGGGCACTGGCCGAGGTGCTCTTCGGCGACGCCGACCCGGCCGGGCGCCTCACCCAGACCTGGTACCGCTCCGCCGCCGAACTGCCCGACCTGTTCGACTACGACATCATCGCCAACGACGCCACCTACCTGTACTACCTGGGCTCGCCGCTGTACCCCTTCGGGCACGGGCTGAGCTACACCACCTTCGACTACGCCGACCCCCGGGTGCACGTGGACGGCGACCGGGTGGCGGTGGAGGTGAGCGTCGCCAACACCGGGGACCGCTTCGGCGAGGAGGTCGTGCAGTGCTACACCCACCAGCGGGTCTCCCGGGTCAAGCAGCCGCTGCGCAAACTCCAGGGGTTCGCCCGGGTGGCCCTGGAACCGGGGGAGACCCGGCGGGTGCGCGTGGAGTTCCCCGTCGCGGCGCTGGCGGTCTGGGACGTCACCCGATCCCGGTTCGTGGTGGAGGACGCGCCCCGCACCGTGCACCTGGGACGCTCCGCCAAGGACCTGCGGGTGTGCGCGCCGCTCCAGGTCCCGGGTGAGGCCATCGGGCCGCGCGCGGCCGCACGCATCCAGGCCGCCGACAACGACGAGTACCACGGGGTGGTGCTGTGCGCCGCGGCGAAGGAGAGCGGCGACGCGGTGCGCGCCACCGAGTCCGCGGCGTGGGTGGCCTTCCTCGACGTGGACTTCTCCGCGCGGCCCGAGCAGGCGGTGCTGTCGGTCAACGCCGCCGAGGCGGGACGGCTGACCCTGCGGGTGGACAACCCGATCGGCGGACCCGTGGTCGGCACCGCCGAGGTGGCGGCATCAGCTGACCGGTTCGACTTCACCGAGGTCCGCGTCCCGGTGGCCGGCCTGTCCCAGCGGCGCGACCTCTACGTGGTGTTCGAGACCGCCGGGACGGCCCTGGCCTGGGTCGACCTGTCCTGACAGGCGCGGGTGGGCGGCGTCGCGCGCAACGCCGCCCACCCCGGGTCACGCCGCGCCCATGCCCAGGCCCATCTTGGACCCCAGACCCATCTTGGACCCCAGGCCCATGCGGGAACCCGTCTTGGCTCCCATGCCCATGCGCGAGCCCATCGCCCGCATGAACCCCAGCTTCTGCTGGGTGGCCTTCTGCTGTTCGCCGTGCAGGGCGTTGAGCACCACCAGGGCGCCGGTCAGGGCGGGCACCGCCCACTGCGCGATCCGCAGCTTGCGCGAGGTGTCCTCCAGCGTCTCGGGGCTGTTCGCGGAGGACGCGCTGTCGAGCGGCTCGGGCGAGGTGGCGGCCTCCTCGGCGCGCCGTCCCAGCATCCGGGAGTAGGCGGTGGCGCCCAGCGCCGCGGCGGTCACCGCGGTCTTGGCGACGGTCGAGGCGCCCACGCCCTTCTGGTTCATCACCCGTTCCCGGTTGGCGCCCAGCAGTCCGGCGCCGCCGACCAGGTGCGCGCCGATCGCGACGAGGTTGAGCGGGGCCCACTTGTCCCATCCCGCGCCGGAGATGCGGATCGACTCGTTGAGTCCTTTGGACTCCTGGTCCGCGGCCTTGTTCAGACCGACCGCCCCCATGAGGGAACCGCCGAACCACGCGGCCAGGCCCAGGTCGTGCAGTCCGCGCACCACGGTGTTGCGCTGGGCCATCTGCATCATCTGCATCTGCATCGCAAGCGCCTCCAAAGGCGAGAAGCAGGGTCGAAGGTCGTGCGGCCCGCTAGCCGAGAAAGCCCAAAGCAATCACTGCTTCGTGTATGGATTTCCCTTCGCGGTCCCTTTGTCCGAGGGGTCTGCTTTGCTCCGGACAGCAGGGCAGGGGCGGCGCCGGTGCGGCCGTGGACGGTGGAGCGGACCTGGTCGGGTGCGCCGGGTGGTTGGTGTGGAGTCCTTCAGTGCGTGACTCCAGGCTTTCGGGGCCCCGGTGTCCGTGGCCGAGGACGGTCCGTGGGCCGCGTCCCACCGCCAGTCCTCCCCGGGGGACCGCAGCCGCCCGCTGCCATGTCCTCGGCCCGCAGCCACCAGACCGGTCGGGACGGGAGGCTCGCACCGTCTCCACCGGTGGACCGAGTGGGCGTGGGGTGTGTGCGGTCCAGTGGCCGTGTTGCCTGCAACAAGCCGGTACAGGAACCGGTTTTCAGGGGACGTTTGCGGACGGACGACACAGAAGACCGGCAAGGAGAGGTCCCTTTTCCGCGCTGCAGATATTCCATAACACGAATATTCGCGAAATTCGTTGACGTGCTTCGGTGATGGCCGTAAGTTCGTTTCGCCGTCCCCCATAGCGGAGGTACACCAGTGGAACTGGTCAAGATCGCCGGTACCTGTTCGAAAGACGACTGCCCGAACGTGTTCACGACAGACCGTGGAACGATCGCAGTCCAGGGCTATCTGGTCGCTGGACTCACCATCCCGGAAGGCGAGGCCGTTGTGGAGATCCCCCTGGAGCTGTTGAGGGAGGCCGCGCGTGCGCTTGGGACGTGAGGAGTGGCGCGAGTTCTTCGACTCCTACACCGATTACGCCTTCCGACTGGAGACGCTGCCGGTCTACAAGGTTGCGATCGAGGACGATGAGTACCGTCGTTTCCTGGCAGGGGAGAAGCGACCCGAAAGCGAACTGCACACCGACGAGTGGCTGCGACGAGTCTCCGGCTACGTCGCCTCGGGGCGACGGCTTCAACGGGTCCACGTGATCACCCCGCCGCTGACCGAGTATCTGCGCTACGAGTTCGAGTGGGGCTACGACTTCAACGTGCGGGTAGGAGAGGAGATCGGAATCATCGACACCACCGAGGCTCCGGAGCTTTCCTTCCCGGCACATGAGGACTTCTGGCTGTTCGACGACAAGCATGTGGTGCTGATGCGCTATGAGGAGGACGGCACCCAGATCGACCGTCTGTTGCTGGAGGACGTCGACGTCGACGAGTACATCGCCCGCAAGGATGCGGCGCTCGCCATGGCCACCCCCTACCAGGAGTACCGGGCTAGGCTCGACGGATAGTGCTGGAACCAGAAGATCTCGGTAAACGCAAGAGTGACCTCGCACAGGAGTTGCGACGGCTGCGCAGGCAAGCTGGTCTCACGGGAGACCGGCTTGCCGCGCGTGCGGGTATGAGTCAGAGCAAGATCTCCAAGATCGAAACTGGCAAGATTCTGCCCTCGCTCCTCGACGTGGAGCGCCTCCTCCGCGCGCTCGGTGCCGAGCCGCGGGTCGTGGAGGAGCTGTCCGCACTCGCTCGCCGCGCCAACACCGACTACCAGGACTGGAAGGCATCCCTGCGCAGAGGCCTTCACCACAAGCAGCAGGAGCTTGCCACCCTGGAAGCCACTTCCTCGCGGTTCCGCTATTTCCTACCCGCGATGATCACCGGCCTGCTCCACACTCCCGAGTACGCCAGAGCCAGTCTCGCCACCACCCGGGGGGACCATTCCAAGGCCATAGCCAGACGTCTCGATCGACAGGCGGTGCTTTATGAGGAGGACAAGCACTTCACCTTCATCCTGACCGAACAGGCCCTGCGATGGCCACTCTGCCGGGGGAAGGCCATGTCGGTTCAGATGGGGCGTCTTTCTTCTCTTTCGGAACTGCCGAATGTTCGTATCGGAGTCATTCCGCTCCGGTCGTCTCCGATCCCCGAAGGGCCGCTCACCACGTTCACGATCTACGACGACGCTTTGGCTACCGTAGAGATGTTCACCGGGGCCCTGCTGCTCCGTGACCCTCGTGACGTCCACTACTACCTGGAACTCTTCGCTTCCTTCGAGCGCGCAGCTCTCTTCGATGGCGCAGCTCGCGGATTTATCGCGAACATCGCCGAGGACTTCCGCAACCAGTCCTGAATCCATTTTATTCCCTTTCGGGAATAGCGTTGATTTGCTGTGCTCCGTGGCTATCCTCATGGGTGTGTCAGTTTGCTGCTGCGGACAGACACGTGCCGTATTCCTGATTTCTTCTTGCTGCGGAAGGAAAAGATGGACGAGGAGATCTATCAGCCCCCCGAACTGGTCGAACTGGGAGACGCCCGTGAAGTGACGCTGGGAGCGGCGGACGACGACACCGCCGACATGAACACGGCCAAGTACTACTAGGCCGCTCTGTCCGCAGGAACTGCGGAACAGCCGTTTCGGCGACGTGGGTGAGCAAGCGGATCTCAGCCGCAGGACGGGGTGGGCCTCCCATGAGAGGCCCACCCTTCAAACCGAAGGAACGCGTCCATGGCGATACGGAAGTTCTTCATCGGGTCCGTGCGGAAAGCCGCCGGAAGGCGGCAAACCCACAGATCGATACCACTGGCCGAGCAGCACACACTAACCCTGGTCGGTGAATGGCCGGAATCCAGGGTTCGACGGTTGCACGCTGAGGGACGCCACGTGACCCTGCTAGGGGAATGCTTCGCCTCCGACCAAAATCTTGTAGACGCCCTGACCGATGACGCTTCCCTCCCCGAAGCCGCGGAGGCGTTGGCAAGACTGGCGGGCTCTTACAGCACTGTTGTCACCGACGGAGTAACCACAGCGGTCACAGGAGACATCGCGGGTCTGCACCGGATCTGGTTTCGCCGTGGTGAAAGAGAAGTCCAGTACGCGTCCAGCCCACTCCCACTGGCTGCCATGAATGGGTACCGCCTGGATCAGGAGGCACTGGCCGCCCACTTGTTCTGCGCCGAGTTCAGTCCAAGCCTGGGCGGTGATTCGCTGTTCGACAGCGTCAGAGCGCTGGCACCAGATCAGATACTTCTCGTCCGGAACGGCACGGCAACGGTACTGCGACGCATGTTCCCGACCGAGCAGACGGGCTTCTTCGCCGCGAGCACAGCACTTCGTCATGCTCTGCAGGAGAGCGTGCACCACCGCACCACGAAAGCTGCCGCTGTTTCTGCAGACTTCTCCGGTGGTCTGGACTCCTCCACGCTGGCACTGCTCGCAGCTCAGCACCACCAGGAACCAATACAAGTGGTCACCTACGCCGACCCGTTCGCCCGCAACGACGACGACATCGTCCATGCGGCGCGTTTCGCAGGAATGGAGTCCTCTCTGAGGCAGACCGTTGTCGAAGGAACCACGCAAACTCTGCCCTTCACCAACATGGCGGCAACGCCGTTCACAGAGGAACCCAGCCTCGACTCGGTCATCTACGCCCGTGACCGAGCCCGGCTTCTACCCGTCGTGGGCACCTCGGTGCACTTGACCGGAGACGGAGGCGACGTGGTGCTCGGAGCCCCTCTCACCTACCTTGCTGATCTGGCTCGTCCACGTCATCTGCTCCGCTTCCTCCGAGAGTCCGGGGCCTGGGCAAGACTTCGCCACCGGCCGGTACACCGTGTTGTGCAAGCCGCCGTGGACACCGCCCGCACAAGCTATTCCGCCACACTCACACACCTGGCCCACGAACTGGAGAGCAACGATCCCCCTGAATGGAGGCGTCACCCGGCTGTCGAACGCAACATCGTGTGGGCGTCCCTCTCCCGAGCGGCAGACTGGGGGACCCGTGCGGCGCGGACAGCCGTGGCAGAACGCCTCCGCCGCGCAGCCGAAACCGTGACAGGTATTGAAGGGGCCGACGCACACACACTACGCACGATCCATCGGCACACGGCTGCCTCCCGGTCCTTCATCGATATCGCCGAACACCTGGGTGTGCAGATCGCCATGCCCTTCTTCGACAACCAGGTCGTGGCAGCCTGCCTCAGCGTTCCTGCCACGCAACGGGCCTCGGTCGACCGGGTCAAACCTCTGCTCGGGGCAGCTATGACCGGTCTGCTTCCCCCTGAACTGTTCGAACGGCGAACCAAGGGCGACTACAGCGCCAGTGAGTACCACGGAATCCGCCGCAATGCGGCAGCGCTGCGCTCCTTACTCCGGGATTCCCGGCTCGGTGATCTCGGAATCATCGATCCTTCTTCGGTGCTGCGCGAACTGGAGGCCGCAGCCAGCGGTGCATACGCGGCGATGGCCTCCCTCGGGGAGGTGTTCGCCTTCGAGGTGTGGTTGCGCGGACTTGACCACCAACCCCGTGTGTCTTTCTCCCCATCGACGCTGCTGGAGGTGTGTTGATGACAGCTGTCAAGCCGGCCTCGAACGTGTGTTCCGTGGCTACCGACGACGGAGCGGTACTCCTGGACCTCGGCACCGGGAAGTTTTTCGGGCTCAATCCGACCGCTGCGGTGATCTGGGCCGAGCTCGCCACCGGCAAGGACATGGCCGCGCTTGTACCGGAGTTGGCGTCCAGATTCGAAGTTGGCGAGGAACGGATGAAAACCGATATTCGTGAGCTCGTTGAGGTTCTGCGCCGACACCGTCTCATCGACGAGAGAAGGACAGCCAAGTGAGCATGCACATGGCTCTGCCTCCTCCTCCCACCGTCCGGCTGAAAATCCGGCATCGTGCCGCGGGTCTGCTCGGCTTCGTATTGGCCCTGGTACTGCTCAGATTTCCCATAGGTCGTGCCGTGGTGGTTGTCACCCGAGTCAAAAATTGTGTGGCTTCCCCTGCCTCCCCGGATGAGGCCCTGACCGCGGTGGTTGCGGCCAGGAACGCGGCCCGCTGGTTTCCTGGCCGGGCGGCCTGTCTGGAGAATTCCCTGGCCGCCACATTCACTTCTCTTCTGCTGCGTCGCCGTCTCGACTGGTGTATCGGGGCGCGACTCATGCCCTACGCCGCGCACGCCTGGGTTGAAACCGGTAACCGACCTGTGGGGGAACCCCACACACCAGATCGCCCCTATCTACTGCTGCTTCGTGTATGACCCACCACACCTTCTTGGAAAGGCCTGCCATGTCCATCAGTCCGCCTATCGCTGCCGCTCTGGCCACTGTCGACGAGGACTACTACACGCGCCGTCCCGACGGGAGCGTGCTCGCCCAGACCACGTCGGCGCGGACGATCGCGCGCATGCTGGACGCACTCGACGTCCGCCCCGGACACCGAGTGCTGGAGATCGGCACCGGGTCGGGATTCTCCGGTGCCCTGCTGCGGGAACTGGTCGGCGAAACGGGACAGGTCGTGTCGGTGGACGTGGTGGCGGACCTGGTCGACCGGGCCCGTGACCTGCACACCAAGCGCGGGCGCGAGGACATCGACGTGCTCCTCGGCGACGGACTCCTGGGAGCGCCCACCCGCGGCCCGTTCGACCGGATCGTCGCCTGGGCGAGCGCCGAACGCATCTTTCGGGCCTGGGTGGAGCAGAGTGTCGCGGGCGCGGTGCTGGTGGTCCCGGTCGAACTGACCGCGCGGGTGCGCACCACCGCGATCGTCCGCCTGCACACCACCCCTGGCGGCGACCCGGTCGCGGACAAGGTGTTCGCAGGCGGCTACGTGGAGATGCACTCCGAAGAACTCACCCAGTGGCTGGTGCCGCCCCGGGGCGTCGACGCGCTCGTCCACGACACGCAGGGGCAGCCGTGGTGGCTCTCCGCCGACTGGGCCGGACGGGACCGGGCTGCGGCCGAACACCTACTCGCTCTTCTCGGTACCGGGGCCGAAGCCCGTCCCCTGTTGGCAGAGGACGAGTCGGGGCAGGACTTCGTGGCGTTCCTGTACGCCACCCGCCCGGAGGAGTTCGGCGTGGTCGGCCTGGGACAGACCGGATGGCGGCTCGGCGTCACCAGCCCGTCCGGGGCCGCGCTGGTCACCAGACGCCAGGCCAGTGACGCCGTGTGCGCGGGAGAACAGACCGCGTTCGACCGTCTGTGTTCCTGGGTGGAGGAATGGAGGACAGCGGGTCGGCCCGGCTACGCGGACCTGCGCCCCGTGCTGTACCGGCAGGCCGACGGCTGGACCGTGCGCGCGGAGTTGGTCTGACCGTGGCAGCGGTCCTGCTCCGAGCGGGACCGCTGCCACTGCCGTCAGGCATTCAGTCTGTCCAGGGCGGCCTGAATCCGGTGCAGGGTGCGGTCACGGCCGAGGACTTCCAGTGACTCGAACAGCGGCAGCCCGACGGTGCGGCCGGTCACGGCAACCCGTACCGGGGCCTGGGCCTTGCCGAGTTTGAGGCCGTGGCCCGCCCCGACCTCCTCCAACGCGCTCTTCAGCGAGGCGGCCTCCCAGGCCAGCGCCGGATCGGTGAAGCGGTCGAGCGTATCGGCGAGCACCGGTCGGGCGGTGTCGGACCGCATCGCCTTGGCCCAACTCTTCTCGTCCCGCACCGGTTGCTCCAGGAACAGGAAGTCGACGTAGGCGGCGATCTCACCGAGCACGGAGACACGGCTCTGCGCCAGCGGCGCCACCCGGGCGAAGGTGGCCGCGTCGTAGGCCTCCTTCGGCCAGGGCACGTTCTCGGCGTGCAGATAGGGGGTGCAGCGTTCGACGAACTCCGTGGTGTCCAGGGCGCGGATGTACTCCCCGTTGAACGCGCGCAGTTTCTTCTCGTCGAAGAAGGCCGGAGAGGAGTTGACGTCGGCCAGGTCGAACAGCGGCACCATCTGGTCCAACGGCATGATCTCGCGGTCCTCGCCCGGGGCCCAGCCCAACAGCATCAGGTAGTTGACCATCGCCTCGGGTAGAAAGCCCTCGGCCCGGTAGGACTCCAGGGAGACCTTGTCACGGCGCTTGGACAGCTTCTGCCGCCTGTCGTTGACCAGCACCGGCGCGTGCGCCCACACCGGCGGGATGTGTCCCAGGGCCTGCCACAGCAGTTGCTGCTTGGGTGTGTTGGACAGGTGCTCCTCACCGCGGATGACGTGGGCGATGCCCATCTCGGCGTCGTCGACCACATTGGCCAGCACGAACAGCGCCGAACCGTCACCGCGGGCGATGACGAAGTCCTCCAGTGCGGAGTGCGGAAACTCCACCCGACCCCGAATCCGGTCCTCCACCACCGTGGTGCCGCCCTCAGGAACCCGGAACCGCAACGCCCGGCCCGCCGCGGCCTCCAGGCCCCGCTCCCGGCAGTGGCCGTCGTAGCCGAGGTTGGGATTGTCACGGCGCTGCTGCACCTGCTCGCGAGTGCAGTCGCAGTAGTAGGCCAAACCCTCCGCGAACAGGCGCTGGGCGGCCTTGGCGTGCTTGGCGGCGTAGTCGGTCTGGAAGTAGGGGCCCTCGTACTGGCTGTCGTCCACACCCAGCCAGGCCATGGCCTGCAGAATGCCCTCGGTCCACTCGGGACGGGAGCGGGCCGTGTCGGTGTCCTCGATCCGCAGCACCATGGTTCCACCGGATTGTCGCGCGACCACCCAGTTCAGCAGTAGCGACCGGGCGTTGCCCACGTGGAACATGCCGGTCGGTGACGGAGCGAACCTGGTGCGAATCGAAGAGTCAACCACAAGGAAACCCTAGCGCCATTGGAAGGGAACAGAGTACGGACTGATTGGTGAGAGCTCACTCTTCTGAAAGTCGGAGTGTGGACCATGGTTTTTCTGCGGTCGTTGCGACCAACGTTGTGGCTTCCCCTCGGTTCCATGCGACCAGCACCGTCGGAGGGGAAACGACCCGAGGTGTCGTGGCCGGAGAACCGAGGACGAGTAGTTGGAAGGACCGCGGGAAAGCGAAGGAACACAAGGTGAGGAAGGTTCTCGCCGTGATTGGGGAAACGGCAGGGACAGGAGGAGCATCGTGGACCACCACACCTACCGTGTATTGGTCAGCAGGGGACGAGCCCCAGGTCGACACCGCCGCAGAACTGCTATTCGCCTCCCTGGGGCGTATTCGCCTAAATCAAGGCATTTGGAGGAATTGGGCAGTTCGCTGCCGAAGTCGTTGACGACACGTCCGCTTGGGAAGCGGAGTGGAAGGGTGTCCGCTGAGCAGCAGGCTTTATGACTCGTGGCGACGCGGGACGGGTGTCGGGCACTGGGGTTTCTCAGAGTCTGCGGCGGTGCGCTGGTCCGGAGGAACCGGGGCGCCATTGCTCGGCGAGTACGGTCCTGATGGCCTCGGCCACTGTGGCGGGGGGTGACGGCCACGGATGGTGCGCCCGTTCAGTTGCTCGGGTGGGGGAGTGGGGCAGTGACCATGAGAGCCTGCCCGGGGTTGTCGGCGAGTTCCACGGTGAAGGCCAGCGGTGTCGCACAGAACCCTTGGGTGTAGGCCGGCCGGTGGCGTCCGCGCCATCGGTGGGTGTCACCGTCAAACGGTGATGAGGCTCGCCCTCTTCTTACCAGTGTCACGCGTTTTCCTTTGGGGATGGCGTCGGCACTTCGGCGACAGTGGGGTTTTCATGTCTGCCCGGCCCGGGACATCCGCAACCACAACGGCGAGCAACCACGAACCGGGAACAGGCCGCCGGGCGCGTGGCCGGATCCTGCCAGTTTCCGCGATGGTCTGACGGCTCGGCCCGTGCTGTGGTGGGATACCGGTCGGCGAAGCCCAGCCCCGTGGCAGCGTGGCTGTGGTCGAGAGGAGGGGGCAGGTGCCAGGCGAGTACGAGCGCATCGCGTCGATCGACGATCCGTTCGCTCTGCTCCGGGCGGCGACCGAACGCCTTGCCCAAGCACAGCAGGAGGTGACCGATCTGGCTCGGTTGCGTCGCCGTGTGATTCAGGACCTGCACGCTCAGGGTTGTCGTATGCCCAGATCGCCAAGCAGGCGGGTTTGAGTCGAGGGCGCATCCACCAGATCCGGCGCACCGATCCGGCTTCGGAGGGGACGTTCCCCGCTCCTGTCCCGGAGTCTGGTGAGGCGGACGTGGACCCAACAGTCAGCCGTCGGTGATGGTGTCCCCAGCGCCCTTGGGACAGCTCAGGATGGCACTGGGGACACCATCACCCGCGATCCGGACGCTGGGGACATGCCCGACGTGTGATCCTGGCTCCAGGGACACGATCACGCCGGGTTGGCGGACCAAGTCCCGTGGGTAGTTGGCCACAGAGAGTGGGTGGAGAGTGAAGCCGACACCGCATCCGACCTTCGGCCTGCTCGCTGCGGCCCTGTCCGCATCGATCCTCGCCGTCGACCTCCCCTACTACGCCGTCGCGGCATCGGCGGCTCTGGTCGTTCTTATCGCCGTCTGGCTCGTGGTGGCGGTCCGCGACGCGAAGAAGAGAGCCCGCGGCGGCCCCCGCTAGCCGCCTCGCGGACCCCCGCGCCACCGCCGTGCTCCTTCCGGACAGTTCCCGGAGGATGGCGGGCGCCGCGTCGAGGCCGCCGGGGCCTCCGGGACTGTCCCGGGCCGGGATCCCCGGAACCGTCGCCTCGGACATGCGGGCTTCACCGCCGCAGACCAGGCCGCCTTCTCCCCGGCCTCTCACCCGCTCAGGTCGGAAACCAGCAGGTCCAGAGCGGACTCCTCGTGGACGGCCACTCCCAGGGAGTGCATGGCCGCCGCCAGTTCGGGGTCCCAGTCAGCCTCGCGGGCGGGACCGGAGAGCGGATTCAGCGGAGTCCTCCGCTGCCGGGCGCGGGTGACGTGCTCCTCGTAGTCACCGGCGCGCATCCGCCACGGTTGGACGTTGTAGCGGGTCACCAGGCGGTTCATCATCGCCACCCCGGGCCAGTCGAAGTCGCAGCGTCCGTGCAGCACCGCTCCGGCCGCGCAGAGCGCGTCCAGCAGGGTGAGAACCACCGTCGTGGCGTTGCCCGAGGTGCACACGACCGGTGCCGCGCAGCCGTGGTCTGCGGCGGCCTCCACGATCCGAGGATTCTCGCAGACGTACACCACCGGATCGGTTCCGGGGAAGTCCCACCGCAGCCGGCGGAGGTCCCGCAGGCTCAGATGGGTCTCGGCATGGTGTTCGGCCCGTTCGCGGAGTTGTCGGGCGAGCCAGTCCGGGCCGGCGGGGCGCAGACCGTACGTCAGCACGGTGCTGGACACGTTGTCCGTGCTCACCCCGGCCTCGGCCCACAGCCAGCGGCGTTGCGCGGCGTCGGCAGGCAGTGGAAGGTCCAGGGCCAGGGCGAGGGCACGCTGTACGGTCCGTGCCAGCAGCGAGGTGTCGTCGAGGCCGTGCGCGGTGCCGGTGACCCGCTCGGCGAGTTCGTGGCGTCCCACGGTCCCCGTGCCGTTCCCGGAGAGTGCGGGGATTCCCTCCAGCACACGTACGGCCCGATCGACGAGGTCGGCTGCCTCCGTCGGGGTCAGACGGCCCAGGATTCCCGACCGGAAGAGTTCGTCCAGCCACTGCTGCACCCAAGGGTCCGCCCCCAGGCGTGCGGCACTCGACTGGGCGGACTCGCGCAGATGCTGTCGCGCGTCTCTTTGATCGCGCAGCTCACGGGGGCGGTCGGTGATCGTGCCGCGTAGTTCGGCCACCACGTCCACCAGACCGCGCCGGGCGGCGCTGGCCCGCAACCGGGCGTCGAGGTCCGCCAGGTCCACGGTCACGTTCTCGGCCGTGAGAGTGCGTCGCATCAGCAAGGACAGCGCCTCGCGTTCCTCCGGAGTCGTTTCGGGCACGCGCAGCCGTCCCCGCACCGCCAGCCCGTTGCGGCGCAGCCGGTCGTGCAGCAGGTCCCACAGCCGCGACAGTTGCGGCCGGTCGAGGTGGCGTCGGATCTGCGGGGGCAGACCGTCGGTCATGTGGAGACCAGCCTCCGTTCCCTGCCGTTCCAGGTGAAGTGGACGGTGGCGACCCCGCGCCGGGCCGGGTCGCGCAGGCACTCGTAGATGTGCAGGTCGGGGACGTTGGGAAAAGTGCCCCACAGGCGTTCGCTGGTGATGACGAAGTCGAGGTCGAAGTCGATGAGCAGCCCCAGCAGGCGGGCGTGGGTGGGCTCGTCGACCTTGGCGAAGGCGTCGTCGAGCAGGATGAGCCGGGGGGCGTGCGGCGCGGTCTCGGCCAGCGAGGTGAAGTGCGACGCCGCCGCCGCGAACAGCAGCAGGTAGCTGATCACCCGCTGTTCCCCCTGGCTGAGCGCGATGCGGTGGTTGAATGCGCGGCGGCTCTTGCCGTCCGCGCCGAGTACGTAGGGGTGGAACTCGAACCAGGTGCGGTAGTCCAGGGCCGCCCGCAGGTGCACCCCGTATCCGGCGGTGGGATCGTCGCGGCGGATCGTCTCGATGTGCCGCCGCAGCGCGTCGCGCAGCCGTGCGGCGTCGTCCGGGTGGCGGGTGGCGGAGGTCTCGTCGAGCAGTGCGACGGCGAGTTGGACGTCGGGGGAGGCGCCAGGAGAGAGCTTCCACTCCACGGTGGCTCCCATGCCGTGCGAGGAACGCACGTCCTGCAGGGTCCGGTTCATCCGCTGCACCGCCTGGCGGGCCTGGAGCAGTTGGTGGGTCAGATGGTCACCCAGTTCGCCGAGCAGGTACCGCTGGAACACCTCCTGTTCCCGGGCGGAGACGCGGTCCCGGTCGGCTGCGAGGTTGGCTTCGAGCCGCTGTCCCACGGTCGCGATGTCGTGGGTTCCGGTGTCGTCGGCCAGCTCCCACATCTGGATGTCGCCGTGCGCCAGGCGGAACGTGGCGTCATAACCGCCGGCGAGCCGGTCCTTGAGTTCGTTGCCCCGATTGAGCAGCGTGTTCGCGGAGACGTCGGACTTGGGCGGGCCGAGTGCCGCGGCGACCTCGCCGGCGAGTCGTGCCAGTGCTGCGATGCGGTCGCGTACCGGCCCCTCCTGGGCGGCGTCGAACCGGTCGACCATGTCGGCCGCACCGGTGATGCCCGCGGCGGCGGCCAGGCCGGGCGAACCGAGGGGGCCGAGCAGGCGACCGGCCGCCTCAACGGTGGCAGCCTCCTGCTGCGCGCGGGCCTCGGTGGCGCGACGGTGTTCGACCTCGGCGGCGATCCGGCGGTCGTGAAGGTCCTGGACGTGCCTGGTCAGCCGGGGCAGGTGCTGCTCGGCGGCGCCGATGCGCCTGCGCAACTCGGCTTCCCGCTGCCGCAGCTCCTCCTCGCCCGCGCCCAGGGAATCGCGGAGAAGAGCGAGCTTCCGCTGTTCGGTGGTGAGGCGGTCGAACGCGGAGGTGTAGTCGTCCACGGCGTGCTGCACCGTCTCACCGGTTGCGGCCAGGGCGGAGCGGGACACCTCGAACTTCTCGACCGCCCCGGCCAGGCGTTCCACGTCGTCGACGAAACGGGCCAGTGTCCCCTGGAATCTCTCCAGCGCCACAGCCAGGCGGTCCAGTCCGTCCGCCTCCTCGGGGAGCCGTTCAGAGCTCGCCTTGGCGCGCGCTCTGGCGTGTGCGGCGGTGGCCTCGGCCCGGGTGGTCTCAGCCCGACGGCGGGCCGTGCGCAGCTTTTCGGCGGCTGTTGCGATGTCGTCCTCGGTGAGCCGGTGGGCCTCCCAGGCGCTGACGAACGCGCGGCTGGACGGCAGAGCGCCCAGCGCCCGCCGCAGTCCTTCCCGGCGTTCATCGATCGCGGCCAACTGGTCAGCGAACGCCTCGGCTGCGGCCCGGGCCTCCTCCAGCCGCGCGGTGAGGTCGGCGATCCGGCGGCGGCGGGTTTCGGCGCGCACTCCCGCGCCGACGTACTCGGCCTGCTGTTTGCCGTGCGTCCCACGCAGCGGGCCCAGTCGCCAGCGGCCGTCCAGAGCCACCCAGTGCTCAGCGGCCGTCTCGGTGCCGGCGAGCGCGATCGTGCGCAGCACGTCGGCGACGGCGGTCTCGGACACCGTTTCGGTGGCGACGGGGCGAAGCACGTCGGCGAGACTGGGACCGTCCACCGGCCGCCCCGGGACGGCGAGGAGATCGCGGGTGCGGGAGTCGCGCAGCCGCCCCGCCGGATCCAACCACGCGGACAGCAGTCCGCTCGCCTGGAGAGCCGCTTCGAGCCCGGCGCGTTCGGCCGCATCGAGGTGGTCGGCGAAGTCGACCAGACGGTACAGCGCGGCCCCTGCGTCCTCGGGGCGTGGTGCCACGGCCCAGTCCGGGCGGGGTGGTTCCGGGTCGGCGCGCCGCTGCCACTCGGCGAGTTCCCGTTCCAGGTCGGCGGCCCGCTGCGCTGCCGCCTGACCTGCGGCGCCGACCCGGTCGCGTTCGGTGTCGAGCTCGGCCAGGCGCGGGGCCAGCAGGAGGCGGGCGGCCTCGGCGACCTGTTCGGGCGTTTCGGGGCCGGGGACGCGGTCGGCGACGCTGCCTTCGGTCTCTGCGCCGACCGCGGCGAGGGCCACGACGGGGCGGCTCTCCTGCGACGGGGTCTCGGGGAGCGCCTCGGCCCAGGAGCGGACGGCTTCGGCGTACCGCTCGGCGTGCTCCAGCAGCGCGGCGGCGTGTTCGGTGTGCCGTTCGTGGGCCCGCGCCAGTTCGTCCTCGCAGCGGTCGGCTTCGGCCTCGGCGCCACGGGCCACGTGCCAGGCCTGCTCGGCCTGTTGGAAGAGACTGCGGACGTCGGCGACGGTGCGGACGTGGTTGCGTCTGATCTGCTCCACACCGTGCAGCTTGGCGGCCGTGTCCCGCAGGTGTCCGGCCAGCCTGTCAGGCAGGGCGGCGAGCCGAGGACGGGCGATCTCGACCCGTTCGCCGTCGGGCGAAGTCAGCGGGGTGCTGGGGACGGCGGTGGACGTGTCGCGGACCGGTTGGGGGAGAGTGCCCAGCAGCGTCCCGTCGATGCCGCAGTGGTGCGCGGCGTCACGGAGGCCGCGCTGCCGGTCCCGGAGGTCGACAAGGGCCTTGGCGATCGTGGTGAATTCCTCGGTGAGCCGCTCGGCCTGGCCATGTTCGGTGGTGAGGGTGCGGTGCAGTCCCTGCCAGGTGTTCACCGCGCCGGTGTGCAGCGCCCGCACGGTTTCCTGCTTCTCGCGCAGGTCGCCGAGGGCCTGGTAGGCCGAACTGTTGACCAGGGTGGCCAGGTCGCCGCGGGCCGTTTCCAGTTGGGCGGCGACCGTTTCCGCCTCGGCCGCAGCCTCCCGTTCCCGCTCGACCAGTTCGGCGTGTTCGCGTTGCCGATCTCCTGCCGCGCGCCGTCGCTGCGCCAGCTCCCCGAGGAAGCCGCGGACGTCGTCGACCCGCCCGCGCAGCACTCCATGCAGGTAGCGGCGGTAGTCGCGGAGGAACTGTGCCACGGCCGTGGTGGTCTGCTCCAGCCGGGCCAGTTCGTCGCGGACGCTGTCCAGGTCGTTGAGGTTGCGGGCGACGGTGTCGATGATCTCGTCGTCGAGCGGGGGAAGGGATTCGTCGAGGATCTTGGTGAGTTCTCCGGCGAGCACCCGGTCGCCGACCGTCGGCTTGCGCAACTGGTAGAGCAGGTGCAGGAGATTGTGGTACTTGCCGCTGTCCTGCACACCGAACAGGCGGCGCATCACCTCGGCGCGGTAGGCGCTCGCCTGGGTGAAGTGGCAGCCCTCGCCGACGGTCTCCCGGAGTTCCCGGACGGTGGGCCTGCGGGTGCGGTCGTGCAGGGGCAGTCGGGGGCCGACGGGGATGTCGGTGATGAAGTACTCGGCGTCGGCGCGTTTCGCGCTCTGCGACGCGGTGATCGCTGCGCCGAGGGTCAGCAGGTGCTCCCGGCCCTCGGGGTCGGTGCGGTGGAACTCCACCCACAGGTAGCCGAGGCGGTTGACGCTGTCCCGGTAACCGTCGAGCATCAGCCACTTCAGCGTGGTCTTGCCGCTTCCGGTGGAGTCGATGGACCGGGTACGGCCGTCCAGCAGGAACGGCAGCAGCATCTCCAGCGCCTTGGACTTGCCCGCGCCGTTGGTGCCGCGCAGCAGCAGCCGTCCCGTGCCGAAGTGGAACACCTGGTCGTACTGCCACACGTTGTGGATACCGGCCCGGTGCAGGCGGAACCGGTGCGGGAAGCCGAGCGGGCGCGGGGCGGGCAGTGGGCGGACGGCTCCGGTGTCGCTCATCGGGCACCGCCTTTCGGGGAGGGGGTGGTGTGTCGGCGTGGCCGGTCGGTGCGGCCGGACGTGGTGGGGCGGTAGCGTGCCGCGGCGGCGAGGAGCACCCAGTGGCCTGCCTCGGGCCGGGGCGGTGGTGTGGCGAGCTGTCCGCGTGCGTTGCTCACGTCGGTGACCTGGCGATTGGGGTGTTCCGCGGCGGTGTCCCGCTCGCGAGCGGCGCGTTCGGCCCGGGTGGGGGCCACGGGGGCCATGAGCCGCATGTCGCACAGCAGGCGGCACACGTCGGCGCGGAGCGTGCTCACGTCGGTGACGTAGCTTTTGGCCCAGGCCGAGGCGTACTCGGCCGCGAGGTCGGTCAGGATCGCGTCGAGGCGTTCGGTGGGGACGGCCACCCCGATGACGAGTGTGCCGCCCGTGGCGGGATGGCCGGCCTGTTCGGGGCGCTCGGTCTCCAGCAGCCGTTCGACGAGCAGCAGCGCGGCCTGGGCGACCGTGCCCGTTCCGGGGAAGTCGATGTCGCTGAAGTCGTCCTGGTCACGGACCAGGGCGACCCCCTCGGCGCGGATCTCCAGGTCGGCGCCGAGGATCTCGTGGAAGTTGAGCTGTTCGCGGCGCTGGTTCCGGCGCAGCCAGGCGCGTTCGGTCTCGTCGAGGTCGTCCAGGTAGACGACGGGGGTTTCCACGATGCGCCGCCGCACCGCGAGCCGGGGGCTGTCGCGGTCCGGACGTTCGGCGGCGCGGAGGAACTCCTCGGGAGTGCGGGAAGCGCCGAGCGGGCCGCTGACGATGCGGCGTGCGAGGTCGGTGTCGATGGTGAGCAGGGCTTCGCGCTCGTCGTCGGCGAGCAGTGCGTCGACGCTGCCCTCGGTCTCGGTCAGCACGTCCCATTCGATGAGCGTGCGCAGCGCGGCGGTCAGGTGCCGTTTCTGGGCGCCGTCGGGGTCGCCGAGGTCGATCGCGGCGTCGGCCGCGGCGAGTCGGATCTCGGCGACGAGTTCGGACAGCAGCATCTGCTCGGGGGCGGTGACGGTGGCTGCGAGCGCGAGCACCAGGTAGGTGTAGGTGCGCGGGGAGAAGACGGTTCCGGTGGTGGCGCGGGTGAGCCTGCGGCCGCAGTCCGGGCCCAGACCGGGCTTGTGCAGGCGGGCGAAGCGGCCTTCGACGACCAGCCGGTAGCCGAGGAACTGGTGGAACTCGCTTTTGAGTTCGTCGGCATACCTGCGGACCAGGGAGAACCCCTCGGGGTCGCGCCGCGCGGTGAGGAGCGGGGTGCGCAGCAGCAGCCGCATCGCTTCGCGGATCTCGACCTTGGCGGCGCGGTCGTCGGCCAGTGGTTTCATGATCCGGTCGCCTCCCGGGTTCTGGAGGAGCTGAGGTGGACGGTGCAGCCCTCCAGGACGAGGTCGCCGCCGCGGCTGTGCACGACCGTGGTCCGGTCGGCCTGCTCACGCACTTCCAGGCTGAGGCGCAGACCGGCGTCGGCGGTGCGGAACACGCGGGAACCCGGTTCTCCCGACGGCTGGGCCATGGCGCGTCCGAGCAGTTCGTTGAAGAGTTCGAACGCTGCGGCGGAGAAGACGACCGTGTCCTCCCGGCCCGCGGCCGCAACCAGTTCGGCGGCTCCGGCCGCGCGCCGCTCCTCCCGTTCCCGGGCGGTGCGCAGCAGGTCCCGGCGTGCTTGCGTGTAGTCCTCGCCTTCGCGCCGCACCGCGCCCCGGGGCCTGCGGTCGCCGCGTTCGCGGATGCTGACGGGGACGTCGACGGGGTCGTCGTGCCACCAACTGGTGGAGCTGGTGGCGGTGTCCCGGTCACCGCGGGCGCCGCCGAGGTGGCGGACCCCGTACATGCCGAACGCGGCGGCGACGAGGTCGTGAGCCTGGGAGTCGTCGGCGGCGTCGACCCACCGGGCGAGCCGGAGCAGGTCGTTGCGGCGAGACAGTTCTCCCATGGCGGAGGAGCGCAGCATCCGCTTGGCGTTTCCCAGCAGCGACTGCAGCGCCTTCATGGTGGCCAGGCGCAGTTGGCCGACGCCGCTGCCCCGTCCGCCGGAGTCGATGAACCAGCCGCGCAGTTCCTGCCAGTCGCGCAGGTGCCGTCCGCTGCTGCGGCGGATGCGGACGTCGGAGTCGCCGAGAGCGCTCAGTCCTTGGTCGGCGGCGTCGATGCGGGCCAGCAGGTCGGGCAGCACCGGCCACAGCCCGTCGAGCGCTTCGCGGATCACCGGGGTCTGGCGGGCCACGTCCTCGGTGATGGTCTCGGCGTAGTCGAGCAGCACGTCCTTGAAGACGCGGAACTCGGTGTCGCCGAGGTCGAAGCGGTTGAGGACGTGGCCGAGGTAGGCGTAGAACTCGCGGACCGATTCCACGAACCGCTCGAACTGGGCGAAGATCGTGGAGACGCGGCCCAGGGCGTCCTGTCCGGCGACACCGCCGGGCTCCTGGGCGAGGTCGCGGAGGGCGGTGAGCCCCTCGGCGACCAGCCCCAGCAGTTCCCGGCTCACCTCGCGGACGGAGTCGGCGGCGAGGAGTTCGTCGCTGTGCCGCTGCACCATCTCCCCTGCGGGGGAGAGCTGGTAGCGGCCCCGACTGCGCTGGTACTCGGTGACGGTCGCGGCGCGCACCGGCCGTGCGCTCGGCAGCAGCGCACCCCAGGCACGGAGCTGGTCAAGGCGCAGCGCGACCAGGTCGACAGGCTTGGGGTCCCCGCTGTGCGCGAGTTTCTCGGCGACTTCGTGCGCGGACAGGTCGGCCAGCAGCGTGCCGGTGAAGACCCGCATGACAGCGATGTAGTCGGCCCGTTCCGGCACGGTGAGGTAGGTGTAGGCGGTCAGCCGTGCGTAGTCGGGCGGCGCGGCTCCGGACGGCCCGGTGGGGGAGGCGCCGTCACCGCCCGGACCGGAGGGCTCGGGTCCGGCGCCGTGGGGTTCGTCCATGTTCCGCACGATAAGCAACCAGACCGACTCTTTTGCGGGAAACCGGTGACTGGCCGGAAGCGGTCACGGGCCGGGGCTGCCCCGGGCGTGGGCGGGCCGCCTTCCCCACCGGCCCCGAGGGATGAACGACCGACGGCCCGCACCGGTATGGCCCTAGGGACAGGCCCGACGCGTGACCATGGCCCCCGGACCATGCCGGTGCGGGCCGGGTCAGGCCGCGTTGCTGCCCGGGGGCAGGGGGAGCGAACCGGTGTCCAGGGCGTCGATGAGGGCCATGGCCCCGCCGCGGGCGGCGGCGCTCAGCCCCAGGGTGGACGGCTCGATGCGGCAGTTGCCGCTGTCGGGGGCGAAGGAGTGCGCGGCCATCGCCTCGCGGCACGGCGGCAGCAGCCAGGGCGACAGCGGCACGAAGTAGCCGCCGAGGATGATGGCGCTGGGGTTGAGCAGGTTGACCAGGGTCGCCGCGGCGCGGCCCAGCCACTCCCCGGCGCTGGTCAGCGCGTCCAGCGCGGTGGGGTCGTCGGCTTCGGCGCGGCGCGCGGTCTCGGCCACCAGCGACTCCACGACGCTGCCGCGCACCGGTCCGTCGGGCACCAGGTCGGGGACGGCGCGGCGCAGGATGGAGTCGAGTCCGGCGAGCGCCTCCAGGCAGCCGCGCTGTCCGCAGGCGCACCGCGGCCCGTCCTTGAGCAGCGGGATGTGCCCGATCTCCCCGGCGAATCCGCTCGCCCCGCGCAGCGGTTCGCCGTTCATGAGCACGCCCGCGCCGATGCCGACCTCGCCGGTCAGGTACACCAGGTCCAGGGTGCGGGCCAGGTGGCCGCCCCGGTACTCGGCGACCGCGCCCAGGTTGGCGTCGTTGTCGACCAGCACGGGCGCCCCGGCCAGCGCGGTGTCGGCCAGCAGGTCGGTGAGCCGCCGCTTCAGCGGGAAGCCGCGCCAGCCCAGGTTGGGGGCGTTGGAGACGGTTCCGGAGGCGACGTCGATGAGCGCGGGCACGGCCACGCTCACCCCCAGCAGCGGGCGGTCGCGCAGCAGCGGGTCGGCGGTGGCCTCCAGCAGCAGGTCGCGCAGCCGCAGAGCGCACTCCTCGGGGCCGGCGGCGCGGGCGTCGAAGGCCACGTGCCGGGTGAGCACCTCGCGCTCCAGCAGGTCCATCGTGGCCAGGGCGAGGTAGTCGACGTTGACTTCCAGCCCGATCGCGACCAGGGTGGAGCCGTTGATGGTCAGCATCATGCCGGGGCGTCCCACCCGGCGCTGGTTGACCAGGCCGGTCTCGCACACCAGGCCCCGGTCGATCAGTTCGGCGACCAGGCTGGAGACGGTGGCCTTGGTCAGTCCGGTCGACGCGGCGACCACCGCCCGTGAACAGGGGGCACTGGTGCGGATCGTGCGCAGCACGATGCCCAGGTTGGTCTCCCTGACGGCCTGGAATCCGGCCGGTCCCTCGGTAGCGCCCACCATGCGGCGGCTCCCCTCCCGCTTCACGCCCTCCGCGGCGTTCCTCCGTGTTTTCCCACCAGTCTCCTGGTTACCGCCCCGCCGAGGATTGACAATCAATTCGTTCAAACACAAAACTAATGGATGTCCAGCCGTCCCACCAAAGAGAGGCAGCATGCCGCTCGTCGCCGGAGTCGACTCCTCCACCCAGGCAACCAAGATCGTCGTGCGCGATGCCGCCACCGGAGCCCTCGTCCGGCAGGCCCGCGCCCCCCACCCCGACGGAACCGAGGTCAACCCCCAGGCGTGGTGGCAGGCCCTGGTTGAGGCCGCCTCAGGGGGACTCCTCGACGACGTCGCCGCCCTCTCGGTCGCCGCGCAGCAGCACGGCATGGTCGCGCTCGACGCCGACGGCGTGCCCGTACGCGACGCGCTGCTGTGGAACGACACCCGGTCGGCGGGCGCGGCCAGCGACCTCGTCGCCGAACTCGGCGGCCCCGCCGAGTGGAGCCGCGCCGTCGGCTCGGTGCCGGTGGCCAGCTTCACCGTCACCAAACTGCGCTGGCTCGCCCAGCACGAACCCGACAACGCCGCCCGCGCCGAGAGCATCCTGCTGCCCCACGACTGGCTCACCCAGCGCCTCACCGGCGCAGCCGAACCCGTCACCGACCGCGGCGACGCCTCCGGCACCGGCTACTACGACCCCGCCACCGACACCTACCGCACCGACCTGCTCACCCTGGCCTTCGGCCGGGAACTGCGCACCCCCCGCGTCGCCGGCCCAGCCGAGACGGTCGGCGAGGTCACCGCCCCCGAACTGCCGTCCATCGGCGTGGTCGGCGTGGGAACGGGCGACAACATGGCCGCCGCGCTGGCCCTGGACGCCCGCCCCGGCGACGTCGTGGTCTCCATCGGCACCTCCGGGACCGCCTTCGCCGTCGCCGAGAAGCCCACCGCCGACCCCAGCGGCGCCGTCGCCGGCTTCGCCGACGCCACCGGCCGCTTCCTGCCACTGGTGTGCACCCTCAACGCCGCCCGCGTCCTGGACGCCGGAGCCGCCATGCTGGGCGTCACCCACGCCGAGTTCGACCGGCTGGCGCTGTCGGCCCAGCCCGGCTCGGGCGGCCTGGTGCTGCTGCCCTACCTGGACGGCGAGCGCACCCCCGACCTGCCCGACGCCACCGGCCGCCTGGACGGCCTCACCCGCGCCAACCTCACCCCCGCCAACCTGGCCCGCGCCTTCGTCGAAGGCATGCTGTGCGGCCTGGCCGACGCCGTGGACACCCTCGTCGACCAGGGCGTGCCGGTCAACCGCGTGCTGCTCATCGGCGGCGGCGCCCGCTCCGCCGCGGTCCGCGCCATCGCCCCCCAGATCCTGGGCCGCCCCGTCACCGTGCCCGCCGAAGGCGAGTACGTCGCCGACGGCGCCGCCCGCCAGGCCGCCTGGGCGCTGTCGGGCAAGCCCACCCCGCCCGAGTGGGAGAACGCCGTCACCGCCGTGAGCGAGGCCGACCCCACCCCCCAGGTGCGGGAGCGCTACGCCGCCGCCCGCGACCGTCTCTGAACCGCAAGTCCCGTACCACGACGAAAGAGGCACACATGAGCAACTACCAGCCCACTCCCGAGGACCGGTTCAGTTTCGGACTGTGGACCGTCGGATGGCGCGGCCACAACACCTTCGGCGAGGCGGTGCGCCCCGCGCTCGACCCCGTCGACGTGGTGTGGAAGCTGAGCGAGCTCGGCGCCTACGGCATCACCTTCCACGACGACGACCTCATCCCGCCCGGCAGCAGCCCCGCCGAACGCGACGCCGTCATCAAGCGCTTCACCGAGGCGCTGGAGGCCAGCGGCCTGACCGTCCCGATGGTCACCACCAACCTGTTCAGCCACCCGGTGTTCCGCGACGGCGGCTTCACCTCCAACAGCCGCGACGTGCGCCGCTACGCCCTGCGCAAGGTGATGCGCAACATCGACCTGGCCGCCGAGCTGGGCGCGCGCACCTACGTGTGCTGGGGCGGCATGGACGGCGCCGAGTACGAGCCGGGCAAGAACGACGCCGCCGCCCTGGACCGGCTGCGCGAGGCGTTCAACCTGCTGTGCGAGTACGTCCGCACCAAGGGCTACAACCTGCGGTTCGCCATCGAGCCCAAGCCCAACGAGCCGCGCGGCGACGTGCTGCTGCCCACCATCGGCCACGCCATCGCCTTCATCAACGAGCTGGAGCACCCCGAGATGGTCGGCCTCAACCCCGAGGTCGGCCACGAGCAGATGGCCGGGCTCAGCTTCACCCACGGCGTGGCCCAGGCCCTGTGGCACGGCAAGCTGTTCCACATCGACCTCAACGGCCAGCGCGGCGTCAAGTACGACCAGGACCTGCGCTTCGGCGCCGGCGACGTGCGGGACGCCTTCTTCCTGGTCAACCTGCTGGAGAGCAGCGGCTACGACGGCCCGCGGCACTTCGACTTCAAGACCCCGCGCACCGAGAACGTCGACGGGGTCTGGGAGGCCGCGCGCAACTGCATGCGCAACTACCTGATCCTCAAGGAGAAGGCCGCGGCGTTCCGCGCCGACCCCGAGGTGCGCGCGGCCATGGAGGCCTCCCGGGTCTTCGAACTGGAGCAGCCCACCCTGGGCGAGGGCGAGACCCTGGAGGACCTGCTCGCCGAGGACATCGACCTGGAGGCGGTGGCGCAGCGCGGCTACCACTTCGAGCGTCTCGACCAGCTCGCCCTGGACCACCTCCTGGGCGTGCGCTGACCCCGGCCGCCGGGACGGACACCCCGCGGCCGTCCCCTCTCTGCCGCGAGGGCGTGGAGAGGAACGGCCCCGTCCCGGCACGGCGCCACCGGCGGAGCGCGTCCCGCCGTGGCGCCGTCACCCCACGGGGGGGTCGAAACAGCCCGGCCGACCGGCGTCCCCGCCCCGGTCGGCCGGGCTCCCCGAGCAGGACAGGCGGGTCAGGGAGTGCGGCCGAGGAAGGCCAGCAGCCGGTCCTGGAGCGGGGCGTCGGCGGCCACCTCGACCGCGGGGCCGCAGATGCCCTCCATACGCAGGCTGTCGCCCAGCTCCAGGGCGTCGGAGTACACGCGGGCGACCTCCTCGGCGGGCAGCGTCTCGTCCTGCCCGGTGGCACGCGCGATGTCCCAGGCGTGCACGAGCAGGTCGAAACAGAGGAAGCGGTCCACCGTCGCCGCCAGGCTGGTGCGGCCGAAGAACCCGTCGTACTCCAGGCCGGCGCGTGCCGGATCGGCGAGGATCTCCCGCATCGCGTCGCGCGCCTCGGCCCACGCGGCGGCCGGGTCCTCGTCCACCGACCCGGTCAGCTCGACGCTCAGCCCCGCGTACCCGGGCATGGCCGCGCAGGTCTCCACCACGTGCCGCAGGACGTCGCGGGCGCTCCACCCGGCGCACGGCGACGGGGCGTCCCACGCCTCGGGCGAGACGTCGCGGACGCGGCGGGTGAACTCGGCGGCCAGGAAGTCGTAGCGTTTCAGCACCTGTGTCATGCACCCCAGCCTGCCGGGCGCAGCGCGCGCTGTCGTGTACGGATCGGACATGCGCGCCGCCCGGTCCGGGCGCTCACAGGCCGTGCCTGCGGGCGACCAGGCGCAGCACCGCGGAGCGGGGCAGCAGGCGGCGCAGCGCGAACACCGCGGGCGCGTTGCTGCCCACCGCGTACAGCGGGCGCGGGCGGCGGGCCCAGACCGCCCGCAGCACGGTCCGCGCGACCCGTTCGGCGGAGACCCCGCGGGCCTCGTTGGCGTCGATCGCCTCCAGCATGGTGCGGAACTCGGCCGCATAGGGCGACCCCTCGCGCAGGTAGGCGGTGCGGCGCCGGCTGATGCCGGTGTTGACCGACCCCGGTTCCACGGTCGTGACCGCCACCCCGTAGGGGGCCACCTCGCGCCGTGCGGCGTCGGCGAACCCCCGCAGTGCGGCCTTGGACGCCACGTAGGAGGAGCGGTAGGCCAGCGGGAAACTCGCCGCCATCGACCCGACCATCACCACCCGCCCGTACCCGCGCTCCCGCATCCCCGGCAGCAGCAACTGGGTCAGCCGCACCGCCCCGAACACGTTGATGCGGAACAGCCGCTCCACCGCGTCGGGGGGCAGCTCCTCCAGGGGGCCGCTCTGGCTCTCCCCGGCGTTGTTCACCAGCACGTCCACCTCCCCTGCGGCCTGCGCGCACGCCTCCACCGACGCGGTGTCGGCCAGGTCGAGCGGCAGGTACTCGACCCGCGGCACGGGATCGGACACGGCTTCGGGGGCGCGGCTGGTGCCGTACACGCGCAGCCCTCGGTCGGCCAGCGCGGCGGCGACGGCCGCACCGATGCCCGAGGAGGCACCGGTGACCAGAGCGGTCCGGGGAGGAGGAACGGGGTGAGGCACGGGAGTGTCCTTTCGCGGCGCTGGGAGGGCGGTCTCTCCTCGTGCTCTTCCTACCGTCCCACCGTCCCGCAGGCCAGAGGCTGCTGACAGCGGCGCTGGTACCGGCGTCGCGGTCCTGGGACGGGAGGTGCCGGGCTCGGCTGACCGGGTTCCCGGCAGCAGGCGGCTGACAGGGCAAGCCCGAACCCGGACTCCCGCCGGGAGGCGGTGCCCGCGGACACCCCGCGAAGACCCGCGCCCGCACCAGGGCGCGGCAGCCGGGACAGAAGGTCCCGCACCCGGTCGGAGCCGTGGTCCCGTGCTGCCCGGCCGCGGCACGGAAACGTCCGTCCTCCCCGCCGCGGGAGTCCCGTTCCGCGATCGGACAGGACACGGCCGACAGCGGAGGAGCGGCGCCGCGGAGTGACGGACACGCCGTCAGCACTTCGAGTGTGAGACCATGCACACTCAACAAACTTGAGTTTAAGAGACTCAACAAGGGGAATGTCAGGGGTGCAAGGTTCGCAGGTCCAGTAGCCACCCTCCCCGGTGGCCGTACGAGTTCGGAGGAGGCACAGACCATGGCACTGCCCGTCGTCCGTTCTTCTCAGACCCCGGCCGACTGGGACCCCTTCCGGGAACTGAACGAGCTGCACGCGCAGATGCACCGGTGGATGGACTCGGTGTTCGACCGGACCCTCGCCGTCGGCGCCGACCACTCGACCTGGTCGCCGCTGGCCGACCTGTCCGAGACCGAGGACGCCTACGTCGTCGAGGTCGAGCTCCCGGGCGTCACCCGCGACGACGTCACCGTCGACCTCTCCGGTGCCGAACTGGTCATCGAAGGCGAGCGCAAGGAGCGCGAGCGCGAGGGCTGGTTCCGCCACCGCACCCGCAGCGTCGGCCGGTTCCGCTACGCGGTCACCCTGCCCCAGGGCATCGACCCCGAGGGCGTGGAGGCGACCCTGTCCAAGGGGGTGCTGACCGTCCGCGTCCCCAAGAGCCGGGCGCTCAAGCCGCGCCGGATCGCCATCACCGAACGCTGACCTGTTCCCGCTCACGGCGCCGCACCGCGCGGCGCCGCGTGAGGGCCCGCACTCCGGAATGCCCGGAGTACGGGCCCTCACGCGTGCTGTCCTGTCGCCGCCCCGGCCTTCCGCGCTCTCCAACGGCCAGCGGTCCGGTCATGGCGTCCGGCGGAAAACCGCCGGAACCCGAACCGCAGGTGCACCGATACGGTCGAGGCGGCTGCGGCGCCCGAGAAGAGACGAGGGGACGTCATGGCGGACGGTTCTGCGGCATTCGCACTCACCCTGGACGAACTGCGCGAGCTCACCGGCTACGCGGTGGCGTGCGCGCGGCCCGCACCGGCGGTCCTCGAACGCGAACGCCCCGACGACCAGCGGCCACGGGCCGCGATCGACGTCGCGCAGGCGTTCGCGGACGGGGCCAGGCGGACCAAGGCGCTACGGGACCACGCATGGGCGACACATCGGGCGGCTCAGGAGGCCCGCGACGCGGGACAGGCCGCGGCCGGCGACGCCGCGCGCGCCGCCCACGCGTGCGGCGCGGCGTTCCTCCACCCCCTGGCGAAAGCCACCCAGGTCAAGCACGTCCTCGGATCGGCCGCCCACGCCGCACGCGCGCTCGAACTGGCAGCCGGGGACGACCGCCTCGCGCGGTCGCTGCTCCTCGCAACCCCGGTCGTGGTGGACGCCCTGAGACGCCACCCGGCCGCCCCGTCCGGCGGCGGACGGGTGGGGGAGCTGGTCCGCAGGTCGGACGCATCGCTTCGGGGAACGACGGAGACGCGCTGACCGGCAGCCTCCCACCGCCGGTCCCGGCGTTTCCCGCGCCCCCGCGCAGGCCGCCCCGCGGTCTGCTGCCGTCCTCCGGCAGCACTTCGCCCGGTGGGGCCTGGAACGGTCTCGCGGAGCGGAAGCGGAGACAATTTTTGATCTACGTCGTAAAGACCGCAGTTCTTGTGTCTCCAGTCGCACAGACCGTCCGCCTCTGCGACTCCAGAAGCGCAGGACCGCCCCCACGCCCACGGAAGCACCCGACGGTCGGGCCAAGCGGAGAGGGCGACACGCCAAGCCGCTGCGCACCGGCACCTTCGCAGTGGGCGGCTTCCAGTACGCCGGACTCCCGGAGGAACCTGAGGGCGGCGCGCCGACCGGCGGGAACCCCCGAAACCGCAGTGGTGCGGCGGCCGCCCGGAACGCTTCGTGCCCTCTGTCGCTCTTGCCCCCTGGCCTCAAGTCAGGTCGAGTCATCGGGACTGCCCCGGGCAGGACCGTGCTGCTGGTCCGACCGATCCGCCCGGCGGCGACGTCTCCGGAAGCGTTCGGCCCGAGAGACCGGAGCCGAGGGTGAGGCCGTGAGCCCCGCCTCGCCCTCGGCTCCGGACGCCCACCGTGGACGGGGCGCGGCAGCGGGACCCGGCAGCGTGAGGACCACCGAGACGGTGGCCGCACGGGAGGAGCCCGACGGGAGCCACGAGGCCGCGGCTTCGGCGACAGGCCGGTCCCGCCTCCGGCAGGGCTGCCGCGTCCAGCAGAGGACGGGACCGGCCTGGTCGTCGTGTCTCCGCAGGGTGATGAGAAGCGGACCATGCCGAGCGCGCCGTGGCCGGAGTCGTCCCCGCGTGCGGGGGAGCACACGTGGCGAACCGCGGCTTTGCTGCCACCCGGCGGTGTTTTCCTCTGCTTCCCGAGAACCGGCCGGTCGCTCCTCCGACCTGCACCGGCCGTACCCGGATCCGGAAACCCGCTCAGGCAGCAGGGGCGGTCTCGACGCCGGTGCCGTCCCGGCACCGCTGCCCTCCTGCGGCGAGGCGGGACACGGCCGCCGCCCGCCGCTCGACGTCGGCCAGCAGCCGGCGCGGGCTCACCCCGGCCAGGGCACGGCAGTCCCGCGACAGGTGCGGCTGGTCGGTGTACCCGGCCGCGCACGCCAGACAGGCCAGGTCGGCCGGTGCTCCGGGGCGGCGCGCCAGCCGCAGGAAGCGTTGCAGGCGCAGGATGCGGCGCAGCATGGCCGGACCGTAGCCGAACACCGCGGTGCAGCGCCGGTGCAGTTGCCGTTCGCTCAGCCCCGCCTCCCCGGCCAGCTCCGCGACGGGGGTGGCCAGGTCGTGCTCCAGCATGCGCACCACGGTTTCGCCGACCCGGTCCGCGTCGGGAGCGTCCCGCAACCAGCGGCGCACGTGGCCGTGGAGGACGTGCAGCCGCGACCGCGCGTCCGGGGCCTCGGCGACCTGCTCGGCCACGTGCCGCTGCACCCGGGAACCGAACACGTCCTCCAGCCGGACCCGCCGGTCGCGCGCCCCAGGGACGTCCAGTCCCAGCGCGGTGGCGGCCCGACCGGGACGGAACCGCACCCCCACCGCCTCGGTGCCCGGCGGCAGGGAGAACGTCCACGCCGTCGTCTCCGGCCCGCACACCACCACCGCCCCGGTGTCGAGCCATAGCACGTCCACGCATCCGTCCGGGACCAGCCGGTGCGTGCCGCCGCCCAGCCGGGTCGTCCAGCCCAGCACCACGTCGTCGGCGAGGTCGGCGGGCGGGGGAGAGGGAACGTAGGGGGTCACACCGGTCACGGTAGCGGGACGGGGCGACACCCCTCGGCTCAGCGCGGCGGGCGGGGCCGCGAGTCGGAGCCGCCCATCTCGATGGTCTGCTCGATGCGCGCCGCCAGCTCCACGTCCGTCTCGGTGACCCCCTCCCCGGGGGTGGCCACCCGCACCACCAGTCCGCCGGGGACGGGCCGCACGGCCACGTGGCCGGGCTCGTCCGCCGTGACGCCGTCCACCGCCGCGCGCATGCCCGCCGGATCGTCGGTGGGCGTCGGCCGGGCCAGTGCGCCGGCCCGGTGCTCCCAGTGCGCCAGGCTCACCAGCGCGGTGGAGATCTCCTCCTCGCTCAGCACCCGCATGGTCTGCTCCTCGCTCGTCTCCGGCCGTGCACCGCACCGCTACCCGAGGCACAGCGGTCCACCGCGCCGCGGGTCCCCGCATCGCCAACCACGGGTCAACGACCGGCCGGTAGGCGCATGACCGCCCCGGCCGGGGGCAGGGTGCGGCCATGGACCAGCAGCACCGCATTCCCGTCCCGCGCGGCGCGGACCGGCGGCCCCGGGGAGTCGACGACGCCACCGTCGCGGGGGTCGGCAAGCTCACCGAGGCGCTGGAGACCATCGAACGCGCCCGCGGCCACCTGTACTCGATGCACCAGTTGACCGGGCACGCCGACGCCATGCTCGACGAGGCGGTGCGGCTGCTGCGGGAGGCCGGGCACCGCACGGTCGCCGAGGAGGTCCGGCGCCGCCTCATCGGCCGCAACGTCGTCGACGGACGCTGGACCTACCAACTGGTGGAGGAGTACGACGACGGCTACTACGCCGAGTTCCGCCGGATCGAGCGGCAGGCCCGCGAGGACCTGCTCGGCGGGGTGCGGCACGTCCACGAGTCGGCGATGAAGGAAGAGCGCCGATCGCCGGGCGAGCCCGGGCACGAGGCCGAGCCCTCGCGACGGTGAGCGCCGCTCACAGCAGGCCGTCCCACATCTGCTCGACGATGACCGCCCACCAGTGCTCGGGGCCGCCGAACACCGAGCCGTCGACGTCGGCCAGCGCCTCCTGGAACTCGGCGACGATCCGGCCCGCGCTGTAGGGGTCCTGGTCGCGCATGGTCGGCAGCGTCCGGGACAGCAGCGCCAGGCAGCGCCCGAACTCCGCCACCGACCGGTTGACGTAGCGGCGGGCGCCGCTGCGCACGTCGACCGCCCACACCGATCCGGCGTCGGGGCCGACGGTGCGCACCGCCACCGCGCTTCCCCCGTCGCTGCCGATGCGCACGTAGTCGCCGAGGGCGGCGGCCAACTGCGGGTCGGACAGGTCACCGCCGCAGGCGCGCAGGTGGGTGGCGGTGTCGCAGAACAGCCCGCCGGCGGGCGGAAGATCGGGCAGGTCGGCGGCGAAGAAGTGGGGGACCAGGCCGGGCAGGCCCGCCCTGGCCAGGGTGCGCCGGGTGGCCTCGGGCAGCCCGCTGACGGCCAGCAGCCCGGGGTCGTACCGCAGCACCTGCGGGAACGTCTCGGCCAGGAGCTGCTCCAGCGTCCCGTCGTCCGTCGCGGGACCGGTCCGCCCCGCGGGGAACGGCACCCGGTTGGGGCGCGGCAGCGACGGGGCGCCGGGCAGCCGCCGCGCGGTCTCGGCCTGGCTGACGAGCGCGGCCACGCCCAGGGCGCGGACCGCACGGGTGGGGCCGTAGTCGTGGGAGCAGGACACCTTCACGTCGCCGAAGGTGTCGCGCAGGAACCGGCCGCGGTAGCCGCCGGGCAGGTCCGCCGGGTACAGGTCGGAGTAGACGCCCACCACCTCCTCGGGACACACCCCCATCCAGCTCAGCTCGGTCCAGATCTGGATCTCGGGGGGCGGCATGCCCGGACCCGAGGAACGGGAGACGGACGCCTCCCCGCCGTGGGAGTCGCGGTAGGTGAACACCACCGAGTTTCCGGGGCCGACGACCGGGGGCAGCGCCGGGTCGTAGGAGAAGAAGGGATCGTGGGAGTACTTGTCGCGGTACATCCGCACCACCTCCTCCACCGGTGCCGAAGGCCAGGTGCTCAGCTCGCCGGTGCGACGGTCGACCACCCCGCACACGCCGCCGGTGCCGGCGGGGGCGGCCCAGACGACCCAGCCCAGGTCGAACTCGTGGGCCCGTACCTCCCGGCGTCGACCCGGCGGGGAGGCGCCGTTGAGCCACGCGTTCGCGATCGCGACCGCCTGCTCATACGTGACCATCGCTCTCCTTCGGCGGAAAAATGACACAAAATGCGCCTTGGGTGAGATTACCGTTCTGTCGCATACGTCGCATGGGACGATCCTGCCGTCCTACCACACGGGAACCGTGCGGGTCATCACGTCCGGTGACGGCCGCGCCCCGTGTCCCCGCCGCCGGGACACGGACCACGAGTGGGGTGCCCGTTGCCCGCCTCGGGCCGCTCGACGCGACAACCGGCGGCCGATCAGGGCAGGGTAGAGGACGTGAGCACGGCAGAGACCACACGCAGAACCGGAACGGACGCCGCCGCGGGAGTCGCACGGCGGCCCGTCGACCTGCTGTTCACCGCCGCCGGTTGGGCGCTGCTGGCCCTGGTCCTCCTCGCCGTCGTGCTCGTCGCCGAGCCGTCCAGGGTCGGTGACACGGCCGAACTGCGCTCCCTGCTGCCGCCGTCCCTACTCGGCCTGGTCGCGGGCCTGGCCAACCTCGCCGTCCTGCTGCTGGCCGGAGTCGCGGTGGCCGAACGCCTCATCCACCGCGACGTACGCCACGTGGTGCGCGTGCTCTTCGCGGCCGGCCTCGGCTACGGCGCCGCCGTCACCCTCAACACGGTCCTGGCCGCACTGCTGGGCGAGGCCCGGCCCGACGTCCTCAGCACCTCCACCGCAGGAGGCACGGCCAGCAACCCGCTGCACGCCTACCTCGCCGCCGCCGTCGCCTACCTGCACGCCACCCGCCCCGTGCACCTGGTGTCCGTCACCGGCCTCATGGCGGCGGGCGTCGCGGTCACCGCGGCCGCGGTGCTGCTGTCCGGCTACACCACGGCACTCGCCCTGGTGCTCACCCTGCTCGTCGGCGCGGTCTGCGCCTCCCTGGTCAACTACACCGTGGGAGTGAGCATCCCGCCGCCCGACGTCGGGCGGCTCGTCCGCGAACTGGACCGCCTCGGCCTGGAACCGCTGTGCCTGGACCCCGTCGGCGAGGACCACGAGGGCAACCGGCGCTTCGTCGCCGAGACCGTGGACCGCCGCCTGGAGGTGACGCTGCTCGGCCCCGACCCGGCCGGCGGGGTGTTCCGGAGGCTGCTGGCGCGGATCGTGCTGCGCGACGCCGCGGCGCCGCCGCTGCTGCTGGGCCTGCGCGACCGGGTCGAGCACACCGCGCTGCTGGAGTACGCGGCCGCCGCGGCGGGAACGGCCGCCCCGCGCCTGCTGGCCGTCGGAGACCTCGACCCCTCCACGGCCTTCCTGGTCCGCGAGTACGTCGCCGTCCGCCCGCTCACCGAACTGGCCGACGCCGACCTCGACGACGACTTCCTCGACGAGGTCTGGACGCAGTTGCGGCTGCTGCACAGCCGCCGCGTGGCCCACCGCGCGATCGGCCCCGAGGCCGTCTGCCGCCGCACGGACGGGCGCGCCGTCCTCACCGGCCTGTCCACCGGCAGCGTCGCCGCCGGCTCCTGGGCGCTCTCCCTCGACAACGCCGCCCTGCTGACCACGCTGGCACTGCGGGTGGGACCGCGCCGCGCCGTGGACTCGGCCGTGCGCAGCCTCGGCACCGACACCGTCGCCGCCGTGCTGCCGTTCCTGCAGAGCATCGGCCTGCCCCCGGCGCTGCGCCGCGCCGTACGCTTCCGCCGCGACCTGCTGGGACGGCTGCGTGAGGAGATCTCCCGCAGCGCCCCGCACGCGCCCGCCCAGCCGGTGCAGTTGGAGCGGATGCCGCCGCGCACCGTGGCCACCGTCGTCGTGGCCACCGCGGTCGGCCTCGCCCTGGCCTACCAGCTTCCCGGCGTGGACTGGACCACCATCAGCGACCCCGACCCGCTGTGGACGGGCACCGCCGTCGTGCTGTCGCTGCTGTCCGTGCTGGCGCCCGCGCTCGCGCTGCTCGGCTTCTCCCCGGTGCGGCTGCGGCTGTGGCGCACCGTGCTGGTGCAGTACGCCTCCTGCTTCGTGCGCATCGCCACCCCGGCGGGCGTGGGATCGCTGGCGCTCAACACCCGCTACCTGGTCCGGGAGGGCGCCGGCACCGCCCAGGCGGTCTCCGCGGTGGGCGTGTCCCAGCTCGCCGGACTGGCCACCCTGGTCCCGCTGCTGGTGCTGTGCGCCTACCTGTCCCACACCGGCTACCCCGGCGACTTCTCCCCGTCGTTCACCCTGCTGGCGGTGGTGGGGGTGCTGTCGGCGCTGGCCGCCGCCCTGCTCGCGGTGCCCAGGCTGCGCCGCGCCGCGCTGGACCGGCTCCGCCCCCACCTGAGCGGGGTGCTGCCGCAACTGCTCGACCTCGTCCAGCAGCCGCGCCGCCTCGCCCTGGGCTTCGGCGGCACCCTGCTGCTCACCGTGAGCCTGGTGCTGTGCCTGCACGTCAGCATCCTGGCGTTCGGCGCGACCCCGTCGCTGGCCGCCGTCGGCGTCGTCTACCTGGCGGGCAACGCGATCGGATCGGCGGCGCCCTCCCCGGGCGGCCTGGGCGCGGTCGAGGCGGCGCTCATCGGCGGCCTGACCACCATCGCCGGAGTGCCCGCCGCCGCCGCGCTCTCCGGGGTGCTGCTGTTTCGGCTGCTGACCTTCTGGCTTCCGGTGCTGCCCGGCTGGCTGGCCTTCGCCCGCCTCCAGCGCCGCCGGGCGATCTGACCGACGCACGAGAGAGGAGAGCCGATGGCAGGGGAGGCGCTGCTCGGCGTGGACCTGGGCACCAGCGGCGTCAAGGCCGTGGTGGTCGACCTACGGGCCGACGTGCTGGGCGAGGCCGACGCCGTCTACCCGGTGCGCTCGCCCCGCGCGGGCTGGGCCGAGACCGACCCCGCCGACTGGTGGACGGCGACCGTCGCGGCGGTGCGCCGCGCCCTGGCCGCCGCGGGCCGCCCCCGCGTCGCCGCGGTCGGCGTGGACGGGCAGATGCACGGCCTGGTGCTGGCCCGCGCCGACGCCGTTCCGGTCCGTCCCGCCCTGCTGTGGGCCGACCGCCGCGCCGAGGCCGAACTGGAGGCATGGCGTGCGCTTCCCGCGGCGGAGCGGCAGGCGCTGGCCAACCCGCTGGTGCCCGGCATGACCGGTCCGCTGCTGGCCTGGACCGCCCGCCACGAGTCCTCGGCCCTGGCCGAGGCGCGCTGGGCGCTGCTGCCCAAGGACTGGCTGCGGCTGCGCCTGACCGGGAAGGCCGTCACCGAGCCCTCCGACGCGTCGGCGACCCTGCTGTGGGACGTGCCCGCCGACACCTGGTCCGCGCCCGCCCTGCGCGCGGCCGGGATCCCCGCGGAGCTGCTGCCGCCCGTGGCGGCCTCCGACCAGGCGGCCGGATGCCTGACGGCCGCGGCCGCCGCCGAACTGGGCCTGCCGCCGGGCCTGCCGGTGGCCGCCGGGGCGGGCGACACCCCGGCAGCGCTGCTGGCCGCCGGGACGGCCGGGGAGGAGGCGGCCCAGCTCACCGTCGGCAGCGGCGCGCAGATCGTGACGGCCGCCGCCGAGCCCACCGCCGCGCCGGGCGTCCACGTCTACCGCACCGCAGAACGCACCGGCTGGTACCGGATGGCGGCGGTGCAGAACGCCGGGGTGGCGCTGGAGTGGGTGCGCACCCTGCTGGGCGCCACCTGGGAGGAGGTCTACGCCGCGGCCGGGGAGGGGGAGGCGGACAGCGGGGGAGTGGTGTTCCTGCCGCACCTGACCGGGGAGCGCGCCCCCGAACTGGGCCGGTGCGGGGCGCTGGCGGGACTGCGGCTGGACACCGGCCGAGCCGAGGTCCTGCGCGCCGCCGTGGAGGGCGTGGCCTTCACGATCCGCCACGCCGCCGCCCTGCTGCCCGACGGCCTTCCGCCGGTGGTGCGCCTGGCGGGGGGAGGCAGCCGCGACCCGCGGTTCCGTGCCCTGCTCGCCGACGTGCTGGGGGTGGAGCTGCGCCCGGTGCGGCTGCGCAGCGCCTCGGCCCTGGGCGCGGCCCGGTTGGCGGCACGGGCCACAGGGCTGCCGATGGCCCCGCCCCGCCCGCACCGGGACCCGGCGGTGCACCCCACCCGCAGAAAAGAAATCTACGACGTAAAGTTCGAGGTTTATGTGAACCACCTCAAAACCCACCAGACCGAACCCCCGAGAAGAGCAGCCGCCTCCCGCCACACGACGGCCCCGACCGGCCACAGCGAGACGGTCTGATGGCGCTGCACATCGAGGACCGGCCGTCGGACTCGCCCCACATCGCCCGCGTGTGGCGCAGCCACAGCAGCGGAGTCGACCGCATGACCTCGGTGGCGACCTCGCACTGGGAACTCGTCGTGTGGACCCACCGCGGCGCCACCCACGCCGCGGTCCGCGGCCCCGAGACCGCGGCGAGCACCGCCGAGGTGCCCGACGACTCCGAGTCGTTCGGCGTCAGCTTCGCCCACGGCGTGTCCATGCCGCACCTGCCCGTGCCGCTGCTGGTCGACCGGCAACTGGACAGCCCCCACGTGGGCGGGGGCGCCTTCGTCCTCCGGGGAGAGCGCTGGCCCCTGCCCACCTTCGACGACGCCGAGGAGTTCGTGGCACGGCTCGTCCGCGAGGGAGTGCTCGCCTGCGACCCGCTGGTGGCCGAAGCGCTCGACGGCGGGACCCCGCCGACCAGCAGACGCACCCTGCAACGCCGCGTCGCCGCGGCCACCGGGCTCACCCCCAGCGCGATCCGCCAGATCGAGCGCGCCCGCCAGGCCGCACTCCTGCTCGGCGAGGGCGCGGCACCCCTGGACGTGGTCCACCGGCTCGGCTACTACGACCAGCCCCACCTGTCCAGGTCGCTCAGACGCTTCATCGGCCGCACCGCCACCCAGTTGCGCCGCGCCGACCCCGCCCAGCCCTTGTCGCTTCTGTACAAGACCCGTACCTGAGCACGTCCATAACCTGGCGCGCGACGAGGTACGGCTCCCACCAGCCGACCTGAACAGCACGCTTCCGGAAACCGAGGACGAGGACCATGGGCAGGATCGTCGCGAACTTCTTCATCTCGCTCGACGGGGTGGTCGAGTCGCCCGACCAGTGGCACTTCCCCTACTTCAACGACGAGATGGGCGCCGTGGTGAACGCCGGGCTCGAACGGAACAGGGCGTTCCTCATGGGGCGCAGGCTCTACGACGAGTGGTCCGCGTACTGGCCCGGCAGCACCGACGAGCCGTTCGCGACCTACCTCAACACCATGCCCAAGTACGTGGTCTCCTCCTCGCTGACCGACCCGGCCTGGGCCAACACGACGGTCCTGCCCGGCGACACCGACGCGGTCCGCCGCCTCAAGGACGACGTCGACGGCGACATCGCCATGTCGGGCAGCGCCACCACCGTACGCTGGCTGCTCGCCCACGGACTGCTCGACGAACTCCAGCTCCTGGTCCACCCGGTCGCCGTCGGCCGCGGACAGCGCCTGTTCGAGGACACCCCCACCCACAGGTTCGACCTCACCCACAGCGCCACCCTGTCGACCGGGGTGCTCCACCTCGTCTACACGCCGCTTCCCTGACCGTCGGGCACGCCCGGCCGAGCCCCGCCGCTGCCTCCACGGGCAGGGCGGGGCTGCTCGTCCCCGACCGCCCGACCGGGGACGAGCAGCCCGTCAAAGCCTCGGGCGCACCCGGTGGGATCCTGGGAGCATGGACCTTCCCTCTCCCGTGAAGAAGCCGAGGTTCAGCCGCAGGGCCGTGGCCGTCCTGCTGATCGCCACCGCCCTGGTGGCGGTCGCGGTCGGGGCTTGGTCCGGGTGCTGCCGGACGGGGACCGCG
>NZ_KQ950181.1:643579-693430 GCF_001517975.1 Thermobifida cellulosilytica TB100
TCGCTCTGCTGGTCGTGCCCTCCGGGCTCGTCGTGATGGCCGCATGCGTGTGGCGGCTGGCCCGCCGCGACCTGCCGGAGGCGACGCGGGGCATGCAGGCCACCGCCTGGCTGGGGGTCGGGCTGTTCTTCGTGGGACTGTTCTCCCGCCTCATGGCCGACAGCCTCTGGGCGGTGGCGGCCGTCTGGGCGGTCATGGCCGCCGTCGCCGTCGTCACCGCCTGGGTCTGCGCCACCTACACCCCCAGGGGCCCCGAGACGCGGGCGGACCGCGACGGCTGACCCGGCCGCGCAGCAGACCACACCGCGGCCGCCAGGTCTTCCGCCGTGCCTGTTCCGGTGCGACCGCGCTGTGCCGCCACCGCGCGAGTCGGCTTCGCCGTGCCCTTCCCGCGGGCGAGGCGGGACACGGGATGGAAAACACGACCCGCGGCGCCGACGGCGGGGATGAGATCGGATTCCGTGGCAAGGTGACCACTTCCAGGAGCTTTTCCGGGAAGGAGACGCGATGCACGACCACACGTCCCAGGCGCGGACGCAACTGCGCGAGGAACTGCTGGAACGGGCACGGCAAGACACCCGGGCACGCACCGCCGTGCCGGTCGGCCGCGACCCCGAGCGGTGGCGCAGGGTCGTCACCCCGGTCGACCAGGACAACGCGGCGTGGCTGAGCGCCGTCGTCGACGAGTACGGCTGGCCGGGGCGCGGCCTGGTGGGCCGGGACGGTGCGCACGCGGCGTGGCTGCTGCTCCAGCACGCCCCGCACGACCTGCAGCAGCGCTGTCTGCCGCTGCTGCGGGAGGCGGTCGCCGCGGGAGAGGCCGAGGCCGCCGAACTCGCCTACCTGGAGGACCGCGTCCGCTGCCACGAGGGGATGCCGCAGCGCTACGGCACCCAGTACCTGCGGCTGCCCGACGGCGAGGTGCGGATCTACGAGGTCGAGGACCCCGAAGGGCTGGACGAGCGCCGCGCCGCGGTCGGCCTGGAGCCGCACGCCGCCTACGACGCGCGTATCCGCGCCATGCGCTGACCTCACACCTCGATGCGCTGGCCGTGCTTGGTGACGGTGATCGTGTGGTCCTCCACGCTGGGGCGGCCCGCCGCCGTCCAGGAGGCGTGGGTCTCCTCGACCGAGCGCCACAGGTCGCGTGTCCCGGCGATCTGGACCCTGCCGGGGTCGCGGGGGGCGCTCGCCCACGAGCCGTCGGGGGTGAACAGCAGGGTCTGGGTCCCCAGGGAGGCGACGGTGACGTCGGGGAGGGCCGCCCACAGGGCGAACGCCAGGTTCGGGTCGTCCAGGGCTGATCCGCCCAGGTCGCTGGGGCGTGAGGTGGCGTCGCGCAGGTCGCGGGAGGGCAGCAGGCGCCGGTCGGGGACGGCGACCTCGCGGCGAGCGGGCATGAACGACCCGCCGGCGATCGCGCGGAAGTCGCCGGTGGCGGTGCCGTCGGCGTGCACGGTCAGCCGGGCGATGCGTCCCACGGCGGCGTTGCCGACCGAGCGGACGTCGACGAGGATGACGCCGCCGGGCCTGGTCTGCTCCACCCAGGTGTAGGGGACCTGCTCCACCGAGTGGGTGGCGATCACCCGGTCGTAGGGGGCTCTGGCGCGGTGCCCTCCGGCGCTGTCGGCCACGGCGAGGTGCGGGTGCAGGTCGAGGCGTGCCAGACGGGCGCGGGCCGCGGCCACCAGGGCGGGGTCGATGTCGACGGAGACCACGGCAGAGTCGCCGAGGCGGGCCGCGAGCAGTGCGGCGTTGTAGCCGGTCCCGGTCCCCAGCTCCAGTACCCGCATGCCGTCGGCGACGTCGAGGGCGTGCAGCATGGCCAGCATGAGCGAGGGGCGGGTGCTGGACGAGGTGGGCCACCAGTTGTGCGGGTCGTCGGGATGCCGCCGGATCTGGGTGACCAGGGAGGCGTCGGAGTAGACGCGCGGCAGCCAGGCCGGGTCGTCGAGGCCGACCCACTTGGGGCGGGGGCGGTCGTCGGTGTAGAAGCCGGGCACGAAGACGTGCCGGGGGACGGTGAGGAAGGCGCGGCGCCACTCGGGGTCGGCCAGCACCTCCCGGGGGAGCGCGTCGGCGAGGGCGCTGAGCAGGAGGCGCCACTCGGGGACGGGCGGGGCAGTCATGACAGCTCCTCGAGCAGCGCGTCGGCAACCAGGTCACTCATCGCCTGTCCGACCTCTTCGGCCAGCCAGGCCCACTGCGCCCCGGGACCGCACTCCAGGAAGTACCACTGGTCGTCGTCGGTGACGCAGAAGTCGAAGACGCCGAGCCGCAGGTCCAGGGCGTGCAGGTAGCGGCGGCAGCCCTCGGCCACCTGCGGCGGCACGTCGACCGGCCGGTAGACGAGGGCGTCGTAGCGGCTGCGGAAGTCCTGGCGGGCGTGCGGGTCCGTGGAGAGGATCGCGACGGCGGCGTGCCGGTGGCGGTTGGCGAGGACGCGGACGTCGCAGCGTTTGCGGGCGGCCAGGTTCGCCTGGAACTGGTGCATGGTCGACGCGACGCGCCGGTCCACCGTCGCGGGGTCGACCGGGCTGGTGTAGATGAGGGCGAGGCTGCCGTCGTCGGCGACGGCCTTGTGCATGAACGCCTTGTACACGGCGCCGCCGTCGTGGCGGGCGGTGAAGGAGCGGGCGGCGTCGGGGCTGTTGGTGGCCAGGGTGGGCGGGGGAGTCAGGCCGCAGCGTACGGCCGCGGCCAGTTGCAGCGGCTTGTACTCGGCGTCGGCGACCCGGCCGGGGGTGCCGGGCACCCATCGTGCGGGCAGGGAGGCGAGCAGTCCGCCCAGCCCGAAGCGGGCCTCGACCTGGGCGAAGCGGCGTTCCGAGGGGTTCAGTCCGGCGGGCAGGCCGAACGGGCTGGGCTGGCGGTAGAGCACCGCCTCGACCGCGCCGAGGTCGAGGGTCCCCTCGGGGGTGGTGACGGTGCCGTGCCATCCGGAGGGGCCCAGTTCGGCGGTGACCGTGCACGAGGTGGGGAAGGCCGCGGTGTCCAGACGGAAGAAGGCGACGCCGCGGCGGGTGAGCTGCGTGGTCACCTGGTTGGCCTCCCCGTCGTCGGCGGGGGCCAGCACCAGCACCGTTGCGCCTTCGCCCATCAGTCGGTCACGGTCTGGGTGTAGTCGTCGGGGCGGATCTCGCTGTCCTCGCTGTACTCGGTGGGAACGGTCTCCTCCCGGGTGGTGGTGGGCTTTTCGTGCTTGCCCGCGCTGGGGACGGCCAGCGGGCGGCGGGCCTGGTCCATGCCCCACGGCCGGTCCGCGCTGGGCTGCTCGACGCGGGTGGGGACGCGCCGTCCGGGAAGTCCGGTGGGGAATCGGTCTTCGACTAGGACGAGGGGAGAAACTTCCATCGCTCGACTTTCGGGAGAAGGATTTTTCTCTGCCTTCTGTCTTGTTCCCAGCATCGGAGCGGATAAAACTCCGACAGATGAGGAGCGGCGCGGTTGTGGTGCCGGTTGCTTCGTGGAAAGAGGGGATTTTTCGGTTTTGCAGAGAAGGGGGGTTCGTGGTGATGGTCCGGCCTGTTGCCGTTCCTGTGCGGTGAGGCTGGGGGAGGGTGTGTGGGCCAGAGGCGTCCGGGCCGTTCCGCTGGTGGCGGCGGTCCTCCTGGTGGGGAGGGAGGTCCCGATCCGGGCGAGGAGGGCGGGGTGCGGAGCCGTGCGGTGGCCGGGAGGCTCCGGGCGGGGTTCCCGAGCGCGTGGATGAGAAGGTTCGCGGGATTTTTTCACGGATTCGGATGCGGGGGAGCGGGGATTGCGCCGTTCGGGCGGCCGGGTGGAAGGCGTCCATTTGGTGGGGATCTGCTGGCTTTTTGTGGGAAGTGTTCTGCTGTCCCGGCAGGCGCGAGCCCGTCCAATCTACCGACTGGACGGTATGCACGGGTGGGGATGGCGGTCTAGACTGCTGCCGTCTCGACACGGCGGCCCCAGACCGCCCCGACAAGGAGCCCAGGCATGGCAGTCGACCCCTCGGACACCGGTCTCGCACGTCTGCTGGAGGAGGCCCCGGACGGCCCCCTCGTCATGCTGAACCTGCTGCGGTTCGCCCCCGGCGGCCGCCCCCTCTACGAGGAGTACAGTCGCCGGGCGCGCCGGTTCCTGCAACGGTACGGAGCCGAACTGCTCTACGCCGGCGACGGCGCAACTCCCCTGGTCGCGGAGGAGGGGCAGGCCTGGGACGCGGTCCTGCTCGTCCGCTACCCCAGCCGGGAGGCGTTCGGCCGCATGGTCGCCGACCCCGAGTACCGGGAGATCACCGCGTTGCGCACCCGTGCCCTGACCGAGGCCGTGCTCCAGCCCACCACCCCCTGGACGGCCTCCCGCCGCGACGCCCGAACCGGCCCCGTCGCCGACGACCCCTCGGTCCGGCGTGAACCTCACGCGAGGTGAGGGGGGAGGGTGGAGGCATGACGGCTACTCCAACGCCTTCGAGATCAGCCCCGTGCCCCCTCCCGGCCCGGACGCGGTTCCACCGGAGCCCTTCCGCGGCATCTACGGCATGCCCGCATTCGCGACGATCCCCACGGACGACCTGGCGGCGTCGACGGAGCTCTGGATCCGCGGCCTCGGGTTCTTCGAACTGTTCAGCATCCCCGGACAGATCGTGCACCTGCGCCGGTGGGCCTTCCAGGACGTGCTCCTGGTGCCGGTCGACCGAGTCGAACCGCAGCCCCGGCGGTGAGCGTCAGCTTCGCATGCGTGCTCAGCCAGGTCGACGCCATCGCCGAGGCGTGCCGCACGCTGCGCCCCGACTCGGTCGACGGGCCGCGCGACACCCCCTGGAACACCCGCGACATCACGGTGGCCACCCCGAGCACGCCCGGATCGTCTTCACGCCGCAAAACCCTTCGCCCCGGCCAGTCCCGAGGCGAGCAACCTCGCAGCCGTCGGAATCACCCCGCCGGACACCGACCGCGCCTGACGCCCCGCACCGGTCTCTGACCGGAGCGGCCGGAACAGCCCCCGCCCCCGCGGGCCCGGCCCTCACCGCAAGCCGTCGACCCCGCCCGGCACGACGGGCGGGTCGACGACCCTGGCCGCCGCGGCGGCCAGGGCGCGGTCGCTTCCGGCGGCCGCCACGAGGCTGAGCCCGACCGGGCCGTCCGCGCCCCGCACCCCGGGCAGGGTCAGCACCGGCAGCCCCGCCGCGCTCGCCGCGCAGACCAGCAGCACCGTCGTGGTGAGCAGCCCCAGGTCGCCGACGGCCCGCTCGGGCGTGGGAGGCCCCGTCGGGGCCGCCGGCTGCACGAGCGCGGTCCCGGGCGGCAGCAGCTCGGCAAGCACGGCCCGCGCCCGGCGCCTCGTCTCCCGCGCCCACCCGAGGTAGTCGGAGGGCAGGCTCTCGCCCGCGGCGACGGCGTCGGCCACCTGCGGGGAGACGGCCTCGCGGTGGCCGCGCAGCCAGCGGCCGTGCACCTGCCACATCTCCGCGGCCTGGACGATGCCCAGCGCCTCCGCCCACTCCTCCAGTTGTGCGGCGCAGGTGCGCTCCACCGGCCGCAGGGGCAGGCCCAGCCGCTCGGCCCACGCCTGCGCCGCCTCCCGCAGCGGGGAGCGCAGTGCGGGTTCTGCGAGTTCGACCATGTCCTCGGCCAGGACCAGTCGGCGGATCGGCGGCGCGGGGATGCGGGGAAGGAGCACGTCGGCCACCCGGGCCAGCAGCCGCGGTGTCCGGGCGATCCATCCCACGGTGTCCAGGGAGGGGGCCAGCCCGACGCTCCCGGCGGTGGGGACCAGGCCGTGGGTGGGACGCATGCTGCACAGCCCGCAGTAGGAGGCGGGGACCCGGATCGACCCGGCCGTGTCGGTGCCCAGCCCGATGTCGACCAGCCCCAGGGCGACGGCGCTCGCCGAGGCGCTCGACGACCCTCCCGGGACCCGCCCGGGCGCGGCGGGGTTGGGCGGGATCCCGTAGTGCGCGTTGATCCCGGTCAGGCCGTAGGCCAGCTCGTCGGTCCGCACGATCCCGGAGACGTCGGCCCCCGCCCGCAGCAGGGCGTGGACCACCGGAGCGTGGGCGGACTCGACCGGCGCCCCGCGCAGCCACGCAGGGTTTCCCGCCCCGATCGCGTGGCCGCGGACGGCGAAGAGGTCCTTCACCGCGACCCGGGAACCGGACAGCACCCCCCTCCCGCAGGCCGCGACCAGCGGGTCGCCGACGACGCGCCAGAGGGGATCGTGTCCGCCCCCGGCGCCGCCGACCAGGTCCGGCTGCCGGGCGGACGGAGAAGGCACCGACATGGTGGGCAGTCAACCACGGCCGGGCTCCGGCACGGCGACCGGCCCCGGGGCAGGTGCGGGGAGGAGCGCGGGCCGCACGCATCCCCTGGCAGGCCGTCCGGGGGCACCGGCCCCCCGGAGGGCTCCGACTGCCGGGGCGGCGACGGGAGACCACCTTGAACGGTCCGTTCCCGCGCGCCCATCATGGCGTCATGCCCGCCTTCGCCCGCAGAGCCCTCGGCGTGCCGGTGATCGCTGCGGTCCTGACCCTTCCGGCCGCGTGCGCCTCCGAGGAGTCCTCCGGTCTTCCCCCGGCACCGGCGCAGTCGTACTTCCCGCCGGAGCAGGTCCCCTGGGGGTTCGACGGGCTGAAGGAGGTCGGCGTGATCTGCGAGGAGAGCGCCGAGGGCATCGACTTCGACAACACCGGGAGCCGCCCGCTGCCCGAGCCGGGCGAGGCGGACCTGGCGTATGCCAACCAGAACTGCATGTACGACGGGCTGCTCCACGGGACCGGCGGGTCCTACGTCTCCTTCGTCGAGGCGCGGGAGAGCATCACCCCCGCCGAGTGCCACGCGGAAGCGCTGCGGGGCGAGGCCGAGGCGTCGTACTTCTTCGGCGAGGAGCGGACCGCCGAGGAGTGGGGGATCGTGGAGGGGGCGGCGCTGTGCGTGGTCACCGACCGCAACAGGGTGGTCTACGCCCGGATCGACGAGGTCGTCACCGGGGTCGTCGAGGACACCACGGCGCCGCCGATCAGGGGAAGCGCGCTGCTGTGGGTCCCCCGGACGTGACGGGCTACTGCGGGGACCAGACCGTGGCCTCGCCCTCCAGGGTGAGGATGACCTCCCGGGGGCCGTCCTCGCCTTCGGTGATCGTGTCGATCTGGGCGCGCACCACACGCCCCCGGTCCGTGACGATGCAGAACGCCGCGCCCTCGACGACCCCCAGCCGTTCCCGGGTCGAGGGGGACAGGTAGCTCGGGAGGGCCCCGGCGACGGCGGCGCTGCGGCAGGCGATGGCCTCGGTCGCCTCCCCCGGTTCGACCAGCCCGCCACGGGCGTCCTCGGGAGAGTAGACCGTCGTGTCCTCGGAGCAGTAGTCACGTACCCGGTAGGCGACGTCGGGCTCCCCCGGGTCGGGATCGCCTACCACGTCGTCCCAGTTGATGCTGTCCGTGTAGGTCGCGGTGCTGCTGCCGCATTCGTCGCCCAGGTACTGCAACCGCCAGGGGAAGACCTCCGGGGCCCCGTAGCTGAGGGTCCCGGTCTCCCCTGCGGTGGATTCCAGGGGAGGCAGGGACGCCTCCCCGGTCGATCCTCCGTCCTCTTCGCCGGTGGAGGAGGGAGCCGGCGGGGAGTTCCCCTCGGAAGGGTTCCCGGGAAGCCCGAAGAAGGTGACCAGGAGCGCGACGATCAGGAACACCACGAACAGCGATCCGGCCAGAAACGGCCAAGGGCTTGCGGACTCGTCTGCTCTCCCTCTGAACGTCAGATAGACGGTCAGGACCCCGAAAACGATGGTGGCGACCCAGGACGTCCCTTCAACCAGCGACCACACATCCTCCACGTCCAAAAATGCTAGGTGAGTCGGCAGGAACGTGCCAGGCCGGAAATGGCCGTGCACGGTCGGAGGAATGGCCGGGCCGCATTTGTGCGGTTTCTCGGGCGGGGCCTGCGCGGCCGGGGAGGCCGGATCCGGCCGATCGGCAGTCCTGGGGTGCTGGCTAGCCTGACGGCATGAGAGCGATCGGAGTCATGGAGTTCGGCGGCCCAGAAAAGCTACAGGTCGTCGACGTCCCCGAGCCCCACCCCGGGCCGGGGGAGGTGCGGATCCGGGTGCACGCCGCAGCGGTGAACCCCACCGACACCATGCTGCGGGCCGGACTGCGGCGCCTGGAGTGGCCGCCGCCCTACATTCCCGGCATGGACGCCGCCGGGGTCGTCAGCGAGGTCGGAGAGGGCGTGCCCTGGAAGGTCGGGGACCGGGTGATGGCCGTGGTGACGCCGGTCCGGCCGGGCGGGGGAGCCTACGCCGACCACATCGTCGTTCCCGCCGAGTCGGTGGTGCGCATGCCCGAGGGGGCGGACTTCTTCGCCGCCTCCACCCTGCTGATGAACGCGCTCACCGCGCGGCTCGCCCTGGACCGGCTCGCTCTCGAACCCGGGCAGACGGTCGCGGTGACCGGTGCGGCAGGCGCGTTCGGCGGTTACGCCGTCCAGCTCGCCAAGGCCGACGGGCTGCGGGTGGTTGCCGACGCCTCCGAGGCCGACGAGGACCTGGTGCGCAGACTTGGGGCGGACGTGGTGGTGCGCCGCGGCGACGACGTCGCCGAGCGTATCCGCGCCGCCTGCCCGCAGGGAGTGGACGGGCTCGCCGACGGGGCACTCCTGCACGACCTGGCCGTTCCGGCTGTGCGCGACAACGGGGGGATCGCGGTGGTGCGCCACTGGGACGGCGAACCGGGGCGCGGGATCAAGGTGCACCGGATCCTGGTGACCGAGGCGCTCGGGGACACCGCCGCTTTGGACCGGCTGCGCAGGCAGGCCGAGGAGGGGGTGCTCACCCTGCGGGTGGCGCGGGTGCTCCCGGCCGAGCAGGCCGCCGAGGCGCACCGGTTGCTGGAGGCGGGCGGTGTGCGCGGCCGCCTGGTCCTCGACTTCGGCTCCTGACCCTGCGGCAGCCGCGGGGTCAGGGCAGCGGTGACGCGTCGGCCTCCGGCACGTCCGGTCGCGGGCTCGCCGGGTCTCCCGGCGGGAACCGTCGGCTCCGGTGCCCGGGGAACCGCAGGAAGCAGAGGAGAGACCCTTCTGCACGGCTGTCGACGCGGGTGCCCGGGGCGCAGAGGATGCCCCTGGCACCCGCCTCTCTCATGTGTAAATCTATGATGTAAAGGTGGGATTCTTTTTTTATTGACCCACCCCAAAAACATTTCGGTCACCATCAAAAACACACAGGACACCGACACGAACGAAAAACCTGAACTCCCCGGTCCGTTTCCGTGACGGCCTCCTCCATGTCGTGCTCACCGCATAGGCGGACAGGGCTACTGCACTTCACCTCGGCTGGTCCCACCGGTGCATGGAGCGAGGGCGCGGTGCTCACCGACGAGACGGGGCGCACACCCCTCGCCGGGACGGCGTCGGTGTCGCTGTCGTCCACCGAGACGGTGCTTCGGTCACCGTCTGCGCGGCGGACCCGGGCGACCCGTTGGCGCCCGGCATCTCGTCCGGTGTGGGGAGGGAGCGCCGGGTGGCCGAGGTGGTCGACGGTTCCGCTCCGCGGAGGTCACGGGGCGTTCGCCGGTCGCGTGGCGGGAGTGCGCGCGAGGGAGGGGCGTGGCCGTCGACCGGTTCGAGACGGGGACCCTCGCGGGGTGAGCGCGGAGGGGCGGCGGGTGCCTTTGCGGTCTCAAGATAGGTCGAGACCGCGCGGCGGACTCTTCGAGGAGCCGAGGGGCAACCTCGGCCAAGGTTCAGCGGCTGGTCTGCGCGGCCTGCGCGGACAGGCCGGGACCTGAGTGTTGGTTCAGGATGGTTCTCTCTTCCACTCCCCCGGCGCCCCTTCGGGCTGGTACGGGTCTTCGGTGGCGCCCGGGGCGGCACCGGGGCGGCCGGGGGTTCCGAGCAGTCGGCGCGGGGCCCGGTCGTGTCGCGGAGCGGGTGGGCGAAGCGACGGCACCGCGGGCTGTACCGGAGTGCAAACGGGTGCGGCCGGGGAAGTGGTGTGCTTTTCGGTTTCTGGTCGGCGCACTGGTGGGATGATGGTCTTGTTTGCTGTGGCCCGGAAGCTCCCGGTCTGCCGGGTTGCAGCGGTTCGGGGCCTGGTTCCTGGCGACACCCCGTAATCTACGCCGTACACATCAGTGAACAGTGTGTTCAGAGGTGGACATGGCGGATCCCAGACACGACACCGGGCTGCTGTGGGAGGCGCGACGCCGCCCCGGTGTGGAACGGGTCGTGCGCGCCGCGGTGGAGCTCGCCGATGCAGAAGGGCTGGCCGCGGTGTCGATGCGCCGCCTGGCCGAGCGGATCGGCTTCACCACGATGGCGATCTACCGGCACGTGCCGGGCAAGCCGGAACTGCTGGACCTCATGTGCGACGAGGTCATGGGGGAGGTGCGGGAGGCCGCCGCGGAGCCGGAGGGCTGGCGGGAGCGGCTGGCGGAGTGGGCGCGGGAGGGAATGGACCTGTACCTGCGTCATCCCTGGTTGGCGGAGTCGGACAGGTGGCGGCGGGTGCCGGGGCCGCACACGGTGGCCCGGTTCGAGCGTGCCCTGGCCGTGGTGGCGGGAACAGGGCTGCCGCCCGCGCAGACGGTCGCGGCGGTGGACCTCGTCAGCGGGTTCGTGGACAGTGCGGCCCGGCAGGCCGTGGCGGGGGCGCGGCCGGGGCTCGGCGAGGGGTGGGGCGCTCGGGAGCTGCTGCTGGCCGGCCCGGACCGCTATCCGGTGTTGGGCGGCCTGTACCGGGAGGGGGCCTTCGAGGCGCCCGTGGACTCCTTCGAGTTCGGCCTACAGCGGGTCCTGGACGGTCTGGAGGCCCTGGTGCGTGATGTAAAGCGTGACGTAACCGGGTGCGGGGTGTGTGGCAGGCTGATTGAGCGGGGGGCGTCCGGGCGGCCGCGGGCGTACTGTTCGCGGGCCTGTCGGCAGCGCGCCTACCGGATGCGCAGGAAGCAGGGCTGAAGAGTCGGCGGTCGGTACGGGCGGGGCGTCGCGGCGGCGTGTCCTGCTGTACGGCACCGGTGGGCGCCCGGGGTCCGGTGCCGGGGCCCGGGGCGTGCCGTGTCGGAGGGCGTCACCGGTGTGCGGCACGCAGTCTGCCCAGTGCGGGCAGGAAGCGTCCGGTGCGGGCGGCGTAGGAGCGGTAGGCGGGGCCGTGGGTGCGCAGCAGGTGGGGCTCCTCGACGAGGCGGACCTGGATCTGCGCGGCGGCGACGTACACCGCCAGCGCGGCTGCGGACAGCGCCGAGGGGAGGGCGAGCAGTTGTCCGAGGAGCAGGACTCCCATACCGGTGAAGACGGGGTTGCGGACGAGCGCGAAGAGGCCGTGCGTGACGAGTTCGGTGCGTTCGGTCCGGTCCACGCCGATCCGCCAGGAGGCGCCCATCGTGGCCTGGGCGATGAGGGTCAGTGCCAGGCCGAGTGCCATCAGGGTCAGGCCGCCGGCTCCCACGGCGGGGGGAGGGGCGGCGGTGGCCAGGCCGGCCAGGGCTGCGACCGGTGCGGCCAGGCCCAGGACGAGCGCGCCGGCGAAGAGGACGCCGGCCCACCAGGGAGCGGTGAAGGGGGCGGTGTCCGGTCGGCGGAACCCGGTGTCGCCGGTGCGCAGCCAGGCGGCCAGGGTGCGCGCGCCGAAGGCCAGGGCGAGGCCGAGCAGGTACAGGACGAGTGCGGCTGGTGCCATGGGGGTCTCCGCTTCGGAGGCGGGGCGCGGTCGGCCCGCACGCTTCATCATCGTCAAAATTAGATATCATCGCTTTATGGCGATTGATAGCATGGGCGGGAGCAAGGACGCAACGGCAGGCGTCGACGCGGCCGCAGCACTCTTCCACAGCCTCTCCGACGTCACCCGGCTGGCCATCGTGCGCCGTCTGGCCCGGGGCGAGGCCCGGGTGGCCGACCTGGTGGCCGAGTTGGGGCTGGCCCAGTCCACGGTCTCGGCGCACGTGGCGTGCCTGCGCGACTGCCGCTTGGTGGAGGGGCGTCCCGAGGGGCGGCAGGTGTTCTACTCGCTGGCCCGCCCCGAACTGCTGGACCTGTTCGCCGCGGCGGAGGTCCTGCTGGCCGCGACCGGCAACGCGGTCGCGCTGTGCCCCAACTACGGGACCGACAGCCGTCCGGCCGCGGCCGAAGAGTGCTGTGACGGGTGAGGCGCGGCGGCGGGGAGTCCCGCACGGCCCCGCGGCTCGCACGGGGAGGAGCCGCGGACGCTGGGTGGGGGACGGAGCCGACGGCGCGTCGGTGCGGGCCGCCGCTCGAGGGAGCCCTGCGGGCGGTGGCCGTCGAGACGGCCGATGCGGCCCTGAGGGGTGAGGACCTGCGCCACTGGCGCGCGCCGTTCCCGGGCGGTCATGGGCAGAGCGCGGGCTGTGGCCGTCGTCGTGGTGCCGTTGGCTCTTGCCCTGGGCTCGACTGCGGTGGTGCGGGTGTGCGAGGTGGCCGGGCTCGTGGCCGTCGGCGACGGTGTCCGTGCCGCAGGCGCCAGCGGGCTGGGCGGGGTCTTCTCGCCCGTGGCGTCCGCGGGGCGCGGGTCGCAGCGCTCGGTGCCTTGAGGGCCGTGGCGGGACGCGGACCGCGGGCCTCGGCAGTGTCCGGGGTGTTCGTGGACGTGCGGGGCCGGGGTCCCGGTGAACACGCGGCGGGCGGACGTCCACCGGGATCGGCGGGGAGCGGACGGCGCGGTGGACGGGTTCCTTCTGCGGGCGCCGGCGCTCTAGTTCTCGCGGGACGGCGGGTCAGGGAAGGCGGCCGACGTGGGCCAGTGCCTGGCGCAGCAGGACGTCCTGGCCGCCGCTCATCTCTTGCAGCACCTGAGGGCTGGCGGCCTCCTCGGGGGTGAACCACACGAGGTCGAGGGCGTCCTGGCGGGGCTGGCAGTCGCCGGTGACCGGTACCACGTACGCCAGGGACACCGCGTGCTGGCGGGGGTCGTGGTAGGGCGTCACGCCGGGGGTCGGGAAGTACTCGGCGACGGTGAACGGCTGCGGCGAGGTGGGGATGCGGGGCAGCGCCACCGGGCCGAGGTCTTTTTCCAGGTGGCGCAGGAGTGCGTCGCGGATGCGCTCGTGGTAGAGGACCCGTCCGGAGACCAGCGCCCGGTTGATGGTGCCGTCGGGGCCGACGCGCAGCAGCAGGCCGACGCTGGTGACTTCGCCGCGGTCGTCGGTGCGGACCGGGACGGCGTTGATGTAGAGGATCGGCATGCGGTCGCGCACCGACTCCAGTTCCTCGCGGGAGAACCAGACCGGTGTGGTGTCCGTGGTATCAGTCATGTCTTCGTTACTACCGCATCCGCAGGCCGGGTGTGCGGTGGTGGGGGAGGTTGTCCGGGGAGGGAGCGCCGGGCCGGGGCAGGGGCGGGTTCTTGAGTGCCGGGATCGCACCGTGTCCGGGGAGCCGGTGGGGGCAGTCGTCAGGACTGTTCGGTGTAGCGGTCGCCGGCGAACCATCTGAGGGCTGCGCGCAGGCGTGTGAGCTCGCGGACGCCGCCCGCTCCGATGTCGTCGACGGTGAACCGGTAGGAGTTGCGTGTCGGCAGAGGGGAGTTGGATGCCAAGGTCAGGCGCAGGGACTTGTTCTTCAGACGGACCTGTTGGACGTCGCTCCAGTGGAACGTCTTCTGGTCGCCGCCCCGCAGCCGCAAGGTGGGTCCGTGGGGGGAAAGGACGAGCTTGAGCGGGGGAAACACCAGGCCGAGCAGAGACCCCAGGATGCCGCCGCCGAGGGGGAAGGCGATCGTGACGGGGACCAGGGCCGGGGTCCAGTGCTCGGGGAGGGCGCCCTCCACCACGAGGGACTCCACGGACACCACTCCGCCGAGGATGCCTATCAGCACGGTTGACACCACCACGACGAACCTGCCGACCACGACCGCGCTCCACCACCTGCTGCCGGTGAAGGCCACCTGGTGGACCGGTTCGGGCACGGGGGCCTCCCTGCTGGGGAGGTCGAACGGGATCCCGGTGGGGACGCCGGGGCGCAGGTCGACGTGCTGGGGTGGGCTCACCGCCCCGGCTGCGCCGACCTGGAGGGAGTGGGTCCCCGGGGCGAGGTGGAGGGTGCGCTCCTGTCCGGGGGCGAGCTCTCCTGCGGCGGAGCCGTCGAGGAGGACCTGCATCGGTTCGGGGCTGAGGTTGCCGATGCGCAGGAGCGCCTGCTCTTTCGCAGGCGCCTCGCCGGGCCTGGAGGTGTGGGGCGGGGGCGGGCTGTCGGCGGCCGGTGCGGGCCGGGTCTCGGCCAGGGTGAGGAGCAGGGTGCGGTGGCGGGTGATGACCTCGGTGAGCTCGTCGGGCAGCCACCGTCCCCCGGGGCGGTCCTGCGGGGGCGGGGCCAGTGCGTTCAGGTCGGCCATCAGCAGGTCCAGGCCGGGGCGTTGCCCGGGGTTCTTGGCCAGGCAGGACGCCACCAGGTCGACCAGGGGCGCGGGCAGGCCGGACAGGTCCGGTTCGGCGTGCACGACCCGGTAGATCACGGTGTGGAGGGGGCCCTGGCCGAAAGGGCTGCGGCCGGTGGCGGCGAAGGCCAGCACGCTGCCGAGGGAGAAGACGTCGGAGGGCGGGCCGACCTCGTCGGCGCGGGCCTGTTCGGGGGACATGAACGCGGCCGTGCCCACCACGGTGGCCGTGCGGGTGTGGGAGGTGGCGTCGAGGGCGCGGGCGATGCCGAAGTCGATCAGCCGGGGGCCGTCGGAGGCCAGGATGACGTTGCCGGGTTTGAGGTCGCGGTGCACCAGCCTGCGGGCGTGGACCGCGGCCAGTCCTTCGGCCAGGCCCGCCCCGAGCACCGCCACCGATTCCACGGACAGGGGGCCGTGCTCGGTCACGGCGGCCTGCAGGCTGGGGCCGGGGATGTAGGCGGTGGCCAGCCACGGCGGGACGCCGTTCACGTCGGCGTCGACCACCGGAGCGGTGTAGAAGCCTCCGACCCGGCGTGCGGCCTCCACCTCGGCGGCGAAGCGCCTGCGGAATTCCGGGTCGTCGGCCAGTTCGGGGCGCACCACCTTGACCGCGACCGTGCGTCCGCCCGGTGAGCGCCCCAGGAACACCTGGCCCATTCCTCCGCCGCCCAGCCGGGCGTGCAGCCGGTAGGGGCCCACCTGGACGGGATCGCCGTCGCGCAGCGGACGAACCATGGCATCACTTCCGTACAGAGACAGAGCGTAGAAAGGGTACTGCTGTCCGCATCCGATGATCCCCGCAGGAGGTGCCGCTGAAAATTTCCGGCGGACGCCGGTGGCCTTCGTACGGTCCTGTCGGCCGGTCCGGGGCGGAGGGCTGTGCGTTTCGCACTTGTGCGGGGATTCCAGCAGGATTGGTGCCCGAACGATTCCCCCCGATTGATCGGAGATTTCCCGCATGGCGCGGAACGGACGCGTCTTCTCGCTGATCGCGTTGCTGGTGGCGGGCTGCGTGCTGGTGAGCGGCTGCAGCGTGGTGATGTCGTGGGTGTCGGACGGCCCCCCGGTGGTCCGAGAGGAGTTCCCCTACGTCAAGGAGGGGACGATCTTCCAGGACACCGGGCAGGACACGACGATGCGGTTCGCCATCACGGGCCTGGAGCGCACCGACGAGTACACGGTGCTGCACTACGAGATCACCTATCCGGAGGAGTTCGAGGGCGCCAACCGCAACCTGAGCATGACCTACACCCTGGTCGACCCGATCACCGGGCGGGTGTACCGGCCGTATGTGGACGACCAGGGGTTCAAGTACGGTTCGGTGAGTCCGACCGGCAACGGCCTGTACCCGGTGTTTCCCGGGGTGACCAACGAGTACCGCCGCTACTTCCCGAGGCTGCCCGACCAGGTGCGGCAGGTGACGTTCGTGGGCAGCGGCCTGGGCGCGATGACCGGGATTCCGGTGCAGGACGTGGAGGAGGAGCGGCCCGAGCCGCAGGCCCCCAACGGGGAGCAGCACCTGTCGGTGGACGACCCGCCGTCTTCCGGGGAGAAGCTGACGTTCGCCAACCGGCGTCCCGACGAGGACGCGGTCGCGGCCGAGGGCTGGGTGGAGAGCTTCGTGGACTCCGAGATCGCCTCGGTGACCCGCGACGGCGACACCGAGACGATCTCGCTCCACTCCGACGTCATGTTCGAGTTCGACAGGGCCGACCTGACGCCGGAGGCCGAGGCGGTGGTGCGGCGGGCCGCCGAGACCCTGGAGCGCAACGTCGATCCGGACAACCCGGAGATCATCATCATCGGCCACACCGACGGCAAGGGCAGCGACGCCTACAACGACGACCTGTCGGTGCGGCGTGCCGAGACCGTGCGCAACCTGCTGGTGGAGGAGATGGGCACCGGCTACACCTACGTGGTGGAGGGGCGCGGCAGCCGCGAGCCGATCGCGCGCGAGGGCGGTCCCGACGACGAGCAGGCGCGGGCCCGCAACCGGCGGGTGGAGTTCTCCTACACCATCCGGATGCCGGACGGCGGTGAGGAGGCGACCGACGACGGTCTGGGGGTTGCGGGGCAGAACGTGTCCTGGCCCGCGCCGTTCACCGACGACCCGGGGGACGTGGTGGCCAGTGTGGAGCGTGAGGGGGTGCGGTTGGACGTCTACCCGCTGCGGCGCGACGGCGCTTTTGTGGTGGGGACGGTGACGTTCACCAACACCACGGACGCGCCGTTGGACCCGGGGCTGGACGGGGCTGCCGTGGCGGGCGGCCCGGAGCGGTTCAGCAAGGGCACGCTGGGCGGTTTCCAGGTGGTGGAGCCGGAGAGCGGTCTGGTGCGCTACGTGGCGCAGATGAACTTCGGTGACGGCGTGTACAGCAGTTTCGCCGAGGAGGTGCACCGGTTGCAGCCGGGGCGCACCTACGAGCTGGTGGCGGTGTTCTCCGCGCCCGGGTCGGAGGTGGAGCAGGTGACGCTGCGCGCCGGGGTGTTCGGGGAGATCCCTGAGGTTCCGGTGGAGTAGGAGCGTCCGGTGCCGTGGACGGGGCCGCCTCGGGGCGGCCCCGTCGTGTCGGGGGCTACTGGCGCAGGTTCTGGGCGGCGGTGAAGAGGATCTGTTCCATCTCCTGCTGGCTGATGTCGGAGGAGGAGGCGATGACGGAGATGTGCGTGTCGCCGGGGAGCTGCAGGGACAGTTGGCGCAGGGAGCCGTCGACGGTGACGAGGTATTTGAGTTCGCCGCCGAGTTCGTCGGTCTGGGTGGTCTGGTAGGTGTCGGTGTTGACGTCGACGTCGACCTCCCAGCCCATCTCCTGCTGGGGCGGTTGTCCGGCCTGCTCGGGGCGGATCACGGTGAGGCGGTCGCTGGGATCGACGTTGACGGCGAAGACGAGGGTGATCGACTCGCTGTCGGGATCGGTGCCCTCCGACCAGGTGCAGGTGAGCTGGCGGGCGTCGGCGTCGTTGATCTCCTCGGTGGCCTCCACGGGGGCGGCGGCCTGGGGGGCCAGGTCGCCGACCAGTTCGGTCGCGCCCGCCTCGGCGCAACTGTCGGGGAGGGCGAAGGCGGTGTCGGCGGGGGTGGGGGTGGGTGCGGGCGAGGTCAGTGCGGTGACGGGGAGGGTGAAGTCGTCGTCGCCGGTGAGGTACTGGTAGCCGAAGTACACCAGTCCGCCGACCACGACGATTCCGGCGGTCGCGGCGAGGCATCCGGCGGGGGTGGAGGGGATCAGTCGCATGGAAGGCTTTCGGTCGCTCACAGGGGATTGGGTCGAGTGCCGCTGGGGCACGGGCGCAGACGGCAGAACGTTAGCAAGAAAACCCGGACAGTCCGGCTTGTGAGGAGGGGACCGTGGCAGGCGAGGCGGCGAGGGGTCTGGCCCGTGCCGAGCGGGCGGCGTTGTGCGACCTGTTGACCGAGGTGGGGCCGGAGGAGCCGACGCTGTGTGCGGGATGGACGACCCGGGATCTGGCCGTGCACCTGGTGGTGCGGGAGCGGCGCCCGTGGCGGTGGGGCGGGGCCGCGGTGCGGCGGCAGGCCGAGCAGATGGCGTTCGAGGAGCTGGTGGCGGCGCTGCGGCAGCCGCCGCGCTGGTCGCTGGGCGGTTTCGGGTGGGTGGACCGCCTGGCCAACACCGCGGAGCTGTTCATCCACCACGAGGACGTGCGGCGGGCGCGTCCGCAGTGGCAGGTGCGCCCGCTGACGCGGGCCCAGCAGGCGGAGCTGTGGCGTGCGGTGCGGCTGCTGGCCAAGCTGGGGCTGCTGCGGTTTCGGGCGTCGGTGGTGGTGGAGGCGCCCGGTTTCGGTCGGGTGACGGCGGGGCGGGGCGGCGCGGGGGTGCGCGTGGTGGGCCCGCCCTCGGAGCTGGCGCTGTTCGTGACGGGAAGGCAGCGGGCGGCCCGGCAGGTGCGGGTGATCGGGCCGGATGCGCTGGCCGAGCAGTTGGCCTCTGCCGAGCTCGGCTGGTGACAGCGCCGTGACGCCTGCGGCCAGGGGTGCGCCCTGCCCCGCGCCCTGTCGGCCGCCCCGCGGGCCGTGGGAGGTCCAGGGGCGGCGGGCAGGCGGCGAACCGCCCCGGGGCGCCGGCTGGCCCGCCGGGCGGGGTCAGCGCCGCTTGGGGCCGTCGCGGGTGTCCCGGAGGTGGCGCGGGCTGGTGCCGTGGTGGCGTTTGAAGGCGGCGCTGAACGCGAACGGGCTGGTGTAGCCCACGGTGCGGGCCACCGCTTCGACGGTGCTGTCGGGGTCGTCGCGCAGCAGGTCGGCGGCCCAGTCCAGGCGGTGGGCGGTCAGGTAGGCCATGGGAGGCCGGCCCACCAGGGCGGTGAAGCGGCGGGCGAGCGTGGCGCGGGCCACGCCGACGGCGGCGGCCAGGGACGCCACCGTCCAGGGGCGGGCCGGATCCTGGTGGAGCAGGGCCAGGGCGCGGCCCACCACCGGGTCGGCGGCGGCGCGGTAGTGGGCGGGCGCGCGGGAGCGGGGGTCGCCCAGCCAGGCGCGCAGCGCGGTGATGAGGACCAGGTCCAGCAGGCGGTCGAGGACGGCCTGCTGGCCGGGCAGGTCCCTGGCGGTCTCCTCGGCCAGCAGGCAGGCCAGCGCGTCGTCGCGGGGGACGACCAGGAGCGGGGGCAGGGCGGCCAGCAGGCGGCGGCCCGCTGTGGTGGGCGTGGGGTAGGTGCCCACGAGCAGCATGGTCGCGCTCTGGGGTGCGCTGCCCCAGGTGCGCACTCCCAGGCTCATGGTCTCGGCCAGGGGGCGGCCGTGCAGGGTGGTGCAGTGCTGTGCGGGGCCGATGAGGATGCGCGGGGCGCGGCCGGGGGTGTCGGCGACCGTGTAGGGGGCGGGGCCGCGCAGCACGGCGGTGTCGCCCTGGCGCAGGTGGTGGGGCGGGGCGTGGTCGGGGGCCAGGTGGGCGTGGCCGCGGACGACGGTGAGGAGGGTCAGCGGGGCGCGGTCGGCGACCCGCAGCGACCAGGGAGGGTCCAGCAGGACGCGCAGCAGGAAGGCGTCGCGGGCGCGGGGGCTGTGCAGCAGGGGAAGGAGCGCGTCCACGACGGGGAGTGTAGACGCTCGCGCAGCAGGGCGAGCCTGACGCGCATGGCCGTGGGGGCCGGCCGGTGGTTGGCTGGGAGCAGGGCAGCGGTGTCGAGCGTGGAGGTGGATGGTGGAGGTCGTGCGGGTGGGCGTGGTGGTGGCGTCGGCGGTGGCCACCGGGCTGCTGGCGGGGGTGTTCTTCGCGTTCTGGGTGGCGGTGATGCCGGGGCTGGCGGAGGCGGGCGACCGGGTGGTGGTGGAGGTGATGCAGCGGATCAACAGGGCGATCCTCACCGTGCCGTTCCTGGTGGTGTTTCTCGGCTCCCCGCTGTCGGCGGTGGCGGCCGTGGTGCTGTATGTGCCGGTCGGCGGGGCCGTGCTGGGCTGGCTGGTGGCGGGGGCCGCGGGGTGTGTGGTGGCGTCGGCGGTCACGGTGCGCGGCAACGTGCCGCTCAACGACGCCTTGGCGGCGGCCGGGCCGGTGGAGCGCCTGTCGCAGGAGCAGGCGGCCGGGGCGCGCCGCCGTTTCGGGGCGCGGTGGGTGCGGTGGAACGCGGTGCGCACGGCGGCGTCGACCCTGGCGGCGGGGTGCCTGGTCGCGGCTTTGGCGGTGTAGCCGGGCGGGCAGGTCACAGGTCGGTGGTGGCGGTGGTCTCGGAATCGTCATCTGCCTCCCCCGCGGCGGTGCCGGTTCGTAGGATGCCCGGCATGCGTGTCGAATCCTCCGCCTTCACCGATCACCGTCGGCGGCCCCGCCGCCGCGGCAAGGTTCTTGATGACGCGATCTTCCAGGCGGTCGTGGCCGAGCTCGCCGAGAAGGGGTATGCGAGGCTGAGCATGGAGAGCGTGGCCGACCGTGCCCGGGCCAGCAAGGCGTCGCTGTACCGGCGCTGGCCCAGCCGGGTGGAGCTGGTGATGGACGCGACGGACCGGCTGCTTCCCGCACCGGGGAACCCTCCCGACACGGGGAGTCTGCGCACCGACCTGCTGGCGCTGCTGCGGGGCGCGGCGGTGCTGCTGTCGGGGCCGTTGGGGGAGGCGATGCGCGGCCTGCTCGCCGAGGTGTCGGTGGAGTCGGAGCGTGCCGCGTGGCTGCGCGACCGGTTCCTGGAGGGCGGGCGCGCGGTCATGTCCGTGGTGGTGGAGCGTGCCGTGGCGCGGGGCGAGGTGGATCCGGGACAGGTGACGCTGCCCCGGTTGGAGGTGGGGCAGGCGCTGTTGTGCCACCACTTCCTGCTGTGCGGTGCCCCGGTCCCCGATGCGGTGGTGGTGGAGATCGTCGACGGGGTGGTGCTGCCGCTGCTGTCTGCCCGGGGTGCGGTCGGCGTGGGGTCGCAGGGGTGAGGCGGGGGCGGTCGGGGAAGCAGGCAGGGTATGGGAACTTCGGGTGACATCGATGTCCGCCGGGTCTACGACGGCGGGGTGCGCGACGGTTCGGCCACGCGGGGGCGGCGGGTGTTCCTCGTCGACCGGGTGTGGCCGCGCGGGGTGCGCAAGGAGGAGCTGCGGGTGGACGGCTGGGTGCGTCAGGTGGCGCCCAGCACGCAGTTGCGCCGCTGGTTCGGCCACGACCCGGCACGCTGGGAGGGGTTTTGTGCCCGCTACCGTGCGGAACTGGACGAGGAGCCCGAGGCGGTGGAGGAGTTGGTGCGGGAGGCGCGCCGGGGCCCGGTGACGCTGCTGTGTGCGGCTGCCGACGTCGAGCACAACAACGCCGTGGCGCTGCGCGCCTACCTGCTGGAGCGGCTGGGGGCATGAGGGTGGTCGGGCAAGGGCGGCATGGGGCGGCGGGCCGTGTGACGGGGGCGGCCCAGGAGCGCAGGCTGCGTGACCTGGCGCTGCTGCGCCGGGTGCGCGACCGGATCGACCGGGACTACGCCCAGCCCTTGGACGTGGCGGCGCTGGCCCGGGACGTGCACATGTCGGCGGGGCACCTCAGCCGCCGGTTCCGGCTCGCCTACGGCGAGTCGCCCTACTCCTATCTGATGACGCGGCGTATCGAGCGTGCGATGGCGCTGCTGCGCCGCGGCGACCTGAGCGTCACCGAGGTGTGCTTCGCGGTCGGCTGCTCCTCGTTGGGGACCTTCAGCACCCGTTTCACCGAGCTGGTCGGCATGCCTCCCAGCGTCTACCGCCGCAGGGCCGCGCAGTCGGCTGCGGGGCTGCCGGCGTGTGTGGTCAAGCGGGTCGGCAGGCCGGTCAGGAATCGAGAAGCGCGGGGTGTGGTGGCGCTACTAGCGTGAAGGCCATGGACATCACCATTCACACCGTCTTTCTGCCGCACAGCGACCCAGAGGAGTCCCTGGCCTTCTACCGCGACCTGCTGGGCTTTGAGGTCCGCAACGACGTGGGCAGCGGCCGGATGCGGTGGATCACCGTGGGTCCGCCCGGTCGGCCCGAGACGTCCATCCTGCTGGCTCCGCCCGACGCCGACCCCGGCATCACCGAGGCGGAGCGCCGCACCATCGCGGAGATGATGGCCAAGGGCACCTACGGGTGGATCGTCCTGGCCGTTTCCGACGTCGACCGCGTCTTCGACGCCTTGCAGTCGCGTGCCGAGGTCGTCCAGGAGCCCACCGACCAGCCTTACGGCGTGCGTGACTGCGCCTTCCGCGACCCCGCCGGCAACCTGGTCCGCATCCAGCAGCGCTGATCCCCCGTACTGCCGTGGGGCGTCCCGCGGCAGTACGGGTGTGCGGAATGCACCGAATCTGTCACAGGAGCCTGGTTGGATCGTGGTGGACTCCACGACCGATGCGACCGTCCGGGAAGTTTGAGGAAGCTGCCATGGCCACGACCACGAGTACGGTTCCCCGGCTACAGGAGCGGCACGTCGCCGACAGCCACGACCTGATCCGTGTGCAGGGGGCGCGCGAGAACAACCTGAAGAACATCAGCGTCGAGATCCCCAAACGCCGGCTGACGGTGTTCACCGGAGTGTCCGGCTCGGGCAAGAGCTCCCTGGTGTTCGACACGATCGCCGCGGAGTCGCAGCGGCTGATCAACGAGACCTACAGCGCCTTCGTGCAGGGGTTCATGCCGCAGGTGGCGCGGCCCGACGTCGACGTGCTGGAGGGGTTGACGACCGCGATCATCGTCGACCAGGAGCGGATGGTCGCCAGCGCCCGCTCCACGGTCGGCACCGTCACCGACACCGGCACGCTGCTGCGGATCCTCTTCAGCCGGCTGGGCCGGCCCTACATCGGCCCGTCCAACGCGTTCTCGTTCAACGTCGCCTCGGCGCGCGGCAGCGGCGCGGTCACCGTCGACCGCGGTCCGCAGTCGGAGCGCAGCGTTGCGGAGTTCTCCGTCACCGGCGGCATGTGTCCGCGCTGCGAGGGTTTGGGCAAGGTCAACGACATCGACCTGTCGCAGCTCTACGACGACAGCAAGTCGCTCAACGAGGGCGCGATCCTCGTGCCCGGCTACAAGGCGGACGGGTGGCTGGTGCGGGTCTTCGCCGAGTCGGGGTTCGTCGATCCGGACAAGCCGATCCGCGACTACACCGAACGGGAGCTGCACGACTTCCTGTACCGCAAGCCGACCAAGGTGCGCGTCGGCACCAGCAACCTGACCTATGAGGGCCTGGTGCTGCGGGTGCGCAAGTCGTTTCTGTCCAAGGACCCGGATGCGTTGCAGCCGCACATCCGGGCCTTCGTGGAGCGGGCGGTGACTTTCCGGACCTGTCCCGACTGTGAGGGCACCCGGCTCAACGAGGCCGCCCGCTCCTCCAAGATCAGGGGGATCAGTATCGCCGACGCCTGCGCGATGCAGATCAGTGACCTGGCCGAGTGGGTGCGCGGCCTGGACGAGCCGTCGGTGGCGCCGCTGCTGGCCACACTGCGGCACACGCTCGACTCGTTCGTGGAGATCGGGTTGGGCTACCTGTCGCTGGACCGGCCCTCGGGCACGCTGTCGGGGGGTGAGGCGCAGCGGGTGAAGATGGTGCGCCACCTCGGTTCCAGCCTGACCGACGTGACCTACGTCTTCGACGAGCCGACGGTCGGCCTGCACCCCCACGACATCCAGCGGATGAACGAGCTGCTGCTGCGGCTGCGCGACAAGGGCAACACGGTGCTGGTGGTGGAGCACAAGCCCGAGGTGGTCCAGATCGCCGACCACGTGGTCGACCTGGGGCCCGGGGCCGGAGCGCGGGGCGGCACCGTCTGCTACGAGGGTCCGGTGGAGGGGCTGCGCGCAAGCGGCACCCTCACCGGCCGCCACCTGGGTGATCGGGCCCGGCTGAAGGAGAAGGTGCGCACTCCCGTGGGCGCGTTGCAGGTGCGCGGCGCCACCGCGCACAACCTGCGCAACGTCGACGTGGACATCCCGCTGGGGGTGCTGGTCGTGGTCACCGGGGTCGCCGGGTCGGGCAAGAGCTCGCTGGTGCACGGGTCGCTTCCGGCTGATGCCGGGGTGGTCGCGATCGACCAGGGGGCGATCCGCGGATCGCGGCGCAGCAACCCGGCCACCTACACCGGGCTGCTCGACCCGATCCGCAAGGCGTTCGCGAAGGCCAACGGGGTCAAGCCGTCGCTGTTCAGCGCCAACTCCGAAGGCGCCTGCCCCACCTGCAACGGTGCCGGGGTCGTCTACACCGACCTGGCGATGATGGCCGGGGTGGCCACCGTGTGCGAGGAGTGCGAGGGCAAGCGGTTCCAGGCGGCGGTGCTGGAGTACACGCTGGGCGGCCGCAGCATCAGCGAGGTGCTGGAGATGTCGGTGGACGAGGCGTTGGAGTTCTTCGGCTCGGGCCAGGCGCGCACCCCGGCCGCCCGCGCCGTCCTGGAGCGGCTCGCCGACGTGGGGCTGGGCTACCTCAGTCTCGGCCAGCCGCTGACCACCCTGTCGGGCGGGGAGCGGCAGCGGCTCAAGATGGCCACCCACATGGGGGACAAGGGCGGCATCTACGTTCTCGACGAGCCCACCACCGGGCTGCACCTGGCGGACGTGCAGCAGATGCTCGGCCTGCTCGACCGGCTCGTGGACTCCGGCAAGTCGGTGATCGTGGTGGAGCACCACCTGGCGGTGATGGCGCACGCCGACTGGATCATCGACCTGGGGCCGGGGGCCGGTCACGACGGCGGCCGGATCGTCTTCGAGGGCACCCCGGCCGACCTGGTCGCGGCGCGCTCCACCCTCACCGGCAAGCACCTGGCGGCCTACGTCGGAGCCTGAACCGTGCTCCCGCCCCGGCCCGGACCCCAAGCAGCATGGATGCGGGGCGGGAGCAGGCCCGGGTGGGCTTGCCGCACCGCAGGGTCCGGACCACCGGGGTGCGGTGCGGCCGACAGTCGGGGCGCGGTGCGGCGGCGGTGACGTCGCCGCACCCGCGGTATCGCCCGCCGCGCCGGGCACGGCGCGGTCGTCATCTCCTGCCCGACGGGCTCCCGGAGCCCTCGGCGCGGGGCATGCGCGGTCGCCCCGGAGGGTGAGGAGTGGGCGCTCGCCGCCCGGCTGCCGTGGCACGCCCGCGGGCCTCAGCCCCGGGCGTCCAGCATCTTGCAGGTGGTGCGGGTTGTTCATCACGCCCAGGACGTTGCCGAAAGGGGGTCGAGGACCGAGGCGGTGACGAACCCGGCCTCGCCGTGGCTGGTGATCCCCTGGTACGGTGCCGCCCCCATCTCCAGCAGGCGGCGCCCCGCCTCTGCCACGTCGTCGGCCCAGTAGTCGACCGCGGCCATTCCCCGCAGCACGCTGCCCCCTCCTCCTCGTACCGGCGGCCCGCCCTGGCCGCCGCACCCCCGACACTCCGCGGTGTTGCGGCCGTTTGCTGTCCCCGATGCTGCGAGGGGGCGCGGGTCAGCGGTCCAGGACGGCCGCGGCGGCGCGCACGGCCGCACTGAGGCGGTCCAGGCGCGCCGAGCGCAGCCGCCAGTGCTGCCAGTACAGCGGCACGTCCACCGGGTCGGCCCCGGCCAGGCGTACCAGGCGGCCGGTGTGCAGGTCGTCGCCCACCTGCTCGCGCGGCACCATCCCCCAGCCCAGCCCCGCGCGCACCGCGGCCACAAAGCCCTGCGAGGAGGGCACGACGTGCGTGGGCGGGTCGGCGGTGACCCCCTGGGCCGCCAGCAGCCGGTGCTGCAGGTCGTCCTTGGCGTTGAAGCGGACCATCGGCATCGCCGCCCAGTCGACGCGCCCGCCGCTGCTCCACCGCTCGGCAAGGGCGGGGGCGGCCAGCGGCAGGTAGCGCATCGTGCCCAGGTGCTCCACCGTGCAGCCCTGCACCGCGACCGGATCGGAGGTGACCGCGGCCAGCACCGCCCCGGCCCGCAGCAGCTCGGCCGAGTGGTCCTGGTCCTCCACGTGCAGGTGCACGGTCACATCAGGCCAGGACGCGCACTCCTCCAGCACCCGGGGAAACCAGGTGGCCAGGGAGTCGGCGTTGACGGCCACCGTCATCTCCACGGCGCGGTGCCCGTCGGCGCGCAGCTCGGCCAGCGCCTCGCGCTCCAGCAACTGCTGTTGGCGGGCCAGCCGCAGCAGCACCTGCCCGGCCTCGGTGGGCCGGCACGGCGTGCTGCGCGCCACGACCACCCGCCCCAGGTGTGACTCCAGGGCGCGCACGCGCTGGCTGACGGCCGAGGGGGAGATCGACAGGTGCCGTGCGGCGGCGTCGAAGGTGCCGTGGTCGACGATCGCGACCAGGGTGGTCAGGTGCTCGGAACTGATCTTCATGAAGCAAACCTAAGGGAACTTCAGAATCTTTCGCTGTACTTCAGATCGGATGATGCCTAGGGTTGTCCGCCGTGTCCGTCATGTCTGCTCTTGTCGCCGGTCTGCTGACCGGACTGTCGTTGATCGTGGCCATCGGCGCACAGAACGCGTTCGTGCTGCGCCAGGGGCTGCGGCGCGCCCACACCGGCACGGTCGTCGCCCTGTGCGCGGCCTCCGACGCGCTGCTCATCGGGGTCGGGGTGGGCGGCATGGGCGTGTTCGTGCACCGCCACCCGCTCCTGCTGGACGTGCTGCGGTGGGCGGGCGCGGCCTACCTGCTCTGCTACGGGCTGCGGTCGCTGTGGAGCGCCCGCCGCTCCCAGGCGCTGCACGCCGCGTCGGGGCGGCAGAGCAGTTGGTGGGCGGTGGTGGCCACCACGCTGGCGCTGACCTACCTCAACCCGCACGTCTACCTCGACACGGTGCTGCTGCTCGGCTCCGTGGCCCACCAGCACGGCCCGCACCGGTGGTGGTTTGCGGCCGGGGCCGCGCTGGGCAGCCTCACCTGGTTCACCGCCCTGGGCTTCGGGGCGCGCGCCGCCTCTCGGGTGCTGGGGCGCCCCGCCGTGTGGCGGGTCCTGGACCTGGCCGTCGGCGTGGTGATGATCGTGCTGGCCGCCGGACTGATGCTCGGCTGACCCCGCCCCGGGGCCGCCCCCTCACGCCCGGGCGGCCCCGTCCCCCTCCGACCACTCCCCCCGGCGGGAGCGCGCCGAGGAGGCCGACAGGCCGTGCTGCTCCAGCCAGTCCCCCATGACCCGGTAGGCGTGCGCGCGGGGCCCGGGCAGCGACAGGAACACGTCGTGGCGTGCCCCCGCGATCGGCACCACCGTGGTCTCCGCGCCCAGGCAGCCGGACCACCGGGCGATCTGGGCGACGTCCAGCACCGTGTCGCAGCAGTCGCTCAGCTCCGAGCGCACCCCCGACAGGTCGGAGCGGTCCGAGCGCAGCACCAGCGACGGCACGCCCACGTCCAGCCCCCGGTGCAGGCGGGCATGGCCGCGCCGCACCGCGTTGAGCCAGCCCACGGTCACCGGGAACCCCTGCAGCGGCTTCAGCTCCAGGTCGAAGTCCCACTCCCCGGTGCCGCTGGTGTGCAGGGTGGTGCCGTAGACGCCGGGCATCACGGCCAGCCGGTGCCGTGGGGCGACCTTCGCCAGCACGCGCAGCGCCTGGGTCAGCACCCCCCGGTGCGACGGCTTGCCCTGCAGGTCGAACCAGGGGCTGTTGAGCACCAGGCCCGCCACCGGCGCGACAGCCCCGCGGGCCCGGCGGCGGTCCAGCCACAGGGCGGTGACCAGCCCGCCGGTGGAGTGGGCGAGCACCACCACGGGAAGGCCGGGGTGGCGCTCGGCGAGGACCGACAGCGCCCGCTCCAGCTCGGCGTCGTACAGGGCCAGGTCCGACACGTAGTGCGCGGTCTGGCCCGCCCGCCGGGCCCGGCCCGACTTGCGCAGGTCCAGGGCGTAGAACGCCAGGCCCCGTTCGGCGAGGAAGTCGGCCATGGGGGTCTGGAAGAAGTAGTCGGAGAAGCCGTGCACGTACAGCACCGCGCCGTGCACGCTCTCGCCCGGGCGGACGTCGCGGCGCACCAGCACGGCGGCGACCTGCCCCTCTCCGTCGGGGTCGTCGCCCAGTTCCAGGACGTGCTGGCGGTAGCCGTCGCCGAGGATGTCGGGCTGCCAGTCGAAGTCGTGCACGAAGACCTCCAGTGCGGGTCGGTGGACGGGGGCGGGGTCAGGCCGCGGGTTCTGCGGCGGGGTCGCGGGCGTCGGCCCGTGCCGCCGGGCTGCGGCCCAGGTGCAGATGCGGGTCGGTGACGGGGCGGCGGCGCAGCAGGCGCACGTCCTCGGCGTAGCTCGTCGGCGTCCGCCACGGCGCGCGGTCGCCCTGGCGGGGCAACTGGTCGACGGCGCGCCGGATGTAGCCGGCGTCGAAGTCCAGAAGCGGCCGGGTGGGCACGGTAGGGTCGGCGACGGGGCGCGCAGTGTCGTAGCCGTGGGCGTCCATGTGGGCCAGCAGTCGGCACCAGTGTTCGCAGACCAGGCCGACCCGAAGCGTCCACGACGCGTTGGTGTAGCCGATCGCGTAGGCGAAGTTGGGCACCCCCGACAGCATCGTCCCCTTGTAGGCGACGGTGTCGCGCAGGCGGACCCGCCGGCCGTCGACAGTCAACGCCATGCCGCCCATCGCCTGCACGGCAAGACCGGTGGCGGTGACGACGATGTCGGCCTGGAGGTGGCGGCCCGACTCCAGGCGCACCCCGGTCTCGGTGAACTCGGCGATGCGGTCGGTGACGACCTCGGCCCGCCCCTCGCGCACCGCGCGGAACAGCCGGCCGCCCACGTCGACGCACAACCGCTGGTCCCAGGGGTCGTAGGGCGGGTTGAAGTGCACGTCGACGGGGTAGCCCTCGGGCAGCATCCGCACGTTGGCGCGCCGGATGACCCGCCGTGCCAGGTGCGGGAAACTGCGGCAGAACCGCCAGAACAGGTGCTGGCGCACGATGCTGCGGCGGCGCAGGAGCGCGTGGGCGCGTTCGTCGCCCAGCAGCGCGCGCAGCCGGTCGGCCAGCCGGTCCCTGCTGGACAGCGGGACGATGTAGGTGGGGGTGCGCTGCACCATGGCGACGTGCGCGGCCGTGTCCGCCAGGGCCGGGACCAGGGTGACGGCGGTGGCGCCGCTGCCGATCACCACCACGCGCCGCCCGGCGTGGTCGAGGTCGGCAGGCCAGTGCTGGGGGTGCACGATCGTCCCGCCGAAGCGGTGCTGTCCCTGGAAGTGCGGGGTGTGGCCCCTGTCGTAGCGGTAGTAGCCGCCCGCGCAGAACAGCCAGGAGCAGGTCAGGGTGGTGTGCTCCCCGGTGTCGGTGTGCTCGACCGTCACGCTCCAGCGGGCCTGCTGCGACGACCACGACGCCTCCAGGACCCGGGAGCGCAGGCGGATGCGGCGGTCGATGCCGTGGGCGGCGGCCGTGTCGCGCAGGTAGGCCAGGATCGTTTCGGCGTCGGCGATGGCGCGCTCGCCGCGCCAGGGCCGGAACTCGTAGCCGAGGGTGTACAGGTCGGAGTCGGAGCGCACCCCGGGATAGCGGAACAGGTCCCAGGTGCCGCCGGAGGCGTCGCGCGCCTCCAGGATGGCGTAGCTGCGCTGCGGGTGGTCGCGTTGCAGGTAGTAGGCGGCTGCGATCCCGGACAGCCCGGCGCCCACGATGAGGACGTCGAAGGAGGTCTCGTCGGGAAGGCGAGGCATACGGTCAACTCCCGGGGCAGGGGACACGACACCAGGATGCTGTTTGCCGTCGTGCTGCGGCAAGGACAGGCTCCGCCGCGGCCGACCGCGCCGGTGGGCCCAGGCCAGCGGGGTGCGGGGGGAGGGGAGGGGCACCCGGAGGTCGAACGTGGAGGGGGCGCCGGACGGCTTCGAAAGCACCCGGGCCGCACCGGCCCGCCAGGAGCGGGGCGGGGGCATCCTGTGATCCGGCGGCCCTCGGATGCGCGGTGCGCGCCCCGTTGAGGAGAGCAGCCCCGGGGGTGCGGCCGTCCAGCCGGGCCCGCCGCCTTCCAGCGGGACCGCCCGTTCCACGGCAGCCCGCGGGCTGGTACGACCGGCGCGGACAGCTACGACGACTTTGCTGGACCAGGCCTCTTGCCGCCTCTGCTTCACCCCGCGGCCACGGTCGGTACCGCGCTGCCCGGCAGGGGCTTGCCCCTGCGGCCGTTCCCGGCCCCAGCGCCGCCACGACCGTGGTGCGGCCGTTCAGCGCTCCCGCCGACTCGAGCCGCCCGTCCGACGGTCGGCAGACGCGGGCTGGCCGTGACCGCCCCGACGCCGACGGCGACCTCCGTCCGGGTGTCGAGTGCCCGGCCGGCGCGCCCGGCACGGCGGGCCGCCTCCCCCCTCCTCCGGCTGCCACGGTGTGCCGCGCGTCGTGGTCGGCCGAGCAGCACACCGTGGCAGCGGCCCGCCTGGACGCGGCGGACTTCCCCGCGCCGCTCGTGCGCGCACGCGGCCGCGGCCCGTTCGGCGAGCGCACGGAAGAGGCTCTCCTTCCCCGGAGGACGCGGGAGCAGACCCCTGCCGTGGACAGGCCGGACTCCTCGCGACAGGTCTCCGTCGTCGACGGCCCGCGAGCCGCGCCGGGGACCGTTGCCGATGCCTGGCGGTTCCCGTGCGCATCACGGCCGCCCCGGGGCCGAAGGTGTCGCCGGGGCGGCAGGCGGCGGATCGGGCGGCACGTGCACGCCGGGCCCCGGTCGCGGGTGCAGGGCGTGGTCGTGGCCGGGGACACGGGCAGTGTCCCGCCCCACGCCGACCGACGGGGTTCGCACCGGCGCGCGTCGCCTGCCGTGCCGGGCTCGGCCCGCCCCGGCGGGAGTCCTCGGAACCCCGCCCTAATTTCGTAGCGTTTGAAACGTTTCAAAATAACGTAATCAATTTTTGCAAACGGAACGCGCGGCGGCGGGACGGAAGGGACGTTTGCCGCCCTTGCCGCGCTGGTTTTTCATAAGCTTCCCTTATCGAAAACCAGAATCGGGGGCGGTGCGCCGCCCCCGCCCGGCGGGGGCCGGCCTCCGCCGGGCGGGGCGCCATAGCGTTGCCCGCCCTCCGCAAACGAATCAGACCGCCCGCGACCAGCCCGGACACCGGAGGCCCCGGGGTACGGGCACGACGCCCCCGGCCCCCTCGGGGGGCGCGGCCGGGGAGCCGGGCCGCTCCGGCGCCGACGGCGGTGCGGGCGCGTGCGGCCCCGCGCCGGGGCGCCGCCTCCCCCCGACCCGTCGGGCGCCGGGGTGCAAACCTCTCTGCATGGACAGATGTCTGATACCGGGAACATGAGTCGATTCCGGGAGGGGGAGAACCGGCACACGGCGTCTGCCGCACCGCCGACGCGGCAGACCCTCCAGTTGGAGCCCTCATGCCACCACCTCCCGTCACGATCGAGCTGGGACGCCGCTACGACGCGGGCGTCCTCGCCGAGGAGCTCATCGCACGCGGGCCGGTCGCCTCCGTGGAGATCGAGGGTGCGACCGTCCACGCCGTCACCCACTACGACGAACTGCGCACCGCGTTGACGAACCCGCAGCTGTGGCGGCGCGGCGCCGAGCACTGGAAGGACCTGCAGACCGGACGCGTCCCCCGCGACCACCCCCTGGCCCTGCTGCTCGGCCCCACGCAGAGCATGCTGACCGCCAACGACGCCGACCACGACCGCCAGCGCAGGGTGCTGCAACAGGCGTTCACCCCCCGCCGCATCCAACGGCTGCGCCCGGTGATCGTGGAGATCGTCGAGGCCCACCTCGACCGGATGGCCCAGGCCCCCGGACACGCCGACCTCAAACAGGCCCTCGCCTGGCCGGTGCCCGTCCAGGTGATCGCGGCCCTGCTGGGGCTTGCCCGCTCCGACTGGCCCGCCCTGCAACGCATCACCCGGCGGATCTTCGCGGCAGACGCCTCCGTCATGGAGGAGGCCGTGGCCTTCATGCAACGGCTGTCGCCGCCAAGGAGAACACACCCCCCGGACAGGACCTGGCCGCCGACATCGCCCACGCCCGTTCAAACGGCGTGATCAGCGAGCAGGAAGCCGTCCACAACCTGATGCTCGTGGTCATCGCGGGCTTCGAGACCACCACGGGCACCTTCACCAACGCCGTCCACCTGCTGCTGGACCACCCCGACCAGCTCGCCCTGCTCACCAGCGGCCGGGCCGACTGGCGCAACGCCGTGCGCACCACCCTGTGGCACCGCCCCGCCGTGTCCCTGCTGCCCGCCCTCTACCCCGCCCGGGACGTCACCCTGGGCGGCACCACGATCCCCCAGGGCGCTTTCGTCCTGCTGGCCTACGGTGCGGCCAACCGCCACGGCACGCGCACCCACAGCCCCCGCGTCGACGTGACCGCCCCCTCCACCCGCCACCTCGGTTTCGGCCACGGCGTCCACCGCTGCCTGGGCGCGGCCCTGGGAGAACTGGAGGTGCAGATCATGCTCTCCCACCTGTTCGGGCGCTTCCCCACCCTGGCACTGGACCCCGCCCAAAGCAGCGTGCAGCCCGTGCTGAGCCTGATGATGGGCCACCCCGAACAGCTCCTCGTGCGCTGGGACACCTGAGGAGCGGGGCTGCGTGCCCTGGCGGGCAGAGGACGGGAAAGGCCCCGTCCGGGCACGGGTGGAGGAGGCGGCCGGGCCGCACCCGGCTCCACCCGTGCCCCAACCGCACACCCCGCCCAGCACCCTGCCCCCAAAGCCCGCGGCCGATGGGAGCGGCACCGCGGCTGCCGTGTACCCAGCGATCCCCGTCCCCCGAGGCCCCTCCCCGGGGGACGGGGGACGCCAGGCCTCCGGAGGACCGTGGTGGTGCCGCCGCAAAGGGGCATGCGGACAGGACCGAAAAGCAGCGCTCCGGTGACCGGCAGGACTTCGGTGGCCTCCCGGCGGACAGATCCCCCTCCTCTCAGCCCCGCGGTGAACCGGGGACACCAGGACACTCCCACGCCGACTCCCCCGGCGGCCGAACGAAGGCACCGCCCGCCCCGGCGGACCGGCCGGGAATCACGACAACCGCAAGGGCTGCGGCTCCCCGAGCCGGGAGCCGCCCTCCGAGGACACCGGCGTCCCCGCTCCCGCCACCCGAATCCGCCTCATCTCGCGCCCTCCGACCACCCGGGGGGAGACCCGAAAGGACCTGACCGGCTTCCGGAAGTTCCTGGCCGTCGTCTCGTTCGCTTATCTCATCGGCGTGTTCCCCGCCCTGATGGCCGGCGAACGCTTCGACACGACCGAACGGCTCGAGATCGGCATGGCGGGCACGGGGTCTCCGGGCTTGCCGCGCCGTTCCTCCTCAGCAGGACCAGCGCAGACGGCGGGAGCACCGACGACGAAGACACCGCACGAGAAGAAAGAGGGGATGTCCGACACCTGCTGTCCACGGTCGGAGCCACCCTGGTCTTGTGCATGTTCCCCGCGCTGACCGTCGTCGAGCTGACCGCAGCCCCGAGCTGCTCGCGGTCGGCGCAGCGTGCGCGGGAGCCGCCGGATTCGTGGCGCTCTCCCTCGGAAAGATCCTCACCAGCAACGGACAGGCCGCAGCGGAGCAGAGGGATCTGCGGCACCTGCTGTCCGCGGCCGCCCAGAGCCTGCTTCCCGGCGCGTTCTGCACCGCGTTCCTCGGTGTCTACTTCGGCGGGGTCGCATGGCTGATACCCGCCTCGGCGGCCATGATGCTCCCCGGATTCCTCCTCTTCCTGCTCCTCCTCTCCCTGGCCGGCGGAAAAAGCACGAGCGGCGACGGCGGCGACGGTGCAGACGGCGGTGAATGAGCCCGCTGCCACCGCCGACCTGCCCCGGAAGCAGGCCTGAGGACCACAGGAACGCAAGGACCGCCACGCACATCCCGTTGCGGGACTTCCGCTGCGCCCGCCCGCGCCCCGAACCGGGGACGAGACGGCCGTCCGACGACCACGACCGTCCCCGGACGCTGTCTGCCGCACCGGCCGCTTCGAAGGCGGGGCGCCTGCCGCGTGTCGACAGGCAGCAGCCGCCCGCGGGCACCACACCGCCCCGGCCAGCGCACACGCCACCCCCGTCGTGCCGCCCCGGAACTCCTCCGGCACCGGCCGCCGCAGACCGGGGTGCCGCCTCCCGCACACACCCCCAGGAGGGGAGGGCGCCGCGGCCCCGCCCGCCGGGCCGCGGTACCGTTCCCCGATCCGGGAACCGTGCCCGCCCACCGCCTGCGAGGAGGTCGACGCCGTGCTCATCCACCCCTGGGACGCCGCCCTGGACGACGCCGAGTGGCAGGCCTGGCTCGCCGAAGGCCACGACTTCGGGCAGCTGTGCGTCAACGGGCTGCCCGGCCGGCCGCCCCTGGTCGTGCCCACCCACTTCACCCGCGACGGGCAGGACCTGCTGGTCCACCTGGCCCGCCCCAACCCGGTCTGGGAGGCGATCGAACGCGACCCCAACGTCGTCCTCGCCGTCGTCGGCGACTACGCCTTCGTCCCCGGCCCCTGGCGCGCCAAAGCCGGCTCCCCGCCCCGAGAGGGCGTGCCCACCAGCTACTACACGGCCGTCCAGTTCCTCTGCCGCGCCCACATCGTCGACGACGCCCAGGCCAAGGCCGACCTGCTCAACCGCCAGACGGCCCACTTCCACCCCGACGGCGACCACACCCCCGTCGAGGTCGGCCGGCCGCCCCACGCAAAGCTGCTGTCGGCCGTTCGCGGCCTGCGCCTGCAGGTCACCGAGGTGCGCGCCAAGTTCAAGTACGACGACCACAAACCCGTCGAGCACCGCGCGGCCGTCGCCGACCGCCTCACCGAGCGCGGCCGGGGACTGGACGCGGCCGCCGCCCGCCAGCAGCGCCGCCGCCTGGACCGCACCACCCGCCCCTGACCCCCGCCCGTGCCCGGCCGGCGACACTCCGCGCGGGGGCGGAGGCTTGTTGCCCGCGCACCCGCCCTGTGCCTTAATGGCCGGGCGAAGCGACCCTCCTGAGGTGCCCCGAGAGGAAGGACAGCCATGACCGCCCCCCAGCCCCACGGTCCGCTCCTGCCCGCCGGGCAGCGCGCCCCGGCCGGGACGCAAGGGGAGCTGAGCCCGACCGCGGCCGCGCGCATCGCCGAGGGCTGGACCGCCAACACCCGCGCCGCCTACAGCCGCGACTGGGCGGCCTTCCAGGCCTGGTGTGCTGCCCGGGAGCGCAGCGCCCTGCCCGCCTCCGCGGCGACCCTCGCCACCTACGTCGACGACCTCACCCGCGCCGTCCCGCCGCCCGCCCCCGCCACCGTCGACCGCGCCCTGGGCACCATCCAGTCCCACCACACCGCCCTGGGCCTGCCCCTGGACACCAAACCGGCCCGCATGGTGCTGCGCGCCTACCGCAGGGAGCGCGCCGAGGCCGGATACGTCCCGCGGCGCGCCCCCGCCCTGACCGTGGAGCAGCTCCGCGCCATGGTGGAGGCCGCAGGCGACGGCCTGGCAGGGCTGCGCGACCGCACCCTGTGCCTGCTGGGGTTCGCGATGATGGCCCGCCGCAGCGAACTGGCCTCCCTCGACATCGCTGACGTGCGGCAGGTCGACGAAGGGCTGCTGGCGCGGGTGCGCACCTCCAAGACCGACCGCGAATCGGTGGGAGCCGACGTCGCCGTCCCCTACGGGTCGCTGGCCCTCACCTGCCCGGTGCGCACCACCCTGGCCTGGATCGCCGCGCTCGCCGAACACGGGATCACCTCCGGTCCGCTGCTGCGCGCCGTGGACCGCCACGGGCGGCCCGCCGGAAGCCCTGGCGCCACCGTCCGCGGCAACGGGCGCATGAGCGGAGCCGGCATCAACCACATCGTCAAGACCCTCGCCCAGCGGGCCGGCATCGACGCGCCCGTCACCGCCCACTCCCTGCGCGCGGGCGCGGCCACCGCCGCCGCCGCGGCACGGGTGCCGCGCGCCCACATCGCCCGCCAGGGACGCTGGTCGCCCAACTCCTCGGTGGTCGACACCTACATCCGTCCCGCCGACCAGTGGAATGACCACCCCATGCGCCACGTTGGACTGTGAGAGAGCGGGGCACGGCCCCCGCGCCGTGCCTCCAGTCCGCCGCGGCCCGGCGGCCTCGGCCCGGCCGAGCAGACGACGGCCTGTGGGTGTGCGGCCGCACGACAGCCAGGCTCCAACTGGACGGGCCGCAGGGCCGGTCCGGGAAGAAGGCGGACCCTTGTCCAGCGACCACCACGACCTCGCCCACCCGGCCCCGCTCGCCGATCCGGACCTGCCCCGCAAGGTGCTCGACGGGATCGGCATCGGGGTGTACCTGACCAACGACCGCGAGCAGATCATCGCGGCCAACCCCCAAGCCGTGCAGATGCTCGGCCGCCCCGAGTCCGAGATGGTGGGACGCAACGCCCACGACCTGCTGCACCGGGGGGCCGGCGGGGTGCTGCTGCCGCGGTCGCAGTGCCGCCTGATGAAGGCGTTCCTCCAGGGGCACACGACCTACGGCGGCGACAAGTGGTTCCTGCGCGGCGACGGCAGCCTGCTGCCCGTGGTCTGGCTGACCTCCCCCTACCGGATCGACGCGGACACCACCGGCGCGGCGGTGCTGTTCCACAGCCGCGACCCCCGCGACGACACGGCCGGGCAGGACTCCCTCGACCGTGTGACCCGGCTGACCGACCTGGCCGACAGCCTCTCCCTGATCGCCGAGGCCACCTCGGCGCTGACCTCCACCCTGCAGGTCAGGGAGGCGCTGTGGCGGCTGGTGCGGCTGGTCACGCCCCGCCTGGCCGACTGGGCCGTGGTCGACCTGGTCGACGAGGCCGGGGACGTGGAGCGGGTGCTGGCAGTGCACCACGAGGGCGACCGGCACGTCCGGGCAGAAGAGTTGCAGGGGCCGATGCCGCCCGTCCTGGAGGCCTCCACGATGCCGCTGTCGCGGGTGCTGCGGGGCGCGCCCGCCACCCGGCTGGGCCCCGAGGACTACCGGCGTCCCCCGGACGCGGGCATGGCCGTGGTGCAGCGGGAGCTGTTGGACCGCACCCGCATGCACTCGGCGGTCGCCGCGCCGCTGCGCGGTCCGCGCGGGTCGGTCCTGGGGGCGCTCACCCTGGGCCGCGCCGACCAGCCCGGCGACTTCGACGCCACCGAACTGGCGCTGGTGGACGACCTGGCCCGCCAGGCGGGGCTGGCCGTCGACAACGCGCGGCTGTATGAGCGCCAGCAGCGGGTCACCGAGACGATGCAGCGCTACCTGCTGCCGCCGCTGCCCCGGACGACCTCGCTGGAGATGGCCGTGCGCTACCGTCCCGCGCCGCACGCCTCCCACGTGGGCGGCGACTGGTACGACGTCTTCGGCCTGCAGGACGGCACCTCGGCGCTGGTGGTCGGGGACATGGTCGGCCACGACCTGCAGGCTGCCGCGCACATGGCGCAGCTCCGCAACATGCTGCGGGCGCTGGCCTGGGACCGCGACGAGCAGCCCAGCGGGATCGTCGAGCGGCTCGACCGGGCGCTGGGCCACATCAGCGAGGCGTCCACGGCCACCATGGTCTTCGCCCGCCTGGAGGGCCGGGGGCCGGGGCCGCGGCTGCTGCGGTGGACCAACGCGGGACACCCGCCGCCCCTGCTGGTGTTCGGCGACGGGCGCACCCGCTTCCTGGAGGAAGGGCACGGCCTGCTGCTGGGCACCGACACAGACCTGCCGCGCACCGACGCCGTCACCGAGCTGCCCGTGGCCAGCACGGTGGTGCTCTACACCGACGGGCTCGTCGAGTCGCCCCGCCACGGCCTGGACGAAGGAATGGCGCGGCTGCGCCGGCACGCCGCCGCACTGGCCCGCCACGGCGTGGACGACTTCTGTGACCGGCTCATCGAACGGGTGCGTCCCGACGACAACGACGACGACGTCGCCGTGATCGTGCTGCGCATCCCCGATCCGGGGTGAGCGGGGTCAGGACGCCAGCGGGTACAGCAGGCCGAAGACGGCTCCCGCGGCGATCAGCCAGGCGCTGTTGAGGCGGGTGCGCCACAGCAGCAGCAGGGCGGCGCCGAAGACGGCCAGGGTGGGCCGGTCCACGACCGCAGCGCGGGCCACCTGCAGCGCCACCCCCGCCATCAGCGCCAGCGACACCGCGTTGACCCCGTCCAGCACCGCCGACGCCCAGGCGGTGGCGCGCAGCCGGTCGGTGATGCGGGTGAGCAGGCCGACGAACACGAACGACGGGACGAAGATCGCGACCGTGCCCGCCAGCGCCCCGGCGGGGCCGGCCACCAGGTAGCCGACGAAGGCGGCGGTGGTGAACACCGGGCCGGGGGTGAGCTGTCCGACGGACACGGCGTCCAGGAGCTGCTGTTCGCTGATCCAGCCGAGCCGCTGCACGAAGTCGCCGCGCAAAAACGCCACCAGCACGTACCCGCTGCCGTAGAGCACCGCGCCGGTCCGGAGCAGGAGGGCGAACAGGTGCGCGAGCTGTGCGGGGTCGGCGGCCGCGGGGAGTGCGGCCAGCAGGGGGGAGGCCAGGCCGTGGACGCCGCCGCGGCGGGAGGCGAGCAGGTGGGCCAGGGCCGCTGCGGCCGCGCCCGCGGCCAGGACCACCAGCTCGTGGACGCCCAGCAGGTAGGCGGCCAGCGCCGCGGCCCCCAGCACGCCCAGCCCCGCGTTCTTCACCACGGTGCGCACCAGGCCGGCCAGGGCGTGGACGATGACCGCCGCCACCACCGGCACCACCCCGTACAGCAGCCCGGGAACTGCCGGGGTGTCACCGTAGCGCACATAGGCCCAGGCCAGGACGGTCACCATGAGCGCGGCCGGGGCGATGAAGCACACTCCGGCCACGACCAGGCCGCGCCATCCGGCCCGTTCGTGGCCCAGGTGGAGGGCCAGTTCGGTGGAGTTGGGGCCGGGGATCAGGTTGGTGGCGCTCATCAGGTCGACGAACCGCTGGTCGCTGGTCCAGCCACGGCGGTGCACCACCTCCTGGCGCATCAGCGCGGTGTGCGCGGCCGGGCCGCCGAAGCCGATCGTGCCGAGTTTGAGGAAGACCCACGCCACCTCCCGCAGACGGGCCCGGCGGTCGGAGGTGTCGCCGTGCTTGCCGCTCACCGGAACCCCGCCAGCAGGCGCCCGCCGGTCCCCGAAGGAGGCGTGCGACCAGGCGGCGGGGTGCCCCGCGCGGTGGGAGGGCGCGAACGCGGGTAGAGCCCCGGCAGGCCCGCCGCGGCGCAGGGGCGGCGGGCCGCGCCGAGGCGATCAGGAGGACCCATGGTCGACACCACCAACGACACCGCGCTGGAATCGGCGCTGCACCGGCTGCCCGCCTGGCGGCGCGAGGGCCAGGCCATCACCCGCACCGTCACCGTGCCGAGCTTCACCGACGGCATCGACCTGGTGGCGCGGGTCGCCCACGCCGCCGAGAAGGCCAACCACCACCCCGACATCGACATCCGCTACACCACCATCACCTTCACGTTGACCAGCCACGACGTGGGCCGCCTGACCGAACGCGACCTGAAGCTGGCCGCACGCATCGACGTGCTCGTCGAACAGGGCTGAGGCACCGGCGGGGTTCAGGCCGCGCTGGCGCGCAGCCGGTTGCGGCGCAGCTTGCCGCTGGCGGTCCTGGGCAGGTGCGGCACGAACGTCAGCCGCTGCGGCACCCCGACCTCGGCGAAGCGTTCGGCGACCCGGCGCTTGAGCTCCTCGGCGAGTTCCGCCGAAGGATCGGTGCCGGGGGCCAGCACCACGTTGGCCGCCACCAGCGCGCCCCGCTCGGGGTCGGGCACCCCGTAGACGGCCGCCTCGTCGACCGCCTCGTGCTCCAGCAGCGCCGACTCCACGTCGTAGGGGCCGATGTGGTAGCCGGAGGTGATGATCACCTCACCGTCGTGGCGGGTCAGGCGGACGGCTCCGGTCTCGTCGGCCGTGCCGGTGTCGCCGGTCAGGTACCAGCGGCGGTCGGGGCTGAAGTGGCGCGCCGAGGCCAGCGGGTCGTCGGGGTAGCCGTCGAACCACCACGCCGTGCTGGTGGTGTCCACGGCGATGCGGCCCAGCGTCCCGACCTCGGCGGGGGTGTCGCTGAGCGGGTCCAGCACGGCCAGCCGGAACCCGGGCAGCGCCCGCAGCGGGCCGCCGTCGCCGTCGGTCACGGCCACGATGCCGCTCTCGGCGGGCCCGTAGTGGTCGCTGATGCCCACGCCGAAGGTGCCCAGCGCCCAGTCGGTGAGGCCGTTGCGCAGCGTGTCGCCGTTGCTGGCCAGCGAACGCACCATGATCTCGGGCGGCAGGGTCTTGGTGGCGGTGCGCAGCGCCCGGTAGACGGTGGGGGCGGCGGCCAGCAGGGTCACCCGGAACGTCTCCAGCACGTCCAGGGTCAGCTCCGGGTCGAAGCCGGCGCGCAGGTGCAGGCAGGAGTGCCCGGCCAGCAGCGGGGAGACCAGCCCGTAGTACAGGCCGTGGGGGTCGCCGGGTTCGCTGAAGCACCAGTAGACGTCGTCGTCGCGCACGCCCAGCCCGTAGTGGTGGTGGACGTGGAAGGCGGTCAGGGCGCGCACGGGCACGGTGACCTGGCGCGGCGGCCCGGCCACGCCGGGGGTGTGGCTGATGAGCAGGGGGGCGTCGGGGGGCACCGCCACGGGGTCGGCGGGCGGGCCGTCGGCGGGCTCGGAGGGGGTGCGGGCGGGGTCCACGACCGCCCAGGGGGCGTCCGCGGCGAGCCTGGCGGTCTGCTCGGCGGGGGCGACGACCGCGCGGGCGGCCAACTGGCGCAGCCGCTGGTCGACGGCGGAAGCCGCCAGGACGGGCGGCAGGGGGACCAGGACCGCGCCCAGCCGCCAGACGGCCACCGCGCTGACGGCCAGGTCGATGCCGAGGGGAAGCAGCGTGGCCACCCGGTCGCCGACGCCCACCCCGCGTGCGGCCAGGACAGCGGACAGGGCCGCGGCACGCCGGGCGAGGTCACCGAAGGTGAGGGTGGTCGCCGACAGGTCGGGCAGCACCTCGGTGACGGCCGGGCGGGTCGGGTCGTGCCGATCACACAGCAGGTGGGCCACGCTCACGGCGGGCGCGGTGTAGGCGGCGAGCCACTCGTGGACCTGCTGATCGGGGTCGGCCATTGCTGTCTGTCCCCTTTCGTGGTTGTCACGGTCGATGAGGTGTGTTTGAGCCCAGCCTATGCGTCGGATGTGACGTGCACCTCACCAGAAAGAAAAACGACGCCCGTCCCTCCACCTGGGGTAGTCCCGGATAACATTGTGTGTTTTCTTTCGGATTCTGTCACCATGGCCGCATGGATCTCCCCTCGATTGCCCGTGCCCTGGGGATCGTCCCCGATGCGGCACCGACGTTGAGCACCCTCGCCGAGTTCCCCACCCCCTCCCCGGCGCCGCTGCCTTCCCCCGAGGCCGCGCACGACCTGCTGGACGCGTGCGCGTTCCGCGACGACGACCGCGCCGACCTGCTCGCCCTGTGGCCCGACGAGGACTGGCCCGAGGCCGCCCGGTGGCTGCTGGACGCCTCCTACGCCCGGATCATGGCGGACGTGGGCCGCCCCGGCTGGGTGGACTGGCCCGACCTGACCTCCGCCGACGACGCGCGCGTGCGCTGCGCCCCCGTCTACGCGTTCCTGGCGGCCGTCCCCATGCTCCTCGAGCTCCACCGCAGCCGCGGCATCCCCGACGACGTCACCGCGGCCACCGTCGCCGACCTGGGCCGCCACGTCGCCAAGACCCGCCGCATGTTCGGCCGGGTCGGCCTGGACCTGCCCATCTGGATCGCCCTGCACTACCGCGGGTCGCTGTACGAGGTGGGACGCCTGCAGTACGAGACGTCCCGCATCGACGACGACTCCCCCCAGGTCCCCGGGCTGGAGCACGGCACTCCCGTGACGCGCCTGCACATCCCCGCCGCCGGACCGCTGACCCCCGAGGCGGTGGACGCCTCCCTGGCCCGCGCCGGCGAGGTGCTGCGCGCCGCCACCGGGGAGGAGGTGCAGGTGGCCACCTGCACCTCCTGGCTGCTGGACCCCCAGTTGCGCGACTACCTGCCGCCGGACTCCAACATCCTCGCCTTCCAGGACCGCTTCACCCTCACCGGCCAGGACGGCCCCGGCGACTCCGACGTGTTCCGGTTCGTCTTCGAGTGCCCCGAGTTCGCCCCGGACCGGGTCACGCCCACCACCCGCCTGCAGCACGCCGTCCTCGACCTGCTGGAACGCGGCGGCTCCTGGCGGGTGCCCACCGGCTGGCTGAAACTTCCCTGACCCCGTCCGAAGAAGCAACACCAAAAACCGTGTGGGGCTCCCGGGCACGGGGCCCGGGAGCCCCACACGCGTGGGTTCGGCCACCGGAGGTGTCCTGCCGGGGCAGGAGCAGGCAGCGCCTGTCCGGGTCACATCCGCATCAGCGGATCGCGCACGTGGTGGCGCGCATCGGGACACCACAGGCAGCACCCCACCCCAGTGGGGGCGTCCTCTTCCCGGCGGGGCCCCGCACGGGCAGGCGGGGCCCCGCACGGGCAGGCGGGGCCCCGGGCGGCGGGCCCGCGGATACCCACCAGGCCCCAACCCCCGGCCCGCCACCCCGGATGCGGAGCGGTGGTCAGTCCTCGGCCGGAGGGGAGGCCCACTCCCGCGGGGCAGGGCCACCGCCCCCGCCACGGCCTCCGCCGCGGCCTCCCGCAACCCCACAGACATGTGCCTGCTGCGGGAGGAGGACCAGCAAAATCCACCCAGCCTTCGGTGAACTGTGCATGGCCGAAGTTCACGGTTCCTGCGGTGAAGTGGGTTCTGGAAGGTTGCGGTGCCTGTGGTGAAGTTGCCGCCGTCCAAACGCACGCCGGTGAAGGCGAAGTCGCAGCCCTGCCAGGAGACGGGGACGTCCTCGCGCAGGCGGGTGGTGATGGTGCGGATGACGGTGTGGCGCACCTCCCGCAACGCGGCGAACTCCAGGACGCGTCTGCGGCGCTCGGCCTTCTGGTCCCCGTCGGCGCCGTCGGGCAGCGGGCCGGGTTCGGGCTGGTAGGGCATGCGCAGGTAGGCGCAGAGCACGTCGACACACATCTGCCGCAACGCCCGGGAGGGGCGTCGTCGGCCAAGGTGGACCAGGGCGACGTCGTGCAGCCGCTGGGCGCGGCCCAGCGCGCCGCGGCGGGCCGTGTCGCGGCCTGCAGCTCCGGCGCAGGTGGGTGATCTGGTCGGACAGGGTGTGGCGGGCGCGCCGGTTCCACGGCCGCGGTCGCAGTCGGGCCAGGCGGGCGGTGGCGGGCCTCACGGGTGGTGGCGGGTGCGTGGACGCGCCCGCCTTCGGCCCAGGCGGCCAGTACGGCCTGGGCGGCGGGGTGGCGTCGGCGACGCGCCTCCGACAGCACCAGACCGCCCACGGCTCGGCGGATCGCCGCGAACCCGCCGCCGATGGGTCGAAGCCAGTCGGTCTGCTTCGGTCCGGTTTCCGCCGGTGTACAGCGGAGCCAGGGGCGCTTCACTGTTCGTTCGTGACGTGGGGCCGCCTCGTCCTCTGGGGTGACGAGGCGCGGCTGCTCGTCGTATTCGACTCCGTCGAGCAGCCGTTTCCGGCCGGGCTGGGACAGGACCAGGCGGCTGGGGACCGTCCGGCGGTGGCGTGCCGCTGGCTTGCGCACCACGAGGCGCCCGGGGAGTGTGCGAACAGCAGCGCGGCGAGATCCCGGACCGGAGGGCCTGCCGCCGTCACCGGGCGCCCGCGTGCAGCAGCACGGTCTCCAAGCGGTCGGCGGTTCGGGGCGCGTACGTGGGCGGGCCACTCGTGGAGCGGTGCACCCCGCCTCCAGCGAGGGCGAGGGCTGCGGGACATGGGGCTTGTGAGCAGGAGAGGCGGGTCAGGCTGCGGGAGGCCCGGCGGTCTTTCCGAGGGGGACACGGGGGTCCGGTTGCACCGGGACGGGCCGGTCGGCACCCCGGCGGCCGCCGGGTGGTGCGCCGACGAGAGGCGCCGCGGCGCCGTCCTGGGATCTGTGCCGTTGTGTGCCGCCGCGGCGGCACACAACGGGTGTGTCCGGGGTCAGCCGAGCGGGATGTCGGTGTCGGCGAGGGCGTCCAGGACCGGGCTGTACATGCGGGTCTTGATGGTGCCGACGGTGGGTCCTGCCTTGGCGGCGGCCGCGGCGGCGAGTTCCACGGCGGTGGCGCGTACGGCGTCCTCGGCGACCGCGTGGTCGACGATGCCCGCGGCCAGGGCGTCGTGGCCGCCGTAGCGGCGGGCGGTGACCATGGCCTCGTGCGCGGTCTGGGGGGCCAGGCGGGCCTGGATGAGCGCGGACATGCCGGGGGTGAAGGGGATCTTGATGTCGGCCTCGGGCAGGCACCAGAAGCCGCGGTCGGCGCGCATCACGCGGAAGTCGTGGGCCAGGGAGAGCATGGCTCCGGCGGCGAAGGTGTGGCCCTGCAGGGCGGCGACGGTGACCAGGGGCAGGCTCAGCACGCGCGCGAAGAGGCGGTGGACGCGGGCGACGTAGGCGTGGCGCTGCTCGGGGTGGGAGGCCAGCCACTCCAGGTCCAGCCCGTTGGAGAAGAACTTGCCGGTGGCGGCGGTCACCAGGGCGCGCGGCCCCTCGGCCCTGTCCACCTCGTCGAGTGCGGCCTCGACCTGGGTGAGCCAGTCGGGGTGGAAGCGGTTCTCGTCGTCTCCCAGGTCGAGGACGAAGACGTCGCCGTCGCGGTCGAGTGTGGGCATGGCTGCTCCTCGGCGCCGGGGGCGGTGCGGGACCGAACCCCCTTAACTACTGGTCGGTAATAAAGGTTGGCGGAATACTACTCCCGCCACCCCGCACCGCACACCCGCAACCGCCGCCCGGACCCGCCCCAGGACACGACGACACCCCGCACGGGCCGCCCCGTGCGGGGGAGCAGGGACAGGACGACGCGCCCCGGGCGGGCGCCGCCTCACACCGCCAGCAGCCGGGCCGCCTCCTCCCGCGACAGGTCCGCGGCCTGCCCCGAGTGCACCACCCGGCCCGCGTCCAACACCGTCACCGTGTCGGCCAGCCCCAGCGCCACGTCCAGGTACTGCTCCACCAGCAGCACCGCCACCCCGCGCGCCGCCACCTGCCCGATCACCTCGACGATCTCGGCCACGATGGACGGCTGGATGCCCTCGGTGGGCTCGTCCAGCACCAGCAGCCGGGGACCGGCCACCAGCGCCCGCGCGATCGCCAACTGCTGGGCCTGCCCGCCCGACAGCAGACCGGCCCTGCGGTTGAGCAGCGGCCGCAGCCGGGGGAACAGCTCCAACTGCTCCTCGATCGCCTCACCGCTGCGCGGCAGGCCGTCGGCCGCCACCTTCAGGTTCTCCAGGACCGTCAGCGGCGCGAACGTCTCGTGCCCCTGCGGGGCGTACCCCATGCCCGACCGCACCCGCACGTGCGTGGGCGCACGCGTGACGTCGACCCCGTCGAAGACCACCGACCCGCCCACCGCGGGAATCAGCCCCATGACGGTGTTGAGCAGCGTGGTCTTGCCGACCCCGTTGCGCCCCATCACGCACGCCACCTGGCCGGCGCGCACCGCCACGTCCACGTCGAACAGCACCCGGGCCCGCCCGTACCCCGAGCACAGCCCCCTGACCTCCAGCACGGTCACTCCCCCTCGGCACCCACGGCCAGCGGGGCGGCCACGTCCACGTTCCGCCCCAGGTAGACCTCCTGCACCCGCTCGTCGGCCTGCACCTGGGCCACCGTGCCCTCGGTCAGCACCCGGCCCTCGTGCAGCACGGTGACGTCGCGGGCGTAGCGCCGCAGGAAGTCCATGTCGTGCTCGACCACGACCACGGTGTGGTCGGCCGCGATCTCCACGAGCAGCTCCCCGGTGCGCTCCCGCTCGCCGGCGCTCATGCCCGCCACCGGCTCGTCCAACAACAGCAGCCGCGGCGACTGCGCCAGCAGCATGCCGATCTCCAGCCACTGCCGCTGGCCGTGGGAGAGCACCCCCGCCGGGCGGTCGGCCAGCGCCAGCAGCCCCACCCGCTCCAGCACCGCGGCCACCGTGTCGCTGAGCCCGCGGCGGCGGCGCAGCAGCCGCAGCGGCCCCATCCGGTAGCAGGCGGCCAGGTCCACGTTGTCGGCCACGGTCAACTGCTCGAACACCGTCGCGGTCTGGAAGGTGCGGCCGATGCCCGCGCGCACGATCGCGTGCTCCCGCAGGCCGGTGATGTCCCTGCCGCCGAACAGCACCCGGCCCCCGCTGGGCCGCACCCGCCCGGTGACCACGTCGATCAGCGTGGTCTTGCCCGCCCCGTTGGGGCCGATGAGGAACCGCAACTCGTTCTCGGCAACAGACAGGTCCACCCCGTCCACCGCGGTGAAGGACCCGAACACGACCCTGATCCCGCTCAGCCGCAGCAGCGGCTCGGCTACCGGCGTCATTGGCTGCTCCCCTGAGGTTGTCTCCGACTACGCCACCATCCGGCCGCCGACTCGGCGATCCCCGCCAGGCCGCGCGGCGCGAACACGATCACCAGCACGAACAGCGCACCCTGCAGATAGGTCCAGCCGCCCGCGAAGCTCTCGGAGAAAGCGGTCTCGGCGGCGTTCATCAGCACCGCGCCCAACGCCGCCCCCGCCAGACTGAACCGGCCCCCGATCGCCACCGCCAGCACCATCATCAGCGACGGGACGATGCCCAGCGACGAGGGCGCGATGATGCCCATCACCACCACGAACAGCGCGCCGCCCACGCCCGCGGCCATCGCCGAGAGGGTGTAGGCCAGCGTCTTGACCCAGGTGGGGTCGTAGCCCAGGAACCGCACCCGGTCCTCGCCGTCGCGCACCGCCACCAGCAGCGCCCCGTAGCGGCTGCGCACCACCTGCCGGAACGCCAGGTAGACCAGGGCCGCGACCAGCACCACCGCCACATACACCCACCGCTTGGTGTCGGCGCTGTAGAGGCTGGCGCCGAAGAGCGTGGGGAAGCGGGTCAGCCCGTTGGTGCCGCCGGTCAGGTGCTGCTGGTTGATCAGCAGGATCACGAACGCCGCCGCCAGCGCCTGGTTGAGGATCGCGAAGTAGGCGCCGCGCACCCGCTGCCGGAACACCGCCCAGCCCAGCAGCGCGGCGACCAGCCCGGGCAGCAGCACCGCCGTGGCGATCGCCACCGCCGGGTGCGCGAAGGGCCGCCACAGCAGCGGCAGCTCGCTGATCCCGCTCCACGACATGAAGTCGGGCACCCCGCCGGACAGCGGGTCGGAGGAGACCCGCTCCAGCGTCAGGTACATGCCCATCGCATAACCGCCCAGGCCGAAGAACACGCCCTGGCCCAGCACCAGCATGCCGCCGCGGCCCCACGCCACCGCGATGCCCAGCCCGACGATCGCAAAGCACAGGTACTGGGCGACCAGGTTGAGCCGGAACGGCTCCAGCACGGCCGGCAGCACCCCCAGCGCCACGGCCAGCACACCGACGAAGACGGCGGGCCCCGCCAGGCGGCCGGCCCGGGACCGCGCGGGTGCCGCGGCGGGGGACAGGGAGGAAGCAGAGGTGGAGGTCATGTCAGCGCCCTCGTCCGTACGGTGAACATTCCCTGCGGGCGGAGCTGGAGGAACACGATGATCGCGGCGAAGACGACGACCTTGGCCAGGCTCGCGCCGCTCCACGGCTCCACCATCGCGTTGAGCAGCCCCAGCGCGAAGGCCGCCAGCACGGTGCCGCGCAGTTGCCCCAGGCCGCCCACGACCACGACCAGGAACGCGTCCACGATGTAGTTGGTGCCGGTGGTGGGACCGGTGGGCCCGATCAGGGTCAGCGCGACCCCCGCCACCCCGGCCAGCCCCGAGCCGAGGAAGAAGGTGGCCGCGTCCACCCGGCGCACCGCGATGCCCGACACCGCCGCCAGGTCGCGGTTGTGGATGACCGCGCGCATGCGCCGCCCCGACCGGGAGCGGCTCAGGTAGTAGGCGGTGGCCGCCACGCAGGCCGCCGCCAGGGCCAGGATGAACAGCCGCGCATAGGGCAGGTGCATCCCCGCCACGGTCAGGCCGCCCGCCAGCCACGGGGGAGCGGGCACGCTCACGTTGGGCGCGCCGAAGACGTCGCGCGCCAGTTGCTGCAGTACCAGTCCGATGCCGAACGTCAGCAGCAGGGTGTCCAGGGGGCGGCCGTAGAAGTGCCGGATCAGCCCGGCCTCCAGGGCCAGCCCCAGCAGGCCGGTGACGGCGAAGGCCGCCGGAAGCGCGACGAGGAGCGCATAGGAGGAGGGCAGCCCCACCCACGCCTGTGCGACGAACGCGGTGTAGGCGCCCACCATGATGAGCTCTCCGTGCGCCATGTTGATGACGCCCATCTGCCCGAACGTGAAGTTCAGGCCCAGTGCCGCCAGCAGCAGCACCGCCCCGATCGACAGGCCGACCGGGAGCTGGGCCAGCAGTTGGTTGATCGTGTCCACCGTGCGCACCGTTTCTTTCCCCGGGTGCCGCCGCCGCGGCGGCGGCACCCGGAAGAGAGGGGGGTCAGCGGGTCGCGGGTCCTACAGGTCGGCGGCCCAGTCGTAGCCCTCCAGGTAGGGGTCGGGCTTGATGGGCTCGCCCGAGTTCCACACCTCGGTGATCAGGCCGTCCTCGCCGATCTGGCCGATCCGGGCGATCTTGTAGACGTGCTGGGTGGCGCCGTCGATGGTGATGGTGCCCTCCGGCGCGTCCAGGGTGATGCCGTCGAGGGCCTCGCGCACCGCGTCGACCTCGAAGCTGCCGGCCTTCTCCACCGCGGCCTTCCACAGGTAGACCGCGTTGTAGGCCGACTGCATCGGGTCGGAGGTGACCCGGTCCTCGCCGTAGGCCTCCTGGAAGGCCGCGACGAACTCGGCGTTGGCGGGGGTGTCGGTGGTCTGGTAGTAGTTCCAGGCCACCAGGTGGCCGGCGATGTTGTCGGTCCCGATGCCGCCGACCTCCTCCTCGGCGACGCTGACGCTGAGCACCGGGACGTCCTCGGGGCCCACCCCGGCCGAGCGCAGCTGCTGGAAGAAGCTGACGTTGGAGTCGCCGTTGAGGGTGTTGAAGACGGCGTCGGCGTCGGAGGAGGCGATGGCGTTGGCGATGGTGGAGTACTCGGTGTGGCCCAGGGGCGTGTACTCCTCGGCCACGATCTCCATGTCGTGGGCCTTGGCGTAGGCGGTGATGATCTGGTTGGCGGTGCGGGGGAACACGTAGTCGCTGCCGACCAGGTAGAGCTTGGTGTAGCCCTGTTCGCGCAGGTAGTCCAGGGCGGGGATGATCTGCTGGTTGGTGGTGGCGCCGGTGTAGACGATGTTGGGGGAGCTCTCCAGGCCCTCGTACTGCACCGGGTACCACAGCAGGCCGTTGTTGCCCTCGAAGACCGGCAGCATCGCCTGGCGCGACGCCGAGGTCCAGCCGCCGAAGACGGTGGCCACGCCGTCGGACTGCAGCAGCTTCTCCGCCTTCTCGGCGAAGACCGCGGGCTCGGAGGCGCCGTCCTCCTCGATCGGTTCGATCTGGCGGCCCAGCACACCGCCGTCGGCGTTGATCTCGTCGATGGCGAGCTTGACGGCGTCCCGGACGGTGACCTCGCTGATGGCCATCGTGCCGGACAGCGAGTGCAGCATGCCGACCTTGACCGTGTCCTCGCTGTCGTCGGCGGTGCCGCCGGAGCAGCCGGACAGCATCAGGGCCGCGGCGGCCAGCAGCGACACGGCGACGCCACCTCGACGCACAGTGATCACGTTTCCTTCTCCTCGGGCTCGGGGGATGCGGGATACCGGAGTGGATACAGCCAGAGAGTCTGACCACTCCCCGTTGCCGCGGAGAAAAACAACTGTTAAGCGGGTGTTTCTGGGCGTTCGCGGCGAGTTACGGCACTTCGCATACCCCGTAACGCCACCGACCGCGCCGGAGCGCCGACCCTGGGTGACCGGTTCTGGGCGCGGCCGACCGCGGCGGGGGAGGCCGACCGCCCGCCCCCGCAGGCCCCGCGGCGCACCCTCAGCAGGCCGCCGTCAACCCCAGCGCGCCCAGCAGCCTGTGCAGCACCCCCACGTCGTGGGCGACCGACGGCGCGTACTCGCACACCCCCACGCCCACCACGTCGTGGTGGGCCGCGATCGCCGCCAGCGCCGCCGCCACCGTCGCCGCCCGGGGCCCCACCGGGACCGGGCAGGACACCGCGGCGAACTCCTGCGGGTCGCACACGTCCACGTCCAGGTGGACGTAGGCCGGGGTGCCCGGCAGCCGCCCCGCCACCACCGACCGCGCGTCCGCGAGCAGCCGCGTGCCGTCGACCACGCCGATGCGCGCGGCGCGCACGA
>NZ_KQ950181.1:695170-707032 GCF_001517975.1 Thermobifida cellulosilytica TB100
GGGCATGGCGCTGTGGCGGGTGGTCGTGCGCGCCGTGGTCCTGCTCTTCCTGGGCACGGCCCTGACCATGCTGGGCACCCCGGTCGCGGTGATCCTCGCCTACTACGCGGTGCTGTTCGTGTTCACCTGCATGCTGCTGACCGAGCGGTGGCAGATCATCGCGGGGGCCGCCGCGGTGCTGGGCGTGGTCGGGCCGGTCGTGTCGTTCTGGGTGCGTTCCCTGATCGACGCGGGCGGGACGCTGAAGAGCGTCGTCGACACCGTCAACGCCTACGACCCGTTCGTGGCGCTGGCCGACGACGGGGTCGTCAACTTCCTGCTGACCGGGTCCTACCCGGCGATCACCTGGCTGCCGTTCGTGTTCGCGGGACTGGCGATCGGTCGGCTCGACCTGAGGCAGACGAGGGTGCGCTGGCGCCTGGTGGCCCTGGGCACGGTGCTGGCCGCTGCGGCCTACACCGTCTCGTGGCTGGCGGTGCGCGTCTTCGGTGTCGACGCGCGTCTGGCCGCCACGGTGGACCCCGCCACCGGCGAGGTCTTCGGGACCGAGGGCTTCGACCAACTGTTCGTCGAGGGGATAGGCGGCACGGTGCCCACCACCGACTGGGCGTGGCTGCTGGTGACCGTGCCGCACAGCGGCACGCCGCTGGACGTCTACGGCGCCGGGGGCGTGGCGATCGCGGTGCTGGGGCTGTGCCTGATCGTCGCCGACGCGCTGGGCCGGGCGAGCTGGCTGGTCTACCCGCTGGCGTCGGTGGGCGCGCTGTCGCTGACCACCTACGTGGGGCACATCCTGGTGATCTGGCTGGACGAGAACGACGTGCTGGACGGCACCCCGCTGTTCTTCGTCTCCGAGTGGCTGAGCCTGACGGTGCTGGTGGGCTCGCTGCTGTTCGCCACCGTGTGGCGCCTGGTCGTCAAGCGGCGCGGTCCGCTGGAGTGGCCGCTGCACGTGGTGTCCTCGTGGGTGGCCAAGCGCATCCCCTGAGGCGGGGACGGTGCGGTCGGGCGGGTCGCGTGGGGGCGGCTCGCCCGCCGTCGTCTCGGGGCCGGACGCTTCCGCGTCCGGCCCCTCGCTGTTGCCCGGGTACACCCGCCGGGGCGTAGCGCGTCCTGTCCGGTGCGGGAGGCTCGGAGGGCACGGGGGCCGAAGCGTCCCCGGGCCGCGAACGCGGCGGGCAGCAGGACCGCGTTGACGGCGACGGCGGCGGGCTCCCGGCCGGGAGACGCCAGCCGTCCAGGGCAGTGTGCCGGCGGGCGTGTCCTCGGGCCGGGTGACGTGACGACGGCGGCGAAGCCGAAGAGGGCGGCCAGGACGGCCTGCACGATCCACGGGGCGACGGGCATGGGGACCGTCGCCATCGGCGGGGGCGGGCCCGCGGCCCCGCCCCCGCCGATGGCCGCGGGGTCAGGTCCAGGACTTGAGGGTGGCGGCCAGCGGCTCGGTCGGGCGGCCGATGAGGCGGGACAGGTCGCCGGGGGTGGCGGCCAGGGCGCCCTCGCGCACGCCGGCGTTGATCGCGACCACGAAGTCCGCGGTCGCCTCGTCCAGGCCGACGGACAGGAGCTGGTCGCGTTCCTGTGCGGGGGTGAGCTCCTGGTAGCGGACCGGGGTGCCCAGGACCTCCTGGGCGGTGGCGGCGAACTCCTCGAACGACCATGCGGTGTCGCCCGACAGCTCATAGGCCCTGCCCTCGTGGCCGGGCGTGGTGAGCACGACGGCGGCGGCCTGGGCGTAGTCCGCACGCGGGGCGGTGGCCAGACGGCCCGGGCCGGCGCTGTTGGCGATGACGCCGTGTTCGCGGGCGCTGCCGAAGTCCGGCAGGTGGTTCTCGGTGTACCAGCCGTTGCGCAGGAAGGTCGCGGGGATGCCGGAGGCGGTGGCGAGTTCCTCGGTGGCCTTGTGGTCGGCGGCCAGGGCCAGGGGCGTGGTCGGCGCGTGCAGGATCGAGGTGTAGACCAGGTGGCGCACGCCGGCCCGTCGGGCCGCCTCGATGGCGTTGCCGTGCTGGGCCAGGCGGGCTCCCGGCGTGCTCAGGGAGATCAGGAGCAGTTTCTCGGCGCCGGCGAGTGTCGCGGCGGTGCCGTCGACGTCGTCCAGGTCGACGGCGGCGGTGCGCAGTCCGCGCCCGCCGAGTTCGGCGAGGCGTTCGGGGTTGCGGCCCAGGGCGAGGACGTCGCCGGGGGCGGTGCCGCGCTCGAGGAGGGCGTCGACGGTCAGGCCGCCGAGCCGGCCGGTGGCGCCGATGATCGCGATGGTCATGGGGTTCCTTCTGGTGCGGACGGTTGCGGGGGCCGCCCGGGGCGGCGTGGTGGGCCCGGCCTCCGGGAGCGGCGGGGCGGGGGCGGGCCCGGTGGGGGCGCGCCCTGCCCCCGTAGGTGGAACAGGGTTTCCGTTTACGGTCTTCGTCAGCGTAACAACGGAAGTGGGAAGGCTGTTCCACTTGAGTAGAGTGGGGCCATGAGCTCCTCCGCGGACCCCACGGGGGCCTCGGACCGGCCCCGCAGAAGGTGCCTGCGCGCGGACGCCGAACGCAACCGCGACCGGATCCTTGCTGCTGCCCGCCGCCTGTACGCCCGGGACGGGCTGGGGGTGTCCATGGCCGCGGTCGCCCGCGAGGCCGGGGTCGGCAAGGCCACCCTCTGCCGCCGCTTCGCCACCCGTGAGGAGCTCGTCGACGCGGTCTTCGCCGACCGCATGGACGCCTACGCCGCCGCCGTGACCGCCGCCCTGGCCGACCCCGACCCCTGGCGCGGCTTCGTCGGCTGCGTCCAGGCCGTGTGCGCCATGCAGGCCGCCGACCGGGGGTTCGCCGACGTGCTGACCACGGCCTTTCCCGCCGCCGGGGCGTTGGAGGAGCGCCGCTCCCGCGCCCACGCCGGTCTCGTCGAGCTCATCGACCGGGCCAAGGCGAGCGGGCACCTGCGCGACGACGTCACCGACCGCGACGTGGTGATCCTGCTCATGGCCAACGCGGGCGTGCTCGACGCCGCCGGCGAGGCCGCCCCCGATGCCTGGCGGCGGCTGGTCGCGCAGATGCTGCGCGCCTACGCCGCTCCGGGGGCTGCGCTGCCCCCGCTGCCGGATCCCCCCTCGCCCGCCGCCCTGTCGCGGGCGGTGCTTCTGGGCCGCACCGGACAGGCGGCGTCGTGAGAGAGACGGGTGCGGCCGCGGGGTGCGGGCTCAGGGCTTGGGCGTGCCGCCCTCGGCGGTGAGGCGGCGCAGCACCGCGTAGGTGCGGTTGGCGCGGGCGGCCTCGCGCTGGGAGCGCGCGGTGACGTCGATGTAGGCCTGCGAGGAGGCCACGGAGGTGTGGCCGAGCAGGTGCATGATCTCGGTGACGGAGGCGCCGTCCTCGGCCAGGCGGGTGGCGAAGGTGTGGCGCAGGGCGTGGACGAGGGTGCCGCGGGAGACGCGGTCGTAGACGCCGGCGTGCCGGTAGCACTGGCGGACCAGGTACTGTAGGCCGCCGCGGCGCAGGGCCTGGCCGCGGTTGTCGACCAGCAGGGGGTCCTGGCCGGTGAGCCGGGTGGCGAAGCGGGCCTGGCGGGTGGCCAGGTAGGCGTCGATGATCGCTTCCAGCGGGGGTTCCACCGGCAGGGAGCGGGTGCGGCCGCCCTTGCCGACCACGCGCAGGCGCCGCTCCCCGGGGCGTCCGCTGAGGGAGTCCAGGCGCAGGGCGAGCATCTCGGCGGAGCGCATGCCGGTGAGCAGGGCCAGGGACAGGACGGCCAGGTCGCGTTCGGGCCAGGGGTCGCGGGCGCGGCGGCAGCCCCGGGCCAGGGCGGTGAGCAGGCGTTCGGGGGTGTCTTCGCCCTGGAGGGGTTTGGGGTGGCGCTGGGGCGGGCGGGGCCGGGGCACGGCGGGCATGGGGTTGCCGTCGGCCAGGTTCTCGGCGACGAGGAAGGAGAAGAAGCCGTTCCAGGTGGACCAGGCGCGCAGCACGCTGGAGGCGGCCCGGTCGGCGGCGAAGGCGGCGAAGGCGTGGCGCAGCAGGCCGCCGGTGAGGTCGGCGAGGGTGAGGGTGTGGGCCGGGGTGCGGTTGACGCGGGCGGCGCACTCCAGGACCGCGGTCAGGTCGCGCCGGTAGGCGGCGACGGTGTGCGGGGAGGGTTTGGCGGCCCTGCGGACCGTCAGGTACTCGTCGACGGCGTCGACGGCGCGCAGGGGCGAGGGCTGGGGGGTGCCGGGTGCGACGCTCATCGGGTCTGGGACGGCCCCCTGGGGCGGGGCGCGTCGTTGTCCTCCTCTCCCGGGCGGACGGACGGGGGTGCGGGGCGGGGCCCCTCCCCTGCTTTTACCCCATCGCGGGGGTGCTCGGCGGACGGTCGGGGGGATCGGGGGTCGGGTGCGTGCGAAGATGAGCCGCGGGTCCGGGGCGTGCCCGGCCTGCGGCGCCCCGGGGTGGTGTGCGGTCGCCGCGTGGATCGACCGGTGAGCGGGTGAGCGAATGATCGTCGCGACGGTCAACGTGAATGGGCTGCGTGCGGCGGCCCGCAAGGGGTTCACGGAGTGGCTGGCGGGCACCAAGGCCGACGTGGTGTGCCTGCAGGAGACGCGCGCGGAGCTGTCGCAGCTGCCCGCCGAGGTGGCCGACCCCGAGGGCTGGCACGTGGTGCTGGAGCCGGCCGCGGCCAGGGGGCGTGCGGGGGTGGCGCTGTATTCGCGCGGGGTTCCCGACGCCGTGCGCACAGGGTTCGGGTCGGCGGAGTTCGCGGCGTCGGGCCGCTATGTGGAGGCCGACTTCGGTGCGGTGAGCGTGGCCAGCCTGTACCTGCCCTCCGGGCAGGTGGGCACGCCGTTGCAGGAGGAGAAGGAGCGGTTCATGGCGGAGTTCCTGCCCTATCTGGTGCGCCGCCGGGCCGAGGTGGAGGCGCAGGGCCGCGAGCTGGTGGTGTGCGGGGACTGGAACATCGCCCACCGGGAGGCCGACCTGAAGAACTGGCGGGCCAACCGGAAGAACTCGGGGTTCCTGCCCGAGGAGCGCCGGTGGCTGTCGCGGGTCTACGAGGAGGCCGGCTACGTCGACGTGGTGCGCTCGCTGCACCCGGGGCAGGAGGGCCCCTACACGTGGTGGTCGTATCGGGGGCGGGCCTTCGACAACGACGCGGGCTGGCGGATCGACCTGCACGTCGCCACGCCGGGGCTGGCGGCGCGGGCCGAGGAGGCGCGGGTGGAGCGAGCGCTGCGCCACGACGCGCGCTGGTCCGACCACGCGCCGGTCACGGTGGTCTACGCCGACTAGTCCGCATTCTGCGGGCGGGGGCGGGGACAATGGGGTCCGAGGGCGGTTCCGTCCGGAGGGAGGCGGCTGATGCGCGTGCCGATTGTGCTGGTGCACGGTCTGCGGACCTCGAGGACCATGTGGCGGCCGCAGGTGCGGGCCCTCAGGGAGCAGGGGCGCACGGTGGTGGCCGTGGACCTGCCCGGGCACGGTTGCCGCAGGGGTGAGCCCTTCACCCTGGGCGGGGCGGTGGAGGCGGTGCGCGACGCGGTGGACTCGGTGGGGTCGGCGGCGCTGGTGGTGGGGTTGAGCCTGGGCGGGTTCGTGTCGATCGCCGCGGCCGCGGCCTATCCGCAGCGGGTGGCGGGCCTGGTGGCGGCGGGCTGTTCGGCGCGTCCGGTGCCCGGGTGGGCGAGCATGTACCGGATTCCCACGGTGCTGCTGGACCGGTTGCCGGACCGGGGCCAGGCGGTCAACGAGCGGTTCCACCGGTTGACCCTGCCCGCCGACGGCGCCGAGGCGGTGCTGGACGGCGGGTTGGCGATGGAGGCGGGGCGGGCGGTGATCGAGGAGGTCACCGGTGTGGACGTGTTGGGCCTGCTGGCCTCCTATCCGGGGACGGTGTGGCTGGTCAACGGGGCCCGCGACCACTTCCGGATCCACGAGAGGCTGTTTTTGGAGGCGTGTGCGGACGGGCGGCTGCTGGTGGTGCCGCGCGCGGGGCACATGGTGAACCTGGACCAGCCGGAGATCTTCACCCGGCTGGTGATGGATGCGGCCGATGCGGTGGCGGGCCGCTCGGCGGCCCGGGAGTGAGCGGCCCCGCCCGTCGGGGCGGCAGGCCGTACCGCGCCCGGTGTACCGGGCTGTCGCGCGGACGCTCTATGTTGCTTACTCGTGAACGAAAGCCTGGAATGCGGACCGCATCCCCGGGGAGTCCGTCCGCTCCCCGACGACGGGCGGCGGCACCTGGGTCGGCTGGAGACGGTGCTGCACCGCCGTTGGCCCGCCGGAACCATCCCCTCGCCCCGTGTCCTCGACCACATCGAAGCGCTGGCCAGCCTCCCCTTCCCCATCGTCGACCGGGTCATCGAGGAGGTCGACGGCATCTACATCGGTGAGGGGTCGGTCGCCGACCTGAACTGCTTCAACCACCTGCGCGGCGTGTCCACCGATCCTGACGACCCGCACGCTCCCACCTTCGACCGGCTCGCGGGCATCTACCGTTTCGGCCTGCTGGTGCTGGGCAGCAACCCGCACACCTCCGTGTCCCTGGTGTTCCACGAGATCGGGCACGTGCTGGATCTGGCCGACCGCATGATGTCGGAGACCCGCGAGTGGCGGGACCTGCACGAGGCGTGCCTGCCCTACCTGGTGGAGGAGTACTGGCACCGCCGCCACGAGTGGTGGGCGGAGTGCTTTGCCATCGCGCTGGCCCGCAAGGAGCAGGTCCTGGTGGACATGCTGGGCGGGCGGGTGGACCTCGCCTACGCCGTGGTGGACTACTTCCACCGCCACTACGCGATGGTCGCGGAGGAGCTCGACGAGACCGCGGCCTAGGTTCTGCCCGTCGTGCCGCCGCTGCGCCTCCTGCGGCCCCTTTCGGGGGCGCAGGAGGCGGCACACCCCCCGGGGCGGGGCCGGTGGGGCGGCCGTGTTGTGCGGCCGCGCCCGGCCTTCCGGTCGCGGGCGGGGGTGCTGCGGCCGGCGGTGGTCCGAGTCAGGGCTGGAGTGTTCGGCTTTGACCGGATTCCTGCCCTGCGGCGGCGGTGGTGGCTAGGGTTCAGGGCATGGCCGACAGCGAGTTGGAGTTCTTCGAGAGCCTGCCGCGCACCCGGGGTGCGGCCAGTGCGCTGCTGCGTGACGATGCGGGACGGGTGCTGCTGGTCAAGCCCACCTACCGGCCCGGCTGGGGGCTGCCGGGCGGGGTCATCGAGATGGGCGAGTCGCCGTTGGCGGCGTGTCTGCGCGAGTGCACCGAGGAGCTCGGGTTCACCCCGGCGCTGAGCGGGCTGGTGTGTGTGGACTGGCTGCCCGCCCAGGCCAGTCCGGACCGGCGGCCGGCCACCGTGTTCGTGTTCGCGGGGCGTCTGGCGCCGGGGCAGTTCGAGTCGGTGCGCCTGCCCCCGGAGGAGTTGAGCGCGGCCCGTCTGGTGGAGCCGGACCGGTTGGGCGAGTACCTGCCCGACCGGCAGGCCCGGCGGATCGGGGCGTGCCTGGAGGGGGCGGAGGGGCTGCACTACCTGGAGCACGGGCGCCCGGTGCAGTGGGTGTGAGGGTCACGTGTCGGCGCCGGGCAGGCGGGAGGCGGCCTGGGCGGCCCGGTCGGCTGCGGCGCGCAGGTGCTCCTCTGCGGCCTGGGCGCGTTCGGTGAGGTCGGCCAGTTCCCGTACCGCGGCCTCGTCGGCGGCGGTGGCGGCCAGCAGGTCGCGCAGCTCCTCCTGTTCGGCGAGGAGGCGGCGCAGGGTGGCGGCGCGCTGCCAGGCGCGGTCGGCTTCGGCGACCCGTGCGGCGTAGTCCTCCAGGGCGGCCACGCGGGCGCCCACGGAGCGCTGTGCGGCGCGCAGGGCGCGGTCGCGGTCGGCGAGCAGGGCGGCGACCTCGGGGTCGTGGGCGGTGTCGGGGGCGGGGCGCGAGCGCAACTGGGTGATGCGGCGCAGGGCGGTGGCGGTCTCCCACAACTGGCGGGGCAGGACTGCGGTGTTGAGGGCGGTGTCGAGCACGTCGTCGCGGACGACCTGGGCGTCGTCGACGGCGGCCGCCGCTTTTTGGGCGCGCAGCAGCAGGGCGGCGGCCTCGGGGTCCAGGTCCTCGGCGGTGATGCAGCGGTCGCGGTGGCGCTGCCAGGCGCGGCGGGCCGCGCGGTCGGGGCCACTGGCCGCGACGTTGACCAGCACCACGACGGCGGCGGCCAGCAGGAGGAGGGCGGCGACGACCACGAACACGCGGGCCAGCAGGCGCATGCCGACCAGCAGGACCAGGACGGTGGCCAGGGTGGCGGCCAGGGGGTGCTCGGCCAGGGGGCGCGGCACCGGCAGGGGGCGGCGGGGCGGCGTGTGGTGGGCGCGCAGCAGCAGGGTGCGCACGTGGTCGGGCAGGTCGGGGTCGACGACCGGTTCGGGGTTGGGCGTGTCGTTCACTCTGCTTCTTCCTGGGACAGGGTGTGTGGTGCATCCTGCCCGCTGTGCGGTGTTTTCTCCCCTTCTGTTGGTGTCGGGGGCCATCCCGGGAGCCTCCTGCCCGGGGGCGGCTGCGGGGGTCAGGCGCGGTCGAACAGGGCGAGGTAGTGCTCCTTGGCGAACATGCGGGCGGCCTCGACCGCCGAAGGGCGGCCCAGGTCGGGGTCGGCGCCGTGGGCGAACAGGGTCTGCACGGCGGCGTCTTCGCCCTTGAACACGGCTCCGGCCAGGGGCGACTGGCCGCGGTCGTTGAGGCGGTTGACGTCGGCGCCGTGGCGGCACAGGCAGGCCACGGTGTCGGCGTGGCCGTGGTAGGCGGCCAGCATGACCAGGGTGTCGCCGCGGTCGTTGGTGAGGTTGGCGGGCACCCCGGCACTCAGGTAGGCGTCCAGGGAGGCGGTGTCCCCGGCGCGGGCCATGGCGAAGATCCTGGTGGCCAGCTCGACGACGTCGGGGTCGACGTCGCCGGGTCCGGCGCCGTGCGCAGCGTCCATGCCTCCAGCCTAGGGGGCGCTCCCGGCGGGGAGGTCGCGGCGGTTTCCGGGGGTTCACAACCGGCGTTTTGTCGGTAGGGTGCTCGTGATTTTCGAGAGGAGTCGTCTCCCCGTGCGACATTTCTTTGGTTTTGTCTTCGGACTGTTGTTGGGGCCCGTCCTGGTGCTGGCGAGCGGATGGGTCGTGCCGCGGGTCGCCGCCCTGCTCAACTCCGGCCGGGGGTTCCTCAGCCCGGGTGAACTCCTCACGCTGGCCGCGCTGGCGCTGCTGGTGGCCCTGGTGCTGGTGCCGCCCAAGCTCACTCCGCTGATTCCGGGGATGGCGAGCCTGGTGCTGGCGGGGCTGACCGCGGTGCACCTGGTGCGTCCCGCCTGGACTGGGAGCGTTCCCGAGACGGTGGTGCTGCCCGTGGTGGGCGGTATCCGCATCCCCGGCTGGCAGGGGGCGCTCGCCCTGGCCGAGGCGGGCCTGCTGCTGCCGCTGGCGCTGGCGCTGTTCGTCCCGCTGTTCTTCCCCTCGCGGTGGCGCAGCTACCGGCCGCGGGGCGCGCACGCGCTGGAGCAGGACGAAGGCGGTTTCGCCGACCTCAAGGAGCCCGAGGAGGAGCGGGTCTGACCCGGCCCCGGGCCGGGCGTGCCGCCGGCCGGTTCCCACCGCGGCGCGGCGGGCCCGCACCAGCGGCACGTCACAGCCAACTGGGCCCCCAGCCGGCGCTGTCGGAGACGCCGGGCGGCAGCGGCGGCAGCAGGGAGGAGCCGGGGGCGTCGCCCTGCTGCTCCTCCTCGCCGTCGCGGTCGCGCTCCTCGGCGCGGGCCGCGTCGTAGGCGGCCAGGACCTCCTGGGAGAGGACGGGGATCGCCTCGGTCCTGGCGAGCGGCTCGGGCTCGGCGGGCCGCGGCGCCTCCTCTCCCGCGCCCTGCTCCCCGGCGCGGGAGAGGGACGGCTCGGCCTCGGCGGGCCGGTCCGGTTCGGCGTCCTGGCGGCCCCACGGCGCGCCCTGCCGCTGGGGGGCCGCCTCGGGCTCCGCGCCCTGGGGCCCGGCCGGTTCGTCCGTGTCGGACTCCTGCCACCAGGAGGCGGCCGCCTCGGCGTCGGACTCCTCCTCTTCCTGGGCAGAAGGCAGGGCGGGCACGGCGTCGTCGGGCTCCACCAGCGACCACCAGTGCGCGGCCTGCTCGGGGGCGAGCTCCTCCTCCACCCACAGGGAGCCCTTGACCAGCGGGTAGATGCGTCCAGCGTTCCAGGAGCGCGGGTAGGTCTGCTCCTCCAGGATCAGGACCCGCTCCCCCTGCAGCAGCGGGATGTCGGCGGGCACCCCCTCGTTCCACACCCAGGTGCCGTCGGCGCCCACCAGGTTCCACCAGCCGTGGACGACCTTGGCCTGCGGGTCGGGGTCGGCGTCGCGGAAGGCCGCCACCCACCGCGGGTCGGGGCGCCGCCCCTCCAGCCCCCGGCCCTCCTCGCCGATGAGGGCGTCGGCCAGCAGGGTGTGCAACTGGAAGTTGTCGGCGATGCCTTCGAAACGCACCCGGAAACCGCGGCGGGAGGAGCGGTCCAGCACCAGGGCCGAGGAGACCTCGTCCATCCGCAGCAGCGCCGTCACCTCGCCGAACTCGGCCAGGTGGGCCGAGAGCTGGGCGGCGATGGCCAGCAGGTCGCTGTGCATCTCGGCGTCGGCGCGCACGGCCGCGCGCACCTGCGCCGAGCTGAGCATGGTCTTGGCCGACAGGCCGTAGCGGCGCGCGGTCCACCAGCACAGGGTCGCCACCGGCGCGGAGTCGCCCAGCACCGCGGCGACCTTGCTCTCGTCGGCGGCGGTCACCTGGTCGGGGTCGGGCGGCGCGCCGTCGCCGACCTTGTCCCAGGCGTGCAGGAACATGCCCGCGGCCCGGCCGGTCTCACGCAGCAGGCGCAGCACCTCGATGCCGGTGGTGCCCGGCTGGGTTCCCATCTCCACCAGGGCGCCGGCCACGACGGTCAGGTCGGCCTCGATCCCCGGACCGGCGTGGTGTCCGGAGAAGATCGGTCCCAAAGCCTCCAGGGCGATCTCCCGTTCGGAGACCGGAACCTGGGAGGCGAGCTCGTAGACCCGGCCCACCGCGGGGCCGAAACGCTGCGGGTCGCCCAGGAGGGAAGCGTCGATCAGCTCCTGGAAAGCGGCACGGAAAGCATCGATCACCTGGGCATTTTTCCACATTTCGGGCACGGTACGGTCACAGCCCCAATCGGATCGCGGTGGCGGGGGCCACCGGTGTGCTGCGGGATGCACGACACGCGGCTCCCACGGACCGCGGCGCACCGGTCCGCATCCCGTTGGTCCTGCTCTCCATCATGACTCACCTTCCGGCGGCGGACGGTGTGCCGCCCCGGTGACGGATGATCGCACGCCGCTCACCGAAACGCACGTCACAGCGCAAGGCCCGCGCGCAGCGCCGCCCACACCTCGCCGGGGGGAGCGATCAGCCACAGCAACACCGCCGAGCCCGCCAGCGCGCACCCGAACAGGGCCGCGGCCACACGGCGGCGCAGCAGCGCGGCCCACACCGCCCCGGCCAGGGGGGTGCCCAGCGCGAACACCAGCAGCCACAACAGCGCCCAGGCGGCCTGGGCGCGCACCTCGTCGGTGAGCTCCTCGGGCGTCATCCCGGCCGCGGCCAGCACTCTCATGAAGGTGGCCAGCGACCCCAGCACCCACACCACCACCAGCGCCGCCCACACCAGCAGCGGCCAGCGCGGCGGCGGCTCCTCCACCACCACGGGGGTGCGCACGACCCCGGCCCGCGCGGGGGCGTCCCGGCGGACAGTGCGGGGGCGGGGTTTGCGGGTCTTCTTCTTGGGCGACATGCATCCTCCGGCCGGCGGGATCGGACGGCAGCACCGTCCGATCCGCCACCCTAGAGGCTGCGCGGACCTGCCCACGCCACCCCGCCGCCCCCGACGTCCCCGGCATCCCCGCCCCGCCC
>NZ_KQ950181.1:707368-712451 GCF_001517975.1 Thermobifida cellulosilytica TB100
CCGCCCGCCCCTACCTGGACCTTCAGGTGCTGGAGCGCGCGCTGGTGGAGACCGGGGCCGACGCCGCGTGGGTGGGCTGGGGGTTCGTCGCCGAGGACCCGGCGTTCGCGCAGTTGTGCGAACGGCTCGGCGTCACCTTCATCGGCCCCAGCGCCCAGGCCATGCGCACCCTCGGCGACAAGATCGGCGCGAAACTGATCGCCGAGCAGGTCGGCGTGCCGGTGGCCCCCTGGAGCCGGGGACCGGTCTCCTCCCTGGAGGAGGCCGTGGCGGCAGCCTCCCGCATCGGCTACCCGCTGATGCTCAAGGCGACCGCGGGCGGCGGCGGCCGCGGCATCCGCGTGATCAACGACGAGGCCGAACTCGTCGACGCCTACGAACGCACCAGCCAGGAGGCCCAGCGGGCCTTCGGCAGCGGCGTGGTGTTCCTGGAACGCCTGGTCACCGGCGCCCGCCACGTCGAGGTGCAGGTGATCGCCGACGGCACCACCGCCTGGGCGCTGGGCGTGCGCGACTGCTCGGTGCAGCGCCGCAACCAGAAGATCATCGAGGAGTCGGCCTCCCCCGTGCTCAGCGCCTCCCAGGCGGCCGACCTCAAGGCCGCAGCCGAGCGGCTGGCCGTGGCCGTCGGCTACCGGGGCGCGGCCACCGTCGAGTTCCTCTACCGCCCCGACGACAAGCTGTTCGCGTTCCTGGAGGTCAACACCCGCCTGCAGGTCGAACACCCCATCACCGAGGCCACCACCGGCTTCGACCTGGTCAAGGCGCAACTGTGGGTGGCCGGCGGCGGCCGCCTCGACGGCGACCCGCCCCAGGAGCGCGGACACGCCGTGGAGGCCCGCCTCAACGCCGAAGACCCCGACCGCGACTTCGCGCCCTCCCCGGGCCGCATCGTGCGCCTGGACCTGCCGACCGGCCCCGGCATCCGGGTGGACACCGGCTTCGCCGAGGGCGACGTCATCCCCGCCGACTTCGACTCGATGATCGCCAAGATCATCGCGCACGGCCGCGACCGCGACGAGGCCCTGGGCCGGCTGCGCCGCGCCCTGGCGCAGACCACCGTGGTCATCGAGGGCGGCACCACCAACAAGAGCTTCGTCATGGACCTGCTCGACCAGCCCGAGGTGGTCGACGCCACCGCCGACACCGGCTGGATCGACCGCGTCCGCGCCCAGGGACGGCTCGTCTCCCACCGCCACTGCGCCGTCGCCCTGGCCGCCGCCGCCATCGAAGCCTACGAGGAAGGCGAACGCGCCGAACGGCAGCGCCTGCTGGCCACCGCCTCCGGCGGACGCCCCCAGGTGCAGCACGAAAGCGGACGGCCCCTGGACCTGAAACTGCGCGGCGCCACCTACCGGGTGCGCGTGGCCCGCATGGGCGCCCACCGCTTCCGCGTCGCCATCGAGGCCGGCGGGCAGGTCCGCACCGCCGACGTCGACCTGGACCGCTTCGACCGCCACACCGGACGCATCACCGTCAACGGCGCCACCTACCGGCTGCTCACCGCCACCCACGGCCCCGTCTACCTGGTCGAGGTCGACGGCGTGACGCACCGGGTCAGCCGCGACGAAGGCGGCGTGCTGCGCTCGCCCACCCCCGCACTGGTCGTGGCCACCCCCGTCACCGTCGGCGCCGAGGTCGAGGCGGGCGCCCCGGTGCTGGTGCTGGAGAGCATGAAGATGGAGACGGTGCTGCGCGCCCCGTTCCGCTCCCGCCTCAAAGAGTGCGTCGTGACGGTCGGCTCCCAGGTGGAGGCCGGCGCGCCGCTGCTGCGCCTGGAACCCCTGGGCGAGGCCGACACCCAGGACACCACCCGCCAGGCCGTGGAACTGGACCTGCCCGAGGCCCCCCGCACCGTCCCGGCCCGCCAGCGCCTGCAACGGGCCCTGGAGGACCTGCGCGGCCTGCTGCTCGGCTTCGACGTCGACCCCCACGACGAACGCCGCGTCCTCGACGACTACCTCGCCGCCCGCCGCCAGGCCGCCGCCGAGGGGCACCGGCCCCTGGCCGAAGAACTCGAACTCCTCGACGTGTTCGCCGACCTGGCCGAGCTGAGCCGCAACCGCCCGGCCGGCGAGGACACCGACGGCAGCCACGTCCACAGCGCCCGCGAGTACTTCCACACCTACCTGCAGAGCCTGGACGTGGAACGCGCCGGACTGCCCGACCGGTTCCGCGCCAAACTCGCCCGCGCCCTGGCCCACTACGGGGTCACCGACCTGGAACGCTGCGCCCAGCTGGAGGCCGCGGTGTTCCGGATCTTCCTGGCCCAGCAGCGCGCCTCCGCCGACACCGCGGTCGTGGCGGCCCTGCTGCGCGCCTGGCTGCGCGAACCCCTGCCCGACGCCCACCTGCGCGAGTCCGTCGGCCTTGCCCTGGAACGCCTGGTGGCCGCCACCCAGGTCCGCTTCCCCGTCCTGGCCGACCTGGCGCGCGGCGTGGTGTTCGCCTGGTTCGCCCAGCCGCTGCTGCGCCGCAACCGCGCCCGCGTCTACGCCGACGTCCGCAGGCACCTGCGCCACCTGGACGCCCACCCCGACTCCCCCGACCGCGCCGAACGCATCGCCGAGATGGTGCGCAGCACCGAACCGCTGGTGCGGCTGCTCGGCCAGCGGCTGGCCCGCCACGACCGCGACAACTCGGTCATGCTGGAGGTGCTGACCCGCCGCTACTACGGCAACAAGGCGCTCACCCGCGTGGCCACCCACCAGGTCGACGGCTGCACGTTCGTGGTCGCCCACCGCGCCGACTCCTGCGTGGCCTCCGCCGCGGCGCGCTTCGAGAACCTGGACAGCGCCCTGCGCGGCCTGGCCTCCCTCGCAGGCAGCCACCCCGCCGTCGACGCCGACCTGTACCTGTCGTGGGAGGGCCAGCCCCAGGACTCCGACGCGATGGCCGCCGCCCTGCACGAGGCCGTCAACACCCACCCGCTGCCCGCGGGCGTGCGCAGGGTCACCACCACGGTCGCCGGCCGCGACGGCGCGGTGATGCACCACCACTTCACCTTCCGCCCCTCACCCGAGGGCATGGCCGAGGACCGGCTCATCCGCGGCCTGCACCCCCACATCGCCCAGCGCATGCAACTGGAGCGGCTGCACAAGTTCGACCTGACCCGGCTGCCCTCCTCCGACGAGGAGGTCTACCTGTTCCGCTGCGTGGCCCGCGACAACCCCTCCGACGAGCGCCTGGTCGCCTTCGCCCAGATCCGCGACCTGACCGAGCTGCGCGACCAGGACGGCCGACTGGTCGCCCTGCCCACCGCCGAAAACGCCCTCGCCGCCTGCCTGGACTCCATCCGCCGCGCCCAGGTCCAACAGCCCTCCAAGAAGCGCTTCCCCACCAACCGGATCACGCTGTACGTGTGGCCGCCCAGCGACCTGACCCGCGCCGAACTGGAGATGCTCGCCGAACGCGTGCTGCCCACCACCGCCGGCGCCGGACTGGAGGAGATCCTGTTCCTGGCGCGCCGACGCGACCCCCGCACCGGCGCGCTGACCAGGGTCGCCGTGCGCATCCGCTTCGACGCCACAGGCGGCACCGAACTGGTCGTGGGCGAACCCCCCACCGACCCGGTCGAACCCGTCGACGACTACCGGCAGAAAGTGCTGCGGGCCAGCAGCCGCAACACCGTCTACCCCTACGAGCTGACCGCGATGCTCGGCGACTTCGTCGAACACGACCTCGACGAACACCACCAGCTCGTGCCGGTGGACCGGCCCAAGGGCCGCAACAGCGCCGGCATCGTCGCCGGCGTGGTCACCACCCCCACCCCCCTCTACCCGGAGGGGGTGACCCGCGTGGTGCTGCTGGGCGACCCCACCAAGTCGCTGGGCGCACTGGCCGAACCGGAGTGCCGCCGCGTCATCGCAGCCCTGGACCTGGCCGAACGCATGCGCGTGCCCCTGGAGTGGTACGCGCTGTCCTCGGGGGCGCGCATCTCCATGGACTCCGGCACCGAGAACATGGACTGGGTGGCCGCGGCCCTCAAACGGATCGTCGAGTTCACCCAGGCCGGCGGCGAGATCAACGTCGTGGTCGCCGGCATCAACGTCGGCGCCCAGCCCTACTGGAACGCCGAGGCGACGATGCTCATGCACACCAAGGGCATCCTGGTCATGACACCGGACTCGGCGATGGTGCTCACCGGCAAGCAGTCGCTGGACTTCTCCGGCGGCGTCTCCGCCGAGGACAACTTCGGCATCGGCGGCTACGACCGGGTGATGGGCCCCAACGGGCAGGCCCAGTACTGGGCGCCCAACCTGGCCGCCGCCCGCGACGTGCTCATGGCCCACTACGCCCACACCTACATCGCCCCCGGCGAGCAGCGCCCGCGCCGGGCCGCGACCAGCGACCCCCTCGACCGCGACATCCGCGACTTCCCCCACACCCTGGAAGGCAGCGACTTCACCACCGTCGGCGACATCTTCTCCCCCCAGGCCAACCCGGACCGCAAGAAGCCGTTCGACATCCGCACGGTGATGCGGGCCGTCTCCGACCAGGACCACCCGGTGCTGGAACGCTGGGCGGGCATGGCCGACGCCGACACCGCCGTGGTGCAGGACGTGCACCTGGGCGGCATCCCGGTGTGCCTGCTGGGCATCGAGTCGCGCTCGGTGCCGCGCCGCGGCTTCCCGCCCACCGACGGCCCCGACACCTACACCGCGGGCACACTGTTTCCGCAGTCGTCGAAGAAGGCCGCCCGGGCGATCAACGCCGCCAGCGGCAACCGCCCCCTGGTGGTGCTGGCGAACCTGTCGGGCTTCGACGGCTCCCCCGAGTCGATGCGCAAACTGCAACTGGAGTACGGCGCCGAGATCGGCCGCGCGATCGTGAACTTCCGCGGCCCCATCGTGTTCTGCGTGATCTCGCGCTACCACGGCGGCGCGTTCGTGGTGTTCTCCAAAGCGCTCAACCCCAACATGACCGTGCTGGCCCTGGAGGGCTCCTTCGCATCGGTGCTGGGCGGCGCCCCGGCCGCCGCGGTGGTGTTCTCCGGCGAGGTCAACGCCCGCACCGCCGCCGACGCGCGGGTGCGCGCCCTGGAGGAGCGGGTCGCGGCGGCCTCCGGCGCCGACCGTGCCGC